>NZ_CP137891.1:0-2400000 GCF_033547075.1 Flavobacterium ardleyense | reverse complement strand
AATTTGAGCAACTTGACTTCTCGACTTGAAAATTGCCAACAGAAGATGTTCAATAGATACATATTCGTCGCTCATTTTTTTGGAAATGATTTCGGCTTCATTTAATGTTTTGCTTGCCTCTCTCGAAAATTGCACTTCACCTCCACTCACTTTAGGGAAGCTAGAAATAGTACTATCTAATAATTGCTTGAAAAGGGGCAAGTTGACATTTAATTTCTTAAGTAAAAACGGCGCAACATTTTCGTCAACCTGAAAAATCGCTTTTAAAATATGCTCGTTTTCAATTTGCTGTTGACCTTCCGCTTGCACAATTTGTTGTGATAATTGAAGTGCTTCTTGAGATTTGATCGTAAAATTATTTATATTCATAACTCATTAATTATTTAAAGTTTAACGTAATAAAAAATTTTAATTTATATATTTGGGAGAATCGAACTATAGTAAAATTTCGGTATTTTAAAAAACACACCAATTACAAAATTATTAATTATGAATTTTTTCAGTAAGATGTTCGGTGATTCCGACAATAAAGATAGCAATGAATCTCCACTTTTGTGGAATTCTTTAACAGAAATAAAACAATTAGATGAGATAGCTTTAGAATCTAATACAATTCCGGTATTTATATTCAAACACAGCACTAGATGTAGCATTAGTAGAATGGCACTCAAAGGGTTTGAAAGAGAATATAAGTTGAGTGAAGCCGATGCTAAATTGTATTTTTTAGATCTTCTAGAGCACAGAGATATTTCGAATGAAATCAGTACAAAATTCAATGTAATGCATCAATCTCCACAGTTATTGATGATTAAGAAAGGACATTGCTTATACCACGTTTCTCATAGCGATATTGATGCGACAGATTTACTAAGTAAAATAAATAAGGTTTAAGTTTAAAAACTTTCTCCTGCTCCACCGCCACTGAAACCGCCTCCGCCAAATTTCATCGGACTGCTTTCAGTGGCGGTTGCGTTTCCTCTAAACTGTGCCACTGATGCTAATATTTCTAATTGCGCAGCATTATCTGTGGCAAGCCGATCTGGCAAAAATGTAACTCCTTGAACATTATTTTTGATCTTTTTCATAATTAAATAGGAAGCGCAAAAAATCAGAAGCCCACCAAAAATCATTTCCACTTCTACCGACATGAATTGAACGTAATATCTAAGTGTGGCGTAACTTACTGCAACCGCAAGGAGTCCAATTACAAAAAGAGGTTTGTCTTTTTCCTTAATTCCTTTATAAATATATGCTATCGGAACAACTGCGGTTAGAATTATAAATAAGTATGACATTAGTGTACTAAAAGTGTTTGGGGTCAAATTTGGCATCAAAACCACTGATAATTCAGTTATAACAGCATAATTTAAAGAAAGATAAAATACAATCGCTGCAAAATATTTTGTAAAAGTCGTCCCTTGAAAATATAGAGGTTTGCTAATGTGATTAATATTCTTTGAAATTATTTGGTATACAAATGCAGAAACTACAGCAAGTAGAATTGGTAGCACCGCACTTCCGTAAATAATATATTGAATCATCACAAATGTTACTGTTGCCACAAAAGCAGTACAAGAAACTAATAATGCTGGAATGTTTAAATATCTAAAATAGCAAAGTCCCGCACTTATAAACACCGAAAGTGATACCACCCAGCTTTCAAACTCAATCTGCAGGCCTAATCCAACTGCGATGCAGAGCACAATTCCCAAAACAAAGGCGTCGTCTATTCCATTTTTATAAAATTTTAAATTCTTAGTAATTACTAATTCCATTGATGCAATTCCAACTGCTGCGAATAGAAATGGAGCTAAGTTC
Source organism: Flavobacterium ardleyense (assembly GCF_033547075.1). Taxonomy (NCBI): domain Bacteria; kingdom Pseudomonadati; phylum Bacteroidota; class Flavobacteriia; order Flavobacteriales; family Flavobacteriaceae; genus Flavobacterium; species Flavobacterium ardleyense. The sequence continues at coordinate 2,398,182 of NZ_CP137891.1, read as the reverse complement.
CAAATAGTGCTGTCGTCTAGGGTTGTAAGATAAATCAAGCTAATCATTCCACAGATAGATCCATACAAAAATGTACCTAAAAAGTAGAAAAATATTCTTATAATAATATTTCTAGAACCCACCAATTTAGGCAAAGTTCTATTAATATTTTGAAATTGTTCAATACTAATGAAATTTCCATCGTAAAGCTCCTCGGCCTTTTCTGCAACTAAAGTATTTAACAACAATTCTTCGTTATATGCTTCCATCATTTCTTCTAAACTTTTGAATTAATACTACAAACAGATAAATCGAAGCAGCGAACAGTATTGGTAAGACGATAGAAAGTTGCTCTAGAAATCTCCAAACATTTAAAGTATCCGCAAGTTGATACAAGGCAATTGCCAATACGATATAAGAATAAAATATAGAAAAGATAAATAGAAACAAAGAGCGGGTTTGCATCGATATTCTAATAACATAATAGAAATATATTCCTAAAAGTATTGAATACAATGGCCAGTAATTCTCGGTCATATTTGCAATTCCCACGATTCCCATCAGATGTAAAGAAAACTGAAAATATAAAGGACTAAAGTGAGATTTAAGACTTTTTTTGTCTGAATAGATTCCCCATCCTAAAAGAATGATTGCCAAAACAACTCCCGAAACACTTAAAAATTCACTTGCGAAAATGTCCCCTTCTAAAATATTTCTGGGATTAATGCTAAGACCAATTGTGGCAATAAGTCCAGTAATTGCAATTGAAAGCACATTTTTATTATCAAAATAGTACGCTGTTGCAAATGCTACAACTGTTGGTAAAAGCGTAGCTACCGAATAATTTTGACCAAATGCGGAAAACTGAAATTGCAAGTAGCCAATGAATATACCACTGAGAATTACGGCGGTTAAGACTACATATTCAAAAACAGCATTTTCGAAATCGGTTTTATTCCACGAAAACTTGGGTGCGTTTTTATAAGAAAAATAATAGCAAGCCAAAATGCATAAACACAAAATAGACAAGACGACACTATGTCCGATAGTATCAATATTATTTGCAATTAGTAATCCAATTCCTCCGCAGAATAAAGAGACAGCAAAGTAGATCAACAGCCGAAGCTCTGTATGCAATGAAAATATTTCTAGTTTTTGATATGCCTCTATCTGACGATACTGATCATCAGAAATCAAACCTCTAGCTACCAAAAATTCTGAAGCTTGCTTCTGCTGTTTATCATTCATATTGAAGAATATTTTTTAAAATTTATTATTAGAAATAATTCTTTTCAAATTGGCTTTTAATTCTTCTCCACTGTCGATTAGAATTTGTGCATTTGATGGAAATCCTGGTAACCGCCGGTTTAAATATTGGGTATAATTTGGATCTATCGCGCGAATATCACCTCTATATTTGGCTGCGATATCTTGAAAGACGAAAGTTGAATTTAATGGAAATGATTTGATAAGTTGATTGTTGCTTGTGTTAACAAAGTCAACTTTTGCCGTTACCGAACAAGTTTTTTGTAAATTTATTTCTTGTATCAAGGCTTTCGCCAAAATTATATTAGGAATCATTACCGCATTTCCTTTATCATCCAAAATAACATTTCCGTTGGCATCGTAACTCCTTTTTACACCATCCTGAATTTCTCTTTCAACGGCAAATTCTTTGTCGCGCATCTGCTCTGGCGAAATTTGAATATCTCGAAAATTCACAAAATAGGTAAAGTCGTATTTATAGTTTTGTTGAGGATTGGAGTGATACACCACCCAAAATTCATCCAATCCATAGGTAGAAAAATCTAATAATTGATTTTGTAATTGCTGAGGGATAATCATGTTTGTCTGATTATCAATTTTTACAAGTACATAATCAGTTCCTTTTTGAAGCGCTTTGTCTTTTAAAGAGGCTAAATCTTTAAAATCAGGCTGTAATTTCTCGATAAAATTCAAATCATCATAAGCTTTTCGAGCATCTTCTTTTTTTGTAGAGAGTGACAAACGCATCGCATTTATGTATAAATAATTTACTAATTCCTTTTTACTTTGAACTAGTTGTGATGTGTAGTTTGAAAAATCAAAACGAGCGGTACGATTTTCTGAAAGATATAATGGTAGTAAAGGTTTTATTAAATCCTGCCTTTGTTGAAGGTTAAAATACAATTGATAAATCTTTTCGGCATTTGCTGAATTTTTTTCCTTTTTTAAATACTCTAAAGTACTTAAATCACGCTCGACTGCTTTGGCATAAGCTTCCTCCAACATAAAGACGTAAGGTTTTTTGCTGTTTTTATCTTTATTAGTTCGAAGAGCTTGAGTGGCAGTTTCAATCGCTTGATCGTAATCGCCAGAATTAATTGCGTTTTGCGTAATTTTTTTTCCACAAGCCATTAGCAGTAAAAAAACACAAAGGATATAAAGCTTTTTCATTTTAGATGTTTGATTTTAACAAATATAATAGATTATCGAAACAGTTTGCAAAAAAAAATCCACTTCATTGAAGTGGATTAAAAAAGTTTTAAATAAATATTATTTTTTCTGATAAGGAGGTAGTAATTTGGTGCAAACTTCACCAAATCCTATTCTAACTTCATCATTCTTACAATAACCTCTCATAATAACGGTATCATTATCATCGATGAATTTTCGTTCGGTACCGTCGCTTAATTTAATTGGATTTTTTCCTCCCCAAGTTAATTCTAACATTGAACCAAAGCTATCTGGAGTAGGTCCGGAAATAGTTCCAGATCCCATCATATCACCAGAATTCACGCGACATCCATTGCTAGTGTGGTGTGTAAGTTGCTGACTCATACTCCAATACATATACTTGAAATTTGAAGTTGCCAATAAGTTTTCTTCTCCACCCTCAGGTTTTAGCGATACTTCCAATTTAATGTCAAAAGCTTGATCCCCTTCTACTTTTAGATAGTCCAAAGGCTCAGGATCTTGTTTTGGACCTGCGGTACGGAAAGGTTCTAGTGCTTCCATTGTAACTATCCAAGGTGAAATTGAACTTGCAAAACTTTTTGCAAGGAATGGTCCAAGTGGAACATATTCCCATTTTTGCACATCACGTGCGCTCCAATCGTTTAATAAAACCATTCCAAAGATATAATCTTCGGCTTCTCCTGCCGGAATAGGCTCTCCCATTATATTGGCATCCGTAGTAATAAATGCGGTTTCTAGCTCAAAGTCAACTCTTTTTGATGGTCCGAAAGTTGGATTCGTTGCATCCGGAGCAAGTGTCTGACCCATAGGTCTATGTACGGGAATATCTGAAGGAATAATGGTACTACTTCTTCCATGATATCCTACTGGAATGTGGAGCCAATTTGGCAGCAGCGCATTATCTGGATCACGGAACATCGCTCCTACATTAGTTGCATGTTCTTTGCTTGAATAAAAATCAGTATAGTCACCTATTAAAACTGGGAGTTGCATTTCGACATCGTCAAGATTAAAAATCACAATCTCTCTGTGTTTTTCATTCTTCTGAAGAGTTTCATTTGATTCACAAAATAATTCTGCAATACGATTACGCACCGCTCTCCATGTCCTTTTGCCGTCAGAAATGAAGTCATTAAGAGTATCTTGCATAAACATATCATCTGTAAGCTCAATGCCTTCAAAATAATTTAATTGCTGCAAAGCACCCAGGTCGATGGCATAATCTCCTATTCTTGTTCCAATTGTCACCACATGTTCTTTTGTTAAAAATACTCCAAAAGGAATATTTTGAATTGGAAAATCACTGTCAGCAGAAACTTTTAACCAAGATTTTAATTCAGGATTGTTGGCTGTTATTGGCATTTGTATGTTGTGTTTGTAGGGTTATTATATCTTTATTCAAATATAAAATTAACAACCATATTAACAAACGTTTTTCGTATTTTTGTCATCATTTTAACGAAAAAAAAGCCATGTACAACGACCAGGAAATTTTTGATCTCATATTAGATGAACAAGAAAGACAAATTGACGGATTGGAATTAATAGCCAGTGAAAATTTTGTAAGCGATCGCGTTTTAGAAGCTGCAGGATCAGTTTTAACCAACAAATATGCCGAAGGTTATCCGGGCAAGAGATACTACGGAGGTTGTGAAGTAGTTGATATTGTTGAGCAAATTGCAATTGACCGAGCCAAAGCTTTATTTGGGGCAGAATATGCAAACGTTCAGCCGCACTCAGGATCTCAAGCAAACACAGCGGTGTATTTTGCATGTTTGAAACCTGGAGACAAAATTTTAGGATTTGATTTATCACACGGAGGACATTTAACTCACGGATCGCCAGTAAATTTTTCAGGAAAATTATACAATCCTGTATTTTATGGAGTAAATAAAGAAACAGGTCAACTGGATTACGATGCAATTCAAGAAATTGCAACTAGAGAGCAACCAAAGATGATCATCGCTGGAGCTTCTGCTTATTCGCGTGATATGGACTTTGAACGTTTCAGGAAAATTGCCGACAGTGTTGGAGCATTGCTTCTCGCTGACATTGCACATCCTGCTGGTCTAATTGCCAAAGGCTTGATGAATGATCCACTACCACATTGTCATATTGTAACTACAACTACGCATAAAACATTGCGTGGCCCTCGTGGTGGAATGATAATGATGGGCAAAGATTTTGAAAACCCATTTGGACTTAAAACTCCTAAGGGCGAAACAAGAATGATGTCGTCTTTACTTGATCTGGCGGTTTTTCCAGGAAATCAAGGTGGACCTTTGATGCACGTGATCGCGGCGAAAGCAGTAGCATTTGGAGAAGCGCTTACCGACGAATACTTTAGATACATGGTACAAGTTCAGAAAAATGCACGCGTTATGGCTCAAGCATTTATGGACAAAGGATATGACATTATCTCTGGAGGAACTGATAATCATATGATGCTTATTGATCTTAGAAATAAAAACATTACAGGAAAAGAAGCAGAAAACGCATTGGTTAAAGCAGAAATTACGGTAAATAAAAACATGGTTCCCTTTGATGATAAGTCTCCATTTGTAACTTCCGGAATTCGTATAGGGACTGCAGCAATTACAACACGTGGACTTGTGGAAGAAGATATGGCGCCAATTGTAAATTTAATTGACCGTGTTCTTTCTGATCATACAAACGAAGATTTATTGGAAGATATCGCCGAAGAAGTGAACGAAATGATGGGCGAAAGAGCCATCTTTGTGTGGTAAAAAAAATTTCTTTTATAATACTAAAAAAGCCTTCTTAAGTTCTCTTTTGAAGGTTTTTTGATAAAATTTAAAATTATGTCTGTATTAAGATTACAACTCCCAACCGACCCGCGATGGGTTAATATAGTAGAAAAAAATATCGAAGATATTCTTACGGATCACGCTTGGTGCGAGCAAAAAGCTGCAACAAACGCGATTACAATTATTACAATCAATTCAGAATTTCCTGATTTAGTTACAGATATGCTTGCACTTGCAAAAGAAGAAATTGAGCATTTCCAAATGGTTCACGAAATTATCTTAAAACGTGGACTTACTTTAGGTCGCGAATGTAAAGACGAATACGTGGGAGAATTGGCCAAATATATGAAGCAAAGCAATACCGGAAGCAGAGTGTCTGGTTTAGTTGAAAGATTGCTATTTTCGGCAATGATCGAAGCTAGAAGTTGCGAGCGTTTTAAGGTTCTTTCAGAAAATATCAATGATCCAGAACTTTCTGTATTTTATAGAGAACTAATGGAAAGCGAGGCCTCCCATTACACGACTTTCATAACCTACGCGCGTAAATACGGGACAGGAATTGATGTTGAGAAACGTTGGAGAGAATGGTTGGAATTTGAAGCTTCGATTATTTCTAAATACGGAAAAAGTCAATCAGTTCACGGTTAATTTTTATGGTTGAATTTAAACAAGCTACCGAGGATGACATTAGTCAAATTCAGGATATAGCAACCAAAACTTGGCCGGTTGCTTATGGCCAAATATTGTCGGCGGCGCAAATAGAATACATGCTTGATTTATTCTATAGCGCCGCGGCATTGAAGAAAAGCATGGAGTCGCAAGATTATATTTTTGCAATTAATGATGGCGTTATTGTCGGTTTTTGTGGAATTGAGCACAACTTCGGCTCCGTTCCTACTACGCGCATACACAAGCTTTACATTTTGCCTGAAGCGCAAGGATTGAGTGTTGGTAGAAAATTCATAGACTACATTACAGAAATTGCTTTAGAGAGATTTTCTATAAAGCTTTCGCTAAATGTAAATAAATTTAATTCAGCATTTAATTTCTATGAGAAAATTGGATTTAAAACCGTTAAAAAGGAAATTATCGATATCGGAAATAACTATATAATGGACGATTTTGTAATGGAAAAAGATATCTAAACTACCACGATATCGTGTGATTTCAATAATCCCGCTAGTCCATCCTTGGAGAAAATTGCTTTTTTTACTTTGTTTTTGGCAGGGTTGAAGCTATAATTTCTACTAGTTCGAAAATCTGCTTGATTAAGGTTTGTTTTGTCAAAAACAGCTTGGTACAAATCGCATCCGTCAAAATTCACCTTTGTCATGTCTGCATTCATAAAATCCATCGCAATCATACTGCAATTGGTAAAAACAGTATTCTTAAGTTTTAAAGAGTAGAATTTTGAGAAATCCAGGAGGCAATCAGTAAAATGAACTTCGAAAATAAATTGATCTACCATTGCAAAGTTAATACTACTCAAATTGCAATCGATAAAATGAACAGTTCGGAGTGAAACGTAATTAATCTTTGCAGATTCGAAGTTGCAATTTATAAAGGTGCAATCGATAAATACAACCGCGAGAAAAGTAGCTTCACAAAAATTACAGTTACTAAATGTACAAGATTCAAATTCGGAAAAGTGCAAGTCCGAATTTTCGTAAATGATACCATCAAAAGTTTTTGATTCGTGATAGGCAGAGATTGTAATAGACATAAATGAAATTTTAACCTAATCGTGAATTTAACCTTTATACATTTCGCGTAAGCGCAAAAACTACCGAAATACTTCTGGCGAAAATATGCATTTAAATACAGATCTCATAGCGCATTACATTATAAGTCGCACACCGCCCAAGTCTGAAACTCTATAAGAAAAACGATCTCCCGGAGACCCGATAAACATAAAATTCTTAGGAATATCCCACTTTTCTGAAAGTTCTGCAATCAAGTCAGGTCCAAAGAAACCTTCAATTTCAATAAATTCGATGTGAATATCAGGGTAAGCGCGATCAAGTACTTCTAAATCTACCTTGAGTGCTTCGTTGGAATCAGTGGGTTTCTTCACATTTACAATTTTCAGATTCTTGGTAGATTCATTATTTTGTACATACTGCATAACTTTATTTAAAATTGCAACATCGTCACCTTTTGTGAAAAACACAAATTCCTGAGAGTTTACTTTTTGATTCATCCGGTGAAGATATCTGTTGCCTAAAACCGCAAATTTACGCACTGGTTGGTAGAAATAATCAATAACTGCCAGGCCAAATCGAATCAATACAGATCTATTGAGCATTACAAATACGGCTATCAAGGCCGGAATAAGATATTTTATAAATGTTGCAAAGGCACTTTCATTCAGTTCGATATTGCCAATAAAGGCAGCTACCACAAATGCGATGGCTACTACCACCGAAATACCTCGCGCTCGCTCTGGCCTTGGTAATTTTTGACGTTTAAATTTTAAAAGCAGATTTCCTATCCCAAATAGCGCCATTACCGCCAGAAATGAAAAGGTATAAACACCCGCTAAAGATTCCATGTGGCCGCCTGTGGCAAAAAGTACCGAAGTGCAAAGAATAAAAAAGCTAATAATAATGCGGTATTTAGACCCATTTTTATTGGCTTTCAAAAAATAGTTTGGAAGAATTCTGTCGAGGGTCATCCTTTTTAACAGTCCTGAAACTCCTACAAAGGAAGTTAACACGGCACCGCTCAAAACCAATACTGCATCAACAGATATTAACCAAGCCAGCCAATCTCCACCTGTGGTTTTACCGACAAATGCTAGAAGGGATTCTTTATGTTCTCCAAGCTCGGCAATTGGAATAATCGCAATAATCAAAATCGCAATTAATGGATTGAAAAAACTAACGATTGCCCACATATTGCGGAGCGTTTTTCTAAATACTCCCGGCTGCTGTTCTTCGACAAAATTTGCCGAACTTTCAAAACCTGAGATACCAAGCATTGCTGCTGAAAAGCCAAGAAATAATGTGTAAGCTATACTTTCGTACGTGAGTGGTACATCCCAATTGAGGTGAAAAGTTGTCAGTCCGTTCATCCCTACAAAGATAAATGCCGCTATAACAAGTATGCTAAGTGATACTAAGTGTACAAGAAAAATGATAACTGCAACAAATGCCGATTCACCAATTCCTATTATTGCGAGAGTAGTAAAAATAATTAGGACTACAACGGTTGAAAGGATTATATTAATTCCAGGAATTATTATAGACAGATAGTGCATGGCTTCTGAAGCCGAAAGTACTGCCGTAGCCATATAGGATAAAACAGTAAGCACCGCTGCAATTGAGGCTGTGCGTTTGCTAGAGGTATTAAGAAGCACATTGTAGGCGCCACCATTAAGAGGCAAAGCACCTACAACTTCTCCATAAATTTTTCTGAATAAGAATAGTACAAATGCTACTATCAGTAATGAAATCCATGCAAATTGACCCGCGTATCCAATAGTTAATGCCGATACGTACAGGCAGGATGAGCTAATATCATTTCCGCAAATTGCGGTTGCTTGTAATTGATTAAGCTTGGCAGAAATTTTTTTCATCTTGCCTTTCTCTATTTAATTAAATTCGCTTTGCGCAGCTCAAAAAATCTAGAACTTTTAAAAAGATGACACTTAAGCCTAATAAAATTACCGTTTTATTTTACCGCAGCCGCTTTTCTTGATTGTTTTTTATTGTAAAAACTTAAAAGCATATACCCCATTAAACCTGAAAGGACAGAACCAATTAAGATTGCAAATTTGGCTTCGATTTGATATGATTCCAATTTGTAAGATAAAAGGGCAATAAAGATTGACATTGTAAAACCAATTCCGGCCAAAAATCCTAAGCCTAGAATATGGAACCAATCTGCACCTTCTGGCAATTGTCCTAATTTTAATTTTACCGATAGCCATGACATTAACACTATACCGATTGGTTTTCCAACGAAAAGTCCTAAAACAATTCCCAATCCCATATTAGTTGCTAAGCCCTCAACCATACCACCCTGAAAAGTAATATTTGTATTTGCAATTGCAAAAATTGGCATCACGACAAAATTGACAGGCGTACTCAAAAAGTGCTCTAATTTTTCTAGAGGCGACTCTCTGTCTGTAGCATTTGTTGGTAGTGTAATTGCAGTAAGCACTCCCGCAATCGTAGCATGAATTCCAGAATGGTGAATAAAATACCACATAAATAGACCTGGAATAACGTACCATAAGATATTTAAAAGTCCAAGTCTATTAAAGATCATTTGTAACGCGAATATTCCTGCGGCAAATCCTAAATACATCCACTCCAGATCTCCAGAATAGAAAATTGCAATTACCATGATCGCGATCAAATCATCAACAATGGCAAGAGCAGCAAGAAATATCTTGAGCCCAGTTGGAACCTTATCACCTAATAAGGATAGAATACCTAACGCGAATGCAATATCAGTAGCCATTGGCACTCCCCAACCGTGCACTGTCGTAACATCTGCATGATTAAAGGCATGATAAATTAAGGCCGGAACCGCAACACCACCAATTGCAGCTAGAACTGGCAAAGAGGCTTGCTTAAAAGATGATAGCTCACCTTCTACAACTTCTCGTTTAATTTCCAGACCAACTAATAAAAAGAAAATTGCCATTAATCCGTCGTTTACCCATAAAATAATAGGGTAACGCAACATAATTCCCGACACTTCAAAACCTAATTCGGTTTGCAGTAAATTGGAGAAGTCTTTTGATAATGGAGAATTGGCTAGCAATAGTGAAATAACTACACAAAAAAGAAGAATTATTCCACTTGAAGATGACTTTTGAAAGAAATTCTTAAAAGCCTTCAGATTGATTAATTTTGTTTTCATAGTTGGCAAAAATAATATTTTTATGTGATAAGCCCGCACTTATGGCAAAATTTTAGGCGAAAAAAATAAAATGCTTAACCAATCTGATATTCTATAATAACAAGGAGGCACGAAAATATTCATCTACACTATGAAAAAATGCATGCAAATGTTTTGTTAAGGTGTTAAAAATGAATTGCTTTTATAAAAATTTATATAACTTTAAAAACCAACGTGAGAATTTATGGAAATCGATACTAGAAGCAACCACAATATTTTTTATAAAGGGCATAGAAATATGCTTGATAATTTTCTACATATTAGAAAGCGCACAGAGGATATTTGTGCTCCTTTGGAAATTGAGGATTATGTTGTGCAAAATATTGCAGATGTTAGCCCACCGAAATGGCATTTAGGTCATACATCTTGGTTTTTTGAATCGATGATTTTAGTTCCGTACCTAAAAGATTACGAGGTATTTGATCCTAATTTTAATTTTGTTTTTAATAGTTACTACGAGAGCATTGGCGCACGTGTTATTCGGACCGATCGCGGAAATCTCAGCAGGCCAACGGTTGAGCAAGTTTATAAATATCGAGCTTACGTGGATGCAGCAATGCGAAAATATCTTGAAAATTCATTACCCGAAGAATTGTTACCGCTATTTTTGCTAGGATTAAATCACGAACAACAGCATCAGGAATTATTGCTTACCGATATAAAGTTTATCTTGGGCAACAATCCTCTACTTCCATCCTACTCTGATACTCAAATTGAGAAAGCAACCGAAATATTGCAAGAGTCTTTTTTGACTTTTCGCGAAGGCGTTTACGAAATAGGACATCAGGGAAAAGACTTCTGTTTTGACAACGAATTAAATCGACACAAGGTCTACATCAACCATTTTGAAATCAGCGAAAACCTAGTTTCAAATAAAGAATATTTAGAATTTATGACTTCTGGCGGATATGATAATTTCCGATTATGGCACGCGGACGGTTGGGAATGGAAGAAGCAGCGAGATGCCAAAGCGCCGTTGTATTGGCATTTCATTGATAATGAGTGGAAAAATTATACTTTAAATGGTTTAGCTCAAATAAAAATGAATCAACCGGTTACACATATTAATATGTATGAGGCCTACGCTTACGCGAATTGGAAAAAAATGCGATTGCCCACAGAAGCCGAATGGGAAGTGGCGTCACAGAATTTGAATTGGGGCGAAAGATGGGAATGGACACAAAGTGCTTACTTACCTTACCCCGGATTTCAAATGGCCGAAGACGCAACCGGTGAGTACAATGGAAAGTTTATGGTTAATCAAATGATTTTGCGCGGAGCTTCAATTGCAACTCCTGACGGGCACCGCAGGCATACATACAGAAATTTTTTTCAGCCACATTTGCAATGGCAATTTACCGGAATTAGACTCGTAAAATAAAACTATGATAGAAAAGACATTTACCAAAGACATTCTCAAAGGGCTATCTGCAACCCCAAAATACTTGCAGTCAAAATATTTTTACGATACAAAAGGCGATCTTCTATTTCAGCGTATTATGCAATCGGAAGAATATTATCTTACTGATGCTGATATGGAAATCTTCGAAGAGCAGTCAGATACAATTTCGAATGTACTTTCAGAACAATCAGATTACTTTGATGTCGTCGAGCTTGGTGCGGGAGATGCTACAAAATCCACTCATTTATTAAAAGCTTTAGTACGAGCTAAAAAAGACTTTAACTACTACCCAATCGATATTTCCGAAAATATTATTGAACAGCTAGAAACAGAAATTCCCAAAAGGGTTCCTTCGGTTACCGTAATTGGCTTAGCTGGAGAATATTTGCCGATGTTGGAAGAACTTAACCGAATGACTAGCAAGAAGAAAGTTGTTTTGTTTCTAGGTTCGAGCATTGGAAATTTTGAAAGCAAAAGTGCTTCGTTGTTTTTAAATGCATTAAATAATCATCTAAATAAAGGAGATAGACTATTGATTGGTTTTGATTTAAAAAAGAATCCACATCAAATTCTTGCTGCTTACAATGATAAAGAAGGAATAACTAGAGACTTTAATTTAAATCTATTACAGCGGATTAATGATACCGCAAATGGTGATTTCGATTTAGATTCATTCGAACATTATCCAACTTACGATCCTTTAACGGGAACTTGTAAGTCATATTTAATTAGTAAAATTAAACAACAAGTTTCTGTAGATGGTCAGCCAATTAATTTCGAAAATAATGAGCCTATTTATATGGAAATGTCTCAGAAGTATTCAGAAAGCGATATAGAACAACTTGCTCGAGATGCAGGTTTTGAAACTGAGCATCTGTTCTACGATTCGAACAAATGGTATTGTAATGCCCTTTGGAAAAAGATATAATAAAAAAAATCGCTGTAAGTTTCAAAACTCACAGCGATTTTTATTTTAGGTTTTAAGCTTTAGAATTTCGAATTCTGAATCCTCATTGCATTCAAAATTGCTAATAAAGCTACGCCGACGTCGGCAAATACTGCTTCCCACATCGTAGCGAGTCCACCCGCGCCAAGGATCAAAACCACCGCTTTTACTAGAAAAGCCATTGAAATATTTTGCCAAACTATCTGTTTGGTTTTCTTTCCAATTTTTATTGCAGTTACAATTTTATAGGGCTGATCATTCTGAATTACAATATCAGCAGTTTCAATGGTAGCGTCACTTCCCAGTCCGCCCATGGCAATTCCAGCATCGGCAAGTGCAACAACTGGAGCATCATTGACACCATCGCCCACAAAGGCAATTTTGAGATTAGGACTTTTTAAGCCTTCCATTTTCTCAACTTTATGTTCTGGAAGCAAATCGCCGTAGGATTCTTCGATTTTCAATTCTTTGGCAACAGCCTGAACCACCGCATCTTTATCGCCAGACAGCATTACAGTCCGAACTCCCAATTTCTTTAGTTCGGCAACCGTCAATGCCGCGTCAGTTTTTATTTGATCGGCAATTAGTACATGGCCAGCGTATTTGTTATCAATTGCAACCGCGATAATCGTAAATGCTGACTCACCAATTTGTTTGTCGTACGAAATATTTAGTTTATCAAGTAATTTGGTATTTCCAACCGCGATATTTCGACCATCAACTCTGCCGATTAATCCGTGGCCGGCAATTTCTTCCACTTCAGATACTTCTACATTTGTTTCAGATCCCTTTGCATACTCAATAATCGCTGCACCAATAGGATGCGTCGACTTATGTTCGATTGCTGCAGTATATTTAATTAAATCTTCTTCGGATATGCCAACACTTTCAATATTCTGCACTTTAAAAACCCCTTCGGTCATTGTGCCCGTTTTGTCAGTGACAACCAAACCAATTGAAGCCATCACATCCAAAAATACCGAGCCTTTAAATAGTATTCCATTTCTACTTGCAGCGCCAATTCCGCCAAAATATCCAAGTGGGATGGAAATTACTAAGGCACAAGGGCAAGAAATTACTAGAAATATTAATGCGCGATACAACCAATCTCTAAATATATATTCGTCGACAAAAAAGTATGGTAGCAGGCAGATCGCTAAAGCTAAAAATACGACGATTGGCGTATAGATTTTCGCAAACTTTCGGATAAATAATTCCGTAGGCGCCTTCTTCGAAGATGCTTCTTGCACCATTTGCAATATTCGCGAAAGCTTTGTGTCTTCAAAAGCTGTGGTTGACTCGATCAAACTTACGGTTTGCGAATTAATCATTCCCGCCAAAACCATTTCACCCTTCTTAAATGTTGTTGGTGTACTCTCACCGGTTAACGCTGCGGTATTAAAACTTGCTGTCTCTGATAACAAAATTCCATCAATTGCCAGTTTCTCTCCAGATTTTAACTGAACCACTTCGCCGATGGCAATGTCTTTTGCTTTTTTCAATAGCTGATTACCATCAACAATTATAGTGGCTTCGTCAGGCCGTTGATCAAGCAATTTTTTAATGTTTGTCTTCGCCCTTGTAACTGCGAGAGTTTGAAAAATTTCGCCAATTGCATAAAACAGCATCACTGCTACTCCCTCTGGATATTCGCCAATAGCAAAAGCTCCAATTGTGGCAATTCCCATCAAGAAAAACTCCGAAAATACATCACCTTGCTTAATGCTCGTTACAGCTTCTTTCAAAACTGGTAAACCAACCGGCATATAAGCAATAATATAAAAAATCAATCTTAAATTATCAGTAAACCATTCGGGTTTAAAATAATAATCAAGCGAAATTCCTATCATTAAAAGTAAAAAGCTGATTACTGCCGGAGCAAACAATTGCACTTTGGACTGATCGCCAAGATCATGACTGTGTCCATGACCGTCATCATCTGAATGTCCATGATCATCGTCACTTATGTTTACTGCAGGCTTGTGAATTTCTTCATCAATGCTACAGCACTTTTTAGCAGGTTTATTTGTACTTTTTGCCATCTATTTAATTTTTTTAAATCCACAAAATTGAAAATTCTGAATACTATCAAATGGGGTTTTATGTTCTTGGGTAAAACATTTTTCTGCCACGAAATTTTTGGCAAAAGTTTCTTTCATGGAAGTTTCTGAATATTGGGTAATTTCCAAACCACTACATTTAAAAGGTCCAATTTCAGAAAATGTTCCTAATAGAAAGTTGCCATTTTCCACTAGAGATTTTGTAGCGATTTCTATGTACTTATCAATATGTTTTTCATCGGTCAAAAAATGAAACACTGCTCGATCATACCAGAAGTCATATTTTACTGTAGTTTCAAAATTAATGATATCAGTTGCTATCCACTTGATGTTTTCAGCTCTTGTACCGAGTCTCTCTTTGGCTTTTGCCAAAGCAGCTTCAGAAATATCTAAAACCGAAATATTGGTATACCCTAAATCCATCGCAGCTTCAGCAAATGCTGCTTCTCCACCACCTATGTCAATGATTGCTGCATCCTTTGGTAGATTCAATTCTTCTAGATAATCAATTGCCAGTCGTGGATATTCTTGAGTCCAACTCACCTGATCAGCAGATTTGGTCTGATAGACTTTTTCCCAGTGGGCTTTATTTTCTGTTATCATACTTTAATTTTTAATGTGCGTGTCCGCCGCCTCCGTCGTTTTTAATTAAATGACTTTGAAGGTAATAAGCGCCGGACAGAACGATTTGTGCGTCTTTAGGAATTGATTGTAAAAGATCTACGTGAACAAATCCCAATTGCGAAGTTCCTGATTTTACTTCAATTCTTAGAAAATGAAATTCCTTTTCTTTTATAGCATTTCCATCTTCTGCCTTTCTTTCGGGAACTATCTCTTCTAAAATAAAAATAAACTCTCTTCCTTCTGCCTTTACAACTGCCTCAAGCGGAAGAGCATCTGTTTTATTTGCTTCAATATCAATCAGCGCATTTACATACATTCCAGGAATTAATTTCTGACCTTCATTCGAAATATCGGCGTGTACCGCAACCGATTTGGTGTCGCTTTCAAAGGCCTTTCCGACATTAAAGATCTTCCCTTTAATCTCTTCATTGCCCTGATTGGTGAGCATAAAACGCACTGTTTGGCCAGGCTTTACTTTATTCAAATCTTTTTCGTAAACCAATAAATCCAGATGAAGTTGAGAATTGTCAACGATATTCATCAGCGATTTTCCAGGTTCTACGGTCGATCCAATTTTGATAAAAATTTCTGTTATATAACCGCTAATTGGTGCTTTTACTGCAACCGTACTTGAAATTGAAGCATTTGGATTAATGTTTAAAAGCTGTAATTGACGTAATAATGATTGATTTCTAGAAACCTCGATATCATATTCAGCTTTTGATTTCTGAAATATTTTTCTTGAATTTATCTCCTCATCGTTCAGCGATTCTTGTCGTTTAAATTCTAGTTTCAAAAACTCCAAATTACTTCTTGAAGTTAAATATGCTTCTTGAAGTTTAGCAAATTCTGGACTTTCTAAAATTGCCACCGTTTGTCCTTTCTGAACTTTCTGTCCTTCAATAATCGAAATCTGCTTTACGATAGCATTTGCAAAAACCGAAACATCTGCCTGATTTTGCGGTGGTAATTTGGTATAACCATTTGCGTGTATTACATCGCTCAAATTCTTTGATGAAAATGTTCCAAGTAAGATTTTCGCAGCGTTAAACTGAGCTTCATTCAGTGCAACTTCTTTGTAAGTAACTGTAGATATTTCATCCACTTTATTTTCGACCATTTCGTGATCGTGATCATCTTCGGACGAATTATTTCTAACAATCAGATAGCCTACTAAAACTAGAATTCCTATGATAATTATGGTTATATATATGGATTTATTATTTCGCATTGAATTTTTTATTTATTGGTTGATCAGATAATTGATTTCTATGATAACCTGATTATAATTAAAAATACTTTCCAGATAAGTGTTTTCTATTTCATAAACATCATCCATCGCCTCGGTAAATTCGTGGTATGAAATCTGGCCCGCTGCATATTCCTTAACTGAATTTACTCTGATTGTTTCGGCTTGAGCCAAAGCGGTTTCTTTATAATATTGAATATTTGCCAGATAAGCTTCGGCAATAATTTGATACTGCTCAAGTTGAGTTTCCAATTGGTTTTGCACTAATTGTGCGTTCAATTCTTGCATTTCAATATTAGTCTTAGCTGCCTTATTCTTAGCAATCGTGCTTCCCGCAAAAATTGGAAGTGCTAGACCAACTGTAAATCCTTGAAATTGAAGTGACCCATCAACATCTACATCAACTCCGTTTTTCTCTTGAGTGCCTTGCATCGATTGCAAAAAATAACCTAATCTGATCTCAGGCAAACCCTCAGCTCTTACTACTTTCTGCTCTCCTTTTGCAACTTCAACTTCAATTTTAGCCAAAGCTAATTTTGAATTTAAGTCCACGAAAGCGTCATTTTTTGAAAAATTATTCAGCATAGGAACAAATAAAGTATCTGCCATCCTAAAATCCTTCAGTTGCAATAGCGACTTCAATTTAGATTTCTCCATAGCTTCTTGCGCTTTATTCAGCAAAATCTTGATGGATAAATCCTCTTTTCTGGCTTTCGCCGAAGTAAATTGAAGTTTACTAATATCTCCCGTTTCAAATCGACGACTACTATTTTTTTGCGCTTTAATTAGCAATGCTTCCTCTGATCCCAGCAGTTTATTTTGCCTTTTCATAAAAAGTATCGTATTCCAAGAGCTGCTAATTTCTCGGGTAATATCTTGGATAATATTCTGTTTCTTTAAAGATGCTTTCGAATAATTTGCTTTCAAAAGCTGCTTATTCGCACCAATTATAAAAGGATTAATCCCTTGAGTGATTTCCAAATTCTTATCATTCATAAATCCATTGAGTTGCCCAAATGAGGCTTTAACCTCAGTCTTCGGAATATCAAATCCTGATTTCAGCAATTGCTGTTGTCCTTTTTCATTTAATGTTGATGACTTGATTTGTAAATTGTTGTCTTGCGCCAATTCAATTGCTGATTGCAATGTCAATATAGGTGTTTCCTGCGCAGTGGCTTTCGCCGAAAGGCCTAAAAATAACAATATAACTACGGCTGAAGTACTTTTGATCTTCGATTTCTTTTCAACTAAATAGTATAGGATTGGTAGGATTATCAAGGTCAGAAAAGTTGCCGTAATCAATCCGCCAATCACAACAGTTGCCAAGGGTTTCTGCACTTCTGCTCCTGCCGAAGTACTCAATGCCATTGGCAAGAAGCCCATCGATGCCACTGATGCCGTTAAAATTACCGGTCTTAAACGCACTTTTGTGCCTTCTTTTATTCTTTGTAAAACATCGGCCATACCTTCAGCTTTTAGTTGATTAAAATATCCTATTAAAACAATTCCGTTCAAAACCGCTACTCCAAACAATGCGATAAAGCCAACTCCTGCCGAAATACTAAACGGCATATCTCGCAGCCACAAAGCGATAATTCCCCCGATTGCAGATAGCGGAATTGCAGTAAAAATCATCAATGATTGTTTGACAGATTTAAAGGTAAAATATAGTAAAATAAAAATCAACCCCAATGCCATTGGCACCGCGATCGCAAGACGTTTATTTGCTTCGATTAAATTTTCAAACTGACCGCCAAAAGTGGTGTAATATCCATCAGGAAGTTTTAATTCTGCATCCAATTTCTCTTGGATTGTATTGACCACCGTTTTCACATCTTCGCCTCTCACGTTAAATCCAACTACAATTCGGCGTTTTCCATCTTCTCTAGAAATTTGCATTGGTCCATCTTCATAAGCGATATCTGCTACTTGATCTAGTGGCACTTGATTTCCATTGGGCAAAGTCACAAATAGTGATCTCAAATTCGAAATATCCTGTCGTTTATCTTGATCGAGACGAACAACAAGATCAAAACGTTTCTCACCTTCGTACACATTACCCGCAACCTCACCAGCAAAGCCCATTCTGACAACGCGATTTAAATCTCCGACATTCAGTCCGTAATAAGCCATCTTGTCCTTATTGTAACGAACAACAATTTGTGGCAATCCCGCCACTCTCTCGGCTTGTGGATCTGTGACACCTTTGATATTCTGAATCATTTGCAATACTTCGTCGCCTTTGCTCACCAGTAAATCGATATCCTCTCCAAAGATTTTAATGGCGACATCGCTTCTTACTCCTGTCATCAGTTCGTTGAATCGCATTTGGATAGGTTGAGAAAATTCGGTGATAGCTCCAGGAATTACTTCCAACTCTTTTTCCATCATTTTCATCAGCTCTTCCTTGGTTTCTGCCGAAGTCCATTCAGATTTATCTTTTAATATAATCATCACGTCGGCAGCTTCCATTGGCATTGGATCGGTTGGAATCTCTGCCGAACCAATTTTTGAGACGATCATTTTGATTTCTGGAAACTTCGCTTTTAGAATCTGTTCGGCTTTTGTAGTCGATTCAATCTCTTGCGAAAGTGAACTTCCCGAAGCAATAATTAGATGGGTTGCAATATCGCCTTCGTCAAGGCTTGGAATAAATTCGCCACCGAGCGTATTAAAAATCACTAACGATAGTGCGAAAAATGCAATTGTAACGGCAAGAACTTCTCTTTTAAATTTCATTGCAAAATCTAATAGTGGTGTGTACCAACTGTGCAACTTATCGATGATTTTATCCGAATAATTTCGAGTGTGTCCCGTTTCTTTTTTTAGCGCAAGCGCAGCCATCATTGGCACATAAGTGAGTGAAAGAATAAATGCTCCCAAAATCGCAAATGAAACTGTCATTGCCATTGGTCCGAACATTTTCCCTTCAATGCCCACAAGCGCTAGAATTGGTAAGTACACAATTAGGATAATAATCTCTCCAAAAGCTGCACTATTCCTAATTTTTGATGATGCGGTAAAGACTTCTTCGTCCATTTCAACTCTCGAAAGTTTGCGCTTCTTGCCTATTTGAAGTCGGTGCACGATTGATTCGACAATAATTACTGCTCCATCGACAATCAATCCGAAGTCAATGGCACCAAGGCTCATCAAATTTCCACTTACGCCAAAAAGCTTCATCATCGAAATTGCAAACAGTAATGCTAACGGAATTACCGATGCTACAACAAGTCCAGCTCGCCAATTTCCTAATAATAATACGAGGATGAAAATTACAATCAGCGCGCCTTCGATTAAGTTTTTCTCTACCGTCGAAATCGCTCTGTCTACAAGTTGAGATCTATCCATAAAGGCCACCACATCTACGCCTTCTGGCAAAGATTTTTTAATCTGCTCCATTTTTTCCTTTACACGATTCACCACCTGACCGCTGTTTTCGCCTTTGAGCATCATCACCATTCCCTGCACATCTTCGCCTTGACCATCTTTGGTCACTGCACCATATCGAATACTGCTTCCTACTTGTACGGTAGCAACATCTCGCATTAGGATCGGAATTCCGTTCTGATTTTTGACTACAATTTTATTAATGTCGTCAATTCCTGTAAGCATTCCGATGGCTCGAATGAAGTAGGCATAAGGTTTTTTGTCAATATAGGCACCACCAGTATTTTCGTTATTTTTCTCCAAAGCTTCAAAAATATCGACAATTGTAATGTCCATACTTTTCAGCTTATCTGGATTTACGGAGATTTCGTATTGCTTGAGTTTTCCGCCAAGCGTGTTGACTTCTGCCACTCCCTTTGTACCAATAAGTTGTGGTTTGATAATCCAATCTTGAATCATTCGAAGTTCGATTGCATCAAATTTATCTTCAAATCCAGGCTTCGGAAAAACTATATATTGATAAATCTCGCCTAATCCAGTACTTACAGGCGCCATTTCGGGAGCGCCCATACCAGTTGGAATACTGCTTTCGGCCTCTTTTAATCTTTCAGAAATTTGAGCTCTTGCCCAGTAAATATCTGTGTCTTCGGTAAAAACAACGGTGATGACACTCAATCCAAATCTGCTAATCGACCGAAGTTCGACTACATTCGGAATCGGTTTTACCGCCTGCTCAATTGGATAAGTTATAAATTGTTCCACATCTTGAGTGGCAAGATTTGGAGAGGTTGTGATAATTTGTACTTGATTATTTGTGATGTCCGGAAGAGCATCAATTGGTAAAGTATAGGCAGAGTAAGCTCCAACTATAATTAATACCAAAGTGAATAGACCAATAATAAATTTATTACTGATACTAAAATGTATGATTTTATCTAACATTTTGTTGATGTAAAAAATTAGGGTTACGCTTACGCGAAATTGAAATGGATCACCTACAAAGGTGTAGTAATCCAAAGATGATAACGTTTATGCGTGAAGCTGTGGCGGTTGCCAAATACTTCCAAAAAATTTCGAAAACAAAGGAGTTTTGTAAGTAGAAATTGGAGTTTTTGAAATTTGAGAAATGCTCAAATTTGCAAAAAGTAAAGTTGAATTAAGATTTAAAATCGGAGTTCCACAGCAATTACAGATGCAGAAAGGAGAACAAGAATCGGCTTCATCAGGATGTGAAGCGTGATCGTGCGATTTTTCAATTTTGCTAAAATCCTGATTTCTATTCACAGCAATATCGGTGCAAGGCATTGCTGCAAGCATCGAAAAATAAAGGCTGAAAAGGAGAGTTAGAATTTTCACTATCACAAATTTAGAGCTTTTGACTCGATTTATGGTCAGAAGCAATCAATTTATAATGAATAAATGTTTAAATATAAGATAAAGTGAATTGTTATGTAATCTGGTTGTAGAACGGTGCAAACCAATTGCAACCTTTATCAATTTTGCGAAAGCACCACAAAGACAATCGCCATAATTCCCAAACCAATTCCGATATAGTTTTTTAGCGAAAGCTTTTCTTTAAAAATAAAGATCCCCAATAAACTACCCAAAACGATTACTCCAACGTTCATTCCTAAGAAAACCGTACTTGGATTATCAGAATATTGCTGATGTGCTTTTAAGTAGAAAAGGATGTTTCCGAAGTTTAAAACACCAGCAATTGCTCCAAAAAGAATATTCTTAGATTCTATTTTCTCCTTTTTTAAAATGTATTTCGCAATTAAAATCATGGACATAATCACAATTGCAATTCCAAAAATTATCAGCAAGGATGCTGTGTAAGGAAGTGTTGTAAAACCTGCGAGTTGTTTGAATAGTAAGTCAATTGTTGCGTAGCCTAAAAGTACAAGTGCAGGATAAATCCAATGACTTTTAGATTCCTTGCTTGGTTTGTCGAGGATTAGCAGAAACGCAATCAATGCAACCGCTACCGCAATTATTTTATAAGTCGAAAAAGCCTCATTAAAAATCAGCCAAGCGCCAATAAGGGATAAAAACAGCGACATTCTCTGTGCCGCATCGGTTTTGACAATTCCGCTATTCTTGATTGAAATTGCCAAAACGATAAAAACCGTTGGCAATAAAACTCCCAAAGTGCCATAAAGCAACCACGGCGTTTCAGAATTCACCAAACTAAAGTCTGGCACAAAGACAAAATAGGAAAGTAAAATTGCAAAAAAGTAATTCCAAAAAACGATTTGCGCGTCGTTGGAATGATACTTTTTCGCCACTTTAAAAACGGCGCCCACAGCCACACTGCAAGCGATACTTATTAATAATGATGTCATAGAAATCTGTATTCGCTAAGGTTTATTGCTACAAATAAGCACTAAAAGCGATTTTTTATTTAAAAGTCGAATTCATTATAGCAGCCAAACGAACACCCGCATCATAAAGTTGCTTCGTTACAAGTGGCTCAAATTTGTTCACATAATCCTGCGAAATCTTCGCACCTTTAAAATCATAAATAGATTCCAACTCACTGCGAGACTGATTTGCCCAATCAATTACGCTCGAATTCGCGATTTTTTTGCGGTTACTTTTACAAGTTTTATTCTCTTTTAAAACCTTTTTAGTAGTGATATTTTGCTTGCGTATAATTCCGCTATCAAAAAATCGGTGCAAATTGCTTCCCTTTCCTTCAAAGTTTATCTGAACCGTATTGCCACCTTTATCCGTTCCGTAACCCACGTGCATTGGCTGATGCAAGTCGCCCACAAGGTGAAAAATCATCTTAATTTTCTGTCGTACATCCGCATCCGACATCGATTTATAGTTTTTAAGCTCATTCATCGATTTCTGTAGTTCATCCAAAAGATTTCCACCATGAAGATGCTTTACCTCCTCGCCTTTTTCAAAATTTACGTAATGATACGGCTTCATATAGTCCATCGAGCGGTCATCTTTGATGACATCCATCCAGTTTGCCGCATCTTGAAACGTCATTCCATCGAGGTATTTAGTAACGATTTCCTTCGTTTGCTTATCCATATATTTAAAAGCAACTTCCGCTACAATTGCATGCCCCTCCTTGCCCCAAGCAGATGCAGAAGTCGAAAAACAGCTAATTATAACAGCAGTAAAAAGAATTTTTATAGTTTTCATTTACGATTTTTTGAAAGTTCAATTTTTTTAAGAAGTGCAAAGGTAAGCAGTCTCGATGATGTACTCACCAAATTATTTTATAAGTTATTGCCGTTGATTTTTTGGAGCTTTATCCCGCTTTTCTCTGCAATCCTTGGCAGCAATTTGCCGCAGCAGTCGGCATCCAAGGATCCCGATAGCTATCGGGACTAAGGTCGCTCTTACCTGCCGTTGCTGCAAAAAGGCAAATTGCTAGCCAAGGGATTTTCGTTGCAATCGGGGCTATGGGATCTCGTAAAATTTGAAATTTTGGTTTGAAATTGACCTGAAGTATTTTGAGAATAAAAGGACGACATCTCGAATTTTAAAGATGATTCTTGTAATTACCTTGAAGCCCTAGCCCTGATGGGAACGGCATCCTTTCCTGCCCCTTGTTTTGGGCAGGAAAGATATAGTGGACAGCAGGATAAAGCGCCAAAAAAATATTATAACACCTTCAACAAATTATTCTGAATCGATTCCATATCCTTGACATCGTTTGAGACAATATGCAAAATATCCTCAGCCAGCACAATCGTAGAGCCAGTGAGGATTATGTAGTTTTCTCCACGCTCAATCATACTTACAATAGTGGAATCTGGGAAGTGCAAATCGACAATTTTCTTGCCCGCAGCGGTTGCGTTGATTGCTATTTTTATGACTTGCAGTTCACTTCGCACCGAATCTACAATCTGCAAAT
This sequence comes from Flavobacterium ardleyense, assembly GCF_033547075.1. Classification (NCBI taxonomy): domain Bacteria; kingdom Pseudomonadati; phylum Bacteroidota; class Flavobacteriia; order Flavobacteriales; family Flavobacteriaceae; genus Flavobacterium; species Flavobacterium ardleyense. The sequence goes on along the minus strand of NZ_CP137891.1, from coordinate 2,374,516 downwards.
CGGGCGGATCGAGTGCCAGCGCATCGTGTATCATATCGATTTGAAGCAATTTGGCCACCACGCGTGGTAATTCATAAAATCGTCCCCATGGGACTTTTTCCAAATCATCCTTCTGTAAACCCGCAGCTGAAGCTACGGGCTACAATAAAGTCGTCCCGCTGGGACTTATACGTTTAAGCTTGCTGCAATATTTGCAACTCTAACAATTCTTGTAATATTATTTTTTGCAAATAGATTTTAAAAATCAAGAAATATATTTCGCGGATAAAAACCCCTACGCCATCTTCATTAAATTATTTTGAATAAATTGTAACATTTTTTTTTACATTTTCACCTAATCATTGTTACAAAATTTAACCGCTATCCTTATCACATCTATTTCGTTTTTAAGAGCCACATTTTGAATAAAATTCCTACACCATCTTCAACAAATTATTCTGAATCGATTCCATATCCTCGACATCATTTGAGACAATATGCAAAATATCCTCAGCCAGCACAATCGTAGAACCAGTGGGGATTATGTAGTTTTCTCCACGCTCAATCATACTTACAATAGTGGAATCTGGGAAGTGCAAATCGACGATTTTCTTACCCGCAGCGGTTGCGTTTACGCCGATTTTTATTACTTGCAATTCACTTCGCACCGAATCTACAATCTGCAAATCTGCGGGCTGCACTGCCAAAGGATCATCAATCATATCAACTCGAAGCCACTTGGCAACCATACTCAAAGTGGTTCCTTGAATTAAAATTGAAGTCACCGAAATAAAGAAAACGATGTTAAAAATCATTGACGCTTTGTCGATTCCCGCCAATAATGGGTAGGTTGCGAATACAATTGGCACCGCGCCTCTAAGTCCGACCCAGGAAATATAAAATCGGCGGCGGAGTTTCATTTTAAAGAACATTAGGCTTAAAAAGACACTTAAAGGTCTTGCGACCAAAATTAGAAAAATCGAAATTGTGAGGCCTACTCCCATAACTGAAAATACTTCGGATGGGAAAACTAATAGTCCCAGGGTCAAGAAAAGAATGATTTGCATCAGCCACGCGAGCCCGTCGTACATTTTGAGAATAGCTTTTTTGTGAATTAGATCTTGATCGGAAAGGTAAACGGCGCAGATGTAAATTGCCAAGAATCCGTTACCACCAAAGAAATCGGTAGCCGAAAATGTGATAAACATTAGGGCAATTACCAGTACGGGATACAATCCTTCGTAATCTAAATTTATCGAATTTATGATGTATTTTATTAATCTTCCAAAGGCGAATCCCGCAAGAGCACCCAAAGCCATTTGCTGAATAAACATCGGAATTACGGACAAGAAACCCTGCTCTGGACTCATCACCAAGCTTAAAAAAGCAATGGTTAGTACATAAGCCATTGGGTCATTACTCCCACTTTCGAGTTCTAAAGCTGGTCGGAGATTCTTTTTTAGACCCAGACTATTTGCTCTCAAAATAGAGAAAACCGCCGCCGCATCAGTAGATGAAACGATCGAGCCAAGTAGTAAACTTTCGTAAATTGTAAAGTCGGTAACATAATAGACAAAAAATCCAACGGTAAGTGCGGTGAGTAAAACGCCAAGTGTGGAGAGTACTATTCCTTCTTTTAAAACCGGTTTGACTTTCTGCCAATTGGTATCGAGACCGCCAGAAAAAAGGATGAAGTTTAAAGCAACAATTCCGATGAATTGCGCAATTTCGGGATTGTCAAAATGAATTTTTCCGATTCCATCAGATCCAGCAAGCATACCAATTCCGAGAAATAATAATAAGGTGGGAACTCCATATTTGTAGGCGCGTTTGGCAACCACGATGCTTAAAAGCAGCAATAGAGAGCCTACAAGAAGAATGTTTTCTATAGTTAAATTCATTAAAGTTTCAGTAAAAAGTGATTTTCCTAAAAATAGAAAAATTTCGATTTAATTCTACTAAAGATTAGAATTATTATTGATATGTACCTAATATTTGTCCTTTGCAGCTACAATAGTAAGCGTGCTAACTCAAATAAATCATGTACTACTAATTGTACTTCTTTTTGACGAAGTCAATTTTTTGACACGTAAATATAGGAATATTGCCGATAGCGTAAGTCCAACGATAAATCCAGTCCAGATTCCAACTGCTCCCATTTCAAAGGTGAAAGCCAATAGGCAACCAATCGGAATTCCCACTACCCAATAGGCAATAAAGATGAAGATTGTGGGAACACGAACATCCTTAATTCCCCTTAATAATCCTGCAGAGATCGCTTGAATACTATCAGAGATCTGGAAAATTCCAGCGTAGAGTAACAACAGAGCGCTAAGAGTTACTACTTCTAAGTTGTCATTAAATATATAAGGAAGTTGATTTTTAAGCAAAATAAATACCAATGCACAGATGATTCCGTAGCCCAAAGCCACAATCATCGCACTTCGACTGATTAAGCTAATTAATGGCCAATTTTTCCGACCAAAAGCGTTGCTGGTTCGGATGGAGGCTGCTTGCGAAAATCCGAGCATTGCCATAAAAGTTACCGAAGCCAAGGTCAGTGCAATTTGATGTGCCGCCTGCTCTACCGCACCAATGGTTCCAACTAAAATTCCTGAAACCGCAAAAGCGCCGGCTTCCATAGAAATCTGCATACTTGTAGGCACGCCAATATGCAGCAATTCTTTCATTGTTTTCCATCTAAAAACCCATTGCTTTTTGCGTACGGCAACGTATCTCTTAAAAGTTGAATGTCGTAAAACAACCAATCCTAAAATCAGAAAAATAATTGTTCGAGTTATAAAAGTTCCCCAACCCGCTCCTACTAATTCCATTCGTGGAAAGCCAAGATTTCCAAAGATGAAAACCCAGTTTAGGAAGAAGTTTAGTGGCATTGCAATTAGCGAAAGTATCATCGCAGTTTTGGTGTATTCTAGACCGTCGGCAAATTGTTTTAAGGCAATAAATAACAACATCGGGATTATTGACCAACCCACAAGTCGCAAGTACGGAACTGCCAGCATTGCTACTTCGGGATCTTGATTGAGATGAAATAAGACGTCTTTTCCGAGTTCTAAACCTAGCGAAATAAGTAAGGCGGCAATTGCAGAAAGGCAAAAACCATTAAATAAATAATGACTTACAAGTTGCGAATCTCGCTGTCCATTGGCTTGACTTACTAATTGCGACACTGCAATGGTAATTCCAACGCCCATTACAAACGGAATGGTCATCACGCTACCCACAAGTGCGGCTGCAGCCAAATGTTTGTAGCTCACCGCTCCAACCATTGCCGTATCAATTAACCCTAATGCAATTTGCGCCAACTCTCCAAAGATTATTGGATATGCTAGGTTTAATGTTTTATTTCCTTGTGTTGTTAATGTCATCTTGATAAATGCGGAAATATTTTACGCTTCTAAATTATTTTTGAAGATGCAAAAATAACCATTGTTTTTTAGTTTAGGTATAAATATGGTCTTAATAACAAATAGATAATAAGACTTACTTCGAATGATTTAAAACACAATCAATTTTGAGTTAAATTTTAATGGGTTATGTTGGAGAAAATACTCCCATTCTTTTTATTTCAAAATCCTAAAACTTTTACAAAAGCTTCGTAAGAACTGAAACAGACTCTTTCTATGAGGTGTGCGGAAATCATTCTATTCAAATAACGTCTGAAATTAAGTTCCAATCTATGTTCTAATCGTCAATGAAAAACCCAAAAATGAATAGCTTCGGAAGAGACAAAATCGCTTCTCTCTATCCGCTTTACGGAAGATTACCGCCTAAAATTATAGCAGAAATCGTCTTGCGAGCTTTATTCTTTCCGAAAAGGAAAAAAATAGAAAGCTTGTCATTACTGTCATAAATGTGATTGAATCCTTTTAACTAAAGATTAATAATTGCTTGGCATCGGTGGAAGTTATAAGTAGTAAATTTATATTCTATGGAAAAAAGTTATAAAAAAGGATTTTCCTTTAAGCAATATGAGGCTCCGTATCAGTCCCCTTTTGATAAATTATTCGAAATATTTAAGGAGCTAATTGTCCATACTTCGGGCGATTTTGATGAAGCGATTGATTGGTTGCGGCAGTTGGATGAGGAATATAAGCTGACTACGGCTGAATATACGATCGATGATTTTATTGAAGATTTGAAAAAGAAAGGATATATCCGCGAGGAATTTGACGGTGAAGGCGGATCTGGAACGAAAATTACTTCAAAAACCGAACGTGCAATTCGACAAGCGGCTTTAGACCAAATTTTTGGCGCTCTGAAAAAATCAGGTGGTGGAAATCATAAAACCAAACATTCTGGCGCTGGAGATGAGCAAACGGGAGAATTCCGAAGTTATAATTTTGGTGATAATTACGAAAGTATTTCCCTGACCGAAAGTCTGAGAAATGCACAGGTAAATCACGGAATTGGCGATTTTAAACTCACCGAAGATGATTTGGTCGTGGAAGATGCGCAGTATAAATCGCAAATGAGTACCGTTTTGATGATTGACATTAGTCACAGTATGATTTTGTATGGCGAAGATCGAATCACGCCTGCCAAGAAAGTTGCGATGGCTTTGGCGGAATTAATTACTACTCGCTATCCAAAAGATACTCTTGAAATTTTAGTTTTCGGGAATGATGCCTGGCCCATAAAAATCAAAGATTTGCCTTATTTAAATGTTGGTCCTTATCATACAAATACCGTTGCAGGACTTCAATTGGCGATGGATATGTTGAGGCGAAAACGGAATACAAATAAGCAGATTTTTATGATTACTGACGGGAAACCGAGTTGTGTTCGTGAAAAAGATGGCACCTATTATATGAATAGTAATGGCCTTGACGAGTATATCACGGAGCAGTGTTACAATCAGGCGGCTCAAGCTCGGAAACTGCATATTCCAATCACCACTTTTATGATTGCGGATGATCCTTATTTGCAGAAGTTCGTGAATAAATTTACCGAAACAAATCAAGGAAAGGCTTTTTATACCGGACTTAAAGGACTGGGCGAAATGATCTTTCAGGATTATGAAACCAACAGAAAGAAGCGAGTTAAGTAATATTAATAGCTGAACTATCGCTTTAAATAAAATTACACAACTACCACAATAATAATTACATACTAAGATTTTTTAAAAATAATATGAAAACAGAAGATATAAAAACATTCGGCGAATTAAAGAATTCAGGATACATTTCAAAAAGTATTAAAGATGAATTACGCGATAATTTACGAAACAGAATAAAATTAGGACAAGCCGCTTTTGAAGGAATTCACGGTTTTGAAAATACGGTAATTCCAGAATTGGAACGCGCGATTTTGTCCAGACATAATATCAATTTATTAGGACTTAGAGGTCAAGCAAAAACCAGACTTGCGCGCAAGATGGTTGAGCTTCTTGACGAGTATATTCCGTATGTAACTGGATCAGAAATTAATGACGACCCCTTCGCTCCTATTTCGAGATTTGCTACAAATCTTCTAGAAGAAAAAGGTGACGATACTCCAATTTCCTGGTTGCATAGAAGTGAGCGTTTTTCTGAAAAACTTGCAACTCCAGATGTAACTGTTGCCGATCTGATTGGAGATGTCGATCCAATAAAAGCTGCAAACCTAAAATTATCTTACGCAGATGACCGCGTGATACATTTCGGAATGATTCCGCGTGCCAACAGATGTATTTTTGTAATTAACGAACTTCCCGATTTGCAAGCTAGAATTCAGGTGGCATTATTCAATATTCTTCAAGAAGGCGATATTCAGATTAGAGGTTTTAAATTGCGAATGCCGCTAGATATGCAGTTTGTATTTACCGCAAATCCAGAGGATTATACCAATAGAGGAAGTATTGTTACACCTTTAAAAGATAGAATTGGATCTCAGATTTTGACCCATTATCCAGAAACTATTGCGGTTGCAAGACATATTACCACTCAGGAATCGAAATTGAAAAAAGAGCAAATCGATGCAGTTTACGTGCCTTCGCTTGCTAGTGATTTGCTAGAGCAGATAAGTTTTGAAGCTCGTGATAGCGAGTTTGTAGATAGCAAAAGTGGTGTGAGTGCGAGAATGAGTATTACTGCTTTCGAAAACTTGATGAGTACTGCCGAAAGACGTGCGTTGATATTAGGAGAAGAAGAAACTACAGTTAGATTATCAGATTTTATGGGAATTATTCCAGCGATTACTGGTAAAGTCGAATTAGTTTACGAAGGCGAACAAGAAGGTGCTGCGATAGTTGCGCAACATCTAATGAACGATGCCATTCATACTTTATTTCCAGGTTATTTTCCAGAGATTGAAAAACTAGAACGCAATACTGAAAAATCGCCTTATGCTAAAGTTTTAGAATGGTTTTTCTCTGAAACTAATTTCGAACTATACGATGATATGACAGATGAGGAATATAAAGCGCAGCTGGATTCAATCACGCCACTTGACGATTTGATTAATACTTATCAACCGGAAGTCGTTGCCGAAGATCGTTACTTCTTAAAGGAATTTATCCTTTGGGGATTGGTAGAATACAACAAACTAAGCAAAGAACGCGTGGATCAGAAATTGCAGTTTAAAGATTTGTACGGAAGCTATATTAGCAAATTGTAAAATTATTGAATCAGCAATGATTCAGTATTTTTTTGCTTTAATTTTATAAAATAATTATTTCGTTGGGTAGTATTTTTACGCTAAGCAACTTAGTTTTTCGGGCCAAGATTCTATTATAGTTGCTAGAATCTTGCTTTGCAAAAGCAAAAAATTTGTATATTGCGACTATGCCACTTTTTTACGATGGCACGTTACCAATACAAATTTGAAAACAATTTAATATTATACAATAATGGATACAGATAAACTCCTCTTTATCAATTGGCCAAAGGTCACAATGGGATCAAATACCTTTATCGAAGTTCCTATAATTTTGAAATATGACAATCTAAATATGATTGAGATCATCAAAGAGGCAGGATTTGGATATACAACACAAATTCCAATTTTTGATGCAGAAGGGACTTATTTGGCTACAGCCAAAGGAAGCAGTTTGATTACAACTGAGGAATCTGCGATTGGAGATTTAACTTTAGATCACACTGGCGATATTACTACTTGCACTCTGGACGGCAAAATGCTGTTTGAAATCACCAGAAGTGATGGCGATGAATTTCTGATAAAGGCAGATCTTTTTACGCCTGAAGGTTACTCGATCAAATATATTTCGGACGAAACTCCAGAACTTTTTGACAAGCAAGGATCTGAAGTTCGACTGGGAGGAATTTTGAAGGACGAAAGTGTAATTGAAGGTTGCGATGTTGGTTTTTGGCTTACGCAAAATGGCACTTGCCGTTTTGGAGTAAATGAAGAATAATTTTGTTATGATAACTATACGAAAGCGGAAAATTGAATTTTAATTGATTTTCCGCTTTTTTACTTTTTGCAGATGGAGTTATAAGCGGACATTCTTAATGTCTAAGAAACCAAAATTTTTAAATCGTTAATATTTATTGATCTTTCAAATGAGATGTGCCTTTGAACAATTTTATAAAAAAAGGTATCTTCACATCCTCAGGATAAAATTAGCATCAATCTAAAGTTATAAATTTTACATACACCTTACCAACTCCAATAAATTAATATTGACTTGTTAATGATTAAGAAATTTAGGAATGAGCTATTAAATTTATTATATTATAAAAAATGGAAAGCTTTAAAACATATCAGGCAGTAAATTCAGAAAAGACCAATCTAAATTTTGGGATTTCGAAAATGCAAGATATTTATCAAAAGCGAAATGGAGCTATTGATGAGCCACATCGGCATAACTACTTCACCGTTTTGATTATAAAAAAGGCTAAAGGTTTACACAAAATAGATTTTACCAGTTATGATTTAAGCGAGCGACAGATTTTTTTTGTTGCCCCAGGACAGATTCACCAAGTAATCGAAGAAGAGCAATCACAAGGTTTTGTGATGACCTTTGCAACGCAATTTCTGGTTGAAAATTCAATTCCGCTATCATTTATTGATAGTCTGAACCTATTTCAGAATTATGGCGTAACGCCGCCTTTAATCTTAGAAGAGTCCCAATTTGATTTGATTGAAAATTTTTCCGAAAGTATATTTCAAATATTTCATAGCAATGCGAATATGAAAAATCTCTCTATTGGCTCCTACTTAAAATTAATTTTAATAGAATGTAATAATATCTGCTCGACCAATCCGATTGATTTAGAAAATGATAACAGTGGAAAAAATATCATTAGAGCATTTAAGAAATATGTTGATCGCGATTTTAGAAAAGAACATTCAACCAGCTATTATGCAAATTTGCTTGCCATATCTGCCGATCATCTTAATCGGGTTGTAAAAACTACAATTGGCAAAACTGCAAAAGAATATATTCAAACTAGGATTGTTACCGAGGCAAAACGTTTGATTTACTTTACCGAGCTGTCAAATAAAGAGATTGGATATGAATTAGGATTTAATGAGCCCGCCAACTTCAGTGCTTTCTTTAAAAAACATACTGATTTATCGCCTTCTAATTTTAAGAATTTTGAAGCCACTTCCTAAGTGATTAATACTAGAAAGGGGATATAACTCACTTATTTTTTAATTTTTCAAATTTTAATGTAGTAAATTTAGATTTCTAATTTTATAATTAAATCTAAATGATGGCTCTCAATTAAAAACTCCTCCATAACATCGGAATTTCATACGTTTTAGCAATTTTTTCATATTCCACAGCCTTTATAGCTGCCATATCTTTGCAGTATACTTTTAAAGCTAAAATTATGGATCGGAAGAATTTTCTAAAAAGCTCATTGATTACAGCAATTGCTGTAACATTTGTCCAAGAGCATTTGAATTGAACAGCAGCGAAAAAGAAAATTCAACTTTCGATTTATTAAAGAGAAAAGTAGGATACAATCATTTACCAAATAAAAATATAAAGACTATGAACACAGTACTTCACAAAGCAGACACAAGAGGAAATGCAGACCACGGTTGGCTAAAATCTAGACATACTTTCAGTTTTGCAAATTATCACAATCCAGAGCGTATGAACTTTGGAGTTTTACGAGTTCTTAATGACGATCAAGTTTCAGAAAATCAAGGTTTCGGAACGCATCCGCACAGAGATATGGAAATTGTTTCGATTCCACTAGAAGGAGATTTGAAACATAAAGATAATATGGGCAATGAGACGGTAATTAAACAAGGAGATATCCAAGTGATGAGTGCGGGAACGGGAGTTATGCATTCAGAATATAACAACAATCCCGACAAAGCGGTGAAATTTTTACAAATTTGGGTAATTCCAAATAAGCAAAATGTACAGCCTCGTTACGATCAGATAACTTTGGACACCGAAGATCGTAAAAACAAATTGCAGCAGATTCTTTCTCCAAATGCGGACGATGCGGGAGTTTGGATTCATCAGAATGCTTGGTTTAATATGACAAATCTTGATCAGGGAAAAGAGATTACTTACAATTTCAACGATTCTGAAAATAATGGTGTTTATGCATTTGTATTAAAAGGTGACGTTACCATTAATGGTCAGAAATTAAATCTTAGAGATGGTTTTGGTGTCTGGGATACAGATAAATTGGACATAAAAGCAGATAGTGACACCGAAATCTTATTGATGGAAGTTCCGATGAGTTTATAATAAGTAGAATAAAAATAAAAACAAAAATAATTTAATAATTTAAAATAAAACTAAGATGAGCAACAACACAAATTGGACAATTGACGCAACGCATTCAGAAATCGCCTTTAAAGTAAAGCACATGATGATTTCGACCGTAACTGGTCATTTTGAAGACTTTACTGCAACTGCAAAAACTGAAGGGGATAGTTTTGAAAATGCTTCTCTTGAATTCTCAGCAAAGACAGCTTCAATCAATACAAAAAATGCGGATAGAGACGCACATTTAAAATCGGACGATTTCTTTAACTCAGAAAAATTTCCTGAAATGAAGTTTGTTTCAAAATCTTTCAAAGGAGATAAATTAATAGGAGATCTTACAATTCGTGATATTACTAAAGAAATCACTTTAGATGCTGAATTAAACGGGATTGCAGTAGATCCTTACGGACAAACTAAAGCAGGATTGGAAATAAAAGGTGAAATAAGCAGAAAAGACTTTAACCTTACTTGGAATGCTGTAACCGAGGCAGGAAGCATTGTAGTTTCTGACAAAGTGAGATTGGTTGTTGATGTACAGTTTATCAAACAAGCATAATCAAGGTTCAGTGATTGTTACTGAATTGCATAATAGTTATCTAAAAATTAAGCGGCTTGAATTTCGATTTGAAGCCGCTATTATTTTTGAACTTTATCTAAAACTCCGATTTGCTTAATGGAGTTTGGCAAAGTATTTGAAACACCCAATCAACCAAATTAAATTAAAAAAAATTAAATAATTATGAAAAAAGGAATTATCACACTCGGAATGCTTTCGGCTTTATTTTTAACTTCTTGCAAAGAAACTCCAAAGGAAACTACCGATGTGGATGTTGTAACGACAGAAACGGTAACAAATGATGTAAACACCGTGACCACTACTGACAAAAACGGTAAAACGCTTGAAGTTACTTACGACAACTCCAAAGATGTCGCGACGATCAAATTTGATGGGCAAACTAGCGAATTAGTTAGTCAAAAGCCAGCTTCTGGAATTTGGTACAAAAATGATCAGTACGAATTAAGAGGAAAAGGAAATGACATCGAACTTAAAAAAGATGGTGTTACCGTTTTTGAACATGCTGATGATATTGTAACTTCTTCTTTAAAAGACAGCAAAGGAAACACCCTTGATATGACTTATAATAATGATGCAGGTACTGTGAAAGTATATTTGAATGGTGGTGAGCAAATTGATATGGTTGCCGAAAGAGCAGCTTCAGGAATTTGGTACAAAAATGATCAATACGAATTGAGAGGAAAAGGTGAAAACCTAGAATTGACTAAAGACGGAAAAACAGTATTTAAAAACTAAAAACTGTTTTTAACTTAATATAAATGCTTCGTTGTACTTTTGTAAGTACGGCGAAGCATTTTTTTTGATAATAATTTACTAAATTTAGATATTGCGACTTACTTTTTTTACATCCACACCAACTAAGAATAGAAGCTATATTTCTGTCGCCAACATTTATTTCCTTTTAACTTTGTTTATTTTCAGGGATAATATCGAATTAACCAAAAAGACACCAAGAAATTTCGAAACCTTGTATATTGCATTACCTAGGCAAAAAGCGCACTAAATATGAAAGTAGAAAATAAAACTGTACTGATTACTGGCGGAGCGTCTGGAATTGGAAAAATCATGGCTCGGCTAATGTTGGAACGAAAAGCAAAGGTAATAGTTTGGGATATTAATCAAGAAGGAATTGACAAGGTTATCGAGGAATTTTCAGGTTTTGGAACTATTGTAGGATATAAAATTGATGTTTCAAATCTAGAAGAAATTCAGTCGACCGCTCAAAAAGTATTTCGACACAACCATACGGTCGATATTCTGATTAACAATGCTGGAATTATTGTGGGGAAATACTTTAGCGAACATTCCACTACCGATATTCTGAAAACGATGGTCATCAATGCTACTGCCCCGATGTTGATAACCGCAGAATTCTTGCCGCAGATGTTGGCAAGAAATTCAGGATATATTTGCAATATTGCGTCTTCTGGCGGACTGATTTCTAATCCGAAAATGTCGGTTTATGCCGCTAGCAAATGGTCGTTAATTGGTTGGTCTGATAGTTTAAGACTCGAAATGAAGCAATTGAAAAAAAATATTAATGTTACGACAATAATGCCTTATTATATTAATACCGGAATGTTTGATGGTGTCAAATCAAAGATTCCAATTCTTGAACCAGAAGCGGCATCTTTGACAATTATACAGGCAATCGAAAATAATCGAAAGTTGATTAGCATTCCTGGATATATCTATAATCTAACAAGATTTGGCCAAGCGATTTTTTCAGTGGGACTTTTTGATTGGTTTGCCGGAAATGTGATGGGAATCTACGATACAATGACAGACTTTACAGGTCGAAAGAAAATATAACTGGAATAGGAGTTAAATAATTTTGAAGATTTATGGAAAGTGAAGATTTTGAATTAGCTATCGAAGGATTTCCTGAAGAAATGAAAATCATCGCGCGATCTACGCGGCAACTTATTTTGAGCACCTTTCCAAAGGTGGTCGAAGTTGTTTGGGTAAAACAAAAAAATATAGGTTACGGAATTGGTCCAAAGAAAAAAACCGAACATTTTTGTCATATTATGCCTGCTTCAAAGCACGTAAATTTAGGATTTAATTACGGCGCCGAGTTGGACGATCCCAAATGTCTGCTCGAAGGCACCGGAAAATTATTTCGACACATAAAAATCCGCAAACTTTCAGATTTAGAGAATCCAGATCTTGTTGCAATTTTATTACTTTCAATAAGTAATCGACTAGTTCAAAAGGACATTGATTAATAAGAGTTAATGCAATTTCTACCTCACTAAAATAGATATCTTAAAATTTTTCTTTTTCTGCATCCATTTCGTTATTTGTTAAAAATCTATTGCGGTTTTATTAACCGAACCCCTTCTTTTATGTATTTTTGCATTCTCTTGCACCTATTTTTTGATTTTACGTGATTTAAAACTTAAAATTTTTTCATAGATGATTACTAATTAAATGAAGTAGCGATTAATGCTCAAAGAAATTCAAAAGTTATACACCAATTTTCTTCGATTCAATCAAGAATTTATTAATTACCCTTTTCGGAAATTTAATTTTATCGAAAAATTTTTGATTTGGGTTAGCGGTAAACTGACAAGATCACAGTTTCTTATTTTGTCAGGAATTTTGGTGGGATTAAGTGCCGGCCTAGCTGGAGTTATTTTGAAGGTCTTTGTACATAAAATCCAACACTTTATCAATAATGACATTCCGTTTAGTGAACGATTTATTATTTATGGTATTTCTCCATTATTAGGAATTGTATTTACCGCTTTGATAGTACGATTCATATTTAAAGGCGATAAGAATCAGGAAATGTCTTATGTGCTAAGATCAATTTCGAAAAACGATAGCAATATTAAATCGACAAAAATGTATTCTTTAGTGCTGCAATCTGCCGTAACTATTGGTTTTGGTGGCTCTGCAGGATTAGAAACACCCATCGCCCTTACTGGTGCGGCAGTTGGATCAAATTATGGGCAGCGATATCGGCTAGGATTTAAAGAAAAAACCCTTCTGCTCGCCGCCGGTGCCGCCGGAGGAATAGCAGCTGCTTTTAACGCGCCGATTGCCGCGGTGATGTTTGCTTTTGAAATTATATTGGTGGGATTGGTTTTCACGGATTTCATTCCGCTAGTTATCGCAGCGATTTGTGGAAGTTTGCTGTCGAAAATTATCTTAGACGAGAACGTTTTGTTTTACATGCCGGCTCGGGAAACCTTTAATCATCTAAATATTTTATTTTATATTGGATTAGGAGTTTTTACCGGTTTTTATGCGAGATACTTTAATTTAGTCGTTCAGAAGACTCATCACTTTTTTGCTAAATTCAAAAATAGGTATTTGCTAAAGGCAATAATTGGGGGTTCGATTTTATCATTGTTGTGTATCTTATTTCCGCCACTCTTTGGCGAAGGGTATTCTAATATTAAAACTTTGAATACTGGTAATATTGAAACCTTGATTCAAGGCAGTTTATTTTCTTATTTAGAACCTTCGAAATGGGTTTTTATCACTTTTTTGACTTTAGCTATTCTGCTTAAGGCGTTTGCAACAAGCATTACATTAAGTTCTGGCGGCACCGGTGGGACATTTGCTCCGTCGCTAGTTGCAGGTGGATTGCTAGGCTATTTATTTGGATATGTTTTAATTGTTCTCGGTTTTCAGGACGTTCCGCTCACAAACTTGATGCTGGTGGGAATGACCGGCGTTATGGCAGGTTCGTTGTACGCACCTCTCACTGCAATTTTCCTAATTGCCGAATGTAGCGGTGGCTACGATTTATTTATACCCTTGATGATTGTAGCGGTTATTTCTTTTGTAATCAATAAATTTTTCTCTCCTATAAATCCCGCTTTCAGCAATTTGGCTAATCGAGGCGAGATTTTCACTACTAGACAAGATCAGAATATTCTCTCTCATATTTCGCTTTTTAAATGTCTCGAAGACGACTCGATTGTAGTGAAAGTAAATGACAGCGTCGACGATGTTTTGCATAAATTTAGAAAAAGTGATAATAATACAATAGCTGTTTTAGATAATGATAATGTATTTTTTGGAATTATTACGAGAGAACATTTACGTCCATTTTTGCTCAACGAGAAGTCTCCCGCAGAGCATACGGTGAGCGAAATCGCCATAAATCCTCCTTTTACAATTACGCCAACTGATTCAGTTATGAAAGTTGTGAAAATGCTTGACGAAGCAAATGTGTGGTATTTACCACTTTTAAATCAAGAACGTAAATTTAAAGGTTTTGTAAGTCGAAGCAAAATATTGAAGAATTATCGGTCACTTCTTAAAGATTATTCTGATTAGACATCGTGCAAATTCGAGGAAAGAATCGATATTGATTGTGTAAAATTGACTTTTACATTTTATCTAGTTAAAAAGTGGAAAATTTCCCGATTTTATTTCAGTGACTTACTTTATTAATTGCTAGCGGATACTATATTTTTCTTAAAATCGATTTGTTGATTTTTATCTTACAGGGTTAAGTTGTAAATTATAGACAATCAAATTTTAACCACATAAAATAAACAAAAAATGAAATTAGTAGATGGAAAAGTTGCGTTAGTAACAGGTGCAGGTTCAGGGATTGGCAAAGCAATAGCAGTTTTATATGCTAAAGAAGGCGCTAAAGTTGTCGTTAATGATATTAGTGCCGAAAATGGTAAGCTAGTAGTTGAACAAATTAAGGCAAACGGTGGTGAAGCGTTTTTTATTAAGGCAGATACCTCAGACGAAAAGGAAGTAGAGCTTTTAATAAGACAAACTGTTGAAAAATATGGTAGACTTGATATCGCTTGCAACAATGCAGGAATTGGTGGTGAGCAAAATTTAACTGCCGACTATTCAAGCGAAAGTTGGAATAAAGTAATCAACATTAATTTGAACGGGGTATTTTTTGGATGTAAATACGAACTAGAGCAAATGGAAAAAAATGGTGGAGGAGTAATTGTAAATATGGCATCAATTCACGGAACTGTTGCAGCACCAATGTCTTCGGCCTACACCGCAGCTAAGCACGCAGTTGTTGGCTTAACAAAAAACATCGGAGCAGAGTATGGACAGAAAAACATTCGTTGCAACTCAGTGGGGCCCGGTTACATCGAAACTCCCCTATTAGAAGCTTTATCTCCAGAAATGTTGAAGGATTTGAAGGCCAAACATCCAATGAATAGATTAGGAACAGCAGAAGAAGTTGCCGAACTAGTATTGTTTTTGAGTTCTGACAAATCATCTTTCATCACCGGTGGATATTATCTAATTGATGGTGGTTATACTGCGGTTTAATTTTTATTTTAAGAATTATCATTTAAAAGTACTGACATCTAATAAATTACGTTTTTTAAGATAAATACACTTTCTAATTGTAATGATTTAATTGAATGCGAAAATAAAAGGAGTTTAGACTTAAAGTTTAAACTCCTTTCTGATTTCAGTATCACTGGTTTAAGTAATCTAAAAATTATCAAAATACTAAATTCCTACTTTTTTTTGATTTTAATAATTACCATTCATCCATCAAATACTACGGTTGGGTAAGAAGCTTTTTTGTTTTCTATTGAAGTTGCGCACTTTTGTTTGAGAAATCAGAGCGATTTTATTAACTTAAAAATTCACATTATGAAAAAGTAGCAATAATTCAGTCAAGAAATGTTTGGTGATCAGCGATGGACAGTAAATTTTTAGCGAAAGCAAAAAAAATGAATACATTACTTTCAAGCAGAGTAAATATCCGCAAACATTTTAGATTAAATTTGATTCAGAATTAGCAGTAAAAATATCTTTATAAAAGCAGAATTATGCAACCCAATTTCGAGTATTTTTTAAAAACCATCTTGCTAGGATTTACTTTCAGCCTATTATTTACTGTTGTTATCTTAGGCTTTCAATGGTATTCTGGAATGGAATTTATTGTGAATAATATTCTTATTATTAAGGTTGTGAAAATTTTGCTTTACGGAACAATATTGACCGTAGTAAATAGATATTACTTTGATTTTGCTCTAAAAGGATATTTGTGGAAGAAGTTTCCGAATTATAAATTACTGTTTGCCGTGGCAGGAAGTGTTTTGATAACTGTCGCAACATTTTTATTGTTGGCAGTATTTGATTTAACAATGCTGAGACAACAACCTCTTAGTGATTTCTTTTCAGTTTTCAGTTTCACCGAAGTCCGAAATTTTGCGATCATTGCAGCATCTTTAGCAACAGCATTTTATGGTGCGCAATCGTACAAAAATGCTCAGGAAACCAAGATTAAACAACAAAAAATTATTGCGGGAACCGCTTCTGCACAATTTGAAAGTTTAAAAAATCAAATCGATCCGCATTTTCTCTTCAATAGTCTTAATGTTTTGAGTTCACTCATCGAAGAAAATCCTCAGAACGCACAACGCTTTACCACTTCCCTATCCAAAATATATCGCTACGTTTTGGAACAGAAAGACAAGGAGTTAATTTCGGTTACCGAAGAATTAGCGTTTGCAAATACCTACATGAATCTGCTAAAAATGCGTTTTGAAAATAGCCTTTTCTTCGAATTGCCAGAAGTTATTTCAAACCCAGATGGAAAAGTTGTTCCGCTTTCACTACAATTACTTTTAGAAAATACGATTAAACACAATGTAGTTAGCGAACAAAGACCACTGTATATCAGGATAATAGATATGGGCGATTATCTCACTGTTGAAAATGATTTGCAGAAAAAGGAAATACTGCAAGACCGAAAAGGTGTAGGATTGCAAAATATCGTAGATCGGTATGGAATCCTAACCGGCAGAAAAGTGTTGATTGAAGAAACAAAAAGCACATTTTCTGTAAGCTTACCAATATTAACCAAACAAGTGTCAGTTATGGAAAATACAAATAACATTACCCAAGACAAATATCTTAAAGCTCAAAAAAGAGTTGAAGATCTCAAAGGCTTCTACGGAAACCTAACTTCTTATATTATTGTCAATACAGGACTTCTTATATTAAATCTAATGACAAGTCCGCAGCATTTATGGTTCTTCTATCCACTTTTAGGTTGGGGAATTGGGGTGTCGTTGCACGCAATGAAGGTTTTTAACTATATGCCAATTTTGAATAGCGATTGGGAAGAGAAAAAAATCAAGGAATTGATGGAAAAAGATAGCAAATCTAAATGGAATTAAGATGGAAAAGCAAGATCTAAAATATAACAATCGCTATAAATGGGCGAAAAGTAAGGTACGTGATATGAAAAGCTTTTATATAAATCTTGGGTTGTACTGCACCTGTATGCCGATAATAATTGCAGTAAATATCTTTATAGTGCCAGGATATCAATGGTTTTGGTTCAGCTTAATTTGCTGGGGAACAGGCGTGATGTTACACGGTATGAGCGTATTTCAACTAACACCTTTTCTCGGAAAGGATTGGGAGGCTAAAAAATTTAGAGAATTTATAGAAAAAGAGAATTAAAGTTTTAAATTTAAAATAATATGGAAAATTTATCCGCACAAGAACAAGCTAGATTTGAAAGAGCCCAGAAAAAGGTAAAATCAATTAAAGGATTTTATACACATTTTGTAGTTTATCTTCTAGTAAACGCATTTATCATTATTTCGCTGTATTTAAATTTGGATAAGGGCGAGCAATTCTGGCATTTTTCAACTTTTTCAACTCCACTATTTTGGGGAATTGGTCTTGCCTTTCACGGCTTAAATGTCTTTGGGCAGACACTATTCTTCGGAAATAAATGGGAGGAGCGAAAAATTCAGGAATTTATGAATGAAAAGCAAACTACCAAGTGGGAATAATTTAAATTTTATGACTATAAACAAACAATTCATCCAATCATGACAATTGTAATTATCGAAGATGAGAAGCCCGCAGCAAGACTTCTGCAACGCAAAGTTCAGCAGTTGGGTTATCTTACAACCAAACTTCTACATTCAGTTGAAGAGGCATTAGAATGGTTTTCCAATAATGCGCATCCTGATCTAATCTTCTTAGATATTCAACTTTCGGATGGATTGTCTTTCGAAATTTTTGATAAAATCGAAATCAAAAGTGCCATTATCTTTACGACCGCGTACGAATCTTACGCGCTAAGAGCTTTTAAATTAAACAGTATAGATTACTTACTTAAACCAATTGATGAAGAGGAATTGGCTGTAGCCATAGCTAAATTCAAAACTAGATTAGAGCAGAAAGAGTCCCTTTCGCTAAATTTTGAGCAGATAAAAAGTATGTTTTCTACCCAAGAGAAAGTTTTTAAAACTCGCTTTACGGTCAAAATTGGCGCACATTTAAAAATTATAAACTCCGATGAAATTGAATGCTTTTATAGTGAAAACAAAGGAACTTATATTCACACCCTTGACAATCGTGATTACCTGATTGACTGCACGCTTGAAGTGTTGGAAACCGAATTAGATCCAAGGAAATTCTACCGAATCAGCAGAAAGTTTATTGTTCCCTTGAATGCTTTAAAGGAAATTGTGGTTTACAGCAATTCCCGTCTTAAAATAATTCTGCCAACTTATAAAGCAGATGATGTGATTGTGAGTAGAGAAAAAGTGACTGATTTTAAAAATTGGATAAGCTAGAGGAAATCTAAAAAAGGGAAAAAGCGAAATAATCTAAATTAAAGGATTGAGATAGTTTATTGCTGATTATTATATTAGGAAAATTGCTTTCAGATTTGAGAAATTGTCTAAGTTTGAAATATAATAATCAACTCAGATTTTAAGGGTCTTTCGATATTAATGCTTGGCAAATATAGAATAGAACTTGCTTTTACAATTGTTCCTGATGCGCATTCTGAATCTTCTAAAATAAGATTATTTAGTAAATACACCAAAAACAAAAACCCATAAAAGAATTATCTTTTATGGGTTTTAAATTTCTAATTATTTAAAATTATTTGGTTGCCGGTGAGGGAACGCCGCAACAAGATTCTCCTTCATCACGAAGGCCAACTTTTTTCAAAATACTTTCTAGCAAACACCATTTTGTAAAAGCAGATTGAAGGAGATTTACACCAATAAAAACCGTTAACCACATAAAGGCGGCATCGACATACACGGTAAGTACAACACTTAATAATACCATACTACCAACGATTATTCTGAAAACTTTATTAAGCATATCTATATTTTTTAAGTTGTTTATTATTCTAAATTATAGTTAATTAATCTATTTAAACTATTCTATTACTTCATCATCTTTCTTATCCTCTTTTTTTCTTTCGATCATATAATATACCAAAGGCACCACAATTAAAGTTAGTACGGTCGATACAATTGTTCCACCCATTAATGAGATGGCAAGACCTTGAAAAATTGGGTCAAACAAAATTACAAATGCTCCGATAACTACCGTTCCTGCGGTAAGCAAAATTGGAGTTGTTCGCACTGCTCCTGCTTCAATAACTGCTTGCTTAAGCAGAATTCCTTCCTCTGTTCGCAAGTTGATAAAGTCAATCAGCAACACGGAATTCCGAACCATAATTCCAGCTAATGCAATCATTCCGATAAATGATGTTGCAGTAAAAAACGCTCCCATAATCCAGTGTCCTAAAATGATTCCGATTAGCGAAAGCGGAATTGCAACCATCATTACAATTGGCGCTTTAAAGTTCTGAAACCATCCTACAATTAGAATGTAAATCATAATAATCGCACCCAAGAAAGCAATTCCCAAATCGCGGAAAACTTCCAAGGTAATCTGCCATTCTCCATCCCATTTAACGGTATAATTATCTTCGTGATCAGGCTGCCCTAAATACATCTCGTTCAATTCATAACCTTGTGGAACTTTCACATCTTTCAGTTTTTCGTCCATTCCTAAAATTGCATAAGCAGGACTTTCAAGATCTCCGGCCATATCCGCCAAAACAAATACAACACGTTTTTGATTTTTACGGTAAATACTTTTTGCTGCAATAGTTTCTTTAATTACAACTAAGTCCGAAATTGGAAGCATAGCACCTCTATTCGATTTAATCTTTAATTGAGCAATATCCGTAACTGTAGATTTTTCTTTTTCGTCAAGCGATAGAATAATTCCAACTTGTTTTACAGAATTCTCATCTGATAAAGTTGTAATCGACTTATTTGATAAAGCCATATTCATCGTAGCAACAATTTGCTGTGGCGAAACTCCGTAAAGCATCGCTTTTTCTTTGTTTATTTCGAACTGAAATTCTTTCTGATCTGCTTCTACCATCCAATCCACATCCACTACGTCATCAGTGTTTCTCAAGATGTTCTGAACTTGATCAGCTATTTTAATTTGCTCATTATAATCAGGTCCATAAATCTCTGCTACAATTGTAGAAAGCACTGGAGGTCCAGGCGGAACTTCAACCAATTTCACATTTGCGCTGTATTTTGCTGCAATTTTCTGAATTTCTGGTCTAAGCAATTTTGCAATATCGTGACTCTGTTCAGTTCTATTGTTTTTGTTAATCAGATTCACTTGAATATCTGCCATATTACTTCCGCCACGAAGATCATAATGACGCACAAGTCCGTTAAAAGTAATTGGTGCAGATGTTCCAATGTAATTTTGATAATTCACAACTTCAGGTCTTCCAGCTAAAAACTGTGAAATTTCTTGTGTTACAACCGCAGTACGCTCAAGGGTTGTACCTTCCGGCATATCAATCACCACTTGAAATTCATTCTTATTATCAAAAGGAAGCATTTTTACTGCAACTGATTTAGTGAAGAAAAGAACCATTGTCAATAGTAGAACGATGAATGTTCCTCCTAAAAATAACCAACGCTTTCCACTATTTTCCAATAATGGAGTTTCAACTTTCGAATACAGTTTAAATAAATAAGTTTCTTCAAGTGGTTTTTCTACCTTTTCAACTCCATCTTTTTTATCAGTATGAGTCAAGAAAATATATCCTAAATAAGGTGTAATAGTCAAGGCTACAAATAAAGAAAGAATCATCGCAATCGAAGCTCCGATTGGCATTGGCGCCATATAAGGCCCCATTAAACCAGAAACAAAAGCCATTGGTAATACGGATGCAATTACCGTAAGAGTCGCTAAGATTGTTGGATTTCCTACTTCGTTAATTGCATAAAGCGCTGCTTCTTTAAAAGGCAGTTTCTTCATTTTGAAATGTCGGTGCATATTCTCGGCAATGATGATCGAATCGTCAACTACAATTCCCGTCACAAAAACCAAAGCGAATAATGTAATTCGGTTCAAGGTATAATCTAACATATAGTAGCTGAGTAAAGTCAAAGCAAACGTCACCGGAACTGATAGAAAAACTACCAAACCTCCACGCCAACCCATTGCTAGCATCACCACGATTGTTACTCCAATCACAGAGCCTATCAAGTGCCAAAGCAATTCAGAAACTTTTTCTGAAGCTGTTTCTCCATAGTTTCTACTTACTTCTACATGCACATCTGCAGGAATTAAGTCTGCTCTTAAGTGCTCAACTTTTGCCAAGATCTTTTCAGAAATTTGCATTGCATCAGCACCTTTTCTTTTGGCTACCGAAATTGTAACGGCAGGATATTCTGAATTAAAACTAGCTTCCTTATCACTTCCTTTTCCAAACCCTAAACTCACATAATTTTTAGGCATTTGAGGTCCATCAACAATTTTTGCTATTTGTTTTAAATAAACTGGTTGATTCTGATTCACACCAACTACAAGATTTTCAACATCAGATATAGTTTCTAAAAACTTCGCAGTATTTACTCTAAATTCAGTATCATTTTTAGTAAAAGTTCCTGATTGTGATTGGGTATTACTTCCACGAATCATCTCTGCAACGCTCAGAAAATCCAATCCATTGGCCGAAAGTTTTTCTTTATCTAAAATTACCCGCATTTCACGATTTCGTCCACCAATTTGATGGGTAACCGCAACATCAGTAATTTTTTTGATTTCCGCTTCTAACTCTTGAGCCATTCGCCCAAGCTGATAATCATCGTAGTTTTCACTCCATAATGTAAGTCCCAGCATTGGCACATCGTCAATAGCACGAGCTTTTATCAAAGGCATTGTAATACCTTGAGGCATCTGATCCATATGGCGATTGATCTCTGTGTGCAATTTTACAAAGGAACGCTCAATATCTTCACCTACGTAAAATTGTACGATCAGCATTCCTTGCTCATTACTAGAGGTTGAATAAACATATTCCACACCTTTGATGTTGGAGATTATTTTTTCCAGTGGCTTGATTACTCTAGATTCAACTTCTGTTGGAGTTGCACCTGGATACCCGATAAAGATATCCGCCATTGGCACATCAATTTGTGGCTCCTCTTCACGAGGAATCAAAAATGAACTGTAGACACCAACTACCATAAATACAATCATCAAAAGCACTGTGAGCTTAGACTGCATAAAAACTTTTGCAATTTTTCCTGCTATACCTTCTTTCATATTTTTTTCCTATTTAAACTTCTTTTAATGGAAGTATTAGTTTGAGATTTTCTTATTTTAAATCCTTAATAGGAATTTTATTTGACACCTTTCTCTTGACTAGAAGTTCCAGGTTCGGTAATTTTTACTCCGTTGTAAAGCTTTCCGTCAGCCGAAACGATATACGATTCATCGGCAGAAAGTCCGCTTAATACTTCTACATCTTCACCAAAAGTGCGTCCTAATCTCAACCAACGCAATATTGCTGTTCCGCTTTCGCTGACGGTATAAACTCCAGAAAGCTGCCCTTTTGTTACTATTGCCGTTTTGGGGATTAATACCATTTCGGTAGTATTTCTTCTCTCGATAGGAAATTGAACAGTTGCAAACATCCCCGATAATATGGACGCGTCGGTTTTGCCGAGAGAAACTTTAAGCAGATATTGTCCGCCGCTATTTCGTGCAGAGCTGCTTATTTCTTTTACTGTGCCTCTTAAGGTTTTTCCTAGAGCTTGAACAAAAACATCTACTTCCACTCCTTTCTTAATTTCAGAAATTTCTGTTTCCGGTACTGTCGCCATCACTTCAAAATCTCCCGGAGCTTCAACCGAAATCAATGTCTGTCCAGGATTTGCCATATCGCCTGCTTCAACGTTTTTGGAGGTAATTACTCCCGCAAATGGCGCGGTAATATTGGTGTAAGCAAATTGAGAATTCACTTCGTTTTTCATTTGCTTTGCAGATTCTAATCTTGCTTTTGCCATTTCGTAATTTGCAGTTACATCATCCAACTCTTTTTGAGTCGCGCTATTATCTGCAAATAGATTTTGAAAACGCTTATAGTTTTTCTGCGCACTTACAAAAGCAGCATTTGCTTCGGCAATTCCAGCGCTTACTTGAGAGCTTCGAGCTTGCAATTCAGCATTATTGATTGAAACTAGAAGCTGTCCTTTCTGAACCTTGTCGCCAACGTTTACAGATGCTTTTGTAACATAACCCATCATTCTTGTGCTCAAATCAGCACTATTTGCAGATTGGATTTTTCCGCTAAAGGATAGAAACTGACCGTTTCCACTTCCTGCTATTTTATTCACTTGAACAGTTACTGCCGGGCTATTGTCTACTTGAACTTCCGCTTTCTCTTTGCCGCAAGACGCGACTAAAACCGAAACTGCAATCGCTACTATATAGGTGTATTTTTTCATCGTGTAATTATTATTTAGTTAGAAATTGTAAGTATGCCAGTGCGTAATTGTATTCAAACACTGTCTGGTAATATTCAAGTTGTTTTTGTGCATATTGTGTTTCAGACAGCAATAAATCGGAGGTTTTTTCTAAGCCTTCACGGTATCTGTTTGAGCGCAATCGCAGAGATTCACCAGATTGCTCTATTGATAATTTTGTAAGATTCAATTTATTTTCAGCATCCGTAAGCATTCGTTTGGCACGTTTTAATTCCAAATTACTTTGCGAAACATACTGATCATATTGAAGTTTTGATCTTTCAGATTCAGCCGAACTTTTTTGCAACTGCCCTATTCTTTTAGAACCCTGAAAAAGATCCCAGCTTAATTGTGCTCCAAAAAGATATCCGTTTGCACTTCCTGTAAATATTTTGTCGTCGTACAATTCATAACTCCCAAAAGCATTTAGACGAGGCAAAAAAGACATTTTATCAGCCTTGTTCATAAATTCAAAAGCTGTAGATGCCAACTGCATTGCCTTAATGTCCGAACGGTTTTCGTTGATTGCTACTTCAGAATTTCCTTGAAAGCTATTTACTGTCAAGCTGTCCGTTGGCAAATACACTAAATCATCTTGACTATCATTCATCAAAAAAGCCAAATAATCAGACGCATTTTGAACATTACTTTTGGCCGATTGTATTTGATTATTTACTTCCGCGACACGAACCTGAACGTTTAAAACATCTGCTTTTTGAAGAAATCCTTGTTTAAAACTATTTTCTGCCAATTTCAAATTTGCATTTGCAGTTTTCTGCGCTTTATCCAAAACATCTAGCAATTTGTAAGCTAATTGCAGCTGCATATAGGCTTTCTCAACATCAAGAGTTAGATGTTCGGCTGTGCGCTGTTTTTGCAATTCCATCGATTGCAATTTTGATTTTGCAGCTTTCCGTTTCAGCATTCCATCAAAATTTAAGATTGGTTGCTGCACATCAATTTTGGTTACAAAGTTTTCAATATGTTGGGGATTATTCAGTAAATCAGGATTGAAGTCATTTGCAGTCAAAATTTCCTGATTCAGTTTAGATCCAAAAGCCATCAAAGGATTTGTAGTAGAAAAAGCAGTATGACTTGCGGTCACTGTTGGCAAAAACACCGCATTAGTCTGACGATACTCAGCTTTTGCTTGCTTAAATTCCTGCACTGCAATATTCACAGATGCATTTTTGGCGAATCTGCTCATCACCTCCGACTTTGCAATCGGCTGGACGGTCTGTGCACTCAAGATTTGCTGCATACTTAGCAAGGCAATCGAAAGAAGTAATAGCTTATTTGTCATTGTAAGATTATTTAGACAACAAAAGTACTATCGATAATTAGCTTGGTTGGTAACTAATGTTACATAGGTGGCAAGATTGAAAAATTGAAAAATTAAAAGATTGAAAGATTCGAGAAATTTAAAAAATCGAAATGAAATAAGAGGAAGGCAAACTTAAGATTTATCTCTAGGATAACATTTACGTTAATTTTTTGGGCACGCCCTGCGCCAGAAAATTTGTCTTAACATTGAAGCAAGATGAGGCGCAGGTCAGGCTGTCCGTTATATCTTTGCTGCCAGAAAATTGGAATTGAGATTGAAATTATCGTTTGGCAGCAAAGGATGCCACTGCCATCCTTCGTGCGGAGAAATACAAAAGATTGAAAAAGTGAAATAATCTAAAAAATTGAAAAGATAAAAATGAATACTTGGATATCGTAAGGTAAAAGGGAAAAATTGACCAATTCTAATATATTTGGAAGTGTCGTCAGCTTTATTGTCTACTTTTCATTTCGACTAGGGAGACCGGAGTTTTTGCGAACGTGCGTAGTCAATTACATAATATTGGTCTGCATCTGATCATATATTATAATTATTACGATAATTAAATAAGTTATTTCAGCAAATAGAAAACGCTAACCATTTTAGAAATATGCTATAGCTAGATTATGTGATTTCTCGCTCTGCTCGAAATGACAAGTTGGCGGTAGGGTTCTGTAGACTTACTATTAATTGTTCGCATAGTTTTCACGCAAATTTTTCATTTCGGCTAGGGAGACGGGAGCTTTTGCGAACGTGCGTAGCCAATCACAAAATATTGGTCAGTATCTGATCATATATTATAATTATTAAGATAATTAAATAAGTTATTTCAGTAAATAGAAAATGCTAACCATTTTAGAAATATGCTTTAGCTAGATTATGTGATTTCTCGCTCTGCTCGAAATGACAAGTTTGGGCGTATTTGTACTATTGATTTCGTAGGTGTTAAAAATAATAATGGCTCAATTACTATCAGTTCTCCGAACATTTCACACGCAAACTTGTCATTTCGACGAAGGAGAAATCACATAATACAAATCTTTCAAATGTTTTTTTTTGCGAAATCTATTGAGAAAAATTGCATTTTAATTCCTGTGTATACTCCGATCTACTTAATAAATTATAAGAGGTGCTTTAGTCTTATTATGTGATTTCTCGCTATGCTCGAAATGACAAGTTTGCGGTAGGGTTCTGTAGACTTACTATTTAATTTCTCGCTCTGCTCGAAATGACAAGTTGGCGGTTCAGTGTTCTACATACTTAGTGTTAAATTTCACTATCTGTTCGAAATGATAAGCTTGCGGTTATAGACGATAGCTAATTATCTAACCTCTAACTTTGTTCGAAATAACAAGATGTTGAATAACTTATGAAAACGAATCCCTCAGAAATAGCCCTGATAGCAGCGGCATCCTTTGTGTTTTTTTTCTTTTAAAAAACACAAAGATACAGCGGATAGCAGGACAGATAGTGAACTGAAAACCAAATCCTCTGCTCCTAAAAATACAAATTATTCTTGATTGGAAACTTTTGTTTCGATTGGCTGACCGGCAAAATCCAAAGTTCTAATTGGAAATGGTATCGATATATTGTTGGTATCATAGGCTTTTTTGATAGCAATAATTACTGCGTGCCGAACTCTCCAATATTCCGCTTGCTCGGGGTTTTGAATCCACAAACGAATTACGTAATTGATCGAACTATCGGCAAATTCTTTGTAGCCCATCGTAATGGCATCATCTGATAAACCGGTAATGTCTTTTACAGCGTCTAAGGTAATTTTCTCGACATTTTCCAAATCAGCATCATAAGAGATGCCAACAGTTAGGTCGAGACGGCGCTTGCCTAATAATGAATAATTCTCAATGGGATTCTGAAAAACATTTTTATTAGGAATAATAACCATCTGACCTTGAAAAGTAAGAATGATGGTATCTCGCAAATTTATCTCTTTTACCTTACCCATATAATCGCCGATTTTCACGATATCGCCAATG
Organism: Flavobacterium ardleyense; assembly: GCF_033547075.1. Classification (NCBI taxonomy): domain Bacteria; kingdom Pseudomonadati; phylum Bacteroidota; class Flavobacteriia; order Flavobacteriales; family Flavobacteriaceae; genus Flavobacterium; species Flavobacterium ardleyense. Next base: position 2,347,356 of record NZ_CP137891.1, on the reverse strand, counting down.
CTAATAGGGCGTCTGAAGGAAATAAATATGCCTGAAATAAAATTGGCCGCAATGTCTTGAAAAGCAAATGCTAGGGCCAGTCCTATAATTCCCGCTCCCGCTAATATTGAGGTAACTGCTTTGTCTAGCTGCAAAATACTTAAAATAACAAAAATTGTAATTCCAATAAAGGTGATATAAATTATAGAGGCAAATAAATTATTTAGCGTTTTATGGTTGGAAATCTTCGAAATCATCTTTCTGGAAAATCCTCGTAGAAATTTGGCAATAAAAAATCCAATAACTAAAATAATTGCGGCCAAAATTAAATTTGGTAACATTTTAATAAATTCTTTAATCCAAATAGATAATTTGCTAGTAACTAGATCATACGCTTTGTCGAAATCCATATAAGAAGTGTTATTTTATTTTGACTGAAAAAAGTAAAAATATTTTGTTTACAATTTACTACCATTAATTTAAAATATTATATTTTTTATAAAATTTCTTTTCCTAATGTGGAGTAATTCAGCAATACATTTAACTACATACCAGGAAAGCTTCCGAATTAAAGTTGTACAATAGATAATTGAAAAAACAGATACAGTAAAAAAAACGACGCTACGCTCCCACAAAAGCACCCCCTTCTCGAAATTTTACAAAATTAAAAATATACAAAATTTAGTAGTGGACAAATTTGTCCATTACTAAAAATACTATATCTTTGCTAAATCAAAATAGCATTTATATGTTTTCTAAAGCTTGCGAATACGGACTTAAAGCCTGCATATTTATTGCAGTTCAATCACAATTGGGTAAGAAAGCAAGTTTATTAGATGTAGCAGATGCAATAAAATCACCTGCGTCCTATACCTCCAAAATTCTGCAATTACTATCCAAAAATCATATCATCACATCAAGCAAAGGTCCGACTGGTGGTTTTTCGATGGATAGTTTTCAATTTGAAAATACAATGATGAGCACAATTGTGCAAGTTATTGACGGGGATGATATTTATAATGGATGTGGTCTCGGACTTATAAAATGCAATGAACTAAAACCGTGTCCGGTGCATAATCAATTCAAATTTATTAGAGATGAACTTAAAACTATGGTCGAAACAACGAGCATTAAATCGTTGGCTGATGACTTAGAAAAGGGATTAACATTCTTAAAAAGATAAAAAATTTAATTTAATAATGGACAATAACCTCCAATATAAATAGCCAATGGAAACCAATAACATTTTTAGCGAGTCCGGAATCATTATTACGCTTTTTCTCATTTTAATACCAGTACTTATTGCCACTGGTATTTTAATATCAAAGGTCTATGCGATAATAAACAAGATTGGAAAGAAGAAAGAATTGGACAGATTTAATGAGTATCTAAGAAGTCTGGATCCTGCCGAAGTATCTAAGTTGGAATCACGAAAGAAGGAACTTGAGTTTAGTCTTTCTAATACTGAACTGGCTGGCGACAATCCAGCAGAAGATAAGAAAGGTCTGATCAATAATATTAATGAAATTGAAGGATTTCGATTTATTGAGCAAAAACGAAGAAGCAAGCCGCGTCCGTACGTAGAACCAGAACTAACAAAGCTGATCTTGTGGTATTTAGGTTGCGCAACTTTCTGGCTGGTTTTTGGAACTACCGTTGGTGAATATCTCGGAATTAAATTCGTGGCGCCCGACATCGACCATCAAAGTTGGCTTAGTTTTGGACGACTCAGACCTGTTCATACCAACGCTGTTTTTTGGGGTTGGGCCTCCCTCGCTATGATCGGACTAGGTTATTATGTAGTGCCGAGAGTTAGTAACACTCCTATTCATAGTATTAAAACTGGATGGTTTTCGCTTATTCTAATTAATGCTTCTGTGATAATAGGGAGTATTTGCTTGATGGCTGGAATTAATAACAGCGGTGGAGAGTATAGAGAATATATTTGGCCAGTAATGTTGCTATTTGCAATTGCCGTTATAATTAGTTTGATAAATTATGTGCAGACAGTAGCCAAAAAAACTACCAAAGAAATTTATGTTTCCAATTGGTATATCGTGGCAGCAATGATGTATGTGATTGTTATTTCGGTCGTAGCATATTGGCCTACGTGGCAAGATGGCTTAGGCGAAACAATTGTGCAAGGATACTATATGCATCAAGGTGTGGGAATGTGGTTTATGCTTTTTACTTTGGGATTGATGTATTATTTCCTACCACAACAACTTAATAAACCAATTTATTCTTACAGTTTAGGAATTTTGGCTTTCTGGACGCAGATTCTGTTTTACACTTTAATTGGTACACACCACTTTATCTTTAGTGCTATCCCGTGGTGGTTGCAGACAGTAGCTATCGTGGGTAGTGTGGGAATGGTAATTCCGGTGGTAGCGGGTACGACCAACTTCTTGATGACCTTTAAGGGTTCATGGCACAAAATTTCCACCAGTTACACACTTCCTTTCTATCTAATTGGAATTATATTTTACTTCACTGGTTCATTACAAGGAACTGCCGAAGCATTTAGGTTTACCAACTTAGTATGGCACTTCACAGATTTTACGGTGGCTCACTCTCATCTAACGATGTACGGGATTATTTGTTTTATGCTTTGGGGATTCATCTATACTCTTGTTCCGAGATTAACCGGAAAGGAACCTTCTCAAGTTTTAGTTGGTGCTCACTTTTGGTTTGCGCTGATTGGATTAATTTTTTACACTTTTCCGCTAATGTACGGTTCAACACTTCGTGGATTGATGTGGATTGATGGAAAACCATTTATCGAAAGTGTCGAATTGATGGCGCCTTACTGGTTATGGCGCGCGATTGGTGGATCACTAATGTGGATTTCGCATATCATTTTTGCGTACAATTTTTACAAAATGGTGAGACGAAATGTTGATGAGGAAATTCCCAACTCCCCAGCAGAAATTTTGAGAGCAAAGCAAGAATTAGAAAATCATGGTCTAACTAATTAATATAAACGAAATGGATTTTTTTGACAATTATAAAAAATTATTTTTAGCAGCCTTGGCCTTATTTATTGGTTTGACCATCGCTGTTGCTATTCTGCCGGCTATTCATAATCAGCAAAACAATGCGCCGCTTCCTAATCACGTTCCTCTAAGTGAAGATGCGTACCAAGGAAAATTAAGTTATATCAGTAATGGCTGTGTAGCTTGTCATACGCAGCAGGTTCGAAATGTGGATATGGACAAACCCTGGGGAAAACGCCCCGGAATTCCTGCGGATTACGCAGATAATACTAGAATAGATTTTTGGAGAAATACTGCAACTTTGATGGGAACTGAAAGAACTGGTCCCGATCTAACCAATATTGGAGCTCGTCAACCAAGTATGGCGTGGAATTTACTTCACCTTTATCAGCCGAGAGCAGTTGTGGGGTCTTCAATTATGCCAGCATATCCTTGGCTTTTTGAAGTAAAAGATAAATTAGGAAAAGATGATGTTGAAGTGATAGTGCCTGATGAATTTCGAAATGGAATTAACGGAAAAATTATCGCTACCAAAGAAGCACTTCAATTAGTAGCTTATTTGCAAAGTTTAAAACAAGTTGATCTACCGGACGGCAAACTGCCAATGGAATTTTTATACAAGAAAAAAGAAGTCGCTGTGGCTGCTGCTGCAAATGGTGGTGAAGAAAATCTTCCTGATGGCGCAACACTTTACACTCAAAACTGTGCCGCTTGTCATCAAGGAAATGGAGAAGGATTAGCTGGTGCTTTTCCTCCACTTAAAGGAAGTAAAATTGTTTTGGGTGATGATCTTGAACTTTTTGTAAATGTTATAATGTTAGGATACGATGCTCGCGCCGAATATGCTGTGATGAATGCAGTTGGGTCCGATAACAACCTTACCGCAGAAGAAGTTACTGCCATCATTAATCATGAAAGAACAAGTTGGGGAAATGATGCAAAAAAGGTCACTTTAGAGGAAGTAAAAAAAATAATGGAATCGTTATAATAATCACTAAAATTAAGAAATTATGGCTAATGATGAAATATGGTTAAAGAGCTTGCTGACCAAAACGCCGCAAGAAGGCAGAGAATTGGCAATATTAATGTCTCGCAAAACTATTGGTGCAATACAGACCGATCCTGAAAAACGTAGAAAATTACGACCTGAATATGCCGAAGACACCGCCCAACTTATTCAATCTGCCCAAGTTGTAGCAATCGAATTTCAAACTATTGCAAATGCAAATAACTACTGGAGAGATGAAAAATAAGTTTAAACATACAGTCACTTTTTTATTATTTTTCTGTGTAAATATTGCTGCTTTAGCGTGCCCCGCGTGCGAAAAGCAGCAACCTGCAATTACTCGAGGAATTACCCACGGCGGTAGTCCAGCCAGTAATTGGGATTGGGTAATCATTGGGATAATTTCATTTATTACAATATTGACCTTAATTTTTTCAGTAAAATTTTTAGTCAAACCAGGTGAAAGAAATAGCGATCATATTAAGAAATCTATTTTAAAATACTAACGATAATGGTAGAAAATAAAAGTAAAGTCTCGCTATTTGTCGACGACGATTTACAGCCAATCGCAGAATTGGTCGCACCAGTACAATTTGAATTGGACACAACAAAACTAACTGACGGTGAGCACGTTCTAAAATTGGTGAGTAGATCCACGAGCGGTCGTGAAGGAATCCGAAAAATAAAGTTTATTGTTCGAAATGGTCCTGCAATTGCGGTCGAAGGGCTGTCAGAAAATGAAGTAGTAGATGGCAGTGTTCCACTGATGATTAATGCTTATGACAAAGGAGATCAGATTAATTTTATAATCGAAGGAAGTGAAACCCCGCAAACAGTGCCCACTTGGCTCTGGATTTTATTAATCGCTTTTGTGGGCTGGGCGGCGTTTTACATTGTAACTAATAGTAATATTTAACATAGGAGTATCTGATGAAAAACGACATTCAAAATTTAGTCGATATCCAGCTTCTGGTTGATACTTTTTATAACAAAATTCGCGAAGACCATACGCTAAAAGATATTTTCAATAATAAAATTCAGGACCGGTGGCCCGAGCATCTTACAAAAATGTATAGCTTCTGGCAGACAGTTTTGCTGGAGGAGCATACTTATTACGGAAGTCCTTTCGTTCCACATGCAAAACTACCTATCGATTTGGAGCATTTTGATCAATGGTTGTTATTATTTACTAAGACCGTTGACGATTTGTTTGAAGGAGAAAAAGCGGAAAAAGCAAAGTGGCAGGGCAACAGAATGGCGCAGATGTTTCATTCGAAAATAACATATTATAATAATAATACATCAGTCAAAATAATATGAAAACAACAAAATTTCAGTTGGCAATTGTAAGTGTTTTTCTATGGATCGGCTTTGTTTGTGCAATCAGTTTTATGGAAGCCTGGCTCAAATTTCGTGCTCCGGGAGTAACACTTCCCATTGGATTAGGCATCGGGCGAATGGTTTTTGCGGCGCTAAATATGATGGAATGGCTGTTTGCTATACTTATTGCCGCCAATTTAGTAATGTCAAAAAATAAAATTACTAGCTTTTCAAATTTAGCATACTTCATACCGCTATTAATGTTGCTTTTACAAACTTTTTGGCTACTGCCATCGCTAGATAGCAGAGCAGAAATTTATATACAAGGTCAAGTTCCGCCAGCTTCTACCCTTCATTATTATTATGTTGGTGTAGAAATAATTAAAGTCGTTTGCCTGTCGATATTCGGAATTAAATTATTTACCAAGTCGTAATATATCATATTTTGACAATTTGGACCTACCAAATTGTTGGTATATGTAGTAGCAAAATAGCATCTAGCGGCATTAATTTTAATAAAATAGCATAACATATTTACCATTATTTAGCAGAACTTTTACTGCTTTTTTGGGCGCATCCCGTCGCCACAATGACCTTTTTTGGTATAGAGCTAAGAGATGGCTCGGGTCGGGTCGTCCACTATATCTTTGCGGCCAGAAATTTTATGATAGTATAGAAACTTTTTTAGTGGCAGCAAAGGATGCCGCTCCCACCCCTTGCGCGGAAATCAAAATAATCGACATATATAAAATAAATACAATTAAAATCTTATTTTATAAATATTCGATACTACAGCCGCGTCTACTATCACAGTTTTTCACGTCCAACTTGTTCAATTTCTTCCTATCACTAGTGAGTATATTTTGGTTTTTCACATTATTATAAGACTATAGTGTAAATCCTATGCTTTCTACTTCAATCACGGCATCTTCTTTTTATTTAATGGGAATACAGAAAAACAAACCCGCAATACAGTCCAAGGCGGTTATTTACTCAAACAAATCTTCTCTACCCAAATTGTTGACTGTCGATTTTCTCATTGACAAATAATAAATAAAATGTGCCAGTAGAAAAACACCCCAAATCCCAGCGGTCAGATAAATTATGCCAATATCTTCATATTTTGACTGAAATCCGAATGTAAACCATAGAATTGAGATGATATTGTGAGCTAAAAATGTTGCAAGATGAAATCTAAATCCAACATCATGAATCGGTAGGTCTTCATAGTCTTTCTTTCCAAAGAAGTATCCACTAATCCACATTAATATACCATAAGCAATTGCCGAAATCAGAAGTACTCCAATCATTTTATTTGTGATAAATGAACTTAAGGCAATCCTAAACAATATTGTAAGTACGATTGCAGACAATGTGAATTTAAGTAAGTTTGCTGTTAATAGATTTTTCATAATAGTTACTTTTTTAGAAGGTTATTAATTTCTGCTGAGAAGAATAAGTTTATATTTCGAGTAATAAATTGTTGAAGCAACTGCTCTCCCATTTTTGTTAAAAAATAATATTTCCTGTCTGGTCCTTTATTTCCTTTTCTGTTTTCAAAAGAAACTACATCAATGTGTTCGTATTTGCGTAAATTTCTATACAAACTCTGCTCTTCGCAACTCATCGTGTTTTGAGATTTTGTTTCTACAAATTCCTTAATCTCATCAACGTATTTCGGCCCGTCCTTTAACGACAAAAATATCCATAATGTTAGTTGACCTTTTTTATAGGTTTCTTCCCAAGCAGAAAGTAAGTCAGGTACAATGTCTTTCGTCATATTCAATTAGTATTATTCAACTTGTATAATACAAATGTAAACCTTTTATGAATATAAAAGAGAAATTAATTTATTTTCGTGGAACTTATTATCTGCGGCTGTCAGAATTTATTAAAAATTGCAGTAAATTATTGCAAACTTCTTATTGTGAGTAGTGCATACGGCGAAATCGTTATATCACTTCAACCTCGAAAATTATGGACAATTTGCAGTTGGGAAAATAAATCTTTAAGCGTACTATTGCACAAAATATGAAATGCAATTATTGAATCTTGAAGTTTTTACTATTTTATACAAATTTTTATGAAAAAAATTATTTTTGGAGCTTTGATGTTGTGCTCTATAACAACATTTGCACAGAAAGTGACCTTTGGAGCAAAAGCAGGTTTGAACATTTCAAACTTATCGGGAGATTATCCAACCACGTCCGGAGATTATTTAACAATTGAAACTAGCCCACTCACTTCATTTCACCTCGGTGGTTTTGTCGAATTTCATCTTAACGAAAAAATTAAATTTGCTCCCGAACTATTAATATCGATTCAAGGAAATCAAATAGATACAAGGGGCACTGTCTGGAATCCTCCTACGCAAACTTATCAAACACAAAGATTTGTGCAGAATCCAACACTCACGTATTTAAATATTCCACTGATGTTTAAATATGAAGTGATCAACAAATTGCACTTAGAAGTAGGTCCTCAAATTGGATTCTTGATTAGTGCTAAATCAAAATGGGAATACACTAACGCCGATGCTCCCGCAGAAAACAGTACCGTGACGGTCGATTTACTAAATGATGGTATCTACTATTTTGGCGGTCAGCAAATTTATGTCGAGAAAGGAATGAACGGGATGGATCTTAGCTTGAATATTGGAGCATCTTATGATCTTACGCAAAGCCTTTTTGTGCAAGCACGCTATGGCGGCGGTGTGGCCGCTATCGACTCTAAGTCTCAACTTGCGGGAGAAGTTAAATCACTCAACTTAAAGAATAGTGTATTTCAATTTTCATTAGGTTACAGATTCTAAAATTTAATTCTTAATAGTAGAAGTCTGATCCTGTTAACGATATATTTTAAATAAATATTATTATTAGAAAACTTGTTTTATTAAGTTAATTTTAACGTTATTTACCTCTTAATAAAAGTATTTGTGGAGACTGGTCAACACTTTAAAAAACAGGGCGAAACCGAACAGCCTAAACAGTAGGAAAATCTAATCGAGAATAATTATGGAATGGTATTTAAAAGTTATTAAACAGTACGCAGATTTTAATGGTAGAGCAAGACGCAAAGAGTATTGGATGTTCATATTATTTAATATGATTTTTTCAATTGTTGCAATGATAGTAGACAATGTTTTGGGAATTACATTTGCTGGCATCCCTTATGGCCCATTATACATTTTTTATGGAATAGCGATGTTTATACCGGGACTTGCCGTTAGTGTGCGCAGACTACATGATATAAATAAAAGTGGTTGGATGATGTTTGTAGTTTTAATACCATTAGCTGGAGCAATCTGGCTTCTAGTCCTTTATTGTACAGAAGGCACTCAGGGCGAAAATCAATATGGAGATAATCCTAAGAATGAAGAGGGTTTTCTTAAAAGAGCCTAGTTATTGTAGTGTAGGTCTATTGTAAAAGTCGATCGGAAAATAGTGCCCAGATAATAAATTTCAGAATTTATTATTTGGGCACTTCAATTTTCTACCAATTTCTGTCTAAATATATTAGGTGTTGATGATAGAACTAATTACCGTCTAGGTAAGAGAAGATTTTTATCTCCTATATAATAACGATCTAATAGCATCCACCATCCTCAAAATATTTTTTTCAATTTTAAAAACTACAATGTAATTTCGATATTTAAATTTAAAAAATGCAGTTAGACAAGAGTATGGCACACTTGAGAGGCAACGGGGCTTCAAGAAACACTCTAAAGATTCACCAAAATATAGGTAACAACTAATTTACAATTAGAGGTCTTCTTCCGTAATTATTATGTAATTTTAACAAGCGCTTAAGTCATCATTATTAGTACAAAAAAGTATTACAGAAATAGTTATGTGCTAGTCTAAGTGTACGAGAATATGTTTTTATAACCCCAAAATAATTGAAAAATGAAAAAGGTACTTTTAGTAGCAATTGGTAGCATGTTTATCTATAGCTGTAATAATAAAAAAGAAGATATTGCAGTCGATCCAAATTCCGAAGTAGAGGTCAAAATGATGGACGAACATCTTGATCAAGATGCTAATAGCGCAATTATGATGAATAATGGTCAAAGGTGGTTGGTTAATGCCGAAATGAAACCATTTGTAATGAAAGGTGAACAACTTGTCAACGACTATACACAAAACAAAGGGACAGATTACAAAATGCTTGCGGAGGAGTTAAAGTCGCAAAATAATCAGCTAATTAAAAGTTGCACAATGGACGGAAAGAGTCACGATGAATTGCATAAATGGCTACATCCTCACTTAAAATTAACCGAAAAATTGGAGAAAGCAACCGATGCTGCAATGGCAGACGCAACAGTACTGGAACTCCAAAATTCGTATAAGCAATATCACCAATATTTTAATTAATAAGTCAGCCCTTTTTTATGGAAACTAAAGAAAAATTTACAGTAATACATCGATTATTACACTGGTTGATTGCTTTGGCAATGCCAATTTTGTTTATAACTGGTTTCCTAAGATTGTATTGGATGAATAAAAACCATATGATCTCTGTAATTGAGGATAAGACTACCTCGACACCAATTTCTAAAGAAATTATGACCGATATTGCCAAAACGATACGAGCGCCTATGTGGGAATGGCACGAGATTTTTGCTTATGTTATGATTTTTGCTTTTATAGCTCGCATCATTTATATGATTGTAAAAGGAATCCGGTTCCCAAATCCTTTCGCAAAAACACAGACTCCCAAAGTACGATTTCAAGGTTTTACATATATTTATTTTTACACTTTCGTCTTCCTTTCCGCAGTTACTGGTCTATCAATTCAGTACCACCTATTTGAAGCGTATAAAGAAACTATAGAAATGGTACATAAATGGGGAGTTTATTGGTTTCCGATATTTGTCGTGCTCCATATTGCTGGAGTTGTAATTGCCGAATTGACTACCAAAAAAGGAATAACATCCAAAATGATTGGGGGAGATTAATTTCTCCCTTTTTTTTGCCTTAAATTTTATCAAAAAAACTTTCCCATAAAATAACTCGATGTTTTTACGATTGTTGAGTGAGTTAATGCTAAAGCATATTCTTAAAAAAGGCTTCCATAAATCTGTGTCTTTACAAGATAAACATATTTATAACTGCGAAATCTCCAAAAATATCTGTTAAGAATACCTTTAATTAATTATTATCTTTGCTCGAAACTGGATTTTTACAGGACTTAATTGGTTAGAAATTTAATCATTAACAACTCTAAATCACAATCTTTTCGAGTTATGAAATTTATTACGACCATTCTTCTTGCCGTTCTTTTTTCTCACGTTTCATTTTCGCAGAAAGCGGTTGTAAATGAATTTTCTGCAATCGATAAAAAAGCATTGTTAATTCCACAAAATCTAACAAATACTACCGATCAGATTGCAAGTTACATAAGTTCAAATTTTAGGACTGATCTAGAAAAATCTCGCGCTGCTTTTATTTGGGTCGCGTCAACTATCAGCTACGATCTTGAAAATATGTACGTGATTAATTTTGAAGAAACTAGTTCAGACAGAATCGCTAGCACATTGAAAACTCGGAAAGGTATTTGCGAGAATTACGCAGCTCTGTTAAACGAAATTTTAAATAAAGTTGGTGTTAAATCTTTCGTAGTTGCCGGATACACCAAGCAAAATGAGGCAATTGATCAACTATCACACGCTTGGAATGCAGCGTACGTAGACGGTGCATGGTATATATTTGATCCAACGTGGGGGTCGGGTTACATAAGTGGAAATAGGTTTACCAAGAAAATTAACAACAAATTTTTTAAAGTAAGACCCGAAATATCTATTAAGACACATATGCCCTTTGACTATTTGTGGCAGTTTTTAGAGTATCCAATTACCAATCAAGAATTCTATGAAAGTAAAACCCAACAAAATAAGGCGAAAGTCAAATATAATTTCACCGAAGAATTGGCTACTTACGAGAGGCAATCTGAAGTTAACCAACTAAAGTTAGCTGCTACTCGTGTCGAGAAAAATGGGGTTAAAAATGCACTCATTTTTGAAAGATTAAAATACTTAAAATTAGCTGCTGAGAATCTTCAGCAGAATCTCGTTGTGAAACAATTTAATAATGCGAGCGCGTCTTATAATGAAGGAATTGCCAAATATAATGACTTTATTAATTATCGAAATAGGCAATTTAAACCACAAGTTTCTGATCATGAAATTCAGACCATAATTGATGATGCCGCTCGAAATTTGGAGAAAGCCAAAACAATTTTGGGCGAAATTCCTGTTTCCGATGCAAGCACAACCACTTTGGTAAATCAATTAAAAACTGCTGCTGAAGCTGCTTCAAATAATATCTTAGAACAGAAAGAATGGCTTAAAATCTATCTCAGTAAAGGAAAGATAGCTCGAAAATCAATGTTTTATGAGCGCAAACTTTCTTTATTTGGTGTTCCAATAAATTAGAAACGAGCGTACCTAGATGTCAAATTTTGATACGGTTCAGCCTCCGGTTTTATCGTTGATTGTTAAAGTTTTTATTTTTTAAAGTCTTAAATATCAGTAATGCGCTCATTTGCAATGGAGTGAAAATAATTATAACTAACAAGTTCTTATAATCGACTTGTTTGTGAAATAACTTTGAATACTACGACGTTGTATTGCAGTGTTTCCAAAGACATTTCTGGTACTTAACAGTTCAAAAAAAAATATTATAGCATAACTTTATTCGTTGTCCGTTGTTACATTATTTCGTGCGAAATAACACTTCAACATCTCACCATTTTTCTATATTCTACTTCGCGGCACCTACGCAATTTTGTAGAATACTCCTTCTCTATTGTCATACTTTTTACTATCGCCCCTACCTACTATGAAATTTCTACATTTAATTTTAGTCTTCCTCTTATATTCAAATTCATCATTTTCTCAGAATAGTCCTCAAAATAACTTTTCTACTATTGACAAAAAAGTATTAAAAATACCCAAATCAATGACTCAAAGTACAGACTTGATTGCTTCTTATATTAAATCACATTTCAAATCTGACCAAGATAAAAGTCGAGCAGTTTTTGTGTGGGTTGCAACTAATATTTCTTATGAAATCGATTATTTATACGACGTTACAGAAAATAGAGATCAAAAGATATTGCGATCATTAAAATCGCGAAAAGGAATTTGCGAAAATTATGCAGCATTATTTACAGAGATATGTAATAAAGTTGGTCTTCAATCGTACGTTATAGAGGGATACACTAAGCATAATTCGAATATTAGTTCGCAATCGCATGCGTGGAGCGCAGCCTTAGTTGACGGTTTTTGGTATTTATATGACCCCACTTGGAGCGCTGGATTCGTTAAAAATGGCAAGTTTATCAAAAAGATGAACGACGATTTTTTTCAACAACATCCAGAAGATTATCTCGCATCACATATGCCATTTGATTATCTATGGCAGTTTTCCAACTCTCCGATTAGCAATCAAGATTTTTGTAGCGAGAAAATTAATATAACTTCAAATATCAAGAAATTCGATTTTCAGAAAGCTCTAAAAATTCAACAGCAGCAATCTTATGAGGAGAAATTAAAAAGTTCTGCAGAGCGAGTTGAAGACACTGGTGTGCAAAATAATCTAATTAGAAAACAGCTCACTTACTTAAAAACCGCTATCGATCATGCCCATCAAAATAAGGTTGTCAATCTCTACAATGCTGCAGCAGCACATTATAATGAGGCACTTACGGCACTCAATAACTTTATAGAGATCAGAAATAATAGTAGCAGACAGACGGCATCTGATCATTCCTTGAAAAACATGGTCGCAAAGGCGGAAGTTGATATTAGTACCGCCTCCGAAATCTTGAATTCACTTCCCACAGCAAATCCTAAAACTACATTGGCGGCAAATCGTTTACGAAAGTCCGTTATCAGCGTAAATGTCGATGTTCAGAAACAAAAACAGTGGCTTAAAAATTATTTACGAGAGGATAAAAATGGACGTAGAGATCGATTTAATAAACGAACGGCTTCTGTTTTATCGACTAGAAAAAGGTCGTAATAATAGTAAGAAAATTGCGGGTAATATTTCAAATTAATAGTAGTTTTGAATGACAAAAACCAGCGCAAATGAAAATCATATTTAGTAGCATATTCCTGTTATTATCCGTAATTGTGAATGCACAGCAAGCTAAATCTCTTTCGGCATATTCTGGAAATAAAATAATTAAGGAAGGTCAAGCCACCATTTACGGTAACTTTATTCAACGTCTTGGCTTTAGTAGTGGTGGATTAGTGCAGGAAGTTATGATTAAGATTGTAGCAACTTCGGAGTATTTTCGTTTTGTAGTAAAACCAATGATGAAGTCGGCCAAGGAAAACACCTTTTGCTTTACCATACTTGCCGGCGACTATGAAATTATCTATTACAACTATAATCAGAGTACTTGGTATGGCGCTAACATGTTTGGAGAACCGATTTTTAAGAATGTAATCTCCAACGAAAACCTACATTTAAAATTGCAGTCTGGAGCTCTAAAAGAAACTGATTTGAAAAGATTTAAATTTACGATCAAAAAAAATTCGCTGAATTACTTAGGTACTTGGCATTTTGACGATCCAATGGTGACTTTTTCAAATGATAAAGAAGTTCTCGATCAGAAAATGGCAAAGAAATATAAAAAGTTGGACTTTAATTCTGCAAATACGTCGATTCCAAATTAGAGTTTTGAAAAAATTCTTTTATATTGAGTTCATTCATTTTAAGGTGATGTAATTCATTTTAGTACGATCAAATGACACTAGAAGAACATATTGACAATTTACCAAAAGATAAGCGGTTCGACATTGCAATTCGCTTGACAAGGTTGACACTTGCAATTTGGAACAATTATGCTGACAAAAACGAACTTACCTATCATGACACAGTTGTTGGACTCCTTCATTCGGTAGACAGAACACTACTGAAAAAGACAATAGATGCGGTAGAGAAATATATTTTGACAAATAGAATTAATAAAGCAATTATTAAAAACTTTGACCTTATACCATTTAGCAGACAATTTAGTGACCCCATTTTAGCTTTACAGGACTCAGACTGGGAACTGCCATACGAGGTCGAAAGAACATTTTACGCAGTTCATAATCTTCTTGTCTCTGCTCTTGGTAAAGAAAAATCGGCTTTTAACGAAACGACAATTTATGTGACAATTAATCAGGCAATAGACGCACTATCAAGTGCAGAATTAGTGACCGAAACAGAAATAAGGGAAATACTTTATGACAATAAAGTCGGCTTATAGCGGCACATACAATAAATTAGCGATTCAGTGCTTCGCAGACAGTTTTGTGATTATTCAAACATTGATTCTCCGCATCAACATTTATGGTGAAAATCGCCAACTTCCTGTAGCTGCAAGTCTATACCAACAATTATATGCTGAATTTGGGCGCAACCCGTCGCCACAACGACTTTCCTACAATTCAAATAACGGGTGGCTCGGGTCGGGTCGTCCACTGTATCTTTGCTGCCAGAAAATGAGTTTTCAAATAAAAATATTCATGTTGGCAGCAAAGGATGCCGCTCCCACCCCTTGCGCGGATGAGAGTTCCTAAAGATCTTTTCCTTAGTTTTTATTTTACTAGTGTTCACAACTACTTATTAACGCAGATGTCCCAGCCCTGATGGGACGTCCCGAGCAAAGCGAACGGCCGAAGCACATCCTTTGCCGCCCTTTTTAGGGGTAGCAAAAATACAGTGGATAGCAGACCCGAGCAAAGCGAACGGGCGAAGCAAAAAAGCTCCTAAAAAGTAAACTCCAAAGTTGTATAAAATGCTCTAGTTTCTGACGGAATAATTCCAGGGCCAGGATATCCGGTCGCACGACGTGTAAAATATTTATTATCTGTAAAGTTTGTAACTCCTGCTTCTAATTTAAACATCTTCCATTTGTAAGACGCCGAAATATCTGCTACGTAGTAAGATGGAATTTCGCCGAAAATCCCGAAGGTATTGTCCAAATTATCAGTAATACTGTTATTAGCTTCGGTAAATTGAGATGAAACGTAACTTAGCTGAATGCTCGACATAAAGTTTTTATACCCAATTGAAGTCCCAGTTTTCAAATTTAACAAAGGAACGAATTCAACTTTATTTCCTTTTATTTTTAATACGTCAGATTCTAAATACTCTGATTCTGTAATTGCCGAATTGGTAAAAACGCTCCAGCTAAATTGATCGTTCTCCGCAAAGAAAGTTTTGCTGATACTCCAATCAATCATCGCTTCAAATCCGTAGGTAATTGCCGTTCCGATATTGTCGCGAAATCGCACAACAAGGGCACTGCCATTTGGATTTAACGCTTCATACTCACCAATTTTCTCGTTATAATAAAGTCCAAAAACACTTGCATCAAATGTTACTTTATTATCGATCTGACCACGAATACCAATATCTGATGTATAGCCAGTTTCGTCGCCAATGCTTTCAGCAATAACCTGAGAGGTTGAAACAGTCCTAATGTCGTTAAAGGTTACAGAGCGGTAATTCTGTGAAACATTTCCGTAAAATTCCAAACGGTTTGTAGGTTTATAGCTTAATCCAATTCCAAATAATAAGAAATTTCGATCTTTAATGTTATTTTCTTCTTTAGTTACATCTAAAATAGGATTTCCGGCGAGATCAACATTAATTTGACGATACGATCCGATTGCTTGAGTACGAATATTTTCGAATCTAAAGCCTGGCGTAATAGAAAATTTATCGGTGACTCTAAAAATATTTTCTCCAAAAATGGATATGTTTAGATTAGGATATTCATAATCAGATTGACTCGGATACAATGGAAATTCATCTGTTGCCACACTGAAGTTTGCATCACTACCGGAACTTCCAGGTCCTTGCAAACCTGAATTTTTTGCTTGATAATATTTGGCACCAATCAATAGTGCATTGTTATTGCCAAGAAAGTTATGCTTTTGCAAATAGCGGGCTTCGGCTCCCCAATTCACAAAATCACCTATGACAAGATCGCGCACCGTACCTTCAATATCAGGATTTGAAACTCGATTACTTCTATACCCAACCGCCTTTCGGCTCGCATCTAGTCCAAATAACTGTAAAGAGATATCTCCGTTGTCAGAAACTTTATGCTTCAGTCGTAACGCAAATAAATTCCAATCAACCCCAAACCAATTTCTCGTTCTGTTACTCTGTAAAGGATCCTGATTAAACATAAAATCAGTTAATCCTCCCGCCTGCTGCGCTAAATAGTCAAAATGAGTATAATCAAAGTGCAAAGATGTTTTGTCTGTAAATTGATAATTCAGGTTCGCAAAAAAATTCTTACTTTCAAATTCAGAATTTGGTCGAAAACCATCACCTTTTTTAAAGTTGTAAAAAGTATAGTAACTAAACTTTCCTTTTGTTCCACTCAACGAAGTAAAGTTGGTGAAAAGATTGTGTGATCCTAAAGTGTTTCTAGTAGACACTTCAATTTCCTTTTTTGATGGAGATTTGATTTTGAAATTCACCAACCCTCCAAACTGCGTTCCGTATTGCAATGATGCGGCTCCACGAACAATCTGTATTTCTTCCAAAGCTTCGGTTGGAGTTGAATAGTAACTTTCTGGATATCCTAAAACATCGGCACTAATATCATAACCGTTTTGGCGAGTATTGAAATTTGAGGTTCTATTTGGATTTAATCCACGACCTCCAATATTTAATTGAAGTCCACCTTCTGCTCCTTCGTTGATGGTGATTCCCACCACTTGCGCAAAAATCTGTCTAGTATTGTTGATGGATTTATTTGCGGTCAATTTAGATACTGCAATAACTTCGGTCTTCTTTCCCGCGTAAATCGCCGTTTCTTCTACATCACGTAACTTATTCATATTTGATAACTTAGCGCGCTCGTTCTGAATTACAACTTCAGATAAATTGATTACGCTTTGAAGTATAATTTCCACGTTTGGTCTAGCAGAATTTAAAGTAGTCTCCATCATTTGATAGCCATCTTTATAAAGCACAACAGCATTATCAGATCCGTCTTGAACCTCCATGCTAAAAGCTCCTTTTGAATCGGTCATTGTTTTTTTTGACAAATCTACATTGTAGACTTCGACTCCCGAAAGTGGCTTTTTTCCTGATTGTACTACCACTCCACTCACTTTTGATTGAGCGAAGATCGTAGAAGTAATAAAAAGAAAAAACAAAAAACTAAAACCCTTTAATTGTATCATTGAAAGGTAAAATCCAGTTTTTGTGCTGAAATGTATCATATTGTTCTGCTAAATTTATTGTGGGATTTATGTAGGTACGACTCAATCTTCCGTTTAAAGCTACGTAGCTTTCTACAGTTACAATTGGATCGTCAATGCCTAATTTTTTGTAATGTTGGTGTAGGTAATGTGCATATTGCAAAATAAAGTCCGGCTGAAAAGACATTTGCTTTTCTTGAAATCTGGTTAAGAATTCGCTATTGTCAACGTGTATGGTTTTTTTGGTAGTGGCATCAGTAACTTTAAATTCGGCATACCCCGCTTTTTCCATAAGCATAACTCGCCAGGAAAAGCGGAAGCCTTCTTCGGTCCAGAAAAGTTCATTAGGATACAACATATATCTAAAAGGAAAAGCTAATTGAAAAAGTAAAAATGCGCTTAAGAAAGCTAATTTTGAATTATACAAACCTGTAAACTGAACAACTTTCGTCTTGCCATTTTGCCAAACCTCTGTCGATATTTTCAATAATCTAGATATATAGTAAAGAACTTTTTGATGAAAGTTTGCATCAAAGAAAATCAAGCTGCTGATAATCATCACAAATGGAAAGACGCCAATTGGAAATAAAACTCGTGTCAGCACATGAAAAACAACCACTAGAAAAAAACCAAACCACCTTGTAGGTTTATACATTAGAATAAAGACAATGACCAGATCGTAAATCATTCCAATCCAACTAAAAGCATAAGCAACCCATACCTCCTTTAACAATGGTCCAATTAGAGGTAAATCAGCTTTAGACGGCAACCAAATTCGCAAAGGCATTGCTTCAAACAGCCAATCAGAATTTATCTTCGCAATACCAGCATAAATGTAGACGATAGCCAAAAGTACTTTTAAAATGTCGGTGTTCCAACGCGGTATTTTGGCGAAAGCCAACTCCTTATTTTTATAAGCATCCACCGAAAAATTTGCATTTGCAGGCAGAAAAATCAAAACAAAACTAACAATTGTAATGAAATAGTAATGGTTGAGATAGTAGGTCAAATCCATCAATTCGATATACGTGAAAGTCAGGAAAAAAGTTATAATTGCCACTCGATATTTTAAACCTATCGCTACGCAAAATGCAGCAATACCGGCAACTATATATAAAAGGTAGGTAAAATTTCCAAGTGGCTTGACCCATTCAAATCCGTAATACTTGAAATGAAAATCTGGCTGAATATAAAATTTATCAATCCAACCGTGAGCCGCAAATCGAATTAAACTGAAAAGCATCATTAAACCAAACGCTAGCCTAAAAAAAGCTAGCGTTGCAGTTGATCTATAAGATAAAAAGTATGTTTTGAGACGCTGATTCATCAGAAATTAGTCGCCATCGCCATCTACGTAATCAATTGTGATGTTTAAAGCTTGCATCATATCAAGTTTAAAATAAACCACGTTTTGTTGCATGGCATCGTAAGCCTCAAGCATTTTTGTATTATTACTCAAGATCTGTTGAGATAAATTGCTGTTTAAAGTCGCATTCGTAGTGTATATAGTTTCAAACTGATTGTTGATGATGGCACTTAAATTCAAGCCGTTTCGAACCGCTTTCACGTCATCCAAATAAGATTTTAAACTCGGCCCAACCTGAGAATTTGCAAAATATTTTCCGTTAAAAAAATCTTGCTGAGCTTGCACCGCTGTATTAAGTAAATCTTTCGAAATGTCTTTTTTGTAATATCCTTCGATTTTCTCTGGAAATAAAGTTCCATTTGAAAAGATACCTGCGGGAATTCCAACTTTTCCAGAACGAATATCTTTCTCGAAATTTTTTACAAATAGGTTTACCATTTTATTAGTCGAACTACTAACCGCAGTACCGTTACTAGTAATAAAAGTTGATCTATATATACCACTCCAATCACTAACAATTGCAGCGTTTTTAGATTTTAATGCATTTATTAATGAGGTCAAATATAATTTGTAGGCGTCAGCATTGGCATCGCTAGAATATTTAGTAATGATTCCACTATCAGATTCACTCAAGCCATTAAGCATATAATCTAAGGCCGGAAATCCTTGCTTAGAATATTGAGATAGCAATTCTAGGTTGTAGTTTCCATTCGCGATATTAGCTTCAATCCCAATAGCGTCTGTAGGATAAGTGTCTGCAGCTTCTTTAAAATTTAGATCTGCAGCTTTGCCTATATTAAATAACATTACTTGCTGATAAGCTTTATAGGCAGCAATCCATGAGTTACGAACTGTAAGTAAGTTTTCTTGAGATGGATTGGCGTTAAAATTTTCAACTTCTGATTGAAGTACTGCCAAGTGTACATCATAATTACTAAAAGCAGGAATTATTATATTATCTGCCCAATGCGTCAACAAAGCTGTCCTATTAAAGCTATCTCCAGAAGTCGACGTATTATGATCACTTGAAGAGCAAGCAGTGAGAACAGAGACAAATGCAACTAGTAAAAGTAGATTTTTCATTGTATTCTTTAAATTTGATGCAAAATTACGTGTTTCAATCCGAACTATCTTTATTTATTCTAAATTAATTAACTGTCGCTGCTTGAGCTACTGTAAAACCAAATTTTGCGGCAATCTGACTTGAAATTGCATCTAATTTTGGGCTCAAAGTATCAATGTCCCAAAGACCGTTTTCGCCACTTATAAGTGAAGCAAGCATTGCATCAACTTCAGTTTTGCTGAAATAAGGATTGTCTGTTCCAGGCTGACGTGTGTATCTCAAAGACATAATAAAACCATAACCTTCAGACAGTGCGTGAAAAGCTTTTGCGCCATTATCCTCTACCAATTTTCCTTTTCCTTCTTGCAAATAATACACCGCACGAACTGCAGCCACTAAAGCTAGTTTTTCCTGAATTCTTGCAATTTGCTGATTCCTTCCACTATAATCGTTTGCTACAATTGCTGCTCGTCCCGCGCGAAATGCTAGATCCACATCATTGCTCACAGTATTAAAATCAGAATCTGCATTAACTTGATCAATATAAGAACTCCAAAATTTCTTTGAATTCGTTGTAGCATTGTCTGCACCATATACATAACCGTAAGCTTCGTCCCAATAGTGCTCCATAGTTGTAAAGTTTCCATCTGCGGATAAGACTTTATTCGTGTTTTCAATAACATTGGATCCACCATCAAGTTTCAGAGTAGATAGGTATTGATTGGAAATCTGATCCATCATCATCGCACCCATCATTCCTTTTAATAAAATTTGCTGTGGTTCAAGACCATTTGCAGCAAATAATCTCATTTTACTTCCATCAAGATACGACCCTGCAACGCCCGCAGACGCTGGATTTCCTTGACTTGCCTCTGCTCCTAGTATAAACTGATTTTCAAACATTGCTTGTACAGCCGCTTTCTCAGTTGATGATCCTCCACCCAAAAATGAACTAAAATAATCCGCAGATGACGCCGTTTTGCTTTTAATATTTTTGCCAGAATTATTTAATTCCGCAGACGAAAACGCATTATTTGTATTGCTATACATATTTGTCAATTCACCCGCGTCCAGCAAATTGCCATTTGTGGCAGCAATAGTAAATTTCTCACCCATTTCATTCAACATTTTCAATCTTGCAGTTTGCCCGCCATAATCAACAGAACTCATACCATTTCTTGAAAAAGCATAGGAATTAGGAATCTCGATACCACCATAAGGTCCAACTGCATCGTCAGAGCAAGAGCTAAAAAATGTGAGAGAAAGTGCAGCAGCTGCTAAAGCATATTTTGTAATTTTCATGTTTTGTTATTAAGACTGATTAAAAATAGTTTTGCAAATGTAATATGTCATTACGAATCATACAAGAAATAGTTAGATTAAATCTAAATAAGAATAAAGAAATACTTCAAGACAATGACTTTAAGATAATTAAGATTTTTTTGGGCATATGCCATCGCCGCAACGCTTAGTTTAACATTATAAAAATGATTGGCGATGACACTAGGCTATCCTCTATATCTTTGCTACTAGATGTTTTAGGTAAGTATGAATTTTTATATAGGTAGCAAATGATGTGCTTCGCCAGTTCGCTACACGAGGGGTCGCTCCCATCTCTTGCGCGCAAAAAGGTTATTGGTTAAAATAAGATTTCTATCCTGATAGTAACTTTCAACGAATACTTACTTTCTTAAACGATTTTAAAGATCACATTACTTAAAAGTGTATTTTTATCCATATTGAAATTCAAAAGCTAACAACCTGACCAAAATGACAAAACATACTCTGGCAATTGCCGGAATCATTATACAAGGAATTGCATTAGGATTTATGCTATACGGAATTATGAATAACACGACAATTTTGTGGATTGCACTTCCATTCGTTTTTATCGGATTGGCAATGGCGATTGTTGGCGCAAAAAATTCAAAATCAGAATAATAATTAAATTTTGGTTAAAATATGTTAGAAATAAATAAAGCAGATATTCTCACAGCTCTGGAAGATATAAAAGATTCTTTAATATCTACTCACAAAAGATTGTGTCTTCCTTTGATTATCAGGATGTACAAAAAGATGGAGAATGGAATCAAGTTCGATGCGATCAAAGTTAGCGAATCGACCATTGTAGATGGACATCACCGTTATGTCGCTTCGGTTTTGGCGGGTCAAAATCTACCCACTATAAAGTCCGCAACCACATCCGCCACCATCGAATATGATTGGAAAGATGTCGAATTTGTAGAAGAAGATTGGGATACACCAGAGATTATTCAAAATATGAATAAAGCCGATGCGGAGTATAATAATATGACTCTTGATCAAATCAACGAAATGATAAAATAAGTTAGAAAAAGTTCCAAATGCTGATATATTTAGACATAGACGGAGTTATGATTCCCGCAAGTTCATGGCGAAAACTCGAAATCCTCGAAGATGGATTTCCCCAATTCAGCTCGAGAGCTACAGATGCATTAAACAAGATAATCACCGCGACTAATGCCGATATTGTATTAACCACTTCACACAAGCATAGTTTTACACTAGAAGGTTGGATCGAAATTTTTAAAACAAGAGGCGTTATCGTAAACAACGTTAGTAGACTACCTCAAAGCATCAATAACTTGAGTCGAAAGCAGGAATTGTTAGATTGGTTCACTTCCGAAAATAGTTTAGAAAAATTCATCATTATTGACGACGATAAATCTTTAAATGGACTTCCAGAAAATCTAAAAAACAGATTAATTCAGACTAGTGGATCTGTAGGATTGACTGATTACTTGGCTGATGAGGCTGTTGGGATTGTTGAGAGCATATCAAAGAAGTGATTTTTTAATAAAAAAAAACAAGTTAGTATTTTTTTGTATTTTCAAGGGAAATTAAACAGTGGCATACAATATAAATTTCTTAGTTGAATATATAAAAATTTTTGGACAGATAAATTTTAAGTAAAATTGCTAAGTTTTACAAATGCTAAAAATTGAAAACGATAAACACGACCAAAATTTGAAAATTTTTATAAATAATATCGTAATTAGCTGTGTATTCCTATTGATTTTTAGCAGCAATCTTTCCTATGCTCAAGAGGGAAAATCGAAAAAAGAATTTACTGAATACGTCAAAAACTTAAAATCATTAGAAGTGAAAAATTTTGTTAGCATAATTTCTGGTTGTTGGGGATGTGAAGTTATGCAGTCAGATTCTAGTCGAGCAATAAGTAATGCTGTAAATATAACTTTGATCTATCAAGTTGAGGACGCCTGCAAAATGGCGATTTTTGATGATTTTTCAGATTACGTCGAATTTAATATTTCAGATTGCTCTATTTTTATATTGATAGAAAACAACGTTGCTGTATTGAATCAAAAAGAAGTGTATTATACAAAACGTAAAGCTAACAAGTTTCTTAAACCGACTAGTCCTCATCATTCATATAATCAAATTGATATTGATACCGAGAAATACGATTATTCGGCATATTTGGTTCGCGATACGAAGAATGGTGATTCGCCAGAATTGAGAAAATTAGAGTGGTATAAATTAAGTGAATTTATTATGGAGAAAATTGAAACTATTAAAGAGAGCGTTAAATACTAATAGAAATGTTCAGGAATATTTTTTATAAGAGAATTTATCCCCAAACTTTCAATGCGCAAAATATTACTCCTCAATTTTATCCTCCTCACCACCCTGACCTTTTCCCAAGACTACGGCGATTTTCCAAGCATCCCAAAACAGAAGCTTTTATATGATGTCGAGATATTATACCAAGGTTTGGACAAATTCCATTCGGGAATGTATTGGTATACTCCCAAAGATAGTGTCGATGTCGCTTTTGCACAAGTAAAAGAAAAAATTGACCGAGATCTGAATCTGTTGGAATTTCATAAACTGATAGCGCCCTTAGTTGCACTCTCACGCGAAGATCATACTTTGATCAAACTACCTTTAAATACGAGAGAAAGAATCGGTAAAGAAACGCGAATTTTGCCTTTGACCATTGTGTTTCTCGACCAAAAGATGTACGGCGTTTTCAATGGATCTGAAAATGCGGGTTTAGAAATTAAAGGCAAAGAAATTGAATCTATTAATGGCGAAACTCCCATCGAAATAGTGGAAAAAATTGGCACTTTCTTTTCATCCGATGGTTATATCAAAACTGTCAAGTATCAGGATTCAGTCGGCTTTAATTTTTCACGATATTATTTTTATTACTACGGATTGCAAGACAATTTTAAAATAAAATTTAGAGATAAGGCCGAGATTTTCGAATTGAAATCTCTGACAATACCAGAAATTAATACCAACGTAGAATCTCGAAATAAAGACTTCGTTCCCGCCTCAAAAAGCAATATTTTGGAATTTGAAATTCTGAATAACCACGCCGCTTATTTAGGATTAAATTCCTTTAATAACTTCGAAATTCGTAAAAACACCAAAAACAAAAAATTAAAAAAGTTTCTAAAAAATAGCTTCAAACTAATCTCTGAAAACAATATTGACAATCTTATAGTTGATGTTTCTAAAAATAGCGGTGGCACAGAAGGAAACGAAGGATTAGTGTATTCTTATCTCGGAGAAAACTACCAAAAGTATTTAAAAGTTCGTGCAAAAAATCAGAAAGCTATAGTTGACAACGGAGTTGATAAACCTTTAACGCTTAATACTTTTGGATTTTTAGAAAGAGTATTTGTAAATAAGAAAATGAAAGATGGTTCGTTGGAAAGAAAGCAGTGGATTGGGTACGGCTTGAAGGCTTTTAAAGAGGAGCCGAAGCATAAGTTTGACGGAAAAGTCTATGTAATAATCAGTCCAATAACTTATTCAGGCGGAAGCGAATTTAGCAATATGGTATATTCAAATACCGATGCTATCTTTGTTGGACAAGAAACTGGCGGTGGCTATTACGGAAATACTAGCGGTTATCGTAGAGAAGTAATTCTTCCAA
This sequence comes from Flavobacterium ardleyense, assembly GCF_033547075.1. Lineage (NCBI taxonomy): Bacteria > Pseudomonadati > Bacteroidota > Flavobacteriia > Flavobacteriales > Flavobacteriaceae > Flavobacterium > Flavobacterium ardleyense. Next base: position 2,322,455 of record NZ_CP137891.1, on the reverse strand, counting down.
ATTCTCTAATAATTGTAAACATTCCAGCTCTTCAATTTATGATGAATGTAAAGCAGAAAATCCCCTTTGGCAGAGGCGTTATTCCGCATTATAAAGTTGTTCCAACCTTTGACGAATATATGTCAAACACTAATGCACCGCTAGAATTTATTTTAGAAAAATTAGCGCATGTCAAGTAGCATTATGCAATTAAATTGTTTTTTAAATTACCCATAATAGCAACCAATACTTTTAATATTTTATTTTGATGCAAACAATCATATCAAAGAAAGATCCGCTGAAATTTTATCTCGCGCTTGCCATCAGTTTAGTAGTGACTTTTGCACTAGGAACACTTGTTTTGTGGGCTAGTATTGATATATTATCGGAGCCTAATGTAACTCCTAAGAATTATTTAATGCCACTGTTCGCTTTAGCATTCTATGCTTTAGGAGTGTTAGGATTCGTGAGATTTAACCAAAATGTACCAAAAATTAAGATTGATATAAATTCAATAAGTTTCGATGACAAAAAATTTAATTTGTCCGAGGTCAAAAAAGTAATCCTTACGGGAAAAGTGCCTTTTCGATTTCTAAACAACATACCTAAGGAAGGAACAATATTGATCTTTAATGATGAAACCGAAAAAGTATTTTTTGACGATTTCTACGAAAATAGCGCGGAAATGAAATCATTTCTAAATCAGGTAGTAGTTAAAAAACAGGAATATATCCCCCAACTTCCCATCAATATTGATATAGTTACAGCGCGGTTTGGCACAAAAGAAATTTTTAAAGGCAGTCAGTTTACTAGTGTAAGAGGGATTGGAATATGGTTGGCCGTTTTATTTGCGGTCTATTATCTAATTTCTGGTATTGATTTGAAAATCGCTGTTACTGTGTTGATATTTGTTACAATTTGGTTTGTTATAAATTCACTTATGATGAATTATTTCGAAATTTCAGAACGATACCTAATTGTTAAAAATCACAATTATCTAAGAAAATCTAAAGTATTTGAATTGTCTTCTATTAAAGAAGTTGTTTTTGAAATGGCAGGGAAAGGTCCTAATTCTATGAGGATAATCAGTAATAATTATGACAATAATTTATATTTAGATGCAACTTTAAGTGATAGTATGTGGTTGAAAATGAAATTAAAACTCGAATCGAAAGGAATTAAAGTTCGTAATGAATGTATATGAAAAGTAAGTCGGCAATTTATTTTAGCAATCCGCTACCAATTATCGTCCTATACCTATTTGCATACTTAAGTGGTAGGTTTCTAATCATCGATAAGAATTCAAGTTTAAATTATCTAAATTTCATAATGAATTTGAATCATGATTTACCACTAAGCCCCTAGCCCTGATGGGAACGGCATCCTTTCCTGCCCCTTCTTTTGGGTAGGAAAGATATAGTGGACAGCAGGATAAAGCTCCAAATGAAACTTCAAATTATTCGCATAAATTTAACCATCAATAATTGCAATACTTCGCAACTTTTCACCATTTGTGAAATGATTTCTATATAGAAATCTTAAAAAGGAACTCTATTTCACTAAAACTTCCGTAATTTTAGGAATTAAAAATTCTACTAAATCATCAAATTATGAAAAAGCATTTACTCTTTATAGGATTTTCATCGTTTCTACTCTTATCCTGCGGCAATAAATCTACTAAGAAGCAAGAAACTATCGTGACCACAACCACTTCAGAAAATACCACTTTACCTGCCGTGGAAACCAAGGACAAAGTAACCACTCTTGAGCCTGCCTTTATAGGACAATCGCGAATTGCCGGCGCAAAAACCACCACAGAGTATTCTGTAACGGTTGTCAACAAAGATTTGTCAAAACCGTGGAGCGTTAAGGCTCTGCCAGACGGTCGAATGTTGATTACTGAAAAAGGTGGAAATCTTAGAATTATTACTAAAGATGGAAGTTTGAGCGAAAAAATAACAGGACTGCCAAAAGTAAACGATAGCGGACAAGGTGGATTACTTGATGTATGCCTCGATCCTGATTTTGCCAACAATCGCATGATTTTCTTTAGTTATAGCGAAGAAACTTCCAAAGGAAACTTGACTGCGGTTGGCAAAGGAAAACTTTCGGCCGACGAAAAAAAGGTAGAAAATGTACAGACAATTTACCGGGCGCTACCTTATTATGATGGAAATTTACATTACGGTTCGCGAATTGTATTTGATGGCAAGGGAAATCTTTATGTGAGTACTGGCGAGCGATCTGATCTTGAAACGCGTCCGCAGGCGCAGTGGCTAAATTCTGGCTTAGGAAAAGTAGTTCGCATAACGAAAGACGGGAAGCCCGCCGCGGGAAATCCATTTTTAGGAGACTCGAAAGCTTATCCAGAAATTTATTCGTATGGACATAGAAATGTTCAAGGATTGGCAATACATCCTATAACTGGCGACTTGTGGGAAACAGAGATGGGTCCAAAAGGTGGTGATGAACTAAACTTGATAAAACCAAAACTTAATTACGGCTGGCCAACTATTACTTACGGCGTAGAATATACTGGAAAGACAATTGGTGAAGGAATTTCGCAAAAAGAAGGAATGGAACAACCGGTATATTATTGGGATCCTGTGATTTCGCCAAGCGGAATTACCTTTTACCACGGTGGTACAATTCCGGAATGGGAAGACAATCTATTTATTGGCGGATTAAGCAGCATGCAAATCACTAGACTTGTGTTTCAAGACAATAAAGTTGTAGGAGAAGAAAGACTTTTAGAATCTGAGGGAGAACGTTTTAGAGATATTACCCAAGGTCAGGATGGCGCATTATACGCCATAACCGACTCTGGAAAATTATATAAAATCGCTAAAAAATAACTTATCTAAAACTTAGAAAAGCAACTCTGTTTTTCACGATATCGTTTGTTAGCTTTGCATCTTTTTGCAAAGCTGCAATCGATTTCATCAACACTAATTCGGCATCATTTTCTAGTTTTTCAAGCTGCTCTGCATTTACTGAAAATGCCAGATCAATGAATGTAGTTGGTCTGTGATTGATCACCACCGTTTCGTATAACTGCTCGTCCATATCCCCGTCTGCATCATCCTCCACCATTTTGTCAAAAGTTGCAGAACCATTTTTAAGCCTTTGGATAATTTCTTGCTGAATATCTGAATCCTCAAAAATCGGATCGTGCGCTGAAACTAACTCTTTTTCAATTCGGAATTGAACTATAACATTTGTCATTTTTTTTGTTTTTAGATTGAAATTCAATTTACGAATATAAAAGTCATTTCCCGAAAAATATTATAGATATCTACTCTAAAAGTTATACTATTAATTATTTCAGATTGGCAAAAGGAGGTCGCATATTATTATTTTCACCGCCGTTAAACTTTTATTAAAGCAATCATACTAATGTTATGCCTATGTTGAAAGAGCTAACTTAGAAAAAATATAAAAATATTTGAATGGATTTTACCAACCCGCTCGTTTACGGCGTCCCTTTTTTCTTAGCTCTGATTTTGCTAGAACTATCTTACAGCAAGCATAGTGAAAGAAAGAAACTGTACAATTACAAGGATTTATTTTCCAGTTTAGCCCTCGGTGTAGGCTCGGCGGTCGTGGCTGCCTTGGTCAAAACCATTTCAGCAATTGTAATTTTTAGTTGGATTTACGAAACTTTTAATCCAGTGGTTAATGGAGTTCGGATGAATATTATGGGTTGGCAATCTTTTACCTACGCGTGGTACGTCTGGATTTTCTGTCAACTCGCCGACGATTTTAGTTATTACTGGTTTCACAGACAAAATCACATGGTTCGATTTTTCTGGGCGGCACACATTGTACACCATTCTTCTGACAATTTTAATTTGGGCACTGCTGTGAGAAATGGCTGGTTTACAATTATCTACAAACCTTTATTTTATTTATGGATGCCTGCAATTGGCTTTCCACCCGAAATGATTTTGGTCTGTTTAGGAATCGAATCGTTGTGGCAATTTCAACTGCATTCGCAGTATATTCCCAAGTTGGGATGGGTTGAAAAAATTTTCAATACGCACACTATGCATCAAGTACATCACGCAAAAAATATCGAATATCTCGATAAAAATCACGGCGGATTTTTAAATATTTTTGATCGTATTTTCGGAACTTGGAAACCTCTTGATGAAAGTATTGCTATTGAATTTGGAGTGACGCTGCCCCCTAATTCCTACAATCCTATGGTAATACTAACTCACGAATACGCCAATATTTGGAGCGATATGAAGAAATCTTCTGACTGGAAACATAAATTTCTGTACGCTTTTGGTCCGCCAGGATGGAGTCATGATGGCAGCACGCTTACTACAAGGCAGGCACGTGAAGAAATGGAAAAATTGAAAGGTTTGCAATATAAAAACTAACCTTAAAAGTCTTTAAAAACCGCTTAAAATTGATTTTAATTTAAGCCACATTTTTTCTAAAATACTCAAAAGCCTGACTACAAGGTCAGGCTTTAAGATTAAAAGCTTGTAGTTAAAAGCTGACGGCTGAAAGCTGACAGCTGAAAGCTAATTATTAGGAAATAACACTACTTTAAAAGTTCCATTCGTAATTTGTTTTACGTCCGCAGGATTATTTTCATTGTACATCTTACAAGAAAATGTTCCCCAAACTGTTTTGGTTTTTATTCCCATTTCAACTGCTTGTGAAGAGCCTGTCACTGCTACAGAACTTCCGCTTTGACTGCCATAAATAGTGCTGTAGAATTTACCTTGTGCATCTCTAAAATCCACAGTTACGCCAGGACTATAATTATCACTTTGATTATCTGTCAAAAAATTTGTCGGTAAATTTCCAACCGTAGTATAGAATTGCTCATTTTCTAAATCAGCTCCTACTCCTGAATAGTAATAAACATTATCCCATCCAATCATTATTTCGGGTATAAAATTTGGCGGAGTAAAACTAGAGATAGATGCTCCGTAACGGTACCATAATTTATTATCTAATCCTGAATAGCCTCCTATTGGACTGTAAATAAAGACATCGGTAGCGGTATTATTTACAGTGTAATCAAAATCGACATTGTTCATTTTTCCACGCATAAAGGCGTAGCCACTAGCTTGAGGGTCTGGAGTTACATTTGATGGTCCATCATCGGAGCTACAAGAAAAGGTCATTGCTGCAATAGCAATTAGAAATAATTTTTTCATATTTGTTAATTTGGTGTTAAGTAAACAAATATATATATTTTCTATATTCATTTAAAAAATGTTTTACGAAAAGTCTGTTTTAATTAATAATATATTAAAGTATCTAAATCTTACGCACTTTTATTTTAAATCACGAATCTTCTAAAGAATATGAATTAAGTTTTGTCCACAAATCGAGACATAACTAATACTCCCCTATCCCTGATGACGACGGCATCCTTTACAAAATATTTAAAGAAATATTAATTGGATTGCCACTCTGATAAAATTAGGGATTGTAATGACGGTAGCCGACAGACCTTAGCGAAACTTCGTAGCAATAAATCAATAAATAACTCTAAGTAATAACTTTCTTAATTAAGACCATTGCTAAATTGGCTTTCTTAATTCATTGTCATCCGGCAAAGCGCTACTTTTACTTATAAAGTCACAAATCTTGAAACTATGGCGGCAAGCAACTTCGATATAAAAGGTCTCACGGATGCAGAGGTACAGATTGCACGGGAAAAATTCGGCAGAAATACCCTGAAATTCAAAAAGGAGAACGGCGCACTCGAAGCGTTGAAAAGCCTTGCCAAAGAACCGATGATTGCAATTTTGTTAGTTGCGTCTCTAATTTATTTTATAAGTGGAGAAACCGGCGATGGACTTTTTCTACTTTCGGCTATTATAATTGTATCGGTAATTTCACTTTATCAAGATTCACGTAGCCGTAATGCGTTGCAGAAGTTAAAGGATTTTTCGCAACCAAATTGCAGTGTGATTCGAAATGGGGAAGCTATCGAAATTAAGACGGAAGATTTAGTAATTGGCGATAGTCTACTTGTGGAGGAAGGAACATCAATTCCCGCCGACGGAATTATTATTCACTCCAATGATTTCTCAGTAAACGAATCGATCTTAACTGGCGAATCATTTGCAGTTTTTAAAGATAAATACCACGAAGACAGTAGTATTTATAAAGGTACAACCGTGGCGAGCGGACTGGCAATTGTGACAATTACACATATTGGCAATCAGACAAAACTCGGAAAAATTGGCGAAAGTTTAGAAAGTATCCAAGTTGAAAAAACGCCTTTGGAACTGGAGATTAACAGCTTTGTAAAGAAAATGGTAATTGCGGGAGCAGTGGTTTTTTTGATTGTGTGGGCAATAAACTACTACAATTCTCAAAACCTGCTTGATAGTTTATTAAAAGCTTTGACTCTTGCGATGAGTATTCTACCCGAAGAAATTCCGATGGCTTTGACCGCCTTTATGGCAATTGGATCTTTACGCTTAATGAAATTGGGAGTGATTGTAAAACAGATGAAAACGGTGGAAACCCTCGGCTCTGCCACCGTTATCTGCACCGACAAAACTGGCACAATTACCGAAAACAAAATGAGTCTAGCCAAAATATTTACGCTAGAGTCTAATCGAATTTCGAATCCTGAGGAAGCCGATGCTTCTGAAAAAGAGCTTTTGAAAATCGCAATGTGGGCAAGCGAGCCAATTCCGTTTGACCCGATGGAAATAGCTTTGCATGACTCTTACGCTAAATCCACCCAAAAAGACGAAAGACCAGATTTCAAAATGATTCACGAATATCCATTGGGCGGAAAACCACCAATGATGACCCACCTTTTTGAGAATTCTCAAGGACAGAGAATCATCGCAGCCAAAGGTGCGCCAGAAGCCTTGATGAATGTTTGTAATCTCTCGCCCGACGAAATAGCAAAAATTAATGCAGCCATAAAAGAAATAACTTCGGAAGGTTATAGAGTTTTGGGAGTTGGAGAGAGCGTTTTTGAAGGAAATAATTTTCCGAAAAAACAGCAAGAATTTTCTTTTAAATTCAAAGGAATTGTAGCTTTTTACGATCCACCGAAAGCGAATATCAGCGAGGTTTTAGAACATTTTTACCAAGCAGGTATTTTAGTAAAAATTGTTACTGGAGATAATGCCGAAACCACTAGAGCAATTGCCAAACAAATAGATTTTCGAGGCTACGAGCACAGTTTAAGTGGTGACGAGTTAATGCTTTTATCTGATGCGGAACTTGAGCAGAAAGTAATGCAAACAAATATTTTTACTAGAATGTTTCCAGAAGCAAAACTGCGAATAATCAATGCGCTGAAAGCCAATAACCAAATTGTTGCAATGACCGGTGACGGCGTCAATGATGGTCCTGCTTTAAAAGCGGCGCATATCGGAATTGCCATGGGTAAAAAGGGAACTGAAATTGCCAAACAAGCAGCTTCGCTAATTCTATTGGAAGACGATTTATCCAAAATGGTGGATGCGGTTGCGATGGGAAGACGAATTTATACCAACTTGAAAAAGGCGATTCAGTATATCATTTCCATCCATATTCCGATTATTCTAACCGTTTTTATACCGCTTGCTTTGGGTTGGGTTTATCCAAATATATTTACGCCTGTACATATCATTTTTTTAGAGTTGATTATGGGTCCCACCTGCTCTATTATTTTCGAAAATGAGCCAATCGAAAAGAATACTATGCTTCGGAAACCTCGAGCTGTGGCAACTTCATTTTTTAATCGCGCCGAACTCACAACTAGTATTATTCAGGGATTGGCAATTACTGCAGGAACACTATTTATCTATCAATATGCTTTGCGACAAGGTCTCGCTGAAACTACCATTAGAACTATGGTTTTCTTGGTGTTAATTGTGGCAAATATCTTTTTGACTCTGGTAAATCGTTCATTTTATTACTCGATTATAACCACTCTAAAGTATAAAAATGCGTTAGTACCATTGATGATAGCGATAACAATTGCAATTACTGCAATGCTGCTTTTTGTGCCGCCATTAACTGATTTTTTTAAATTTGCACCACTTAGTACCAATGAAATTCTAACTGCAGTCGCAGTTGGTTTCATATCCGTGATTTGGTTTGAATTTGTGAAATTGGCCAAGAGATTGAGAGGAAATGTAACGTAAAAGATGAACATTTTATTTCTGTAGATATTTTTTTTTAGGGCGCCACCCGTCGCCAGTATAACTTTCTTAAAAATTAAATGTAGTTGACTCGGGTTGGGTTGTCCACTGTATCTTTTCTGACAGAAATTTACAGTGAAAAAGCAATTATTTGGTTGGAATTAAAGGATGTGATTCGCAAGTTCGCTTCGTTCGGCTCGTTCCCACCCCTTGTGCAATACATAGTTTTCATCTTCAACAAGTTATCTTACAAGTAAAATAATCTAGTACTTTAGTCAAACACATTAAAGAATAGACTAAATTCGGTTGAAATATTAAAATATTGTTGCTAGTAAGCTTTCTCCAATTTCTTTTTTTTGAAACCATATTATATGAAAAAAATTCTCTTCGTCTTAGTCGCAATGCTTTTTGCTAGCCTCGTATTTTCGCAGAATTCAGCGGTAAAAATCACCAATCAGAAAACGGGGACAACAAGGCTATTTAAAGAAAAAACTAGAATTCGCATTAAAACTGTTGAAGGAAAAAGAATCACTGGACGTTTCCAAATATTAAACGATAGTACGATGTTGGTAAAAGGAAAAGTAATCGACTTATCGGAGATTGCTAAAATTAAAAGAAATCCCTTGCTGATGACAGTTGCCACAGATGTGGTTTTATTTTATACTGCTGCTGTCGCAGTTGCCATTATCGCATTTGCTGGTGGAACGGCGCCTGCTGCCATTTTTGGTGTTGGAGCTACTTTTACGACCATGATTCTTGGGCCAAATGTTTTGAAAGGATATACAACCGAAAAAAATACGCTTGAATTTTTAGCAATTGATTAACCCCGATGCATTGCTGAGAGTAATATTTCTAGCAATATTAAAAAAAAATTTGCATGGTTACCGCCGCTGACTATAATCCCATTATTCTTAAAAGTGCCAACTGAAGGCGAGGATTAGACTATTGTATTTATCAACCAATCTTTAGCCGAGAATTTAAGTTTTTAAAATTGAAAAAAAGTCTAATTATTTTTAAACTTTTACTTTTCTGAATTAAGCATTTTTATCTCATTATTATAGGTATATAATAAGTATTTTCTCATTTTTGTCCTGCATTTGAAACCCAAAATTCTTACCTACAAGATTGGAAAATTATTTACCAAAGCTCAAACATATTTTACCAATGTTCTTCCTAATTGCATTTGGTAGTGTACTCGTATTATCCCTAATCCGTTGGTTACTTGCCATCGAATTTGAGATTTTAGATATTGATGAAATGATTTGGGAATTTTGGATTCCTGCCATGCTGCCGTGGATTCCTATTACAATTTGGCTCAAACCACGCCTCAGGGTTTTAACTTTCAAAAAAGACAGTAATAATAGGCGATTTTTTTTTCAAATTATCACGTGGATTTGTGTGGGTGTAATGCTGTCTATTTCGCAGAAATATCTAGCAACTGCAACAGGAAAGCTCACAAAATTAGAGACAATAGCAGATATTGAAACAGTTCCGAAAACACTTTACTATAAATTAGAAAATTTTTCGGTAGCACCCAATCTTGGCAGTACATACACTGTTTTTGATGTAAGTGGAAAGTCTAGTAACCATTTAAATTTCAATGTATACTTCGTAATACCGATTTTCAAGGATTCTACAGAACTCGCTTACGATGTTCCAAAGTATTGGTATGGAATAAAATATAGTAAACAGATAAGCAACAGATTAAGTTCGGATCAAAAAGACGAAAAATATGAGGAGTTTTATGATCAATGTGTCGAAAATATCAATAAATATGACTTTTATACTGTTGATCATTTCGTAAGAACTCCTAGATCTAACGACCGAAATAATTATCTCAATGCAATTGAAGCTAGTACATTTGTGAGACTTGACGAAAAGTATATAGTTTTGGAGCCTGCCGTCGAAGATTTTAAAGATAGAAATGGCACTAATTTGATTTGGATATTTAAAGTGTTTATTGTGGGACTTATTGTTTTACTTTTTTCATTGCTCTTTCCAGGATACAACGAGAGGCAGCGCAATAAACGCTTCTCAAGAAAGAAATTGAAGCAAGATGATATTGTTAAAGCGCTTAGGTATTTAATTCCTCAAGGTGACCACTTCGCGACTTCAATCATTATTGATATCAATATTTTGATCTTTATTTTGACTCTACTTTCAGGCAACGACATCATTTCACCTGAACCTTGGGAGCTGCTTTATTGGGGCGGAAACAGAAGGTTTGAAGTTATGGATGGTCAATGGTGGCGACTGTTTACAGCACTATTTCTGCATAGCGGAATAATCCATCTAATTTCTAATATTGTGGGACTTGTAATTGCTGCCAAATTCATCGAACCGCTACTTGGACTCCATAACTACTTTATATTATTTATACTTTCTGGACTGTGTGGAAGTCTTGCAAGTGTACTATGGTATGAAAATACGGTTAGCGTAGGTGCGTCTGGCGCAATTATGGGTCTCTATGGCGCCATTTTAGGATTGTTATATCAAGGTGCTTATCCTGATGCTCGCAAAAAATATATATTTGTCCTAATCAGTATTTTTGTTGGTTTATCTTTATTGGGAGGATTGGCTGATGATGTTGACAATGCAGCCCATATCGGTGGCCTTTTGAGTGGACTGGTGATTGGGTCGCTGTTGTATAAATATAATAGTCAATTGGTTGAAGAGTAATTGCTATTTAATTATCTATCGGGCAAATTAACTTGATTGTAAAATATAGATTTCCATCAGTAAAAAAATTGAAATATGATCAAAGTTTACGTCTCTTTTATAATATCAGTTTTGCTATTTTCTTGCGGTTCAAAAACTTGTGATTACGAAAAATTTATTCAGGGAGATTGGGAAATAATTCCTTTTATTGATACTATGTTGCACGATGGCGAACGCACCCCGCCACCGCTGCCACGTTACGTGGGTGATTTGGGTTTTTATTTTGGAGAGAATGGAATCTGTGAGAATAAGGTTGGTTATTTCGATTATACTGAAATCGACGATGTCGGAAGAAGATTATTTTTAGGAACTGAAACTAGATATAAAATTGTCCAAAATACTTTGCAGATTTTTGATTTGGAGGAAAACGATTGGCAAGTTTTTGAGATTCAAAAAATTACCAACGATTCTTTAATCCTTTTGTATGAAGATAAGTTTCCGGTAAAATTTATCAAACGCCATTACAAAATCGATCCTGAGACTTCATTTGACAAAATTATAGTTTCAACCTATGGATGTTATGGGACTTGTCCAGTTTCTGATATCATTATTTCGAAAACTGGTGATGTTGTATTCTATGAGCGAAAATATACAACAGCAACAGGCGCTTTTAAATCCAGAATTAAGAAGGAAGATTTTGCGAAAATTGAAAAGAATTTTAAAAAAGCAGAATATCAAAATTTGGAAAATAGTTATACCAACAATGCTTCAGATTTAATGGCGATTTCTGTGACATTTATTAAGGATGACAAGATAATAAAGTCAATTATCGATTATGGCGCTGCTTCCCCAACCGAATTTAAAAGAGCACTTTATCCATTAGTTTATTTAGAGCAAAAATTAAAGCTTGATAAAGTGGATTTTAGTACTGCTCTTATTGATTTGGATAGTGGCAGATTTAAATCTTCAACAGCTATTTTAAAATTATCTAAATCTGAGCTTTTTTATTTAAATTCAAAATTGCAAAATGCGAAAGAATCAGAGATTGCATTTACAACTAAATATATTCTTAGTAGTTCCAACATCAAGGACAAAAAGATAGTTGAAACTGATGGAAGATTTTTTAAAATTGAACTTTCCAATTCAAAATTTATCACTTTGGATTTAGGTTATGACTTTTTCGAACATAATAACTTTTCTGCTATTTCTGATTAAAAAGTTTAGTGCAATCTTTATAAATTAACTTCAATAAAGGCCAAGTCCCCTAGCCCTGATGGGAACGGCATCCTTTGCTGCCACCGAAAAATTCGAATTTTAATAGCGTTATTTCTGGCAGCAAAGATACAGTGGACAGCAGGATAAAGCTCCAAAAAAATCTCATCGTGTACCACAAAAAAATCTGCTAACTTCGCATCTATCAAAAGATATAAATAAAAAACATAAATGGGAGTTACGATACATTTTGAAGGGCATTTAAAAAGTGAACAAGATTACGATGATGTGATGGCAAAAGCGACGGATTTTGCCAAGGAAAATAAAATGGATTATAAGCGAATTGAGGAAGACGAAAAATTATTGCGGAGGGTAAGAAATCAGGAAGATTGGGATTATAATGGAGCAACCAAAGGAATTAGGATTGAACCGGCTGAAAATTGCGATCCTTTTAATTTGGAATTTGATGCCGATAATTATATTCAGGAATATTGTAAAACCCAGTTTGCCGACATCAATATTCATATTTCAATAATTGATTTTTTAAAAACCTTGATTCCAAACTTTGAAGACTTAAAAGTGGTAGATGAAGGGGAATATTGGGAAACGGGAAATAAAGAAACTTTGATTAACCACGTCAAAACTTGTTTTCATCAGATGGAATGGGCAAAGGAAAATGATCCTAATTTGGATGGTCCTTTTATTGTTGGAGATGGGAGAATTGCAGATTTGAAGCGGGTCGAATAAAATAAAGATTGAAAAATTGAAAGATTCTAAAATTCAAAGATTGAAAGATTTTGTTTTGGGACCGTCATTCACTGATTTAACTCCACACAAAATCTTTCGTTTTCTGGCTAATTGTCCTGTGAGATATATTAACTATCACTAATCCATAGTTAGCAAAATTTTTCCGATATGATCACTGCTTTCCATTAGTTTGTGAGCTTCAGCGGCATCTTCGAGTTTGAAAGATTTGTAAATAATGGGACGGATATCTTTTGAATGCAACATTGGCCAAATGTTTTTCTCAACTTCTAAGGCTATTTCAGATTTTACGACATCAGTTTGCGGTTTTAACAAACTTCCAGTCAAAATTAGATTCTTTCTCATTATTGTGAGAAGGTCTATTTTTACGTTCATATCCTTCATCCCGTTAATATAAACTAAGCGACCTTTGTCGTTGAGAATTTCGAGATTTTTCTGAGTGTAATCGCCTCCAACCATATCAAGTATAACGTCTATTTTCTCATCTTTCAATATTTCTTCGAAAGCTTCTTTTTTATAATTGATCGCTTTACCGAGATTCATTTTCTGCAAAAATTCGATTTTGTCCTCGCTTCCCGCGGTGCTAAATATTTCTGCTCCCCAAGCTTTTCCCATTTGCAATCCCATTGTTCCAATTCCGCTAGTACCACCGTGGATTAGTAACTTCTCTCCCGGCTGAAGATTTCCAAGTTTAAATACGTTGAACCAAACCGTAAAAACAGTTTCGGGAAGCGCAGCAGCATCTTCCAAAGTTAATCCGTCTGGCACAGAAAGACAATGGGAACTGTCAACCGCAACATATTCGGCGTACCCACCACTTGCAATAAGTGCGCAGACATTATCACCAACCTTTTTGTCTTTGACGTCCTCGCCCACTTCTATAATCTGACCCGAAACTTCCAAGCCTGGTATTAATGTTGCTGCCGTTCCTTTGCCGTAAGAAACCATATTTTTTCGAGTTATAACATCACTTCGATTAATGCCCGCAGCCTTGACTTTGATTAAAACTTGATTCTGTAGTAATTTTGGCATTGGAGTTTCTTGTAGCTTTAATACTTCGGGACCGCCGGATTTGGTAATATGAATTGCTCTCATGTGGATGTTTTTATAGACTTTTAAGTAACAAAATATTCAGTAAAATTTTTATAATAAAAACTTAAGATTTTTATGAAAATGCACTACAAATTTTCTACATTTTCAACTTCTATAGTCAATCGAGTAGAGCAGTTTATTAGTAATCTCTTTAAAAATGCGTTTTTCAATATTCACGTTTAAAATTTTTACTTTCTCATAAAATTACAACTACCTTTACTTTAAGCAGAAAACATACTACTATTAATAGGAACACGTCGGGAATTTTTCCGCAAGTTTTTCGATAATAAAGTACTTATCAAATTTGCAGTTGAAATGTTTAGACATCAAGGAAAAAGCAGAACTTTAAAACATAACTTACAAATAGCCACCATACTCTCTTTTGTTGCAGGAATGGTAAATGTTGCGGGCTTTTTAGCTTTTAGACAGCTTACCACCAATGTTACGGGACATTTCGCGTTTTTTATTGGCGATGTTGCAGATTTTGAAATAGTAAAAGGTACAATTTTTTTCTTTTATATAATTTCATTTTTTGTGGGCTCGTTTTTGACTAGTTTTTTGATCGAGAATTACCGAGAAAGTAAAAAATTAAATGTCTTTGTACTACCAACTTTAATAGAAGTTTCTGTATTAATAGCGGTGGGAGTCGCTAGTAACTTTATGGTATTTAGGTATCCAAACTTAATTGTTTGCGCACTGCTTTTTGCAATGGGAGTTCAAAATTCGTTTGTTACGAAAATTTCTAGCGCCGTGGTAAGAACTACGCACCTCACGGGACTTTTCACTGATTTGGGGATAGATGTCTCGCACTTGATTTTTAGAAGATTGCATTTTAAAAGAGAAAAGATTAAAGCTAATATAAAACTCCGACTTTATATTATTTCATTCTTTTTTATGGGCGGAATTTTGGGAAGATTTCTGTACGCAACCGTAAATTGGAAATTAAATACGTTACTAGTTGCATCAGCCATTTTACTTGTAAGTTTATTTTTTGATGATTTTCGTTATAAAATAATTAAGGCAAAAAGAAGATTTAGCCACCGGAACCAAATTGTCGGAAAGCGTAGTACAGCATAGCTAAAAACGTAAAGCAGCAGATAAATAAGTTAACCATTTTGGATATTGACAAGTGCCATAAACATTATAATCAAGCATGGATACAATTTAATACAATGTTAGTATCCCAGTCATGAGACTAACAACCCAAGCTAAACGATTGGACTAAGTAATAATTCTCTAACAATTGCGAATAAAAATACCGTATCTATGTTTATTGAAAAGACAAATTGTATCAAATATTAAGTAACTTGAAAAAATAAATTTTTTAATAATTAAATTATATAATTTTATGAAAACAGCATCTCTCAGAAAAGATTTAAATTACAACGAAGATAAGGTAGCGATTAGTGTGATGATGGAAACAGAAACCGCAAAGGAAATTCGTATCTTATTCAGAAAAGGCCAAACGATGAAAGAGCATAAAGCAGGATTTCCAATCACCGTAGAAGTGCATCATGGAACGATTGAATTTGGTGTAAATAGCGAGAAAATGACCCTAGAAGCAGGCGATTTAATCTCGTTGGAAGCAAATGTTCCACACGATCTATTGGCTCACGAGGATAGTATTGTTCGGCTCACTTTGTCAAAATTAGACAAAGTAGAAAGAGTTAAAAACGTAGTAGAATAAATTATCTATTATATAACTAAAAAAAAATCAGACGGTTAAGAGTCGTAACTTTGATAGTTAGAGAGTTCTTAATCGTCTGATTATTTTAGAAATTAATCATGCTTTTTGTGGTGCTTATCTTTTTTATGCGCTTTTTTATGCGCTTTTTTGTGTCCTTTATGTTTCCCATTATCGCCTTTTTGCATGAAAATGACGTTTCCAGGACCATAACTTTTAGCAACATATTTAGCCTTGTGCTTTTTGTGGTATTTGTATGGAGATTTTCCTTTATAATCGGTCAAAAATATTACTTTTCCGGTTTGGAGATTGTAATTTTGAAATTTTGCAGGAAGCTTTTCAGCTCTTACCCATCCTCCATTATTTAGATATATAAAACGTTCAGCCGGAAGGTCATAGTAAGCATCGACTTCAGGCAAATAATAGTATTGAGTCGCAACTCTTTCTGGCGGCGCCCAAACAGGAGCTTTTCCTAAATTTAAATTTACAGACACCTGTGCCTGTGTTGCTGAAATGAACAGAAGTCCAAATACTAATAATTTTAATGTTTTCATATAGCTTTTTTTTTAGATAAATAAATTTACCAGGTTAGAATTTGGAATAGTCAACTACCGTGCCATCATAAATTACATTTTCCCTAATTTTTTTCAGGAAACAGCTAGAATTTTTTCTTTTGTAATTAAATAGTTCGCAATAATCTCATATAATTTCTCGAATTACGCATCAAATAACGGTTTTTATGACTCCAATTTAGATGGACACGAAAATTTTGAAAGGCAGTCAATTTTAAATGGCAAAACCTTGGACAAACATCCAATTGAGATTTTTTGTAGCGGGGCAAAAGTCTAGTTAATTGCCAATGTGAAAAATGCCATTCATATCGCTCGTGCTTTTTTAGACAATAACACCAATTTTTTTTTTTAAAAATATGTGACATAAGCTAAAAATCTATCTCACTATTGACTATCTTTCCTATTAAATTATATTCTATAAACCAACTAGCTGCCATGATACTTTAACATTGATATATGAAATATAACTACTTATACTCTTTTATTGTTTTTTTTTTCACAATCTCGATACTATCCGCACAGGATCTACCCAAAGACAGTATCGTTGGAAATGTCAAGTCGGTTCGTGAGAAGGTGATTTTCTTGACTGAAAAGGAGAATCCGCAAATGTTGTATGATAGTGATTATGGACATTCCGGATTTATGGGACCGAAAAGTACTGTAGCTAAATTTCTTACTCTTTGGTATTCGACACCTTATTCATATTTTATCAATTACGAACGCTTTTACCTTCCTAATAGAATAATTGACAGAGAAAATTGGTTTGGAAAAAAAGGAGAATTAATAAATTCCTACAGATATATTTATGACAAGAAAAATCGATTAATCAGTAGAATCGACAGTACATCATATTCAATTAGCACCGAAAATCATTTTTATAGAGAGTATGGCGAAAATGACGAGCACCTTTTAGAAAATATTTTTTATCAATCATTAGCCTTCAATAATTTTGCACACATCTTTAAAGATTATAAAGATGGTAAATTAAGTAGAAGAAAAAATTTTGATGATGACGGAAGTGTCCGAGAAACTATTAACTATTACAATGCAGCAGGGAAATTGGATCATCAAATTTTAAAAGATCCAAGCACTTGGGTACAATTGGAAAATAATGGTCACTCTTATGGCGTTTATGATTCGATTGGTGTGGTTTACAAAAGTCTTCAAAATTTCTACGATTCAAAAAATAGACTGATCAAAACTCAGGAATATGCAATAGACGGCCAGAAGTATAGCAATGATATTGTTGAAGGAAACCAGAGAATTATGACTTATAAAGGAGATAATTTAGTTCGCATTTCGACAATAATGAGCAACCAAAAACCATACTATGATCATTTTGAGTACAATAAAGCCAATCAATTAACTGCTAAATATTGCTGCGACGAAGATATTTTTAAAGCGCAAAATATCGAAAAATACAAATACAAAAATGGCGTTGTAAGCGAACTATCATATACTAGACAAAATTATCACACTAAGAAGATGGAAAAATCTTATAGCTTATTTACTTATAAATACGATGCTCATCATAATTGGGTGGAAATTATAAAATCTGTTGATGGTGTAGCGCTATATAAATGGATTAGAGAAATTGAGTATTATTAAAAATCGCAGACATTATTTCGCAATAGTGAAATTTCCGATTATGCGGTTGACTTTGCTCATGTCTAAAATCCTACTTACTCAGCACCATTATCACTTTATTATTTAATAATTTTTAGAATTTTCATTGCAGGAAATACTATATGAACATTTATAAATAAGTATGTCAATACTTAGAAAACGAATTTAAACTGAAATAAATAATAAATTTACCACGCTGCCTTTACCAGAATTTTTTGCAAATTGCACAGTAAATATGGTTCACTAGCAATCTCCTTACTCATATGCGAAAAATAATCTCAAGATCTATCTTCATTGGCACTTCTCTCCTATTTATTTCTTGTAAAACCTATACAATTCCCATTGATAGCTTTAAAAATCAGATGGTAGTAGCTACGAATTCTAATATGAATGAGGTAAAAATAAACAATCCTTTATATTTTAAAAACATTAAATATTCTTCCAATAATATTAGTAAAATTGAGGTGATAGACAAAAGTGGAGAAAAAATGACGATTGCTAATTCTCCAGCAATTGAAATGCGGATGACTCATAAAAATGGGAAAAAGTACATTGTTTATTTTGATACAGTAATTTTGGAAAATGACACTTTAAAAGGAAGTCGATCCCGATTTATTCAGGGTCTAGACAGAACAATTCCAATTGCTAGCATCAGTAAAATTGAAATTCAAAATGGTGGAAAAAATTATAATTATAAATAATCAATTTAACTGACAAAATTATGTTTGAGCCAAAAAATATTCTCAATAAAATAAGCTACTTACAATATCCATTTATGCTGATAAGCGGTTATTATATTGTGCAACCGTACATCGTTGGATTTGACACAATTTGGGAAAATTACAATTTAGCATTATTGTTTATGGGTATCGCGATCAGTTTGTCGACTTTACAAGACACGACCAAAATGCAGAATGAGATGTCCAGAAAAATCTGGGAGGATCCAAAAAAAGGAAAACGGATGTTAATTGCACTGGCATTATTGGCGTTTGGTTGTATTGCGATTGGCATATTTGGCGCATCCGTTTCTACAAACAAAGCGCTGAAAGAGCTCTCTTATGGAATTATAGTTTTGGGCATTGGATTAATTGGAATGCTAAATACAGCAATGGATTTGTTTGATAATCATCGCCTAGATAAAAAAGCTACACCGAGCAACGAAAAAGCTTTCATTCAAGAACCTGATATTTAGTGTAATCAATCAGCAAAAATTATATGTAGAATTGCTGCTTTCTATATATGAGCATCCACTAGTAAAATATGTTATGCGTCATTGATAACTCGCGACTAATATATCTCAAGCTCATAGCACTATTAAAAACTGAACGCATTAAAAAGCACTAGAATCACCACTGAAGGTCGTATCAAACCTTCCAAATACTATTTTAAGACTTCTGCTTTCGCAAAATCAGTTACCTTAGAGCAACACTTTCAAAACGAAGGTCTTTTATCTCATTTATATCACTTAATATATGTCTACAATTATATACGATTTTCAGAAAGATTCAAACGCTGCCGATTGGCAAATTGTCAACGATGGTGTAATGGGCGGAATGTCGCAGGGAAAATTCAAAATTGATCGAGAAGGCAAAGGCGTTTTTTACGGCGATGTTTCTACAGAAAACAATGGCGGATTTTCGTCGATTCGGCATGAGTTTGCAACTTTGAAAGTTGATACCGATAGCAAAGTTATACTAACTTTAAAAGGTGATGGCAAAGACTATCAGTTCCGAATTAAAGACAAGCTAAGCAATTCGCACTCTTATATAACCACATTTTCAACCACCGGAGAGTGGCAAGAAATTGAAATTGCATTAGCCGATTTGCAACCCTCTTTTCGGGGGCAAAAGCTGAATATGCCAAATTTTGATAAGACTTTTTTTGAAGAAATTCGATTTTTGATAGGAAATAAAAAAGATGAAAGTTTTGAGTTGGTGATTGATACCATTGAACTTCGGTAATTCTCAGAAACTACTTATCAATATTTTGTATGCTTGTGTTGCCCCAGTAAAAATATAGAAATTGTACCACTCTGCACTTACTCATCTAGTTTGAAATTTCTTTTCTCGATTAGAAATTTAAGCATTATAAATATTAGAAAATAAATTCTCGATTAATCTTTCCAATCCCAAAATGCTGTATTTTTAGCTAAAAAAATAGAAGGAAAATGGAAAATAAGATACGTGGATGTTAACTGGGCAATTTAAGATAAGAACTAAGTAAAAACCGCTTGTCGCGCAAGTTTGTCTTCCAATGAATATCTTTTAACAATCATTCGATTTAACTTTACTCTCAAGAACTTTCAAAAACATGAACTACCCAAATTCTGAAGTACTAAAACAATTTTCCAAATTGATGAACGGAAACTTTATCGAAAGAAGTTATTGGGAATCGGATAAAGTGAAAATACTTCATCGCAACCATCCAATCATATTTGATAATTACACTGAGTTTAGAACTTCTGGCGGTCAGAATTTTGAGCAAAAATATACAAGAGTGCTCTCTTCTTTTTCAAGCAATAGTGATTTTAGATTCGAAATCTATCCACAGAGTTTATTGGATTCGATTTCTAAGATTTTTGGCGCTCAAGATGTAAAAATTGGCGATAAGGAATTTGACCGTAAATTTATTATTAAATCCAATGACGAACTTAAAGTCAAATCATTTCTTAAAAATGATCCTGTAAAACTGCAAATTCTTGCTTTCAAAGATATCAACTTTCAAATTTCTGATCAGAAAGGAATTTGGGGTGAAAAACTTCCGGATGGGGAATTTGAGTTAAGCTTTTTTATAAATGGTTTGGTTGATCATACTGAAATACTGAAACAAATTCATAAATTATTCTGTGCTGCGCTAAACCGTCTAGAAGAAATGGATATTCTAAAAACAGCCAGCTAAAAATTTTTCCACATTTTTTCGAATATTGCACTTCGCACAGTGCTGCGGCGTTAAAGTACTCTATAGCGTGATTTTGCACTTGATCGCTATGTCTTGATTTTTTATTTTACAGTAATTTGGGCGTAGATAGAAGAATAGCATTTAATATATCTAAACGTATTTTCAAAAGCCTAAAAGTATATATTTGCGACTGTTTTTAATTAATCAAATTCAACTTATCGCAAGCCATTTGCTTCTCAAATTTATGAAAAACCTATTACTAGTACTTATATTCATTTTTTCTCTTTCTAGTTTTGCTCAATCATCTGCAGAATATTTTCAGAACGGAATTGATAAACACAATCAAAAAGATTATAAAAGTGCAATTGCTGAATATTCAAAAGCCATTAAAGAAGATAAAACTAACAAGGACGCTTACTTTAATAGAGGAAATTGCTCGCTGGCAGTTCAGGATTATAAATCGGCGATGGCAGATTTAAATAAGACCATCGAACTTGATTCAGAATATACCAAAGCCTACTACAGCCGAGCTACAATTTTTGTAAGTCAGGAGAAATATAAGCAAGCCCTACCCGATCTTGACAGAACAATTCAGCTTGATCCTACTACTTCCAATGCCTTAACCTTGCGCGGTCAACTTCGTGCACAACTCGGAAATAAGGAGGGCGCTTGTGAAGACTTTATGCAGGCAAAGCAAATTGGCGATGCTCAAGCAGATAAGTACTTATCACAATTTTGCGAAGACAAAAGTCTAGATGGAGAATATCTAAAACTAGATTGGCCAGACGAAGAGAAATGGAAAGTAGCGAGCAATCAAGAAGATAAAGAGGTCGTAATGATTGAATTAGTTCGTGGAAAAGAGACTTTGCAAGATTGGACCGAAATAGGAACGATGATGTCTATAAAAGGAGCTAAAAGTGTTCCGATGGATACGGTTATGACATTTATGATTAACCGCGCTAAAGAAGATTCTGCAAAAGCGAAGTTGACCTTTATCGAAAAAGATCAGTCTGCGGAATATCCTTGGATAATTTTCACCATCGAATCACCAAATTTCAAAAACGATAAAAATCCGGAATCTCAACTTTGGTATATTGTACAAGGAAAAAACGCATTGTACACCAACTTTAGAGCCGTAAAAGAAGCCAGTATTTCGCAAGCGCTAAAAGACAAATGGATTCCGTTTTTTAAAGGTGCGGAGGTTTTGTATAAATAATTAGCTGCAAGCCTTTAGCTATCAGCCTTTAGCTATCAGCCGCTAGCTTTGGTCAACGATATAATACTCATTTTTTAATATGATAGAACCCTTAAATATCGTACTATCGATATTTGAGGGTTTTCAAATTTCTAAATATAAATCCGAATTAAATACCTATCTGAAACAATAGCTCAATTCCGTCGCCCTGATGGGAACGGCATCCTTTTTTTAAATATTAAAAAATATTTAGAGGATTGCCACTCCCGATAAAAATCGGGATCGCAATGCCGGTGGACAGCAGACCCGAGCAAAGCGAACGGGCGAAGCAAAATAGCTCCAAGAAAAACCTATAATCTCAAATGAAGGGCAAGTCCCCTAGCCCTGATGGCAACGGCATCCTTTCCTGCCCTTTGTTTTGGGCAGGAAAGATACAGTGGACAGCAGGAAATAGCTCCAAATAATAAACATGATTTCAACGCAAATACCGCCTTTCCACCGCTTTCAAACTATTACTTCAAAATCCAGCTTATTTCTTTAAAACTGAGAAATATGATTGGACTTTTTATAATTTTGTAAGATGCAAAAGATCCAAACTTTAGAAACCACTAAGAAACTGCTGCCGTTAATTCTCGCCACTGCGATATTTATGCAGATGTTGGATTCTACAATTCTCAACACTTCGCTGCCGTCTATTGCGAGAGATCTAAATGAGTCGCCGCTCAATATGCAGAATGCGATTATTAGTTATGTGCTAACTTTGGCGGTTTTTATGCCCGCAAGTGGATTTCTAGCTGACCGCTTTGGAACTCGCAAAATCTTTATCGCCTCTCTAATACTCTTTAGCTTGGGATCGTTATTCTGTGCCGCCTCTCAAAATTTGACCCATCTGGTAATTTCCAGAGTGATTCAAGGAATTGGAGGAAGCTTGATGACGCCGGTTGGAAAATTGGCACTGATAAGGACTTTTGAAAAAAAAGAACTGGTAAAAGCGATGAATTATGCGATTATTCCCGCATTAATTGGGCCAGTATTAGGACCATTAGTGGGAGGCTATATGGTAGATTACCTCTCTTGGCACTGGATTTTCCTGATTAATATTCCAATTGGAATTCTGGGAATTGTTCTGGGAATAAAATATATGCCCGACTACAAATCCAAAATTGTGAATTTTGATATGAAGGGATTTATGATTTTTGCGGGAGCTTCACTCCTACTTTCCATCGCACTAGAACTTTTTGGAAATACTAAAAATATCACCCCAGTTTTAATATTCTTCATCTTAGGATTTCTGTTTTTGTACTATTATTATAAGCATGCGCGCAAAGACAACAACCCGATTTTTCCGCTCAACTTATTTCAAGTGCGAACATTTCGGGTGGGCATTATCGGAAATCTCGCGACACGATTAGGAATTAGTGCGGTGCCGCTGTTATTACCATTAATGATTCAGGTCGCTTTTAAGCAATCTGCAGTGACTTCGGGATGGATGATTGCCCCGATGGCGCTCACGGCAATGTTCGCGAAATCCTACGTGATAAAAATACTGAACAAATTTGGTTACAGAAAAACCTTGATGGTCAATACTTTTATCATCGGAACTTTAATTTGTTGCCTCGCAATCCCCGACATCAACAGTTCATTGCTGTGGTTTATTCCGATAATTGCGGTTTTAGGCTTCTTCAACTCAATTCAGTTTACCTCGATGAATGCCATTTCGATTGCTGATCTTCGAAATTTCCAAACCAGCAGCGGAAACTCTTTAGTATCGGTCAATCAACAATTGGCGGTCGGTTTCGGTATCGCTTTTGGTCTGATAGTTCTAAAATTCTTTGAAAACAACCAGGAGCTTATTCACAACGAAACTCATAATGCCTTCCGCCTCACATTTCTTAGTGTAGGAATGCTAACCATATTATCCGGCTTTATTTTCAGGAAATTTCACGTTTCTGATGGCGAAAATCTAAAATCGCAATAGCCTACAAAAGCCTACAAATATTGTAGGCTTTTTTGTCTGTAGAACCATTTTGATGATTTATTTTCCCCTCGCTTCCAAGATTGGCAGATTTGCTTCTGTCGGGATATAAACTTTGCTGCCAGTGCTATTTTTGATGGCATCAATTTGCAGGTATTTCAGGTATTCGCTGTTTCCTTTTAGCGAGTTGCCAATGATCTCGTTGGCTTTTGCAATTCCGTAGGCGCGTTCGATTTCCGCTTGTGCTTCGGCTTTTGCGATTTTGATTCGGGCTTCTGCTTGCAACGTGGCACTTTCATTTTCGGCTTTAGCAGTTTCAATTAAGGCTTTTCGGGAGCTTTCCGCCTCTACCAACACCGATTTTCCGTTGTTCTCGGCATCCTTAAATTTTTGAGCTCGGTTAAATTCCCAACAAGAAGTCAGTGAAAACGAAATTGCGAGCAGCACTAATAAACTTGAATTTTTCATAAATAAATTTTGAATCGTGCCTACTCTAGTCAGTTTTCGGCTTAGCCTGTATCATTTCGATAAAAATATATAAAGATTTTATACCGCCGCCAAAGATGCAAAAACTAACACAGATATGATAGTTCGCGATGCAAAAATTGTCGGTTAAGAGACGTTTAGGTATTAAAGATGCGTCGTTTTTTTTGGGCGCAACCAGAGCCATTGCTACAATCGAATTAAATCAGTTACTAGACATTCTCGTTTTTTAAGACCATTATTTTAGGCTCCGTTCGGGCTGTCCATTATATCTTTGCTGCCACAAATTGCTGTTTTCAATTTAGAAAATTTTGGTTGGCAGCAAAGGATGCCATTCCCATCCCTTGCGCAGGACTTCTGCTAAAAACAAAAAGTGATTTATAAAGAGATTTTGGTTAACTTTAAGTTCACAAAATCAGCTGATTATGGAATTTTCTGCCAAATTAATAACCCATCGAGGTGAGCGCCGAATTGCAGTTTTTTTTGAAAAGGACAAAAGACTGATTGCGCGAATCAAGGAATTTGACGACGCTCGTTGGAGTGCAGGAAAAGCAGTTTGGCATCTTCCCGATACAGTCGAAAATCGAAATATCTTTAAGATTATTCAGCATCAAGAAACCATTCCGTCATTGGAAGGCATTGAACAAATTTCCAAATTCAAACAGCACTTAGCTTCCAAACGGTATAGTGAGAATACGATAAAGACTTATTGCGATGCACTGCGATCATTTTTTGTTTTTTATAGGAACAAGCCTATTTCAGAAATTACGAATGAAGATGTGATAATTTACAACAATGATTTTATACTGAAGAATAAGTTTTCGGCCTCGTATCAGAACCAAATTGTGAATTCAGTTAGACTATACTTTGGAACTATTTTAGAAACAAAAATTGAAATTGACAAAATACACCGACCAAAAAGATCGAAGCTATTACCAAATGTATTGAGCAAAGAAGAGGTAAAAGTTATATTGACTGCACATACAAATATTAAACACAAAATGATGCTTAGTATGATTTACAGTTGTGGTTTGCGTTGCGGCGAACTTTTGGCATTAAAGCCAGTGCATATCGATAGCAAAAGAAATATCGTTATGCTTAAAAACTCAAAGGGCAATAAAGACCGAATTGTTCCGCTAAGTCCAAAAATATTGGAAATGCTTCGAGATTATTATTTAGTCTTCAAACCGCAAAACTTTTTATTTGAAGGAAGTATAGCAGGAACGCGCTATAGCGAAAAAAGTTTGCAGAGTGTCTTAAAACAAGCATTAAAAAAAGCATTTATAACCAAGCCAGTTACGTTACATTGGCTACGGCATAGTTACGCGACCCATCTTTTGGAGAGTGGAACCGATTTAAGATATATTCAGGAACTTTTGGGTCACAACAGCAGCAAGACGACCGAAATTTACACCCACGTGAGCACGAAAAGTATTCAGCAAATAAAAAGTCCATTTGACGATTTATAAAAAAAATTATCTATATTGCTCTTGTAAATAACACTGACGTTTGTCAGACATATACAGCCAGATTTGGGTTGATATAACTGACGTTGTTAGACATATAAACAAGTTGTGGGCAATTGAGCGCTCGAAACTTGATAAAAGGCTTAAAATTGAAAGTGGAATTCTGGCGATTAAAACGGAAAATAAAATACGTTTAATTTTTGGTCAAGCCTTGCAAGAAGATTTGCTGAAAATGTATTTTCAAAGCGAAGACGCTTAAAGGCTTGGCTAAGTTATAAGAAAAAAAACGAAAAGTCAATAGTTTTTTTCTTACAACTGTTTGAACGCCAAGATGCAGCTAATTTTAAGCTGAGATTTAAAAAAACGCTGCCTATCCCCCAGTAGGATAGGAATCATACTTTAAAATCGTTTATCTAACTTTCTCCCTGCCCAACTGTTCCTGTTATTCTTATCTTAGCAGACAAGATAACAGCCCACAACACACGATACATCCAATTGCCTGCCGCAGGCGCAACACAGGCAACTGTATATATCGTCAACCGTTACCAGCAATAATACAGAACTTATGTCTACAGAAGAACTTTTAGAGTATTTAAAAAAAGAAGTGCCAACCTTCACAGAATTAGAAATTGTGGAAAATGGAATAGCCTATCATTACACAAATCATTTTGATAAGATAGAGAAAGATGGGAAATTTTTAGGAGCAGAAATAAATTCTAATCTTGATAAAACTCAAAATACGCTTGTCTCAAAACCAGCAACTTTTGATCCGGGAGTTGTATTTGCTTATGAAAACTTAAGTGATGCTGAGGAAGAAGGATTTGATTGCGATATTATTGAAATTGAGTATAAAAAAGCAATTTTAGCAAATCATTCACAAGAAAACAGTTTTGACAGTATGACAAATCTACTTTTACAAAAACTTGGAGAATCTGAAGATTTGAATTCCGAAAATTTAAAAACAGTATTGATTTTAAATAATCAAATAATAAGTTATAAAAAAGTCGAAAGCTAAAATTACTGCTGGTAACAGCTAAGGCTTCGTTGGGCTTGAAAAGCCAACAATGAAGCCTTTGTTGAAAATGTTGCTGCCGTTCCTTTGCCGTAAGAAACCATATTTTTTCGAGTTATAACATCACTTCGATTAATGCCGCAGCCTTGACTTTGATTAAAACTTGATTCTGTAGTAATTTTGGCATTGGAGTTTCTTGTAGCTTTAATACTTCGGGACCGCCGGATTTGGTAATATGAATTGCTCTCATGTGGATGTTTTTATAGACTTTTAAGTAACAAAATATTCAGTAAAATTTTTATAATAAAAACTTAAGATTTTTATGAAAATGCACTACAAATTTTCTACATTTTCAACTTCTATAGTCAATCGAGTAGAGCAGTTTATTAGTAATCTCTTTAAAAATGCGTTTTTCAATATTCACGTTTAAAATTTTTACTTTCTCATAAAATTACAACTACCTTTACTTTAAGCAGAAAACATACTACTATTAATAGGAACACGTCGGGAATTTTTCCGCAAGTTTTTCGATAATAAAGTACTTATCAAATTTGCAGTTGAAATGTTTAGACATCAAGGAAAAAGCAGAACTTTAAAACATAACTTACAAATAGCCACCATACTCTCTTTTGTTGCAGGAATGGTAAATGTTGCGGGCTTTTTAGCTTTTAGACAGCTTACCACCAATGTTACGGGACATTTCGCGTTTTTTATTGGCGATGTTGCAGATTTTGAAATAGTAAAAGGTACAATTTTTTTCTTTTATATAATTTCATTTTTTGTGGGCTCGTTTTTGACTAGTTTTTTGATCGAGAATTACCGAGAAAGTAAAAAATTAAATGTCTTTGTACTACCAACTTTAATAGAAGTTTCTGTATTAATAGCGGTGGGAGTCGCTAGTAACTTTATGGTATTTAGGTATCCAAACTTAATTGTTTGCGCACTGCTTTTTGCAATGGGAGTTCAAAATTCGTTTGTTACGAAAATTTCTAGCGCCGTGGTAAGAACTACGCACCTCACGGGACTTTTCACTGATTTGGGGATAGATGTCTCGCACTTGATTTTTAGAAGATTGCATTTTAAAAGAGAAAAGATTAAAGCTAATATAAAACTCCGACTTTATATTATTTCATTCTTTTTTATGGGCGGAATTTTGGAAGATTTCTGTACGCAACCGTAAATTGGAAATTAAATACGTTACTAGTTGCATCAGCCATTTTACTTGTAAGTTTATTTTTTGATGATTTTCGTTATAAAATAATTAAGGCAAAAAGAAGATTTAGCCACCGGAACCAAATTGTCGGAAAGCGTAGTACAGCATAGCTAAAAACGTAAAGCAGCAGATAAATAAGTTAACCATTTTGGATATTGACAAGTGCCATAAACATTATAATCAAGCATGGATACAATTTAATACAATGTTAGTATCCCAGTCATGAGACTAACAACCCAAGCTAAACGATTGGACTAAGTAATAATTCTCTAACAATTGCGAATAAAAATACCGTATCTATGTTTATTGAAAAGACAAATTGTATCAAATATTAAGTAACTTGAAAAAATAAATTTTTTAATAATTAAATTATATAATTTTATGAAAACAGCATCTCTCAGAAAAGATTTAAATTACAACGAAGATAAGGTAGCGATTAGTGTGATGATGGAAACAGAAACCGCAAAGGAAATTCGTATCTTATTCAGAAAAGGCCAAACGATGAAAGAGCATAAAGCAGGATTTCCAATCACCGTAGAAGTGCATCATGGAACGATTGAATTTGGTGTAAATAGCGAGAAAATGACCCTAGAAGCAGGCGATTTAATCTCGTTGGAAGCAAATGTTCCACACGATCTATTGGCTCACGAGGATAGTATTGTTCGGCTCACTTTGTCAAAATTAGACAAAGTAGAAAGAGTTAAAAACGTAGTAGAATAAATTATCTATTATATAACTAAAAAAAAATCAGACGGTTAAGAGTCGTAACTTTGATAGTTAGAGAGTTCTTAATCGTCTGATTATTTTAGAAATTAATCATGCTTTTTGTGGTGCTTATCTTTTTTATGCGCTTTTTTATGCGCTTTTTTGTGTCCTTTATGTTTCCCATTATCGCCTTTTTGCATGAAAATGACGTTTCCAGGACCATAACTTTTAGCAACATATTTAGCCTTGTGCTTTTTGTGGTATTTGTATGGAGATTTTCCTTTATAATCGGTCAAAAATATTACTTTTCCGGTTTGGAGATTGTAATTTTGAAATTTTGCAGGAAGCTTTTCAGCTCTTACCCATCCTCCATTATTTAGATATATAAAACGTTCAGCCGGAAGGTCATAGTAAGCATCGACTTCAGGCAAATAATAGTATTGAGTCGCAACTCTTTCTGGCGGCGCCCAAACAGGAGCTTTTCCTAAATTTAAATTTACAGACACCTGTGCCTGTGTTGCTGAAATGAACAGAAGTCCAAATACTAATAATTTTAATGTTTTCATATAGCTTTTTTTTTAGATAAATAAATTTACCAGGTTAGAATTTGGAATAGTCAACTACCGTGCCATCATAAATTACATTTTCCCTAATTTTTTTCAGGAAACAGCTAGAATTTTTTCTTTTGTAATTAAATAGTTCGCAATAATCTCATATAATTTCTCGAATTACGCATCAAATAACGGTTTTTATGACTCCAATTTAGATGGACACGAAAATTTTGAAAGGCAGTCAATTTTAAATGGCAAAACCTTGGACAAACATCCAATTGAGATTTTTTGTAGCGGGGCAAAAGTCTAGTTAATTGCCAATGTGAAAAATGCCATTCATATCGCTCGTGCTTTTTTAGACAATAACACCAATTTTTTTTTTTAAAAATATGTGACATAAGCTAAAAATCTATCTCACTATTGACTATCTTTCCTATTAAATTATATTCTATAAACCAACTAGCTGCCATGATACTTTAACATTGATATATGAAATATAACTACTTATACTCTTTTATTGTTTTTTTTTTTCACAATCTCGATACTATCCGCACAGGATCTACCCAAAGACAGTATCGTTGGAAATGTCAAGTCGGTTCGTGAGAAGGTGATTTTCTTGACTGAAAAGGAGAATCCGCAAATGTTGTATGATAGTGATTATGGACATTCCGGATTTATGGGACCGAAAAGTACTGTAGCTAAATTTCTTACTCTTTGGTATTCGACACCTTATTCATATTTTATCAATTACGAACGCTTTTACCTTCCTAATAGAATAATTGACAGAGAAAATTGGTTTGGAAAAAAAGGAGAATTAATAAATTCCTACAGATATATTTTATGACAAGAAAAATCGATTAATCAGTAGAATCGACAGTACATCATATTCAATTAGCACCGAAAATCATTTTTATAGAGAGTATGGCGAAAATGACGAGCACCTTTTAGAAAATATTTTTTATCAATCATTAGCCTTCAATAATTTTGCACACATCTTTAAAGATTATAAAGATGGTAAATTAAGTAGAAGAAAAAATTTTGATGATGACGGAAGTGTCCGAGAAACTATTAACTATTACAATGCAGCAGGGAAATTGGATCATCAAATTTTAAAAGATCCAAGCACTTGGGTACAATTGGAAAATAATGGTCACTCTTATGGCGTTTATGATTCGATTGGTGTGGTTTACAAAAGTCTTCAAAATTTCTACGATTCAAAAAATAGACTGATCAAAACTCAGGAATATGCAATAGACGGCCAGAAGTATAGCAATGATATTGTTGAAGGAAACCAGAGAATTATGACTTATAAAGGAGATAATTTAGTTCGCATTTCGACAATAATGAGCAACCAAAAACCATACTATGATCATTTTGAGTACAATAAAGCCAATCAATTAACTGCTAAATATTGCTGCGACGAAGATATTTTTAAAGCGCAAAATATCGAAAAATACAAATACAAAAATGGCGTTGTAAGCGAACTATCATATACTAGACAAAATTATCACACTAAGAAGATGGAAAAATCTTATAGCTTATTTACTTATAAATACGATGCTCATCATAATTGGGTGGAAATTATAAAATCTGTTGATGGTGTAGCGCTATATAAATGGATTAGAGAAATTGAGTATTATTAAAAATCGCAGACATTATTTCGCAATAGTGAAATTTCCGATTATGCGGTTGACTTTGCTCATGTCTAAAATCCTACTTACTCAGCACCATTATCACTTTATTATTTAATAATTTTTAGAATTTTCATTGCAGGAAATACTATATGAACATTTATAAATAAGTATGTCAATACTTAGAAAACGAATTTAAACTGAAATAAATAATAAATTTACCACGCTGCCTTTACCAGAATTTTTTGCAAATTGCACAGTAAATATGGTTCACTAGCAATCTCCTTACTCATATGCGAAAAATAATCTCAAGATCTATCTTCATTGGCACTTCTCTCCTATTTATTTCTTGTAAAACCTATACAATTCCCATTGATAGCTTTAAAAATCAGATGGTAGTAGCTACGAATTCTAATATGAATGAGGTAAAAATAAACAATCCTTTATATTTTAAAAACATTAAATATTCTTCCAATAATATTAGTAAAATTGAGGTGATAGACAAAAGTGGAGAAAAAATGACGATTGCTAATTCTCCAGCAATTGAAATGCGGATGACTCATAAAAATGGGAAAAAGTACATTGTTTATTTTGATACAGTAATTTTGGAAAATGACACTTTAAAAGGAAGTCGATCCCGATTTATTCAGGGTCTAGACAGAACAATTCCAATTGCTAGCATCAGTAAAATTGAAATTCAAAATGGTGGAAAAAATTATAATTATAAATAATCAATTTAACTGACAAAATTATGTTTGAGCCAAAAAATATTCTCAATAAAATAAGCTACTTACAATATCCATTTATGCTGATAAGCGGTTATTATATTGTGCAACCGTACATCGTTGGATTTGACACAATTTGGGAAAATTACAATTTAGCATTATTGTTTATGGGTATCGCGATCAGTTTGTCGACTTTACAAGACACGACCAAAATGCAGAATGAGATGTCCAGAAAAATCTGGGAGGATCCAAAAAAAGGAAAACGGATGTTAATTGCACTGGCATTATTGGCGTTTGGTTGTATTGCGATTGGCATATTTGGCGCATCCGTTTCTACAAACAAAGCGCTGAAAGAGCTCTCTTATGGAATTATAGTTTTGGGCATTGGATTAATTGGAATGCTAAATACAGCAATGGATTTGTTTGATAATCATCGCCTAGATAAAAAAGCTACACCGAGCAACGAAAAAGCTTTCATTCAAGAACCTGATATTTAGTGTAATCAATCAGCAAAAATTATATGTAGAATTGCTGCTTTCTATATATGAGCATCCACTAGTAAAATATGTTATGCGTCATTGATAACTCGCGACTAATATATCTCAAGCTCATAGCACTATTAAAAACTGAACGCATTAAAAAGCACTAGAATCACCACTGAAGGTCGTATCAAACCTTCCAAATACTATTTTAAGACTTCTGCTTTCGCAAAATCAGTTACCTTAGAGCAACACTTTCAAAACGAAGGTCTTTTATCTCATTTATATCACTTAATATATGTCTACAATTATATACGATTTTCAGAAAGATTCAAACGCTGCCGATTGGCAAATTGTCAACGATGGTGTAATGGGCGGAATGTCGCAGGGAAAATTCAAAATTGATCGAGAAGGCAAAGGCGTTTTTTACGGCGATGTTTCTACAGAAAACAATGGCGGATTTTCGTCGATTCGGCATGAGTTTGCAACTTTGAAAGTTGATACCGATAGCAAAGTTATACTAACTTTAAAAGGTGATGGCAAAGACTATCAGTTCCGAATTAAAGACAAGCTAAGCAATTCGCACTCTTATATAACCACATTTTCAACCACCGGAGAGTGGCAAGAAATTGAAATTGCATTAGCCGATTTGCAACCCTCTTTTCGGGGGCAAAAGCTGAATATGCCAAATTTTGATAAGACTTTTTTTGAAGAAATTCGATTTTTGATAGGAAATAAAAAAGATGAAAGTTTTGAGTTGGTGATTGATACCATTGAACTTCGGTAATTCTCAGAAACTACTTATCAATATTTTGTATGCTTGTGTTGCCCCAGTAAAAATATAGAAATTGTACCACTCTGCACTTACTCATCTAGTTTGAAATTTCTTTTCTCGATTAGAAATTTAAGCATTATAAATATTAGAAAATAAATTCTCGATTAATCTTTCCAATCCCAAAATGCTGTATTTTTAGCTAAAAAAATAGAAGGAAAATGGAAAATAAGATACGTGGATGTTAACTGGGCAATTTAAGATAAGAACTAAGTAAAAACCGCTTGTCGCGCAAGTTTGTCTTCCAATGAATATCTTTTAACAATCATTCGATTTAACTTTACTCTCAAGAACTTTCAAAAACATGAACTACCCAAATTCTGAAGTACTAAAACAATTTTCCAAATTGATGAACGGAAACTTTATCGAAAGAAGTTATTGGGAATCGGATAAAGTGAAAATACTTCATCGCAACCATCCAATCATATTTGATAATTACACTGAGTTTAGAACTTCTGGCGGTCAGAATTTTGAGCAAAAATATACAAGAGTGCTCTCTTCTTTTTCAAGCAATAGTGATTTTAGATTCGAAATCTATCCACAGAGTTTATTGGATTCGATTTCTAAGATTTTTGGCGCTCAAGATGTAAAAATTGGCGATAAGGAATTTGACCGTAAATTTATTATTAAATCCAATGACGAACTTAAAGTCAAATCATTTCTTAAAAATGATCCTGTAAAACTGCAAATTCTTGCTTTCAAAGATATCAACTTTCAAATTTCTGATCAGAAAGGAATTTGGGGTGAAAAACTTCCGGATGGGGAATTTGAGTTAAGCTTTTTTATAAATGGTTTGGTTGATCATACTGAAATACTGAAACAAATTCATAAATTATTCTGTGCTGCGCTAAACCGTCTAGAAGAAATGGATATTCTAAAAACAGCCAGCTAAAAATTTTTCCACATTTTTTCGAATATTGCACTTCGCACAGTGCTGCGGCGTTAAAGTACTCTATAGCGTGATTTTGCACTTGATCGCTATGTCTTGATTTTTTATTTTACAGTAATTTGGGCGTAGATAGAAGAATAGCATTTAATATATCTAAACGTATTTTCAAAAGCCTAAAAGTATATATTTGCGACTGTTTTTAATTAATCAAATTCAACTTATCGCAAGCCATTTGCTTCTCAAATTTATGAAAAACCTATTACTAGTACTTATATTCATTTTTTCTCTTTCTAGTTTTGCTCAATCATCTGCAGAATATTTTCAGAACGGAATTGATAAACACAATCAAAAAGATTATAAAAGTGCAATTGCTGAATATTCAAAAGCCATTAAAGAAGATAAAACTAACAAGGACGCTTACTTTAATAGAGGAAATTGCTCGCTGGCAGTTCAGGATTATAAATCGGCGATGGCAGATTTAAATAAGACCATCGAACTTGATTCAGAATATACCAAAGCCTACTACAGCCGAGCTACAATTTTTGTAAGTCAGGAGAAATATAAGCAAGCCCTACCCGATCTTGACAGAACAATTCAGCTTGATCCTACTACTTCCAATGCCTTAACCTTGCGCGGTCAACTTCGTGCACAACTCGGAAATAAGGAGGGCGCTTGTGAAGACTTTATGCAGGCAAAGCAAATTGGCGATGCTCAAGCAGATAAGTACTTATCACAATTTTGCGAAGACAAAAGTCTAGATGGAGAATATCTAAAACTAGATTGGCCAGACGAAGAGAAATGGAAAGTAGCGAGCAATCAAGAAGATAAAGAGGTCGTAATGATTGAATTAGTTCGTGGAAAAGAGACTTTGCAAGATTGGACCGAAATAGGAACGATGATGTCTATAAAAGGAGCTAAAAGTGTTCCGATGGATACGGTTATGACATTTATGATTAACCGCGCTAAAGAAGATTCTGCAAAAGCGAAGTTGACCTTTATCGAAAAAGATCAGTCTGCGGAATATCCTTGGATAATTTTCACCATCGAATCACCAAATTTCAAAAACGATAAAAATCCGGAATCTCAACTTTGGTATATTGTACAAGGAAAAAACGCATTGTACACCAACTTTAGAGCCGTAAAAGAAGCCAGTATTTCGCAAGCGCTAAAAGACAAATGGATTCCGTTTTTTAAAGGTGCGGAGGTTTTGTATAAATAATTAGCTGCAAGCCTTTAGCTATCAGCCTTTAGCTATCAGCCGCTAGCTTTGGTCAACGATATAATACTCATTTTTTAATATGATAGAACCCTTAAATATCGTACTATCGATATTTGAGGGTTTTCAAATTTCTAAATATAAATCCGAATTAAATACCTATCTGAAACAATAGCTCAATTCCGTCGCCCTGATGGGAACGGCATCCTTTTTTTAAATATTAAAAAATATTTAGAGGATTGCCACTCCCGATAAAAATCGGGATCGCAATGCCGGTGGACAGCAGACCCGAGCAAAGCGAACGGGCGAAGCAAAATAGCTCCAAGAAAAACCTATAATCTCAAATGAAGGGCAAGTCCCCTAGCCCTGATGGCAACGGCATCCTTTCCTGCCCTTTGTTTTGGGCAGGAAAGATACAGTGGACAGCAGGAAATAGCTCCAAATAATAAACATGATTTCAACGCAAATACCGCCTTTCCACCGCTTTCAAACTATTACTTCAAAATCCAGCTTATTTCTTTAAAACTGAGAAATATGATTGGACTTTTTATAATTTTGTAAGATGCAAAAGATCCAAACTTTAGAAACCACTAAGAAACTGCTGCCGTTAATTCTCGCCACTGCGATATTTATGCAGATGTTGGATTCTACAATTCTCAACACTTCGCTGCCGTCTATTGCGAGAGATCTAAATGAGTCGCCGCTCAATATGCAGAATGCGATTATTAGTTATGTGCTAACTTTGGCGGTTTTTATGCCCGCAAGTGGATTTCTAGCTGACCGCTTTGGAACTCGCAAAATCTTTATCGCCTCTCTAATACTCTTTAGCTTGGGATCGTTATTCTGTGCCGCCTCTCAAAATTTGACCCATCTGGTAATTTCCAGAGTGATTCAAGGAATTGGAGGAAGCTTGATGACGCCGGTTGGAAAATTGGCACTGATAAGGACTTTTGAAAAAAAAGAACTGGTAAAAGCGATGAATTATGCGATTATTCCCGCATTAATTGGGCCAGTATTAGGACCATTAGTGGGAGGCTATATGGTAGATTACCTCTCTTGGCACTGGATTTTCCTGATTAATATTCCAATTGGAATTCTGGGAATTGTTCTGGGAATAAAATATATGCCCGACTACAAATCCAAAATTGTGAATTTTGATATGAAGGGATTTATGATTTTTGCGGGAGCTTCACTCCTACTTTCCATCGCACTAGAACTTTTTGGAAATACTAAAAATATCACCCCAGTTTTAATATTCTTCATCTTAGGATTTCTGTTTTTGTACTATTATTATAAGCATGCGCGCAAAGACAACAACCCGATTTTTCCGCTCAACTTATTTCAAGTGCGAACATTTCGGGTGGGCATTATCGGAAATCTCGCGACACGATTAGGAATTAGTGCGGTGCCGCTGTTATTACCATTAATGATTCAGGTCGCTTTTAAGCAATCTGCAGTGACTTCGGGATGGATGATTGCCCCGATGGCGCTCACGGCAATGTTCGCGAAATCCTACGTGATAAAAATACTGAACAAATTTGGTTACAGAAAAACCTTGATGGTCAATACTTTTATCATCGGAACTTTAATTTGTTGCCTCGCAATCCCCGACATCAACAGTTCATTGCTGTGGTTTATTCCGATAATTGCGGTTTTAGGCTTCTTCAACTCAATTCAGTTTACCTCGATGAATGCCATTTCGATTGCTGATCTTCGAAATTTCCAAACCAGCAGCGGAAACTCTTTAGTATCGGTCAATCAACAATTGGCGGTCGGTTTCGGTATCGCTTTTGGTCTGATAGTTCTAAAATTCTTTGAAAACAACCAGGAGCTTATTCACAACGAAACTCATAATGCCTTCCGCCTCACATTTCTTAGTGTAGGAATGCTAACCATATTATCCGGCTTTATTTTCAGGAAATTTCACGTTTCTGATGGCGAAAATCTAAAATCGCAATAGCCTACAAAAGCCTACAAATATTGTAGGCTTTTTTGTCTGTAGAACCATTTTGATGATTTATTTTCCCCTCGCTTCCAAGATTGGCAGATTTGCTTCTGTCGGGATATAAACTTTGCTGCCAGTGCTATTTTTGATGGCATCAATTTGCAGGTATTTCAGGTATTCGCTGTTTCCTTTTAGCGAGTTGCCAATGATCTCGTTGGCTTTTGCAATTCCGTAGGCGCGTTCGATTTCCGCTTGTGCTTCGGCTTTTGCGATTTTGATTCGGGCTTCTGCT
This sequence comes from Flavobacterium ardleyense, assembly GCF_033547075.1. NCBI lineage: Bacteria > Pseudomonadati > Bacteroidota > Flavobacteriia > Flavobacteriales > Flavobacteriaceae > Flavobacterium > Flavobacterium ardleyense. The sequence continues at coordinate 2,285,234 of NZ_CP137891.1, read as the reverse complement.
TGCAACGTGGCACTTTCATTTTCGGCTTTAGCAGTTTCAATTAAGGCTTTTCGGGAGCTTTCCGCCTCTACCAACACCGATTTTCCGTTGTTCTCGGCATCCTTAAATTTTTGAGCTCGGTTAAATTCCCAACAAGAAGTCAGTGAAAACGAAATTGCGAGCAGCACTAATAAACTTGAATTTTTCATAAATAAATTTTGAATCGTGCCTACTCTAGTCAGTTTTCGGCTTAGCCTGTATCATTTCGATAAAAATATATAAAGATTTTATACCGCCGCCAAAGATGCAAAAACTAACACAGATATGATAGTTCGCGATGCAAAAATTGTCGGTTAAGAGACGTTTAGGTATTAAAGATGCGTCGTTTTTTTTGGGCGCAACCAGAGCCATTGCTACAATCGAATTAAATCAGTTACTAGACATTCTCGTTTTTTAAGACCATTATTTTAGGCTCCGTTCGGGCTGTCCATTATATCTTTGCTGCCACAAATTGCTGTTTTCAATTTAGAAAATTTTGGTTGGCAGCAAAGGATGCCATTCCCATCCCTTGCGCAGGACTTCTGCTAAAAACAAAAAGTGATTTATAAAGAGATTTTGGTTAACTTTAAGTTCACAAAATCAGCTGATTATGGAATTTTCTGCCAAATTAATAACCCATCGAGGTGAGCGCCGAATTGCAGTTTTTTTTGAAAAGGACAAAAGACTGATTGCGCGAATCAAGGAATTTGACGACGCTCGTTGGAGTGCAGGAAAAGCAGTTTGGCATCTTCCCGATACAGTCGAAAATCGAAATATCTTTAAGATTATTCAGCATCAAGAAACCATTCCGTCATTGGAAGGCATTGAACAAATTTCCAAATTCAAACAGCACTTAGCTTCCAAACGGTATAGTGAGAATACGATAAAGACTTATTGCGATGCACTGCGATCATTTTTTGTTTTTTATAGGAACAAGCCTATTTCAGAAATTACGAATGAAGATGTGATAATTTACAACAATGATTTTATACTGAAGAATAAGTTTTCGGCCTCGTATCAGAACCAAATTGTGAATTCAGTTAGACTATACTTTGGAACTATTTTAGAAACAAAAATTGAAATTGACAAAATACACCGACCAAAAAGATCGAAGCTATTACCAAATGTATTGAGCAAAGAAGAGGTAAAAGTTATATTGACTGCACATACAAATATTAAACACAAAATGATGCTTAGTATGATTTACAGTTGTGGTTTGCGTTGCGGCGAACTTTTGGCATTAAAGCCAGTGCATATCGATAGCAAAAGAAATATCGTTATGCTTAAAAACTCAAAGGGCAATAAAGACCGAATTGTTCCGCTAAGTCCAAAAATATTGGAAATGCTTCGAGATTATTATTTAGTCTTCAAACCGCAAAACTTTTTATTTGAAGGAAGTATAGCAGGAACGCGCTATAGCGAAAAAAGTTTGCAGAGTGTCTTAAAACAAGCATTAAAAAAAGCATTTATAACCAAGCCAGTTACGTTACATTGGCTACGGCATAGTTACGCGACCCATCTTTTGGAGAGTGGAACCGATTTAAGATATATTCAGGAACTTTTGGGTCACAACAGCAGCAAGACGACCGAAATTTACACCCACGTGAGCACGAAAAGTATTCAGCAAATAAAAAGTCCATTTGACGATTTATAAAAAAAATTATCTATATTGCTCTTGTAAATAACACTGACGTTTGTCAGACATATACAGCCAGATTTGGGTTGATATAACTGACGTTGTTAGACATATAAACAAGTTGTGGGCAATTGAGCGCTCGAAACTTGATAAAAGGCTTAAAATTGAAAGTGGAATTCTGGCGATTAAAACGGAAAATAAAATACGTTTAATTTTTGGTCAAGCCTTGCAAGAAGATTTGCTGAAAATGTATTTTCAAAGCGAAGACGCTTAAAGGCTTGGCTAAGTTATAAGAAAAAAAACGAAAAGTCAATAGTTTTTTTCTTACAACTGTTTGAACGCCAAGATGCAGCTAATTTTAAGCTGAGATTTAAAAAAACGCTGCCTATCCCCCAGTAGGATAGGAATCATACTTTAAAATCGTTTATCTAACTTTCTCCCTGCCCAACTGTTCCTGTTATTCTTATCTTAGCAGACAAGATAACAGCCCACAACACACGATACATCCAATTGCCTGCCGCAGGCGCAACACAGGCAACTGTATATATCGTCAACCGTTACCAGCAATAATACAGAACTTATGTCTACAGAAGAACTTTTAGAGTATTTAAAAAAAGAAGTGCCAACCTTCACAGAATTAGAAATTGTGGAAAATGGAATAGCCTATCATTACACAAATCATTTTGATAAGATAGAGAAAGATGGGAAATTTTTAGGAGCAGAAATAAATTCTAATCTTGATAAAACTCAAAATACGCTTGTCTCAAAACCAGCAACTTTTGATCCGGGAGTTGTATTTGCTTATGAAAACTTAAGTGATGCTGAGGAAGAAGGATTTGATTGCGATATTATTGAAATTGAGTATAAAAAAGCAATTTTAGCAAATCATTCACAAGAAAACAGTTTTGACAGTATGACAAATCTACTTTTACAAAAACTTGGAGAATCTGAAGATTTGAATTCCGAAAATTTAAAAACAGTATTGATTTTAAATAATCAAATAATAAGTTATAAAAAAGTCGAAAGCTAAAATTACTGCTGGTAACAGCTAAGGCTTCGTTGGGCTTGAAAAGCCAACAATGAAGCCTTTGTTGAACGGAACCGGTTGAGATTCCATCCCTATGGAGTTATCGTAAAAGAGTTATGAGGATATCGAGAGGATTAGTAGTCCTCTTTTTTTATGGAGTAAAATAATCGAGAGTTTTGGAGTGTTTCTCTTCACTTTGGTGCATACCTGCCCTTACCCGTACCAAATTAACTTTGTTGGGCTGCCGTTTTTTGGCCACTGCCAAGATACCAAGCAGGCGGACCTCTCTTGTCAAAAATCAGAATGGTATGCAAGTTTCCCACTTTACAACATTGGCATTTTCTGATTGCTACTGCTTTGGTTTCTCTAGCAATTGGTGTAAAGTTCATTTTCTTCTGCAGATCCTGAAGCTTTTGGCGTTTCCAATTGCTACTCAAAAAACCATAATGTCTGATCTTTACAAATCGTTTTGGTAGAATATGCATTGCAAAACGTCGGATAAATTCACCGTGAGACAATACCATCTGTTTCTTAGTTCCATTTTGCCGATAATCCTTGTACTTAAAAGTCACATTCTTGTCATCAATTCCTTGGATTCGGTTGTTGCTAATGGCTATTTTGTGAGTATATCTCCCAAGATATTCTACCACAGAATGCGCGCTACCAAAAGGTTTCTTGGCAAATACTACCCAGGGTTTTGCCCATAGATCCTTTTTCACTTTGGTATAGCCATCAGGATTTCGAGCCTTTAATGCGTCGCAAAATTTGGCTCGGTACACTTTCGATAATGCCTTTACAGGAAAAAGAAATTTACCGTCATTTCGGATGTTAACCCAAGCACCATTTTTATCCACGCCACCGCCCGGAACAATACAATGCAGGTGCGGATGCAAGGATAAATTCTGTCCCCAGGTGTGCAAAACTGCAATCATACCGGTCTGCAACGTATTTTTTTTGCCAAAGGTTTTTAAAGTCGCCCAAGCCGATTCAAAAAGAATATCGTAAACCAATTTCGGGTGCTGCATTGCCAAAGAATTAATACTGTCTGGTAATGTAAACACCACGTGAAAATACGGTACTGGCAAAAGTTCACTCATCCGAGCTTGTATCCAATCGTCTCGATTTTTGCCTTGACACTTCGGACAATGTCGGTTGCGACAGGAGTTGTAACTTATTTTGACTGTTCCACAATCTTCACACGCATCGATATGTCCGCCCAAAGCGGCGGTTCTGCACCTTCTCACCGCTGAGAGCGTTCGCAACTGCCAGGTATTTAATCCTAAATTTTCTATACCAGCACCTAACTTTTCGAGCACATCGGCAACTTCACTTCGACTGCGATCAATCTGCACTTCCATTGGAACTGCATTTAGCAAATAAAGTATCGAGAGGACTAAAGGCTTTCTGAGTATCGAGCTGCGCAATGTGCAAATATTCCATCGTCGTCTCAATATTCTCGTGCCCCAAAAGATTCTTTAAACTGATAATATCGAGTCCATCTTCTAGCAAATGTGTAGCAAAAGTGTGGCGCAGTGTGTGGACACAAACATCTTTGGTAATTCCAGCAACTTTACAAGCTTGCTTGACCGCCCATTGCACACCGCGCTGCGAATAGCGGGAGTCAAAATCACCACCGGCACGACCTGCAGGTTGTCCGTTGAACAAATATATCTTTGGTTTTTCAGCTTGGATATAGGATTTTAAACCTCGAATTAAATGGATGGATAAGGGAACATATCGATCTTTTTTGCCTTTGCCTTGAACGACTTTGAGTTGCATTCGATCAAAATCAAGATCCTGCAAGCGCAGACTTCGAACTTCCATACAGCGCAGTCCACAGCCATACAGCAGTCCAATAAGAACTTTGTGTTTGAGCAGATGACAGCTTTTAAGCAACCGCCACACTTCCTCTTTGCTCAGAACGGTGGGAAGTTTTTTGTCGTGTTTAATCGATGGTAAATGCAAAAACTCATAAGGTAAACCTTCCGATTTTAGCATAAATCGAAGTCCGTAAACGGTATGCTTAAAATAGGTTAAGGAAGGCGTTTTGGAACGCTTTTGCAGGATGTATAAGTATTCTTGTACTTGCTCTACATCAAGTTCGGTGGGGATTTTTCCGAAATGCAATGCCATAGCGGCAACGTGCTGGGCATAATTTCGATACGTGCTTTCGCTCCTGCCTAAAATTGACATAGACCGTTTGAATCGGTGAAGTAATTCCCCAAATCCAGGTACTTCTGCAACTGCTCGATTGATGATTGTTGGTGATCCAACTAACTCATCTTCTTTTTTTTATCATTGTAAATAAATTTTAATTAGTTTTACAAAGGACTCAAATTTTCCGCAATACACTACCGAAGGTTTAGTTCAACAGCCGTTACACGAGATTTGGGTATTTGGCTGAATTTAAAGATGGTTTTGTACTTGGAAAATTTGTGCATAATGGAAAAATCTCGCGTCTTTAATCCCAAACCTCGTGTAGCGCCAGGACGTTACCAGCAAACTATGAAAAAATCCTGAAACACATCAAAATTTATGAATAAAATATTAGCACTTTTAACTTTACTATATTCGGGAATTATTTTCAGTCAAACATCGATTGATGAAAACATTACGATTAAATTTCCAAGCAAACCAAAAACACTTGAGAATGTTGTAAAAACTGACACTCTTAATCAATCAATAAAAACAATTCTAAAAACATATTATTTAAATTCAAAAGAAGAATCCTATGTCACGATGCGATTAAAAATTTTAACTAATGAAGATACTGAACCAAATCTTCCAAAAAGCCAAATTGAATTAATAAAAAATTATAAACAGTTCATAGCTGGACAGCTAAAAGGCTTTTCCCAAAAAGGAATGAATATTAAAGACTCAACTCAGATAACTTTCAATAATTATTTAGCTTATAAATTAACGTTTAAAGAGGTAAATTCAGAAGAAGAAAATGGACAAAGTTTAATTTTATATTTGGATGGTATATATTATGAATTTATCTATTCCAAAGTTGCATCTTACAATCAAAAAAATAAAGAGATTTTTTTCAAATCGATTAAAATTAATGATTCCGAAAACTTAAAACAGTTTACAGAACCATATAATTATTGGAATGCTTTATTTAAAATATTATTAGGAATAATTTTTATTTATTTAATCCGTAAATATAGAAAAATGGAGAAAAAAAGAAATCTGATAAAGTAGTCAGCTGGTAACAGCCGTTTGGCGAGATTGGGGTTTTAGTGGAATTAGCGTTTTTTATCATATCTTCGTTTTCGGCAGAAAATACTCTGCTCTAAAGTCCCCAACCTCGCCAAGCGACAAGACGTTAGCCGTCAGTTTCACGGAACGCAGAAAAAATCGAAAAAATAAAAAATATAATCTTAATTACAAACTCAATGAAAAAAATTTTACTTATTACATTATTAATAACGGCTTTTAATAGCAAAGCCCAATGCTGGGAAACAGTTTCTGTTGGAGAAAGACACGTGGTAGGAATTCAAAATAATGGAACGCTATGGAGTTGGGGCTTTAATGCCGATGATGGCGCTTTGGGAAATGGTACTACTTGGTCTACAAATGTACCAACGCAAATAGGAAGTGCTACGGATTGGAAAGAAGTAAACGCTTCAAGTGTGCATAGTTTTGCCATCAAAGAGAATGGTACACTTTGGAGCTGGGGTAGTAATTTAAAGGGAAACCTTGGTAGTGGAAGTACTGCATTATATAGTTTGGTTCCTGTGCAGATAGGTTCAAGTCAATGGAAAATGGTCAGAGCGGGTTCGGACCATAGTGTTGGAATTAAAGTTGACGGTACGCTTTGGGGCTGGGGCGATAATCAAGATGCCACTGTGGGCGATGGCACATTTATAGATAAATCGACTCCAGTTTTAATTAATGGCAGTACAAATTGGAAAATGGTTAGTTGCAATTTAGCGCGAAATATAGCAGTTAAAGAAGATGGAACTCTATGGGCTTGGGGGCAAAATAGTCCGTCTTTCGGATTTTTACCAGCTGATCCAGTCGGAGGGCAAGCCTATGTTAAAGTGCCCAGTCAAATTGGGTTAGATACCGATTGGAAATATGCAGTTGCAGGTAACGGTTACTTTCTAGCAATAAAGAATGATAATACCCTCTGGGCGTGGGGAGGAGGGGCTAATGGTAAGTTAGGTAATGGTAGTACAACAAGTATACCTTGGCCTACACAAATAGGTACTGATACAGACTGGGAAATGCTAGAAGCAGATTCATTTTCTTCGTTTGCTATTAAAACAAATGGTACTTTATGGGCATGGGGTCGTAATATACTGGGAAATCTAGGTAATGGTACGCAAAACGACCTACTTGTTCCTACTCAGATCAGCACTTCTAGTGACTGGAAAACGGTAACTACAAGTTATAACTCAACTACTGCTTTAAAAGCGGATGGTTCATTATACTCATGGGGAAGTAATGCATTTGGTACTTTTGGAGACGGCACATTTGTGAATCAATATTCTCCAGTACTTATTAACACTTGCGCTTTAGGCACAGAAGACTTTACTAAAAATAACGTAGTTCTTTACCCTAACCCAGTACAAAATCGTTTGTTTATAGATACGCAAGAAACACAGCAGTACCAAATCTATTCTATCCTAGGAGTTAAGATTAGCGAAGGAACACTTGCAGTAGGTAATAATATTGATTGCAGTAGTTTACCTTCTGGAGTTTATTTACTGAACTTGGTGGATAATTCAGGGAATTCAACCATTCTAAAGTTTGTGAAGCAATAGATAATGAGAAATTCATTAACAATGGAAAAGTTACAACAAAAGCTTCGTCAGATGTTGGTTTTATTAAATTAAGTAACAAAATATTTAATAGAAAAATAAAAAACCGAACGGCTAACAGCGGTTTGCATAAATGGCGAAATATGTGCAAAATTCACGTTTATCTTTCGCAAGAAATTTTATCTTAGCCGAAAATAATCGGTCACGAAGTTCGCCACTTCTGCAAGCCGCGAAACGTTAGCCGTCAGTTTCAGTTAACGCAGAAAAAATCGAAAAAATAAAAAATCTAATCTTAATTACAAACTCAATGAAAAAAAATTTACTTAGTGCATTATTATTACTTTTCACACTCTTTAGTAATGCGCAATGTTATGAAAGCTTAAAATTTGGAGGTACTCATACAGTGGGATTAAAAGCAGACGGTACAATGTGGGGTTGGGGACAAGGAGATTGGCGTCAATTAGCAACAACTAACTTTACAGAACCTAACCCCATACAGGTAAGTGCTCTGGCGAGTTGGAGTAAAGTTTTTCCTGGTATTCAAAATACCTTTGCTATAAAAAATGACGGCACACTTTGGGGTGTGGGTAGTAATTTGAATGGCTCTTTGGGAGTGAGTTCAACTGCAGAATATTTCCTCACTTTTCAACAAATCACAACGGCTACTAATTGGTTAAAAGTAGCTCCTTCCTATCTTTTTACCTTAGCTTTAAAAGCCGATGGTACAATTTGGGCATGGGGTCAAGACGACAACAATCAAACTGGGAATCCCCCTTCATCAGAGTCACAACTTGCTCCAATACAAGTAGGTACCGCAACTGATTGGATTGATATTGCTACAGGTACAGATCGAACTGCTTTTGCATTGAAAGCCGATGGCACGCTGTGGGGCTGGGGAGCTAATGCTGGATACTTATTAGTAGCTGCATCTAGTGTGTATTCATTAGCAATGCCTACTCAAATTACCTCTGTGAATACGTGGGTTAAAATGGATGTAGGAGCACAGCATATCTTAGCACAAAAAACGGATGGAACTTTATGGGCATGGGGCAATGGAGCAGCAAGAGGTGTTGGTGAGAATGTTGTTTCTGGTATTACTCCTCATCAAGTAGGTACTGATTTGTGGAAAAGTTTTTCAACTGGAACTGGAACCTCATTTGGGGTGAAAATTGATGGTACTTTATGGGCATGGGGTAATAATACCAATGGACAATTAGCGGATGGTACAACAACAAAGCAATATATACCAGTACAAATAGGAACGGATAGTAATTGGGATACTGTACAAGCTCGCAATTTTGCAACTACAATGGCTACTAAAACAGATGGATCAGTTTATTACTGGGGTAGAAATTATAATGGTGAGTTTGGAAATGGCACGGATTATAACCCTGGCTATTACACTTCACCACAACTCACCGCCAACATTTGTGTAACTAGTTTATCTACTCCTACATTTGTGCAAAATGTATTCAAGCTATATCCTAACCCAGTACAAAATCAGTTATTCATTGATACCCAAGAAACTCAAACCTATCAAATCTATTCTGTTTTAGGAGCTAAAATAAGCGAAGGCATCCTTTCAGTGGGTAGTAGTATAGATTGCAGCAACCTGACGAGTGGGGTTTATTTGTTGAATTTGACGAATGGCTTAGGGAATTCAACCATTATAAAGTTTGTGAAGCAGTAGATAATGAGAAATTCATTAGCAATGGAAAAGTTACAACAAAAGTGACTTAAGTTGTTGTTGTTATTACATTAAGTAACAAAATATAATAGATAAATAAAAAACCGAACGGCTAACAGCGGTTTTGCAAGATTGCGAAATATGTGGTAAATTCACGTTTATCTTTCGCAAGAAATTTTATCTTAGCGGAAAAATCTCGGTTCCGAAGTTCGCAACCTTGCAAAGCCGCGAAACGTTACCCAACATTTAAAAACCATCGAAATGAAAGTAAAATTTAAATATTTAGGATTTTTTTTTCTAGTTTTAATAACCCTACAATCGTGTAAACCAGATGATCTTTATTATGATTTAAGTGACGATGCTAAAGATTTTTTACTATTTGAAATTAATGATACATTCAAACTAAAAAATTTGGAAACTAACGAAATTATAACTTTTAAAATAACATCCAAAGAAATTAGACATTATGAAGATGGACCAAATGAATCATCGTTTGTTTATTTAGGACCACGTGCAGATGTTTACATTGAACGTGGTGAATATACTTTTACTGATGATACGAATTGTTATGATGGAATCGTAGCGGTCGAAGCGAATAGAGATGGAGGTTTTGAACTTAAAGCATTTCTCGGAAATTGTTTTGGAAACATCAATTATTCTTTTGATTATCATGATGAGTTCTTTACAACTATTGATATTGAAGGTATTGAATATTCGAATGCCTACCTTTTGAGGTCTTTTCCTGATATTTTATTCTATTCTAAAGAAAAAGGAATTTTAAAAATTGTAGACGATTTTAATCAAGAAACGCGATTTACGATTGTTGAATAAATAAACGTTGGGTAACACACGTCTTGCGCCATTTGCGAATTTAGTGGAATTATCGTTTTTTATCGTATTTTCGTTTAGCCGAAAATAATCGTCTTCGTAAGTCGCAAACGGCGCAAGGCGCGAGAACGTTACCTGTAATTTTAAAAAACCACAATTGAGCATAAGACAAAGTTTTCAAATATTTACTGTTATTTCAGTAATTGGAATGATATGTTGGTTCATTACTGACTATTTCGGCGGAATGATTATTTATCTATTACAATTTTGGTTTATAATTATTCCAATTGTCATTCTTTATTTAATTACTCTTATTATAACGATTATTAAACTCTCGAAAGGCAGAATAATGTCAAATAAAATAATTTTTGGAACTCACGTTTTTTTCATAATTTTCGTGTTGACCACAAATCTAATCGAATCGGAAATCTTTAAATCTAGAATAGTATTGAGCGGAATTCTTAGAGATGACCTTTTTCACTATACACTAATATTTCGGGAAAACGGAACTTGTGAAAATAATGTAAATGGCTTTCTTGGTTTTGAAAAAAAATATAAAGGAAAATATAAAATGGCAGGAGATACCATTATATTTACTGTAAAGCCTTATGATAATAATTTTATACCTGACACATTGCTATTGAATAGGAAACTGAATGCAATTTTCTTGAACAAAAATAAAAATGGAGAGTTCAGCACAGAAAAAATTTGGCTAAATCATTTTGAAGTAAAAAAAACTACAGGTAACAGCTAAGGATTCGTTGGGCTTGAAAAACCAACAATGAAGCCTTTGTTGAACGGAACCGGTTGAGATTCCATCCCTATGGAGTTATCGTAAAAGAGTTATGAGGATATCAAGAGGATTAGAAGTCCTCTTTTTTTATGGGGTAATATAATCGAGAGTTTCTGAGTGTTTCCCTTCACTTTGTTGCATACCTGCCCTTACCCGTACCAAATTAACTTTGTTGGGTTGCCGTTTTTTGGCTACTGCCAAGATACCAAGCAGGCGGACCGCGGGTGTCAAAAATCAGAATGGTGTGCAAGTTTCCCACTTTACAACATTGGCATTTTCTGATTGCTACTGCTTTGGTTTCTCTAGCAATCGGTGTAAAGTTCATTTTCTTCTGCAGATCCTGAAGCTTTTGGCGTTTCCAATTGCTACTCAAAAAACCATAATGTCTGATCTTTACAAATCGTTTTGGTAGAATATGCAGTGCAAAACGTCGGATAAATTCACCGTGAGACAATACCATCTGTTTCTTAGTTCCATTTTGCCGATAATCCTTGTACTTAAAAGTCACATTCTTGTCATCAACTTCTTGGATTCGGTTGTTGCTAATGGCTACTTTGTGAGTATATCTTCCAAGATATTCTACTACAGAATGTGCGCTACCAAAAGGTTTCCCCGCCCCGTTAGAAACATTAGGAAATATGAGAAAACATTATCGAGAAAATTCCAGTAAAGTTTCTAACGGGGTAAACAAATACAACCCAAGGTTTTGCCCATAATCCCTTTTTAACTTGGGTATAATCATCAGGATTTTTAGCTTTTAATACATCGCAAAATTTGGCTCGGTACACTTTCGATAATGCCTTTACAGGGAAAAGAAATTTACCGTCATTTCGGATGTTAATCCAAGCACCATTTTTATCCACGCCACCGCCCGGAACAATACAATGCAGGTGCGGATGCAAGGATAAATTCTGTCCCGCACCCCGTTAGAAATTTTTATACTTTTACAAAATGGAAAAATATTATGTTTATGTATTAATTTCACAAATGGATAATTCTTGGTATATAGGATATACTTCAAACTTAGATGAAAGAATTATACAGCATAATTCTGGTAGGACACTAACGACGAGCAAAAAGATGCCGTGGAAAATTTTGTATTATGAAGTTTCATTTAATAAACAAGATGCTATTGCTAGAGAAAAGTATCTAAAAAGTGGAATGGGAAGAAGATATTTAAAAAATAGATTAAAAAATCAGTTAGATTTCTAACGGGGCAAGCGTGTGCAAAACTGCAATCATACCGGTCTGCAACGCATTCTTTTTGCCAAAGGTTTTCAAAGTCGCCCAAGCCGATTCAAAAAGAATATCGTAAACCAATTTCGGTTGCTGCATTGCCAAAGAATTAATACTGTCTGGCAATGTAAATACCACGTGAAAATATGGCACAGGCAAGAGTTCACTCATCCGAGCTTGTATCCAATCGTCTCGATTTTTGCCTTGACACCCTGCCCCGTTACAAATTTTTTGTTATTCTTGTTTATTAATTTGTAACGGGGTGAGGGCAATGTCGGTTGCGGCAGGAGTTGTAACTTATTTTTACTGTTCCACAATCTTCACACGCATCGATATGTCCGCCCAAAGCGGCGGTTCTGCACCTTCTTACCGCGGAGAGCGTTCGCAACTGCCAAGTATTTAATCCTAAATTTTCTATACCAGCACCTAACTTTTCGAGCACATCGGCCACTTCACTTCGACTGCGATCAATCTGCACTTCCATTGGAACTGCATTTAGCAAATAAAGTATCGAGAGGACTAAAGGCTTTCTGAGTATCGAGCTGCGCGATGTGCAAATATTCCATCGTCGTCTCAATATTCTCGTGTCCCAAAAGATTCTTTAAACTGATAATATCAAGTCCATCTTCTAACAAATGCGTGGCAAAAGTGTGGCGCAGTGTGTGGACACAAACATCTTTGGTAATTCCAGCAACTTTGCAAGCTTGCTTGACCGCCGCACCCCGTTACAAATTTTTGAATTCAATTTTTTACTCATATTTAATTTGTAACGGGGCAGGTTGCACACCGCGCTGCGAATAGCGGGAGTCAAAATCACCACCGGCACGTCCTGCAGGTTGTCCGTTGAACAAATATATCTTTGGTTTTTCGGCTTGGATATAGGATTTTAAACCTCGAATTAAATGGATGGATAAGGGAACATATTGATCTTTTTTGCCTTTGCCTTGAACGACTTTGAGTTGCATTCGATCAAAATCAAGATCTTGCAAACGCAGACTTCGAACTTCCATACAGCGCAGTCCACAGCCATACAGCAGTCCAATAAGAACTTTGTGTTTGAGCAGATGACAGCTTTTAAGCAACCGCCACACTTCTTCTTTGCTCAGAACAGTGGGAAGTTTTTTGTCGTGTTTAATCGATGGTAAATGCAAAAACTCATAAGGCAAACCTTCCGATTTTAGCATAAATCGAAGTCCGTAAACGGTGTGCTTGAAGTAGGTTAAGGAAGGCGTTTTGGAACGCTTTTGCAAGATGTATAAGTATTCTTGTACTTGCTCTACATCAAGTTCGGTGGGGATTTTTCCGAAATGCAATGCCATAGCGGCAACGTGCTGGGCATAATTTCGATACGTGCTTTCGCTCCTGCCTAAAATTGACATAGACCGTTTGTATCGGTGAAGTAATTCCCTAAATCCAGGTACTTCTGCAACTGCTCGATTGATGATTGTTGGTGACCCAACTAACTCATCTTCTTTTTTTTATCATTATAAATAAATTTTAATTAGTTTTACAAAGGACTGCAATTTTCCGCAATACACTACCGTAGGTTTAGTTCAACAGCGGTTTGCAGAAATGGCGAAATATGTGGTAAATTCACGTTTATCTTTCGCAAGAAATTTTATCTTAGCCGAAAATCTCGGTTACGAAGTTCGCCACTTCTGCAAGCCGCGACACGTTGTGGGCAATTGAGCGCTCGAAACTTGATAAAAGGCTTAAAATTTAGAGTGGAATTCTGGCGATTAAAACGGAAAATAAAATACGTTTAATTTTTGGTCAAGCCTTGCAAGAAGATTTGCTGAAAATGTATTTTCAAAGCGAAGACGCTTAAAGGCTTGGCTAAGTTATAAGAAAAAAAACGAAAAGTCAATAGTTTTTTTCTTACAACTGTTTGAACGCCAGGATGCAGCTAATTTTAATCTGAGATTTGAAAAAACGCTGCCTATCCCCCAGTAGGATAGGAATCATACTTTAAAATCGTTTATCTAACTTTCTCCCTGCCCAACTGTTCCTGTTATTCTTATCTTAGCAGACAAGATAACAGCCCACAACACACGATATATACAATTGCCTGCCGCAGGCGCAACACAGGCAACTGTCCATATCGTCAACCGTTAGCATTCAGCGCAAGTTTTGGCTAAAATCGTAATCGAAAATCGCTGTCGAATATTGTTCTAAAAATCCGCTCGCTTTTTATTTTACGGATTTTCTCGTTTGTTTTGTTTTCGGGCTTTTCACTTTTAATTCGCTTTACAATAACTAGCTTAAAATTTTGCAGAATTTCTTCGTCGACGAAATGAATAAAATTAGTTTGCAAAATTTCTAACATTAGAAATCTCAACTCACTCCTATTTCCCGAAAAACAAAACGGAAAAAATATTGCATGTAAAATAAAAAACTACGCTTGCAGCAGAGATCACGAAGCCTGCCGAAATGCTAACAGCAATTTTGCGTGATTGCGAATTTTTAGTAAAATCATATTCTCGTTTCGCAATAAAAATTATCTTAGCCGAAAGTAATCGGTTACGAAGTTCGCAACCTCGCAAAGCCGCAACCGTTATGGCCAAGTCGCCCCTACTTTCCTGCTTCTCACACGCAAAAAATCGCAATAAGAAATTCCCGTTTTCCTAAGTTTCTAGAAAGTGGATTTTAAGTTCCAAAAGATGTTTAGAATTGAAAGTTCCAGTTGAAAACTGAGCGCAAACTTTGCCGTTTTCCGAACTTCCAACCTGTGTTTTGAAATGCTGATTTCCGAAAAATGTTTATCGAAAAGTTTGCGCCCACAAGACGTTTTAGGTTTTCCACTTTCTCTGAGAAACTTACTGCAGAACTTCCGCGGATCATTGCGATTTTTTTGCGAAGACCATTTGGCTGTTTAAGATATAAAGTTTCTTCTAGATGCGTAGCGACCTAGCCATAACACGCGTTTGGCGAGATTGGGAGTTTGTGCTGGAGTTGAAAATTATTTTGTTTTTGGAATGATAGTGTTGTATTGAGAATTTAGTTTAATTTAGTTCCCAACCTCGCCAAGCGCGGGACCGTTATGGCCAAGTCGCCCCTACTTTCCTGCTTCTCACACGCAAAAAATCGCAATAAGAAATTCCCGTTTTCCTAAGTTTCTAGAAAGTGGATTTTAAGTTCCAAAAGATGTTTAGAATTGAAAGTTCCAGTTGAAAACTGAGCGCAAACTTTGCCGTTTTCCGAACTTCCAACCTGTGTTTTGAAATGCTGATTTCCGAAAAATGTTTATCGAAAAGTTTGCGCCCACAAGACGTTTTAGGTTTTCCACTTTCTCTGAGAAACTTACTGCAGAACTTCCGCGGATCATTGCGATTTTTTTGCGAAGACCATTTGGCTGTTTAAGATATAAAGTTTCTTCTAGATGCGTAGCGACCTAGCCATAACACGCGTTTGGCGAGATTGGGAGTTTGTGCTGGAGTTGAAAATTATTTTGTTTTTGGAATGATAGTGTTGTATTGAGAATTTAGTTTAATTTAGTTCCCAACCTCGCCAAGCGCGGGACCGTTATGGCCAAGTCGCCCCTACTTTCCTACTTTTCACACGCAAAAAATCGCAATCGAAAATTCCCGTTTCCTAAGTTTCTAGAAAGTGGATTCTAGGTTCCAAAAGATGTTTAGAAATGAAACTTCCTGTGGAAAAATGAGCGCAAACTTTGTCGTTTTCCGAACTTCCAACCAATGTTTTGAAATGCTGATTGTCGAAAGATGATAACCGAAAAGTTTGCGCCCACAAGACGTTTTTGCTTTTCCACTTTCTCTGAGAAACTTACGGCAGAACTTCCGCTGATCATTGCGATTTTTTTGCGAAAACGATTTGGCTGTTTAAGATATAAAGATTCTTCTAGATGCGTAGCGACCTAGCCATAACACGCGTTTGGCGAGATTGGGAGTTTGTGCTGGAGTTGAAAATTATTTTGTTTTTGGAATGATAGTGTTGTATTGAGAAATTAGTTTAATTTAGTTCCCAACCTCGCCAAGCGCGAAACCGTTATGGCCAAGTCGCCCCTACTTTCCTGCTTCTCACACGCAAAAAATCGCAATAGAAAATCCCCCTTTCCTAAGTTTCTAGAAAGTGGATTTTAGGTTCCAAAAGATGTTTAGAATTGAAACTTCCTGTTGAAAAGGGAGCGCAAACTTTGCCGTTTTCCGAACTTCCAACCTGTGTTTTGAAATGCTGATTACCGAAAGATGATTACCGAAAAGTTTGCGCCCATAACACGTTTTAGCTTTTCCACTTTCTCTGAGAAACTTACGGCAGAACTTCCGCGGATCATTGCGAATTTTTTGCGAAAACGATTTGGATGTTTAAGATATAAAGATTCTTCTAGATGCGTAGCGACCTAGCCATAACACGCGATTGGAGAGATTGGGAGTTGGAGCTGGAGTTGAAAATTATTTTGTTTTTGGAATGATAGTGTTGTATTGAGAATTTAGTTTAATTTAGTTCCCAACCTCGCCAAGCGCGAAACCGTTATGGCCAAGTCGCCCCTACTTTCCTGCTTCTCACACGCAAAAAATCGCAATAAGAAATTCCCGTTTTCCTAAGTTTCTAGAAAGTGGATTTTAAGTTCCAAAAGATGTTTAGAATTGAAAGTTCCAGTTGAAAACTGAGCGCAAACTTTGCCGTTTTCCGAACTTCCAACCTGTGTTTTGAAATGCTGATTTCCGAAAAATGTTTATCGAAAAGTTTGCGCCCACAAGACGTTTTAGGTTTTCCACTTTCTCTGAGAAACTTACTGCAGAACTTCCGCGGATCATTGCGATTTTTTTGCGAAGACCATTTGGCTGTTTAAGATATAAAGTTTCTTCTAGATGCGTAGCGACCTAGCCATAACACGCGTTTGGCGAGATTGGGAGTTTGTGCTGGAGTTGAAAATTATTTTGTTTTTGGAATGATAGTGTTGTATTGAGAATTTAGTTTAATTTAGTTCCCAACCTCGCCAAGCGCGGGACCGTTATGGCCAAGTCGCCCCTACTTTCCTGCTTCTCACACGCAAAAAATCGCAATAAGAAATTCCCGTTTCGTAAGTTTCTAGAAAGTGGATTCTAGGTTCCAAAAGATGTTTAGAATTGAAACTTCCAGTTGAAAACTGAGCGCAAACTTTGCCGTTTTCCGAACTTCCAACCAATGTTTTGAAATGCTGAGTTCCGAAAGATGATTACCGAAAAGTTTGCGCCCACAAGACGTTTTAGCTTTTCCACTTTCTCTAGAAACTTACGGCAGAACTTCCGCGGATCCTTGCGATTTTTTTGCGAAGACAATTTGGCTGTTTAAGATATAAAGATTCTTCTTGATGCGTAGCGACCTAGCCATAACACGCGATTGGAGAGATTGGGAGTTTGAGCTGGAGTTGAAAATTATTTTGTTTTTGGAATTATAGTCTTGTATTGAGAATTTAGTTTAATTTAGTTCCCAACCTCGCCAAGCGCGAAACCGTTATGGCCAAGTCGCCCCTACTTTCCTGCTTCTCACACGCAAAAAATCGCAATAAGAAATTCCCGTTTTCCTAAGTTTCTAGAAAGTGGATTTTAAGTTCCAAAAGATGTTTAGAATTGAAAGTTCCAGTTGAAAACTGAGCGCAAACTTTGCCGTTTTCCGAACTTCCAACCTGTGTTTTGAAATGCTGATTTCCGAAAAATGTTTATCGAAAAGTTTGCGCCCACAAGACGTTTTAGGTTTTCCACTTTCTCTGAGAAACTTACTGCAGAACTTCCGCGGATCATTGCGATTTTTTTGCGAAGACCATTTGGCTGTTTAAGATATAAAGTTTCTTCTAGATGCGTAGCGACCTAGCCATAACACGCGTTTGGCGAGATTGGGAGTTTGTGCTGGAGTTGAAAATTATTTTGTTTTTGGAATGATAGTGTTGTATTGAGAATTTAGTTTAATTTAGTTCCCAACCTCGCCAAGCGCGGGACCGTTATGGCCAAGTCGCCCCTACTTTCCTGCTTCTCACACGCAAAAAATCGCAATAGAAAATCCCCGTTTCCTAAGTTTCTAGAAAGTGGATTTTAGGTTACAAAAGATGTTTATAAGTAAAACTTCCAGTTGAAAACTGAGCGCAAACTTTGCCGTTTTCCGAACTTCCAACTTGTGTATTGAAATGCTGATTTCCGAAAGTTGTTTACCGAAAAGTTTGCGCCCAAAAGACGTTTTTGCTTTGCCACTTTCTCTAGAAACTTACGGCAGAACTTCCGCGGATCCTTGCGATTTTTGTGCGAAGACAATTTGGCTGTTTAAGATATAAAGATTCTTCTTGATGCGTAGCGACCAATCCATAACACGCGATTGGAGAGATTGGGAGTTGGAGCTGGAGTTGAAAATTATTTTGTTTTTGGAATGATAGTGTTGTATTGAGAATTTAGTTTAATTTAGTTCCCAACCTCGCCAAGCGCGAAACCGTTAGCAGCAAAATTACAAAACCGCAATAATGAACACATTTAGAACTTTATTCTCAATCACATCGTTTGCATTAATAATGTCGTGTAGTTGTAAACAATTGTACTTTACTGAAAGTGATAGTCTTTGGGCAAAATCATATGAAAAGGGCGATATAGCGATTTTTGAGTCTAATAAAGACGCCAAACGACGAGACACAATTACTATTTTGAATAAATCACATTCAATGCCTGCAGAAGACTGCAATTCATCTGTCTCCTTAGTTAATTCAGAGTTCTATTTAATTGAGGCTAAATATATACATGACGGAACAGCAAATGAATCAGATTACCTACTTCAACTAGCCAAAGACGAAAACGTTGAAGCAATTCCTGTTATAAGAATTTTTGATATTGAGTTCAGCGGATCCGAAATTAAAGATACTGTTGTTACCTTAAATAAATTTGGAGTCCAAAATTGCTATTCGTTTAATGATTTCCAAAACTTCAACAATATTCCAAACTTCAAAATAAAAAATTTTGTTTGGAGTAAAAAACTAGGTTTAGTTCAATATACAACGGAAGATGGCGAAAAGTATGAATTAATCGAAAGGTAATAAATTCTGCTGCTAACAGCTAAGGCTTCGTTGGGCTTGAAAAGCCAACAATGAAGCCTTTGTTGAACGGAACCGGTTGAGATTCCATCCCTATGGAGTTATCGTAAAAGAGTTATGAGGATATCGAGAGGATTAGTAGTCCTCTTTTTTTATGGAGTAAAATAATCGAGAGTTTTGGAGTGTTTCTCTTCACTTTGGTGCATACCTGCCCTTACCCGTACCAAATTAACTTTGTTGGGCTGCCGTTTTTTGGCCACTGCCAAGATACCAAGCAGGCGGACCTCTCTTGTCAAAAATCAGAATGGTATGCAAGTTTCCCACTTTACAACATTGGCATTTTCTGATTGCTACTGCTTTGGTTTCTCTAGCAATTGGTGTAAAGTTCATTTTCTTCTGCAGATCCTGAAGCTTTTGGCGTTTCCAATTGCTACTCAAAAAACCATAATGTCTGATCTTTACAAATCGTTTTGGTAGAATATGCATTGCAAAACGTCGGATAAATTCACCGTGAGACAATACCATCTGTTTCTTAGTTCCATTTTGCCGATAATCCTTGTACTTAAAAGTCACATTCTTGTCATCAATTCCTTGGATTCGGTTGTTGCTAATGGCTATTTTGTGAGTATATCTCCCAAGATATTCTACCACAGAATGCGCGCTACCAAAAGGTTTCTTGGCAAATACTACCCAGGGTTTTGCCCATAGATCCTTTTTCACTTTGGTATAGCCATCAGGATTTCGAGCCTTTAATGCGTCGCAAAATTTGGCTCGGTACACTTTCGATAATGCCTTTACAGGAAAAAGAAATTTACCGTCATTTCGGATGTTAACCCAAGCACCATTTTTATCCACGCCACCGCCCGGAACAATACAATGCAGGTGCGGATGCAAGGATAAATTCTGTCCCCAGGTGTGCAAAACTGCAATCATACCGGTCTGCAACGTATTTTTTTTGCCAAAGGTTTTTAAAGTCGCCCAAGCCGATTCAAAAAGAATATCGTAAACCAATTTCGGGTGCTGCATTGCCAAAGAATTAATACTGTCTGGTAATGTAAACACCACGTGAAAATACGGTACTGGCAAAAGTTCACTCATCCGAGCTTGTATCCAATCGTCTCGATTTTTGCCTTGACACTTCGGACAATGTCGGTTGCGACAGGAGTTGTAACTTATTTTGACTGTTCCACAATCTTCACACGCATCGATATGTCCGCCCAAAGCGGCGGTTCTGCACCTTCTCACCGCTGAGAGCGTTCGCAACTGCCAGGTATTTAATCCTAAATTTTCTATACCAGCACCTAACTTTTCGAGCACATCGGCAACTTCACTTCGACTGCGATCAATCTGCACTTCCATTGGAACTGCATTTAGCAAATAAAGTATCGAGAGGACTAAAGGCTTTCTGAGTATCGAGCTGCGCAATGTGCAAATATTCCATCGTCGTCTCAATATTCTCGTGCCCCAAAAGATTCTTTAAACTGATAATATCGAGTCCATCTTCTAGCAAATGTGTAGCAAAAGTGTGGCGCAGTGTGTGGACACAAACATCTTTGGTAATTCCAGCAACTTTACAAGCTTGCTTGACCGCCCATTGCACACCGCGCTGCGAATAGCGGGAGTCAAAATCACCACCGGCACGACCTGCAGGTTGTCCGTTGAACAAATATATCTTTGGTTTTTCAGCTTGGATATAGGATTTTAAACCTCGAATTAAATGGATGGATAAGGGAACATATCGATCTTTTTTGCCTTTGCCTTGAACGACTTTGAGTTGCATTCGATCAAAATCAAGATCCTGCAAGCGCAGACTTCGAACTTCCATACAGCGCAGTCCACAGCCATACAGCAGTCCAATAAGAACTTTGTGTTTGAGCAGATGACAGCTTTTAAGCAACCGCCACACTTCCTCTTTGCTCAGAACGGTGGGAAGTTTTTTGTCGTGTTTAATCGATGGTAAATGCAAAAACTCATAAGGTAAACCTTCCGATTTTAGCATAAATCGAAGTCCGTAAACGGTATGCTTAAAATAGGTTAAGGAAGGCGTTTTGGAACGCTTTTGCAGGATGTATAAGTATTCTTGTACTTGCTCTACATCAAGTTCGGTGGGGATTTTTCCGAAATGCAATGCCATAGCGGCAACGTGCTGGGCATAATTTCGATACGTGCTTTCGCTCCTGCCTAAAATTGACATAGACCGTTTGAATCGGTGAAGTAATTCCCCAAATCCAGGTACTTCTGCAACTGCTCGATTGATGATTGTTGGTGATCCAACTAACTCATCTTCTTTTTTTTATCATTGTAAATAAATTTTAATTAGTTTTACAAAGGACTCAAATTTTCCGCAATACACTACCGAAGGTTTAGTTCAACAGCGGTTTTGCGAGATTGCGAAATATGTGCTAAATTCAAGTTTATCTTTCGCAAGAAAATTTATCTTAGCAGAAAAATCTCGGTTACGAAGTTCGCAACATCGCAAAGCCGCAAAACGTTAGCAATAATTGCAAAAAAAACCGAAAATGAAGAGAAACATTTTTTTAATAATTACGCTTTTATTCTTATTTCTAACATTAATCTCTTGTTCCGAAAAAATCATCAATGGAAAATACAGAACTAACTTCAATACTTACGGAATGTTTAGTAAAACTTTGACTTTGGAATGTGATGGAAATGCAATTTTGAATTTTCAAGGCGACATGCAAAACAACAATTCATTCGGAAATTGGAAAACTGAAAAAGATACTTTAATTATATTTTTTGATTCTATAAAAAATGAAAAGAACAAGTTTAAAGGCGAATTTAAATTTGTAATAAAAAGAAATAAACTTGAAAATATGCCTTTTCCAAAATCAGAATATTACAAATTAGTAGAATTAGCCAAAAAACCAGAAAATGATACTTTGAAAATCCCGTCATACAGAAAAATCAATAAATTGACTAATCAGAGTATGAAAAATTTCCAAGGTAAAAACGGAAAACAATACTTTAAAAAAGTCGAAGAAATTGAATGTAAATAAAAGCAACTATTGCTAACAGCGGTTTGCAAAAATGGCGAAATATGTGGTAAATTCACGTTTAACTTTCGCAAGAAATTTTATCTTAGCCGAAAATAATCGGTCACGAAGTTCGCCACTTCTGCAAGCCGCGAAACGTTATGGCCAAGTCGCCCCTACTTTCCTGCTTCTCACACGCAAAAAATCGCAATAAGAAATTCCCGTTTCGTAAGTTTCTAGAAAGTGGATTCTAGGTTCCAAAAGATGTTTAGAATTGAAACTTCCAGTTGAAAACTGAGCGCAAACTTTGCCGTTTTCCGAACTTCCAACCAATGTTTTGAAATGCTGAGTTCCGAAAGATGATTACCGAAAAGTTTGCGCCCACAAGACGTTTTCCCTTTTCCACTTTCTCTTAGAAACTTACGGCAGAACTTCCGCGGATCATTGCGATTTTTTTGCGAAGACAATTTGGTTGTTTAAGATATAAAAATTCTTCTAAATGCGTAGCGACCTAGCCATAACACGCGATTGGAGAGATTGGGAGTTTGAGCTGGAGTTGAAAATTATTTTGTCTTTCGAATGATAGTGTTGTATTGAGAATTTAGTTTAATTTAGTTCCCAACCTCGCCAAGCGCGGGGACGTTATCTGTAATCGCATAAAAAGCACGTTATCAAATGGAATTTAAAGAAAGAAATATTCAAACCATCAGTGATTTAAGTTTAGGATATTTTAAGATAACAACAGTTTCAGTAAATACTAAAATTTCAATATCAGACCAATCAAATATCATTTCTGAATTTTTGAAAACTAAATATTTTGTGTGGAATTACGAAAATGAACCTTATGGACAAAATGTAATACTAACAGACGAAAATGGAAAAATATCTGAATATTTCAACGAAAAATTTTTTGGATTTTACGAAACTAAAAAATTAGAGCATTCTGATTTTAAAGGTATTACCTTTGAATCTTTCAAAAGTAATATAAAAAATAAAGTTTTGCAAGAGACAAATTTTGACTTCCTAAATAATTGCTTGAAAATACTTAAAAGTATAAATTCGAAATCTGACTTCTACATTCTAAATCCGCCTAAAAATAAAATTCCACAATTTGTAAAAGATTTTCCGATTTATACATTCTTTTATTGTTATTTAAATTTTGATGAAGAAAATTGTGAAATCAAACTTATTGAGTTTGGACTTGACTAATAATCGCGACTACAGATAACATCGTATTGGCAATAGTGCGGAGGAATCGTAAGTTTAAAGATTTCAGATTTTCCGAAGATTAATTTATAATAGAAAAAGTTTGTATTTTTAGCCGCACCATCGCCAATACGCAAAACGTTAGCAGTAAGCAATCAGAAAACATGACGAAAACAATAATATTTTTACTAACATTTGGATTTTGCGTTTTATCAGCAGAAGCTCAAGTGGATGAACAGACAAAATTCAAAATGTTTTGTTCTGCTCTTGATAATTTAAGTACCGCACCAAATTATATTGTAATTTCAGTAAAGAATAAGAATTTAGGCGAAACGAAAGAAATTTGTACTGAAGCTCCATTTATTGGAGGAGCAATGGCACGTGAAAATGGTAACTCATCAATTAAATGTAAAAACTACAAAGACAGATATTTTGAATTTTCTAAAGAAAGTGCATTAGTAAATATTAATTTTGACCTTTATACGGAAACGGAACTTGATACTTTTGCAAAAAGTATAAATGTTATTGAGATAATTCAGCAAGTCAAAAATGGAAAATTGACTACTAAAACATTTAATGGAAGCAGAAAAGAGCAAATTATGTTTGCTCACTTGATGTTCAATAACGGAGTAATGATGACAAGAGGTTGTATTGCAGGAAATATTTGTGGATTAACTTATTTTAAGCCAAAATAACCTTGGAAATTTTGCCTACTGCTAACAGCGGTTTGCATAAATGGCGAAATATGCGGTAAATTCACGTTTATCTTTCGCAAGAAATTTTATCTTAGCAGAAAAATCTCGGTCACGAAGTTCGCCACTTCTGCAAGCCGCGAAACGTTATGGCCAAGTCGCCCCTACTTTCCTGCTACTCACACGCAAAAAATCGCAATAGAAAATTCCCGTTGCCCAAGTTTCTAGAAAGTGGATTCTAGGTTCCAAAAGATGTTTAGAATTGAAACTTCCTGTGGAAAACTGAGCGCAAACTTTGTCGTTTTCCGAACTTCCAACCTGTGTTTTGAAATGCTGGTTGCCGAAGGATGATTACCGAAAAGTTTGCACCCAAAAGACGTTTTAGCTTTTCCACTTTATCTGAGAAACTTACGGCAGAACTTCCGCGGATCATTGCGATTTTTTGCGAATACAATTTGGTTGTTTAAGAGATAAAGTTGCTTCTAGATGCGTAGCGACCAATCCATAACACGCGATTGGAGAGATTGGGAGTTGGAGCTGGAGTTGAAAATTATTTTGTTTTTGGAATGATAGTGTTGTATTGAGAATTTAGTTTAATTTAGTTCCCAACCTCGCCAAGCGCGAAACCGTTAACTGCAAGCTTCCCAGGACGAAACTGAAACCTTATGTTTAAAAGAAAATCTGAACTATATAATTACATTCAAAAGTATAAAGAATATGATTCTGACTTTTGGTCTTCTGGGCATGGAAATATTGAAATTTTATCCATGCTTTTGAAATTCACTGATAATTCTTGGGAATTACTGAAAAATGAAATTGCAGAATGGAATTCAAACGAAATAGAAATATTAGCTGATGCATTATGCGATGATGAAAGTTGGTATTATCGAGAAAGTATTGAAATAAATTTAAATCAAAGGAGTTATTTATTTGCATACATATTCGCAACGATTGAAACTAATGTTGCTTTTGATTTACTTGATGATTTTGAATTTATTTTTAAAGGAAAACCTAAAGAAAAAAAATTACTAGAATTGATAAAAATACAAATTGAAAATATTAAAATTCATCCAAGTATACATCTATTTTATCCAAAAGATCGAATAAGCAAAATTGAGAATGAAATAATCGAAAGAATAAAAGCCAGCAGTTAACAGCTAAGGCTTCGTTGGGCTTGAAAAGCCAACAATGAAGCCTTTGTTGAACGGAACCGGTTGAGATTCCATCCCTATGGAGTTATCGTAAAAGAGTTATGAGGATATCGAGAGGATTAGTAGTCCTCTTTTTTTATGGAGTAAAATAATCGAGAGTTTTGGAGTGTTTCTCTTCACTTTGGTGCATACCTGCCCTTACCCGTACCAAATTAACTTTGTTGGGCTGCCGTTTTTTGGCCACTGCCAAGATACCAAGCAGGCGGACCTCTCTTGTCAAAAATCAGAATGGTATGCAAGTTTCCCACTTTACAACATTGGCATTTTCTGATTGCTACTGCTTTGGTTTCTCTAGCAATTGGTGTAAAGTTCATTTTCTTCTGCAGATCCTGAAGCTTTTGGCGTTTCCAATTGCTACTCAAAAAACCATAATGTCTGATCTTTACAAATCGTTTTGGTAGAATATGCATTGCAAAACGTCGGATAAATTCACCGTGAGACAATACCATCTGTTTCTTAGTTCCATTTTGCCGATAATCCTTGTACTTAAAAGTCACATTCTTGTCATCAATTCCTTGGATTCGGTTGTTGCTAATGGCTATTTTGTGAGTATATCTCCCAAGATATTCTACCACAGAATGCGCGCTACCAAAAGGTTTCTTGGCAAATACTACCCAGGGTTTTGCCCATAGATCCTTTTTCACTTTGGTATAGCCATCAGGATTTCGAGCCTTTAATGCGTCGCAAAATTTGGCTCGGTACACTTTCGATAATGCCTTTACAGGAAAAAGAAATTTACCGTCATTTCGGATGTTAACCCAAGCACCATTTTTATCCACGCCACCGCCCGGAACAATACAATGCAGGTGCGGATGCAAGGATAAATTCTGTCCCCAGGTGTGCAAAACTGCAATCATACCGGTCTGCAACGTATTTTTTTTGCCAAAGGTTTTTAAAGTCGCCCAAGCCGATTCAAAAAGAATATCGTAAACCAATTTCGGGTGCTGCATTGCCAAAGAATTAATACTGTCTGGTAATGTAAACACCACGTGAAAATACGGTACTGGCAAAAGTTCACTCATCCGAGCTTGTATCCAATCGTCTCGATTTTTGCCTTGACACTTCGGACAATGTCGGTTGCGACAGGAGTTGTAACTTATTTTGACTGTTCCACAATCTTCACACGCATCGATATGTCCGCCCAAAGCGGCGGTTCTGCACCTTCTCACCGCTGAGAGCGTTCGCAACTGCCAGGTATTTAATCCTAAATTTTCTATACCAGCACCTAACTTTTCGAGCACATCGGCAACTTCACTTCGACTGCGATCAATCTGCACTTCCATTGGAACTGCATTTAGCAAATAAAGTATCGAGAGGACTAAAGGCTTTCTGAGTATCGAGCTGCGCAATGTGCAAATATTCCATCGTCGTCTCAATATTCTCGTGCCCCAAAAGATTCTTTAAACTGATAATATCGAGTCCATCTTCTAGCAAATGTGTAGCAAAAGTGTGGCGCAGTGTGTGGACACAAACATCTTTGGTAATTCCAGCAACTTTACAAGCTTGCTTGACCGCCCATTGCACACCGCGCTGCGAATAGCGGGAGTCAAAATCACCACCGGCACGACCTGCAGGTTGTCCGTTGAACAAATATATCTTTGGTTTTTCAGCTTGGATATAGGATTTTAAACCTCGAATTAAATGGATGGATAAGGGAACATATCGATCTTTTTTGCCTTTGCCTTGAACGACTTTGAGTTGCATTCGATCAAAATCAAGATCCTGCAAGCGCAGACTTCGAACTTCCATACAGCGCAGTCCACAGCCATACAGCAGTCCAATAAGAACTTTGTGTTTGAGCAGATGACAGCTTTTAAGCAACCGCCACACTTCCTCTTTGCTCAGAACGGTGGGAAGTTTTTTGTCGTGTTTAATCGATGGTAAATGCAAAAACTCATAAGGTAAACCTTCCGATTTTAGCATAAATCGAAGTCCGTAAACGGTATGCTTAAAATAGGTTAAGGAAGGCGTTTTGGAACGCTTTTGCAGGATGTATAAGTATTCTTGTACTTGCTCTACATCAAGTTCGGTGGGGATTTTTCCGAAATGCAATGCCATAGCGGCAACGTGCTGGGCATAATTTCGATACGTGCTTTCGCTCCTGCCTAAAATTGACATAGACCGTTTGAATCGGTGAAGTAATTCCCCAAATCCAGGTACTTCTGCAACTGCTCGATTGATGATTGTTGGTGATCCAACTAACTCATCTTCTTTTTTTTATCATTGTAAATAAATTTTAATTAGTTTTACAAAGGACTCAAATTTTCCGCAATACACTACCGAAGGTTTAGTTCAACAGCGGTTTTGCGAGATTGCGAAATATGTGGTGAATTCACGTTTATCTTTCGCAAGAAATTTTATCTTAGCAGAAAAATCTCGGTTACGAAGTTCGCAACCTCGCAAAGCCGCAAAACGTTAACTGCCATTTAAAAAAAACCGTAAAAAAACAGAATGTCCGTAAAAAAGAGTGTTTTAGAAGCGAAAAAAAATAATGAATTATATATTTACATTCAGCCAGGAAGTAGATTTGTAGCAAAAGCCATTCAATATTCATTTGATATTTTAAAACAAAGAGGCGAAATTTTTTCCGAAGAAGAAACCAATCGTATTACAGAACTTATTGAAAACAAGAATTTAAAAGATAATCAAGAATCAATTAGAGAAGAAACTTGGGATAAAAATTCAGTTGAAGATAAAAGCGCAATCGAATTGTTTTCGCAGTTATCAATTTGGGGATTTTGTATTGCGTTTGGAGTAATTATTGGGAGCATTTTACTCGCATTTAATTTAAAAAAATTGAATAAACCTAAAATATCAATTATTGTTTTTTCATTTGGTATTATTTATACAATTTTTCAATTTTATGCAATAAATTATCTTGAAGAAATTAATTTTGTTATCAAAAGACAAACATTCCTGTTTTCTGGAATTGGAGCATTAATCCTCCATTATTTATTTTGGGAAAACTATATTGGAAAAGAAATTAGTTATAGAAAAAAATCTATAATAAAACCTCTATTAATTTGTATTGTGATTTTTATTCCAATATTATATGTAATGATTGAAAACAAATAAACGGCAGTTAACAGCGGTTTGCATAAATGGCGAGATATGTGGTAAATTCACGTTTATCTTTAGCAAGAAATTTTATCTTAGTCGAAAAATCTCGGTCACGAAGTTCGCCACTTCTGCAAGCCGCGAAACGTTAGCCGTCAGTTTGGGGAAACGCGGAAAAAAACACAAAATTATGAAGTTAAAATTCTTATTTATCGTACTTTTAATATTAAGCAATTCACTTTATTCTCAAGAGAAAAGAGAAGTTATAAAAGCAGATGAATTAATAATTGAAGTTCCTGAAAACGGAAAAATTGAAAACGGAATTTACACTTGCAATTTGTTTGACTGGAAAATCACAATTCCTGCAAACTACAACATAACTGATATAAAAAGAACAGAGGAGTTAGAAAATAAAGGTTATGAAGCAACTAAAAATGCGAATCCAGGAATTAAGATAAATCCACATCCAACACAATTAATTGGATTTGAAAAAAACAAGTATAATTATTTTAAATCCAGTTATGAATCATTAGTCGGAACACAAAAAGTAACACTCAAAGAACATAAAAAGTTTTCTGAGAAATTATTATCAGACACATATTCGAAAATTAAGGAACTTAAATTTGAAGTGTCTTCGGTATCAGATATTAAACTAGGAAAATATATTTTTTATAAAATTCAAATTAAATTATATAATCCCAAAAATGACAAACTCTTAATAACCCAAGAATTATATAATGCGTTCATAGGTAATCATTTATTTAGTGTTTCAATAAATTATACAAATGCAGAAGATGGAATACTATTGAATTATACATTTGAAAAGTCATTAGAAAAATAAAACCGAACGGCTAACAGCGGTTTGCATAAATGGCGAAAAATGTGGTAAATTCAAGTTTATCTTTCGCAAGAAATTTTATCTCAGCCGAAAAACCACGGTTACGAAGTTCGCCACTTCTGCAAGCCGCGAAACGTTATGCGTCAGTTTGGTAAAACGTAGAAAAACAGAATCCGAATGAAAACATATTTATTTGATACTGATGATTTTGTTTTAATCAGTTACTTAAAATCTGAAACACCGAAAAAAATTTGGTGGTCACCAATTCAATATATTTTTGAATATGAAGATTTTTATATTGAGGCAGAAATTTATTGTTGTGAAAAAAATCCTGTTTCATTCAATGATTATGGATTCATTATGTCCGTCAATTTTGAAAAAGTAAGCGGAAAGTATTCAAACGTAAATGGTTGCATTGTTTTATCTGAAAATAGAAGAATATCAAATATTTATATTGTACGAACACTAATTTATTTTCACGATTATAGAAATAGACAATATGTTGAAAATAAAAACTATAACTGTATTGGAGGATTTCTAACTCATCCAAAAGAGGAGTTGGAAAAAGAAATACAAACAGAAAGCACTAACGTGGTAGACGTTGGATTACTAATAGATATAGAAAATGATTTTATTGACGCTTTTGTAAAAGATAATGATGAGGATTTTTACAAAGTTGGAGAAGACTATTTATTAGAAAACATTGATTTTAACGATCTGCCAAAAGAATACGAATACATAAAATTTGAATAAAAAACCGAACGCATAACAGCGGTTTGCAAAAATGGCGAAATATGTGGTAAATTGACGTTTATCTTTCGCAAGAAATTTTATCTTAGCGGAAAAATCTCGGTTCCGAAGTTCGCCACTTCTGCAAGCCACGAGACGTTACCCAACATTTAAAAACCATCGAAATGAAAGTAAAATTTAAATATTTAGGATTTTTTTTTCTAGTTTTAATAACCCTACAATCGTGTAAACCAGATGATCTTTATTATGATTTAAGTGACGATGCTAAAGATTTTTTACTATTTGAAATTAATGATACATTCAAACTAAAAAATTTGGAAACTAACGAAATTATAACTTTTAAAATAACATCCAAAGAAATTAGACATTATGAAGATGGACCAAATGAATCATCGTTTGTTTATTTAGGACCACGTGCAGATGTTTACATTGAACGTGGTGAATATACTTTTACTGATGATACGAATTGTTATGATGGAATCGTAGCGGTCGAAGCGAATAGAGATGGAGGTTTTGAACTTAAAGCATTTCTCGGAAATTGTTTTGGAAACATCAATTATTCTTTTGATTATCATGATGAGTTCTTTACAACTATTGATATTGAAGGTATTGAATATTCGAATGCCTACCTTTTGAGGTCTTTTCCTGATATTTTATTCTATTCTAAAGAAAAAGGAATTTTAAAAATTGTAGACGATTTTAATCAAGAAACGCGATTTACGATTGTTGAATAAATAAACGTTGGGTAACACACGTCTTGCGCCATTTGCGAATTTAGTGGAATTATCGTTTTTTATCGTATTTTCGTTTAGCCGAAAATAATCGTCTTCGTAAGTCGCAAACGGCGCAAGGCGCGAGAACGTTAGGCGCAACTTTACCTGAATGAATTCAAACAAGTATGAATAATTTAAATGTAGATAAAATAGATTTGTATGATTCTTTTGAAGGGAAAATTACTTTTAAAACTCTAGATGGAAAATATATTGAAGCCTTTTTTTGGAGAGAAAAATTTGAGTTGAAAAAAAATTACTTAATAGAATTTTCGTCAATAGATTACTCATTAGATTGGAGCATAATTTTTTCAGAAAATAAAGAGAAAATAAAATGCTTGCTTTTGGATAATGAAAATTGTTCGTATTTAGCTTACGGTCAAATTATTTCAATAAATCCAACTATTGTTGATTTTGGTGATATTAAAATGGAAATAGATTTATCAACAAATGATGAAAGAGTAATCGGTGAATATATTTACTGGAAAATAAATAGATTAGATATTTTAACAAAAAGCAACGCCTAACACGATGTTTTGCGAGATTTGGGTTTTAGGCTTAATTTTAAAGTTGGTTTTGTAATTGGGGAACTTGTATTTATCCGAATAATTAGTTTTAATTTAGTCCCAAACCTCGCAAAGCACGAGACCGTTATAGGGCATTTTCAAAAACGATAACCGAACAAACAGAAATAAGCAATTGGACGAATTTTTACTGATAGGACTATTAATAATTGTATTCGTTGGACTTCCGATTGGAATTGGTTGGTTGGCGTACTTCGTGCCAAAAAAGCTTGGCTATCCGAAAACAGGAAAGTTTTTGACTATAATCTTTGGACTTTTTGCGTTGACAGCTATTTTATGGAATGTTTTTGGAGACCAACTTTTTACAAAGGAAAACGCAAAAGAACTTGTAGAAGATCAACAAATTTTACTGCAAGACGAATTTGAATTGAAAGAAAACGAATCAAATTCTGCAATTGGAGATTACTATCACACTTTCACCTTGAAAATATCGAAGCGTGACAGACAAAACGCAATTGTAAAAATTAAAAGTTCTGAGAATTTTAAAGCCGATGACTCTTCAATTGATCAAACGCTATATTTATCTGAAAAAAGATATTTTGGAAGTAAAGTGACACAAAACTATGAGACAGAAAATGCCTTTGTGAGAGAATATTTCCAACCGAGTGGACAAGAAGGACACGCGCCAACTTTTAGAGGAATTTCAATAATTAAGGCTAAAAAAGAATTAACGTTTGAAGACATTGTCGAATAGAAAAACGCCCTATAACAGCGGTTTGCATAAATGGCGAGATATGTAGCAAATTCACGTTCATCTTTCGCAAGAAATTTTATCTTAGCCGAAAATAATCGGTCACGAAGTTCGCCACTTCTGCAAGCCGCGAGACGTTAGGCGAAAATTTTGGAAACCGCATAAAATCAGAAAATTAATGAAAAAATTAGCATTTATTATTTTATTGTTATTTATAATTATTAGTTGTGCGGATAAAAAAAAATTTGAAACAGAAAAGATTATATTTATTTCTTCTCCTTCTTTTTACAATAGTTTTAAAATAGAGTTGGACAATAAATCAAAAAAAATTATTGCTTCAATTCCATACGAATATTCATTAGCAGATTCAATTTCAAAAAATACTTGGAAATTTATTGACTCAACTGATTTAGAAAGTATTAGAAAATTTTTACCCAAAGAAATCAAATTTGAAGTTAAACCTGAATATTCTAAATTCCAAGAACTTGAAAGTATTTTGGTGCGATTATCTAAACTAAGAACTTCTGAATTCCCTCCAGAAGATGGAATAAACATATATTTAGAAACTGAAAATTCACAGAAGATAAAGTCAAAAAAGGTATTTTATTCTTCAAATGAAAAGTCAGAAGAAGGAAAACTAATTATTAAAACTTATGAAATAATTGCGAAATTATTTAAAGATGAAACCAAACTTGAAGATGCAATAGAAAATTCTCAAAGATATTTTAATGATGAAATTTATATAGTATAATCGACAAAACCTTTATATGTGAAATTTTTAGACAGTCATTGTGATAATATCGAAAATGAAATTGGCAAACTTCCATATTCAAAAACAATTTTTGTTGACTTAACCAATTATCGTAAAGATAAAAACGAATGTTTAGAAAAAACTCTTCGGAAAAAATATTCTAAAATTAAATGGATATTAAAAACTACAGAAAATTACGGTTTTGCTGAAGAATAAATCTTCGCCTAACACGATGTTTTGCGAGATTTGGGTTCTAGGCTTAAATTTAAAGTGGGTCTTGTGCTTGGAAAATTCGTGTTTAATCGCATAATTAATCTTAATTCAGTCCCAAACCTGGCAAAGCATGAGACCGTTATGTGCAATTGAACCATCGAAACCTGATAAACAGCCTAAATATTTGGAGTTAATTGGGAGTATTAAAACAGAAAATTACAAGCTTGTAATTTTTCGTCAAGCCTTTCAAATGGGATTTGCTGAAAATTCATTTTCAAAGCGAAGAACGCTTAAAGGCTTGGCTAAGTTATAAGAAAAAAATGATGCAATCAAGACCTTTTTTCTTACAACTGTTTTAATGCGAGCACTTTAAATATTTAGGCTATGATTAAAAAAAACAGTTTCTATCCCCCGACTAGATAGTAAACTATATTATTAAATCGTTTATCAAGCTTTCTCCTGGCTCCACTGTTCCTGTTTTTATTATCTTAGCAGAGAAGAATAACAGCACATAACAGCTAAGGCTTCGTTGGGCTTGAAAAGCCAACAATGAAGCCTTTGTTGAACGGAACCGGTTGAGATTCCATCCCTATGGAGTTATCGTAAAAGAGTTATGAGGATATCGAGAGGATTAGTAGTCCTCTTTTTTTATGGAGTAAAATAATCGAGAGTTTTGGAGTGTTTCTCTTCACTTTGGTGCATACCTGCCCTTACCCGTACCAAATTAACTTTGTTGGGCTGCCGTTTTTTGGCCACTGCCAAGATACCAAGCAGGCGGACCTCTCTTGTCAAAAATCAGAATGGTATGCAAGTTTCCCACTTTACAACATTGGCATTTTCTGATTGCTACTGCTTTGGTTTCTCTAGCAATTGGTGTAAAGTTCATTTTCTTCTGCAGATCCTGAAGCTTTTGGCGTTTCCAATTGCTACTCAAAAAACCATAATGTCTGATCTTTACAAATCGTTTTGGTAGAATATGCATTGCAAAACGTCGGATAAATTCACCGTGAGACAATACCATCTGTTTCTTAGTTCCATTTTGCCGATAATCCTTGTACTTAAAAGTCACATTCTTGTCATCAATTCCTTGGATTCGGTTGTTGCTAATGGCTATTTTGTGAGTATATCTCCCAAGATATTCTACCACAGAATGCGCGCTACCAAAAGGTTTCTTGGCAAATACTACCCAGGGTTTTGCCCATAGATCCTTTTTCACTTTGGTATAGCCATCAGGATTTCGAGCCTTTAATGCGTCGCAAAATTTGGCTCGGTACACTTTCGATAATGCCTTTACAGGAAAAAGAAATTTACCGTCATTTCGGATGTTAACCCAAGCACCATTTTTATCCACGCCACCGCCCGGAACAATACAATGCAGGTGCGGATGCAAGGATAAATTCTGTCCCCAGGTGTGCAAAACTGCAATCATACCGGTCTGCAACGTATTTTTTTTGCCAAAGGTTTTTAAAGTCGCCCAAGCCGATTCAAAAAGAATATCGTAAACCAATTTCGGGTGCTGCATTGCCAAAGAATTAATACTGTCTGGTAATGTAAACACCACGTGAAAATACGGTACTGGCAAAAGTTCACTCATCCGAGCTTGTATCCAATCGTCTCGATTTTTGCCTTGACACTTCGGACAATGTCGGTTGCGACAGGAGTTGTAACTTATTTTGACTGTTCCACAATCTTCACACGCATCGATATGTCCGCCCAAAGCGGCGGTTCTGCACCTTCTCA
Source organism: Flavobacterium ardleyense (assembly GCF_033547075.1). Lineage (NCBI taxonomy): Bacteria > Pseudomonadati > Bacteroidota > Flavobacteriia > Flavobacteriales > Flavobacteriaceae > Flavobacterium > Flavobacterium ardleyense. Next base: position 2,250,735 of record NZ_CP137891.1, on the reverse strand, counting down.
CCGCTGAGAGCGTTCGCAACTGCCAGGTATTTAATCCTAAATTTTCTATACCAGCACCTAACTTTTCGAGCACATCGGCAACTTCACTTCGACTGCGATCAATCTGCACTTCCATTGGAACTGCATTTAGCAAATAAAGTATCGAGAGGACTAAAGGCTTTCTGAGTATCGAGCTGCGCAATGTGCAAATATTCCATCGTCGTCTCAATATTCTCGTGCCCCAAAAGATTCTTTAAACTGATAATATCGAGTCCATCTTCTAGCAAATGTGTAGCAAAAGTGTGGCGCAGTGTGTGGACACAAACATCTTTGGTAATTCCAGCAACTTTACAAGCTTGCTTGACCGCCCATTGCACACCGCGCTGCGAATAGCGGGAGTCAAAATCACCACCGGCACGACCTGCAGGTTGTCCGTTGAACAAATATATCTTTGGTTTTTCAGCTTGGATATAGGATTTTAAACCTCGAATTAAATGGATGGATAAGGGAACATATCGATCTTTTTTGCCTTTGCCTTGAACGACTTTGAGTTGCATTCGATCAAAATCAAGATCCTGCAAGCGCAGACTTCGAACTTCCATACAGCGCAGTCCACAGCCATACAGCAGTCCAATAAGAACTTTGTGTTTGAGCAGATGACAGCTTTTAAGCAACCGCCACACTTCCTCTTTGCTCAGAACGGTGGGAAGTTTTTTGTCGTGTTTAATCGATGGTAAATGCAAAAACTCATAAGGTAAACCTTCCGATTTTAGCATAAATCGAAGTCCGTAAACGGTATGCTTAAAATAGGTTAAGGAAGGCGTTTTGGAACGCTTTTGCAGGATGTATAAGTATTCTTGTACTTGCTCTACATCAAGTTCGGTGGGGATTTTTCCGAAATGCAATGCCATAGCGGCAACGTGCTGGGCATAATTTCGATACGTGCTTTCGCTCCTGCCTAAAATTGACATAGACCGTTTGAATCGGTGAAGTAATTCCCCAAATCCAGGTACTTCTGCAACTGCTCGATTGATGATTGTTGGTGATCCAACTAACTCATCTTCTTTTTTTTATCATTGTAAATAAATTTTAATTAGTTTTACAAAGGACTCAAATTTTCCGCAATACACTACCGAAGGTTTAGTTCAACAACGGCTAGGCATAATGCCGGCCACAGGCCAGAGCAGGCACTATGCCTAGCCGCAACCGTTATGGCCAAGTCGCCCCTACTTTCCTACTTTTCACACGCAAAAAATCGCAATCGAAAATTCCCGTTTCCTAAGTTTCTAGAAAGTGGATTCTAGGTTCCAAAAGATGTTTAGAAATGAAACTTCCTGTGGAAAAATGAGCGCAAACTTTGTCGTTTTCCGAACTTCCAACCAATGTTTTGAAATGCTGATTGTCGAAAGATGATAACCGAAAAGTTTGCGCCCACAAGACGTTTTTGCTTTTCCACTTTCTCTGAGAAACTTACGGCAGAACTTCCGCTGATCATTGCGATTTTTTTGCGAAAACGATTTGGCTGTTTAAGATATAAAGATTCTTCTAGATGCGTAGCGACCTAGCCATAACACGCGTTTGGCGAGATTGGGAGTTTGTGCTGGAGTTGAAAATTATTTTGTTTTTGGAATGATAGTGTTGTATTGAGAAATTAGTTTAATTTAGTTCCCAACCTCGCCAAGCGCGAAACCGTTGTGCGTCAGTTTAGCGGAACGTAGAAAAAAAAGTCCAATTAGAGAATATAATCATAAAAATTGAAAGTAAAATTTAATAGCAGAAATGGAGATTGAAAATGTAAAAACTTATCTTAAAAAAAAGTGGAATATTAATCCATACAATTTTTGGATTCCATTAAGCGGAATAATTAAAGAAAATACTATATACTTTGAAACTGAAGATTTTGAAAAAAATTTTGGTTATGAGAATCTAAATAAAATATTGTCAAGTTTAAATAATGGTAAAATTTATTCATTTAATGAAGCGAAAGAAGAAAAGATTTATAATGAAATCCAAATAAAAGAATACGATTCACCGGATATATTTTTCACAAATGAAAATACAGATTGGGTAATTTATCAAACTCACGAAAAGACAATTGCTTTTGCAGGAGAAAAACTAATTAATGAAATAAAAGCGCAATGGCTGAATTGGAAAGAATTTGTAAATCCTTGGGAAAATTAACTAAATAAAAAACCGAACGCACAACAGCTAAGGCTTCGTTGGGCTTGAAAAGCCAACAATGAAGCCTTTGTTGAACGGAACCGGTTGAGATTCCATCCCTATGGAGTTATCGTAAAAGAGTTATGAGGATATCGAGAGGATTAGTAGTCCTCTTTTTTTATGGAGTAAAATAATCGAGAGTTTTGGAGTGTTTCTCTTCACTTTGGTGCATACCTGCCCTTACCCGTACCAAATTAACTTTGTTGGGCTGCCGTTTTTTGGCCACTGCCAAGATACCAAGCAGGCGGACCTCTCTTGTCAAAAATCAGAATGGTATGCAAGTTTCCCACTTTACAACATTGGCATTTTCTGATTGCTACTGCTTTGGTTTCTCTAGCAATTGGTGTAAAGTTCATTTTCTTCTGCAGATCCTGAAGCTTTTGGCGTTTCCAATTGCTACTCAAAAAACCATAATGTCTGATCTTTACAAATCGTTTTGGTAGAATATGCATTGCAAAACGTCGGATAAATTCACCGTGAGACAATACCATCTGTTTCTTAGTTCCATTTTGCCGATAATCCTTGTACTTAAAAGTCACATTCTTGTCATCAATTCCTTGGATTCGGTTGTTGCTAATGGCTATTTTGTGAGTATATCTCCCAAGATATTCTACCACAGAATGCGCGCTACCAAAAGGTTTCTTGGCAAATACTACCCAGGGTTTTGCCCATAGATCCTTTTTCACTTTGGTATAGCCATCAGGATTTCGAGCCTTTAATGCGTCGCAAAATTTGGCTCGGTACACTTTCGATAATGCCTTTACAGGAAAAAGAAATTTACCGTCATTTCGGATGTTAACCCAAGCACCATTTTTATCCACGCCACCGCCCGGAACAATACAATGCAGGTGCGGATGCAAGGATAAATTCTGTCCCCAGGTGTGCAAAACTGCAATCATACCGGTCTGCAACGTATTTTTTTTGCCAAAGGTTTTTAAAGTCGCCCAAGCCGATTCAAAAAGAATATCGTAAACCAATTTCGGGTGCTGCATTGCCAAAGAATTAATACTGTCTGGTAATGTAAACACCACGTGAAAATACGGTACTGGCAAAAGTTCACTCATCCGAGCTTGTATCCAATCGTCTCGATTTTTGCCTTGACACTTCGGACAATGTCGGTTGCGACAGGAGTTGTAACTTATTTTGACTGTTCCACAATCTTCACACGCATCGATATGTCCGCCCAAAGCGGCGGTTCTGCACCTTCTCACCGCTGAGAGCGTTCGCAACTGCCAGGTATTTAATCCTAAATTTTCTATACCAGCACCTAACTTTTCGAGCACATCGGCAACTTCACTTCGACTGCGATCAATCTGCACTTCCATTGGAACTGCATTTAGCAAATAAAGTATCGAGAGGACTAAAGGCTTTCTGAGTATCGAGCTGCGCAATGTGCAAATATTCCATCGTCGTCTCAATATTCTCGTGCCCCAAAAGATTCTTTAAACTGATAATATCGAGTCCATCTTCTAGCAAATGTGTAGCAAAAGTGTGGCGCAGTGTGTGGACACAAACATCTTTGGTAATTCCAGCAACTTTACAAGCTTGCTTGACCGCCCATTGCACACCGCGCTGCGAATAGCGGGAGTCAAAATCACCACCGGCACGACCTGCAGGTTGTCCGTTGAACAAATATATCTTTGGTTTTTCAGCTTGGATATAGGATTTTAAACCTCGAATTAAATGGATGGATAAGGGAACATATCGATCTTTTTTGCCTTTGCCTTGAACGACTTTGAGTTGCATTCGATCAAAATCAAGATCCTGCAAGCGCAGACTTCGAACTTCCATACAGCGCAGTCCACAGCCATACAGCAGTCCAATAAGAACTTTGTGTTTGAGCAGATGACAGCTTTTAAGCAACCGCCACACTTCCTCTTTGCTCAGAACGGTGGGAAGTTTTTTGTCGTGTTTAATCGATGGTAAATGCAAAAACTCATAAGGTAAACCTTCCGATTTTAGCATAAATCGAAGTCCGTAAACGGTATGCTTAAAATAGGTTAAGGAAGGCGTTTTGGAACGCTTTTGCAGGATGTATAAGTATTCTTGTACTTGCTCTACATCAAGTTCGGTGGGGATTTTTCCGAAATGCAATGCCATAGCGGCAACGTGCTGGGCATAATTTCGATACGTGCTTTCGCTCCTGCCTAAAATTGACATAGACCGTTTGAATCGGTGAAGTAATTCCCCAAATCCAGGTACTTCTGCAACTGCTCGATTGATGATTGTTGGTGATCCAACTAACTCATCTTCTTTTTTTTATCATTGTAAATAAATTTTAATTAGTTTTACAAAGGACTCAAATTTTCCGCAATACACTACCGAAGGTTTAGTTCAACACACGTTTGGCGCAATTGCGAATTTTGTGGTAAATTCACGTTCACGTTTCGCAAGAAATATTATCTTTAATAGAAAATAATCAGTTCCGAAGTTCGCAACTGACGCCAAGCGCGGGAACGTTGGCAGACAGTTTAGTAAACCGCAGAAAAACAGAATATTAAATTAATTTATAAAAAATGAAAATATTGAAGATTAAGATAATTACAACTTTTATTGTCGTTTTAATTTTAGCAAGTTGCGCAACTAAAATAAATAAATTAACAAATGAAAATTTTGAATTTATTAACGGAAAAGAAAAAATAACTTTTGAAATCTTGACGGGTAATAAATATTTGGAAGCGAATATTCAAACGCAAACTAAATTTAAATTTGAGAATATTAATCCAAAAAATGTAAATTTATCTGGAAAAACTATTCGATTTTTGAAAGGGAATAATGAAAATGAATTGTTGATAGAAATGTCACCTAAAAAAGAAGATTTAGAAGATGGAAAATTAAAAATATTCCTTTCGTATAAAAGTAGTAATGGATTTAAAACCTTTGAACTTAAAATACCTGTAAAAATTTAGAATTTCTATAAAAATAAAATTGAAAAGGAAAGAAAACCGATCTGCCAACAGCTAAGGATTCGTTGGGCTTGAAAAGCCAACAATGAAGCCTTTGTTGAACGGAACCGGTTGAGATTCCATCCCTATGGAGTTATCGTAAAAGAGTTATCAGTCCCGATAGCGATCGGGATCAAGAGGATTAGAAGTCCTCTTTTTTTATGGAGTAAAATAATCGAGAGTTTTTGAGTGTTTCCCTTCACTTTGTTGCATACCTGCCCTTACCCGTACCAAATTAACTTTGTTGGGTTGCCGTTTTTTGGCTACTGCCAAGATACCAAGCAGGCGGACCTCTCTTGTCAAAAATCAGAATGGTATGCAAGTTTCCCACTTTACAGCATTGGCATTTTCTGATTGGTGCTACTTTGGTTTCTCTAGCAATTGGTGTAAAGTTCATTTTCTTCTGCAGATCCTGAAGCTTTTGGCGTTTCCAATTGCTACTCAAAAAACCATAATGTCTGATTTTCACAAATCGTTTTGGTAGAATATGCAGTGCAAAACGTCGGATAAATTCACCGTGAGATAATACCATCTTTTTCTTAGTTCCATTTTGCCGATAATCCTTGTACTTAAAAGTCACATTCTTGTCATCAACTTCTTGGATTCGGTTGTTGCTAATGGCTACTTTGTGAGTGTATCGTCCAAGATATTCTACTACAGAATGTGCGCTGCCAAAAGGTTTCTTTGCATATACTACCCAAGGTTTTGCCCATAATCCCTTTTTAACTTGGGTATAATCATCAGGATTTTTAGCTTTTAATACATCGCAAAACTTTGCTCGATACACTTTTGAAAGTGCCTTTACATGAAAAAGAAATTTACCATCACTTCTAATATTAACCCAACCACCATCTTTATCCACGCCTCCACCGGGCACAATACAATGAAGGTGTGGATGCAAGGATAAATTTTGTCCCCAAGTATGCAAAACTGCAATCATACCAGTCTGCAACGCATTCTTTTTGCCAAAGGTTTTTAAAGTTGCCCAAGCAGATTCAAAAAGAATATCATAAACTAATTTCGGTTGCTGTATCGCCAAGGAATTAATACTGTCAGGCAATGTAAACACCACGTGAAAATACGGTACAGGCAAAAGTTCACTCATCCGAGCTTGTATCCAATCGTCTCGATTTTTGCCTTGGCACCCTGCCCCGTTACAAATTTTTTGTTATTCTTGTTTATTAATTTGTAACGGGGTGAAGGCAATGTCGGTTGCGGCAGGAGTTGTAACTTATTTTGACTGTTCCACAATCTTCACACGCATCGATATGTCCGCCCAAAGCGGCGGTTCTGCACATTTTCAGCGCTGATAGCGTTCGCAACTGCCAAGTATTTAATCCTAAATTTTCAATACCAGTACCTAATTTTTCGAGCACATCGGCAACTTCACATCGGCTGCGATCAATCTGCACTTCCATTGGAACTGTATTTTGCAAATAAAGTATCGAGAGGACTAAAGGCTTTCTGAGTATCGAGTTGTGCAATGTGCAAATATTCCATCGTCGTCTCAATATTCTCGTGTCCCAAAAGATTCTTTAAACTGATAATATCGAGTCCATCTTCTAGCAAATGCGTGGCAAAAGTGTGGCGCAGTGTGTGCACACAAACATCCTTGGTAATTCCAGCAACTTTGCAAGCTTGCTTGACCGCCGCACCCCGTTACAAATTTTTGAATTCAATTTTTTACTCATATTTAATTTGTAACGGGGCAGGTTGCACACCGCGCTGCGAATATCGAGAGTCAAAATCACCACCGGCACGGCCTGCCGGTTGTCCGTTGAACAAATATATCTTTGGTTTTTCGGCTTGGATATAGGATTTTAAACCTCGAATTAAATGGATGGATAAGGGAACATATCGATCTTTTTTGCCTTTGCCTTGAACGACTTTGAGTTGCATTCGATCAAAATCAACCCCGATAGCTATCGGGGTTGCAAGCGCAGACTTCGAACTTCCATACAACGCAGTCCACAACCATACAGCAATCCAATAAGGACTTTGTGTTTGAGCAGATGACAGCTTTTAAGCAACCGCCACACTTCCTCTTTGCTCAGAACAGTTGGAAGTTTTTTGTCGTGTTTAATCGATGGTAAATGCAAAAACTCATAAGGCAAACCTTCCGATTTTAGCATAAATCGAAGTCCGTAAACGGTGTGCTTGAAGTAGGTTAAGGAAGGCGTTTTGGAACGCTTTTGCAGGATGTATAAGTATTCTTGTACTTGCTCTACATCAAGTTCGGTGGGGATTTTTCCGAAATGCAATGCCATAGCGGCAACATGTTGCGCATAATTCCGATACGTACTTTCGCTCCTGCCTAAAATTGACATAGACCGTTTGTATCGGTGAAGTAATTCCCCAAATCCAGGTACTTCTGCAACTGCTCGATTGATGATTGTTGGTGACCCAACTAACTCATCTTCTTTTTTTTATCATTATAAATAAATTTTAATTAGTCTTACAAAGGACTCAAATTTTCCGCAATACACTACCGAAGGTTTAGTTCAACAGCGGTTTGCAAAAATGGCGAAATATGTGGTAAATTGACGTTTATCTTTCGCAAGAGATTTTTATCTTAGCGGAAAAATCTCGGTTACGAAGTTCGCCACTTCTGCAAGCCACGAGACGTTAGGCACAAGCTGAATACACGCTGTTGGAAGAATGATAGATATCAAAATTAACAGGTTCATTAAACGAAAAAAATATGAAAGTAGAATTGCAGAGATTAAAAATCCCAAGTGGCTGCAAGATTAATAAAAATGAATTTTTCACTTACGATCCTGCAACCGAATATTCCGAAGAGAAAAGTGACTTATATTTATTAGAGGATTTACTTCAAATTGTATTTAAATATTCAAACTTGGTAATTGATTTAGGTTGGTATGGAGATGCTTCGAATAATGACGGAGAATTTATAATCAAAGTGGTTGAAAATAAAAATTGGGAGAAACCATTGCGAACAAAGAGCTCAAAATCTCAAAAAACAATAACTGCTGAACTTGAAAAGATATTAATGGAAATTAAAGATACTGGAAAAATAAAAGCCTGTGCCTAACAGCTAAGGCTTCGTTGGGCTTGAAAAGCCAACAATGAAGCCTTTGTTGAACGGAACCGGTTGAGATTCCATCCCTATGGAGTTATCGTAAAAGAGTTATGAGGATATCAAGAGGATTAGAAGTCCTCTTTTTTTATGGGGTAATATAATCGAGAGTTTTTGAGTGTTTCTCTTCACTTTGTTGCATACCTGCCCTTACCCGTACCAAATTAACTTTGTTGAGTTGCCGTTTTTTGGCTACTGCCAAGATACCATAAAGGCGGACCGCGGGTGTCAAAAATCAGAATGGTATGCAAATTTCCCACTTTACAACATTGGCATTTTCTGATTGCTACTGCTTTGGTTTCTCTAGCAAACCCAAGGTTTTGCCCATAATCCCTTTTTAACTTGGGTATAATCATCAGGATTTTTAGCTTTTAATGCCTCGCAAAATTTGGCTCGGTACACTTTCGATAATGCCTTTACAGGGAAAAGAAATTTACCATCATTTCGAATATTAACCCAAGAACCATTTTTATCGACGCCTCCACCCGGAACAATACAATGCAGGTGCGGATGCAAGGATAAATTCTGTCCCGCACCCCGTTAGAAATTTTTATACTTTTACAAAATGGAAAAATATTATGTTTATGTATTAATTTCACAAATGGATAATTCTTGGTATATAGGATATACTTCAAACTTAGATGAAAGAATTATACAGCATAATTCTGGTAGGACACTAACGACGAGCAAAAAGATGCCGTGGAAAATTTTGTATTATGAAGTTTCATTTAATAAACAAGATGCTATTGCTAGAGAAAAGTATCTAAAAAGTGGAATGGGAAGAAGATATTTAAAAAATAGATTAAAAAATCAGTTAGATTTCTAACGGGGCAAGCGTGTGCAAAACTGCAATCATACCAGTCTGCAACGCATTCTTTTTGCCAAAGGTTTTTAAAGTTGCCCAAGCCGATTCAAAAAGAATATCATAAACTAATTTCGGTTGCTGTATCGCCAAGGAATTAATACTGTCAGGCAATGTAAACACCACGTGAAAATACGGTACAGGCAAAAGTTCACTCATCCGAGCTTGTATCCAATCGTCTCGATTTTTGCCTTGACACCCTGCCCCGTTACAAATTTTTTGTTATTCTTGTTTATTAATTTGTAACGGGGTGAAGGCGATGTCGGTTGCGGCAGGAGTTGTAACTTATTTTGACTGTTCCACAATCTTCACACGCATCGATATGTCCGCCCAAAGCGGCGGTTCTGCACATTTTCAGCGCTGATAGCGTTCGCAACTGCCAAGTATTTAATCCTAAATTTTCAATACCAGTACCTAATTTTTCGAGCACATCGGCAACTTCACATCGGCTGCGATCAATCTGCACTTCCATTGGAACTGTATTTTGCAAATAAAGTATCGAGAGGACTAAAGGCTTTCTGAGTATCGAGTTGTGCAATGTGCAAATATTCCATCGTCGTCTCAATATTCTCGTGTCCCAAAAGATTCTTTAAACTGATAATATCGAGTCCATCTTCTAGCAAATGCGTGGCAAAAGTGTGGCGCAGTGTGTGCACACAAACATCCTTGGTAATTCCAGCAACTTTGCAAGCTTGCTTGACCGCCGCACCCCGTTATAAATTTTTGAATTCAATTTTTTACTCATATTTAATTTGTAACGGGGCAGGTTGCACACCGCGCTGCGAATATCGAGAGTCAAAATCACCACCGGCACGGCCTGCCGGTTGTCCGTTGAACAAATATATCTTTGGTTTTTCGGCTTGGATATAGGATTTTAAACCTCGAATTAAATGGATGGATAAGGGAACATATCGATCTTTTTTGCCTTTGCCTTGAACGACTTTGAGTTGCATTCGATCAAAATCAAGATCTTGCAAGCGCAGACTTCGAACTTCCATACAACGCAGTCCACAACCATACAGCAATCCAATAAGGACTTTGTGTTTGAGCAGATGACAGCTTTTAAGCAACCGCCACACTTCCTCTTTGCTCAGAACAGTTGGAAGTTTTTTGTCGTGTTTAATCGATGGTAAATGCAAAAACTCATAAGGCAAACCTTCCGATTTTAGCATAAATCGAAGTCCGTAAACGGTGTGCTTGAAGTAGGTTAAGGAAGGCGTTTTGGAACGCTTTTGCAAGATGTATAAGTATTCTTGTACTTGCTCTACATCAAGTTCGGTGGGGATTTTTCCGAAATGCAATGCCATAGCGGCAACGTGCTGGGCATAATTTCGATACGTGCTTTCGCTCCTGCCTAAAATTGACATAGACCGTTTGTATCGGTGAAGTAATTCCCCAAATCCAGGTACTTCTGCAACTGCTCGATTGATGATTGTTGGTGACCCAACTAACTCATCTTCTTTTTTTTATCATTATAAATAAATTTTAATTAGTTTTACAAAGGACTGCAATTTTCCGCAATACACTACCGTAGGTTTAGTTCAACAGCGGTTTGCATAAATGGCGAATTATGTGGTAAATTCACGTTTATCTCTCGCAAGAAATTTTATTTTAGCCGAAAAATCTCGGTCACGAAGTTCGCAACCTCGCAAAGCCGTAAAATGTTAGGCGAAAATTTTGGAAACCGCATAAAATCAGAAACTTAATGAAAAAATTAGCATTTATTATTTTATTGTTATTTATAATTATTAGTTGTGCGGATAAAAAAAAATTTGAAACAGAAAAGATTATATTTATTTCTTCTCCTTCTTTTTACAATAGTTTTAAAATAGAGTTGGACAATAAATCAAAAAAAATTATTGCTTCAATTCCATACGAATATTCATTAGCAGATTCCATTTCGAAAAACACTTGGAAATTTATTGACTCAACTGATTTAGAAAGTATTAGAAAATTTTTACCCAAAGAAATCAAATTTGAAGTTAAACCTGAATATTCTAAATTCCAAGAACTTGAAAGTATTTTGGTGCGATTATCTAAACTAAGAACTTCTGAATTCCCTCCAGAAGATGGAATAAACATATATTTAGAAACTGAAAATTCACAGAAGATAAAGTCAAAAAAGGTATTTTATTCTCCAAATGAAAAGTCAGAAGAAGGAAAACTAATTATTAAAACTTATGAAATAATTGCGAAAATATTTAAAGATGAAACCAAACTTGAAGATGCAATAGAAAATTCTCAAAGATATTTTAATGATGAAATTTATATAGTAAAATCGACAAAACCTTTATATGTGAAATTTTTAGACAGTCATTGTGATAATATCGAAAATGAAATTGGCAAACTTCCATATTCAAAAACAATTTTTGTTGACTTAACCAATTATCGTAAAGATAAAAACGAATGTTTAGAAAAAACTCTTCGGAAAAAATATTCTAAAATTAAATGGATATTAAAAACTACAGAAAATTACGGTTTTGCTGAAGAATAAATCTTCGCCTAACACGATGTTTTGCGAGATTTGGGTTCTAGGCTTAAATTTAAAGTGGGTCTTGTGCTTGGAAAATTCGTGTTTAATCGCATAATTAATCTTAATTCAGTCCCAAACCTGGCAAAGCATGAGACCGTTAGTGGTTATCGCAACGCAGAAAACGAAACATCTTATGAAATATGAAATCCTAATTGTAAATGATTCATCTTCCGGAGAAATTATGGATGAATGTTATGATCTTTCTTATAATATTCATAGTTATAGAGATTACATAACTGAACATAAAAAATTTCCTTCTGAGAAGCCACCAGTTTGGATTAAACTGTACGATGAAAAAGAGTTTAACTCAATAAATGATTTCGTTCATTCTTTACAAGATTTTATTGTTAATGACAGAGTCAAAACTATACTTCAAAAACATAAACTACCAAGTCACGAGTTTATTCAAGCAGAAGTCTATCGAAAGGAAAAAACTCTGTTTTCCAAAAAGCTTGTTAGATATAATTATCATTGGTTCAATTTCGATTGCAAAGACATTTCAGATTATCACGATTTCATCGATTTTTCCAAAAGTGAAATAACATATACGAAAAATGAAAAAGTTATTGATTTAAAAATCAAATCTATTTCAAATTTATACGCCGTTAAAAAATTTAATCATTTAATCTCGGCAGAAATAAATAATCTTTATAAAAACCACCCAAATGACAAATTATTTATCAATCAAACTATTCAAGAAAAAGATTTATTTGGAGTAAGTTGGCGAGCAGAAAAAATTGTTTTAAAAGATAATTTTGACAAAGATTTGGATTTATTCTCTTTACCAATATTTTCTAGCAGAACATATATTTCTCCAAGATTAAAAGAAGCACTACTATTGGAAAACGTTACCGATATATTATTTAAAGAAACGGGAAACAATCCAGACCGAAGACACATTCTAAACCCTAAGATTGAAATAAGCGACAACCACTAACAGCAAAGGCTTCGTTTGGCTTGAAAAGCCAACACCCGAGGCCGTATCCGACCTGGCGAAGCAATGAAGCCTTTATTGAACAGCTTGTCCCGATTATTATCGAGAGAACCGGTTGAGATTCCATCCCTATGGAGTTGTCGTAAAAGAGTTATGAGTCCCGATAGCGATCGGGATCGAGAGGATTTAAAGTCCTCTTTTTTTATGGAGTAAAATAATCGAGAGTTTTTGAGTGTTTTCCATCACTTTTTTGCATTACCTGCCCTTACCTGTACCAAATTGACTTTGTTGAGTTGCCGTTTTTTGGCGACTGCCAAGATACCATAGGCGAATTTTTAAGTAGTTTTACAAAAGTTACAGAGTCTTCGCATTGCACCACCTAAAATCTATATCCTTGAAATGACTTTTTAGTTCTGTGTCTATAGAACTAAAATAAAGTGCTATATTTGTATTATGAGTGATCAGGCAATATTAAAAGATAAAGTAGAAAAGTTAGGTGTATCCATAGAAAAATATGGTAGAACACCTATCGAGGGGAGAGTATTCGCTTATTTGCTATTATCAGACCCACCCTATCGTAGCTTTGATGACATTGTAGAGTTTTTAAGTGCTGGTAAAAGCTCGATTAGTAATGCTGTGAATATGTATTTGAAAGAAGGTACGCTCACTTACCGAACTTTTAGTGGTGATAGGAAACGCTATTTTATGATAGATGTTGATGGTTGGAAAAAAGGATTTGAAAGAAGCATGAGCTCCTTCAATCTGCTTCTTGAAGATGTATTAGAATTTAGAGTGCAGTCAAACAGCAAAGAGTTCAATGATGACTTAAGACAACTACATGAATTTCAAACCCATTTGTCAAATGAAATTAGGAAAACAATAGATAAATGGAATAAATCTTAATTTTTTTATTCGGTTGGTTCTAAAAGTTCGAAACTAAATAATACTAATATATGCTCTAGATAAAATAATCTAGGTAGAAAAAAATTATATTAATAAAACTATAACTAGAAATCATGAAAAAAGCAATTATTATATTTACCGCGGTTTTTGCACTAGCACCTCTGGTATCCTGCAAAGATGTAAAGTCCGATTCCAACACTTTAAAGACTTACGATATTTCCGAATTTACAAGTTTGAATTTAGAACTAATCGGTGAAGTATTTTATGAACAATCCGATAGTGCTTATTTAAATGTTTCGGGTAATTCTTCTTTAATTGAAGCTCTAAAAGTATCAAATGATCACGGAACCCTTGATTTAAAACTGAGAAATAAGCAAAAGTTTAGCGGAAAAAAGAAACTTGTTGTAAAAGTTGGTTCACCTCATTTAGCGAAAGTAAATTTTGAAAGTATAGGCATCCTACACTTTAAGAATAAATTTATTGGTGATGAATTGAGCATTGATAACAAAGGAGTTGGAGAAATTATTATAGACGATATCCAAGTGGAGAAATTCAACTTAATCTCTAAATCAATTGGCTCTATAAAAATAAAAGGAACTTCAGATATGACCTCAATTAATTCGATAGGATTAGGAGAGATTGATGCTTCAGAATTTAAGTCGAAAAAGGTACAAGTAGTTAGCGAAGGGGTAGAGAATTTATCTGTTTATGCTGAAGAAAGCATCGATATTTCAATGAAAGGGATAGGTAATATAAATTACTATGGCAACCCGGCAGACGTAAAAACTGATATATCTAAATTAGGGAAAGTCAATAGAATTAAATAGTCAATTTAGAAATTAAAATAATTAGATAAAGGTCAGCGAATTACTTGACTTTTATAATTAATTCAAATCATGATGAAAATATTAGAACCTATTACCATTGGTGGAGTTACATTTAAGAATCGGCTATTGCTTCCTCCGCTCACCACGGGCTACGAAGCTAAGGACGGAAGTATAAGTGCACAAAGTCGTGCTTTTTATACCCGACTTGCTAAGGGCGGTGTGGGTTATATCGTTCTTGGTGATGTAGCACCTATCCGAAGTTTTGCTCCAACGCCAAAGCTTTATGAAGATAGCCAAATTGAAAGTTTTAAATTGCTCGCAGACAATGTACATGCATATGGTGCAAAAATCGGTGTACAAATTTTTCATCCAGAATATGATGTAGATGCTCTCAACCTAATGTTTGCCAATGGTCAACAGGACAAAGTACGTGCTCGATTACACCACGACATGGAAAATTTTGTTAACGAAGTGACAGAAGAAGCGTTGATGGAAATCCTTAAAAAGATGTGCAACTGTGCTATACGCGCTCAAAAAGCGGGGATTGATGCCATCCAGGTACATGGGGACAGACTTGTGGGATCACTATGCAGCACGAAAATGAATTATCGAACTGACAAGTTTGGAGGAAGTCTAGAAAACAGAATCCGTTTTGCACTAATGTTGGTAAAAGCGCTAAGAGAGGCTGTGCCTGATATGATAATCGAATATAAATTGCCTGTAGTTACGCCAACACTAGGAAGAGGCGGCATAGATCAGGCTGATGCTGCGCAGTTTGCAAAGTTGCTTGAAGAAGCTGGTGTACACATGCTGCATGTTGCTCAGGCGAACCATACAGGAAATTTGGCAGATACAATTCCTCCGATGGGTGTACAACCCTATTGTTTCTTTGCAGATATCGCAAGTACAGTTAAGCAAGCGGTAACAATTCCTGTCAGCACTTCCGGGCGAATCATCGATCCTGAGATGGCAGAAGAATTACTTGAAGCTGGCAAGGTTGATATGGTGGGAATTGGGCGTGCACTCTTGGCAGATCCTGATTGGATAAATAAGGCTGCCGCTGGAAAGGCACAAAGTATTATTCGATGTATCTGTTGCAACGAGGGCTGCGTAGATGCGGTAATGAAAGGTGGGTTTATCGCCTGTGTCGTAAATGCGGAAAACGGCTTTGAAGAAACGCGTATCATCACTCAGACCAATCTAAAGAAAAAAGTGGTGGTCATCGGAGGCGGTCCTGCTGGGCTTGAAGCCGCACGGGTTGCTGCAATTAAAGGACATCATGTAACGCTAATTGAAAAAGACACCAAATTGGGTGGGCAATTGAACATCGCAGACAAACCTCCACGGAAGAGTGAAATACTTCGTACTGTGGAAGACCTCGAGTACGCTATACACTCCAATGGCGTCATAGTACGGATGGGCGAAAATGCCACCACGGAGAGTATTCTGGCATTGAAACCAGAAGCTGTGATTGTAGCAGTTGGCGCAACTAATTTTATTCCTCCAATCGCTGGTGTGAATGGTCCTAATGTATATGATGCTTGGAAGGTGCTCGCAGGTGAGCAAAACGTATCTGGACGTGTGGCAATTATAGGAGGTGGTATGGTAGGTTGTGAAACAGCTGAATATCTTGCGGAGCAAGGCTGTAAAGTCTCTATAGTGGAAATGCGCGAAAAAATTGCTAGCGAGATCGGCTCCACTGTTTTACCTACAATGCTTGAACTATTTAATAAGCATGGAGTGGCGCAATTTACAGAACACAAAGTCACTAACATTACTGTGGGTGAATTAATTTGCGAAGATTCTAAAGGTAATGTTGTGAAAGTTGCGTGCGACCATGTTGTGATGGCGAGTGGATCGCATCCCGTGAAATTTGACACGGCAGCTTTAAGTGACCTCGGCATTTCTGTCGTAGAAGTAGGCGACTGTTCAAAGGTTTCCAATATTTCGAACGCTATCAAAGCGGGCTACGATGCCGCCAATGCAATTTAAAATAGCGATAATACTGGTTAGGCGTTAAAAGGAACTGACCTAATGGTAAGGGTATAAATGTTATTGAAAATCGAACTTCAATTTAAAATAAAAATGTTGGCGACAAAATTGTATAAGATAAAAAAGTTATAAAGAGGGAAATACAGTCAGCATAAGAGTTTTAGCAATAAAAAGAAATTTGCAATTTAGCAATAGCTACAGCTTAAATACTGATCGTGATGGCCAAGTATTCCATACTTTCCTACTTCTCAAACCGCAAATTATTAGAATAGAAATTTCACGTTTTCTAAATTTTGAAAACGTGAATATTTACTTTATTTACGGTAAAAATTGTTGGTTAAATTTCTGAAATCAAGAAGTTTTCTGCATATGAATACTACGATTGATATTGAATTATTAAATAAACAAATATTCAAAAATCGTACTTCATTTAAAGAATTTAAATCTGATGAATAGTACTCAGAGTCATATTTTGATGTATCATATGTCTATATAAGGAAATAAATTTTCTAAATTAATAAAAGAGAAGTATTCCAAAATAATGCTTTTTTTGAAATAGATTATTTCATTTAAAGATCATAAAAAATCACAAAATAAATTATCAGCGGTACTATATTTTACTTAAAATCTTCCTGATGAAAGTTTTTAAGAGTAGCACGAGTATATTAAAAACGAGTATCAGCCAAAAAGTTTATTTTCTGCCCTATTTAAAAAAGCTTTAAAAAATTTATCATATAAAATAATAAAATTCTTATGTAGCTAAAGACGATTTTCAATTTTAGTAATTCTGATGCAGATACTTAGCTCAATTTAGTCACTAATTGACAATGATGATTGACCTATTCACGACAGATTGTCAAAACAAATAAGTCCACAAATAGCCTTAAAAATAACTAACTCCATCTACCCAATCTCTACTCTCTCACAGGTAATTGACCTTGCCGAGCTGCGGTTACTAAGCCTGTCGAGCTGCGGTTGCTGAGCTTGTCGAAGTACCCTTCTCTGCTAGATAATTCGCCAGAACTTTGTCCACCAATTCCTCTTTGGTAAGATGGTGAAAAATTGTCTTTATCTGATGCTTGATATCTTCTGGAACCTCGCGATTAGGCTTGGTTTTAAAAACTTTCTTGGCCCAGACCAAGGTGTTATTCCACTCGATATCTTCTTGAGTAGCTTTGTTGGCAGCGATGAATTTGATACCCAATTCTTTTTCAAAATCAGCAATCTCACCCACTTCCTCAGGCTGCAAAATGGTCATCGAAAGTCCCTTTGCACCCGCACGACCGGTACGACCAGAACGGTGCACATAAGCTTCGTAGGTGTCTGGCAGGTGATAATTGACTACATAAGCCAATTCTTTTACGTCGATTCCCCTCGCAACCAAGTCGGTAGCAACCAGAATATCAATATATCCAGCGCGAAATTGCTCCATAATACGATCCCGAATTCCCTGACTTAAACTGCCGTGCAAAGCTCCTGAAGAGATTTTGCGCATCGCCAGATTTTTCGCCAGTTTATTGACCGCCGCTTTGGTTTTACAGAAAATAATTCCTCTTCCGCCTTCTTGAGTGCTCAAAAAGTGTAAAAGCACATCCAATTTCTCAATCGGATCGACCACCATATATTGGTGATTAATGCCTTCGTGGCCCAAAGTTGCCATTTCTGAACTAACAGAAATTACATTTTTGGACATATAGTTATGAACGATTTCTTTGAGCTCACCCGGCATTGTCGCACTAAACAAAAGCGTGCGGCGATTTTTGGGCATCGCTTTCAAAATCGGCATTAAATCTTCTTTTAACGCTTGAAACATTTCGTCTGCTTCATCTAAAACTAGATTTTTTAGCGACTTTATATCCAAAGCATTTTTCTCCAATAAATCTAAGAAACGACCTGGAGTTGCCACCACAATATGAGTCGTAGATTTCAGTTCTTCGATCTGCGATTTGATTGGACTTCCTCCTGTAAGCAAAGCGATTGACACTCCTGGAAGATGCTTTGCAAAGCCGACCAAATTGTTATAAATCTGCTGACTTAACTCGCGCGTTGGCGACAAAATTACCGTTTGAATAGTCTCAGCTTTTAGATTTACCAGCTGCAAAAGTGGCAATCCAAAAGCCGCAGTTTTACCCGTTCCAGTTTTGGCAAGCGCAACAATATCTTCGGTTTTATTTAGAATAATCGGGATCACTTGCTCCTGAATATCGGTAGCAACGCTGATTTCTAAATTGGTTAAAGCTTGTTGAAGTTGAGGATTAATTCCTAAATCGGATAAAAGTTTGGACATAATAATTTTTTTGCAAAGATAGCTGATTTTGTGGGGAAGAATTGATTTGAGGGGATATTTAGAGAATTTTGTAACTAATTGTAAAAGTGAAGTCTTTTTTAATATTTTAGCAAGTAAAATTATTTTCCTTTATTTTACAATATTCCTAACTATGAAAAAACTTCTACTTTTAGTTTTTTGTTCAAGCTTTCTTACTGCGAATGCACAGTGTCTAGCTCCAACAAATTTCTCTATTATAGAATATAGTAACAATACAGTTACATTAGATTGGACTGAAAATGGTACTGCCATTGCGTGGGAAATTGGAGCTATTCCAAATTACCAAATTGGAGATGAGGCTCCCGCAGTTCCGATAAGTGTTACCGTTAGTAGGCCATACGTTATTACAGGTTTACCACCCGGATGCATTGTGTTTTTCGTTCGCTCTATTTGCATCGAAAACGGAATCAGTGATTGGACAATGGTAGCATCTCCTGCATGTCCTGAGTTAATTTTCGATTTTATTAATTCATTGTCGGTAAATAACTTTAGTACGTATTCAAACCTAAATCTTTCCCTTTACCCGAATCCGGCCAATAATATTTTGACTTTAGAAACCGAACTGCAAATCGAAAAGGTAATAATTTCGGATA
Organism: Flavobacterium ardleyense; assembly: GCF_033547075.1. NCBI lineage: Bacteria > Pseudomonadati > Bacteroidota > Flavobacteriia > Flavobacteriales > Flavobacteriaceae > Flavobacterium > Flavobacterium ardleyense. Next base: position 2,231,524 of record NZ_CP137891.1, on the reverse strand, counting down.
TTTCTGGGAAAGTAATTACTATACAAACGAGTAATTCTAGAGAAGTTGATGTTGAAAAACTTTCGAAAGGACTGTATATTATTGAGGTGTTTTCTACGCAAGGGAAAATTATAAAGAAATTTCTAAAGGAATAAGCATACTGCCACTATATTTCTATCTTCAAAATATACAAATTTTAAAATCTTCTATGTATAAAATCCTGTCAATCCTCTGTATTCTGTGCTTTACTTCTACTTTAAATGCTCAAAAAGCGAAAACTTCTCAAGATAGTATTCATATTTTCTACAACAAACTATTTTCGGTTATGGAAAGCGGCTATCTATATAAAGACAAAGTAGATTGGCCCAAAATCAAGTCAGAAGTAAATCAAAATATCAGGGAACATAATGACTTTCAGACTTCTTTGAAGGAAGTTTCAACCATCTTTGATTTTGCGAAAGCAGATCATTCGAGAGTATATTATAATAATTCTAATTATGCTGGAAATTTTTCAGGACCAAAAGCAAAAGATTTCAGCGCGGAATGGCAAAAGAAATTTGCAAGCAATCCAAAATTTGAAATAAAGGTTTTAGACAATAAATATGGCTATATTTTAATGCCGGGAATGACTTTTGAAGATCGAAGCAAAAAGAATATTCACAAGCAATCACAGCCGATGTATGATGCGATTAATGCAATTAAGACTTCAACAAACTTAAAAGGATGGATCATTGATTTGAGATTTAATACGGGCGGCGACTGCATGCCAATGATTTTGGCGCTTTATGATTTTCTTGGCGACAATGATGTTTGGGGCGCCCTTGACATTGATAAACAACAAGTTCTTACGGTCAAATTATCAAAAGGAAAGTATCAAGAAAATGGCAAAACAACGCACTATATTAATCCAAAAGGAGCACTTATGGATAAAGTAAAAGTCACAGTTATCACGAATATGGTCACAGCTAGTTCGGGCGAAGTCACTGCTATGTCTTTTAAAGGTCGCGAAAATACCATTTTTATTGGCGATAAAACTTTTGGAAAAACTACTACCAATCGAATTGCCGATTTAGCTTTCAGCGCATATATGACTTTAACTGTTGGCTATGACTGTGATCGAAATGGAAAATTTTATGAGCAGATGATTCCGGATGTCACCGTGGTAAAGCAAGATAATTTTGAAGATTTGATGCATGACAAGAATATTCAAGAAGCGATAAAATTTATCAATAATTAAAGAATTTTTACGTTTTCCGCTTTTTTTTGGGCGCATCCTTCGCCACAACGAATGTTGCTACCGTTGAAATTTTCGTTTGGCGAAGGTCGGGTCGTCCACTGTATCTTTGCTGCCACAGCAATTGTTTTCAAATTTCAAATTTTTAGTTGGCAGCAAAGGATGCCGCTCCCACCCCTTGCGCGGGGAGACGTCTCCAATAGCAACTAAAGTGTTTCAGAACGTTGCGAAGTTTTAAAAAACCATCACACAGTAATTTAAATTACGGTTAAATTTTGAATGCAGCTTTTCGGATCCTGCAACTGCAAGTGCCATTTATAGTAAAGCAGCAGATGAATTCCCAATAGTTAAATCAGAAAATAGATAAACAACTTTTTTACCAATTTTTTTGATTTCGTGCTAAAGGCAGAATTTAAATTATAATAAACAAAACTTAAATTATTCGACAGACGCGTATTTTCTGCTTCCTTATTACTAATTTAAACTTGAAATTTAAAATTCCTTTCTCATGAATTCTCAAAACCTTCTTCCTGAAAAAATAGAAAAAACTTGGAATTATAATTTAATGGAGATGTTAGAGCAAGCTCGAAACGGTAATCCAAGTAATCTTAATGAGTACCTTAACGAATTCGCTCCTCTAGTAGCTGTAAATACGACAAACTCTGTTTTATTGACCTTAAGAAAATTTGATTCGCAAAATTTAGATGGAAAACAAACAGTACGCAACTGTCCACCGGCAGGAGAGAATTTTCAATATGGCGTAACCATCACTAGGGTATCAGATCAAGGGAATTCTCAGAATAATATCATCTTACCCAAAAATAATAAATATGTAGGATTAAAAATTCTTGACAACCAAATTGAAATTTTCAGGGAAGATGCAGAGCCTATAACAACCAATATAGCTGAAGTTCTAGATAAACTGCAATTTTTTAATTCTTTTACTGATCGTGACCTTGACGATGCATTTTCGTCATTATCAAACAAAAAATATCAAGACAACGAAGATAGTAAGTCAGAGGTCAAAAATCTTTTACTTACAATTCCCTCAATTGGCCCGTTAATTTACAATGAGGACTTTGAATGGTACGAAGGAATATTTACATCTGATGAAATTGCATTTGATGTAAATGTTTACAACACAACTGCAGAGAAGTTAAATTATTTGATGGCATTTGTTGATCATCAAATAGAAAATGCTTTTTATAAAAACATGTTATCGGCTATTGAAGATGAAATGGTAAAATTAAAAAATGACACGTGGCTCGAAGTAAATGAGATTACAAAAGAAACTGAAACGGAAATTACTCCCGAAAATTTTCGAAAAAGAGTGTCAATAGACACCATTATTTTTAATGATAACTTTTCTTCACAAATTTACTGTCACGACGATGATATTTTTTGGGGTCATCAGATACAGATAAGTGTGGATAAAGATGGGAAATATGCCGGGGTGAATTTGGTGGGATAGGATCCTCCCCCCGCCCTCTCCAATACTTCGACAAGCTCAGCAACCGAGGAGAGGTAGGTAGCACACTGGCGTTTACACAGTAAATAATTTGACGAATTTGTTTTTTTATATTTCAAAAAATCAGTTGAAGCTCAATCGTATTGATAAGTTTATAGTGGAAATTTTCGAATTTTAAATGGTCGATATTATAATTTACACTTCCGAATTGGAAAGCGAAATTAGTAGCATAAACCATACAACACGAGCGCATTTTCTCTCAAATTTCTCATTGTCTTGACTAAAATCGGCCAAAGCACGTCGCATTGATAAGTTGTATTTTAGAGTTTCTATAATCGAAGAATTAAGTTATATACATCAAACACTGAGCACTCATTACCTATCTTCTTATCATCCTATCCTCTTATCATTCTATCTCTCTTCTCATATTTTCCTATCTTCTTCTCCTCCTATCTTCCTCCCTTCCTCCCTTCCTATCTTCTTATCATTCTCTCTTCCTATCTTCCTATCTTCTTATCATTCTCTCTTCCTATCTTCCTATCTTCCCGTCTTCCTATCTTCCTCCCTTCCTGTCTTCCTATCTTCCTTCCTTCCTATCTTCTTATCATTCTCCCTTCCTATCTTCCTCCCTTCCTATCTTATTCCATTTTTCCCTACCTTTGCCACCTCAATTACCTAGCAAATTATGAAAGAAAATAATCTACTTCCTTATATAAAAAATGTCCTTCAAAATATGCCAAGCGATTGGCTAAAACTAACCACACATCGACTAGATATTTACGATGAAGAGTTGGCAAAAACTGAATTCTTACAGAAATTTCAGAGTCTTTTTGAAATAAATAATTTCGAGACTTCAGCATTAGCAGCACTTCCAACCGCTTACGACTATATTAGATTAGGACATCCACTTTCTTGTATTCTCGAATGGGGAATTGCCAAATTGCAGAATTTAAACCCCGATAACATCATTATTTTCTCTTCGCAGACTACTCCTATTTTGGCGGTTTTACGTACGAATTTATTAGAAAATAAAAACACTCAGATTCTTTATACCGACAAACTTCCAGACTTCTTTGATGCTGAAATTATTAAGAAAGTCTACGGATTCAAATTCGATTTAAATAAAATTGATAACCAAGAAGATATTGCAGCTTTTGATGGAAGCACGATCTTCATTCACCAAGATGAGACAGTTGGTAATTATCAACTGAATTCCAATATTGACTTTCTAGTGAGTATTCTTCCAACGCTTGGAAGTATTCTGCTGATAAATGGAAAAGAGAACGAAAAATATATTTCAGATATTCAGCATTTTAGACGTCGCGAAACCATTGCGATGACCCCGGCAGATACTTTGACTGCGCTGAAAATGCTCACCGAAAATTCAACTTTGCCAACACTAGAAAGTAATCTTAAAGCGGACAAAAAGAGCGTCAAAGATTTACTTAATAAAATTACTGGAACTACTAGCAAAGCATTAGTTGCCTCTAGCGGCCTTTCGATGCAATACGCGATTATGATTGGCGCTGTACACGATGCGATTCAGAATCATCCTGAAAAAGCGATCAAATTTATCGTCCCCCCAAACTGCTACGGCGGGACAAACGACCAAGCGCGACGCGTGGCAGATTGCCTTGAAAATGTTGAAGTTGTAGATTTACCAGTCGATGGCGACAACGAAATGGTGCGCAGTATCGACAGTATTCTGGAGAAAATTGCCCACGACGATGCAGTTCCATATATTATCGCCGAAATTCCGACCAATCCACGTGTCGAAGTTCCGAATCTTGAAGATCTGAAAGCTGTTTTGAGCAAAAAACGCAAAACTGCCAATGGCGAGGACGCTGTTGATTCAATATTTATTTTAGACCAGACTTTCTGTCCAAACGTTCATTTTCTGGGCGAAGGCGAAATTCTTTCAACCGTTCGAGCTATTTCGTATGCCAGCGGATCCAAGTTTCCAAGCGGCGGGAAATGTACTGCAGGATACGTAGTTGGAAATGCAAAAACCAATGATTTGATGGGCAAAATCGAGCTTCATCTCAATCTTTGCGACAACGAGGCTACTGATCTTCAATATTCGATTTTGGCCAAGCAATTGCCGTCGATGAATCAGCGTATTAAAAATGCTTACAGAAATACCCGCGAATTTGTGAATTTCATTCACGAAGTTTTACCGGCTGCCAAAATTAATTTTGTGTCCGACGAACTTGCCAATCACGATTTTACACCTTCGGTTTTCTCGTTAGACCTTCCTACAAAAGGGAATACGCCCGAAGAGAAAGAAGCTCATAAGCGTGAGTTGAATCTCAAATTAATCAATTTAATGATTAGCGAAATTCCAAATGAGAGCAAATTTTGCGTTAGTTATGGCCAATTAAAAGGTTGTTACTGGACTATTCCCGCAACATCCACACAAGGAACCACCAAGGAAGGCGACAAAGATTATATCGTTCGCGCATCACTCTCGCCAGATTTAGATTTAGAATTGCACAAAAAAGTCTTCTTGGATTTTGTGAAAAGTATGTAAATATTCGCAATTAAATATATAAAGAGATTACAGTTTTTTGAAAGGAAAATTGTGGTCTCTTTTATTTTTTAAGATTTTTTTTAGGCGCAACTTTATTAGACTAAATTCGGGCCGTCATTTTGATCAGATCGCGGAAATCTTCACATTGATTTCTTTTATAGTTATACGTAACCAAGTCATAAAGTTCCAAATGCCTTGAATGCACCTTTCACAAAATTAGAAATGCTAGACATGATTGTTAAGATTGTCGAAAATTTGGACCATATTGAACTTTATAAAGATTTATTAAGAGGGAAGAAAACGGAAATTAGGAGTTTAAATAAAATAAAAATCAAAGTAAACAAATTGGGATTTGTAGTACGATTTCTTTAAAATAACTTTTTAAATTGATACATTTGAATGTCTACAACAGCAAAGCTATAACTTGAAAAGAACTTAATGAATATTATTCAAATTCCAGTTGTCTTAAATAGAGCGATAAATTTAGAAATTATATGCGGAAAGTGTAAATATAAATCTTCAATTGAGTTGGATTTAGTATTTGATAATCCAGACATACCAATTATAAATGAAGAAAGTGTTATGTGCTATGAGTGTGGAAGTGTGATGAATTACACGACCTCCTGTACTTCAAAAACTTTTTCAACAGAAATGCGAGATGAAGAAACAATACATTTCTTAGAATACTCTGATCAAGACAATCTCGAACTGTATGAAAAATCTTCTCCATATAAATCAAAAGTATTTTACTATTCACAAATTAATAGATTTCAGCAGCTAATAGACCAGGAATTTGGCGAATTTATTATAGAGCAGTCCTTAAATCGTTTAGTTTTTTCTGGAGTTGTAACCGCAGTAGAAACTTACTTAAACGAGATTTTAATCTATACGGTTTTTTATTCAGAGGATACTATTAATACTTTTATTGAAAATTACGAACCATATAAGAAAGAAGTGGTTCCACTTAATCAAATTATTTCGATGAGAAAGTCGATTAATAATAAAATTAAGGAAGATCTAAATAATCTCCTATATCACAACATTCCTAAAATGATTAGAATATTTGATATTTACAACTACGATTTGAGAAGTTTTAAAGAAATACCTAAGTTGGTTTCACAGATAAAGTTGCGGCATGATTTTGTGCATAGAAGTGGTATAGATAAAGAAGATAATCTAGTATTAACCTCAAAACAGCAAATTTTAAACCTCATTGAACTAACAAATAGTTTTATAGAGTACATTAACAATAAATACAAGAATAACTGTTTTCGAACAGATGCTGATTCTCCATTCTAAAATATAACACTTTCTACATATATAACTTTACGATTAGAAAAAATTTGATTTCTAAATATCAAATTTCATCATTGGTGATCTAAATATTTCCTTTTCTGGCTATGCGTATCCTAGTCATAAAGCTAGAAATACACTTAATGAAGCTTTTGAAAAATTATAAATGAAAAACCTAACTAGCGAAATTTCTGAGAATGTTGATCATATTGTAATTAGCAATGAATTTTTAAATGAGAAGAAAACTGCAGTTGAAATTTTTAATTTGGACAAAAAGTTAAGCGATCATATCGGGATTTGTGTAACCATTTTTGAGGAGCAGCAAGATTTTTAAAAGTGCATTCAATTAACAATATGAAATGTAGATATAGGTCTCTTAACTTCTCTTAAATCAGATAAGTGAAGTATGGATAAATAACAAGTGATGGATATCAGTCAAATATAAAATTTTGTATATTTGATTAAAAGAAAACCAAATGGATGGATATGCAAACAATAATGACAGTATTAGTTAAGCCGCATATTTGCTATTAATTTTTAAATTATTAAACTCCTGAATTGTTAGATAATTAAGAGAAGAATGCCTTCTCATTTTATTATACCATAGTTCTATGTACTCAAATACTTCCTTCTCCATATCCTTTCTCGATATAAGCTTATTACCGTAAATCAGCTCTGATTTGAGTGATTTAAAGAAGCTTTCAGCGACTGCATTATCCCAGCAGTTCCCTTTTCTGCTCATACTCCTTTTGACCTTATAGGACTCAAGAGTATTAGCAAATTTCTTATTGGCATATTGAACACCACGATCAGAATGAAAGATAAGACCTTTACTTATTTTTCGGTTTTTAAGAGCCATTCTCCACGCTGGTAAGCTTGTTTGATCAGTAGACATGCCATCACTTAAACTCCAGCCTATCAGTTTTCTATCATATAAATCTAAGATAGTCGTTAAATAAAGAAACCCTTCTTTTACAGGTATATAGGTAATATCAGATACCCATGCTTTGGAAGGTTCAGTTTGTTTAAACTGCCGATTTAAGTGGTTCTCTACAATTAAATAATCATGGTTGGAATCTGTAGTTATTCGGAATTTTTTACTTAATTTACTTCGTAACCCCATTTCTCTCATATACTTAGCTACTGTAATTCGTGATATTTCAATCCCTCTCTTCTGTAGATCAACACAAAGCCTTGGACTACCATAGCGCTGCTTATAATGAAAGTAGGTGTCATTTATTACTACTTTTAAATGTTCTTTCTTAATGACTTTATTACTAACAGAAGACCGCTTCCATCTATAGTAGCTACTAAAGCTTACTTCTAGAACCTTGCACATTTTATCAATCGGAAAAACCTTTTCATTACTTTTAATGAACCAGTATTTCATCGATCGGTCTTGGAGAAAATGGCGATTGCTTTTTTTAATATACTATGTTCTAACTCAACATCATGTAATTTCTTCTCTAGTTCCCGTATACGTTCCTGTTCCGGAGTTAATTTTAAATTACCATTACCTGGAAAGCTTCCTGATTGAAAAGCATCAAACTCTTTACGCCATTTGTAAAGTAAAGTGACCTGTATACCAAGTTCTCTTGCAAGTTCAGATAGGTTCTTTCTGTCTTTACTTAATTCTACAGCTTGTCGTTTAAAAGCTGCATCATATAATTTTCGTTCTTGTATCATAAGCTAAATGTAAGACTTTATGCTTAACTTCTACTGTCAGCTAAATTAGCACATCCAGGATTTACCTACTAGAAAAATTGAATTTGTTCAGGAATTTTTGCAAATTCAAAGTGAAGAGATAATAGCCAAGCTCGAAAGCATCTTAAAGAAAGAAAAATCAAGCATTGACGATGGCCGTTTTAAACCAATGTCAATTGAGGAGCTTAACAATCGTATAGATAATTCGATGGATGATTCACAAAATGGACGTCTAATTGGTGCCGATGATTTAAAAGCCAAAATGCAGAAATGGAGCTAAAAATCTTTTGGACGAAATCTTCTGAAAGAATTAGCAAAAATATTTCAATTTTACCTTGATACCGCAAACTTGCGCATCGCAGAGAAAGTAACAGATGGTATTTTTAACGCGACTCTGATACTGACCCAGCAGCCTGAAATGGGCCAGATTGAACATTTCCTAATGGATCGTAATGAAGATTTTAGATATATTCTTTATAAAAATTACAAAATTATTTACTGGTTCAATAAAGAGCAAAACTGGATAGAAATATATGATGTCTTTGATATGAGACAAAATCCTCTAAACACTAAACGAATTTAATGTTTAACGCTCTTTAATTGGTCGTACTTCAACTAAGAAATTAGTTATACATTATATATAACCCTCACTTCAATCTACCACATCTCCCCTAGCCCTGATGGGAACGACCCGAGCGTAGCGAACTGGCGAAGCACATCCTTTCCTGCCCCTTGTTTTGGGCAGGAAAGATACAGTGGACAGCAGGAGAAAGCTCCAAAAAAATTAAGTCATAAACTTTATAAAATAAATTAAAATCAAAAAACTTCTTGATATTTTACCAATTTCTCACAAGTCCAGAAAGATTAAGTTTAGAAAGTTCTCGTTGCTAGTTATGCTGGTAGCCTTTAATCTTTGTAATTCGCAAGTTCTGGACAAAGATTTTATGTGGCTGGAAGATAATAACGACGGAATCAAGCAAATTACAATTTCTAAAAATAGTAGGATAGGAATTGTGCAACGTTTTAACAAACTTGGACAACCTTACTATATTAAAAACTCCGAATTTAATGGTAAAGGTATAATTGCAGTTTGGTATTTTCATTATGATTCAAACAATCAGATTGATAAAACAGTGTTCGCACATTCAAATATCGGATTTGAGAGACATTTATACAGAAGAACCGATACTGTTGTGGATGTCTTTAGTTACTACAGCAAATATGAGGAAGAATGGGAAAAGAAAATTAGAAAAAAAAGTGATTCTTTCGCCAGTGTCGGAGAAAAGGATTCAGAACATTTCAAACAGCTGCACATTATTAGAGATACGACTTCGTTATTAAAATCAATAGGTTATCTAGAATTGCTAGGTCGAAAAAAATATCTGAGTAAAACTATACTTTTAAACAGCAAACTGAGAGAGATTGGCCATAAAACATTTACTCACAAGCGCAAAGTAGACAGCGAATCGACCACAATATATAGTAAGAATAAAACTCAAACCACTTTTTTTGACAAATCCTTTGGAATAAATGATGTTATTACAAAGGTGTATGATGATTCAGGAAAAATCCTCTCTGAAAGCGGAAATTTCCACAATGTCTCTTATAAATATAATGGGAAAAGGTTAGTTGAAAAAATAGAATTTGATAATGGAAAACCTAGAATAAAAGTCCATTATATTTATAGTGACGATTTGCTAATTGAAAAGATTTATGAAGATGTCAAAAGTGGAAGTAAGTGGCGTAACAAATATGAGTATAATGAGAGAGGAAAGATTGCTTCAAAAAATGTAATTGAAGGTAATTTAAAGGGCGTTTACGTGCACGAATATGTTTATTGGTGATTTTAAATTTCCTAATCAAACGTATAACTCATCAATTTAAAAACTACCACTAAAACTATTTATCGTAATAATGGCCAAGCACAGAAACGACCGTTACGGTTACTAGATTGTCATCTATTGAGTAGATAATTCTATCTTTAAGATTGATTCTTCTTGACCAGAAACCTAATAAATTGTTTTTTAACGCTTCTGGCTTGCCAACACCATTGTATGGCATACTTTCTAAATCAGAAATTATGGCGTTAATTTTTTTTATCGTGGCTTGATTTCCAGCATTTTTATGTTTCTGCAATCCTCTAATTGCTGTTTCAGTATATTCGATTATATACTTTCCCATAATTTAGAAGATTCAATTGTTGTTCTTTTATCGTCTTTAAAAGAATGTAAAACGGTTTCAACAAATTTTTGATTATATTCCATTTCAGCGGGTTCTTCGACAACACAAGAATCTTCTGACTCAGTTTCTATAATAGTAACGAAATCAAAAGTTTTTACGAGTTCTATAAATGCTTTAGCCTGTTTGCTTTTAGTATTTACTTTTAAGGTTGTCATAATATTTAATATTATAAGTACAAATATACTAAAATGTCAACGAATTGATGTCGCAAGCGAGTTTTGTTTAACCTCACTTCAATCTACTACAACTCCCCTAGCCCTGATCGGAACGACCCGAGCGCAGCGAACTGGCGAAGCACATCCTTTCCTGCCACTTCTTTTGGGCAGGAGAGATACAGTGGACAGCAGACCCGAGCAAAGCGAACGGGCGAAGCAATAAAGCTCCAAAAAAGCACAAATTTTCAATTTAAATTTAACTCCTTCCCAACTTATATTTTCGACTGATAGGTATATAATTCAAAATACCTACCTTCCTTGGCAATCAACTCGTCGTGGGTGCCGCGCTCGACAATATGTCCAGCTTCGATGACCAAAATCTGATCTGCCTTGCGAATTGTGCTCAAACGGTGGGCAATGACAATCGTGGTTCTATCCTTGATCAATTCATTTAAACTCTTCTGAATTAACGCTTCACTTTCAGTGTCCAGACTTGAAGTCGCCTCGTCCAAAATGATGATTTTCGGATTGGCAAGAATCGCACGCGCAATCGCCAATCGCTGACGTTGACCGCCAGAGAGCTTCACTCCACGCTCACCGATTAGGGTTTCGAGGCCCTCGTCAAAACGGTCGGTGAACTCATTTACATAAGCCGCGTTTACAGCATTTTGAAGTTCCGCTTCGGTAGCATTTGGTCGTGGAAACATAATATTGGCGCGAATCGTACCTTCAAAAAGAAATTCGTCCTGCAGAACCACGCCCAAATATTGACGGTAACTACTCAATTTAACCTTGGATAGATCTTGATTATCAATCGTAACTTTACCCGAAATTGGCGTCAAGAAAGTAGCCGATAATCCCGCAATGGTCGATTTTCCAGATCCAGAACTTCCTACAAGAGCAGTCACAGAACCGGCAGGAGCTTTGAAATTAATATTATGCAGAACATCCTTTCCTTCTTCGTACGAAAACGAAACATCGCTGAATTCAATATCTCCTTTGATAGTTGATAGTTCAATATCTCTATTTTTATCATCTTCTTCGGCAGTCATATTCATCAATTCTTCGGTTCGGTCAAGACCCGCAAGTGCTTCGGTCAGCTGACTTCCGATATTACTCATCTGAACAATTGGCGCAATCATAAATCCAAGAATAAGCGTAAAAAACAAGAAGTCTCCGGTAGTCATTTCGCCAATCATCATATAATATCCACCCATTCCCATAATTCCGGTGGTGGCAACACCAATCAAAAATGTCGACGAACTGGTCATCAAAGCCGTAGCGGTCAAACTTTTTTTGACGTTTTGGTAAAGTTTATCAACCCCCTGTTCAAACACAATATTCTCTTGTTCTTCGGCATTAAACGCTTTGATAACGCGGACTCCCGCAAGAGTTTCGGTCAATCTTCCCGTAACTTCGGCGTTAATTTTCCCGCGGGCTCTAAAGATTGGACGAATAAATTTGAAAGCTTTCAACGCGATAAATCCAAAAACAGAAAGTGGTACAAACACAAAAAGTGTCATCCAAGCATTTAGTTTTATCAAAATAACTAGTGACACAATTGCGGTAAATGATCCGCCGACAAGTTGCACCAATCCTGTTCCAATCAGATTTCGAACACCTTCCACATCGCTCATGATTCGAGCCACTAAGGCACCGGATTTGGTATTATCAAAGAAGCTGATTGGCAACGAAAGCACTTTTTTCTGTACCTGAGATCTCAGCTCACTAATCAGAAATTGTGATTGCACACTTAAAATTCTCGTCAATAAATAGGAAGTGACTGCCTGCACGGTGATGGCCGCGATTACGATGGCAATTAACTGATAGAGTAATGTAAAATCTTTGTTTGGCACCACATCGTCCAGCAATACCTTACTTTGCCAGGGCAAAACTAAACCTGATAAGCTTTTGATTACAATTAATAGTAATCCTATGAAAACCAAATTTCGCCGCGGCCAAATTATAGTTTTAAAAGCAGTTTTCATCGTTACTCGGGGTTCAGAATTGGCAGTATTTTTAGGTTTTTCTTGTAAATGTCGCATAATGGCTGATAATTGTTTAGGCGTGGCAAAAATACTCAATAAAGCGGCGTGAAGTGGCCAAATCTTCAAATAAGATTTAGTACCATAACATCCATAATCTTACTTGCGCACATCCCGTCGCCAGAACGACTATCATACCATAGAAATGATATGTGGCTCGGATAGGGTCGTCCACTAAATCTTTGCTGCCAGAAATTTTCGTAGCAATATCAAATCTTTGTTTAGCAGCAAAGGATGTCCTTCGCCAATTCGCTGCGCTTGGGTTGGTATCAGCTTTGCGCAGAAGAGTATTTCAATAGAAAAATTGTTGCTTATGTATTTCGAATATTTCAGTAATTAATACAATTCAATTGTACAAATTCAATCTGAAAAAGATGCAAATAATTTTAAAGAAAAAAGCTAATTCTTAAACTATTGCCAAGAAATGGTTCGGTTAAATGTTTGTGTAGAGAAAATTGCGAATAGTCGCATTAGCTATAAAAAGGAATAGGGACAAATTTTGATTTGTCCCTATATGCTATGTGTAGATATATTATTTTGTAACTGCCGAAGACTTGCGTTTTTTCTCAAAGTAATATACCGAGTAAAGCACACCAGCTAGAAGTAAAAATGGTGTCCAGCTGTCAATTGGCGCAGCTACTTCATTTGTGGAATAACCGACCATTTCAGTTTCATAATCATCATTTGAATAATCGTCGTACTCCGTTCTAGCTGTTTTGTCGAAAGCAAATGCATTCATTTGTGCAACGATAAGCAACAATAATAAAATTTTCTTCTTCATAATTTTAATGATTCGTCTTGCAGTCGTACTTATTTTTAAAGACTGTTAGTGTTAAACAAATGGATAGATTTCCAGTACTAAATATATCACCAATCGATAAAAAACTAATTTTGTCGACTAAACGCAAATGTAAGGAGCCGTTGTAGGAAAAACAACATACACAATGATTTTCATTTATACTGCGATAATTACCCTTAGATATGAAAGGAAGAATAAATACGTTTTTAAAATATGTAAATACTTGAACTTCGTGTAGATAAATATTAATTGATGCTGCAGAAGTTTACTATGTCCTTTTTGTGGTCAAATTATAATTAATATAAGAAGTGTTAAAGATGTAGATTATAATAATTATTATTGAATATTAGTTGCAAATAACTAAAGTTCCTTATTAAATTTTGCGGCAAATATTGAATTCAATCTGTTATCACTGTCGAAAATATAAAGCATGCTTAAATCGTAAGAAATTATTTATTAAAACTTCCTTATTCTATTTGAAATCTTTAATTTCTTTAGTATTGACGACCGAGCAAATGATTTTCAACAAATAAGAATTTCAAAATCAATCAAGGAAATGCATTACCGAAACGAAATTTTAGTATAATTTGCATAAAATATAAAATTGGTCTATTTACAAAATAAATAAAAACCATCCCTATGAAGAAAATTTTAATAATATCCTTACTTTTAATTGCAATTGGAATGATATTTATTGGCGTCTCATCCAAAATATTACCACCAACGCTTACAGGAGTCGGTTTTTTCATTATTGCAGCTTTATTTTATCAAAATAAGTAAAAGTCTTTTCATACGAAAGATTGACAGCTATCTTTTATCATTCAGCCACACTTCATATATAATCTTCAAATAATATTGTGTATGTTTATGGGATCTATTACCTAATTACAAATGAAAACACTTTTATATTTTTTAATTCTATTCCCACTAAATCTAATTGCGCAAAATCAAACAACTTCCGAAATTTTTTGGAAACAACTAGAAGCGCATTGCGGAAAATCGTATGAAGGAACTATTACTGCGGGCGCCGTTGAAGGCGATGGATTTACTGGCAAGAAATTAATTATGCATGTCCGTTCCTGTCAGAAAAATGAAATTCGAATTCCGTTTTTTGTCGGCGAAGATAAATCTAGAACTTGGGTATTAAAGATGAATTCCGAGAAGGTTATCAGTTTGAAGCACGATCACAGAAATCCTGACGGTAGCGAAGAGAAGCTTACACAATATGGTGGGATAAGTTCTAATATTGGAATGGCAAATTTACAAATGTTTCCTGCCGATGCACATACGACTGCAATTTTGCCCGCCGCTGCAGCAAATGTATGGTGGTTTACCATTGACGAAAACTCTTTGTCATATAATCTTCGAAGAGTTGGCAGTGAACGCGTATTTACGGTTGTTTTTGATCTTACAAAAACGGTCAAAACTCCCACTGCTCCTTGGGGCTACTAAGAAATAATTCTGCAAACTTTATTACATAGCGGCATCGTAAAATTTGCATGCTACTACCCCATCTCAATTCGGATTGCTGTTTAAGATCTATTATAGAAATTTTATTTGGCACCACCACGGACAGTTTACTTGAGCAAAAATGTGGCAATCACCATATATATGTGTAAATTTTAAAAAATCGTCAATCTATAGAATGAATTGCTTTTAGAAAAACATTAGATTGACTATTCCAAAATATTTGAGACCGAGTAGTAACACAAGTTCCACTTAGCATCAATCATTTCGCAACGTACATCATGACTTTTCCACGCATCTGTTTTGTTGTAAGATGTGAGTTGAATCTACAATTGAAACAATTTTCGTCTAATAAGAGTTTTTTGAAAAGTTTTGAAGTTATCATCAATTAGTCCTGATGCACAGTAGATCGCAAAAAGTTAACTCTTTGATAGCCATAGAACGCGAAAGCTCCCACAAAATACAATAAGGCATCAATCCAATCTGCGGTATAACGAGGATTATGTATTGGTAGATAATATTCAAAGTAAATAGAGTAATACAAAGCCATTAACACAACGAAAAATAGCGGCAATTGAAAATCAGTGTCCTTTTTTAATTGCCTAATCACAAAAGTAATAAATCCCAAAACTAGCGGGAGACAAAGTAAATCATTCGCATAATTATTCAAAATTCCGGGTAAGTATATTCCGCTTTTTTGAAGAGCAAATATTCCACAAGCAACTACAGTCATCACCAGGTATATTCTATTTCTCATATATTAAGGTAATTACCGTTTTATCCAGTGACAATGCTGATAAATCCAGCAATAAGTGCACCAACCACCATTCCTAAAAACAACCAAACCGAATAAATGAATTTCGAAAAACCTCTTACAATTGTATTGGGATGCTCGGAAGCGTCATTAAAAAATTTATCGATTTTACTCGGTCCTTTTATTCGCTCCACCTCATTTTGCTCTAAAATTTTCTTCTCTCTTAACAGCTGCCGTTTTAGGTTGATATTCACAATCGCCCCACAATTTTTACAATAGTCTCGATTTAGATTCAAGGTGCCGCATTCTAGACATTTTATATAGGATTTTTGACTCATAACTATTGGTTTTTGGGACCTGCCTCGTGGCCACGTTAGGCAAATTTACACATATCAATAGAATAAAGGAAATTTCACCTTATGCATAAGATTATAAGTCTATCTGAGAGTATAAATATTTATTAACTGCTGTACTTATCAGCCTCATGTTTAGCAAATTGAACATTTTAGTCTACTACTTAAAGGTCAAAATTAAATGATTGAAGCTGAGAAACAATTTTTAAGAAGTATAATAAATTATAACGTTTATCTCTACCCACCCTTTTGCGGCAGGGATCATAGCGGCATCCTTTGCTGCTAAACTTAATTTGAAAAAATGAAAATGTTATTTCTTGCAGCAAAGATACAGCGGAGAGCCCGGTTGTTGCTGTCATTGCGATAATGTTAAAGTCGATGAAAGTCCTTACTCCTTTCGCAATGACAGCAACAAGCCGCCCAAAAAAAATAGAATATTCTAATGCAACGGAGATATCCTACTTTAAAATAACTTTAGAATTCAGTCCTAGTTTTACATTAAAATACCAGCATTTTTCAACTAATTCTGTTGAAAAGCTTCTATAAAATTGAAGATATGCCTAAAACTAGACTTTTTACGTTTCTTGCATTGTTATGCACTGTGACAATTCTTGCGCAGACACACGACTTGCCTTATTTTTTGAGTCAGGCTCAAAATAATTCAGCGGCAATTAAGGAATCGGCAAATTTAGTTCTACTTGGAGATTTGCAGAGTCGAATTATCAAAGCACAGAACAGCGGATTTCTGGTAAATGCAACTTCTGATGTGCTATTTGCACCATTTTTTGACAGTAATGGCAAAGCGATCGAAATTACAACGACACCTTCTGCAAATGCGTACGGATATGATGCAGGACTGACAAACGGCGGACTATATTCGGCACAAATTAATATTACAAAAAACCTTTTTAACCGCGCTGCAACAGACAATTTGCTACTGCAAAACCAGCTTCTGAACAATGGCATCGCGCTAAATTCGGAAGAATTTAAGCACAATCTTATTCGGAATATCACTGCTTCCTATATTGCAGTTTACCAACTTCAGCTGCAAGAAGACTTTATAAAAAAGACACTATTGGACTTTAAAAACCGCCTTAAAGTGGTGGAACTACTGGTGAAAAGAGGGATTTTATTGCAGAGTGATTATCTGTTATTGCAGCTCGATATTGAGAATAAAAATATCGAGCTGCAGCAGGTGCAAAATAGTTTTCAGACTTCAATTAATGCTTTGCAGACTATGAGCGGACTAGCAAATGAACCTCAAAATAGAGTTGAGATACCGTTAATTAACAAGTTAGTAATAAGTGAATTAGCATTCTATGAAAAGAAATTTAAAAATGATAGTTTGCAAGTTGCTGCTAATCAGAAAATTTTTGAAAATCAATATAAACCGCAAGTTAGTTTATATGGAAATGCCGGAATTAATGCGGTGGAAATTACAGATATGTACAGAAAATTTGGAGGTAGCGCTGGTGTGCGATTGAGTCTTCCGATTTATGATGGGCATCAGCGAAAGCTAAATGCGGAACAAAACCGTCTGAGAACCGAAAATTTGACAGCTTACAAACTTAATTCTGGACTGCAGCGCAAAAACAACTTGGAAGAGCTGAATCGTCAGATTTCCGAAAATGATAAAGCAGTGGTATTGTTAGAAAAGCAAGAAAAAAAATATGTGCAAATTCTCGATATCTACAAAGGGAAACTGGTGCAAGGCCAAGTTTCTATTATTGATTATCTCAGCCTTATGCAAAATTACAAAATGAGTGTTTATACAAAACTACAGGCTCAAACTAATCATTGGCTTTTGCAAAGTCAGCTAAATTACTTACAATGGTAAATCTTAAATTGACAATTGCGAAAACTCTTATGAGTGGATTTTTCCTGCTATCTATGGCTGCCTGCAAGAAAGATGTAGCGGTAGGAAATAATCACAAGGCCGCAGTAGAAGTGACAACAACTTTGATTGCTGAAGGTGATGTGCAGCAATTTCTAAGTTTTAACGGAGTTACTGTGTATCAGCGTAAAGAGAATATCAGAAGTAATGTTACGGGATATATTTCGCGTATGAACTTCAAAATTGGTGATAAAATTGGTACAGGTCAAAGCTTTGCAACTGTCCGAACGAAAGAGCAGGATGCTTTAAAAGCTGCTGTTAAAATTGATAGTTCGCTGCGGAAATTTATAAATCCAATCGGAATACGAAGTAACGCTTCGGGCGTAATTTCGGTTTTGAGTATTACTGATAATGATTACGTTGCAGAAGGTGATATTCTGGCAACTGTTGTACAGCCAAATTCATTAGTGATCCAAGTAAATGTGCCGTTTGAGTATAACAATGTGCTGCAGATTGGATCTGATTGTGAAATAATTTTGCAAAATGGCGAGAAAATGACTGCGAAGATTACGGGATCTCTACCTTCTATAGATGCTTTGGCGCAGTCTCAGGTTTATCTGATCGCATTGCCACAAGGAAATCTTCCTGAGAACTTAAACGTGCAGGTTCGCATTTTATACAAAGAAGCAAAAAATACGATGACGATACCCAAGAAAGCTTTGCAAACAAACGAGTTACTGACAGAATATTGGATTTTTAAAGTTGAAAAGGATTCGATCGCAGTAAAGCAAAATGTTACTCCGTTATTGGAAAATGACTCGATTATTCAAATTAGCGGAAGCGGAATAAAATTAAACGACCGCATCGTGCTTGAAGGTGGGTATCAAATGCAGGATTCGACAATAATCTCAATAAGAAGGAAATGAAAAATGTACCACAATCATTGAAATTTCCTTTGTTGGCAATTGCAGTACTGCTTTTGCTGGGTGGTTTTTTTGCTTATTCAAATCTCAAAACGGGACTTTTCCCTGATATCACTTTTCCGAAAATTAAAGTAATCGCAGATGCCGGGCAGCAGCCTGTAGATAAGATGATGAGCACCGTAACTGTTCCGCTAGAAAATATCCTCAGACGCACCGAAGGACTGCAATATATCCGCAGCACCACTTCTCGTGGAAGTTGCGAAATATCTGTTTACCTAGATTGGAATGTCGATATCAACACTTCGAAAAGTCAGATTGAGTCCTTTATTAATCAATCACAAGGAAGTTTGCTGCCTAATACAGTATTTTCTGTCGAGAAAATGAATCCTTCAATCTTGCCGGTGATGGGTTATTCTCTAGAAGGTGATAAATTGTCGCAGGTCGATTTGAAAAAAATCGCAAAATATCGTATAAAACCATTTCTTGCGGCTACAACGGGAGTATCTGATGTGAGCATAATTGGCGGAAAAGACAAGGAATTTCAAGTTGTGCTCAGACCTGATATTTTGAAATCCTTGGGAATTTCGGTTACCACGGTTCAGAATGCGATTGTAAATTCGAATCTGCTACAATCCAATGGTTATATCAGCGACTACAATCGGATGTATCTTACACTCACCGATAATGCTGTGGATGATATTAGCGATTTGCAAAACTTGGTAATCATCAACAGTCCTACTAGACTTATCAAGCTAAGGGACATTGCCGATATTGAAGTAAATGAGGTCAAAGAATATCAAAAAATTCGTGCAAATGGAAAAAATGTTCCACTTATCGCCATTATAAAACAGCCAAATGCCAATCTTATTGATGTTAACAATAGCATAGAAAGTAAGGTTATTGAATTGCAGAAAACGCTCCCGAAAGGTGTCTTGTTAAAACCATATTACAAACAAGCCGACTTTGTAAATACAAGTATTGCTAGTATCAAGGATGTTTTATGGATTGGTCTAGCATTGGCACTAATTGTTGTGATTGTTTTCTTGCGATCCTTTTCGGCTAGTTTGGTGGTGCTTTTCACTATTCCGTTGTCATTATCGCTGACATTAATAGTACTAGATCTTGTGGGGTTTACTTTTAATATTATGACGCTTGGTGCCATAGCTGCGGCAATAGGTCTGATGATAGACGATGTGGTCATTATCATAGAACAAATTCATAAAATTCGAGAAGAGAATCACAAAGAGTCTGTGAGTTGGGCATCACACGAAGCTATCTCTCATTTATTTCCTGCGATGCTCGGGTCGTCACTGAGTACAATTGTGATCTTTATTCCATTTATATTAATGACAGGAGTTGCAGGAGCTTATTTTAAGGTGATGGCTTTTAGTATGATTATCGCTCTCGCCTCTTCATTTCTTGTTACGTGGCTGTTAGTTCCGGTATTATCAATTGTATTTACACGAAATACTCCACTTAAAGCGAAACCCGCGATTAAGACAAAATGGATCCACAGTATATTAGGAAAACCTCTAATCGGGTTTGTATTTATGGCTATTTGTGTGGTGATTATCATTGTCATTCCGTCTCGCTTATCATCAGGTTTTTTGCCAGAAATGGACGAAGGAAGTATCGTATTAGACTTTAATAGTCCGCCGGGAACGACATTAGAGGAAACAGATCGAATGTTGCAATTGGTAAATACTATTCTTGATACTCAACCTGAAGTCGAAGCCTATAGCTCAAGATTGGGAACTCAGATGGGATTTTTTATTACAGAACCCAATCGCGGGGATTACCTCATTAAGCTGAAAGATAGTCGCAGCAATACAACTACTGTAGTTTCTGACGAAATACGAACTCGAATAGAAAAAAGTGTTCCGCAACTAACTGTCGATTTTGGGCAGGTTATCGGAGATATGCTAGGAGATTTGATGAGTTCTGTTCAACCGATTGAAGTGAAAGTTTTTGGTGAAGATGTGAAAACATTAGAATCGCTATCCAGAAAAATTGCCGCCGAATTGGAAAAAGTTCCCGGAACTGCTGACGTAAATGATGGCTTGATTGCCGCTGGTCCTACTCTATCGATAATTCCAAATGTTCCAGTTCTTTCGCAGTTAGGACTTACGGTGAGTGACTTTCAACTTCAGCTACAAACACAGATTGAAGGAGTAGTTGTGAGTACTATCATCGACAAAGAACAATTAGTAAATATTAGACTACTCTATCCAGATGCACAAAAGACAACCGTTGAAAATCTAAAAAACACTTCAATATTATTACCAACAGGATCAAGTATTCCGATAAGTAGTGTTGCCTCCATAAGCATCGGTAAAGGTGTTTCTGAAATCAATAGAGAAAATCAGAAATCTATGGGTGTAATAACCGCGCGGCTTAATAATAGAGATCTTGGATCTACATTAAAAGATGTGCAAACTCATCTATCAAAAAACATTTCGCTTCCCGCAGGATACTCAATTGAGTATGGAGGTGCTTACCACGATCAGCAAAAAGCTTTTAAGGAATTAATGATGATACTTATTTCAGCTATCCTATTGGTTTTTGTAGTAATTTTATTCTTGTTCAAAAGAATCAAAATTGCCTTGGCGATTATTGTCATCGCAGTTTTAGGAGTCGCTGGATGTTTACTGAGTTTATACCTCACTGGAACAGCATTAAATGTGGGCAGCTATATTGGAATTATTATGATTGTGGGTATTATTGGAGAGAATTCTATCTTCACCTACAGGCAATATTTAGAAAGCGACGAGTCACTAGCACATATTGAGAGAATAGAATATGCTATTGCTGCACGTTTACGCCCCAAATTAATGACTGCATTTGCCGCTATATTGGCTCTTAGTCCGCTGGCTTTGGGTATTGGTACCGGCGCTCAGCTACATCAGCCGCTTGCAATCGCGGTAATTGGAGGGTTGGTTTTCGCCCTACCGCTATTGCTGATTGTGTTACCGACGATTTTGAAAGCTATTAAAGACTAAAAGGTTTGGATTATGGAAAATTATAAAAGTTCAATTTCTAATTTGGATTTCAATAAAGCTGAAATCGTTTTGGGAACTAATATCCGAGATTCAATTTTTAGACTTATCCAAGAAGAACATCCTACTTTTGTTAGAGAAAGCACAATTGCAATATCAGAATTAAACCGATATCGACAAAAATATTTAGAAAATTACCTACTCAGAGACGCTGCTGAACTTTCAGAACTCGAAAAGGACGTTCTCAAAAGTATGACCAACCACGAGTTGATTTCCAAAGAGCCAGATGAGCTCGACACAAATACCTATACTTTTGGAGAAAACCTTGCTGATAAGGTTGCATCCTTTGGCGGAAGCTGGAAATTCATAATTATTTTTGGCGTATTTATTATTATATGGATGATTATCAACATCATTTTTCTGAGTGAGAAAGGATTTGATCCATATCCTTTTATACTTCTAAATTTGATTTTGTCGTGTCTTGCAGCTCTTCAAGCGCCCGTAATTATGATGAGTCAAAATAGACAGGAAGATAAAGATCGCGAACGTTCCAAGCAGGATTATATGATTAATATGAAAGCAGAATTGGAGATTAGAACGTTGCACGAAAAAATGGATCACCTTGTTATTCAACAACAAGAGGAGCTGATGAAAATTCAGCAAATACAACTCGAAATGATGGAAGATATAATGGAGCAACTTAAAGAACTCAAAAGTGATAGCTAATATTGGAATCGTACTTTCGGGTGGCGGCGCTCGTGGTGCCGCACATATTGGGGTGCTCAAAGCACTAAATGAAAACGGAATTTTTCCTGATATAATTTCGGGAGTTAGCGCTGGAAGTGTGGTCGGGGGCTTGTATTGCGCTGGTTATACCCCAGACGAAATCTTGTATCTCACACATCAGAGTGGATTTTTGAAAGTTTTTAAATTGCGAATTTTTCATCCCACAATGTCCGAGCAGATGTACCTTAGAGATTTCCTGGTCAATCATTTTAGTACGAATAATTTTAGCTGTCTCAAACTACCCTTACACATTTGTATTTCAAATATTAGCACTGGAAAATATGAGATTGTTTCCGAAGGAAATAATTTGGTAGAAGTACTTCTCGCCTCTTGTGCATTGCCTTTGTTGTACAACTCAATTACGATAAATAACAATAAATATGTAGATGGAGGGCTACTCAATAATCTTCCCGTAGAAGCTTTGCTAACATCTACTCGTAAAATTATTGGCGTTAATCTCTGCCCGCATGAGGTGCGATGTGAAATCGTAGGATGGCGAAATGTGGCTATTAGATGTGTGCAGCTAGCCATCTGGAATACTGTGAAATCTCGATTGTGCAAATGCGATGTAGCCCTGGAAATTGAAGATTCTTTTAAATATGGTATGTTCGACCTTAAAAAATCAGAAGATTTATACAAAATTGGGTAAGATACGACCATGGAAGCGATGGAATCTATTAAACTTAAATTGCAATAAAATGCTTTACTTTAGAATATATTTAGAATCGAATAGTACTTTTATCTCTAAAATTTCAGCTAAATGAAGTATCTAATTGCCGAAGATGAGAAAGATTTGCAAGAAGCAATCGCAAATTACCTCCATCGTGATGGAAATATCTGCGAGGTAGCATCAGATTATTACGAAGCAATAGACAAAATAAGTATTTACGATTACGATATTATTATTTTGGATATTAATCTTATTTCTGGATCAGGATTGGATGTATTAAAATTGTTAAAAAAAGAAAAGAAAACTGCCGGCGTGATTATAATCTCTGCAAATAATTCTTTAGATGATAAACTTCTAGGTCTCGATTTGGGCGCAGACGATTATATTACAAAACCTTTTCATCTTGCCGAACTCAACGCACGAATCACCGCAGTTTTAAGAAGAGGTAAATTTGGTGGCGACGAGATAATCGTTTTTCACGAAATAAAAATTGATACCAAATCGCGCACAGCTTTTATTAATGACAAGCCGATTACGCTTACGCGAAAAGAGTATGACTTGTTGCTATTTTTTGTTTCTAATAAAGGTAGAGTCCTCTCCAAAGAAATAATTGCCGAACATCTTTGGGGCGATGATAGCGACCTACTCGACAATTTTGATTTCATTTATGTCCATATTAATAATCTTCGTAAAAAGTTGACCATCGAAGGATCCAAATACCTAAAAACCGCTTATGGAACCGGATATCGATTTGCAGAAGACTAAAACTTTCCACGTGAGTAAGAAAACGACACTTATAAAAAAAACAACTAAAACTTTTTTAATTACGGGACTTATTCTCGCTTTTTTAAGTTGCATTGCCTTGTATTTTTATACTCATAATTTACTCCAAAAGGAAATTGAAGAAGAGTTGCACTCTACCGAAGGTCGAATTACGGATGCCATTAGAGATCACAAAGAGATTTACTCGCTTTCGCCAATCACCGAAGTCACGATTGTAGATTCTTTAAAGGCTGAAAGTTTAAAAGACACTGTTTTATTTGATCCATCACAGAATGAACGGGAACTATTTCGAGAATTATCTACTTATAAAAGGATCAATAATATTAATTATCACATTGTAATTAGAACATTAGTTGTTGAAACCGATGAAATAGTGATGGCAATTGTTTTGTCAAATATTGCAATCTTCCTACTTGCTTTTCTATTTCTTTTTTATTTTAATAAAGCGCAGAATTTGCGAATTTGGCAACCGTTTTTTGATAATCTAAATCAGATGAAGGAATTTTCATTAACTTCAAGCCACCCAATAGTTTTAGTTGATAGTGATATTGTCGAATTTTCGGAGTTAAAGACTCACATACAGCAACTCACGACTAAGGTTCGAACTGATTATGAGAATTTAAAACAATATACGGAGAATATCTCTCACGAACTTCAAACACCTTTGGCAATCATACAGGCAAAAATTGACAATATTATTAATGAACACGCCATCAATGATAGGCAATTTGAGCAAGTAAGTTCTATCCAAAAAGACATTCAGAGATTAAAGCAACTCAACAAAAAAATTACGATTTTGACAAAAATTGATAATAATCAGTTTGTAAATATTGAAGAAGTGTCAATTTCTCAACTTGTAAACGAAAAAGTTGAAGATTATAAAGAACTTGAGATAAAAAATATCGTTCATCTTGCCAATGAAAATCTGCAAGTGGAAATTGATCCCTACTTAGCAGAAATACTAGTCAATAATCTAATTTCGAATGCTATAAAACATAGTTTACAAAACGAAAATATTGTAATCTTCACAAACAGCTCGTCTCTTCTGGTTTCAAATCCTGGTGAAATAGCGATAAATAATCCTGACAAATTACATTTGCGTTTCTATCGTGAACAGAATAACTTTAAGTCCACCGGACTAGGGTTATCCATTGTTCAGAAGATTTGCGATTTATACGGCTACACCTTAACTTATAGATTCGAAAATAAGCAGCATATCTTTTCAGTGCTTTTTTTTCCAGCTAAATCATAATTAAATGTTACTTGATTATTCCTTTAGAGTTCCTTAAAAGTAGCTTTAGATTTGATTAATAGCTTTACAGTACAATTAATTTAAAGTATCTAATTATGAAAACATTAAAGATTTTTTTAGGTCCGTTCTTAGTGTTCACTATCCTTTCTCTTACTGCGCTGCAAGAGGCGCCAAAGCTTGTGAAAGAAGCATTTTCTCATAAGTTTCCAACCGCCAAAAACGTGAAATGGTCACAGGAGAAAAATCAAGAGTGGGAAGCTGAGTTCAAAATGGACAAAATTAAATATTCGGCCAACTTCCTTGAAAATGGAATGTGGAAGGAGACAGAACATTCTATCGAAATTAATAAAGTGCCATCGGAAATGCAGGCTAATCTAAACAAATCATATCCAGGTTACAGCATTGAGGAAGCAGAAATTTCTGAAACAAAAGAAACTGTAGTTTATGAATTTGAAATTAAAAAAGGAAAATCCAATATAGAAGTTGCAATTAATATGAATGGTAAAATAATAAAAAGTGAAAATATGAAATAATCAATTGCTTGGTTTTGTGTTAGTAAAGTTAGAAGTCCTGTGGTAATCAACAACCGCAGGATTTTTTTTTGCAAGATAATTCGTCTTTAATATTGCTTTAGAATTGAGCATTACATTTGAAGTATAAATTACCCCAAGATGCTGTCAAAACTATTCCCTTCCAGATTTTCCTTGCTTAAAGCTTTTATTGGTCTATTCCTTCTCTTGTCATTAATTACCAGATTATCGTTTCTAATTTGGAATTTCTCAGAAATTGATAAAGGAGTAATTTCAATCTTTTCTACTTTTGTGATTGGGTTTTTGTTTGATATAGCTACAATATCGTTTTTTACAGTTCCATTTCTTATTTACCTCTTAGCACTTTCTCCCCGTTTTTATGGATCTCTAGCAGACAAGATATTTACCTACTTTGGATTTTTTGTTTCTGTACTAATAATCTTCTTCTCATTTTTTGGAGAGTTTACTTTCTGGGATGAGTTTCATAGACGTTTCAATTTTGTCGCCGTAGATTACTTGGTATATTCCTACGAAGTGGTAAAAAATATCAACGAATCTTATCCGCTTCCTATTCTACTTAGCAGTATGATTTTACTGGTTGTGGTGAGCATTTATATAATTTATAAATTAGGATATTTCAGCAAAACTTTTGACAGTCAATCAACATTCAAAACCAAACTAGTGGCGGCTCTTCCTTGGTTTGCAATTGCAGTACTCTCTGGAATATTTATCTCAAGTAGCAATGCAGATTTTTCTGAAAACCGCTATAATAACGAAGTAGCCAAGGCGGGAATATATTCTTTCTTCTCAGCTTTCAGAAATAATGAGCTTCCATATAATGAATTTTACAAAGTAATTCCGCTCAATGAAGCCTATGCGCTTGTTAAGGCATCACTCTCAGATTCTACAACTACTTTTCAAAATCCGGAAGCAAATTCTATTTTCAGAAATATTAGTAAATCTGATAATCAAAAGGCTGAAAAACCAAATGTCATTTTTATATGTATTGAAAGTCTAAGTGGCGAGTTTCTAACCGCTTTTGGCAATCAAGATAAAATTACGCCGACATTAGATTCAATCGCCAACAACAGTATCTTTTTCGAAAATCTCTATGCTACAGGGACACGCACCGTGCGAGGTATGGAAGCCATTACACTTTCTATTCCGCCAACTCCCGGCCGCAGTATTGTAAAACGAAAAAATAATCAAAATTTATACACTATTGGAGAAGT
Source organism: Flavobacterium ardleyense (assembly GCF_033547075.1). NCBI lineage: Bacteria > Pseudomonadati > Bacteroidota > Flavobacteriia > Flavobacteriales > Flavobacteriaceae > Flavobacterium > Flavobacterium ardleyense. Next base: position 2,204,496 of record NZ_CP137891.1, on the reverse strand, counting down.
CTTCAAACAGCAAGGATACGATCGCAATTTCTTTTACGGTGGCGACGGTTACTTTGACAATATGAATACTTATTTTGGCGGAAACGGCTTTAATATTATAGACAGAGGTCGTGGATTTTTGTTAGACAAAAGCATCACGACAACTCGTACAAATATTGATGACAACGAAGTAACTTTTGAGAATGCTTGGGGCGTTTGCGATATGGATATTTACAATAAAGTACTCAAAGAAGCTGATAAAGCACACGGAAACGGAAAACCTTTTTTCGATTTTATTATGACTACCTCCAATCATAAACCATACACATATCCCGAAGGAGCAATTGATATTCCGTCTGGTAGTGGCCGAAATGGAGCTGTAAAATATACCGATTATGCCATTGGCGAATTCATTAAAAAAGCAAAACAAAAGCCTTGGTTTAAGAATACCGTTTTCGTAATTATGAGCGATCACTGCGCAAATTCGGCAGGACGTTGGGAATTGGACGTCAAGAACTACCATATTCCCGCTTTTATCGCCAATCTTCCAAAAAGCAAATCGGCAAAGGTGGCGAAATTGTCTTCTCAGATAGATCTTTTTCCAACACTTTTCTCATTATTAAAATGGGATTATACCTCCAACTTTTTCGGCAAGGATGTCTTTGCCGTGAAGCCCGAAGACGAACGTGCTTATATTGGAAACTACCGAAAATTGGGTACGCTAAAGGACAACAAAGTGATGATTCTTGACGAACAAAAAAATGCCAATCTCTATTTATGGAATCCTGCAGACAACAGTTTAAGCCCCTTGCCTGCTGACAAAAATTTTGAAAAGCAAAGTATTTCCAATTTTCAGGTCGCCGATGAATTGTATCATAATTCAGGACTAAATCTTAGATCAACAGCATCTAAAACTAATTCTGCAATAGTATTGTAATTGTTTTTTCTTCAAAAAAAAGCTACCCTTAACTTATTATATTATATGATGACCAAAATAGCTATATTTTTAATTATTTTTCTACAAACTTTTCAAATTTTCTCTCAAGACACTACAATAGTAGTAACTCCTGTATTAAATAAAGATTTAAAGTTTAAGTACGAAGCATTGATAATTCCTGCGACATTAGTAGGATTTGGCGTAATTGGGTTAGAGAGTGCAAGTATTAAAAACATGAATACTAACACCCGAGATGAAATTAAGGAGCATATTGATGAGAATTTATCGATAGACGACTTTTCGCAATATGCACCTTTTGCCTCGGTCTATGCATTAAATGCTTTTGGTATAAAAGGAAAAAACAATTTTAAAGATCGAACTATAATCTTAACAACAGCTTACTTGATAATGGGCGGAACGGTTGGGATTTTAAAATCTACTTCAAGCGTTGAGAGACCAGATGGCTCATCTTTTAATTCATTTCCTTCGGGTCATACCGCCACGGCCTTTATGGGTGCAGAATTTTTATATCAGGAATATAAAGATGTATCTGTTTGGTATGGAATTTCTGGATATGCAGTTGCAACAGGGACAGGATTTTTTAGAATGTACAACAATCGGCATTGGCTTACCGACGTCGCCGCGGGCGCCGGAATAGGAATACTGAGTACAAAAATTGCTTATTGGGTGCATCCTCTAATTAAAAAAACACTTTTCAAAGATAGAAAGGATACCAATGGATTGGTTGTTCCGTTTTACAATGGTAAAGAATATGGATTAGGTGCGGTGGTTCGATTCTAGTACATTTTAAATCTAGTAAATACCCCTACAAAAGTCGATTTTCCCTAGTTTTCCTTATAACTTCAGCCGAAGTTTATTGCCCTGCTAGATATCTAATTAAGATAAACTTCTACTCTAAACGGGATCTTGTTACTAAAGTTCTTTCGGCGAAAGCCAAAAAAAAATTATGCTCAATCATAGTATAATTTATGTTAAAGATAAATTAAAAATAATTTTATATTTTGACCAACCGTCGGCGTTTTGAGTTATATTTGGCACCATTGAACTTAAATATAATGATGGCTCCGACGAGATTCTTTTTGGCTTTAGCAGCGGTATTTATTTTGACAGATTTGCAAGCGCAACATGCAGTATCCATTGATACCTTAAATTTGCAGTACCGAAAATCGCTTATTATCGACTATGGATTGAGAGCCGCCAAGGTAGAGAGTGAATTTGCATCCTTGACCGATAGAAGTGTACGAAATCAGACCTTAAAAGTTTATAAATCTCGCAAGAAAGACGTTGAAGAGCAGATAAATAAGGGATTATTTTTTGGAGATAATTCATATACAACATTTCTTAAATCTCAACTTGATGTCATCGAGAAAGCTAATCCAAATTGGAAAGAGATTAATCAAGTGACTATTCTGGTTGCTGCCGCCGAAAATCCAAATGCGTCTGCCTCTGCCGAAGGATACGTAGTTTTTAATCTTCCAATGTTTTTGAGAGCAAGAAACCAGTTTACAATTGCATACGTTTTGTGTCACGAAATAGCGCATCGATTGCTCAATCATTCTTATACAAGTGTGGTTGCTTCGGCTGAATTAAATACTTCTAGCGATATCAAAGCGAAAACTTCAAGTATTAAAAAAAATAAATATAACAAAGGAAAGATGGCTTCTGAGCTTTTTAGACAAATTGTTTACGAGGACAGAAAAACAAGCAGAAGTGTTGAGTTTCAAGCCGATTCTTTGGGTTATGTATTATTTGCGAAAGCTTTTCCAGAAGCAAAATCTGAGGCTGTAAATTCGCTTCTTTGGCTAAGTGATATTGATAAAGATAAGGACTCGATCAGCATTTTACATTATCAGAAAGTATTTAGCACTCCCAATCAACCATTTAATATGAAGTGGCTAGAAAAGGATGAGATTTCTGATTATACATACGACAAAACGCCAAAATTTTGGACAATAGATTCTCTAAAAACCCATCCTGATTGCGAATTGAGGGCTGAGCGTATGACTGAATTATTTAAAGTAGAAGAGAATATTCCAAGACCTGCAAACGCTGGATTTGCCGAGCTAAAAAAGTCCGCACCCTTTGATTATATCTATTCGCTGCATTATTTAAAATCGTACGGATTGTCGTTGTACCACTGTTTATTACAGCTGCAAACTAATCCTGAGGATAAATGGCTGCGGCAAATGACTGGGCAAAACTTAGAAAAACTGCAAGAATTGCAAAATTTATATCGTCTCAATGAAGCGTTAGAAACGCCAGATCCGCAGTACTCGACTAGTTATAATACATTTTTACACTTAATTAGAGAAATGCGTAAAAGTGAACTGAATGAAATAATTACTTATTACAAATCTATATGAAAAAACTATTACCCTTATTCTTATTGTTTTTTATCTCCGTACAAGGTCAAGTAAAAGATCTTGCGGAACTTTCGTCTGGTAAATATTTAGATTCCAGAATTGTCTACAATGACGATGGCGACGATGTTTACGGTTACCTTTTACTTTATGAAAATGATCGAAAAAGCAAAGCTGTTTATGAATTGGAATATGTGTTACTAGACAAAAACTTAAATAAATTGACCTCAGGTACATTTGTGCAAAATAGATTTTCGTTTATTGTAAAACTTAATATTGGATTTTCTTTTGTTCGCAAGATTGGAAATAAATTAGTAATAGGAATTCAAGATAGCTCTAATAATAGTATGATGGGGCCTATCTCAGCCTTCAACCATCGTTTTAGAGAATTAGATTTGGAAACTTTTAAGCTTTCAAATCAATTCACGATGAAGGACAATCGCAAAACTGTAGAGAGTGAAACCGCTGATTCTAAAGTTACATACGACGATGTTCAAAAAAATAACGCATTGCAGCCCGTAGGTAGAAGCAATTTTTTACTATTTGATTTAAGCACAGTATCGGGAGCTTATGCTGGTGAGAGTTTTGCTCAAAAAGTAGCTAGGGACACTAAAAGCTTTAAAGTTTTTGACAAAGAATTTAATGAAATATGGAATTATAAGTTCAACGATGACGGGACGAAGGCTTTTGATATGTTTGAATATTACAGCAGTAACGGCAACGATATGATAATGGTACGATACAATTTTGAGAAAATTGGAAAATACCTTGAAACCTACTACGATGTTTTTGATTTAACTTCTGGGCTAAAGAAATTTTCCATCAAACAATCAGATGGCTCAACTCTAAATCAAGTGCAAACCATCAAATATGAAAAAGATAAACTGATTGTTTATTCCTTGATGAACTACATGACCAAAAAGCAAGTTTATGATAATTCGAAAGTTTTGGGAGTGGTTCAAATTACTTACGACAGATCTACTGGGGAGAAATTATCCGAGGAAAAATTCTTCTGGCGATACCTTGATGAACATTTAAAAATAAGTGAAGAGGGTGAAATAAAATCGTACGGGTATCTTCAGTTTCTAAATTTCCGACTGTTAAATAATGGACATACAACTGCAATCGCCGAAGGATACAATCCATCCAACAATTCTCGCATTCTAGACATGTTTGTAATGGAATTTGACCAAAATATGAAATTGGTTTATTATAAAAAAGTTGACAAAACCAAAAACATGTCCAACATAGCTGCGTGGGGACCGATTTTGCAAAATAGCGGCGCATTTGACTATTTATATTCTCAGAAATTGGAAGGTGACAATTATGCTTATTTTTATACAGATAATGAGAAAAATAGCACACGCAATCCTAAGTGGATTTTGGGCGTTATTACTCAAGTTGACGGGAAGTACAGCTATGAAAAGATTCCGATGACTACTGAAAAAGGACAGATTTATCCTGTGAAAGCTAAGAATGGCTATATTTTACTAAGGGAAGTTTCTGATAAAAAGTCGACCATACGATTGGAAAAGATAAATTATTAGGAGAATCAATTCTAAATGAAAATGCAAGAGGGCTTCTCTTGCATTTTTTTTTTAAGTATTTGAGAACAGAAGAGATTATTTATAGAGTATCTATAATTCTGTTCTACCAGAAAGTTTATAGCAAGTCTTTTTTCATAAATTCGGCATTTGTTAAAAATTGCTGATTACTAGAAATATAATCTTTTGTCTCTTCCCACCATTTAGAAAAGTTCTTTTTGTCTTTTAGGAGATAATAGCCTTGCAAAATATTATAAGCATTTTCAGCATTGTAAGTCTTATCTGGAAATTTTGAAGTCTTCCTGAAGATGTTTGCCGCATCTTCGAGTTTTTCCAATTTTGCTTGTGCAAATATTAGTTCTTTGTTTGTATAGGCATCTTCGGGCGTCGTTTTTAGGGCTGTTTGCAAAATTTTAATAGCACTCTCATAACGCGCTAGGCAATTGTAGGAGTACGCAAGTTCTACTGCAAGACCTTTAAAATTAGGGTTCAACTTGTTTGCCTTCTCTAGATATTCTAAAGCTTTCTCGCATTCGCCATAGCCATTATAGAGAAACCCCCTACGATATAAGTGCTCTACAGATCCTTGGTCTTTTTTGTAAAACTTCAACCACTCTGGTACCGCTTGGATATTTAAATCTCCAAAATTAGTTTCTGGAATCAATGCCACTAAAACATTATTCGGTTGCAGCCTGTATTTGATCGAGTGCTCCTCTTCCACTTTCTCTTTTAGAAATTTTCCGTTTTTATCGATCTTAAAAGTTCCACCATAATCGAGCGTCAATCCAGCTTCCGCATCAATATATATGAAACCAAATGGAAATGCGCCAGTACTATCGACGGGAAAGGCAACCCATGCATCTTCACTTTGTACAAAGCGTTTCTCGAACTTTAGACCGTTTTGAGCCGTTGCATTTGTGACCCAGATGGTGAGCAGGAACAGTAAGTATTTCATATTTTCTTATTTTACTTCTTAGATGTAATCTTAATTTTAAGAGTGGAAGTGTAATTGTAACTAAAGTAAACTTTTATGTGATAAGTTTTCACATATTCAATAGTATCGATCAGAAAACAACTATGTCCAAAGTCTAGTCAAGAAATCTATTGCATTTTTATAACTTTCTTTATTGCAAATGTCAACTCCAAAATTTCTTTCGATTTGGGCGTTTATTGCGGGGTAAGAAGCAGAATTTTCGTGTTCTTTGTGATAAAACGGAATTCTAGTTTTGTCTGGATGGCTTTTGGTATAGAAAAAGTCGGCACCATACGCGACAGACTTTTGGCCACCAATTTCTAATCCGTGGTTTATATGTTCTAATAATGTCTCAGGATGCTCACTATTTACAAACGCACGAACAAATTTAGTCCAATTAACCCCTGACGGCTAATAATTTCTTTGGCAATATCATCTGGGAGATTTCGAGGATGGTCAAAGATTTGTCGGTAGTTGGAGTGACTTGCAAGAATGGGAATGTTTATGTTTTTCTTCGAAATATAATCTAAAATACCATAAGCCAACGCATCCGAAGTGTGCGAAAAATCTACTGCAATCTGCTTGTTATGCAGATAATCGAGCAGAGATTTACCGTCATCTTTTAATCCAGCTTTTGAGAAATTTCCGCCACCAAATCTATTTTCTAGATGATGAGTTAATCCGATGTAGAATAAGTTTCCAACGTTGTCGATTATGCGTTCCAAGTTTTCGAAGCCTTTTGTTAAGGGCTGTTCTTCATCACAAAAAGCTGAAGCATTTTCTAAGGAAGCTAGTATTCCGATATTCTCTTTTTGATCAAAATTTTCTAAATGATCTTTTCCAAAGTGATACAAATCGGCATTGTTTGAGGATATACTTTGAAAAATTTTACTTTGTTCAATTCCTTTTTGATGACTTTGTGCTTCGGTTGCTGCGAAAATTGCCATCACTTGCAACTTTACATTTCCTTGTTTTAGATAGGGAATTGCGCAACCAATATCATCTGTATTATTGATATCGGAGTTTGGGCGGTTTAGATAGGAAAGTAAATCGCAATGGAGGTCTATTATGGGAGTTTTCATATCACAGAAATCTAAGTACTATTTATAATAATTGAATGTTCAATATACAACGCCTATTTTTAATTTAATCTAATTTTTATCTATTCATTCATAGCCTTTATTTCATTACTCACGGCAAATTTCGCAAAATTAAAAAAGTGATGCTTAAAGCATTGTCAATAAATAACCCATCAACGAGCCGCCTATAACTACAAATGCTGAATTTACTTTTCTGTATCCAAAAGCAATTGCAACACTGATTACAGCAATTAGAATGGTGCGCCAATCTGTAATTGCATCTTTTCCCATTTCAAAAGAAACTGCAACAATTAATGCAACGGAAGCCACATTTACGGCGTCTAAAAATGCTGAAAATATTTTAGAATTTCGCATCATTTTCACCATCGGATTCAACAAGGCTACGAATAAAAATGAAGGAATGAAAATGGCAATGGTAGAAACAACAGCTCCAGCGAGTCCGTTAATCTGATAGCCCACAAAAGTTACAGAAGAGAAAACAGGTCCGGGAGTTAGTTGACCAACCGCAATTGCATCGATAAGTTCCCTTCTGCTCAGTAAGCCGGTAACCACAAGCTCTGTGTCAAGAAATGCAAATAGGACATACCCACTACCATAAAGCACTGCTCCAATTTTAAGAAAAATCCAAAACAAGCTGGTATTAGTTGCCGAAACGATTGCAGTAGTTTGGATGCTCGCTAATGAAATAGGGAAAAAAATTGATAATTTCGACGAATTCCCTTGTTGAGCATAAGCCAAAGTTAAGGCGACTATTCCAGCACCAAACATCAAATATATTTCGCTTATTCCGAACAATGCGCCAATTAAAACCAGAATTCCTAAAATTATTAATTGCAATGATTTTAATGATTTTTTCGCTAATGGAAATATTGCGCCAAGAATAATTGCGATAATTGCGGGCTTGATTCCGTAGACAAAAGGCTGCACTTCTGGCAGCTGACCATATAATTTATAAAGCCAAGCAAAGATTCCCGTAATCAAAACAGCTGGTAAAATGAAACATAAACCTGCAACGATCAAGCCCCTCCATCCGCCTCTTTCATGACCAATATGAATTGCCATTTCGGTACTATTGGGACCTGGAATTAGATTAGTGGCTCCTATCATATCTAGAAATTCTTGCTCACTTAGCCACTTTCTTTTGACCACTACTTCATCTTGCATCATTGCGATGTGCGCGGCAGGGCCACCAAATCCGATTATGCCAAGTTTTAAAAAGAGTTTGGCTATCTCTTTTAAATCTCTCATTATGAGTTTATTTAAATTTAGAATTTGGACTTAACTTACCATTTACTTGGCAATCCAAGGTAAAGTGGACTAGACTTAAATTTCAATTAATACTTAATTCCAATTCGTCTGAAAATAAAATGCATCAGCCAAGCTGGACCAATCAGTAGAAATTGAATATCCTTTAAGAAAGACGGTTTCTTCCCTTCTATTTTATGACCGTAAAATTGACCTATCCAGGAAATAATGAAAACTATAATTGCGATTCCCCACAATGGAAAATCGGAATTTATCAAAATTATTTCAGAAATAAATAAGCAAAAACTTATAAAAACAACCATTCCTGTAGCGATTGTTGTCGATAAAGAAAAATAGTATAATACGACGGGAATTAATAAAATAACCGCCCAATTTGCTAAGAAGTAATTGCCAATCGACTCTTTTAGAAGCGCATTTGGTACAGAGTAAAAAACAGCTATGATTGACCAAAAAATTAGTGGAACACAAATCCAATGGATAAATTTGTTGGTCTGATTTTGATGGCTCTCGCTGTATTCGTCGAGAAGGCTTTGGAATTTATTCATTAAATATCACTTTTAAATTCAGATTCTAATGTACGAATGTTCTGTTTATATTTAGCAAAAAGATTAAAATACGGTGAGAAATGATTCAAATAATTCTTTTCTAAATTTTTAAATTTTCTTTTAATACAGGAGTAATATTAGTTCGACAGAATCGTTCCTTGATCTTCGAGCACTATATCATCAGAAAGGAACTTTTCACCATGCGTGATCTGAATCAAATTTATGTCGACCTTATTTTGCAAAAGATATCTATTGAGTTGAAGTCTTTTGGCGAAAGCCTCAAAAATATTTTACATTACTAAGAGAATAGCGTAAATAAAAAAAGAGGACTAAAAGTCCTCTTTAATTTATTATAAATCTTCCTAACTCGTGCGAATATAGGAAATTAGATCAAAATTTATTCTACGATAAACTTACCGTTCATCATTGAATAATGACCTGGGAACGTACATAAGAAATCATAAGTTCCTTTTGCTGGAGCAGTAAAAGTGATTTTTGTACTTTCCCCGCCACCGATTGTTTCAGTATGTGCGATAACGTCTTTTCCGTCATTTGGAATGTACTCATTATCCTTTGCTGCAATTGCTGCAGTTGCAAAATCAGCCATTACAACTCCCTGTTTTAGCAATACGAAGTTATGTCCCATTGCTGCTTCTGGTAATTTTCCTGTATGATTTAATGTTAAAATTACAGTTTGGCCTTCCTTAACTTTGATTTCTGATGTATCAAATTTCATAGCGTCATCTGAATTTAAAGTAACCTCTATAGTCCCCATTTCTGCTGGAGTTACAACGTCTTCTGTTACTACGATAGTATCTTCTCCTTCGACTTTCTTGTCATCTTTACATGAAGTTAAAGACAATAAACCTAGAGCTACTACACCTAAAATGTTGATTCTAAAATTTTTCATATTATTATATTTTTACACAAAGATATAATTTTAAGATGATTGAAAAAATAATATTCATACAAATATTAAGACAAAGCAGTCTTTTTTTTACGTCGTGTTGAAATTTCATGTGTCTCATGACTTCTTAACTGAAATTAAGAGAGTTATAAATAGCTAATTAGGAAATGGTCAAATTTTTACTGGCTTGATTGAGAACTTTCTAATAGTTAAAGGTTAGTAGCATAAGCTTGATGTTTGAGATTACAATAGTTAAGAGAAGATCATTTTTGGATATCGAATACTTAAGATATATGTGTCGTAGGTTGTGAATTGACTAGCAAACATCTGGTCGAGAAATCTAAAAAAACACGCACACAAAAGTGATATAATCTCGGAATTTCGAGAGACTAACTTTAATTTTTAGTTATGACTAAAAAAAAGTTCAAAACCAGCTTTTTTTTATAACTTCGCCATAAATGTTAGAATATGAAACAATTGATACTTATTGCTCTAGTTTGCGCGACGTTTTTAAGTTGTAAAAGTGACAAACCCACGGACGGAAAATTCCATATTGTGACCACCACTTCAATGATTACTGATCTTGTTGAAAATATCGGTGGCGACAAAGTTGTTGTGCAAGGACTGATGGGTGCTGGTGTGGATCCGCATCTTTATAAAGCGAGCGAGGGCGATGTTTCTAAACTTTTTAACGCCGATATGATTCTCTACAGCGGACTTCACTTGGAAGGAAAACTGGTCGAAGTTTTTGAGAAGATGCAAAAGCAAAACGTAAATACGATCGCAGTTTCGGATGCTTTGGATAAAAAAGACTTAATTGGTTCCACCCTATTTGCTTCTAATTATGACCCACATATTTGGTTTGATGTTGCAAATTGGGAGAAAATTACTGTTTTTGTAGCGGACAAACTCTCAGATGCAATGCCAGAAAATAGAGAATATTTTCAGGCAAATGCTGCCGCATATTTGAAGAAATTAAAAGTTCTAAAAGAAGAAATAGAAGCTGAAATAGCAACTCTACCTGAAGATAAACGCCGACTTGTAACCGCTCACGATGCCTTTAATTATTTTGGAAAAGCCTATAAGTTTGACGTGGTTGGATTACAAGGATTATCGACCGCTACCGAAGCTGGAGTGCAAGATGTTCAGAAAACGGCTTCCTATATTATTGACCATAAAGTGAAAGCGGTTTTTATCGAAAGTTCTGTTCCTAGACGTACTGTAGAAGCGTTGCAAGCCGCGGTAAATTCAAAAAACCACAATGTTGTAATTGGCGGAACCTTGTTTTCTGATGCTTTGGGAAATCCTGGAACTCCAGAAGGAACATACATCGGAATGTTTAAATTTAATGTTCACACCATCGTTAGCTCCTTAAAATAATGGAAAAAATAGCAGTTAAAGTAGACGATCTCACGGTAGCATACAATTACAAACCGGTACTTTGGGACATTGATTTGCAAATTCCCGAGGGAGTCTTGATGGCGATTGTTGGTCCAAATGGTGCGGGAAAATCAACCTTAATTAAAGCTATTTTGGGAATTCTAACTCCAATTGCGGGAAGTGTTTCGATATTTGGAAAGCCGTATAAATCACAAAGACAGAAAGTGGCTTATGTTCCTCAAAAGGGCACTGTAGATTGGGATTTCCCAACTACCGCGCTAGATGTGGTGATGATGGGAACCTACGGAAGTCTGGGTTGGATAAAACGTCCGGGCGAAAAAGAAAAGAAATTATCCCTTGAAGCACTCGAGAAAGTTGGAATGCTTTCTTTTCGAGATCGACAAATTTCTCAACTTTCTGGAGGTCAGCAACAGCGAATATTCTTAGCTCGAGCTTTAGTTCAAGATGCCGAAATATACTTTATGGACGAACCTTTTCAAGGAGTTGATGCCACTACCGAAGTGGCAATTATCAATATCCTGAAAGAACTCCGCAAAGCCAACAAGACAGTGATTGTGGTTCACCACGATTTGCAAACCGTTCCTGAATATTTTGACTGGGTGACTTTTCTAAATGTCAAAAAAATCGCGACCGGCCCCGTCAAAGATATCTTCAACGACGAAAATCTGACCAAGACCTACGGAATCAATTATAAAGTGAGTATTCAAAAATAATATGGATATAATTGAATACATAAAACTCGTTTTTAGCGATTATACGCTTCGCACCATTACTTTGGGAACTGCCGTTTTGGGCGGCGTCACGGGAATGTTGGGAAGTTTTGCCGTTTTGCGCAAGCAGAGTTTGCTGGGTGATGCTATTTCGCACGCCGCTTTACCGGGAATTGCCATTGCATTTCTAATCACCGGCTCCAAAGACACCAATGTGTTGTTGATTGGCGCTTTAATCAGCGGACTTCTCGGAACATTTTGGATTCGCGGAATCACTACCAAAACGCATTTAAAATCAGATACTGCCTTAGGATTAATTCTTTCGGTATTTTTTGGTTTTGGAATGTTGTTGCTAACATTTATTCAGAAGCAACCCAATGCAAATCAAGCTGGATTGGATAAATACCTTTTTGGACAAGCAGCCACCTTGGTCGAAAGTGATGTTTGGTTGATGAGCATCGTTACCGGTTTATGTCTGGTTGTGCTCTTACTCTTCTGGAAGGAATTCAAAATTCTGCTTTTCGATAAAGAGTACGCACATACTTTGGGATTCAATACCAAGTTTATCGACATATTAATTACCAGTTTTATTGTGCTTGCAATTGTTTTAGGATTGCAAACTGTTGGAGTTGTATTGATGAGCGCAATGCTTTTGGCTCCAGCCGCAGCAGCACGTCAATGGACAAATAGTCTCAGCACAATGGTTTTTCTAGCGGCTATTTTGGGTGCTAGTGCCGGAGTTTTTGGAACCGCAATCAGCTCGACTCAAAATAATTTATCCACAGGACCCGTAATCGTTTTAGTGGCTTCGGTATTTGTTTTATTCTCTTTTATTTTTTCGCCAAAGCGTGGACTTTTATTCAGACAAATCAGATTGATGACTAACCGAAATGATTTAGAGCTTCAAAAAACCTTGACATTTATGTACCATATTGTCGAAGATCACGAAGATGTTTCGCATCCACACGCTATCAAAATGCTGAATGATTTTCAGGGTTACAGTCGCAAAGGTTTAAAGCAGCTAGTTAATAAAAACTACGTGACTTTGCAGGGAAATATGTGGAGTTTGACGCCTCAAGGTGTCGAAGCAGCAAAAAATATGTACAATCAAAACCTCAAGGATGACTAACGCACAATTAGAAATACAGCTTATAGCAAGTTTAGTTGCGATTGCCTGCGCGATTCCCGGAACCTTTTTGGTACTGCGCAAAATGGCGATGATTAGCGATGCCATAAGCCACTCAATCCTACCCGGAATAGTTTTAGGATTCTTTATCACCCAAGATCTAAATTCGCCACTGCTGATTTTATTAGCGGCATTGACTGGAGTTTTGACCGTAGTTTTGGTTGAAAAAATTCAGCAAACAAAGCTGGTCAAGGAAGATACTGCCATCGGTTTGGTCTTCCCTGCTCTCTTTAGTATCGGAGTAATTATGATTGCAAAATACGCAAATGACGTCCATCTCGATATCGATGCGGTGCTTTTGGGAGAGCTTGCTTTTACACCTTTTGATCGAATTTATTACAACGATATGGATCTTGGTCCCAAATCGTTATGGGTTATCGGAATTATTTTGACCATTACCATAGGACTCTTAGTTGCCTTCTTCAAAGAACTCAAAATCAGTACTTTTGACGCTGGACTTGCCACCTCTTTAGGCTTCACGCCCGCAGTGATTCACTACGGATTGATGAGTGTGGCGTCGGTTACCACGGTTGGCGCTTTTGATGCGGTAGGTGCGATTTTGGTGGTGGCGTTGATGATTGCTCCCGCTGCTTCGGCGTATTTATTGACTACAAATCTTATCAAAATGATTGCCCTCGCCTGCTTCTTTGGAGTTTTTAGCGCAATTGCAGGTTATTGGATGGCGAACTATTTTGATGCGTCAATTGCGGGAAGTATCGCAACAATGTTGGGAATTGTATTTTTGATTGTGTACTTATTTGCACCTAGCAAAGGATTAATCTCGGTTCTATATCGTGAAAGACAGCAGAAAATTGAGATCTCTCTAATTACATTTATTCTCCACCTAAAAAATCATACCGAAACCCGCGAGCGCCACGTAAATCACTTAAACGAACACATTAACTGGCAGAAAATTCGTAGCAAAGGCGTGCTGAATTTGGCACTTAAAAACAATCTTATCACTATTGATAACGACATCGTCTCTCTAACCGAAAAAGGCGATGAATTCACCACAAAAGCTATCAATTACATCATCACCAACGATGATTCTTTGATCGACGATATGAAGGACGATTTCTTCCTATTTAGAGGTTAAGGTTTTTAAATTCACGTTTCTTTTTTTGGGTGTGCCCTATTTCCTGCTTTTAAGGAGCAGGAAATAGGTCGGGCTCTCCGCTGTATCTATTGTATGAGCTTTGCATCCGCAAGCTCATAAAATAGGATGCCGCTTTTATCCCTCACACGGTGAATACAAATGAAGTTTTTAATTAACATGATTATTGAGTAAAGGTGTTTGTTTCTGAAGGTAAGCTTGGAGTTTGAAGCGAGAATTTCGTATTTGCTTCTGCTAACACCCCGCCCTGCGGGCACCCCTCTTAAAAAGAGGGGAATAAAAACGTGCTGTTAATCAATTGTTATTCAATAAATTATAATTAATTTTATACCAATAGAATTTTAAAAAAAGTTAAATATCACGTAAATTTCGTTTCTAATTTGTAAAAAATGTTTGTTATGAATTGCGAAATAGTCACCTATATTAACGATAAACCTATTTACAGAAGATCTGTCGGAATTCTACCTGCTAATAAAGCACTTGTCAATCGTGCAAGAGCGTTAAGAAAGGCCGGAGTTTTATCAGAAGTTCTTTTTTGGTTACAAGTTCGGAATAATACTTTTTGGTCAATTGATTTTGATAGACAGCGAGTAATTGGCAATTTTATAGTAGATTTCTATGTGAAATCAATTGGATTGGTGATTGAAATAGACGGCTCAAGTCACGATGGAAAAGAAGAATTCGATGAAGATAGAGAGACTTTTTTGAAGGATTTAGGTTTAAAAGTTTATCGAATTCCTGATTCGAGAGTGAAGCATAATTTGTTTACTGTTATGGCAGAATTGGAGGAATATATCGTTTCGGAATTCGGGAATTTTTCCGTAAAATAGTACCCGCAATACATTCCCCTCCTCCGGAGGGGTGTCCGAAGGACGGGGTGGATTTCGATCGCGATAGACAATAATTAAACAATTTTATCGCTACCTCCAGCCACGAAGGGAAAAAATACGATGACCTAGAACGTCAAACCTTTTTAGAATCTTTATGCTTGAAGGTATCTAGAATATCTGACGGTAGAATAAAACATCAATTATATACTGTTATGGCAGATTTAGAGCAATAAATTTGGAAATTTCTCTACAAAATAATACCCGCAAACATTCCACTCCTCCGGAGGGGTGCCCGAAGGGCGGGGTGCATTTCGATCGCGATAGACAATAATTATCCGTTTCTATCGATACCTCCAGCTACGATAAAAAAGTCGAAGATCGTCAACCCTTTTTAGAATTTTTAGGCTTGAGGGTATATAGAATATCTGACGGTAGAATAAAACATCTTATATACTGTTATGGCAGATTTAGAGAAATATATTTGGAAATATCTCTACTAAATAATACTCGCAAACCATTCCCCTCCTCCGGAGGTGTGCCCGAAGGACGGGGTGGATTTCGATTGCCGATAAGTAAATCCACCAATTCAGCCAACAAGCA
Source organism: Flavobacterium ardleyense (assembly GCF_033547075.1). Lineage (NCBI taxonomy): Bacteria > Pseudomonadati > Bacteroidota > Flavobacteriia > Flavobacteriales > Flavobacteriaceae > Flavobacterium > Flavobacterium ardleyense. The sequence continues at coordinate 2,189,023 of NZ_CP137891.1, read as the reverse complement.
CATCCTTTCTTTAATAGCCTAAAAATCAATTATTCTAGCAAGAATTTCTTATATTTAATTTTTAACAATTCTCGCACAATGCTGATTTTTTTAGAATACTTTTTGATTTTCTTCGCTGTTCTACTCCTTCGCTATTTTGCAACAGCAGGAACTTTCTAGGTATACTATTTTAAACTTCAAAAAAGTTCAGAATCGGCTAGAATTATGAGCCGAAGACCCGCAAACAGAAAGCAGATCAAAAAAGAAATTGCTTGGAGTGTCATTTCTTCTGTGATATTTGCTTTTGTTGGAACTATCACATATTTTTTGTGGAAAAATAATTTAACTGCCATTTACCTTGATCCTTCACACATTGGATATTGGTACTTGCCTGCAAGTCTCATGATAATGATGCTGATTCACGAAACCTATTATTACTGGCTACATAGGGCGATGCATATTCCACAAATCTACAAGAGAGCCCACAAAGTACACCATCAAAGTCTCAGTCCAAGTCCGTGGACCGCCTTCTCGTTTCATCCTTGGGAAAGTATTCTCGAAGCAGTGATTGTTCCTTTAATACTAATCTTTTTACCGGTCAATGTTTACGTGCTGCTATTTTATTTGATATTTATGACATTCAGCAGCGTGATCAACCACTTGGATATTGAAATTTATCCTGAATTTTTCAGAAAAAGTTGGATTGGAAAACTTTGTATCGATGCAACTCATCATCACTATCATCACAAAAAATTCATTACAAATTATGGCTTGCATTTTACTTTTTGGGATAGATGGATGGGAACAGAAAGTAAGAAGGTATAGGAGTCTTTTACAGATGATGTACAGTCAGCTCCCTCACCTTATCCCATATTTCAAAATCAAAAATAAAGTAGAATGTTTATTAAATTCTAGTTCTTTATTTTTCATCCGATTTTCGAAATAACAGCAGCAAAAAGATAAATTTTTGTTTGTAAAAACATATACAAATTTTCCTAAACCATTTTTTTTGGCTTCTACAATGCTAGAAAAGATCAAAAAAATATCAGTTCTTCTTAACCGTAAATCCCTTCATAACCTGAATTTCCTTGACCAAAGAAGTTATTGGTACCGCCTCTACTTTGTCGTTCCTTAGCAAGAAAATAACATCCTTCGTTTTGCCAATCATAATTCCTTTTTTGATTTCGTTGTCAGAAAAACGAACTTCAATTGGTGATTGCTTTACAATTTGATATTTTGAGACTGTTCCATAAATCTTGGCGGAAATATAAACATAAAATAGGATTAGAAATATATATGAGAATTTCATCAAATTTTGATACCATATCTTTTCGCCGAATCCAATATTTATCTTTTTATAAAATTCAGCGTGATTTTTTTTAAGATAATTGTCGAGCATATACAAAAGATATGGCACTACCATTGACAGCAAAGCAAAGACAACAATTCTATAATCTGAAAAAGGCGCAATCAAAAAGTCGAAAACATCGGCATAGTCAAATATGTTTATTCCAAATTCAGCAAACTTTTTATAATTAAACAGCATTCCTATTCCAACGGTTAAGGCGTAAAAGATAGTTGTAATGGTTTGAAATTCTCTTACTATGACTTCGTAAGTCTGATTAATGATGCCTTCCTTCATAAATTTGGATTTACTCGCAATTACTGTTTTTTTCAGGAAGCTAAGCTAGTACTTTTTACTTTAGATTTTAATAAATTAATTTCTATTTTATTACATTTTCTATTGCTTTTTGTGTTATTAAATACATTACCTGCAACTATTTCTATATAAACTAAATTTTGTTATTTAGTAGGTTTTTATGCGGCAGGGACAGGAGCGGCATCCTTTGCTGCCAATCTGGAAGTGGATAGATGGTGGAAGCGACGCAATTATCTTTAATGTGAACAAGTTGTAGCAGCAAAGATACAGTGGATGGCCCGGTTGTGGCTGTGAAGAATGAAACAGCCACAAGCCGCCCAAAATAAAAAAAATAAGAAAAGTTATATCTTTTATTGTATAATTCTCATTTGTAAACACAATTAAATGTAGGCTACAATTGATTGCATTTTAAAGGAAATAACACCTACAACATACTAATTTGTAATTCATTAGAGTTTTATCGGCTATAAGTTTTGGTAGTATTTCGTTGAAGCCACCTCGCTAAATATTAAAATGCCACGATTGGACCGGGATTTTGTAAGAAAAAAATTTATTATCTTGCTAGCTTTCTGACGGTTGTGCAAATTGCCTCATTTGACAATTAAGTTTTGAAAATTTGATAGCATGAAATTTCGGTTACTTGCCATTAAATAATTTATAATACAAAAGACCTACTTTGAATATTAGTAATCATAAAAGTGAGCAGCCTAGTAAGGCTAAACCTGCAACAGGCCAGCATCAGTATAAAAATTACAGAAAGAATTTTCCAGATGAGTACAATGTTGCCAATAGTGTCCTTGCAAATCTAAATCTACACGTAGCAGTTGTCGACGAGGAAGGAATTTTAGTTTCGGTGAATAAAACTGAGGATGAATTTGAGAAGCGCGACGGTGCTTTGCTCCTCTCCGATTCTTGGATTGGCAGCAATTATTTTGATGTTTGTAGAAATGCAATCATTTTAAATGATATTACTCTAGAATCTGTATTAGATAAAATTCTCGACGCCTTTAATACCTCACAGCCAAAGTTTGAATTAGAATACACTTGCCACTCTTTACAGGGTGATAAAACCTATCTCCTTTGTGTTTTTCGACTTTCTGAAGATGCGTCGAAACTCGTAATTACCCACCAAAACATTACAAAAAAAACTTTCGGGGACAAGTCGACTACTGAATTAGAAAATAAACTTGCGGAATTAACCACGATTGTCGATTCATCTTTAGATGTAATTTGTACAATAAACCGAGAAGGTAAATTTGTGACATTAAACTATGCAGTCGAAGATATTTTTGGCTATTTACGGTCGGATTTGATAGGTGTAGGTTTTATTGATTTCGTACATAAAGATGATGTAGAATTGACCATAAGCACTTTTAACCAAATTATCAATGGAGAGCAAATTACACTATTTGAAAATAGATGCTTAGCCAAAAATGGAAATGCTTTTCCTATATTATGGTCAATTAGATACAATGAAGGGCATAACTTAATGTACTGTGTGGGAAAAGATGTTACAGAAAGAAAAAGATTGGAGATGGCCTTGGAAAAGGAACGCAATCAATTCTACGATATTTTCCAAAAAGCACCCGCAGCAGTTGGACTTCTGAAAGGGCCAAATCATATTTTTGAAATGGCAAATCCATTTTATCTCAAGTTGATAAAGCGACAAAATATTATAGGGAAAACAGTATTCGAGGTTTTACCTGAAGTAATTGAACAAGGATTTGTAAAAATTCTTGACTCCGTTTTTGTCACAGGAAAGCCGTTTATTGGCGAAGAAATTCTGGTTCATCTTGATACTGCTAAAGATGGTAAACTAATCGATCATTACGTAAACTATGTTTATACAGCCTATCGCAACAGCAGCGGCGAAATAGATGGCATTATGTTTTTTATAAATGATGTAACCGAGCAAGTTGAATCTAGAAAACGAATTGAAGCGAGCGAGAAACAGTACCGTCTTATTTTAGAAACAGCTCAAGAAGGAATTTGGGTGCTCGATAAAAATAGCCGCACAACTTTTGTCAATAAGAAGATCTGCGAAATTTTGGGATTTACGGAAAAACAAATTTTTGGCAGAAAACATACTCACTTTATGAGTAATGAATCGAAAAAGAGAGCTGTATTGGCTTTGGAAAGTAGAAAAAAAGGAAAGTCCGAAAATTTTCAACTCACATTTGTCTCTAAGAAAGGAGAAGATATTCTTACCAATGTATCCGCCACACCAATTTTTGATCACGCAGGAAAATTTATGGGTTCACTAGGAATGCTTTCTAATATTACCGAAAAGAAGCATTTGGAAAATTTATTAGAGAAATCAAACCGACTGGCAAGAATTGGAAGTTGGGAAATTGACGTTGTTAATGGAACGGTTTTTTGGTCGGATATTACCAAAGAAATTAGAGAAGCAGAACCAGATTTTATTCCCGATCTTAAAACTGGTATTGGTTATTTTAAAGAAGGTGCGAATAAAAAAACAATTTCTCAGCGTGTTTTGCAATGTATAAAAGACGGAACACCTTGGGATGAAGAATTGCAATTAACCACCTTTAAAGGGAATCTAAAATGGGCTAGAACTATTGGCAATGCGGTTTTTATTAATGGGAAATGCAGTAAAATTTACGGCAGTTTTCAGGACATTACCGAGAGGAAAAATGCTATCGAAGAAGTAATGAGAAGTGAGGCAAGACTAAATATTGCACAACTGATGGCTCATGTTGGAAGTTGGGAAATAAATATAAGAAATAATGAGCAAACGTGGTCTGCCGAATTTTATAGAATTTTGGAGATCGACGAGAGTGTAAAACCATCGGTTGATGCATTTTTACGATTCGTGCATCGCGATGATCGGGCTCACGCTATTAAAATTATGGCCGATGCCTTTCCTAATCAAATAGATTCGTCATTTGATTTTCGGTTTACCAGAAAAGATGGTGAGTTGGGCTATGCCTTATCAGAATGGAAGTTTGAATTTGACAGTAATGGAAACCCTTTAAATATTTACGGAATTCTTCGAGATTTGACCAACGAGAAAAAGGCAGAAAATGAGCGGGCAAAAATGATATCTGATATCACCCAACGCAACAAAGATTTGGAACAATTCTCCTATATTATTTCGCACAATCTTCGAGCTCCCGTTGCAAATATTATCGGACTTGCCGAAGAATTAAAGGACGAAACTCACAACGATGAATTAAAATTAATGCTAACCGAAGCACTCAGTAGTGACGTGAAGCGATTAGAAAATGTAATTGTCGATTTAAATTCTATTCTGCAAACCAAACGGGAGATCAATGAGCGAAAAGAAACGGTGAATTTTTATGATTTAGTACATAATATTAAACTAAGTATCAACGACTTGATCGAAGAAAGAGGCGTCGTTATTACTACCGATTTCTCGCAGATGGAAGAAGCTATTATAATCAAAAGTTATATCCACAGTATATTTTATAATCTGATATCCAACAGCATTAAATACCGACAAAATGACTGCGATGCGCAAATAAGTATAAGTGCCGACACCTCTCGAGGCTATCTTGTCTTAGTTTTTAAAGATAATGGAAGAGGTATTGACTTAAAAGCCAAAGGTGACCAAGTTTTTGGTCTTTACAAACGATTTCATACCGATACAGAGGGCAAAGGTATGGGATTGTATATGGTTAAAACTCAGATAGAATCCCTAGGCGGTAGAATTTCCATCCAAAGTGAAGTAGATTTAGGAACTACCTTTACTATCGAGTTTGAAAATATTGTATGTTTTAGAGAATGATTTTGTAAAAACAACTCGGTTCAAAATCCACGATTTAAAAATATTTATAATCATACACCAATTCCGATCAACGTTCAAAAAAAATAGTATAAAATCAATATCTTATGAAAATACCGCAGCGTTTTATGGTTGTTGATGATGATGCAACGAGCAATATGATTTGCGAATTTGCGTTGCGCAGATTTTCGCCAAACACCGAAATTAAAACTTTTAGCAATCCCGAAACTGCACTCAAATTTATAGAGCAGTCCTACGCCGATCAAAATACCTGCAAATCAACAGTGTTATTTTTGGATATTAATATGCCAATTTTGAATGCTTGGGATTTTTTGGATATTTTTAAAAATTTCCCGGCACATTTAATCGAGAATTTTGTAATTTATGTTCTCACTTCATCCATTGATTCTCGTGATAAAGAGAAGGCCGACCTTAATCCTCTCGTGAGTGGATCGCTGTGCAAACCCTTATCTACAAACCTTGTTCGCACAATCTTTGAGAGTGATTTACATCATTAAGCAATTGTGGAAGGCAAATTCGGTCCTGACAAAATTTGATTTTTTATAGAATATCCTCGTTAGTAATATGGCAGCTGCTGCTGGAGCGTTCCTACCAGCAGCACCGCGCTGTCCACTGTATCTTTGCTGCCTTCAATTCTCCTTTGCAAAAGACAGTATCGATTATCCATTTTTCATAACATATACTTTTTAGCAGCAAAGGATGCCGCTCCCATCGCTGCCGCAAGATCTCGTAAATCAGCCAAAATATACAATCACTAGACCATATTCTGCCATTTCCGCTCTTGCAAATAATTCTACAATACATAACAATTCATAAAATAAGCAGCTTCCCAAGTAAAATCGCGAAGAACCATTTTACTCTTCGAAACATCAAATACATCTTTTAATAACATTAAGGTAACATAAACCTCAATTTGTTATAAGACTTTTGTACAAAATTAAACCTCATTAAAAAATGGAGCAGATTTATGTGATTATGTTGATTGCGCTGGGAATTTTGGCGATCATCGATCTGATGGTTGGCGTGAGCAATGACGCCGTAAACTTTTTGAATTCTGCAATAGGATCAAAAGCTATTTCATTTAAAACTACAATGATTGTAGCAAGCGCCGGAGTGCTCATTGGAGCTATGTTTTCCAGTGGAATGATGGAAATTGCGCGAAGCGGAATTTTTGTTCCCAGTATGTTTAGCTTTAACGATGTGATGATCATCTTTCTAGCAGTAATGATTACCGATATCTTACTACTCGATGTTTTTAACTCCCTAGGCCTTCCAACTTCCACGACAGTTTCTATTATATTCGAACTTTTGGGAGCGGCAGTATGTCTTGCACTCTATAACATTTATATAACAAATGATTCTTTCAGTACCTTGGGAGCCTATATAAATACAGAAAAAGCCTCGGCAATTGTATATAGTATTCTGCTTTCGGTACTCTTATCATTTGCAGTAGGTAGCTTGGTGCAATATATTTCAAGATTAATTTTTACTTTCCACTACGAGAAAAAGTTGAAATATTTTGGAGCTATTTTCGGTGGAGTAGCCATTTCGGCAATTACATTTTTTATTTTAATAAAGGGTTTAAAGGGTGTTTCATTTATTTCTAAGGAGCAATTTGTTTGGATTGACAAACATCAGTTTCTACTCTTAGGAGGTAATTTTGTGTTTTTTACAGTTCTTTCGCAAATTCTTATAAGTTACTTTAAAATTAACATACTTAGAGTAATTATAATTATCGGAACTTTTGCACTCGCTCTAGCCTTTGCTGGTAATGACTTGGTGAATTTTATTGGAGTACCAATTGCAGCATTCAACTCTTACGAGATTTTTAATGGAAGTGGCGTTTCTGGCGATACCTTTATGATGGGCGCCTTGGCAAACGACGATATTGTTGCCCCATTCTACTTTTTATTATTAGCGGGCGTTATTATGGTTATCACACTTTGGACTTCAAAGAAGGCCAAGAGCGTTATCGAAACTGGTGTAAATTTATCAAGACAAGGTGATGGTGTAGAGAAGTTTTCGCCAAACAACGCCTCGAGGATTATTGTTAGATTTGGAGTTTATATTGGCGAAGGAATCAATTTCTTCTTGCCTAAAAAGTTACAGATTAAAATTGACCGCCGCTTTGAAAGCGTTGTAAAATCTACAAAAAAATCTGTCGATGAACCCGCTTTTGATATGGTTCGTGCTTCTGTAAACCTGATGGTCGCTAGTATATTGATTGCCATTGGAACATCTCTAAAATTGCCTTTATCTACAACCTATGTTACCTTTATGGTTGCAATGGGAACATCATTCGCAGACAGAGCGTGGGATCGAGAAAGTGCTGTATACAGAATTGCTGGAGTTTTTAAAGTTATTGGAGGTTGGTTTTTTACTGCGATTGTCGCCTTTGTACTTGCATTAATTATCGCCTACATTCTTAAGGTAGGAGAAGTTTTTGCTTTCGTAGGATTGCTTCTAATGCTCGCAATTATGCTCTACAGAAGTTCGCGCAAGCATAAAGAAAAAGTTGCAATCGAGGAACAAACGAAAATTTTGAATAAGGAAGATATCGGTACGGTCAACGAAATGATCACTGAAAGCTCAGCTCAGATTTCAAAAGTATTCAAGAAAACTAGCGCCCTATATTCAAATGTGATTGATAATCTTAGCTTGCACGATCTACCTAAACTAAAACAGAATAAGAAAGATCAGAAGAAATTAGAGAAAGAAATTGATGAACTTAAAAGCAATGTTTTCTATTTCATCAAAAATCTTGACGATAATTCAGTAGAAGCTAGTAAATTTTACATATTAATTCTTGGCTATCTGCAAGACATGGTTCAGTCTATTGATTTTCTTACGGCCACCAGTTATTCTCACGTGAATAACAATCACAAGCCATTAAAGTTTAATCAGATTAGAGATCTGAAAAAGGTAGATCTGCAAGTGCAACACTTATTACAGTTGATGGAAGACAGTTTTAAAACGGAAGATTTTCATAAAATTGATCTTATCCTAAACGACAAACAAGTACTTTTGGATACCGTTTCTGAATTAATTTCGAAACAAATCACTCGAATTAGAACTACAGAAACAAGTCCAAAAAATAGCAAACTATATTTTGCTTTGCTATTAGAGACAAACGATTTAGTTAAGTCAATTATGAACTTATTAGAGCTCTTTAAAGAGTTTAATGGACTCAATAAAAAGTAAGATCTTGATTATACTAAGAAACAAAAGCCTGATTCATAATTTGAATCAGGCTTTTGTTTTGGTAATAATACCATAGATTTCAGTTACGTAACTGCACTTATTACTTTATACCCAACTGATTTATATCAATTTGAATTAAGCTATTTCTGCCGTTTAATACAAAATATTATCTACGATAAAGGCATTTGTAAGAGCGTCAATTTGGGCAATTTGGACAATTTGGGCAATTTGCGTTCCCGTATCATCAATTCTTTTGATCACGATATGAGAGAATCATTTTTCATTTACAAAAATAAAAAAGCCTGACGTACAAAAGTCAGGCTTCTAATTTAAATGCTTTTTATTTGTATGCCAGTGTGGTTAGGCGACATTAGATCAGATAAGTTAAGCGAAATTTTCCACTTATAAAACTATCTTTCGCTTGATAACAAAAGTGTCGAGTTAAGATTTTAGGCTTTATAGACCTCAATTGAATTAGTAATTAATTGTCGCTCCAAAACCAAGTCCCATATCGCTGTCATAATGTGTAGAAAGTCCCAGGTTGCGAGTTAAAATGTATTTAAGTCCGGTCATATATTCCTTATCTGTATTTACCATAAAGGCCAAACGCAGTCTAGGAGTTACTGGTATATCCTCTCGCTTTAATTGAAAACGCACCTTGCCATCAGTAAAAATTTCTGTTTGTAAGATTACTAACATCGGTAGTGTATATTCGGCTCCAATGCTAAAAACCGCTCTACGTTCTTTTGTAGATTCCTGTCCAAAAATATTTTTCTCTATTTCGTCTCCCATCTTCCGATATCTCCAATCAAATCCTATAAACGGCATTAGCCATTGATTCTTGCCTATATACCGGCCGATGTGCGTTTCCGTTTCGTAACCGTGCTCATCTTTATATCCCAACCGCCACTCAGTTTCTATACTCCATCGCGTATTTTGAAACAAAATTTTTCCGTCATTCCCATTTGTGGCAAAATCATTTTCAGCCATCAAATTCATCATATTGCTTTCGGTTTGAAGCATTTTGTATGATGCTACTTTGTCTGGTAAATAAGGATTAGGCTGTTGTTTATCGTAAGCAAAAACACGATTCATTCCTGCCATCATGTGATAAAGAATATGACAATGAAAAAACCAATCACCTTCATTATTAGCAAGAAATTCAATGGTATTTGTCTCCATCGGCATGATATCCAACACATTCTTAAGTGGAGAATAGTCCCCTTCCCCATTTAAAACTCTAAAATCGTGTCCATGCAAGTGCATCGGGTGACGCATCATCGAATTGTTGTACAACCTTATTCGCACTATTTCTCCTTTTTTAATCAAGATTTTATCCACTTCAGATAGTACTTTATTATCCATACTCCAGACGTATCGATTCATATTTCCTGTAAGCTCAAATGTCATTTCGCGTACTACTGCATTTTTTGGCAGTGTTGTTGGCGTGGGAGATTTTAACATTCCATAATTTAATGTTACTAAATCTGAACTCGTATTTAGTTCATGTCCAGAATGATCCATTTTTGAATCCATATCCATCTTATGACCGGAGTGATCTTCATATTTGTTTTCAGATTTCTTATCCATTTTATTTCCAGAGTGATCCATTATTGAATCCACATCCATCTTATGATCGGAGTGATCTTCCTCTTTCTTTTCAGACTTCATATCCATTTCATGTCCAGAATGATCTATTTTTGAATCCATATCCATCTTATGACCGGAGTGATCTTCATCTTTCTTTTCAGACTTCATATCGATGTTATGGTCGGAGTGATCAATTTTTGAATTGCCGCTTACTTCTGGATACATTACAGTGTTCATATCCATCTTTTGATACGACATCTCCATTCCCATGTCGTCCATACTACCATCCATTTTCATCATATCATTCATCATTTTCATTCCCTCGAAGTATTTGAGTTTGGGAAGTCTTGATTTAAGCTGAATTATTCCCTTTCCGAAATACATTGAAGCAGAACTTGTACGATCTTCGGGAGTTGCTAGAAATTCATAAGCTGTTCCATCCGCCGGAATCGTAATTACAATATCGTAGGTTTCAGAAACTCCTATTATGAGTCTATCCACTTCAATAGGCTCTACATCATTTCCGTCATTGGCTACGACGGTTATTTTGCCCCCAGCATAAGTTAGCCAGAAATACGAAGAAGCACCACCATTGGCAATACGTAAACGTACTTTATCGCCGGCCGAAAATTGTGGAAAATGAATTTCATTTTTTCCATTAATCAAAAATTTATCATAATAAACATCGCTTACATCCATCGCCAACATTCGCTTCCACTCGTTGCCGACTTTGGTTTTAAAATGTCCTGCGGCAATTGCTTCTGAGTAACTTTGCACAGTTCCCTTCTTGATGGCAGGCCAATCATTGGCATTGCGAAGCATTCTTTGCACATTTTCTGGTTTAATATCAGTCCATTCACTTAGAATAATTGGAACAGATGGCAAATCATCAATACCTTGTCTAAAAGTGGAATCATCTTTCCTTTTCAGCATTATTAAAGATCCATACATACCAATCTGCTCCTGAAAGCCACTATGACTATGATACCAATGTGTCCCATTTTGAATGACTGGAAATTTGTAGGTAAAAGATTCGCCTGGCATAATCGGCATTTGTGTTAAATGTGGGACCCCATCTTCTTTGTTAGGAAGGTATATTCCGTGCCAGTGCAAAGAAGTACTTTCTTTTGACTTGTTGTGAACCACGATTTCGGCTATATCCCCTTCGGTAAAAGTTAAAGTCGGCATGGGAATCTGCCCATTTACGGCAATTCCTCTCTTTTCTTTTCCAGAAAAATTGACCAAAGTATCGGTGACAGTCAGTTCATATTTTACATTATTTTGTGCCCTACTCTGCAAAAAGCTCAAAAGCATTAACAACAAAATTATTAGCTTACTTTTCATTTTCTAGTCTATTTATCATTAGTTTCATCTCTTCAATCTCTTTTTTTTGCGCTTCGATAATGGTATTTGCTAGCTTTTTAACTTCTTCATCTTGAATATCAGCTCGCTCACTGGTCAGTATTGCAATTGAGTGGTGAGGAATCATTGCTCTTAACCACAGGATATCACCAACTATAGGTTTCTGTGCTCTAACTAATATCAAAGCCGAAGAAAAAAGCAGAATGCTACCGATAACGATTGCAATATTCTTCTTTTTGTCTTTATACATTCCCAACATAAACAGCAACATAATAATTGCCATTGCTGATATACCCATACACGTCATATAAAATCTAGTGAGACTGAAATATACGTGATCTATTGAGTAGGTATTTAGATACATTGTGATATACATTGCAATAAATGAACATCCTAACATCAAAAAGAACTTGGAGTAAAGACTACTTTGTGTTTTTGTATGTGTATTATTCATAATAATATTTCATTTAGGTGATTATTAAATCAATTGAATGCCGCTAAAATCTCCAAAAAATTCCTCAGACGAAATACTTTTGATTTTAGAAAGCTTTAAAAAAAATCCCACCGCGCTAGGCAATGGGAATTCAATTAAAATTATTTGATAGTTTCCACAGTCTTTCCACAGCTCAACATCTTTGATCCGTAGTAAGGGTTTTTTACTTGGCTTTCTTTACTCAACCAATTGGCACCTTTCCCATCATTTGCCATCGGACAAAATTGATAATATACAGCAGTGTCTAGATTAGATACTTTCATCAACGAATAGATATTGTCTGAAAGCGAGCTAAATTCCGAACGTTGTTTTGCCAGATCTTTGTTAGAAGCGATGTTTTTTGCATTTGCTTTGATTTTGTCCACAACTTTCATCCAAACAGTATGGACATCCTTTTGAAGTTGTGACATCTTAACTTTTTCAATAGAACTAGCTAAAGTTGAAGCTTTATTTGTTGCTAATTCAGAATTTGAATTTACTAGCGCATCTTTAAGTTCAAAGTAATTATTATAAACCACTTCCAAAGCAGACAAATTATTAACAGCTTTTTTCTTAGATTGCCCGTGCGTACTATGTTCAGATTTTAATTCTTCCTTTATTGTGGCAACTTTTGCAGTACGATCATATTGGCAACAACCGTGTAAATTGCCGTAGATATCATCCGGCGCCAGAAAAGTTTCATTATCATAGCCTGCAAGGGCAATTCTTTTAAGAATCTCATTTTTACTTGTCTTTTCGCTATCGTACGTTATCGTTGCGAGTTTAGTGTTTTTGTCCCAATCTACCTTGGCTAATTTTTTAAAATTTCCTGCAGTTTCTATCGTATTCTTGCACATTCCGCAGTTTCCGTAGATTGTTACTACTTCGGTTTTTGCATTTTTAAATTGTGCATTTGCGCTGACTGTAAACGCCAATAGCGCAGTCATCATTAATTTTATAGATAATGTTTTCATTTTCTTGAATGGATTTATAATCAAAGTCATAACTTCGATTCTTGTAAATAATAATATTGAAAGTAATATTGCTGTAAAAAATAGTTTGTAATATTTGAAAGAAATTATAATATTCTTTCTAAATAATAACTTAAAACTAGACATTTACGCTGAAGAAAATTGATAGAGCTATGGCTATCAAAAGAAGATTTTAGCCTATTTTTGGAATAAGCCAAAGGTCTAAGAAACCATCAGAAATGGCTCTTGAAACATAATTAAATTGGGATTTACTATCCAAAAAATAATTGGATGATGCGTCATTTATAATAGCTCCTGATACTAAATTGAATGCACTTGAAAGAGATGTTGCTGCACAAGTACAACAAGATTTTTCACAGTCACCAGAACATTCTTTATCATTTCCAGAAGAAACACTCTTATTATGACAGCAACTTTTATGCTGCTCATTTTGGATATGCGAATGTTCTTTATTTACTATTTTGTCTGCTGCATCATCACATGCCATAACAGTATTCGGCATTAAATAAATACTGAGTAAGAGGACAATAAGTAAATGAAATCGTTTCATAGTTCATAAAGAATGAAACAAAAATAATGAAGTGAAATTAGAGTTTTTGCAATTTGTTGTTAAAATGATTATCTCTATAGCATCCTCAAAATTTAATATACAACTTTTAAAGTATTAAAAGCTAAAATTTTTGGTGTCTAAATATTATGCACTAGGACTTTACAATCAGAAAAATTGCTAGTAAATATCTTCTGAAATGTAGGTTCCTCTCGATTCAGTATACGAAATAGGAAGCTTATACCTATTATAATTAGCAACACAGCTACCACGGTGATTGTGGTTTTATAGCAAAACTCTATTGAAACCATAAAAAACGGCTATTTGTAAATCAAAAAAAGTAGTATAATTCAAAAAAATATGGAGGATAGAAAGAAAAAATTGTTCGATGCTTGGATTATTGCCGTGTGACTGATTCCCCTTTAACTATGGAGACGTAGGCTTTTTGTGTATGCCCGAACGGGTGGAAAGGACATACGCCGTTACAGCTACTTCGACAACCTGACTACCCGTGACCTTCGTTGCAACAAGCATCAGAACAATTTTATTTATTAAAATCTTAAAAACTTAAATTACTTACATTCAATTATTACTTCGCTGATTATTTAATTAAAAGCTTTAGTCTGATAAATTTATAAACTATTGAAGTACATTTCATTATGAAATTTTAAGCTGTATTTACAAAATTTAAAGATGATGAAAAAAAATTTTATTTTCAAATGACTCGCGCGAATAGTTACTTACCTGTTCAAGGTTTTTCCACGTAAAACTTTACCAATTTCTGCCCAAAAACTTAATGAAGAGCTTGTAGATTTTTCAGAGTAATCCGATAAAAGCAGAATATTCTCGACAAATAATTTAGCATTTTGGTCTGATGGCCGGTAAAATGCCATGTTCCATTCTTGAAACGATCTGGTATTTATCTGATTTTCCCATAGTAATTTGATAGAATGATGTCTTCCATCTTCTTTTATTTTATCGTAAATTTTAAGAACATCCTCTTCTTCTCCCTCGAGAATTTGAATAAAATTTTCATTGTGGTACACTAAACAGCCAGATATATCATTCTGGAAGTTTATAGATTTTGCAGTCTCAAGAATATTTTCAAGATCCTCAACAATTAATCCTTCTTTGGAAATTGAACTATAAGTTAATTGATACATAAGTAAAATGTAATATAAAATTCAAAAAAACTGTTATCAGAAAGTCTTTTTAAAAAAAATCAAATTTAAAACGCGGCAAATTTAAGAATATCTAGATTATTTTGAGCAAAAAAAACGATTGGAAAATTTACTTATATTTAGGAAAATATTTAATAAGAGGTACTCGATTATTTCCTAAAACCATTTAATTAATTCATTTAGAAGTTATTATAATAATATTAAAGCTCGTCATTGGTTTCGTACAGCTTGGTAATATCTTCTATATCAGCGCTGACATTTTTACCATCTAAAATCTCCAACAATAACGATTCGACCAAAATTAAACTTGTCGCGCTGCAAGCTTGCAAACCATAGGAATAGGGACGTAAACCGTTGGTGTGATTGAAGTTTATATCAAATAAAAAATTATTTGGAGTACCATTTTTATTTATTGTGCGGTAACTTGAGTCGATATCTATACCCGAAAGTTTTAATAATATATTGTCAGACGTTTCTAGAATTTCGCCCTCTCTGATTTGCTTAGCATATTTGTCCAAAGTTTCTGGTTCCGAAAACGGAGCGGTTGCACTTCGCACCACACCTTGATCTACCAAAGATTTAAAACGATAGTCTTTGATTTCTAATTTCGTAGATCCGCTGCAGTTCACAAATAATTGATATTCGATGTCCTGCCTACTACCATCTGGTTTTTCTACAACAATCTTAGTGCTGCCATTCTCAAAAGCGTCTTTGGGAAAGGTAACTTTTCCTGAAATCAACTCTATACAATCTGCATCATAAAGAGCTAACAGTATTTCTGCAGACTGTAAAGGCAAAGCTGCAATGACGTTCATTAAAAAAGAGGTGATTTCTTTATGAAAAAATAAGTGGTCTTCTGCAGAAAGTAATTCGGCGTGGTAATTTAGACTGTACATTAAATCGTCTAAAGTCTCCATCCAATAAATTGGAATTTTATTATAAACAGAGTTTTTTGCCACCGTCATTTCTAATTTCATTCCTTCAAAAGAATCTACATATTTGTGTTTTTCAGACATTAGTTTGACCAAATCTTTAAAACTAAAATTTGGCTTTTGAAGTTTTTCTACCACCTCATACAATTTATCTCGGCCAAAAGCTTTGAGTAAGGCTGGACGGCAGAGCGTATCAAAATAATTTTCAATACACAAAAAACCTTGATCGTTAATTAGATTTAATAACTCATCGCGGTCAAAATGGCGATAAATCTCCCGAATTGGCTTCAGCTGTTCGTACTGCAAATGAGGCAGCCACCCCGCCGAAGAATGCAAAACAATTTTAAAATCAGGATTGCTTTCCTTTTTGATATAAGTTAATTTTTTACCAACCTTGGCAAAAACTCCATGTCGGTGCGATAAAGAAGTAACTACATCAAAAGCACTTAACGATGCACCTAAGGTGCCGATTGGAAAATTGTAAGTTTGATCATCCGCCGGAATTAGCTTATGAATCGGCCATGGCGACGCATAATAACCACATTCCGGTTTGTCAATTTCCTTCCATTCATGACCATTGGCAACTATAACGGTCGAAAATTGATGTGATTTATGATTACAATCTGTAATTATCAAGCTCGATTCTTTTTCCTGTGAAATATCAAAAACTTCGCACTTAAGCTGCTGAATCACTTTAATACCGTACGATTCTAAACACGAAATCAACTGCTGAAACTGCTCAGCAAAGTAATGTCCCAACGCAATTCGACTATAAACTTCCGAATCGTCAATAGCGGTTTCGTAAGTATTAAATTTTTGTAATTCACTTTGAGGTTGTTTCCGAAGCCAATCGGCAAATGACTCTTGCAACATCGGAATTTCTTCTGAAGAAATATTGGCAAGATTGTAAATATCTGTAGTTTTAGGATGGTATGGCATGCCCATTCCCAAAACTTCTTCTTTTTCAAAAACGGTCACTTTTTCAATTTGATCCCGAAAAATATCGATTGAATCACAGATATATTTTAGCAGATAAATTGCAGTTGGACCACTTCCGACAATGGCAAGGTTGGATAAGTTTGTCATATAGTTTAAAATTGGAATAAGACAATAATTCCAACAAATCTACCACGATAAATCTTTAAAATACTTTATGTAAAACCAACAAATATTATATAATTAGGGGATTATATCTTTTGAGCGGCTTGTGGCTGTTACATTCTTCACAGCCCCAATACATAAACTGTATCTCAGCTGCAACGTCGACAACTTTTCGTAAGAAATTTTATTCATTAATTACCTGCAATTAATAATCAATTTGCAGAAAAGGATGTGCTTTGCTAATTCGTTTTGCTTGGGTCACTCATGTCCCTGCCGCATGACTCCGGAAGTAAAATAATTTTGAAATGAAACAATCAAAAACATATTTACGCATACATATACCTGTATACAAATGCATTTTTAAGCTTCCAATTCTTTTAGTATCTTATTTACATCTTCTTCAGTGGAAGTTAGTTTAGCTTTGCAAATCTTGATCAATTCTGAAGCTCTTTTTACTTTATCAGAAAGTAAATCTACCGAAATTTCGCCTTCTTCAATTTCCGAAACAATTTGCTTTAATTCTTCAAAAGCATCCTCGTAATTAGTTTTACTTTGCATCGCCTAAATTTTTTATTGTACTTGTTATTTTTCCTTGATATACTTGGGTTTCTATCTCTTGTCCTCTCTCTACTTGCGCAATATCTGTAACTGCCTTTCCATTAATTCTGGTAATGCTAAATCCTCTTTTTAAAATATTAATTGGATCTAAATTTTTTAAATTTTTTTCTAAATTTTCTAACTGTAAAACTTCTTGTTTGGCTCGCAGTTTCGACTGATAATACAGACTATCTTGCCACTGTTTCAATAAAATCGCACCTTGTCTAATCTGTAAGAGTGATAGTTTGGAAATCTGTTCATTAAATCCGTTCATCAAGGTCAAATTGGATTTAATCATAAATTGCGACTGTTGGACTAGTACCATTGTCGACTGGTCTATTGCATTACGATTTCTTTGTAAGATTGTCTCACTTACAGACCTAAACAACTTTACTTCCGATTGTAGCTTTGTTTTCTCATCGCTAATTAGTCGGTTTGATTTATCGATAATTAAATCTCGTGCTTTTTGCAGCGGCACCGAAAAATTATGAAATTTCTGAATCAGAAATTCGGCAATCTTTGTTGGTGTAATTGCATTTTGGTATGAAACCATTTCGCACACCGTCTCATTTGTCGCATGACCAATTCCGGTAATTACTGGAATCGGAAATAATGCAACCGCTTTTGACAATTCGTAATTATTATAACAAGATAGTCCAACATCTCCACCACCACCTCGAATTATTGCTACCACATCAAAATGCTCACAAACTCTTTCGATTCTCTTTAATTGCGAGATAATGCCTATCACTGCTTTTTCTCCCTGAAGAATTGACGGAAATAAATAGTGGAAAAATTTATAACCCCAAGGATTGTGATCTAATACTTGGGCAAAATCAACAAATCCTTTGCTGGTTGCTACCGAAATTACGGCAATTCTCTGAGGAAGCAACGGTAATTCTCGAGTTTTATTGAGAGAAAAAATCGCTTCAGATTGTAATTGAATAATTGTATTTTGTTTCTCCTTTTGCAAATCACCTAAGGTGTAACTCGGATCAATATCCAATATTTGCAACGAAATCCCATAGACAGGATCAAAACCCAACCTTGCCAGAAATAATATTTTAATGCCGTCCTTAAGTGGCTCTTTTAACGTTTTTAAAAAGTTATTATTAATATTTTGATAATCATCACGCCAAAGATTCGATCTGATTTGTGCAATGATTTTCCCATCTTTCTTTTCTATCAACTCTGGATAGCAATGCCCCGAATGACTGTAATGGTTTAGCTTATTCATCTCCGCCTTTACCCAAAAAGTACTCTTATATCTTTCGGATATAGTTTTCTGCACACTTTTCGAGACTTCGAGTAGTGTGAAGACTTTGCGATCGTTTGCTATTTCAGACATTTACTTTTAGCTTAGATTTTGTACTTTGTTTACAAAGAGTATTATAAGCAAAGTTACGATTCATCAATCAAGGTT
The DNA here is from genome assembly GCF_033547075.1 of Flavobacterium ardleyense. NCBI lineage: Bacteria > Pseudomonadati > Bacteroidota > Flavobacteriia > Flavobacteriales > Flavobacteriaceae > Flavobacterium > Flavobacterium ardleyense. Next base: position 2,170,199 of record NZ_CP137891.1, on the reverse strand, counting down.
TCTACAATAATTTAGACAAATAACAGCTAAAAAACTATCAAAAGACTCTCGGTATTTCTACCATATTTAAAAAGGTTGAGCCACATAAGCTACACCTCCTCAATGCTATAAAGTTGCGGAATTTCCGACTCCCAGCCATACTTTTCTTTAATGCCAATTTGCACAGCCTCTGCTCCTTCTTTTTCACCGTGAATAATAAATATACGTTGCGGCTGTTTTTTTAATTTATTCATCCAGCCAATCAACTCTGCGTGATCAGCGTGTGCTGACAAACCTTCAACTTCGGCCACCTGCATATCAAAAGGCACATACTTTCCGTACACTTTAAGCTCTTTTGCTCCTTCCAATAATTTACGCCCGCGAGTTCCTTCGGCTTGATAGCCCACGAAAAGCAATGTGTTTTCGGCGTATTGTGCTTGAGTTTCTAGGTAATTGAGCATACGTCCGCCCGTTAGCATGCCGCTGCCTGCAATTACAATTTTCGGTTTTTTATCTTGGCGTAATTCCATCGTTTCTTGATAGCTACTTACAATTGTAAAGTGTGAGCACATTTCTTTACATTCGTCATAATCTAGTTTATGCCAATCTTTTGTTCGTTGGAATAATTCTAAAACATCGGCGCCCATTGGACTATCCATGATCATTTGCACCTTGGGAATTTTGTTTTCTTTTACTAATTTCCAGAAAATAAACATCATTAACTGCGCTCGTTCTACTGAGAAACTAGGAACAAATAAACTTCCACCTCTACTAATTGTTTCGTTCACCAATTTTTCTATTTCTGGTAAAGCATCTTCTTCTTCTTGATGGAATCGGCCTCCGTAAGTTGATTCGATAAAGAGCACATCTGCTTTTTTGGGTTTCAAAGGTGTATACAATAAAAAATCATTTACTCTTCCAATATCTCCCGAAAAGACAAAGCGCTTTCCATTAATATCTAGTTCGATAAAAGTTGCCCCCAATATGTGACCGTTGTATTGGAATCGCACTTTTATTCCCAGAAACAACGGAATCCATTGCGCTTGAGGAATTGTCTTAAAATGTGGAATTGTCTTGTCAACATCTGCTATCGTGTATAAAGGTTCTGCCGGGCTATGCTTAGAATACCCCTCCTTATTAGCACGTTCGGCGTCTTGCTCCTGAATTTTGGCACTGTCATACAAAATTATTTTGGCTATCTCCAAAGTTGGATTCGTTCCTAAGATTGGACCCTTAAATCCCTGATTGATTAATCGTGGCAAATAACCTGTGTGATCCATGTGGCCATGCGTTAATAGTACTATATCAATATTCTCAACATTTACTGGCGGATACTCCCAATTTTTAAGTCGTAGTTCTTTCAGACCTTGAAAAAGTCCACAGTCTACTAAAATCTTTTTTTCGCCTGTATCAATTAAATATTTTGAGCCAGTTACTGTGCCTGCAGCACCTAAAAAGTGAATTCGTATTTTATCGTTTTTCATTATAAAGTAGTTTAACTGGTTTGCATAATTCTTCTAAATCCTCTAGTATATTATGAACTCTTCCTTGGCCGATGCCTACTTGCTCTAATAAAAGTGGGTTTTCCAAGAGTTCATTGCAGATCACAACGCCTTTGTCTAGTAATTGGGTCTTCTCATTCTTTGTCAAAGATGTTATTGCGGTAATTGGATGTAATCCCGAACGGTCTATTCTTTCACGAAGTCCATTTCCTGGTGGATAATCCCAACTTGTCAATCCTAAACCCGCACAAGTCCCGTAACTGATAGCATCGGAGGTAAATCTAGTATTTGTGTAAACCCAACCTTTATATTGTTTTGACTGCTGATCAGGCTGTTTTTTCCATTCGGTCTTTACGTCGATAAATCTTGATTGGATATACAACGGCACTTTTACATCACAAAATCGACCTTGATCACTATGATACTTGCACTCTATCATAAAATGATTTTTATCCTTTTGAGCGATCACATCTACTTCGTGCTGTACGCAATGTCCCTGCACCGTTACTCCCACTTCTGTGAAAAAGCCTTCGTAGGATAATAACTTGCCCACTAAGTTTTCAAAAGGAAATCCTGAAGGACCTAATTGCATCAAGGCTTTTTTAAGTTTATACTTTGACGCACTTACTCTCGATGTACCTTTTAGCATTTTATATGCCATCTTGTAAACTTGCTTTGTGGTCATTCCTTCCCGAAGATTACTTTCTACTTCCGCTGCTATTTTTAGAATTAATCGCTCATCTACTGCTGATCTTCTAAGCGAATTTTTTAGCTTGTTTAAATCGAATTCCTCTATTTCGCCAGAATGCTTTACTATATTGATCGTTTCTTTCATTGGGGTGGTTGTTTTAAAGCCATTTAGGTAGATAAATTCTTAAAAATTATTTGCTTCTCTACTCATAGAAATAGCTTTCAATTAAAATAAAACTAATAGTGATAGGCATATTATCTTCTAATTTACGTCATTATAGACATCTAAAGCTATATATTAGATTTATTAAATTTCTTACGCCGATATTTTAAACGCAACGATTATGAAAAAAGCTCTACTCCTATTACTTTTTATTGTTTTTAACCACAATTTGCAAGCGCAAACACCAAATATTGGTCAATATTCAACCGCTGAAGTGGTTGAGGGAGGAATTCAGATAAGTATTGATGTGTTTACGATGATGGCGACAAGTTATTTAGGACACACCTACACAGTCGAAGATAATCTTCTAAAAGTTACGGCTTGTTACCATGAGACTATTCTCGCGATGCCTAGTGATTATACGATAGAAATATTTATTCCAATTGCAAATCCGGAGTTGTATAATATTGAGATATATCACTATAATTCTTTGGTATCGGAAGAGTGTGATTATAATAGTCTTTTCGATAGCAGTTTTATTCCGTTGCATACTGCAAATTTCGAACAAGACTCACAAAATGTATTATTGTTTCCAAATCCAGCCAAGGATCAATTTGAAATACAGTCTGAAGTTCTTGAAATCAACTCGGTCAAATTCTACAATTTACTAGGACAATTAGTAAAAAGTTCTAAAGTTTTGAAGAATGATGTTTCAGAATTAGCAAACGGAATTTATATCTTGTTGCTCGAAACAGAAAATAGAATTTTAACAAGAAGACTGCTAATAGACAAGTAATTAAAAAATTGGCTCCCCATCAGAAACGCCTTCCAACTGTTAAAAGCTTATAGTATTTTTGGATTAGAACACAAAATATTGAAAAAAGCATTTTCTAATTTCTGTCAAATATAATCTTGTCAGCAAATCTTTCTGCCAAATCTTCGATGTCATCTTTTCTTGCAAGCAGATTTAGCCAGGTTTTAGGAATAGATTCAAAGCCATAAAGAAGTCCTGCCACACCTCCTGTAACTGCGGCTGTGGTGTCAGTATCATCACCAAGATTTACCGCTTTTAAAACTGCTTCGTGGTAATTGTCTGTTGTGAGTAAACACCAAATGGTTGCTTCGAGAGTGTGTAGTACATAACCGCTACTAGAAATAACATTTGACTCTAACTCATATATATTATTTTCTAAAAGTCGGTTAAATAAATTAATTTCGACTGGTTCAGTTGATATTGAGTTTAGAAAGTCGGGAACTTCACTTTGCAATTTTTTATAAATTTCAAATTTGTCAGTTCCTCGAATAATATGCCTTGCAAATTCTAGATAGTAGAAGCATGAAACGACAGACCGAATATGGCCGTGAGTGATCGAAGAAATTTGTTTTGTGATCTCAAACCTTTCTGCAATTGGTTTATCGATAATATAGAAGACTAATGGAAGAATTCTCATCAGTGAGCCGTTGCCATTTGACGAAACATCAATTCCCCCAGCGTGCTCCGCTTGAACTCCGCGTGCAAGTTTGTCAATCGCTTGCCTAGTGGCAATACCAATATCAAAAACGTCGCCTCTTGCTGTCCAATAATTTTCATAAAACCACTTTATGAAATTTCGAGCTATAATATCTAGATCAAAATCTTCAGTCAAAGCTTCGGCAAGGCAAAAAGTTAAGGAACTATCGTCAGAGAAAGTGCCGGGCGGTAAATTGTAGGTACCAAAGCCAGTCATATCTAAAACGGGATTTTCACTGATTGCTTCTCTACTTTTAAACTCTACCGGAACACCAAGCGCATCGCCAATTGCAACTCCAAATAATGCCGATTTTATATTGTATCTCAAGTCGTTCATAGTTATCAAGTCAGTTTTGCTTTATTAGGATCTTATTCTCTTCCGATTTTGCTAGGTTTAATTTCGATTTGTGTTCCTACCTTTACTGCGCGATACAGTTCGTCAATCTCTTGATCCGTAAGTGCTATACAGCCCAAAGTCCAATCGGTCCAACGGTGAAATTTACCAATATATCCCGTTTTATTGCGTAGTCCGTGAATTTTGATGTCGCCGCCAGTAGGTTTTCCCAATCGTTTAGAATTTGCAATATCTACTTTATTAGGATATGACACGCCAAGATTTTTATGGTAACCACTATGGGGATTTTTATCATTTATTGTGTAAAGTCCCTCTGGCGTTTTTTTGTCCCCTTCAAATTCTTTATGACCAACTGGGTTTTTGCCAAGTGATATTTTGTACGTCTTAATAAGTTCGCCGTTTGAAAAAGCCAACAATTGCCTTTTGGATTTATATACAAGTAGTTTGTCAATCTCAATATTGTCAGGAACCTTTTGTTCTGGATAAAAGTAATAGGCAGATAAGCCTAAAATAATCAAAGGGATTGATGCGAGGATTAATTTACTTCTGCTCATTGAGTTGTGCGTATTTCATAAGTATTAAAATGATTTCTGAGCTCCTCTTCCCGATCTATATCCTAATATAAAATAAATCGACTTTCAAATTACCAATCACTCTTTATTAGATAGAAATCCATTCGACAAAATATTTTGATTTCGACAATGTATTATTGTAAAAATAGGATTTTTATCTTTAAAAAATAGCAGTAAAATTAGCTCATAGAAGTTGTGCTAAATTTTGATTTAGATCTTTAATATGTTTCAAACGCGAGTCTCGCGGCAGGGACAGGAGCGGCATCCTTTGCTGCTTCACGAAATGTACTAAATTATCGTAAAGCACGAAGATTTCTTATATAAATAGTCCTTCTAGCAGCAAAGATACAGTGGATGGCCCGGTTGTGGCTGTAATTGCGTTACCGTATAATTTCAATATTACGGAGGTCTTCAAACGCAAATATAGCCACAAGCCGCCCAAAATAAAAAACGTGATAAAAACTAAAAAATAGGAATTTTGATACTAATCTTAAAAATTGTATAAAGCTATATATCAACGTCTTCGATAATTTTAGCATTAGAAAATAATAACTTAAAAACTAAAAAATTATGGGTATTATCAAAAACGATCATTCAGAAGGACCTATTGCAAAGAAAATTGAACAACAAACGGCTAAATTACCATCAGATTTATTTTTATGGGCGGCGGTTGGATCGATGGCAGCCTCTGCTACTCTGAAAGTTTTAGGAAAAGGGACAACATCTCTATTTGTAGGACAATGGGCAACTTCCTTCTTACTATTAGGAATTTATAACAAAATAGTAAAAGTTGAAGGCAGCGATGCCAACGACGAAGCTGGACAATAATCCACTTGCTACCACATAGAAAACCTGCCATGGCGGGTTTTTTTATGTATAAGTTGCGCGGGTTGAAATTGCATTTTTTACAAAACCTGTAACTGGATTTGTAAATTTCTCAACACAATAGCTATAATATATGCAATTGTAAAATCGCTCGGTAAATTGCACCAACAACCACACAAAACACTACAATCAATAATTTAGCACTATCACAACCACAAAAACATAACAGAATGGACAATAAATCAGACAAAGCAAAAGATTCAGCAAAAATCACTCAACTCCGTGATGATATGACTGATGCAACTGGAAAACCACTAACTACGCGACAAGGATTAAAGGTTAATGACACCAATAATTCGCTCAAATCAGGACCTCGAGGCTCGACATTGTTGGAGGATTTTCTATTGCGCGAAAAAATTACAAGTTTCGACCATGAACGAATTCCAGAGCGAATTGTACATGCGCGAGGCAGCGGCGCTCATGGCGTTTTTGAACTTTATAAGCCTCAAGGAGAATTTACTAAAGCGGGAATTTTTAATGATACCTCAAGAAAAACTCCTGTATTTGTTCGGTTTTCAACGGTAGCGGGATCAAAAGGATCTACAGATTTGGCAAGAGATGTGCGCGGATTCGCGGTGAAATTTTATACCGAAGAAGGAACGTGGGATTTAATTGGAAACAATATGCCGATTTTCTTTATTCAAGATGCAATGAAATTTCCAGATCTTGTACATGCGGTAAAGCCGGAGCCAAATAAGGAAATTCCACAAGCAGCTTCGGCTCACGATACTTTTTACGACTTCGTTTCGCTAACTCCAGAAACACTTCACAACCAAATTTGGGTGATGAGCGACCGCGCGATCCCGAGAAGTTTGCGAATGATGGAAGGTTTCGGGATTCATACCTACCGACTTATTAATGAAAAAGGTGAAGCACATTTTGTGAAGTTTCACTGGAAACCAGTTTTGGGTGTTCACTCAGTAACTTGGGACGAAGCGGTGAAAATTAGCGGTGCAGATTCTGATTTTCACCGTCGTGATTTATGGGATGCAATTGATTCAGGACAGTTTCCGGAATGGGAACTTGGTTTCCAGATTGTTCCCGAAGCCGACGAGCATAAGTATGAATTTGACTTGCTTGATCCTACCAAATTAATTCCTGAGGAGATGGTGCCTGTCACGATTGTTGGGAAAATGACTTTGAATAGAAATCCTGAAAACTTCTTTGCCGAAACCGAGCAGGTCGCTTTCTTGCCTGGAAATATTGTTCCAGGAATCGATTTTTCTAATGATCCGCTTCTTCAAGGTAGATTATTCTCCTACCGCGACACTCAATTGTCTCGTTTAGGATCCCCTAATTTTCATCAAATTCCAATCAATAAACCAATTGTGGAAGTTCACAATAATCAGCGCGACGGTCAGATGCAGATGAGCATTCCGAAGGGCAATACGGCATATTTTCCAAATACCTTGGGTGGCGGTTGTCCGCACATGTCCAAAGTTTCGGATGGTGCTTTTGAGTCGTATGCCGAGCGCATTGATTCGAATAAAATTCGTACAAGATCCGAGAGTTTTATTGACTTCTTTTCGCAGCCTGCATTATTTTACCGCAGTTTGCAGAAGTGGGAACAACAACACGTTATGGAAGCGTACGCTTTTGAACTAGGAAAATGTACGCATCAACATATTCAGGAGCGAATGCTTTGGATGGTTAATGAAATTAATGAGGATTTGGCGGCACAAGTTGCAAAGAAACTAGGTCTCAAAGTCCCAGATACCATTGAACAACCTATAAATCAGGCGATTTCTGCTGATTGTAATGTGGAAGATTTCCAACCTGGAAAAGCCAAAAATTATTTGGACAAATCGCCAGCATTGAGTCAGGATAAGTCAAAATTTGATACGATTGCCACCCGTCAGATTGCGTGTTTGATGGCTGATGGTTTTAGTATGAAAGACTTTGATGCTATGAAAAAAACACTTGAAGCGAAGCATGCAGTTGTAAAAATTATTGCTCCTCACGGTGGCACAATTACTTGTGATACTGGGATGGAACACAAGGTTGATGCTGCAATTGCCACTACCGAAAGTGTGCTTTTTGACGCCATCTACATTCCTGGTGGACAGAAATCTATCGATGGTCTCAAAGCCGAAAAGAAATATGTGAAATTTATCAATGAAGCCTTGAAACATTGCAAAGCAATTGCTGCCGATAATGAAGGTGAAGACATGCTAAATAAGACTTTCGTGTCTGATTTTAAGGATGACAAAGCGATTTTGATTAACGCCGATGCACAGAAATTTGTCGATGCTATTGCCAAGCACAGAAATTGGGATCGTATGGAGCGAGCAAGTGATTTGCCAGTTTAAAAATTTTAAAGGATATGTTTTTAAAATGTGCAGGCTTTTTGTCTGCACATTTTTTTTGTTATTTTTCTATTGAAATTAAATTGTTAAATATCACTATTTTTTTTTGGGCGCGATCCTTTGGGTCAGGCTTTCCGCTGTATCTTTTCTGGCAAAAAAGCCAGAAAAGGATGCCGCTGCAATCCTTCGCGCAGTTACTGTTGAAATTTACGAAATGGGATTTTTAATTTACGAAGTACGATTTACGAAGTACCATTTACGAAGTACCATTTACGAAGTACCATTTACGAAGTATCATTTACGAAGTACCATTTACGAAGTACGATTTACGAAATACGAAATACGACTTACGAATATCATTGGGGGCAAAGTTTGGCAAGCGAAATAGGAAAGCTCGTAAGCAGTAATAAGAAATTGATCAATGTAATTTAATCGGCAGTTGGCATTACAGATGCAAGTACGCAATCGGCAGAATAATTTATTACTAAATTTTTGACTTTACTTTATTCACGCGAAAAAATTAAGGACGCGATTAATTCGTTCCTCGCCATAAAACTCGTTTTTATTATAATCGCAATTACAAGAGGTTATGAATATTAAAATTATCGTATCGTTTCAGAGATTTTTTCGATATTTAGACTATTTGCCAGGGCATTGAAAATTTCGTAGTAAGTACTTTCGTTTTTGTATAATTCATCGTGAGTTCCTTGTTCTATAACAGTTCCCTGCTTCAATACGACCACATTTTCAGCATCGATAATTTGCGAGATACTGTGCGAGATAATAATCACAGTTCTATCTTTTTTTATGGCGTCAAGACTTTTCTTAATTTCCTGAGTGGCAATTGCATCCAAACTTGCAGTTGGTTCGTCCAGAATAATTATCGGCGGATTTTTTAGGAATAGCCTTGCTATGGAAATACGTTGTTGTTGACCTCCGGAGAGCTGATCGGCTTTTGAGTTATAACCTTTTGGTAAATTCATGATCTGCTCATGTATATAAGCTTTCTTGGCGGCAGCCACAATTTCTTCGTGAGTAGCATCTTGATTTCCGTACCTAATATTTTCAGAAACCGTATCATTAAAAATATGATTTCGTTGTAATACTAGTCCGATATTGTCGCGCAACCACTGAGTGTCGAATTTCTGTAAATCGATTCCGTCAAGGAGTATTTCGCCAGAATTGGGTTCATAAAATTTATCAAGTAGGTTCACCAATGTGCTCTTCCCTGCTCCACTGAGCCCAACCAAAGCAGTGATCGTATTTGCCGGAACTGTAAACGAAACATTGTTAAGCGCATGAACGCCATTTGGATAAGTGAATTCGACATCTTTGACCGTAAAGTTTCCAACTACCTTTTCGGGAATATAAGTACCGCTTGGTTCTTTTTGATTTTCGGCGTCGAGGATTTCAAAAAATCCTTCGGAGTAAATTATTGCATCGTTTACCTCGTCATAAATTCGTTGCAATTGTCGGATTGGTGCTGAAACATTGGCGAAAAGCATTACGTGAAACATAATAGCTCCGACGGTCATACTTCCGTTTAATACTAAATAGACAGTCAAAATAATAATCGCTACCAATCCAAATTGTTCTAAGAAAGACTTTAATCCGTCAAACAAAAAACTTATTTGACGCGTTTTCATTTGATTTTCAGTCATATCAAATTGAATCTTTTCATGTCTACCAGCTTCAGATTTTTCTCGATTGAAAGATTTTATTACAGTGATTGATTCGATGAGTCCGATAATTCTATTGTTCTTGGATTCGCGGTAATCACGCATACTGCGTCGGAAACCTCCAAGTTTGTCCGCTTGACGTGCGCTGACATAAAAGTAAATTGGGATTATCATCACACTGACTAATCCGACATACACATTGGCAATAAACATCGCAATCAGTGCAATAATCGCATTTGCAAACAGTGGAAAAATATCAATAAAAAGGTTGCGAACTAGCCTGGTTAAGCTGGAAACGCCGAGATCAATTCGCGTTTGTAATTTTCCGCTTTCATTTTCGGTAGCGGTATAGAATGCCATCCTATAGGTTAGAATCCTTTCTACAATTAACTGCGAAATATCTCTTGTAACATAAATTCGCAATTTTTCACCAAAGAACTTTTGCCCATATTGGACTAGGGCATACACCAATTCCTTAACCAGAAGTACAACACTTATCATTATCAAAAGCTTCGTACCATCCTGAATTAATTTCTCTCCGGTAGTCATCAATGCTAGCTCATCCACAGTGTAGCGTAAAACATACGCATTTACCTGCGCCATAAATGATCCGATGAGAGTCAGAAATAGGGTGATCATTACCCACTTTTGGTAAGGCTTAACGAAGAAACGAAGGCGTTTAAAAAGTTGAATTAAATTCACTAGAAAATTATTTGTCTTGGAACTTCAAGATAAAAAATAATTTAGAAACTTGAGGACATTAAATTTTATATTTAAGAAATCTATAGGACTTTGTGAATTGGAGATTTGGAAAAAGAAAATGGATGTTAGCACAAACAAGAGGATGTTTCACAAATCTTTGAAAGTAGTATGAATTTTGGGAAATGATTTATCTACTGGTGGAAAGTAAAAATATTGAAATATACACTATTAACTCAGCTATTTGCGTGCGTTAATAGTACAATCTAAAATCTAGAAGTTTACACAAATTGTAATGCTTTTGAAACAACTCTTCAACCACTTCTTTCAGGTCGTCATTTTCTTGATATAAGGAAAAGAATGCTCTGTCAATTGTATTTGTACTTGCGATGGAATTATAGGAAGATCCGTAACCTGAGACAGCCCGAGCTCCTGTTACATCTAGAAAGTATTGGGATTCTTCGGCGGTTAAATCCAATATTTTTCTGTTGGCAAAATGAATTACTTTCCCCTTCATCTTACCTTCAAATAGTTCGGCGATTTCTTCAAAACTATAGAAATAATCATTCAAGCAAATAGTATTCGATTCGCCCGGCATCACTAGATAAATTATTTCGTAATCTTTAAAATCGTGATCATCATAAAGCAAAGTTCCCAAACTTTCTTCCAAACTTTCGATGGTGTCGCAGGATTTGTAAATACTAGCGATACCTTGTTCCAAAGCGATTTCTTCTAAAGTTTTAACTACTTCGGTGGTTGTAACAGTGTCAATGTCTGAAACTCCTTCTAGGCAGAAAATAAATTTCTCAGTATCCATATAAGTACTCTTTCGGTTTTTTTAAGAGACAAAATTGTCTATTTAGTGTGCTGAACAAATATATTTTTTAAAGATTTAAAACTATGCTTTCGGTGTGATTTTAACGTTGATTTTTTGAATTCTACGATCAACTGAAGAAATCAGGAGTAATTTTATTAACTGAATTTCAGTTTACATTTTCAGTATTTTTCAGTATTTTTCAGTCTATTTTAATAGCTTTTGACAGCTTTTGACAGCTTCCGGTAGAATGATGTAAGTTTATATAAGTAAAACTGACGAAGATAATTGCCTTAATCTAGCTGTATACTTCTCTTTTTCATTTCATCCTCACTCTGCTTTCTGAATTTTTGGGTTTTCTCTAAAGCAACTTTATCAGCAACAACTTCCCCAAGCTATTCGCGGATTAACTCCATTAAAAAACTCTGTGATAATCTACAGCATTATTTTTTACTCCCGCAGATCCCGCAGATAAACTCATAAAAAAACTCTGTAATAATCCGACAGCATTATTTTTTACTCCCGCAGATCCCGCAGATATTCGCAGATAAATGTCTAGTCCTAAATAAGCGATACAGATTATTAGACAAAAATATTTAATTAAACACTTGCAAAATCATTTTCGCAAGTGTTTTTTTTTGTTTTATAGGTTCTCATTTTAATTATGTTCTGCAAATGCATTTGGTTAGGAGTTAGCATATAATTAGAATAATGTGGTCGTAGTTCATTGTAAGTGTCAATTGATTCCTTAACCAGGCTCTTCATTAGATTCAATTTTAGATTGTATTTGTCAATCATAAATTCCTGTTTTAATATCCCATTGATTCTTTCGGCCACGGCGTTTTCGTACGGATCTGAGTTCTGTGTCATACTAGCTACTATTCCATTTTTTCTTAAGATCTTTTGATAATCCTTTGCGCAATATTGTAGGCCTCTATCCGAGTGATGAATTAGTGGAACTTGCTTGCTTTTCCTTTGTTTAATTGCCATCCTCAATGCTAATGCGCTGCTTTCAGTATTCATATTATCGGCAACGTAGTGTCCCATAATCTTCTTAGAATATGCATCGGTAATGATGCTTAAATAACAAGGATTTTCTCTTCTGCCTATGTATGTTATATCAGAGACCCATACTTGATCAGGTCTGTTTATTTCTAAACCAAGGACTTGATTTTTATGTTTTCTAAAGTGATGATGTGAGTTAGTTGTGATGTGATAGCTGCGTCTAGGCTGGATTAGTAAGTGATTAGCCCTTAATATATTAAATAATTTATCCCTGCCTATTTTTAATGGTTTCAATTGATCCTTTAAAAGATGGTACGATTTCTTTGTACCAAGTCTGGGCATAGATTTCCTAATATATAGAACCATCGATACAACTTCAATTGCTTTAGACTCTTTTACGGACTTTCTTTTAATATTTCGATAATAAACCTGTCTGTCTACCCCGAACAAATTACAGGCGAACACTACTGTTTGGTGTTCTTGCTCTTTAAAATTGTCGATTGTTCGGGTGAGGAGTTTTTTCGTATATCAATTTTATATTCTTTCTCAGCGAGATCAATCATCATATCGAAAATGATTGCTTTTTTATCTGCAACAAAAGCTTGGTGTTCCAAAAGCGACTTCTGCTTCTCCAGTAGTTTTACTTTGGCTTCAAGCTCCATTACCTTCTGTTCTGGTGACTTTGTCATAGTAGTTGGTATTTGATTCTCCCAATCAAAGTTACCGAATTTTCGCAACCAATTAAGAACCGTACTATGACTTTGTATCCCATATTCTTTGGTTACTTCAGAAATAGACCGAGATCCTTTCTCTATTTCTTGAACAATTTGTAATTTAAAAGACATAGTGTAGTCTTTCTGTGTGCGCTTGATGTAGCGGTTTCCCTGATCTTCTTTCATAATGATACATTTTGTGTATCGCTATTTCAGGACGGGACAAAATGCATAAATAAAAAACTGCGATAATCCGACAGCATTGTTTTTCAATCCCGCAGATATTCGCAGATAAATGAATAGATAAAAAGCTGCGATAATCCGACAGTATTATTTTATACTCCCGCAGATCTCCCAGATATTCGCGGATTAACTCCATTAAAAAACTCTGTGATAATCTACAGCATTATTTTTTACCCCCGCAGATCCCGGAGATATTCGCAGATTAACTCATAAATAAAAAATTGCGAAAATTCGACAGCATTATTTTTTACTGCCGCAGATCTCGCAGATATTCGCAGATTAGGTCGTAAAAAAACTCTGCGATAATCGACAGCATTATTTTTTACTGCCGCAGATCACGCAGATATTCGCAGATTAGCTCCATAAAAAGCTGCGATAATCCGACAGCATTATTTTTTACTCCCGCAGATCCCGCAGATATTCGCAGATTAACTCATAAATAAAAAATTGCGATAATCCGACAGCAATATTTTTCAATCTCGCAGATATTCGCGGATTAACTCATAAAAAAACTCTATGATAATCCGACAGTTTTATTTTTCAATCCCGCAGATCTCCCAGATATTCGCGGATTAACTCCATTAAAAAACTCTGTGATAATCTACAGCATTATTTTTTACCCCCGCAGATCCCGGAGATATTCGCAGATTAACTCATAAATAAAAAACTGCGATAATCCGACAGCATTGTTTTTCAATCCCGCAGATATTCGCAGATATTCGCGGATTAATTCATAAAAAAACTCTGCTATAATCCGACAGCATTATTTTTTACTCCCGCAGATCCCTCAGATATTTGCAGATTAACTCATAAAAAAGCTTTGCGATAATCGACAGCATTACTTTTTACTATCTCAGATTCCGCAGATATTCGCAGATTAACTCATAAAAAAACTCTGCGAAAATTCGACAGCATTATTTTTTACTCCCGCAGATCACGCAGATATTCGCAGATAAATGCATAAATAAAAAACTGTGATAATCGACAGCAATATTTTTCAATCCCGCAGATCACGCAGATATTCGCAGATTAGGTCGTAAAAAAACTCTGCAATAATCCGACAGCTTTATTTTTAACTGGCGGACATCTCGCAGATATTCGCGGATTAACTCATAAAAAAACTCTATGATAATCCGACAGTTTTACTTTTCAATCCCGCAGATCCCGCAGATATTCGCAGATAAATGCATAAATAAAAAACTGCGATAATCAGCGAAATCATCGAGAACTATCTAAATTTATAATCAAAAGTCGTAAAAAAGAATTTGTCAAATTCAGTTGGTAAAAAATTCACATCGTACGTTTGATTTTCGATAAAGTCTTTTAGCTTTTCATACGGCAGGTTGTCCTTTACTTCAAGATTTGTAATTTCAAGTTTTCCATTCTGATCTATATACCCTTTCAATAAAAGATGAAAATAATTATAATTCACATCTTCACGTTCGTGACTTTTTAAGGCTTTAAGACCAAATTTCACAGCAATTAAAACGGCTAGATTTTTCCCGTTCTTCAATTTGGAAAAATGAGAATCATTATCTGTAGGTGTTGCCATCATTTTATGCTCCGTAAGATTCTTAAAATCCGTTGTAAACTACACTAGCAAGTTAAGGTTTCTTAATTACTAATAATCTTTTTGAATTGGATTTCTATGATGATTGAATAATATCTTGGACACCGCTATTTTGCGGCAGGGATGGTCGCGGCATCCTTTACTGCTCCCCGATTATTTGTTTTAGAAACTTTATTTATTGGAGCAGTAAAGATACAGCAGACAGCCCGGTGCTGCGCAGCCGCCCAAAAAAAAAGATCCTTGAAAATGCCCGTTTAATGTCTACTATTTACTTAAGTGTGGAAGTAATAAATTTTTACAAAAATTATGTAAGATGGTAAAAGGATGACTTTTATAATTTTATAATTCAATAAAAAAAATAGTACTATGAAAACTACGGACAAAAAAGATACCAAAGAAACCGAAAAAAAAGCAACTTCAGCTACAACTAAAACTGCAAGCAAAACTGCCGAAAAATCTACAGCAAAATCTGACTCTAAGTCGACTTCTACTGCCAAAAGCGGAGGAAAAGAAGTGAAAGCAAAGAAAAGTGCTGCAGAAGATTTGAGAGAATTCTTTGTTGATGCATTAAAAGATATTTATTGGGCAGAAAAAGCATTGACCAAAGCGTTGCCAAAAATGTCAAAAAATGCCACTAGCAAGAAACTAATTGAAGCGTTAAATTCGCATCTAACCGAAACGGAAGGTCAGATAGAAAGACTACAACAAGTATTTGAAATGATTGGTGAGAAAGCGGTTGCCAAAAAATGTGAGGCAATGGCGGGACTGATTAAAGAAGGGGAAGAAATCCTTGAAGAAACTGAGCCAGGAGCTGTACGTGACGCTGGAATTATCGCGGCATCTCAAAAAATTGAACACTACGAGATTGCGACTTACGGTACTCTTTGTGCTTACGCAAAAACGCTAGGTGAAATTAAAGCAGGAAAATTATTGCACGAATCTCTAGAAGAAGAAAAAGCAGCAGATAAAACATTGACAGAAGCGGCTTATAATGACATTAATTTTGATGCTGCAGAAGCATAATTCAAATTTTGTGAACTTGAAAAAAGGTGGTAATTACAAATTACCACCTTTTTATTGTTGTTATCCTAAGCAAACAATTATTTTAAGTTAATGCACCTCTCCCACCACTTTTGCCATTTTCTGGATATACGGTCAGAATTGTTTTTTTCATTCTCTGATAGAAAATCAGGCCTACTATCTAAGTCGCAGTCAAATTCAATACTCAATTTTCTTTCTCGAATAACTTCAATTTGGAAAAAATCATTAAATACTCGGTTGGAGTCAGCAGTTTTATAATATACCAAAATTGGGATTTTTAAAGACAGCAAATTATCACGTTGCGGAAGTGAAAAACTAAAAATTGCTTTTGAAGTTTCTAATTGATTGTATTGAATTTCTGTTGATTTAGACACAACTCCGCTATAGTCAAGCAAAATTTCTTTCGAAGTTTGATAGCTATTTTGATTTAATTTATTCTCTTGCAACTGATTCGCGAAGTTTCCGTAGGGATTTCCTCGTGAATAGATTAGATGCGTGATTTTCTTATTTAATGTCGCCATTTTTACGGCAATCGAACTTCCTTCGCCTTCACCAACAACTAAAAGTTTAGAAGTTTTTGCCCAGCGGTATTTAAACAATTGTTTTAAAATTGAATTATTTCGAAAAACGTAATAATCCAAATAATTTCTATCCGAATATCCTCTTGGCGGAATTCGGTTTTCGAAATCTTTTAGAAATAGGAAGTCTGTAGATAACTTGTCGACATTACTGATAACAGGAATAAAAGGTTTTCCGACAATCGCGATGTGGAAATCACTAAGAAATAATTGCTCATCAAAGGGCAGAATATCGTAAAGTCCTTTTTCAGAATATTTAATTACAGGCTTGGGCAAACTATCTTGACAATATAGAAAAAGTGGTTTGGCAATGCGCTCTTCTCCTATTTTTGAAATTACAATTACATCCACTGGATCGTCGAGGTATTTTAATTTTATATGACGAAAACCAAAATCTTCAGGAACTTTTTGGGCGGCAGCATAAATTTTAGATATTAGTAGCATAGAGATATAATTTTAAAACATTTTCTATTTTCAACGATTACAAATTTGCATTAAAGACGTAGAATTGAAGGTTAATGCAGGGTTAACACAGGGTTAATCTATTTTTCCATTGATAAAAAATGTATTTTTGAAGAGTATTTATAACTTTATGAAGCAGAAGATCAATTTACTTATCGTTGGATCGGCAGCCGTTTTAATTGGGCTGATTGCAATGCAATTCTATCTTGTAAAGACTGCATATGAATATAAAGTGGAGCAGTTTCGATTGGAAATTAAAGAGCGTATTGCTAGTATCACCAACGATTACAGCGATATTGATTCGAAGATTTTTGTCAAAAAAGATATTTATTATAAGGAACTAGCAGAACATTTTTTGCTAAATCACACAACTACAAAAGAGCAAATAAAACAATCAATTCTACAGAATAATTTCAAAAAGGAATTAACTGAAAAGCTTCAAGAGGAATTTCGAAAAGAAATGCCCGATTTGGAAATGGATTTCGCGATTGTGTTGGATAAATTTGTACTCTACAACAATGCTGAAGCAGATACTATTTTTGCTGAACAACCCCTGATTACAAATAAGGTTTTTGGGAATTTAGCATCACTTGAAGACGCATTTATGGTCCGAAATTACGTTGGTACTACCAGCGGCGTATTTAAATCTACAGTTGGAAATGTCTCTTATAAATTACTGACCGAAGACACTTTGTTTGTTTCAATAAAAAATTGGGAGATAATTGTTTTGAAAAGAATGATATTGATCTTTTCATTGGCGGTATGCTTTATTTTAATTCTTACACTTCTATTTGTAATTACGTTGAAATCTTTGATACAACAAAAGAAAATAAGTAATATCAAAACTGATTTTATTAATAACATTACCCACGAGTTAAAAACGCCATTGGCAACATTATCCGTTTCGACAAAATTGCTCAGTCGACCTCAAATAAAAGAAAATTTCGAAAGTTTTGATGGACTTTTAGAAACCATCAATAGACAAAATACTCGTCTACAAAGTCTGATAGATCAAGTGATGACAAATGCTTTGGGTTATAATGATATCGATTTAAATAAAGAAAAAGTTCTAATGGCGAATTTTCTGAATGAGATAATCGACGATTTCCAAATTGCTTTTCCAAATGTGTTAATCAAAACTGACTTTAAAAATCTTTCGGCAACCCTAAATCTGGATAAATTTCATCTTACCACGGCAATTACGAATGTATTAGAAAACGCAGTTAAATATGGCTGTCATAATATATTGGTTTCCTGTTCTATGCACGATTCTAAGTTCTGCATTGCGATTCAAGACGATGGAATTGGGATATCAAAACAAAATCAGTTGGTATTATTTGATAAATTTTATCGCGTACAGCAAGGCGATATTCATACTACAAAAGGATTGGGGCTTGGATTATATTATGTGCAACAGATTGTAAAAGCGCATCACGGCAGTATTCAGATTGTAAGTGATTTGGGCAAGGGAGCGACTTTTAATCTATCAATTCCAGCCTCTTGACACTTGACTTTGCTATTGTAACTATTTTTTTAAATTATCAATATTCAACTATTTAGGAAATGAAAAAAATTCTTTTGGCAGAAGACGATGCAGATTTTGCAAAAGTTTTAAAGCAGTACTTAGAGCTTTTCGACTTTAGAGTACATTGGGTTACCGATGGTGAAATGGCTTTTGATGCTTTTAAAAAAGAACTATTCGACTTTTGTATATTGGATGTGATGATGCCAAAAATGGATGGATTTACCCTTGCCGAAAAAATCGTGAATCAAAATCCTGAAGTTCCATTTCTGTTTCTGACTGCTAAGAAATTAAAAGAAGATAAAATTCGCGGACTTAAATTAGGCGCTGATGATTATATATTAAAACCTTTTGAAGCGGACGAACTTGTTTTACGAATTCAGAATATTTTGAAAAGAAGTGAGAAGGCAATTCAAATACTTTCTCAAAATCAGAAAATTGCGATTGGAAAATTCATTTTTGATGCCGAAAGATTGACCTTGACTTGTATTGATTCTAAACAGCAACTAACAGAAAAAGAAGCTGCTCTCCTCCTATTCTTATTCGAAAACAAAAATCAGTTGATCAAGCGAGAAGTAATCTTAAAGGCAATTTGGAACACCGACGATTTCTTTTCTGGCCGAAGTATGGATGTTTTTATTAGTCGACTGCGAAAATATCTCAAAGAAGATAAATCGATAAGTATTAAAAGTAGGCGAAATTTAGGATTGGAGTTTGTTTGCTAGCTGTTATCTATCAGCCTTTAGCTATCAGCTGTTAGCTTTTAGCTCTTAAGTTAATAACACAACTAAAGAAATATTTAAACTTTCTACTATTTCCTAGTCTTAAAATGCTGTGTTAGCGCCAAAATAAATATCGCGACCGCTATTCCAGTAAAAACATATGAAAGCATTTGATAATCTGATTCTACGAATTTCGACAGAAAGATAAAAGCTGTTGAGAGAAGATACAGATATAATGGCTTCGCATCTTTAATAGATTGTTTCATTTTCGAAATTTTAAAAACGTCAAATATAGGGAAAGTCTTTTTTAAAAGATGAACTTTTATTTTGTAGAATTTTTCGAAGAGAATTTGTTGCTGTATATATAACTGCAACATTTAGATGTGTTGTCAATGAAATTAATTTTCGGTACTAAAACTAGACAGTAAATTTTTTGCATAATCGCTGACAAAGAGAATTCAACGCAACTATTTAGTAAAACATGCTTACTAGAACTAGATTTGAAGTAAATGCAATATAGATTTCTCGTGAAACAGTCTAATAAATTCTACGAATCACTAATTTTTTTTATGAAAATTTGTATCTTTAAAACTACCCATCGTTGGTGCATTGCTCATCAATTCTTAAAAATTAACTTATGCAACAAGATCCAAGAAAAGATTATAATATATCACCACTAAAATACTCAACTAAAATATGGATTGCCTCGGGAATAGTAACGCTAATTGTGGTTATCTTGTTACTTTTCAAAACACTTTTTAGTCTTCTCCTTTTAGTTTTGGCGGGGGTATTAATGAGCGTTTACTTTCACGGATGCTCTTCTCTTATCTACAATAAATTTAAAATCGGAAAAACCTTTTCGCTTGTGCTAGCCATTCTATTAAACTTGATTATAATCAGTCTATTCTTATGGTTTGTGGGCGCTCGACTAAGTTCTCAAATAGATCAACTTTCTAATACTTTACCGCAAACATTGGAACACGCTAAGAAATGGATTAATAGTCAGCCAATGGGATCAAAGGTAATTGACTATGCCACAAATTCGGTTGATTCTGGAAAGGCAAGTGCAACTATCAGTTCATTCTTTTCATCAACATTCGGAATTATCAGCGATTTATATATTGTAATTCTATTGGGAATGTTTTTCACTGCAAGTCCCAGCGTTTACAGACGCGGCTTTATTCATTTAATTCCACCTGCTGGAAAAGAGAAAGCCGCGGAATTATGGGACAGTATAAATACCTTACTGCGCAATTGGCTCAAAGGACAGATTTTTGGATTCTTTTTTATTGCAGTCCTAAGCGGTTTAGGTCTTTGGGCATTAGGCATGCCTTTGGTTCTAACATTAGCATTAATCGCTGGTCTTTTAAATTTCATTCCAAACTTCGGACCAATCATCGCCCTTGTTCCCGCAGTTTTGCTTGGATTAATGCAGGGATCAGATACGGCAATGCTAGTAGTACTTCTTTACACTTTTATTCAAATTATACAAAGTGCCGTGACACAGCCCTTAATTCAAAAAAAAATGGTTAGTGTTCCGCCAGGATTATTAATTTTTGGACAGATAGGAATGGGAACTTTGGCTGGATTTTGGGGTGTTTTACTCGCTACTCCTGTAGTTGCAATAATTATGAAATTAGTTAATCAACTCTACGTTGATAAACAATCTAAAAAGATACTCGAACCTAAAGAGGATTGAAACTTCTGATTTTATACCTCAGACCTTTTTTCCTTGAGCGTTAATCGGAGTACGATAAAACCAGAGAAGCCCGCAATTATAGATGCGACAATAATGGCGATTTTCGAATTATTAATAAGTAATTCATCGCTATAAGCTAAGATTGTAATGAAAATTGACATTGTAAAGCCAATTCCGCTTAGAAGCCCAACACCAATTATATTTTGCCATTTTAGATCTTTTGGCAACGAACAGGCACCTACTGCTACTCCAATAAGTGCAAAAATGATAATTCCTAACGGCTTGCCAAGTACCAATCCGACCATTATTCCGATACTATTGGACTCACCTAATCCACTTTGCCAATCACTTCCAATTGAAATAGCGGTATTAGCGATTGCAAAAAGCGGTAAAATGATAAAAGCAACAGGCTTGTGTAGAAAATGCTGTAATTTGTAGGAAATAGAATTGCTAGACCCGTTTCCAAACGGAATTGCAAAGGCCAACAGAACTCCAGTGATAGTTGCATGAACGCCCGAATTGTACATAAAGTACCACATTGCAACTCCTCCTAATAAGTAAGGCAACAGCTTCTGAACTTTTAAGCGATTAAGTAATAATAAAGCGCCGAAAATACTAAGTGATATTAATAAATTACTCCAAATTAAAGTTTTTGTGTAAAACAACGCTATCACAATAATTGCTACAAGATCGTCAATGACTGCGACCGCGGTTAGAAAGATTTTGAGAGAGTTTGGTACTCGGTTTCCTAGCAGTGAAAGGATTCCAATTGCAAATGCAATATCTGTTGCCATCGGAATTCCAGCTCCAGATTGAGTTGGAGTTCCGTAATTAAATATCAAAAATATTGCTGCTGGAATTAAAAACCCTCCAAACGACGAGATAATTGGAAATGACGCATTCTTTAAATCAGAAAGCTCACCAATGTAAATCTCCCGTTCCAATTCCAGGCCAATCAACAAGAAAAATATTGCCATCAAAGCATCATTAATCCAGTGCGTTATACTATGTCCACCAACATCATATTGCCAGAAATTGATATACGGATCTTGCATCGCAGAATTTGCCAATACCAAGGATAATACTGTTGCAATAAGCAAAATAATCCCTGCCGATTTCTCGCTTTCGTAAAATTCCTTGAAAAGAGTTGTGAGTTTGACCATAATACTACAGAATTGTTATTATTTATAAATAATATTAAATTTAAATAACATTTCGATAAATATACTACAGATTTTATAATATATCGTCAACTATAAGCCAACTTCCTATTAATATTTGAAGGTGTTTTAAAAGTTTTAGATGCCGTCTGATGCTGAACTTTTTCAATTATAATTCCTGTGCTACAAGGAAGGAAGTATAAGAAACATAAAAAGCGAGAAGAATAAATCCGTGCCATCTTGTTACTTTTTTTGATTTTCCAATTAAAACTGCAGCCAATACAAAGGCTGTCCCTCCAATCAAAATATAGAGATCTGTATTAAAGTTGATATTGTATTCGAGGGGACTTATCAATATACTAATTGGTAAAATAAGTAGAATATTAAAGATATTTGATCCTAAGATATTTCCAATTGCAATATCGCTGTTTTTCTTAAACGCTGCCACAACAGAGGTTACGAGTTCGGGAAGTGAAGTTCCAGCCGCTATAATTGTAAGGCCTATGATTTTCTGACTAACGCCCATATCAGTTGCAATTACAATTGCATTGTCTACCACTAATTTACCGCCCAAAATTAATCCTGCCAAACCAATTACAATTAAGAACAGAATTTTGCCATTGGATTTTGGAACAAATTCGCCAGCAGGTAAATCAGATTTTAATTGTTTAAACATATAAAATAAGAAACCCAAGAAAATTAGCAGTAAAATGCCGGCTTCCCATCTAGAAATTGTTGGATTAGCATTCATCCAAAAATTATTGGCGAATAACAGCACAAGTACCGTGATAATTAAGGATATTGGAATTTCCTTCTGAATAGTATTTAGCTGAATGTAGAGTGGATAAATAAGACTCGCAATTCCTAAGGTAATAAAGAGATTAAAATTATTACTCCCTACAATATTTCCCATTACAATGTCAGAAAAACCGCCTACTGCCGCCACGCTGTTTACTACTAATTCTGGTGCCGACGTTCCAAAAGCAACAATAGTAAATCCGATTACAAGGTCTGAGATATTTTTTTTCTTAGCAAATGATGAGGCGCCATCAACAAGCCAATTTGCGCCATAAATTAATCCAACAAACCCAATTATAATTAGAAGTATAGAAAGTGTCATAGAAATTTTGTTGCTTGGTCTTAAGTTAAAAATTGAATGAATTGTTTTTGATCAGTAAAAGAGAAAATTGTAGCGTTTCAAATTAATATAGAAATACAACCCAGCCAATTTTCAATTTTCGAAGATAGACACCCAGGTTAGTAAGCAACTAATATTTATGAAATTTTTATCAATTTTGTAAATAACAAGATTTTTATAAAAAGTACCGAAATAAATTTCAAATATTTTGAAAAATAAGCTAGAATTTCAGTTTCTTTTTGAAAACTTTACTTTTTTACTCCTTGCAAAATCCATTTTTCTACTTCCAGATCTGCATCATTATTGTGTAATACCGAAAGATCGCCCGTGCTTTCTAAAATAACTGCTTTAACTTGACTCAAATGCACCACATTTGACATTCTTAATTTGGACCGTAAATCGTCTTCCGTCACCCTAGCACTCTTTAAATTCTCATACAATATTGTACTTCCTTCCATTAGAAGCAATGGTTGATTGTCAATGATTTTGTGCACAATTGCGTACCTTCTAAAGTAAGCAATGGCAGTTTGTAAGAAAAAAATCGCTGCTAAAGATACTATTGTTACCGCCGGTGTAATGTCATCTAGCAAAATTCCACTGGCAATTATAGATCCAATGGCAATAGTGGAAGCAAAATCGAAGCTAGACATTTTACTAAAACTCCTCTTGCCGGACAATCTCGTTAGAACTATCACCACAATAAAAATGATTATTGTTGCTAGAATTATCGCTACTGTTTTTTCTATGGTAATACCGAAAAATTTTTCCATAATAATATTTTTTACTAATATAGTGTTTTCAGTAAATTTTAAAATTCTAAAATTTTAGGCTTCATTTATAAAATTGATCAATACCACTAATAATGTGCAATAATAGTACGGCACTGCCTTGCAAAATTAATTTGAACATTCTAATTAATATAGAATAAAAGGCTTTTGCCAAAAACATTCAGATCGCTCAAAATTAGTTGAGCGAAAATTTAATTTGTTCTCGTCCGAAATATTTAATTTTTCGAAGCTGTAATTAAAATGCATTTACTTCGCTCAACAATATCAACTATTGTTTTACTTTATTTTGGCCAAAGCCATACTATTCTACGATGTTCACTTTACCACGCACCTATTTCCTACAACTGCATTCATGATATTCGTTAATATAAGCAATGGATGTTTGGCTAATTTGTTCGAGAATTGGAATTTTTATATCTTCTAATTTTTTGATGTATATACAAGACTTCCCCATTTTAAACTTCCCTAGCTGCTCTAAAAGCTTTTCATTTTCGGTCGTTTGCGAATAAACATACAGCGAGAACGCAGTTTTACGTGGCGAAAAACCGATAAGTGGTGCATCTCCTTCGTGACCACTATCATACGTATAATGATAACTACCAAATCCAATGATTGACATTCCCCACATTTTAGGTTCAAAACCGCTCCATCTACTCATTAAGCTCACTAATTGAAAACTCTCCTTTCTTTTCTCTTCATTTTCAACAAAAGAATTTATAAAATCTGCTACTTGAATGTCAGTTTCTACTGTCTTATTTTTCGCCATATTATCAATTATTTTAGCCAATTTCTCTTAGTTGCAAATCCTGCAAACCAAACTAATATTAATGCAAAAATCACCACAATTATAGGCATAGCTACTGCCTGTGCCAAACCGTAAACTTGAATAGAACTGGTAAAACATACATTGTGAATCATTTGTGGAACGACCGCCATAAGCGAGATTACCGCTGCAATTTGCGACCATTTTTTCCTAAAAAGAATCCCTAGAGACGCTAGCAAACCACCCGCAACTGCAGTTGCGAATAATAACACCACCCAAAATGGATATTCGCTATAAAGCGCTCTTTCGTCTGCGGCTAATTTCTGTAACTCATCGTCCGAAATAAATGTGTGTATTATAAAAGATGACAATCCTATTAAATTCCATAGGAAAAGTAGTATAGCTATGGCCCAAAACCATCTAGGTGCTTTTAAATCTATCTGCTGCATAAAGAGTTATTTTGTCTTTTGACTTTAAATTTTAAGATTTTAAAAGTAATCAAAATCTTGCATAATTGTTTAGTTTATTTGAAAAGTCTCTTTAAGGGTTAATTTTAATTTACCGCTAATATTCGTCCATCAATTGGACTTAGAGAATTGATGTTGAGAACGGCTTGTTGCGCTAGGGGTAGGAACGGCATCCTTTGCTGCTCCCAAAATTTATGTATAGAAAAGTCATCATCTTGGAGCAGCAAAGATACAGTGGATGACCCGGTTGTGGCTGTTATTGCGAAAACGTTCATTTGATTTTTTATAATATATCCTTCGCAATAACAGCTACAAAGCGCCCAAATGAAAATTATATTAGAAATAAGTCGCAAATAGCTTTTAGTAAATTAATTCGTTTTTTTATAACTCCAAACCGCCAATCCGTTCATCAAAAACGCGTAGAAACAGATTATGAAAAACTGTCTGCTAATGTCCGAAAATCCTGAACCTTTGAGCATTACCATTCTAATTACTTCAACAAAATAGCGGATTGGATTAAATAATGTCATATTTTGAGCCCAGATCGGCATACTTTCAATTGGGGTGAAAAGTCCACTCATTAAGATAAAAATAACCACAAAAAACCAAGCAATAAACATTGCTTGTTGCTGGGTATCTGTGAAATTGGAAATCAGTAATCCCATTCCCAGAATCACTAAAATATATACCGACGAGAACAAATAAATCAGCGCAATGTTTCCGATTATAGGAATTGCAAAGATGAGTTTGGCGATGATTAGCCCGACCGTTAAAATCAGCATTCCCAGGACCCAAAATGGAAATAATTTACCAATTATAAATTGGTATTTTTTGATGGGCGTCACATTAATTTGTTCCAAAGTTCCCATTTCCTTTTCGCGCACAATGTTCATTCCCGAAAGAAAAAGTGTGATCATTGTGACCAAAAGCACCAAAATTCCTGGCACCATATAGGTTTTGTAATTCAGCGTATTGTTGTACCAAAACGATGGAATAATTTCGATATTAATTGGTCTTGTTAATTGCTGATTTTGTTGGTAGGCGTTGATGAGAATTTCTTGGTTGTAACTTCTAATAATTTGGTTGACATAAACATTTTGTACGCCCGCTTTTGCGCCATCAATCGCGTTAATGTAAACTGCCAAATCAGCGGTTTCATTTTTGACTAAATTGCTTTCAAAGTTGCGAGGAATTTCTAAGATCACTTCTACCCTTCCTTTTTCCATCGCATCATCAGCGAGTTTTTTTGAAGGAAAATCTTCCACAATATTAAAATAAGTCGATGCTCTAAATCTGTCTAACAGTGCGTTTGAAGAAGTAGTTTTGTCATAATTTACATAGGAAAACTGAATGTTTTTAACTTCAAAAGTTGCCGCATTTGATAAAATCAAAAGCTGTAATAGCGGCAATACAAGGATTATAGGCAACATTCCTTTGTTGCGCATAATCTGCTTGAATTCCTTTTGAACTATATAAATTATTGTTTTCATTTCTCTGTCATATATTGATTTTGAATTAATTTTCGGTTGAAAACTTACTCTAATCGAATTTTATAATTTCGAATACTAAGCACGGTAAAAAACAAAGCCATAAAGATTAGAATTCCAGTTTCTTTCCACAATTGTGCAATTCCAACTCCTTTGAGCATTATTCCTTTTAAGATTATAATAAACCACTTGGCAGGAATGATATTGCTAATTACTTGGAGTGGCAGCGGCATACTTGATAGCGGAAATATAAATCCCGATAGTAAGATCACCGGAAGCATCAATCCCATCAGCGAAATCATCAGAGCAGCTTGCTGAGTTTGGGCGATTGTAGAGATTAAAACTCCCAAGGTCAGCGAGGTTATGATGAACAAAATACTTTCAAATCCTAGCAAGAATAAGCTCCCAACCACGGGAACATTAAAAACGAAAATGCTCAGAACGATAATTACAATTGCATTGATGATTGACAAGAATATGTAAGGAAAGACTTTTCCAATGATTACCAAAAAAGGTTTTAGAGGTGAGACCAATAGAATTTCCATTGTTCCCAATTCCTTTTCTCTAGTTATCGAAATCGAGGTCATCATTGCCGAAACCAACATTAATATCACGGTCATTACTCCAGGCACAAAGTTGAAAACACTTTTCAATTCTGGATTGTAATACATTTGAGATTGCGTCTTGATTTGGTAAGGACTTTCGATTCCCTGATTAAGTTCCTGCTGGTAATTTTGTAAAATCGCTTGGGTATAATTTGTAATGGTATTGGCCGTATTTGGATCGGTGGCATCCGAAATTACTTGAATACTTCCCTTTTTCTGTGCTTGCAAATTCTTGGCAAAATCTTTCTCGAAAACCAGAACTGCTTTTACTTTTCCTTTTTTAAAAACTTCTTCAATTTGATTTTCGCTGATGATTTCATTTTCAATATTGAAATATTTTGAAGCATTGATCTTATTAATAATCATTGTGGTTTCCGCATCTTTCGATTTATCAAGAATCGCAATTTCCACGTTATTAATTTCGTTGGTAATGGCAAAACCAAAGAGCATAATTTGCGCAATCGGCATTCCGAAAAGAATAAACATAGAGCGTCTATCCCGAAAAATGTGGTAGAATTCCTTTTTAACAAATCCGATAAATCGCTTCATTATATTTCGAAATAGATTTTAATATTCTCTTAAAAAACTTCCTTTCTTTTTGAATAAGTATATTTCTGAACTACTCTATATTTCGAGCTAATTTCAAAAACACCTCATTCATCGATTCCACATTAAACTGCTTTTTTAAATTTTTTGGCGTGTCCAAAGCTTCAATTCTACCATCAACCATAATCGAAACTCTATCGCAGTATTCGGCTTCATCCATATAGTGTGTCGTGACAAAAATCGTAGTGCCTTTGTGCGCTTCGGCATAAATTAACTCCCAAAACTGACGTCTCGTAATTGGATCAACTCCTCCAGTAGGTTCATCTAGGAACACAATTTTAGGTTCGTGTAACAATGCTACCGAGAATGCTAATTTCTGCTTCCAGCCTAATGGTAATGAGCCGACCAGTTCATTAACGACCTCTTGAAGAGTTAATTCTTCAACCAAAACCTTTATTTTTTCTTTAATTTGTTTTCGACTTAAGCCATAAATTCCGCCGAAGAATGTTATGTTTTCTTTGATAGTTAAATCATCATACATCGAGAATTTCTGACTCATATATCCAATACTTCTTTTCACCTGCTCTGTTTGGCTGATTAAATCCAGATTGCTTACCAATGCGGATCCAGAAGTCGGTGTCGAAATACCAATAAGCATTTTTATAGCCGTAGTTTTTCCAGCGCCATTAGCTCCTAAAAATCCAAAGATTTCGCCTTTATAAATATCAAAGGATATTTCTTTTACAGCTGTAAAATCACCAAACTGCTTGGTTAAATTTTTTACTTCTATGATTTTTTCCTTTTCCACTTTAGTCTACTTTAGATGAAATTGCCAAATCCATAAACACATCTTCAATCGTAGCTTCGGTTGGCTCAATGATTATATCGCTGTGGTTATTCTGATTTAAATAATCCTTTAAATCTTCGGGATTAAAATTCAGGTCTGAATCGGTATAGTGAATAAATTCGCCAAAAGCATAAACACTAAAACTGGACGGATAACTTTTCAAATCCTGAATAAGCTTATAGGTATCAGAACTGCCAACATTATAAATATTCTTTTGATGATTCGCAACGATATTTTGCGGAGTGTCGATTTCTAAAATTTTCCCTTCTTGTATCAGCGCGATTCTGTCACATAATGCCGCCTCGTCCATATAAGGAGTCGAAACTAATATGGTAATTCCCTTCTGTTTTAGTCGCTTGAGCATTTCCCAAAACTCTTTACGAGAAACCGGATCGACTCCAGTGGTTGGCTCATCGAGAAATAAGACTTTCGGTTTGTGAATCAGAGCGCAGCACAAAGCTAATTTCTGTTTCATTCCTCCCGATAATTTTCCAGCTCTCCGATTTTTGAAAGGTTCAATCTGAATGTAAATATCTTTTATTAAATCGTAATTCTCTTCGATGGTGGTTCCAAAGATTGTAGCAAAAAATTCCAAATTTTCTTCAATAGTCAAATCTTGATAAAGCGAAAATCTTGCGGGCATATATCCAACCGAATTCCGAATCGCTTTGTAATCCTTTTCTACATCATATCCCGCGACCGTCGCAACTCCTTGATCGGCAATAAGCAATGTGGTCAATATTCTGAAGAGCGTCGTTTTCCCCGCACCATCTGGCCCAATTAGACCAAACAATTCACCATCGCCAACTTCAAAGCTGATATTATTAACTGCTTTCAAGTTTTTGTAAGATTTCGATATGTTCTTTACAGAAATACTCATTGCTTTTTTTAATTTCGAATTTTAACTTATTTGTACTTTTCAGTATTTTTTTAATTTAGATTATTTCGATTTTTTTGATTTTTTAGCTTTCTCGAATCTTTAAATTTTTCAATCTTTAAATCTTTAAATCTCCTCCTTCACCCACATCTCCGCCGGCATTCCAATCTTTAAACTTCCATCATTATTAATTTTGACTTTCACCGCATAAACGAGATTTACTCTCTCCTCCTTCGTTTGAATAATCTTAGGCGTGAATTCCGCTTGTGATGCAATCCACGAAATTGTCCCTTTGAAGGTTTTCATCTCTTCTACTCCATCAATTTTCACCGTAACTTCTTGACCAATTTTGATGTTTGATAATTGTGTTTCGCTTACATAAACTCGCAAAGTCATTTCGGACATATCGGCAATTTTATAGAGTGGTTTGCCGAAAGCAGTAATTTCTCCCGCTTCGGCATATTTAGTCAAAACTGTTCCTCTGATGGGATTGGTAATTTTACTTTTCGCAATCTGATCATTGATTTTTTCGATTTGCACATCAATTGATTTTAAATCGCTCACGATAGGTGCATTCTGAGTTCCAACACTTCTCATTTGTGCTTCGATCACTTTTACTCGACCGTCAACTTCGTCCACTTGACGCTTGGTAGCAGCATTTTCGTCAAACATACTTCTCACTCGGTTTCTTTCGATTTGTGCAGATTTCAATTGCTCATTCAAAACACTTCTTTGCGAAAGCACATTTTCAGATTTAGACGAAACAGTATTCTTTGACGCAAGAAGTTGTTGTTTACTATAATATAATTGCATTGTATCGATCAAACCCACTTGATCTGGCGCTTCCAAAACAGCTCCTTCCTCAATATTTAGGAATTCGATTTTTCCATTCGATTCTGATGAAACCGTGATTTCAGTTGCTTCAAAGTTTCCGTAACCGTCAGCTCTGTCGTTGTCTTTAGTGCAAGAAATTATTAAAATACTTGCTATAATTGTTAAGGTTAGTTTTTTCATTTTAAAAGAGTTTTTAGACAAGTTTTCTTAATTCCCGCTGATTATTTTGTAATTAGATTTCGATAACGACAACTGAACTTCGTGCAATTTCAGAGTGTTTTTTGCTTCAAATAAGTTGGTGACTTCGGTCAA
Source organism: Flavobacterium ardleyense (assembly GCF_033547075.1). Lineage (NCBI taxonomy): Bacteria > Pseudomonadati > Bacteroidota > Flavobacteriia > Flavobacteriales > Flavobacteriaceae > Flavobacterium > Flavobacterium ardleyense. Next base: position 2,139,666 of record NZ_CP137891.1, on the reverse strand, counting down.
ATATTCGGAAGTTGTGATCACTCCATTTTTCATCTGAGCATTCGCCGACTGTACAATTTTCTCGCGCGTTTCTATGATTTTCTGATCTGACAATAGAAGCTCTTGAATTTTATCCGAATCATTATTGACTTGATTCAGTTCCATTGCGTTGTTAAGCATAAAACTTTCTTTTTCAGATAAGATCATTTCTTTAGAAATTTCCAAAGCACTTAAATCCTTTCTGGTTTTTCCCCAATCCAAAATATTCCAATTTGCTTTTAATCCCACTATATAAAAAGGCTGAAAAGAATTGTCAAGCATATTTAATCCTGGGTTTCCGTAGCCTACTTGTCCGAAAGCATTTAGTTTTGGAAGTTGCGATTTAGAAACAAGCTCTTTTGACATGTCTAGTTGCTCGCTCTGCAAATCAAAAAATGTAAGTTCTGGACGTTTATTTTCTGAAGTACTAGCAGAATTTTCTGGCACAACAAGTTTCGTTTCCGTATCAATTTGAGTAGAAGTTAATTGAAAAAGGTTCTCAAACATCATTTTCTTTTCGTACTTGATTTCCGTTAATTGCTGAGTGATTTTAAGCATTTCGGCTTCAAGAATAAGTTCAGATGCCGGCAGAATCGCGCCGTATTTCACTCCAATTTTCACTTCTTTAATTTTTGCGGAAAGCAATTCACTTTTAGAAAGTAATAAATCGCGTTTTTCCTGTAAAAGTAAAATCGAAAAATAGTACTGATTAATCCGTGATTTCAGTTGGTATAAATTCACTTCCACCTGCTGTTGCTGCGTTTTTGACTGCGCTTGCTTCAATCTCGCATTAGCGTCAATTGTTCCGCCATTGTAGATATTCTGATTTATATCTAAGGTTGCACGATATTGATCTTTATTTATTGGCTCCATTCCGGGCATCGAAATTGGCAATCCAATTACTTCAGATTGATACGTAGCTTGCGCATTCAAATCGATTTTTGGAAGTTTGGCTTTATTGACCGATTCGATTTCCAAAACAGATTTCTGCCCGATCAGCGCAGATTGTTTGGCCAAAGGATAGTTTTTGTGCGCCAATTCGTAACATTCTTCCAAGGTCAAAGTTTCTTGCGCGGTGGCTAGAATGGGAATTAGGAACAAAATTAATATGACAAGATTGTTTTTCATTGCTCTAAATTTTTATCGAATTAATGATAAAAGACGATACTTCGGTTTTACGATCGAGTAGAATTTTGCTGTACTTTTCTTTATCAACATTTATCAAAGCCATCAATAAGGGTTGCCCGATGAATGGAAAAATATTTAGCGACAAAATATTAATCAAAAGTTGCTCTGCTTCGATTTCTCGTATTTCACCTTTTGCGATGGATTCAGAAACCTGATTACTAAATTTTTCCATCGAAGGAAAATTTGGTTGCGCGCGAAGTGTCTGCACAAACTCTGGATTTCGAGTCAATTCCTGAATTACGAAATTTGGCAAATACGGATGCTTAATTACGAATGAAACATAATTTGCAGTGAAGTTTTCAATTTTTTCAAATAAAGCTGAATCGTCATTTAAAACTTTATTTAGTTGAGGCGCTAATAATGAAAAGGCACTTTTAAAAACTGCTTCAAACAGTAATTGTTTGCTTCTATAATAGTAATGAAGCAGCGCTTTATTGATGTTGGCCTTATCCGCAATCTCCTGCATACGTGCGCCATCCATTCCTTTTTGCTGGAAAACATCTTTTGCCGCTTCTAAAATTTCAAGCTCTGTATTTTCTGTTTTGACCTTATCCATCTTGTTTAATTAAAAGGTTTAACCGTTTGGTTAACAAATGTAAGCAAAAAGAGTTTTGGAGCACTTATTATTAAATTAAACTTTTAAAATGATTTTTAGGGACTCAAATTATTGCGAGAAATTCTAAAATACTTAACGGCTTTAATTATAATGATTAGGAGCTATTCGCGCTTTCCACTGCAATTCCTCGTTGCAGTACTTTTTTTCCAATGCCATAAAAGGATCTTCCGTTGGTCGCTCTTTTATATCAGGAAAAAATAGTCCTGCTTCCTGCGGGATTTCCGCTTCAATCGCGGCTATGATCATTGGCATTTATTTGAATATTATTTTGGCATATTATACCACCCTTTCAGGGTTCACATGATTAAAAATGCATATTACGCATCCGATGGACTGCGTCCACCGCTTATTTATATCGTCCCTTCGGGACTTAAAAGTAATAAGTCCTGAAAGAGCGATATAAATCAACATAGCTTGAAGTGCTATAGATTCTAATCCCAAACATATCGCTCATCATAATCCACCTTATTCTCTTTGAGTAATAATTTAAACTCATTCTGAAAAGAAAGTTTATCGTGATGACTGTGTTGATTTTTAATGTAGTTCTTTACCTGCTCCACGTCATTTTGACTAACAGAAAAAGCGCCATAACCATCTTGCCAAAAAAAAGTGCCTAAGCTATCATCATTTGTTTTCATCCACTTTGACGAATTCGCTTTGATCTTCTGAACCAAAGTCATTAGTGCTAGTTTTTTTGAGAGCATGCATAAAATATGTATATGATCTGTGTAGCCGCCGACAATTAATGCAGTTGATTCGAAATCATTACAAATTGCAGCAACATAGCTGTGAAGTTTCAGCTCATAGGGAGATTTAATTAATGGTTCGCGGTGTTTTGTACTAAAAACGATATGAATATAATTTTTAACTAATGATTGCCCCATAACTTACTCTTTTAAAGCAGATTAAGATACAAAATTAAATCTATGCCTATAATTGATTATCAACTATAATTGTTCTAAAACTTATAATATTGCAATTGCATCTTACCTTACTTTCAATATTAGTTTTCAACTAATACTCTTCTCTTATTTTTTAGGCAAAAAAAAGACCGCAAAGTAAATTACGGTCTTTCAATTATATTATACTGAAAATCTATTCGAAGTGGGCAGAAATCATCTCGATAAGTTTTTCATCATCAATTTTTTGTGAAGTACTGTCTGTCGCTTCCACATTTTTATATTGCGGAGTTGCAGCAAGATATTTTGTAAATTCTTCTTGAATTTGACCAGTTCCTGTAAGGTGAATTTGATCAACATTCTCCATATGACTACAGATTTCTTTAAAGAACTTCTGTGTCATTGTAATTTCGTGGTTGTTTGCTGTATTCTCATTTGAATTAGGCGCTCCTCCAGCATTTTTCACTGTACCTAATACGACGAAATCACCTTCTGTGAGATCTTTCCTTCCAACTATTATTGCTTTATGAGAATCCATCCAAACACCGAATTGTTTTTTATTTTGATTTGACATTTTAATTGTTTTATTAATAATTATTAGTTGGAAAGGTAGTTTAATCTAGTTGGTTAAAAGTTATATTATAAAAAATTTATATATCAGCTTATCACTATTTGGCTTAAGCTTTTTTGTATAAGAATAGCACTGAAAAAATCATTTAAATTAAATTAAACCTACTTAAAAATTTCTTATTCGGTAAGGCAGAAACTTTCTATTTTATAGACGTCAGTGAAATGGTTGCCTTAAAACTAAATTTCTTAAAAAAATTTTATAGCTAACCTAATAATTCACTTCAACCGAAGGCAAAATCGCTTCTTTCTTCAAGCGTTATGATTAGCTAATGTGTTGCTTACAGATGTCATCTATCGAGTTGAAGCCTTTCGGCGAAAGCCAAAAAAAATTATGGACGCAAATTCAATTGTCTAAAAAACTCTTCTATTTCGGACTTAAAAATGTCATATTTTATTTGGTGTTTTAAATCTTTGTGAAGAGAAATTTTATAATCCGTAGTTGCCGCTCTATTTTGAGACAACCATTTTAAAGTATCATTTGCAGAAACGACATCGTCTAGACCGCCAAGTGCAAAATGCAAAATCGGCGATGCGTTGGTAGGATTTATTGCTGGAATATTTTGAACTACTTTAGTCTGTTGCAAAGCTGGATTGAAAAGTAGAGCTGGACATTTTACAGTATTGGCAAAGTAATAGCTCATAAAACCTCCCATACTGCTTCCAATAACGACATCAAAATTATGCTTATTCTGTAATAAAGTAAGCATTTCAAAAATTTTCGGGTTGTTGTAATAATCCATATCTGGCGCAGTAACTTGTCCAAAATTCTCTAGAACTTGTCTTTTAACGTCGCTCAGTTTACTTTCAAGTCCATGTAAGTATAATATTTTCATTGTTAAGGTTTTTATATTTATAGATTAAGTATTTGTGCGAAAATTAAGTAAAACTCAAAAGTGGTTAGAAATTTTATGTAGTAAATATACTATACAATACTGACATATTGTGACACTTGAAATGGAGAAAAGGAATTATTTCTGTTTTTAAATTCTGGGAAGAGTTCTGAACGGTTAATTAGTAAAATTGAGTAACTTACAGATTAATAAAATTAACTATTATGAAAACAATTACTTTAGCACTAGCATTTGTTTCACTTGGTATGCAAGCACAGGTTTTTCCGAATCCTTACTGCGCTATTAGCAGCAGTGGCACCACTACCGAGGAAATTACTTCGGTTGCATTTGGAGAGACGTTTTTTACAAATTCAGATTTCGATTCTATTTTGGTTAATAAAACATCCGAAGCAGCGTCTGTTGTACCTGGAATTAGTTATACACTTTCGGTGCAGGGAAATACTAAAGGCAACTTTGAAAACAAGATTGTTGCATTTATAGATTGGAATCAGAATAACGTTCTTGATGATGCGGGTGAAATTTACGAAGTTGGATCACTGATAAATTCAACTGGAAATGATGGACAAATGGCAACATTGATTATAAATGCGCCTTTAGAGCAACTTACTGGAACAACGCGAATCAGAATTGCTAAAATATATACTGACGAAGATTCTCCAGCAATTATCAATCCTTGCGCTATTGAAATGGATGCTTTTGGAATGGGAAATTTTCCAGGTTTTGGACAAGCGCTCGATTTTACAATTTCATTCGTTGAATTAGGAACTGAAACTTTTGATTTAAATGCTTTTATGGCTTACCCTATTCCGACAGCAGATATTTTGAATGTTTCGTATAAATCTGATATTGATAATGTGAAGATTTATAATATGCTTGGCCAACAAGTGTTGTCTAAAAATCTTAACCATCAGCATTCACAGATAAATGTGTCTACTTTGGCTGCTGGAAATTATATTGTACGATTATCTTCAGGAGAATTACAGCATAATTTCAGGATTATAAAGCTGTAAAAATTTCTTAATAATATTGATGAATCTAGATTAATCGCCATCTGTTTTCCGGGTGGCGATTGCTTTTTTATAAGATTTAAAAAGATTTTAAAATTTACGTGCACAAATCAAATTGATGAATCTTCTGGTTTTTTCTCATCATTTTTTGGCTTGTCTTTCTGAAATTCCAGTTTATAAACCAACCAACCAAATCCAACTACGAGATGTAGCAATATAATTCCGAATACAATATAATTCATAAGTGCATTTTTAAAAATTAAAGTCAGAAAGATTTACCTCCGCCACATTGATAAACAAAATTACGTCCTATCATTTTTAAGAAATGTGACAGTTATCATCTAAACTTATAAATTAAAATTTAAAGTAATATTATTTTGATTGTGACTAATGTTACACAGAATTCTATTTATTCAGAGTAAGTTTGTACCATATACCCGTTAATCTTTCGAGAGATCATAAATTCTACTTTAATTATTGATTGCATCATAATTTAAAGCAATATAGAGAAAACGGATTTAAAGTAATTGAAGAAAATTTTAACTTAGGAGTTAATGTACAATATCTCCTGATTTTTAAAACTTAAATAAAAAGAAATGATTAAGAGACAATATATAATTACAGGAATTGGTATTTTGGTGGGATTCGTTTTGGGTTATGCGTATTATCACTTTATAGGATGCGCAACCGGAAGTTGTGCAATAACTTCAAAACCTTTTAATAGCACTTTGTATGGCGGAATGCTGGGTGGTCTACTTTTTAATATGTTTGTAATTTCTAAAACGGAGGAAAACAGAGAGGATTAAGTATCTAAAATAACTTGCCATTTTATAAGGTGATGTTATCGCAGCGCATTTGAGGTTAACATGCAATTCGATTTTAATCTCATAATCGCTAACAACCATCCACTAAACTTATTCTGCGCTCAAATCGCCCGTGGTGAGTAATTGACACTGGCATTTTATTAATAGTCCTAAAAGGCAAACCATCAATTTTTACGATTTTATCATCTAAATTTATTTCTATAATTTTCTCGAAATGAGCTATAGAACTAGTAGCAATAGTATAGACATAATTTTCGTTCTGAATAGTTTCAGTGAAATACATTTTGTTGCCAATTGAAACTTTTCCCACGAATTTACCGATCCGAAAATCTTTTATTTCACAGTCCAATTTCCACGGAAAAAAACCTCTAATTCCTGTTTCGCGATTAAAGATTTTATAAGCTGCCTCTTTCATAGTCCACAATTTCCAAATTTCCAATTCCGGGCTTTCAGATTGTCGAATGAAATCTTGCTCGCTTATAGTAAAGATTTTTTCTATAAATCTCAGTCTTTGCCAATTGCTCTGCGTTTTTGCTAATTGCAAATCGACAATGTCATTACCGATCATTTTTTGGCTAGTTCTAGATCGATTATGGAAAGTGCTGCTTTTACGTTTAGCATTTTTTCCATTCCTTCATTATCTATATTGATGTCGAATTTCTCCTCGATATCGAGAATTATATCCACAAGATTTGCCGAATTTATTTCCAAATCCTTGATGAAATCTGTTTCCGGATTTAGGTTTTCAAGTCGTTCCGGTTTTGGAACATATGGTTTAATGATTTCTCTCAATTGATCAATTTGATTCATTTTTATATTTTTTTAAAATTACACATCCATTTACATCACCAAACCCAAAGCTAGCTTTTGCTAAAATATTAATAGGCTGATATAATGTATTTTGTGGTACTTTATTTAAACTAATTATTTCTAATATTTCAGGATTGAAATCCTCGCAATTGATTGACGGAAAGATAAAGTCATTCTGAATTTCTAAAATTGAAGCCACCAGTTCTACACTTGCTGCGCCTGACAAACAATGTCCAACCATCCCTTTTAAAGAATTGATATAGGGAAAATCGTCTCCACTTCGATTCAACGCTTTTGACCAATTTTCAATTTCGAAAGCATCTTTGGAAGTTGCTGTCAGGTGCCCATTAATAACGTCGATATCTTTTGCATCAATTCCTGCATCTTTCACGGCATCTTTGATACATTTCTGCACCGCCTCTGCATTCGGAGCCGTCATAGTACCCGAACCGCGTTGACCGCCAGAATTGATATTCCCACCGAGAATTTCGGCATAAATAGTTGCATTTCTTGCTAAGGCAGATTTCAAATCTTCTACCACAAACGCGCCTGCACCGCTTGAAGGCACAAATCCTGAAGCACTTTCGCTCATTGGTCGTGAAGCCATTTCAGGATTTTCATTATGCTTAAAAGTACAGACTTTCATAGCATCAAAACCCGCCCAAATATACGGTCCAGAATCACTTGTACTTCCCGCTAGCATTCGAAGTGCTTTTCCGGATTGAACTCTTTCATAAGCCATCAACAAACTTTCGGTACCTGTGGTGCACGCAGAAGAATTGGTGGTAACTTGATTTCCAAAGCCTAATTTCCCCGCAAGAAAGGCACTCACGCCACTAAGCATTGTTTGCGCAACCACCGTGCTACCTAGTCTTCGAGTTTGTAAATCGTCAATTTTGTAAATGCTTTCGCGAAATTTCTCAATTCCAGAAGTTCCAGATCCAAAGATTGTTCCGCTGTCATAATCTGGAGTTTCGGCAGATGCTATTTCTAAACCAGCATCTTTCCAAGCTTGCATTCCAGCAATTACACCGTACAAGATTCCAGATGCGTTCAAATTCCGCAATTCTAAGTCGGTGAAAAATTCTTTGATATAATTTTCATCCAAATCAGGTTTACCCGAAACCGTACAAGAAAACTTCAGATCGGCTAACTGCTGATCGAATTTGATTCCTGAAGTTCCGTTTTCAAGTGCTTTTTGGAACGCCACTTTCCCAACTCCATTTGGAGCAACAATTCCGATTCCCGTGATAACGACTCTTCTTTTTTCCATTTTATGAAATTATCATTCCAGCAATTGTACCGCGACAAACTTCTTCGTTTGCTTGATTAAACATCGAAACTTTGCACTTTAATTTATTAAATCTAAAATATACTTTTTCAGAAACTACTCTTGCTTTTTGATTCGGATATACTGGTTTTAAATATTCTATTTCACTTGAGGTTAAAGCAATTACGCTATTTGAATTAAATGAATCTTTCAATAGGTAAATACCCAAACAAACTACGCCAATTTGCGCCATTGTCTCGGTCAAAATTACTCCTGGAGTTACGGGATTATCTTTAAAATGTCCTTTGTAAAAATCTAGACTTTCGTCGAAAAAATACGTGCCTTCTACTCCATTTTCGTTAATTGCTATAATTTCGTCAACGAACAAAAATGGTTTTGAATAGGGTAGTTTTGAAAGTATTTCTTGATTTGTCATTTCTAAAACTCTAATAAAACGCGTTGAGCCGAAAATCCAGGGCCAAAACTAAGCATCACTCCTTTTTCGCCTTTCTTAGGTTTCTCGTCCATAATCTGTTCTAAAACGTACAAAACGGTAGCGCTAGACATATTTCCATAAAGTCTCAAAACCTCTTTAGTCGCATTGATATTCTTTCCTAAATCTGAAAATAATTCTTCGACCGTTTGCACGATCTTCTTTCCACCGGGATGAAATATCAAATGGTCAATGTCTTCTATCTTTAAATTATTCTTCGCTAAAAATGGATGAATTATATCTGGAAAATGTGATGCAATTGTGTTTGGCACTTCAATATCCAAAATCATTTGCAAACCTGAATTTGTCAATTTGAAACCCATCATGTGTTCATTATCGTAAAAATGGTACATTGACTGATCCAAAATCGTCGGACCTTCATCGTTTTCGTCCGAGGATAGCAGAACGCAAGCGGCGCCATCTCCGAAGATGGCCGCACTTACAATATTTGGCATCGAAAAGTCGTTCAACTGAAAAGTGGCCGAAGGACTTTCGACCGCAATAACCGCAGCTTTCTTATTTGGATTTGCTTTTAGAAAATTCTGAGCATAAATAATTCCCGAAATTCCTGCAGCACAACCCATTTCAGTGACAGGAAGTCGGATGATGTCTTGTCTTAGTTTCAGTTTATTAATTAGATAAGCATCCAATGACGGAATCATAATTCCGGTGCAACTCACCGTGATTATATAATCCAAATCCTCACCTTTCCAATTGGCTTTTTCGAGGGCCTTCTTCAAAACTTGCTCGCCAAGAATTGTGACTTCTCGCGCGTAAATGTCATTTTTCTCTTCGAAAGAAGTAGCAGTAAAAACTTCAAGAGGATCCATTATCGAATAGCGTTTGTCTACGGCGGCACCTTCAAAAATTTTTTTGACTTTCCTAATAAAACGATCGTCTTGACCTTCCAGCCAAACGTCTAGAAACGGAATTATTTCGGCGGTTGTTCTGGAATATTTCGGCAATTGCTTGGCAACTTTTATAATTTTTATACTCATATATTTTGAATAATCCATTGGTAGCGAAACGCCCACTTCCAATCGATGCTGTATTTTTTAAAATTTAATTTTTCTGAGAAAGCAACTAATTCTTCTTTTTTGAAACCTCTTAAAATCGAAACAAGACCATCTTCACGCGACATTCTATTGAGACCAAAAATTACACATAATAATTGAAACAATCGATAAGCCACAGCACTTCTTTGTAAATCATTTATAACAATTCCGAGTTTTGCCGATTTTTTAAAGACATTTAGAATGTCAACTATTTCATCATCTTTGAAATGATGCAAGGTTAAGGTACAAACAATTACATCACAATCAATTTTTGATGGTTGAATGGTAAATATATCTTCGCACAAGAAACTTATATTTTGATAATTTGCAGATAGCTTCTCAGCATGTTTGACAGTAAAAGCATTGGCATCAATTCCGATAAGTTTAAAGTTATAGCCATCTTGATTTCCAAAGTCAGCAATTGTGCGCAACATATCGCCATTTCCGCAGCCAACATCGACAATTGTCAATGGTTTTTTACTGCCTTTCGGCAAAATTGCTTTCAGTCCTTCTAAAGTTAACTTATTTCCCCCGAGCAATTGATTAATTTTGGCGATTTTGTCCAAAGCATCTCTTAGCTCCTCGCCTTCTAGCGAAAAGTCGTCCATGATCTCAGGCTCATCTGTTCGGAATTTCGTATTGATACTCATTAGCTAGGTTTAGGAATTAGTTTACCGTGGGTTTTCTTAATTATAAATCTAAATAAAGCAGGAGATTTTGCGACGGTTTTCAGACTTATTTTTGTTAACATTGGATTTAATAATAACGATGATAATATTCTGCCCATCGCAAGTCGGTTTTTAAAAGTTTGATTCCACTTTTTCTCATATTGCGCCTCTAATATTTTTCTCGAGAAATTTTCCTTTTTTAAAGCATCATCAATTAATTCAGAAGCAATTTTCGCGCTGTGAATCGCCATTGCCATTCCATTGCCACAAAGGGGATGAATTAGTCCTGCTGCATCTCCTATCATCAAAATATGATTTTCGACTGCTTTTTTTTCGTCGAATGAAATTTGACTAATAGTTAACGGATTTTCGAAAATTGATTCTGATTTTGCTAAAATATTTTTTAAACCCTGATTTTCAAAAAGGATATTCTCGGTAAAATCTGGAATATTTTTGAACTTCTTGAATACTTCTGTTTGAACTATATAGCAGATATTAATTTTGTCATCTTCAACTTTAGAAACTCCACAATAGCCACCGTGAAAAGGATAAAGACCAACTACTCTATCGTCAAACTGTCCAGCATAATGTGATTTAACCGCTAACCAGTGTGATTTCTTCTGAATAAAACCACGTTTTAAAGTCACATCAATATTGGAGCGTTTTCCGAAACTTCCAATTGCAATTGGAGTTTCAATTTCCTGACCTGAATTTAAAAGAATTTTAAAAAAACCATCCTGAAAACTAATCTCAGTGACGGATTCGTGTATAAATATACAGTTTTGAGACATCGCTTGATGATATAGTAAATTATCGAGCAAATACCTACTTATTCCAAATCCACCTAGAGGCAACTCAACTTCCGATAGATTATTTTGATCTATTTCTAATCTAAAAGTATTTATAGGATGGCTTTGCGCCAAAATATTATCGAGTCCAAGCCATTTATAATATTCAACAACTTCATTGGAAATATATTCGCCGCAGACCTTATGTCTTGGGTAGCGATTTTTTTCTATAATCGTAATTTGATGTCCTAATTTGGACAAATGAATTGCTGCTGTAAGTCCAGCTAAACCTCCGCCAAGAATGAGAATTGGAACTTTCATAGTTTGGTAAATATAGCGAAAGCAGTGTGCCGAAAGTTTTCGGTATGAGTTAAAATTTTACAGCATTTCTATTTGTAGTTAGAAACTAGTGACTTTCAAAAAACTTCTGAATGCTATTCTCGTGCAACTCATTGAAGCAAGGTTTTCTTGATTCATGCATCATAGCAAATCGACCTAGTTGATTAAAGCGACTTATCCACAGCTGCCAAATTACTAAAAGTAAAAACGCCTTGCCATCTAAGGTATTGAGAACATCACAATTGTTGCTAAGAAGAATGAAAGGCAGCTGGCCCAAAAATTAAAATGAAGCGCAAAATGGTATAGCTTTTTGAAAAATGTGCCAATTTAGGGCTTCTAACAGAAAATTTTCATCATTTAATCTTTGAAATATGCCATAGGTGCTGTATTTTTGTTTTTCACATTTAAACTTAATTATGAAAGATCTTATCGAAAAAATCAACGCTGAATTCCAAACATTTACTTCAGAAACTGATTCACTAACAGAAAAGGGAGTAAAAGCTGCTGGTGCAAGAGCTCGTAAATCAACTTTAGAGCTTGAAAAATTATTGAAAGAATTTAGAAAAGTTTCGATAGAAGAGTCAAAAAAATAATTTCAAATTATTTATTGAATTAAAGGCCGAGCAAATGTTCGGCCTTTATTTTTGAAAGCAAACAAAAATCCCGTAAATCAGTCGACTTACGGGATTATTTTTTGATGTTTTTCGAATTCAAATCCTACATTACTGTACAATTATCGACATGTCTACACGTCTCGCGTGCTGATCTGATGATTTTTTATCCTCACCTTTAAAGGATGTCAAAATTCGACTTTGATCAATTCCGTTATTTAAGAAAGCTTTCTGAACCGCCTCAGATCTTCGCATAGAAAGTCTTTTATTATAATCAGCCTTTCCTACTGGACTCGCCCACCCCTCTAGAAGCACTTTGGCTTCAGGATATGTGATTAAAATTTGCGTTAAATCTTGGACATATCGAAGATATTCAGAATTTACCGTTTCAGAATTGTTTGCAAAATAAACTTGCTGCTTAAAATAAGACTTTTCTTTTTCCGGTTTTACATTCTTAGGAGCTTTTAACTTAGCTTCCATATTCTCCAATTGCCTTCTAATATCTGACAAACTTCCTTTAAGATTGCTTAAGCTATCTGGATAGGAATTATTCTGCACAAAATTATTTCTGTTAGCTTCACTGCTCTTTAACGAATCAATCTTGAATTGATATTCGTCAATCTTCTTTTTATTTGAAGGAATTACAGTCGTCGAGCTTCCACGATCGTTCATATACATTGGATTTGTAGCATTTGATCCTCCCGGCATAATAATAGTAGAGTTATCTCTTGATCGTGACGGGTTGTTGTAACCACTATTATCATTTCGGTAGCCCAAATTATCAATTCGCTGATTAAGATACCTCAATTCCTGTAACACTTGCTGATTTGAAACTCCATTGTTACCATACCCTTGAGATCTTGAATCACGTTCATATTGCAATCTTAATTCGGCCAAATCCTGCTTTACATTTCTATTTTCTCTCTCCCTAAGTTGAGCACGTCTCGATTCTGCCACTGTCGTCAAAAATGAGTTCAGTTCAGATTTTGTCATTACAATACTACTTTTTTCAGAGGTCTTTTCGCTTTGCGCGAAAAGACCTGCTGAAGATAGTAAGCATACAGAAAGTAATATTGTCTTTACTTTTATAGTTGTATTTTGCATTGACATCTTATTAAAATTTAAATTTGTAACCAACCGATATTTGGTGAATATCAAAGAAATTATGCGCTGTATAGTCTGCAAATAATTTACCTCCCAAAATATTAAAAGTAGTACCCAAAACTAAGTTTGGTGCAAATGTACTTTCGCCCGCGGCTTGATTGTACCCTACTCCAATTCCTGCGTATGGCTCACCAATTATACCTTGATTCACTTGAAATGGCAAAACAACATTGGCATTAATTCCAAACCCAGTGTCTTTTCCTGGCGCGATGTATAAATCTGGCATAAATTTAAAAGGTGAATTTGAGAATGCATAATTACCTCTAATCCCTATTACCATAGCTGCGTCATCTGCAATTGCTACCCCAGTAAAAACTGAAATTCCTTCATTAACAACCAATCCTGTTGCAACACCTTTATCTTCGGTTTCCGACTTCACAATAGTATTACCGTCTTGGTCTGTTATTACTTTAGTCTCAGTTCCTTGCACCATAGGAAGTTGTTGTTGACTTTGTGATGGGTTGATGATGACAGTTTTGTCTTGGTTTGGATTTTGAATATTATTTCCAAAGTTATCCATTCTGTCGGTATTTCTTTCAATCTTTCTATCCAACTCATTTAACTTATCAAGAATTCTTTGTGATGCGTCTAGCTGACGGTCCGGAGATAGATTTTCTCTGTACGTACCAGTGTTCACTTCCAATAACAATCTTTCTAAACGATCCATACGATCTTCGGTAGATCTTGGTCCACGAGATTCTTGATCTACACCTTGAATCACTTTCTCGATCATATCCTCCAGTTCTTTTGGAGTCATTTGAATTCTAGATTCAAGTTCCGCATCTTTTAACCTGTCTACAGATAAAGGAGAATCTACTTTCGATTGTACTTCAATCTCGCGTTTGTCATTGTCCATCTGACGCTCTAATTGTTTCTTCTCTTCGATAATCTGAATCGCTTTTTCAGTATCATTGTTTTTGTAAGCATCTGATAATTCTGACTCTAATTCATCAATACGTTTTTGATATATTTTAGTTCTATCAGCGACTTTTCGATCAATTTCTCTTTGTACAATTGCATCTGTATTATCAGATTTTTTGCCTAATTGAAGACGTAGACCAACACTGTACATAGTATGGCTTCTTAACTCATCTGGCGAAATGATATTTTGTAAATCACTATCTTCTCTTTCAGATGTAAATAACATACTTGCATCTCCAAAAACTTCTAGATTTGTTCCAAGTGGCACATTTAATCCTAGACCACCTTTAGCAAAATATCCAGATGACGCACCAGTTAATCCGTCTTTTCCAACATACTTATTTTTATTCACGTTCAAGTATCCACCACCAACAGTTAGATAAGGGACAAGTCCGCGCGAAACGTTGAGCTTGGCTACAAAGTCTCCACCGTACATTGCAAGATCATCAAAGTCAAATGACACTTGCTCGTCCTTAGTTGCTTGATAGTAGTAACCTCTAATTCCAACATACTGATTTAAATCAAAACCAACTTTTCCTCCTAATAGATACGTATCTGCAAGATTACTATCGTTATCAAAATTGATAAATGCTCCAGCAGGTTCAAAAATTAATCGGAAATTACCTAAACCACCTGAAAATTTATTTCGATATGCTCTATCTAAGGCACTCATTTCTTCTGGACTACGACCTCCTAAATATAATTGTAAACCAGCCAATACTGACCAGTTGTACATTCTAGTATTGTCGTTGTCATTTAAATACCCTTCAATCCCACTCTGATCTTGTCCTTCTTGATATAGAATAGATGCAGGATCCATATTAAATACAGTGTTTTTTGCCTCTAGGTTAAGAAACAATCTTTCGCCTAATCTAATTTGAGTTCCCAACCCAAGATTTAAATAAATTTGCTCTGATTCTAATTCGCTTTTTTGCGAAGCATCGGTTGCTGCAACGTCAACTTTTAAATTTTGAACCCCTGCCCCTAAAGTAAGGTATGGAACAAAAGTACTGCGAGTGGGAATATTAACTTTGAATTCCCCCCCAAATCGCTCGATATCAACCGATCTTGCGTTAAAATTATTAACAAAATCTTGGTCAAAAATGTCTAGATTATTGACAGTATTTTTTAAATCGGCAGATCTTTCATAAACGCCTCGAAGTTCAATCGATTCGCCAAATCCAAAACCTACTCTAGCACCGTACATTAATCCATCGTCAATAGCTGTGTTTTTATCAAACCAATTATAGCTCGCGGTAGGTTGTAAGGTTACGGTAATATCTTTCATCTGAGCGTGCCCATAAGCTGATAAAAAAGCCAAAGCACAAGTAGTAATTATTCTCTTCATAGTTTCAATTTTTATAATTAAAATTTAAAATTCCAAATCATTAATAAAAAATATTGTAATATATTTAAAATTATGTTTTTAATTTAAAGCAAAGGTATTGGTAAGATGATTTAATTTCTATGACATATATCATAGATCAGCATACATATTATTTAACACTTGAGATATTAATATAGATCAGTTAAATTTTCGCTCTAGTTAAGGTTTAAAGTTTGCATCCTGACAGTAATTTTAAATAATATTGTAAGTAATATCCTAATCATCTTATCTTGTTACAAACATAATTCAATTTAGCACCTTCTTTTTTATAAGAAGAAGATTAATAATTATATAATTCGGCTATTGCTCTAAATAGTGCAAATTGATTCTTTTAAATTTTAAAAGCCAGGTAAGTGAATATTAAATTTGTCTACTATCTAACAAAAGAACTATTTCGATTTTTTTGTCGACACACTCTCACAAAACTCGCTCAAAAATTTTTTATAATTGATCGATAATTTCAGTTTTGATATAAAAAATTTTCCTACAATATACATTGGAAAAATCTAGAAATTGTTTTGCGATTTCAAGCTATATGTAACATATCTTTACAATCTTGCTACCAAGTGAATTTAGTGGAAGTAAGTTGATAATATCAATTTTAAAATTGATTAACTTATATACGGACTTCTGCGGCAGGGGTTGCAGCGGCATCCTTTGCTGCTTAAACATTATTTGTGCAATACTACTAATTACGATCTATTCTGTGACAACTAAAATTGCTAGCAGCAAAGATACAGCGGAAGACCCGGTTGTTGCTGTGAAGAATGAAACAGCAACAAGCCGCCCAAAAAAAAACGTGAAAAATGTAAATAAGTTATAATATGGACAAAAATATTTAGAATTCTCCAGTTATTTTTGGATTCGTGGAAAGAGAATAAATCTTGTCATTTCGA
Organism: Flavobacterium ardleyense; assembly: GCF_033547075.1. Classification (NCBI taxonomy): domain Bacteria; kingdom Pseudomonadati; phylum Bacteroidota; class Flavobacteriia; order Flavobacteriales; family Flavobacteriaceae; genus Flavobacterium; species Flavobacterium ardleyense. The sequence continues at coordinate 2,123,231 of NZ_CP137891.1, read as the reverse complement.
CGGATAAAAAGCCTACATTTAGCACTTATTTATATTTTAATTATGAAAAAAATATCCGCAATAATCCTTGCACTTTGTTTTTTTACACTATCAAGTTGCTCATCGGACGATCCTGTTCCTGTTGATGAAACGCCGGAAATATATCTGAAATTTTTCGCAAATAATCAACAATTTATTTTTGAACCTGAAACTTTTACATCTCTCCAAAAATTGATTAATGGATATATATTTGCCAATGATTCTATTACTCGTGTATCATTATGGATGCCGGTTTCGCCAAGTGTAGGAACACACCAACTGCAAAATGTGTCTGCTACGACTACTAATATCGATACATTATACAGTGCAAGTTTTTGGCTAGAAGATGATGTGTTTGTAGCTACAACAGGCAGCATTACGATAAGTGACATCGATACTGATTATATTAAAGGAACTTTTAGTTTTACAGGAACGAGCAGCGATGGGGCAACAATAACAATTAGTAATGGTACTTTCATTGCGTACAATTAAGCTAAATATTTTTAATTTTCAAAAGGCTATGTAAAAAAAATATCTATATTATTAAATATTTTTTTTTACATTATAACCTGTTTTATTCAGTAAAAAATTGCAATTATTTTCACAAAGAATAAAGAAAATAATATTTTTACTTTTTCTTTTTTTAATATAAAAAAATATAGTGTCTTATTAAAAAATTTATATTTTATTTAAAATAATTTCGCCTCTCTTAGATTATTATTTCTGTTGGATCTCGCGGGCAAAATCATTCAATCACATATTATGGGACAGCTTTTATTTGTTTTTATAATTGACTTCCGATTACTAGACTAATTCATAGGTTCATTGTAAATGTAACTAACTTTGGCATCAGAAACTACAATCTGCTGGTTTCCATCATCAAATTTTCCCGAAAATGATCCGTAAAAACACCATTCGGTATTCATTTCGACATTACTTTGAATTTCAGCTTGATTTAGTTCAGAATTAAAAGTGAGGCCATCTTTGTACTGATGCCAAGAAATTTTTTCAATAATATTCTCACCCGTCTTTTTAAATCGTAGCGTTATAAATCCTCCCTGCTCAAGGTAAGGTTCTGCCTGATATCGGTGGAAGTACAACTCTAATCGATGTCCGTTTCCTTCTAAATCGATACCATAACCTAGAGCTTGAAAAGTCTGCAATTCACCATCAACAATCATCGTAATGTTAGGCTCTCTGCATACTTGATGTTCATCGTCCTTTGAACATCCCACACTTACAATCAGAAAAAATAAAGTTGCAAGGCTACTAACGATTTGTGATTTCATATAAATTGAATTGTTATAAAAGTATTTAGTTCTATGTTTTTTAGAAGCGATGCTTTGTTAAGATAGTAGAAAGAGTTAGCAATATAATCTTTTCTTACTAATATTGTTTCTCGAAATATATAAAATATAGAGTATATAATCCTTATAATTAATCTCCAAATATCAATTATTAAAAATTCAACATAATGTGCAGCATCAATTTCTTAATAAAAACATTCGCTATTTTACTTGCATATTGATCTTAAAGATAAAACATGCTGTACGAATTCTATTGCACTTGCAGAAATGCAGCATCTAAAAATCTTTCAAGAATATTTTATATTGTTCGAGATTTCTGGATTTAAGGTACAGCGCTATTTTTCTATGGTAAATACTCTTCAATCAGAATTTGCATCCCTACAGAAGCCTTTTCTTTTATAACCAATAGATTAATTCCGTGATCTACAGACGGATTCGGGTCGATATAAACGGTCTCACTTTCAAACGGTACCGAAAGTAGTAGTGAAGCCGCGGGATACACGACCATCGAAGAGCCTACAATCACGAATAAATCGGCAGATTCTGTGATTGCAAACGCCTCATCCATCTTAGGCACCTGCTCACCAAACCAGACAACAAACGGCCTGATTTGACTACCATCTTCGGCCAAATCACCAATTTTAATCGCTTTATCGTAGGGATAAAATTTATTTTCATCCTTGCAACTGCGGCATTTCATCAGTTCGCCATGTAGATGCACCACCTTTGTAGAGCCCGCTCGCTCGTGCAAATCATCAATATTTTGGGTGATTACCGTCACATCATATTTTTCTTCCAATTTGGCAATAAGCAAGTGCGCCTCGTTTGGCATAACTTTCTGCAATTCGGCATTTCTAGAATTGTAAAAATCTAAAACTAGCTGCGGATTTTTGGCGAAACCTTCTGGCGAGGCTATCTCCTCTATCTTATGATTGTCCCACAATCCCGATTGCCCTCGAAAAGTACTTAGCCCACTTTCTTGACTAATTCCGGCGCCGGTAAAGAATACGATGTGTTTTTTCTTGCTCATAAATAATTGTTGTTTTGAGAATTCTGAACAGTGATAAATATAATGATTTTTTTAATGGCAGCTTTCACGGGAGAGTTCCTTGCGCCGACACTCGGCTGTACAGTGTGTCTCTACCCCTACAGCTTTTGCGGTAAAATACATCTAGACACGTTGGCAGCAGAGGATGTGCTTAGCTAAATCACTTCCCTCGATATTTTGGCAGAATGGCTTTAATGATTGAGTTTATTCATTTCCGCTTTCACCCAAAAAGCAGAGCTGTTTTGACCCCTATAAAACAAGAGTATTATTCTAAATTTCGATTATTAATTATGCGGTTAATTTTTTCATTAAAATTAGATGTTTATCAGCGCTCCATTTCTCCATAGGAGTTATTCTTCCTAAAAGTCCGTGAAGCCTTTGATTGTTGTAAAATGGTACAAATCGTTTTAATATTTGCTCGATTTCTCCAAACGTGCGATAGTCGAACCTGGCGAATACTTCTTTCTTTAGAATACCATGATAAGCTTCTATATGAGCGTTTTCTTCTGGTGTTGCAACGTGGGTGAATTCCTGCTGGACACCTATCAAACCTAAATACTCGCGCACACTTTTAGCTATAAACTGACTTCCATTATCGCTTCTAATAACGACACTTTCAGGATATTGATAGTCTTCAAAGAGTTGTGAAAGCAATTCTATAACATGATTTTGTTTTATAGTGAAAGAAAAATAATCTATTAAAATTCTTCTAGTATGAACATCAATTATAGATAGTAAATAAGCATTTTTACCAACATTTGGCACCCACACCATTTTAATATCCATCTCTAGACATTGCAAAGGTCTCGAGGTATAAACCTTTCTAAACTTCACGAATTTACGACCAGAACCACTTCTACTAATTCTATTCTCGAGTTTTAATAGACCTTCCTCTTTCATAATTCGGTATAGTTTTTTATGATTTATCTTGTAGCCATCTCTTTTTAAGTAGCTAGTCATCAGTCGATAACCACAGTCTATAAATTCGTGTTTTAATATCTTTTTAATAGACTTTACAACCACGCACTGGCTTACAAAACCTTTAGTTTGATGAAAAGTGGTTGTTGTGGCAGTATTTCCTTTTCGACCAAGGCTAGGCTTCCTATAATAGCTACTGGCAACTATGCCTACCATCTTTATGATTTTAGCTTTACTACATTTATACTTCGCATAGATAATGTCTACTAAATCTTTCTTGGATCGGATGTCCCAAACTTTTTTTTTAAAAGCTCTCTTTGTACTTCCAACTCAATTTCCCGATCGCTTAAGAGCTTACGCAGAATACGATTTTCCTCAACCACTTCTTTATGCTCCTTCGTTTTAGTATCGTATGTCACTTTTAAGCCAGCCTCTCCTTTATGCTCATGCTTTTTCTTCCAATTATATAAAGTACCTGTACTAACGCCATATTTGCGGCAAGCCTCCACAATACCTATTTCTTCTGAACTAGCTAATATTTCTAGCTTCTGATCTAAAGTCCATTTCTTGTATTTCATATCTCAAATATATAAGTTTGAAATTTAAAATAACACTCCGAACTTATCGGGGGCTAAACTAAGAGCTATACCTTTCAGATATTGTCTTTTGCACACTTTTTGAAACTTCCAAAAGTGTAAAAATTTTGCGATCGTTAGAGATTTCAGGCATATTAGAATAATAAAAATCTAGATTGCCGTAAAGCTAAAGCAAAATTATGATTTGCAAACAATGATTGTGTGGCAGATTGGATTGTAAGATGATTTAAAGTGACGAAATACCTGCAAAATACTCTGCGACTTCCGCCCTTTTCTATGATGATTCGTTTTTTTTGGGCGGCTGCAAAAGCACCGGGCCATCCACTATATCTTTGCTGCAAGAGGACTTTGACTATTTTGATGACTTCGGTTTTTGGTCCTTGATTGAGATTGTGGGAAGCAGCAAAGGATGTGCTTCGCCAGTTCGCTTTGCTCGGGTCGTTTCTGTCCCTGCCGCGGGATTATGGTGACATTGAATATTGGTAAAATTAACGACTGAAGCTGTTGTGTGGGGCGTTCATTGCAAAATATGGTGATAAAATCTAACGTTAATATATTGGTATCGATGCGATCATCGGAATGAATTGCGACGCTATTATATCGGCCGTCCCTACGGGACTAGGAAATATTCCCGTCTACAAAGATAACTGAACGTAGATGTTATCATATAAGTCGCCCTGATAATAAATTCCTAGGTAAAAACATCAGCCGTACCTATGGGACTGTGCGCAACAGACACTCGCTAAAGATTTGGGACTTAATTCTTAGGTAAAAACATCGGCCGTCCGCTATTGTAAAACTCTATCTTTTCGTTCATTTAATCTGCGTGTTCATATAAAATGAACATAACAATTAAATGAACATCATAGTTTTTCGAAATTAGCGACTATCTGCTTTTTCAAAACCTTACCTTTTTCAAATTTCTCTATTATAGTGGCATTTAATCTTACTAATTGCGAATCACCGCAATGATTTCAAAGTTCTAATAATGGTCAACTAATATTATATTTTGGCAGACCAATCAAAATAACAACTATCAAAGTATTAAGATTAATTCGCCTTTTTCATTAATTATACTTTTTTGATCAATAACGGAAGTTACTAAGGCAAATCCATTGTAGAAAGGCTCAACAAGTAAATATCTTTCCGAATACAATTCAATTCCATTAATGTCTATGTGAAACCACCCTTTTCTATCTTTTGCAGTTGCATACTTTTTATGGAAAATCCCTAAATCAACAAATTCGCTTTCATTGATAAACTTGCCTTTGCTATCGATATGCTTAAAATTGCCGTTTTGTAATTTTACACATGCAATTCCATCTTTAAAGTCGCCCGCATAGATATAGTTTTCTTTATATATTTTATTACCTAATATATCAATATGGAAATATTCATTATTTCCATTCCTAACTGTACAAATTTCCTCTTGAAAATTTCCTGTCCATGCGTATTTCTTTTTACTTATTCGTTGTCCTCGCTCATCAATATGGAACCAATATTTATCTGATATAACCGCTGCGCGGTTGCAATAAAAGCCAAATGTTCTCTCATATCTTTGATTATACAAATCCTTTCCTTCATCGGTAATATGGAAGGCTCCAGAATAATCTTTTACCGGCGCAACTCCGGGCGTATGAAATTTTAAAACCTCTATAAAATTTCTATTAAAAATTTTATTATCATCATATAAAAAATGAGTATTATCTGTTGCTGTTTTAATGTCTTTCCAATTCACGACTTTTTAAAAATTATGATTGTTTGTAATTCGTTTAAATTAATTGCGTTTTCAAATGTAAAGCCTGACTTAGTACAAAGATGTTGGTAGTAATTTAAAGTCCGTTCGTAACTTTCGCACATTGCTAACATATTTAAAGACAATAAAGATAAATCTGTTGAAATTAAATCAGAGCAATTCTCAATTAAATATAAATTGCCATTTCGAGGTAATGCTTTAAAGCAATTCTCAAGGATTACTTCTGCTTTTTCATCATTCCAATCGTGCAATATTCTTGATAAGATTAAAGCGTCAAATTCGGTTGGAATTGAAGAAAAAAAATCACCGTCGATTAATTCAATATTAGGTAAAATACAATTTCTAATAACATTTTTTAGGTCAAAAAGCCCACAATTAATTGCTGGAAAATTAGCTTTAATTGTTGATATTGCCGCTCCGTAACCTCCCCCAACATCCAAAATCGAATTATGTTTTTCGAAATTAATTTTTAAATGTAATTCAGCATAGTCGTCTCGTGCATATTCAAACATTGCTTTGTGGTACTTATCTAATTTTTCAGGATAATTATTTAAATATTCAAAATAATTTTCACCTGTTAAATGAGTAAAAGATGATTTTCCAGTTTTAATAGAATAATCTAAATTTTGCCAAGCGTTTAAGTGTTCTTCTGCCCAATTCATACAGGCATATTTTAAGCTTTTGGGATGGTTTTCTGTAAGTTGTAATGAAGAAAACGTTAGTGAATACAACTCTTCATTTAATTCTAAAAAATCACTGGCAACTAAAGCATTTAAAAGTGATTGCAAGGCTATTAAATTTAATTCCATTTCAAGAGCAATCTGGCGTGAATTAACAGGTTTGCTAGCAATGAACTCAAATAAGTTTAGTTTACAAGCGGTATTTACAGCCATATATTTCCAATGTTCTGTGAAAAATGATTTTAGTGAATTAGTTATTAGCATTTGTGATTTTAACTTTTAGGTCACTGATTTGATTTCTTGTTAAATTGCATGTAAGGAGGTAGTTTTCGATTCCGCCTTCTTGGTGGATAATATTTAAAATAATATCTAAAAATTCCTTCTTAGTATCCATTTCAGTTGCCAAATAATCACTGTAGACTGTTGCTATGTCAGCTCCTGAAAGTAAATGAAGCATCGAAATTATAATACCTGTTCTGTCCTTTCCTGCATGACAATGTATCGCTGCTGCGTGCTGTTCATTTAGTATTGCTTCTAATGATGTTTTGATTGACATTTTACATTCTAAAGCAAAAAATCGATAAGCAATCTCGATATTGGAACCTTGATGATAATTTGCTTGAAAGTCAATAGATTGATTCCATGGGTCAAAAGGCGCATGGATATAGTTAAATCTATCCAAGTTTGAAGCGGTATAGTTATCTGCAAGAACTTCTCGGTCGGCTCTTAAATCTATAATAGAACCAATCTTTTTGTCTAGAATAAAGTCCGTAAAAAAGGATTCATTTTGAAATAATGTCATTGTTGCAGTTCTGTAAACAAATCCTTTCTTAATTCTAGGATTATGTTTGCTGATGTCTCTAAAATTCCACAGAAAATCCCGAGAATAAATCGCTTCGCAAAAAAGTTTAATAGAATCTAGCTTACTTTTTGAGTTTAAATCATTGAGGGATTTGTAGAAAAAATCAAGTAATTTTCTTTTTTGTTGATTTGCCTCGGGTAAAAACAAACTTCCTTTTATACCATAAAAATCATTTTGATCTTCTTTGCATAATACTTCAGTTATAAAGTTTTTAGGAAGGAAATTATATTTAGTTTCTCCTTTTGAAAAATGGTATAATTGAACAGCAACATGTAGCGCTATATTATAAAAATAATAAAAATGATATCCATCACTTCGACGATGTGCATTAGAACAACTTTCAAATTCATATAAAAATTTATCAATCAACTTATTTACGTCAGATTGATTAATTTCAGTTTTAGCTTTAGTTATTGCTTGAAGTTGAGATATAGCCGTTCGTGATTTGTCAAACAGTATGTTACTTTCTATATTTTGAATGGGAATTTCTGACCCTAAATAATTACGGTTATGCTCCAAAATTGTAGTACTAAAAGCTATTTCTACTTTTGGCAAATCATTGAAATAAAGCACTATTTTATTTCTAAGTTCTACTTTTAGTACTTTCAGTAAACTAGCTGAAAATTGTGATTCTATATCATTTATTAACATGTCAACGTCAAAGCTACTACTTGTTACGGTCGCAATATCTACATCGGAATTGACAGATGGTGTTTTTCGAGCAAACGAACCATACAGAAAGGCAGTTTTTATCTGATTATTTGCACGCAGTATTTCTTTTAACTTATTTATAATTTCTATCATACGGGTTTACGCATATTACAGGTTTGACATAATGGTTTTGATTTATAATTTGCAACGAGGTCTTTGTAAATCGTGCTATTTAATACTTCTTCAACCGAAAACTCTTCAATATTTCCAAAATCTCCCAATTCTTTTCTTAGGTTATCAGGTGCGCAACAGGGTGATATTTTTCCAGTTGCTGAAATCCAAAGTTCTTTTGTTAAAAAAGGGCATTCGTATTCGTAAGGAACAGCTTGTTTTTCATTTTCCTGTAAGGCAATAATGTTTTCTAATATCACCTTTTCTCCATTTGGTTTTCTATATTCTTCCTGAGCCAAATAAGCTTCTATTACATATTGATTCCATTTGCTGATTCCATTTTGAGAAGATTTCATTGAAAGTGATTCGATTTCCTCGAAATGTGTCCAAAGCTGATGGCCTTTGACTCTATCCACTCCCAACTTAGCAGCAAGTTTTATAATATCTGCCAGTTCATGCATATTATTCTGCATAAATGTTAGTTGTAAAGTTACCCTGCAGAAATACCCTGTTTCTTGGAAATATAAGTTTCGATAGGCTATAAATTCTTGGATGTTTAAAATTGTTTTATCAAAGTCAACACCAATCATAATTTCTTCAGCTGTTTCTCTTGTTGCTCCATTCCAACTAATTTTAATATCTGTCGTATTTGGAACAATCAACTTCGCCCATTCTAAGACAGTCTTCTTTGGAAAAGTTCCGTTTGTAGTGAGGTTAATTTTTATATTATGGCGTTTTGATAATTCGAATAATTTATCAAATTCTTTGTACAATAAAGGTTCGCCCATTGTGGATGGAATGATTTCAGAAACACCTAATTTTTTAGCTTGTTCAAAAATACGTTCTACGGTTTCAAACTTCATTCTTCTTCGTTTTACACCTGTTTCTTTGAATAGATTTGGAATGAAATTACTGTAAGGACTATGCTCTTCACACATAATGCATTTCAAATTGCAATCTTCAGGATTCGTGTCAATTGTAAGCCTCCATAAATTTTTTGAATAATCGTATTTGTTATAAATTCTTTCCAGTTCTTCACAATGATTTTGAATGTCTGGAATATTTCCTTCCGGAGTATATAAATATCCTTTATCGCCAAATTGCTTCATTGCTTCTTCATTATTAATTGCAAATTCTAATTGTTCTTGAAGTGAATTTGCGTTTCTATGTTCAAATAACAATCCATTCTCTTTGTGCATTACATATTCCTTCATCCCTCCAAAATCGGCAGTTATAACTGGAATTTTACATGATTGTGCTTCATGAATAACAAGTGGCGAATTTTCGGCCCAAATAGACGGAACTACTATACAATCGACGTTTGAAAAAACTTCATTTGCCAAGTTTTGATTAATATATTCACCATGGAATTCGATTGGATTGATGGATATTTCAGCAAGTTGTTTTAACGCATTGGTACTTTGCCCATTAGCTCTACCAAATATTTTAAGTGTAGCTGCCGCTTCAATTTTCGAAAAAGCTTCAATTAATAAATTAATTCCTTTTGAAGGAATATGTGTTCCAATGTAGCCAAAAGTATAATTTGTTATTTCTACAGATTTTTCGGTTTGAGTTAAATATTCTACAGGAAATCCATAATCTAAATAGGTTATTTTGTCCTCAGGAATCTTGAAATCTTTTATAAAACGATCTCTCAAGTAGTTTGAAGGAGCAATAAATAACGCTACTTTGTCAACGATATTTCTGGTTTCATTCATTCTGTTTTGAATCCAGTTTTTCCAATTGTCGGTATCAGTTTCTAAGTCCTCTTCTTTACCACTAAAATAAACTTCATAGCAGTTAGTAGCACATTTTTTATCTTCTTGACCAGAACATAATTGAAAATTATTTTCCTTACCAATACTTCTCGTTAAAAACTGACCTCGTGGACACATCAACCAAAAGTCATGTAGCGTAAAAATAATCGGAATATTTAACTTATTAAGTTCATCAATTATTCCCGTTGATAGATGATTTAAATGTCCGATATGTGCAACATGAGGCTTAATTTCCCGAATTAATGCAGCAAAATTTTTATCTAATTCTAAATGTTTATAGCCATCTTTTCCGTGCGGATTATTCACATAATAAATATCCAAGTTCTCATTTATTGACTCACTTCGAATTTCAAAATCTTTTGCATAAGGGTTTTCTTCTCTCGTAAAAATAGAAACTTTGTGCTTTTTTGAAAGTTCATTGCAAATAGATTGACTATAAACTTCTGAACCTGCATTGTAGTTTGGTGGATAGCCGTGAATAATTTTAAGTATGTGCATTATACTTTTGAATTTAATATTTTTGATAAAAAGTAGGAGAGTTACCTCTTCAACATTAAAGCTCTTTAATAGCTACTTCTTAGGCGGATTATTAGTTCTATCTCCACATGAAGAATTGCCCGTTTTGCTTGGCAAGCCATCTTTACCTTTGCTCATAATTTTTAATGTAAATATTGTGCCTACTCTATTTGCTTTTCGGCTTACGCAATGTAAAATTTTAAATGAATTAATTCTTAGTTTTTCCTACCTGATTTGAATTTAACTGCTTTCCTCTATTACCTTGATTTTGATCGTAGGTTCTATTTGTTCCTGAAGTTCCAGTGTTTGGATTTTTAATATCCGAATTGTGATTTGCTGTTTTAGTCATTTTTTTAGTATTTAAGTTAATTAATTAAATATTTGAAAATTAGTATTTTTATCTCTGTTATATAAATATTCTGGATCATTGCACCAATAACAAGTTAGTATGACATCGCCTCTTGTAATTAGAATTAAACAGTTGTTATTTTTACTTTTTATCCTATTGCTTTTTAAAAATGATGAAAAAGCGATAGTTACTTCTTTTTGATTTTTTCTATAACTCACGTATGGTAAAATTTTACCTAGTAGTAAGTCGTCAATTTTTCTGTCCCATTGTCTATACAAAAAGTGGTCTGTATTTGTGAAACTTAGTATTTCACTTGTCATAATGGCCGTTTTTATTTGTTGAAGTAAAAGTAAAAACAAAACTATTTACTTTTACAGCTATCAAATTTTTACCGTAAATTTGTCAAAATTTTGACATTATAAATTGATGTATGGAAAGTAATAGAGAATCTTCGTTAGATAAGTTAAAAGTGTTTTTAATAAATCCTGGAATGTTTAGTTTAATGGTGATTGGAGATAGAGGTGTTGGAAAGCGTTATTCTATTGAAAAAGTATTTAATGATCTCCAAGAATATTACAAAGATGATCTTGAAGAAAAATGTTTAAAAGAATTAAATTTCGTTGAAGCCAATAGTATTAATAAAAAGGAAGATTTTGACAAACTCTTTGAAGAAAATGAATTTAAAACTCTCGTTTTTGAAGATATTGATGAGTTAGATGAAGAACTTGAAAAGTTACTATTTGTAGCACTCTCAACTACAGATGGTACTTTTGGAATTAAAAATAAATATAATCTAAGGATAGTTTTTACTTCAAATAAATCTGCCGACGATTTGAGAGCAGATGGAGTATGTCTGACAGGAATTTTATGGGATAGAATAAGCCAATTAATAGTTGAATTTCCATCTTATAAAACAGACAACTCAACCATTCAAAAAGATTTCGAAATAACATGGAAAAAAATGAAATTCGAGAATCTTAATGAATATAAAACACTTTCATCCATTCCACGGAATGCAAAATTGCAAAGGTTTTTAGAAGTGCAATCACCAAACTTTGAAGGAGGATTTAGAGATTTGGATAAAATCGCTTGTTTGTATTTTAATTACAGAATTTATCATTATAAGGATCGTAGAAAAATTGATGAAACTTTAGAAGACCAAGTTTATAGGAGTGTAGTAAACGACTTTCTCTCAAAAACGCAGATGCAAGGGAATTTAGGGAATGATTATAGTGTTTTTGAATTTAAAAAAGATAAAACTCACCAAGAGTTATTAGGAGATTACAAAATTCAATTACGTAAATGGGCAATAAATACATACGGTGGAACTATTGCTAATGCAGAAAGAAAACTCGGTCTAAAACCAGGTAGTATGAAAAATTATGTTGAAGGTCGAGTAACCACAGAAGCGAAAAAAAAATAACCAATCTTCGCTTTTTATCCATATTGATTCATGATAATTGATGTCTATTAATTTTTGAAGTTTCGCCCAGTGGGAACAATTATTTGGTTGTTAACTGGTATTTGCGGCAGGGACAGAAACGGCATCCTTTGCTGCTAACCGAAAATGTCTTTTGTGACGTCAATCACGAAGTTTTCTTCTCTAGTGTGGTTTTTCTAGCAGCAAAGATACAGTGGATGGCCCGGTTGTGGCTGCAACTGCGAGTACTGAAATACGAATTTGAAAATGTCATTGGTTTCGCAGTTGCAGCTGCAAGCCGCCCAAGAAAAACATTGCATTTTGCATATACATGTAATGAAGCAGTAGCACAATTAGACCATCACCCCGTGAATTCGTCAGTTGCCATTTTACGAGAACTAAAAGCAAGTTATGGCCATTTTTATATTGTATAGTAATAACATCAACCATCCCAACATTACTACATTACCCTAGCGCTTACCACAATACGTCGCCATGAATTCCCACGCTACAATATCATTCATCCCAATCAGACTACAACAGCTACCTAAATGAGATATCCATCGGAATAAATTCCAATTTTACCTCTATAAAACTTGAACACATTCTATTCTCATCATTAGCTACAGCATATAAACCCCTTAACTTCATGACTTGCCTTAAAGCCCCAACATGCCGATGTTTTAATGAAAACAATGGAAGGTCTTGGAGTATTTATAAGTTATATCTTATTAAAGATTATTGGCTTTAAATTTTGGCTTTGCACTATCCATTGAGATTTTTACGAATTAATTTTATGAGTACGAATTATTATCAGTTTATTTTATAATGGCCAGAATCAATAAGTCTTTTTGTACACCACCTTCGCCGTGTCGGAAACAATTTCGACCTACACTACCCCCAATTCTATATGAAATTAAATCTACTTTTTGCGGCGACTATGGTTGCTGCGCTCACACTTTCGACCACTAGTTATGCACAGGCGCCAAGCTTGGGAGCTGCGGGATCATTTGCCTTATTTTCGTCCAACGGCGCAGTAAGCAATACGGGTACTTCGCACATAACAGGAAACGTGGGAACTCAAAATGGTTCAAGTACCGCCTTTGGAAATGTTGATGGTGTTATGCACGATCAGGATGGCAGCAGCGCCGCAGCTCAGGCATCATTGCTGGTTGCTTACAATCAGCTAAATTCGGCGACTCCAACTGCGACGATTGCGCCACTATTGGGTTCGGGACAGTCATTAAACGCAGGAATCTACAGCGTTACAGCGCCTGCATCTTTGAATGGCATATTAACTCTAAACGGTCAAGGAAATCCAAATGCGGTTTTTATCTTTAAAATTGGCGGAGCATTTTCTTCGGGAGCTGCAGCACAAGTTGTTCTTACAAACGGTGCGGTTGCCTGCAATGTTTTTTGGAAAATTGAAGGTCTTGTCGATTTGGCAACAAACACAAAAATTAAAGGAAATGTAATTGCAAACAATGCAGCAATTATCTTAAATGTCGGTACTGAGATTGAAGGTCGCGCTCTTTCTACAACTGGAGCAGTGACAATTCACGGCGGAACAGTTAGAATTCCACTTGGTTGTGGAAGTGCTGTCCTTACAGGTCCTACTGCACCTGCACTTTTATCTGTTGGTTGTTACACTATTTTCTCTGGAAATGGTCAAGCTAACAACACTGGTGTTACTCATATTACAGGCGATGTGGGAACTAATGTTGGAACTACAACTGGATTTCTAGCAGCAAATGTAACTGGAACTATTCACCCAATTCCAGATTCATCAACGGCTCAGTGTGCACAAGATCTTGGAATTGTTTACCAATACTTGAATACACTTCCTACAGATATCAAATTGCTTTTTCCAGCGGCAGTAGGTCAAAACCTTGTTCTTACACCTCACACATACTTCTTGGACGGAGCAACTGTCTTGACAAATAAGCTTACGCTAAATGCGCAAGGAAATGCTAATGCTGTATTTGTTTTCAAAATTAGTGGTGCCTTTTCAACAAGCACTTATGCTGAAATTGAACTTGTAAATGGTGCACAAGCAAAAAACGTTTTTTGGAAAATTGATGGTAAAACAATTATCAACGATTACACACAATTTAAAGGTACTATCGTTGGGAACAACGGTGCAGTACACTTATACACTGGCGTAAACTTGCAAGGTCGCGCACTTACAACTAATGGTGCTGTAACAACGGCTACTGTAACCGCAGTAATGACTCCTGCTTGCAATAGTTTGGGATTACCGGTTAATGAGGCTACAAAGCTAGCGGGGACTTTCTATCCAAACCCTTTTTCAAACACTTTATCTGTATCAATTACCGAAGGTGGAAATCACGAACTGTTCTTATATTCAGTGACTGGAGCTCAGGTTTTGAAGCAAACTTTAACTCAAAGCGAAACTACGATGGATGTAAATGTTCCTGCGGGAATGTACTTCTACAAAATCGTAGGTGCTAATGGATTTACATCGACTGGAAAATTAGTGTCAGCTAAATAGTCTATTGATTTACTGTCAAAATATGACATGATTTGTTTTATCTATAAAGTAAGAAACAATCTGGATTATAATTGAAAAAGTCTGATTCGCAAGAGTCAGACTTTTTTTATGCAGTGATTTTTATAGAGTAATTTCAGCCATTCTGAAGTTCTAATCTTTACATTGAAACTAACGGTAGTAATGCTTCTAAATTTAATTTTCTTTCGGAAAAATCATGTAAACTTCAGTAATCCGCTACTGAAATTTATTTCTAAAAAAATAGCTTTTGATGTTCGACTTTATAAATGCCGATACTTCATAGTAAAGCACAAATTTACAAATACTAGCACGAAATCTTATTTAGTGCTCTCTCCTCCCATTTCGGTAAAAACGCTATCTATAGGCTCCCAAAGCTCTAATTTGTTTCCATCTTCGTCCATGATATGAACAAACTTCCCGTATTCGAAAGTTTCGATTTTATCAACAATGGTAACGCCGTTGCTTTCTAATTTTGAAACCAATCCTTCTATATTTTGAACTCTATAATTAATCATAAATTCCTTTTTGGAAGGATCAAAATACTCACTTCCATTTTTAAAGGGGCTCCATTGTAAGTAATTGATTTCTTGTGGGCGGTTGGCATTTCTAAACTCGAAACTCGAGCCCCATTCATTTACTTCAATTCCCAAATTTTCGGCGTACCACTCTCTTGTTTTTTGCGGATTCTCTGTAAAGAAGAAAATTCCACCAATTCCCGTAACTTTTGGCGTAAGTTCGTTCATATTATCTGAATCGGAATGTTGTTCTTTGTGGTTGTCCATAAAAAAGTAGTATTGGTTGATTTTTAATTAAAATAGGAAATACTTTCAGCGATAATTATCAAATCAAAATTAATGCATAATTATAAATTTAGCATCATTATCTACTATGGAAATATTAATTTCTCTCACTACTGAAATCGAGTTTTAAGCCTTATTAATCAATTCGTTTTGTTCGAAATACAGTAAGATGATATTTTTTCTATTTCGATATCTGAATTGAATACATAAATATCGCAGGCGGAGATAATATCTATAACTTTTCCGTTTTGTCTAAATTCTGCCGATCCAATCACTATTACTTTATTGTCTGATACGAAAATATCATTAGTGCGAAAATCTGTTTCTACCGATTTAAAATATTCTGCTACTAATTTGCAGTTTTCTACTACTGCATCAATACCTTCAAAAGTAGATTCACCAATAAGCTCCCAAACTATAGTGTCATTGAAATACTTTATTACCTCATCAAATTTTCCCATTGAGAAAAGTTCGGCTACTTCTTGGTTTGAATATGTCATTTGTTAATTCGATAAAATAATTATTCTAATTTTCCGATTTATAAGCAATTAGTTACCAAATACTTACTTAAATAATATTCAATTTTAAATAAGGCTATTTGCAAAAAGACAAGTTTTTATTTTATAAGTTCAAAAGTTGCCTGCGCAAGTAAAGTTGCAATTTCATTCATCCCTTGATCTGAAGGGTGAGCAGCTACGGCAGAATTAGCAAATTTGCCAAAAGAAAAATTTCGCGAACTTGATCGGAAACTATTGAAAGACACGTACTTGTAATTTTCCTTTGCAGCAAGATTTTTATGAGTGCTTTCGACAAGGTTATTTTTCCAAATAGTTCCCGTAATTATAACTTCAGTATTTCTAAGTCTAAAATTATCTATCAATGACTGCAATTGAGCAGTGTAATTGCTAGTATTAGATACATTCTCCCCTAGTCTTATGATGATGATATCAAAATAATTTTCGGTTAATTCTTGAACTAAATTTTGGTCCAACTGCATCGTATTTTCCCAAGTGGAAATGTTTCGAGCAGTAATTTGCACATTCGAAAGTCTAGGATCGCTCTTTAATATTGAACTGTAAAGGTGTAAAAAATCGTTTTCGGCTGAGCTTGCAGCCATCCCCCAGTCGCCATACCAGCCAAGAGATTCGCTTGCAGGATGCCACAATACTGAATTTCCCAAGATAAGAATATTTACACTTCGTTTCCTCAGGGCTGCTTCTGGAATATCCTGATTTGTCACCGAACAAGAACAGAACAGCAAAAATATTCCGATATAAGTTGCTAAAATTTTCATTGTTTGAAATTTAGTTGTGATAATCAAAGCAATTACCAACTTAAAATTATAACCATTATAAAATTTAAGATTATATAATTATGAAATTATGTAACTAAATTTCAATTAGTTGATTAGTTGAATTACAAGTATCACTATGTCTATAAATAAAAAAAACTCGATTTATTTAGAGGCATGTTGTAAAAAGCGATGATTCCAATTTTTAGATTTATAGAAATAAAAAAGACATCATTTGGCTTTAATTTCATTAAATTTCTAAGGAAGTATTCATTTTTTTAAACGTCTCTAATATTAATAGCATTATATCAAGGTATAATTATAATATAATAAAGGTACTATTTAATTGACGAGGTTTTGTCAGCCTTTCGGCAAAATTATCAACCGGGATAGGCTTATAAAATTTTGAAAGGAAGTATTTCTTCTGAAGTTTGAAAATTACTGCTTTATTAACTTCAAATTTTTTATTTCCGAATTCAAAAAGATTTTAACCAAATAAATTCCACTAGGCAGGTGGCCAACAGAAACATTTTGATTCTGATACAAATTTGTCGAATAAAGCATAACTCCATTTAGATTATAAATAGAAACTGCTGCCTCCTCGGCATTGCTGATGCTAAATTGATCATTAGTTGGATTTGGGTAAATTGTGCAATTGGTATTTTGGCGAAAGCCATCCACATCAAGATTACTACTTATAACGCCCACTCCCTGCAAATCAAAACCTCCAGCGTTAAAAGGCGTTGGAAATGACTCATTAACTTTGTTTCCAAAACTATCATAGCTAGCAAAATCGGGATTTATTGAACCCACAACATCAATAATTTTTACATATTGAATGTTATTCTTATCCAACAAATCATGGTCGGCAAGTTCCGAAATATCAAAGGGCGTTCCGTATTCTGAGGTATATTTTCCAGCCAGATTATTAATAAAAGTAGGCTCAGGACTTTCAAAAGTCGTTAGTTGTATTTCCGTTTGCGTTTGGCTATGATTAGGAAACCTAAAAAAATTAATTCCGTCAGAACTAACCTCTACAAAAGCAAGTTCTAGATAATTGCTCGAGCCATTTTCGAAGATGGCAAAATCAAAACCTTCGCCATTGACAATTGGATTATCGAAAGTTAAAACAGCAGATCCGGCATCACCTAAACTTACCACCGCACCCGAAGGAAATCCAAGCGCATCGCTATCTAATCCGAAACTCGCATAATTTGTCCCGCCATAGGTTGCACTAGGATTTGAAATATTTATAAATCCACGACTGACCGTAATTCCAGAAGCCCACTGCACAAACAGTGGGCTATTTTTATGAATTGCTGTAGATCCCGCTACTCCTGCCGCCGGCGCATAGCTTTGCGCAAATACGCCAAAAGGCAGTAGAATAATTAGATTATAACAAAAATTGAAATTCATTAGTTGACAATTAAACGTTGTACTGATTTGTCAGCTTGCTTGCTAATTTCTACAAAATAAACACCCGCAGATAAATTAGAAATCGAAATTCCTGCTGCATTGTAATTTGCTTCTTTTACCATTCTTCCTGCATTATCATAAATCTTAATAGAAGCGTTCTCGCCATTGTTGATATAGAAAATATCTGAAGCTGGATTTGGGTACAAGCTAACTGTAGCGGCAAGCGAATTTGTAGGATTTGACAATACTTCAACTGCTTTGTAAAAACTATTTGGAATCACCCCAACTGTAAAGTTTTCTAGCAAGAGTCCAGATGTTTCAAAGATATATACTGTTCCAGGTGAAGCATAATTGCCCGCATCGGCTACATAAAGTTTGTCGTCAATTAGATCCATTCCATAAATTCCGTAAACACCTTGTGCCGAAAGTGAGCATAATGGCAACGTTGGAAGTGTAGTCGCATCTACTGGAATTGTAAAAACATTCTCGTCTATTGTATAGAAAAAGTCTGTTGCTGCTGTGTTAATTTCCAAATTGTTTGGATGCATGTTCGGAAAATCCAAAGTTGTAACAATCGTATTGGTAGCCAAATCAATTTTTACCAATTTACCGTCAGTTGGTATTGGGTACCACGATGGAGTACCACCACATAATACATAAAGAAATCCGTCTTTTACCAAAAGTGAATTCGGCACATCGCCCACTTCAATAGTCTGTTGTACTTGATCGGTTAAGGGATCTATTACCGAAATGCTGTTGCCAACACCAAAACCACCTTGGTGCGCTACGTAAAGTTTTTCGTTTACCAAAATAATACGCTCTACCCCGCTGCTCATGGCGATGCTGCTTTCGACCGTGTTTGTATCTAAATCAATCACCGCGATATAATCACCCGAAGTTGCGGTGCCATCGCCCCAATTGGTCACATATCCTTTTCCATTTGCAAAAGCCATATAGCGAGGATTATTAATTCCAGTACTAATTGTAGCTACATAAGCAAATGTATTGCGATTGACAACCTTGACAGTATTCGAGATGTTCAGAATTATATAAGCATAATCTCCGTTAAAGCTGATGCTTTGAGCGGTATCGCCAAGACTAGGAATTCCAGGATTCTGAATTCCAAAAATATTATTGGTCACTGCCGAATTTGATATGAAAGACACCGAAGCATTTCCGCTTCCTGCACCCCCTTCGTTAAGTACAAAAACGCCGTCAGTATATTGCGCCGATGCGTTGTAAAACTGAAAAAGAAATAAGATAATGCACAAAATTGTTGCACGAGTAGTAATGTTCTTCATTGTAGAAAAAATTAAATATTAAAAGATTTGAAAATATTTGCAAGGACTTCTACTTGAATTTCACAGAAAAACACCGCGCATACTAATGCGAGGACAACGGAAAATGATCTGATATATACGGAATACAATTTCATAATTTCCGAATCTTTTTCCCGAAGATTCAAGTATTAATTTGAAAACATAAGGCAGGTCTCCTGGCTTGCGTCTTGTTGTTTACCTTCCCATTCTACTTCTCGGCAATACCGATTTTTCAAACAGTGGTTTGTAGATAACAACAAGCATGATAGCTTACAGTTGCGGGAACAGCTTTGGTTTTAAACCAAATTCCCTTTTAATGCAGTATTAGATAATTAATACAACAACCTTAATTTGCCGCAAAGGTAAACAAAATTATAAGACGTATTGTGAGTTTGTTGGTGGATGGAAAAACAAGGGAAGTCTTAGTTATTGACTAATTGTGAAAACAGTTCTAAACTCTTAGTTTTTTGGCTCGAAATAATATAACACTACAATGCAAATCGTTTTCTGCGTTGATTAAAACTGTGTTTAGAGGCTTTGTTAAAATTTATTTTGAACCTATAACATGCGCGGTATTTACTTACCTAACGACATTAGTTTACTAGATTTCAATAATGCCTCAAGGTTGAAATTAAGTAAATCGACTCAAAATATGGATTATAGAATCACCATTACTTCCATCAATTAGAATAATTAATTTTCACAAAACACTTTCGAAAATCTGTTCATTTGAAATTCGAAAGAAAGAACAAGCACTAATGCAGTGTTTTTAGGATCTAGGCTTCCCGATTCCTCGGTCATAAAGTACAATGCTCCCCGCAACCGAAACGTTTAAACTTTTTTCTGACTTGAATTTTACTAGAAAATGGCACTTTTCGATTGCTTGATTCGAAAGGCCATTATCTTCGGCTCCAAGTAAATATACACAGCGCCGTGGGTGCTCAAAAGTTTCCAAATCTTCGGCTCTTTCATCCAGCTCAACTCCTACTAATCGCGCTCCTTTTGGTAGGTTTTTGTAGAAATCATCAAAATTTTCGTAGTGAAAATAAGGCATTGATTTTACGGCATTGTGGGTATCGCAAGCTTGTTTGGCATAGCGATTTCCGATTGTAAAGATATAACTTGCGCCGAGGTTTTGCGCAGAACGCCACAAAACACCAAGATTTTCGGGTGTCTTTCCGTTTAATATGCCGATGCCAAAAAATTCAGTGGTAAAATTGTCAATCATCTGGCAAAAATACAAACTGTGAGTAGTATTCTCAAATTTTAAAAAATTTATAATTCTAGAATTATCTTGGTTCTAATAAAGGCAAAATTTTACTTTAGAAAAATATGCAAATTGGAATTTTCAAAGTCTGTTTAATGCTCACACTTTGTCCTAGTACTGCAGAAATTAAACAACTTCATACTTTACCATCGAAAAGATATCTGCCAACTTTTAATATAAATCAAAAAACACCCAACTTTAATAAAATTGGGTGTCATTTTAACTAGTACTCAAAAAGTTCCACTAGTCGTTGATTAGTGGAGAATTCGCGCTCTGTACACATAGTGCTTACAAAGCGTTTACTGCAATTGGTATTAAATTTCGACAATTTTAAAAATGTTTAAAAATCCAATCACCGAATTTACATCCAATATTGTCCACTTTCGAAAGGAGTTTCTACAGCTTCGAGCCAATCTGCTTCTGCCTCGTCAAAAGAAACATTAAACTCATCGGCAATATCTTGGATAAACTGATCAAAATCTTCATTGCCTGGACGGTTAGCAAATACTCTTATCGGAATTTTAATATTTAGATCTTGTGTGCCTAAAAAGGCATTACTTGGCGCGTTAAAAGGGAAAGGCATTCCATTTCCATTCCACTTATTTCCTTTTAAAATATGTACTAAAATTACATTTAAATCAAATTGAGTATAGGATTGATTTACAAAAAAATAGCCTTTCAGACCAATAGGGTCATTCTCTGCTCTCAATGTAACTCCGGCGGTCGAGTACATTCCATCTTCTGGATTGGTATCACGGTAAACGTAGTCTAGAATTGTGCTAGCATTTGCAAAATCAATATCGGTATTAATTTGCTTAGCATTCTTGGTAAGAAAGAAATGTTGATGTATAGGTGCGTTGATTTCGGAGGTAAATTCCGAATTGATACGCTCACCATTTTTACCAAAATAGGTTATTTCCAAAGCATAAATTTCGCCCTTGATTAACCGAATAGGCGTTTCTGGTGTAATTAAATTTCCGGACGCATCATACTCATAATTAATCTCTTGCACGGCTTTGAAATACTGTACATTTTCATTGGTTGGACTACCATGAAAGGAAGCTCCATGCAAATGGCCTCGGTGAAATCTGAAGGTTACTTTTGCCCACTCTTCATGCCCTAGCTCCAATGATTCGTCGTTGGGCGTGGCTGGAAGATAGTCATCCTTACTACAAGACGATAAACCTAACATAGTCATAATTGAAAATGCTACTACAATCGTTTTAAAAAATTGTGTTTTCATAAAAAAAAATTAAAAATTAAATTGAATGTTCACATTAATACTACGTCCTCTATCGTGAACAAAATAGCGGTGTAGGTTCAAATAGTCCTTATATAATGTATTAAATAGGTTATCTACGCTAGTGGTAAATTTTAGTACTGAATTTTTGTCAATTGGATAGCTCGTTGAGGCTGACAAGTTGAATAAATGATAGGCCGGTGGTGTATTCGATGATAACTCATAATCTGGATTGAAATCATTTTTCTTTGCAGTCCATTCGTGACTAAGACGAAAGCTGTTGTCTTGAAAATTTGCCAATACGGGTAGCTGATAGCTTAAAGTGCTGTGAACTCTTATAGGAGAAATATTGGGTAAAGCAGCTTTAGATCTAATTTCATGTCCCTGAATCCAACTAAATTTGTTTATCAGATTTATATTAGAATTTATATCGGTAGCATGAATAATGTCAATGCCTGCTAGTAACGCATCTTGTTGCTTAAACTGGAAAATGGCAGCCGGACCTGAAAAAAGTTGTTTGTACTGATGAGTCGGCACAGCATAAATATAATCTTCTATCCTATTAATAAAACCCTGAAATTCTAAACTTGTATTCGTTGTTTTGTAGGTGATGGAATTCATCCATTTCTGTCCTTTTTCTGGACTCATATTCATATTTCCAACATAATAAATAGGAATACCGTGTTGTTTGCCATTCGCATATAATTCATACGATTCAGGTACGCGCCATCCGTAACTTAAGGACGAATAGAAATCCCACATTTCGGTAGATCGTTTGGCTGCTACTTGGGCAGACAAGGCTGAGAAGTTTTTGTTCTCTCCATAATTTTGACCTAAGAAATTAATTCCTCTAGCGTTCATAAATGCCCAATCATAACGCAATCCCGCATTTAGCATCCACTGTTTCAGTTTTAGCGTGTGATGGGTATAAAGTGAATTTTCCATATAGATATAATTCGGCAAGCTCGGAGTGACTCCCGTCCCCGGTTGATTGTAATTGGTCTTGCTTCGTATTTGAAATCCGAGTGCTGAATATCGATTGTTGATTTTATTACCTAATTCTATATCAAGGTGATTTGCAGTTAAAGTCAGATCTTGAATGGGAACTGAACTCAATGCACTTCGTCTTATATCAAATTCTTCCTTCTGGTTTTTTTGATATGAGTAGTGCGATTTTAAAAAATAATGTGGTGCAAATTTCCAATCCACAGAGGTACTTGCAATCTGGTGGGTGCTTTCCTGATAGGGTGCGTGGAGATTAAACGAGTAAGGAAAAGTGACGAGTGGTTTACCGTGTTTAATGCGTTCTTCAAATTCTTCGATATTACCAGTAAGCGCTCCAAAATAATTCCCCTGCTTTGAATTGTAATAAGAATAGAAGGATTTAAATTTCACATTTTTAACTGCATATTCTATCTCGGTTTGGTAACTATTTAGACTTGTTCCAGAGTTTGCAACATTGTATTCTTGATTATGATAGTCGCCGTGTTTTGTATAATTTGTTCCAATTCGCCAACGCAAGCCTTTTATAAGATTTAAATTCTGCTGAAGCTTCAAATTACTGCCCATTCCACGCGTGTTTTGAGAATAGTGAACTGTTGCAGACCCGTTAATACTAGTATTATCTGGAATTCTACCAGTTTCGATATTAACTACACCTCCTAACGCATTAGAACCATATTTAACCGACTCTGCACCTCGCAATACACTTAGAATATTGGCTAAATCGGCATCTATTTCTGGCGAATGAGAATCTGCCCAATCCTGATTTTCTAACTTTACACCGTTTATCATATATACAATACGGCTACTTGATAGACCATCAATTATTGGTTTTGAAACATTGGCTCCAGATTTTCTAATTTGAACACCAGTTAATGACTGCAAATGATGTGCAAGGTCTTTACCGGTATTGATGCGTTGCACTAGTTCGCTAACATCCTGCGTTTTAAAAATTGATTTTTGAAGATTGACAGTTTTTAAAATCACGGCGTCTAAATGTATTGCGGTAGTATCCTGTTGCCCAAATACTACTATATGAAATAGCGCGAAGGCAACAACTAGCATATTTTTATTATGCATTTGTGCGTTTTTAATTGTGGGAAAATATAGTGAGGAGCGAAAATGATGATCTGCTTATTGAATGCCGCTGTGAGGAGAAATGTTCTTTTTTGGAAAAGAATTTTTCTCTAAAGCAGCAGTTACTATTCAAGCATGCGAAAGTGGTTTAATCTCGTGAGAAATTAAAGTTCGCTGTCGTTCAGGCAATCAAGTTCGGAGGTGATTTAAGTTGTAGCGGGAGGTGGTCTTGAAAATAACTGATTTGTTGCAATACAATAAGACACAAGAAAATTGTAGGCTGTTCTTGTTTCTTTTAAGACATTAATCTGGATTTTAGCAATTACCAACTCTTCCTCCTGAGGGCTAATAAAAGGCGTGAGATTTTGGGTAATCGCATGTTCACAGACCGCACAAGGTGTTGCGTGATCGTCATCTTCAGCGTGCATAAAAGTATGTAACCCAACCATTTTCAAAGAGAGAAAAAGGAAGAGAAATAAATATACAATTGTGTTTTTACTGCGACTAACTATCATAATGTGAGAAATGCTATCTTTCTTATTTTCTGTGACTATTAAAAGACACTCTAACGCAACTATGTCGCATTTGAAATATTTGGCAAATATAATATATTTTTATACTATTGCAAGATAATCGCGATAAGTTATTGCGAAATAATCGCATTAAGCAATGATTAGAAGAAATACACCCGCTAAAGAGGCTGTTCTGAACATTTTAACTTTGGCAGGAAAAGCCATGAGCCAAGATGCAATTGAGCAGGAAATAGATTTAGAAATAAATAGGGCTACCATTTACCGTATTTTAAACAGCTTTTGCGATGATGGCATTTTGCACCGGATAGTTGCGGACGACGGAAAGCAGTATTTTGCCATCAGTGACAAGAGTGATCAAAACAAAAAATTTGAAAGTCATTACCACTTTAAATGCTTGCAGTGCGAAAGGATTGAATGCTTGCCTGTAGAAGTTACATTTTCTATATCAGACGACTATCTGGTTCAAAACGTCAATTGTATTTTAACCGGCGTATGCAAATCCTGTCGAACATTGTAAGGATTTCGAAAATCTGAGTGCAGACTTCTATTTAAATTTGATATACAGAGTTAACTTGTAGGAAAGTTGATGTAATTTATAGCATACTGTACACTTTTAGAAACTATATTTCTTTGCAAAACATTTTTATTGTTTTCATCATCTCAACTAGCAGCGGAGCGTTCCTACCGCCAGAACCAGCACATTCACTATAATTTTGCTGCCATAGCATTGCCGTGTAGTACAGCAATCCTGATTCCATTTTCATAAGATTTTTTAGCCTAGCAGCAAGGATGTACTTCGCTCGGGGGATTTCTGTCCCTACCACAAAGTCACGCTTCGTAAGTTGACTCTTTTTGGACAGCGCTAAAAGTATTTTAGCACCATTTTTAGAATTTAAATTAGCAATTATTATAACGAACCTTTATAATTTTTAAGACGTCAAAAAATTGTTAGACTACTCATTTGTAGTAATTTTGCGCCATCGATCTAAACAGAAAAACGTATTAGACGATAATTTTCTATGGGAGAATTGAGGTAATTCCACTCAATAAAGAAACTTTCAGCGCCAGAAGCGATTTAAGAAAATACAATCTCTTCCGATAGAAATCAATGTCAAAATAAGCAAGAAGCAGTGAAAAAGGATGAAAATCAAGCCGCAAATTGGACGATTTGTTTAGAATGTAAAGGTCGTGGCAAAAAGAGTCAAGGCATTCGCAAGAAGAATCGGCTTCGCTATAAAGCAGCGCTAGAGCAGTTTGAAAGCAGCGAAAATAAAAATTCTGCTCCGCTACCTCCTAAAGCTCATTTGCAGACATGCTCAAAATGTTCGGGATCTGGAATAATTCCGTCTGATAATTCTCCTGCTGCAGACACCGAAAACTATCCGCATATTGCCATAATTGGCGCCGGAATTGGCGGTGTTGCACTTGCCGTGGCCTGTTTGCATCGCGGAATTCCCTTCACAATTTTTGAACGCGACAATGATTATGAAGCCCGCTCCCAAGGCTACGGCCTCACCTTGCAGCAGGCAAGCAAAGTCATCGAAAGTTTTGGGATATCCTCTTTGGAAGCTGGGGTTACTTCTACAAAGCACCTTGTGCACACCTGCGAAGGGAAAGTAATTGGAGAGTGGGGAATGCGGAAATGGATGCCTACCGCCGAAGCAACTTCTCAAAAACGTTGCAACATTCATATCGCACGACAAAAACTACGTTTGGCACTATTGGAGCAATTAGGCAGCGATAATTCGGTACAGTGGGGACATCAATTAATCGACTTTTGTGATACAGAAGATCAAAAAGTCGATTTAAGTTTTCAGGTTGATGGACAAATCAAACATTATAAAGCAGATCTTGTGGTTGGTGCCGATGGTATCCGCAGTTCAGTGCGAAAACTACTAATTGGCGAGGAAAATTCCCCCTTGCATTATTTGGGTTGTATTGTAATACTGGGCATTTGCCCCTTAAGTTCATTAAATGATCTAGAAAGTCCGTTATTAGATTCCGCCACGGTATTTCAGACTGCAAACGGAAATGAACGTATTTATATAATGCCCTACGATGCAGATACCGTGATGTGGCAGTTGAGTTTTCCGATGGAGGAAGAAGATGCAAAAGTCTTAAGCTCCAAAGGACCTCAAGCTTTAAAACAAGAGGCATGCCGAAGAACACAGTGGCACTCTCCTATTCCGCAAATTGTAGCCGCGACTTCGGAGGCTCAGATATCTGGTTATCCTGTGTATGATCGCGAACTTCTGCAAGCAGAACAATTGTGCAAAGCAAATCGAGCAACCCTCATTGGCGATGCCGCCCACCCGATGAGTCCCTTTAAAGGTCAAGGGGCAAATCAAGCCTTGATTGATGCACTTACTTTGGCACGTTTACTTTATAATGAATGCAATTCTTTTTCGAAATGGAAAGAAGCGGGCTTACGCCAAATAGTATTAAAGGAATTTGAAGCGGAGATGCTCAATCGTAGTGCGGTCAAAGTAAAAGATTCTGCTACTGCTGCCGAATTCCTACATTCGGAAATAGTACTTTGCGAGAACGATGCACCAAGAGGACGGATTTTGAAGAAATAAGCAATTTATTTTTTTTGAACAGCAGGTTAATTAAAAGTGACTAACACTTCAAAATTTTAGGCTATTAATTCGCTAGTAAACAAATACCTGCAAACATCTTAAAAACAATTCTGTTCACTCGTAAACGTTTGATTGCAATGAATTTATGAAAAGTGCGGCTTTTCTGTCGCGGCAGTTGCCAAAGTAAAGTGGAAGAAACAACACATAAATAATCCACGAGTTGAAGAAGACATCTTACCTTGATAATTCTCCCTATGTAATAAAATGTGTGAATTAAGAACTTTAGCCCGCGGCAGGGACAGGAGCGGCATCCTTTGCTGCTACTCAAATTTTTAACAATGGCGGTAATCACGACTATTTCTTGTATGAGAAAATCGTTATAGCAGCAAAGATACAGTGGATGGCCCGGTTGTGGCTGTGAAGAATGAAACAGCCACAAGCCGCCATAAAAATTAAAAAAACTATATTTGCCGATTTGGAATTAAGACCAAAAATAATCCCCGTTTTTTTATGATGACGAAAGATGAAATAGCGCCTAATAGCGCCATAAGTTCAGATGAAATTGATAGATGCATCGCCATTTTGACACAGTTAAATTCCGATACCGACCAGATATTTGATATCGAAAAAGAGCAACGAACGGCTTTGTTAATAGCGGCTGGAAAATTTTCTAGACCCGACAGAGATGAACTTTCTCGCAGAAAAAAGGACGGTAAATTGGTTGCCAAACGCAAAAAGGAAAAGCAAGACCGGACGGCAAGAAAAGAGACTGGAATTCGATATGCCCGTGAAGCGAGTGTGTTTCAAGCACCAAAATTATTGGCTTTCACCGAGCTCAATAGTAAGGAACAATTTGAACTAGAAACGCCTAGAAATTGTTATGTCTGCAAAACGGAATTTACAAAAATGCACCATTTTTACGATACCATGTGTTGCGATTGCGGTGATTTTAATTACGCAAAACGTTTTCAGACTGCCGATGTTAACGGGCAAGTAGCGGTGATCACTGGCTCTCGCCTGAAAATTGGGTATCATATTACGTTGATGCTTTTGCGCGGAGGTGCGACCGTGATTGCAACAACCCGCTTCCCGGTAGATTCGGCTTTGCGTTTTTCAAAAGAAGCTGATTTTATGGACTGGGGACATCGCCTAAAGATTCACGGATTGGATTTACGCCATATTCCGAGTGTCGAGATTTTTTGCAATTTTATCGAACAAAAGTACGATCGATTGGATATTTTGATCAATAATGCGGCTCAAACTGTGCGGCGTCCTTCTGGATTTTACACCCATTTGATGGAGAACGAAGAGAGTCCAATCTCCTCTTTGCCAAAACAAGCACAAGCATTATTGCTAGACCATACAAGTTGTTTGGACGAATTGAAAGTGCTGACTTCTGGCGCTTCTTCCAACCAAAATATGCCGGTAACTTGGCACGGTCCTGAGCCAGGAATTGGTTTGAGGGCTTCCGCCAAATTATCTCAGATCCCCTACTCTTTTGACAATGCGTTGGTGGCGAATGAAGTTTTCCCCGAAGGTGAACTTGATGCCGATTTGCAGCAAGTAGATTTGAGAAAAACCAATAGCTGGCGATTGAAATTGGGCGAAATAGAAACCACCGAAATGATCGAAGTGCAACTTGTGAACTCCGTAGCGCCTTTTGTGCTGTGCAACCGCCTTTCGGAAGTGATGAAAAAAGACAATACCGGACAGAAACACATCATAAATGTTTCGGCTATGGAAGGGAAATTCCATCGCTTTTTCAAAGAAGCGCGTCATCCACACACCAATATGGCCAAAGCCGCACTGAACATGCTTACCCACACTGCCGCCGGCGAATTAGCCAAAGCTGGAATCTTTATGAACGCCGTAGATACCGGCTGGGTAACCGATGAAGATCCGGCAGAATTGGCCAAAAAGAAGCAGGAATTAGAAGATTTCCAGCCACCTTTGGATATTGTAGATGGCGCCGCCCGAGTGATGGACCCTTTATTTGACGGAATAAATACCGGAAAACATTGGTGCGGAAAATTTTTAAAGGATTATAATCCGATTCCGTGGTAGACGCAGCGCCATTGCCATCAGGCAGTTTCGCATCGTAATCCATAGTTTCAAAAGTGGTTGAGTGCTCATTTCGATGCCTTTTTTTTGGGCGCAACCTTCGCCACAACGACCATCATAACATTGAAAATTTCGTTTGGCTCAGGTCAGGCCATCCACTGTATCTTTGCTGCCACAAATTCTAGTTTTCAAGTTAAAAATT
Source organism: Flavobacterium ardleyense (assembly GCF_033547075.1). NCBI lineage: Bacteria > Pseudomonadati > Bacteroidota > Flavobacteriia > Flavobacteriales > Flavobacteriaceae > Flavobacterium > Flavobacterium ardleyense. The sequence goes on along the minus strand of NZ_CP137891.1, from coordinate 2,093,844 downwards.
TTGAATTGGCAGCAAAGGATGCCGTTCCTGTCCTTTGCGCAAAACCTCATCATCTTAGAACATTTGGGATATAAAATTAATAAGTAACAAGTTTTATAGAGCAGTTTAAATTTGTAAAAAAATTATATTCTATTTTAATTTAGATATATAACTATTTGCTAATCAAGACCACTACGCCCGATAATAATGGCGGGGAAACTACGCCAATTTGGGAACCAAATCCTTAACGTCTAACCATAATTTTAAAAACAACAATAGAAATAAGATTTTTAGAGGTTCATAATATGCTCAAAGTAATGAAGTCAGAACGGGCGTTGTGGCAGAATTTCATTTATTTTTGCCAAATGTTAGAAATTCTGTACCAAGACGAATATATTATTGCAATTAATAAACCCAGTGGACTGTTGGTTCACAAATCATTTTATGCGCGAGACGCAAAAGAGTTTGCAATTCAGGAATTGCGAAATCAAATTGGCGGACAACACGTCTATCCTATTCATCGCTTAGACCGCAAAACATCTGGCGTTTTATTATTTGCGTTGGATAAGGAAGTATTGAAAATCATGAATGAGCGATTTGCTACACGCGAAGTTGAGAAAAAGTATCTAGCCATTTTACGTGGCTGGTCGCCTGAAGAAGTAACTATTGATTATGATTTAACCAATGATGATGACATTACGCAAAATGCAATTACTTACTTTCATCGTCTGCAAAAAACCGAAATTGACTTAGAGTTTAATCATAAACCAACCTCTCGCTACTGCCTCGTAGAAGCGATTCCCGAAACGGGCCGCATGCATCAATTGCGAAAACATTTCAAACATATTTTTCATCCCATCTTAGGAAGTCGTCCTCATGGTTGCAACAAACAAAATAAATTATGGCTAGAAACTTTTGAATTGAAAGGAATGATGCTTCATGCACATCAACTGATTTTTCATCATCCTATTAACAATGAACAACTTATCTTGAATGCAAAGATTAATGAAGAGTTTAGTCGCGTAGGTGATATTCTTAATCTGGATTTGGGTGAGTATGAATAGAATGCTAAATTAAAAGTATTCTTTTTTTGGAGTGTTTTTAGAATTTAGGAAAGATTCTTACCAACAATTGAAATATCAAAATTGCTGCGAATTTTTCTGAATTGACATCACATTACCTAGCTCTCAAAAGGGTGCACTTATTTAGACGTTATCAGAATTAAGAAAATTTGCAACTTCGGCTTCACACGTTTGTTTAATATAGTGAAAACCGGCAGTAGAGATATCGCTTGCTCTAAGATTTTGTGCGCTACTTAATAGTAGGGCAAAATTTTCTTGTGCTTATAAGTCTAGAAATTATAGGTCGATAAAAGTAGAAGTAGTGCCTTCAGTCATGCTGCATAAGTCCTAGTTGTAAACATTTCTGTCAACTTTATTGGTTTAGAAACAATCATAAAAAAGCGCTGCCTCGTTTTACCAAAGTAGCGCTTTAGATTTAAATAATCAACTCGAGGGAAGACCGAATGAACGATTTTTAATCCCGCCTCCGCCGTGGTCTTAACGACCGACCGGAAGAGACCATACTCTCATTGATACCTGAACAAACCCACCAATTAGATAAACTTGATAGTTTCAAAATCGCCATACTATGCCGTATTAAATCGACTTTGCATGAACAATTAGTCTTTTCTGTTTCCCTTTCTCAGTTAAATACCTACTCATAAAAATCTCAACGAATTGAGAAAAATATAATGCTTGGTTTGCCAATTAAGATGTTGCCGTAGCTATATCTCTGTATCGCAACTATTATTTTTCGCTCCTCTCTCCGTTACAATTTTGTTCAATTAGATAGTATTCTACCTCAAAGATCGCCACTGGTCCCTTCCTTAGTTCTACTTATTTTCGTTGCGTAATGTAAATATACGTAATAGATTGTTGTTTATCAAGGTTTTACGTATTTATTCTTTCTGATTTAAATAATAATTTATTCTGAATTTTCTTCTGGTTTTCTAAAGTCTAAATCAGAAGCTGATTTAGATACTATTTCAACTAATTCGTCAAAAGACAGTCCACTATTTGCCTGTGTTTTACTGATTTCTTTTTTAGCACCCAGCCAGTTATAGGTTTTCCCTTTAAACCAGCGAGTTCGTTGATTGGTTAGTACAACTTTTGTTCCCACAGCGAGAATCTCTTCTTCATTTATAAACTTATATTCTGTGACCTCATCGTGAAGATTGATTCCAGTGCGCATCAAATGTGTAGATGGTCTAATAGGAACAAAACGATCCTTAATAAAAAGAGGCATTGTAGATCTTTGAAAACGTATTTCACGGATAGCATTATCTTCTCCCGGATTGAATTTTACGGGGCTGAAAGGAATCCAATTGAGAGGTACCGAATTTTGGAATAAGTAAGAGTAATCCGCGTCTGTCTCCTCCAACCCTTCTGATTTAACATTGAGACTTTCTAAAACTTCACTTACATCGGCAGCATAGTTGTCTCCATCTAAAGTACCTCCACAACCATCATTAATTTTTGTTTCAACGGCCCACACCATATTGGCCATTTCATCTCTTAAAAACTGTACCTCTTCTACTGCCCCACTCTCTTCTGTTCTAGGTACAGTTGGAGGAAAAAATAGACGACCGTCTGTTTTAAAATTTTGCTTTTCGTAAGCTCCTTTTATCGATGAGGTAAACATTTCCCAATTTCCAGAATAGCTATTTGCAGAAGTAGTTGCGCCGGTTGATTTATCGATAAAATAGCGAACTCCAAAAACATCGGTTACTATAATTCCTTTTACTTGCGAAATCATTCCCGCGCTGAGCTCCATGGGAGTTACTAGCCAATCATTTCCGTACATGGTAGTATATTGTAAAATGACCGCATTCGCTAAAGAATCTGCACTCAATTCAGAATTTCCCATTGCTATTTTGGCATCTTCAAATGCCCATAATCTCTTGTTAGGTGAACCTGGAAACTCCGCTAGAGTTGGTAAAAAAGTAAGAAATTTTTCTTGAGTAGTTTGAGATTCTTCAGGTATCATTTCATCATTTTCAACGTCAAATGAATACCAAGAAAGTCGCCCGGAGTGATAATCTTCTACAGAATATTTCTGTTGTATGGCTTTTGAAGATACTGAGAGTTCATAACCCAATTTTTCATCTACCCAGAAATTAGAATTATCGTCTACTGGTTGGTAAGTCTTTTTAAACCATTCGGCATAATTCTGGCATAGAGAAGAAAATTCTGCGTTCTCAGATGCAGATAGCATATTTGATAATTCTGCATCCAAAATAGTGTTTGCGATAATGCCGAGATATACCTGATATCCGTCAAATGATCTAGTTGCAAAAGCTGACAAGAAAGCTTCAAGATGATTGTTTTTTTCCCTCCTCACTTGGGCAACTACTTCTTTGGGTGTGTCTAATTCAAGATCTGAATTCGCAAAAAAAGCAATTGCATACTTATCTTTTAGATAGTGTACTATTTGATTAGATTTACTTTTTATTGAGCTGAAGTCCATACTTTTCTTAAAGCGGTAAGCGCTATCAACTCGAACAGCTTCGCTAATGTGGATGTTCATTCGCTCTACACGATGTTCTAGGGCGTCGTCTCTGTTAATGTTTACAGTATGTTCCCCATTGCTAATTGAACTCAGTTCGGCGTGCTCAATCTTGACCTTTGCCCAAATAGCTGAACCGCAATCATCTCCTTTAAATTCTCCAAATTGCCATTGACGAGTAAGCATCCACAAAGGATCGTGTACACCAAAAGAAAGTGCTGTATTTGAATTTTGTTTTCGAGTGCGACTTTCTAGTCTTCGAGACTGAAACATAGGAATTTCCCCCTTCGAGTATAACCCAAAAGTTTCGGCAGCCTTATTGAATTCACTACTACCCAAATAAGCTTTGATAAACTTGTTCTTGTATTTTGGACTATTATTTGGCATAATTTCTATAATTTTAGTATGTTAACTATTTCAAATTTTCACTTTCTTATATTTTAATAACGGTATTACTTTAGCAAGTTCAGGTTCTGCATATAAATGATCTGGTTCTACTGCCCTATTTTCCGCCATCAATCGTGTGTCATTTAAAGTGACAATCAAATCATTCAAAGTCCAATTTTTTGCTTCAATCGACTGATCTTTTCTTTTTCGCATGACAATTTTCGAAGGCACTGAGAGTAAAATTACCTGAGGTGCTTCGGCGTTTGGTTGGTCAAAATTGAAGACGATTCCTCCGCGCTGTTTTTCATATGGTAAGAATTCCATCCAATTGTCAATAATTAAACCTGCATTAAAAGTAGTGGCATCTGAAGTAAAATTCTCTCTCTCATAAATAACTAATGATTCCTTGTCGTCCATTGCATCTTCCGAAACTACTTCTCTTCCTAGCCATTCTTTATCCTTTTCAGCATTAAAAGGAAACTGCAAAACAGCTGCTTGCCCTAGCGGAATTCCTGAAAAGTCAGAGAACATTCTCATTTGATTAAACTGAGCCATAGGTTCACGAACTTTACTAACTTCACTTGTCCAACTCTCCATTTCTAAAGGTGAAACATTTTGATATGAGAAATCAGCTTTTAGTTGCTCTGATTGAGCTGCAAATTCTTCGGCAGAAAGTGGTTTCAAATTAAAGTGTGGTATTACTCGAAAACTAGCATACAACAATTCTTGCATTGCTTTTGTATAAGTGGCTAAAACAGAATCTTCATCATTATTATCTATCTCTGCAATCGCAGTTTCTGATTTTTTAATATTGGAAGTAATAGTACTAAAAACGATACGACAAGTAGCTAATAGACTATTCTGCATCTTTAATTGTTGTTCTTCTGTTTTAGACTCAAATGTATTTGATGATATAGAAGTGAGCGCTGTAGAAATACCTAACGAAGCACTTTCTACTAATTTATCTACAACTTCAATCACTTCGGCCTCGGTCCATAATTGCATGTTAGCAGTTTCGCTTTCAGAATTTGATCTAGCCTCTATTAAATATTGCAAGTCTGTACTTAGTTTTTTACAATAATCTAATAGTAGTTGAAATCTATTTTTTAATTCGGCCTTATCTATTCCTTTTAAATTTATTCCACCACCATGAGTAACTGTCGTAGAAAAATCTTCAGCAGTTAATGCACGACTATTAGCGAGCAGTGAACGGAGATTATTTAATACCCACTCATTCTCAAAAATCGTTTTAATTTCTGCTCCCCACGTATTCTTTCTCTTTTTATAATCAATTGATAATTTTTGAGAAAATAGTCTGTGTTTTTTTCTGTACGATAATTCAATATATCTGACAAATAAGGAAATATTACTAGATAGATAAAAATATGTTAGAGGCGAAATCCCAAGTTCAGAAATTGAACAATAACTTTCAGTTATTTTATCGTCGTCATCCGTTTGTTCTATAACAAAACGAATATCATCAGCACTTCCTAGATTTTTACCAATCCAACTACTTAGTGCTGGTTCAACCTTTGATAAAACCCATGGGTTGATTCCAATCACGGTTTCATTTTGAGTATTCTCGGACGATATATTTCTATCCCATCCCAAAACCTCAATATCTGATGTAGCATCAAGTGCAATAGCTACTTTATGACGCACTACTGCGGAGTGAATCGGAATTTCGGTAATTTGAGGAAGATTGAAAACGCGGCCGTCCTGCATATTTTGCATTAAGGCAGAAAAAGCTACTCGATTTCCTTGAACAAGTTGGTAGACACCTTCAGATAAAACCAAATCACTCAATGCATCAAATGTATCGGCCAACTGTTCAATTTGACGGGCGGCAATTAATTTGTGTTCACTTGGACGACCTTTAAATAAATCATGAAACCACTTTACAGGTTCGGCGTCGGGATTAGTAGTAAGAAGATAATTTGACAAGGTCATCGAGCGGAAATCACTAGCGTCATTATCCTTGTTAATTTTGTTTAGTAGCAATTCCCCGTTAATGACACTCATTATATAAGAATTAGCTTCTGGGCCTTCACTTTCAGATTTTATATCCATTTTTAATGGAAATAATTGACGCAGTGGATAGATATATCGATCTAATTCCTGTCCGGTAGTTTTATAAGCTTCATGCAATCCTCTTTCTAAATCAGCGCCCAAAACTGCTCCAACAGAAAGACCGTTGCGCACACCATCGATTAATCTTAATGCCTGTCTCACTCTTAGCGATGATAAATTTATACATAAACGACTGTCGCCGTCCTCAATTTTACTTTTCTTATAAGCGCTCCGAAGAATTGCGGCAGTAATAGCTTGATTAATAGATGGCGCAAGAATAAATTCGTTGTGTTCTTCGTCCTGAAAAATCGGACTTTTTTGATCACGAAGATTCATTTCTTGACCAATCTTATCTGCTTGAGCCTTTGGTAATTCTTTCTTAGATTTATTGATATTTCTATTTAAGTTAAACACCCAGCCATAGGCTCCAATACTTGTGGCGAAACTAGCTTTTCCAAACTCTCCCTTACGAATTCGCTCTAATTGGAAGTTTACCAATCCTGACCACCAAGCATCTAATCTGTAAGTAAATAGATCCAGAAATTCAGCGACCAAAAGTGGAATTTCATCCTCTTCCATTATTGTTAAAAGTTTCTCTTTATTATCATTTGTTGTACTTTCATTTCCAATTCCATAGAGAATTTCTTCGATAAAAGGTTTGAGGGTTGGTTCATTTGCTTCTTTATCAAAAAATTCTTCCAGCATTCCATCTATTGCATGAGATCTAAATAGAGGTAATTCGTCCAAGACACGCGCACTATTTTTGTTAGTCTCAAAAGTTATATCAAACATATCTTTTAGGATCTTGGCAACTGCATTTTGTGTATTTTCAATTGGCATATAGTTAATTGCCGGGTGTAGAATTGGAAGCGCTTCAACTAATGTTCTTTCAAAAAAAGATACTGAGGTTGGGGTCAAGTTCATCATTTCTAAATATCTTTTCTGAGGATTTCCTTTTTTAAGATTTTCAGAATGTATGACATGATCTCGCTTTAAACTGTTCCATATATTGGTTAAACGTTTTAATAGGTAGTACAGTTCACGTGCAAATTTTAGGAATGAAGGATTACTATAATTAATTATATCGTCTGACGCAGATTCTAGTTCAAATTTTGAATATGCTGTCGTTGGTAGTATCCCATAAGGCTGATTTCCAATTCGCAAAGGCGGAATAATCCCCCTTGCGAAAGTGTAGTTGGTAACAAATTCAGGTATTTTTTTTAAAAATAATCCCGTTTTGCACTTCTCCACAGATCCATCTTTTGCAATTTTAAATGCATCAGATAATTCTTCGCACATCATTGCGTTAGTAGTTTTCGCTTTCTGAATTTCGTTATTATCGTAGCTATTTACTCTGCCTAAAGTAGCATTAAACTTATTTATATCTATGCCGATTGTATTGGATAAAGAATCAAAAAGCTGTTTTGAATTCGCACCTTTAAAATTTTCCTTGACATCAATTTCAAATCGTTTTTGTTCCAGCAAAGATTCGTCACTGTTATACCCGGAAACAATATCATCAAAACTGTTGGTGGGTGTTCCAATCTTTAAAAAATCTAATCCTGACTGTCCATAAATATGACCATTGTAGAAATCCTCTAGCATATCGTCACTTACCTTGTCCTTAACGCCTAAAACATAAATAACTGAAAATTTTGCCTTCTCATATTCAGAATCGCTGTGTGGTAGCGGAATAGTAATTGCCATCCCTGACTTTACAGCTATTTCATAATCAGTCATCCATCTAATCCCACCTCTAATGTCAATTTCACCCGTCTCTACGTCTAAATGGTAGGGATTTATATTATTATCTTCACCAAAATCAATGCTTAACTTTAAACCTTTTTTTACTTTTCGGCCCGCATGAACAATTCTTTTATTTCGCTTCTTGCCATTAATATTTAGCATCGTGTCTCCAAAAAATAAAAAACGATTTGGAAGAATGGCAGAAAGAGGTGGAGTGAAAGCATCACCATCTCTAGTTTTAATATTCTGTTTGAAAAATACCTCTTTAAAATCTAGTCGCTCAAGATATTCGTCGACCATTACTTCTAATGACACTTCGTGATCTTCAATATGTGCTAATAGATCATTTAACTCATCGTAAAACGCTGATAATGATTGGAAATCAAGATCGGTATAAACCATATCTGCGCGCTTCATATATTCTAGATTTTTATTATAAAAGAATATAAAAGTCTCCAATCTTCGTTTAACATAACTTAGATCACCATTTATTTTTTGGAATAGATAATCAACGATTTTCGAATATTGCATAACGATTTTTCGAACTTCATAGAATTTGGGAAGGAAAACCTGCACCATTTCTATTACTTTCGATTCGTTACAAGTCTGGCTTTTACTTTCATCAATATTGTAATTATTACTAATTTCCACCAATTCATCAAGCAACTTCTCTAAAACTCCGCTATTTTTAAAAGGTTGACGATCAGAAAATTTTGATAATTCTTCGGGACGAAGTGTCCGCGCTATCCATGAAGCACGCATTACTTCGAATTTTCTCCAAAAACTGCTCCAAGCCTCTCTCTCATGACTTTCATTTTCCGATGCTATAAAATATTTAATCCAGAAACGCTTGCCTTCTGTCAACTCTTCCTTGGATAATAACTTTTCATGCTGATGGATAAATATATCATCCGGAAAAATTCGCACGCACAATTGTTTTTGAGTTTTGAAAGTTTCTATTTTTGCAACAACTGTCTGCAGTTTTACAGAATTCAGGAACATATCATTATTTTGTGAGCTGACTGTAGCTTGATAATCAACAAAATTTCTTGATACCATCAACGAGTAGTAGGCAGATAGGTTTACATTTAATTGTGCAGATATTCCAAGAGTCAATTCCTTTTCGGTTCTATTATTAAAAATTGTTTTTTCTAGTGAAGAATTTAGTCCTGAAATTTTAGCTTTCAACTCAGTGTAGGGAATATATTTCTGGATAATGGATGCGTGTAATAAATCAATTTGCATTTGTAAAGCAGACTGAACAACCCTTGTGTAATGCGCAACTGTGCGTGGTTTATTTTCTATATTTTTATCAAAGTTTGTTGTGAAGTTTTTCGCCTTTGTTTTGGTTTCCAATAGAATACTTAACCAATCTTCGTGATACCTCTGATTTAATTTTTCTCTTTGGAAATCAAACTTTTTATAAATATTCTTAAAATTTGTTTCGATTTTATTAAATAAAAGTTCCCACTCAGAATATTTGTTAGCAAATAATTCAAATACAGCGACGTGTCTTTGACGATTATCGAGACTAGGAATATCTTTCAATTGATTTTCGGCTGTACTGAAAGAATCTTTAATAGTCATAACACGACCAGAAACATATCGGTATAAACGCTTATTTTCGGCATTAACTTTATCTTTATTTTGATAATATTTAGTACTGCGATATGGAGTATATGTGTATTCAGCGAGAGTTTTTAATGATTTATAGTTTGCTCGTAATTCATTAATAAAAACGGTTGCTCTATTCTCTTTTAAAGCTGTAGATATTTCTATAGTTTTTGCAGCCTCTACAATATCTTTTGAATAAGTATCTAATTTACTGTCGCCAAAATTAGGCATGATATTATGCAATCTCAAGGCAAGGTCTTGTATTACTCCTTTGTGCTCAGAAGATACCAGATCAAGTTCTTCAATTAAGACTCGCAAATCATACAACTCTTCTGGCAGAGAGTCGCTATAAGTGCTTATCACGCCTTCATTTTTTACAAGAAAAGTTGTATTTAAACGATTGGTAATGTTTGCAAATGAAGTTAATATATCTTCTATTTCTTTTTCATGTTCAGGTCTAGAACTTACAGTAGCTTCTCTGAAATGAGTTTCCAGTCGCACAGGAAAAAGCATATATGGCGATAGCGTACTATTAAGCGTTACCGAATGATTTAATTTGGCAAGTCTAGCAGCATCTATTTGTGAATTTATTTTTTTCATACCATTACTTTTTTTGAATCGAATAATTAAAATTTAAAATCTGTAATCTTCATTACATATCTTTCCAACCATCTAAAAACTGACTAATGTGCTTCCCGAAAATATAAGGTTGTACTAATAAATTGGCAGCGGATTCTCCTGAATGCTCAGTCCCTTCCTGATCAAAATTATACTCTGAACTTCCAAAGCGCGTTTCAGCGGGACGATTCATAAATGTTAAAAAGTATCCAGGATCATTAGTAGCGGGGTTTCCAATTAACTCTTCAAATTTTGAAGGAAAACCAACTATGAAAGTATCGTCCCCTAACCACGCTGACAAATCAGGAAGAATTTTTAGAGCATCTTCTTTCAACATAATTTTGTTATGATCAAGTTCTCCTTTACTCAAGAAAATTAAGGTTTCTGGATATTTCTTTAGCAACTCACCTTTAATTGCAAATATTAATAAGTCATCCTTTCCAGACATGTGATTTTGTCCCAATTGACTCTTCGTTTTCAAGATTTCAGAGTGATTTGCGTTATCATTTTCCCATTTATGAATGGGTAAAATATCAAAAAAAGAATCATTTGCGACTTCTTGCCCTATGTCTTTTTTAATTTCTGAATCCCAGAATTTACGGAAATAGGATCCACGAGAATCGGTTGGATATTCTCTCCATAATAATTCTCTTCCCATCTCAGTATTCATTCCACACAGAAATGCTTCCACAAAGACTGGGTTGTTTACAAAGAGCGCCATTGAGTTATCGGGCATAGAGCCTGATGCGGGCAAGATCAATTTCTCTGAAAATTGTTTTAAATAGTAATAGGCAGGTTCTGGAAATACCGGATATGCCATTACTGGATATTGACTATGCGTCAACTCTTCAATGTAGCGTTTTTGTACATCAGGATTGCTGAAAAATTCTTCATAATATGCTCCAATGAATTTTTCTACTCGTGCTTTCTCCGCACTATTTAGCGGATTCATGTTATCATTTAAATTTTCCACAATTGGCATAGTGGATATCAGTGGAGAACTAATTACTTCGTTAAAGCTTAGTAGTTTAGATAGTTTTTTTTGAGTATTATCAATCTTTTTAAAGAATGGACGGAAATTAGGTCTTTTGTATCCAGTTGAAGGTGTAGAATTGAAGCCGCCATATGAATTATCAATAACTTTTGTAATTGCTTTAATGTCATATACTATACTGTAGTCTGCGCCATCTTGTGTTGCTTTAAAAATCTTGTCGCTAACTTCCGTTCCGTAAAATGTTCCAAAGCCCAAAGTATCGTTGGCATCGTAGCGATCAATTTCTAAAACTTTTAAAGTAATACTATTTTGAAATACTACTTTAATAGCGTCACCAGCTTGAAAATTAATTGTCTGCCCCTTTCCAATATTACGATGTGATGTATTATTTGGAAACTTTTTCTTGCTTCCATTATCAGGAGTTAATTCTAACCTTAGCTGATCCTTTCCAGTCCAATCCTCTTGCTTATAACAAGTTACTTGTTTTACTATGAATACGTATGATCCAAATTTTGATGTATTGTCCACAACTTTTGGTCCTTCTACGGTATAAGATAACTTACACTTAGAATTTTTAAGAACCTTAGTCTGCGAACCATACCCAATAAAGTCTCTGATTGAAATTTCGTCAAAGAGTTCAAATATATTTCCAACTACATCTGCTGCTTTTCGGTACACCAGAACATATATTGATGATTCAACCTCTCTTGCAAAATCAATACGTTCAATTTTCATATTAGGTGGAAGTGTTTTGATAACTTCAAATGCGTCCCTTTCAACTTTTAAAAGTTCAGCATTAATTTCTTCTTCAGAAGCATCATCATCAAAAGAGCAAACTACAATTTTAATATCATCGTTTGCAAAAGCCTGATTTTTGTAAATTTCTATAGAATTAATTATTACTACACGCTTTTCCATAATTCCTCGTATTTAATTAGCTCCTTATACTCTAAACTAGTTTGATAGTATGTGAATATTTCTTCGATCTGTTCTTTATCCAGCAAGTCTTTAATTAGATGATCTTTCATCTTATACGCCCGATTATCAACTATTGCTTTGGATAACGATGCGGTAGTTACCTCAGGAGTAGACTTACTTGAAGAAATACTCTGAAAGGCGGATGATGCGTAAGCCGAAGGAATTCCTCTACGTACAATCTCATCATTTAAGGTACCTCCATCTTCGCCAATAGGTGCGTATTTCATTGGTTGTAGATAAATCATCAAATCTTTTAAATATTTACTATTAAATCGTGTCTGGTATAAAGATGAATTCAATTGTAAGTTCAGTAAGTACTCACGTAATCTCTGGTTTAGCTCATTTATAAGCTCTACTTGCTCCCACGCCCTATGAACAAATTCTTCTTGGTTATTTTGCACTACTTTTTTTCCGAGTCCTGCTGCAGATCTGTGTCTAACATCTAAGTTAAGTTCCGGAAACCAGGAGTGATCGATATTATCTTCAATTTCAAGTGAGGTTGCCATTATGTGCTTTGCGCCGTAGAGAGGTGGAACAATCCACGGATCGTCCATTTCACTAGTATCTTCGCTGTTTCGTGTACGAGACATGACACTACGAACATTGAGATTTTTCAAATCTTTATTTCTTCGTAATTTAAGTTCCTCTAACTCTTCGGTTGATTTTCGAGTTGGATTCTTGAGCGATGCAATTACTCTACTGATAACAAAGTTTTTGGTCTGCTTCTGCATTTTCTGAGTGCCTGCATGTGTTGAAAGCAATCCTATTTGCCCCATATTCTCTAACAAAGTCGGATTTTTTGAAAGCAAATTTTTCATTACATCCGCAACTATTTGCTCATCTGCTCTATTTGGAAAAGCTTCGGACTCAAAATTGATAGGTTTTGTAGCAACTTCTACATCAATTACGTTACGCTTTGGTCTTTCTGAAAGTGTTGAGTAACTCAAGCCGTTTCCCATATTTTGCACATCTACTCGTAAAGCTGCAGGCATCGTTTCTGCAGCAATGGGCATAAGTTTACGTGCTAGTGTAATAAAGTCAGCTGTCGAAGTTTCAAATTCCCAGTGATGATAAATTGGAAAGTCAAAAGGCTGTATCCTAGAGGTTTTTTGAAGATCAAAACTCTCGGCCCAAGCTGCACGCTGAGCCGGAATCTCGTTGAAAGGTAATGATAAGCCTGATAAACGTCCTGTCTCAAAAGAAGGAATGAGAAATGCGGTATAGGCTGTATTATCTTCAAGTTTTCGCATCGACAATAGGCGAGAAAAAGCAATATCTTCATTCTCATTTAGCAATCTATTGGTAGTTGTAATTAAATTGTCATCTTTTTCAAGTTTTTTATTTGAAAATTGCACGTGAGCTGACTTCCAAATATTTTTTGGCTTTGGAAATATTTTAAGAAAATTATCATCATCAGTAATTTTAAGTGATAAATGAGAAAGTCCGTCATTGTTGGAGGTCACAAAAAATTCGTCATTTTTGCAAACTAGTAAGGTCAACCAAGGTCTCAATCTGTCACCAGCTTCTTTGGCGGGAGTGTATCTCCAAGGAATATCTTCCTCAAAAAATTCGATAAAAGGAAAGTAGTTACTTTCAAAGTTTTTTACACCATTTGCAGGTACGACTTGCAAAATAGAAATTGGTTGCAAACCCGAAACATCTCCAGGCCCTACTAATGAGATATTTATTGTTTCTGTTCGAATATCATTTTGCGCAGTTTGCCCATCCTTTGCAATTGGCGTTAAATCGAAAGTAGTCTTAACACGTAAGCTTGCACGCTTTAAAGTTGGACCCTCATCAATTATACTAGCGAAAGTATCAACTTCAGCTGGATTTATCTGTCGACTTAAGCCACGTCGTAACCAAGGAATAAAACTATATGTATTATTATTATCCGCCATGATTTCTATTTTTACTGTTACTTTCTTACTATAAAGATTTTGCCTTTTAATTTTGGCGTATCTCTAATTGCTCTTTCACTATCCTTCTTAATTTTCGCGTAACTACGGCTTTTATTACGATTGTTGTTACTGTCACTCACTGGTGGCTTATCCTTTTCTACAATCACGTAGGACTTCTCTAAGCTCTTTAAAATCTTGTCGATTTTTTTACTATTTCTTTCTTCTAAATCTTTCTGTATTCTCGACGCATAACGCTGAAAACTATTTTCTGATCGATGCGATACATTTGTAAAAGCTCTATTAGCAGAAATGCTTTTTGGCAAAGAGGTGATAGTCGATGATGTAGAATGTGGAATGATAGCGTTTAAAATTCTCTCCCTTTTTCCATTTTGTGTATTGGTACGAGTATATCCCACAGAGGTTAGAGATATTTCATCCTGTTCTATTACGTAATCAATCTTCTTTACTTTAACATTAGATACAAGGCGTTCTTTAAGCTTCGTCTCAATTCGTATTCCATTAGCCATTTTCTCGTAAGAAGGGCTTGCCAATTTTTGCTTATCATCTAGATTGAACAATAAAGAAGGAGCAAAATCATATTTGGTCTCACCTAAATTTAAAAATTTAGTGGTTCCAATTTCAACTTTGGTAATTTTAATTATAGAATAATCAATTGGTCTAATTCCTTCCCCGTAACGTTGAATTCCTTTATCTCCGCCTAAGGGAATCATGGGTTGCTCAAACTGAATACCATCAAATGGTTGCATGATAATATCCGTCTCTTCTGGAACACGCTCCGCCAATTTAACTTGCTGGTTTTGGAAATCTGATGAAATAATGGTCCAATTTTCAACTTTAAAGTATTCAGTGCTAATCATTTCATAAGTTGAAACATACCCTATTTGAGTATCTACATTCTCGTTACCCCAAGAAATATTGAAGTTAACTTTAAAGGAAACGAATAAAATTTTGAATTTTGCTTGGCCTTTCGCATTCCATTTTGCTGGACCAGAAAGCGAGAATTCAAGATTAATTGAAAGTAATTTCCAACTTCTCCATCTAGCTTCCACACCCATTCTAACATCGAAAATAAAATGAAATGGTTTGAATTGGAAAAGACAATCAAATCCGAAATACCCGAATAATCCAACGTTATCCCATCCTATTTTTAAATCGACTTGCGCGCCTAATTGAACCGTATTAGAAGTGATTGCAAAATAGCTCTCAAAAGTTAATTTGACTATTTTATAATCTAATTTCATCCCTAAACGGACCAATGTTCCTAAATTGAATGATGCGTCTGGTTTAAACGCTGGATGGAATCCCCCCGCGGAAAGTAAAAATCCTTTATTTTTACCCCAATTAAGTCTAAAAGCGATATCGCCAAATAATTGAATCTTCACTAGTTCCGAATTGACCAGAGATGCATTAAACCACATTCCTTTATCAAAATCTATCCCTCCGTCAAAATATACATTGATTTTTACTAGGGCTTTTTCTTTTGTAGGAAGGTTGATAAAAAGACCACCAACAATTAAAACTTGTGTAGGACTTGGGGCTTGTATTAACAACCCAAAGTCAACGATTATAATTTCAGCATACGTAATCCGAGCTAATATTCCAAAAAAGAACTGATCACGTTTGATAGGAAAATAGGAACCAATTTGAGTTAGCATAGTATCCATGTGTTCTTCTACATCTTCTACAAAAAACACACTGGTAACTTCTCCCTTTCTAACGCCATCTTGCATGACATCTTTATCAATACCTCGATTAAGTCCGATCGCACCACCTAAACCAGTAAGCGAGAATCCCATACCCAGCTGGATTCCCGGGGTAAAATAAACACTTATTAATCCTACGAAGCTAAAGCCTTTGCCTTCATCTGGCATTTTCATAGTTAATAAAGCCAACGCCTTTACCTCTACTTTTTCAAGTATTTTAAGATATAAGACGCCTAAAAATTCTTCTTTTTCTGGATCATACGCAATTATCCCAGTTCCTTTAACGGCAGATGCATCAATAAAAACTGCCATTCCTGTTGGAAATCCAAATGTTGGAGAAAACTCGAAATCTCCTAAAGAGCCATCGGCCTTTAGGTAATTTACGTTAGCACCAATTTTTAAGTTTGCGACCGAAAATTTAACTACAGCTACATCTACGGTAAAAGAAGTAGTAATCATCGCGCTGATCGAAGAGTCTTCGGTATCTCCAGGCCCGATAAGCAGACCAATTTTATTTAATGTGAAGAAGTCTGCAATTTTAATGTTAGGATTAAAGTCGACTTTTAATGATGCGGCTCCATCAAATTTGAATCCATCTGAACTATCATATAGAAGTGCAACATCAAACTTCGCACTAATATCTTCAGAGAGCAATTCAGAAAAAAAAGAATTGATTTCTCTAATTTTCAAGACAATCGTTCCCTCCTTTGCCTCTCCCTCATATCGAAAGAAAAAATCACTTTTCTTATAACCTACAGATATCATTTGAGGAAAGTCTTTTATAGAAAAATCTAAATAAGTGCTCTTGATAATATCAATAGGTCCAGCAGTTGCTTTTCTAGAAAACGTAATATCGGCGCTCGTTTCAATACTGCCGGTATCGTCAAGCCACTGAAAATACTTGTGTGAGAAAAATACACCTATGGCACCCTCTTGAAATGCGGTCTTAATCTTCTCTGGATCAGTGGCGCTTTCATTATTTAAAAATGCTTGAAGGCCAAATTTAATCTGATGCTTTTGACCAAGGTCAAATGCTTTATCTAAGTCACCTTTTAGCACGGGAATCATATAAATTCCCGTTTCAAACACTCCTGCACTGATCTCTTTGTCAGCAATAAAAATTGTGAGGGCGGCCGCGAAATAGCTTGTCGAATATTCTTTTTTTCTAGTATCGTATAAGTTAATATATAGAAATTTATTATTAGTATCTAATGAATAAGTAGGGCGGTATGAGGGCGATGGAAGAGTACTTGCTCCCGAATTTTCTTGTGGTGGAATTGGAGGAATTTCGCCTCCCAATACAGCCTTGTGTTCGTCTTTCTTAGTAGATGCAGAACTTGCAATAATACCGTCAATTAACTCATACAGAGGCCTTCCTAATGTAATTGCAAGATCTACGCCGTCCTGCCATTTATTTATCCCCTCTTGACTTACATCTAGAATAATTGGAAAAACAGTATTTGCAAAATTTTTATAAATCGCTGGGATTTCCTCTATAAGAATTTTGATAGTTCTTACTTCATCTTTAATCCTATCCAATATTAAAACTAAAAGTTCTTGCAGCTTACCTTTCATTATCGCCTCTATCACATGGATAAATGGTCTGAGGTAAGAATCAATAATTTCCTTGGCAAGTGCTTTCCAGGTACTTATTAAAACCTCTGAAAAAAATGCAATAAAGCTTGTTTCAAGCACCTTCAAGTCTGTACCTGTCACAACACCTTTAAAACTAGCCGCCGTACTATTTGATTGATTTACAATTTCACGAAGACCTTGTAAACTGGTAGAAATAAATTTATCATAATAGGTTTCAGGATTTAAAGGAGCAGCAGTTTCCTTTATTTTTTCTGAAATAATTTTAAAGTAGTTGATTAAATCAAAATTAGAAATAAGGGCATTTGGTGCCAGACTAGAAGGATTGTTCAGTATTTTATTTGTTAACTCACCCAAGTCGTGAGGAATATTTTTAGTTTGCTTTACAAATTCAGCCTTTAATTCGTTTTCCATTTCATCTGCAAATGTCAGATGACTAAAGCTTCTTAATTCTTGTTCAGTATCAGTAAGAACGG
Source organism: Flavobacterium ardleyense (assembly GCF_033547075.1). Taxonomy (NCBI): domain Bacteria; kingdom Pseudomonadati; phylum Bacteroidota; class Flavobacteriia; order Flavobacteriales; family Flavobacteriaceae; genus Flavobacterium; species Flavobacterium ardleyense. The sequence goes on along the minus strand of NZ_CP137891.1, from coordinate 2,076,197 downwards.
TGGAAAAATTATTGGCTATTTTTGCAAGTAACTCCTTCCATTCTTCTTCAGTAATAGTACCAAAGTTTTTATATTCCTTCGTTTTTTGTAAAATAACTGGTAGCAAAATCTTTTCAAATGACGTACTAAGTTGGGCTTTGTTTAAGATCTTTACAGTTTGAATATCTTTAAAAAACTTTTTCTTTTTATCGGAGAATTCACTTCCTAATCGATCTATTAACTTAGTTGCAGCAATACTGCTATCTAACATTAGATCGTAAATGTCACCTATCTCTTTATTAACTTCACTCAATAGTGTAGATAATTCCAATTTCAGAATGGCAGAAGCTTCCATGGCAATACGCTCAAGCATAATTAGAAAACTCTTAATCACGAGAATGATATTTTCGACTTGCTCTTTTAAAGTATTGTCTAAACTTTCTAAAATCCACTTTTCCATTTTTTCCAAAACCCCAATAAAGAAATCTTTGATTGACTCGAAGTCTATAAAGTCTAAACCAAAGGCTCGCGCTACTATTAATATACGTTTCAGTAAATTTTCTGCATCTTCACGATTTTTTATAGGATAGCGGGTTTTGTAGTAGTTGATTGGATTCTTCGCCATCTCTTCAAAACGATCCCAATGAATTACGTAAATTTCTGTACTGAGAGTAACACCCGCGACCGCCGGCACTGCAGCGAAAATTTGTACCTTTTCCTTACTTATCACTTGCATAAAGTCGAGAATGGTATAGACGCGCTTAAAGAATTCTTCAATTTTTAAAACAGAGGCAAGATTTTCAAGTTGATCTCTCACTGCTTCTACTTTTGGAGAAATAGTATCTTTTAATACTTCTTTCAAAATTTCCAATACCGCTCTCAATTTTTTTGAAACAGTTTTGATGCTTTCTTCGAAATCTTTTTCACTGTCTAAAATTATTTCCGCTAATAGACTTATTATTTGATCTATTTTATCATGTGAACTAGTAAGTAGTGTAGAAATTTCAGATTTTAACTTTCGAATATCATCAGCAAATATTTCCAATGCATTTCGCAAAAAAACTGAAATAATATGGTCAAATAATCTTTTTGGAAGTTGTTTTTCGAGGTTACTTTCTTTAACTAATTTTTTCCACTGAGCCGATTGATTCTCTAATTGAATATTACCTAACTTCTTAAAAGCTTTGATTAACGAAACTGTATTCTGAATAATAGCACCAACATTACCGCCCAAATTATCAGCATCTCCATCACCTACCTGATCGTCTATAAATTCAAAAATATCCAAACTTCCACCAATAGCATCTATCAGGGCGGTCAATTTATCAGTTAAGAATATAATTTCAGCAGTTACATCTTTAACTTCCTCAGGAATAGTACCACCTACATCAAATCCTAAAAATTTAATCAGACTATCTAAGTACTCTATAATAAATGGAATTCCCTCATCATTAGTATCTTCAGTAGGGAGTTTCTTCTTGAGATCTAAAATCAGAGCATCCTTTGTCTTACCAAGTGCAAGAGCAAATTTTGCAAGGATGTCGAGTGTAATTGATTTTGAATCAAATGTGGCTTGGGTTGTCGCTACTTCTCCCATAATATATGGTATTATAAACGTTAAGTAAATTACGCCTTAGAATTCCATAAATTTTGGGGGGAGTTTCATGTAATTCTTACAGCAAGATAAGAAATTTTTATAAGTAAACAACTTAAAACTAGAAGTTTAAGATTTATTCTTAACATTATATTATGTGAATTTATTTAATCTCGATTATCGCTGAGCAAAATGTTAAGGTAAATTTCATTAGTCAATTTTAATACTTTCAGAGAATATTATCCGAGTAAGATGTAAAAAATATTTATATCGCTGATCTAATATTAAGAATTGTGCAACTATTGGAATTAAAATTTGGGAGTAACTTTTAGATAGAATATTTATGTACCAAATTTTCTATCAGCTTTAGGTCGCAGAGAATGCATTTCCTGAAAGAATATTTATTAAAATTTCTGTCTTTTTACTAAACTGTAAATTTTAACTGAAGGTATTACATTTTCAAATTCGATATAAATTTCCCATTTGTGGTTCAACAGTGTCTATCCTTTTTAAGTGTAAAGGTTTACTAACAGCCTTAGGTAAAAATCATAGTAAAACTGAAAGAAAGACAATTATGATTATTTAAAGTAAATCGATAAATAGTAACCTAAAGACTTTGTTGAGGCTGTGATCAAGATTCTATAAATGGCAATAGCAATGATGCAACAATGATACACATTGTGACAATAGGATCATGATAGAAATTTTGCGATATGATTTGTGCTTAAGAAGATTAATCACCCCCGACGACTGACGAAAAACCAATCCTATTTATTATGATCTGTGTGACTTCAAAAAGCAGGAATATTATAGAGCTACATCCCCATTCTACAATAGATAAAATTGAGAACTTTGTATAAAAGAAAAGCCCCGTAAACACTAGTGTTTCGGGGCTTTTGTGCGGAGAAAGAGGGTTTTGAACCTATTATATCTCAATTGGATAATTATATATAAAACTCAATGTTTTCAATACTTTGGCAGAATGTTATATTTTATTATATCTTTGTTTATGTGTTAATACATACCATATACAACACCTAATTCGACACCCAATATATTATATGAATTATTCTTTCAGACTTAAATATCCAAACTTAGATAAGGAATCCCTCATCTATTTTACTGCTTCATTCAAGAATGAAGGTAAAACTTTTGTTTACTCTACAGGTGAAAATATTCATCCTAATGATTGGGATTTTGCCAACAAAAGACCTGCGAATCTTTCTGGAAGAAAAAAGGATGCTGAATTAAGAAGAGCGATAGATATCCAACTTTCGAGATACTCTAATTTTTACATAGAATTATTAAGCCGGTATAAGACAATCGACGAAGTGTTAACAATCGAAAAAGCAAAAGAAGAGTTCAATATTGAGTTTAAAAAAGTAAACAAAAATACAAGCGACTTTTTTAAAGTCTATGACCTGTTTTTGGTATTTAAGAGAGAAGACAATTCTGATCAGGCAAATACTGAAACAACAATTAATCGATATGAGTATAACAGAAAATTATTGGAAGATTTTCAGGTAAGCAAAAATTACAATCTAAGATTTAATACAATCAATAGAGATTTTTATAATTCATTCATTAGTTATTGCGTGCAAACCAAAAATCATTCAGCCAATACCCTTAGCAGAAATGTAGGTCTGTTCAAGACTTTTATGAATTGGGCGCTATTTCATAAATATACTTACAATGACGACTACAAGAACTTTAAAAATATTAAGCGATTTAAAACCGACGAAATTGCATTAACTAAAGAGCAAGTAGATGAAATTGCAAACTTTGATCTAGGCGATAACGATAAGCTTATACGAGTTCGCGATTTGTTTATTTTCGGATGCAGCACTGGAATGCGCTATAGCAATTACAGCACGATTAAGAAAAATGATGTTGTTGATGATTTTATTAATGTTGTTGACGCAAAAGATCGCTCGAAATCTTTGTCAATTCCACTCAATAAATTTTCGAGAGGTATTCTAGAAAGGTATGATTTTAAATTACCGAAGATTTCCAATCAGAAATTTAATGATTATCTCAAGGAGCTTTTCGAAAAAATGGAATACAACGATGTTGTAAAGAAAACTATGCGTTACGGTAATGACATTATAGAAACAGAATCTGCTTTATCTGAAAGAGTTAGCTCACACACAGCGAGAAGGTCATTTATTACGATTATGAAAAACGAGGGGGTTCCAGATAAAGTAATAATGAGCTACACTGGCCATAAGAGTATTGAAGTTTTTAATAACTACTACCGACCGAATCAAGATCATCGAATCAATTTTATGAATAACGTATGGAAATAAATAAATTTAGAGAGAATCTTAAACTCTCAAGAGAACAGAGAGAAATAAATCATTGGTCTGAGATTTATGATAACTCTATTAATAGAATTGAAACGACGGATGAGATAGCTTCTGAGCATCAGTTCGAAGTAACCTGCTATATCATTTCTAAGTTTAAAAAAAAATATCCTTTTTATAATTTCATACTTGAACTGATTTCTTCTGAGTCAAATCAAGAATTGTTAAGGTTAAAAATTGTTGAAGAAATTATCTCCTATCTTGAAACAACAAGTCAGAATTGTCAATTTACTATTGATAAAAGTAAATATCAGTCTATCTCAAAAAAGAAATATTCTGCTGAGATAAAATCAATCAGAAAAGATATAGACTCTTTGCTTCACTCTGCTTTTTTAAAGAAGAAATATGAAAAATCAATTATTCCCACCAAAACTCAAAAAATTAAAGATGATTTAGTTCCTCCAGTTAAATTGGACAACAAGAAGCCTGGAAGAAAACCATATTCTGAAATTGCGGTTATTGCGCTTAAATATCATATTATCGCCAAATTTAATAAGGTGGAAGATCCACACTCAGATACTAGTAGATTTCCACGACTCCAAGATTTTTATCAGTTCGTAGCATTGAAGGAAAATATAAACCCAGGTTCATTTACTAATACTTTTAAAGAAATTAATAGAGAAAAAGATTTAGTGAAATATTGTAAATCGAAGCCGCAAGTTGTAGAAGCACTTAAAAACTTAAATTGCTTTACCAACAATGAGGAATGTTTACATTTTATATCTCAATTTGATACTAATACGACTTAATTGATAAATAGGTATTAATTCGAATTAATACTACCTCATTCATTATCATTCATTTGCAGTAACAATATATAAAACTGCAATTATGAACAATCCTTTTGAACCATTACACAACGAATTAATTGAACTTAAAAGTTTAGTACTTCAATTACTTCAAAAACCAGAAGAAGACCTATCTAATAAGCTTTATACTTTAAATGAAGCATCTGCAATACTAAATGTAGATAGGCAAACTGTGCGCAACCATATCGACCGAGGAACAATTACTGCTACATTTATTGGTAGACGAATTCTTATCGGACACACAGAGCTTTATGATGCACTCAATCAAATAAAATCTATTAAATATAAAAGGTAATGGCGACTACAAACAACGGAGCCCCCAATACCTTAGGAAGTATTAGAGGCTCAAATATTTCATTCAAAAACAAAGATACCGAAAATAATAGTAAAATAGATCTGTCAGATTTAGAAAAAGATTTTTCTGTCTTAACCGAAAAAAATGAGAATCCTTTTCCAACCGAGGTCTTCCCTAAAGATTTGCAAGCCATAATCTATCACGCTCATAATAATTATCAATTTTCCATAGACTATTTAGGTGCTGGATGTCTTTCGGCGATGTCCGCGGCAATAGGTATTTCCTATAAAGTTGAAGTTCTCCAAGGTTGGCTAGAAAAATGTAATTTATTTATGGTGATCGTTGGTCGAACAGGAGATGCGAAAAGTCACGCTTTAAACTTTTGTTTTAAACCAATCCAAAAAAGAGAAAAGGCGCTCTTTCAAAAGTATGAGCAAGAAATGAGAGATTATGAAAGAAGCTTAGGCGGTGATCAAGAAAAAGTAGAAAAACCATTTTTGGAACGTTTATTAATAAATGACTCAACTCCAGAAGCTCTTATTCAAGCACATTCAAACAATAAACGATCCCTTTGCATTTATATGGATGAACTTCATGGATGGATTAAAAATTTTAATAGATACAACAGTTCCGGTGAAGAGCAGACTTATCTGACCTTATGGAGTGGTGGCGTGATAACTGTTGACAGAGTTTCTAGCAAAAGTATTCGTCTAGACGATCCTTTCATTGGAGTAATCGGAGGCACACAGATTTCTGTTCTCAAAGAATTTGCAAAAGGTGGAAGAAGCGCTAATGGTTTTTTAGACAGAATGCTTTTTGTTTTTCCTGAAGTCCAAAAAAACATTAAGTGGAGCGATAACAAACAAGATGAAATAATCATGCAAAATTATTTTGCAATTATCACCGACCTTATTGACCTCAAGTTAAATCCAAATAACGAATCTAATATAATTTGTTTTGAGGCCGAAGCAAAAAAATTCCTATTCGACTGGCAAAACGCTCGTCCAGAAAATTATTTATTTGAATACGAAAGAAGTATTGAAGTGAAATTGCAACAGTATGTTATACGCTTTGCTTTAATTCTGCAACTAGTGTTTAATATTTGCGAGGATAAAACAGATAAAGAAATTCAACTCTTCGCAGTAAAAGGTGGCATCAAATTGTTCGAATATTTTTACTTTAATGCTATAAAGGTTAGAGACGAAACGATTAAGAAAAACTACAATGAGTCTTTATCAGAACTTCAAAGAACCATTCTCGATGATTTACCTAGCAATAGTAGCTTTTCTACGGCGGATGCTATAAAGATTGCTTGCATCATAGTTAATGGTAAACCCAGGATAAGCGAACGTCAAGTCAAAACTTATTTAAAAGATAGAAAATTGTTCAAAAAAGTTTCTCACGGTTTTTATCAAAAGATACAATAACTGCATTTTCTGCACTTTCTGCACTTTGACCATTAAATTACTGATTTTCTGTATTTTACTACGAAGTATTTGTGCAATCAAAATGCACAAAGTGCATCATTGAAATTTACTGATAGAATTGAAAGTGCAGTCTATAATGCAGAGATAATGCACAACGAAATGTGTAAAAAACCGTGCTATAGCTCGATAGTGAACATAATGAATAAAATGCAACCTACTATGTTTAAATATACCTTAGAAAAAAAATCACAGAAAATTAAGTGCCCTTCGTGTGGTGAAAAAAGATTCGTTCGATATGTCGATTCAGCAAGTGGAGAGTTGCTGGCAGACAATGTTGGCAGATGTGATCGTGAAATAAATTGTGCATATCATTATCCTCCAAAGCAATTCTTTAAAGATACTGGAAGCAACTACGAAGCTCTTACAAAAAACATAGAACGTAAATCTTTAGTTCATCAAAAAACTTCATTTCATAATTTGAAAGATGTTGAAAACACATTAAAGGATTATGACAAGAATAATTTCATTTTATTTCTACAAAGTCATTTTGGAAAAATGAGCGTTGAAAATCTTTTAATTGATTATCGAATTGGTACAGTGAACAACTGGTTCAATTCTACTATTTTTTGGCAGGTAGATCAGGATCAAAAAGTCCGAGGTGGTAAAATCATAGGTTATAATGAAAATGGCAAACGAACAAAGTATATCAATTGGATTCATTCAATCCAGCGAAAGAGTGGAGATATAGAGAATTTTAATTTAGATCAGTGCCTGTTTGGTCTACATCTAATTGGCAAATATGATAATACCATTGCAATCGTAGAATCTGAGAAAACTGCTTGTATTATGAGTTTACTTTTTGATAAATATTTGTGGATGGCAACGGGAAGTTTAGGTGGGTTAAATATCAAAAAATTGAAAGTATTAAAAGATAGAAAAATCATCCTTTATCCAGATTTAGGATTAAATCTTAAAAGCTCCTCCCCTTTCGAACAATGGAAAGCTAAATGTGAAGTATATCAGAAAATGGGCTTTGATATTAAAATCTCAAATCTGCTAGAACAAAATTCTACAAATTTTCAAAGAGCTGAAGGATTAGATATTGCTGATTATTTTTTGCAAAGCTTACAACGTGCACCTGAGAGGATTCTATCGAAACAGCAAAAATCATTTCTTAATTTATATCAGAAAAACAATAATTTAAAAACTCTGGTGGAATTTTTTGATTTGACATTTAGCAATGGAGAAGAAATCGATTGTAAAGATTAAATCACAACAATCCAGTGATAAAGTGGAAGCACTAAAACTATTGATATTAAGCTTCATTTAGCAAGCGGTGTCTATTGTGGGTACACTTCACTTCGTTACATGTTTACACAATAGACAAACTTGCCCTTCGGGGATAGATTTTTTATACGCTTCGCTAAAAATTCTTAAAAATGACACTTCATAAAAACTAAAATTTTCCTATGGAACCAAAAAAAGACACATTTATAAAATTTCGAATTACCGAAAATGAAAAAAAAATAATCAGTGCTAGAGCACTAGAAAGCAAAGGGACTTTAAGTGAATTTGCAAGATTTATGCTTACCAATGGAGAGGTAATAAATATCACCAAGGAGGAGCGAAAAATATTAGCGGGTCTCGCGAACAATGTTAATCAACTAGTAAAATTATTTCATCAGAAACAGTATCAACCAAAAGGATTGCTGGAAGAACTTACAACAACTTTAATACATCTTAAAAATGCCTATAGGAGAAGCTCATAAATCAGGAGAATCGTTTAGTGGATTAGCCGAATATATTTTAGCTCAAGGAATTTACGCACCGGATTCTGTTTCAAAAAAACCTGAAGTAATTTTTAGAAATCACGTCTATGCTTCAGATTACCTGTCATTAGGAAAAGAATTTAGAGAGCAAGCCAAAGAAAATCAGCGCGTCAAGAAGCCAGTAATGCATCTTACCGTAAACTTTAAAACTGCTGATGAAATCTCATCGAAAAGCCAGAAATTATTTGTTCAAAAGGTAATGAATGAAATGGGAGTGAAAAATGACAATCATCAATATGTTGTTGTACAACATAATGATAAGCATCCTCACTATCATATTATTATAAATCGTGTTGGTTTAGATGGTATCACATTATCTGATAGCAATTCCAAGTTAAGAATAGGAACCGCAGTCGATAAAATAGAAAAGGAGATGGGCTTAGATAATTATTTAGAAAAAACCAGAGCATTTATTTATGATCCAGTAAAAGGTTACAAAATAAATGAGAATCGAGAGATAAAGAAAGGACTACCAAGAATTCAAATGATCAAAGACAGAAAAGTGGGCATTCAAGACAAGAAAAACTTTGTTCAAAAAAACGTCTTGAAAATTTTAAACAATCCAAGAACCACTACTATTAAAGATCTAAAGATTCAATTATCACATTTGAACATCGAGCTTAGGCACACTGAAAATGTAAAGCAGCAGATAGCAGTATCTTTTAGATATGAAGGACTTGCGGTTAAAGGAACTCAAATTCAACTTAAAGGCGCACTTATAAAGAAACAACTCGAAGCTAACCTAGCGACTTTAAATCAATTTAATGAAAAGAATAATGTGAATCAGTTTGCAGGTAAAATGGCATCGAGACTTGATTCTAGTCTAAAAGAAATTATAGACACTTATAAGACGGGAATTAGTCCAGATATGAAGAAAATCTTTGCCAAGAATGATATTGTATTCGATGAGAAATCGAAGTTTACATACGAGGGTAATCAGTTAGATGTAAAAGCTATAATAACTTTTGAAAAGCACTGCAGGGAAAAATTGGAATCAGCAAAAAATAAATTCGCCCAGGATACGGCTCGGTTTAAAATGATTTCAAAACAAAAATATAAAAATGGAGTCTTCGGACTTTTGACGCCAGAACAAAAGAGATTTAATGAAATACTGAGCCTGCAGAAAGATAGTCTGATCAAGCCTGAATTGATTGTAGAAATTGACGCAAACGAAATCTACAACCCACTAGGCAACCAATTTACAGCCATTTTTAATGAAATTGCCAAGATGCCTATAGAAAACTCTGGCGCTTATATTCCCGATTATAACATTCATGAAGATGAAAAAGACAGCAATATTTTTAAAGCTCAAACACAGAATGAATACTCTTATTCAAACTCAATTTTGCAGCAAAGTGGTGGTTCAGCAGAAGAGGACGAAGAACCGAAAAGAAAACGAAGATTTAAACGCTAATTTTTTTTAAATTAAACAACAACTAATTGACCTACAGATTATTACAGCTATTTTTATTATATAATTGTATAACAGTTTTTTATATAATTATATAATAAGTTTTTATATAATTATATAACGATGATTTATATAATTGTATAAATCCAGGTCGCTTGATTGCCTTCTTTATTTCTCGGATTAGCTAAATCCATAAAAGAAATAACTCAAGCGAATTTCAGAATAACTTTTTTGGCTTTTTGAGGACCCAAAAGTTATTTCCGAAATTGCCACAGCTAATATTTACATAAGACTATAATTCTATCTTTATTGTATTAAATTTCTAGTAGTTCAAGATCTGGATTATCATAATCAGAAAAATCAAATAACTTGAATGGTTTAAAAACAGCATTAGTTTGGAATTCTAAATTTACAGCGACTAATAAAGTTTGCCACTGTTCAAATAATCCAAAAAAATCTTCAATCTGCATTTCAAATTCTTCGTTGCCTTTTTTAGAGTTGTGCTCAATTAACGCGTAGGTGAAAATCGTAAATTGAGGAACTCCTTCAATGTTGTTCATATCGAAATCTTTTAGCATCCAATAGTCTATAAGATAATCGGGGATTTCGTCTGAATAAGTGTCTAAATTTTCAGAGATAAAGGCAAGGCTTATTTTAAAAAGTGTGTCATCGTCTGTTTCCATAGCAAGATATTTATAGTTGATTTTTATTGAGTTTGAAAGACTTTAGTAAAAGTGTCTTTATCACTTTTTTTAGGAGTGACCGAATCGAATGCAGCAGAATTGTTCATCATTCTTCGAGCTCTTTCACTTCGAGCTCTCATTGCTTTTAGAATTCGATCTCTTTTCTGCTCTTTTGTCTCGACGACAGCTGCAGTATTTTCCAGCTTTGCGGATTTGGCTATAGTATCTGATTTGGTTTGCGAAAAACCGTAAGAAGTGATGCTCAATAGAGCAACAATGAATAAATTTTTCATAGAATAGTAATTAGATTAAACCTTATTTTATAGTAGAAAGAGGCACGGGACTACAAAATCTTATCCTTCATCAGAGGTTTGCGACAACCTATACAACCAGACAGACCAATAGCCCGCGCCAAATTATATATAAGGCACGGGCGTAAGGTCTATCGTTAGATGGTTGTATTATCCGAAGGTCGCAATTTCTGATAAAACCGTAACGATAGCTTACGCGCCAATTAATTACTTAAAGTGCTAAAATAGAAAAAAAATTAAATATATAGCTTAATAGTTTCAACAGCTTTCAAATCGACATCAAGCATTTCAGAAATCTCGTCACTAGATAAATCTTTACTAAATAGGATTACTATATTGTTATAAATCTTTTCTCCGATTTTAGATTTTACAATTTCTAAATCTTCAATCTCATCCTTTACAAAATCATCGGACATAACATCTAACAAACTCTTAATTTTATCTGCATTACGAATTGATAAAAGTTTTATAATTTTACAAATTTCAATTAAGTCAAAAAATGATTTTTTTATTAATTTCTCGGATTCATCAGTATTTTCATACTTGATTATTAGTCTTTCTATAAAATATGAAAATGCATTGTGACTTACATAAATCGAGCTGTTAGACGCAAGATTTAATTGATATAATAAATCTTTCGGAGTAAGTTCGTCATCAGGTTTACTGGTAGCATTTAGACGAGCAAGTTTTTTATCCATAATTCTTTCAAAATAATTTGGTTTTTGCTCTATTATACTCCTTTCCGTTAGTGAATCTGTAAATTTTTGATTCATTTTTGACTGAAATTCTAAAAAATTTAGATGGTTATTTAAGTAAGTACCTGTGTTTTTTCTCGCCGGATCAGTGTCGAACATATTGATAAAAACTTTTGCTATTGTCGGGTCTGCTGAGTAGGCAACGTCTAGTATATTAAGATACTTACTTCGCAAATTTGGATTTATATTTCTCAGTTTTTGTTCATCTAGAAACTCAACTAACAATGTTTTTAAATTGATCCCTTCTACGTTTTTTGAATTTAAACTGTTAAAAATCATCGAGACTCTTCCAACAGTATCCAAAAATGAAGGCAAGGTATATGCTGCCGTATGTGCATCCTTTATTAAGTTTTGTTTTAGAGTTCCGTATTCTATTCTACTTGGAATTATTGATGAAATAGAAATCCATAAAAAAATCTTGTCAGATAAGTTAGGTACGTCATCGATTTCACTTAATATCGTATCCCATTCTTCTTTTTTTGGTTGCTTTTGAATACCAACTGCGTAAGCTTTAACAAGTATTTTGTATCCGTTGTGTTTTATATTATTCGAATCAGGTAATTTCTCGTCAGCTATTTTCTCTATAATTTTTTTCACCTCGATAATCTGTTGAGAACTTATTTTAGATTTACTAGAAGTAATTGACTTTCTAAGTTCATCAATTTGATAGGAGATAAAATAATCGTTAGACATCTTTGAAATCAGAGCTAAAATTTTCTTAAGTGTCTCAAATGTTAGAGGAAATCCCAAATCATTATCATCACACAGTTCATTTGGAATACATTTTGTCAAAAGAAATTTGCATACATTCGACAATGCTATATCTTTTAATTTTGCGCTTGGAAGTTCTTCTAAAATTGACAAATCACCGTCTATAAAGTATAAAACTGGAATGATTTCAAGTATAATAGAAATACGTTCACCTTTATTTTTAATCTTAGATAATTTTGGAATTACATATAAATTAATCAATTTTTTTGGAAGTACTTCGTCAGATTTTGGAGCAATTTTGAGTATTAGTAATGTCCACATTTGCAGTTGCTGGGATTCAGATGGTAGTGAACTTATCAACGATTCAAGATTTGATATGTCTGTGTCATTGTAATTATTTTTAGCAATTAAACCTGAAAATAGTTTTAATGCTAATTCTATACATAATTGAAATACTTGAGCTGTATTAGGCGAATCTAGTAAGAGTTCTGGTCTTTCTTTTTCTTGCCTAGCTAATTCTAAAAACTCTTTAGCCAGTGATTTGTTTTCTAAAAATGATGCTTTGTACGCTATTTCGAAACCAAGTTCAATTTTACTCGCGGCTGTTTCCAATTCACTCCAAGTGAGTTTTAATTTAGCGGCAATACTAGTAGAATCCCCTTTTTCTTTCTCTAAGATAGAAATTAAAGTAATGTAGAGAGAACATTTTGACTCATTATCAATTATTTCGTCGACTTTCTTAAAATATTTGTGAAATTGAACTGGTAAAATATTTTCTGTATCAGCTGAATTTATTCTAGTTATAATTTCATGAATTGCAATTTTCCTAATATCTAAATCAAAGATGTTTGATAGTAGATCGTCAAGTATTACAATGTTGATTTGAGCAAAATCTTGTTTGAGATAGCGGGTGGATGCTTCTAGCAATGCATTATCTCTATCAATCGATTTATTAAGTTTAAGACATATATCTAAAACTGCGTTCGGATAGGTTGTAACCAAATTAGTGACTATTCCTTGAACGATCTCAAAATGTTCAGCTGTTTGATTTAAAATATTGTCTATACAATTAATAATATCATCCAATGCAGAATCCGCATAAATATGAATTTCCTTTTCTGGAAATTTTAATTTTATTTTTGTGGCAGCAGAAGCATAAATCGCTAAGCAACTAGCTTTTAATGCCAAATCTGTGATTTGACAAATCTCTTCATAAATCGATGATAGCTTTTTTTCTCCCTCTTCAAAGTCAAAATTACAGAGTGATTGGGCGATTAATAATTGAATATTTAGAATATCATTTGTGCTTGATGAAAACTCTATCGAAACTAAATATTGTTCGATCTTTTTTATTAATTCAAAGGTTTTCTCTCTATCTTTTATATATGGTAATGGAATTGAGAAGATTTTAAAATCATTTGCTTTCGGCACATACATATCACTCTTGTTGACTACTAACTCAATTCCTAGCTCGATAATGTTGCTAATATTTTCATTGTCTCGATTGTTCAAAATCCAATTTCTAATCAGGAATAACTTTTGGCTAGTACTTTCTAATTCCTTGATTTTTACAGTAATTTCTTCTAAAGATTGATTTTCGGACAGATACAAAATAGCATTTGATAATTCTTTAATTTTCGGATTTCTAATCTTTGAATAAATTTTTGCATTTAAGTCTTCTTTTGAGACGTCTTCACTCTCTTTTAAATCTTTATATGCCGATAAAGATATTTGTGCTAACGCCCAGTCAAAAGCATTATCATTATCTGTCATATTTCCAGACATATCTTCTATTAACTGAAAAGCTAGTTTTGAATTAGAATACATTAGTAACGATGCTATTTCTACAGATTCTATTCCTATTCTTCTAAAATCGATATCTGTGTAAAGCTCTACTATTTTTTTGTCAATGCTAGCTGGAACTTCCTTGCCTTTCTGCGTGTATGTTTTTGCAATTGAAGCAAATAGCTTCAAACGATCCTCTTTAAGAAAAGCTATATTAGCTAAATTTATGGCGCTTATTTCATCACCCAAACTCAAGTTAGCTGCTATTTCGTTTTGCCAAATTGAAGTTTGATTTAGTTCTTTTAATGAAGATTTTAGAATTGCATATTTTAGAATTGTCGGAATATATTTATTTTCATGATGTTCATTTATGGCCTGTAAAGCAGTTGTAGAAACTCGTATTACATCGCTAATACTTTCACTCTGTCCTAAAAGTTGTTTCCATCTTTCTTCTGCTAATAGTTTTATTAGATCGTCAATCTTCCCTGATTCTTTATAGATTTCAGGCAGATTTACAAGCGCTTCTTTTGAAGTTGAATTACTAATTAGATAATCGATGATTACTCCATCAATAACTTTTTTATAATTGATTAATTTCTTTCTAGCAAAAATTGTCAACTCCTCAAACAAAAATTCGTATGTGCCTCTTAGATTACGTCTTACAAACGGAATATTATTTAGAATTTCTTTGATTCGATCTTCTGTTAATACATTTTTCGGATCAATAATTATTTTTGAGATTTTATCTACGGAATACTTTTCTCCTTCAAAAGCTACTATCGCTAAAATTAATCCTTGGTAATCAATATTTTTATCATAATATTTATTCCATAAATAAGTGAATAATTGATTAATATCATTTGTGATATTTTGAGTAATATTTTCAATTGTAATGTCTCCAGTTTTAATTAACTCTCTAATAAAAACGATTTTTCCAGCATTATTTTTACATATTTCATTTATTTTTCTAAAGTCGCTTTCTTTAATATTTTTGCCAAAAATAGTTTTTGATTCTTCACTTGAAAGACTTGATATTTCCCAATTATCTGAATTAATTCTATCAGGGATTATATTATTTGAACCAACGCCAGTCAAAATAAGTTTTATATTTTCCCGATTGTAAGGAATAAAATCTAAGATTTGTTCCTTTATTTCCATTTGACTTTCTTCATTAATTTCGTCGAAGCCATCCAAAATAAAATATAAAAATTTATTATTGCTAGATTTTAAATTAACTGAATTAAAATATTTTTTCAAATATGCTTCGTCCAACATATTATCAAGTCCTGTGTTCTCTGAAAGTTCAGTATTTTTATTAAAAAAATATATTTGATTGCAAAAAGTTTGAAGAATAGATAGAGTTGTATAAGTCGATTTGTCTCTACCATCGATAAAATGAGAAAAACACGAATTAGGATGTTTTGCTATAAATTGATGTAGCACTATCGTTTTTCCTATTCCTTCACTACCTTCAAGATATAAAACATTTACTTTTTTAAGTTTATTTTCAATTGTTTGTATAATACCTTCTCGTAACACCTCATTTTCAATATTAATTTGGTAAACACCACCACTTAATGATGCAAGATTCTTAATTTCTACAGAAAGTGGAGATAACATCTCAGATGCTGGAATTGAATTTGATAATTCATCATAAAATTTAAAATTAAAATATAAGTAAGAATTTATACACTCTAAAATTAGATTAGGAATAAGTCTAGTAAGTATAGCAGGCCCATTATGAATTTGTGAATTTCTCAGATGGTAAATGCTATGCAGAGATTTGCCATGAGGGCTAAGATCTGTTAAAAAATTTAAAAAATGAGATGAGTCAAAATTAGGAGTTTCAGTTTTGCCATCTAGTGTTTTAGCATAAAACTCCGTAATTTCACTTCTAGCTATAGGAATATCTAATTTTTCAAATAATTTTTTATAGCACCATCCAAGAGCAGGCGCGCTTGGATTATTTCTAGCGGGCGGCGTATATTGCTCTCCTACAAGGTGTAGAATTTTTTTTGCAAATTGTTCATAGTTAATTACCAGTTTGTCTAAAACATCTTTATTCTGCTCACCATCTGCATATGCCTGCAATGCTTCCAGTACAGCTTTTGTCTCGTTATGATTTGAAGTTTTCTTATCTAATATATATTTGAAAACTTCAAGCGCACTGTCTATATCAATATGTGAAAATGTTATGTATGGTGTAAAATCTTGTTCAATAAAATTTTCTTTCAAAGATTCCTTTATTTGCAACCAGTTGATTTGTTTCATTTTCTAATAATGTTATTTTAAATTAATTTTCTGCAATTATGTAAATTCGTATTTTATTTTACCACCACCTTACATTAATCCCTACCCCATCATCGGCCAATCCTTATACTGACCCTCCGCTTGTTCCAACACCTCTTTCAATAAATTATCCAACTCAGAAAACGGAACTTTTCCCTTCAATTCCTTCTTAACTGCTAATCTAATTGCTGATCTGGCATCTTCTTTTTTAGTCCAATCGAGCTGTAAATTTTTCTTTACCAAAGCCACGACTCTATGCACTAAATCCTGAACTGGCCCTGTTTGATTTAGAATCTTTTCGTTTGCGGATAGTAAGTCGTAAAAAGCTAGTTCGTCTTCGGTTAAGCCTAACTCTTTAGTTCGGATGTCGTCGTTTTGGAATTCTGTGGCGATATCGAGTAAATGTTTTATTGCAGCAATCGAATCGAGACTATTTTTGTGATATCTGCTCAAGACCTTTTCTAGCTCTTCTTTGAGAGTGGTCATTTTTCGAATGTTCTTCACCATTCGAACTTTCAATTCGTCATTGATAATTCGTCTTAATAATTCGACTTTTATGTTTTCACCACCTTTTTCTTTGACCATAGCTTGAAAGCGGTCGTCAATTATCGAAATATCTATTTTATCTAAATCATACATTTCAGCTAAATCTACAATCTTTTGAGACTGAATTGACTTGCTGATTAAATCTTTGATGCGGTCATTTTTTTGGCGTTGTGGTCCAGGGGGCATTTTGATTTTGCGAATTACATCGCGTATTTTCTGAATGATTCCCACTTCTTCCTGAATTTCCCAAATACGTTTGTCAGAATTAGTCATTGCAACTAATTCGGTAAGCTTTCGTTCTTCTAGTAAAAACGCATCTGTTATTGGGTCAGATTGAAGTAAATTATTTACAAGTTCATTCGACCATTTCAGCTTTTCAGATTCTTTCATATCCTTAAAAACTTCCACATCAAAATCACCCATTAATGCTTTTACCGTAGCAAACTGTTGCAAGCACATTTCCACCGCCACGTCCATATCGATAGTTGGTTTTCCTTCACCACCGCTTCCAGTATACTTTTTTGTAGCTTCGGCAAGAAAGCCCGAGATTCCAATAAAGTCAACTACTAAACCATTTGGTTTGTCTTCAAAGACACGGTTTACTCGCGCTATGGCTTGCATTAAGTTGTGACCCTTCATAATCTTGTCTACATACATTGTATGCGCACACGGAGCGTCAAAACCAGTCAGCCACATATCACGAACAATTACCATTTTTAATGGATCATCAGGAGTTCGGAAACGCTTTTTGATGGCTTCCATATTATCTTTGGTTCTTACGTGCTCATTCCAAGACACGGGATCTTTTCCAATATTACTAGTCATAATTACCGCAATTTCAGGACAACCCTTCAAAGCTGTAATCGCATCGTACATTTTCACGCAGTTTCTTCGGCTCATACAAACAATCATTGCTTTTCCATCGAGTGTTTCGATTCGAGCATTAAAATGTTGCAGAATATCAGCAGCTACAGTTTTCACTCGTTCTTCTGAACCTGCCGCATCTTCAATCGCCGCCCAAACGGTGTGCGTTGTTTCTTCTTCCTCTTCATCAACTTGATCAAGTTCTTCTGCGTAAACTGCATTTATATTTAGCGGAACCATTTTGGGTTCATAATAGATAGGAACTGTTGCTCCATCTTCTACCGCTTGTTTGATATCGTAGGTGTGAATTGTTTTTCCAAAAACTTGTTGCGTATCGGCATCTTTGCCATCAACGGGAGTTCCTGTAAAGCCTATAAATGAAGCATTTGGTAATGCTCTACGAATATTTTGTGCAAAACCACCATCGTTAAAACCATATTGCGTTCTATGTGCTTCGTCAGCCATAATTATTAAATTATAGCGTTCTGAAAGCACAGGATGTTCTGTTTCTTTTCCGTTTTCCAATTCTTTTAAACGGAATTTTTCGATGGTGGTGAAAATTACTCCACCGCCATCTGTACTCAATAATTGACGTAATTCATCTGTAGTATCAGCGTGTTGCACATCGCCAACTAAATCTTTGCAGAGTACAAAACTCTCATAAAGCTGAAGATCTAAATCGGAACGGTCAACCTGAATAACAATGGTTGGATTTTTCATTTCGGGCAACTGACGTAAAATACCCGTTAGGATTGCCATCGAAATACTTTTGCCTGAACCTTGTGTGTGCCAAATCACTCCTAAACGACCATCTCCATTAGGCCTTATGTTTGTAATGGCAGATTCTACTGCTTTATTAATTCCCCAAAACTGATGGTATTTTGCACCTTTTTTGATGATTTTTCCGTTGTGGTCTTCGTGGAAAATAAAGTTTTTTAAGTAATTGAGTAAAATATCTTTTGGAAATAAACCTTTGATTAAAGTCTCAAGTTGCAGATCTATATTGCGTTCGATACTATCGCCATCCAAACTTTTCCATGGTGCAAACCATTTGAGAGACGAATTGTACATTCCGTGCAAGGCTTCGCGACCATCCGAAATAATTGTTAGTGCATTGTAATCCCAAAGCTGTGGAATGTCTAATAAATAATGTCCTATTTGTCCGTGTGCGTTATCGACGCCGACTTCTTGAGCGAACATATTTTTAAATTCGAAAACAATGATTGGTAAACCATTTATGAAAATTATTAAATCTGTACGACGGGTATTTTTACCAATGATGGTTACTTCATCTGCACAAACGAAACTATTTTTTTCTGGTTCTGCATAATTGATAGGATAAATATGTTTGGCAAATTCTTTATCATTTTTATCTTTCCAAGTGATGGAAATACCTTGGGTCATTTTACGATGAAAGTCACGGTTACGATGATCTGTATCCATTCCCGAATGATGGGTAAATAATGCCAAAGCTTCATTGATTGCCGTTGCCGGAACATCTTGATAGGTGTTTTGCAAAAATTTTCGCAAATCATCTTCAAGTACTACCTTTTTTAAATCACGAGTTAAGGAATTTCCTTCTTTATAAGTAAAACCTAAATCCTGTAACCACTCAATAGCAGCTTTTTGTACCGCACTTTCAATCATAGTTTTCATAGGCTTACTTCTACTAATTGATCAATATCTTTTACACGAACTTCACCGCTAATTAATTTGGGAAGTAATGTTTCGCGGAGGGTTGTGAGAGTTTGATTTTCTGAGTAATTATCAACTTTCATATCATCCCAGCTTTTTAAATTTTCTAAAAATGCTGTAATTATACTAATATCAACTGGTAAGCATATCAAGATTCCTTCTAATCCAGAAGAACTAATATTAGGTTGAGCACTTCCGTATGCAAGATTTTGAATGATTTCATAGCATTCTTGACTTTGCAAATAATTGCCAATTAAATTATCAGCAAATTTAAATTTTGGTTCGGCAATCATTCCTACACGTTGATTGAGCCAAATTCTCTGGTGATAATCGGGAACAATTCCAACTTTACCGACTTCCGCACCAGTCATTGCAACTAGATATGCTCCAGCCTTTATTGAGAATTTACTGTTCGTTTTTTCCGCAACTACTTGAGGAACGCAATCAGAACCAATAATAGAAACAACATTGTTTGATATGTTTTTAATCTTAATTACTTTTTCACCTACTTCTGAAAAATCTTTACTTTTAAAAGCATATCCTCCTATAATTTTTACAACTTCTCCGATACTCTTCACTTCCCAACCTTCAGGAATCATTCCCAAGTCTGAATCTACAAATTTTCCGTTTTGAAAAGGGCCAAATTCTACAAACCAATGTTTGTACAAAGCCATCGCCATTTCTTCTAAGGTTTTGTTCATTTGAAGATTGAGCTCGATTTTATCGTCTAAAGCGGAAAGGATTGAGGCGATTGCTATTTGTTCTTTTAAGGGGGGAAGTTCTAATACTAAGTTTTTAAAAGCATCCTTAGCAACTCTTTGCCTTCCAGAAGTTCCAATCATATTAGCTTCTGCAAATTGTCTGACGAAAGGTTCCCTTGATAGATAATAAATAAAATTTGAATCTGAAACCTCTTTAATACCCCTAAATATTAAGAATTCAGTTGAACCAAAACCTACGTTATTTTGTAAATCTTTTGCTTGACAAATTTTTCCATTTTGTAAGCAAGGAGTTATGCGAGCAAATAAAGTGTCGCCATTCTGAAATTTAGCACCACCTTTTAAAGTTTTAAAATCAGAAGGCTTTACTGTTTTTAAATTTGCATCTAAATCTTTCATTTCGATGAACGAATATTTCTCATTAACTTTCAATTTTACTACTGGGTTAATAGCTATAAAATCAGAGAGTTTATATGTTTTCCAATCTTCCATCCTTAAAGTTTTTCAAAATTAGCCAAAATCTGTTTTTTCAATAGGTCACTTTTTTCAAATTGCTCTAAAAGAGTGGCCTTCAAACTATCCATTTTATCTTCAAATAAAATTCCATCATCTTCCTCAGCTTCGGTACCCACATAGATTCCAGGAGTTAGTTTGTAGTCTTGTTTTTGAACATCGGCAATTGTGGCAGCTTTGCTAAAACCATCAACATCTTCATAACTTTTGTCAACTGTTCTCCAATTGTGGTAGGTATTTGCTATTTTACTAACATCTTCGTCACTAAAAACACGAAGTTTTCGGCTTGCCATTGTTCCTAATTTGGAAGCATCCAAAAACAAAATCTCATTATTACGTTCGCGATGTACGCCATCTTTACCATTACGGTTTTTGCTCAAAATAAATAAACAAGCGGGAATTCCAGTGGTTAAAAATAACTTGTCTGGCATTCGAACAATACAATCAATCATACTGTTGTCTACCATATATTGTCGCACGTTTTTTTCTCCTTTTGTATTAGAAGTCATTGCGCCATTTGCCATAACTATCCCAGCGGTTCCTGTATCGCTCAAGTGATGCCAAAAAGTTTGCATCCACATATAATTGGCAGAACCATCGGTAGTAAATTCTTCTTTAGGTCCAAATAATCTTGGATCACCATCAGGTAAATCTTCGGGATGCCAATTGCTCACATTAAATGGAGGATTGGCAATAATAAAGTCGGCTTTTAATTTTGGAAATTTATCGTCTAGCAAAGAATTTCCAAGTTTGATATCAAAAGATAAATCTCTTAGTAGAAGATTCATCAAACACAGACGCAAGGTTTGTGCGGTCATTTCTTGTCCGTAAATGGAAATATCGTTTTTGTTTCCACCGTGTTCTTTAATGAATTTTAAACTTTGCACAAACATTCCACCACTTCCACAAGCAGGATCAAAGATTCGTCCTTTGTACGGTTCTAGAATTTCAACCAATAAACGAACGATACTTCCTGGTGTAAAGAACTGCCCCGCACCAGAACCTTCTGCCATTGCAAAACGTCCAATATAGAATTCGTAAATACGACCTAGAATATCACTTTCAGGATTTTCTTTTTCAGAGAACTTAGGATGCGATAGTAAATTGATAATGCCACTAGTTTGTTTTGCTGATAACTCAGAACGCACAAATAATCGTGGAAGTAAATTATTCAACTGCGGATTATATTCGGTAAGTAAGTCTTGAATGACGTCAAAGGCATCATCAATGATAACTTTAATATCATCCTGTTCAGCATTGTCTTTCAAGTATTGCCATGACGCTTTTTTAGGAACTACAAACGTATTACGAGAACGGTATTCGTCCGCATCTTCGAGTACATATTTTACTTCATCCTTATCTGTAGTGTAATATTCCGATTTTGGATCTTGCAATGCTTCAGCAATTTCACCGTGAACCATTTCGTAGCGTTCACTAAGATGTTTTAGAAAGACAAGCGGTAAAATATAATTCTTATAATTATTCTCAGATACTGCTCCTCTTAACTCATTGGCAGCATCCCAGAGTTCTTTTTCAAAATCGATATCTGCTTTGGCGTTATTTTTTGACATTGTATAGTTGGGTAATTTTTGTAAGATTAGGTAATCAGTAAAAATAGGATTTTTAACACAATCTTTTATATAAATAATCGTCCAAATTTTAGTAGATGGTAACAAAAGAAATTAAAGCAAGAAACTTACCTATCCTTCGCTTTTGAATGCCTAACAATCATAAAGAAAACAGCATTTTCGATAAAATCTCGAATTGAATTTTGGTAATTATAGTCTCCTAAATTAAATAGGCGATAATAGTAATGGAGGAATATCAGTAAAATGCGAGAGAAAATAACTTGACAAAATAAAATCTTTAATTGTAAACTCAGATTACTTGGAGAATTTTGTCTGATGCGTAAAAATTAAAAAGGTGCAATACAACACCTAATTCGACACCCATAAATGAAAAGCCCCGTAAACACTAGTGTTTCGGGGCTTTTGTGCGGAGAAAGAGGGATTCGAACCCCCGGACCTGTTACAGTCAACAGTTTTCAAGACTGCCGCATTCGACCGCTCTGCCATTTCTCCAGTCTGTTGCTATCATTGCTGATTGCGAGTGCAAATATAGAACCTTTTTTGACTTCTAAAAACTTTTTGAGCAAAAAAAATCAACTATTTTTAATAATTATTTTTTTACTCTTTGGCCCGCTGTCAGTACCACTACTTAAATTTCTTAGCATCAAGTAATTAATACCTCAACAGTGCTATCTTCACGAAATCATAAATCTCAACTAACTTGAAATTTCGTAAATTTAGATCTATTTTTAGAATATCTCGATAATTTACACACGTGATTTTGCAGAAATTATAATTATCAAATATCCTAAACTACCAGATAAAGATTTTAATACTTAGAAAATTCGTGACTTTCATTTGATGGTAACGCTTAAGAAGATAAAATCTAACTACATCAACCTAATCTTAGTCTCAACTAAATTGTATATTTGGTTCAATCGACTTTACAAAAAATAAAAAATCGTTTTCACAAAATGCTCAAAGATCTAAAAGAAATATATTGCACCGACATCACAAGTAGTGCTTCCGAGATAAAAGTATTTGAAGAAATGTTGAAACATGCCTTTGGTAGCAAGGGTTTAGAAGAAAGCAATTTCGATAATCTGGTAGGAGTAAGTGAGAAATCTCAACTCGCCGGCGATTCGATCGCATTTGCTTTCAACCAAAAATTTGAAGCATTTCTGATTCAAGGTAATGTTTCACTATTCTGCGAAGGAAGTGTTTTTGAGAATAATCTTATAATTTCATTAAACTATTCAAATGATTTAATAGTTCAAATAGTGGACTGCCTAACAATTTGTGCTAATTCGTTGAAGCCTTTGGCAGATATCAAAATTAATTTTGGCGAAAGCCAGAAAAATGCATTTCTAAATGTAATTCCATACTTTGTAAATGCTAAAAAAAATTACCTCGTTACACTGCAAATCGCGAAAGAATCTCCAGCTAGCTTGCCATCACATCAAGGTACCGATACAACCCACATTGTTGCGGAAATTTTGGATGATAATCAATTAAAAGACGAGTTTATTGTAGAACAGAGTGATCAATTAGTTGCCGCTCGCACCTACAGTGAATCGATAATGCAGACAGTGCGGGAAGGCCTGCTTGTTTTGAATAAGGATTTTAGAATTATAACTGCTAATGACGCGTTTCATCGATGTTTTGATACCTTGCATGATGAGATTATTTCAAAATCCTTTTTCGAAATAAATGATAATCAGTGGGATTTCACGGAATTAAGGTCACTCTTCGAAAAAATATTACCCAAACATCATATAATTGAGTCTTACAAAATAACTCTTGCGCTGCGAGGCAATAAGAAGCGAACTTTAATGCTCAATGCTCGACAAATACTTAGTGAGGATAAAAAAGACATGCTAATTCTAGTTGCAATTGAGGATATTACAAAGACAAAATTATTAAAATCAGAACGAGACTTTTCTAAAGCATTAGAAATACAGGTTGCCGAAAAGACATATGAACTCCAACAATCGCAAGCACTACTAAATTCTATATTAAATTCTACACGTTACGGAATTGCCCGCTACGAAGCTATTTTTGAAGGAGGAAAGATAGTAGACTTTCTAATTACTTATTCAAATGATGAGATTCCTAAAATGTTTAATATTAAACATCAAAATGTTGTAGGCAAAACTTGCAAAGAGGTATATCCTGAGATGTTTGAAGATGGAGTTTTTGAGCTGTTTCTAAAATGCATGACAACTGCCGAGCCACTACATTACGATTTAGAATATACTCTTGACGGAAAGTCAATGTGGATAAATAGTGTAATGTCTAAAGTTGACAATTCTGTTACTGTAATTGTAAAAATAGTAACTGACGAAAAGATAGCAGAGCAACAATTAAAACATTCTAACGAATTATTGACCGCAAAAAACCTAGCATTTGAGGAGCGAATACTTCAGGAATTTTCAGATAGCTTCTCTTCCTATAAAACAGGACAGGAATTTTTCGATTCGCTAGTAATGGAGCTTTCACAGCGTACAGGAATGGATTATATTTTGCTTGGCGAAGTAGTTCACGATGATGATGGCAAATCTATCAAATGTTTTTCGGTTGCTTCCAAAGGGGAGTTGATCAAAAATCTAAAATATAAAGTTGACAATGGACCGTGCCAGAAAATCCTGAAAGGTGTTCCTTATATGCAGACGCATGCTATTCGCGACCTTTTTCCAAATAGTGATATTTTAGTTGAATTAAATGCCGAAGGTTATTTGGGTTATCCTCTATTCAACCAAAACAAAAAATGCATCGGATTGATATCAGTGGTGCATGGAACAAAAATTGAAAATCTCAGTTTTGTAAACTCCTTCGTTCATATTGCTTCTAAGCGTATAGAACTTGAATTACAGCGACAGATTAACGAAAGTATTTTGGAAGAAAAAAATCGGGAACTTAAATATAATAATCGAGAGCTGCAGTCTTTTAATTATATCGCATCTCATGACCTACAAGAACCTTTGCGCAAAATTCAGTTGTTTACAGGCAGAATTTTGGAAGAAGACGAAAAAAACTTGTCTGCTGTTTCAGTCAAATATTTCAATACAGTGCGCAATGCTGCAGGACGGATGCAGAATCTTATTCAAGCTCTCCTAACCTATTCCACCTCTGATGAGAATGGTATGGACTTTAAACGCACCAACCTTAACTCAATTATTGATGATATAAAAATTGACTTGGAAGAAAAAATTTATAGCACAAATACAACCATTATTTCCGATAGTTTGCCAACATTAAACGTCATTCCACTGCAATTTCATCAACTGTTGCAAAATTTAATTGCGAATGGAATTAAATACCAAAAAGCTGATTTAGATCCAATTATAACTATTAAAGCCGAGAAGATTGTTGATGAGCAAGATACGAAGCGCAAAATGTGGAAAATATGTGTCGGCGACAACGGAATCGGCTTTGACCAACAATATGAAAGTAAAATTTTTGAACTATTCCAGCGTCTTCACGGTAAAAATGAATATGAAGGAACAGGAATCGGACTGGCTATCTGTAAAAAAATTGCCCAAAATCATAAAGGATACATCAAAGTAAAGTCGCAAGTAGGAAAAGGTTCAAACTTTTGTATATTTGTTCCTACTAATACATAAAGTGGAGGACAGCTTCTATGAAATAAATAACCTTTATAGCGTGCTCTTGAGCATACAATATTGATCTAAAATTATTTTTATAACAGATAATTAGTTACAACTAAATGAATACTAAACCAATAATTGAAATATTGCTCGTTGATGATGATGCTGATGATCGCAGCACGTTTACTGATGCTATAAGTGAGCTAAAAATAGGAACAAGGCTAACCTGCCTTGAAGATGGTAGAGGTCTTATTGATTACCTTAACAGTACTGATAACAAAACACCAGATATACTCTTTTTAGATTTAAATATGCCCTATAAATCAGGTGTCGAATGTTTAATGGATATTCGCAAAGATCCAAAATATAATAATTTAAGTATTGCAATATATTCTACATCTTCAACAGATAGAGATATTGAGGATACTTTTGTAAATGGCGCCAATATATATATTCGCAAGCCAAACAATTTTGCTAATCTAAAGAAGGTTTTGAATGACGTTGTAAATACTAATTTCCAATTTCACAGTTCAGGACTTAATAAAGAAACCTTTTTACTTAATATATAAGTAAAACTCATATCAATTCAACTACTATGACCCGCAAAATTTTCGACACTATAATCATTGGAGGAAGTATTGCGGGTTTATCTGCTGCTCTAACATTAGCTAGATCTCTAAGAACGGTTGCGGTTTTCGACACTGAAAATCCTTGCAATCGCAATGTTTTAAAATCGTATAACCTCTCAACCAACGACGGGCAAAATCCAGCAACTATAATTAAGAATACCAAAAATGATATTGCGAAATATAATTTAGTTGATTTTTTCTTGGACGAAGTTCTCGAAGTAAAGGTAATCGAACACAAATTTGAAGTTCTAACAAAGTCATTGGGGAAATTTACGGCCAAATCAATTTTAATTGCAACAGGGCTAAAAGATGTGCTGCCCGAGATTTCTGGCATGGAAGAATGCTGGGGAAAAACTATCTTAAGTTGTCCTTACTGCCACGGTTATGAAGCCAGAGATCAAAAAACTGCTATTTACGCCAATGGCGATGCAGCTCACGATTTAAGTATCTTACTTACCAATTGGACCAAGGATTTAATAATAGTAACCGATGGGAAATCTGAGTTAAACGATGAGCAAATGGCTGCGTTAAAACTTAGAAAAATACAACTTATCGAAACTAAGGTTACGTCATTGACCCACAAGAATGGTGATCTTTCTCAAATAAATTTCAGTGACGGAAGTTCTTTAGATGTTCCCTATATGTACGCATCTGTTCCTTTCGAGCAAAAATCAGATATTGCTGAGCAGTTAGGATTAAAATTCACAGACTCAGGACATATTCAAGTTGACCCTACCTTTAGAACATCTCATCAAAATATTTATGCGGCAGGCGATTGCACAGCACAACACCGCGCACTTTCTGTGGCATCAGCTTCTGGAACAACTGCTGGATTTACAATTAATCAAGATTTTGTAGACGAATTACATAATGAATTTGTAAAAATCTAAACTCTTATTACCAACTTCCTTTTTTTTGTTTAAATTCATACTGTCAATATTTAAAACCTGATGTTATGATATTAAAAAAATTACTCCCGCTTACATTTGTAGTACTTATGAGTGTACAAAGCAATGCCCAACTTAAAGAGGTAGCATACAAAGATGGCAATCAAGAACTTAAAGGATTGGCGATTAAACCAGCCAAAAAAACTACCAACAATCCCGCTGTCTTAATCCTGCCGGCTTGGAAAGGAATAGATAATCACTCAAAAAATGTTGCAACTGAATTATCAAAGTTAGGATACATCGCTTTTGTTGCCGATATTTATGGAAAAGGAAATTATCCGAAAAACACCGACGAAGCTGGAAAAATTTCTGGATATTATAAATCAAATCCCTTAGAATACCAAAACCGAATCGTTTTGGCTCTCAACGAACTTATCAAAAGTGGCGCTAACCCTGATAATATTGCAATTTTCGGCTATTGTTTTGGTGGTACAGGGGCTATCGAAGCTGCTTACGCAAATCTGAATTTAAAGGGAGTAGTGTCTTTTCACGGTGGATTAATGGCCGACAAGATTGAACAGTCAGGTCTTATTTCGCCAAAAGTTCTAATTCTCCATGGAGCCGATGATCCTTATGTCGCAGAAGCAGATATCAAAGGATGTATAAATTCGCTAAACACTCGCAAAGCCGACTGGCAGATGATCTCATATTCTGATGCGGTGCACGCCTTTACAGAGCCAGAGGCCGGAAACAATAAAGCTTCGGGTGCTGCTTATAATAAGGTCGCCGCCGATAGATCTTGGAATCATGCAAAACTTTTCCTTAGCGAAATATTAAAATAAGTATTCCCAACACTTTTAAACTTATATTTGAAATTTAAACCTGAAATATTTTACTATTTTTCTATGAAGAAATCGATTTTACTGCTATCCGCACTTATGATATTTTCCTGCTCGGGAGCGCAACAAGCTGAAAAAGGGCTTAAAAGCAGCCCTGAAAAGTACCTAAAAACAATTACTGCTACCGATCTTAAAACACATTTATATATTGTCGCTGATGATACCATGGAAGGTCGACAAACCGGCGAGCCTGGTCAAAAGCGAGCGGGTCAATATTTGATTGATCAATACAAAGCGATGGGCGTGTCCTATCCGCCGGCAGCCAGCAGTTTTTATCAGTCAGTTCCCGCGTCCTTCATGAATAGTAGGAGAGGAAAACTTAAAGATTCTGAGAACATTTGGGCATTTATCGAAGGTTCAGAACACCCCGAAGAAATCATTGTAATCTCTGCTCACTACGATCATATCGGTACCGAAAACGGCGAAGTTTTTAATGGTGCCGATGACGATGGCTCTGGAACTGTTGCACTTCTCGAAATGGCCGAAGCTTTCGCTAAGGCAAAAAAAGATGGAAATGGCCCTAAGCGTTCTATACTGTTTCTTCACGTTACAGGTGAGGAGCATGGACTACACGGTTCGCGATATTATAGTGAGAATCCCTTATATCCACTGGCAAATACGGTTGCCGATATCAATATTGATATGATCGGTCGTCGCGATGATTTGCATCCAAAAACCAATAATTACGTTTACGTGATTGGTTCAGATAGACTTTCATCAGAGTTGCATACCATCACGAATGAGGTTAATGACAAGTATATCAAGATGGATTTGGATTTCCGATTCAATGCCCGTGACGAACCCAATCGCTATTATTTCCGCTCAGACCATTATAATTTTGCTAAAAACGGCATTCCATCAGTATTTTTGTTCAATGGCGTTCACGACGATTATCACAAAGCAACCGATACTCCAGATAAAATCGAGTATGACGCCTTAGAAAAGCGTACTCAACTGGCTTTTGCAATTGCTTGGGAATTGGCAAATAGAAAAGACCGAATTAAGGTCGATCGAGACGGTCAATAAATTAAGATTACAAGCGTACGAAAGTGCGCTTTTTTTTTGTACTAATTTCAATAAAATATTTCTTTGCAAAATTACAGCTATAGTATTTTTTTGGGCGAGACCTTCGCCAGAACGACTGTGCAAAATAGAAACAGTTATGTGGCTCAGGTCGGGCTATCCGTTCCCAATCTTTGTTGTAGCTTTTGCTCCGCAACGCTACAACAAAGGATTTCCACTACTATCCCTCTCGCAAATTCTCTTGATAAACAATGTCAACTTTAAATTTGAAAAAAGATTTATAGGTAAGCAATTGAGGGTTGCTGGCGCGAGCGTCCCGCTCGTGCCCGTCATATAAATAAAGCACAACAAAAGTCTTTTAAAAATGTAATACTTGCTTTACGCTTTAAGCACATTATCTGTACGAGCGAGACACTCGCACTAGCGGAGCTACACTACCGTCTAGAAATGGCAACATAAATCAAAAAAAATCAAGTAATGTTACTCGTATTCCATTCCCCTCCTTCCGGAGGGGTGTCCGAAGGACGGGGTGGACTTTTCGGATAATGTCTTCGATAATAACTGATTCCTCATTAATTCAACTGAGATTAAACCCTTCCAACAAAATTACCTTAGATGGAAAAAACACCAATACAAAACGAAGTAATGTTTCATCACGCTCATTTCAGCCCTGATAGAAACGCAAATCCAGGCTTGGGGATTTGCCTTTTGGTAGCAGCGGCAGGAAAGAGCGACCGAAGGTCCCGATAGCAATCGGGATCCTGCCACTGCTACGGCAAATGCCCGAGGCGGATTGTAAAGAATAGCGGGATTAGCTGCCAAAAAATCAGCATCAATAAAAATCCCGAAAACCTATAAATACGAAAAAGCCTTAAGTTTCCTTAAGGCTTTTAATCAGGGTGGATGACCGGGTTCGAACCGGCGACCCTCGGTACCACAAACCGATGCTCTAACCAGCTGAGCTACAACCACCGTGTGTATTTCTGGGTGCAAATATAGAACAAATCTTCATTGCCTCAAAACAATTTTGAAGAAATTTATATCAAATCTCCTAAGCTATTGACTGCCAAATACCTTTCGACCGTAAAACCTTCACCAAAATCCGTTCCTATCAGTCTTCCCAGGTCTTGAGCACGATAATGAAGGCTGTCTTTAAAGTTTTTTGTGGCAATTGGAGTGATCGGTTCGTCAGATCCTTCTTGGTAAAATTGAGAACTGTAAGCCATAATTGCCTCAGCTTTGATTTTTTCGAAACCTGTAATATCTACCACAAAATCTGGTTCGCATTGCTTCCACTGAATATAATGGTAAACCAATTTTGGGCGCCACACTTTCTGCGCTTCTCCATCAAGCTCCGTTTCTATGCGCACCAATCCCGAAAGAAAACAAGCATCCGAAACTAATTTGCTACCTTTTCCGTGATCAATATGTCGGTCATCAACCGCGTTGCACAACACAATTTCGGGTTGATATTTTCGGATCATTTGGATGATTTGCATCTGATGCGCTTCGTCATTGACAAAAAATCCATCTCTCATTCGCAAATTTTCTCTTACTGCAACTTTCAAAATTTTTGCCGCCGCCGCAGATTCTTGATCGCGAATTTCTGCCGATCCTCTCGAACCCAATTCACCACGGGTCAAATCTACAATTCCGACTTTTTTTCCAAGCGAAACTTCTTTGGCAATCGTGCCGCCACAACCTAATTCTACATCGTCTGGATGTGCGCCAAAGGCAAGTATATCTAATTTCATATCAATATTTTTTTCATTGTTTGTGATTTATTCACCGTTTCATAATACTCCTTTTCGGGATTGGAATCTTTCGTAATTCCGCAACCAACAAAAATTTGTGCTTGCTCCTGCTCGACTTGCATACATCTTAAATTGACATAAAAATCGGTTTGAAGTTCGCCTTTTTTGTTCGGCATATTTAATTCTCCCAGAAATCCGCTGTAAAATTCTCGTGAATATCCTTCATTATTACTTATAAAATGGGTCGCTTTATCTTTCGGCATTCCGCAAACTGCGGGCGTTGGATGCAGCACTTTTACCAAATATTCAACGTCTCCAACTTCTTTTAAAACTCCCGAAATATCCGTTTTTATATGTGCAATTGTTCCTGCTTGCGCTGTATATGGTCTTGAAATTTTCAAATCATCAACCGCATTTTCTATTCCTCTCAAGATAAAATCGGTTACAAATGCCTGCTCCTCCTGCTCTTTGGTTTCCCAAGTTAATTCGGCGGCAGAATTTTCGATTTTCTGAGTTCCCGCAAGCGCCATTGTGGTGAAGGAATTTCCGCTTACTTTCAACAATTTCTCCGGTGTTGCTCCTATCCAAATTCCAGATTCTGGATGATAAAAGCAGTAACAATACCCATTTGGGTAGGTTTTTAAAACTCGGAGATATATTTCAAAGAACTTTGATCCATCGATATTTTGAGTTTCTTTTCGCGATAATACCACTTTTCCAAATTCCCCGTTTTCAATTTCGGCAATTGCTTTTGCTACGATTTTTTCGAAATTGGCTTTCGCCGAAGTCTGAGCGTCATCTTTCCGGTAACTTGTATTATTAGAAACAGAATCAGCATCAATTTCGAAACTTGCCTCTTCTGAATTTGAACGTGAAATTAGAAGTTGTTTTTTTCTATCAAAAGAGACAAAAGCAAATCCGCTTTCAGAAAAATCCCGAATTTCATCTTGTTTGGAATCTTTTTGCAAAAGCATTTTTACTTCACTCGATCCTTGCAAAGAATAGAGCACAAAAGGTTTTTCGTCTTTTATCTGATGTTTTAACTTTGATTCTAATTCGATAAGATCAATCATATCTTTTCAATTACTTAAACTCTTTTCTTTGGCAAAATAATATTGGTCAATTTGCAAAGCGAAATCAATTCGTCATTTTCATCGGTAACTTTTATTTCCCAAAGGTGAATACTTCTTCCTTTGTGAATAATTCTCGCTGTTCCGTAAACAGTTCCCGCTCTCTTACTTTTTAGGTGATTCGCAGAAATTTCGATTCCACGGGCTTCAAATTCGGTTGCATCAACAAACATCAAGCTTGCTGCGCTTCCCACACTTTCGGCCAAAGCTGCAGTTGCACCTCCGTGCAAAATTCCCATCGGCTGATGAACTCTTGAATTTACGGGCATTTTAGCTTTTAGATATCCCTCGCCCGCATCGATATATTCAATTTCCAGGGTTTCCATCAAGGTATTCTTTATATAACCATTGCATCTGGCAAGAATGGTATCTCTATCGTATTTCATTTAGTAGTATTTTTATGTAAAAATAGAAAAATTTGACGGCTTGCCAATTATCGTCAAACACAAGAAAGTCTTAAAAAAAACGTTTCTGATTATAGCATTTCGAAATTGGCGGATTTTGAAATTTATAATTACTTTTACTACCAAAATTTAAAATCTATGATTCGGAACCTCGCTTACTTAGTTTTTGTCGCAATAATAATTTCGCTTTCTTCCTGTAGAAATGATTTCGACTTTCAGCCAAGCACCGGCGGTCTCGAATTTTCTAGAGATACAATTTATTTAGACACGGTTTTTACAAATATCGGATCAAGTACTTACACTCTTAAAGTCTTTAATAACAGCAGTAATAATGTAAGTATTCCAAATTTAGCTTTAGCTAAAGGTTTAAATTCAAAATACCGAATGACCGTTGATGGAATGCAAGGAAATGAAGGTAAAATCTTTAATAATGTCGAACTGCTTGCCAAAGACAGTATGTATATCTTTATCGAAACAACTGCCGATATCGCCGATGCAAACCCAACCGATTTTCTTTATACAGACCAAATTCAGTTTGGTGCAGGATCGAACCTTCAAACCGTTGAGCTTGTAACTCTAATACAGGATGCTGTATTTCTTTATCCACATAAAAATGGGTCTGTTACTGAAAGTATTCCTTTTGGAGAGGATGAAATTTATGGGTTTTTCCTTGACGAAAACGACGCCGTAAATGGGAACGAATATAATTGGACCAACACGAAACCATATGTGGTCTACGGATACGCTGGAGTTGATTCTGGAAAAACATTAACCATAGATCCAGGCGCTAGAGTTCATTTTCACGAATCTTCTGGAATTCTAGTGGCAAATGGCGGATCGATAAAAGCAAATGGAACTCTTAACAATCAAATCATTTTTGAAGGAGACCGACTTGAGCCAGGTTTTGCCGAAACTCCAGGACAATGGGGTGCCATTTGGATGACGCCGGGAAGTACAGGAAATGAATTTAATTATGTAACCGTAAAAAATAGCATCATCGGATTATGGATTCAAAATTCTGATGCTGTTGTCAATAACACTCAAATTTACAACAGTTCCAATTTTGGGATTTACGGTCAGACCGCTACAATTACTGGAGAAAATGTAGTTGTAAATTCGGCTGGACAAGTTACAGTTGCTTGTACTCTTGGTGGAAGTTATTCTTTTAAACACAGTACCTTCAATAATAACTGGCCAAGTAGTAAGCAGGTTTCCTTACTAATTGACAACTATTATATTAGCGATAATCAAGAAATCGCCTATGATTTGGTGGAGGCCAAATTTGATAATTGTATTATTTATGGATCAAATCAAGTTCAATTTTTAGCAAACAGAGCTTCGGCAGGAAATATTTTTAACTACCAATTAAACAACTGTTTATTGAAATTTAATAATGTTGGAAATCAATTTGCCACAAATCCTGATTATCAGTTTAACGACGGAATTCATTATAATAATATTACTTTAAATCAGAATCCGCAGTTTTATAATGTTGCTAAGAACAAACTTAATATTAAGGAGACTTCTTCAGCAATTGGATTGGGGAGCACAAATTTCTTAGTACCACTTGATATTCTGGGAGTTAATCGAACAATTCCCCCAGATTTAGGCGCCTATCAAAATGCGGCAATACCTGAGTAATTTTTATTAAACTTTCATAATAACTATTGTGCTTTGCAGTAATTTGGATTAAATTTGCACTTCACAACTACAATACCTAAAAAAATGATCTACTTCTTCGGAAATGAGCAAACGAAAGTCTTTGGAGTACAAACTAAGCAAGAACTTTCGCACGAAAATATAGAAAAACTCAACTGGCTTTTTGGTGGAGTGACTTTAATAAACAAATCCGTAGTTGCGGATTTTTTTATTGGACCTAGAGCAGCAATGATTACTCCTTGGAGTACAAATGCTGTGGAGATTACTCAAAATATGGGTATCAAAGGAATTGTTAGAATCGAAGAATTTCAACATTCTACTGAAAGCTATTCTGATTTTGACCCGATGATTTCTCAGAAATATACGGAGCTTACTCAAGATATGTTTACCGTATCGGTTGTTCCGGAAGAAATTTTATTTGTAGATGATATTGCTGCATATAATAAGCAAGAAGGACTTTCTCTAAGCGATGAAGAAGTTGCTTATTTAAAGGATGTGGCTTCAAAAATTGGTAGAGAATTGACCGATTCAGAAGTATTTGGATTTTCGCAAGTAAATTCAGAGCACTGTCGTCATAAGATTTTCAACGGAACTTTTGTAATTGACGGAGAAGAAAAACCATCGTCATTATTCAAATTAATCAAGAAAACTTCGGCAGAATTTCCGAATGATATTGTTTCTGCTTACAAAGACAATGTTGCTTTTGTAAAAGGGCCACGTGTTGAGCAATTTGCTCCAAAAACTGCAGATAAAGCAGATTTCTACGAAGTAAAAGAATTTGATTCGGTTATTTCGATAAAAGCAGAAACGCACAACTTCCCTACAACGGTTGAACCTTTTAATGGTGCAGCCACGGGATCAGGTGGAGAAATTCGCGACCGTCTTGCAGGTGGTCAAGGTTCACTTCCACTTGCGGGTACTGCAGTATATATGACCGCCTACTCTCGATTGAAAGATTCAGAAACTCGTGAGTGGGAAGCTGGAATGGACGAGCGTAAATGGCTTTATCAAACTCCAATGGATATCTTGATTAAAGCTAGTAATGGTGCAACAGATTTCGGAAATAAATTTGGACAACCGTTAATTACTGGTTCAGTTTTAACTTTCGAACACGAAGAAGACGGCCGCAAACTAGGTTACGACAAAGTAATTATGCAAGCTGGTGGTGTTGGTTACGGAAAACTTGATCAAGCAATAAAATTGAAACCACAAGAAGGCGACAAAGTTGTAATCCTTGGTGGAGATAATTATAGAATCGGAATGGGTGGTGCTGCAGTTTCGTCTGCAGATACCGGAGCTTTTGATTCAGGAATTGAATTAAATGCCATTCAGAGATCAAATCCTGAAATGCAGAAAAGAGTTGCCAATGCAATCCGCGGATTTGTAGAAAGCGACCACAACCCTATTGTGTCTATTCACGATCACGGTGCAGGTGGACACTTAAATTGTCTTTCTGAACTTGTAGAAGAAACAGGAGGATTGATTAATCTGGACAGTTTACCGGTTGGAGATCCAACACTTTCGGCAAAAGAAATTATCGGAAACGAATCTCAAGAACGTATTGGTCTAGTGATTGGTCAAGAAGGTTTTGATACTTTGCAAAGAATTGCAGAAAGAGAAAGAGCTCCTATCTATGAAGTTGGTGAAATTGTAAATAATCAAAGATTTACTTTTGAATCTAAGAAAAATGGCGATAAGCCAATGGATCTTGCACTTGAAGATATGTTTGGAAGCTCGCCAAAAGTGGTGATGACAGACAAAACTATCAAAAGCAATTATTCTGAATTAGAATATAAAGTTGAGGACTTTACGAAGTATCTGGATCAGGTTTTACAACTTGAAGCGGTAGCTTGTAAAGACTGGCTTACCAATAAAGTTGATAGATGTGTAGGTGGAAAAGTTGCCAAACAACAAAATGTTGGTTCTTTGCACTTGCCTCTAAACAACGTTGGGGTTATGGCAATGGACTTTGCCGGAAAAGAAGGAATTGCAACTGCCATTGGTCACGCTCCCCTATCAGCACTTATTGATGCTGCAAAAGGAAGTAGAAATGCAATTGCCGAATCACTTTCTAATATTATCTGGGCTCCATTAAAAGATGGTCTTGGAGGAGTTTCACTTTCGGCAAACTGGATGTGGGCTTGTAAAAATGAAGGTGAAGATGCACGTCTTTACGAAGCAGTGGAAAGCTGTTCAAAATTTGCAATCGAATTAGGAATCAATATTCCAACCGGAAAAGATTCACTTTCGATGAAACAGAAATATCCTGATGGAGATGTAATTGCTCCAGGAACGGTAATTATTTCGGCCGCGGCAAATTGTATCGATATTACTAAAGTAGTTGAACCAGTTTTAAAACATACTGACGATGCAATTTATTACATAAACCTTTCTCAAGATGCACACGAATTAGGCGGAAGTTCTTTCGCTCAGATTCTAAATAAAATTGGAAAAAACACTCCTGGAATTAAAGATGCAGCTTCCTTCAAAAAAGCATTTAATGCAATTCAGGAAATGATAAATGCTGATAAAATCATTGCTGGTCACGATATCGGAAGCGGTGGATTGATTACAACTTTATTAGAAATGTGTTTTGCAGACAATGGTCTTGCTGCAGATTACGATCTTTCTGCTATTGGCGAAAGCGATTCGGTAAAACTATTATTCTCAGAAAATATCGGAATTGTTTTCCAAGCTGATGCTTCGGTAGAAAATTATTTTATTGAGCAGAATGTTGAATTCTTCAAAATCGGAAAAGTTACATCTAATGATTCGGTTACCATCAAAAATGGCGAATTCTCAGTTTCATTAAATGTTGCTGAAACTCGTGATACTTGGTACAAGACTTCTTTTCTATTAGACAAGAAACAATCTGGAAATGTAAAAGCATTAGAGCGTTTTACAAATTATAAAAATCAACCATTAGAATATATTTTCCCATCTCATTTTGATGGTAAGAAACCAGTTTTCGATGCTAACAATCGTCCAAAAGCGGCTATTTTACGTGAAAAAGGAAGTAATTCCGAAAGAGAAATGGCAAATGCTATGTACCTAGCAGGGTTTGATGTAAAGGATATTCACATGACTGATCTTATTTCGGGACGTGAAAATCTGGAGGATATTCAGTTTATCGGTTCAGTTGGAGGGTTCTCTAACTCTGACGTTTTAGGTTCAGCAAAAGGTTGGGCTGGAGCATTTTTATACAATGAAAAAGCACGTAATTCAATTACCAATTTCTTTAAGAGAGAAGATACATTATCAGTAGGTATTTGCAACGGATGTCAATTATTTGTTGAGCTTGGATTAATTACTCCAAACCATCCTGAAAAACCTAAAATGATGCATAATCAGTCTGCGAAACACGAAAGTAGTTTTGTGAACGTTACGATTCAGCCAAATAATTCAGTGATGATGAGTTCACTTGCAGGTTCAAAATTGGGAGTTTGGATTTCTCACGGTGAAGGTCGTTTTGAACTGCCTTACAGCGAAGATCGCTACGATATTGTAGGTAAGTATTCTTATCAAGGATATCCTGCAAATCCAAACGGTTCGCACTTTGATGTTGCGATGATGGCAGATGAAACTGGAAGACATTTAGTAACAATGCCGCACATTGAGCGCTCTGCTTTCCAATGGAACTGGCCATATTATAAAGATGGTCGCAGGGATGAAGTAAGCCCTTGGATCGAAGCATTTGTGAATGCTAGAAAATGGATTGAAAAGAAATAATCGATTCTGATATAAATTTTAAAAAGCACCTTTAACTAAGGTGCTTTTTTTGTATAATTGTGTCATATAGAAAGCAACATGACTCAAACTAATAATTGTTTAAACTGTGAAAATTTGGTAAGTGAAAAATTCTGTCCAAATTGTGGACAGAATACCAATACTCACAGAATTAATTTTAAACATTTTGTTTTACACGATATTTTACACGGCGTATGGCATTTTGAAAGAGGTTTATTATTTACAATAAAGGAAGCTGCCCTTCGCCCAGGAAAAGCAGCTCTAGAATATATTTCTGGGAAACGAATAAAATATTATAATGTCTTTTATTTAGGTCTACTTCTGATAGGCTTAATGTTACTTTTAAACTACT
This sequence comes from Flavobacterium ardleyense, assembly GCF_033547075.1. NCBI lineage: Bacteria > Pseudomonadati > Bacteroidota > Flavobacteriia > Flavobacteriales > Flavobacteriaceae > Flavobacterium > Flavobacterium ardleyense. The sequence continues at coordinate 2,037,959 of NZ_CP137891.1, read as the reverse complement.
ATTTCGATGTAGTATCAAATCATATTTTTGAACCGGGAATTATTGAAAAAGATGGTGTTTCTAAAGACAAATTAGTTGCTTTTCTAGAGAGTTATTCCAAGCAAATAATATTTGCATTCTTACCTCTGCTAGCTTGTAATAGCTTTATAATCTTTCGGAGAAAGAAATTAAATTTGAGTGAACATTTTATAATTGCAGGAATGATCTTTTTAGGAATTTTAGTTATCAATCTAATTTTCTCAGCATTATCTTTTCTACAATTTATTAGGACTGACTTGACCGATAATATTTCAGACTTTTTTAATGTTGCAACGCCTCTCTCCCTACTTCTATTTTTGATTTATAATTATTACAAAGTTTTTTCTCCAGAATATAGCCACTTGCAGATGATTATAAGAATTACCTTTTTTACTTTATTTTTAGCAGCAGAATTTGTGGTTTTTCTAAGATTACTTAGTTACTATGTAGATCTATAGCTTTAATTACTAATAAAAATCATACTTGTAATACCTTTTTACAATTTTTATATTACTTATGAAAAAATTATTTGTTTTAATTATTATATGTGGATTTTCGTTTTCGTGCACATCAATAAAGCAATTTTCGAAAGAAAGAATTGTAACGAAAGTTGATTGTAAAAATATAGAAATGAATTCTTCAATGATATATTTTGATGTGCTATTTGATGGTCAAAATCAAAAATTTCTATTTGATACGGGGGCCGGAATGACAGTTATAACAGATTCTGTCGCAATTGTAGATTATCATAGTAAGAAGTTTGGAGCCTTGGGAACAGTTACTGGTGCTGACGGTAAGGAAACGGATTTACGTACATTTACCGCAGAGATTGACTCTGAGCTTTTTGCGAGCACAAATAAAGTTTTCGCCTATATACCTCGACCATTAACAAAATGTCAGAAAAGCCAACCTTTTGCGGGTATTTTAGGATTAGATTTACTGCTTAGAGATGAGAATGTTTTACAGTTAAACTTTACTAACAATAAAATATGCAACATCACAAATACTACTAAACAAGAACTTCTTAATTCAGGCTATTCAAAAATAAAATCTGAAGTAAAATCTCGACAAATATTTATTTATTTAAACATCGACGGAAAAGAACGAAAGTTTAAAATGGATACCGGTTTCGCCGGATCAGTAGTTATTCCATATAATGAACATGATGATTTTCCGATTTATAATTCTATGAGTATTATTGGTGGTATGTATAGAACAGCTACTTCTACTACTTTTGGGGAAGAAGTTTTTTATGAAGATGTACCACTAATACTTAATGATATTACATTACCATTAAAAATCCATGTCTCAAAAACTATAAAATCCCAAAATATTGGAATCACGCTTCTACGAGGATTTGATTGGATTATTGATTATGCGAATTCTGAAGTGTATTTAAAAAGAAATAATAACATAATAGATTCAAAGTTTAATAGTAAAGCATTTAAATATTTGGTGGCAGAAAAAGATGAGAATCTGTTTATATCTACAAAGCAAAAGCATCTAGAGCAGTATAATATTGGAGACCAAATTATTGAAGTTGCAAACACAAAAATATCATCAGACAATATCTGCGAAATGCAAGAACTACTTAATAAAACTCAAGATTGGAGTGAATTAGGAGTCAAAATAATTAAGGTGCAGGTAAAATAAAATCTGGGGTGCATATTGTTAGCTATAGTTTATTCGCTAAAAGAATAAAAAGTACAAAAAAAGCCGTCAACTTTAAACTGACGGCTTTTGCTTATTCTTTAATGATTTCTTTTCAGAATATTACTCTTTTGAACCTTTTGCTCTAGGCTGATACGCTTTTAAATATTCACCTTTTGGACTTCCGTCATCAAACGAGCTCCATTTTGTAAGCATTCTTGTGCTTCTACGAGCTTTGTCAGGATCCATTCCCTCATATTCAATTCGGTAGAGAGCTGAGTATAATTCGGCACGACCAATTCCGTGGTAGCAATGGATCAATACTGGATAGTTGTCTGGATTATCCATTATTTTCAAAAAACTATCTACACGTTCCTGACTTGGTACTTGATCTGAACCATTATTGAAGTAATTAACGCCTTGCAATTTTGCAATCGCTTCACGTTCTGCTACTAATTCTTCAGGTACTTCAGGGTTGTTGACATCATCTCCCGTTCCTGGAAAACGTAAATCAACTACCGATTTAATATTATTTTTCTTGATATATTCTTCCAATTCATCTGGCGGAATTACGCCACTTTTGTAAACTTTACCTTCGGTAATTGTTTCAAAATTATGATTGATATTTACAACATAAATTTCTCTTGCCGCAATTATTAATGCTATTACAAAAACCGCTAAGGCTACTTTTTTCCAATTACTCATTTGTGCTTTTTTCTGTAGTTAATTTTTTGTCGATTATGTTATTCATATATAATTGAATAAATGCTTTTGCTCTGATTTCGAGTGCATCCATTTCAGCATTTCGATTTCCTATCAAATTATTATTCATGGCCTTATCATCTTTTGCATAAAAACCTACTGCTTTCTCGCCGTCAAATATACAAATATAATTCCCACTCATTAATTGATAGTGATTACTACTATAGTTCATCACAAATGGCGAAGGACCTTCTTTTGCAATCAAGCTTCTACCCCAGCTTCTAAAGGGCTTGTCGTATCCTATCATATCGAGAAGTGTAGGATATATATCGATCTGCTGCGCATAATCACTATTGACACCTTTGAATTTTTCTGATGGTGTGAAAAATAATATTGGGACGGTATTTCGGTTGAGTTCTTTCTTGTATTCATCATAAAAGATCGTGTTGCCATGATCTGCCACGAGTACAAAAATAGTGTTGTTGTACCACGCCTCTTTTTTAGCGGAAGCGAAAAACTTTTTCAGAGCATAATCAGTATAACCAATAGTCTTGTGAATATTGACATCACCTTTGGGGAATTTGCCCTTATACTTTTCAGGAACCATATAAGGTTCGTGCGAAGAAACAGAGAAAAGTGTCGCCATGAATGGTTGCTTTTTTTCAGTCAAAGTTCTATTGAAGTATTGAAAAAATGGTTCATCCCAAATTCCCCAAACTCCATCAAACTCAGAATCATCATTAAATTCAGTCTTTCCATAATAATGATCAAAACCTAGAATATTTCCGAAACCTAGGAATCCCATCGAGCCATTTGGTGCGCCGTGAAAAAATGATGTGTCGTACCCCTCTCCTTTTAGAGTAGAAACTAGAGATTCTATTTTCTGCTTTGGATATGGCGAAGAGGTAAATGCATCCTTAAAAGATGGTATTCCCGCCAAAACCGATGACGTTCCGTGAATAGATTTATATCCATTTGCGTAGCCTTCCGTGAAGATCAAACTATGAGTAGCAAGCGAATCGATAAATGGTGAATAACCCTTATAGTTAGGAATATTTCTATCTTTATTAAAGCTTTCAATATATTCTCGACCATAGCTTTCAAGAATAATTATTACAATATTTGGTTTAGTAGGAGTATTATTTTTGTAAAACTTAATAGGCTCAATTACTTCCTGAATAACCTCTTCTGAAACTAAATTTACTTTCTTAAAACTGTTGGTATTCCAAGTTCTAATTATAGCAAATGGTGTGTTCAATACAATGTCACCCTGAGCATTATTTACCACATGTCTATTGGCATCAAGTAAATTTATCGGGCGGGTGCTTTTGGCAAAATCACCTCTAATTCCTCCAATTATAGCTGTTGCTAATATTAGAAAAACAACAACCGAACTACTAAAATAAATTATTTTTGAAGGTATTTTTACTGGCTGAACTTTTACTTTTTTGTATAAATAAACCCACGCAATAGATAGAAGTATGAAAAGTAGAAAAACGTGCCAATAATTAATGAGGAAATTGGCCAAGAGTGCCTTAATATTCGATTCATTTTTTAAGGAATCTAAAACCGCCAAGGTAGTGCGAGCAAAACTATATCGATAATATATGAAATCTCCAAAATTGGTGAAGTAGGCAAATAAATTTGTCGCAAAATATAGGTAGAATAGAAACTTTTGATAGCTTTTGCGACTATTTATTGTGAGCGGGAGAATGGACAATAAAATGAAGATCATATTCACATATAGGATTGCGGTTGTGTCAAACGCAACTCCGTAGTAAGCCAGTTTCAAAAATTCGGAAGTCGAAGTAACAGGAATTAAACCTCTATTGTATAAATAAAATAATACTCTAGCAATAAAGTAGAAAACATAAGCAAGTCCAATTCTAAAAAAAAGTGCTTTATATTCACCTAGTCGTATTAAAAGATTTGATTTGAGTCCAGTTTGCATTCGCAACAAAATTATTTTTTTTGGCAAAATTACATTTTTAAACCAAACTATGGCTGTTAATTATTGTAAGAGAATTATATATTAATTAATTTGCAGATGAATACTAATCTAATTACATTTTACTAATGAACGGAATTACAAGATTATTTGATTTACCTTATCATCAATTGCAAAACTATAGTATTCCAAATTCATTGGTTACTAAGAAAAATGGAAGTTGGATCAGTACCTCTACTCAAGAATATGTGGACCAAGCAAATGCTGTTTCACGCGGGCTTCTCAGATTGGGAATTGGAGTTAACGAAAAGATTGCTGTAATTTCTTCGAATAATAGAACTGAGTGGCATATTCTAGATATTGGAATTCTACAGCTTGGAGCACAAAATGTACCTGTCTATCCTACTATATCAGAAACAGATTATGAGTATATATTAGGACATTCAGATGCAAGTATGATTTTTGTTTCTGATCAAGAAATATTTGATAAATTGTCGACAGTACTTCAAAACTTGCCCAAGATAAAAGCAATCTATTCTTTTGAAGATGTGAAGGGATGCGAGAATTGGAACAAGGTTTTAGACTTAGGTGCGGACAAAAGCAATCAGCCTGAGGTTGAGGAGCGCAAAAATAATGTCCGCACAGAGCATCTGGCGACGATCATATATACATCTGGTACTACTGGCCGGCCAAAAGGTGTCATGCTTTCTCATCAGAATATTGTTTCGAATGTACTTGATTGCGAAAAAAGAATTCCGTTTAACGCCGGAAAAACCGTAGCCCTAAGCTTCTTACCTATCTGTCACATTTTTGAAAGAATGGTCGTCTATATTTATCAATTTTACGGAGTTTCTATACACTTCGCAGAATCAATAGAAAAGATTGGCGATAATATTAAAGAGGTAAAACCCAACGTAATGACGGTTGTGCCAAGATTACTAGAAAAGGTGTACGAAAAAATTCATGCAAAGGGTGCTGATCTTACTGGAATTAAAAAGGCTCTTTTTTTCTGGGCTATAAAGGTAGGATCACAATTTGAACCCTATGGTGCAAATGGGTGGTGGTATGACGCAAAATTATCGATTGCTCGCAAATTAATTTTTAGTAAATGGAAAGAAGGTCTGGGTGGTAATTTAGATATTATGGTTTCTGGTAGTGCTGCAATGCAACCACGACTAATCAAATTATTTGCCGCAGCCGAAATTCCCGTTATGGAAGGCTATGGACTTACTGAGACTTCGCCCGTAATAGCAGTGAATGATATGAGAGAGGGCGGTTTTCGGATTGGAACTGTCGGGAAAATTATCGATAATGTTACTGTGCGTATTGCCGAAGATGGTGAAATTCTTTGCAAAGGTCCTAATGTAATGATGGGCTATTATAAGGATGAAGAAAAAACTAAAGAGGCAGTTATCGACGGATTCTTCCATACTGGAGATATTGGCACACTAGATTCTGACGGTTTCTTAAAAATTACCGATAGAAAAAAGGAGATGTTTAAGACGTCTGGAGGTAAATATATAGCGCCCCAAATTCTCGAAAACAAATTGAAACAATCTCGTTTTATAGAACAAATCATGGTCATTGGAGATGGTGAAAAAATGCCTGCAGCTCTAATTCAGCCAAATTTCACTTTTGTAAAAGATTGGGCAAAAATTAAAGAAATTAATATCGGCGATTCTATGAAAGAGATTTGCGAAAATCCAGACGTGATTGCAAGGATTCAAGAAGAAATCGATGACCTTAATAAGAAATTTGGTCATTGGGAACAAATAAAACGTTTTGAGCTGACCCCCGAAATCTGGTCAGTAGACCTTGGACATTTAACTCCTACCATGAAATTGAAACGAAAGTTTGTACAGGAGCATTACCAGACACTTTATAATAAAATCTATCCACCTTACTAAAAATTCATACAAAATCTAAACTCTTCACTAATCCGAAGAGTTTTTTTTGATTTAAATGCCAATTAAAAATATATTATTATGCATGCATAGTATTATTTTTTGTATATTTGGATTGCAACAATTTAATATGAAAGATAAAACATTAGATTATATACTTCGTGCTACATGGCAATCGGTGGCAAGGATGTACAATGAAGAAGCTGCAAAATACGGTGCTAGTATGGCAATTGGTTTTGCACTTTTAAGTATCGATAAGGAAGGAGGTACGCCCTCCACTACTCTAGGTCCAAAAATGGGAATGGAAGCCACTAGTTTAACTCGAACTTTAAAATCTCTTGAAGAAAAAGGTTTAATAATACGAAAAAAAAATCCGCATGACGGCCGTGGAGTATTGATTTACCTTACTGAATTTGGAAAAGAGAAACGGGAATTATCAAAAAACACCGTTCTCAAGTTTAATGAGACGGTAAAACGGCATATAGAAAAGGAAAAACTAGATCACTTCGTTGAAGTTGCTGAAACTATAAATGAAATGATTGCAGGAAAAAATATATTTTTTAACTCTGATAATAATTAACAGTAAAAGAATGAAACGAATTATAAAAAAAGTTGCAGTTATTGGATCAGGAATTATGGGATCTGGTATTGCATGTCACTTTGCAAATATTGGACTTGATGTACTTCTGCTTGATATTCTCCCTAGAGAACTTACAGAAGCTGAACAAAAGAAAGGGCTAACGATGGAATCAAAAGCAGTTCGCAATCGAGTTGTAAATGAACATTTGGCAACAGCCTTAAAATCAAATCCATCTCCTATATATCATCAAAAATTTGCGCAAAGAATTACTACCGGAAATACAACGGATGATTTAAAAAAAATCTCAGATGTTGATTGGATTATTGAAGTCGTTGTGGAGCGACTCGACATTAAACAACAAGTTTTTACGGAAATTGAAAAGTTTAGAAAACCAGGTACCTTAATTACTTCAAATACATCAGGAATTCCGATTCATTTTATGAGTGAAGGAAGAAGTGAAGACTTCCAAAAGCACTTCTGTGGAACCCACTTCTTTAATCCTGCACGTTACTTGAAACTTTTCGAAATTATTCCAGGACCAGAAACGCTGCCAGAAGTGGTGGATTTCTTAAGTAATTATGGAGAACAGTTTTTAGGAAAAACTTCGGTCGTAGCCAAAGACACTCCAGCATTTATCGGAAATAGAATTGGAATCTACGGTATTCAGAGTTTATTCCATCTGGTGAAAGAAATGGATCTAACAGTTGAAGAAGTTGATAAATTAACCGGTCCAGTGATTGGTCGACCTAAATCTGCCACTTTTAGAACTGTAGATGTAGTAGGTCTTGATACTTTGGCCCACGTAGCAAACGGAATATACGAAAATGCAAACGAGGATGAAGCGCATGATTTATTTCTACTCCCTCCCTTTGTAAATTCGATGTTAGAAAACAAATGGCTTGGAAGCAAATCAGGGCAAGGATTTTATAAAAAAGAAGGAAAAGAGATTCGCACTTTAGATCTTAATACTTTAGAATATAGAGACGCAAAGAAAGCAAATTTTGCCACTCTTGAACTGACTAAAACGATTGATAAACCGATTGATCGCTTTAAAGTCTTGATAAAAGGGACCGATAAGGCTGGAGAATTTTATAGAAAAAGCTTTTCAGGTCTTTTCGCGTATGTTTCGAATAGAGTTCCAGAAATCACCGACGAATTATACAAAATTGACGATGCTATGAAGGCCGGTTTTGGCTGGGAAAATGGTCCGTTTGAAATTTGGGATGCGGTAGGTGTTGAGAAAGGAATTGAGTTGATGAAAGATACTAATCAGAAGCCCGCTCAATGGGTTTTGGATATGTTAGAAAGTGGTAATAAAACTTTCTATACTGTAAAAGAAGGTGCAACCTACTATTATGATATTGAATCAAAAACTCAGAAGAAAGTGCCTGGGCAAGATTCATTTATTATTTTAAATAATATTCGCGAAAGCAAAAAAGTTTGGAGTAATAGCGGTGCCATCATTGAAGACCTTGGCGATGGAATTCTGAATTTAGAATTTCAGTCGAAGATGAATACAATTGGCGGCGACGTTTTGCAAGCAATAAATAAAGCGATTGATCTTGCCGAAAAAGAATACAGCGGACTAGTGATTGGAAATCAAGCAGCTAATTTTTCTGTAGGAGCCAATATTGGAATGATCTTTATGATGGCTGTAGAGCAAGATTATGACGAGCTAAATATGGCAATCAAAATGTTTCAAGATACAATGATGAGGGTTCGATATTCTGGAATTCCAGTCGTGGTAGCTCCTCACGGAATGACTCTTGGGGGTGGTTGTGAAATGAGTATGCATGCCGATAAAGTTGTAGCTGCTGCCGAAACCTATATTGGTCTTGTCGAATTTGGAGTTGGAGTGATTCCAGGCGGTGGAGGATCAAAAGAAATGGCTTTAAGAGCTTCGGATATGATAAAGAAAAATGATGTCGAATTAAATATTTTACAAGAGTATTTCTTAACAGTAGCCATGGCAAAAGTATCTACTTCTGCTTACGAAGCTTTTGATACAGGAATTTTGCAACACGGAAAAGATATCGTAGTTGTTAATAAGGACAGACAAATTGCTGAAGCTAAAAAGCACGCCCTCATTATGGCAGAAGCTGGTTACACACAACCAATTCGCCGTAAGGATGTTAGAGTTTTAGGTAAACAAGCTTTGGGAATGTTCTTAGTAGGTACGGATAGTATGCAGGTTGGAAATTACATTTCTGAGCATGATAAGAAAATCGCAAACAAACTTGCCTACGTGATGGCTGGTGGAGATTTGTCTGAGCCAACTCTGGTAACAGAGCAGTATCTACTGGATCTGGAGCGCGAAGCGTTTCTTTCTTTGACTACAGAAAAGAAAACACTGGAGCGTATACAGCACATGTTGAAAACAGGGAAGCCGTTGAGAAACTAATATTAAGATTTGAGTATTAAGAATTAAGATGTTGGGGTAAATAATAGTTTAAATTAAAATTATGCACAGTTTTGAAAAATTAAAAATTTGGCAAAAATCAATGGACATTGCAGCTAGCGTTTATGAGATTTCAACATTGTTACCAAACGACGAAAAATTCAATTTGATTCATCAAATTAAGAAATGTGCAGTTTCGATACCTTCCAATATAGCAGAAGGAGCCGGTCGAAATCACAATAAAGAATTTGTGCAATTTTTAGGAATCGCTAACGGCTCGACTTTCGAATTAATAACTCAGTTACTATTGGCAAAAAGATTAAAACTCATAAGCGAAAATGCAGTACATTCAATAATTACTCAACTAGTTGAAGTGTCAAATATGAACTTCTCTTTGCAAAAAACTTTAAAAACAAATACAAATTAATTGAAGTCTTTCTTATTATACTTGTCGTAATACTTTAGTTTAATATTATTTTAAGCCTTAATACTTAATACTTCCATCTTAATACTTTAAAAAAATGAAAACAGCCTATATAGTTAAAGCATACAGAACCGCAGTAGGAAAAGCGCCAAAGGGAGTTTTTAGATTTAAAAGACCTGATGAATTGGCGGCAGAAACCATTGAGTATATAATGAATGAACTGCCTGATTTCGACAAAAAGCGCATTGACGATGTTATGGTCGGGAATGCGATGCCTGAGGCGGAACAAGGTCTAAATATGGCGCGATTAATTTCGCTAATGGGATTAAAAATAGAAGACGTCCCTGGAGTTACAGTAAATAGATATTGTGCGTCGGGACTAGAAACCATCGCAATGGCAACAGCCAAAATTCAGTCAGGAATGGCAGATTGTATCATTGCTGGAGGAGCAGAAAGTATGAGCTTTATTCCAATGGGTGGTTACCGCGCAACTCCTGATTATGCGGTTGCAAAAGAAGGAAACGAAGATTATTACTGGGGAATGGGTCTTACCGCAGAAGCAGTTGCCAATCAATTTAATGTATCTCGTGAAGATCAAGATGCATTTGCATTTCACTCTCACCAAAAAGCTTTGAAAGCGCAGGCTGAAGGAAAATTTGACAAGCAGATTGTTCCGATAACCATAAATGAAACTTATGTTGACGAAAAAGGTAAGAAAGCCACACGATCGTACGTAATAAATAAGGACGAAGGCCCACGTGCTGATACGTCACTGGCAGCTTTGGCAAAATTGCGTCCGGTATTTGCGGCAAACGGATCGGTTACAGCAGGAACATCCTCTCAGATGAGTGATGGTGCTGCTTTTGTGATGGTAATGTCCGAAGAAATGATGAAAGAGATAAATCTTGAACCAATTGCAAGACTTGTTGGATATTCTGCTGCAGGTGTCGAGCCTCGAATTATGGGAATGGGTCCTGTTGCGGCTATTCCTAAAGTATTAAAACAAACAGGCATGGCATTAAAGGACATCGAACTAATAGAACTTAACGAAGCTTTTGCCTCTCAATCATTAGCGGTAATGCGTGAGTTGGATATAAATCAAGAGATAGTTAACGTTAATGGTGGTGCAATTGCACTTGGTCATCCATTAGGATGTACTGGAGCGAAACTTTCAGTACAATTATTTGATGAAATGAAGCATCGTGGAAATAAATACGGAATGGTTACAATGTGCGTAGGTACTGGACAGGGAGCTGCAGGTATTTATGAAGTGTTTTAATTTTTAAAACTAGTTTCAAACTATATATCAATAATAGAAAAAAAATAGAAAAATGGCAGAAGCAGTAAATAATATTACCAGAGGAGGACAATTTATTGTCAAACAAACAGATAGTGCAGATGTCTTTACTCCAGAAGATTTCTCTGAAGAGCAATTAATGATGCGAGATATGGTTAAAGAATTTGTGGACAAAGAAATTTGGCCAAACAAAAACAGATTCGAAAACAAAGACTATGCACTTACAGAAGAATGCATGCGTAAAGCAGGTGATTTGGGATTATTAGGAGTAGCAGTTCCAACAGAATATGGTGGATTAGGAATGAGCTTTGTTTCTACAATGCTTGTATGCGACTATATTTCTGGAGCTACTGGTTCTTTTTCTACCGCTTTTGGAGCACATACTGGTATTGGTACTATGCCAATTACACTTTATGGGACAGAGGAACAAAAACAAAAATATGTTCCTAAGCTTGCTAGTGGCGAATGGTTTGGCGCATATTGCTTGACTGAACCTGGAGCTGGCTCTGATGCTAATTCAGGGAAAACTAAAGCGGTACTTTCTGAAGACGGCAAATATTACAGCATTACAGGCCAGAAAATGTGGATTTCTAATGCAGGATTTTGCAGCGTATTTATTGTTTTTGCCAGGATAGGCGACGATAAAAACATTACGGGTTTTATCGTAGAAAATGATGAGTCTAATGGAATTTCGATGAATCCGGAAGAACATAAATTAGGAATTAGAGCTTCTTCTACTCGTCAAGTATTTTTTAATGAAACAAAAGTTCCTGTCGAAAATATGCTTTCTGAACGAGGAAATGGTTTTAAAATAGCAATGAACGCTCTAAATGTTGGTCGCATTAAGCTTGCTGCCGCTTGTCTGGACGCACAGAGACGGGTAATTTCAAATGGCGTTCAGTACGCAAACGAAAGAATCCAATTTGATGTTCCAATTTCGAGCTTTGGCGCAATTAGAGCTAAAATTGCAGAGATGGCGACTAATTGTTACGCTGGTGAAAGTGCTTCCTACAGAGCGGCAAAATCTATCGAAGATCGCATACAAGCCAGAGTTGCCGAAGGAAATACCCACCAAGAAGCAGAGCTAAAGGGTGTAGAAGAATTTGCTATCGAATGTTCTATACTTAAAGTTGCCGTTTCAGAAGATATTCAGCATTGTGCTGATGAAGGAATTCAGATTCTGGGTGGAATGGGATTCTCAGAAGACACGCCAATGGAAAGTGCTTGGAGAGATGCAAGAATTGCGAGAATTTACGAAGGTACCAATGAGATAAATAGAATGCTTGCGGTGGGAATGCTTGTAAAAAAAGCTATGAAAGGTCAGGTAGATCTTTTAGGACCAGCTTCGCAGGTACAAGAAGACCTGATGGGAATTCCGGATTTCGATACTCCAGATTATTCTGATGTAATGTCAGAGGAAAAAGCTATTGTTGAGAATTTGAAAAAAGTATTCTTGATGGTGGCTGGGAGTGCAGTTCAGAAGTACGGAACTGACTTGGAAGCACATCAACAAACATTAATGGCAGTATCAGATATTCTGATCGAAATCTATATGGCAGAATCTGTTGTATTACGAACTGAGAAATTATCAAAATCACGTTCCAAAGATGAAATAAAAGAACAGATTGCAATGGCCCAGCTCTATTTATACAATGCTGTTGATATTATTACCTCTAAGACCAAGGAAAGTATAGCGTCTATTGCCGAGGGAGATATGCAAAGGATGATGCTAATGGGATTGAGAAGATATACGAAGTATCAAAATCTTCCAAATGTTGCAGAGCTTAGAGAAACAATTGCTGCTCAGGTTATAAAAGAAAATAAGTATTGCTTTTAATAATAAGCTACTTCATCAAAAACGCAAAAAACCCGCTAAATTAGCGGGTTTTTTATTATTTTCTAAATCGTAATTAAAAATTACATGATTATAGAGGCTTTCTTCCTGATATAACTCTTAGTAATATTACCACGATTGCGATAACTAACAAAATGTGAATTAAGCTACTACCTGCAATTCCAGCTCCTAGAATTCCAAAAAATCCTAATGCCCAGATAATAATCAGAATAACGGCGATTGTGTAAAGTAAATTTCCCATAATAAATTGTTTTTAGTAATTAATAGTTTATAATTGGTTATAGGTCAAATTTATTATAATGCTCCTAGTAAATTCTTACAGAATTATCTTTTAGTTTTACAAAATTAACTAAAAAATTTCATAAAACGTTCATTTTCAGCAAATAAGACACTCTTCTAATATACAGTTTAACGTTCTAAATTAACTGAAATTTAATTACATTTCAAACGAAGAAACAATTTAAAAACATCAGTAGCTACATAAAATAGTAAATCTGTATTTTACAGTAGTGTTGATATGGACATTATTCTTTCCGCGTAAGCGAAATATCTTCGTTTAATTCTCTTATTAGAACTTAATCATGAATAATTTTAAATATACTTCAAAGAATTTTTTGTGAACACTTGTTTTTTCTATCTTTGAATAAAAACACTATGAAAAAGATACTATTAAGTTGCTTTACAGTTGCGTTGATAATGACTTCATGTAAAACGAAAACAGATTCTACAGATCAGAAAATTACAATGCAGCTTGAAGCTAAAAGCGGAAGTAATGCCAGTGGTACTGCGACTTTTGTGGAAAGCAATGGCGAAGTAACCTTTACAGCAAAAATTAAAGGATTGAAACCTGGAGTGCATGCGATACATATTCATGAAAAAGGAGATTGCTCAGCTGCTGATGCAACATCTGCTGGAGGACATTGGAATCCAACATTCGAAAAACATGGAAAATGGGGAGCTTCAGAATATCATAAAGGTGATATAGGTAATTTTACGGTTGACGCTTCCGGAAACGGAAGTATTACTATGAGTACTGACGAATGGTGTATAGGTTGTGATGATGACAATAAAAACATCGTTGGTAAGTCCATAATTGTTCATGAAGGAGCAGATGATTTCATTACGCAACCAACCGGTGATGCAGGCGGTAGAGCAGCCTGTGCAGCAATTATAAAATAGCATTCTCAAAGTGGATTATTTTTCGAAATTTCGTATAAATTTGCCTCATACAACAGTAAATGATTAATCCATCTAGTACAGGTTGGGTCGAAAAATATTTTTCAATTCGACAACAGTATAATATAGTACAGCCCGTTTCTTCGGAGGTTTTTTATAACCTTACAAGGAGAACGGGCTTTATTTATGGCCATATTATTTCGTTTGTTTCGGGAATACCAATTAATACCGATAGGTGGCTTAAAGACGAGATTTCGAAAGTTGCTTTGCTAGACGTTTTGTTTGAATTACATCGAATGATTAAAATTGAAAGTTCGAAAGATTTATTTCTTTCCGATGTAACTCAATTTTACAACGAGATGCATCCTCAGAATCAGAATTTTTTCAAAAAAATGCTGCCTTCGGCCAAGCTAACTGCAAGCCTTGAAGCTACTATTGACAAAAGGGTTCAGACTAATGAAGATATTGTAAGTAGAAATTTTTCGCATATTATCACAAATGCACTCCTATTTATTGATGTACTCGCATTCCTAAAATTTTTAAAGAAAGGAAATTTACCACAAAAGTATATTAAAAAAACAGAGGAAGTTGTAGTAAGTATTGTGACGCTTGCGCTAAAAGTAAAACCACAAAAAACTCCTTACGATGATTTGTTGGTCAAACTATTTGAAGCTTCAGTTCGATACAATAAATTTTCTGATATTTCAAAAATCAGTGACCTCGATGCGATGGAGTTGGATTACTTTACCAATGACCTAGAGCATTACTATTTTATCGATCTCGCCGGAATGGCACTGTGGAATGATGGTATAGTTGAAAGTCAAGAAGAATATTTCTTGTACGCTATAGCAAAAATTCTAAAAGTTGAGGATGAATTTGTTTCCTATAGCCTTTCTGAAACCTCTAGTTTTATACTACTCAATAAGAAGTCTATACCGTACTTTAATTATTCAAATCCCGTTCGACATTTTTACGATCAGATGTCGTTAAATGTAATTACATTGATTCGGCGTAATAAAAGTCGACTAGCAAAAGAAATTTCGAATAGTGGCGAATTGGCGGCGCTATTAACAAAATCCGTTTACAAAGATTTAAGCACAAAAGAGAAGAAAAAGGTACGGAAGCAGCTTTTGGAAATCTGTAAAACTATCCCTTCCCTAGCAATCTTCTTGTTGCCTGGAGGAAGTTTGTTGCTTCCAATTCTTATCAAATTTATTCCGCAACTACTTCCTGCCACATTTAATGAAAATTCTGAGAATAATAGCTAAAATTTTAATTGATAAACCTCATCAAGGTTTTTCTCACTTGTAAGGTTTACGTCTAAATCTGTTACAATACCAGAGTTTAATCCATATGCCCAACCATGCAATGTTACGTCTTGCCCACTCTTCCAAGCAGATTGAACGATAGATGTTCTCGCTAGATCAAAAACTTGCTCCTTCACGTTAACTTCTACAAATGCATTAAAACGCGCAGTTTCATTGGGAATAGCGTCCAATAAATCTTTGTGCAATCTATAAACATTCTTGATGTGTCTAATCCAATTGTCAATAATTCCGATAGAATCATTATTCATTGCAGCCTTAATACCACCGCAACCATAATGACCTACTACAATAATATGTTTTACTTTTAAAACATTAACAGCATAATCTAATACACTCAACATATTCATATCAGTATGAATTACCATATTGGCAATGTTTCTGTGTACAAATACTTCCCCGTTGCTAGCTCCTATAATTTCGTTTGCAGGCACGCGACTATCCGAACAACCTATCCATAAAAGCGGCGGAGTTTGCTTTGTTGCTAGGGCTCGAAAATAGTGAGGATCTTTATCTAGTGACTCTTTTACCCATTGGATATTGTTTTCTAGAATTTGTTTATAATAATCTGCCATAAGAAATGTATTGATTTGTTTTGAAAAATATGTTTGCAAAAATAAGCCATAACAATAGTACATTTGCTATTTGATTGCAAGGAATTTTAGCTATGCATAAATTTTTATTAGAAATTAACTGAATAGCAGGTGCTGAATTTCTTAAATACATTGTCAACCAACCTTTATGAACGGTTAGAATCTTGATTTAGAAAGGGAAAATAAAGCAAAAAAAAAGCCGAAAATTTACTTTTCGGCTTTATATGATAACGGTAATGTGCTATAGACTTTCTTCTAACCATGCATTCATCATCCAAATTGTTTTTTCTTGTTCGGTAATGAAGTCACTCATCATAGAATTGGTTCCTTCGTCACCGAGGTCATCGGTTTTATTAAGGATCTCTCTCTCAATTTTCAATAAGTCAGAAAGCGAATCTACTATAAGTTGAACTGCCTTCTCGTCTTGAGAAATATTTTTACCCACTCTAAGCGTATTATTTTCAATATAATCTTCAAGAGTATGCAAAGGTTTTCCTCCAATAGTTAAAATTCTTTCGGCAATTGCATCAACCTTTAATTGAGAATCGTTATAAAGTTCTTCAAATTTAACATGCAATTCAAAAAAGCGCTTTCCGCGGATATTCCAATGAATTCCACGTAAATTCTGATAATACACTTGATAATTGGATAATAATTTATTTAAATCTGCAATAATCACCGTAGAATCTTCTGCTCTTAATCCTAAAATATTAGTTTTCATATTGTTTATTGGTTTGAATTAATAGAATTATAAATTTAATGAAAATTCTCTCATTTTTCTATAAATAAAACTTATAGTTTTGGTATTTTTATACTAAATATTTTATAATGACAATCACCCAACTTCAATATGTACTTGCCATTGCCGAACATCGCAACTTTACTATCGCGGCAGAACACTGTTTTGTAACGCAGCCAACTCTTAGTATGCAAATTCAAAAACTTGAAGAAGAATTGGGCATTTTAATTTTTGATCGAACCAAGAAACCTCTACAACTCACAGAAGTTGGTGAAAAGATTATAGCGCAGTCTAAAAGTATCATCTACGAATCAAATAGAATGTCTGATATAGTCGATCAATTTAAAGGTTTTATTGGTGGTGAATTCCGACTGGGAATTATTCCAACTGTAATGCCCACTCTACTTCCTATGTTTCTCAAAACTTTTAGCTCAAAACATCCTAAAGTTAACCTAGTTATTGAAGAACTGACCACAGAAGAATTGATTGAAAATCTTAAAAACGGCCATTTAGATGCTGCGATTGCTGCTACTCCACTTAAAGAAATGAAAATTAAAGAATTGCCCTTATACTATGAACCATTTGTGGGATACGTACCAGAGAATAATAAATTATTTACCAAAGAAATATTGGCTGTGAAAGATCTAGATTTAGACAATTTACTATTACTCCAAGATGGCCATTGCTTTCGCGAAAGCGTCTTGAATCTTTGTAATTTTAGTTCTGTTCGACGGGATAAATTCGAAATAAAAAGTGGTAGCTTTGAAACTCTTATAAAATTATGTAATGAAGGATTTGGTATGACCTTACTTCCCTATCTACACACATTAGATTTGCAACCGTCCGAAAAAGATAAATTACGACAATTTGAAGAACCAAAACCCGCAAGAGAAATTAGTTTAATTTATCATCAGAAGCATTTGAAAATGCACATTATTGATGCCCTTTATCAAGTAATTTTATCGGTTGTAAAAGGCGCCATTACTTTTCACGATGTACAGATTATCGGCCCTAAGCAAAAAAAACGCATCTAAAAAAAAGCCCCGAATACCATTTGCTATTCGGGGCTTTTTGTCTTTACTAAAATTTGTTAATCTCTAATTAATAGTAATGAAGGTCGGAGTTCAGGATTCTCAGTAATAAAATTTGAGAGCCATTCTCCCAATTTTTCAATTTCATAAGGCAATAGCATCTGCAAAGCTTTATCGAGTTCTTTACAGAATAGTGCTGGATCAAAACTAACTCGTTCAAGGATCGTTTTTGTGTAATCAAACATTGTTCTTTTCATAGTAGTTTATGTGGTTAATCGGATAATATATTCTAAGTTAAAACTTGTTATCCAAATATACTTAATATACCAACATGAAATACTAAAATGCTGTTAATAAGATTGTGAAAATTTTACATTTTAAAAGCACGCATCATCTCTCGCTTACCTGGCGGTCCAGCAAGTTTTTCTACCGAGAACCCAACTTCCTGCATACTTCTTTTGACTACTCCTCTAGCAGCATATGTTACTAAGACCCCTTTGTCTTTAAGGGCATGGAACATTTTTTCAAAAATTTCTGTGCTCCATAGTTCAGGCTGAACTCGAAAACCAAAGGCGTCAAAATAAATTAGGTCGAAAGAATTGATGTCGTCTATTTCATTAAAAAATATATTACGCTTCTCAAAGTTAAAATTATCTGAAAGTTTGAACTGCTCTGCAAATGGAAATTGATGCATTTTTTCAAACAACGGCAATTTCTCTATCGCGTCTAAAGATTGTAAATAATTCATTTCTAGCGCTTCTTCAACAGAAACAGGATAGGCTTCAATTCCCGTATAATTAACTTTAAGATTTTGCTTTTCGGCTTCAATTAATGTAATTATGGCGTTTAAGCCGGTTCCAAATCCTATTTCCAAAATATTTATTGATCTATTATCGAAAAGTCGTAATCCATTTTTAATAAACACATGATACGCTTCCTGAACAGCACCATGTTTTGAATGATACGATTCATCCCAATCGGGCAAGTGGATTGTTTTTGAACCATCAGATGTAGTAATAATCTCTCGTCTCAAAATAATTTATTTTATAAATAGAGTTTTAATTCTGGGGATTGGCCCACCGCATTTTTCTTGATGACAACTAATGCAAGCCGATATGCTCGAATTATAGTGTTCTTTGGCATTTTCTTTATCTAAAAAAATCATTTGCTGGGCAGCAATAAAAATTTTAGCTTGTTCTTGAAAAAATGCGTCATTGTCAGATTCGTCAGTCATTGCTGCCGAATGAATTTTAAGAAAAGTATCTTGAAAATCTCCCAAGTCTTTCCCTTGAATTATATTTTCTTTGAGTTTTTTGTTTTTGGCATACATATTTTCCATCAACGATGCCATTTCTGAAAACTCATACATTTCAAAGTTTTTAACCTTTGCCGAATCAGAAATTACAGGCAACTCAGAAACTTTATCTGTACTCTCAATTTTTCCGTTGCAGCTAAAAATTACAGCAGCTACTATACTAAGTGCAAAAATCTTTGTCATCTATTTTTTAATCAAAACGCCATCAGCCTGAAACGCGTAAGTAACTTTAGACTTTATAATTTTATCAATTTCTTCTTGTGACTTTCCGCCGTCTTTTGCATAATGCTTTAAATCGGCAACAGATACTTCATCAATAAAGGCTTTACCTCTAATTATGGCGTCAGACTTATCAGCATTAAGCGGAACGAAGAAACCATAGTCTTTAAATTTTACAAATGACTTTTTATCTTTACCCAAAGAAACATCCATCCAACAACCCTTCTTTTTACATACTTCGTTAATAGTAGATTGAAAAGCGACAGATATAGTATCTCCAACTTTTAAATTTTTATATTTTTCGAGCATCTGCTCTTTATTTAAAACAGTATTTGGGGTAAAGGTAGCACCAAATGAGGCATAATCTTTTTTATCAAATTTCTTAGCAGTTTTCTCATCTGCACTTGCAACTGCAACTTCTTCTACTAATGCTTCTTCAGAGATTGTGTCTTTCAATTTAAATTCTTCCTCATTTTCATCTTCATCAGCTGCTTTTTCATTATATAATGGCTCTTCCAGCTTCAATTCTTTCGTCTCATTTTTACATGATGTTAATAAAATTGCAGAAATACTAAGTAGCAAAATTTTTTTCATTTTTTTGTTTTTAAAGCTTGAGCACAAAAATACTAAGTTATGTGAATATTCAACATTTTATTTAATGTTTTACAAGCTAAAAATAATCTTAAGTAATTGATTTATGAGAAACTAATGAATCGCGTGTTAATAAAACATTTTTTAAAAAATATCGTCAGTACTTTAACTAAATTTGCACTCTGAAACTAGTTTAGTTTATTTTACTAACTTTAATTTAAAAGATGACTTCTACAGAAAGCTTTACAGTAACACAAGCCGCAACATCAAAAATTGATCAATGTGACTTCGAAAACCTAAAATTCGGTAAAACATTTACTGATCATATGTTGATTTGTGATTATATAGATGGTGAGTGGCAAAAAGCTGAAATTAAACCGTATGCTCCTTTTCAAATTGAGCCATCATCAATGGTATTCCATTATGGTCAAGCAATTTTTGAAGGTATGAAAGCCTTTAAAGATGAGGCAGATGATGTTTGGTTGTTTCGTCCAGAAGAGAATTTTAAACGATTTAATAAGTCAGCTGTAAGAATGCAGATGCCAGAGGTGCCAGAAGAAGTTTTTCTTGAGGGTTTAAAAAAACTAACTAATCTCGACAAAGCTTGGGTTAAACGTGGTAACGGTAGTTCGCTATACATTAGACCATTTATGATTGCAAATTCTTCGGCAATTGTAGCTTCTCCATCCTCTGATTTTAGATTTATGATTATATTATCTCCTGTTCGTGCGTATTATTCTGGAGAAGTAAAAGTAATGATCGCCGAGCATTTTTCACGTGCAGCAAATGGCGGAATTGGTGCGGCAAAAGCAGCAGGAAATTATGCAGCTCAATTTTATCCAACACGTCTTGCAAAAGAAAAAGGATATGATCAGATTATTTGGACTGATGATGCAACCCATACAAAACTCGAAGAATCAGGTACTATGAATGTATTTTTTATACTAAATGGTATTCTTGTAACTGCTCCTGTAAGTGAACGAATTCTTGACGGAGTAACTAGAAAAAGTATTATTGACATTGCAAAAAGAGAAGGCATTACTGTAGAGGAACGTCCAATCACCGTAACTGAACTTCTTGAAAGTTTTAAAAATGGTAGTTTAACGGAGATCTTCGGTACAGGAACTGCAGCGGTAATAAGTCCAATTGCAGGATTTGCTTACCAAGAAGTTTACAATGAATTGATAAAGCCCGAAGAGTCAATTGCTCAAAAATTGAAAGCTAGACTTACTAATTTGCAAAATAAATTAGAGGAAGACACTTTCGGTTGGACCGTTAAAATATAAATTACTCAAAATATTTAATTTAGAGCTTCATCGTTTACTTCGTTTGAAGCTCTTTTTTTGTTTTATTCCATCTTGAAATTGACTATTTTTGCAGCAAAATAAATATAATGTTTAGTCAAGGTCAGATCATATTTGGAGTTCTTTTTTTTATAGCTTTCGTTATTATTACGATTTTCATGTACAGAAAAGATATTGCAACTCATAAAACATATTATAAAGGTAGCTATAAGGTTCTCATTGGATTTCTGCTATTTGTGGCATTTTTGTTTGTCATTAAATTTTATGGAAAAGGATACTTTAATTTTTAGTCAAAAAAAAACCTTCGATCGCTCGAAGGTTTTTTTGTATAAACTATTTTAATTATCCTTTGGAAGGAAACCAAAATTTTTCGAATAATAAAGCATTTGCTCTGTAAATGATTTAGGCTGAGTTACTTTAATATCTATAATTTTTCCATCAGCATCCATTTCAGGAACAAGCAGAGGATTTATAAACCCACTGTAAGCTGCCGAATTAAATTTCTTATTTCGCTCTAGAACCTCAGCGTGTAATTTCTGATCTACTTTTACTCCATAATTTTCTACTAATGCCTTGGCAGCTTTGTAGTCTCCTTCTGATTTAATACGTTGCGTCTCACGAAGCAATTTTCCAAATAGATCATGTAGTTTTTCGTAATTGGTAATATTAAAATAAGTTTTACCATCGCGAACAACTTTCTCAATAATGTTTTCTTTCTGACCTTGTTCAAAAACCCACGCGCTCACCCACTGTCTGTTTCTCATATGAGATTCTTCAATATCAGCTCCTTTTTCAAGACGTACTAGTTGTGTCATCATTCCATTTCTAATGTAACCATCATACGCCGCCATACCGGTTTTTTTCCAATCATCGACAAGACCAAGTTCCTGTATTTTTGGATTGTACAAATAATAAAGTCCCACAAGATCTGCGCGACCTTCCTCAAGCGTTGAAGCATAACTTTTTAAAGTTTCCTTAGTTGTACCAATACCTTTGTTTATTTGACCAGACGCATGACCTACAACTTCGTGCAGCGTCGTGTGCAACTTATCAGCTTGCTCACCATATTTTTCTTGAAGTTCTACCTCTTGCGCGTCATGAGCAAACTCTCTTAATTTATCTCCTCCACCTACGTGATTATAGGCGTCGATGATATTTCCAAGAGAAATTGACTTTGATCCGTGCTCCGCTCGAATCCAGTCAGCATTAGGAAGATTTACACCAATTGGTGTGCTTGGAGAGGAGTCTCCAGCTTCCCCCGCAACAATTACAGTATTATAGGTAACTCCTACTACATTTTTCTTTTTGTGTTCTGGCATCAATGGAGAATTGTCTTCAAACCATTGCGCATTTTCTGAAATCTTTTGCATCTTGGCACTCATGTCAAAATCTTTAATTTGAACGACACCTTCAAATGAACCTCTGTATCCTAACGGATCATTGTAAACTTCGATAAAGCCGTGATTGTAATCTATATTACTATCGGTAGCGGCTACCCATGCAATATTGTAATCGTCCCATGTTTTTAAGTCGCCAGATTTGTAATATTTAATAAGTAAAGCAATTGCATCTCCTTGTTTCTGATTTTCGGCAACTCCTTGAGCTTTCTCCAACCAATAGATCATTTTATCAATTGCAGCACCGTACATTCCGCCGCTTTTATAGACTTTCTCTTCCAGTACACCGGCAGAATTGCGAACCAGTTTTGAATTAAGCCCGTACGAAACTGGACGATGACTGTCTGCCGGTTTTTTTGCCGCGTAAAATGCATCTACATCAGCTGCTGAAATTCCATCGCCGTAAAAATTGACCGCAGATCCTTCTACCAATCCTTTTTTTTCATCAAGATTTACTTTTTTCGAATCAACGTCATTAAAAAGTATATTCACTACTTCTGAATCTAAATTGGTTTTAGTATCAGCCAACAACTGATTGAAAAACGCCAAATCAAATCCAGGTTTAATTTTATCATTTGAATAGTGATGGTGAATTCCATTTGAAAACCAAACGCGTTTTAGGTAAATAATAAACTCTTTATAGTTTGCGCTTTCTTTATCTCCTGTGTATTTCTGAAGTATATTTTCTAATGCAGCGCGAATTTTAAGATTGTGCTTGTAATTTTGATCCCAAATAATATCCCGTCCAGCCGTACCCGCTTGAGTAAGGTAATAAACAAGTTCCTTTTCTTTTAAAGTCA
This sequence comes from Flavobacterium ardleyense, assembly GCF_033547075.1. Taxonomy (NCBI): domain Bacteria; kingdom Pseudomonadati; phylum Bacteroidota; class Flavobacteriia; order Flavobacteriales; family Flavobacteriaceae; genus Flavobacterium; species Flavobacterium ardleyense. The sequence goes on along the minus strand of NZ_CP137891.1, from coordinate 2,014,693 downwards.
ACTTCTCAAAACCTGGAATTTGGTAACGTAAAACTTTAATATCTGCAAACTGCTCAGCTTCAGTATTAAAATCTGCATTTTCGATTGTGGTAGTTGTTTTATCTATGATTTCATTCTTGCAAGATACAAGAGTTGAAATCGCTAAAATAAACCCCGCCATTGTACGTAATTTCATAAAGTGTGATTGTAAGTTAAAATAATTCAAGACAAATATACTCATTTCAGCAAAAGCAATAATTCTGAGAAAAAATAAGATTATATTTTTAACTTTGCCCAAAAATAAACCGTCTCCTATATGAGGATTTTAAAATATATTTTTTTACTGATTTTATTGGTGGCTATTGCTTCAACTGTATTTATTGCCACTCAAAAAGGTGAGTATGAAGTGACTCGATCTAGATTAGTAAACGTTTCAGAAGCCATCGCTTATAATTACGTCAGCGATTATAGCAATTGGCCGCAGTGGATGATTTTTGAAGACGGAAAAGTTGATTATACATTTCCAACTTATTCTGGTGAAAATAATAACATCTTTAGGTGGAATGGGTCAGATAGTAGTGGGGAAGTTCAAACCATTTCAAAATCAGGAACAGATTCAATAACACAAAAGATGCTTTACGATGGAATTGCGTCAAATGTTGTATGGACCTTTAAAGATACTGTTGGCGGAACAAAAATCACTGTTACATCAAAAGGAAAGATGAATTTCATGAGTAAATTTAGAGCGCTAAGAAACGGAAGCGCTGATAAATTTGTTGGCTCCTTTTATGAAAATAGTTTAGCCAGTTTAGATAAAACATTAAAGCACGAGCTCAAAACGTTTAAAGTAAAAGTGGAAGGCGTCGTAGTGAAGTCTGCGAAATTCTTCATACAGCAGACAATTGTAAGTAAAGATTCTAAGATTATCAATAATAGTCGCATCATGCGTGCAAGATTGGAAGCATTTGCAAAAGAAAACAGCATTGTAGCAGATGGACAACCATTTGTTTTATATCATTATAGTGATGCATCAAAGAAAACGACAAAATTTAGCGTCTGCTATCCAGTAAAGAACGAAATATTCATTTCTGAGGGAAGCGATATGTCATCAGGACACTACGAGTCTTTTCGAGCAGTAAAAACTACTTTAACGGGAAACTATACTCATCTTGAAGAAGCTTGGCTGAAAACTGTTGAGTATTTAAATACAAATAAACTTACACAGAAAGCGACTTTACCGCGATTGGAACTATACAAGATTGGAAAAGAAAAATTCTCAAGTCCTACACAATGGGTCACCGAATTATATTTACCTATTGAAGAAGCTTCGATTATTTCAGAAACTACAGTGCCAGCCACAACATCTTCTACCTACCAATCCACGACACCTGTTACCCCCACTCCGGCGCCGGCGCCGGTGTCTGCTCTACCTAAAACAAAAGCTGTTTCTCCTGCCGTTAAACCGAGCGAAAACAAAACAATTTCCTCCCCTCCTCCGGTTAAACAACCTAAGAAAGAACCTGAAAATCCTATGAATGAGTTCGACCTATAATGTAATTTATTGATTTATAACGTCTTATAATTTAATTATATTTCTTGGCACAGTAATTGAATTTCAGTTTTCGAATCTAATAAATAAAGATTATGAAAACCAAAATTACCATCGCCATACTCTCACTACTGATCACTGTAGGTGCATTTGCACAGGGTAAGAATGCTGTTTATGCTGCAACTTCTGATATCAGTGACAACTTGGATTTAAAAGCGGTTGCTTCCATTTTTGGAGACTCAAAGGATCTTGCAGATTTTGAGTACCGACTGAACGACCCTAATCTACAAATCTCTAATCTTGACTTAAACAATGATAATATGGTTGATTATCTCAGGGTTATTGAGATGGTCCAAAACAATACACATTTAGTTGTTTTACAAGCTGTTTTACAGCAGGACGTGTACCAAGATGTTGCAACGATAGCTATTAGCAAAAAGAAAAATAGAAAAGTTCATGTTCAGGTAATTGGTGATCCTTACATGTATGGCTCAAATTATATTTACGAACCTGTATATTTTGTTACACCACCGCTTTATACTAATTTCTGGATTTCAAATTATCGTCCATACCGTTCTTATTATGGATGGAATCATTATCCGAAATTTTATACCTCGTGGAATCCTTATGCATATGGTCATTATTATCAAAATATATATGTTCATATAAATCACAACAATTATTACAATTATACATCCAATATTTATAATCCTAACGCAAATAATTATTATCGTAAGTATCGAAACAATGCTTATGAGCAAAAATACCCTAATCGCAATTTTGCACATAGAACAAGTCAAACTAATAGATATGAGTATGACAGAATTCAGAAAGAAAGTGGAAGAAGTCCACAGGCGACAGCTGGATTACGTCCCTCTTCCAAGAACCATGACGAAGTTAAAACTGCCACTGTAGTGAGACCTACAATTTCTAATGGCACTAGATCGAATTCTTCTGTTAGACCACTAAATTCTAATGCTATTAGACCAAAAAACACAGTTAATGCTACTACAAGACCTGCCACTAGTAGCAGTACTAGACCGGTTTCTAACAATACAGCGAGACCTACCACTACTACAAACGGAAGGCAAGCAACAACTGCGAGCGCGTCATACAGATCACAAAATGCAACAAGCAGCAGGCCAACTAATTCTGCTACACAAAGAGGTTCAGCAAGTTCGACAAGATCAGCTGCGGCAACTCAAATTTCACAGCAACGAGGAGTAAATAATTCTGCAAGATCTTCACAACCAAATTCAGACGTAAAAAGAACTACGACAACTCGCTCTAACAGATAGATTTACATCACGAGAAAATAATTAAAGCCTCATAATATGTGAGGCTTTTTATATGGTATTAGCATTTAAAATAATGATTTGCAAATTGATTATAAGATATAAAAATAGCATAGCTTTGTACTCTTTTTTATATCAGTAAAAATAGTTAAATGTCGAACAGCAAAAATCTTCATAGCAAGTTATCCACGGGAGGATTACTAATAACCTTGGGAATTATATTCGGAGACATCGGTACTTCTCCGCTCTACGTTATGAAGGCAATTATTGGAGATCATGCTATAGATGCGATGGTCGTTCTTGGAGGAGTTTCCGCCGTTTTTTGGACTCTAACATTGCAAACCACCGTTAAGTATGTAATCATAACACTCAACGCCGATAACCATGGCGAGGGAGGGATTTTTGCTTTATACGCATTAGTCAAACGCACAAAAGTTAAATGGTTGATGATTCCCGCCATCATTGGTGGTAGTGCACTTATAGCTGATGGTATCATAACACCCCCTATTTCTATTACCTCTGCTGTCGAAGGAATTCGAACTTTTTATCCAGATATTGCCATTGTACCTATCGTAATTGCGATTTTGATTTTTCTCTTTACAATTCAGCAATTTGGAAGTAAACTTGTGGGTAAATTCTTTGCGCCAATGATGCTAATCTGGTTTAGTATGCTTGCTGTACTTGGCGTAATGCAAATAACCGGAAATCTCTATGTCCTTAAAGCACTAAATCCTTACTATGCTTTTCATCTTTTAAGTATTCACCCAGAGGGATTTTACGTTCTCGGATTCGTTTTTCTTTGTACCACTGGAGCAGAAGCTCTCTACTCAGACATGGGACATTGTGGCCGAAAAAATATCAGAATTAGCTGGATTTTTGTAAAAATTGCTCTTGTGCTAAATTACTTTGGACAAGCAGCATATTTAATGCAGCATCAAGGTCAAACATTGAGTCAACTGGGAGGTTCTTTTGGTAATCCGTTCTACCTGATAATGGCAGACTGGTTTAAGCCTTTCGGAATTGCAATTGCAACATTAGCCGCAGTAATAGCTTCACAAGCATTAATATCTGGCTCATTTACATTGATAAATGAAGCAATGAAATTAAATTTCTGGCCTAAAGTAAAAATTAAATATCCCACCGAGCTAAAGGGTCAGTTGTACATTCCTTCTATTAACTGGCTTCTTTTTGCTGGCTGTATTATGGTTGTTTTACATTTTGAAGAATCTAGTAATATGGAAGCTGCCTACGGTCTAGCCATCGTACTATGCATGGTAATGACGACGATTTTGCTAAATTATTACTTAATTGTAAAAAGGGTGTCGATGTTTTTTATCGTTCCCTTAATATTTGTATATCTTACTATCGAATTTAGTTTCCTTTGGGCCAACCTTACCAAATTCTCTCACGGAGGTTACGTAACAATATTTATTGCTGCAATTTTAATTGGAATAATGTTTATCTGGTTTGAAGCTAAAAAAATTAGTAAAAACTACACCAATTTTGTCAAAGTAGAAGATTACAAACAAGTACTTGCAGCCTTAACAATGGATTTAGCTATTCCTAAATATGCAACCCACCTTGTATATATGACAAGTGCAAGTCGCACAGATGAAGTTGAAGAAAAGGTAATGCTTTCAATTCTACATAAACGTCCAAAAAGAGCCGATATTTATTGGTTTATCCATGTAAATATCCTAAATGAACCTTACAAATCCGAATATAAAGTAACTAATATTGTTAACGAAGATATGTACCGAGTTGACTTTAACTTAGGATTTAGAGAAGCAACTAAAATTAATTTATTATTTAAAGAAGTTCTTACTGATATGGTGAAAAATGGTGAAGTCGATATTACTAGTCGATATGAATCACTAAATCGCAATAAAGTAATTGGAGATTTTAGGTTTGTCCTATTTGAAAAGTTCTTGTCTAATGATAGTTTTTTACGCTTCCACGAAAAGGTTATTATGCATACCTATTTCTTAATAAAAAAATTCTCTTTATCAGAAGAAAAAGCATTTGGTCTAGATAGTAGCTCCGTAAAAGTTGAAAAATATCCAATGGTGCTTCATGCCCCAGAGAAAATTGATCTTACTAGAATATATTAGAAAAATAAATGGTAAATCATATAGCAGAATGGAATCTCCACTCGCTGAAAAAAATGTGATACCTTTGCCCCTCAATTAATAAAAAATGAGATTACACAGAAACTTAGTTTATACAACAATCGATTCACTTAATGCAATTTTCAATGAAGGCGAATATGCCGACAAGGTTGTTGCCCGAGCACTTAAAAAAGACAAACGTTGGGGAAGCTCCGACAGAAAATTTGTTGCAGAGACTATATACGAAGTTGTACGTTGGAAACGACTTTACGCCGAAATTGCCGAGGTACGTGCCCCATACAACCGAGAGAATATTTGGAGAATGTTTGCCGTTTGGGCAGTTCTTCGAGGCTACCCTATTCCAGATTGGAAACAATTAGAGGGAACTCCAGAAAGGAAAATTAAAGGACGTTTTGACGAACTGTCAAAAATCCGAACAATGCGCGAATCTATTCCAGATTGGATGGACGAAGTTGGCGTTGCTGAATTGGGTGAAGAAGTGTGGACCAAAGAGATTGCAGCTCAAAATCAACCAGCAAAAGTTATTTTGAGAGTAAATACACTCAAATGCACAAGAGAAAAGCTTCGTGCTATCCTGATGGATTTGGACATTCATACAGATACGCTACCAGATCAACCAGATGCTTTAGTGCTAAGAGAACGTGCCAATGTCTTTATGACCGACGCTTTTAGAGAAGGATTTTTCGAAGTTCAAGATGCAAATTCACAGCTAGTCGCTGCCTTTCTAGATGTAAAACCAGGGATGAGAGTTGTTGATACCTGCGCAGGTGCTGGTGGAAAATCACTCCATATCGCAGCATTGATGGAAAACAAAGGCCAACTTATCGCAATGGATTTATACGAAAGTAAATTAAAGCAACTTAAACTTCGTGCAAAAAGAGATGGTGCTTTTAACATAGAATATCGTATTATTGACAGCACAAAAATCATCAAAAAATTGCATGAAAGAGCTGATAGAGTTTTAATTGATGCTCCTTGTAGTGGTTTGGGAGTTCTTAAAAGAAATCCTGATGCCAAGTGGAAGTTGCAACCCGAATTTATAGATAATATACGTGCAGTACAGGCAGATATTTTAGAGCGTTACTCAAAAATTGTCAAGCCCGGTGGCAAATTGGTATATGCTACTTGCTCTATATTGCCTTCAGAAAATCAGGAACAGATAGAAAAGTTCTTAAAGACAGAAAGTGGACAAGAATTTAAATTCGTGGAAGACAGAAAGATTTTGGCCTCTGAGTCAGGTTTTGATGGGTTTTATATGGCATTGATGGAACGTAAAGAAAATTAATTTATGAAAAAAACTTTTACCCTTTGGGCTTCCTTTATGGTTGCTGCAGTATTTGCTCAAGATGGTGCTCCTGCCGCCCCATATTATAATGGTTTTAATTTTGTTCAAACTGGAACTAGCCTAAAAGCTGCATTAGCAACAAAACTTACCGCCACTCACACCAATATATTAACATACGCCGAAGCAGAGAAAGCTATTCAGGTTACCGATTTGGATCCAGAAGACACTTCAAATCAAAACCTTTTGCTCCTATATGGCTTTAGCGCTAATATGTGTCCGGCATCCCCAGGAGACGACAACGATCATAGAAGAAGAAATAAAAATAGCGACGGTGGTGGCGCAGTTTGCGAGTGGAATAGAGAGCATACTTACGCGAGATCACTAGGAACTCCAAATCTTTCTTCAACCGCGGCCAACTCTGATGTGCATCACCTGCGTGCATGTGACGTGCAGCGAAATGGTCAAAGAGACAATTTAAAATTCGGTCCAGGATCTGGGAATTCAAAAATTGTCTCATCACTATGGTATCCCGGAGACGAGTGGAAAGGCGATGTCGCGCGAATGATGATGTATATGTATCTACGCTATGGAAGCCAATGCCTGCCTAGTGGAGTGGCAGTTGGAACTTCAAATACGTTGGATGCCAGCATGATCAACCTACTTCTTCAGTGGAATGCCGAAGATCCAGTGTCGCAATATGAAGACAATAGGAATACTTATCTGTCCAATACCAGCAATCAATACGGGCAAGGAAATAGAAATCCTTTTATCGATAATCCATATTTGGCAACAATGATTTGGGGTGGCCCAATGGCTCAAAATCGTTGGCCTGCATTGGCTGTTTCCCAATTTGATTTGCTAGCATCTGTGTCTGTATATCCAAATCCAAGTTACGATCACAATATCAATATTACGACCGAAGCTCCATTAGAAACTATCGAATTGGTTACCATCAACGGTCAGTTAATGCAGAAAATTTCTAAACCTTCATCAGTAAATAATACCTACTCAATTCAGGATTTGCCAAGTGGTTTCTATTTTTTGAAGTTGACTTCTGACAACAAAACGATTACCAAAAAAGTTTTAATCAACTAATTCTGACCTTATAATATTTCCAAAACCCGAATACTTTTAATAAGTACTTCGGGTTTTTTTTAGGGCGAGCCCACCGCCAGGAGATTTTCGGTAAAATTCAAAATTTCGTATGGCGGTGGTCAGGCTGTCCGGTCCCAATCTTTTCTGGCAAGTCCTCGCTCCGCGGGACTTCCCAGAAAAGGATTTCCCCTACCATCCTTCTCGCAAACGTTCATTTAACGAAGAAAATTTCGACTTTCCAGAGGTCGCAGCATTCCCTATAAAACAATAGTTGAATCTTCCTTGAAATAGAGCGGATTTATAATCCGTCCCCCGCAAACTAACCACATAAAACTTAGTTATGAATGAAATTTAACAGCAATGCTCGCGATAGCGCGGATTTATAATCCGTGCCCGCAAACTATGTAAATTGAACTTAATTATAAATGATATTTAGCAGCAATACCTCGATAGCGCGGATTTGCAATCCGTGTCCGCAGTCTTAGAAATTCTAAAAATCACTATAATTTCAATCTGCGTTACTACTTCGACAGAAACCAAATTCCAACGCTTCACTTGACAGAATAGGATAAATGCAAAATTTAAAAATAATTCATCTACATAAATTCTTTCCGCGAAAGCCAAAAAAATACACCAACATAAAACCCGATACCCGATAGCGCGGATTTATAATCCGTGCCCGCAAACTATCCACATTAAACTTAATTATAAATGATATTTAGCAGCAGTAATTCAACTGAAAGCAAAAAACCCGATAGTGCGGATTTGCAATCCGTGCCCGCAGTCTTGGAAGTTCTAAAAATCACTATAATTTCAATCTGCGATACTACTTCGACAGAAATCAAATTCGAACGCTTCACTTGACAGAATACGATAAATGCAAAATTTAAAAATAATTCGTCTACATAAATTCTTTCGGCGAAAGCCAAAAAATGCACCAACAAAAAAGCCACTAGAAATTAGTGGCTTTTTATAAATATATTTAAAAGTTTAATCATTCATCGAAATCAGAAACTCTGCATTGTTTTTTGTCTTTTTAAAACGGTCATTAATAAAGTCCATCGCCTCTACAGGATTCATATCTGAAAGGTATTTTCTCATAATCCACATACGCTGAATTGTCTGCGCATCAAGCAAAAGATCGTCACGACGCGTGCTTGAAGATGTAAGATCGATTGCTGGGAAAATACGACGATTGGCAATTTTTCGATCCAATTGAAGCTCCATATTACCCGTACCTTTAAACTCTTCGAAGATAACTTCGTCCATTTTTGAACCAGTTTCGGTAAGCGCCGTCGCGATAATACTAAGCGATCCGCCGTTTTCAACATTACGAGCAGCTCCAAAGAATCTCTTAGGTTTTTGTAGCGCATTTGCATCCACACCACCACTCAAAACCTTTCCAGAAGCGGGCTGGACTGTGTTGTATGCACGAGCAAGACGCGTAATAGAATCTAGTAAAATCACTACATCGTGACCGCATTCTACCAATCTCTTGGCTTTTTCAAGAACAATATTGGCAATTTTTACGTGCTCTTGCGGCTCTCGGTCAAATGTTGAAGCAATTACTTCTCCACGAACATTTCGCTGCATATCGGTAACCTCTTCCGGACGCTCGTCAATAAGCAAAACAATCAAGTAAACTTCAGGGTGATTTGCCGCAATTGCATTGGCAATATCCTTTAGCAACATCGTTTTACCCGTTTTTGGCTGCGCCACAATCATTCCTCTTTGTCCCTTCCCAATTGGCGAGAACAAATCGATAATTCTTGTTGAAATGGTACTTTGTCTTTCGGCAAGGTTGAATTTCTCAGATGGAAAAATTGGTGTTAGGTGCTCAAAAGAAACACGATCGCGAACAACTTGTGGATCGTGTCCGTTGATTTTTAGAACTTTTACAAGAGGAAAGAATTTCTCTCCTTCTTTTGGAGGTCTTACCACACCTTTTACAGTGTCTCCGGTTTTAAGTCCAAAAAGTCTAATTTGTGAGGTTGAAAGGTAAATATCATCTGGCGAGGCAAGATAATTGTAATCTGAAGATCTCAAGAAACCATAGCCATCAGCCATCATTTCTAAAACTCCTTCGCTTTCTATTATTCCGTCAAATTCAAAATCAGCATCTTTATAATTGTTCTTTTTGCCTTTGAAATTCGGATTGTTTTGATTTGCCTTATCATTCGGACGAATAGCATCTTTTTGACTTGCTTTGTGCTGCGGATGCTGATGCTGAGGTTTTTCTCTTTGTTCTTGCTGCGGAGCTTCTTGAGAAACTGAGTCTGGAGCGTTGCTATCACTCTTTTTACCTTGCACTTCAGAAGTAATCTGGGTTCGCTCAGTTTGATTCTCTCTAATGGGATCTGCTTGGATTGCTTTCTTAAATTTAATAAGTTTTCCAATTTTTTCCTTTATCACGGGAAGCATTTCAGCAGTTTCAGTAGTTACTTTGGCACTGTCTTCAACCGTTTCATTACCACGTTCAGATCGATCTGCAGTAATGGCTGGAGATTTTTCATTTTGAACTCTAGCTCGTTTCTGCTTTGGTGCCTCTTCTGTCGCTATAGATTTTGGCTCCGAAACTCCTGTTTCTGGATTGGCGGCTTGGAAGTCAAGAATCTGATAAACCAGAGTTTCTTTCTTGACGCCGGCATATTTAATTTTTTTTGCTTTTGCAATTTCTTGAAGCTCAGGAAGCTTCATTTCTTTTAATACAGAAATGTCAAACATGTAATGTTCTTGAGTTAGTTGTGAAGTAATTTACTAAAATTGGATAGAGTAATTTTGTTGTATTTAGCTACTGTCGAAGAATGAAGTACTTACGACTTTATTATGCAATAATACGAAAAAACATTTACGATACAATAGTTTATGTAAAAAAGAAAATATATTTTTGTGTCTTTAAATTACAAAACATGCTTCAACGTATTCAGACAGTGTACCTATTTATAGCCTTTATTTTTATGGCAATAGTTCCGTTTTTGACGCCGTTATGGGTATTAAAAGATTCAGGTGATTTCTACTTTATGCAAGATCAGATTTATACCGTGTTATTCGGTTTGGGATCAGCATTAATTGTATGGAGTATATTGACCTATAAAAAAAGACAACAACAGTTTGTAGTAAACCGAGTTGTGATAATTTTGAATTTAATTTTATTGGGATTGTTTGTATATCGTTTTCTAAATGTATCTGGAGAGGCGGAAGTTTCTGAGAAAGGTATTGGGATGTTTCTACCTATTGTTTCTATCGTGATGTTGGTTTTGGCCAACAAAGCCATCAAAAAGGATGAAGATCTCGTAAAATCAGTAGACAGATTGAGGTAGTCCTATAATCTTAGTTTATTAGTGCGAAGAGAAGCCCGAACAAATGTTCGGGCTTTTTTTATGCTTTTTTAGGATACTCAATTATTTCTAAATCTTTAATATTCTCACCATCAATATTAAAACGTAGCATAGTCCGCACTTGATGAAAACCACTAATACCTGCAGCACCGGGATTTAGATGCAAGAGATTATTCTTTTTATCAAAAATCACTTTCAGAATATGCGAATGTCCGCAAATAAATAGTTTTGGAGGATTGTTTGCCATTTCTTCTTTTATAGCTGGACTATATTTTCCTGGATATCCGCCAATATGAGTAATCCAAACATCAACTCCTTCGCACATAAAACGATTGTTCAGCGGGAAAGTTAACCTTGCCAGGTGATCATCAATATTGCCATAAACAGCGCGAAGTGGTTTTATCTTCGCCAATGCATCGGTAACAGCAAGATTCCCAATATCTCCAGCATGCCATACTTCGTCTACCGTTTTTGCATAAGCGATAATATTATCATCTATATATGAATGTGTGTCGGAAAGAAGTAAAATACGAGTCATGGAGAGGTTTTTAAAGAATACTTTCGGTAAAATTACTAAAATTCAACCGTCTTTAAATTAACATTTTGTTGCAATTCGTCATTTCAAACCTCCTCAAATTATAAGTATCTTTGCATCAGTCAAAAAAAAAAGTTGCGATTGAGGTATTTTTTAAAATTTTCGTACAAGGGAACTGCTTATCACGGTTGGCAAATACAGCCTAATGCCCTAAGTGTTCAAGAAACTTTGCAAAAGGCTATGCACACGATTTTGCGTAAAGAAATATCTGTAGTTGCTGCAGGGCGCACAGATACTGGCGTTCATGCACAAGTTATGTATGCACATTTTGAAATAGAAATGCTGCCGTATGAAGTTGATATATGTATTTTTAAACTCAATTCCCTGTTACCAAAAGATATTGCCGTTATAGATATTTTGCCAGTAGCACAAGATGCGCACGCCCGCTTTGACGCAAAGAAAAGAACGTACGAATATCTGATAAATCAGCATAAAAATCCTTTTTATATCGAGGGAAGTTGGTATTTCCGACATACTTTAGATTTGGAGTTAATGAATAAGGCGGCAGAAATTTTATTACAAAAAACTGATTTCGAGAGTTTTTCGAAAGTCCATACTGAGGTTAATAACTTTCGTTGTAAAATCACAAAAGCGGTTTGGGAAAGAAATGAGAATTCCCTTATTTTTACCATAAGCGCCGATCGTTTTTTGCGAAATATGGTGCGAGCAATTGTTGGGACATTAATAAATGTTGGAACAAACAAAATAACATTGGAAGAATTTGAATTTATAATTGATAGTAAAAAGCGATCCGAAGCCGGGTTCTCGGTCCCCGCTCACGGTTTGTATCTTACAGAAGTTGAGTACGATTACATTTCTAATTCCAATTGATTAGATTTCTATTCGTAGAACGAATTTTTTACTTTGAAAAAGAATTATAGATTTTGAAAATACACCCATAGCGAGCAAAACAAATAGCTCCTTAAAAATTTTAAATGAAAGCAAAAGCATTCGATACTGGCCTCTTCAAAAGGATCTTAAAATTCACAAAACCCTATCAAGGACGGTTTAATGGTGTGATTGCATTTGCTATTTCACTATCGGTTTTTGCGGCTTTACGTCCTTATTTGCTTAAGCAAACGGTTGATGGATATCTGCAAACCGACGATAAAGGCGGACTTTTGATGTACGTTGTTTTAATGGGGATTGTCCTAATTCTAGAGGTTTTATCCCAATTTTTCTTCGTCTATTGGGCAAACTGGCTCGGCCAAGATATCGTAAAAGATATCCGAATAAAGATGTTTGGTCACATTTTGCACTTCCGAATGAAATATTTTGACAATGCACCAGTCGGTCAGCTTGTAACTCGCGCGGTGAGTGATATTGAAGCAATTGCAAGGATTTTCAGTCAAGGACTTTTTATGATTCTGAGTGACTTGATGAAGATGGCGGTGATTTTACTTTTTATGTTTTACATGAACTGGAAATTAACTTGGATCGTTGTAATAGCAATGCCAGTACTACTGATCATTACCAGAGTTTTTCAGCGAAAAATGCAAGTCGCATTTGAGGAAGTTCGAAATCAAGTTTCCAACCTTAATACATTTGTTCAGGAAAGAGTTACGGGAATGAAAATCGTTCAACTCTTTAACCGTGAAAACATTGAAGCTGAAAAGTTTGCAAAGATAAATGCCAAACATAAAGACGCTTGGGTAAAAACAATTTGGTATAACTCCGTTTTCTTTCCGATCGCCGATATTATTACCTCGCTAACCCTTGGTTTTGTGGTTTGGTACGGCGGGATCAAAATTATGGGCGGAGACAATACAACTACTTTTGGAGATTTATTTTCCTACACCATGTTTATCGGAATGCTATTCAATCCGCTTCGTCAAATTGCGGATAAATTCAATGAGATGCAGATGGGAATGATTGCTGCCAACAGGGTTTTTGCCATTTTGGACACTGAAGATCAAACTCAAGTTGACGGTACAATCGAAGCTAAAAACTTTACTGGAAAGATTGAATTTAAAGATGTTCACTTTGCTTATATTCCAAATGAGGAAGTTATTAAAGGTATAAATCTGGATATTGAACCGGGTCAGACTGTTGCAATAGTTGGTTCGACCGGCGCCGGAAAATCGACAATTATCAATCTTTTAAACCGCTTTTACGAAATCAAAAGCGGCTCAATTTGCATCGATGGAGTAGATATAAACCACTATACATTAGACTCTTTAAGAAGTGAAATTGCCGTTGTTTTGCAAGATGTTTTCTTGTTTGCAGATACGATTATGAATAATATTATGCTCAAAAATCCTAATGTGAGTCGCGAGGATGTGATCACTGCGGCAAAGGTTATTGGAGTACACGAATTTATTATGGACCTGCCAAATGGTTATGATTATAACGTAAAAGAGCGCGGCGCGATGTTGTCTTCGGGACAGCGTCAACTAATTGCATTTTTACGCGCTTACGTGAGCAATCCAGGGATTTTGATTCTTGACGAAGCGACTTCTTCTATCGATTCTTATTCTGAAGAGTTGATTCAGAAAGCTACTGAAACTGTGACAAAAGATCGAACTTCAATCGTTATTGCCCATAGGCTAGCTACAATTATGAATGCTGACAAAATTGTGGTGATGGAAAAAGGGAAGATTGTCGAGCAAGGTACTCACGAGGAACTTCTACTAAAAGACAAAGGTTTTTACCAGCATTTGTACAATTCACAATTTCTCACAGAACAAGAAATTAGCGTCGAAGCAACAGAAGACGATTTTATATAATACATTATTTTTGGGCGCGACCCTTTGGGTCAGGCCATCCACTATATCCCCGATAACCATCGGGGGATGCCGCTACTGTCCTTCGCGCAGACTTTCAGTAAAATTTCAGCAGTAGATTCCAATTCAAAAGAGTAGATAATCGCCGCCGAAATTCCTATTTTAATATATATTCCTTAATTTCGCAGACAGAATTTTCGCGCTAAGCGATTTCTTTACAAATTAGATATTTTTCAACAATAATAAATCATACGATGAAATACGACATCATTATTTTAGGAAGTGGTCCTGGTGGATATGTAGCAGCAATTAGAGCTTCTCAATTAGGTAAAAAAGTTGCCATTATCGAGAAGGAAAGTCTTGGTGGAATCTGCTTAAATTGGGGTTGTATTCCAACCAAAGCACTACTTAAATCGGCGCAGGTTTTTGATTACCTAAAACATGCTTCAGATTACGGATTGACTATTTCTGAATTTGACAAAGATTTTTCGGCTGTTGTAGGTCGTTCTAGAGATGTTGCAGACGGAATGAGCAAAGGAGTTCAATTCTTAATGAAAAAGAACAAAATTGATGTCATTAATGGTTTTGGAACTTTAAAAGCTGGAAAGAAAGTTTCTGTAAAAACTGAAGAAGGAACTACAGAATATTCTGCAGACCATATTATCATTGCTACTGGAGCTCGCTCTCGCGAATTGCCAAATATTCCACAAGATGGAAAAAAAGTAATCGGATACCGTCAAGCAATGACCTTGCCTACTCAACCTAAATCTATGATCGTAGTTGGATCTGGAGCTATTGGAGTTGAATTTGCACATTTCTATAATTCAATGAGAACAGAAGTTACTATTGTTGAATATATGCCACTTATCGTTCCTGTCGAAGATGAAGATATTTCTAAACAAATGGAAAAATCTATGAAAAAAGCTGGTGTCAAAATTATGACAAATGCTTCAGTAGAATCAATCGATACTACTGGCGAAGGCGTAAAAGCTACGGTAAAAACTGCCAAAGGTGAAGTGGTTATCGAAGCGGACATTTTGCTTTCAGCAGTTGGAATTAAAACAAATATCGAAAATATCGGACTTGAAGAAGTTGGTATTGCTACAGATAGAGACAAAATATTGGTAAACGAATTCTACCAAACAAATATCCCAGGATATTACGCAATTGGAGATGTTGTTGCAGGACAAGCACTTGCTCACGTTGCTTCTGCTGAAGGAATTGCTTGTGTTGAAAAAATTGCAGGTCTTGCCGTTGATGCTATTGACTATGGAAATGTCCCTGGATGTACCTATGCTACTCCAGAAATCGCATCTGTTGGTATGACTGAAAAGCAAGCTAAAGAAGCTGGTTTCGAATTAAAGATTGGTAAATTCCCATTTACAGCTTCAGGAAAAGCCAAAGCAGCTGGAACTCCGGACGGTTTTGTAAAAGTAATCTTTGACGCAAAATACGGCGAATGGTTAGGTTGTCATATGATTGGTGCAGGTGTTACGGATATGATTGCTGAAGCAGTTGTAGGTAGAAAACTTGAAACAACAGGACACGAAATCCTTAAAGCAATTCACCCACACCCAACAATGAGTGAGGCGGTAATGGAAGCAGTTGCTGCAGCTTACGGAGAAGTAATTCACTTATAGGTTTTAAAAATATATTTTATAAAAAGGTTTGTGTCATTTTTTGAGTGACACGAACCTTTTTTTTTGATTTTGATATAGCCTGAATATTTCGATAATTCACTTCAGAATTCTTTCATTAATTTTGATAAAGAGCAAACTCTAGATCAAATAAAAAACTTCCCTAAAACAAAATGTTTTAGGGAAGTTTTCTTTTTAATTAATCTAGCTCCCGAATTACTTTTCAAAGTACATTTCCTTAAAAAATTGGGCACGCCAAAAAGGAAGTAGAATTTTATAGAAATCTTTCTTCTTCATTAAACCTTTAGCTATTAATCGGTAGTAATCTACAAATATTCTGTAAATCACATAACCAATTAATAAACCACCAGCTAAAGCATTATTTCCTGATTCCGAAATCATATAAATTATAGGGAAAGGAAGGAAAATAAAGATATAATAAATTACAAGATTTTTCATATCGGTTGATTTTAACAGTTGGGGTAAAAAGAACTTTTGAGCTTAATTTTAAAAACTTAATACAACACTAAGTTAATCATTTTCAAGATCATGACACATTAAAAAATCTTATTTTTAGCACTAAATTTCTACTTCTGATAAAAACGTTTCTGAATACTTTTTATTTCTTCTAATAAATCTCCTTCTGCAGGTCCTCGAACTTCTACATTCTTAATTACATCTTCTACTTTTATATATATCAGTTTTGAATGTGATGCGCCAAATTCCTTTTGCCATTCAAAAAGCTGTTCGCCTGAACTTAAATATACCAATGTTCCTATTCCTACCAATCCGTGAGCACCAGAACACATGGTACAATGCTCACCACTGGTGTACATTGTAGTTGAGGCAATTTCTTCAGCATTCAGATTATCTGCTGCCCAACGCGCCATTTCAACTTCTGGATGCGCTAAGACATTTAATTCGTTCGCGCGATTTCTGCCCTCTGCAATTATTTTTCCATCTTTGTCAACTAGAACAGATCCAAAGGGCGCATCACCAGCTTCTAGCGATTCGGTTGCTAGTTCAATACATCTTTTTAGATATTTTTCGTCTTTCGCTTCTATCTTCTTAGCCATAATTTTTCTTTCAATAAATTAATATATTTCATAATCTCAAACAGATTTATTTTTAAATTATCTTTCTTTCTCTCTTCTGAAATACGAGATGCACCACCAAAATCAAAACTGATAATATAAGTCCCAGAGCTCCTACTCCGGTCCATCCGTAATTTTTCCAAGCCTCGGCACCCAAGACCGTCCCTACTGCTCCACCAATGAAAAATCCTACCATATAAATGGTGTTGACTCGATTTCTCGCCTCAGGATTTTTAGAGAAAATAATATTCTGATTGGTTATATGCAAAGCTTGCATTCCTAAATCTACCAAAATTACTCCAGCAATCAAACCAATAATCGAATGTGCAGAGAAGTAAAAAATCACCCAAGAAATAATCAACAGCAAGGCCGAGTAAATAAGTATTTTGTTGGAACTCACTCGATTATTCATTTTCCCTACCACTGTTGCGGCAAGTGCTCCAACCACTCCGAATAATCCAAAAGCTCCCGTAATACCACTTCCGTAACCAAAATTATCTTCCATCAAGAAAACCAAAGTTGTCCAAAACGCACTCAATCCCGCAAACGCCAATGCAGCGCGCAGTGTTGCAATTCTCAAGGTTGGTTCGGTTTTAAAATAATGCCAAAGGCTTTTCATCAAACTTCCGTAGGTACCTTTATAACTAGGAGTAATTGTTGGCAGTTTAAATTTTAATAAAATGAAAAGTGCCACCATAATCACAACCGCAGCATAATACATCGTGCGCCAGCCAAACTGATCTCCAACCCAGCCACTCAAAACTCGGCTTCCTAGAATTCCAATTAGAAGTCCGCTCATTACAATTCCCACCGCTCTACCTCTGCCCTTTTCATCGCTCAGCGCTGCTGCCATTGGCACAAATAATTGTGGTAAAGAAGATGTGAATCCAATAAAAAAACTGCTAATAATAAGCAGCATCAAACTATCAGAAAGTGCCGCAGCAATCAGAGACGCAATCATCAGAATAAAATCGATTTGCAATATTTTGGTATTCGAAACCTTATCTCCCAGCGGAATTATAAACAAAAGTCCCAATGCATATCCAATTTGCGTGGACAAAGCGACGTTGCTTACTGCAGAATCCGAAACTCCAAATGTGGTTGCTATCTGATGCAATAAAGGCTGATTATAATATAAATTTGCCACTACCAATCCCGCAGAAATGCTCATTAAATATAAAATCGGATTGCTTAAAGTTTGTTTCATAAAGAATTTGAAGTGCTATTTACAAACACTATTTAAATTAAAAGTTTTGGCTTTCGCCGAATATATTCAGAGCTTAACAAAAAACTTAACGCTTGATCGTAAAATTACTTTTTTAAAGTAAGCACTTTCGGTTCGAAAACAATAAAGTTCTATAAAAATTCCATTCTTAACGTAAGATTAAGCGTTCTATCCACAGCTTTCCTACAGATATTGATTCAAAAATTACTACCTTTCCTTTTCTGAATTTTGAACTAAACAGTAAACAGAAGTTTACAAATACTTCATGATCAATCTGAAATTAATGAAATACGATTATATCATCGCTGGCTCTGGATGTGCTGGTTTGAGTTTACTTTATACGATTCTGAATCAGCCAAAACTATCGGACAAAAAAATTTTAGTTTTGGACCGAGATCATAAAACTGAAAACGATAGGACTTGGTGTTTCTGGGAAAAAAAGCCTGGCCTTTTTGAACCAATCGTATATCATAAATGGGATAATCTTATTTTTAAAACCGAAAAATTTACCAAGCAGTTTCACCTTGAAGATTACAGTTATAAGATGATTCGCGGAATTGATTTCTACGAAAACGTGCTGGCTTTCGCCAAAAAATTTCCAAATGTAGAATTTTTTTACGGTGGAATTGAAAATCTTGATGAATCTGAAGAAAGCGCTTCGGTAACTGTCGATGGCAAAGTATTTACCGCGGATTACATCTTCAATTCAACTTCTTTGTTTCATCCAACCATAGATAAATCAAATACATTACTTCAGCACTTTGAAGGTTGGGTGATCAAAACTGATTCTCCAAAATTTGATAATACTGTGGGAACACTTATGGACTTTTCTGTTGGTCAAGAAAACGGCGCTACTTTTATGTATGTACTTCCAACTTCTGAAACGGAGGCATTGATTGAGTACACTTTATTTAGCCCTGAGCTATTAAAAAAAGAAGATTACAAAACGGCAATCAAAAAGTATTTGAAAGAAGATTTAGCGATTGAAAACTACGAAATTCAACATACCGAATTTGGAGTAATCCCGATGACGATGGCGAAATTTGAGAGATTTAAATCAATTGAATCTAGAATAATAAACATCGGAACGGCTGGAGGTTTTACTAAAGCAAGTAGTGGTTATACTTTTCAATTTATCCAGAAGAATTCAGAAGAAATTGTAAATAGACTTCTTGAAAACAAATCTCCCACGAAAGCGCTTTCTATTAGCGACAAGATTTTCAATTGGTACGACCGAACATTATTAGAAGTTTTAATTAGCAAAAAAGCGACTGGAAAAGAGATTTTCAGCACAATGTTTGGAAAACTGAATCCAACTAAGATAATTCCATTTTTGGGCAACGAAAGTTCTCTGCTTACCGACATTCAAATAATGAAAACGCTTCCAATAGTGCCTTTTCTAAAAGCGGGAATAAAGCAGTTGTATTTTAAAAAGTAAAAATTAGAGCGCTGACGTTCAGCATTTCACATTATTTTTAGATAACAAAAGATTATATTAGATATTTCTCATATTATAACTCATTTCACGCTTTACTTTAACAATTGTTTCTAATTAATAAAATATATAGGTGGTAACTTTACGTAGTCAAATAAAAACCAACCACTATGGCCGCCGCAAAGAAAAACACATTCGAAAACTTACCAGTAGCTGAATCTCCAATCAAATTAGATGAAAATCAGATAATTGCCCTCTATATGGAGGACTTTATGGAAAATGGCGAAGAACCAAAAAACGTTTACAGTTTCTGTAAAAAAATTGGTTTAAGCGATACAGATTTTTATATGCATTTTGGCTCGCTACAAAATCTTAAACAAGATATTTGGGTTAAGTTTTTTGAGAATGCAATCCTTACAATTTCACAAGAACAAGTGTATGCAACTTACACACCAAAAAACAAACTCCTTACATTATATTATACGCTATTTGAAATTTTGACTTTAAATAGATCATATGTTTTGGCAACGCTTAAAGAAAACGAAGAAGGTTTGAAGAATTTGAATCAGCTTAAAAAGATGCGTCATTTCTTTAAAGACTTCGTGAATAATATTATTCAGTCAGATAATCCGAACAATTCGAAATTTAAAAATGCTACAGAGCCAATCTATAGCGAAGGATCTTGGGTTCAGTTTATGTTTATCTTGAAATTCTGGTTGGAGGATAATTCAAAAGGATTTGAAAAAACAGATATTATCATTGAAAAATCTGTGAACACAGTAGTTGATTTATTGGATACTAAGCCTTTGGACAATATTATTGACCTTGGAAAATTTCTTTGGAAAGAACGCAAAATGTAAACTAGATTATTTTACAAAAAACACTTAATGAAAACATTAGATAAAATTCCTACTACAAAGATTGAGCGGGCTGGGCAACTAGTTAAAACTGGACTCAAAATTGGCGGAAATTATATTTCATACTATGGCGAAAAGATGGTTAATCCATCCTTAAACCGCGATAAACTGAATGAAAATAACGCTGAAGATATTTACGACGGATTGAAAAATCTGAAAGGAAGTGCTCTAAAGGTTGCACAGATGTTGAGTATGGACAAAAGCATTATGCCACGACAGTATGTTGAAAAATTTTCTCTGTCGCAGTTTTCTGTACCCCCTTTGTCTGCACCACTTGTACGTAGAACATTTAAAAAATATCTTGGAAAATTTCCAGAAGAAATTTACGATGAGTTTAGTCCAGATTCAATCAACGCGGCAAGTATTGGCCAAGTGCACCAAGCGATGAAAGATGGGAAGAAACTTGCGGTAAAAATTCAATATCCTGGCGTTGCCGAAAGTATTAGTTCAGATCTTGCTTTGGTGAAACCAATAGCCATCAAGATGTTTAATCTTCAAGGAAAAGATTCGGAAAAATATTTTCAAGAAGTAGAAAGCAAATTGCTAGAAGAAACAGATTATGAGTTGGAACTTCGTCAGAGTATTGAGATTGCCACTGCCTGTGGACACATTCCAAATCTTAGATTTCCAAAATACTATCCTGAATTGTCTTCTGCAAAGACTTTAACTATGGATTGGATTGATGGTTTGCATTTATCTGAATTTGCTGCCGCGAATACTGATGCTGCACTTGGTGACAGAATTGGTCAAGCATTGTGGGATTTCTATATGTATCAAATTCACGTTCTTAAACAAGTTCACGCAGATCCGCATCCAGGGAATTTCTTGATTGACAAAGAAGGTCAATTGATTGCTATTGATTTTGGTTGTATTAAAATTGTTCCAGAAGATTTTTATGTTCCATATTTTGAACTTGCAAATCCTAACGTTATTAACAACCCTGAACGATTTACAGAAAAATTATATGAGTTAGAGATTTTACGATTGGATGATAGTGCGGAGGAAGTTGCTTACTTTAAAAGATTGTTTCACCAAATGCTTTCCCTTTTTACAAAACCTTTCCACACAGAAAATTTTGACTTTTCAGACGAAGTGTTTTTTGCTAGCATTGCTGAAATGGGAGAAGAATTTGCCAAAGATACACAGTTGCGTAAGATGAATGGTAACCGTGGATCAAGACATTTTTTGTACATAAACAGAACATTTTTTGGACTTTATAATTTGCTACACGATCTCAAAGCAAGAATATCGACTAATGATTTTAAAAATTACATCAAGTAAGGTTTCAAAACAATAAATACATTCTACTAAGAGCGAAATTGCAAATGCATTTCGCTCTTTTTTATTATAATCGTATCTTTGAAATCTTTCAATATTCAATCAGTTTTAAAAAAACTCCTTCTATAAATGTTAACTATTAGCGATCTCTCATTTTCGTACGAGACAGAAAAAGTTTTGTCAGGTATAAATTTAAGCATGAAACAAGGCGAAAATATTTCGCTCATTGGCGAAAGCGGTTGCGGAAAAAGCACCTTGTTGAAATTGATTTATGGTTTATATGATGTAAATTCTGGAGAAATAATTTTCGATGATAAAAAACTTTTGGGTCCTAAATTCAATCTGGTTCCCGGACATGACAACATCAAATATCTTGCACAAGATTTTGATTTGATGCCCTATACAACCGTAGCTGAAAACGTTGGTAAATTTATTTCGAATGTCGATAAGGAGTACAAAAATCAACGCGTTGCTGAACTACTTTCTATGGTCGAAATGACAGAATATGCAGATAAAAAAGCAAAGAATTTAAGCGGTGGTGAGCAACAACGTGTTGCACTTGCGCGCGTCCTTGCCGTTGAACCACAGCTATTACTTCTCGACGAACCTTTTAGTAATATTGATAGTTTTCGCAAAGGCTCGCTAAGGCGAAATCTTTTTGCCTATCTCAAGTCGAAGAACATCAGCTGTATTGTCGCAACCCACGACAGTACAGATGCGCTGTCTTTCTCTGACAAGACAGTGGTTTTAAAAAAAGGAGAACTTCAAGATTTTGGCGCTTCCGCCGATGTGTTTCTGCAACCTAAAAATAAATATGTTGCGTCATTATACGGCGAAGTCAATACAATTGCCCTTACCGAATTAATGAGCGAATATGAAGGCGAAGAAGAGATTTTGGTTTATCCTCATGAATTATTTCCAGCAGAAGAGTCGCCATTAGTGGTGGTGGTCAAAGACTGCTATTTCAAAGGAAATGGCTATTTGATTAAAGCGGCACGCAACAGAAAAGCGTTATTCTTTGATTATCCAACTCAGTTGCCGATAAACGCGGAAATAGCTCTCTCCATAGACGTTGAGACAATTAAGCTACGACTGAGTGAATAATTTTTAAAAGGCTTTCGCCAAATATATGCAGACCGCTTACAAAAATTGAGAATTAAACGTTATCCTATTGCCAGTATATCAAATGAAAAAAGTCCTTGTAATCGACAGCTACGACAGCTTCACATTTAATCTTGTTCATTATATTCAGTCCTTTGATTATGAAGTGACGGTTTATAGAAACGATCGATTTGATATAGAAGATGTGCAGTATTTTGATAAAATTGTCTTGTCGCCAGGTCCAGGAATTCCTGATGAAGCAGGATTGCTGAAAGATGTAATCAGAACTTATGCCGCAGAAAAAAGTATTCTAGGAATTTGCTTGGGACTGCAAGCAATTGGAGAAGTTTTTGGAGGTAAATTAATTAATCTCGAAAAAGTATACCACGGCGTTTCTACCATAGCGAAAGTTGTTGTCGCTAATGAAATTCTATTTGAAGGACTCGAAAAGGAATTTTTGGTTGGCAGATACCATTCGTGGGTAATCGAAAATAATTTACCTGAGTCTCTAGAAGTCACTGCGATTGATGATCAAAATCAAATTATGGCCTTGAGGCATAAAATATACGACGTGAGAGCAGTACAATTTCATCCAGAAAGTGTGCTTACGCCAAACGGAAAAACGATTATCGGAAATTGGTTGAAAAGCTAATTGAAGATATTTTTATAAAGCAGAAAAGCGGTCAAGAAAATTTCAAAAATTTTCTTGACCGCTTTTTAAATATTAGAGGAATTTATTTTTTGATAAATCTCTTTGTAATTGATTGAGAATTGTTTGACAATTTTAGGATGTAAACTCCCGAAGCCAAATTTTCAACATTCACAGAATTTCCTGTTGTAGAGATTACCTCTGCTCCCATCATATTGTACACGCTAACAGTTTCAAAAATTTCATTTGATGAAATTGAAATTGTTGATGATGCTGGATTTGGATAAATTGAGAAATTACTAGCAGTAAAAGTTTCTGTACCAAGCAATGCAACATTCGCATTTTGAGGCGTGATTGGTCTGATATTTCCATATCTAAATCCAAGCAAAGTATTTTCTGGAATTACAGTAGTTGTATTAGCAACCGATTTCCAATTAGAAAGGTTGGTACCTCCAAACAACATCCACTGGGCGTCAGTTGTATTTACAGCAGAATTGTCAAAGTAGCTAGCCTCAATTACAGCAGTTTCAGTATATTCAAATTGAAAACTTGAGGTAAAGTCTTCAAGTATCTGCATTGCGTAATCTGCGGTCATCTCTCCTTCATATAATAAATTTGTAGCGTAAGAATCTGCAACGCCGTCCGTTTCAGTTCCGAAATCTACAATTACCATAATACTTTTTGTGCCAGATCCTGTTGTTGCAGTAATGTTTGCAGTATCTAACCACAGAGAACTATAAGCTGCAATTGGAGTTATTGGCGCCTCTGCTGTTGGATTTGAGAATCCATAAGAAAGTCCATACCAAAATCCATTTTCTACATCCGAGCCAATTCCGCCATTCATACCCAAAGTGTTTAAAGAATCACCTTGCCATGTGCTCCACCAATCTGGATCGCTACCTTCGGCATTATGGTCGTTGTAGTAGACATCATTTAAGAAGCCACCCGTTTGATCAATAGTAAAAGCAGGTTCTGCAGCTTGTACCGCAGTTAGAATGTCAAGCATTATTGGCTCATCTGCTGCATTGTATCGATAGCCCCACGCATACGAACGATCTTCTGTCCCATCTTTAAAGTCTACCACGAGATACGCAGTTTGATCGCCTGTACCTACGAAGAATTTAACGTCTTGAGATGTAAACTGTGCAAAAATCATTTGCGAAACGAGAAGTAAGAATACTAGAGTAATTCTTTTCATAACTATATAAAATTTAAAGTTTTGCGCTGGAAACTTTGTGGTTTGATAGTTACAATAGGAAGAGAATCCTTTTAAAGATTTGCTTAGCTAATGTACTTTTCTTCCCGAAAGTTCAATTAAATAATTGTGAAGGCAGGTCTCCTGGCTTGCATCTTTTTGTTGACCTTCCCGAAAAACTGAATTTCAGTGGTTTAAGTAATAACAAAAAGTTTGGTAGCTTACAGTTGCGGGTACAGCTCAAGAACTAACTTGATTCCCTATTAATGAACAAAAGTTCAACCTTCGCGGGGCAAAGATAGCTTTATTAAATAGATTTCAAAGTCGAAGATTTTAATTATTGTAATACGGAGATTGCGTTAGGGATTGTAGCGAACCCGAGCAAAGCGAACTGCCGAAGCAAATCCTTTTTGGTCTTTTTCTGACCAAAAAGATTGGGAGTGGAAAACCCGGCCTGCAAGGCAACGCCCAAAAAAAAAGCAGGCAAATTAAACTTAAAAGTCAACCTGCCTGCAACTCCCAACTTCCCCTAAAAAGAAGGGAGTTTTTATTTAAATCCTAGAAAATCTAGACGTTTTTAGCAAGTTCATTTTGAATAAACTGATAGATAAGACGCACGCCAACAGCCGAAGCACCTTGTTGTTTGTAATCTGAATCTTTGTTTTCCAGGTACGAAGCACCGGCTATATCCAAGTGAATCCATGGATAATCTGTAAAATGTTCTAAGAATTTTCCAGCAGTGGTTGCACCACCAATTGGTCCACCGATATTTTTAAGATCTGCAACGTTCGATTTAAGTAATTTCTCATACTCCTTCCAGAAAGGAAGTTGTACCAAACGCTCATAAACCGTGTCTCCAGCAACCATTAATTTATCCATATTTTCTTGTGAATTTCCAGCCATTGCAACTCCGAAAGTACCAGTAATTGCAGCCGAAGCTCCAGTTAAAGTTGCCATATCGATCACAAGTTGAGGATTGAATTTCTTAGCATAAGTTAAGGCATCGGCTAGGACAAGACGACCCTCAGCATCGGTGTTTAGAACTTCGACAGTCGTGCCATCCATCATCGTAATAATATCATCTACGACAAGCGCTTTTCCAGAAATCATATTGTCGGTAGCTGGCACAAGTCCAATTACATAATATGGAATTTCATTCATTGCAAGTGCAGCAACAGTCCCTAAGACCGCAGCACCACCAGCCATATCTGCTTTCATACCTACCATATTACCACCCACTTTCACGGAATAACCTCCAGTATCAAACATTACACCTTTTCCTACTAGAACCAAAGGTTTTTCGTTTACTGCATTTGCAGGTTTATGAGTAAAAATATTAAAAGTTGCAGGAGTTTCAGAACCTTGATTTACACCAAGAAGTCCACCCATCTTCAATTTTTTAATTTCTTCTTGATGCAGAACTTTAGTTTCGAAACCAAATTTTTCTGCCATAGCTTCCGCTAAAGATGAAAAGCTGAGAGCATTAAGTTTGTTAAGAGGTTCGTTGACCATTGTGCGCACCATTCCAACCGAAGTTGTTAGTGATTGCAGATCTTTTAAAGATTTTGCGGTTATTGCAGAATCAGAAATTGTGACCATTATTTTAAAAGCCTTTTGCTTTTTCAAGTATTTTTCGAAAATATAGCTTGAAAGAATCATTCCTTCTAAAAAAGCATTTTTTTGTTCTTCTGATCCATCAAATTCTACAATTATAGCAGTTTCGATCTTATTAGTTTGCAAAAGGTTGGTCACATTTCCACCAAGACAACGCCAGTCTTCAAGACCATTCTGAGTAGAAATTACTATAATTTCTGTTTGCTGTGCGTAGTTTAGAAAAACTTGATCAGTTTCCTTTTCGAAAGCAGAAAATACTTGACTTTTGAGAGAATCTGAAAGTCCGAGTGCATTGAGGTTCTCTTGTTTGTTTATAATTTTGATTAGCGTAGATCTTTTTTCGCTGATCTGATCGGCTGTACCGATCTGTACTTCTAGATTAAGATAATTCTGAATCATTTTTAATATATTAATGAGATTAATTTTAGAATGCGGCGATTTTGTAGTTTTTAAAACTGCAAAAATGGTAGAGAATTAAAAATTTCGTCCAGCACAAACTTACTGCTATTTTAAAGACCATACCGAGATTCGTATCTGAATATTTACTTAAAATGCGTTGTTAAGCTGATATCACGTATTAAATTATTCAGCACGGAGATAAAAATTTGACCTATTCTATTTCACAGTAATTAGTAAAAATTAAAGTGTTTTTGTAGCTTTAGCTTTTAATAAATTTCAACAATCACAAACAAGATATGGCATTAGAAACCGAGCACCTAGAAGATTATATGCACAACCACTATATACATCGAAGTAATTGGCTTCGTGCGGCAGTTCTGGGTGCGAATGACGGAATACTTTCGACTGCAAGTTTGGCAATTGGAGTTGCTGCGGCCACAAGTTCTCGAGAAGCCATTGTTCTCGCAACAGTTGCAGGAGTAGTGGCCGGTGCATTATCAATGGCGGCTGGAGAATATGTTTCAGTAAGTTCGCAAACCGATATAGAAGATGCAGATATTGCTAGAGAAAAAATTGAACTTGAAACTATGCCTGAATTAGAGTTGCAGCGACTTGCTGATATTTACGAATCTCGTGGTTTGAAAAAGGAAACTGCGATGATTGTAGCGCTTGAACTTACTGAACACGATGTTTTGGGAGCTCACGTGCGTGACGAACTTGGAATTACAGATACGTCCAAAGCAAATCCTTTGCAAGCTGCATTGGCTTCGGGAGCAGCTTTCATAGTTGGAGGTGCTATTCCGTTGCTTGTCGTTTTGTTTATGGCTATAGAAAGTTTGGAATATTATATTTACGGGTTTGCTCTGCTATTTTTAATTACTCTTGGAGCAATTTCTGCAAAAACTGGCGGCGCCGATCCAATGAAAGCCATCATTAGAGTTACGTTTTGGGGCACGGCAGCAATGGGATTATCAGCGCTTGTAGGATACATTTTCGGTGTATCAGTTTAATAATTAATAATTAAATTATGAGTAGAGGGTTTGTAAGAGAAGATGATCAGGAAGAATTACCGATTGTGCCACCGAGAGCAGATTTACCCGACGGACAAATTAATTATGTGACGCAAGTTGGGTACGATCAACTACTAGCCGAACGAAAAATGTTGACTCAAAAACGTGAGGATTTGGACAAAACTAGTGAAACAGATCATCGGATAGCTGTAAATCATATCAATGCAGTAATCACCTTGCTGAATACAAGAATAGCTACCGCACAAATAATTAAGCTCGACGATCAGCCTTTAGACCAAGTTCGCTTTGGAGCTACGATAACACTAATTATCAATGGTGGAAAGCAAAAACAAAAGTTCCAGATTGTAGGAGTTGACGAAGCCGATATTAAAAAAATGAAAATCGCATTCACTTCTCCATTAGCCAAAATTTTAATCGAAAAGAAAGTTGGGGATAAGGCAATTTTGAAATTGGAAAAGGAAGACAGGGCTTTTGAAATAGTTGGGATTGAGTATTGAAGTTAGCTGTTAGCTGTTAGCTGTTAGCTGTTAGCTGTTAGCTGTTAGCTGTTAGCTTATTTAAAAATTTGATTTTAATTCCTCAATGAAAGGTTACGAATTTCTTTACTATTTGGAAAAAAAAAGCTTTCCAAAAAAACAAGAATCGTCAAAGCTAATGTCATAAAGCTAAAGGCTGATTGCTGATTGCTGATTGCTGATTGCTAATCTTTTACTAATCCTTCTCAAAATGGGTTATGAAGCCCTAAATTTAGAGTACTCAAAATTATTTCATTCGAAATCAAAAATTACTATGGCAAATTATTTTATCGTCGGAGC
Organism: Flavobacterium ardleyense; assembly: GCF_033547075.1. Classification (NCBI taxonomy): domain Bacteria; kingdom Pseudomonadati; phylum Bacteroidota; class Flavobacteriia; order Flavobacteriales; family Flavobacteriaceae; genus Flavobacterium; species Flavobacterium ardleyense. Next base: position 1,986,315 of record NZ_CP137891.1, on the reverse strand, counting down.
TTCTTCTGGTATTGGCAAGCAGTTAGCAACTCAACTTTCAGAAGCTGGACACAAAGTTTTTGGAACTTTTAATAAAACAGCGGTTTCCGAAAATATTTCAAATGTTGAATATCATTCGATGGATGTATTGGCGGAAGTAAATGTTGACTTTCTACCTGAAACAATTGATGCCCTAATTTATTGTCCAGGATCTATAAACCTTAAACCTTTTACAAGAATTAAGGTGGCAGACTTCCTTTCGGATTTTGATTTGCAAGTTGGTGGTGCAGTAAAGGTCATTCAGGCGGTATTGCCTAGATTAAAAGCAGCAGAACATTCGTCGATAGTATTATTTTCTACAGTCGCAGTTCAGACAGGACTCCCATTTCACACACAGGTTGCCGCTAGCAAAGGCGCTATCGAAGGACTTACAAAATCGTTGGCGGCAGAATTTGCTCCAAAGATTCGTGTAAACTGTATTGCACCTTCTTTGACAGATACGCCACTGGCAGCAATGCTTTTGAACAATGATCAGAAAAAAGACGCCAACGCCGAAAGACATCCACTGAAAAGAATTGGAAGAACAGAAGATATTGCGAATATGGCTGAATTTTTAATTTCGGATAAAGCTGCTTGGATTACGGGACAGATTATGCACGTTGATGGTGGAATGTCAACGGTGAAGTCGTAATTATATATAGATTCTTGATTGAAATTGTTGGCTCTAATCTATGATGAGTGGTTAGTGGCAGAAATTGCCATGAATAAAGGTGTCATTACTAGCATAAAATCAAATTATGAAGTACCCCCTGCTCAGCACTACCTAAAGGTGCGAAGATTTATGTTTGGCTTTATGCAAAAAAGTAGCCTATACGCTCAGAAGTGCGAGATAGGCTTTTTTATGTCCATAATATTTTTTTAACCATCTATTATTAACACCCATAGTTCATACTTTTGCATTTATTATAACTTGAACGATACATATTATGCAAGAAATTATAAGTCAATATGCTGACGAATTGGCAAACAGTGCTTTCGTAATTTTTCTCACCCTCCTACTCATGTACGCTACGAGCTGGACCATGAAAAAAATTATAGCTAATACTACAGATAAACATCCTAATGCGCCAATAGAAACCTTTGATTTGGTTCGCAGAATCTTGAATGCGCTGTGGCTAGTACTGGGAATTATGATCCTATATTTAATTATTTTTGGAACTAAAAATATTGCTGAAAGTAAATCTCATTTTAAATTAATTATTTACATTGGTGTGGTATCAATTGCGACTATTGTACTGGCCTCCACCATAAATGTTTGGTTTATACGTAGTATCGAGAAAAAAGTTCGCGAGAAAGAAGACCCTACATCTTTCAAGTTTTTGCGCTATATAGCAGTTTTTCTTGTCTATTTTGTAGGTCTGTTATTTTGTCTCATTGCTTTTCCCTCTCTAAAGGGAGTTTCTCAAACTGCACTCGGCGGTGCTGGAGTATTAGCATTAATTGCTGGTGTTGCATCTCAGGAAGCACTTTCAAATCTTGTAGGAGGTGTTTTTATTGTTGCCTTCAAGCCTTTTAAGATTGGAGATACCATCGAAATAAGTGGCTCTTTGGTGGGAGTTGTTACCGATATTACCTTACGTCATACTGTGATTAAAAATTTTGCAAATAAAATGATCGTAATTCCAAATGCAATAATTAACAAAGAGAAATTATTGAATTATGATTTAAATGAGCAAAAAATTTGTGAAAGAATCGAAATCGGAATTTCTTATGATAGTAATGTACAATTGGCAAAGAAAATTCTTCAAGAGGAATGTTTAAATCATCCTTTATTGTTTGATGTTCGTTCTGGTGCGATGCGCAAGAAAAACCTTCCTATTGTAAAGGTCGCACTGATTTCACTTAATGATTCATCTGTAACAATTAGGGCGTGGGCTTGGGCTCGAAACTATGATCATGCTTTTGACATGAAGTGTGATATCCTTGAAAGTGTTAAACTACGGTTTGAAAATGAGGGGATAAAATTGCCATTCCCTACTCACACAGTTTATATTAATAAGGTGGAAAACAACGAATCAGATTTCGCAGCAGTTCCAAAGACATAAATGCTTTATATATCGTTTTCGAAAATTAGACTACTCAAAATTTAAATTATTTACCTGAAATCTTTTTTAGGTATTGTACTGAAATGCGGGCTTTATGGCTAATTAGCATTGCCGCAGCGCGGTTATTCTTTGATTTCTGACTTATTTTTCTTATATTTGCACTATCACGATCCATTATATAATAGACGAGATTATATCATATAGCTTATTAATAGCTGTCTTCACAACCATTCAATTAAAATTTCAATTGAATAACCTTGAAACCTCAAGTTTAGATTTTCTAAACAATACCACAATTTTTCACTGGGTTTTAATGAAAAATTCTACTTTTTTATAAGAAGTATGCCGTCTATATATTTTGGATTTCAGAAGAATCTAAAATTCAAAAAAATATGAAATTAAGAATAGGAATCATTGGCGCTGGTCCAAGTGGATTGGCTCAACTACGTGCTTTTAAATCTGCAGAAAAAAATGGAGAGGAAATTCCAGAAATCGTTTGTTTTGAAAAACAAGAGGATTGGGGTGGACTATGGAATTATACTTGGCGCACAGGAGTGGGGAAATATGGCGAGCCAACCCATGGAAGTATGTACAAATATTTATGGTCTAATGGCCCAAAAGAGTGTTTAGAATTCTCTGATTATTCCTTTGACGAGCATTTTGGACGTCCTATTTCTTCCTATCCACCGAGACCTGTTTTATTTGATTATATACAAGGACGAGTGCGCAAAAGCGATGTGCGAAAATATATAAGATTCAATACCACTACAAGATGGGTTGAATATAACGAAAAAACAAAGCAGTTTAAAGTAATCCTTGACGACCTCGTTAATAACCGAACTTATGAAGAAATTTTTGACTATTTAGTTGTTGCATCAGGACACTTTTCTACTCCAAATATGCCTTACTTTGAAGGTATTGAAGATTTTCCAGGAATTGTAATGCACGCCCACGACTTTAGAGGTGCAGACCAATTTAAAGATAAAAATGTGTTACTAATCGGAAGCAGTTACTCAGCGGAGGATATTGGAGTTCAAAGTTATAAGCATGGAGCCAAATCTGTTACTTTGAGTTATAGAAGTAATCCAATTGGTATGGACTGGCCTGATGGAATAAAGGAAGTACCACTAATTAAAAATTTTGAAGGAGATGTAGCGCACTTTAGCGATGGAAGTCGAGAGCAATTTGATGCCGTGGTGATGTGTACAGGATATCAGCACAAATTTCCATTCCTACCGGATAATCTTAGATTAAAGACACCAAATTGTTTGTATCCAAACAGTCTTTACAAGGGAGTTGTATTTAATAATATCCCCAACCTTCTATATTTAGGAATGCAAGATCAATATTATACATTTAATATGTTTGATGCACAAGCATGGTATGCGAGAGATATTATTCAAGGAAAAATTGAGCTTCCCTCAATTGAAAATAGACAAGCAGATATTGATTTATGGCTGAAACGCTCAAAATTAAATAAAGATCACGACGACGAGGTAGATTTTCAAACAGATTATGTTAAACAGCTTATCGCAGCTACTGATTATCCAGAGTTCGATCTTGATAAAGTAGCTATTCTATTCAAACAATGGCTAAAAGATAAGGACGAAAATATTCTAGAATACCGTGATAAAACCTATACATCTGTAATAACTGGAACAAAAGCCGAAACACATCATACCTCTTGGATTGATGAAATGGATGACAGCTTTGAAAGATATCTTTCAGAAAATCCTGATCTTCCAAGACAAAGTGCCGAGTTAAAAGAATCAAAGAAAAAAGTTGAACAAGTAGTATAGAATTGTGTAAATAATTTAAAGGCATCAATGGGAAACTGTTGGTGTCTTTTTACTTTTTCACAAAAAAATTTGACTCTATAAAATTAGTATCAGTTTGAAAACAAAGTTTATTACATTTTGAAATCGCTCCTCATAAATATTTATAACAAAACGGCATTTAATTAGTCGTTAATTCTAATTCAAACTTCGTGAGAGGCAATAGGAAATGTTAAGTATAACACATCTAAATTAACGATTTTGTAAATTGCGATTGAAAAAGAAATTAATAAATCATCAAATCTAAAAACAATATTTATGAAACTACTTAAGTTAGCTCCAATTCTAATCGCGACAATTATATTCCAATATTGTTCCACAACCTCAGGAGTGATGAAAGAGAAAATCAGTGGTAGTTGGACATTGGCAACAATGAACGAAAATCCAATTAATAGAATGGTTGCCGTGCCCACTTTAGAAATTGATGCGGAGGGGATGCGAATTTTTGGGAATGCCGGCTGCAATAGTTATAATGGTCCTATTGAATCTTTAAATTCAGAAAAGTTTTTAGTTAGTGACAAAATAGCTACAACTATGATGGCTTGCAATAAGGAAAATATTGAAACTGACTACTTGCAAAATTTAGCAACAGCCGAAAAATATGAAGTTAAAGATAGTACGCTAAAACTGTACAACAAATCAGGCAAAAATATCTTATCGTATATAAAAAATACCAATGTTGCTAATCATCGATTGCATGATATATGGCTGACCGCAACAATTGATACAAATCCAATCAATCGAATGGTTATGGCTCCAAGATTGGAAATTGATCTAACTGAAATGAAAATTTTCGGTAACGATGGCTGTAATGAGTTCAATGGTACCATTGTGAACGCAGCATCAAGGTCAATCAAATTCGGACAGATTTCTTCAACCCGAAAAATGTGCGAAAATATGGAAATCACCAATAAATTTAATGCAGCTTTGACAAAAGTGGCTACCTATAAACTCGATGGATTAAATTTATTTCTTATGGATTCAGATGGTAAAGAAGTTCTATCGTTAATTAAAGGCGACTAAGATTTAAAATCTCGTGAAAAAACTAAAATGGGCTAATTGGCCCATTTTTTATTTTGGATAATTTGGAGAAGTCCTAAGTATCAGGGAAGGCTAATGGTGCCGGAAATGGCTTTCAATCTATAACTAATTGTTAATCTCAGCAGAGAATTTGTTTACAGAAGTTTAAGTCGTATCTTTAAGAAAATAATAAAATCTATGATTTCTCATACAATTATTAATAAGTTGAAATGCATCTCAACATCTTTTGTGTTAATTCAATTACATGATGATGCATTTCTGCAATCCTCCAAAGAATTCATTATCTGAACCCTGCCAAAACTCAAGGCGGGGACTACTTGTTTCGGAAAATACTATTTTAAATAATTTCAATTTTTACATCGCTTTCATTAGAGTCTCTTTAGGAGATTTTAATTTTGAGTTTAATTAAGCGCAAAAAAATGACCAAAAAAATCATTAATATGTCACAAAATATAGTTTTAACAACAGGAATTTACGATTTAATAAAGGATCACTTAAGAAGAAAAAAATCGACAGCAGCAGAAGAAGAAGTTTTAAAGGAGCAGTTAAAAAATGCTACTCAGGTAGCTCGTAAAGATTTACCAAGTGATGTAGTATCAGTTGATACCAAAGTTACGATTAAGGACTTGACGACGAATGAGGAAGAAGTTTATAATTTCGTTGCTCCTGCCAAAGCGAAGAAAAGAAATCAAACTCTCTCAATTGTCGACGATATGGGCCTAGCATTAGTTGGTTATACCGTAGGAGCCAAAATTGAATGGCCTTTAGAAGGTGATGAATTCAAGAAAATGGAAATTCTTAAAGTGGAGAGTTTAAACTAGTACCATTTCGTATAATAAAAAAAATCCCGGGGTAACTTGGGATTTTTTTTTTAGAATTATCTAACCTCTAACGCCTTTAATAAATTCGCCATTTTTACTAAATACTTTTACCACGAATTGATTGTCAAGATAAATTCCTATTTCGTACGTAACATCATCGCCACCTCTTGTCACCAATACCGAATCTATAATTGCGCGTCCAGGGAAATTAACATCTAGATAATCTCTTGCATATTTCGGAATTTCAGTATATTCTATTGCAGTAACAAAGGCGACCAATGAACCATTTTTTGTATAAACAGCACTTGAATAGCGATTGTCAAATAAGAAACGTCCCTCATAAACTTGCTCACCATTATAACGACCTTGAAATCGGGTAAACCAAGTAACATCTTTACCTGCGAATTGATTTATAAAAGCGGCATTTACAATTGGTGGTACATTCTCTAGAGGCTTTTGTCCTTTTATAATTTGCGCATTTAAAAATGAACTTGCAAATAGAAACACAAGTAAAAACTTAATAGACTGGCTTTTCATGATAATTATCTTTTACTAAAATTACAATAATTACCCATAAATTCAAACTTATTACAAATAAAAAGAAACTTACGTTCTAATTTAACAATAGTATCCCTAGTAATTACAACTTCAAATTTAATAATTATTTGGGCGAGTCCTTTCGCCAGAACATCCTCGGTAACATTGAAATTTTTATTTGGCTCAGGTCGGGCTATCCGTTCCCAATCTTTCTTGTAGCTTTTGCTCCGCAACGCCACAAGAAAGGATTTGCACTACTATCCCTCACGCAAATGACTTCGTGGAAGCAGATTAATATAGTTGATGGTACTATACTTACTTCCACTGCAGAAGAATAAAATATTTTTTTCGTAACAACAGATTGTCATTTAGAGGGTATTAATACAGTTCGCTACATTAATGATCGGTAAATAAATTTTTCATAAGCAGAGAGCTTAGTATGGACGATGTTATATAGGTGAATCTCTTGCCACAAAGATGATTGGTTTATAATCAATGTCACAATAATACTCTATTCCAAAAATTTCTTGCGAGGTCGATTGTATGCCATATGATCTTTAATTAACGTCATGTTTCAACTGTTTCGTTTTATATGCTCGTCCCCATGAAACTTCTATCCTGTACTCCGCAGTTTAAACTACGAGCTACAATAAAATCGGCCTGATAGGACTAAACAATTATTTCATAGCTAAATGGACGGACATAGAAATTCCCAAACTAATGATTTCTAAAAGGAGGTGCAATTGTACGGAAAGAATTTTGAAAAGACCCAATGGTACAGACAAGGCATGCCTTGTCTCAACCAAACACCACTATTTTTTATAAAAAATAGATTAAAAACAAAAAACCCCGTTCGTTAGAACGGGGTTTTTCAAAAGAAAGGCGACGACATACTCTCCCACATAACTGCAGTACCATCTGCGCAGGCGGGCTTAACTACTCTGTTCGGGATGGGAAGAGGTGAGCCCCGCCGCAATAACCACCTTAAGTCGTTAGTTGCTTTGGACAACTTGCTTACATATAACAGTCAACTGTGGACTGATAGCTGTAAACTAATATTATTAACACACTGGGATAAAGAAATATACTATTTTGTAGAAGAAAGAGTCTTCCCCCCTTTTATCTCCCCTTCCTTTGGAGGGGGTTGGGGGGAGGAGTATACAAGCTTACGGGTTATTAGTACTACTCGACTATGACATTACTGCCTTTACATCTATAGCCTATCAACGTGGTCATCTCCCACGACCCTTAAAAGAAATCTCATCTTGTGGTGGGTTTCGCGCTTATATGCTTTCAGCGCTTATCCCTGCCAAACGTAGCTACTCTGCGGTGCCCCTGGCGGGACAACAGATACACCAGCGGTTTGTCCAACTCGGTCCTCTCGTACTAGAGTCAGATCCACTCAAATTTCTTGCGCCCGCAGTAGATAGAGACCGAACTGTCTCACGACGTTCTGAACCCAGCTCGCGTGCCACTTTAATGGGCGAACAGCCCAACCCTTGGGACCTTCTCCAGCCCCAGGATGTGACGAGCCGACATCGAGGTGCCAAACCCCCCCGTCGATATGAGCTCTTGGGGGAGATCAGCCTGTTATCCCCGGCGTACCTTTTATCCTTTGAGCGATGGCCCTTCCATGCGGAACCACCGGATCACTATGCTCTACTTTCGTACCTGATCGACCTGTATGTCTCTCAGTCAAGCTCCCTTATGCCATTGCACTCTACGCACGGTTACCAAGCGTACTGAGGGAACCTTTAGAAGCCTCCGTTACTCTTTTGGAGGCGACCACCCCAGTCAAACTACCCACCAAGCAATGTCCCCCGGATTCCGGGGTTAGATCCTAGATAAGCAAAGGGTGGTATTTCAACAATGACTAACCAACGCCTAGCGACGCTGGATCGAAGTCTCCCACCTATCCTACACATCACTTATCCAAGACCAATACTAAGCTATAGTAAAGGTGCACAGGGTCTTTTCGTCCCACTGCGGGTAAACGGCATCTTCACCGTTACTACAATTTCACCGAGCTCATGGCTGAGACAGTGTCCAGATCGTTACACCATTCGTGCAGGTCGGAACTTACCCGACAAGGAATTTCGCTACCTTAGGACCGTTATAGTTACGGCCGCCGTTTACTGGGGCTTCAATTCAATGCTTCTGGGTTACCCCATGACATCTCCTCTTAACCTTCCAGCACCGGGCAGGTGTCAGGCCCTATACTTCATCTTACGATTTTGCAGAGCCCTGTGTTTTTGATAAACAGTCGCCTGGACCTCTTCACTGCGGCCAGCATTGCTGCTGGCGACCTTTCTCCCGAAGTTACAGGTCTATTTTGCCTAATTCCTTAGCCATGAATCTCTCGAGCACCTTAGGATTCTCTCCTCGACTACCTGTGTCGGTTTACGGTACGGGTACTAATAACCTGAAGTTTAGAGGTTTTTCTTGGAAGCCCTTAGGCGCACTATCTCGTTGTCCGAAGACTCTGAGTACTATCGTATTTCCCCAAGCCGCGTGGATTTGCCTGCGCAGCTTATAGGTAGGTACTTCAACGAACTATTCCGTCAGTTCGCGGCGCTTTCATCACTCCGTCACCCCATCACAGTTATCAGTAGTACGGGAATATTAACCCGTTGGCCATCGACTGTCCCTTTCGGGTTCGCCTTAGGTCCCGACTAACCCACAGCTGATTAGCATAGCTGTGGAAACCTTAGTCTTTCGGTGAGGGGGTTTCTCGCCCCCTTTATCGTTACTTATGCCTACATTTTCTTTTCTAACCGGTCCAGCATGTCTCAAGACACACCTTCAACCCTGTTAGAATGCTCCCCTACCACTTACGAAATAAATCGTAAATCCATAGCTTCGGTAATATACTTATGCCCGATTATTATCCATGCTCGTCCGCTCGACTAGTGAGCTGTTACGCACTCTTTAAATGAATGGCTGCTTCCAAGCCAACATCCTAGCTGTCTGGGCAGACAAACCGCGTTCTTTCAACTTAGTATATATTTGGGGACCTTAGCTGATGGTCTGGGTTCTTTCCCTCTCGGACTTGGACCTTAGCACCCAAGCCCTCACTGTTAGTGAACATTATATAGCATTCGGAGTTTGTCAGGAATTGGTAGGCGGTGAAGCCCCCGCATCCAATCAGTAGCTCTACCTCTATATAACTTTATAACTAACGCTGCACCTAAATGCATTTCGGGGAGTACGAGCTATTTCCGAGTTTGATTGGCCTTTCACCCCTACCCACAGATCATCCCAAGACTTTTCAACGTCAACGGGTTCGGTCCTCCATTTAGTGTTACCTAAACTTCAACCTGTCCATGGGTAGATCACACGGTTTCGCGTCTAACACTACTGACTAAAGCGCCCTATTCAGACTCGCTTTCGCTACGGATCCGTGGCTTAACCACTTATCCTTGCCAGCAACGTTAACTCGTAGGCTCATTATGCAAAAGGCACGCCGTCACCCCACGAAGGGGCTCCGACCGCTTGTAGGCGTATGGTTTCAGGATCTATTTCACTCCGTTATTCACGGTTCTTTTCACCTTTCCCTCACGGTACTGGTTCACTATCGGTCTCTCAGGAGTATTTAGCCTTAGCGGATGGTCCCGCCAAATTCAGACAGGGTTTCACGTGCCCCGCCCTACTCAGGATACCACTATTCATTACATTTATTACCCATACGGGACTATCACCCTCTATGGTGTCACTTTCCAGTAACTTCCGGTTCTGCATGCATAAAATGTCGTGGTCCTACAACCCCAATATTGCCGTAACAACATTGGTTTGGGCTAATCCGCGTTCGCTCGCCACTACTTACGGAATCACTTTTGTTTTCTTCTCCTCCGCCTACTTAGATGTTTCAGTTCAGCGGGTTTGCTCTCCATTCGGAGTGACATGTCTTCAACATGCCGGGTTGCCCCATTCAGGTATTTACGGATCAATCGATGTGTGCTCGTCCCCGTAACTTTTCGCAGCTTATCACGCCTTTCATCGCCTCTGAGAGCCAAGGCATCCCCCATACGCCCTTATTTTGCTTGTATAATGTACATCAAGATAAATCTTGTGTACAAATAACTACAATTAACTTGTAGTATATTTTTCTTTCTACTTATTTTGTATTTCTTATCCCAATATGTCAATGAACTTTGATCCGTATGAAGATGTCTGTATTAAGTAGCAAGACTTACGTCTTAATACTTGATACTACCATCTTGATACTATCTTGTGGAGAATAACGGAGTCGAACCGTTGACCTCCTGCGTGCAAGGCAGGCGCTCTAGCCAGCTGAGCTAATTCCCCTTTTTTAGTATTTTAGTTAACAGTTTACAGTTAACAGTCTCTAAAAACGGTTAGCTTAACCTCTAAAATTTCCTTTTTTTTCTTTAAGCATAACAGTATCTTCAATCGCGCTTGCTTTTGAAAAAGTAGTCCCGGGCAGACTCGAACTGCCGACCCCAACATTATCAGTGTTGTACTCTAACCAGCTGAGCTACGAGACTCTGTTTTATTTTTGCTTAAAAAATGTAATAATATGAACCAACAGCGAGAGTAAGTGATTAAACACTTCGATATATAAGACTTTGTGTCTTTTTGTATTCTCTAGAAAGGAGGTGTTCCAGCCGCACCTTCCGGTACGGCTACCTTGTTACGACTTAGCCCTAGTTACCAGTTTTACCCTAGGCAGCTCCTTGCGGTCACCGACTTCAGGCACCCCCAGCTTCCATGGCTTGACGGGCGGTGTGTACAAGGCCCGGGAACGTATTCACCGGATCATGGCTGATATCCGATTACTAGCGATTCCAGCTTCACGGAGTCGAGTTGCAGACTCCGATCCGAACTGTGACCGGTTTTGTAGATTCGCTCCTGGTCGCCCAGTGGCTGCTCTCTGTACCGGCCATTGTAGCACGTGTGTAGCCCAAGGCGTAAGGGCCGTGATGATTTGACGTCATCCCCACCTTCCTCACAGTTTGCACTGGCAGTCTTGTTAGAGTTCCCGACATGACTCGCTGGCAACTAACAACAGGGGTTGCGCTCGTTATAGGACTTAACCTGACACCTCACGGCACGAGCTGACGACAACCATGCAGCACCTTGTAAATTGTCTTGCGAAAAGTCTGTTTCCAAACCGGTCAATCTACATTTAAGCCTTGGTAAGGTTCCTCGCGTATCATCGAATTAAACCACATGCTCCACCGCTTGTGCGGGCCCCCGTCAATTCCTTTGAGTTTCAAACTTGCGTTCGTACTCCCCAGGTGGGATACTTATCACTTTCGCTTAGCCACTGAGTCTTGCAACCCAACAGCTAGTATCCATCGTTTACGGCGTGGACTACCAGGGTATCTAATCCTGTTCGCTACCCACGCTTTCGTCCCTCAGCGTCAATATAGTAGTAGTAACCTGCCTTCGCAATTGGTATTCCATGTAATCTCTAAGCATTTCACCGCTACACTACATATTCTAGTTACTTCCTACTAATTCAAGCCCTGCAGTATCAACGGCCATTTCCCGGTTGAGCCGGGAGATTTCACCGCTGACTTACAGGGCCGCCTACGGACCCTTTAAACCCAATGATTCCGGATAACGCTTGGATCCTCCGTATTACCGCGGCTGCTGGCACGGAGTTAGCCGATCCTTATTCTTACGGTACCGTCAGTCTGGCTCACGAGCCAGGGTTTCTTCCCGTATAAAAGCAGTTTACAATCCATAGGACCGTCATCCTGCACGCGGCATGGCTGGTTCAGACTTGCGTCCATTGACCAATATTCCTCACTGCTGCCTCCCGTAGGAGTCTGGTCCGTGTCTCAGTACCAGTGTGGGGGATCTCCCTCTCAGGACCCCTACCCATCGAAGTCTTGGTAAGCCGTTACCTTACCAACTAACTAATGGGACGCATGCTCATCTTTTACCGATAAATCTTTAATTAAATCTTGATGCCAAAACTTAATACTATAAGGTATTAATCCAAATTTCTCTGGGCTATCCCTTTGTAAAAGGTAGATTGCATACGCGTTACGCACCCGTGCGCCGGTCTCAAAAAAGCAAGCTTCTTCTACCCCTCGACTTGCATGTGTTAAGCCTGCCGCTAGCGTTCATCCTGAGCCAGGATCAAACTCTTCATCGTATAATTTTAATAACTTGTACAATAAAAACTCAAAGCTCGTTCTTATATTCTAACGTATTCTCTTCTTACTCTCTCTTAAATCACTCTGAAAATTGCTTCTCAAAATGTTGCTGTCAATTCAATATGTCTATGAACGTGTCTTCTTGTTTTTCCGCTTGTCGCTTGCGCGCTTAGCGGGGTGCAAAAGTACAACCTCTTTTCGTCTCTCGCAAGTGTTTGGTGAAAATAATTTGAAAATAAATTTTCAACGCTTTTTAAACCTCATAACTCACTCAAAATGTCTCAAAGAACTTGCTCCCTTTCGGGCCTGCAAATCTAAATCGAAAATTAGAATCTCACAACTTTATTTTTACTAAATTTCTCTAGTCACATAAAGGATAATCTTCTAATATTTCAAATAACTTGCCGCTGATTGCGGGTGCAAAACTACCACTTCTTTCTAGATAAACAAGCGGAATTTTGTAATAAAATGTAATTATTTTGTAAGAGGCTGATTTCAAGATAAGAGAATCTAAATAATGGAAAATTCAAAAGGATCGAAATGAAGCGAAAATGTGCAAGTTAAGTCCTGGATAGTCTTGGAATCTTTACAAAGCGAGCGGGTGGAATTCATATGTGAAAGAAATTGGGTTGAGATTCATTTGAATTTTTGGAATGTGGCAAAACTTGCGGTTTATAACATCGTCCCGATGGGACTTGGATATATTTCATTTATTATTAAACCCAGGGTTGAAACCCTGGGATATGATAGTGGCCGTCCCTCTAGGATTGAGGAATGAAGGTCGATGTGGGATTGTAATGCTTGGGTGATTATAGTCTCTATATATAGGAAACAAAAATCTTACGAATACTATTTTAAATCTGGCCGTGTGTAACGTTGTGGTTTATAACATCGTCCCGATGGAACTTGGATGAACTTTTAATTGTTATTGACCCAGGGTTGAACCCTACGCTACAATAATGCCGTCCCTCTGGGACTGAGGAGTGCATGGTGGCTGTTGAATGATGATTTTTTGGGTGATTGTAGTCTTTATGTAGGAGACAAAAATCTTACGAATATTATTTTAAATCTGGCCGTGTGTAACGTTATGGTTTATAACATCGTCACGATGGAACTTGGATGAACCTTTAATTGTTATTGACCCAGGGTTGAAACCCTGGGCTATGATATCGGTCGTCCCGATGGGACTGAGGAATAAATGTAGCTGAGGGATTTAAATAATAATTATGGTCCCTATATATAGGAAACAAAATTCATGCTAATTGTCGCGATTTAACAAAACTTGTGGATCATAAAATCGTCCCGATGGGACTTGGATGTATTTCATCCATTATTAAACCCAGGGTTGAAACCCTGGGTTACAATAATGTCGTCCCTCTGGGACTGAGGAGTGAATGTGGATGTGGGATTTTAATAATTATTATGGTCCTTACATATAAGCATTGTTGGAAAAATCATATTAATTGCCGAGATATTACAAAACTTGTGGTTTATAAAATTGTCCCGATGGGACTTGGATGGCTTTTCATTTTTTTTAAACCCAGGGTTAAAACCCTGGGCTACAATAACGCCGTCCCTCTGGGACTGAGGAATGAATATGGATATGGAATTTTAATAGTGATTTTGGTCCTTATATATAGGAAACAAAAATCATCTTGAATTTAGCGGCGTGGTAAACTGTGCGTTTTATAATGCCGTCCCGATTCCCAGGGTTGAAATCCTGGGCTACAATAATGCCGTCCCTCTGGGACTTAGGAGGGAAAGTGGCTATGGGATTTTAAGGTGGTAATTCTACTCCTTATATATAGGAGAGAAATATGTATTGAAAACTATATTGGTTGACCTCAGGTGCAGGCGAAAAATATATGCAATTGCTGTGCGGCTATTTTAGTCGTGTGACTGAATTTGAAAACTAAATGTTGTTGGAATACGATTGTTTCAGCCCCGATAGAAACGCAAATCCCGGCGTGGGGATTTGCCTTTTGGTAGCAGCGGCGGGAAAGAGCGACCAACGGAAGCTCCTTGCCCGACGACTGCTACGGCAAATGCCCAGGCCGGATTGGAGAGTATAGCGGGAATAGCTGCCAAAAAAATGAAAAGATTAGCCTTCTAACGAAAAAGATTGTGAGTCTAGTGTGATTAGCTCTGATTGTAAATATTCTTGACAATGCGGCTTAGCTCCTGCTCCTTCTGAGTCCCAATAACTAGTCGCTTGCCATTTTGCAATTCTAAGGCTAAACCCTTGTTGCCTGATGTATTATAGACCGTTCCATAATTTGTGAATAATCTAATTCCCCAGCCTCCAACAAATCCGTAGTTAATGACCTCTGCCTTCTTTACATCCTTCCACTCGATGCGCTTTTTGACAAAAGGAAAGAAGCTCATTTTTATCGCTTTCTGATCGATTTCAGTTTTGAGTGTCATTAGCAAAAACAATATAATTACCAAAACCATTGTCACGGCAAAAATTATAGTTGAGGAACTATCGCTAATATTCTCGGCGTCGGATTCGGGAAATATCAAATGACTAAAAAAAATACCTATAAATGGCAAGACTGAGATGGCAATTAGCAATAACCACAGCCACCATTGTGTGAATTTTTGCTTTTCATGGAATTCGATTTTCATAATTCATTAAGTTTTTTTTATCTCTCAAGATAGGGAAAGTTATTCTATTTTAAAAAGTTGGGAGTGCGGAATTCATTTTGATGAATACCAATTACTACTAAATTTATTCAGAGCATTGTATTTAAATTCAACTTTTAATATTGCATTCTCATTTTACCAAGAACTTGACAATTGCCAATCGGAGTAATTTTCTTCTTTTATATTTAGTAAAAAAAACGATAAAGTTGGTAAGAGCATTACTACCATAGCATCGTAAATAGCGATGAATAATTGTGTGTGTTCAGCATAATTTCGAACCAAACGACGGGATTTTTTGCACTCACGACAATTGAAATTTACTGATTTATATAAAATTACGGTAAAATGCAGTGAATTCGAATAGCTTCCGAAAATTTAACCTAAAAGAAATTTTTTTGAGCACGATTAAGCTTAAAATTATAATCACCTATACAACAATAGATTTTAGTAGCTCATTATATTATAATTGCTATTGCTATAGATAATTTATCTAACTAAAAATTTTGCCTGGCGTACCTTCAAATTAGATAATCGTATTTTCCGGTTGGAATCCAGATAGAACTTTTAGCATAAGTCCGAAACTACTATGCGTACCTCTCGTCAATTAAGTGAGCTCATAAAGCAAAAATCGTAGGATATATGATCGACTTTTATGTAAATCACATCTTTCACGTTGTCAATATTAATGCTATCTCTTTGCATTCTGGTAATTTCTCTTCCGTTGTATATATATTTTGTATTCATTGTCTGAGGTATTGAAAATGCTGAAGATTTATTAACAATAACTCCTTTTTCAGACCCCTCACCCCAAATTAATTTCGCAGAAGCACAGTTTTTGGGAATAAGAAATAAATTATTTCGCTTCATTCCTTTATAATGTTTGTACTTCATCCACTCAGGCGAGAGATTTTTTACTGATATATCACTTAAAACAAGAATGGGAAATTCTTCAACAAGTGATTTTGAAATTGCCTCATCTACATAAGTTTGCAGATCTACTCTCTCCGCGGATGTTTCCACTTTTGTAGCACAGCTACCCAAAAATAATAATAGAAATAAATACTTCATAGAAATTAAATTTCAGCTATTGCGCTTCTTGTGAAATTAGTTCGAAATCAACTTTACCATCTTTGCCGACTTTATATTTGAAAATGGCTTTTCCAAGTACGTGCCCATCTTCATAATCTGCGATGATCCATTCCCGACCCAAAATTTGAACATTTAGAAAATGCATCTTCCCGCCTAAAACTGCTTTCATCGGAATGATTTCTGGCTGTGCTTTTAGTTCACTTGCAATATATTCTGATGGATTTATAATTCCCTGATCCATCAATTTTCGACCTTCAAAATCATTGGCATACCAATAATTTGTTTCGGCACTTTTGTCCATGAGATCTTTTCGTAAAGAACTATTCTCGTTTTTTAGTTTATCGATTTTATTGGATAAACTGTCAATTTCAGTCGACGATAACTCTTTTGTGCTGTCTACTTTCTCGCAATTATAAAAACTACAGATAATGGCTGCAAGGAGTATTTTTTTAAATGTTCTCATATTTTTAAATAGTATATAATCGCTTCAAACATTTATAAATATACTCTAATTATAGTATTTTAGATAGTTATTAATTAACTACATTTTTAATAATCTGCAATTTCATAAGAAAATGTAGCAGAATAGGAAATGTAAAAATTACCAGCCATATCATTGTCAATCTTGGTATTTCGAGATAATAGAAATTTATTGCAAAAAGACTCACTGAGTATACAACGCAAATTATAGAATAAATAGGTGCAACCTGTTGATTTGAAAAGCGACCAAGGTGATTTTCTCTCGCTGTCTTTAAGGTCTCAGAATATTTCTCGCTTTTATTCGGAAAAAAATTTATTAGTAAGAGAAAATTATTTACTATATATAATGCTGAAATTCCCAACAGAAAATATTCTAATCCAACATATAATATTTGATCAGCAGTAGATATAAGCTCTAGTGCATCATTTGAAAAAACGCGAATAATGTTATCCACAGAAAAACAAAGTATTATCACAGAACTCCACACACTCAGTCCAATTCTTTTGTTTGATGTAAGTTCTATGCTAGTAAAAGCATTCCGGAAAGATCTGAAACTAAATATTGCCACAAAAATCCACAGTAAAACAATAAAAAGATTGTAGAAATTCGTAAAGCCAGCGTCAATAGTCCAATAAATTAAAGAGATCGATAACAATAAAGTAATCCCTTCGGTAATATTCGCGGTCAATTTCTTTCTATTGGCAATAGAAAAAATCAAAACATAAAAAATAGAAAATAGTACGGCCATAATTCAATGTGCGATTGCAAATCGTAGTCAGTTTCCCGCTTTCCAGGAATAAAACTTAGGAAACTTGTGAAATATGACAAGAAGAAAAGACCAACGACATTTAGCCAATTTCTACCAACTCGAAAACTCTCTGTAAGCACTCCTGCGAATAATGTTAGGATACTAATTGAGAAAAAGTTGCTTTCTGCAGAATATTTATATAAAACATAAAAAGTGACTGCAACCATCAAGAACCCTACCGACAATAAGATGATTTTGCTTGTACTTATCGGGTTGAATTGGATTACGCTATTATGTCTCACTATTAAATCTTACTTGAGTTGAAAATTACTTATTGAATTTTATGCATTCCGTTTACTTACACTCTTCGAATTTCTTCTACTAATTACCGCAGCCATTATCTCATTATAGTTTTCGAATTCATCCGGTGAAATTATAATATGTTTACCGTTTTTGAGGAGCAAAATACTTATGTGAAAGCCATCGGTTATATTTCCAGCTTTTGATGTCAGAACAACCTTTTCCGACTCGATTTTTACAATATCGATACAGAAGATTTCTGTTTTCTTTCCAAAAAGGGAGAAAATTTCTATCCGATCTTCAACAATGTTTACTTTCATTACTGCAACAATTCTATAAATTAGTAGCCACGACAACACAATTGCAAGTCCCACGATTAAATTGACGGTAATCTGACTATCCACTTCCTTCAACTTCAATATGTACTTTAGCGAAAAAGTTAAAATTACAGTAAATACAAATGCCAGAAAGACAATTTTGCCGATAAAGAGATCTCTAAACTTAGATGAAATTGTGTGCATAAAATCAATAAATTTTTTTCAAAAGAGTTTTTGAAAGTTGTGAGTTTCTCAAACCGCTGAAAGATACAACCCCCTAGCCAAGATGGCAGTTGACAGGAGCAAAACGAAATGCGGAAGCAAATCTAACTAA
Source organism: Flavobacterium ardleyense (assembly GCF_033547075.1). Classification (NCBI taxonomy): domain Bacteria; kingdom Pseudomonadati; phylum Bacteroidota; class Flavobacteriia; order Flavobacteriales; family Flavobacteriaceae; genus Flavobacterium; species Flavobacterium ardleyense. The sequence goes on along the minus strand of NZ_CP137891.1, from coordinate 1,967,954 downwards.
AAAAAAGCTATGGGTACTTTAGCTTTGTAAAAAAGACTAAGGGCATCTAGCTGCAACCCTAAAAAATTTTGAAATTTTGTGTTCAAATTGTAGCGAACAGCGCGATTACTTCTAAATTAAACTAACTATTTCATTTCTGCTTTTTTCATTTCGTGCCAATGCTTGTCTAGATTATTAAAGTCAATCGGCGTCGCAGGAGCTTGGCTTGGAAGGCGGCCGTTATCAAATGCACGTTGCAAAATCGTCTCTATCAAATAGTCCTCGTTCACGGTAAATGGATCATACTGTCGCTTTATATCTATATCAAACAACTTCGCAGTATTGCTCGCCCAAAATGCTTTCCAACCACTTTTATGATCTTTTACGAGATCGAAAAGCGTAATTCCAGTCTGTCTGTAAACAAGTTTGACCAAAATCTGACCTTGCTTGCGTGACAGTTTTTTAAGCTTTGCCGTAAATTCATTTTCGATATAAGTTTCGACGATTTTGAAGTATTTGCGCTTCTCCTTTGCAGTTTTCATTTTGTCCATCGTCGCATTGAGAATTGTGAGTCTATCTGCAGCAATCTTCGCATAGGGATACACCACGTAAACGCGATTTTGCAAGAGCAAAAAATCTTTCGCTGCCGCGGCATCAAGTTTATTTCTGTATATTATCACCTCCTCAAGTTCAAGAATTTGCGCCAACAAACTATCATTTTCTACCGCATCGTAATCGACCAAAAGACTATCTTTTGACTGCACTTGAGCCTGAAATTGAGTAGCAAAAATTAAAAAAAAGAATAGGTAGATGCCTTTCATAGAATAGGAATTTTAAGCCAAAATTATGCAATCTGTTGGCAAGTCTGATGCCAAATCTTTAAATTAGCAAAAAAAACACGATGAAAGATAGCATTCTTAGCTCAAATTCAATTGAATTTCTAGAAAAATACCTAAATAATGCCTCGCCAACAGGTTTCGAATCTGAAGGTCAGAAGTTATGGATGGACTACCTAAAGCCTTATGTAGACACGTTTATCACCGATACCTACGGCACTGCGGTGGGTGTGATTAATCCCGATGCGAAGTTTAAAGTAGTTATCGAAGGCCACGCAGACGAGATTTCTTGGTACGTGAATTACATCAGCGCCGAAGGGATGATTTACGTGATTCGAAATGGTGGATCTGATCATCAGATTGCACCATCAAAACGCGTCAATATTCATACAAAAAACGGAATTGTTCGTGGTGTTTTCGGATGGCCGGCGATTCATACTCGTAAAGGTGATAAAGAAGAGACACCAAAATTGGACAATATTTTCATCGACTGCGGTTGTACTAATAAGGAGGAAGTCGAAAAATTGGGTGTGCACGTGGGTTGCGTGATCACTTATCCTGATACCTTTGAAATCCTGAACGAAAATAAATTTATATGTCGCGCGATTGACAATAGAATGGGCGGTTTTATGATTGCCGAAGTCGCTCGTATGCTTAAAGAAAACAATATTACTTTGCCTTTTGGTCTTTATATTACCAATTCTGTGCAGGAAGAAGTTGGCCTTCGCGGTGCCGAAATGATTACTCAAACTATCAAGCCAAATATCGCGATTGTGACCGATGTTTGCCACGATAGTACAACTCCGATGATCGATCAGAAAGTTCAGGGAAGCACCAAAATTGGCGATGGTCCGGTGATCACTTACGCGCCTGCTGTTCAAAATAATTTGCGCGAATTAATCCTCGAAACTGCCAAGGCCAATGACATTCCATTTCAGCGCCTTGCCTCGTCGAGAGTGACGGGAACAGATACGGATGCCTTCGCTTATAGCAATGGTGGCGTGGCTTCGGCGCTTATTTCGCTCCCACTTCGCTATATGCACACGACTGTGGAAATGGTGCATAGAGACGATGTTGAGAACGTAATTAAGCTGATTTATCAGACTTTATTGAAGCTTGAAAACGATCACGATTTTAAATATTTCAGTTAATTTTATAAGGAGCTTAATCCCGCTTTCCTCTACAATCTTGAGCGGCAATTTGCCGCAGCAGTCAGCATTCAAGGATCCCGATAGCTATCGGGACTAAAGGCGCTCTTGCCTGCCGCTGCTGCCAAAAGGCAAATTCCCACTCAAGGATTTTCGCTACAATCGGGGCTAGGGGTTTACGGCTCAGTTGAAATAATCGATGAAAAATCACGGAATAAATTTCGATTAAAAATATTGAAAATGGTGCGACCCCTGCAATGTCGAGATGTAAATTAGACACGTTTTCTATAAACATTTGATCCCGATGGGATCAGTTGCTGCGGGAAACTCTTGCTCCAAAATTAAATCATAATAGTCGATAAGTATTTTAGAAAATCCGATTTGGCATTCATAAGCCGAATCGGATTTTTTTTTTGACTATTTGGAAATAGAGGTTTTAACATTTCAAATTAAAAAGTATATTCGCTATCAAACAAATTGCCTTTTTATGAAGAATCCTTTTCTGATGTTGAGTTTGGCGTTTGCCGTACTTGTCTGGTCATTGATAAATCCTTTCGAATATTTCACAGCTTTCCTAGAAGTATTACCTGGAGTTTTGGGAATTATTATACTGATGGCGACTTTCAAAAAATTTCGCTTTAGCGATTTTACTTACTTTTTGATAATGCTTCACTGCATCATTCTTTTTGTGGGCGGTCATTATACCTATGCCGAAGTGCCACTATTTGACTATCTCAAGGATGTAATGGGTTCTGAAAGAAATAATTACGATAAGCTTGGCCATTTTGCCCAAGGACTTGTTCCAGCGATGATCGTCAGAGAAATCTTTCTTCGTAAGGAAGTTGTTGCTAGAAAGTCTTATCTAAATTTGATAATAGTTCTTATGTGCTTGGGCATCAGTGCAGCCTACGAACTCATTGAATGGTTTGTATCTATTTTGACTGGAGATGGTGGCGACGCTTTCTTAGGAACTCAAGGAGACGTATGGGATACGCAATCTGATATGATGTTTGCAGGAATTGGTGCCTTGCTTGGACTTTTTTTACTTTCAAAAACACAAAATAAATCTATTTCTAAATTGCCTGAAACCCCCGATACGCTATGAAAAATATGCTTATTATTTTGACAGATTTCAACGGGTTGAAAGATGAAATGTGGTTAGAAAATTACCAGCACTTATTGCAGAAAGATTTTAATTGTATAGTTTACGACACTCAGAAGCTCGGGGAAATAGCTTGCAAAGGGCAATCAGAAATTCAAATTCATCAAGCATTTGTAGACTTTGGAATTCAAAAAGCTGTTGACAATTTATTAAAAATTTATACTGAAGAATACACTATTTTAGGTTTTAGCGTCGGCGGAACCATTGCTTGGAAAGCAGCTTTGTATAACCAACGCATTAGCAGCTTGTACGCTGTATCAGCCACACGATTGCGATTTGAAACTTTAAAGCCAGCAGTAAAAGTTAATTTAAGCTTCGGCGAACTAGATATGCATCGGCCAAATCCCACATGGAGCCATGAACTTAGGGTTAGGTCGACAATTTTTGAAAATGCTAATCACGAAGTTTATAAGAATTCCGATTTTTGTTCGCTTCTCTGCGCCCAAATTATTAGGCAAAAAAGTGCTGGCAATTTTTAATTTATAATACGTAAAAGACTAGGAATAGCACAATAAAATAGTGATTATCAGATTTTTAAAATAATAAAATGTAGTGTTCGGTAAACAGTCCACTTATTTATGGTTCTTAAAATTTTAACAATAAACTTATATAAGTTGAAATTTCGAATTGATTTTGCTACTTTAGAACTAACTAATTAAAAAACAACCAAATTATGAATACATCAAAACTTATTGGAATTGTGCTTATCGTAGTGAGTCTCGGATTTGCTTATATGGGGTTTAACAAAGTTTCGGCTAATACTGCCGAAATAAATGTTTTAGGACTAGAAATCGATGCCTCAAATGAATCGGGCAAAAGTCAAGGATATATTTATCTAGGATTGGCCGCCGTACTTTTTGCGGGAGGTGTTTATACACTTAACAGTAAGAAATAATTTTAGTCCAAAATCCGAACCTCTTGGTTCGGATTTTTTTATAGACAATTTACACCATTTTGATGATATGATAAAACTGAAAAGTGGAATGGTCTCTAATAGTATTATTTGTTAGCTTAGATTTTATAACAGTTTATGTTGAAAGTAATTTTATTAAATCGTGCGCGATTTGATGATTTTTGAAATAGTATATTTTGTATATTGTACCCTCAAAAAATTAATTATTACCCAGAATAAATCTCTCATTGGGAATATAAATTTTTTCTAATCAATCAGATTGCGTCTTTCAACAGATTTTCTAATTAAAAACGACATAACAAATTTTCTTATGTCACAATTAATTTCAATATATGTAAGTCTATTCTTCCTTTTTTAAGTTTATTTTTTAAGGTCTATCATTAAATCTTATTCAGTATTTACAGTGCAATTTATTGTAAGAGTCTACTCTCATAGAAAATGGCGGACATTTGATCTGTAAATTCACCTTTGGAAATACAAATTCAAACTCGCCACAAATTTATTAACTTCTAATTATAGTAGAGTTGTTAATATTTACAATCACCTTTGCGGCGTCGCAATTATCCTATTGCACATAATCCCAACAACTTCCGTTGAAAAATAACCTATTATTACTGATTACAATCAGCTTTTGCCTTTTCTCTTCCAACACTATTTTTTCTCAAACCCTTAACTTAAATTCACTTGCGAATTTTGATCTCTTCACAAGCGATGGAGCTATAACTAATACTGGGCTTACCCAAGTCTCTGGAAACATCGGAACCAATCTTGGAGCAATAAGTGGCTTTTCAGCATCTCCAAGTTCAATCAACATTCAAAATGTTGCCACTGCACAGGCTGTTATAGATTTATCAGCGCTTTACGAGGAATTGCTAGTAACAACTCCTACCGTACTAAATCATCCACTTACTTTTGGAACAGGAGAAGCCTTATCACCAGGAATTTATGATGTGAATGGAGCCATATCAATTGCGGGTACTCTTACTCTGGACGGTCAAGGCAATAGCAATGCTTTATTTATTATCAAAACTAATGGCGCTCTAAATGCAGCTGCTTACGCTAAAATAGTTTTAATTAACGGCGCAAGAGCTGACAATGTGTATTGGCTAGCTGCTGGAGCCGCTGGCTTTGCAACTTTCGCAGATATTAAAGGGATCGTCGTATCAAATGCTGCAATTGTTTTTGGCGCTTATGCTAAATTAGATGGAAAAGCTCTTACGAAATTTGGCGCCATAACCACCCTAAATTCATACATTAACATTCAATTCCCAGCGGCGAATGAGACTGCAAATCTGGGTTCAGCTTCAAAATTTGTTATGTACACGGCTGCGGGTACAATTTCAAATTCTGGAATTTCTACTTATACTGGACTTATAGGAACGGATGCGGGCGCTATCTCATCTTTTCCTGTGGGAACAGAGAATCTTATCAATCAAAATGATATAACTGCAGCCTGCAAGGTCGACTTATTTTCAGCCTATGCAGATTTGCAGGGAAGAACACCGACAAATACTGCACATGCTGTAGCCTATGGTAGTGAAACTCTAACTCCTGGAATTTATAAAAATATTGCTGCTATTACAACTGCCGGCATTCTAACTTTAGATGGTCAGGGAGATCCTAATAGCATCTTCATATTCCAATTTGGTGCCGCGTTGGCGATCGGAGCAAATACTGAAATAATTTTATCCAATGGAGCGCATGCTTCAAATGTGTTTTGGATTGTAGAAGGTGCAGTTAGTATAGGAGCATCCACGAAAGTCGAGGGTACTTTTATATCGAATGCTGCTTTAGCACTTGGCGCAAATTGTTCTCTTAACGGTCGAATCTTAATTTTAGCTGGTGCAATTACGACCCTTGACGGAATGACTTTAAAAATTCCTGAAGCTCGAATATTTCCCATTAATCAGGCAATCGATTATGGCAGTTTCCCTGCAAATTTATTTCTAGCGGGATCTACTAAAATTATCATTAATTGGCAAAAATCTACTGACAGTTCATTTAGCAACCCTACAAATATATCAAACGCAACACCTTCATTAGGCGGTTCCGAAATGGGAGTGATAGTTGATGACACTTGGTTTAGAGCCAGATTTCAAGACAACACTTACTCGGCCTCAACAAAAATGACGGTTGGGGATAAAACTACTTTAATAAATGGTCAATGGGATAATGGATTTCCAGACAATACTAAAACAGCAGTTTTTCAAAGCATTTTCACTTCTACAGAAAACTTTATCGCGCGATCTGTTGTTGTAGAAAGTAATACTTCTGTAATTATTTCGTCAGGCAACAATGTCATTTTGAACGGTTCTATAACAATAAAGGATGGCGCTAGCTTTACTCTCAGTAATAACTCTAATTTGATTCAACTTACAAACGCCATCAATATTGGAAAGATTAATGTGCTAAAAAATAGCTCAAAGTTAAAGAGACTTGATTACACTCTTTGGAGTAGTCCTGTAAAAGATCAAAAGTTACTTAGCTACTCGCCATTTACAAACTTAACTCGTTTTTACAATTATAATTCAAACACCGACCAATATAACGCAGTAGCTGCGCCAAATTCTACCAATTTTAATATAGCAACTGGCTACCTTATCCGTATGCCAAATGATCACCCTACAGTCGCAACTGTTTGGAATGGGAGTTTTCATGGAATTCCCAATAATGGAGATATTAATTATAATATAGAAAACCTTGAGATTGGAAAACCATTCTATTTGGTTGGAAATCCTTATCCTTCCAAGCTTGATGCGAAAAAATTCGTCGATGATAATAGCGATTTTATTACAGGATCTTTGTATTTCTGGCGTAAAACAAACGATGCAAATAAACCTAGCTACTGTACTTGGACTACGGCTGGATTTACAACTAACGGAGAAGACGAAGCTGAAGATTTAGACAATTTTATCTCATCATCACAAGGATTTTTTGTTGAAGTTTTGCCTAATTCAAAAGAAATTATTTTTAAAAACTCTCAACGATCTGATAATACAATTGAGCAGTTTTTTAAAACTCAAAATATTGTAGAGAAAAATAGAATCTGGCTTAACGCAACTAGCTTGAATGGAGCGTACTCTCAAATGTTATTAGGATACATTACAAATGCGACCCTAGCAGTTGACCATGGAATTGATGGGAAATATAAAAATGATGGTGTTATTGCTCTGACATCCACTATTGATGGCGCCCCTTACACAATTCAAGGAAGACCTTTACCATTTGAAGCAAGTGACATTGTATCGCTGCAATTTATGGCAACTGAAGCTGGACAGTATACAATTGCAATAGACCACGTTGATGGCCTTTTTGAAAGTAATCAAGTAATTTATTTGAAAGATCAATTTACAGGCTTGCTTCACAATTTGAAAACACAATCTTATACTTTCACTTCTGAAGCTGGAACTTTTGAAAGTCGTTTTACGATTGTCTATCAAAATCCTTTAAGTACAAATGAGTTTACTGAAGAAAATAATTCGATAATCGTTTACCAAAAGAATAACGAAGTCGTAATCAGTTCAACAAAATCCTCTTTAAAATCAATAGAGATATTTGATACATTAGGAAGATTAGTTCAAGAATATAGCAATATCAATTTGAACGAGGTAAAGATTCCGGCGCGTAATGGCAAGCAATTGCTATTACTTCAGATAACGGATGAGAATAATCAGATTACTATAAAAAAACTCATCGACTAGAGATAAAAAACAAAAAAATGCGAAGCTAATCAGTTCGCATATTTTTTCTTTTTTTTAATTTAATGATTGAAAAAATATAAAATTTAAAGATTCCAGCAGTGGAAAGATTAGAATAATCTTGAAAAATTAAAATAGATTAAGGGTTTAGTTTAGAAAAATTAGTCTTTTAACGAGAGTGATTAACTATGATTATTAAATCCAGAAATTTAAGTTTTTTGGATTTATACTTTAGTCACCTTGATATTTTGTTATAACCTATTTAGAAATCTGGAATTTTTCAATCTTTCAATCTTTGAATCTTTGAATCTTTCAATTCTCACTAGTTTTTTACCAAAAAAAAAGAGCGACCAACGGAAGCTCCTTATTTTTTTGTGCAAAAACACCTTCTTTGTGGGATTCTTGGAAAGTACAGCGGGAAAAAGCTGCCAAATAATTATTATTATAATTCCTAAAATATTTATTCGTCTAACTTAACAGCGAAATCCTATTTTAGATTATTTAGATATTTTAGATTTTTTCATACGAAGTTAAAAACTGAAGCACATTCTTCTCTATCCTAGCATTGATATCTGAAATATCGGCTTTAACGAATTTTTCGCCCAAGATATTCTCGTATAATTCGATATAACGATCAGAAACCGTTTGGATATATTCTGCAGACATTTCTGGGATACTTTGACCATCTTTACCTTGAAAGCCATTTTCCATCAGCCATCTTCTTACAAATTCTTTCGACAATTGCTTCTGCTCTTGGCCAGCATCCTGACGCGCTTGAAAACCATCGGCGTAGAAATATCGGGAAGAGTCAGGTGTGTGAATTTCGTCAATAAGGACTATCACGCCGTCTTTGGTTTTTCCAAATTCGTATTTTGTATCTACTAAAATTAGACCGCGACTATCTGCGATTTCAGTACCTCTTTGGTAAAGAGCGCGTGTGTATTTTTCGAGAACTAAATAATCTTCTTCGGTAACAATCCCTTGCGAAAGTATAGCTTCACGGCTGATATCTGCATCGTGGTCACCCAAATCTGCTTTGGTAGTTGGGGTGATAATTGGCTCAGGAAGTTTGTCATTTTCTTTAAGACCTTCTGGAAGTTTTACACTACAAATTTCTCTTTTTCCAGCGGCATACTCACGAGCTGCGTGACCTGCAAGATATCCACGAATCACCATTTCAACTTTGAAAGGCTCACATAAATGTCCTACCGCAACGTTTGGATCTGGAGTTGCAATCAGCCAATTAGGCACGATATCGCTTGTAAGCTCCATAAATTTTGTTGCAATCTGATTCAAAATCTGACCTTTGTAGGTGATTCCCTTTGGCAAAACAACATCAAAAGCAGAAAGCCTATCGGTAGCAATCATGACCAAAATATCGTCGTTGATATTGTAAACCTCGCGAACTTTACCGTGGTAAAGCGACTTCTGACCGGGAAAATTGAAATCAGTTGTTGTGATTGTATTGCTCATCTTATGCTGTTGTTTTTTTTGCAAAAATAGGTTGTTTCAAAGAGATACACAAAGTTGTTTAGACATTATTAAAGGCAAATACTTCAGACGATATTCCTTGCATCAAAAGCAGAAAAAACGACACCAATTGCAGAAGTTTGCTAGCCAAAAATCCTTTGTGCATACAAATAGTAAGAGCACGAAGTTTTGATGATTAAGGGGTACGGCAATTCTTTAACTTTTTTAAACCAATTTCAATTGAAAAAATCACCCTATACTTCATTTTATTCTTCTTTGTTACTAAATAGATAGTACAAATACAAAAGTATGTTGATTGTTGCATATCATATACAACAATCAACTTTAGGTGCTACCTTTGTGTAGAATTTTAAATAAAGCCCCATGAATACAAGTCAAAAAGAATTAGTTAAAGGAACAGTTCCCGTATTAAAAGCGAATGGCAATGATTTGATTACGTACTTTTATCAAAGAATGCTAACTAACAATCCTGAATTAAAAGATATTTTTAATATGGCGAATCAAGCTAGTGGAAAGCAACAGAACGCCTTAACTGGAGCAGTCTTAGCGTATGCCGAAAATATTGATGACCCCACAGTTTTGATTAATACTTTAAAAGCAATTGGGAATAAACATGTAAGTTTAAATATTGCAGCTGAACAATATGATATTGTAGGCAACCATCTAATTAATTCAATTATTGAAGTTTTAGGCACTGCAGCTACTGCTGAATTGATCGAAGCTTGGACTTGTGCTTACACTGAATTAGCGCAAATAATGATAGATATTGAAGCAGATATGTATCAAAAAAATACAGAGAAAAAAGGAGGTTGGAAAGGTTGGAGATCTTTTGCAATTTCGAAGATTGTTGCAGAAAGTGCTGAAATAAATTCATTTTACCTGACACCTGTAGATAAGAAAGAAATCGCTGATTTTTTTCCCGGTCAATTTATATCCGTTAGCACCTTTATTCCAGAATTAGGTCATAAACAGCCAAGGCAATACAGCTTATCATCTAGTTCTAATAACGATTATTACAGAATCTCGGTTAAAAAAGAGATGGGACAAAAAACTCCAGACGGCATAGTTTCTAATGCTTTGCATGGAAAAAGCGTTGGTGACTTACTAGATGTTAGTGCTCCTGCGGGATTATTCTATGCTGATCCAGAATCTAAAAATCCTTTGGTGTTGGTTAGTGGCGGTGTTGGTTTGACACCTTTAATGAGTATGGTTGAGACTAATAAAAATGCATTACAAAGAAACCAAACAGTGTGGATCCACAGCTGCCGTAATGAAAACGTGCACGCTTTTAGAGATACTATAGAAGAACTAAACAATGAAAAATCTTGGTTAACATCCTACGTTTTTTACGAAACTCTACCTGAGACCAATACTAATGCCATTGAAGGGAGAATTGACTTAGATCAGATAAAAAAAGAAATACTGATAAAAGATGCAAAATATTATATTTGCGGACCTCCTGTCTTTATTAAAGTGCAATATCAATCCTTAGTAGGTCTTGGTGTAAGTAGAGAAAATATTCTTTATGAAGAATTTGGTCCACAATTATTAAGCCTCAACTAATAAACTTTTTATGAAATTGAATCACTTTACCGATTTTAGTATGCGCGTGTTGATGTATTTAGATCAAAAGAAAGAAAACCATCAAAGTTCTTTAGATGAGCTATCAGCCAATTTTAAGATCTCACGCAATCATCTTATTAAAGTGGTTCAGTTTTTATCTTCCAACAATCTTGTTCAAACCAAGAGAGGGAAAAATGGTGGCATTTTAATTTCAGAAAAGGCCAGAGCGATTTTACTTGGAGATTTAATTCATCTTTTAGAACAAGATGATACACCGGTAGTAAATTGCGATTTAAAACCTTGTATCTTCCAGTCTCATAATTGCAAATTAAAAGCTGTTTTTAGTTCTGCTTACCTCGCATTTATTGAAAGTTTAAACCAATACAAACTGTCAGATTTAAAATTTACAAATTGGAGCTCTATATTTTAAGCAAAAAAGACTTCTTTCGAAGTCTTTTTTAATTTAATCATTATTTTCAATCATTTTGTAAGCGTCAATAACTTTCTTGACTAATTTATGGCGCACGATATCTTTGTCGTCCAAGTATATGATCGAAATTCCTTCGATGTCTTTCAACACCAACATTGCCTCCTTGAGTCCCGAAACTTGACGGCGAGGCAAATCTATCTGTCCTGGATCGCCAGTGATCATAAATTTGGCGCTCTTTCCCATTCTTGTAAGAAACATTTTCATTTGAGCATGCGTAGTATTCTGGGCCTCATCGAGAATTACAAAGGCGTGGTCTAGTGTTCGTCCACGCATAAATGCCAAGGGTGCAATTTGAATAATTCCCTTAAGTAGATAGTCTTCCAATTTCTCGTTGGGCAACATATCTCGCAATGCATCGTACAAAGGTTGCATATAGGGATCTAATTTTTCCTTCATATCGCCAGGCAGGAAACCGAGATTTTCACCAGCTTCTACCGCAGGACGTGTCAAAATAATTCGTTTTACCTGCTTTTCTTTGAGCGCTTTTACGGCAAGTGCCACCCCTGTATAGGTTTTTCCAGTTCCGGCAGGGCCGACAGCAAAAACCATATCGTTTTTGTTAATCATATCAACCAGCAATTGCTGATTTGGAGTCATCGCCTTGATAATTTTGCCGTGAATCCCATGGACCAAAATTTTATCTCTGTCATCCATGCGTTCGGCTTGTCCGTTGCCTTCTATGACTCTTTCGATTACATTATCATCGATTTTATTATATCGAGCAAAGTGCTGCATCAGGCGGTTGAACCGATTTTCGAACTCATCAAGTACTTCCGTTTCTCCAAAGGCTTTAATTGTAGTACCTCTGGCAACTATTTTTAGTTTTGGATAGTATTTCTTGATCGTTTCTAAGTGAGTGTCCTGGGCTCCCCAAAAATCTTTGGGTGCAATGTCTATGAGTTCAATGGTTCTTTCGTTCAAACGTGTGGTTTTTAAATTAAAAAAATCGCTTAATAATTATTAGATTTGCATTTCAAATTTAATGAAAATTCTAATGGGTTGCACCGCGAAAGAAAAATTATGTCAATAATAACACTAACCACAGATTACGGTCTTAAGGATCACTTTGTAGGAGCGTTAAAAGGACGTATTCTTACGCAATTTCCTGAAGCACAAATCGTAGATATTTCACACCATGTAGACCTATTTAATATTGCCGAAGCTAGCTATATGGTAGGTGCCGCGTACAAAAGTTTTCCGGCTGGAACAGTGCATATTATTGGAGTTGATATTGAACGTAATAAAGAAAATAAGCACATTGTAATGCAGTGGAATGACCACTACTTCATCTGTGCTGACAATGGGATTCCTGGAATTCTAACCCAAAAGATTCTGCCACAGAAAGTTGTAAATATTAATTTTTTTACGGCATTGAATCCAGATCAGAGTGATATTGATATTTTTATTACTGTTGCTTGCCATATTGCCAAAGGTGGATTGCTTAATGTTGTGGGAACAGAAGTTGAAGGTGTAAAACAATCGATTGAATTATCGGCAACGATGAATGAAAATCAAAATACCATTAGTGGATGTATTTTGTACGTAGATCACTTTGGAAATTTGGTTACGAATATTAGCAAAGAACTTTTTGAACATCATAGAAAAGGTCGAAGGTTTGAAATAAAACACAACGCTCGCGGCACAAGTAGAAATAAAGATCATTCAAAGCCAATTATCGAAATTTTCAATAGATACTCCGATATTGCGGCCTCCAGCTCTTTTCCGATTACTGATTTTTCTGGAAAAAAATTAGCGGTATTTAATGAAGCTGGTTTGCTTGAAATCGCAATTTTTAGAAGTAATCCAAAAACCGTAGGCTCCGCTTCTACCCTATTGGGTTTGACCTATCGTGATATTGTTCAGATAAATTTTATAGACGAAAAATAATATAATATGCTTGTACGCATTGTCAAATTGAGTTTTCATCAAGAAAACATTCCAGCTTTTTTAGAGAATTTCGAAGAAAACAAAGATAAAATTCGAGCTTTTCCTGGAAATAACTTTTTAGAATTGTACCAAGATCAGAATAATAAAGATATTTTCTTTACCTATAGTTATTGGGAATCTGCCGAAGATTTAGAAAATTACCGACAATCAGAACTGTTCGCTGGCATTTGGGCTTTTACAAAAAAACTTTTTAACGACAAACCTCAAGCTTGGTCGGTAGACAAATTGGTAAGTTTGGCATAATGGACAACAATATACTTGCAAAAAAATAGTTTATTTGCACTGCTTGACGAAGACCGCAATTGCGATAGAATCAGTACCTAAAATATAATTTGGAATGAAGTCAATATTACTTAGAGAAATCAAATCCTTTTTTGGTTCGCCCATTGGATATTTGGTCATCGCCATTTTCCTGCTCATAAATAGTTTATTCCTTTGGGTTTTTGAGGGAGAATTTAACATCCTGAAAAGTGGATTTGCTGATTTGAGTCCGTTTTTTACACTAGCTCCTTGGATTCTAATTTTCCTTATTCCCGCAGTAACAATGCGCAGTTTCTCTGACGAAAAAAAGCAGGGAACTTTAGAGCTTCTGTTAACAAAACCTATTAGTATTTGGGAAATTGTGGGCGGTAAATTTCTTGGTGCTTTTCTCTTAATCGTAATTGCACTTATTCCAACAATTATTTATGTAATGGCAATTTACTATTTAGGAATGCCCGAAGGTAATATCGACTTTGGCAGCACGGCTGGATCCTATATTGGACTTTTATTCTTGATTGCATCTTATACTGCAATCGGAATTTTTTGTTCGTCGCTCTCAGACAATCAGATTATCGCTTTTATAATTGCTGTTTTTTTATGTTTTGTCTTCTACTTCGCATTTGAAGGAATTTCAACTTTTGTAAAAGGTTTTGAGTCGGCTGTGGCCAATATCGGGATGGAGCAACACTTCCTGAGTATGAGCCGTGGGGTTCTTGACAGTCGTGATGTAATCTACTTCTTGAGTATTGCTACCTTGTTTCTGGCTTTCACAGTTTTCAAACTTAAATCCCTGAAATCATAATGAGAAAGCAAAAACAAAATGATTTGAAAGGACTTTTCATCGTGATTTTGGCCCTCGTGGTTTTAAATTTCGCAAGTTCGAAAGTATTTGTCCGCGCCGATTTAACTCAGGATAAAAGATATACGCTTAGTAAAACGTCGAAAGATGTTGTAGATGCGGTGAATCAGCCGTTGTATATTGATGTGTTTTTGAAAGGAAATTTCCCTGGGGAATTCAAAAGACTTCAAACCGAAACTTCACAACTTCTGGAGGAATTAAAAGCTCAGAACCCGAATATTATATTCCAATTTGTAAATCCTTTAGAGAATCCTGACGAAAGTGAAGCAGTTATGCAATCGTTTATGGAACGTGGATTGACGCCAATAAACATTACTCTGGACGACAAAGGAAAGCAAACCCAAGAAGTAGTTTTTCCTTGGGCAATTGGAACGTATGGCGACAAGAGCATCAAAATACCGTTGCTAAAGAATATGATGGGTGCCTCGACCGAAGAAAAAGTGGTAAGCTCTGTTCAGCATTTAGAATATGCTTTCGCGAATGCTATAAATACAATCAGCACTACAAAGCAAAAGAAGATTGCGATTATCAAAGGAAACGGCGAAATGCACGATATTCTCATTGCCGATTTTGTGCGTCAGATTCGGGAAAATTATTATATCGGACCTTTTACACTAGATTCAGTACAGAATAAAGCCAAAGAAACGCTAGCTGAGCTTAAAAAATATGATCTTGCGATTATTGTAAAACCAACCGAACGTTTTTCTGATCAGGAAAAGCAAGTTTTGGATCAATACGTTGTGAGCGGTGGCAAGACTTTGTGGCTTGTAGATCAAGTGAATATCGAGATGGACAGTTTGTACAACGATCGCGGAATGACTCTGGCAATGCCAAGAGACCTCAACCTCAACGATATGTTCTTTAAATACGGCATTCGTATTAATCCGGACTTGGTAAAGGATATTATGGCAACTCCTATTGCTCTTGCTACCGGAGATGAAGGATCAGCATCGCAGTACACGCAGTATCCTTGGTTTTATTCGCCAATGATCTATCCAGAAGGAAAACATCCGATCATCTCTAACCTTGATGGAATAAAATTCGAATTTACTTCGGGAATAGAAGTTCTGAAAAATGACATCAATAAGACCGTATTGCTTCGGAGTAGTCCATATTCTAAATTGGTAGGAACTCCCGTAGAAGTAGATCTATCGATGGTGCAAGATCGTCCTGAGAAAGCTGAATTTGAAGGTAAGGGACAAATTCCTGTTGCCGTTTTGCTCGAAGGATCTTTCAAATCTGTTTTTGAAAATAGAGTTCTTCCATTCGACGATTCTACATTTAGCGGAAGCGGAAAAGATACAAAAATGATTGTGGTTGCTGATGGAGATGTGATCAAAAATCAGTTGGACAGAAACTTCCAACCGATGGAACTTGGTTATGATAAATGGACAGGAAATCTTTATGCAAACAAAGAATTTTTGTTGAATTGTGTAAATTTCCTCCTTGACGATAACGGACTTATCAACATTAGAAGCAAGCAGGTAAATCTACCACTGCTAGATAAAGAAAAGGTGTACGAAAACTACAGCAAGACGCAACTGCTAACTGTCGCATTGCCAATAGTTGTACTTATAATATTTGGCCTGCTTTTCACATTTTTGCGCAAGCGTAAATACAGTCGATAATGTTGATAAAATAATTGAGATTATACAGTTGTTTAGGATATATTTGTATCCTAATTAGAATATTGTGCTGACTTAAAAGCGGCAAATGCTAAAAAATTAAATAGATTCAGATGAAGTTCATAGTATCAAGTTCATATTTATTAAAACAATTACAGGTTTTAGGAAATGTTATCAATAGCAATAATACCTTGCCTATTTTGGATAATTTCCTGTTTGAATTAGACAATCAGCTCCTTACAGTTTCTGCTTCAGACCTTGAAACGACAATGTCTGCAACTCTCGAAATTGATTCGGAGTCTCAAGGAAGCGTTGCTATATCTGCCAAACTTCTTTTGGACACCCTTAAAACCTTTCCAGAGCAGCCATTGACTTTTACAGTTCAAGACAATAATCTTGTGGAAATTAGCAGTAATTCTGGAAAATATGTTCTGGCTTACGCTGCGGCAGAAGAGTTTCCAAAATCGGTTACTTTAGAAGATGCTTCAGTGACCCTTGTCCCTGCCGAAGTACTATCGACAGCGGTAAGCAAAACAATTTTCGCGGCTGGAAATGATGATTTACGTCCTGTAATGTCAGGAGTTTTCTTCCAATTTTCGCCACAAGGATTGACATTTGTTGCAACAGACGCTCACAAACTGGTAAAATACGCTCGCACTGATGTGGTGGCGGCACAAGTAAATGATTTCATTATGCCAAAGAAACCATTGAATATCCTTAAAGGTATTTTGGGTGCTTCGGATTCTGAAATTAAAATAGAATACAATGATTCAAATGCAGTTTTCTCTTTCGAAAATTATATTTTGATCTGTAGATTAATTGACGGAAAATATCCAAACTACGAAGCGGTAATTCCTAAGGAGAATCCGAACAAATTAGTAATCGATCGTATGCAGTTTTTGAATTCTGTACGTCGTGTGGCGATTTTCTCAAATAAAACAACGCACCAAATTCGTCTAAAAATTGCTGGTACCGAACTTAATATTTCTGCCGAAGATTTAGACTACTCCAATAAAGCAGACGAACGTCTTACTTGTGACTATCAAGGAGATGATATGCAGATTGGTTTCAACTCACGTTTCCTTACAGAGATGTTGACAAACCTTACATCTGATCATATTATGCTGGAAATGTCAATGCCAAATAGAGCTGGAATTCTAACTCCTGCTGATGGTCTTGACGACGGAGAAACAGTGACAATGCTGGTTATGCCAGTAATGTTAAACGCATAAAAATTACATTACAACCAACCAATTACAACCAAACCCAAAAGAAAAACCGCAAATTCAGATGCTGAATGTTGCGGTTTTTTTTGTCTAATGTGTCAGATTATCTGCTGACGAATAAAACGCTCTAAAATTACCCTCCTACATAAATAAGTTTTTTATTTACAAACTCATTCATACCATAAGCGGCAAGTTCACGGCCGTAACCAGATCTTTTTGTTCCTCCAAACGGCAAGTCTGGTCTAGATCCAGTATATTGATTGATAAAAACCATTCCCGTTTCAATCTTACTTGCAAGTAAAACAGCTCTATCGATATTTTTGCTAAAAACAGATCCGCCAAGACCAAAGCTAGAATCGTTGGCAAGCGCAATCGCTTCCTCTTCATCTTTCACCTTATAGATCATTACAATTGGGCCAAAAAGCTCTTCATGATATGCTAACATTCCTTTCTTGATTCCAGTTAAAATTGTTGGCTCATAGAATGCTCCTTCTCTATCGATGCGTTTACCACCCAATAAAACTTTGGCTCCAGCTTTTACCGTAGCGTCAACCTGCTCCTTTATTTTTTCGGCCGCATCTTCACTACTTAGCGGTCCAACTTCGGTAGAAGCATCAGCAGGATCGCCAACTTTCATTCCTTTAATCTTATCTAGCAATCTATTGGTAAATTCTTCTGCAACAGATTCCAATACAATCATTCTTTTTGATGATGTGCAAGCCTGTCCCATATTTCCTAATCTTCCAGCGATAGCATTTTTAATTACCACATCCATATCAGCATCTTCCAGCACGATAAATGGATCAGATCCTCCAAGTTCTAAAACTGATTTCTTTAAATTTTTCCCAGCTGCTTCTGCGACGCTAGCGCCCGCTTTTTCACTTCCGGTTAATGACAATCCTACAACACGATCATCTTCTGCAATTTTTGCAATATGCTTACTATTCAAGAAGAGATTGGTGTAAATTCCTTCTTCGGCACCAGCCTCTTTAAAAATATCTTCAATCGCTTGCGCACATTGCGGCACATTAGACGCGTGCTTGATCATTACCACGTTTCCAAGCATTATATTGGGAGCAGCTAGACGTCCAACTTGATTAAAAGGGTAATTCCAAGGCTCCACCCCTAATATAATTCCGATAGGCGACAATTTCATAATCGCCTTTCCGCTTTCGACTTCTAGCTCTTTGTCTTTCATAAAATCGGCACCATTGTTTGCGTAGTACTCGTAAACCGAGGCACACATTTCAATTTCGCTTTCACTCTGCTTAATAAGTTTCCCCATTTCAAGTGTGATTAGCTGAGCCAATTCTTTTTTGCGCTTGCGCATGATCGCTGCAACTTTATGCAACAGCTCCGCACGCTTCTCAATTTTGGTGTCCTTCCATTTTGCATATTGTTTATGTGCAGTGTCAATTTTAGTTTCTAATTCTTGCTCAGATATTTCTTCAAAGCTTTTAACTGATTTGTTGGTAAAAGGGTTAATCGTTTCAATAGCCATAATATTTTTTCTTTAATTTAAAATTTATTCGTGAAATGCTAGTATCGGAATATCTAGTTTATTGGATAATTTTTGGGTCAGACTGCTGTTAAACAACTCTTGAAAAAATCCGCGTTTTTCAGTTAACATTGCCAACACATCAATATTTTGATTGGTGATGAAATCGTCAATTGTAGCGCGCACATCATCATCTGGAATTACAAAAAACTGAACATTTAGTTGAGAACATCGTTTTTCCCACGTATCAATTTGCTGTTGCGTGACTTCTGAATTTGGTTTTTTTACAAAAATACTTTTGATGGTAGAGTTAAAGGGAGCTGTCATAGCACTAAGCTTTTGCAACGCAACAAAATCTTTTTCTCTATAGAGATTAGCGAATCCAATCGTATTAATTTTAGTAAATTTTAATCCTAAAGGAATACTCATTACTGGTACACTTAGCGAGGCAATTGCATCTCCCGTTTGAGACCCCAAAATTGACTGAAACCATCCTGTAGTTCCGCTAGTTCCCATCACCACTAGATTTATTCCCTCTAATTCTACGACCTGCTCCATCGCCAGGTGCAAATCACCCGATTTTAATAGTGCTGTAGCTTTAATATCTTCAAAGCCTCTCTTGCTTGCGACTTTATTTAAAAAAAGCATATGCTCATCTAATTTCTCTTGATTCTGAAACGCAATTGTATCAAAAACCTCTTTAAAATTTGCAGGAATGCCAGACTCATCAATTAGCGGAAGCAAAAAAGAATGGAGTACTACAATTTCAGCATCAATCGCTCTTGCCATTGTAAGTGCATACAAATACGCATTTTTGGCAGTTTTAGAAAAATCAGTTGGAAAGAGAATCTTGGTCATAATAAATTTTGGGTTTGTTTATAAAGTTAAGGTTTCTATTGACGATACGATATTGTTAAAAAAAGTTTTACGTTTTTTTAACACTGCGCCAAAGCCCCTTGCCAACCGAGATGTTTAGAATATCTTTGCATTAAAATTTACCATAATGATTCAACAGGATTCCATAGTAGCCTTAGCCACACCTTCGGGAGCGGGCGCCATCGCAGTTGTAAGAGTTTCAGGTGCAGACGCCATCAATATTGGAGCGACCGTTTTTAAGTCAATCCACGACAAGGATTTGCTAAAAGTTGCCTCTCACACTTTACACCTCGGTCATATTGTCGATGGAGTCAAAACGCTCGATCAAGTCTTAATCTCAGTTTTCAAAGGCCCAAACTCCTACACTGGCGAGAATACTATCGAAATTTCCTGCCACGGATCTACTTATATTCAACAACAAATTATTCAGCTTCTACTTCGCAGCGGTTGCCGAATGGCTGATGCGGGCGAATTCACTCTGCGGGCTTTTCTAAACGGTAAATTGGATTTATCCCAAGCCGAAGCTGTTGCCGATCTAATCGCGTCAGACAACGAAGCATCGCACCAAATTGCCATGCAGCAGATGCGTGGAGGTTTCAGTAATGAAATTGCCAAACTACGTGAAGAATTGCTGAATTTCGCTTCCCTAATCGAACTCGAATTAGATTTCGCCGAAGAAGATGTGGAATTTGCCGATCGTACCGAATTTAAAAAACTTCTAACCAGA
Organism: Flavobacterium ardleyense; assembly: GCF_033547075.1. Classification (NCBI taxonomy): domain Bacteria; kingdom Pseudomonadati; phylum Bacteroidota; class Flavobacteriia; order Flavobacteriales; family Flavobacteriaceae; genus Flavobacterium; species Flavobacterium ardleyense. The sequence goes on along the minus strand of NZ_CP137891.1, from coordinate 1,947,655 downwards.
ATCGAATTTGTCCTTAAACGACTAATCGATTCCTTCGCCATCGGGAACGTGATTAAAAACGGAATTCCCGTAGCTATCGTCGGAGAGCCAAACGTCGGGAAATCGACTTTGCTTAACGCACTGCTCAACGAAGAGCGCGCGATTGTTTCGGATATTGCTGGTACTACCCGCGATGCGATCGAAGACGAATTGGTGATTGGCGGAATGAGTTTTAGATTTATCGATACCGCAGGAATCCGCGAAACCCAGGATCTTGTCGAAAGCATCGGAATCAAGAAAACCTTCGAAAAAATCGAGCAAGCACAAGTCATTTTATACCTTTTTGATGCTTCCGAAGGTAGCAGTCAAGGCCGCACCCTACAGGAAATTCAGATCGAGCTCGAGAAAATCAAGAATCAGCATCCACTCAAGCCACTAGTGATTTTGGGCAATAAAGCAGACAAGCTTTCCGAAGCCGACAAAGTTGTTTTAACCGAGGCGATTCCCAATATTTTGCTGCTTTCGGCCAAGCAACAGGACGGCATTGAGACACTCAAGAATCTTTTATTGTCGTTTGTCAACACCGGCGCACTTCGCAACAACGAGACTATTATCACCAATACCCGTCATTACGATGCCTTGCTCAAGGCTTTGCAGGAAATTCAGAAAGTTAGTTACGCCGTGGCTCAGCAGGTTCCGAGCGATTTGATGGCGATTGATATCAGGCAAGCGCTTTTCCATTTCGGAGAAATTACAGGTCAAGTGTCTAGCGATGAGCTACTTGGGAATATATTTGCGAATTTTTGTATTGGCAAATAGAAGAATTGAAAGATTGAAAAATTTAAAGATTTTGTGAAGATTAAATTTAAGGATTGATAATATCTTTTTTTTGGAGCTATTTGCTTCGCCCGTTCGCGCTGCTCGGGTCCTGCTTTACACTACAATCTTGAGGCTGTATTTGCTTCGCCAGTTCGCTTCGCTCGGGTCCGCTTCAATCAGGGCTAGGGGATTTGGACCCTGATTGGAATAATTTCTATAGAAACCTCATCTACATTTATAAAGACAATGCCGCACAGAGTTTGCATTACACCGTATCTACAGCATGCTCCAATAATAATATTATCGGAAAAATCCCCTATCTATTTCTTTTTCACATTTTCGTAAAATCACTTCAATAAACTTGTGCGGTGAATAGTAGGTCTAATCACCGCATTTTTTGCGGAGAATAATTACTATATTTACCGCATCAAAGGAAAATAAATGGCAATTTACATCCATCAATTAAAATATTGGCCTTCATTTACATGGAATGAGCAGGAATTTATTTCACTATTAAGTGAAGTTCGTCACTTGCAGGGCAAACTTATGGGTAAAGTAGAAGGATTAGGATTCGAACTAAAAGACGAAGCCAATTTACAAACCTTAATTCAAGATGTACTGCAAACTTCTGCTATAGAAGGTGAAATATTAAATCCAGAGCTCGTTCGTTCCTCCATTGCCACAAGATTGGGGCTAGAATATTCGGGTATAGAAACATCCGATCGACATGTGGATGGAATTGTAGAACTAATGCTTGATGCTACACAAAATGATAATAAAATACTCACCGATGATCGTTTGTTTGGATGGCATGCTGCATTGTTTCCAACTGGACGTAGTGGTTTGTATAAAATTGAAGTAGCCAACTGGCGTTCAGGAGCTATGCAAGTAGTTTCTGGCGGTATAGGTAGAGAAATAGTGCATTATGAAGCTCCAAGGTCCGAAAATTTAGCGTTCGAAATGAAACAGTTTTTGGACTGGTTTAATAGCGAACAAAATTTAGAATCGGTACTCAAAGCAGCTGTAGCTCATTTATGGTTTATAACCATACATCCTTTTGACGATGGCAATGGAAGAATTGCCAGAGCAATTACAGATATGCAACTTTCTAAAGCTGATGGTATTAATCAGCGATTTTACAGTATGTCCACTGAAATAAATAAACAAAAGAATGGCTATTATGCTATTTTAGAGCGAACCCAAAAAGACGATTTAGAAATCACAGAATGGATTATTTGGTTTTTGGGATGTCTTAAAAATAGTATACTTCACTCAAGTATAATAATTGATAAAGTAGTCAATAAACATAATTTTTGGGTTAAATCAGCAGGTCTAATTAATAATGAACGCCAGAAACTGATGCTAAACAAACTGATGGAAAATTTTGAAGGTAATCTGACCAGTAGCAAATGGGCTAAAATGACTAAAACTTCCCCAGACACAGCCCTCAGAGATATAACTGATTTAGTAAACAAAGGTATATTGCTAAAAGGTGAAGCAGGAGGAAGAAGTACGAATTACGTTTTGAATTACACTTTTTGAAATTTTTTTATTTTGGAGCTCCTTACTTCTCTTGTTCGTATTGCTCGCATCCTGCTGTTCACTTTATATGTCTTCCTAGCTGTTCGTAGTAGTAAAAGAAAGGATTACACGCCCATCAACCTATGGGATTTTGACACTGATTGGGACTTCTGTTTACTAATTACCAACCATCTATTTATACTAACACACACTTTGCGGTGCAACTTCTGTAATTGTATATTTTAAACATTACATAAGTGAATTTAAGCATCATTTAAAAATTTTACTCACTTATCATTTTTTCAGGTCTTTGTTAAATTTTATTCTATAGATTTGGGAACAGACTGATTCATCGGTCAGGCGATTAAAAGATTGCATAAAATTTCAACCAACCTAATTAAACTTAATATTCATGATAAATGTTACTTGCGCCATAATTTATTTTGGATCCAAAATAATCGTTACACAAAGGAGCAAGGAAATGAAACTACCTTTAAAGTGGGAGTTTCCCGGTGGAAAACTTGAAATTGGAGAGAGTGAGGAGTCGTGTATTAAAAGAGAAATCAAAGAAGAAATTAATATAAAAATTGAAATATTAAGTAAACTCACAAATACTATTCATGATTACGGAGAATTCCAAGTTAATCTAATTCCATTTATAGCGAGGCACATTTCTGGCGATATTATGCTGACAGAGCATCATACCTATAAATTATTGGATCCTGCCGAATTATTACATTTAGATTGGGCTGAAGCTGATTTACCTATTGTTGAAGAATTACTTAAAATAAAATTATGAATCAAGGAATCTACGAGGAACTCGTAACAAAATTAGTGAGTTTTAAACTTGGTGAACTAGAGAAAGATAATTTTCAAGTTAAGACAACCGTTATTGATAAAGCCGAAGCATCTCAATTGTTAGCTCATCATATTTCGGGCACTTTAAAACATGCGTTAAGTTTGGTAAAAGGCGATGATGCACTTGATAAACAAATTGCTATCGCTAATAAAATTATCTTGTTTTTAAAAGAGGAGCTTAAAAAAGAAGATTTTGAAGATGATTTAATTGAAACAGAAGGGAAAATATTAAAAGCTGTCTTTACAAAAGTTGATAATCATTTCACTGATTTAGATTTGCGGCTCAAAGAGATAACTCCTTTCACCAGATTAATTCATAGTGAGCTTTTTACTGGCGGTAATTCAGGGACTACTCTTGAAAGTGAATTGAGAAAAGAAATTTTATCTTCGGATAGAGTGGATCTTTTAGTTTCATTTATAAAGTGGCAAGGTATAAGAATCTTAGAAAAAGAGTTAAGAGAGTTCACAAGTCGTGGCGGCAAATTAAGAGTAATTACAACCACTTATGTTGGAGCAACAGATTCAAAAGCGGTTGAATTCTTAGCTTCTCTAGATAATACGGAAGTGAAAGTTTCTTATAATACTAGAAATGAAAGACTACATGCCAAAGCTTATTTGTTTGAAAGAAAAACCGGATTTCATACGGGATATATTGGTTCTTCAAATTTTTCTCGTTCGGCATTAACGGATGGTTTGGAATGGAATTTAAAAATCACGACCAAAGAAGTAGGACATATTATTGACAAATTTCGGAAAACTTTTGAAGCCTATTGGCAAGATTCCGATTTTGAATTATTTAATACAGAGAGTCATTCTCAAAAATTAATTACTGCCCTTAAAGAAGGTAGATTTTCGAAAGAATACGCTGCACCAATTACTTTCTTTGACATAAAACCATATCCATATCAGAAAGAAATATTAGAGAAGTTAGAAGTTGAAAGGACTATTCATAACAGATACAGAAATTTATTAGTCGCAGCAACAGGAACTGGTAAGACGGTTATTTCAGCTTTTGATTATAAGAATTTTAGAGACAATAATAAATCTTCTAAAATATTATTCGTAGCACATCGAAAAGAAATTTTACAGCAGGCTAAAGCTACTTTCCAAGGCGTACTGAAAGATAACAATTTTGGAGAATTGATGGTTGACGGCTTAATACCGTCAAGCAACGAGTACGTTTTTGCTTCGGTTCAAAGTTTAAATAATCGAATAAAGGATTTAAATTTATCTCCGGAATATTATGATTTTGTAATCATCGACGAGGTTCATCATATATCCGCTTCATCCTACAGACCTATTCTCAACTATTTTAAACCAAAAGTATTATTAGGCTTAACCGCTACTCCTGAAAGAATGGATGGTGAAAATATCCTTGAAGATTTTTGCAATCGAATTGCTGCAGAAATAAGGCTGCCTGAAGCCTTAAATAAAAAATTACTCTCTCCATTTCAGTATTTTGGAATTACAGATAGTATTGATTTAAGCAATGTAAAATGGGAAAAAGGAAGATATGTTGCAAGCGAATTGACAAGTATCTATACTAAGAATGACATTCGTGTTGGCGAAATAATTACGCAACTTCAAAAGTATACGAACAATATACATGACGTGAGAGCGATTGGTTTTTGTGTAACTATTGAACATGCAAAATTCATGGCCGAAAAGTTTAATCTTGCCGGCATAAAAGCAGCATTTCTTACAAGTGACAACTCAAAAGAGAGAGAAATAATTCGTAATCAATTTAGAAACAAAGAATTTAATTACTTATTCGTCGTTGACATTTTTAATGAAGGAGTAGATATACCTGAAATTGATACTGTTTTATTTCTACGTCCAACAGAAAGTTTGACGGTTTTTCTTCAACAGCTAGGACGTGGCTTACGTTTGTCTGAAGGTAAGGATTGTTTAACCGTGCTAGATTTTGTTGGAAACTCAAGGCCTGAATATGATTTTGAAAGTAAATTCAGAGCTTTAATTGGAAAAACCACTACTTCAGTTCAGAAAGAAATTGAGGCAGATTTTCCTCATTTACCTCTAGGATGCTCTATTGTTTTGGAGAAAAGAACAAAAGAGACAATTTTAGAGAACATAAGAAAGGCAACCACTTTCAATATTAATCAGCTAATTACGAAAATTCGAAACTTTCAACACCAAACAACTCTTCCCTTAACGCTAAAGAATTTTATAGATTTAACCCATATACCTTTAGAGGCAATTTATAAAAAAGGGCTTGGTCCAGACTGTGCCAAGCTGCAGGTGTTATTGAAGATTTTGATAAGCTCCATGAGAAACAAATTTATTCAGCTATAAATAAAAAATGGTTCTCAACAAAATCAACTATCTATTTTTATTTCATTTTACAGTTAGCAAAGAAAAATTTCAATATAGATCTGAAGGATTATTCTAAAAATGAGTTGACTATGTTGCTGATGCTTCACTACGATGTTTGGCAAAATCCAGGTGGCTTTCCATCATTAGAGGAAAGTATAAGGTCAATTGGCAAGAATAAAATATTGAACAACGAAATAATTGAAGTTTTGAAAATTCTTATAGACAGGGTCGATTTTAAAGAAATAGATATTGTCTTACCTTATGCGCAACCCTTAAAAGTACATGCCCGATATACAAGAGATCAAATTTTAGTAGCTTTTCAGATGTCAACGTTTGATAAAGTTTCATCAAATAAAATAGGAGTTGGAGTTGCGGAAAACAAAGATATTAATACAGAACTTCTTTTCATTGACCTAGTAAAATCGGAGGAAGATTATTCGCCAACAACGATGTATGATGATTATGCTATTAGTGAAATATTATTTCATTGGCAATCACAAAATCAAACTAGAGCTGATTTAGGAAAAGGTTTGACTTATATAAATCATCAAAAACTCGGCAAAAGAATTTTGCTATTTGTCCGAGAGCAGGCAAAAAATCAATTCAATAACACGATGGGTTATGTTTTTATCGGAGAAGCTAATTTCATCAATCATGAAGGATCAAAACCTATGAGTATCAAATGGGAACTACACGAGCCGATGCCAAATTACCTCTGGAAAGAGTCAGCAAAAATGTCAGTAGGATAAATATCCAGTCTTATAAATAAAACACCCTCCAAAGTCTTCAAATCTGGAGGGTTTTTTATTTTAAAATCACTCAATCCTCTCGTTACTATCACTACTAATAAACATCTCATTACTATCATCAGATACGATATCCAAAAATCTATCGTAATGCTTTAATACATCGGAGATTAATTCGTTTTTCGTAAAATATTGAATGTCGTAACTCTCGCGGGTGTCACCAAAATAGGTTTTTGGATAGAAGGTGCCTTTGGCCTGAATGTCGGGAAGGTTGTCTTCTTCAACTAGGTAATTGGAAACTTTTTTGGAAGTGGTTTCAACGCCATAGATGAAGTTATTTATTACATCATATTTGATTTCAATTTCGACTTTGGAAGGATTTTCGGAGGTATTGATGCTGGCTTCAATTCCGTTCTTTGCAAATTCGGTTTGCAATTCGCCAAAAGCTTCTTTGACAACAGTATTGATATAAAGATCTACCGAAGCGCGATCTTTTGATGCTACAATCTGCTTAAGGCGGTCTTTCCATAGTCGTCCAGACCAGGGAATTGTAGTTTTGGAAAAGCTACGCTCATAGTAGGATTGATCGATGGCAAGACCTTTGAGCAAGCTCACAATAAACAGAATCATAATAATTGCAAATGGTAGGGCGGTAATCAAAGTCATGCTTTGCAACGCTTTCAGTCCACCAGCATTTAGCAATAGCAATGACAGAATTGCGAGCAGTGCGCCCCAAAGAATAATTTGCCATTTTGGAGATTTCTCCGCGTTTTTGGTGGCAATATTATTCATTACAAAAATTCCAGAATCGGCAGAGGTTACAAAGAAAATCATTACAATCAGGATGGTAATAAAACTCGCTATGCTTGAGAAAGGTAGGTATTCTAGAAATCGAAACATTAAGGCGTCAGGATTTCCTGATACTGCGCTTAGCGCGCCTTGTCCAACGTTTAGATCAAACCAGATAGCTGAATTTCCAAAAACGGTCATCCAAATGAAGTTAAATAATGAAGGAATTAGCAGTACCGCCACAATAAATTCCTTTATGGTTCTACCTTTAGATATTTTGGCAATAAAAAGTCCCACATAAGGAGACCAAGAAATCCACCACGCCCAGTAGAGAATCGTCCAATCGTAAAACCAAGGCAATACTTCGGGATTGTAGACGTGGGTACTGAATGTCAGGTTGAAAAAGTTGTTGATATAATTCCCCAATCCTTCGGTAAAACTTCCGATAAGGTAGACGGTTGGCCCAAGAGCTAGAACGAATAGTAGCAGGCAAACTACCATAATCACATTAATATTACTTAAGATCTTTATTCCCTTATCTACTCCCGTAAGCGCTGATGCGATGGCAAGCGACACCAAAATTACCACAATCATTATCTGATACATAAAACTGGTATTGGGAACTATGCCCAAAATTTGCAGTCCCGAATTTATCTGAACGACTCCAAAACCCAGAGTGGTGGTGATTCCGAAAAATGTGCTACACAAAGCAAAGACATCAATTACATTTCCCCATCTTCCGTTGGTTTTCTCTTTTAACAACGGATAGAAACAACTTCTTAGTGAAAGCGGCAATTTAAAACGATAGGCAAAATAAGATAGTGACAATCCTACAAGCCCGTAAATTGCCCAAGCGTGAATGCCCCAATGGAAAAATGTATAAAGCTGCGCATTTTTGGCTTTGTTGACATATTCGGTCACGCCAAAAACTTCGGATGAATAGTGCTGCATTGGTTCGGCAACGCCAAAATACATGAGTCCAATTCCCATTCCTGCTGAAAATAACATGGCTACCCATGAGAAGAAACTATGCTCGGGCCTGCTCTCATTGTCACCTAGGCGAATATTTCCGTATTTGCTGAAGAGTAGATAGACCAGAAATATTACAAATAAAGTTACTGACCAGACGTAAACCCAGTTGAGATTTACAAAGATGAAGTTTTTAATGCTATTCAGAATTTGATCTGCCAACGCTGGGTAGATCACCGATATAACGGACACAATTAATATAAATACCATACTAGGTACAAATATTCCTTTGTTCAGAGTAGTTTTTGTCATAAAGTTAATGTTTGTGATAATTGGGTTCTTTTAAGAACCTGAATCGTCTAAATGCCTTGTTGTAACTAGAGTTCTTGGCAGTGCAAGATGTGTACATTTTTAATTTAGGTACAATTAAAAATAAAGATATTTTGCCGCAAGCTACAAATTTGAAGTCCAAAAAATTCTAAATACTGTACTAAAGTTAATTTTGAACTATTAGAAGCGAACAAAATTAAAAGGTGGTTTACCTACGTTTGCGTTTGTTCTCTGACGAAATGCCCTAGCCCCGATAGCAGTGGACCCGAGCTTTTGCGAACTGGCGAAGCAAATCCTTTTGGGACTTTTTCTGCCCAAAAAGAATGGAGCGAATAGTGGGACCCGCGCAACGCTAACGGGCGAGGCAAAAAGCTCCAAAAAAATAAAAGATAGGTATCATATAATTTTGTAGCTTTAGTAAACCAAATCGTAAGTTATTGCTTATTAGTTTTTTACAAACTAGCAGCCTTAGAAAAGAAGTATTAAATACTGATTATATTACGGGAAAATTCGATTCTCCACTCCTACTTAAAGAATTAAAGTCCGATTGTATAAATGAGATTATATTAATTCTAAACCTAGAAATCATGGCAAGACAAGATGTACTTAACAAAGCGCAGTCGCAAAATGGTGTTGTAGAACGGCCGCCAGGCAGCAATAAAACTGAATATGGATTATGGTATCAGCCATCTTTGAACGGGCATAAATGGTGTGCGATGTTTGTAAGTTGGGTGTTTCACCACGCGGGGCATCCGTTGGGACATATTCAGACAAAAAACGGAATTCATCACTGCCAAGCGGCGCATAATTATTACCGAGAAAAAGGGAAGCTCACTTCGAATCCGGAGCCGGGAGATTTGGTAATCTACGATTGGACAGGTGACGGTTATGCGGATCACATTGGAATTTTTATCAAGTGGAATAATTCAGAAAAAACAGTACTTGAAGCATGGGAAGGCAATACATCCACTTCTAATAATAGCGATGGTGGCGGGGTGATGAAAAGAATTCGATCGCGAAATCTTGTCAAATCTTTTATCAATCCGGGGGTTTATAGCGATAATAGAGTTACGCCAGTTGCTACTTCGATAAAAAAAGGAGATAGAGGTTCAAAAGTTGCGCAGATTCAAAAATACCTCTATGATATTGGCTACGAGATTGAAATAGACGGTTGGTTTGGTTCGCAAACCGAAGCTTTTCTGAAGGAATTTCAAATTAAAAATACTATGAATGCCAGCGGAATTGCCGATGCGGTGACCATCGGTGCTTTGCAGGGAGAGGCAAACCAAATGAGTGTGGCCAGGTCTAAATTTGTATCAGGCAGTTATCTGCGTCGAGGAGCGGTAGGATTTATGGTAACCGAATTGCAAAGAGCTTTAAATGCAAAAGATAGTAGATTAAATTTGGCAATCACCGGTAACTTTGATTTGGTTACCCTGCAAGCGGTAAAAGCTTTTCAGACTAAAAGCAAGTTGGTTTCGGATGGTATTGTTGGACCGATGACTTTTGGAAAATTAGGAATCAGCTAAATCAGATTCTACAGAAGCTGATTTTTGTATAAAATCTAAAAGACGGCAAAAATTTTTTCAGTTTTTAAAAATACAAATAACCACCTAAAATCATTGCTATGAGCCAAGTTTTCAATACTAAAAACTGTGAGAAGATTCGGGCGAGTTTTGAATTATCAAACAATAACGGCTTCATCCCGCTATATACTCGGCTCTTTCTAGATTTACAAGACGGAACAAATCCTCATAGTCCGATTTTTACAACGCCAATGCATCTCACAGATGCGTCAATTCCGATCACTAAACCCTTCACGCATAATAAAGGACTGCTCTACTTTGAAACCTATCTGAGTTACTATGCAATCGATGCACTGCCTGAAGGCGAAATTGCCAATAGGATTAAAGATTTAAACTTTAGTTATAAAGTTTATGATTGCGAAACTGCAGTGGTGGAGTTTAAAAAGTATGATTTTGGGCCGTATAGGATCGAAAGCAAAAAGCTCTTATATTTTGTAACATTAATAGATTTAGTATGAAAATAGCCTTCTTTATAGTAAGTGTATTATGTACGAACATCGTTATCAGCCAGAATTCGGCTGCTGTAGCTGACTTAAAAGATTCAGAAATTGTTTATTCGACAACAGCATCGCTACTCGACAACACTGCGGCGGTAGTAATTTCGAATCCTAACTCCAAAGACTTTAATGTTAACACCGAGAACCTTTCGAATATTTCCTTTGATTTCGGATTAAATCGCCAGAAATTAACTGGTTTAGAATATTTTGGCTTAGGAAATAAGGTTGAAGATTTTAAACAAGTAACAATAGACAAATTACTGCAGCCCTCAATTTCAGTACTAGTTGCAAAAAGCGATACGGCGACGTACGTTGCCATGGGAATGAGCGTTACTATTGTCACTATATTTAGAGCTAATAAATCTGCGATTGCAGGTGCTTACGCAAAAATGAGGAACCAAAATGCAGGCTTAGTTGAAGTCGCCGACAAAATAATGGCTCGCAATTATCCCACTCTCAACCGATTTACAACTACCGAAGCGTATAATTTGCAAAGAATAAAAGTGCTCGACTCACTTCCAACTGATGAGGCCGACGATTTCGCAGAAATTCTAAAAAGACCTCTGCTAACTTTAGATTTTGCGGCAGCATATAGCTTGTTATATCCAGATCAAACCTTCAGTCATAATCAGCCTGACCGGACGGGTGTATGGAGTACCATCACATACTCACCAAAATTGTCTAGGAAGAATAAGTATTTAAACCTATTCGGATTTATTCGCTTTCTAGAAGACAAAGCGGTCTATAGTGCAGTTGATTTAGATTATACAAATCAATTTGAATATCTGGACTTAGGCGGTAAATTGCAAATAGATGTAGACGATTTCTCTGTAGGCTATGAATACATTAGCAGAAATGGGGACGGTCGGGATTATAGATCTGTGGGCACTATCCAATATAAAATTAACAACAATGTTTACTTAACTGGAGGTTTTGGAAGAAATTTCACTTCGACTTCTGAAAAAAATTTAATTTCAATATTGGGAATTAAATGGGGAATGAATTTAGAAGAAAATAAAAACTGGTTGGCGAAATAATTTTCAATTATTTATACATATATAAGCCAAGTAGGTAAAAATAAAGCGCAGAGCCTAATCTGAGTCTGAAGTTATCTGGATATTTGGATCATCACTCTGCTGCAATTAATGGCAAAAAAAAGCCTCGTAATTACTTACGAGGCTTTCTAATATTGAATAAAGAAGATTAGTTTCCTCCTTTTTCCATTTTAGCTTTCAAAGCTGCAAGAATGTCATTGCTGTCTCCTAAAGTAGAAGCTGGAGCATTATTGCTGTTTGATGAGCTTGAAGTATTATCTGAAGCTGCTTTCACATTTTTCTCTTCTTCCTCACGGAAAATAGCAGTGTGTGATGCAACAACTCTTTTAAATTCTTTGTTGAATTCGATTACTTTGAAATCTGCAGATTCGCCTTTTTTCAATTTCTTTCCGTCTTCTTTTTCAAGGTGACGAGTAGGAATAAATGCAACGATATCATCTCCAAATTCTACAGTAGCTCCTTTGTCAACAATTTCAGAAATTTCTCCGTTGTGGATAGTTCCAACAGCGAAAGAAGTTTCGTATTTATCCCAAGGATTTTCTGTTGTTTGTTTGTGACCAAGTGACAATTTACGTCCATCAACATCAAGTTCAAGAACAACAACGTCAAGTTTTTCACCAACATTTACAAATTCAGATGGGTGTTTGATTTTCTTAGTCCAAGAAAGGTCAGAGATGTAGATAAGTCCATCAATTCCTTCTTCTAGTTCTACGAAGATACCAAAGTTTGTAAAGTTGCGAACGATACCTGAATGTTTAGAACCTACAGGATATTTAGAAGTGATATCAGTCCAAGGATCTTGAGACAATTGTTTGATACCTAGAGACATTTTGCGGTCATCACGGTCAAGAGTCAAGATTTGAGCTTCTACAACATCTCCAACTTTCACGAAATCTTGTGCGCTACGTAAGTGCGTAGACCAAGACATTTCAGAAACGTGGATTAGTCCTTCTACACCTTCAGCTACTTCGATAAATGCACCGTAATCTGCGATTACAACTACTTTACCTTTCACTTTGTCACCTACTTTAAGTTCTGCATCTAGTGCATCCCATGGGTGAGCATTAAGTTGTTTAAGACCTAATTGAATTCTTGTTTTCTCATCATCGAAATCAAGGATTACAACATTTAATTTTTGATCTAGTTCAAGAACTTCACTTGGGTGATTAATTCTACTCCAAGAAAGGTCTGTAATGTGGATTAATCCATCTACACCACCTAAGTCTATAAACACACCATAAGAAGTAATGTTTTTAACAACACCTTCTAATACTTGTCCTTTTTGTAATTGACCGATGATCTCTTTCTTCTGAACTTCGATATCCGCCTCGATCAGCGCTTTGTGAGAAACTACAACGTTTTTAAATTCGTGGTTAATTTTCACAACTTTAAATTCCATTGTTTTGTTTACGTACACATCGTAATCTCTAATTGGCTTAACGTCAATTTGAGATCCTGGTAAGAATGCTTCAATTCCGAAAACGTCAACGATCATACCACCTTTAGTTCTGCATTTTACAAAACCATTAACGATTTCTCCTGTTTCGTTTGCAGAGATAACTCTATCCCAAGATTTGATAGTACGTGCTTTTCTGTGAGATAAAACTAGTTGTCCAGTTTTGTCTTCACGGATGTCAATAAGTACTTCTACTTTGTCACCTACTTTTAGACCTGGGTTGTAACGGAACTCATTAAGAGAAATTACACCTTCAGACTTAGCGTTGATGTCAACGATTGCGTCACGATCAGTAATTCTTACAACTGTACCTTCTACTACTTCTTCTTGATCTGTGTCAATAAAAGTTTTTGAAACTAAGTCTTCAAACTCTTGTAGGTTTTGAGCATCTACTGCATCAATACCTTCTTCAAAATTGTGCCAGTTAAAATTGTTTAAGAATTCTTCCTGTGATTTAATTAATTCAGACATTCTGATAAAAATTTGTATTCTGTTTTTTCTCGGGCTTCTTTAATTAGTAGAAAAAGACAGAAGTTGTTTTACGTAAAATATTGACCCTCAAGGAAACCCCTATCCACCAAAAGGTGTGCAAAATTAAACAATTTTTATTACATACTAAGCGTTTTAGTGAAATAATATTTTTAACATTTCTACGCGCACGAAAGGATGTAATTGAACGTTCTTTTGAGGTCGTTGGACGAGCAAAAGGAAAGAAATATATCCAAAAATAAGCAAATAGTTGGCATCAGACCGCTACTACAGTGCGTTTCAAGTATTTAAAGCAAAAATATTTGTAAATACAATAAAATTGTACCTTTGTACCCGACAGTACACAGGCATAATTGACAAAAAATCACTGACTTATTTGGAAGGTTATTCTGTCATAATTATAAGCTGTTTTTTTACATTGCGCAGTATTTGCCAACGTCTTCACTAGAATTTTAAAACATAAATAATCTGACTAAACAAATGTTTAAAAAGATCTTCTACATGCTCACATTATGCCTTTTCGCAGTACACTTTGCAGCGGCACAATTACCACCTTTTGTACTTACAGTCACATCTACAGATGAATCCTGTACTGGAAACGGTAGTCTCGACATGCAGGCAACCGGCACGAATCCAGCAGCTGTCGTAACCTTTAATACCTATCAGCTTCCAAATCTTGCAAATCCAATTGCTTCTCAAACCACTTCTACCCTCACCGGACTTGTACACGGTGATTATCGAGTTATCGCAACTCAAAAATTGGGGAATGAGATAAATTCGCAGACCGTTGATATTACAATATTAGATATAATAACTCCATTGGCATACACACTTTCCGGAATAGAAAGTCAATGTGTAACAGGAGGAACAATTACCGCAAATGTTGTGGCGGGAAATCCGGCAATGTTTGAAATTATCGCAGGTCCTGTACTTCGTCCACTGCAAACTTCAAATGTTTTTACTGGTTTACCTGCAGGGACTTATCAAATTAGAGTTTTTGATGATTGCGGTCAAGCATTAGTAAAAACGTATATCCTTTTTTCTGAATTTCAGGAAATTACTGTTAATCCTAGTACCACTTCTTTTGCCGCTCTAACACAATGTAATTCAATTACAATAAATAATTCCTTTTCTATTGACAGCGGCGGAGTAATTCCATACCCTCTTACATTTACTTATACAATTTATCCTCCAAGTGGCGGACCAGCAGTGGTCATTGTTAAAACTGTCACTAGCGGAACGAATGTTTCGGCGGTAATACCGTATTACAATGGAGTGCCTTACAACTATACTGTTTCTACCACTGGGGTATGCGGAACTGAAATAACGTTGTCGGGAGAAATAGATAAAAAACTTACGGTTTCTCAAAGTCCAGTACCAGCGCCCTGTGATGAGTTTTTTTTAAATGTGAATGTCAGTAATTTCATAGGTCCCTATACACTATCCTTCATAACCGCCCCTGCTGGTTTTATCCCGGGAAACTTTAGTGCACAGTTTCCAACTTATAATGCTCCAAACATAACCTTTGGTAGCATAGGAAATTCTATGCCGGGAGGAATCTATAAAATAAAAGTTGTTGACGCTTGTGGAAATACAGCAACACATGAAATAAATCTTCAAGTGCCTGAAGTTATTCCATCTGTGAAGATTGAATCGGAGCCTGGATGTGTGTCAAATTTCGCTACAGTGTCTATTCAAGTGCCAAGTCGAGGAATTGTAAGTGCCAGCATGACTACTGCGCCTAGTGGAGCAAACCTTGCACTTCCTGCCAATATGATGGCATTTTACAACAGTGCCACCAAGACTCTAGTTATGACTCATTTGATTAGTGGGGATTATGTTATTATTATTGTAGATGATTGCGGTAAGCAGTATACAATTCCTTTTAAAGTCCCGTACATTGATACTTCCAACATAATCACAACTACCCGACCAGACTGCGGTGGAGAGACAGGAAGTGTCGTAATAAAAGGTCAACTGGGAGTAGCAATCGCTTCGGCACAAATTACAGCTGCTCCAGCATCATTTGCATCACCACTTCCGTTTAATGTTACCTCAAATTTAAACCCTGAAGGCGTTTTGGTTATTAATAACTTAGTACCTGGCTCCTACTCGATTAGTGCGATAGATATATGCGGTAAAACTCATATTGCGACAATTAATGTGGAGGGAACTATAGTTACCGAAGACACTTTAGATATCACTAGGTTTTGCGGCGCTTTCAAATTTCAATACACCCATACATCCAATACAAATTTTAATCAAAAATTCTGGCTGCAGCGTTTAGATCCTGTAACTAATACTTGGGGACATCCACAAACTTTTGTAGAGTATCCAGAAGGCAGCGAACCTGACTTGATAAATTCAATTCCAATCATCAACGGAACAACTGTTTACAACGTCACCACTTTTGGAGATTTTAGAATTATTCAAGTGTTTGAAAGTATGTCAACTGCTGCAAATACCGACCCTGAGAAATGTTTTGTGGTTACAAATGTATTTAATGTCAACGAAGATTTTTCTATCAAAGAGATTGTGAAAATTTCCTGCGACGGAACATCCTCAGACATAAAAATTATAAGTGATGGTGTTGCACCTCTAATTTTTAGAATTATAGAAAAGAATGGCTTACCATTTTTAGTTGACAATGGCGACAATAATATTTTTACAGGATTAGAACCGGCTATTTACAAATTTCAAGTGCAGCAGTCGTGCGGAAATATCGTGACTCAAATTGTAGATATTTCAAATTTACCAGAGCCATTCTTTATCGAGCAACCCGAAGATATGATTGCGTGTGATGAAGCCGATATGGACAACCAAGTACTATTTGACTTATCTCTGCAAAACGCCGCTGTTGTTGGCGCTCAGGATCAGGTAGACTTTAGCATTAGCTATCATACTAGTATAGCAGATGCGCTGTCAGGAACAAATCCTCTTCCTTACCAATACCTCTCGGGAAGTAAAACTCTCTATGTGAGATTGCGTGCACTCATCGGGGAATGCATTAAGACTACCAGTTTTAAGATAAAAGTTAAACCCTATCCTAAATTGAATATGAAGTTAAATTACGCACTCTGCGAAGGTAGCCCGATTACCATCACCGCCGATGCAGGAATGACATCGTATTTATGGTCAACGGGAGAAACTACACAGTCTATTGTTGTAAGTGAAGTTGGAACCTACACTCTAGAAGTGCAGCGTGCATACGGCACAGAAATTACATGTTCGGCGCTTTACAACGTCGTGGTTACAAATACCACCGTTCCGCAAATTTCAGAAATTATATCTTCAGATTGGACCTACAATGACAACAGTTTTTCTGTTGTTTTACAAAGCGGAAATCCTGAGCATTATCTGTACTCACTAGACAATATCACCTTTCAAACTGAGAATACCTTTTATGGTTTAGCTGCTGGAACTTACCAAGTATTTGTAAAAAATATTTATGGTTGCGGTGATGCTAAGAAAATTGTTCACCTACTCAATTACCCACATTTCTTTACTCCCAATGGCGATCGAATAAATGATACTTGGCATGTCAATTTTGCCAAAGCAGAACCTAATATTAAGGTGTACATTTTTGACCGTTATGGCAAATTAATCAAAGAACTTTTAGCCAAAGATTACGGCTGGGACGGTACTCTCAACGGCAAGCGACTTCCTTCCACCGATTATTGGTTTATGGTGCAACGCGAAAATGGTCAAGAATTTAGAGGACATTTCTCCATGAAGAGATAAATCTTTAATTTGAATATTACATATATTTTTTTGGCTTTCGCCGAAAGAACATTCTTAGAAAAATAGATAGAAACTTGGTGTCTTAGCGCTGCTACAGCTGTAGCGGCGCTATTTCGACTCGGTTGAAGTTATAAAATTACCAAACTTCCAAGGCAAATAGAATTGCATTAAACCCAATAATTCAGGAAATAAGTTGTTTATTTCTCACCAATTACCAAAACTATAGTTAAATATCGTACTTTGGCCTTTGTTAAATTAATAAATAATATTTTATAGATTTTTTCTGGATTTAATTCGGAATAACAAGTAAATAATCCACAGATACAAGAGTTATTTAACAACGAATAATCCATAAATTAATAAATTTTTGAAAACGTATGTTCAAAAAATTCATCGCGTTTCTATTTTTATTTTTTTTCATTGTGCAAATTGCTTCTGCTCAACTATCAAGTTTTACTTTAACTGTTACAAAAACGGATGAAACTTGTACTGGAAATGGCACGCTGACTTTTGACACTTCGGGCGTTTCAACAGACGCAACTATTATTTACAAAACTTACAAACTTCCAAACAACACTACACCAATTGCCTCGCAATCTACAGGATTGTTGACAGGATTAGTTAGTGGAAATTATCTTGTAATAGCCACCCAAACACTCAACGGTAATTCGAATACAGAACAACAAGAAATTACAATTGACAAATTAATTACACCTCTCGTCTTTACAGTTTCTGCAACAGGAAGTCAATGTATTATTGGAGGAACGATAACAGTAGCAGTTAGTGAAGGAAATGCTGCCTTTTTCGAAATTCTTTCTGGTCCAATAACAAGACCACTTCAATCGAGTAATATTTTTACCAATGTACCTGCAGGCGCATATCAAATAAGAGTTTTTGATAATTGCGGCGAAGCGTTGGTGCAACCCTGTACAGTAATAAGCACAGGAGCAAGTTTGCAAATTCTTGCGGCCGTATATGATGATGTACCGCTTCCAAGCTGTAATTCTATTAGTATAAAAAACACTATCATCCTTTCGGGTACTGTCCCACTAGCTTATCCGCTTACATTTTTATATACTATCTATCCTCCAGATAACAGCACTCCAATTATTGTGACACAAACTATAAACAGTGGCAATTTCGTTACTGCAACTATACCTTTTTATATTGGCCAAGCTTATACCTATACGGTATCTACAACCGATCCTTGCGGCGAAATTGTAACTCAGACTGGTGTAATTGAGGATGGCTTGGCGGTGCTACAATCTCCAGAAATAGCACTTTGTGGCCAATTTTATTTAAAGGTCTTTACATCCAAATTCCTCGGACCCTACACTATGGAATTTTTGACCGCTCCACAAGGTTTTGATCCAGCGGCACTAAATGCCAATTATCCTACTTTTTCGGACGGAACAGTGAAATTTGGTTCTGCTACCGTTCCTGTTCCATCGGGAATTTATAGTGTAAAAATTACCGACGCCTGCGGTAATATTGCAACCCACGAAATAGAATTGATGGCTCCGCTAGTAAAACCTTCTATTAGTATAATTCCCGAGAACGGTTGTACTCCATTATTTGCCAATGTAAATGTTAGCATACCGCCACGATCAATCGTAAGTGCGCAGATGATTGATGCTCCGCCCAGCTTTCCGCTCCCGCTTCCCGCTGACTTGATGCCATTTTATGTTCTAAGCGCAAAAACATTAGTTCTAAATAACCTTGTCAGTGGGGATTATGTTGTACAATTTATTGATGACTGCGGAGAAGAACACACAGTACCGTTTACTTTCGCTTTACCAATCACATCTTCCCTAACTTCTGAAAGTAGGCCCGACTGTGATGATACTACAGCATCTTTCAAAATAACCGCCAATGGTGGAAATACTGTTGTATCGGTAAATATTACCGCGGCGCCTGAACTTTTTGAGCACGCACTACCCTATAATGCAGCTGCCGAAATTAATGCTGCAGGTGCCTTTATATATAATACACTGCCTCAAGGAGATTACACTTTGCTAGTTGTAGATTCTTGCGGAAAAGAACACACCGTAAAATTCAAAGTTCAACAACAAATAGTTTTGGAAGAAACGCTTGATATCACCAGGTTTTGTGGTGCTTTTAAATTAAGATACACCGAACTTTTAAACTCAGATGCGGTAAATATATTCTATTTGCAACGGCTCAATCCCATCACAAATACTTGGGGTCATCCCCTAACATCTGTAGTAAATGTAGAAGGTACTCCTCCCAACAGTCTAAATTCCATGGCTGTAATTAGTGGCGTTCTAACAAATTTCATTACCACTTTTGGAGATTTTAGATTATTAAAAGTTTATAACGCTATCGGACCTCCAGATGGTCCCCCTCTACTTCTATGTTTTAATGTTGTAAAGGAATTTACAGTAACGGAAAACTTCTCTATTCTAGATGTAATAAAAGTTTCTTGCGATGGAAGCACCTTTGCTATTCAGATAATTACTGATGGCATCCCTCCTTTTACATATAAAATAATCGAAAAAAATGGAGTGCCATTTATAGTAGACAATGGCGAAAGCAATATATTTTTGGGACTGGAGCCTGCTATTTACAAATTTCAAGTGCAGCAATCCTGCGGAAATATTGTAACGCAAATTGTAGATGTGGTCAATTTGCCAGAGCCATTCGATATCACAAAACCAGACGATATCGTGGTTTGCGACGATGCCGATAATGACAATCAATATTTATTTGATCTATCATTACAAAATGCTGCGGTACTCGGATCGCAAAATCCGAATGATTTGCAAATAACCTATCATTCTAGCTTAGCCAACGCACAAGCAGGAACAAACGCTCTACCTTTCCAATATTTATCCTCCACAAAAACAATTTACGTGCGTCTTAAAGGATTGGCTGGTGATTGTTATAAAACAACTAGCTTCGAAATCATAGTAAAACCATATCCTAAACTCACTATGAAAATGGAATATGCGTTATGTGACGGCAATCCCGTGACAATTTCGGCAGATGCAGGAATGAATAGTTATTTATGGTCAACAGGCGAAACCACTTCGACAATCTCAGTAACATCCGCAGGCATCTATACATTGGAAGTCACAAAAAAATATGGCACACTTATTACCTGTCCCGCCACCTACACTATTGTGATAAAAAGCTCGTCTGCATCTGAAATTGCTAGCATAAATACTTCCGATTGGACATTTTCTGAAAACACCATTACCGTGGTTTTACTGAGTGGAAATCCAGCAGATTATCACTATTCCTTAGACAATATCACATATCAAGTTAGTAATACCTTCAGTAATTTAAAAGAAGGCTCGTACGAAGTATTTGTCAAAAACATTTATGGTTGTGGCATTGTAAGGAAAACTGTTCACTTACTCAATTACCCACATTTCTTTACTCCCAACGGCGATGGAATAAATGATACTTGGCACATCAATTTTGCCAAAGCAGAACCTAATATTAAGGTGTACATTTTTGACCGTTATGGCAAATTAATCAAGGAACTTTTATCCAAAGATTACGGTTGGGATGGTACTCTCAACGGAAAGCGTCTACCGTCTACAGATTATTGGTTTATGGTGCAACGCGAAAATGGTCAAGAATTTAGAGGACATTTCTCCATGAAGAGATAGATCTTTATCCTATATATTGCGTAGATTTTTTTGGCTTTCGCCGAAAGAACATTCTTAGAAAAATGAAGTAGAATTTGAAAACTAAGCTTTTTTACAGCTCTAGCAAAGGCATTCCGTCTCAATTGAAGTCATAAAGGTACAAAGCATTGCAAGTCAATTGAAATTTTTGCCGACTCGAATGCTTTAAACTTCATTTTTTAAGTTTACGACGATTTCTTATTCTGATAGTCTCTTCTACTAATCTCGAACCAATTGTGCTGAATGCCATCGTGGTTAAAAGTTTCGACATAACGAAGTCCTACTTTTTGTAGAATCCGCTGTGAGGAGTGATTTTCAGAGTCGGTCATGGCAAAGATTTCATCTACATCAAGTTTTTCAAAAGCATATTTTACTGAGGCAATTGCGGTTTCGGTAGCAATTCCTTGGCCCCAATACCTTTTGATAAGACGGTAACCTAGATCGTAGCAGTTTTGATGATTGTTATAATTATCAGTTATAAATTTGAGGCCAGTCCAACCGACAAATTCTTTCGTATTCTTGTCAATAATTGCCCAGCGACCAATGCCATGATCAATATATTGTTGCCTGATATATCTTATTGACTCAATACTTTGCTCAACTGAACTTACAGAATTATTGCCCAAGAATTGATGTACCGCTGGGTCAGAATCTAGTTCAAACATTCCGTCGATATCCGAAGGAAGTATTTCTCTGAGGATAAATCGCTTTGTCTCCGCAAATACTTTTACTGGATTTTTAATTTTTACTCCGATAATAAGTTCTGAATCACACCGAATATCATCCAGAACTTCGAAACCATTTTTTCTATAAAAAGATAGCGGCGAATTGTAAAGCTCCCCATTTTGCTTGACATAGTCATGGTGATCAATTACCCAACCGTAGAATTCTCCCAAATCACGCTTAAGTCTGTTGAGCAAAAGTGTCCCCAATCCTTTACGTTGCTGTGAGCTTTTTACAATAAGTGAAAATCGTATTTCTTGATCTTTTTCAAAAACTGCGGCCCAAGCTAGAACTTGGTTACTTTCTTCAATCAAATAATGATTGTAATTTTCTACCTTATCTAACAAGTTTTCAAATCGGCCTTCTAAGTTTACGGGAAATTCAGAATTCCACAAATTATTTATTTGCTCCAATTGCGAAATTGTGAGGGTTTTGGTATTGTGAATTTCCATTAGAAAATTTTATTTAATTAGATTTGAGTGGAAGAGATTCCAGTGCGATTTTTAACTCTTCAATTAGCAGTGCGCTAGTTAAAATTTATAAAGAGAATTTTAATTTGCCTACAGCGTCCAAAAAAAAAAGCCGCTTTTAAGATTTAAAAGCGACTTTATTAATATTTAGAATATGAGTAGTCTATCTCTCTTCGCTAACGTCTACAGTTTTTTCGGCTGCAAGCTCGGCATACGTTCCAGCGAGTAACTTTCCTCTCACCGCAACAAAAGCGTCAAGTGTTTCTCTAATGTCTTCCATCGTATGAGAAGCAGTTGGAATCATTCTTAGCAAGATAATTCCTTTTGGAATTACTGGATAAATCACAATTGACAAAAAGATATTGTAATTTTCTCTAAGGTCATTTACCAGCATCATTGCCTCTGGAATACTACCGTTAAGATACACAGGAGTTACACAAGTATTAGTATCACCAATATCAAAACCATTTGCTTTAAGCCCGCTTTGCAACGCATTCACGTTTTCCCAAAGTTTTGCTTTAAGTTCTGGCATAGTTTTCAACATTTCAAGACGTCTAAGTGCACCTAGAACCAAAATCATTGGTAATGATTTTGCAAACATTTGCGATCTTAGGTTGTATTTTAGGTGATCGATGATCACTTTGTCTGCAGCTATAAATGCTCCGATACTTGCCATTGATTTGGCAAAAGTTCCGAAGTATACATCAATCTGATCTTGTACGCCTTGCTCCTCACCTGCTCCAGCTCCAGTTTTACCCAGAGTTCCGAAACCGTGAGCATCATCTACAAGCAATCTGAAATTGTATTTTTCTTTTAGAGCAACAATTTCTTTAAGCTTTCCTTGCTGTCCGCGCATCCCAAAAACACCTTCGGTAATAAGAAGGATTCCTCCCCCAGTTACCTCGGCCATTTTTGTAGCTCTCTCAAGATTTTTTTCGATACTTTCGATGTCGTTGTGTCTGTAAGTAAAACGCTTGCCCATATGCAAACGAACACCATCAATAATACAAGCGTGCGAATCGACGTCGTATACAATAACATCATTCTTGGTTACCAATGCATCAATAGTCGAAACCATTCCTTGATAGCCAAAATTTAATAAATATGCTGATTCTTTATTTACAAATGAAGCAAGATTTTGCTCCAACTCTTCGTGTTTGCTAGTGTGACCACTCATCATTCGCGCACCCATTGGGTAAGCCGCTCCATATAATTGAGCAGCCTCTGCATCTACCTTTCGAACTTCTGGATGATTTGCCAAACCTAGATAATCATTGATACTCCAATTGATTACCTCTTTTCCGTGAAACATCATTCTATTAGAAAGTTCTCCTTCTAATTTTGGGAAAACATAATAACCTTCCGCTTGAGAAGCCCACTTACCTAGCGGTCCTCTACTGTTTTGAATTCTTTCGAATAAATCTTTAGCCATAATGCAGTTAAATTCTTTATGTGAAATTTAGTCTCACATTTTCGAGTGCAAAAATAATATATTAAAATGTATAAAAATATCTAAAACCATAATATTTTAACAATGACCTCTTTTAAGTTCAAATAAGCTCCTTATTATCTCTATTTTAAATACTTGTGGTATACGAATTTCGGAGTTTTTTAGCCCCGATTGAAACGGAAATCCTTGGGGAGGAATTTGCCTTTTTGCAACAGCGGCAAGCAAGAGCGACCAGCGGAAGCTCCTTGAATGCCGATTGATGCGGCAAATTCCTCCCCAAGATTGTAGAGTAAAGCGGGAGAAAGCTTCAAAAAAATATTCTAAATGCCAAAATCTAAATCGTCTTGCAACAAAATCATTTGTATATTTGAAGAATTACAAATCGAATATTTCAGAATGAATAATAATACAGAATTAAAGCTTGCCGTATTAATCGATGCCGATAACGTGCCGTACAGCAATGTGAAAGGGATGATGGAGGAAATTGCGAAATTTGGTTCGCCAACTACAAAACGAATTTATGCTGATTGGACCAAGCCAAATGCGAACGGTTGGAAAAACGTTTTGCTAGAGCACGCCATTACGCCGGTGCAGCAATATAGTTACACAATTGGGAAAAATTCATCTGATTCGGCACTAATTATTGATGCGATGGATTTATTATATACCGGAAAATTAGATGGTTTCTGCATCGTTTCTAGCGATAGCGATTTTACGAGATTGGCCATAAGACTAAGAGAATCTGGGATGAAAGTGATTGGAATTGGTGAAAAGAAAACTCCAAATTCGCTAATTGCAGCTTGTGATCGGTTTATTTATATCGAAGTTCTTGATGGCGCTACCAAGAAGAAAACTAAGAAAGCACCGTCAAATTCTTTAGATCCAGACTCTAAGAAAAAGTCTGCGAAAACTGTCGAAAAAATTCCAGTCAAGGCGCTGAGTAAAATTGATGACGATATTATCGAATTGATCGGAACGACCATCGAAGACATTGCCGACGATGATGGTTGGGCGTTTCTGGGCGATGTTGGAAATATGATTGTGAGAATTAGACCAGAATTTGATGCTCGAAATTACGGGTTTGCCAAACTGACACCGATGTTGAAATCAATGAAAGATATTTTAGAAATTGACGAGAGAGAATCAGACAAAAAAGGAATTAAGCACGTTTTTGTTCGACTTACGGTGTAGTTAGCAGCAGTTTATAATTTGAATAATTTTGGCAAAAGCCTTAAAAATAAAAATTAGAAAAGCTCTTCATCGATATAGATTGAAGGGCTTTTTTTTATGAAAAATCTTTTGAGCACAACTTTAATTGATGACGATTCTGCTTAAATTTGAAATAAATTGACGTAAATTGAACTGCTTTTAGCCTTGAAATTCTTTTCATTTGAAATTAATTGTAAATCTGGTAATTTCCAAAAAAAATATTTTTTATGAGTTCGATTCTACCATTTTCCGAAGTTCTTCAAAACCTTCGATCACAAGGATATACGGTCAGTTTCAGCTTTGGTGACAATGGCTTGCTGCACAGTGCGGGAACTTCGATAATCACACCTGACGAATTTACAATTGACGGACAGTATACTGCTGCGAGTCTATTTGATCCGTTGGAGGAAATTACGATCTATGCCATTTCGTCTGATCAAAATCATATTAGAGGTATTTTAATCTCGTCTGACCTTAGTAACAACTCTGCATTTTCGCAAGAGATGACGGCAATCTTCAATTTAAACTCCCTCTCCAAAGCAAGCGAAAAAAATTTAATTAGTCCGTCACAATCTACTGTTAAGGCTACTAGACAAAGACCCGAAGGTGAAAGAGTACTCAATCAGGAAATGTTGACCTTTGATATAGACGCACTTATCAGTCAAATAAAATCGGAAGAAGCTTGGACAAAAAGCGATCGTAATAGTCTAACGATTTTTAAAAACGACTTTTTATGTATGGTTATTATCGGACTTCAGCCCGACGCCGCAATGAAAAAGCACAGTGCCACAGCCGCGCTTACCGTTCAGGTTTTGCAAGGGTCGCTTATTTTTGAAACTGAAAATCAAAAAAGCGAACTCACAGTGGGTAAGATGATTGTCCTTCCAGCAGGAATTCCCCATCAAGTTTACGCGCTAAAAGAAAGTTTTTTTCTACTTACCTTAGCACTTCAAAAATAATCACGCTTACGCGAAATTGCTTTACCTTATATATATGATCTTAGTTTTTGCCTCTTCCAATAAAAATAAAATTCAAGAAATTGCACAGTTGATGCCGCAAAGCATCACGATTAAGGGACTAAAAGAAATAGGTTGTACGACCGAGATTCCCGAAACGTCAGATACAATTGAAGGGAATGCTATTCTTAAAGCAAATTTTGTAAAGAACAATTATCAGCTTGATTGTTTTGCGGATGATACCGGTCTTGAGGTTGCGGCATTGAATGGCGCGCCCGGCGTTTATTCAGCCCGATATGCCGGAGAACATTGCAATAGCGAGGATAACATTGACAAACTGTTAAGAGAATTAGAAGGTATTGAAGATCGCTCAGCACAATTTAAAACAATCGTTGCATTAAATCTCGGAGAAGAAACCTATTTATTTGAAGGGATTGTAAGAGGACGCATATCTACCAATCGAATTGGGAGTCAAGGTTTTGGTTATGATTCCGTTTTTATTCCAGAAGGTTCTGAGCGCAGTTTTGCGCAATTTTCGATGGAGGAAAAGGCGGCAGTAAGTCATCGCGGAATTGCAATCAAGGAGTTGATCGAGTTCTTAAAAAATTAACTTATTGACTGTCAATAGATAATAAAAAATTAATAAGACAAAATGCGTTAGTATTTAAAAGTTTTATGGTGTACCTTTGCACCCTATTTTAAATACATATATGAATAAATTTGAACAATTAGGATTAAGTGAATCGTTACTGAAGGCGATTTTAGATCTAGGATTTGAAAGTCCGACTGAAGTACAGGAGAAAGCGATTCCCCTATTATTGGAAAAAGATACTGATATGGTTGCGTTGGCTCAGACAGGGACAGGGAAAACGGCAGCTTTTGGTTTTCCGCTAATACAAAAGATCGACGCGAGCAACAGAAATACACAAGCGTTAATTTTATCTCCAACACGCGAACTATGTTTGCAAATTACCAACGGAATTAAAGACTACTCAAAATACGAAAAAGGTATTAATGTAGTAGCGGTTTATGGTGGTGCAAGCATCTCAGAACAAGCAAGAGACATCAAAAGAGGAGCTCAAATTATTGTAGCAACTCCAGGAAGAATGCAAGATATGATCAACCGTGGGTTGGTTGATATCTCAAAAATCAACTATTGCATTCTTGATGAGGCAGACGAAATGTTGAACATGGGATTCTACGAAGATATCGTAAACATTCTTTCAACTTCTCCTGACTCAAAAAGTACTTGGTTGTTTTCTGCTACGATGCCACAAGAGGTTGCTCGTATTGCAAAACAATTTATGCACGATCCTATCGAAATTACTGTAGGAACTAAAAATTCAGGATCTTCAACAGTATCTCACGAATTTTACTTAGTAAATGCAAGAGATCGTTACGAAGCTCTAAAAAGATTGGCAGATAGTAACCCTAACATTTTTGCGGTTATTTTCTGTAGAACAAAAAGAGATACTCAAGCAGTAGCAGAAAAACTAGTAGAAGATGGTTACAGCGCAGCAGCTTTGCACGGAGATTTATCTCAAGCACAGCGTGATGGTGTAATGAAATCTTTTAGAGGAAAACAAATCCAAATGCTTGTTGCTACTGACGTTGCAGCTCGTGGAATTGACGTTGATAATATTACTCACGTAGTAAATTACCAACTTCCTGACGAAATTGAAACTTACAATCACCGCTCTGGCCGTACAGGTCGTGCAGGAAAATTAGGTACATCAATTGTAATTGTAACAAAAAGTGAATTGCGTAAAATTTCTTCTATTGAAAGAATTATACAGCAAAAATTTACAGAAAAACAAGTTCCATCTGGAGAAGAAATCTGTGAAACTCAAATGTTGCACCTTGCAAACAAGATAAAAGATGTAGAAGTAGATGCAGGAATCGAAGGATACTTACCAGCGATCAATGCAGTTTTGGCTGATCTTACAAAAGAAGAGCTAATTCAGAAAATGGTTTCTGTTGAATTTAACCGTTTCATTACTTACTACAAGAAAAACAGAGATTTATCGTCTCAATCAGCAGGAGAACGTAGACCAGATAGTGGATCTTCATCTTCTAGCAACAACGGAGCGACTCGTTATTTCCTTAACATTGGAAGTAGAGACAACTTTGATTGGATGACGCTAAAAGATTTCCTTAAAGAAACTTTGGATCTAGGACGCGATGATGTTTATAAAGTTGACGTTAAAGAGGGATTCTCTTTCTTTAATACTGACAATGAGCACAGCGATAAAGTGATGGAAATCCTTAATAACGTTGAACTAGAAGGCAGAAGAATCAACGTAGAGATCTCTAAGAACGAAGGTGGTGGTGGAAGCGGAAGACGTGATCACAACGGACGTAGTTCTGGTGGTGGCGGTGGAAGTTTTGGCCCGAGAAGAGATAGCGGAAGCAGAAGCGGTGGCGGTGGAGGATTTAGATCTGATAGAGGATCGTCTTCACCATCAAGAGATGGTGGTTTCAGTAGAGCACCACGTCGTGAAAGCGGATTTTCGTCAGATCGTGATCGTGCCCCTCGCAGATCAGAATCTTTTGGAAGAGCTTCAGAAGGTTCATCAGATAGAGCTCCAAGGAGATCAGATGACGGATCATCAGATCGCGCAAGAAGACCTAGAAAAAGCTAATACAGTAATGTGTTAATTTTTCAACAATTATAAGCAGACTACAAGATATCTAAGAGTGTTTAAGTACATTTAGCCTTTTAAAAATAGGTATGAGATATTTTGTAGTCTTCTTTTTTTTTATAGCAAGTTTCTTACATTTAGCTGCACAAGAAATTTCTCCTCAAACAATATCAGGAAACATTATTAGTTTTGATACAAAGATGGCAGTTGCTGGCGCTAATATTATAAATCTAAATAAAGTTGTTGGTACCCAAACTAGCAACCTTGGTTACTTTGAGCTGAGAGCTTCTCTCAATGATACGCTGCACATTTCTCTATTAGGATTTAATTCTCTGACCGTCCGAGTTACTAATGACTGGATTAAGAATAAAACTACTACCATTCAACTTACAGAGAAAGCTATTGCACTTGAAGAAGTTATAATTATTCCTTATAAACTCACAGGATACCTAGAAGTAGATTCAAAATTAATCCCGATCAACGAGAATTACAGATATAGTATTTCTGGCCTTCCGCAAGGATATGAAGCCGGACAATATTCGCCTGGAGCTTTTGGTAAGGTTTTGGGTTCCATCTTTAATCCTGCTGATGCTCTTTACAATTTCTTTGGAAATAAAAATAAAGAACTTCGGAAGTTAAAGTCAATGAAAAAAGATGATACTGTTCGAAATCTGCTTGCGTCCAAATTTGACCGAGAAACTGTTGCAGTTTTATTGGGAATTGATAAGAATGAAATTCCCGAAATTATGGCGCGTTGCAATTATAGTGAGTCTTTTATAAGAACGGCCAATGACCTTCAAATTCTTGACGCTATTAGCGACTGCTACGAGGAATATAGAATTCTGAAGAAGTAATTATTGATAATAGCGCTCTTCGATTCTTTTAATATCTTTTATCGAACTCTTGGCCCACTGCAGGCGTAAATTTAGAATTTCCTCATTGGATAATTTCCAATCAATATCAGACCTTTTCAGCCTTTCCATAATATTCTGAATAATGATTGCTGCCGAAACTGAGATATTTAGACTTTCAGTAAATCCAACCATCGGAATTTTTACAAAAGCATCTGCGGCATCAAGAACTTCTTGAGACAATCCATTTCTTTCGGTACCGAAAAATAGAGCAGATGGTTTTGATATATCAAAATCCTGCAGTAAGCAGTCGTCTTTATGTGGTGTGGTAGCAACTATTTGGTAATTCTTAGCTTTCAAACTTTTAATGCAGTCGCCAATAGAATCATAGCGGTTGATGTCTACCCATTTTTGAGCACCCATCGCAATTTCTTTATCAATTGTCTTTCCGTATTTTTCTTCCACAACATTTAGATTCTGAATTCCAAATACTTCACAACTGCGCATTACAGCGCTCGCATTGTGCATTTGAAATATATCTTCAACTGCAATTGTAAAATGATTTGTGCGCTCGGCAAGAACCGATGTGAATCTAGCTTTTCTTTCGTTAGTTAAAATATTTTCCAGAAAATTCAGATATTCGATATCCACCATACTATAAAAATTTGATCGCAAAAGTAGCCAATCAATCAGGGTCAGAGAAACTTTTTTATGATATTATTATGAAATTTGACCGGTTACAACTTTCATTTATGAATCGTAGAAGTTATATTTGCTTGCAATCCAAAACAAGCAGAAAATGATCACTTTGACAGACTTAAATGCTGTTTCTCCAATTGATGGAAGATACAGAAGCAGAACGGTTTCACTCTCACCTTATTTTTCAGAAGAGGCACTTATCAAGTACCGTGTGCGCATTGAAATTGAATATTTTATCGCTCTGTGCGAAATTCCATTGCCGCAACTTAAGAATGTTGATGAATCAAAATTTGAAAGCCTTCGTGATATCTACAGAAATTTTTCTTCCGAAGATGCTGCTGCCATAAAGGAGATTGAAAAAACCACTAACCACGATGTAAAAGCGGTTGAGTATTTTATAAAAGATGCTTTTGATGCTTTAGATTTACAAGATTATAAAGAGTTTATTCACTTTGGATTGACTTCTCAAGATATTAACAATACTGCCATTCCGCTTTCGGCAAAAGAAGCATTTGAAGATGTTTATTTAAAATCTTTAATGTCGCTTATCGCTAAATTAAATGAGCTTGCAGAAGAATGGAAAGATGTTCCAATGTTGGCAAGAACTCACGGGCAACCAGCATCTCCTACTCGTTTGGGTAAAGAGCTTGACGTTTTTGTGGTGAGACTTGAGGAGCAGATGAATCTTTTGTTCCAAATTCCGTTTGCTGCCAAATTTGGTGGAGCGACAGGAAATTACAATGCGCACAAAGTCGCTTATAAAAATATCGATTGGAAAAAATTCGGAAATCACTTTGTTGAAGACACTTTAGGACTTCACCATTCATTTCCAACCACTCAAATTGAGCACTACGACCATTTTGCTGCCTATTTTGATGCCTTAAAGCGTATCAATACAATTGTTATGGATCTCGACCGAGATGTCTGGACTTATGTGTCGATGGAGTATTTTAAACAAAAAATAAAAGCTGGAGAAATTGGATCTTCTGCGATGCCACATAAAGTAAATCCTATTGATTTTGAAAATTCAGAAGGAAACTTAGGAATTGCGAATGCGATCTTTGAGCACCTTTCGGCAAAATTACCTTTGTCTAGACTTCAAAGAGATTTAACCGATAGTACAGTTTTAAGAAATATCGGTGTGCCTATTGGACATACACTAATTGCATTTGAAGCAACTTTGAAGGGTTTAAACAAACTTCTAATCAACGAAGCTAAATTTGCTGAAGACTTAGAAAATAACTGGGCGGTGGTAGCCGAAGCAATTCAGACGATTTTGAGACGCGAAAGCTATCCAAATCCTTACGAAGCACTAAAAGATTTGACCCGCAAAAATACGACAGTCAATAAAGCGTCAATGCACGAGTTTATCAATAACTTAAGTGTATCTGATGACATCAAGGCAGAATTGTTAGAAATTACACCTTCAAATTACCTAGGAATATAATTTATTTCTAAATTTTGTGAAGTCGAATATTTTTAAATATTAAAAACAAGCACCAAATACACCAATGAGTTTAGTTCAAACTGTTGCAGAAACTACAAGTAATCTAGAGCCTCTTATCACTGATTTGGGGCTCATTTTGATGACCGCTGCTGTTTCTGTTATTTTATTTAAAAAAATTAAACAGCCGCTAGTACTCGGGTATTTGATTGCAGGATTTCTGGCAGGAAATCACTTTGATTTTTTTCCTTCCATTAGTGATATGCACAGCGTAGAAGTCTGGGCAGAAATTGGAGTTATCTTTCTGCTATTTAGTTTAGGACTAGAATTCAGTTTTAAAAAATTGATGAAAGTCGGCGGTACCGCTAGTATCACTGCCGTCACGCAAATTATAGCAATGGTTGCCATTGGGTATCTTGTAGGTACTGCGATGGGTTGGAATTCAATGGACAGCATATTTCTCGGTGTAATTTTATCCATTTCCAGTACCACGATTATTCTAAAAACCTTTGATGAGCTGGGAGTAAAAGGTCAGAAATTTGTTGGAATCGTAATTGGATCTCTTGTAGTACAAGACATTCTAGCGATTTTGATGATGGTTTTGCTATCCACCATTGCCGTAAGTCAGCAATTTTCTGGAGAAGAATTATTTCAGTCGGTACTAAAACTCATCTTCTTTTTGATTGCTTGGTTTGTGGGGGGAATATTTTTTATACCCACACTTCTCAAGAAAGCGAAGAATTTACTAACAGATGAAATGCTTCTGATCGTATCAATTGCACTTTGTTTGATGATGGTAATTTTTGCTGCGGGAGTTGGATTTTCTCCAGCTTTGGGAGCGTTTATTATGGGCTCTATTATCGCAGAAACGACCCAAGCAGAACATATTGAGCATCTTGTAAAGCCAGTAAAAGACCTTTTTGGTGCAATTTTCTTTGTATCTGTGGGAATGTTAATTGATCCAGCCACTTTATATGAGTACGCTTTACCTGTGGCGATTTTGACATTTGTAACCATTTTTGGGCAATCAGTAAGTTCTACGTTAGGAGCGCTTATTTCGGGGCAGCCCCTAAAAGAGTCGGTGCAAACTGGAATGAGTTTGGCACAAATTGGAGAGTTCTCCTTTATCATTGCTACTTTAGGAACTACATTGGCTGTAACTAGTAATTTTTTGTATCCAATTGTCGTGGCAGTATCGGCGGTGACAACATTTACCACGCCTTTTATGGTGAAACTTTCTACCCCTTTTTCGAAATTTCTACACCGAAAATTACCAAAAAAATGGATTAAACGTATTGATAGATACAGTGCCAACACGCAGGCAATAAAGTCGGTGAGTAAGTGGCGCATAATTTTGAGAGCTTATATCGTTCAAGTAGTAATAAATTCGGTAATTATAGTTGCTCTTATTTTACTTTCGTCAAAATTTATTCTACCATTAACTATAGGATCTAATTTTGGAAATGCAATAGGTGCTGTTATTACCCTAATAGTCATTTCGCCCTTTTTATGGGCACTTTCTCTACGAAGAATTGCGGTGAAAGAGGTTACTGAATTAATGCTTATCAGAAAATATCGCGGACCGATTTGGGTATTGATCCTTATGAGGATAGCAATTGCAATATTCTATTTGGGACTTCTACTTAATGCTTTCTTCTCGCCTACTGTCGCATTAATTGCATTAATTATTGCTTTGGCAGCCTACTTAATTCTTCCGAAGAAACTGAAAAATATGTATCCTGTTATAGAAAGTCACTTCCTTAGAAACTTTAATGCTAGAGAGATTAAAAAAGACCGAAGATTAAGTGATTTGACACCTTGGGATGGACACATGACATTCTTTACAATCGCCATAGAATCGAATATAGTTGGTAAAAGTCTATTCGAATTAAGGTTAAGAGAGGAATTTGGAATAAATATAGCCTTTATAAAACGGGGAGAAATTACCATCAATATTCCAAATAGAACTGAACGTATCTTTCCAGGAGATGAGCTGTGTGTGATTGGAACAGACGATCAGATTAAAGAATTCTCAAGCTACTTGAAGCGTAAAGAAATCATGCCTGCAGAAAGTAAAAAGGAAAGTCAGATTGTACTTCAGCAACTAGAACTGACCAACGAGGAGTTTATTGGCAAAAGTATCAGTCAATCTCAATTAAGAGAGAAGACAGAAGGTCTTGTGGTAGGAATTGAACGTCATGGCAATAGAATCTTGAATCCAGAATCTAATATGGTTTTGGAAAAAGATGACATTTTGTGGGTTGTTGGGAATAAGAAGCTATTGGCGAGTTTGATTTCCACTTAGAATACCACTACAGATTTATCCTATAATTGGGCGTACTTTTAAACATTAACATATAATGAGAATCTCGATTATAAAAATACTGGGATCATTGCTTATTGTATTTATCTTTAACTCGTGTAACCAAAGCCAAGTTGAAGGCATAATTATCGGGCATGCACTTTCCGAAAATCAAAGTCTCTAAGATAATCAGAAACTCCAAAAACTAATACGGAAAACATTAAAAGGTGACGCAGATTCTCTCGTGACTTTACTTCATTTTGAATGTGGCGGCGGAGCAGGTTGTTATGAACTTGGTTCTATACTGACACAGATTATTTATAAACTTGGTGAAAATAATTTCATAAAAATCACAAATAAACTTGACGCTAAATCATTTATTACCCTTGAAAGTTTAATTAGTGTAGGTCTCGAATATGGCGACAACGATATTCATGGCAAAATGGATTATAAGAAAATCGAAACCGAATTTCCAAAACTTCTATATTTGATAAAAACTAATCAATGAAAGCTAAATTGCTACGAAAATATTCAAAAGAGTTAGTTTAATTTAAAATTCAATTTTAAATTTTCTCGCATTCACAATTAAAACATAGAAAAAGTATGGGAGTATTAGATTTGCTTTTCGGTGAAAAAATTATCAAGAATGATGTTTTTTTTGGAAGGATCGAAAGTGATAAAACACGAGAAAAAGATTTAGCCAAATCTGTAAATTAGAATTTTCACAAGAAAATTAAGCCATTTAGTAAAGAGACTTTTTTTATTCTAGAAGGAGATTTCAATAACATAAACTCAACGCAAAAGGCAGAAATACAGAAATTTATCGAAAATTTCGACGGCTTGTCTTCTCGGGATATCGATAAACTAATAGAATCAAACTCTGAATTTTCAAAGTTCAAAAATTGGCGTACTGAATATTACATATCATTTATATCTCCGTTAAGTAAATCTAATACTGATTTTGAAATCAATTTTGAAGCAGTCGATGAAAGCAATGAAAGCTATTTTTTTATTGAATTAAAAAAACGAATACTAAAAAATATTTCGATATAGTTTAAACTTGGTTTCTTTTCCAAACAACGTAAAGGCTCTTGATCAACCACGCTTTTGCGAGAAGGATAGCAGTGAACCCGAGCGAAGCGAACTGGCGAAGCAAATCCTTTGTTGTGGCTTTGCGGAGCAGAAGCTACAATAAAGATTGGGAACGAATAGCCTGACCAAGCCTACGAAAAACATCAATTTTACCGAAGACGTCGTGGCGCAGGGCTCGCCCAAATAAAAATTGAAAATCTCATTACTATTTTAAACAAAAAACTCCTATTTAGAAAACAGGAGTTTTTTTATATAAATTGAATTTCTTAAAATTATCTAGAATAATTCGGAGCTTCGTTGGTAATTGTAACGTCGTGCGGGTGACTTTCGTTGATTCCGCTAGCAGTAATTCGAACAAAGCGACCAGTTTCTTGAAGTGTTGCCACATCTTTGGATCCGCAATAACCCATTCCAGCACGCAAACCTCCGATAAATTGTTGCATACTATCTGCAAGCTCACCTTTGTACGGAACGCGGCCAACGATTCCTTCTGGAACCAATTTTTTCACGTCATCTTCAACATCTTGGAAATAACGATCTTTTGACCCTTCTTTCATCGCCTCCACAGAACCCATTCCGCGGTATGATTTGTACTGACGGCTTTCGTAGATGATCATTTCGCCCGGAGATTCTTTGGTTCCGGCCAACAATGAACCCAACATTACGCAATCTGCTCCGGCAGCAAGTGCTTTGGGAATATCACCAGTGTAGCGAATACCACCATCGGCAATTACAGGAATTCCAGTACCTTTTAAGGCAGCGGCAACTTCCAAAACTGCAGAAAACTGAGGAAAACCAACTCCGGCAACAACTCTCGTTGTACAAATTGATCCAGGACCAATTCCAACTTTTACACCGTCGGCGCCATTTTCTGCAAGATACAAGGCAGCTTCGGGAGTTGCGATGTTTCCAACGATGACATCTATTTGTGGAAAAGTGCTTTTTACTAATTTCAAAACCTCTACAACGCCACGAGTATGTCCGTGAGCGGTATCGATTATAATTGCATCAACACCTGCATTTACAAGCCCTTCGGCTCTTTTGATAGCATCGGCAGTTACGCCAATTGCAGCAGCAACACGTAGTCGGCCAAAAGCATCTTTGTTGGAAATTGGCTTTTGAGCAATTTTGGTAAGGTCTCTAAAAGTAATTAGACCTACTAATTTGTAATCTGTATTTACAACTGGAAGTTTTTCTATTTTATGTCCTTGAAGTACAACTTCGGCTTCTTCTAGAGAAGTACCTTCGGCAACAGTAACAAGGTTTTGGGTAGTCATTACTTCGACAATTGGACGCGAATTGTTCTTTTCAAAACGCAAATCACGATTGGTAACAATTCCTTTAAGCACTCTATTATCATCGACAATTGGAATTCCACCAATGCTAAATTCTTTCATTGCATTTTTTGCATCTCCTACCGTTGCGGTCAAAGTTAAAGTAACAGGATCGATAATCATACCTGATTCGGCACGTTTTACGCGTCTTACCATAGTTGATTGCTGCTCGATAGTCATGTTTTTATGCAAAACGCCGATACCACCTTCACGAGCCATAGCGATTGCCATTGCACTTTCGGTAACAGTATCCATCGCTGCAGAAACCACAGGAACATTTAGCGTTATATTTTTTGAGAATCTAGTTTTAATGCTCACTTCACGTGGCAAAACTTCAGAATAGTGTGGAACAAGTAGTACGTCATCGTAAGTTAGACCTTCGCCGATGATTTTGGTAGTGTGTGCGTTCATGCTGCAATTAGAAGTTGTGGATTAATTGCGTGCAAATATACAAAAAAATATTTAGTAAATTATCTTTGATTGCTTACATTTCCAAAACTTCTAATAATTAATGATAAACCGAAAATAGTTTGGTCGCTTCGTTGTAAGCGCTTTCAAAATTCATAGGATTAAGATTGATATTTACTTTTTCGGCGGTAAAGTATGAGAGTAATTTTTCAGTGGGCATATTTCCGGTCAAATCATCTTTGGCCATTGGACATCCGCCAAAACCTTGAATTGCACCATCAAAGCGAACACATCCTGCCTTGTATGCAGCATCAACTTTTTCGTACCACTTATCGGCGGTAGTGTGCAAATGGGCTCCAAATTCGATATTTGGGTATTTTGTAATTAAATTCGAAAATAAATAGTCGATTACTTCTGGAGTCGAACTTCCAACGGTATCGGAAAGCGAAAGAATTTTTACACCCATATTGGAAAGTTTTTCGGTCCATTCACCTACTATTTCTACATCCCACGGATCGCCATAAGGATT
The DNA here is from genome assembly GCF_033547075.1 of Flavobacterium ardleyense. Taxonomy (NCBI): domain Bacteria; kingdom Pseudomonadati; phylum Bacteroidota; class Flavobacteriia; order Flavobacteriales; family Flavobacteriaceae; genus Flavobacterium; species Flavobacterium ardleyense. Next base: position 1,910,721 of record NZ_CP137891.1, on the reverse strand, counting down.
TCCGAAGCCCATAGAAAGATATGCGACGCATTCTTTATTGCTTTTATAGGTGATTTCTAGAATTTGTTCCAAAGCAACTAACGATTCGGCAATAGTTTTATGGGTATTGCGCATTTGAAAATTTTCAGATATGGAGAATGGAAAACCTAAATAATCAATTGTATCCCATTCAGCCGCCATTTCGGCACCTTTTACATTGGCGATAATTGCCAGAAGTTTGCTTCTAGTATTTGAAAGATCAATTTGTGAAAGTAACTCTGCAGTGTCCTGCATTTGCGGAATGGCCTTTGGCGAGACAAAACTACCAACATCAATGGTATCAAAACCAACGCGAAGTAGTGACTGAATATAATCTAGCTTTTGGGCTGTAGGAATAAATGTTTTTATTCCTTGCATCGCATCACGAGGGCACTCAATTATTTTTACATCTTTCATAGGGGTTCAAAGATACTAAAGAAATAGAAATCATGAAATTTGTCTACAATTCTTTTTGAAGGAATTGATAATTTGCATTTCATGATTAAAAATTTATTATAAACATTCAAAAGTTTAAACAAGTCGCCATTAGTATTCAGAATTATTACACAATAGTATATTAGTACACATTATTACATAAATGCGCACTATATAGAATTATTACAGAAAGGCGTAATATTATTAATTATTACATAAAAACGTAATAATTGAAGTTATTACACAAATATGTAATATATTTGAATTAGTAAATTTTGAACATTTTGCAGTATAGCACAACTAAATAATTATCTTTGAGAATGACAAGCATTATAACAGGTGATATTATAGGGTCTCAGAAAATACAAACTACCGTTTGGATCGAAGATTTGAAAGGATTACTAGGGCAATTAACAACCGAGCAAAAAGACTGGCAAATATATCGGGGCGATTCATTTCAAATTGAAATTAAAGACCCTAAGGACGCACTTATTGCGGCAATCCGAATTAAGGCTTTTTTAAAATCTATGAAAATGGATGCACGTATGGGAATAGGAATTGGCGACAAGTCAAAATCTAATTTAAAAATTTCTGAAAATTCTGGAAAAGTGTTCATAAATGCAGGTCAGGTTTTTGATTCCCTAAAAAAGGATAAAATCACCATGGGCATAAAAACTTCCAATCCTACCATTGATGAAACTCTAAATTTGATGCTTCATTTAGCATTGACCGTGATGGACAGTTGGCCACAGCAATCTGCAGAATTCGTGGTTGCGGCAATTGAAAATCCAACGCTTACGCAAAAGGAATTGGGTTTAAAATTAAATATAAAACAAGCATCGGTGAGCAGACGAAGTCACAGATCGCACTTTGATTTAATTATGAAATTCGAGAAGTACTTTCGTGAAACAATAGAAAAACGATTGGTATGATTTTACTATTTAAAATATTACTGGCGCATTTGATGGGCGACTTTTTACTGCAACCAACTTCGTGGGTAAAAAATAAGGAAAAAAGAAAAATAAAAAGTAAGTTTCTATATTTTCATTTCTTAGTCCACACCTTGCTATTAATGGTATTGGTTTTCAGGATAGAATTTATTCCGTACGCAATTTTACTTGGAGTAATTCATATTCTAATCGACCTGTTAAAGCTGTATTTGCAAAGCGAAGTAACAAAACGTATTTGGTTTTTAATAGATCAAATTCTCCACATATTTAGTATCCTTTTTCTTATAATCCTGTATGACAATATAATAATCAATAACTACAGTTTGGTTCCACAGTTTTGGCCAATTCTGACCGCACTACTTTTTTTGACTGTTCCTGCCTCTATCACAATTAAAAATTTAATTTCCATTTGGACTCCAAACACCAATGATACTAAACAAGATCTTGAAAACGCAGGAACTTATATTGGAATTTTAGAAAGGTTGTTTATATTTTTATTTATACTAATAGGACAGTTTTCGGCAATTGGATTTCTGCTTGCCGCAAAATCTATTTTCAGATTTGGCGACTTGACCAAATCAAAAGACAGAAAGTTAACCGAATATGTTTTGATTGGAACTCTATTAAGTTTTGGAATTGCTATTGTAACTGGACTAGCAACCAAGTATATATTAGGATTTTTGAGCTAACAATTTCAAATTAATTTCTTTGATTAATGCAGGACCTTCGTAAATAAATCCTGTATAAAGTTGAATTAAAGATGCGCCAGCTTCTAATTTTTCAAGTGCATCATCGGCAGAATGTATACCTCCTACTCCAATAATTGGAAATGATTTATTGCTTTTTTCTGATAAAAATCTGATAACTTCTGTAGATTTGTTCTTTAAAGGAAGCCCACTAAGACCACCCATTTCTTTTTGATTCTCAGACTTCAGACCTTCACGTGAAATGGTTGTATTGGTAGCAATAACTCCTGCAATTTTGGTCGAATTTACAATATCAATAATATCCATCAACTGAGAATCGGTCAAATCTGGAGCAATCTTCAAGAGAATTGGCTTTGGATTTGACTTTCTATTATTATCATCTTGAAGTTGTTGTAACAAAGCGGTCAGTGGTTCCTTATCTTGCAAAGCGCGAAGATTTGGAGTGTTTGGTGAACTTACATTCACCACAAAATAATCGACATAATCAAACAAAGCTTCAAAACAAATTTGGTAATCTTTTGTCGCATCTTCATTTGGCGTCAATTTATTTTTACCAATATTTCCACCAATCAAGACTCCTTTATTTTGCTTTAAGCGAAGAACCGCAGCATCTACTCCACCATTATTGAAGCCCATTCTATTTATAATGGCACTATCCTCAATCAATCTAAAAAGTCTTTGTGGAGGATTTCCATCTTGTGCTTTTGGCGTAAGCGTACCTATTTCTATAAAGCCAAAACCAAAATCAGATAATTCCTTATATAATTTGGCATCCTTATCAAAACCAGCGGCAAGACCAACTGGATTTTTGAACTTTAGACCAAAAACTTCACGTTCCAATCTTGGATCATTTACTTGATATAATGAACCTGCAATAGCAGAAAAACCAGGAAGTTTAGCCATTTTTTTGATTGTCGAAAAAGTAAAGTGGTGTACTTTTTCTGGATCATATTTAAATAAAACTTTTCTGATTACTGATTTATACATTTTTGCTGATTTTGATGAGCGTCAAAGATACGATTTGCTGTCCTATGTAAAAATAACAAAGACCGAAATCTAAATACTATTTGAATAAGCTAATCGCGATTCTTTGGAAAGTCAATCTTTTAAATACTTTAGAAGAAAAAAATGTATTGTATCTTTGTTTTTCAAATAGAAAAATCAAAAAAATGCAACATATTATTGACCGATTTATCAGTTATGTAACTGTAGATACCGAATCTGACCCAAATTCTGATACCACTCCAAGTTCTGAAAAGCAATGGGTTCTTGCCAATCAGCTTGTCGATGAACTAAAAACCATCGGACTAAGCGATGTCATTATTGACAAAAATGGGTATATCATGGCTACACTTCCTTCGAATGTAGATTATACAGTTCCCGTAATTGGATTTATTGCCCATTATGATACAACTCCAGATTTTACAGGCGCAAATGTAAAACCTCAGATTATCAAAAATTATGATGGAAAAGATATCATTTTAAATGAAAATGAAAACATCATTCTGTCACCAAATTACTTTAAGGATTTGCTGCAATACAAAGGACAAACCTTAATTACCACTGACGGAACGACCTTGCTTGGAGCAGATGACAAAGCTGGAATTACAGAGATTGTTACTGCCATGGAATATCTAGTAAAAAATCCAACTATCAAACACGGTACTCTTAAAGTTGGATTTACTCCTGACGAAGAAATTGGTCGTGGGGCACATAAATTTGACGTAGAAAAATTTGGCGCAGATTGGGCCTACACAATGGATGGAAGTCAGATTGGCGAATTAGAATATGAAAATTTTAATGCGGCAGGAGCTAAAATTACCATCAAAGGAAAAAGCGTTCATCCAGGATATGCAAAAGATAAGATGATTAATTCAATGCTTATTGCAAATAAGTTTATCACAAAATTGCCTAAGAAAGAAGTTCCAGAAAAAACTAAAGGCTACGAAGGTTTCTTCCACGTTCATCATTTGAAAGGAAGCATTGAAGAAACGGTTTTGGAATTAATTATTAGAGATCATAGTTCTTCGAAATTTAAAAAAAGAAAAGAGCTAATTGAAGAAATTACTAAAAAGCTGAACAAAAAATACGCAAAGCAATTTGGTGGAGATATTATAACTACTGAAATTAAAGATCAGTACTATAATATGAAAGACAAAGTAAAACCAGTGATGTACATTGTGGATATTGCTGAAGAAGCAATGATTGACTTGGGAATTAAGCCTCTAATCAAAGCAATTCGCGGTGGTACTGACGGTTGTCAATTATCGTATATGGGTTTGCTTTGTCCAAATATTTTTGCAGGCGGACATAACTTTCATGGAAAATATGAATATGTACCGGTAGAAAGTATGCAGAAGGCAACCGAAGTAATTGTAAAGATTGCCGAGATTACAGCAGCCAAATGGTCGAAAGGCGCGCCAGATTTAAGCAAAAAAATTGAAGAAGAAGTTGAATAGCAAATTCTTGTAAAGCAAAAAGCCTCTCATAGAGTTATGAGAGGCTTTTTTATTTGAAAATCTTAAAGATTTATTTCACTGCAAGAGTTGGGTTAAGTTTAGCACTCATTTCCATAGAAATTGCGCTTCTTTCCATTTTTAGTTTTCCTGCCATTGTTTCGAGAACCACGGTTTGGTCTGCTACTTCGGCAATCTTGCCATGAAGACCACTCTTTGTAATAATTTTATCTCCAACCTTTAGAGCATTTTCGAACTCTTTTTCGGTTTTTGCACGTTTTTGCTGTGGTCTAATCATAAAGAAATAGAGAACCACAAACATTAAGATAAACGGTAAAAAATTTTGAATTTGTTCCATAATAGAATTTTGAATATGTTTTTTTTATTATTTAATTGATGCTTTAATCATCAATTGTTCACGACCTGTGGCTGTATTAGCTGTGATATCTACCGTTTTGCTTTGTAGACCATTTCGGCCAGCAGAACTAAAAGTAACCTTCATTTCACCAGATTCTCCTGGTTTAATTGGCGTTTTTGGATATTCTGGAACAGTACATCCGCAAGATCCTTTGGCATCAGAAATCAACAAATCAGATTTTCCTGTATTTTTAAATTTAAAAATATGAGTTACGTTTTCACCCTGAGTGATTGATCCAAAATCGTGCTCGGTTTTTTCGAAAGTCATTACGGGTGCTTCCGTAGCAACCGAATTTTCTGTAGAAGTTGTGGCATCAGTCATTTCACTCATATTCTGCTCGGTGATTGACTCTGTTGGTGCAAGAATTTCATCTTGAACTTCTGTTTTATTTTCATTTTTGCAAGCTGTTGCGATCAGTAGAGTTGCAACTACAAATAATTTAATTTTCATAATTTTCATTTTATATAATTATAATAAACCTCTTCCTATTTTCTTCATTTTGTCTGTTCCTGCGTAATCTTTGATAAGATTATCTAGAATTCCATTAATAAAGATGCTACTCTTTGGAGTAGAATATTCTTTTGCCAATTCTAAATATTCGTTAATGGTCACTTTCGCTGGAATTGATGGGAATTTTAGAAATTCGCAAATTGCCATTTTCAGAATTATTGTATCTATTTCGGCAATACGCTCAGTATCCCAATTTGGTGTTTTGTCTACAAATTCCTTGGCAAGATCGTCCTCATTAAGAATTGTTCGTCGAAAAAGATGCTGGGCGAACTCCTTATCTTCTTCATCCTTGAATAATTTTGGAACTTTGAAAGATTCATCACTAGCCGACTTAAATTGCTTTAATTGTTTTACAATTTGAGTGTTAACTAACGGAATATCATCAATCCAAGTTAGTTTATTATCTTCAAGATAGTCGTACAATTTTTCGTTTGGGGCAATAAGTTCACAAAACATATCAACTACAAACTGTTTATCAAGTTCAAAACTAGTTTCGGTAGTATCCATATACGCTTGGTAGAGATCACTTTTCTTGATATCCTCTAGCAAAAGCAGTATGTAATCGTCATTTTGCTGCCAATTATTGATTTTTCTAGTTTCAAGCGCAATACTTAAAGAATTATTTTCTTCAAGAAGCTTGAAAATAGGATTGTCGATAAATTTTGTGTTGGGATTTCTGTCTGCGGCAGTAGCAAGGTGCTTTTTTGCAGATTTTTCGATAAAATCTACTTCTCTTATCTTGATTTCGATCATTGAAGAGAGCATTATAAGGTATAAATCCTGTACATTATCAATACTGAATTTAAGAAACTTCTCTTCTTTCTCTAAATTATCGGAGCCGTTTTGATGCATCGCATAAATAGATTGCATTACTTTTACTCGGATATGTCTTCTGTTTAACACTTTATAAGAACTTTTTTAAATTAAAGGAGCGAAAGAAAATCTTTCGCTCCGCAAAAATAATAATAAAAGTTGAACTCGTGCTTATTTAGAGTTTTCTTTTTTTCTTTCGTCAATTCTGTTCTGAGCCATATTTAATGCAGCTTGATAAGTTGTCATGTTATTCTTTTTGGCAAAATCAAAAATTTCCAGAGTAGTATTGTAAATATTTTCCGTTCTTCTCAAAGCTTCAGCAGTGTCGTATCCAACTATTTCAGCGTACACATTAATAATTCCACCAGCATTAATTAAAAAATCAGGAGCATAAAGAATTCCTTTTTCCATTAAAATTTTGCCGTGCACTTGCTCATTTGCCAACTGATTGTTGGCCGCTCCAGCAATTACTTTCGCCTTGATTTTATTAATTGTATCGTCATTAATCGTTGCTCCAAGCGCACAAGGCGAATAAATATCTACATCGGCGCTGTAAAGATCGCTGCCAGTATAAATTTTTGCACCAAACTTTGCTCCAACTTCCTGAAGTCGTGCTTCATTAATATCGGTAATCGTTACGATAGCACCAGCTTTTGTTAGGTGCTCTACTAATGTTTCTCCAACGTGCCCAATTCCTTGAACTAACACTTTTTTTCCTTGAAGATTGTCTGTACCAAACTGGTACTTAGCCGCGGCTTTTAATCCCATAAATACACCATAAGCCGTAACTGGCGAAGGATTTCCAGACCCACCCTTCTCAACAGAGATTCCTGTTACGTGCGGAGTTACTTCTCTAATGCGGTCCATATCAGCAGTTGTTGTTCCAACATCTTCGGCCGTAATATATCTACCGCTTAGTGAATTAACGTACTCACCAAATTTGGTAATCATTTCTGGAGTTTTGTCAATTTTTGAGTCTCCCATAATTACTGCCTTCCCACCACCAAGATTAAGTCCAGTAATTGCTGATTTGTAAGTCATTCCTCTTGAAAGCCTTAAAACATCGTTTAGAGCTTCCCACTCACTAGTATAATTCCACATTCTAGTTCCACCTAAAGCTGGTCCTAAAACCGTGTTATGAATTCCTATTATTGCTTTTAAACCAGTATCTTTGTCGTGGCAAAAAACAATTTGTTCATGGTTGTCAAAAGATACCTGACCAAATACCGGATCAATCTTGTGTAAGTCTTTTGCAGTAGTAATTTCCGTAATCATAAATTTTTATTTATTGAAGTTGTTAATTTGACAGAATTAATATGCTAAATTAAAATTAATTAGAAAATTTAGCACTATATATTTTAAATAATACAGCCGCTCACGGGTTTGAACTTTATTCATTTCATTTTAAGTATTACAGCAAGTCCTTGCAAATGAAATTTAGGACTTAGCAAAAAAAATTAAAAAAGCTCTATGAAGGAACTACAGTATCTAAATAAGTATTTTGTCAAATATAAATATAGGTTGATTTTTGGGATAATTGCTACAATAGCGGCCCAAATTTTCTCGCTTTTTACTCCAAAGCTTATAAGTCAGTCATTTACAGCAATTGAAGAATCCTTCAAAGTGGGTGCCGCTGAAAATTCTGAAATACAGTCCGAACTTTTAACCAATATTCTTCTAATTATTGCGACCACAATTGTGGCGGGAATTTTGACTTTCTTAATGCGACAGTCACTTATTGTAATGTCCAGATATGTAGAATTTGATTTAAAGAACGAAGTTTTTAGACAGTATGAAGCTTTGTCGCAAAGCTTTTATAAACAAAATCGTACTGGCGATTTGATGAACCGCATAAGCGAAGATGTTGGAAAAGTAAGAATGTATGTGGGTCCAGCCGTCATGTATACCATTAATACATTTATAAGGTTTAGCATCGTAATCGTTTATATGTATAATGTTTCGCCATTGCTTACACTTTACACCTTGCTACCTCTACCTCTACTTTCGTACGCTATTTATAAATTAAGTGTCGAGATAAATAAGAGAAGTACTATTTTTCAGCAAAATCTCTCGGAAGTCTCCACTTTTTCTCAGGAAATATTTTCGGGCATTAGGGTCATAAAAGCCTATTCGTTGGAGCGTCAGCATGAAACAAATATGATTGACTTGGCCGGTCAGAGTAAAACCAAAAGTATGGACTTGGCAAAAGTTCAATCGTTGTTTGGACCTTTGATGATTGCACTAATTGGTATAAGTAATCTTGTCGTTATTTATTTTGGAGGAATGATGTACATCAATGGCACTATCACAAGCATAGGAGTAATAGCCGAATTTATTTTGTACGTCAATATGCTTACTTGGCCTGTTGCATCTCTAGGATGGATCTCGTCAATGGTGCAGGAAGCCGAAGCTTCGCAAAAGCGTATTAATGAATTTCTAAAAATTGAACCGACAATTGTGAACAATAATAGTCAACCCTGCGATATTCAGGGAAGTATTGAGTTTAAAGACGTAACCTTTACCTACGATGACACCAATATTCAAACTTTAACCAATATTAATTTTAAAGTCAAAAAAGGAGAAACACTTGCCATTTTAGGAAAAACTGGCTCTGGCAAATCGACAATTTTGCAGCTTATTAGTAGATTGTACGATGTAGATAAGGGAATCGTTTCAATTGATCAGAAGGACGTTCGTAATTTAAATCTTGACAACTTGAGGGATAGTATCGGAATGGTACCTCAAGACGCTTTTTTATTCTCTGATAGCATCAAAAATAATATCAAATTTGGTAAGGAAGATGCAACTGATGAAGAAGTAATTGCCGCCGCCCAAATAGCCCACGTAGATCACAATATTCAAGACTTTGATTTAAAATATGATACCATACTTGGCGAAAGAGGTATAACTCTTTCGGGGGGACAGAAGCAGCGAGTTTCAATAGCACGAGCGGTGATAAAAAACCCTGCAATTCTTTTGCTCGATGACTGTCTTTCGGCAGTTGATACTGACACCGAAGAAACAATCTTAAATAACTTAAAGGAGTATTGCAAAGACAAAACCACGATTTTGATAAGCCACAGGGTCTCGTCAGCAAAGAATGCTGATAATATTTTGATCTTAGACGATGGTAAAATTTTACAACAAGGATCTCATAATCAGCTTATCAATACAGATGGATATTATAAAGAGCTTTACCTGAAACAACTTTCGGAAAAAGAAAAGTAGAATAGTTTGTTTTTGACTTCAAATTTTATCATTTTTGAAGTGTAATTAACACGCAATTGATAATGTTTATGAGAGAAAGTGAGATGTTAGAAAAAGAAGAAATTTTTTCTAAAGTATTAAGAGCAGGGAGAAGAACGTACTTTTTTGATGTGCGATCTACAAAAGCAGATGATTATTATATCACGATAACCGAAAGCAAAAAATTTACCGAAGAAGACGGTTCTTTTCATTTCAAGAAACATAAAATATATCTCTACAAAGAAGATTTTAATGCATTTTCGGATATTTTGGAACAGATGACATCGTATGTTTTAAATCATAAAGGTGAAGAAGTAATTTCTGAAAGACATCAGAAAGATTTCAAAAAAGAATATGTTTTAGAAGATACTTCAGAAGAATTTCAACCTGCAAGTGCCTTTACTAATATCAGTTTTGAAGATATATAACAATTATAATTTATATAATGAACTAAACCTCAAGCGTAGCAATATTCTTGAGGTTTTTTTAATTTTTCAAGGGTGAAATTTTAATACCTTTACATTTGATACTACAATTTATAAAGCTTGCTACAAGTTTTAAAAATGATGGGAAATCGTGTTAAAATCACGAACTGTCGCGCAACTGTAAATGCTCTTGAAGCATAAGTCAGAAAACCAGTAGAATCATTATAACGTTTCCGCGCCTCGAAACTTTGTACAGTATTTTTTATATTTAATGTTGCTAAATGAAATGGCAACTTTGGCTATATATTGTATATTTTTTTGTGGTGCCTTTCGGCGAAATTGTCTCTTATTACAACAATTTAATTTATACACTAATCAATTTACAATTATGAACATTGACCAAAGAATTGCAGAATCCGAAACACGAATTTTTAAGGCAGTTTTTCCTAACACAACCAACCATTACGATACTCTTTTTGGTGGTACTGCCATGCATTTGATGGATGAAGTTGCCTTTATCACTGCAACGCGATTTAGCCGCCAAGTGATGGTAACGGTGAGCAGTGACCGAATTGATTTTAAGAAACCTATTCCAGCAGGAACTATTATCGAACTAGTGGGCAAAGTGGTTCATATTGGTAACACTAGTTTAAAAGTAAGCGTAGAAATTTTTATCGAGCAGATGTATTCTGATTCAAGAGAAAAAGCAGTTAGTGGTCAATTTTCATTTGTAGCCATTGACGAAAATAAAAATCCTGTCAAAATTCTAGGAGATTCGGAAATATTTGGAAATTAAGTACTTCCTAATTTGGATTTATTATCTAAAAATAGTGCGATAAAATTATTTGTCGAAAAATAGAAATTCCGGTTGCTTCAATTTTATGGATGTTTATTTTTAAAGTAGAATCATCTCCACCTCTCCGGAATGTGCGAGAAGGATGGTAGCGGAAATCCTTTATAGTGGCTTTGCGGAGCAAAAGCTACTATAAAGATTGGGAGTGGACAGCCTGACCTTGAGCCTAATTAAATATTCTAGCTTTGCAGAATAGTTCTGGCGAAAGGGCTCGCCCAAAAAAAAAATATGATTATGCTTTTATACATAAAAAAAGGGTCAACCGTAATGATTGACCCTTTTCTATTAATTAAATAAATGATTCTGTTATTTCTTAACCACTTTAAATTCACCAGAAGTATTGTCTGTAAATACTTTCACGATGTAAACAGCAGCTGGCATATTTACCATATCAACTGTAGCTTCGGTTGAATTAACTTTCATATTTCTAAGAATTCTTCCAGCAATATCAAAAACTTGAATACTTGAAATAATATCTGTATGACTTACGGTCAATACATCTGTTACAGGATTTGGATAATATCCAAGTTTCGCAGCATCAAATGTTTTGTTCGACAAAGTAGTGATATCAAAACATTCACTTGTAGCGCTACAACCGTTTTGAGAAGTTACTATTACTGCATAACTACCTACAGCAGTTGCAGTATATGTTTGTGAAGTTGCTCCAGCAATTGGAGTTTGAGTATCTCCACAAGAAACCCACTGATAGGTTGCATTTGCCTCATATACAGAAAGTGTATCATCAACTCTAGTAATTGTAGCTGTAGGACGTCCGTTAACTGTAACTTCTACAGCTGTTCTTGTACTTTCACATTCAAAAGAAAATACTGATACATAATAAGTACCTGATACTAGTAATGTAGTATCTAGCAGTGGCGTTCCGCCAACTAATTCTGAATACCATCTGATAGCAGCTTCACTAGCAACCAAATCAGCAACTGTTGCTCCTGCACAGAATGTTTGGGCAGAGGCTGTAGGTGGTGTAAGTAAATCAATTTCTACTAAAAATGATGTTCTTGTACTTTCGCAGTTATTAACTGTATGAGAAACATAATAAGTCCCATTTGATAACACAACATCAGAAGCCAATGCAGTTCCTCCAGTCGCGCTTAGATAGAATTGAGAATTAAGTTCAGCATCAAATAAGGTAAGCATACCAACAGTTGGATTCTCTGCACAGAATGTAACCTTTCCTATAGAAATTGGTGCAGGCGTTGTATTTACTGTAACTGAAACAGAAGTTCTTGCACTTTCGCACGCGTTGATAGTTTGTGAAACATAATAAGTTCCTGTAGCTAATACGACTGTATTTGCTAAAGCTGTCCCACCATTTTCAGCAGCATACCACTGAACGGCTGTTCCAGTAGCTACTAAATCAGCAACGGTCGATCCACCGCAAAAAGTTTGTGCCAACGCCGTTGGTGCGTCAGTTGCAGTTGTTGTAATTGTGGTTGTAGCGGTTGCAGTACATCCTGTTATTGCAGTAGTTGCAGTTGCAGTATATACTTGAGATCCTGCAGTATTATTTTTTACATATACCATAGTGCTGTTTCCACCGGCATAAGGAATTGTTGCCGCTGCATCAGAGTATAAATTTGAGATTGGAGACCACGAAATCGCTGAATTCAGAGATGCAGATATTCTTAGATTTGGCCTTGTAGTAGTAGCACTTGGAAACCCTGGATTTGAACAAATATCACTTTGAGCGTCGTCAGAGAAATAAATATTTAGTCCACTTGCTACTACACTAGATTCTACAGAAGTACTCAACCCTGAACCATAGTCATTATTATTGAAACAAGTTTCAATTAATAAATGAGATACACCATCCCAAACTAATGGAGTTGAGAGTGGGAAATCTATGTTTCCTGTTCCTGCTGGCGTGTAGGCTGTTGGTGCTAAAATAGTCGTAGTGGCAGCTGTAGAGAATGATGTTCCTAAAGATGCACTTGGCACTAAACCTGCTTTGACCGTAAATCCATTTAATATAGCGGCAGCACTACTTAAAGCAACATAACCAACAGAGGTAATGCTTTGCCCAGCTTGTAAACCAATTGCTGATAATTCAGCAGCAGTATAGATTGCTTGCGTTTTCGCTCCACCCCAGTTATTTTTAAATGGTGTTGAAACTGTATTTGCAGCAGCACCACTACCTATTTTTGCCATAACTGTAAGCTGTCCACCAAAGGCAGCTAATGTTTGAATTTGATTTGCACAAATTGTAGATGTCACTGGACTAATTGTCAATGCAGAAGGTAATGGGTTTACTGTTACTTGGTAAGTTGCAGTTGCACCACATAAGTTTCCTGTTGATTGTGTAGCATTAAGAGTGTAGGTAGTAGTTGCTGTAGGATTAAAAGTCCATCCTGTAGTACTATTGCCTGTTACTCCAGCACTTGGAGACCACACGTAAGAATCATAATCAGTACCACCAGTAGTTACCGTAAGCAAAGCTGTAGATGAACCTGAACAGATTGCTGCATTGGTTGCGCTTAGCGCTAAAACGGGAGGATTACTAACAGTTGCTATTACTGCAGTTCTTGCAGATGAACATCCTGTAGTTACTTGAAGATTATAAAAGAAATAATAAGCCGTACTTGAACTTCCAGCCCAGCCTCCTGTTACAGAAGTATTTGTAGAGTTGTAAGGGAATACATTTGTAAAATCTCTAATCAAACCGGTAATTCCAGTGTAATTTTTTAATAATAAACGGTAGCCTGTACCTGGATTTATAGTGAAATTTAGCGGCACGGTAACTGGAGTTGAAATTCCCGAACCAGTAACTGCAACCGCAGGCGTAGATGCTAATTCAACACCAGCAGAATCGTATAGAGCAATTGTTACAGTTCCCGTTCCTGTTGGGTAAATAACAGTTGAACTTAAAGTAGCAGCGATAGTTGAATTGAAAAGAATACCGTAGTTTGTGAAAACAAAACTTCCATCTGTTCCTGTAGATGATGGTTTTGCAGCACTTTCTGCAGTAGCACCTTCACTAGCCGCCACATAATAGGTAGTTGTGGTAGCAATTGATGGAGTAGTAAAATTATTCCCCGTAAAAAGCGGTGCCCCGCCAGTCGCGTTAGCGTACCAATTAATGTTTGCGCCAGCACTTGCTGTAGCACTTAAATTTACAGTACCAGTACCACATCTGTTACCTGCAGTGTTTGTTACTACTGAAGGATTTGTGATAAAAATTGCAACGGTATTAGAGTTTGCAGTCAAACCACTAGTACTACATGTAGTTTTGATATAATAACTCTCAGGTGATGACAAAATTGGCGTTGTGAAAGTTAGACCAGTAGCACCTGTAACAATTCCAGCAGAATTATACCACTGATAAGTAAATCCGGCTTCTGTTGAAGGTGGAACTATAGCAGTTAAAGTGGCTGTTCCAGATACACAAATATTAGTTTGAGAAGTTGAAATTGTTGCAGCGGTTGGAGTACCATTACATGAGTTTTGAGCTCCTACAGTAATTTTATAATCCTCAGTTTCAGTTCTGGCATTGGCAGTCATACAAGGATTTGATGGAGCCGAACTGTTGTAATCTACCATAACTCTCATTCTATAATCCCCAGGTACCGTTCCAGCAGGAATAGTTATAGAGTTTGAATAAGGACCGCTACCATAACCTGTAGTAACAAATACTCTCTCAGTCGCTTCAAAAGTTCCATTATTACTCCAATCAACCCAAATAGCAGCACCAAGAGTACCACCTGTTACGGAAAAATTAAAGTTGAATGATCCTGTAGCAACAGCGGTAACACCTGTACTTGAAAAATTATCTTGATAACCACCAGTAGTATAGCCAGAAGTATTTGAAATATTTGTCGTACCTAATGTTGTAGAAAAGTTATTTATAAAAGTTGCACTACTTGTCGAAGAAGGTATGCAATACGGAAGAGATGAACCTGTTGTAAAAGAATTTACAGTACAAGCTGTCCCTTCTCCTGTGGTATTTTTAGGAACAATTTTCCAGTAATAAGTTGTATTTGAAATTAAAGGAGCAGTTGGAGTATAAGAAGACCCTACCTGATTTGCTATAAATGCTGGAGTTGCGGAGGTTCCGAAATACACATCGTAAGAAGTCGCGTTTCCACCACCACTTGCCCACGTTAAAGTTGGATTTCTAGCCACATTAACTGCTGCGTTAATAGGAGCAAAATTAATTGCGCAGTTAGGAGCAACTGCGATTCCCGGAGTCCAAGTGTACGTCAAACCTGAGGTAGGCCCTACGTTACCAGAAAAAGTTGCAACACTGCCAGATACAATTCCCGAAGTGATGTTAACAGGATTGTTCCAACTACCTCCCGCAGCCGCAACTGTTAAAGCGTGGTAAACATCAGCGCCACTTTTTATTCCAACTTGTGGTTGGTATGATGTTGCAGCTCCATAAGGTGGAGTACCATCATAAACAAATTTGATAACATCTGTCACAGTATTCATTCGTACCTGAAAGTTTATATTTTCAGTTACACCATACCTCTGAAAATTTTTCCACTGTACTACAATTTCATTACCAATAGTTTCATATCTAATTTCAGCAATGGTTGAAGGATTGCCATTTAAGTCGCCACTAAGTGGGGCTAAAAAAACATTATTACCTGTTGCTGAAGATAAAACCGTATAGGTATAAGAAGATGGAGCCGTCGTACCTAAGGATATCTGTCCGTTAGAAGTAACGTACATTTGAGTGTATGTCGCACCAGCAAATTTAAATGCTGGTATAGTTAAGGCGCCTGATACGTAAGAGTCAAGACTAGGCGTTCCATTTGTAGAGGTTGTAACCACTGTTCCGCCAGTAATAGCATTATAAGTACCATTGCTCTGGGCAAAAGTATAAACGGATGCTTGAGCAAAAGCCATTGTAGTGAAAACAGAGACAATAAAGAAGCTAAGCAATAAACCTATATTTAGGTAGCCTCGCGTGTTGGTTGATTTTGCAAATTGATCTAGATCAATTGCATCAGAATTTTGGGTTTTGATCGTCGTTTTAAAATAACGGACGAGCAAATTGTAGTTTTTCATCATAATAGTTAAAATTAGTTAATATTGGTAAAGCGGTAAATGTATTTATAATTTCAATCATTCCAACTATTAACTCAATTATTGTGAATAACATAATGGACTAAACTTTTCGCAATATTTTTGTAGGTAATATAAGGGAAGTAGTAAAGTTATAATCTAAAAAAATTGGTTTGTCTTTTGTTAAATTAATGACGCTGGGTTGGTCTCGCGGAGATATTTTTTAAACGCTACTTAATAAACTTCTACTTTCTGCGAAGATTAAAATACCTACCAATTCGTAAAAGAAGATGGAATTCAGGATTAAAATATGATTGTCAATTTAATCGCGATTCCTAAATCTGATCGTTTTTCAGTAGCCAAATTCTCCTAATTTTTAAAAATTAATTTCAATTTTCGAACTATAAGCCGCAGTCAGAAA
This sequence comes from Flavobacterium ardleyense, assembly GCF_033547075.1. Taxonomy (NCBI): domain Bacteria; kingdom Pseudomonadati; phylum Bacteroidota; class Flavobacteriia; order Flavobacteriales; family Flavobacteriaceae; genus Flavobacterium; species Flavobacterium ardleyense. The sequence goes on along the minus strand of NZ_CP137891.1, from coordinate 1,894,444 downwards.
CAGCTTACAAAATACGAAGTCCATTCTCAACAATTTGGTCAGCCGCTAATAGAAAAACCTTATTATTGTCACCAACTGCACCCAAGACTAAACATTGACTAATAAAATTTGCTATTTGCTTGGGTGGAAAATTTACTACCGCGACCACTTGTTTTCCTATCAGCGACTCTTTCGAATATAAATCCGTAATCTGAGCCGAAGTATTTAAAATTCCTATTTCCGAACCAAAGTCAATTTGCAGTTTAAATGCAGGACGCACTGCTTTAGGAAAATCTTCGGCAGTTATAATGGTTCCCACTCTGATATCTAGTTGAGCAAAATTTTCGTAAGTAGATTGATCCATCTTTTTCATTTTAAAGATTAATTTCTTTTAGCAATAATAGGAATTTTATAAGCATAACAAAGTTTTTAGCATAAATTGCTGCTAGAATTTATCGTACCTTAGTGACGATTAAGTAATTCAAAATAAAGCAATGGCTAAACCTTCCTCTATAATGTTGCCGCTTGAAACAGAAGCACCAAATTTTTTACTAAAAGATGCCAATTCCAATAGCTTCTATACTTTTGATGAATTAAAAGGTTCTAAGGGCACTCTTGTAATTTTTATCTGCAATCATTGCCCTTATGTGCATCACGCAATTGACGAAATTGTGATGATTGCAAATGATTATCGAGTACAAGGTTTGGGGGTTTTTGCTATTTCTAGTAGTGATATATCCCTGTTTCCACAAGATCGTCCAGAGAAAATGGCTGACTTTGCGATGGAAAATAGAATTGATTTTCCATACCTATTTGACGCAGACCAAGAAGTAGCAAACAAATTTAATGCTACTTATACTCCTGACTTTTTTCTCTTTGATTCGCTAGACAAACTCTTTTATCATGGACAATTAGACGACTCTAGGCCTGGAAATGGCATTTCTCTAAGTGGCTCTGATTTGCGAAACGCAATTGACGCACTTATTTATAATAGATCACTTGCAGAAACCCAGAAACCTAGTATGGGTTGTGCTATTCAGTTGAAATAAAATTATAAATCCAAACAAAAAAGGCACCTCGATTGAGGTGCCTTTTATATATACTATTCTCCAGATTATTTCACAGCCATTAATTCAACGTCAAATATTAGAACAGCATTTGGAGGAATTACACCACCTGCTCCCGAAGATCCATATGCCAAATGAGATGGAATAACAAAACGAGCTTTGTCACCTTCTTTCAATAAAGCGATTCCTTCGTCCCAGCCTTCAATAACATTTCCTCTCCCAAGTTGAAATTCGATCGGTTTTTTGCGGCTATATGAATTATCAAATTCTTTACCGTTATCCAATGTTCCTTTATAATGTACAGCAACGGTCTTACCAGCTTCTGCTTGTTTCCCGCTTCCGCGAACAATGTATTGGTATCTTAATCCACTTTCAGTTTTTTCAAAACCTGCAGCCAACTCATTCATTTTGTTTTCTGAAGCTTCCATTTCTTTTTGCTCACGTTTTGCACGAGATCCTTCAAATGTTCTAAATGCTTCGATAGCATTCCAGTTTTTTGCTTCTTCTCCTACTCTGATTATTTCGATATTCTCCAATAAATCACCTTGCGCAATATCATCAACGATATCTTGACCTTCTACAACATTTCCAAACACAGTATGTTTGCCATCAAGCCAAGTAGTTGGAACATGAGTAATGTAAAATTGCGAACCATTTGTTCCAGGTCCTGAATTTGCCATTGCAAGAATCCCTGGCTTGTCGTGTTTTAAATCTGGGTGAAATTCATCATCAAATTTATAACCAGGACCTCCAGTGCCAGTTCCCTGTGGACAACCACCTTGAATCATAAAGTCTGGTATCACACGGTGAAATTTTAATCCATTATAGAATGGTTGCCCTTGTGATTTTACTTTATTTTCAAGATTTCCCTCTGCAAGAGCGACAAAATTACCAACCGTACCTGGCGTTTTTTCGTGTTCCAATTTTACTAGTACCGATCCTTTTACTGTATTGAATTTTGCGTATATTCCGTTTTCCATCTTATTTTAATTTATATGAAGAGCCAAATTTACAACTTTAAAATTAGTTTATAAATAGTCTTTCACAACGTTTTAATATCTTTCTTGAATTGTATATTTCCAAATACTACTTCCTAAAAAGCATCTAAAACTATTTGTAATTCCGCATATTGTACACAATCATAACATCTTTTTGATTGAGATATAACTGCTTCCTATTGCCTTGATCTTTACGAGTAATAATCGAAATGGTGAATTGCTGACCATCCTCATCAGAGCACACAAAACCATTGGTTATAGATTTTTCATTTTCAACCGTTGGCTGATAATTCATTATTTGATAAAGCTGAATTTCTTGAGAGTAAATTACAATTCGGTTCTTTTTAGGATCTACAGATACCACGATTGATGCATCTTGAGGTTTGGACCACTTTGTCCAAGTGTTTTTACCTGTGCGTTCTGAAACGCTAAAACTGCTGGTTATAAATTTATAGACTTGGGCCTGAGATGCGGTAGCAATAAATAAAAAAGCAGTTATCAAAAATATTTTTTTCATTTTATAAATTTTTTAAAGTGATGCGCAGAGTTGTTTTGCCTGATTAAACTCTTTCAAAAGTTGGTCCATTATTTCTGATACTGGTTTAATTTCCTTAATTAATCCACTAACTTGACCTATTTCCAATTCGCCTTCGACTAAGTCACCTTCAAACATTCCCTTTTTTGCACGCGCGCGACCCAAAATATTTTGCAAATCTTCTTTTGTACCACAATTTGCATACACTTCCTGCACGTCATGAAAGAACTTATTTTTAATTAATCTAACGGGTGCGAGTTCTTTTAAAGTTACTTGCGTTCCGCCCTCAGGAAGATCAACTACAGTATTTTTGAAGTTAATATGCGCAGAGGATTCTACCGATGTTGCAAATAAACTTCCCAACTGTACGCCATCAGCGCCCAAAGCCATTGCTGCCAAAATCCCCGCTCCGCTTCCTATTCCGCCCGCGGCAATGAGAGGAATGGAGATTGCCGCTCTCACCATCGGAATTAAAGTAAAAGTGGTACTTTCTTCACGACCGTTATGTCCGCCAGCTTCAAAACCTTCGGCAACGACTGCATCTACTCCTGCGTCTTGAGCCTTTAATGCAAATTTTGAACTACTCACAACATGTGCGACTTTTATACCGTGACTTTGCAATTTCTCGGTCCAAGTTTTTGGATTTCCCGCAGATGTGAAAACAATTTTCACACCTTCTTCAATTATAATTTCAATAATTTCTTCGATGTTGGGGTAAAGCATCGGCACATTCACGCCAAATGGCTTGTCGGTCGCCTTCTTACATTTTTGAATATGCTCCCTTAAAACTTCAGGATACATAGAACCCGCTCCAATAAGTCCTAAACCACCAGCGTTGCTTACAGCACTTGCCAATTTATAGCCGCTATTCCAAATCATACCGCCCTGAATAATGGGGTATTTGATACCAAAAAGCTCTGTAATTATGTTCATTAAATATTTTATTTTTTTTGAATTTTACCTGTAGAAAATCCTTTCGAACTTTCGATTTTATAAATATAAATGCCTGCTGATAACGTACTTAGATTAATTGTTCTCGTAGTACCCGACAATGATGATTTATAAACTGATTGCCCAAAAATAGTATACACTTCGATGTATTTTAATTCAGCATCGTGGGTTGAAGCAACAGTTAAAGTTTCGGACAACGGATTTGGAAATACTCTAGAACTACCTAAAATTGACGACGTGACCGAAAGTGGGCCATTGGTTAACGCTAGATCAAAATCTGGTATTCCATATCCTAATTCTTCATCCGGATTAGTGTATTGACTGGCAGACTCTTTAATAAGCTGCATAATTTGACCGTTAGTATAATCTGGATAAGCTTGCCATAATGACGCCACTAATCCTGCTATTATTGGCGACGAAAATGATGTTCCGCTCGCCGTAGCAATAGATCCGTCAGGCATAGCCAACACAGCAGCAGTACCTTGCGCCGCAACATCTGGCTTAACTCGACCATCAGAAGTATAACCGATAGAACTAAAAGAAGAGTAATTTCCATCGGAAGTTACCGATCCAATTGTTAATACGTGCTCAGCATCGGCAGGAACGCTAATGTAAGGATTATTTGTCAAAGCGGAGTTTCCAGCTGATACTACGACAATCATCCCTTTGGCGTAAGCGAAATCTGCACCACGACTAGCAAAAGAAGTAACTCCATCCAACTCCTCATACGTATAGTTATAAGATGGATTATCATAGTCAAAATAACCCAGAGAAGTATTTACAATATCTACTCCAAGCCTATCTGCTTCCTCCACTGCCTCTACCCAAAGAGATTCTTCGAGAGGCGTTTCGTTATTACTATCTTCAGTAATAAATAAATAGTAGGAAGCGTCCGGAGCAGTACCTACAAGTTGATTTGGCACATACCCACCCATCGTTGACAAAACCATCGTTCCGTGAGCATGACCAGAATAAAAATTGGCGTTTCGATTCACATAATCATAGCCACCAAGAATTAGGTTATTGTTGCGCAATCGAGCAAATGGTTGAGATGTGTTTACTCCTGGAAAACCTGCATCTATAACCGCAATTATTTTTCCTGCTCCAGTAAAGTTTTGCTCGTGTAAGACATTACCACTAAGCATTTCAATTTGATTGGCAGAATTTCCATAGGGAAAAATAGTTGCCGTTTCCATCACTTTTTGTTGTGAAACTTGTTTGGGAGTATGTAGTTTACCGCCAGTGTTTAATGACCTATCTGCAAATGCCACCGAGGATACAAATGGTAGCGCAGTTAAAGCGTTAATATTTGAAACTGAACCGCGAATGTGCAGTGCATTTAGCCATTTTGATTTTGCCTCAACCGTTATTCCGATGGCATTTTGTACTTGCAAAATATAATTTTCGTCAATAGGAACGTCCAGAATATCGATAGCGATAGACTGTGTGATGCGTCGATCTAGCGCTCTTTGTGTAAGCATGGTCAGAGGATTATCAATAAAATTTTGCGCTTGCGGCTTTCCATTAAAATACACCCAAGCATCTTCCTGAGCAAACATTGTAAAAGAAAAAGAAATAAAGAACAGAACTAGTAATTTTTTCATTTTGAAAATATTTGCGCCTAATTTATGAAATAACGCCCGAACCAACTAATTCATCACCAAAATTCCACGCAACAAATTGTCCTTCTGTAATAGCTGATTGCAGTTCAGAAAAAACGATGTACATTCCGTTTTCTTGCTGATGTAAAATTGCTTCTTGCAAGGGCTGTCTGTATCTAATTCGTGCTTGAACTTTCATAGTTTCACCTACTGCTAGCGCTAAATCTGGTCGAATCCAATGCAATTCTTCGTTAGAAACAAATAGCGCTTTTCTGAAAAGTCCTGGATGGTGACTCCCTTTTCCTGTATAAATTATATTTGATTCAACGTCAGTCGCAATTATAAAAAGAGGCTCAGTCGTTCCACCAACATTTAAACCCTTGCGTTGTCCGATAGTAAAGTAATGCGCTCCCTGATGCTTACCGACAACTTTTCCCATTTCGGGAGAATAATTACGCTTACGCGAAATTACCTCTAGTTCATTGCCAGTGTTTTTTGTTGAATAGATTTCGTGGTCTTTATCAATTTCGATTATAAGACCTTCCTTTGGCTGAAGTTGTTGCTGTAAAAATTCAGGAAGACGTACTTTTCCGATAAAACAAAGTCCTTGCGAATCTCTTTTTTCGGCCGTAACCAATTCCATTTCGGCTGCAATTTCTCGCACTTGAGGTTTTGTAAGTTCACCAATTGGGAAGAGTGATTTTGCCAATTGATCTTGAGACAACTGGCATAAGAAGTATGATTGATCTTTATTTGTATCGGCTCCAGCAAGTAGTTGAAATGTTTTTACACCGTCAACCTCTATCTCGCCCTTACGACAATAATGTCCAGTCGCAACATAATCTGCTCCGAGGCTAAGAGCGATTTTCATAAAAACATCAAACTTTATTTCGCGATTGCAAAGCACATCGGGATTTGGTGTTCTTCCCTTTTCATATTCGCGAAACATATAATCAACAATTTTTTCTTGATACTGCTCACTCAAATCTACTGTTTGGAATGGAATACCTAATTTTTCGGCAACTAGAAGAGCGTCGTTGCTATCTTCTAACCACGGACATTCATTAGAAATTGTAACCGTATCATCGTGCCAATTTTTCATAAATAATCCAATTACTTCATATCCCTGCTTTTGCAAAATATATGCTGCAACACTCGAATCTACTCCACCAGAAAGTCCTACTACTACCCTTTTCATTGCTCATTTATTTGAAGTGCAAAAGTACGATATATAAATTTATTTATCTTTAGGTTTTCCTTTCTGTCCATTGAGTGGATATTTTTCTTTAGATACAAGTTTTCCATTTTCAAAAAACTGCCAAGTTCCCCATTTCTGATCTTTTTTGTAATTTCCTTTGGCAACCACATTTCCATCAGGATCTTTATAGACTGCTGCGCCCTGAAGTTCGCCAGCTAGGTAGTTTGCTTCTTCCAAAACTATTCCGTTACCACTGATTTTCTTGTATAAGCCATTTTTCTTTCCGTCAACATAGTTTACCTCTTCTGCAACTTTCCCATCCTTATAAAATACAGTTCTCTTCCCGTTGAGGACTCCTTTTTTATAATTTTCGGTAGTCATTATTTCTTTAGAATTTCGGTGGTAGTATTTCCATAATCCTTCATAAACTCTATTGACAACATTGCCTTCACTAACTTTATTTTTTAAATCATCATAAAAAATTGTATAGGCTGCGTTGGGTTGCTTACTAAAATCACGAGTTGCCATCACAGTATGAGCAGGATTGTCATTGTAAAAGGTAAAAACTCCAGTTTCTACTCCGTGATTAAAAGTTCCTTCATATTTGATAACATTAGAATTATCAAAAAAACCAGACCACTGTCCGTGCTTTTTTCCGTTAGAGTCTAATTTATTAGGTGCTGGAGAATTTTGTCCAAGCAAAGTTGTCATCGCAAAAATCGAAAAAAATAAAACTAGGTAACGTTTCATAGTAGTGTTTATTAAAGGATTGTAAAAGCTATAACTGAGCTAATGTTTATTTAGTATTTTAAAAATATTGATTCGCTTGATTGCTGCTATAAAAAAAGACACTTCAAATAAAGTGCCTCTTTTTATAATCTAAATCTATTTTTTTAACTTTTTCTGCTCTTCTGCTTGCTGCATCATTTCCTGCATCTTCTTTTGGAATTTACTTTGAGGTTTTTCCTTAAGCTTATTCTCTTGAATGCGTGCGTGAATTTTATCACTATCAATAATATAGTTTTTGATAACTAGCATAATTCCAATGGTAATGGCATTAGATATAAAGTAATACAAACTTAAACCAGATGCATAACTATTAAAGAATAAAAGCATCATTAGAGGTGAAATGTAAATCATCACTTTCATGATTTTCTGCATATCTGGCATTCCTTCCTGCGGTGGTGCAGCCATTGCTTGGTCTCCCGTTGTCATTTTCATATAAAAGAAAATTGCGATCGATGCAAGGATCGGGAATACCGAAATGTGATCTCCGTATAGCGGAATATAAAATGGCAATTTTGCAACCGAATCAAAAGACGATAAATCATCTGCCCACAAGAACCCTTGTTGACGCAGGTTAATTTCTGAAGGGAAAAATTGAAATAGTGCATAGAAAACAGGCATCTGAAGCAAGGCAGGAATACAGCCCGCCATTGGATTTACACCGGCTTTGCCATACAACTTCATCGTTTCCTGCTGTTTTTTCATTGGCTCTTTGCTGTACTTTTCATTAAGTTCAGCAATTTCTGGACGTAGTACCTTCATCTTTGCCTGAGACAAGAATGACTTATAGGTAATTGGCGAAAGAATTAATTTTATTAAAATAGTAAAAAGAATAATTGCCAAACCTTCTGACATATACATGCTTAAGAATCCGTAAGCTGGAATAAATAAGAATTTATTAATCCATCCAAAAATTCCCCAACCTAACGGAACAATTTCGTCAAGGTTGCGCTTGTAGCTATTTAAAATCTTATAGTCTGCCGGTCCGTAGTACCAATTCATCTCGTGAGACAAATCTCCATTTTTAAAAGCTAATGGAATATTTGCCTTAAAGCTTTTAGTAAATATGGTATCCCTTTCAACATCATCTACTAAGTTGTTCGAATACATTTCTGCTTTTGCAAAAGGCGTATTTGTCAACAAGATTGAAGTGAAAAAATGTTGTTTGAAGGCGATGTAAGTAACATCATTTTCTACCACAGTTTTATCCTGACCTTGTCCTAAATAATCATCTTTTCCACCTTCGTACTCATATACAAGCTCTGAATATCTATTTTCGTTGGAAACACTTTTTTCATTTCTATATGTTTTCATTGACCACTCCATATCGAGTGGCTTTGAAACGTCAATAACTTTGCTTAATCCTTGCGATTTAATGTCGAAATCCAACATATAATCGTTTGGTTTCAAAACATAGATAAAATCGATATACTCGCTAGAACCTGCTTTTAAGCGCATTGTTAGTACTTTATTCCCACCTACTTCATTTACTGTAGGAACGAAAAGCATGTCTTTAGTTTCAAGAAGACGTTTGTCTTGACTTTGAAGTTTGATATTTAGATTGGCATTATTATCAGTAATAATTTTCACAACCTGACCTGAGCCTTTTTCAAAACGTTCGAAGTTTTTTACTACTGCCTCCACAATGTATCCACCTCTGTTGGCAATTGTCAGTTTTAAAAGATCATTTTCCAATACAGTTGTTCCAGCAGCATCAACAGCAGGAGTTGCATCAACAATTACATCTGTAGAATCGTTGGACATAGTAGTTAGCTTTGAGCCTGCCGATTGCAAAGTAGTTGCTTTATGATCTGTAATTACATCCGCTTTATTATTAGTAATTACCTGCTCATTTTTTGCTTTTTCTGCTGCAATTTCTTCATTCGTAGGTTGATTGGCATACATTATCCAAATCAAAATTCCGAAGATCAATGCAAAACCTATTATGGAATTGAGGTCTAATTTCTTATTTTCCATTCTTTATTTTAATAATATTTATTTTTTATAAAACAGCAATCTTCTATTTGTTTTTGTGTGTAACCATAGCAGAAACAAAGCTCACAAATAATGGATGTGGATTTGCAACTGTACTTTTGTACTCTGGATGGTATTGAACGCCAACAAAAAATGGATGAGAATCAATTTCGATAATTTCTACCAATCCTGTGTCTGGATTGATACCCGATGATATCAAGCCAGCATTTTGCAAACTTTCTTGATAATCATTATTATATTCATATCTATGACGATGACGTTCCATAATCGAACTTGCATTGTAAATCTTATTTGCAAGACTTCCGTCTTTAAGATCACATTTCCAAGCTCCTAGACGCATCGTTCCTCCTTTGTCAGTGATTGTTTTTTGCTCTTCCATCAAATCAATGACAGGATTCGCGGTACCTTCATTCATTTCTGTTGAATTCGCATCTTTTAGTCCAAGAACATTTCGAGAAAACTCAATTACCGCCATTTGCATTCCAAGACAAATTCCTAAAAACGGAATGTTATTTTCTCTCGCGTAACGCACTGTTTCAATTTTTCCCTCGATACCTCTTTCTCCAAAACCTGGAGCAACAAGAATACCGTCAAGATCCTTTAATTTTGCTTGCGCATTGTTGGCATCAAGAAATTCAGATTGAATAGAAACTATATTGACTTTCGTTTCGTTGGTCGCACCTGCGTGGATAAACGCTTCAATAATAGATTTATATGAGTCTTGCAACTCTACATATTTGCCTATTAGCCCAACATTTACGGAGTGCTTTGGATTCTTTAATTTTTGTAAAAATATATTCCAGTTTTTTAAATCTGGCGTGTTTTTCTCTGGAAGATCAAGTTTTTTTAACGCTACTCTATCAAGGCCTTCCTGCAACATCATATTTGGAACTTCGTAAATTGTGGAAGCATCAATTGATTGAATAACTGCCTCACGTTTTACATTGCAAAATAAAGCGAGTTTTTGTCTCAGTTCATCAGACAATTCATGTTCAGTTCTACAAACAAGAATATCAGCTTTGATTCCGCTTTCCATCAATGTTTTTACCGAGTGTTGCGTAGGTTTTGTTTTTAATTCCCCAGCAGCAGCCAAATATGGAATTAAAGTAAGATGTACAACAAGACTATTGTTTTCTCCTAACTCCCATACTAATTGTCTAACTGATTCAATATACGGAAGTGATTCAATATCACCTACAGTACCCCCAATTTCAGTGATTACTATATCAAATTCGCCATTGCGGCCCAAAAGCTGCATACGCTCTTTAATCTCATTAGTTATATGAGGAACAACCTGAACAGTTTTTCCTAGAAATTCACCTCTACGCTCTTTCTCAATTACAGACAAATAAACTCTACCCGTAGTAACATTATTAGCTTGAGAAGTTGGAACATTTAAAAATCGTTCGTAATGTCCAAGATCAAGGTCAGTTTCTGCACCATCGTCGGTAACATAACACTCGCCATGCTCGTAAGGATTTAAAGTTCCTGGATCAACGTTTAAGTAAGGATCAAACTTCTGAATTGTTGTACGGTATCCCCTTGCCTGAAGTAATTTGGCCAAAGAAGCTGCTATAATTCCCTTTCCCAAAGAAGATGTTACTCCTCCTGTAACAAAGATATATTTTGTCTGATTCATGTGTTGTAATTGTAATGTAGCTGTGTAAAAAAACGTGGCAAAAGTACGAATTATATTGGAGAAGAATTCTTTTAAAGAATAGAATTTCAGAAATTCTAAAACTGTTGAAAATAAAAATATCCCAAACTCCTTTAGGGCTTGGGATATTGTCTTCTTATATTTCGAATTAAATCTTCTAAACCATTTAACTTCAACTCGTAAACCAACTGAAGTTGTTTTCCTAAAGTTCCAGGAGGCCAACCTTTATTAGAATACCAGACGATATAATATTCTGGGATCTCTATCAGGTATTTGCCTTCATATTTTCCGAAAGGCATCTTTGTGTGTGCTAGTTTTACTAACTCTTTTCTATTGTCAATCAAAATAATACTATTATTGCCAATTAAAAGTTACATCCCTTTCGATATCTGGATGCAAGCTTAAATGTACGGGACATGTAAAAGCAATTTTTTCTAAAATAGTTCTTGTTTTTTCATCTGCTTGACAAGCCATTTCAAATACGATTTTAATTTTAGAAATTCTTCTAGGACCCTCTGCCATAATTTTCGTAACTGCCGCAGTGGATCCAACAAGATCTACATCCATAGCGTTGCATTTGATTGCCATAATTGTAAACATACAGGTAGCTAAAGCATTGGCAACAGTATCAGTGGGCGAAAAAGCTTCGCCTTTTCCATTGTTATCTGTAGGCGCATCAGTTAGCATTGTATCTCCGGACTGTAGGTGAACCGATGATGTACGTAAATTTCCTAAATATGTAACACTTGTTGTCATTAATTTGCTTCTTTAATAGTTAAGTCCTCATTGTATTGAAGAACATATACTCCTTGATTTATATAACCTTCAGATTTTTTGGCAGTATATTCAAATTTGCTCTCTACTTGCTCCGTTTTATCATCTTTAGCAGATTGTATAAAACCTTTTTCTTGTGACATACGTAACATAGTATCAAAGGTTACATCAAATCCTCTAACGGCATATTGACTTGGTAAAATACCATTTTGTCTTTTAAAACTATTTTCAAAAATAGTTGCCGGATCAGAGAGATTTTCGCGTATCAGTGATGGATACATCATTTTTAAATTTGTTAATCTCCTCATTGAAATCTCCTCAAAGTCTAATGTTTCATTAAGTTCTAACAACACTAATTGAAGGTCGTATGAACTCATTTCGCTTTGAAGAACATTAGTAGTACTAAGAATCATTCTGGTTTTTTCTGAATCTAAAATTACGTAATTCATTTTACCTTTAATCAGCATTGCTCTTAAATTTTCGGCAGAAAGAGACCCATTTTCTGAAAGATCTACAAACCGAACATTAGGATAATTTTTTCTAACAAAGTCACGATTAGCGGCTTTTTTTGGAGAACTAACCATAATGATATTAGATGATTTTGCCGACATGAAGTCCATCAATTTCTTTTTTGTAAACGCCGCTGGCGGAGTAGCTTGATAAAGATTCGCAACCGGACTAACGGTTTCTTTTGATAAAGGAGAAATTACAGGGATACTATCTTTTGACAATAGTGCAGCTGTCTTCTCAGCATATTGTTGATAAAAAGGTCCTATAATCACATCGGCGCCGCTTAACTTGTTACCTTTATATAAGGCATCAACAGCAGAAGATGCTTTACTCTCCTGACTATCATAAATTTTAACATCAATATTAAGCCCTAAAGTTTTGGCCGAATCAATTGCCATCAAAGCTCCAGCGTAAAAATCAAGCGTCATATTAAGAAAAGCATCCGACTTAAGTCTCGCATCGATGGATGTAATACTATCCCCCTTAATCTTAGATGCGTTAAATGGAAGTAGCATTACTAACTGTCGCTTCTTGGATTTATCGATAGATTTTGTCAAATCTTTAAAAGTAGATGATGTAGTATAGGTTAATGCCCCTTTTGCAGGAACCTTTAAAACCATTCCGATTTTCAGCCCATCAATTAACTCAGGATTTAATTGAATTAACTCAGCTTCTGTTAGATCAAAATATTGGGTTAGGCTATAAATTGTTTCTTTAGGCTTAACCTCATAATTTGCATAGGTGGTAGGTTTTTTTGACGGGATTGACGACGCAATCACGGTCGAAACCGGTGGAATAGATACTGGAATATCAGCTTTATTGGTCGCATTTGCAACGACAATTTCTAATATTTGCCCTATTTGTAGCCCTTCAATTATACTTGGATTTTGCTTTTCAAGATCTGCAATCGTGATACCATATTGTTGTGAAATCCCATATGCAGTTTCTTTGGCCACAACTTCGTGCGTGATTTTCTTTTTTGAGCCGCCATTTAATTTACTAATTACAACTTTAGTTCCGCTTGGAATGTCAAGAATCTGCCCGATTTTTAGACCATCGGCGACAATTGGATTGGCTGCAATAAGGTCTTCTACACTTACTTTATACAATCGTGAGATACTAAAAAGTGTCTCCTTTGGAAGGACTTCATGAGTTGTAGCAGCAGCATCACCATTTTTTGCGGGAGCATCTACTGTTTTATGACTTTTGTCTTTTTTAGTAACTTTTGTTGTACCATTTACCGGAATCAGTAATACATCGTCCAATTTTAGTCCGCCCTTTGAGTCGGGGTTTAAACGGTAAATATCATACGGAGTTACACGGTACAGCTTAGCAATATTCGTAACGGTTTCGCCCTGTCTAACAGTATGCCTTACTAAATCGTCCTGCGAAAAACTAAAAAACGTACCCATAAAGAAAAGTACTATAGGTAGCAACTTCAAAAATCTAGTTGATACTTTAAATTCTGCTGATTTGACACTAGTAGTTTTCAAAATGTATATATTTAATAGATTAAAAAAATGTAATTATCTGAACAAAGATCATTCTTTTATTGAAACTGTTAATTGTTTTTTGATAACAATAACAAAAAGTGTAATGCTAATCTTCTTTCAAAATTATCGAAGCACTTAGGAAATGTCCCGCACACACTACACAAAAATTGCGCCCTTTGAAAAAAGGGTTTAAAATAAAAGAGGGCTAATTCTACAATTCAGATAAATTTAAAAGTAAATTATTTGAAAAATATAAAATTAACCCTTTTTTAATTATGTATTATTCCCACTCAATAGTTGCAGGTGGTTTTGAGCTAATATCGTAAACGACACGGTTCACTCCTTTTACTTTATTTATGATGTCATTTGAAACTTTCATTAAAAAATCATAAGGCAAATGAACCCAGTCAGCAGTCATTCCGTCTGTCGATTCTACCGCACGAAGTGCCACAACCTTTTCGTAAGTTCTTTCGTCACCCATAACTCCTACACTATTTACAGGTAGTAATATTGCACCGGCCTGCCATACTGAGTCGTACAGTCCCCAGGATTTGAGTCCATCAATAAAGACCGCATCAACTTCTTGCAGGATTCGTACTTTTTCTTTAGTAATATCTCCCAAAATTCTAATAGACAATCCTGGACCTGGAAAAGGATGTCTTCCTAAAAGCTCTGCATCAATACCTAAAGTTGCTCCTACTCTACGGACTTCATCTTTAAAAAGCATACGAAGTGGTTCCACTATTTTGAGTTTCATAAAGTCAGGTAATCCTCCAACATTATGATGAGATTTGATTGTTGCCGAAGGTCCATTTACCGATATCGATTCAATGACATCTGGATAAATTGTCCCTTGTGCAAGCCATTTTACATCTTCTAGAGCATTCGCTTCGTCATCAAAGACTTCAATAAATACTCGGCCAATTGCTTTACGTTTTAATTCAGGATCAGATATCCCTGCAAGTGCATCTAGAAATCTATCTGCAGCATCTACTCCTTTTACATTTAGACCCATATCTTTATATTGATCTAAAACACTTTGAAATTCATTTTTACGAAGCAATCCATTATTTACAAAAATGCAGTATAAATTTGGCCCGATAGCTTTATTTAATAAAACCGCTGCAACTGTAGAATCTACACCTCCAGAAAGTCCTAATACTACTTTGTCATTTCCAAGTTTCTCTTTTAATTCTTCGACCATCTCTTCTGCAAATGCATTTGGAGTAAAGTTTTGAGGAACCTCGGCAATTTTTACAAGAAAATTTTCCAACAATTGTTTACCATCTGTACTATGATAAACTTCTGGATGAAACTGAATAGCATAAGTGCTTTCCCCTTCAATTCTATATGCTGCATTTTCTACATCGTGCGTACTTGCAAGCTTAACAGCATCAGTTGGCAACGTTTTTATGGTATCACTATGGGACATCCACACCTGAGAATTGTGCGTTATTCCAGCAAAAAAGTCTTCACCATCCTTTATAAAGTTCAAATTGGCTCTTCCGTATTCACGTATATTGGAGGGAGCTACTTCTCCACCACAAAAATGGGCAAGATATTGAGCACCGTAACATACCGCAAGCAAAGGAAGCTTGCCTCTAATTTCAGATAAATCTGGATGAGGCGCATCTTCTGCTCGCACAGAAAAAGGACTACCCGAAAGAATTACCGCCTTAAAAGAAGATAGGTCAGATGGAATTTTATTAAATGGAAAAATTTCGCAGAATATATTTAATTCGCGAACTCTGCGCGCAATCAGCTGTGTGTATTGCGAACCGAAATCTAGGATGAGTACGTTGTGTTGCATGCGCAAAAATACTTCTATTTTTCTAATTGGAAAACAACTAAACCTAATTTTTAATTTTTTGAATTAGCAACCCTCACAATCATTCTTTTACAACAATCACCGTCGCCTTAAATCCAGTTGCAAGATTCCACCTATTACTTGATATTACTTTTTTGTAATCGTCATAAATGACAAATTCGGCGGTGTTAGGTCCTGAAGTACCTTGATTGACCGCTTCAAAATCAATTTGATTAAAGCCTGGCTCCAATGGCAAGTAAAACCCCTTATACTCACTTTCAAGCAAAACAGCCTCCTTTACAACTTTCCCATTTACATAAACACGAATGACATCGCCGTCAGGATATTCATGATCGCGGTAAACAACATTCACGGTCCCAGCATCTGTACGCACTTCGCCTAAGTAGAAATTTTTGCGCTCTACAAAACTATTTTCTTTTGATGGTGCTGGTCTATTCATCCTGTTTTCTATCACTCTACTTGGATTTGCAAACTTCTCGTCCTTACCAAAACCAGCATTTAGATTGTCTGGCATTTTTAGTGTTCGATTTTGTTTAAAAGTGTCATCATATATACTAGGACTCATCGTGTTAGGTGCTGGAGTTGTCGCTGCTGCCGGCACATCGGGCGCTTTGGGCTTGCTAGGTGGAGCTGCCGGAATATTAACGGCATGATTCGTATTATCTAATTGCGCATGCACTGCAGACGTCATCAGCAAAAGAAGAAGTAAACTAAAAATATTTTTCAAGGTAGCGGAATTTCCAAGGTTTAAAGTTAAAACACGTATTAAGCTGATTTATTGCAAAATCAAGCTCAAAAATAGTCAATATTAGCACAAATCGTGCCTCTAATTAAGGGCACAAATATACTTAACATAAAATAAATTCGTTATTCAGGAAAGATTCAATAGCTTTCGCAAAAATTGACCTATTTTTGACGCTTTAAAAAATAATAACTAAACTAAACCAAAACAATAATCTGTATGCCGATTTTAAATTTTCTGCTTCAAACAGCAACTGTTACTGACACATTAGCTACCGCAGCATCCACTGCAGACACAACAGAGGTAGGTATTACCGAAAACATCTCATATATCGAGTTTTTAATGAAGGGTGGAGCGATGATAATACCAATCATTCTGCTTTTATTTCTATGTATCTACGTAATTTTTGAACGATATATGTCTATCAAAAAACTTACAAAACAAGATCCTTATCTTTTACGCGACATTAGACAACAGTTACAAAACGGAAAAGTTGAAAACGCAATGATTTTATGTACCCGTGAGCATACCTCGACGGGAGTAATTTTAGCAAGTGGATTGTCACGCATCGGACGACCTATAGGTGAGATTGAAGCGGTTATGGACAAAACTGCAACTATCGAAATCGTTAAGATGGAAAAGAATCTGGGCTACTTAGGATTGATCTCTGGAATTGCGCCAATTCTTGGTTTCGTGGGAACCATCCTTGGGGTTATCAAAATTTTCCACACAATTTCTGTTACTGGAAATTTGAACATCCAAACTATTTCTGGTGGACTTTACGAAAAGATGATTAGTTCTGGAGCTGGACTTATTGTAGGAGTAATCGGATATTCTGCCTACCACGTTTTCAATATGATGATCGATAGATACCTCGCAAAAGTTCAGGAGCAAACTTTAGAAATTATTAATATTATACAAGAACCAGATGGCAATTAAGAGAAATAAAAGATTTGCAGCAGAAATTCCAACATCGGCACTAGCAGATATTATGTTTTTCCTGTTCCTTTTTTTCCTTATTATCTCCACTTTGGCCAATCCAAATGTTATAAAATTAACTTTGCCCAAAGCAGATAATAATGAATCGACAAACAAGGATCACCTCACATTATCTGTTACCGACGACAAACTGTACTTTCTTAATAAAACACAAGTCGAATTTGATCAGTTAGAATTAGAGCTTATTGGCCGCACAAATGCCAGCAATGACAGAATAGTAGTGATAAGAATTCCCGCAGATCTAAAAGTGCAAGATTTAGTAGATTTAATGCAAATCGGCGTTAAACTCAAACTCAATTTTGTGATTGCGACGTCCAAATAAATATAATAAATGGTGCTGATAAAACTTCAATTGCAAATTTGTAAGAGTAGTTTTATCAGCATTTTCTTTTATAATATTTTAAGAAGCTATTCCTGCTATTCTCTGCAATTCCTCGCCCCAAAGCTATTTTTTGCAATGTCATAAAAGGAGCTTCCGTTGGTCGCTCTTTTATGCCAGCAAAAAAATAAGCTTTTGGCCTCCGGGATTTCCGCTACTATCAGGGCTAGTTACATAAATTCGTTAAAAGAAATTTAGAAGATTACTAGAACACAGCTTGGAATATGTTGTGCCGAAAATCTTAAAATCCAAACTGATCACAAATAAATTTGACAAAAAAAACTATCTTCGCAAGTATGAACAAAAATGACATTCAGGATTTAAAAAACCTACTCGCCGAACCTAAGAAAATTTGTATAATTCCCCACCGTAGCCCCGATGGAGACGCAATGGGATCTACACTCGGCCTATCTATAATGCTGCAAAAATTAGGACACTCTACAACGGTCCTTGCCCCTAATGATTTCCCTAATTTCCTAGCTTGGCTGCCTGAATCAGAAAAAGTTTCCATCTACGAAAAAGATAAAACAGCAGGGAAAAAGATTCTGAATGACGCTGAAATAATATTTACTTTAGACTTCAACGCGCTTCACCGCACTGGCGAAATGCAAGAAGTCCTTAGCACCCTAGAAGTGCCTTTTGTAATGATTGATCATCATCAAATGCCCGATAATTATGCTCAGTTCACTTATTCAGATCCAAAAATGGGATCAACTTGCGAAATGGTCTTTAATTTTTTTGGCTTCCTAAATATTACAAATTTAATTGACACTCAAATTGCAAGTTGTCTCTATACCGGAATCGTAACAGATAGCGGATCATTCAAATATAGTTCTACTACCTCCACAACCCATCAAGTGGCAGGAAAATTGCTAGACCTTGGGATCGACAGCGGAACAATACAAAGCAACCTATTTGACAACAATAGTTTTGAAAGTCTGCAATTACTTGGAAAAGCGTTGACAAACATCAAAGTTTTAAAAGAACATAATGCCGCTTATACATTTTTGACTCAAGCAGATTTGGATTTTTACCAATACAGCAAAGGCGATACGGAAGGAATTGTAAATTATTGTTTAAAAATAAAGGGAGTGCATCTTGCAGCTATATTTATTGAAAATGCCGACGAGAAAATTACCAAAATTTCTTTTAGATCACTAGGAGATTTCAATGTAAATGAATTTGCACGAAACTATTTTCACGGAGGTGGACACATAAATGCTGCTGGCGGAAAATCAGAATTATCAGTTTCAGAAACAGTCGCAAGATTTGAAAAAATTCTGGAAGAAAATAACATTATAGCATGAGAAACATACTAAAAATCACCGCAGGTTTATTTATTGGATGCAGTTTGTTTTCCTGTGCAGATCATCAAGGACCCCGCAGACCTATATCACACTCTGAAGGAAGTTTTTTGACTGAATCTGTAGAGCGTAATAAAAAACTGGTCGCTGGCGAAGAAGCAAAAATAGATTCTATTATAAAGAGTCACCCAGAGATAAAGTATATAGCGAGTGACAAGGGTTATTGGTATTATTACCAAAATCAGGACAGCATTAGCAAAATAACTCCTGTACGTGGAGATGTAGTAAACTACACATACGAAATTCAAGACTTGGACGGAAATGTTATTTACTCTGAAGTGCAACTACAACCTCAGGTTTACCATATAGATAAAGAAAATATTATTATGGGATTGCGACACGGAATAAAATTGATGAAAGCTTCAGAAAAAGTGACTTTCCTATTCCCATCGCACATGGCTTACGGATACCTTGGCGACAATAAAAGAATTGGTCGCAACGAACCATTACTCTATACAGTAACTTTAAATAAAATCGAAAAATCTACCAACTAGTTTAATCTGATATGACAAAGAAAATTTTAATGCTTTTGTGTATAATTTCATTAGCATCTTGCAAAAAAGAATACGGAGATCTTCCCGACGGATTATATGCTGAGATTGAAACTACCAAAGGGACAATCCTGACCACACTCGAATTTACAAAGGCACCAGTTACAGTTGCCAACTTTGTAACCCTTGCCGAAGGTAAAAATGAATTTGTAAGTCCTGAATATTTAGGCAAACCATTTTATCAGAATTTGCAATTCCATCGCGTAATTCCTAGCTTTATGATTCAAGGTGGTGATCCAATGGGCGATGGGTCAGGAAGTCCAGGCTATAAATTTAAAGATGAAATTTCAGAATTGACCCATAGCAAATCAGGAACTTTATCTATGGCAAATGCTGGGCCTGCAACCAACGGTTCACAATTTTTTATAACACATGTCCCTACTCCTTTTCTAGACGGAAAACATACAGTCTTTGGTTATGTTATCGGAGATGGTATGAAAGTTGTAAATCAAATTCAGATGGGTGACCAAATTAAGAATGTTCATATTATCCGAAAAGGTGAAGAAGCTAAGAAATTTAACGCAGTAAAAATTTTTAGCGACTACGTTGCAACAGACAAAGAAAATCAACTAAAAAATGCTGCAGACGCAGAATTAGAGCGTGCAGCAAATTTGCAGAAAAGCCAAGAGTTATTTGCAAAAACTGCCGAAGATTTTACCGCAATAAAAGCTAAAGCCGCAAAAACTTCAACCGGACTTAAATATCAGATTACCAAGAAAGGAACTAATAAAAAACCTAAAAATGGTAGTACCGCATTTGTTGAATATGCAGGGTTTCTAGAAAACGGACAACTTTTTGACAGTAGCTCCGATTCTATTGCAAAAGTCTATGGAAAATTTGATCAGCGACGTGAAAGTGCAGGTATGTATCAACCAATTCCTTACAAAGTGGGTAAAAAAGACGGAATGATCCCTGGATTTATTGAAGGGCTGGAAAAGCTAAATATTGGAGATGAAGCAATTTTATTCATACCATCGCATTTAGGATATGGCCCACAAGGTGCTGGAGATGCAATTCCACCTAATGCTAATATTATCTTTAGTGTGAAGCTTTTAGAAAAAAATAATTAAATCATAAACCACAAATACAAATTAATAAATAGTAACAATGAGATTAAAACTAATGGCACTTTGTCTCGCGACTGTTGTAAGTGCACAAGCGCAAAAAGGAAAAGATATAAAGAAAGCAGATGGTATATTTGCAACAATGGAAACTACCAAAGGAACGATAGTTCTTGACCTAGAGTATAAAAAAACTCCAGTTACAGTTGCCAACTTTATTGCACTTGCCGAAGGAACAAATACTGCGGTAGATGCTAAATACAAAGGTTTGCGCTTCTTTGACGGATTAAAATTTCACCGTGTAATCGCTGATTTTATGATACAAGGAGGAGATCCTCTTGGTAATGGAGGTGGGGATCCTGGTTACAAATTTAAAGATGAAATCACCGAATTAAAGCACGACAAAGGTGGAGTTTTATCGATGGCGAATTCTGGCCCTGCGACCAACGGAAGTCAGTTCTTTATCACGCACAAGGCAACACCATGGTTGGACGGTAAACACACTGTTTTTGGTCACGTAGTTGAGGGAATGGATGTAGTAAATTCAATTGCGCAGGACGACGTTATCACAAAAGTTACTATTTCTAGAAACGGAGCTGAAGCAAAGAAATTTGATGCTGCAACATTATTTTCAACTTACTTCGCTGGTAAAGCAAATGATGACAAAATTGCTGCAGAAGCTGCTGAAAAAGCTAGAAAAGAGCAAATAGCTGCCCAAGAAGCTATGCAAAAGGAATATGACCAAAAATACGGTGCGGTGAAAACGGCGAAAGTAGCATACTTTCAAAAAGAGCAAAAAACTGCCAGCAAGACTGAATCCGGTTTGCAATATAAATTTACACACAAAGCAAAAGGTGTTGCAACTGCAAAAGATACTGATGTCTTAATAAACTATGCAGGGTATCTTGCAGATGGAAGTTTATTTGATAGTAGCTATCCAGAAGTAAACAAAACCTACGGAAAATACGACGAGGCGCGCATGCAAGGTAATGGGTATGTTCCTTTCCCATTCAAGAAAGGGCAAGGTGCAGGATTAATCCCTGGTTTTCTTGAAGCAGCAAACTTGATGAACGTAGGAGACAAAATGATTGCATTTATCCCAGCTGCACTAGGTTATGGTCCAAAAGGAGCGGGAAATGTAATTCCACCAAACTCTGATATTATTTTCGAAATTGAAATGGTTGCTAAAAAATAGTAATACCTAATTGTGGAAACAAACAAAAAAGGATTGACAAATGTCAATCCTTTTTTTATACCTTTTAATTTTTGAATTACTTCTTACTAGGAAATTTAAAATCAAATTCGTCTTTGTCATTGAAGGTAGCTCCAAGCTCCAGTTTGGTTACAATATTATATTCTGAATGTAAAACAATCCAGTTGTCTTCATTAAAATGTGTGTCAGTAACATCAAAGTTATCAACTTCCCAACCTTTGATTCCTTTAGCCTCCTGTTGTTGCTTAACGTCTTTTGGCGAAAGCCCAATTACTTTTAAATCATTTAAAGTTGCATCTTCGTTTGAAGTTATGATAAAACCAAGTCTAAAATCTTCGTCAGCATAAAATGACAAACGGCATTTTTCTTTGTTGTACGCATAAATTGTATTCTCTTCTTCGTCTTGAAATTTCTTGTCTGGCGTACCTAATAATGCTTCAACATCTGCTTGCTTCATTCCGAAAACAAGTTTATCGATACCAAATTTTGGAGTTATTTTCATTTTTATTTTATTTTTTAATATTCAAAAGTACCATATTGGCTACTAATTGTAAGTTTTTTTGTTTCTGATGCTTCCACTCTACCCACTATTTGTGCATCGATGCCAAATGATTCTGAGATCGCAATAATACCTGATGCAACATTTTCAGGAACATAAATTTCCATTCTATGTCCACAGTTAAAAACTTGATACATTTCCTTCCAATCTGTTTGAGATTGTTCCTGAATCGTTTTAAATAATGGTGGTACTTCAAACATATTATCTTTTATAATATGAAGATCATCTCCAATGAAATGCAAAATTTTTGTTTGTGCTCCACCGCTACAGTGAACCATCCCGTGTATGTCTTTCGAGTCGTATTTAGATAGGATTTTCTTGATTACAGGCGCATAGGTTCGAGTTGGCGAAAGCACTAATTTTCCTGCGTCAATAGGAGAATTCTCTACAGAATCTGTTAGTTTTAAACCACCAGAATATACTAATTCTTCAGGAACTGCAGCATCGTAGCTTTCAGGATATTTTGTAGCAAGATACTTAGAAAACACATCGTGTCGTGCCGAAGTAAGTCCATTACTTCCCATCCCGCCGTTGTATGATTTCTCATAATTTGCCTGACCAAAAGAAGCCAAACCAACTATCACGTCTCCTGCCTTAATATTTGCATTGTCAATAACATCGCTGCGTTTCATACGAGCTGTTACGGTCGAATCTACAATAATGGTACGCACAACATCTCCAACATCGGCAGTCTCGCCACCAGTGGAGTGAATAGTTACGCCAAAACCTTTAAGATCTTCTATCAGTTCTTCGGTACCATTGATGATTGCGGAGATAACTTCGCCAGGAATAAGGTTTTTATTACGTCCAATTGTTGAGGATAGTAGAATATTATCTGTAGCACCTACGCATAACAAATCGTCAATGTTCATGATTAAAGCATCTTGTGCAATTCCCTTCCAAACTGAGATATCGGAAGTCTCCTTCCAATACATATAAGCTAGTGAAGACTTTGTCCCTGCACCATCTGCGTGCATTATGAGGCAATATTCTGGATCGTTGGTAAGGTAATCCGGAATAATTTTGCAAAATGCAGATGGGAATAAACCTTTATCAATATTTTTTATCGCCTGATGTACATCCTCTTTAGATGCCGAAACACCTCTTTGGGCGTATCTTTTACTTAAATCTGAGCTCATTAATTTGCGTGTTGTTGTTGCTGCAAAGATAGAATTATTGCGGCAATTATCAGAGTTCTAAGCAGAGGAAAACCGTACAAATTTACTTTTCGAGAATCTTAATTTCTACTCTCCTATTGGCGTCTGCCTCTGCCTCGGTTTTCTCGGGAACTGCGTATAGTGGTTTTGAACTTCCGTATCCCTTATATTGAAGGCGATTTCGATGTATTTTATTTCGAATAAGAAAGTTGTAGATGGCTTTTGCTCTGGCTGATGAAATGTCATTAACATCTGTATTTTGCTGACAGCAAATATGTCCTTGAATTTCAATTTTAATATTGGGATTTTCTTCTAAAACACATTGAAGTTCATATAAGGTACTTTCTGATCCTGACCGAATTCTGGCGGAATTGTTGTAAAAATAAATATTTTCAAGTTTAATATTCTCTCCAACCTTTAGCTTTAAAATTTCAGATGAAAACGACTCTTTATGCTCTTCTGCTCTACTATCTGCTTTACTTTCAATAAAACTAACTGTAACCTTCCTATTTTCGGCTTGCGTTTTACTCTGAGGGAAATTTTTTCCAAATCCTATGCCTTCAAAGGTGGAGTCAGTTTTTACTTTTCTTTCTTTTAGAAATTTATAAACTGCATCGACTCTTGCGTAAGAAAGACTGTCATTGTAGGTGGAGCCACCTTTCCAATCACAATACCCATAAATCTTTGTAATTTGTAATGTGGGATTAGAGAAGACCGATTTCAGTTGTTCCTGCGCGATCGGTGTGAGATCTGATTTGTCAAAATCAAAGAAAACAGTAACTTGTCGCTGAGCCGCGGCAGTAATTGAGAAAAATAATATCAAAACAACTAATCTCATATCTTATTAGATTTTAATTTTCTGTAATCAAAATCTCAACTCTACGATTAGCCGCTCTTTCTAACTCATTCTTTTCTGGAAGCGGAAAAATAGGCTGAGAGGAGCCAAAACCTTGATAGTTTAATCGGCTTTTAGCAATTTTATATTGAACTAAAAAATTATAAATTGCTTTTGCACGCTGAGTCGAAAGATCAAATCTATCAACTGGCATACAGCATAAATGACCTTGAATATCAATTTTAAGCTTTGGATTGCTTTCCATTACAATCAAAAGTTCAAATAATTTTGATCTAGAATCTTTGGTTATAGCAAAGGTGTTTATTTGGAATTCTAAATTTTCCAAAGTCAACTTCTCTCCTACTTTTGCCTCATTCACTCTTTCCATAAATAAAGTATCAAGTACAAATCTCGAAGTTGTATTGTCAGGATTTCTGATTACTACATCCTTCGGATAGGAGATTTTCTTAGGCACTTCTACTTTTGCAGGAGCTATACCTAAAATTTCATCTTCCTTATCCAAATCTTCTTCATCTAAATAAAATAGAGAAACTTTTCTATTCTCAGCTTTAATTTTAGAAAACTGATGTAATTTTCCAAAGCTTCTAGTTTTAAAATCGTTTCTAAATTTAATTTTATTTCCAATTTTATCTTCCACAAATTGAATGCGTTTTTTAGCCAATGTATCATTATAACCAATGCTTCCATCTTCGTCACAAAATCCGTAGACACCAACAATCTTTGAGTTTTTATGATTTTCGATAAATTGCTTTAATCGTAGAATTTCGGTCTTATTAAGTTCAAATTGATCACTTGCAAAGAATACAGAAAACTGTTCCTGAGCATGCAAATGCACAGAAAAGATAAAAAGTAAAATATATAGAATAATCCTGTTCATATAAATGCAAGTTAATGTAAAACAATTTACAATTAAAAAACCAGAAAACAATTTATAAAAAAAAAGCGCCCAACTTGTATTTGAGCGCTTTTAGTTTAGAATTTTAAAATAATTACTTTGTAAATAGTAATTCACGGTATTTGGTCATTGTCCAAATTTCGTCATCTACTAATAATTCTAATTTATCACAATGCTTTCTGATGATATCAAAGTAAGGTTTCACTAAATCGCAATAAAGTTCAGCCATTTCTTGCTGATCTTCCAGTTTATTAACTTGCTTACGAGCTTGGGTCATCTCTTCAACTTTTGAATTAATCCCTTCGATATGAGCAGAGATTTCTCGAATAAGAACAATCTGCTCTTTTCCGATTTCGGCGAATTCTTCACCAAAGATTTCTTTTAGTCCTTTAACATTTTCAATCAAAGTATTTTGATATCTAATAGCAGTCGGGATTACGTGATTTCTTGCAATGTCACCCAAAACACGTCCTTCTATCTGAATACGTTTTGTGTATTCTTCCAACTCTATTTCATAACGAGCAATAACTTCAACATTGTTCATCACATTCATTTCTTCAAATAAATCTAATGATTTTTGATCAATTCTAGCTTTTAATGCTCTTGGAGTAGTTTTGAAATTACTCAAACCTCTTGTGGCAGCTTCTGCTTCCCACTCATCACTATATCCATCACCTTCAAAAAGGATATTTCTTGACTGCTTAATATATTCACGTAAAACATTAAAGATTGCATCGTCTTTCTTCATGTCTTTTGAAATTAGCGCGTCCACTTCCACCTTGAAATCTCTTAGTTGCTTTGCAACCATAGTGTTCAAAATTGTCATTGAATTAGCGCAGTTTGCACTTGATCCAACCGCACGGAATTCGAATTTATTTCCTGTAAAGGCAAAGGACGATGTTCTATTTCTATCAGTATTATCCAACAAAACATCTGGAATTTTACCAACAACATTTAGTTTTAAGTCTGTTTTTTCCTCTGGCGAAAGTTTTCCTGATGATACTGTCTCTAGTTCATCCAACACTTTTGTCAGTTGCTCACCAATAAAGATTGAGATTACTGCTGGTGGCGCTTCATTTGCCCCAAGTCTGTGATCGTTTCCAGCTCCAGCGATCGAACTTCTAAGAAGTGCTTCGTAAGTAGAAACTGCTTTAATAGCATTTATGAAAAACGTAAGAAACTGTAAATTGCTTTTTGGAGTCTTTCCTGGAGCTAGTAAATTTACTCCAGTATCTGTAGCAAGCGACCAGTTGTTGTGTTTTCCTGATCCGTTAACTCCTTTAAAAGGTTTTTCGTGAAACAGCACTTTAAAGTTATGACGCTCTCCTACTTTGTGCATCACATCCATTAATAATGAATTGTGATCTACGGCAAGATTTGTCTCTTCAAAAATTGGCGCCAATTCAAACTGATTAGGCGCAACCTCATTGTGACGTGTTTTTACTGGAATTCCCAATAACATACATTCTTCTTCCAAATCTCTCATATACATTAGAGCACGTGAAGGTATTGAACCGAAATAATGGTCATCAAGTTGTTGGCCTTTTGCCGATGTGTGTCCTAATAACGTCCGTCCTGTAATTGCAATATCAGGTCTTGAATTTGCAAGGGCGCTATCTATCAAAAAATATTCTTGTTCCCAACCCAAAGTAGCTGTAACTTTCTTAACGTTTTTATCGAAATAACGACATACTTCTGAGGCAGCTTGATCTATAGATGTTAAGGCTCTAAGCAATGGCGTTTTGAAATCTAAAGCTTCTCCTGTATAAGAAACAAAAACAGTTGGAATACATAAAGTTGTTCCGTAAATAAAAGCTGGCGATGTAGGATCCCAAGCCGTATACCCTCTAGCTTCAAATGTATTTCTGATTCCTCCATTTGGGAAACTCGAAGCATCCGGCTCTTGTTGAACAAGCATTCCTCCGCTAAATTTTTCTACCGATCCACCTTCCATATCGGTTTCAAAAAAGGCATCGTGTTTTTCGGCCGTTACTCCTGTCAGTGGCTGAAACCAGTGGGTGTAGTGAGTAACACCTTTGCTCATTGCCCATTCCTTCATACCCAATGCAATATAATCTGCAAGTTTACGGTCAATCTTTGTTCCATATCTGATGGCATCACGAACACCTTTGAAGGCATCAGATGTAAGATACTGTTTCATCGAATGTTCATTGAAAACATTTGCTCCAAATAGATTCGATTTTTTATTCTTTTCCTCAAAGTGAACAGGTTCTCTGTTTGCTGCTTCTTTTAGTGCTTCAAATCGTAATATTCCCATCTTGAATGTATAATTTAATTTATTACCCCCGTATTAAGAGTGCAAATATAGTTATTTTTGATAAAATATAATTCACACCCCCACTATTTTCACTCAAATAGAAAAATTAATTCAAAATTTGAAATTGTGGAGTCTTTCAAAGAATTGTTGAAAGCGCACTCTAATCATAAATTCTTCTTAAAACTATCGAAAACTATGATTTAATTATTGAAAAGAAATAATTATATAAAAGAATATTGACAGCGTCCATATATCTTTGTCAAAATTAAAAAAGGTACATTATGATAGTTTGGATTCTGTTTTTTATTGCAATTTTTATTTTTCTAGCGCTTGATTTGGGTGTTTTTAATAAAAATCCGCATATCATAAGCTCGAAAGAGGCAGGCATTTGGACTGCAATTTGGGTTACTTTATCAGCCATGTTTTCTGGTGTAATATATTGGCTTTACGGCACAGACTACATTGCAAATCCTGACGGCCTAACTCAAAGCCTAGCCGCAGTAAAGTATATTACAGGTTACTTGATTGAGCTTTCTTTAAGTGTCGACAATATATTTGTGATTGCGGTAATTTTTGCTTCTTTCAAAATTCCGCCGCAATATCAGCACAGAGTCTTGTTTTGGGGAATATTGGGTGCGGTATTTTTTAGAGGATTGATGATTTATTTTGGAGTAATCTTAATAAATAAATTTTCGTGGATGACCTACATCTTTGGATTGTTCCTTTTATTTACGGCAGCCAAAATGTTATTTAAAGGCGATGATGAAGAAGCTTTTAATCCTAAAAAATCTTTCATATATAAATTAATTGGAAAAGTTATTCCGATTACCACTCAGATGGACGGCGAGCATTTCTTTGTAAAGAGGAAACATATTACTGCGGCAACCCCTTTATTTGTTGCACTTCTAGTTATTGAAGTAATGGATATGTTATTTGCCTTGGACAGTGTTCCTGCAATTCTTGCTATTACATCTGATCCATTCTTGGTGTTCAGTTCCAATATTTTTGCGATTTTAGGTTTACGATCGATGTACTTCTTCTTAGCTAATATGCTTGAGAAATTCAGCTATCTTGAATACAGTTTAATTGTTATTCTAACTTTTGTGGGAGTAAAAATGTTTATCGTTCACTTCTACAAATTTCCAGAATGGGTATCACTATCGGTGATTGCCGTCTCTCTTGCTGCGGGAATTTTCTATTCACTGTACAGAGACAAGCAAAATCATAAGAAAAAGCATATATCTTAAAAAAATCCCGCTCAATTCTCGTTGAGCGGGATTTTTTTTTGGCTATTAGCGGTCAGCCTTTTGCTTTGCCAAAATTCCCTATTTATAGAAAGTCAAGTTATATGGTTTAGCACAAGCTAATTGACTAATATCTATTTTGGCAACTGAAATCCGCAACTACATTCTTGCTAAAAGCAGATTGCTGAATGCTGATCGCTACTTCAGAAATGGCTAAATCCAATTAGTTATTTCTTTAATGCACAGTAGGTCGATATAACGAGGACGTCACACTAGAACAAGTTTTCTTTTAAGCGGCCTGAATATATTTGGCGAAAGCCAGGTAGCCTTTAGCTATTAGCAATCAGCTAGAGTAAAGGCTAATGGCTAACTGCTAAAAGCTTATAGCTGCGACTCATCAATCCCATAGGCCTTAATAACCGCGTAATAATCTGTAAGATCTACTTTTTTCTTGTTGGTTAAATTTCCTGGAATAATGACTACTCGAAAAAGCTGATTGCTAATATATTCCGGCTGTAGCACCGATGTATCTGTGTATCCCAAGTTAATGACAATGTCATTTACAGTGAAATCAAAGTTAAAATCTAACTCTCCTCCATTGTCAAAATAGTAGGTTTTAGGGAGTGATTGCCAAATATTATTGCCATTTGCAACACCAGATCTTCTATAAACCAGAATCATATCATCTAGATAGATGGCAGGATTTAAGTTATATAGAACGCTGTAGTTTCCATTTTGATTTACGAAGTTCACATTCTTGATTTCGAAAACTTCAGCAAGGACAGAAGTTCCATCTTGGCCACGAGGACCTTCAGGACCCGTACAACTGCTGAAAGATGTAGCAGCGATTGTTAGGACAAAAAGTATTATCTTTTTCATAGTTTAAATATTTAATTGTTTATTGTAAAAATAGCCATTCAAAAATTAATCCAAAAGCAGCAAATCATAACTTATTTATATAATTAAAGGATTCTAAAATTTCTAGGCTGTTCTTAGTATATCAAAACTTAATTTAGTTAATTAACGCTTCAAATAATACTTTGGATTGTCTAGTTGATTGATTCTCAATTTCGTAAATTATGGAGGCATCAAATTTCTTAATTTTTTAATAATATGACCTACTTTGACTCGAAGTTTGCTAACTTTACGAGTAACAACATTAAATAACCATAAAACTATGACTATACAAATCAATACAGACAACAACGTTGAAAACAGCGCAAGATTAAAACAGTATTTTACAGAAGAGCTTGAAAAGTCTCTAGCGAGATTTGATGATAGAGTGACAAGAATTGAAGTTCATTTTACTGATGAGAACGGCGATAAATTTGGACTAGACGACAAGAGATGTGTAATCGAGGCGCGCCCAGAAAACATGCCGCCGGTTGCAGTTACAGAGCATGCAGATACTATCGAAAAAGCTTTTAGTGGTGCACTTGACAAGATTAAAAAAGTGTTGACAACAACTTTTGAAAAGAAAAGAACATACTAATAAATCTACAATTATTAGACCTACTTGGGAGCGGCGTGAATTAGTTCACGCCGCTTTTTTTGTGGGAATTTCGAAATAAAAAACCCGATTGCTGAGAAACAATCGGGTTTTTTTATTTTTTAGCTTAGATCTATAAGTTTTCTGCTTTTATATGGACGATCTTATTTCCACGCATCACTACTAGTGGACTGTTTTTTTGCTTTTTAAACTCGATGAGTTTCTTGTAGGTTAACTCAAGACCTTTCAAAATTTTTTCTTTCTCTTCTATTTCAATTTCTTTGATAGTCATAGTAATTCTTTTAAAAGGTTAAACTTTTCTTCATCTTTTATATAAAAACCATCAGCACTTTTGTCCGCTATCAATTCGTGAATTCCTTCTGAATTATCAAAAATAAGAGCTCTATCAACAATAGACAAATATATATTAAACAAGTTTTGAATTCCTCTAATATACCTTCTTTCGATAACTTCTAGTGGAATATTGTGTCCACCTTCAGCTACTCTTGATCGAACACGATCTTTGGCTAAACTAATACTTTCCAGCCAAAAGAATAACAAAGTTACTCTATATCCTTTCACCTTTGCTTCTTTTATCTTGCTTTTATAACTTTTTGTCGCCAAGGTGGTTTCAAATGCAAAACTTTCACCTTCGACAAGCAAATCATTTATTCTCTTAATCATAATTCGCCCAGATTCAAATGAAACTGTCTCTGGTTGAAAAGGAGATAAACCTTTTGCTATTTCGTCTGCATTTACAAATTCTTTGCATTCTAACATCTCAGGTAAAACAGTAAATGATGCGGTTGTTTTCCCCGCACCATTACAACCTGCTATTATATACAGCCTTTTGTTTGCCATAAATATTTAGTTAGAATCCTGAACAGATTCCAATTTTATCAATCTTTAACGATTTACATATTCCTTCTATACTGTCCTCCTACTTCAAACAATGCCGCAGTAATCTGTCCTAACGAACAAACTTTGGTTGCTTCCATAAGATGGTCAAAAAGGTTTTCATTTTCGATAGCTGCAATCTGAATAGTTTCCAATTGTTGTGCTACTTTGTCTGCATTTCCTTTATGAAGGTTGTGCAACATTTCTATCTGATACTGTTTCTCTTCTTCGGTAGCTCTAATAACTTCAGCCGGAACCACCGTTGGTGATCCTTTTGAACTTAAGAAAGTATTTACACCGATAATCGGAAACTCACCATTGTGTTTCAATGTTTCGTAATACAAACTTTCTTCCTGAATTTTAGAACGTTGGTACATTGTTTCCATTGCACCCAAAACTCCTCCACGTTCTGTAATTCGGTCAAATTCCTGCAATACCGCTTCTTCTACAAGATCTGTAAGTTCTTCGATGATAAACGCTCCCTGAATAGGGTTTTCGTTTTTCGCAAGTCCCAACTCTTTATTGATAATAAGCTGAATCGCCATTGCGCGTCTTACGCTTTCCTCTGTAGGAGTTGTAATTGCCTCATCATACGCGTTTGTGTGCAATGAGTTACAGTTATCGTAAATTGCATACAAAGCCTGAAGCGTTGTACGAATATCATTAAAGTCGATTTCCTGTGCGTGCAACGATCTTCCAGATGTCTGAATATGGTATTTAAGCATTTGAGCTCTGCTATTTGCACCGTATTTAATTTTCAGAGCTTTCGCCCAAATCTTTCTTGCCACACGACCGATTACTGAATATTCAGGATCGATTCCGTTACTAAAGAAGAATGATAAGTTTGGTCCAAAATCATTAATACTCATTCCACGGCTTAGGTAATATTCTACATAAGTAAATCCGTTAGAAAGTGTAAATGCCAATTGCGTCAATGGATTTGCACCCGCTTCGGCAATATGATAACCTGAAATTGAAACCGAATAAAAATTTCGAACATTATTTGTTATGAAATACTGCTGAACATCACCCATCAATCTCAATGCAAATTCTGTTGAGAAAATACAAGTATTCTGCGCTTGATCTTCTTTTAAAATATCTGCTTGAACCGTTCCTCTTACCTGCGAAAGTGTGCGAACTTTAATGTCATTATATACATCTAATGGCAAAACTAAATCTCCTGTAACTCCAAGCAGCATTAATCCCAAACCGTCATTTCCTGCTGGAAGCGCACCTTGATAAGCTGGTCTTGTAACACCTTTTTTCTTGTAGATATCCGCAATTTTTTTCTCTACTTCTTTTTCAAGACCGTTTTCTTTGATGTAATATTCACACTGCTGATCAATTGCAGCATTCATAAAAAATCCAAGTAACATTGGCGCTGGCCCGTTGATGGTCATACTTACAGATGTCATCGCGTGCACTAGGTCAAATCCTGAATATAATTTTTTGGCGTCATCAAGACAGGCAATAGAAACTCCTGCATTACCAATTTTACCGTAAATATCTGGTCTTAAATCTGGATCGTTTCCGTAAAGTGTAACCGAGTCAAAAGCGGTAGACAAACGTTTTGCAGGTAGTCCCGCGCTCACATAATGGAAACGTTTATTTGTTCTTTCTGGCCCACCTTCTCCAGCAAACATTCTTGATGGATCTTCTCCTTCTCTTTTAAAAGGATATAATCCCGCGGTAAACGGAAATTCACCAGGAACATTCTCCTGAAGAACCCACTTCAATATATCTCCCCAAGCTTCATACTTAGGCAAAGCAACTTTAGGAATCTGTAAATGCGAAAGTGATTCGGTATGAGTTGCGATTTTAATTTCTTTGTCTCTAACTTTAAAAGAATAAACTGGATCTTTATATTTAGTTACCTTTTCTTTCCAAGTCAAAATCACTTCCCAGTTGTACGGATCAAGATCCATTTTCACTTTTTCGAATTGTGTAAGAAGTAAATTCAAAAAGAATTTTGAGTCATCATTTGTATCCAAAGCAGAAACTACAGATGTTTCTTCGATTCCCGCTTTTGATAATGTTGGAACTTTTCCACCAACAGATTCGATGGTCTTGAAAATTCCGAATAACTTCTGAGCAACTTCTTGCTGAGAACGAGCATTGCTGTCATATAATCTATTGCTTTCGGCAATTTCAGATAAATAACGAGTACGGCTTGGTGGAATTACGAAAATCTTCTCGCTCATCTCTCTCGTAATTTCAAAAGTAGATTTAAGGTCAGAATTCGTTTTTTCGTGCACTTTGTCCATAATTGCTTTGTACAAAGTATTCATTCCAGGATCATTAAACTGCGAAGCGATTGTCCCAAAAACTGGAAGATCGTCCAAGTTTGCATCCCAAAGTAAGTGATTGCGCTGAAATTGTTTTTTTACATCTCTCAAAGCATCAAGCGCACCGCGTTTGTCAAATTTGTTGATTGCTACAAGGTCAGCAAAATCAAGCATATCGATTTTCTCCAATTGTGTTGCAGCACCAAATTCTGGCGTCATCACATAAAGAGAAACATCGGAGTGATCCATAATTTCTGTATCAGATTGCCCAATTCCAGAAGTTTCAAGGATTATTAAGTCATATTTTGCGGCTTTCAAAACCTGAATCGCTTCAGCAACATATTTAGACAAAGCAAGATTTGATTGTCTTGTTGCCAACGAACGCATATAAACTCTAGAATTATTAATAGCATTCATTCGAATTCTATCCCCTAGAAGTGCGCCACCAGTTTTTCTTTTTGAAGGATCTACAGAGATAATTCCTATTGTTTTCTCGGGAAAATCAATTAAGAAACGTCTCACAAGTTCATCTACAAGAGACGATTTTCCAGATCCACCTGTACCAGTAATTCCAAGTACTGGAGTTTTAGAATCAGCATTCATCTGGTGAATTTTATCAAAAGCAGCTGCTGCAATTTCTGGGAAATTCTCTGCCGCCGAAATCACTCTACCTATAGATCTTGGATTTTTATCTTCAAGATGATCAACCTCATCGGTCAATTTATCACCCAGCGGAAAGTCAGATTTCTGAACCAAATCATTAATCATTCCTTGAAGTCCTAATTTTCTACCATCATCGGGAGCATAAATACGGCAAATTCCGTAAGCTTCCAGTTCGGCAATTTCAGTAGGAAGAATTACTCCACCACCACCACCAAAAATCTTGATATGTCCCGCTCCTTTTTCCTTGAGCAGGTCATACATATATTTAAAATACTCATTATGACCACCTTGATAAGACGTCAACGCAATCGCATTCACATCCTCCTGAATAGCAGTGTTAACTACCTCTT
Organism: Flavobacterium ardleyense; assembly: GCF_033547075.1. NCBI lineage: Bacteria > Pseudomonadati > Bacteroidota > Flavobacteriia > Flavobacteriales > Flavobacteriaceae > Flavobacterium > Flavobacterium ardleyense. The sequence continues at coordinate 1,860,090 of NZ_CP137891.1, read as the reverse complement.
CAACGCTTCTGTCGTGTCCTAAGTGAATAACTTCCACTCCAGTTGACTGAATAATTCGACGCATAATATTGATTGCCGCGTCGTGTCCGTCAAATAACGAAGCTGCGGTAACTATTCGAACCTTATTTATTGGTATATAGGGCTTTTGTACTTCCATTTTTACTAAATATCGATTTAAAGTCCGCAATTTACGCATTTATTAAAAATTTACCCGCTTATACCATTTGAATGTTGACAATATAATAAAGAAGGATTTTTTTTTCGCTTTCGCTAAATGAAAAACAGCAGCCGTCACTTTAGAATATTTTAGGTAAAACATTACAATTCATCCACTTAAGACGAACCTAAACTACTTCGATTTCGCCACTTCCGAAGTTCTCCGTGTATCTCGCCTTCATAAGTAAAACGTGAGATTTTCAAGTATCACCAAATCATCTTGGAATAAATTTTGATTTCCAATCGAATTTTCGGAAATTTATGTGGCTAAATCTTTCACTTAGATCAATTTTAGTACAAGGAAATTTTTTTCAATTCTACCAATTTTTGGTATATTTGAGTATAATATTAATAAAATGGACAAAAACACCTCAATATCGTTAGGAAATTATTTTGATCAATTCGTTCAAAGTACTGTAAAGCAAGGAAGATTTAAAAACGTAAGCGAAGTGATACGTGCTGGTTTAAGACTTTTAGAAGAAGAGGAAAATAAAATAACCGTCTTAAAAAGTGCCATTCAAGAAGGAATTGATAGCGGAGTAGCACTAGACTTTGACCCAGATGAACATCTTGCATCTCTCAAAGCGAAAAAGCACTCAAATGGCTAATTATATATTAACAAACAAAGCTATCGAGGATTTATCAACTATTTGGGATTATAGTTTTGAAGTATGGTCGGAAAGTCAAGCTGACAAGTATTACCAAGAACTTATTTCTCATTGTCAAAAAATTGCCAAAAACCCAGAAATAGGAAAAAACTATGATGGAATATCGAATCAATTGCTTGGAATGAAGGTAAATCAGCATGTTATATTTTATAGAGTTCAAAACGAAAGTTTTGTTGAAATAACCAGAATATTACACGAGAGAATGGATTTAAAGAAGAGAATAGCGGAATAAAATTTTCAACAGTTCAATATTATGTTCACCATAGTTTAACTTACAAATTCGATTTATTTGTAGCCCTATATTGTAGTGTTTAGTGCAAAATTCGTAATTTCATATTGTATTAAAGATTTCAATTAAAATCGTTTTGAACTTTTACTGAATATATCTAAAATTCATATTTCACTTTCGTAAAAAATATTTTATTGACGAAATACTAGTACAAAGTATTACACTTCTTCAAGTTTGCAACAGAAATAACCAGCAATCCTAACAAAAACTATTTATGCACTTCATAGACTATTACAAAATACTCGAAATACAAAAATCTGCTACCGAAGCAGAAATCAAAAAGGCCTACCGAAAACTTGCGAGAAAATACCATCCAGATTTAAATCCGAATGATAAAACTGCCGAAGCGAAATTCAAATCGATCAACGAGGCGAACGAAGTTTTGAGCAATGTCGAGAATCGCAAGAAATACGACAAATACGGAAAAGATTGGCAGCACGCTGATGAATTTGAAAAAGCTGGTGGACGTCCACGCAGCGGCGGACAACAACAGCAATCTGGCGGATTTGCCGGCGGTGGTTTTGGAGGAGATTTCTCTGATGCAGGAGATTTTTCAGATTTCTTCAATTCGATGTATGGCGGACAAGGCGGCGGACGTCGTCAAAGCGCCAAATACCGAGGTCAGGATTTAAATGCCGAATTTCAATTGGATTTAAAATCAGCTTTTACAACTCACAAACAAACCTTGACCGTAAATGGCAAAAACATCCGAATTACGATTCCTGCAGGAGTTGAAAATGGTCAAATTATAAAAATTCCCAATCACGGATCGCCCGGCGCCAATGGTGGACCAAACGGAGATTTATACATTACATTTAATATTGCCAATGATCCGAAATTCAAACGTGACAAAAGCAATCTTTACAGTACTCACGATTTAGATTTATACACAGCTCTTCTAGGTGGAGAGGTTGTAGTTGACACATTTGATGGACAAGTAAAAGTGAAAGTTGCTCCCGAAACTCAAACTGGAACTAAAATAAAACTCAAAGGGAAAGGGTTTCCAGTTTACAAAAAAGCAGATCAGTTTGGTGATCTTTATGTTACTTTCAACGTGAAACTTCCAACTAACCTAAGCGACAAGCAAAAAGAACTTTTTAGAGAAATCTCAAAATTATAAATTATGACAGATAGCAATCTCATCCTCATAGAACAAATTTGCAGACATTACGAAATAGAACCTGACTTCATTGTCTCTTTAAATAGCTACGGATTAATCGAAATTATTGAACTCGAGCAGAACAAATATCTCAAATTACAAGAAATGACTATGATCGAAAAAATGATCAGAATGCATTATGATCTTCAGATTAATATCGAAGGAATTGACGCCATTTCGCATTTGCTGAACAAAATAGAAAATCTACAATTTGAACTTCAATCGGTGCAAAATCGACTGAGGATCTATGATGCCGAATAATAATTTATTTTTAAAATAATCACGGAATATTTTAATTCAGGATGATAGCGTTTTTGAAAACTCTGAATTAGTTTAAGATGAAGAATTATTACTTAAGAGAAAGATCCATTATGGATAACTTTTTGGGGTAATTTTGAAAATGGCTTGATAGAAAAAAAACAAGAAGTACGAAATTTTCCGTAAATTCAAATATATTTAAAACTTCTAAAATGGATATTCAAACGACAAAACTGAAATTTAGTAAAACTATTTTGGAAGATGAAAATTCCGAATTTTTACAACGAGTTGCTGATTTCGTACAAAAGGAAAAGAATGACTTTTGGAGTGAGTTGACCTTGACTGAACAAAAAGAAATTAAAAGAGGAATTGAAGAGTTGGATGAAGGAAAGAGAATTTCTTATGAGTCTTTTTTAAAGAAAATTTCGTAGAAATTGAAAGTTTTCTTTTCTGAACTTGCCAAATCAAAACTCTTGAAGCTAACTGTTCTACTGGAAAATCCTGTATATTTTCTACTGCGTAATGCCTATTATAACTAGCCGTAGATAAGCATTCGGCAAACGTTATCTAGCCCATCGATAAAGAACTAAAACTAATAAAAATTGCAGACGTATTTGACACTCGTAAAAATCCAATTAAAATTAAAAGAACTATCTAAACTTTACTAAAAAACCATTTGCAAACAATAATAAAAGACAAAAGAGTCAGTTATTAGTTGTAATTTTGCACAAATTCTAAAACCCTTGCTATGATTAAGTATTGCTCAGCTGAAGAAGCTGTAAAAGTAGTTGAATCTAATAATATAGTTTACTTACAAGCTGCAGCAGCAGCACCAACATTACTGGCAAATGCTCTTACCGAAAGAGCTGGAGAATTAAAGAATGTCGAAATCTGTCATTTGCATACCGAAGGAGAAGCTCGTTACGCCAATCCAGAATTAAGCGAGAGTTTTCACGTAAATTCTTTTTTCATTGGAAAAAATGTTCGCCACACGATTAGTGCAGGAAACGGATCTTACACTCCAGTTTTCTTGAGCGAACTTCCAATGCTTTTCAAAAAAAGAGTAATTAATCTTGATGTAGTTTTTATTCACGTTTCTGCTCCAGATGCGCATGGATATTGCTCATTAGGAACATCTGTAGAAGCAACAGTGGCTGCAATTGACAATGCAAAAATTGTAGTGGCACAGATTAATCCAAGAATGCCAAGGACTTTTGGAGATAGTGTTTTACACATTTCTGAAATAGATTATGGCGTTGAAATCGATATGCCAATTCACGGCCACGAAATGGGAATAATTTCGCCGGTAGAAAATAAAATTGGTCAATATGTGGCTTCACTTATTGATGATAGAAGTACGCTTCAAATGGGAATTGGATCTATTCCAAATGCCGCTTTAGCAAATCTTACCAATCATAAAGATTTAGGACTTCATACCGAAATGTTTTCGGATGGTGTAATTGACCTGATCGAAAGTGGTGTTATCAACTGCAAATACAAAGGAATCAACCGCGGACAAGCACTTGCGACTTTCTTAGTTGGATCTCAAAGATTATATGATTTTGTGGATAACAATCCATTTATCGATATGCGTGTTTCAAATTATGTAAACGATACCGCACGTATTCGAAGAAATCCTAAAATGGTTGCTATAAATTCAGCAATCGAAGTGGATATTACCGGTCAAGTAAGTGCAGATTCTATTGGACACAAAATGTATTCGGGAGTTGGAGGTCAAATGGACTTTATTCGTGGTGCCGCATTAAGTGATGGCGGAAAAGCGATTATTGCACTTCCATCGACCACAAAATATGGTGATAGCCGAATTGTTCCTTATCTAAAAACTGGAGCTGGAGTTGTAACAACCAGATCTCACGTACAATATGTAATTACCGAATATGGAATTGCAAATCTTTACGGACAGTCATTGTTAAAACGTGCCAAGGCGCTAATTGAAATCGCGCATCCAGATCATCAGGAAAGTATTGATCGAGAATATCACGCTTTATTTAAGAAGATGTAGATTTATAATGTTTTATAATGCGCCACTTTTGAAACTTTTTGGGTTTTGGAAGTGGCGCTTTCCTTTGCTGGTATTTTCTATTGTCGCTAGAGTACTCTAATCTTATTATTCACTTCTAGCTTGCTGACCTTGTGCATTCTACAAATGCAACTACCGCGCTAAATTTGTATTGAGGATTATTTTACTTAACGTAAATATATAGTCGAACTATCTCATTTCACTACTGTCTCTCTGCGCTCGCAAACCCAAAATAATATTTTACTCGAATACCAAACGATTGATTTGTATGGAACGAGTCTCTATTAAAATCAATTTTGGTAAATGCTTTTCCTAGGTCGATATTATTGTAGTTTAATTCGAAAGCAATCGCTTGATAGGTTGCACTATCAATTTTAAGAAGTACTCCTACTCCAATCCCAAACGAGTGCTCTGTTTCTCGAACACTTTCGACCTTGCTTTTTCTGAAAGTATCTGGTTGAGAATCCAAGGTTAAAATAGTGCCATCGGCAAAGATGGTAGTAAAATTATACATTGGAATTATGTGAAATTGAATCGTATCTTCTTTTCTGCTGAGATTAATTTTGGGAGAAACACCTATGGTCACAGCAGAAATGTTTCTGCTGAAAATCTCTGTCTTGACAAATTCCTCATTAAAAGTTTCTATTTCAGGCAAAGAACCTAAAAAGTATTCGACTCTTACTTCTGGCTTTAGGTAATTGGTGATACTATATTCTAAACCGAGATTTGCAGAAAAATAGCTACTATTGTCAAAGCTAGTATTTAAGTAAAGTCCAACACCACCAAGACCAACGACTTTTTGTGCAGAAGCGAAATGCGTGATTAGAATAAATAGAATTATTTTGAGGAGTTTCATTTCTTTAATGAGTTGATTGTATTTAAGCTTATCAAGTATTTTTAAATGTCGTTCAATTGCTTTGGACAACTCGATTTTCGTTCAAGTTAGCTAATTTATTAGAAATTTATCAACGATAATGTTTTAGATTTTTATGATTCGAAATATTTTGCTTTACGATAGTATTGGTGATCACCTTTCGCTGCGACGATGACCTGCGAATATGATTATACCAATAATCACAATCTGTCTGACTTGAAAATTTCATCCCGCGCAAAGGATGGGAATGGCATCCTTTGCTGCCCAGAAAAAATTTGAAATTTGAAAACTACAAGTTTTAGCAGCAAAGATATAATGGACAGCCTGACCTGAGCCAAATGTCATTTGAATGGTAAGAAAGACGTTCTGGCGAAAGGTTGCGCCCAAAGAATCTTTAAAACTGTTTCAAAAATTTTGTATTATTGATCGTTGTAATGAATCATTTTTATATTGCACTGCAAAACTATTAAATTCCTAAAATGGACAAACTCATCAAAATAATTCTCGCAGTTCTACTCTTTCTTTACCTATTAAAAATGCCTTATGGGTTTTATCAATTTGTACGATTCGCAGCTTTAGTTGGTTTTGCAATCTTGGCTTTTATGGCAAACCAAAACAACAAACAGACGGAAATGATTGTGTATATTGTACTTGCATTGCTTTTTCAACCATTCGTAAAAATTGCACTTGGAAGGCAAATTTGGAATATTCTTGATGTAGTGGTCGGAATTGCACTAATTGTTTCGATATTTCAAAAATCTCAACGCAAACGAATCTAAAACTCAGCTATAACAACTCAACGAAAACACATTATCGATACCGTAAATACTCTAACTGACTCTGAAGAATTACTATTCGGTGCAAGATTGAACGTCGAAATGAGTGGCGATATGCTGGAAGTTTCAGAGACTTTTGATGTGGGAGATGTTTATACTTTCGACCTTAGCTTACTGCAAAGTAGTAAGAGCGAAGCCGTACAGAAGGTAGCGGATTTATTAGTGCAGATGGCGAATCTTAGAGAATCACTCATCAATCTGCACTCGCTTACGGATGAGGAAATTGATGAAGTTCGACAAGAGAATGAAGACTTCGACAATGAAGAAAATGAGAAATTCAACAATCAAGAAAACGGTGAACTCTAACTTATAGTGAATCAAAAAGTGTCCAACCTTCATTTGCAGCTTTTTCTGCTTCGGCAGACAATTCTACAGAATAGGGAAAAGCATAATTTTGAAGTGAATCTCTCTTAAGCCATTTTTGCTCATCTTCTCTTTTCAAAATAATCGGCATTCGCTTTTTACTATTGTGAATTTCCGACATCAGTTCGTTGGCTTCGGTAGTGAGCATCGTAAAAGTTTTCTGCTCCTTTCCAGTTTCGGCATTTTGAGTAATCGAATAAAGTCCCGCGAAAGCGAATAATCCGTGGTCGGGCTCGAAAATCGAGTATTTCTGCTTGTTTTTGCCTTTGGCGTCAAGCCACTTCCATTCTAAATAACCATCCGCAATGATCAGACAACGCTGATTTACTATGTCTCTAAACGACGGTTTTTCGGTAACAGTCTCTATTTTCGCGTTAAGCGTACTTTTTCGAATCTCATTATCCGTAGCCCAATGTGGAATCAGTCCCCAATTGAAATGAGTTATAATCAAGGGATTTTGATCGGTAATAATTGGCATCGCAGGAAAGTCAAATCCGTTGTAGTGATTTTGAGGAGCGAAGTTAACTTTAGGATCAACCTCAGCGTCAAAGCGCTTCTCAGCTTCAATCTTCATTTTTGTTTGGGTAACGTGGTAGCACATGTTGTTAACTGCTTATATTTCTAAAGATAAAAAATGATTTCAGAATCTGCAAAATGCTTTTTGAAAAATATATTTTCAGAAATTGAACAAAAAAAAATCCCTTTCAGCTTTTGCCGAAAGAGAAATTAATATTTTTTTAAAATAAATTTTCTAGTTTAATTTAAAACTTACCGTAACATTCGCAGTCACATCAATTTCTCCAATCGCGATGGTTTCTCTTGGCATATCGCTACTTGCAGCACCTTTTGCCATTGAGCTATACATCATTGGTCGAGGGTAATTAGGTTGTGAATTATCACTAATCATAATCGCTGCTCCAACTTTCTGTCCTAAAACTGAAACGTAGTCATTAGCTTTCAATTGCGCTTCTTTCATCGCCAACTTTCTAGCCTGCGATTGGTATTCAGCCAATTTTGATGATCTAAAATCAACAGTTCCAATCGTATTTACACCTGCATTTACTAGCTTCTCCATAACCATATCATACTTTGATAAGTCTCTCAGCAAAATTTCGATGGTTTGAGTAGCCACGTAATTGTATTTCTTTTTGTCATAATCGTAAGGCGAACTCAAAGAAACACGTTTTGTCTGCACATCCTCTTTTGGAAGTTTTAAATCTTTGATTGCCTTGATAACTTCAGCAACCGTTTTATCATTCTCTTTCTTTACAGAAGTTGCATCGCTACCTTTATTTTCTACAGAAATAGAAATGAAAGCCTGATCTGGCTCTACTTTAACTTTGCCTTCTCCTGAAACAGTAATCTGAGCTGGCGGAATTAATTCTTGCGCTTGTGATGGCGTGATAGTGCACATTGCAACCACAGCTAGTATAAGGAATGACTTTTTCATAATTTAAATTTTTAGTTTTGAGTTAGCGTACTTTTCAAAAGTTGTGCCACTAAATCTTTTTCATCTTGGCCATCACACCCAAAATGATAATAGGAATGGCAAGAATTACCACCATAAAAATATTCTCTGTAAACATCTCTGGAAATTTTGCCAAGGTAATTGCATAACCTCCAATTGCTCCTCCAAAGTGAGCGGTATGCCCAATATTATCCCGCTTGGCACGCATTCCGTAAAGAGAATAAAGCAAATATCCGATTCCGAAAATATAGGCAGGAATCGGGATCGGAATAAAGAATAAATACAAATTCATCTCCGGTTGAAGCAAGATCGCCGAATATAAAACTCCAATTACTGCTCCCGAAGCTCCAATTGCTCGGTAGTTTAGATCGTCTTTGTGTAAATATAATGTCAACAAGCTTCCGCAAATAAGACTTCCAAAATAGACCAATATAAACGAAAATGCATTTGTGTACATCAAGACTACTGGTGCAAAGAAATACAAAGTCAGCATATTAAAAGCCAAGTGACCAATATCTGCGTGCAAGAATGCCGAGGAAAACATTCTATACTGCTCCCCATTTCTGATGGAAGCGATATGAAATTCATATTTTCGGAAAAATGCCATATCTCCAAATCCCTTAAAACTGAATAATGCATTGGCGGCAATAATAACTATTAAAACTAAATCCATACTGTTTTTAAAAAGTGAAAAGTAAAATTAAACATCTTCGTACAGCTTTTGGCATCGACTGCTATCTAAATTTGGTTTTAAGCGTATATTTGTACTTTCAAAACTTGACTAGATGCAATTACTGTTTTTTATACTTTTCTATCCACTTATTTGGCTAATTTCCATTTTACCTTTTAAACTGCTATACTTCGTTTCGGATTTTTTTTATATCATCGTTTATAAATTAATAGGGTATAGAAAATCGGTGGTTCGTCAGAATCTAAGAATGGCTTTTCCAGAAAAATCGGAAGCTGAACGTTTGCTTATCGAAAAGAAATCTTACCATCATCTGTGCGATATTTTTATGGAAATGATCAAAACGATGAGCATTTCTGAAAAGGAAATTAAAAAGAGATTTAAATTTACAAATATCGATTTCTATTTGGATATGGAAAAGCGCGGGAAAAGCATTGCAATGTTTTGTTCGCATTACGCTAGTTACGAATGGTTGATTTCGATGAATTACTACACAAATTTCAAAGGTTTTGCTATTTATAAAAAAATTGCAAATCCCTATTTTGATAAGCAAGTTCGCGCAATTAGATCAAAATTCGAAGCGTTTTTAATCACGACAAAAGAAACCTATCCTACCATTGCCGCAAACGAAAAAGAAGGCATTAGAGCAGTATATGGTTTTGCAAGCGATCAATCGCCAAAAGCTAGTAAAATAGCGCATTGGACCACCTTCCTCGGAGTTGATACGCCCACACACACGGGCGCAGAAACTATTGCTAAGAAATTTGATATGAATGTGATTTTTCTAAAAGTAAAGAAAATTAAAAGAGGATATTACGAAGCTACCTTTGAAGAATTAGCGGAGAATCCTCGACTAGTTGCTGATTTTGAGATATCTGATGAATTTATGCACCGAGTTGAAAAGCAAATTATCGAAGCACCTGAATTTTATTTATGGACCCATAAACGATGGAAGACTACGCGTTAATCAGCTTATGTATTTATTAATACTCTTGAAGTAAAATAAAAAATCCCTTTTGAACTATCTGCTCAAAAGGGATTTTTTATTAATTATAATGGCGCGACCAAATATTAAGAATTTGCTCTTTTAGGAATTAATTAGTTGGCAAACCAATCTGCAACCATCTGACGCTCATTATTAATTGCATCTTTATGAATAAATTCGTTCGTGTCTTTGTTATAATTATAATCTAATGCCCATTCCTTATGGTTTTCTGCAAGTTTTTTTATGCTATCGCAAACAAAAGCAATTTCGTCATTTGTGGTGGTTGGGTGAATAGACATTCTAATCCATCCCGGTTTATCCAGCAAATCCCCTAAAGTGATTCTTTCGGTCAGTGCATTTGAAGTTGCTTGATCTACGTGTAATAAAAAGTGTCCGTACGTGCCAGCGCAACTGCAACCTCCACGTGTCTGAATTCCGAAACGATCATTAAGCATTTTTACGCCCAAGTTAAAGTGCAATTTGTCTATATAAAAAGAAACAACACCCAAACGATCTTGATGCTGATTGGCCAAAATATGTAAATTCTCTACATCATCAAATTCAGCAAAAAGATATTCTAAAAGTTCGTGCTCTCTTTTAAGAATATTATCGACTCCCATTTTTTCTTTTAGTTGAACAGCAAGCGCAGTTTTGATAACCTGCAAGAAACCTGGAGTCCCACCATCTTCCCGATCTTCGATATTTGTAATGTATTTGTGCTCTCCCCATGGATTTGTCCAACTTACAGTGCCACCTCCAGGACAATCTGGAATCATATTACGGTATAGTTTTTTATTAAAAATCAAAACTCCTGATGTTCCCGGTCCACCCAAAAATTTGTGTGGTGAAAAGAACACTGCGTCAAGACTTTCAGATTCATCTTCAGGATGCATATTTATAGAAACGTAAGGCGCAGAACACGCAAAATCTACAAAGCAAACTCCATTGTATTCGTGAATCATTTTGGCAATTGTATGATATGGACTTCTAATTCCTGTAACATTGCTGCATGAAGTAACCGATGCAATTTTTACTGTTCGATCTTTGTATTGCTCCAATAAATCTTTAAATCCGTCAAGGCAAATCAATCCACACTCGGTCTGCGGAATAATTTCTACAATCGCAATCGTCTCCAACCACGTTGTTTGATTTGAATGGTGTTCCATGTGCGAAATAAACACGACTGGCCTGTCTTCTTCGGGAATAGTTACAAACGCTTTAATATTTTCGGGAACTTTTAATCCCAGAATTCTCTGAAACTTATTTATGGCTCCGGTCATTCCAGTTCCGGTATTAATCAATACATCATCTTGATTAGCATTCACGTGCTTCTTAATAATGTGCTTTGCCTGATTATATGCCATCGTCATTGCAGTACCAGAAATTGTAGTTTCGGTATGAGTATTAGCCACAAAAGGTCCAAATTCATTCATCAGCTTTTCTTCAATCGGACGATAAAGTCTTCCGCTTGCAGTCCAGTCTGTATAGGTAATTTTCTTCGTCCCATAAGGCGATTCAAAATCTTGATCAATACCAATTATATTTTCTCTAAAAGGAGCAAAGTATTTTTCCAATTCAGTAGAAATTGTATGTGGAATTGTGTCTATCATTTTAGTATATTTTATTTAAAAAACAGCTTATATAAGTTTATAGAAATCCAATTAGATTCCTGCAATCTCTTTAATTTCGTTTATAATTTTCTGAGCTAGATCATCAGCAATCTGCTGTGTAGCAGCTTCTGTATAAATTCTGATGATTGGTTCAGTATTTGATTTTCGCAAATGTACCCAATTTTCTGCGAAGTCGATTTTTACGCCGTCAATTGTCTGAATTTCTTCAGATTTATAATGATCGGTCATCGCTTCCAAAATAGCATCAACATCGATTTGCGGAGTCAATTCGATTTTATTTTTACTCATATAGTATTCAGGATACGAAGCACGCAATTCTGAAACTTTCATTTTCTTGTTTGCCAAATGGGTTAGGAATAATGCAATTCCCACCATACTGTCGCGTCCGTAGTGAGAAGTTGGGTAAATAATTCCACCATTGCCTTCTCCACCAATTACCGCATTATTCTTCTTCATCAACTCAACCACATTCACTTCTCCTACTGCCGAAGCTTCGTAAGTTCCGTTATGTTTGTTGGTCACATCACGCAAAGCTCTCGAAGATGACATATTACTAACCGTATTTCCAGGTGTTTTGCTCAATACATAGTCGGCAACCGCCACAAGTGTATATTCTTCACCAAACATTTCGCCGTCTTCACAAATAAAAGCAAGTCTGTCCACATCTGGATCTACCACAATTCCTAAATCTGCTTTTTCTTCTACAACAAGTTTGCTGATGTCTGTAAGATGTTCCTTCAGAGGTTCTGGATTGTGAGGAAAATGTCCTGTTGGTTCACAGTATAATTTCACTACTTCCACTCCCATAAGTTCAAGAAGTTTCGGAACAATTACACCGCCCGAAGAGTTTACACCATCAACAACTACTTTAAAACCAGCCGCTTTTACAGCATCTACATCTACTAGATCCATTGCCAATACCTCATCGATATGAATATCCATATAGGCATCATTTTCGGTGATTTCACCCAGATTATCAACATCAGCAAAGTCAAAACCTTCTGCTTCTGCGATATCAAGAATTTTTGAACCTTCTACTCCATTTAAAAATTCACCTTTTTCGTTCAACAATTTCAGTGCATTCCATTGTTTTGGATTGTGCGAAGCAGTTAGAATAATTCCACCATCAGCATTCTCAAGCAGAACGGCAATTTCTACCGTTGGAGTTGTCGAAAGACCTAAGTCAATCACATCAATTCCCAATCCTACCAGCGTTTGCATCACTAGATTGTGAATCATTGGGCCAGAAATTCTAGCGTCACGACCAATTACGACTTTCAAATTTTCTTTTCCTGAATATCCTTTTAACCAGGTTCCGTAAGCAGCAGCGAATTTTACTGCATCCAAAGGCGTTAGATTATCACCCGTTTTTCCTCCAATTGTACCACGAATTCCCGAAATAGATTTGATTAAAGTCATAAATTTAAAACCGTTAATTTTGATGCGCCAATAGTAGCGATATTCTCCGAGTTGCAAATATAATCCTTGCGGTATCAATAGCATATTATTTAACGCACTATTTGATAAAATACTAGCAATCAATGGATAATTAGCATAATTTACGGATGAGCAGCAATTGTAATTACCTCTATTAGCTATAATTCTGAGCGAAAGTAAAACAAGCATTCTTTAGAGATTTAGAATTTCTATTTACAAAACCACTAATTCAAGGTTAGGAAAGCTATTCTCAATCAATCTTTGTCAAACATTTAATTTTGCTTTTTTTGATTATTTAGATCTTTCCATTTCAAAATCTTTTGGCTTTCGCCGAATTTATGCTGGATGTATTAAGATGGGATTTGTCCACTTCTGAAGTTATCAGTTTCAATCAAGGCGTTGATCTGTGGGCATTTTTCGAAATAAACCGTTGAAGTTTTCATTCATATTTATCACGTTCTTTTGTCCCAATTAATCCAATATATTTATCTTACATCTCCACTAATGAAGACGTTTTAATTTCCTTTTTTATCTTAAATGTGAATTAGATTTTGAAATACTGCATAAAGTTAATCAAACTACATCCTAATGAAGAATCCAACCTTTTTTATTTGAAAATCCAACTTTCAAAAAAAGATGTTGTAAATTTCCACTTCGCAAAATTTTAATTTTGATTTTTTAGATTATTCAATTATTTAGATCTTTTCTTTATTTAGATTTTTTCAATCTTTAAATCTTTAAATCTTTAAATCTTTAAATTTCCTCGTATGAACTTCCTCGCCCATATCTTCTTATCGCAAAACAACGACAAAGTTAAAATCGGAAATTTTATCGCCGATAGCGTTCGAGGAAACAATTACACCGATTTTGACCCTGAAGTACAAAAAGGAATTCTACTACACCGACATATCGACACATTTACTGACGCTCACCCAATTTTCAGGATTGGCACCAAGCGACTACATTCTCGCTACCATCACTATGCGGGCGTAATTCTCGATGTTTTTTATGATCATTTTCTAGCTCGAAATTGGTCAAAATATAGTTCAGTTCCACTTCAAGAACACAATCATCAGTTTTATGATTTACTCGAAAAAAACTTAGAATGGATGCCAGAACGAATTGAGAAAATTCTGCCAATAATGCGCAAACAAGATTGGCTGACAACTTATGCGACAATCGGTGGAATTTCTGAAATATTGTTTCAAATGGATAGACGCACAAAATTAGTATCAAAAATGCAGTTCGCTCCTGAGGAATTGGAGGAATTTTATGACGAATACGAAGGGGAGTTTTTCGAATTTTTCGAAGAATTACGGAACTCAGTGGATCAAAAATGGATTGAATTAAATGCCGAATAAATTACTACCATTTTTGTTAGAATTGACTTTACTTTACATCCGAAGTTCAACAAGTTGCGCTAATTCTTTAACATATTCTTAGAAATTTGTTCCTCTCTAATAGGTCATTAAAGAAGTATCTTTGTACTTTCAAAATTTTCTATGCAAGACACCACAAATACTATAGATGTACAAGGCGCTCGCGTCCACAATCTCAAAAATATTGATGTTTCTATTCCTCGTGAGCAGCTCGTAGTTATTACAGGACTGTCAGGATCAGGAAAATCATCCCTCGCTTTTGATACAATTTATGCCGAAGGACAACGCCGTTATGTTGAGACTTTCTCTGCTTATGCGCGTCAGTTTTTGGGCGGACTTGAACGTCCTGACGTTGACAAAATTGACGGGCTTTCGCCTGTAATCGCAATTGAGCAGAAAACCACCAGTAAGAGTCCACGATCTACGGTGGGAACAATTACCGAAATTTACGATTTCCTACGTTTGTTATACGCAAGAGCTAGTGACGCTCACAGTTATGTCACTGGCGAAAAAATGGTTAGTTATAACGATGAGCAAATCCGATCGTTAATTTTTGAGAATTTCAACGGCAAGCGAATTAATATTCTTGCGCCAATTATTAGAGCTCGTAAAGGACACTATGGCGAATTGTTCGCTCAGATTGCCAAGCAAGGATATCTGAAAGTGAGAGTGAATGGCGCTATCCGCGAAATTACCCCGGGAATGAAACTCGATCGTTATAAAACTCACGATATCGAAATCGTCATTGACCGAATGGTTATCGATGACAGTCCAGAAAACGCAAAGCGACTGGAAGAAAGCATTAATACTGCGATGCATCGAGGCGAAAATGTGCTAATGATTCTCGATCAAGATACAAATGAAGTTCGTTACTTCAGTAGAAATTTGATGTGCCCGACTTCGGGAATTTCCTATCAAAATCCAGAACCAAACAACTTCTCTTTCAACAGTCCGAAAGGTGCTTGTCCGAATTGTAATGGTTTGGGAACGGTTAACGAAATAAATCTTCAGAAGATAATGCCAAATCCGGCTCTTAGCATTAGCAAAGGTGGATTTGCTCCCTTGGGCGAATATAAAAGTTCTTGGATTTTCAAGCAATTAGAAACAATTGGAGAGAAATTCGAATTCAAATTGACCGACCCTATTTCAAAAATCCCATCGGATGCACTTGATATGATTTTGTTTGGAGGAAAAGAAAAGTTCTCTGTCGAATCCAAAACTTTGGGAATTACCAAGGAATATAAAATCGAATTTGAGGGAATTTCGAATTTTATAAAAAATCAATACGAAACTGCTGATTCTACTAGCATCAGAAGATGGGCAAAAGACTTTATGGACGTCGTTCCTTGTCCTGAATGCCACGGAACGAGATTGCAAAAAGAGTCGCTTTACTTTAAACTTAATGGCTTAAACATCGCAGAATTATCCGATATGGATATTTCTGATCTTACCGCTTGGTTTGCAGATTTGACAAATCATTTGACTGACAAACAGAAAAGTATTGCTACTGAAGTTATAAAAGAAATTAGAGACCGACTCACCTTCCTGATGAATGTTGGTCTTGATTACCTCGCCCTTTCCCGCGGAAGCAAAACACTTTCGGGTGGCGAAGCACAACGTATCAGACTTGCAACTCAAATTGGATCACAATTGGTTGGAGTTTTATATATTTTAGATGAGCCGAGTATTGGTTTGCATCAAAGAGATAATGAGAAATTGATTCACTCGCTAGAGAATCTTCGAGATATTGGAAATTCTGTATTAGTGGTCGAACACGATAAAGATATGATTCTGCGTGCCGATTATGTGATTGATATAGGTCCTGCGGCGGGAAAATTTGGTGGTCAAATTGTAAGTCAGGGAACGCCAGCGCAACTTCTTGAAGAACATACAACCACTGCGAAATATCTAAATGGCGAATTGGAAATTGAAGTCCCAAAAGAGCGCCGTAAGGGAAATGGAAATTTCTTAAAATTAACCGGAGCTACTGGAAACAACCTCAAAAATGTGAGCATCAGCTTGCCATTAGGAACGTTGATTTGCGTAACTGGAGTATCTGGAAGTGGAAAGTCAACTCTTATTAATGGAACGTTATATCCAATTTTAAATGCTCATTACTTTAATGGCGTAAAGAAACCTCAACCTTACAAAAAGATTGAAGGTTTGGAATTTCTTGACAAAGTAATTGAGATTGATCAAACACCAATTGGAAGGACACCACGCTCTAATCCAGCAACCTACACCGACGTATTTACCGAAGTCCGCAATTTATTTGCAATGACTTCCGAAAGTATGATTCGTGGGTACAAAGCAGGACGTTTTAGTTTTAACGTGAAAGGTGGACGCTGCGAAACTTGCGGTGGCTCTGGAGTTCGCACTATCGAAATGAACTTCCTTCCAGACGTTTATGTCGAATGTGAAACCTGCTACGGAAAACGTTTTAATAGAGAAACGTTGGAAATCCGCTACCGTGGAAAAAATGTTTCGGATATTCTGAATATGACCGTTGATGAAGCAGTAGAATTTTTCGAAAATATTCCGAAGATTTATAGAAAAGTCAAAACGATTCAGGATGTTGGCCTCGGGTATATCACTTTAGGACAGCAGAGCACGACACTTTCGGGTGGCGAAGCGCAACGTATCAAGTTGGCATCCGAACTTTCTAAGAAAGACACTGGAAACACTATTTATATACTTGATGAACCTACCACAGGTCTGCATTTTGAGGATATTCGCATTTTGATGCAGGTCATCGAAAGACTGGTCAATCGAGGCAATACCATCTTAATTATCGAGCATAATATGGACGTGATCAAACTTGCCGACTATATTATTGATGTCGGTTATGAAGGTGGACAAAAGGGTGGTCAGATTATCGCCAAAGGAACTCCTGAGCAAGTTGCCAAGGTCAAAAAGAGTTATACGGCAGAGTTTTTAAAGAAGGAATTAGCGTAGAAATTATATTAGAAACGGGACTTTAAATCCCGTTTTTTTTTGGTAGAAATTTTCGTTTTTTTTTTGGGTGTGCCCGATTTCCTGCTTTTAAGGAGCAGGAAATCGGTCGGCCTATCCACTATATCTTTTTTGATAGCTTTTGCATTCGCAAAGCTATCAAAAAAGGATGCCGCTCCTATGCCTCACACGAAAGACGTCGCTGATAGTAGATTATTTTATAATTCTTGAAAATCATCCTCCAAAACCACGACCTCATTCTTTACTGACTTATTAATTTTAAATTGCAGCAACACAAGCATCGCCGTAAAAGCGACAGCCATAATCACTAACAAAATTCCTATTTCGTGAGATATCGAAGATAAATCTCCTCCATAAAATGCAATTTTTCTAAAGCCACTTAGAAACTGAGTTACCGGAATAAATTGTGCGATATTGGCAATAAAACTAGGAATTGCTTCGGTTGGCCAAGTGAATCCACTTAATATAAATGCAGGTGTCGAAATAACCATTAGCAATTCGGTCGCTTTTAACTGACTCGGAATCGCGATAGAAAATAGCATTCCGATAAACATTGACGCCAAGGTTAAAAGGACTGTCAAAACGAGCATTGGAAAATTAAAAATATCTGCGCCAATCTTAAAATGCGGAAAAAGTAAGCTTATAAATAACCACATAAACGGCAACATCAGCAAAAATGGTACGGCTTTTAAAAGAATGTGATAAAACGATGATTTACTATTTCGAGTCAAAACCTTAAAATATCCATCTTCAAAATCTCTAGCGAACACTAATGCCATTGCTAGAAAAATTACCTGTTGCATAATGGCAGCGAGAATTCCAGGAAGCATAAAAGTCACATAATTTCCCGTCGAATTATAGAGTTTATTAAAATTCACTTTAAAACTTTCGTAAGAGGCTTTGGCTTGAACGGGATTCATTCCTTGCTTTTTAAGTCCTTCAATTTCAAAACCTGCATTCATCGTCATCAAGACGGTATTGATATTGTTACTCGCGGTATTTGCATTGACAATATTTGCCATATTTAAATCCACACGAATTTCAGGATGCTTTTTTTGTAAAACATCCTTTTCAAATCCCTTAGGCAAAGTCACAACAGCTGTGTATTGCTCGGTTGGCATTTCTGTTTTGATAGTGCCTGCAGTCAGTCGCACATCTACAACATGTAAGCCTTCATTATCTTGAAATGCATCAATAATCTTATCTGTTGCAGGACTTCGATCTTGGTCGATAATTACAATCGGCAAATCTTTGACCTTTGCTTGTTGGTAGACATATCCAAACAAAACGCCATAACCAATGGGTGCTCCGAAAAATATTGCCAACAAAACTCCATTCGAAAAAATACGACTAAACTCGACTTTGAGTAAGCTTATAAAATTTTTCATTTATTATTTTTTTAAAAGAACCGTAGCATTTGTATAAAATTTCTGTTTTGAAATATCTGCTACCGGTACCACTTTTAATTCATAAATTGATTCCGAAAGTTCATACAGAGGCGAAGTGCTTGTAATATCAGCATACTGTGCAAGCTGCTTGATTGCCACAATTTTTGATCGTGTTTCTTCCTTAGTATAAGGATTCAGCACCACAAGTTCCTTTCCAACCTCAAAATCGTAAATTTTTGACTCTGGAATTGTGAATCTAAAATAGATGCTGTTTGTTTTATAGCCGTTGAACAGAGTATAACCTGGAGTTAGCAATTCGCCTTCTACCAAACTAATTGTTTCAATAGACATATCAGCAGGAGCAATTAAGTACTGTTCATCAGCGGCCGAAAGTACTTCTTCTTTTGCTCCCAAAGCTCGGTCTAGCTGCCCTTGAGCTTGTTCTCGTTGCTCAGATCGCGTTCCTTTGGTTATCTCCTTTCTCTTTGCCGACAAGCCTTTTACTTGCGCTTTTGCCATATTGAGTTTCATTCGAACCTCATCAAATTGCTGCTGACTCACTAACGAATCTCTATACATATTTTGCAATCTATTAAAGGATTCTTGTGCAAAATCAAGTTGTGCTTGTGCCGAATTTAGCTGTCCATCAATCTGACTGATCTGCTCGGCGGTCGCGCCATTATCGGCCATATTCAACTGCCCTTTTGCTGCAGTAATGGCACCTTCGGCTTGCATCATTTTGGCATTGACTTCCGGGATATTCATCTGCGCAAGCGTATCTCCTTTTTTGACCGTTTGTCCTTCTTGAACAAAAATTTTTTGGATTCGGCCACCAATTTTACTGCTTACCGATACAGTTTCAAATTTTACTTGCCCGCGATTTTCAGTAATCTTGTCATTGCTGCAAGAATTTAATGTAAGGATCGAAAAGGTGCCTAGCAATATAGTTTTATAAGTATTCATCTTCTGTATGTTTTATCGTGATTTAGTAAGCGAGTATGCCTTTAGCGTGAAGCAAATCAGTTGCGGCACGACGTTCATTAAAATATGATTCTTGAAGTTTAAAATTAGCTTTCTCTACATCGGTTAGAGCTTCTAAAACGTCATTAATTGATGCTAAGTTATTCTTGTACTGCTTATTCACCATTTCATAAGTGTCACTTGCCAACTCAATTTCTTTCTCGACAATTTTAGTATTTTGCTTACTAGATTCCAGAGACAACTCGGCTTTGATAATGCTCAGTGCAATCATCTCTTCGGCATCTTGGATTTTCTCTCTATATTTTTCGTTTTCTAACTGCGCCTTTTTACTTTTCAATCGAGACTGACCTCCATCGTACAGGTTCCATTTGATTCCGGCACCTATAAACCATTTTGGGTCTAGCAAGGATAAATCATCTTCTATAAATTCGTAATGCCCTTTTACGGCCACTTTTGGAATAAAACTACTTTTCTCCATTTTGATTTGATATTCTGTAGCTCGCTCAGCTTCTTCCAAAGCTTTAATTTCGTTACGCTTTTCAGAATTTGCAGTTTCTATAATCGAAATTGATCTTAGCTGAGGATTAAGTAATTTTAAGGTTTCTTTTGATTCACCCGTAAGTTGATGAAGCAATTCGACTAGTAAAATGCTATTATGTTCAAAATCCAACTGCTTTGCGGCCAACTGTTGCTGAGCCAGTTCAATCTTTTTACGATTTAATGGAGTTGTAAGTCCATTTTCAATCGCTTTTTTAACGTAGAATACTTGTTCGTCTAGGTAGTTTTCTGAGGTGGTTAGAACTTTCTGCGACGCTTTTACCAAAGCCAATTTATCATAAGTTTCTATAATCTGTAACGCCACTTTATCTTTTTCGGCTAGACCAAGATAATTTAATGAACTTTCTTTATGCTTACTTGCTTTGAGAGCGTTGCTTGCCTCAAGTCCACTAAACAAAACCCAATCCAAATCTACCGATGACTTCAGAATGTTCTTATTTTGGAGGTTTGGAATATCTTGTAACGGAATATTTCCTGGAAATGGCGAGTTAAACGGCAGTCCAATTGCCTCTTTGATGACTAACTTTTGAGTTGCAGCCAGCAAAGTTTGTGTATTCTGATCAAAAGTAATGTCATCATTAAGTCTTGTATAACTTCCGTTAAGGCTAATCTTTGGTAAGAAAACTGATTTTGCCAACTGCTGATCAACTTTTGCCTGCTCAGCATCAATTCGGTTGCTAGTTATATTTAGATTTTTGTTCAGTCCTTTTTGAATTAAATCCTGCAATACAGGATCCAACTGCTGCGCATTACTGTCTGACGGCGCTGATATGGCGACGAGCATAAGCAGAATTTTTAATGCAAGTTTATTGATGTTCATTGTAAGTAGTTTTATAGATACAAAGATATAAGCCCAATCGCTTCAATCATTTGACCTATGTCAAATTACGAATTTAATTGGTGTTCTCAAATTTATAAAAATTGGGCTAGCTATCGGAGCTGTTCCGATAAATTCTTTTGTACGAGCCTGATAGCAAAAGACCTGCAATAAAATCAGATTTTACCGTGAGTGTAGCTTGTGCAAATTATTTAGAAGTATCTCCCCTACGTATTCGGCTCAAGGTTTCTTGAGTCATTCCTAAATACGATGCAATATGTCCAAGCGGAACCTGATAGACAATATCTGGAAATTCTGTGAGCATATAGTCGTACCGTTCACGTGCGGTTTGAAACTGAATAGCATTTAGTTTATTGATAATTTTTGTGAGCATTTCGATAGAAACGATTCGACCTAACTTTTCCATTTTTGGATATTTGGCAAAAAGCAAGTCAATATCTTGTTTTGAAATACTATATAAGGTTGAATCTTCGAGAACTTCTAGATAATATAAACTTGGGCTTTGCTGAAAAAAACTGTCAACACTAGACATAAATTTCCCAACTCCAAAAAACCATTGTGTAATTTCTTTGCCGTTTTCATTAAGGTAATAACTTCTGCCCATTCCTTGCTCCACATAATATAATGACTTGCAGATTTCTCCGTTGCGTACAAGAATTTGATTTTTACAAGCGTATTCTATTGCGAAGTGAGTAAGAATATCATTCAATTCTTCTTCTGTGAATACTACTAAAGTGTTTAGAAAGTCGGAGATGCTCATAGAATTATTCTAATTGTAAGTGTGCGTGAAGTTGGTTACAATATAATAAATTTTGATTGAGATTTTTGAATAATTTGCCAAATGAAAGCTGATATAAGATAAATTTTTACTGCTGGAACAAAATTTTAAAATCTAATATGTAAAAACGAAATGAATTGCCACAGCAACTAAACTTTACTTATATTTGATAACGATAGAAAGTATTGTTAATAGTGAGAATATTGCTTTAGAATAAGAATTTAGCATCTTATTTTTGTTTTGAAAATGCCGAGCATTTCATTTGGAAAAAATAGTTCTTCTAGCAATCAACAGAATATAATTAAATAAAATTTTGGATAGAGAATTACTTATTAATCCTAAACTGCTAGCCCTGATTGGAGTGATCCCGATCGAAGTGAACAAAAGCAGCAAATCGCGCAGGCAAGTAAACTATTTTTTCTTGACATAAAAGAGTGACCAAACTCCTATTCGGTACGGGGATGCTTTTGTAGCTTAGAAAAAAGCATTGTGCCAAAGATTTACATAAAAAAGCAGGATTTAGTTCCTAAATAAAACAAAATAATATTAAAAGACGATGAGATTAGAAGATTTTGATAATGATGAAGAAAAGGTAATTATTGACCGATTGAAGCAAAAAACTTGGAACGAAATTCGTACCAATGACTCATGGGCCATTTTTAAAATTATGGCCGAATTTGTCAACGGTTATGAAGCGATGGGTCGAATTGGACCGTGCGTAAGTATCTTTGGATCGGCCCGAACAAAGCCCGAAGATCCATATTATATTTTGGCCGAACAGATTGCTTTTGACATTAGTACAGCAGGTTATGGCGTGATTACTGGTGGCGGACCTGGAATTATGGAAGCAGGAAACAAAGGTGCAAATCGTGGAGGTGGAACCTCTGTAGGACTAAATATTGAGTTGCCTTTTGAGCAGCATTTTAACCCTTATATTGACAAGGATAAAAATTTGAATTTCGATTATTTCTTTGTCCGCAAAGTAATGTTTGTCAAGTATTCGCAAGGATTTGTTATTATGCCAGGAGGTTTTGGAACATTAGACGAAATGTTTGAAGCGATTACTTTAATTCAGACTAAAAAAGTGGCGAAATTTCCAATAATTTTGGTAGGATCTGATTATTGGAGTGGATTAATGGATTGGATTGATCAAGTTTTGAATACCAAATACATGAATGTGAGTCCAGAAGATCTAAAATTAATAAAAATCGTAGATAGTGCAGAAGAAGTCGTTGATGTCTTGGATAAGTTTTATAAAAAATACACTCTTAGTCCAAACTTTTAAACATTGCAAAATAACTGCAGACAGCTGCAGTTATTTTTCTAAAAACAGGACTTCATCGCAATTTTTAATCTTATTCACGTAACAACAAATACTCTTTGAATTTTAATTTTCGCCCATGTTATGTTGGATTGCTGCTTTTATTTGCGGTAGATGCAACTGCGCAACATCATATTAGAATTGAGGCAAATTTGAATGACCAGACAAAAACATTTGAAATTAGTCAGACTATTTTGTACAAAAATCAAAGTCAAGATACTTTGCAAAATATCATCCTAAATGATTGGAATAATGCTTATTCATCCAAAAACACGCCCCTTGCCGGACGATTTTCGGACGAATTTGTCAAAACTTTTCATACTGCGAAAAAGGAAGATCGAGGTTTTACAAAGATTACCTCTATCGAAAGTCAGGACGAAACTCTTGTATGGAATCGAGTGGACAATCAGATTGATCTGATTTCTATTTCTCTAGAAAAACCTTTGAAACCTGATGATGAAGTATTAATTCAAATTTCCTATTCCATAAGGTTGCCAAATGCACGATTTACAAAATATGGATACGATGAGCAAGAAAGTTATGCCATTCGAAATGCTTTTTTATGGCCCGCTTTGCGTGAAAATGGTGATTTTTTACTTTATAGTAATCTTAATATTGACGATGCAGCAAATGCTTTGGCAGATGTGGAATTGACGGTTTATACCGAAGTTAACAAATCTATTACCAGCGATTTAAATATTGAAAACAACAAAGATTTTGCAGTTCACAAGTTCGTTGGAAGCAATCGCTACGATTTTAGTTTATATATTGAAAACAAGAGTGATTTTTTGAGTTTTAAAAATAAGGATATTGAAGTCCTTAACAACATTAAGTCAAAAAATGTCGACGATATCAGAAAGGCGATTATTGTTGATAGAATTGTTGAATTTGCAAAAGAGAAAATTGGTGCTTACCCTTATCCCGTGATAACAATTTCGCAGGTAGATTATGAGCGAAATCCGTTTTACGGTTTTAATCAATTACCCTCTTTCTTAAAGCCTTTTAGCGAAGATTTTGATTATGAGATTAATATTCTAAAAACCTACCTCAATGCGTATTTGAAAAATTCGCTTCCGCTAAATAAACGCAAGGATAATTGGATTTACGACGGAATTACTACGTACTATATGATGGAATACTTGCAATATTACTATCCAGATGCAAAAATGTTGGGTAAAGTTGCGAATTTCCGATTATTAAATAGTTTTCACTTGGCGCACATTAAGTTTAACGAGCAGTTTTCATACTTCTATATGTTGATGGCTCGTAAAAATCTTGATCAGCCGATTGGTGATCCAAAAAACACCTTGATAAAATTCAATGAGCAGATTGCTGGAAAGTATCGTGCAGGTTTGAGTTTTGAATATCTCGACGACTATCTGGGCAACAATATTTTGAATACTAGTGTAAAAAATTTCTTCGAAGAAAATAAAGTTCAAACTACAGTCAAAGCGCCATTTGAAGACCTCTTGCGAAAAAACACTGATACAAATATCGAATGGTTTTTTGACGACATTATACACTCTAGAAGGGTAATCGATTATAAATTTGGAAATCTAACCAAAGATAAAGATTTTGTCTATTTTGATTTAAAAAACAAGACTGGAACAAATGTGCCGATTCCAATTTACGGATTAAAAGACAATCAAGTAGTTTTTAAAAAATGGCTTGATGAGACTTCAACAATGAGCGCTTACAAATTGCCAAGAATGGATGCTGATAAACTCGTGATAAACTACGAAAATGTGGTGCCAGAAATGAATTTGCGCAACAACTGGAAATCGTTAAAGGATTATAACATTACCAATCGTCCAATCAAATTTACTTTGATGAAGGATTTAGAGGACCCATATTACAATCAGATTCTATATGTTCCAACGATTACTTATAACCTTTATGACGGACTAATTCCAGGTTTGAGATTTCATAATAAAACTATTCTTGACAAACCGTTTATCTACGATATTAATCCTGCGCTATCTACCAAGCAGGGAACAATTAGCGGAAGCTTTCTCCTAGCTGTAAATCAAAATTACAGAGAATCAAAACTCTATAATATGCGCTATTCTCTTAGCGGGAATTACTTTCATTACGCGCCTGATGCGAGTTATTTACGATTGAATCCGCTTGTAATGATGCGAATTCGAACCTCCGATTTTCGAGATAATGAGCAACAAGCTGTAATGGTACGGCAGGTAATTGTGAGCAGAGAACAATCAGCTTTTGTAGCAGATGATCCTCAAGCAAAGAATTACTCTGTATCCAACGCCAAATACTATTTCTCCGATTCAGAAGCTACCAAATCATTTGGCTTTGTATCAGAATTGCAATACGCAGACAAATTTGGAAAAGCGATTGTTCAGGCGAATTATCGAAAACTTTTCGAAAATAATACTCAAATAGACTTGCGCTTTTATGCCGGCGTTTTCGCTTTTAATAATACAAAATCTGACTTTTTTAACTTTGCTTTGGACCGACCAACGGACTATCTTTTTGACTATAATTATTACGGAAGATCTGAGACAACAGGACTTTTTAGTCAACAGTTAATTATGGCAGAAGGCGGTTTTAAATCTAAATTCGAAAATCAATTTGCCAACCAATGGATGACTACATTAAATCTTGGTGTTAATGTTTGGAATTGGATTGAAGTTTATGGCGATGTTGGATTGCTGAAAAACAAAGGTTATAATGAACGCTTTGTTTTTGATAGCGGCATTCGACTCAATCTTGTTCAAGATTATTTTGAACTTTACTTTCCCGTTGTATCATCAAATGGTTGGGAGATTGCGCAAGATCGATACGATCAGAAAATTAGGTTTATAGTGACATTAAACCCGAAAATCTTATTAAATCTCTTTAATAGAAAATGGCTTTAATGTAATTGATATAATTGAAACTTTGCAGAATTTTCTATATATCGGATTGTTTATAAATAATCTTTAGACAAAATACAGTCATTTTTATTGATTCATCAAAATTGAGCACATTTTAATTTAGAATCTTATTATGAAATCAATGAGTTTTTCTTTAAATTTGTGTCCGAATTTGATACCACATTATATGACACAAGCACAGACTAACGCAGCGCTTTCTTTTGAAGACTTTAAAAAAGAAGTTATTGGAGACTACAAAATAGCTTCAATAAGTAGAGAATGTAGTCTTCTTGGAAGACGTGAAGTTCTTACAGGAAAGGCAAAGTTTGGGATTTTTGGCGATGGTAAAGAAGTACCACAGCTAGCAATGGCAAAGGCTTTTAAGAATGGAGATTTCCGTTCTGGATACTACCGCGATCAAACTTTTATGATGGCTATTGGACAACTTACTATCGAGCAGTTCTTTGCTGGTTTGTTTGGACATTCAGATATCAATCACGATCCAATGTCTGGCGGACGTCAGATGGGTGGCCACTTTGCTACTCATAGTTTAAATGAGGATGGAACTTGGAAAAATTTAACACAGCAAAAAAATTCTAGTGCCGATATTTCTCCTACAGCTGGACAAATGCCACGATTACTTGGACTAGCTCAAGCGTCAAAAATATATAGAAATTTACCAAATATCGACGCAACTAATTTTAGCGAAAGCGGAAATGAAATTGCTTGGGGTACAATTGGAAACGCAAGTACCTCCGAAGGTTTGTTTTTTGAAACAATCAACGGAGCTGGTGTTTTGCAAGTACCTATGGTAATGAGCGTTTGGGATGATGAATACGGAATTTCGGTTCACGCAAAATATCAGACTACCAAAGAAAGCATTTCGGAAATTTTAAAGGGTTTTCAAAGAGACGAAGACAATAAAGGCTACGAAATATTTAAAGTAAAAGGTTGGGATTATCCTGAATTAATTTCAGTTTACGAGAAAGCTGCAAAAATTGCTAGAGAAGAGCACGTACCAGTTTTGATTCACGTAACCGAAGTAACTCAACCACAAGGACACTCTACTTCAGGATCGCACGAACGCTATAAAAATGCCGATCGACTTACTTGGGAAGGCGATTTTGATTGTAACAAGATGATGAAAGAATGGATGGTTTCTTCTGGAATCGCCACTCAAGATGAACTTGATACAATTGATGCTGACGCTAAAAAAGAAGTTCTAGAAGGCAAAAAAGCAGCTTGGATTGCATTTACAAAACCAATGCAAGACGAAAGAGCTGAACTAGTTTCACTTCTTGAAAAATTGGGAGCTAACGAAAAAGTTGCAAACTATATTTCAGATTTAAAATCAATCAAAGATCCAATTCGAAAAGACATCTTAAGCACAGCACGTAAAGTTTTACGTCTTGTAATCAAAGATGGTGCTCACGCGGAATTGTCTTCTTGGATTCAGAATTATACAGAGAAAATTCAACCAAAATTCAGCGCTCACTTATTTTCAAATTCAGAAAAAAACGTATTTTCAGTAGAAGAAGTACTTCCTGTTTATAATGAAGATTCGCAAGATGTTGATGGACGTGTAATTATCCGCGACAATTTTGACTCTATTTTCGCAAAATATCCAGAGTCTTTAATTTTTGGAGAAGACGCTGGAAATATCGGAGATGTAAATCAGGGATTGGAAGGTCTTCAAGAGAAATATGGCGAACTGCGCGTTGCAGATGCCGGAATTCGTGAAGCTACTATCTTAGGTCAAGGAATTGGAATGGCGATGAGAGGTTTGCGCCCTATTGCCGAAATTCAGTATCTTGATTATTTGCTTTATGCAATCCAAATTATGAGTGATGACCTTGCAACATTGCAGTACAGAACTTGTGGAAAGCAAAAAGCTCCGCTTATAATTCGTACTCGTGGTCACAGACTTGAGGGAATTTGGCATTCAGGTTCGCCAATGGGAATGATTATCAATGCTATTCGTGGAATCCACGTTTTAGTGCCACGTAACATGACCAAGGCAGCAGGTTTTTACAATACATTATTACAAACAGACGAGCCAGCTTTAGTTATCGAATGTCTTAATGGATATAGACTTAAGGAGAAAATGCCAACAAATATTGGGGAATTCAAAACACCAATTGGAGTTGTCGAAACTTTGACCAAAGGAACAGATATTACACTTGTTACTTACGGATCTACTGTTAGAATCGTGGAGCAAGCAGTAAAAGAATTGGAAGAAGTTGGAATTTCTTGTGAGCTAATTGACGTTCAATCGTTACTACCATTCGATATTAACCACGACATCGCAACAAGTGTTGCTAAAACCAATAGACTTCTAGTTATTGACGAAGATGTTCCTGGAGGAGCTTCGGCATATATACTTCAAAAAGTTGTTGATGAGCAAAATGCGTACAAACATTTGGACAGTAAGCCAGAAGCATTAGCATCAAAAGCGCACAGACCATCTTACGGTACGGACGGAGACTACTTCTCAAAACCATCGGTAGAAGATGTTTTTGAAAAAGTGTACGCAATGATGCACGAAACAGATCCTGCAAAATATCCAAGTTTATTCTAAGATAATTTCCATATTTCAAAAGCCAAAGATTCGTCTTTGGCTTTTTTGTTTTAAATTGTCACAGTTTTAATATTTAAAGGAGAGAAAAATTGATTGGAAAAGAGAGAACTAATTTGATTTCTGTATCGCTGCTAGAAAGTGTAGATGCTAAAAAGATTCTGCTAAAAAAGGGTGATATTTTATTCCGCGAGGGACAAAAGTCCAATTTTTATTACCAGGTGATTTCAGGCGAAATCAAAATGAATAATTTTAACGATGAAGGAAAAGAATTCATCCAAGGAATCTTCACCGCAGGTAAAAGTTTTGGCGAACCTCCGCTCCTATGCGACCTCACCTATCCTGCCAATGCCGAAGCGTTGACTGATGCTGAACTTTACACTGTCGAAAAGAAAGCTTTTTTCGAACTACTTCTGGCGAATCCGGATGTAAATCTAAGTATTTCGCAATACTTAGCCGAAAGACTTTATTATAAATCAATAATGGCTACCGAAATTTCGACTCACGAACCTGAACATAGAATTTTGAAGTTAATTGATTATTTAAAATCACAAGATAAAATCTCTTTAGACACTAAGTATCGAGTGGAGCTAACACGTCAGCAAATTGCTGATTTAACAGGATTGCGAGTAGAAACTGTAATACGTGCCGTGAAATCTTTAGAACGCAAAAAAGAGCTGCAGATCGAAGATAGAAAGATATTCAGATAAAATTGTCTTCTAATTTACGAATTATGATTGAACGCATAAATGTGGACCGTGTTGCTGTAGTACCTTTATACTATTATAATAAAAACAACCTTTATCACACATATTATGAACACATATCAACATTCAATACGTAGAATAGAACAGGGAATTTTCGGATTTGTAGCGGGCGGTGTTTTAGCACAAAGTTGCCTAGGCTCTATTGCAGCCATGTTAATCTTGCAAAATGGTATTAGTTTACCTCAAATGTTTCAACTCTTTCTTGCAGTGGCAGTAACGATGACTTTTAATGGTGCCGTACTTTCCAATCAGAAAGCCAATATTCTCCTACCATTATTAATAATAAGTACCGTAGTAAACTCAATTTTGGCTATTATAAACTTGTTAACATTTGTCTACTAGAAATTTTAAAACTCTATTTTGATACGCTGCAATTCAGATTTGATTTATTACAATCAAACTGAACTGCAGTTTTTTTGTTATGTAGAGATCTCCGAATGTTAAAACATCTTTAAAAACCTTTAACATTAAAAGTGCATTTTAGATTTTTTTGTAATTTACAAATCCAAAAAAAAATGAACCAAACTAAAATTTAAAATTATTATGAAAAAGATTGTAATGTTCTTCTGCGTTTTAGCCTTTGTAGGTTGTAAAACTAAAAAGACTGTTGTTGAAAAAGTCGAAGCTCCAAAAGTATTTATGCTGACCGTAAATGAGATCAACAGTACTCAAAAGGCGAAAGCATATAGCTTAGGAAAACGCGTATTGATGACTTGCAATACTTCCAAATTCACACCTTTTTCTGCCACCGAAGCAACTGCCGACGTTAGAAAAAACACCACAGAAGCTAGACTTACTCAAACTTGTCACAAATTTCGCCTAAAATATGGCGAATTCAAAGATTTAAAGCTTGCCGAAGTTTGGATGGATAATTCAACCGGCCAGACTGTTTACAGATTCAAAGCTGATTATACTAAACCAATTGCTAATAAGGAACTACGTGTTTTTATGAACAATAATAATCAAGTTGCAGCAATTAAATCATTGGACTGGAAAGCTGGGCTTTAACTTTTAGCTTTTAGCAACATAAATTACGGAAAACTGTCAAGGGTTATAAAATATAATCGTTGACAGTTTTTTCATTTGTAGCGATTAGCTTCTAGCTTCCTGTTTTGCACACTTTGTTATTGCGAGTAATTTTAGGCTTTCGCCGAAAGAACATTAGCAACACGACTTGGGTTGATGAGAAACTTAGTCTTCGCAAGACATCTAGCGGGGGATTTTGTCTTCGGTTGAAGCAGTAAGTGAGATTTAGGATTTTTTGATTTACGAGTTAAATTTTGGAGCTTCGAAGTCCAGAGAATATTAGAATCAAAAAGTCTGAAATTTGGTATTTTGAGGCGGGAGAGTAATTTGAATTTAAATCCACACATTAAATGTTTAATTGAAAAATAATAAAATTATATAAAAAGTAACTTTAGGTTAGTAAGCGTAATTATTTAACTAAAAGCATATTATAAAATATTTTAAATTGAAATACTGTTAAACGACAGCGACAAATTTGCTGTAATTAAACTTATAATGGGAGCAAAATCCATTAAATAAAATCCGACACTTTCTTAGATTATGCGACACGGAAAAATAATTAACAAAAAAATAATCCGCTGTTAGCAAAGCGGATTGTTTTTGATTACAGTACTTCGAATTCCAAATTAACTTTAAACATGGCGCGTGAAGTAGTTTAGAATAGCTTTTTAGAAAGAAACTCGCTGCTCACATACAAGTTTGATTGACTTAAATCACCTGCTCTTAAATCGACTCTTTTGAAATATTAGATTATTCTATCTACTAAAACAGTAATTGCATTCTACCTTGATTTAATTTTTGCCCAATCAGGCACTTCCCAAGCTATTTCTGGATCGTACCACAAAGCTCCCTCTCGCACCACTAGCGGGGATTCAAAGTTGTTTGTGTACAAACTTCCAGTTCCTAGTCCTTGAGGCATTTCACTCTTCAAACAATAAGTCCACTGCGCAATCGCATTCAACCCAATATTGGATTCCAAAGCGGAAGTGATCCACCAGCCGATATTTAGTTTTTCGGCGATTTCAATCCACTGCATCGAGCCTCTAAAACCTCCAACCAAACTAGGTTTTACAATGATAAATTGAGGCTGAATTTTGCTCAATAAATCTTCCTTTTCCTCTGCAGAGAACACTCCAATTAACTCCTCATCAAGCGCAATGGGAATTTTACTATGTTTTGCGAGCTCTGCCATTGTGTCATACTGCTTTATTTGAATTGGCTGCTCTATGCTATGTATTTGATAACCAGATAGTATTTCTAATTTACTTAAAGCTTCATTTGCAGTAAATCCACCGTTTGCATCGACCCTAATTTCCATCATTTCAGGAGTGAAATGAGAGCGAATATAGGCTAATAATTCGACTTCTTTGTCAAAATCTATCGCTCCAATTTTGAGTTTTATACAGTTGAAACCGGCTTCGATTTTCTCCTCAATTTGCACCTTCATTTCTTCCGAAGTTCCCATCCAAACGAGTCCATTTATCGGAATGCTCTTCTCCCCTTTTTTGAACGCTGAAGGGAACAATTCGAAAGGCGTTTTCCCTTCAAGAGACTTGAAAGCAGTTTCGATTCCGAATTGTATTGATGGGAATTCGATTAGCTGATTCCACAACTCAGCAACCCCTAAATGAATATTTTCGCAAGTCCATTTTAGTTTTTCTTCATAATCATCGCGATCGTCGATACTCAAACCACGGAGTATTCCGCACTCGCCTATTCCAGTTTTACCGTCTTTTTTGAGCACTATAAACCAGGTCTCCTTAGTTAAGAGCACACCGCGTGATGTGCCACTCGGTTTTTTTAATTCGAGCACATGCTTGTGATAATTTGCAGTCATAATAACATGGTTGTAATGAATGAGAGAACCCTAACCCTGATAGAAGCGCACCCGAGCGAAGCGAACTGGCGAAGCAAATCCCGGAGCACTAATGTTGATTTTTTGCCGACAGAAAAGAGCGACCGATAGTCCCGATAGCTATCGGGATCCTTTTTATGGCGTTGCAAAAAACAGCATTAGACCGAGGAATTGAAGAGTATAGCAGGACCCGAGCATAGCGAACTGGCGAAGCAAAAAGTTACTGAAAAATATTATAATTCCAATGATTCGCCAATTTCTAGCAGCATCAAATCCTTGTCTTTATCAAAGAATTTACGCTTAGCTTCGGCATGATCAATTTCGATAAATCCAAAAGTATCATAGTGGTATCCTAAGATTTTATCACATTGAATAAAATCTGAAGCGATAATCGCATCCTCAATATCCATTGTAAAGTTATTGCCTATCGGAAGAATTGCAAGATCCAATTTGGTACGCATCGGAATCAATTTCATATCCATCGTAAGCGCTGTATCGCCAGCAATATAAATATTCTTATGCTCGCCTTCGATCACAAAACCGGCAGGATTACCGCCGTAAGTGCCGTCAGCAAAGGAACTAGAGTGAATTGCATTGACCATTTTAAGACGGCCAAAGTCAAAATCCCAGCTTCCGCCGTGGTTCATAGCGTGGGTTGTAAAACCTTTTTTCTCATAATAGCCAGCAACTTCGGCGTTGGAGACAATCGTTGCATTTGTACGCTTTGCAATCGCTTCCACATCAAGCGTGTGATCCTGATGCGCGTGGGTAATCAGAATAAAATCAGCTTTTAGCTCATCAATATCTATATGCGAAGCCTGCTCATTTGCCGAAATAAACGGATCAACAAGTATATTAATCCCTTTAATTTGAAGTCCTAAAGAAGCATGTCCGTAAAAAGTAATAATCATAATAGTATGTTTTTAAGCATTATTTACTAAGATGTCTGAAATTAGGTAAATTAATCCTAAACACAGTAAAACCGATAGGAAAAATGTACTCAAAGCAAGTTTTTTAAGCTCTGGATCTAGCGCTCGCGGATCTTTGTTGCGAGTAACTCGACGTAAATGAAGCGTTAATGGAATAAATGCTATCAAGAATAAATATTGGTCAAATTTGAATCCGACGCCGTTGTATATTAAAGCGAAAATAACCATACAAACCATTGCAGCAACCACCAAAAAGTAATGATATTTTTTGGCATTTGCTCCACCCATCTTTACTACTAGTGTATTTTTTCCAACTTTTTTATCGGATAATTCGTCTCGCATATTATTTAAATTCAGTACTGCTGTACTTAACAAACCTATTGAGATAGCAGGCAGAATCAGCTGTAAATCAACTTGTTTTGAGTGTAAGAAATTCACTCCGAGTGTGCTTACTAATCCGAAAAACACGAAAACGAAAATATCTCCCTGTCCCTTGTAACCATAAGCAGTATTTCCTACCGTATATCTGATTGCTGATGAGATAGCCAAAATTCCAAGACCTAAAAAGAACAGCGAATAGCCGATGTTTTCTTCTCCAAAAGCAAAATATATTAATGCTATTGCTGACGCCAAAGTTAGAATTGCAGTTACTATTATTCCTTTCTTCATCGCCGCTGGCGAAATCACTCCACTCTGAATGGCGCGCTTGGGCCCCACTCGGTCATCATTATCGGTGCCTTTGATGCCATCGCCATAATCATTGGCAAAATTGGACAAAATCTGCAATCCTAAGGTTGTTAAAATTGCAAATGAAAATACTTTCCAACTAAAGACATCAGTAGGAGTCAGAACCTCTTTTGTAGGATTCGCGAGGGCGTAGATACTTCCTACAAGAATTCCCGATATTGATAATGGTAATGTGCGTATGCGTGCAGCTTCGATCCAATGTCTCATTGAGCTATTTAGTTTTATGTTCTATTATAATTACATCCAATTGCTATTGGAGTTTTCGATTTGATACAGCCAATTGTTTACGTTTTGCTGTAAGATTGTAAAATTTGCGAGTGTGAAAGATACGCTTCCTGCCGCTGTATAAATGGTGACACTTCCAATATCAATGCTTCGATGCCAAAATCTTTGAGAAGTCGTAATAGCTTGAATCTTTTCTATACTTATTCTCTGCTTCTCAACATCCCAAGCGCCGCTCTGTTTTATAATTGTTTCTGTCCCAATTTGTAACTGATAATTTTTGAAGCTAAAATAAGAAATAAGTGCCACAGTAAAAATGTAGAGGGGAATTATTATGACTGCATTTTCGATTTTTTCGGTAGCAAAATAATTGATATTTAGAACAACTATCAAAGGTATCCCGATGAAAATCATATTAGTTACAAACAATTTTCGCCAATTTGCAAATATAGGATTTGCATTAACTTCTTCTGACTTAAAGATCATGTGCATGATAGCTTGACTTTCATTTTTATTACAGCCGGGAATTTCTAATATAGATTTATTGTTTTCGCTACTGCTTCCTAGTGCTTGTCGGATCTTTATTTGAAATAAATTCATCTTCTTTTGTAAGTAATTTTGAGAAATACTTGCAATCTGCACTCTTTCGGGTCTTAAAATGGTGCTTTTTGTTTTTAATAATCCAAATGACAGCAATAGAGAATTGCTTTCCTGTCGAATACTAAAGTTGTAATATTTGAGTAAAATACTGATTACGTTAATAATAAGGACTAATAAAATGCCTAATGCTACTAAAATCACGGTGAGTGTAAAGCCTAAACTTTGGCTCATATAATTTTCGATTTCGCCTTCCTCCAATACTTTAGTCTCGGTGAATTTGATGAAATTTTCGTAAATGGTAATTCCGAAGGCTAGTAATAGTGAGATGGTTTTTAGATAATTGGAAGTAATTCCCACTTTTAGCAGGGACATAAAGCCAATTTTCATAAAAACCTGAGGTTGTTCTACTTCCGAAAAAAATTCTTCTTCACTTTGGAGATCGGGAAGTTGAAAGTTTAAAAGTTGGGTTTTGAGCATTGTAGCGGCTGAATGCGACAGCGCTTTTATCTTTACTTCTGTCTCCGAAGCGCCCGCAGTATCAACCTCCAACGTAAAAACATTGATAATTCGCTGCAGTAAATTTTGAGTAATATTAACTTGTTGAATTTTCTGTAACTGAATTACGGTTTTGGATTTGGAAAAAATACCCTGAGTCACAACAAATTCTTCATGATCTGTATCGACATGAAATCTAAAATTTAGATATTTGAGATAAGCGACTAGTCCCATCAAAAAGAAGATTACAAATGAAGCAATCGCTACTAAAACTTTATCAAGGTTTTCTAATTTGAAGAGGTAAATTACAATCAAGGGCCAGAAGGCGCGCGCGGTCTTCTGAATTGTGTCTGCAAACATTACTACAATTCCGATTTTAGATTGTCGCTGCGGCTGATTGAATTGTGTATCCATTACAACTGTCTTAATATTTTGGCAGTAAGTAGGGTTTTGATGCGTTCAGCTTCCTCTTTTTGAATTCCGGGAATTTCAATATCGCTTCCCTTTCCGCCCGCAGTAAAAATTCCCACTTTAGCTAGATCAAATTGCTTTGAAACAAATCCTTCAAATAAAGTCACATGTTGCACTCTATTATAAGGTATTACACTTGTGCTAGTAGTTATAAATCCACTTTGGTAAATTACATCATGTTCTCTGAAAGCATACTTCTTACTTTTAAATCCAAAGAATTTTATGACTAAATAAACTATACAAAATATGATGTACATTCCGGAAACTATCAAATATGGACTAGAGATTTCTGGCTGATAGTAAAAATACAATGCGATTCCAATTCCAAAAAAGACTAAAAACAGCAAACTATTAATCAATACAACTTTCCAGTAATTGGGCTCAAGCGGCGTTAACTCCACTTCTTGATATGCGGGAAAATCGTCAGTCTGTATTTTTTGATTTGTAAAGTTCTCCAATTATTTTTAGATATTATAGTTTAAAATAGAGCAAAAAAAAGGCTGTTTATGGCAGCCATTTCTTTTCAAAATTTGGTTTCCTTTTTTCTAAGAAAGCATCTCGGCCTTCTTTTGCTTCGTCGGTCATATAGGCAAGTCTAGTTGCTTCGCCAGCAAAAACTTGCTGTCCAACCATCCCATCATCGGTCAAGTTCATTGCAAATTTCAACATTTTGATAGACATTGGCGATTTTCCTAGCACTTCCTGAGCCCATTCATAAGCAGTACCTTCTAGCTCTTCGTGAGGAATAACAGCGTTAACCATTCCCATTTCAAAAGCTTCTTGTGCTGAATAATTTCGACCTAAAAAGAAGATTTCTCTTGCTCTCTTCTGTCCAACCATTTTGGCAAGATACGCGGATCCATATCCACCGTCAAAACTAGTTACATCAGCATCGGTTTGTTTAAAAATAGCGTGTTCTTTACTCGCAAGAGTCATATCGCAGACCACGTGCAAACTGTGACCACCGCCAACTGCCCAACCTGGAACAACCGCAATAACCACTTTCGGCATAAAGCGTATAAGCCTCTGAACTTCTAGAATATTCAATCTGTGCATTCCGTCCTCGCCTACATATCCTTGATGACCTCTCGCTTTTTGATCTCCACCGCTGCAAAAAGAATAAACTCCGTCTTTACTTGACGGCCCTTCGGCAGAAAGTAGTACTACTCCAATAGAAGTATCTTCCTGAGCATCATAAAATGCTTGGTACAATTCAGCCGTAGTTTTCGGTCGAAAAGCGTTGCGTACGTCAGGTCGGTTAAATGCGATTCGCGCCACACCATTGCACTTTTTAAAAGTGATATCTTCAAATTCTTTTGCGGTAGTCCATTGAATTTCAGCCATAATAAACAGAAAATGTTTTAGATAGTTTATATTATAAAATGAGAATTAAAATTATTCTTGATCTTTCACAAGATAAATTCCGTCTTCCTTAATTTCGATTAGTTTTTCTTTATAAAGTAATCCGATTGCCTTTTTAAAGGTTTTCTTGCTCATTTTCAGAACTGTTTTGATGTCTTCAGGATGTGAATTATCATTCAATCTCAGGAAACCACGACTTGCTTTAAGCTCATCCATAATTAATTGAGAATTCGGCTCCACATTTTCATAACCAGGCTTTTGCAACATCACATCAATCTTATTATCAGGACGAATTGTCTTAATCCATCCAATCATACGATCTCCGGTGCGAATCGTTTCGTCAAAAATTTGATCTTTGTAAACCAAGCCTTTGTATGCTTCGTTGATAATCACATTTACGCCAGAATCTGTGATATGAGATACAATTAAGTCAACTTCTTCGCCTTCTTCAACTTTTAAATCCTCATTTTTAAGGAACTGATTTGTTTTACTTGAACCCACAAGACGATTTGTTTTCTCGTCCATAGTCATGTAAATTAAGTAACGTTTTCCTTTTTCCATCGGACGTGCTTGCTCTTTAAACGGAACAAAAAGGTCTTTTTCAAGTCCCCAATCCATAAAAGCACCAAACTCATTGATGTAATTCACCCGTAAAAGTGCAAATTCGTGCAGGTAAATATATGGTTCTAATGTTGTTGCAACAGGTCTTTCTTCGTGATCCAAGTAAAGGAAAACGGTAATTTTATCTCCAATTTCGTAGTGTTCTGGAACGTATTTATTTGGCAATAACACAACATCTTCGCTATCGTCTGTTCCTAGATATAGTCCCGGTGGCGTGTGTCTTAATATTGTTAAGGTATTATCTACTCCTATATTCATTGTAATGTATTCTAAATTTATTTGTGTGTAAAGATACAAAGATTGAAACTCTCTAATAATATTATGTTTGTAATAAGATTAGGCGAATTTATCTCCGTTTAAACTGCTTTGAAATAGTCTAATAATATCTGATCGTTGATTAAAGTTGGTGTGAAAATTTCAAGTATTGTTGGTTTATCATTATTTCGATAGAATTTCGGAATTTCTGCTTTTAGATTTTTTTTATCGCTTGCGCTAAAATATGAAAAGTCATACATATCAGCCAAATGTTCGGCATTTAGGTTATGTGAAGTTTCGAAAAATTCATTGAAAACCTGAGTTTCCTGATGTCCTGGCAAAATTCTGAAGATTCCTCCTCCTCCATTATTTACAATGATAATTTTGAAATTTGATGGGATGTATTTATTCCATAAAGCATTGCTATCATAGAGAAAACCGATGTCTCCTGTGATTAAAACGGTCTGTTTCTCTTGTGCAAATGCCGCTCCAATTGCGGTTGAAGTACTACCATCGATTCCACTTGTTCCTCTATTACAGAAGACGGCAATTGAAGAATCAATATCAAAAAGCTGTGCGTATCTAATTGCTGAGCTATTGCTAATTTGCAGTTGAGAATCTTTCGGTAATCTTTTTAAAATAACATCAAAAGCAGTAAAATCTGAAAATGGAATTTTTCCCAAATAATCCAAATGTTTTTCCTCCCTATATTTTTTAATTGACAGCATTTGATCTCGGTAATCGCTTTCTGTCGAAGCTTTTTCTGGCAAAACTGCTTTAAAAAACACCGAAGGTTCTTGAATTATGTGTTTTGAAAGAGCACCAAAAGAGTCATAAGCACGAATTTTATCAATATGCCAATGATTTTGAGGTTTATACTTTCGTAAAAATTGCTTTATCCTTTTTGAAACTACCATTCCACCGAAAGTCACTAGTAAATCAGGTTTAAAATTCACAAAATCTGCTTCTGAAAATGGTGTGATAATTCTATCGATATTTCCAACAAAATTCGGATTATGAAGGTTTGAAGTACTTTCAGTCATCACCACAATTGATGGATCGTTGGCTAATTTGGCTAAGATTTCTTCTGAAATTGTATTAGGATCATTTACTCCAACGAGAATGAGTTTCTTTTTGAATTCTGGCCAAAGTGCTATTTCTTCTTCAAAATTAAATTGAAGTTGAATGGAAGATTCAAAAGTAAGATTTGGCACAGAAACTGCTAAAACCTCGGTTGTCTGATATAAAGGTTCTTCAAAAGGAACATTTATATGAACAGGACCTTTTTGCTCTTTGGAAATACTGATTGCTTTTGCGATTTCTAAATCGTTCTCATCGCTTGCCTCTTCAGATAAATTGGCGTTGTAAAGCGAATGATTTTCGAAAACATTTCGCTGTCTGATGGTTTGGCCATCACCAATATCGATTTTCTCGGTTGGTCGATCGGCAGAAATTACTATAAGAGGAATTTTGCTATAGAAAGCTTCGGCAATTGCAGGATAATAGTTCAATAAAGCAGAGCCCGAAGTGCAGATAATTGCGACAGGTTCTTTGGTTTGTTGCGCGATTCCCATTGCAAAAAAGGCCGCACAACGTTCGTCAACGATGCTAAAACACTTAAAATTTGGGTTATTTACAAATCCTATGGTCAGCGGAGCATTTCGGGAGCCGGGAGAAATTACAATATTGGTAATTCCGTGAACGCGACAACTTTCGATGACCGTTTGCGCCAAAGGAATTTGAGGATAAATCATTTTAAGTATTTTATAATTTATAAAATTAGTCTGCTTGAAAATCAACTCACAAATTTAACATTTAGCATCGAAAGAAATAGCCAAATTCCTTCTAAAATTTTTTGATAATTCTCAACGATTTCTAATTAAATCAAGTCTTCTGAGAATTTTTAATCTTTCGGCGAAAGTCAAAAAAAAGAGAGACAATCTGCCTCTCTTTTAAAGTATATTTTTTAAATCTACTAACTTTCTAAAGTTTTGATTACCGCAATTCCTTGGTCAATATTCTTCATAACTTCTGGCCTTTTTAGCTTTAATTGATTCAGATGCGACATTACTGTTTCTGTTAAGGAACTATTTTCTTTGCTCGCAATTTCTAAAATTTCGACAGATAAAAGCCAATCAAAAGGATGATTTTTCTGTAAAACTCCAAAAACCACCTTGCAGTTTTCTACTGAAGGATTTTTTCTAATACTTCCATAAAGTTCATTCAGCTCAGCTTTTTCTACTGACATTTCGAGTTTCTGAGTTGTATTTTCTGAAACTTGCTTGATAATTTCAAAGCTCGAAGGATCGGCAGCACCTGCAAAAGCAGAAACTACTTTTTGACCAACGGCCATATCGTAAACTCCCCAAGACGGATCAAAAAGGATTTTTCCGTTATGCGTAACCGTACAATCTTTAAAAGTAATAATCATAATTTTACCTCTGATAGAGCGAGATCCTGTGATAATTTCGCCTTTTACCACTACTCCACCTTCAAATTTTAACGCTACAACCTTCCTCTCAAGAATTCCGTGTTGTTGCAAAACTTCAGGCGACATTTCTTCAATTGGCAAATCAATACCAATTAATTTTCCCAAAGTCGAACCGAAACCATGCGGATGTTGCTTGCTGCTATGTCCTACAAGTTCCTTATTACTGTATGATAAAGCGGTTTTTCCAGTTGTCTGAACATAAATTGGCATATCTTTTTCAGCAATTACATTTGTAAATACACCCGAAATCTGAATTCCACTACTCAACTCGATTGTTCCAATTGCGGCAGAATCAATCAGTTTTTCTATCCCTCGAAGTCCGCCGTGACGCACCGCCATTGTGTTGGCAAAATTCTCCAAAACCATCGAAAGATGCGCAAAGTCTGGCGTTACAAACAGTTGGGGCTGTGGTTTTGTAATATCAAATCCAACTTCTGCTGCTTCAATTGTGTAAGGCAGTTTTTTCACAGAAGCGCTCATACACGATTTACTTTCGCCAATCGAAGACAATAATCCCGCACCGTATAATTTAAAATCATCCACAGAGCCGATTAGTCCGTACTCAACCGTCCACCAATGTAGATTCCTAATCTGACCCATTTCTGACAGTTCTCCAAAGCTATTTTGTACATCCAAAACCGCCTTTTCTGCTGCCGAAATCTCTGCTTCGGTCGCGGTTTCAGATTCTTTGAGAATAGACAATGTTCTAATTACTTCGTATAATTCTTGATCTTTCGCTGAACTGATTGCTTTTGCACCAATTTCGCCAAATCTTTTTAAGTATTCGGCATATTCTCTATTGGCAATTATAGGTGCGTGACCCGCTCCTTCGTGCAAAATATCTGGCGCGGGAGTATATTCAATATGTTCCAATTGACGCATATCCGAAGCGATCACTAAAACTTGGTGTGACTGAAATTCCATAAAAGCATTTGGCGGAATAAATCCATCAACCGCAACTGCAGCCCATCCTATTTCGGACAAAATCCTATTCATCCCGTACATATTTGGGATTCTATCAATTTCAATTCCTGTCTTTTTCAGACCTTCGAGATAAGAACTATGCGCTACAGAAGGTAGATAACTTACATTTTGGCGCATGACAAATCTCCAGATTGCTTGATCGATATTAGTATAAAGATCATAATCTTGAGGTTTGATAAATTGTTGCAAATGTGCCGGAAGTTTCTCTAGTAGAGCGTTTGTCTTAATTCGTGCATCCATGATTTTAGGGATTAATTGTATTGAATAATAAAGATTTCTTTGAATGTCTCATGAACAGTTCAG
Source organism: Flavobacterium ardleyense (assembly GCF_033547075.1). Classification (NCBI taxonomy): domain Bacteria; kingdom Pseudomonadati; phylum Bacteroidota; class Flavobacteriia; order Flavobacteriales; family Flavobacteriaceae; genus Flavobacterium; species Flavobacterium ardleyense. Next base: position 1,818,382 of record NZ_CP137891.1, on the reverse strand, counting down.
TCTTAATGGTTACTAATATTTATTGTTGAGTGAATTTAATTTTAGAAAAAAAACAGAAAAAATGAGTAATGATTTTGAGTCTTAGAACTTTGAAAAGATTTAATTTTACAAAGAACTTTTGTATGGCGTTGAGCCTAAGCAAAATCAATAGTATGTCTTATGAGTGTAATAATTAGAGCCTGCAAATTATCTGACCTTGACGCCGTATTGGAAATAACCAACTACGCAATTCTAAAAACGACCGCTATTTATGATGATGACGCCAGAACAATGGTCGAACTCACAAATTGGTTTTTAGAAAAACAGGAGAAAAATTTCCCTGTGGTTGTTGCGGTGCAAAATGAAATTGTAATCGGCTATGGTACTTATGGTGCCTTTCGGCAAAAGTATGGAAGCAGATTTACGGTCGAACATTCTGTATACGTCAATGCTGATAATAATGGTAAAGGAGTTGGATCTATGCTTTTATCTGAATTAATCAATCAGGCCAAAAGCCAAAATATGCGCACTATGATTGCTGCAATTGATGCTTCAAACGAAGCAAGTATTGCATTTCATCGCAAATTTGGATTTAGAGAAATAGGAGTTTGCCACGAAGCTGGTTTTAAATTTAACCAATGGCTCGATCTATTACTGATGGAATTAATACTGGAAAGTTAAGAACGTTTTCATTATGCTTTAATCCAGTTTATGATTTCTGGATCGTTAGGCTCAACTTTAGACATAAGAACTTTTTCAAGTTGTCCGTTTTCGTTGATCAGATATTTTTGAAAATTCCACATGACTTTTGAATCCTCAAGTCCATTTTCAGATTTCTGAGTGAGATATCGATATATTGGGTTCATATCGTCTCCTTTTACAGTAATTTTTTCCATCATAGGAAAAGTAACTCCGTAGTTTTGAGTGCAAAATGCTGCAATTTCTTTGTTTGATCCAGGCTCTTGACCGTTAAAGTCGTTAGTTGGAAAACCAAGAATTACCAATCCGTCATTTGAATATTCTTTATACAACTTCTCTAGACCTTCGTACTGTCCAGTGTAACCACATTTTGAAGCTGTATTTACAATAATTACTTTTTTCCCTTTAAGAGAAGCAAGATCAAAAGTTTTACCATCGATGTCTGTTGCTTTGTAGTTGTATATTGATGTATTCATAACTTTTTTTGTTACTGTAGTTGTAGCTGCTTTATTTGATTTTTGTGCACAAGATGTAGTTGTTCCAATTGTAGCAAACAATAACATTAAAGAAAAAACAGAAATATACTTAGACATGGTAATTTTATTTAGAGCTAAAGTAGTCAAAGTTGACTAAGATGCACATTGCTTTTCGTTAAAGTACCATTAAAATTTCATTTATTCTTTCTCCTTAATATGTATCGCTATTTTCAGCTTCTAATAAAAGAAATGATAAATTTGCAAAAAATAAAAAAATGCCGCTAGACCAACTACTTAGTTTAATAGTAAGCCGCGACAAACGGGCTTCCTATTATATATATGACAAGTATGCAGAAAGTTTGTATGCTATAATTTGCCATTCGATTGATAAGCAGGAAATTGCCGAAGAAGCACTATTTGAAGTGTTTGAAAAGGTTTTTGCAAATATTTCTCAATTTAGCGACAGTAAAGGAACCTTTTTCGGATGGTTGTTAAGTTTGTGTCGCGAAACTATTTGCGAGAAGCAGACATCATTAAATTCGAATTTTAGCCCGAATCGAAACTTTGTTAGTACGATTACTAGCGAATATTCGAAATTTTCTATTATTAAAGAATACGGCGTACAGGAATTTGTGAAAAATTTACGCCCGAAATCTGTTCAGCAGTTGGATTTGTTACTGTTTAAAGGAAAAGGTATCGCATCTACTTCTGAAATATTGGAGATTTCTGAGAATCAATTATTTCTTAATATTAAACAAAGCGTTGACGATTTACGTGCCATTATTGCAAATTAGACTATGACTACTAAAGAATATATAGCTTCAGGAAAATTAGAAATGTACGTTTTGGGACATCTTTCTGAGCAAGAGAATATCGCAGTTGCAAAATTACGTCGTGCTGATTCTGAGATTAATTTAGAAATAGATAAGATTGAAGCAGCGATTATTCAGTTAACCGCTGCTCTATCACCTACGGTAACTTCAGAAATGATGGATGCCATGATTAGTAATCAAACCGCAAAATCTTCAAAATTAGAGAAAAAGAAAAAAACCAATTGGTCTGCAATTTTAGGCTGGAGTTTTTGTTTGCTTCTGTTATTGACGGCAACTTATTTTGGTTACGAAAATTCTGGTTTGATAGAATACCAAGTTAAAAGTCAAAAGGAAAAAACTGCACTGTTAGCTGAAACTGATTCGATAAAACAGCAGTCGGTTAGGACTGAAACTATTTTAAATTTACTTAAACTTCCAGCAACTCAAAAGCAGATTCTTGAATCTGAAGATAATTCGACCGATGTTACGGCAACATTATTTTATAATCATAACGAATTGACAGCAATTTTGGATTTGGCAAATCTTCCTGTTTTAGGTCAAGGTGAAGTATATCAATTGTGGAGCGTTACAGAAACTGAACAAGAATTGTTGTATAAAGGCGTTTTCATTAAAGATTTTTCAAAAAAAGAAAGCAACAATCTATATCTTCTTGATGGAGTTACGGCGGATAGGTTTGTGTTGAGTATTGAAACAGATAGCAACACTGTCGAGCCCTCTCCTATCCGATTTATACAAAAAGAGAATTACTTATGAAGAATATAATTTTGATTCACGGCGCACTTGGCCACAGTTCGGATTTTGACGCTTTGGCTAATTTACTGTCGGTAGATTTTAAAGTCTATTCACTACTTTTTCAAGATCACGGAATAAATAATAATTCCAACAGCGACCTGACAATTCCGAGATTGGTCGAGGAGTTGGATGAATTTATAAATACAAATGCTATTGAGAATCCGAATGTCTTTGGTTATAGTATGGGTGGTTATGTTGCTTTATGTCATTCGATCAAATTTAAAAGTAAGATTGGAAAAATTGCAGTCTTGGCAACTAAATTCAAATGGAGTCCTGAAATTGCATCCGCAGAAATATCATTTTTAAATTGGGCTGTTATTGAAGAAAAAGTACCAAAATATGCCAATCAGTTAAAAAATATTCATGGTGAGGACAATTGGAAAATACTTATGTCAAAGACCACAGACTTAATGTTAGATATTGGCAGTCAAAATTATTTGACAAATACCAATCTTTCTCTAATTGAAATTCCTGTTCAATTTATGCTAGGTGATTCGGACAAAATGGTGAGCCTTGATGAAACGTTAGCGGCTCGAAGTTCTATTAAAAGTTCAAGTCTTGCGGTTTTACCTAATACCAAACATGGATTTGAAACTTGCAACACCGCAACTTTAGAACTAACGCTCAGGCATTTTTTTAAATAAAATATAAGTAAACAGATTTAAATTACTGATTTTTTGCAGTATTTATTTTTAATTTACTTTTCATAACCATTAAGTTATTCTTAAAACAATTGAGATTTACTTCTGATTTGTGTAAATTTACTTTTGAGCCCTTTTACTATTTTGACGAGGGAAATTATTAATTAATATAATATTGTTATGAAAAAAATTTATGCTCTTCTACTTTTTACAGCATTCAGTTTAAACTCATTTGCACAAAAAACTTGGCTTGCAGACCCCAACCACTCTCAATTATCCTTTGATATTACGCACTTGACAATTTCGAGCGTGGAGGGTTCATTTACAGATTTTGACGCACAAATTGTAAGTGACAAAGGCGACTTTAGCGACGCATCAATTGAGATGAGCGCCAATATGGAATCTATAAACACGCAAGTGGCTGCCCGCGATAAGCACTTACGCAGCGAAGATTTCTTTGATGTAGAAAACTATCCAAAGATGTATTATAAAAGTACTTCGATTAGAAAAGATGGAAAAGAAAAAGGACGTTATGTGGCAAATGGCTACCTAACTATGCATGGAATTGTAAAGCCTTTGGAACTTAAAATTTGGTTTAGAGGTATTATAGAAAACCCTTCAAATAAGGAAAAGGTAGCTGGATTCCAAGTTACGGGTACCTTATTAAGAAGCGACTACAAGGTAGGCGAAAAGTTTCCTGAAGCGATGTTAAGTGATAAGGTAATGCTAAAAGCTGATCTCGAATTTTCAGAAAAGAAATAAATTATATGAAAAAACTTAAAATAATCTCCTCGACCGTACGTCCAGGTAGAAAAGGTCCTTTGGTTGCGCAGTGGGTTGCAGAGCAAGCAAAAAAGCATTCGAATTTTGAGATTGAAGTTATTGATCTTGGTGAATTAAATTTGCCAATGATGAATGAGCCAAATCATCCTTCAAAAAAAGACTATACGCTCGAACACACCAAATTGTGGAGTTCAAAGATTGAAGAAGCAGATGCATTTATTTTTGTCACTGCTGAGTATAATCATAATTTCCCTGCTCCATTGCATAATGCATTGGAATATTTAGTGCATGAATGGAGATTTAAAGCGGCAGGAATTGTGAGTTACGGTGGTATTTCTGCTGGAACTAGAGCTGCAAATGCTTTGAAGACCGCATTAGCCACAATGAAGATGATTCCGCTTGGCGAAGCTGTAAATTTTCCACGTTTTGAGCAAAACATCGATGAGAATGGCGTTTTCCAAGGCAATGAAATTTCGGTGAAAGCAGCTGGTACTATGTTCAAACAAATTACTAGATGGACAAAAGGCCTTAAGGAAATCGAGAAAGACGTATAAATTTTAACCTACTATCAAGCAACAAACTCTCAAGTGAAACTAATAGATTAGTTTTATTTGAGAGTTTTTTTATGCTAGTTATTATTGTAGTTCTTGTTGTAAATATCAGCATTTTTTACGGTGGATAGTTTGCGAGAGGGATGGTAGTGGACGCGAGCAAAGCGAACAGGCGAAGCAAATCCTTTACTATGGCTTTGTGGAGCAAAAGCCATAGCAAAGATTGGGAGCGGACAGCCCGACCAGAGTCACCTTACTCTTTCTACTTTGCACAGTCGTACTGGCGATGGTCTCGCCCCAAAAAAAACTCTCAATCGAAAGAAAATGGTGTTTCGATTGAGAGTTTTTAGATTATACTATTATTATTTTACTGCTTTTTCTTAAATAAATTTACTCGCCAATAGGATACAATTGCGAGTATTGCGATTGCAGCAACGGAGTAATATATGAAGGACGGCGTAACAACCTTGTCTCCACTTGCGTATGAATGCAGTCCGGAAAGGTAGAAATTTACTCCAAAATAAGTCATCATAATTGAGTAGAATGCCAGAACACTCATAAGGTTATAAATCCATTTTCCGCGCAATGCAGGCACGAAACGCGCGTGAATTACAAATGCATAAATCATAATACTTATCAATGCCCAGGTCTCTTTTGGGTCCCATCCCCAGTAACGACCCCAGCTTTCATTGGCCCATTGCCCTCCAAGGAAGTTACCGATGGTAAGCATTACGAGTCCAATTGTAAGCGCCATTTCATTAATATAGGTAATTTCTTTAATGTTGAGATCCATTTTTGCCTTGTTCTTTTTGGTAGTAAATACCATTAAGAATAGCGAAACTAATCCGAGTATCATTGCAAGGGTAAAAGGTCCGTAACTTCCAACAATTACCGCAACGTGAATCATTAACCAATACGAATCTAGAACTGGTTGAAGGTTTGCTATTGCTGGGTCCATCCAACTCCAATGCGCAATCATTAAGATCATCGAGGCGACGAATGTTCCTGACGCAACAGTTAATTTTGACTTTCTGTCGAATGCCAATGAGAAAAACATTGTTGCCCATGCCACATAGATCATAGATTCATAAGCATCACTCCAAGGCGCGTGCCCAGAAATATACCATCTTGCTGCCAAACCTACGGTATGCAAAAAGAACAAAAATCCGATAAATATGTGGAAAGCATTGATTACAATTCTAATAGCTTTCTTCTCAAAAAAGATATTTACAACTACTAACATTAACATCAACACTCCTGCAAACATATACAAGAAGTATAAGTTTTTGAAAATGTCGTATTTGTTGTACAGTATTTCTGAAGTTACTTTATCATCGGTTGGAAGTACTTCACTACCGTATTTATGTTGAAACTTTTGAATTCCGTCAAGGAAAAAATCTGCTTCTTTATAATTTTTTGATTCTGCAGCATTCTTGGCCGATAGGATATAGAGCGGCAAAATCTTTTGGGTAAATAGCGAATCTTGACCTTTAAGACCTATTTCACCAAGTTCCATATAAGAAACCCATTTATTATTTGGATCATTTGGAATTGGAAATATTCTTAGAATCGCGCCACTTAAAGCTTGATTTAATAAAATTACTTTGCGATCTGTTTCTATAAAATCCTTTTGAAATTGATCTGGAACAGCTGCTTTGTAGGCGGCATCGAGATATTTTGAAAGTTTGTAATTTCCTGTTTCATCAAAAAACTTGATAAAAGGAGCATACTTTGCATCTTTCTCAATTCCAATAATATGACGGATACTATCGTTTCCTGGTTTGATGTAAACCAATGGCACTTCGAACCAAGCATTTGGAAATTGTACCATTGACAGAAAAACTTGATCGGCGTTGAGTTTATCAAATTTATCACTTTTACTTACTTTGCGGAGAAGCTCAGACGAGAAGGTATTGACAGGCTTCATTCGACCACCTTGATCTTGAATTACAACACGTCCAAACTTTGCCGCGTGTTCTTCACTTACTGCATTATCATTGATGAACTTTTTAACCTCATCCACAGTTGGCATCCTAGTGGGAGCTGCTTTTGTTGCCGAACTGCTCTCTTGAGAATGGTCATGAGCAGGGGTTTTTTGAGTTTGCTCAGCGTGTGCGGCGTGATCGTGTCCGTCGTGCTCATCATGCGCAGGCGGGTTTTGCGCAAACATTCCCATGCTTAAGAACAGCAAAAGCATTGTCATTAATTTAGCTTTTTTCGCTTTCACGTTTTCCAATTTTCTTTTAAGATCATCAAATCGAGTATTTTTTGAAAACATAATTGCCATCATTCCTATATATAATAAGGTATATCCAAAATATGTAATTCCGCTTCCCCAAGCATCGTGATTCACTGACAACACAGTTCCTTTTTCGTCCGGATGAAACGAGGCTTGAAAAAATCTATAGCCACCGTGATCCAAGACGTTATTCATAAAGATCCGTGCATCAAAAGTTTTATCTTTATCTATAACTGTAACTTGGCTTTCAAAGGAAGAGTAACTTTTCTCGGTTCCTGGATATTTGGCTGCAATAAAATCATTCAATTTAATTTCGAAAGGAAGAGTATACGCTTTACTTCCAAAAAACACAGTATAATCTAAGCCATCAATTGTAACAGCGTGTGGCTCTCCGATATTTCCTTTTGATCCTACAAGAGTAAGTTCTTCAGATTTACCATTTGCCTCTAGCGTAACAATAAGAGCATCGGTATGTTCTTTATTTTTATAGTCATTGTTAGAAATGTACGTTTTCCGGCCTTTAACAGGTTCGTCCGGAAATACAAATCGCTGTCCTGCTAGATTATAAAGAGATCTCATAGCAAGTGGCTGTTCGATATCTTTTACTACAGGAGTTTGAGCTTGTGTTGCCATGGTCATAAACTCACCTTCAAATGGAGATTGAATTGTTTTACCTTGGTCATTCATCGTAATATTTATAGCACCTTTTGTGGGTTTGTTAAGGGCAAAAAGTACGTTGTGGATATTTTGAACTTCCCCTTCTTTAAGAAAATGCTCGTGGCGGGTACCTTCTCCCGATTCTACCATTTTAAGATACAACACTCCGTCTTTATCAGCGGTGATAGTTTCTGTAGCTCCCATAATAAAATCTTTATATTTGATTTTAAATGGCTTTCCAGCAAAGTTTTCGCTAATTGTGAAATCGTTGTTGGTAACAGGCGAAAACAAGATAGGCTTTTCGAAAGTGAGACGTTTCATTTCGCCTTGATAGTCCCCATCAACTAAGACTGTAAGGTATGTTTTATCAGAAAAGAATTGTTGTTCAGTTTCGCCTTCTCTAATAGGCATCATTCCTTCGTAACTAATATAGCGAGTAATAAATGCTCCTAGAAGTATCAGCAGGAATGATAAGTGCAATGTAAGAGTTGCCCATTTTTTCCAATGCCACAGCTGGTATTTTTTAATATTTCCAATAAAATTAACTGCGAAGAGAAGCATAATTCCTTCAAACCACCACGCATTGTAAATAATTATTCGGGCGGTATCGGTATTATATTCGTTTTCTATGAAGGTGCCGACGGCCATAGCAACGGCAAAGGAGAGAAACAAAACGGCCATTAAACGAGTAGAAAATAAAAAAGAACCAATTTTATTAACCATGAGGTTGAAAATTTAATGTAAAGTTCTGCAAAAGTAAGGAAAAATGTCCGTTATAAAGAATTGAAAAGCTTGGATTTATACTAAATTTATTACTGTTAGTCCATCTTTGATCTAATGTATGTCTGAGAATTTTTTGATAATTTAGCCGAATGAAGAAAGTTACTATTATCGGTTCGGGGAATGTTGCTCAGCATTTGCTGAAGGCTATTTTGCACAGTTCAGAATTACATCTTCAACAAATACTTGTTCGGAAAATCGAAAGTGTTGAGAATCTGATAGATCCAACCAAAATAATTATTAATTACGGTGATTTGCTGGAGTCGGATTTATATATTATTGCAGTAAGTGACTCGGCAATTAGAGAAGTAAGTTTGAATTTGCCATTTTCAAATCGGCTTGTTGCACACACTTCCGGCACAATGCCGCTGGATTCCATGAGCGAAAAAAACAGAAGAGCGGTTTTTTATCCTCTACAAACATTTTCGAAAACAAAAAGTGTCGACTTCAAAAAAGTTCCACTTTGTCTGGAGGCAGAAAATTTGAACGATCTAGAAGAATTAAAAGCTTTGGGAAGTTTCATTTCAAACAATGTAAATTTAATAAATTCGCAACAGCGTAAATCGCTCCACGTTGCGGCGGTTTTCGTAAGTAATTTTGCCAACCACTTATACACGATTGGAGAAGAAATTTGCAAGGAAAACAATATATCTTTCGAAATCTTGAAGCCACTAATAAAAGAAACCGCTGAGAAAATTTTTTATTTAGATCCAAAACATGCTCAGACAGGACCTGCAATTCGTGGCGATCAGAACACCATTGATGCGCATTTAAATTTTCTGAAAAATTCAGAATATAATAAAATATATAAATTACTAACAGAATCTATTCAACATGACAGATAAAAATTACAAAATAGTAATGAACGGCATCAGTACATTTATATTTGATGTGGATGGCGTACTTACCGATAGCGCTGTACATATTACCTCAACTGGCGAAATGCTGAGAATTATGAACATTCGAGACGGCTACGCCATGAAGGCGGCTATAGAAAGCGGCTATAATGTGTGCATTATTTCGGGAGGAAGCAATGAAGGAGTTCGAGTGCGACTACATAATCTAGGAATTAAGGACATTCATTTGGGAGCTTCTGATAAGGTAAAAATATTTAAAGAGTATATTAATCTTAATAATATTGACCCTTCTCAAGTGCTATATATGGGCGACGATATTCCAGATTATCACGTAATGCAATTGGTGGGGCTACCCACCTGTCCTCAGGATTCGGTATCAGAAATTAAAAACCTCTCAAAGTATGTCTCTCACAAAAATGGCGGAAAAGGCGCGGTACGAGATGTAATAGAGCAGGTTATGAAAACTCAAGGAAAGTGGCTCAAGTACTTTGATGCACAATACGATTAAACTACATTTGCTAACACCTAACATCTCATTATGCTCGATTTTTTTAAAGTGATCAGATATCAGAATCTAATAATGCTTGCTTTGATGCAACTAATATTTAGATATGGATTTCTAAAAATTCAGGGGTTACCGCTTGCCTTAACAGATTGGCAATATGCCTTGTTAGTTTTGGCAACTGTTACAATAGCAGCTGGCGGCTACCTAATTAATAATATTTTTGATGTCAATACAGACCTCATAAATAAACCAAAGCAAGTAGTCATTGGCGATAGCATTTCAGAGGCTACTGCCTACAATTATTATGTGGTGCTAAATATCATTGGCGTTGGATGTGGATTTTACTTATCAAATGCGATTGGTAAGCCGGGATTCTCTGCAATTTTTATTCTAATTGCCGCTACCTTATATATGTATGCGAGTAATTTTAAGCAGACAGTTTTGGTTGGAAACATCATTGTTGCATTACTACTATCTGTAAGTGTGATAATCATTGGGGTTTATGATCTTTATCCAATCATTACATTGGACAACCAAGCGATTCTTGCAGTGTTATTTAAAATCTTGATGGACTACGCTATTTTTTGCTTCGTTTTAAATTTCATTCGAGAAATCGTAAAAGACCTGGCCGATGTAAAAGGAGATTATAATGATGACATCCACACACTACCAATTGTTTTGGGCGTTTCCAGAACCGCAAAGATCGTTTTTTACCTTAGTTTCATTCCACTGCTTTCATTATTAGTTTATATAAATACTTATTTTGTTTCTAGCGACTTATGGTATGCAACCGTTTACGGATTGGTATTGGTAGTTGGACCCCTACTTTATTTTACCATTAAAATGTGGTCTGCCAAGACTAGTAAAGATTTTCAGCATCTTTCAAATGTTTTGAAGTTTGTTATTCTTTTTGGTATTCTTTCGATTGTGGTTATCTCTTTAAATATCAAGTATGGTATTTTATAAAAATTTAAACAATACGAATATAATACTAGCTTCAGGCTCTCCTCGCCGACAGCAGTTTTTTCTAGATTTAAATATAAAGTTTGAAGTTCGACTTAAAGAAATTGAAGAAGTATATCCCCCTCATTTGGCTGCAGCCGAAATTCCGCAGTTTTTAGCTGAGCTAAAAGCAAATGCATTTAAAGATGATTTAAAGGATAATGATTTGCTAATTACGAGTGACACTATAGTTTGGCTAAACGATAAGGCGCTTGGTAAGCCAAATAATTATAATGATGCGTTTGCGATGTTACGCGAAATGTCTGGAAAAGTTCACGATGTTATTACCTCGGTTTGTTTTATGACAAGCAAAGAGACTGAAATTATTACCGAAATCACAAAGGTTTACTTCAATACTCTTAATGACCAAGAAATTGAATATTATATTAATACTTTTGAACCCTACGACAAAGCCGGCGCATACGGAATTCAGGATTGGATTGGTTTAATTGCCGTCAAAAAGATTGAAGGTTCATACGCTAATGTGATGGGAATGCCAGTAGATAAAGTCTATGAATATTTAAAAAACTTTTAGAATTATGCGTTTATTAGAATTATATCAAGAGCAAATAATTGCATCGGCGGCTATACTGATTGTGGCGATTATAATTCGATGGAGCTTAATAAAAGTTATCAAAAAAACGGCTGTAATTACGCAAATTCTTGATAGGCGAGCAAATCTCGTTATTAAGTATATGAGTATTTTAATAACAATTTTAAGTGTTATTTCACTGTTTGTGGTTTGGGGCGTAAAGACCCACAATGTTATTGCTGCTTTGTCGGCGGTAATTACTGTAATTGGAATCGCATTTTTTGCTCAGTGGTCTATCCTTAGTAATATTACTGCTGGCATGATTGTATTTTTCTCCTTCCCATTTAGGATTGGCGATTACATCAAGATAGACGATGCAGACCATTCTGTAGAAGGCGAGATTTTGGACATACGTGCATTTCATACCATTTTGCGCAATCAAGAGAAAATTATTACCACTTACCCAAATACACTTTTACTACAACGAGCAGTATCTATCTTACCAAACGGATTCATATCCACAAAGTCGGTTGATATAAAGGAAATTACTGACTAAGTTATGTTAAATAATGTAAGATTATATTCATAAGATATAAGAACTCACTTTGTTCTTTCAGCGACTTTTGCTTTATAATGTTAGGGAAAATTTCTTAACCATTACAAAGATAAATAAAGTATGAAAGAAACAATTACGCTTCCATTTTATGTAAAGTTTTCATTGTTGCTAATAAGTTTAGTAATTATTTTTGCTGCAATTTATCTTGGGCAAGACGTGCTTGTTCCATTATTGCTTGCATTGTTATTTGCAATTTTATTGGAACCTATTGCAAAATTTTTAAATAGAAAAGTAAAACTGCCGCATGTAATCGCTGCCTTGCTAACCGTTTTCCTATTTATAGCGTTTTTTGCTGCTATTATTCTTTTCCTTTCTTGGCAAGTAAGCGATGTTGTAGAAGATTTTGCAATGATTAAGAAAAACCTCTACCTCCATATAGATAACTTACAAAATCTAGTTTATCAACATTTCAATCTTAACAAACAAGAGCAGAAAAAAATGTTAGATGATGCAACTGAAGGTTCGACGAAAATGGTTGGAACTACGCTCCTATCGGTTACCGATACCATTTTTAACGCTATTTTGGTTCCTATCCTTACATTTTTAATAATATTATACAAAAATCACTTTATTAAATTTTTATGCAAACTATTTTCTGATGAGCATAAAGAGAAGTTAAGAGAGATCTTGAGCCAAATTAAAGTTTCAATTCAGAGTTATATCGTTGGATTGATGATACAAATGGTGACTGTGTCTACCCTTACATCTATAGGTTACAGCATAATAGGAGTTAAATATGCCATCTTGCTGGGAGTAATAACAGGATTGTTAAATTTAATCCCGTACATTGGTATATTGATGGCGGCGCTTTTAAGTATGGCTGCAACCTTGAGTGGAACTCCTGATGTTACAATTATTTTTGGAGTAATTGCTGTAAATATTGTAGTTCAATTTATTGATAACAATATATTAGTTCCTCTAATAGTAAGTTCAAAGGTGGAGATGAACGCCTTGGCAAGTATTATAGGGATTATAATTGGTGGATCATTAGCTGGATTTTCTGGGATGTTTTTAGCAATACCTATTTTGGCTATTTGCAAAGTAATATTTGACAGAGTAGAATCGCTAGAACCTTGGGGGTATTTACTTGGCGACGACTTACCGAAAAAATTTAAATGGAAAAAAATGCATTTTTCGTCATTCGATGGATATAATGCCGAATCTGAAACAACAGATCCTATGGCACCTAAAGTAGTTTATACAGAAACAAATGGGGATTCAGATTCTAAAAAACAAAACGAAGACTAATAATGGATAAAGCAATACCGCGTAAGAATTTTAAAGAATACGCAAAGAAAAAGTCGATGGCGGTTGGGGACAAGGCCATTGAAAATAAGTCTAAAGTAAATGAGTTTCTTGTAAACGTCGCGGATGTCTTTATATTCTTGATGAAAGTCGTTCGAAATACATTTTCACGCGGATTTGAATTTCAAGAATTTCTTAAACAATGTTTCCAAATCGGAAATAAATCGCTCGCATTAATTGGAATTACTGGGATTATAATTGGATTGGTCTTAACCATTCAATCACGTCCAGTACTGGTGAATTTTGGTGCAGAAAGTATGTTGCCAGGCATGGTTGCGATTTCTATTATACGCGAAATGGGACCAGTAATTACTGCACTTATCTGCGCTGGTAAAATTGGTTCAAGTATGGGTGCTGAATTGGGATCGATGCGAGTTACTGAACAAATTGAAGCAATGGAAGTAAGCTCGACTAACCCTTTCAAGTATTTAATTGTGCCGAGAGTATTAGCGGCTACCTTAATGATTCCTGTTTTAACCTTGTATGCGGATGGCTTGGGAATAATTGGAAGTTGGGCCGGAGCAAATATAAAAGGAGATGTGAGTTTTGTTTTATTTATCTCGCAAGCTTTTTCTTCGGTACAGTTTGCTGATTTATTTCCAGCAATTATTAAGACCTTTTTCTTTGGACTTGTAATAGGTCTGGTGGGATGTTATAAAGGATATAATGCAGGCCGTGGAACGGAGAGTGTGGGAAAAGCAGCAAATTCTGCTGTAGTTATGGCATCACTACTTGTAATTATTGTGGATTTAATCGCTGTACAGATAACTGATTTATTGAAATAATGGACGATACAAAGACAAATAATGAAATTATTGACGCGAGTTCGAAAATCGCAGTTGAGATTAAAGATCTTCACTTAAGTTTCGGTAGTAACCATGTGGTTAATGGAATTTCGCTAAATCTTTACGATAACGAGAATTTAGTAATCCTAGGAAAGTCAGGTACAGGGAAGTCGGTATTGATAAAATGTATCGTACGATTGCTCAAGACGGATTCGGGAAGTATAAAAATTGGAGACCAAGATGTAACTATTCTTAATAATGAAGAGTTGAATGAAGTCCGAAAAAAGATTGGATTTCTTTTTCAAAGCGGCGCATTATATGATTCTATGACCGTAAGAGAGAATTTGGAGTTTCCGCTTAAGCGAACTCGAAAAGATCTTTCCAAAAAAGAAATTGACGCTAAAGTATTAGAAGCTTTAGAGAATGTGGGACTTCCTGATTCTATAGACAAGATGCCTTCTGAGCTTTCTGGAGGAATGAGAAAGCGTATAAGCCTAGCTCGGACTATTATTACAGACCCCGAAATTATGTTGTATGATGAGCCAACAACGGGACTTGATCCTGTAACATCTGACGAAATTAGTTTGCTAATAAACGATGTTCAGAAAAAATATAAAACAAGCTCGATAATAATAACTCACGATATTGAATGTGTAAGGACAGTTGCAGATCGTGTTATAATGTTAAAAGAAGGAGTGGTCTATAAAGAAGGTACACTCGAAGAATTCGAAACAAGCGATGATGAGGAAATATCATCATTTTTTAAAACTAAACAAAATATTAAATCATAACAAATGGCAAATCAAACACCAAAATTTAAAGTTCGTCTAGGTCTATTCGTCATCGTAGGAATTGGTCTATTTATGCTTGCCATATTTATAATAGGTAAGCAAAAAAATCTCTTTGATCCAGTATTTACCTTGTCTACACGTTTCAGCAATGTGAGCGGACTACAAGTTGGAAATTCTGTCAGATTTGCGGGTATTAATATAGGAACAGTAGATCGAATTACGATTGTTAACGATACCACTATTCAGGTTAAAATGCTTATAAAAGAAGACGTTAGAAAATTTATCAAAGTTGATTCGGAGGCTGGAATTGGTTCTGAGGGGATTATTGGCGATAAGATCGTTACCATTTCGAACGGCGCGTCAGATTCAAAATCTATTACAGATAATCAACTTATAGCTTCGAATGAGCCTGTTGAAATGGACGAAATAGTACAGAGCTTGGAAATTACGGCTGGAAATGCAGCGATTGCTTCAGAGGAAATAACGCAAATTCTTTACAAAATAAACAAAGGTGAAGGAACGTTAGGACGCCTAATTAACGATGAAGCTATTGCTAATAATTTAGACAAAACAATTGGCAATCTTAAACAAGGAACCAAAGGTTTAAGTGAAAATATGGAGGCTGCCAAAGATAACTTCCTACTAAGAGGTTTCTTTAAGAAAAAGGAAAAGGCCGAAAAGAAGAGACTCAAAGAGATAGAAAAAGCAAAAGAGAAAGCCGAAAAAGAAAAGCAAAGAGCTTTGGAGGAAAAAGAAAAGGAAGCTAATAAATAGTGCATGTCCAAATTAAAATAATATAAATTTTCTAAATAGTATTATAAGGAAAAGAGTTGCCTGTTAAGAGAAATTTACTATTTATAATTCAGTGGTGATAAACTAAATTCTTTAGTATCTATCTTGGGTTTTAAAATAGTAATTTAGTAATCAATTAATAAGTTTCAAAAAGATCTCTAATATGCAAAATCCTTGTGCAAAGATATTGCTAGTAACTTCTTATCCACCGAGAGAATGTGGAATAGCGACCTATTCTTACGATTTAGTCAGCGCATTGAAGGACAAATTTGATGCCTGCTTAAATATAAAAATTTGTGCCTTAGAAAATTCCACTGAACAATTTAGCTACGATTCCGAAGATGTTGAATGTGTTTTAAATGTAGATGCTACGAATAGTTTTGAAAATATTACAGAAAAGATAAATTCTGACAATTCACTTGCATTAGTTGTATTTCAACACGAGTTTGGTTTCTATGCGCAACATGAAAAGAAATTTAGCACCATGCTGAAAGAGATAAATAAAAAATCTATTTTGGCTTTTCATACCATTTTACCAAACCCTAATGAAGCATTTTTGAAAAATGTTTGCAACATATGCGATTGCAGCGATGCGGTGCTGGTTATGACCGAGAATTCAAAAGAAATTCTTGTTAATGAATATAATATTGTACCAAAAAAAATAAGTGTTATTCCCCATGGTACTCACTTTGTTGATCATGAAAATAAACAATTGCTAAAGAATAAGTATGGATTTGGCGAGCGCAAAGTACTTTCGACATTTGGATTGCTTAGTTCGGGAAAGTCGATAGAAACTACCTTAGATGCGCTTCCTAAAGTTATCAAAACAAAGCCAGACGTGCTCTTTTTGATTATTGGAAAGACTCATCCGGGCGTAGTAAAAAATGAAGGAGAAAAATACCGCGAATTTTTAGAAAAAAAAGTTTCAGATTTAAATCTTCAAAACAACGTAAAATTTATCAATAAGTATGTCAGCCTAGAGGAGTTGATGGAATACTTGCAGCTCACAGATATTTATCTATTTACATCTAAAGATCCAAATCAGGCGGTGAGTGGAACTTTCGTCTATGCGGCTAGTTGTGGTTGTGCGATAATTAGCACACCAATGCCGCATGCGATTGAATTTTTAAAAAATGATTCGGGACTAATAATTCCCCGAGAAGATTCTGAAGCTTTAGCGGAGGCAGTTAACAAATTACTTTTTGATGTTACCTTACGCACCAATATGCGCATGAATGGTTTGCACAAAATAATGACAACTGTTTGGGAAAATTCTGCGTTATCTCATGCAAAGCATTTTGAAGATGTAAGTGGTAATGTCATAAAGCTTCAATATAACAATCCACAAATATCCTTTAAGCATTTATATAAAATGACCACGGATTTTGGAATCTATCAATTTTCTAGATTAAATGAACCGGATAGAACAAGTGGCTACACTGTCGATGATAATGCGAGAGCGATAATTGCCGTTGTTGCAAAAATATCATTAGATGCTACTGAATACGACCTTCTACAATTAAGAAAATATTTAGACTTTATTGCTTTTTGTCAGCAAAGTAATGGTAGCTTCTTGAACTACGTAGATGATAAAAGGATTTTTACAAAACAAAATTTCGAATGTAACCTAGAGGATTCTAATGGTCGCGCCTTGTGGGCTTTAGGATCCATTGTTGATGGTAATGAGAAAATAGATTCACGTTTAAAAATTGTTGCAAAAAAAATTTTAGAGAAAACATTTAATTATATTTCTACAATTCATTCATCGCGTGCGATGTCATTTGCAATTAAGGGCATGTACCTCTACAATAAAAGTCAGAAAAACCAAGAGGTTTCAAAACTTATTATAATCCTTGCAGATAGATTAGTACAGATGTACCGCCATGAAGCAGAACAAGAATGGAATTGGTTTGAAAGCTATTTAACCTATGCTAATAGTGTATTACCTGAAGCACTTTTGTATGCATTTTTGGATAGTAGCGACTTTAAGTATAAAGAAATTGCCCGAGAATCTTTTAAATTTCTACTTTCAAAAACATTTAATGAAGTTGGAGAAATTAAAGTGATTTCTAACAATGGTTGGCACCATAAGGGGGCTGAAGTACAGAATTTTGGTGAACAGCCAATTGACGTTGCGTATACCGTCTTAGCTTTGGAAGCATTTTATGAAGTATATCAGGACCAAAAATATCTAGTTAAGATGAAAAATTCATTCGACTGGTTTCTAGGAAAAAACCATCTTAATAGAACCATATACAATCCTTGCACTGGAGGTTGTTTTGATGGCCTCGAAGAAAAGAATGTGAATTTAAATCAAGGCGCTGAGTCTACCATTAGCTATCTCTTGGCGAGACTAAGCATCGAAAGAATGTTTCCCTCATCAGTAAACTCTTCCCTGCTAGCTACTGAAATAACAATTACATAAATTACACTTGAATAAAAAAACCACCGCTTTTGAGCCAAAGAACTATGTTATTATCACTATGTTGCAATTACTAACTGCAAATTTATCATCAAACAAACCGGCGGTATCCGGATGTCGTTTACTATGCTGTTTATTGCTTTATTTGCTTACCACATTCTCAGCGATGTCTCAAGTAAAAGATTCGATAGTAGTAAAGGACTCAACGGTAGTATACGAGAAAATTGAAAAGTTTTCAGAGAAAAGAAAATTTACAAAATTTGTTCATAAGCTGATTTTCCAGCCAGTTAAGTCACGTAATAGTGGTAAGACGAATAGGGTGAAAAGAGTAAAACCAATCTCATATAGAAAATATGAAGGTAAAATTATTCGAAATATAACAATTACAACTTTGGATCCCTTTGGATATTCAGAAACTGATACAACTCGCAGGCCTACCAAAAAACTTTCGGAATTAGGAAATAAAGCCCACATTAAAACAAAACAGTTTGCAATAAGGAATATCCTTCTTATTAAGAAAAACCAACCCTTAGACTCACTATTAATGAAAGAATCTGAGCGACTCATTCGTACGCAACAATTTGTTCGTGGAGTTGTCGTTCAGCCTATTATTATTGCTAGCAGCAAAGATTCCGTAGACGTTGACATACGTGTTTTGGATTCATGGAGTCTGATTCCCAATATTTCAGGATCCACCAGCAGGACCAATTTTTATCTTAAGGAACGTAATTTCTTAGGAATGGGACATCAGTGGGAAAATAGATACCAACGAGAATTGGATACTAAAAAAAATGCTTATAGTACTAAGTATACAATTCCGAATATGATGAATACCTTCATCAGTACTGCGGTTGAGTATGATATTGATTTAGATGATAATTATCGAAAATCACTAGATTTTGAACGGCCATTTGTTTCAGCATTTACTCGCTGGGGAGCAGGAGTTTACTTTGATCAGCAGTTTCAATCCGACACCATTGCCAACCAAGAAAACATTTACAAATCACAAAATTTCAAATATAATTCTCAGGATTACTGGGCGGGAGTATCATTTAACATCTTTAAAGGTGGTGTTCAAAATGATCGAACGACCAATCTCATTTTTACCGCTCGTTTTCTTAATAAAGACTATGTAGAACGTCCCGAAGTAGCCTTTGATACTATAAGTTTTTACAGCAGCGAAAAATTCTTTCTCACCGGATTAGCGTTGACCTCTAGAAAGTATGTTCAAGATAAATATATTTTTAATTATGGGGTAATCGAGGATGTTCCGGTTGGTCGAATTATTGGCATTTCTGCAGGAACATTGAGAAAGAATGGCTATAATTATCCTTACGCTGGAGCTAAATTTTCGATTGGTCGCTATTACGACTGGGGCTATATTAGTGGCAATAGTGAGTACGGAACTTTCTTTGCGAACAATTCGACCGTTAGAACTGCATTTACTGTGCAGGCTAATTATTTTACTAATTTATTGCCGTTTCATAACTGGAATATTAGACAATTTGTAAAATTTAGGTCGGTAATTGGAAATAACAGAGAACATTCAAAGGGTGATATGATTAATATTAATGAAGAGAATGGTATTAATGGTTTTAACTCTTCAGAATTATACGGCGACAAGAAAATGATGCTGACCTTACAAACTCAAGGTTATTCTCCTTGGAATTTGGGAGGATTTAGAGTTAATCCTTATATGAGTTATACGTTTGCAATGTTGGGCGATACAACAGCCGATTTGTTTTCTAGCAGATTGTATTCTCAGGCAGTGATTGGTGTTATAATTAGTAATGATTATTTAGTATTTAGTTCATTTCAACTCTCACTTGCCTACTACCCTTCTTTACCTGGCGATGGTCGAAATTTAATTAAAACCAATAGCTTTAAGACTAGCGATTTTGGTTTTCAGGATTTTGAAATCGGAAAACCGGAGCCGGTTGATTATCGGTAATAACAATATACAATAAATACATCTGAACCTGAGTATAAGATTGTACTTTAAAGGATTTGTTCATACATTTGCAACTATGCTGAAAACCATAAATATTTACAATAAGAGAGCTCGATTTGATTATGAAGTAATTGAAACATTCAACGCGGGAATAGTTCTGGCTGGAACAGAAATTAAATCTATCCGAATGGGAAAGGCTAATATTACTGAGAGCTTTTGCGAATTTAGTAATAACGAATTATTTGCAATCAATACTTATATTGAAGAATATACTTTTGGGAATCAGTTTAACCACAAAGCACGTTCAGAACGTAAATTGTTATTAAAGAAAAAGGAACTAAAAGGACTAGCTCGTAGCGTTCAAGCCAAAGGACTGACTATTGTTCCACTTCGATTGTTTACAAACGAAAAAGGTTTGGCAAAATTAGAAATTGGACTTTGTCGAGGTAAGAAAACCTATGACAAGCGCGAATCTCTCAAAGAACAAGATACAAAGAGAGATTTGCAACGAATCAAGAAAAATTTCAATAACTAAAACACGTTAATTATATAGGTCCTCTTAAAGCTTTTAATGTCTATATTTAATTCTTGTTTTCTAATAATGGCACGAATCTAAATTCTCCAAATTCATGTTTTTCAAATTGGCTTTCCGTCTTCCTTATTAACAAGGTCATTATTTGATGGTCTTCGCCTAACGGAATTACAAGTCTACCTCCTATCTTTAATTGTGCCATCAGTGGCTGTGGAATAAAGGGTGCGCCCGCTGTAACAATTATACTGTCAAACGGTGCGTGCAAAGGCAGACCTTTGTAGCCATCACCAAAAGATAGGTGTTTTGGATTGATACCAAGCTTTGGAAGCAATAAAGACGTTTGCTTAAAGAGCTCATTTTGTCGCTCAACGCTATAAACTTTTGCACCTACTCCGCACAAAACTGCCGTCTGATAGCCAGATCCAGTACCAATTTCAAGAACTTTGTCTCCGGTCTTAACTTGTAGAAGTTCGGTCTGAAAAGCTACAGTGTAAGGTTGAGAGATTGTCTGTCCAGCGGCAATTGGAAACGCCTTATCCTGATAGGCATAATCTGCGAAACTTGAATTTAAAAAAAGGTGTCGCGGAATACTTGCAATGGCTTTTAGAACATTGCTATCCTTAATCCCTTTTTGCTGTAATGTTTGAACAAGTTGATTTCTAAGCCCTTGATGTTTTCCAGTATCTTTCAAAATATAAGTAAGTGATTTTATACAAAAATAACAAAGATATTGGGATTTTCAGAATAGATATGGGCAATTTACCCTTCCACTTTCAACTTTCATAAACTCAGTAGTCTAATTAATTTCAGTATGCACTTACAGGTTCTCTTTTTATTAGTATTTTTGTACAAAATACATTTATATGCTTAAAATAGGAGTTTTGGGTGCGGGCCACCTAGGTAAGATACACTTGCGATTACTTCAAGAATCTGATAAATTTGAACTTGTTGGCTTTTACGATGAAAACCAAGAAAATGGTGAAAGGGTTGCCAAGGAATTTGGTTATACACAATTTAGAACCATTGCATCTCTACTTACTGCTGTTGACGTTATAGATATTGTTACTCCTACTCTTTCTCATTATAAATGTGCAAAAGTTGCTATTAAATCTGGAAAACATATTTTTATAGAGAAACCAATTTCTAATTCAGTTGAGGAAGCAGAGGAAATTATTGCGCTTGCAAAGGAATATAATGTAAAGGGACAAGTGGGTCATGTGGAGCGGTTTAATCCTGCGTTTATAGCAATAAAAGAGACAATTGCTAATCCAATGTTTATAGAGTCACACCGACTTGCAGAGTTTAATCCACGAGGCACTGACGTACCTGTAGTTTTAGATTTGATGATTCATGATATTGATATTATTTTAAGTGTTGTAAATTCAAAAGTAAAAGAGATTCATGCTAGTGGAATTGCAGTTATTTCTGAAACTCCAGATATTGCCAATGCCCGAATCAAATTTGAAAATGGATGCGTTGCAAATCTGACAGCTTCTAGAATTTCTTTAAAAAACATGCGGAAATCAAGATTCTTTCAGAAAGACGCCTATATCTCTGTCGATTTTCTAGAAAAAAAATGCGAGGTCGTAAAAATGAAAGAAGCACCAGATGTACCTGGAGATTTTGATATGATCCTCCAGAATGCAGAAGGTGTAAAAAAACAAATCTATTTTGCAAATCCCGATGTGGAGCAAAACAACGCCATATTTGCTGAACTCGAAAGCTTTGCAGATGCTATAACAACCGACCAGCAAACGGTAGTAACTTTAGAACAGGGAACAGAAGCATTACGTGTTGCGTATCAGGTGATTGATTGTTTCGAAAAAAATAATACTTTACAATAATAATAAAAATATATTTTAATGAAGAATATTGCGGTAATTGGAGCAGGAACAATGGGTAACGGAATTGCTCATACATTTGCACAAAAAGGTTTTACAGTAAAACTTATTGATATTTCAGAAAAATCTCTAGACAAAGGAATGGCCACGATTGCAGGTAATCTTGACAGAATGGTTGCGAAAGGAACTATTACCGAGGCCGACAAACTTACAACTATAGGAAATATAATCACTTATACAGATATCAAAGATGGTGTGGCTGGTGCTGATCTAGTTGTGGAAGCCGCCACAGAAAACGTCACTCTTAAACTTGATATCTTTAAAAAACTTAATGAATATTGCGAAGCTGATACAATTTTGGCAACTAATACTTCTTCTATTTCTATCACCCAAATTGGAGCAGTAGTAAGCCATCCCGAGCGAGTTATTGGAATGCACTTTATGAATCCTGTGCCAATTATGAAATTGGTCGAAATCATTCGTGGCTACAATACTTCTGATGAGGTTACAAAATCGATAATGCAAATGTCAGAAAAACTAGGAAAAACTCCAGTCGAAGTTAATGACTATCCAGGTTTTGTAGCAAACCGAATTTTGATGCCAATGATAAATGAATCAATTGAAACATTATACAATGGAGTCGCAGGAGTGTACGAAATAGACACAGTGATGAAACTTGGTATGGCGCATCCGATGGGTCCGTTGCAACTAGCTGACTTTATTGGACTTGACGTTTGCTTGGCAATTTTGGAAGTTATGTACAATGGTTTCAAGAATCCAAAATATGCACCTTGCCCCTTATTAGTAAATATGGTGAGAGCTGGAAAATTAGGAGTTAAATCTGGCGAAGGATTTTATGATTATTCAACTTCAAAAAAAGCAGAAAACGTTGCGAAACAATTTCACAAAAATTAATACTGTAAAAACAGTGTTCAAAAAATAATTTTGGCAAAAATACACCCATTTAAAGCTTTTAGACCAACTCGGGACAAGGTGAGTTTGGTAACTTCTAGATCGTACGAAGAATATTCGCCTGCCGAGTTGGCCTCGCAATTGGACTTTAATCCACTATCTTTTTTACATATCTTAAATCCTGCTTACACAAATCAGCAGAAAATAACTTTTGAAAAACGTTTTAAACTCGTTCATCAAAAATATCAAGATTTTAAATATGATAATATCCTTGTTCAGGACGAAAAGCCAGCGGTTTATGTGCATAGAATAAAAACGGATAATAATACTTTTACCGGAATAATTCTTGCCACAACTATTGACGATTACAAAAATGGTCTCATCAAGAAACATGAGGATACATTGCAATATCGAGTTGAGTTGTTTAAAGATTATATGAGGTATGCAGGATTTAATACCGAGCCTGTGTTAATGAGCTATCCTGACAATGACCTAATTGACAATTGGATCGAAAACAAAACGTCAAGAGTGCCCGACTTTGAATTTGCCACAACTATAAAGGACGTTCATTATTTATGGAAAGTGGATGACGTTGAAGAAATCGAGTTTTTGCAAGAAACTTTTGATAAAATTGGCGACTTATACATTGCCGATGGTCACCATAGATCTGCGTCGGCAAATATGTTATTTGATGAGCAAGCAGCAAACAAAACCGAGTCTAAATCTAGGTTTATGAGTTTCTTAATTGCCGATAGCAATGTGAAAATTTATGAGTATAATAGATTGATAAGAGATCTAAACGGCCTTTCTAAAGAGGACTTTATCGACAAACTATCCGAAAATTTTGAAGTCGAAATCAAGTCTCAACAACTTTTTCACCCTAGTAAGAAACATGAATTTGGGATGTATCTTGAGAATGAATTTTATTCGCTTACGCTAAAGTTAGAAAAGTTTTCGTTTGATGATGCGTTACAAGGATTAGATGCACAAATTTTATACGACACCGTTTTATTGCCTATTTTAGGAATTGCCGATCTTCGTAATGATGAAAGAATAGATTATATACCAGGAAAAAAGTCGGTGATTGATATTAAAAAAATTATTGATTCCGAAGAATTTGAGTTAGGATTTGTACTTTTTCCCTCAGACATTACAGAAATTAAAAACATAGCCGATTCTAATTTAATTATGCCACCGAAAAGTACGTATATAGAACCAAAATTCAGAAGTGGCCTTGTCGTTTATGAACTTTAATAGATACAAAAAATGAATATTGCTACCCGGCTTACAGAAATAAAAAAAATACTACCGGATAATGTTGTACTTGTTGCGGTTTCAAAGACCAAACCTGTACAAGATTTGATGGCGGCATATAATGCGGGTCAGAGAATTTTTGGTGAAAATAAAATCCAAGAGATGACTGACAAATTTGAAGAAATGCCAAAAGATATTCAATGGCATATGATTGGACATGTACAGAGAAATAAAGTGAAATATATGGCGCCATTTGTAGCGCTCGTTCATGGCGTTGATAGTCTCAAACTTCTTCAGGAAATCAATAAACAAGCAGAAAAAAACAACCGCATAATTTCTGTACTATTGCAAGTTTTTATTGCAGACGAAGAAACGAAGTTTGGATTTGACAAAAATGAGATATCTGAAATTTTCAATTCAGATTTCAAAAATGATTATAAGAATGTCAAAATTGAAGGTTTGATGGGAATGGCAACATTTACAGATAAGCAAGAACAGATAAAAGAGGAATTTACAACTCTAAAAAACCTCTACGATCAATTTGCTACAGCTAATGATCTTACTGTACTTTCTATGGGAATGTCTGGAGATTATAAAATTGCGATAGATTGTGGGAGTACTATGGTGCGAATAGGCAGTAGCATATTTGGATCAAGATAATTATAAAAAAAGAAAAAATTGTACGCAATACTTGACATAGAAACCACAGGAGGACAATTTAACGAAGAAGGGATTACAGAAATTGCTATCTATAAATTTGATGGAAACGAAATAGTAGATCAATTTATAAGCCTAGTTAATCCTGAAATACCAATTCAACCTTTCGTGATAAAACTGACAGGCATTAATAACGAAATGCTAGTAAATGCTCCAAAGTTTTACGAGGTGGCAAAGCGAATTTTGGAAATTTGCAACGGTTGTATCCTTGTGGCACATAATTCTAGCTTTGATTATAGAATTTTGCGTACTGAGTTTAGGCGCTTAGGATACGATTTCCAGACAAATACACTTTGTACAGTTGAGCTTGCGCAAAAATTACTACCAGAACAGCCATCTTTTAGCTTAGGAAAACTCGTTCGTGCGCTCGGTATTCCCATGGCTGACAGGCATCGTGCAAGTGGAGATGCATTAGCAACGGTCAAACTTTTCAAGCTGTTACTTTCTAAAGATACTTCCAAAACAATTGTCAAGGAGTTGATAAAAACTGAAGTCGAAAAAGGAATCTCTCCTAAACTTCTTGATATTGTAGAATCTTTGCCTTCCAAAACGGGGGTGTATTATGTCCATAAAGAAGATGGAACCATTATTTTTATCGCAAAAAGCAAAAATATAAAGAGAGCGGTAAACAAGCACTTTATTGGGGATTCTAGAATTTCGAAAAAGATTCAAGCAGAAGTTTTTACTGTAACTTTTGAGGAGACTGCGACTGAACTTATTGGAATTATAAAAGAACGCACAGAAGTTGTCGAGAATAAGCCCGAATTAAATAAAGTTACCAATAAAAGTATATACCGTTGGGGCTTATACGAAGAGCTTAACGACGAAGGATTTCGTGTTTTAAATATCAAAAAAGCGGACAGATTTCGAAAAGAGATTTCACTATTTGCTACTCTTCCCGAAGCAAAAAGTATGATTGAAATGGCAGTCGAGGATTTTTATATTATCCCATCTTTACTAAAGATTGGATTTGAGTTAGAAGTTAAATCAAATAATACGATTCCATTAGTAGAGATCTACAATCAGCGCGTAGAGGATTTGATTAAACATGTACAGATTGACGGTAAAACATTTTTTATTAGAGAAAGGGGACGCACCATTCATGAACGAAGTGCTATTCTTGTAGAGGACGGAATTTGTAAAGGTTATGCTTTTTTCGACCTAAACTACCAAGTACTTAATGTCAATGTTCTTAAAAATATATTAATACCAATAAAGCATACTTCGGATATTAAAAATATATTACAAGCATATATTTTAAAAAATAAAAATTTAAAAATAGTCTACTTGTAAGCGATTGACTATTTTTGACTGTACTTCAAAATTTACTTTCTTGGAAATTCACATTAATGAAAGATTAAGGAGGAAACTCCATAGGATAATTTACGAGGCTGATACTCCGACGGGTAAGCTGTTTGATATTATTCTGTTGATACTTATTCTTATTTCTATTGCTGCCATTATGTTTGAAAGCGTAGCAGCTATTAGATTTAAGTATGGTCACATGCTGCACATTATTGAGTGGACCATAACTATATTATTTACTATCGAATATATTGCAAGAATTCTTACAGTTCGTAAACCAATAAAATATGTTTTAAGTGCCTACGGAATTATAGATTTATTGGCTATTCTACCATCTTATATAAGTTTGCTATTGCCAGGGGCGCATCTATTAGCTTCTTTGAGGGCTGTTCGTTTATTGCGAGTTTTTAGAATCTTGAAACTTGGACATTTTGTGGGTGCATCGCATATGCTAATGATTGCATTGAGAAGAAGTAGGGACAAAATATTTGTGTTCCTTTTCACCGTAATAATTCTTTGTGTCATTTTTGGAACTTTGATGTATATGATAGAAGGACCACTAAATGGCTTTTCAGATATACCAGTGAGCATTTATTGGACAATAGTGACATTAACAACTGTAGGTTTTGGCGATATTACTCCGCAAACTGGCCTTGGACAATTTTTATCAATGGTCATTATGATTATGGGTTACGGAATTATTGCGGTACCAACTGGTATAGTGACGTCTGAAATTGTAAATAAAAAACCTGGCAATCAACCTACAAACACAACTTCTTGTCCAAACTGCAACGAAACTAACCACAAAGATTACGCGAATTTTTGTTACAATTGTGGAGAAAAACTACACGCTAAAGAAAGAGGAGAATGATTTCCAAAAAATATTTGATCGTTATTGTAGGCCCAACCGCAATTGGCAAAACTTCCAAAGCTATAGAGGTGGCACAAAATTATAATTGCGAAATTTTGTCATGTGATTCTCGACAATTTTATAAAGAAATGAGCATAGGCACAGCCGTTCCCTCCAAAGAAGAACTCAGCGCCGTAAAACATCACTTTATACATAACAAATCGATTGGAGATAAATACACTGTTGGAGACTTTGAGAGAGATGCAATACAGAAACTTGATCTCTTATATGCAACTTCAGATTTTGCAGTGATGGTGGGTGGCTCTGGCCTGTATGTGGAAGCTGTATTATTTGGAATGGATGAATTTCCGGAGATTGATCCAAGTATAAGAGTAGAAATTCAGAATAATTATCAAAACTTAGGAATTACCTATTTGCAAGAAAATCTGCAAAAGTTAGATGCAGATCAATTTGAAGTAATAGAAAAAGGAAATCCTCAGCGGTTAATGCGTGCACTGGAAGTCTGTTTGCAAACAGGAAAACCCTATTCAAGCTTTCTGACAAAGAATACAAAAAAGAGAAATTTTATTCCAATAATAATAGGATTAGAAGCAGATCGCTCACTAATTTATGAACGAATAAATCGTCGCGTTGATATAATGATAGAGGACGGATTACTTGCAGAAGTAAAATCTCTACAAAATTTTAAAGAGATTAATGCATTGCAAACCGTTGGTTATAAAGAGCTTTTTGCCTTTCTTACCGACGAGTATTCATGGGATTTTGCGGTAGAAACCATCAAAAGAAATACTCGTCGATATGCTAAAAGACAACTCACTTGGTTTAAAAAAAATGAGTATACCAAATGGTTTAATTACAATGAGAGCAGTAAAACAATTTTTGACTACATTGACAGTAAAAAAACTGAAACTGAAATTTAAAGCTTTTTTATTCTGCGAGTTTTGGCTTATTTTCTTTATTGCGAACAACAAGTCTAAATCCTTCTCCGTGAATATTTAAAATTTCAACATCTTCATCAGGTTTAAGATATTTACGCAATTTCGCTATATAAACATCCATACTTCTTGATGTGAAATAGTTATCATCTCTCCATATTTTTGTTAATGCTAGCTCTCTAGGCATTAAATCATTTTCGTATAAAGTTAATAACTTCAAAAGTTCATTTTCCTTTGGAGACAACTTTATCGGTTCTTCGTCTTTGAAAGTCAAGAATCTAAGTTTAGAATTCAAATGGAAATTTCCAATTTGAAATTCAAATCTTACATGATCACTCTTTGTATCACTTGCTTTTCTCTGTATGATTGCTTTAATTTTCATCAATAACACTTCCGAATCAAAAGGTTTATTAAGATAATCGTCTGCCCCTACTTTATATCCTTTAAGTACATCCTCCTTCATAGACTTTGCAGTCAAGAAAATGATTGGCACTTCTTTATTTTTTTCACGTATTTCCTTTGCTAATGTATACCCATCTTTGTATGGCATCATAACATCAAGAATACATAAGTCATACGTATCTTTTTTAAATTTTTCAAATCCCTCCATACCATTCTTGGCGAGAGTGACATCAAAATCATTTAACATAAGATAATCTTTTAGTATTGCACCAAAATTTTGATCATCTTCTACTAGTAATATTTTCTTGTTTTCAGTTTCCATAATTAATTTATTAGGGGTAATTTTATTATAAATGTGCTGCCTTTTCCTTTTTCGCTTTCAACGAATATTTGACCATTATGATCTTCAACTATTTTTTTGACGTATGCTAGGCCAAGACCGTGTCCCTTGACATTATGCAAATCGCCTGTATGCTCTCTATAAAACTTTTCAAAAATTCTCTTCTGTGCAATTTTTGACATTCCTTGACCATTATCCTTGACTTTTATAATTACAAAGTCTTTGACATTTTCGGTATAAACTTCTATTAGTGGTGTATCGGGCGTATATTTTATTGCATTATCTAACACATTTACCAATACGTTGGTAAAATGCATGTCATTAAGCAATACCGTACGTCTGCTTGCATCGAGATGCGTTATGATTTCACCTCCTCTATCCTCAATTATTAGATTAACATGTTCAATTGCATCTTCAATCATATCATGAATATCGCTTGACTCTTTCGCAATTTCCAATTCTTTGCGCTCTAATTTTGAGATACGCAATACATTTTCAACTTGTGCATGCATTCTCTTATTTTCGTCGCGAATCATTTGCAGATAGCGCTCCCTCTTTTCGGGATCATCTTTTACCTTTGGATTCTTGATTGCATCAAGGGCTAAATTTATTGTCGCAATTGGAGTTTTAAACTCATGCGTCATATTATTTATAAAGTCTGTTTTGATTTCAGAAATCTGACGTTGCTTAATTAACTGATTTAAAGCACTGCTGTAGGCGATAATTATTATCAAAGTAAATATTATCGATAAAATTGTTATTCCAATTAAATCAGAAAATAGAAATCTCTTTTTCTGAGGAAAACTTAAATACAGACTATACCCACTTTTTCCTTCATTGTCAGTAAAAATTGGAGTTGAATAAGTAGAGTTTCCAGAATTGCGAAATTTATCAGATCTTATTTTTGTAGCAAGACCATTGTAGTAAATTCCATATTCAAAAGAAGTGTGAACTCCATATTCATCCAGCTCATTTTCGAGTAATCGCTGCAATCTCTCTTTGCTTATACGATCTTGAATAGGCATCGCAGAGGCAACATCTCTAAAAGATATCTCGAACTGCGCGTTCTGTAAAATATCAACACTTCCAATTTTTTCAATTTTAGTGTCCGGCTTTAAATTTGCACTAATGTCACTATTGTCAATCTGATTGTTATTATAAACTTCTGTAATGCGCTTTGAAGAAAAATTTCTACTTTTTACACTATCAAGCTTTTTATCAAAGAACGAAGATGAAATGTTGTAATCCTCTGAAATTATACTATTCGAATAAATAATTGTTTCATTGGTAACATTATTTTTTTGCACATAATAAAATTCCAACAAATCACTTTTCTGAGGATCTTTGCCGATGCTATCTTTTAACTTTTCGTACTTATTTAAAAAACTGTAAGCTTCTTGTTTTTGGATTTTTTCTGCAACATTTCCAATCACTTGTCGTACGTGAAATCCAAATTGTTCCTCATTATTCTTAAAGGAAGAATTAAACCAATAAACTTGTACAAGTATGATTCCTATCAAAGATAAACTCATCAAAAGTACCAGCAAGCGAAAAAATAACCTATTCATCTCCACAAAATTAGCTTTTTAACAATTGGTCTGCATTTACATTAACCAAAGATTAACTAAAAAGTACATTATTGCAATTTCTTTAGATTTTTAAGAATTTGATCTACTTGTAGTTTCATTGCGTCTCTATCAATATTAACAACTACAAAATCACTTTTTTCTGCCCTCATCTTATCTGTCCACTGATTGCGCATCCTCGCTCTTACGTCATCTTCCGATGATGCATCCCTTTTGATAACTCGTTGTATTCTAATCTCTTCAGGCACTTCTACGGTAATAATTTTATCGCAATCTTTGTAAGATCCACTTTCAAAAAGAATGGCAACCTCCTTAATAATAAATTCTTCGTCGGAATGGTTTTTGAGCCACTCAACAAAATGATTTCGTACAACTGGATGAATTATGGAATTTAATTTTTCTAAATTTTTTGCATTATTGAATACTATTTGTGATAACAATTTGCGATTAACCAATCCATTCTCAATTACATCGGCACCAAATACTTTTTCAATTGCGCTTACAACATCGGTGGTATCTGTTAGTTTTCGAGCTTCATCATCAGCAATATAGATTGATATTCCTTTCGATTCCAGATAGCGAGCCACTGTACTTTTACCACTACCAATCCCGCCTGTAAGTCCAATTATCTTTGTCATATTATTATTTAGTTAAAAAACAGTTTCGGAAAAGTCGTCTCGGGATTTTTCTTTAATATTATAATATTCCAATAGGATCTCAAAAATCCTAAACCGTATCCGTGCATTTGCTTAAATACTGCTAATACCGAATACATTCCAATTTTTATACTCTTGGTCTGCGCTGTCGCGAAAAGTAAAATCAGCAGGAAATAAAAAAGATATAGATATATTACCCAATTTATTCCAAACAATACTAGCAACAATGATAAGTACAAACCTAAAATAAAAACTGTCGGGAAGAAATAAGTAAGTTTATTATATTTTGGAAACCACGAGTTTAAGATCGGCCTGACCATCCCAAATTTTGAAACCTGCATTGAAAATTTTGACCAATCAATTCTACGTTTATGATACACATAAGCATTTGGAAACAATCTTGTGTCCATCCCTAAATTCCACAACCGCATCGTTAGATCTGGATCTTCGCCAGGGTGAATTCTTCCGAATCCTTTACTTATTTCGAAAGCTTCTTTTGACAATCCCATATTGAAACTTCTAGGTTGGAATTTATTAAGTTTCTCAGAGCCGCCACGAATTCCTCCTGTTGTAAGGAATGAAGTCATTGCAAAATTTATTGCTTTCTGAACATCAGAAAAAGATTCCAAAGCTCTGTCGGGCCCACCAAAACAATGACAAAAATTTCCTCTAAGTTCGGCATCAACTTCTGCTAAGTACTGTTTCGGAATAATACAATCTGAATCAAAAATGATAAAATAATTACCCTTTGCCCTTTCCATTCCGTAATTTCTAGAAGCACCTGGACCTGAATTTGCCTTAAAATAATACGAAATATCCAGCCAAATTTTAAATTTGTCCACAACTGATTCGCAAGTTAAAGTAGAGCCATCTTCTACAATTATAACTTCAAATGCAGTTTCAAACGTACTTTGTACAAGACTTTGAAGTAATTCATCTACTTCGTCTGGCCTATTAAAAACAGGAATAATTATAGAATATTTCAGGTTGTTCATTGTATTAGAATCTAAAAACATATTGCAAAGCTACTTTTTATTTAACAAGAAATTCTTAACAATATTGCAAAAAAAATGGCCTATGTTTTCACATAAACCATTTTGTATCGAAATATTCCAATCTAGAAATACGGTGATTTCAAATTTATTTAATGCTAGGGATTTGAAGCATTTCATTGCTATCTTTTGAATAGTCAACACCTTCAAAATCAAAACCAAAAAGGTTGTAAAAATCTTTTCTGTATCCTTTAAGATCTCCTATTTTTTCAAGATTATCAGTTTCTGCCATCTTCCACAGTTCGGCAACTTTGGCCTGAACATCTTCGCTCATTTCTAAATCATCAATGCGAATTAGACCTTTCTCATCCACCGGAACTTTAGAGCCATTGTATAGCTTTTCTGAAAATAGGCGAACCATTTGCTCAATTGTACCTTCGTGCGTGCCATTTTCCTTCATTGTTTTGTACAACAACGAAATGTATAGTGGAATAACCGGAATTGCAGAACTTGCTTGAGTTACCAATGCTTTATTTACAGAGACAAAGGCTTGACCATTAATTGACTTTAGAGAATCCGAAATGGTAAAAGCGGTAGCTTCAAGGTGATCTTTCGCTCTACCAATTGTCCCTTTTCTATACACCGCTTCTGTTACAGAAGGTCCGATATACGAATAAGCCACAGTTTTAACTTCAGGAGCAAGTAAACCTGCCTCTTTTAGAGCATCAATCCACATTGCCCAATCTTCTCCCCCCATTACTGCAATAGTGTTCTCAATATCTTCTTCACTACAAGGTTCAATGCTTACTTCGCTAACTTTTCCGGTATGAAAATCTACGGTTTTATTAGAAAATTTTTCCCCGATTGGCTTTAAAACTGAACGATGCAAAATTCCCGTTTTTGGATGCAAGCGAACTGGCGATGCCAAACTATATATAATAAGATCAACCTGACCTAAATCAGCTTTAATCAGATTCATAGTTTGTTTTTTAATATCGTCAGAAAATGCATCTCCATTAATACTCTTGGCATATAAACCTGCTTTGTGCGCCTCATTTTCAAAAGCTGCAGAATTATACCAACCTGGAGAAGCAGGCTTTCCTTCTACTGGTGGCTTCTCGAAGAAAACCCCAATAGTTGCAGCATTTGAACCAAAAGCACTAGTAATTCTTGAAGATAATCCAAAACCTGTAGAGGCACCAATTACCAATACTTTTTTAGCTCCTTCAATAGTACCTTTAGATTTTACATACTCTATCTGGTTTATTACATTTTGCGCGCAACCTTCTGGATGCGATGTAGTGCAAATAAAACCTCTCATTCTTGGTTCAATAATCATAATATACTATATTAATTCGTTCAATTCAAAAAATAAAAATTCGCTAAACACCAGTACTATTAGGTGACTTTTTAGCAAAGTTTAAAAATATAAAATAATAATCTAATTCAACAATTCTTTTGCATGCTTTAAAGCCGACGCTGTGATATCTGCTCCAGAAAGCATAGTCGCAATCTCGGCAATTCGCTGCTCTTTTGACAGCAAAATCAAATTTGAACTTGTACTATCATTTTCAGTTTCCTTATATACTTTGTAATGATGCTTTCCTTTGGCCGCTATTTGCGGCAAGTGGGTAATAGAGAGAACTTGCATATGCAAGCTCATTTCTTGCATAATTAATCCCATCTTATTGGCAATTTCACCAGAGACACCCGTATCAATCTCATCAAAAATAATAGTTGGCAAATTGGAATATTGTGCCAAAATGGCTTTAACAGCCAACATAATCCTAGATAATTCTCCCCCAGACGCCACCTTACGCAGCAAGCCAAAATCAGTTCCTTTATTGGCAGAAAATAAAAATTTTAATTCTTCTTTTCCATTACTTACATACTTGTCAAGTGGAAATAGCTCAATATTGAAACGCACATGAGGCATTCCTAATAATTCTAATATTGATTTAAGCTTATCGGTTAGCTTTGGAAGAGCGTCAATTCTTGCGATGTGAATTTGTTGAGCTAATTCGTCCAACTCTTTCTCGCTAGCACTAATTTCAATATCTAACTTAGCGATCGTAGTTTCTAGATCTGAAACAGAAACTACTTTTTGGTCCAATTCTTCCTGAATTACCAACAATTCATCTACGGTAGAAACTTGATGTTTCTTCTGTAAATTATAAATTACTTGTAATTTTTGATTTGTACTTTCAAGTTCTTCCGGATCAGAAGATAAACCCTCTTGAAGCTGCTCTATTTCAGTAAAAACATCATCTAATTCAATCAAACTGCTGTCGATTCTGTCGAAGATTTGTTTGTAATCAGAGCCAAAACCTGAAATTTTCTGAAAAGAACCTCGGATATCTTTTAAATTATTTAAAATTCCAACGTGCTCATCTCCAAATAAATTTTCCGCTTTTTTAAGAACTTCGCTGATAAATTCGACATTGCTTAATTTTTCAAGGTCAATTTCCAAAGTTTCTTGCTGTCCTGATTTTAATTGAGCAGAATAAAGTTCGTCAAATAAAAAGGTGTTATAATCTTGTTCCTTTAAGGCTGCAGCCAAAGAGTCTCTTAATTCGAGATGCTTCTTTTTAGCTGTTTTGTAGACTTTTAGATTTTTTGAAAATGATTGCAATTTTAAATTATTATCTGCAATCGCATCAATAATTCTAAATTGAAAATCCTCTTCTGAAAGTTCCCTAGTTTCGTTCTGCGAATGAATATCAACGAGAAACGATCCAAGCTGCTGCAGTTCATTTAAATTAATAAGACAATCATTTACAAATGCACGAGACTTTCCTGAAGGTAAAATTTCTCGACGTATTGTTGTGCTTTCCTCGTAATCCAAATCATTATAAGTAAAGAAATCTTGTAGATTATAGCCTTTTAAATTAAAGCCTGCTTCGATAATGCATTTTTTTTCTTTATTTTTTAAAACAGAAAGATCTGCTCTTCTGCCCAAGACAAGTCCTAAGGCTCCTAGTAAAATAGATTTACCCGCACCCGTTTCTCCGGTCATTGTTGAAAAACCATCAAAAAAATTGACCGACATTTTGTCGATCAATGCAAAGTTTTCAATCGATAACGAACTTATCATCTATTAGACTTTTTGATTGGAAATAGTTTCAATTATAATTTTATCTGTCCCCATTTACTAGCGTTTAAGGGAGACACCTTATTTAGTTGCTCAATCAAATCGGCCACTGGAATTGAAGGTCCACCAGAAAATATCGAAATTATTTCATCACTTTTGGCATCAAAAAATACTCTTGTTAAAAATGCATTTGGTCTAACCTGATGTAGCTGACCGAGAGTGAAAATTGATTCTTTTACGGCGGTTTTGGCAGCTTTCAAATCTTGATTCATCAAATCTAAACCTTCATAATGATATTTATAAAGTGCCGCTCTAAATGGCTTATAACTTGGAGAAACTAAATCATTAATTAAAAAATATCTGTTTTGATTTCCATCTGCCTGACTCCATCCTTTACTTCCGCCTTGTTGAGCGATAATTGCAACGTCAAGTGCTTTGTCAAGACTTGCTTTTCCACCTTCCAATTTAAAACTATCGCCATCAAGACCAATCATTACGTAACTGTAGAAAGCTAATAGTGATACTAAATTAGAATCGTAAGAATTAGGATTAAAAGTCAAGTTCTCAAAAGCGACATACCTAAAATCCACATCCTTATCATTGTAATTAAAAATTGGACTAGAATAAGTAGAATTAAATATAGGTCTTGCCGATTGTATTTGGATAGTTCCAGAAAAAGCATCAGAAGAATATGAACTCAGATTAATAAATACTGAACAGTTAATTCGCTCTTGTTGCAGAATATTTTGACCTGTCCAATCTGTATTATTCATAAATTCAGTCAACGCAGTTTCCAAAGTTTTAAACGTTTGATTGTCCGCATTTCCAAGTTTATCGGAGTTGACAGTAACTACACAATTAAGTTGCTGCGCTTGTGCGGCAGTGAACAATAACGAGAAAATTATAAAGAAATATTTATTCATAATATAGTATCTATTATTTTGGCTATCAAATCATTTGCAACCGCCTCTTTTGACTTTAGTGGCAAAGTCTCAATCTGACCGTCCTTATCTATAAAGGTAACTTTATTGGTATCCACTCCAAAACCAGCACCTGCATCTTGAAGAGAATTTAAAACAATCAAATCTAGGTTTTTTTTCTTGATTTTTGCTTTTGCATTGGCAATTTCATTTTCGGTTTCTAGAGCAAATCCAACCAAGAATTGCTTTTCCTTAATTGCGCCAAGTGATTGCAAAATATCTTTATTTTTAATTAGTTCGATATTTAAAGTTTCTTCTTGCTTTTTTATCTTCTGGTCAGCAATATTTTTAGGTCGATAATCTGCAACAGCTGCCGAAGCAATCATTACATCTGCTTCATAAAAGTATTGATGACAGACCATATACATTTCCTCTGCCGATACAACTGGAATAACTTTAATTAAAGTATCGGATGCTTTGCAATTGGTAGGACCTGAAACCAATACTACTTGAGCTCCCAATCTAGCGGCAGCTTCGGCGATTTCAAAACCCATTTTGCCAGACGAATGATTTCCTATGAAACGCACAGGATCAATAGCTTCGTATGTTGGACCAGCTGTAATTAAAAACTTTTTATTCAGAAGCGGTGATTGTCCTTCCAAATCCTTAGTAATAAAGTCAACAATATTCTCAGGCTCAGCCATTCGGCCTTCGCCCGATAGCCCACTTGCTAGTTCACCTGATTCAGCAGGAATGATAAGATTGCCAAAGGAAGTTAATGATTGTAAGCTGTGAATGGTGGAAGGATGTTTATACATATCGAGGTCCATTGCTGGTGCGATATAAACAGGACATTTTGCCGAAAGGTATGTAGCAATTAGCAAATTATCGCAGTCGCCTGATACCATCTTTGCCAGTGTATTGGCAGTTGCTGGAGCGATAATCATAATATCAGCCCACAAAGCCAATTCTACGTGATTATTCCAAACCGCATTTTCGTCCTGTTCATCATAGAAACTAGAAAAGACTGGGTTTTTGGATAGAGTAGAAAGTGTTAAGGGTGTTACAAAATCTTTACTAGCAGGTGTCATTACAACTTGTACCTGAGCACCTGCTTTAATAAAGAGTCTAACTAAACTGGCTGTCTTATAGGCAGCAATGCCCGCTGACACTCCAAGAAGTATATTTTTATCCCTTAAAATTGACATGGTATTATTTATTCATTAGTAGAATCGCGGTGGTAGATTCTACCTTCAAGCCATTCTTGTACTGCTAAAGCGTGTGGTTTAGGCAACTTTTCGTAAAACTTTGAAACTTCAATTTGTTCTTTATTTTCAAAAATTTCTTCAAGACTATCATTATAAGTCGCAAACTCCTCCAATTTCTCAGTTAATTCTTTTTTTATTTCAGAGTTAATTTGATTTGCTCTTTTTGCAATAATTGTTATCGCCTCATATACATTACCTGTTGGCTCCTCAATTACAGTTTTATTGTATGTAATTGTATTTACAGGTGCATTCGTCTTCTTTAAATCCATGACTTTTTTTATTTTGAAAATTGTTTTAACTCCGAATCTATTTTTGTCAGCATCTTTGCCACGTCTTCCTTATATATTGTATCTTCCTTATATTTTACTAATGACTTGTAGGCCACTTTAGCAGAATTAAGTCGTTCTTCTTTCTTAGAATCCACACTATTCATCGCCAATAAATAGGCCGAATCAAATTTGTAAAATAAAGCTTCTTCTTTGTATGGCGTTCCCGGATAATCTGCAACGAAATTATCAAGAGCTACAATAGCAGCTTTGTAATCCATAATCTTGTGGTAGCCTTTTGCGACTTCAAAAACCTTTTTTTCGACCTTCTCACGCAACGACTTTACATTCACATTAGCTTCCTCTATGAATTCTGAAGTAGGATATCTATCAATAAAATTTTGAAATTTATCAATTGCTTTTTCAGTGTCAATTTGATCTAATGAGTAAACTGGCGATAACTTAGAATATGATTTGGCAGCCATAAAAGATGCTTCTGCGGCCATTTCATTCCTTGGATATGAAGAAGCAAAATTATCAAATTGATAGCCCGCAGCAAAATATTGCTTTGTTTTATAAAATGACTGAGCATACATCATATACATTTCGGCTGCTTCTGGCTTTCCTCTATATGCAGGAGCTAACTGTTCAAAAAGCCTAATTGCTTTTGAATATTTTTTCTCTTCATACATTTTTTTGGCCATATCATACTTTGGCCTGATTTCGTTTGCCTTTAGAACTTTTTGATACTGCCCACAAGAGCTGAAAAGTACTATTACAATTATGAAAGTTAGAAGTTTTGTCATTTTTTATTTTGAATTTTGCTGCAAATATGAATTGAAAATATTAATATTAAGCGACTGCAAATTTAGTTATTAATTACTTACCGAAAAACATTTTTTTTAAAGCCGAAAAGTCCTACTTCCTACTGCGCTATTTTTCAATTTCTTGAACAAATTTTTGAATTTTATTTGACAGGCCCGCATCCACAGATACTAATGGAAGTCTTACTACATTCTCACACAAACCCAATGTCATAAACACTTCTTTGATACCCGCAGGATTTCCTTGCTCGAAAATAAAGTCAATGCACGGTGAGATTTTGTAATGTAATTTATAAGCTTCTTCAACCTTTTTTTCCAAACCTAAGCGAACCATTTTCGAAAACAATTTTGGAAAGCCTTCGCCTATTACAGAAATAACGCCGGCACCTCCCGCTAATACCATTGGTAAAGTTATCATATCATCCCCAGAAATTACCAAAAAATCGTCTGGTTTTGATTCGATTATTTTCATCGCTTGTACAATATCTCCCGATGCTTCTTTTATAGCAACAATATTTTTAAAGTCTTGTGCTAATCTTACTACGGTTGAGGGAAGCATATTACTTGCTGTTCGACCTGGAACATTGTACAGAATTATAGGTAAAGGCGATTCAAGAGCAATAGCTTTAAAATGTTGGTAAATACCTTCTTGGGTTGGTTTGCTGTAATACGGTGAAACAGAAAGAATAGCAGCAAATGACGACAGATCCCTAGTTTTAAGCTCTTCCACGACCGCCGCTGTGTTATTGCCACCTACTCCTAAAACTAGAGGTAACTTTCCTGCATTTGCAGTAACAATAGTATTTATAACCAGATTACGCTCCTCAGAATTAAGGGTTGCAGTTTCTGCAGTTGTACCTAAAACCACAAGATAATCAACACCATTATCAATCTGATAGCGTACTATTCTAGAAAGTGCATCAGTATCTATAGAAAAGTCATTTTTAAAAGGTGTTATCAATGCCACACCTGTCCCAATTAATTTATGCATTTAAATTCGATTTAATATTTTTAAATATTTAAATAACTCTTCTTCAAAAACCTGGAAATCATGAGGAGAAGTATTTATTATAAGATTATTTATTCTTTTATCCACACTAGCAAACCCCACTTTAAAGGTGGCTTTTGATAGTGCCGAAGCCATGAGCGAAACAAGTTTTTCTTGCTCGTAATAATTTATGAGCAAGTCGAAATCCTTATCTATAAACTCCTGGATTTTGGGGTTCAAAAATTTCCCTACTTTGGAAACAGTCGCCAAACTAAAAGTTAAATAATTACAATTGCCGATCTGACTACTTGTTGAACGGATAATTATAGAGATATCATTTTCTAAAATTCCTCTATTTATTAAGCTCTTCTTCAAACTTTCTGTCTGCGGCAAAAAAGCCTCGTCAGCAATAATGCCGATGTTGCGAATTTTGCCTACATTGTCATATACAACATCACTCGAGAGCGCTTTGTTGACTATTTTTTTTATCACAAAATTCTTGAGATAATCTAGAAACATAGTACTTTTACTTAAAAAACAAATTTAATGAAATTCGCATCACATTCAGTGTCAAAACTAAAAAAGTATGCCAATAATTGGTTACAAATTGGTTTAATCTTAACTTTTGTTCTTACAACATCTTGTAGTCAGCAAAAACATTTTATTACAGCAATTTCTGGAGCTCAAATTCCTATTTCTGACACCATAAAATCAGATCTAAAAATTGAAAAATATATAAAACCATTTAAAGATCATATTGATCAAGATCTAAATAAAGTTCTAGCTCATGCTCCTACTACATTAGACAAGTCGGGGAAATGGCAGACAACCGTTGGCAATTTAATGGCGGATGCAACAATGCTATATGGTAACCGTATTTTTAAAGCAAGGACTTCGAAAGAAATTGATATAGTGCTATTAAATTTGGGAGGCATTAGATCAATTCTTCCAAAAGGAGATGTAACTACTAGAACCGCTTTTGAATTAATGCCCTTCGAAAATAAAGTGATAGTCGCAGAATTACCTGGTGAGGCAATTATCGAAATGATTGATTATTTAATTTCAGAAAAAAAAGCGCACCCT
Source organism: Flavobacterium ardleyense (assembly GCF_033547075.1). NCBI lineage: Bacteria > Pseudomonadati > Bacteroidota > Flavobacteriia > Flavobacteriales > Flavobacteriaceae > Flavobacterium > Flavobacterium ardleyense. Next base: position 1,777,611 of record NZ_CP137891.1, on the reverse strand, counting down.
TTATCAGGAATGACGTTTACAATAACTAAGGATAATAGACCTCAAGATATCCGTATTGGTGGCCAGCCTTTTGACAAGGGTAAAACTTACAATGTTGCAACTTCTGATTATTTGATAAACGGTGGAGATCGAATGTACTTTTTCGGGAAATCAATAAAAAATAGTGACATCGATTACAAATTACGAGCAATAATGATTGATTATTTTAAGGATCATAGCATTATACCGACTTTAACAGACATTAGAATAAATCAAGAATAATAAAGTATAGAAATTAAAATGAAAAGAAGAGACTTTATTCAAAATACACTCGCTGGAGGGGCATTAATTGCTGGTGGTGTAACACTAAGCAGTTTTGGAACAACGGCTAAAAGACATTTAACTGTATTACACACGAATGATGTCCACAGCCACATCGACCCTTTTCCTGCAACAGATCCACGAAATGCTAATATGGGAGGAGTAGCCCGCAGAGCAGCTCTTATAGAGAATATTCGTCTTGAGAACCCAAACGTCTTATTATTAGATGCTGGAGATATTTTTCAAGGCACTCCTTATTTTAACTACTATGGTGGTGAAATTGAGTTTAAATTAATGTCAATGATGAAATATGATGCCGCAACTTTGGGCAATCATGATTTTGATAATGGCATCGAAGGCTTTTATGCACAACTTCCACACGCAAATTTCGACTTTGTTTCAGCAAATTATGATTTTAGCAAAACCACTTTGGCTGGATTAGTAAAACCTTACAAAGTTTTTAATAAAGGTGGAATCAAGGTTGGAGTGTTTGGTTTGGGAATTGAGTTGGCAGGATTGGTAGACCCGATGATGTACAAAGAAACCCTCTATTTGGATCCTGTTGAAGTTGCTCAGGATACCGCAAGACTGCTTAAAGAAAATGAGAAATGTGATATTGTAATTGCTTTATCTCACCTAGGCTACAAATATACTAATGATCAGCAGAAAATATCTGATGTAAAGCTTGCCGCTCTTACAAAGGATATCGATTTGATAATTGGCGGACACACCCATACTTTCTTAAAAAAACCTACTGTTTTAGAAAACGCTGCGGGCAAGGAAGTTTTGGTAAACCAAACGGGTTGTTTTGGGCTAAATTTAGGAAGAATTGACTTCTACTTAGATAATGATTCGGAGTTGGCTGGTTCAGGTAGAAGTATTACGGTTTAGTTTCTCTTGCGTTAATACTCCCTTTATCAATGACAATAAGGCCAACGACAGAAAAAGTACTGCTGTTGGTCTTAATATTTTTGGAGAAAATTCAACTAAATAATACTTCTCAATATATACAATTAACTGCAAAGCGATAAACATTAGGGCTGATATTAATAGCCACGAATTGTTATTTTCATCTTTCAGCATATAATTCGCTAAAATAATTCCTACAAACAGCGCAAGTAAAACCGAAATCACAATCAAAGCCACAATTGTTGCCGTATCAAGATTTGCACTGATCGAGAGAAGATATAAAAATATAATTACCACCGGAATACTAGCAATTGCTACTGCAAAATAATAGATTGGTTCTAATAACTTTGACAAAAAGTAAATGAGTGCAATGCGATGAAAAGCAAATAATATGACGCCAAATAACACGTAAGTGGAATTGTCTGTAATAAATAATATACTGGTTGCGAAAGCTGCTACTAATGAAAAAGTAAGTGCTGCGCTCCTCTTTTCAGATCTCAACCAATAATATATTAAAATAAGAACATTTAATAGCGGTTTTGCAACTAAAATAATTTTGGGTAATTGCATAAATTCTGCATACAACTCTACCGATAGTACAATTGCAATTGTAAGAAATAAAATTGTTTGCATTCTTATGCGCATAGACTTATCCAACTACTACAGCTTTAAGTTTTTACATATAGTTCTTTTTGCTAGACTGGGGCGTCTGTTATTGTAATATTGAACCATCCAAAAATACGAAACAAATTGAGCAATAATACTTACAACCTTGATTATTGCATTATCTATTATGAGAAATCGTGCATAACCATAAAAAATGTCTGACACAAACATTGCCATAGTCATTGCTAGCAAAATTTGTGAGACATAATCTTTCTCTGTAAAAAATCTAAATATTGCATAGATAACCATCACAATTATCAATGCTGCATACATTGCAAAAAATATGAACTTAGGCACATTTTCGAGCGAAACGCTTATAAGCACTTGAATAGACATGTATACCGCCGTAATCGCAAATAAAATTGAAAATAAAACCGAAGTATTACTAAACCGAATTTCAGTTTTTTCACTCAAGACCATTGCACTGATGATGATGTAACTTACAAAGCTGCAGCTCATTATAAGAATCAAACCTTGATTAGAATCTGTAATTTCTATCATATCGGACACAAAAAAAAGCCATAATGCAATACTAAAAGATTTACTGATCTTATACCGAGTTGTTTGTATGTAGTAGTAAAAAATTGCTGGTACAATTACAGGTTTTACCAAACTTAATAAGGTATCACATTCTAGTAAATAGAAAATGATTACACTCAAACTTGTAATCATGTAAACATTAAAAGACGGCCTGCTATCCCTCATTTAGAAATTTCATAAAGTCTTCTTCACTTAGTATGGTAATTCCTAGCTTAACTGCTTTTTCTAATTTTGCAGGTCCCATATTTTCACCAGCAACAATAAAATCTGTCTTTGACGATATACTTCCAACATTTTTTCCGCTATTTCTTTCAATCAAAAGCTTCAGTTCATCACGAGAAAAATTGGTAAACACACCCGAAACAACAAAACTCTTGCCTAGAAATTTATCCGAAATTATTTTACTTCCACTTTCTTCTATTTGCAACTGAAGACCGTATACTTTTAATCTTTCAAGTATCTTTATATTTTCGGCATTTGCAAAAAATTGAATAATGCTTGAGGCAATTCGCTCTCCAATTTCATCGACTAATACTAAATCTTCAAAGGAAGCAGCTGCCAGCGCATCACTATTTTTGTAATGATTCGCCAATTTCTTAGCCACGGTTTCTCCAACATATCGAATTCCTAATCCAAAAAGAACGCGTTCAAAAGGAACTTTTTTAGAGTTCTCGATGCCGTTTATAATGTTGTCCGCAGATTTTTGCGCCATTCGCTCTAAAGGCAGTAGTTGCTCAACCGTAAGTTCGTACAAGTCTGCATACGATTCTATTAAATGATTTTGATATAATAATGTACTAGTCTCACTTCCTATCCCGTCAATATCCATTGCTTTACGCGAAATAAAGTGCTGTATTCTTCCCGCCACTTGCGGGGGACAGCCATAAAAATTTGGACAGTAATGTTGAGCTTCTCCCTCTTTTCTAACTAATAACGTCTGGCATTCCGGACAGTTTGTAATATAAATTGTAGGTTCAGAATTTTCGGGTCTCAGTGCTAAATCCACTCCAATAATCTTTGGAATAATCTCTCCTCCTTTTTCAACAAAAACTGTGTCGTTTTCACGAATATCTAGGCGTTCAATCTGATCGGCATTATGTAATGACGCCCGTCTTACCACAGTGCCTGCAAGCTGTACCGCTTCGAGATTGGCAACCGGTGTGATTGCACCGGTCCTACCCACTTGATAAGTAATTTCTTTAAGTAAGGTGGAGGCACGTTCTGTCTCAAATTTATAAGCGATTGCCCAGCGTGGACTTTTGGCAGTAAATCCTAACTCCTCTTGATAGTAGGTGCTGTTAACTTTGATGACAACTCCATCGGTCTCATACGGAAGGTCATGTCGATGAATATTCCAATACTCAATAAACTCAAATACCGCCTCTATGTTATTTACTAAACGAGATTCAGCTGGAACTTTGAAACCCAATTTTCGAGCTAAGTTCAAAGACTCAAAATGTGTTTTTATTTCTGAACTGTCCGTAACCAGTGAGTAGATTAAGCACTCCAAAGGCCTTTGGGCAACCACCGCGCTGTCCTGTAATTTTAAACTTCCTGAAGCAGTATTTCGGGGATTGGCATAACGGGTTTCACCAATTTCAATCAGATCATTATTCATCTTTTCAAATCCAGCGAAAGGAAGAATTATTTCTCCACGAACTTCAAAATTTTTTGCTGCAGTATTTTCTGGAATCTGTAACGGTACCGTTTTTATAGTTCGTACATTATTTGTAACCTCATCTCCTTTATAACCATCTCCACGTGTTACCGCACGTTTAAGTTTTCCGTCTTCATATATAATACTAATTGAAGCGCCGTCATATTTAAGCTCACAAACAAATTCTAAATCGTCAATTCCTAAGGATTTTTGTACGCGTTTTTGCCATTCCAAAACATCTTCTTTAGAGTAAGAATTATCCAGGGAGTAAATTCTTTTTTCGTGAGCAGTAGTTGCAAAGTTTTTTGTGACTACACCGCCAACGCGTTGGGTAGGCGAGTTTTGGTCAAAATATTCAGGATGTTTTTCCTCTAGAATTTGAAGCTCTTTTAATTTAAGGTCAAATTCCTTATCGGAGATTGTCGCAGCATCAAGAGCATAATAGTTGTAATTGTGTTCGTTGAGAGATTTGCGCAACTCCTCAATTTGTACTTTGACATCCATAAAAGAAAAATTTAGATTAGATAAAACGGCGGAAAATGAAGTATAAATTTAGAGAATGTTTTTTTAAATTACGATTCGATTATTGTTTTAATTTGCTTGTAAAGATGTCCGTCACTTAAGAAGGCTCCTTGCTGTATTAAACTAAAGATGGACTCTGAACGCTGATCACCAAATTCCTTTTTGCCCATTTTTATTTCAACGTTGTCAGTAAACATATTATCGCTCAGCCATTGCAATCCTTCTTTGGTCAAGAAGTCAACCGTATCGTCTTGCGCTTTCAAAACAATTGAGTGTACTTGAGTTTCTGTACATTCGAATAGGAAAATATAGGCTTTAGCAAAGTGCTCCATATATTCAGCTCGCGCAAGCACACCTTCCCAGATCAGATCTGAGAATACATCTAATTCTTGTTCAGCAACCTCTGGCTTATTGACTTTTATTTCGTCCCATTCTTTTTTATCAATAGATTGAGTGGCCAAAAAATTAGCAAATTCTGGATGAAGTTCATCAAATTGTTCTTTGGTTAATCGTGCATATTTCATTCTAGAAAAGTTAAAAAGTTTGATATTATAATGTACAAATTTAAACAAAAAAAATCCCGACTTTCATCGGGACTTCTTATATAAAAGTGCAGTAACTACTATTGTTCTGCAACAACTTCGTAAGGTAATTCAATAATTACATCACGGTGTAATCTTACGTTAGCAGTATATTTACCTGTACGTTTGATAATACCTGAAGTAATGAATTTTCTATCGATAGATTCACCACCTTTAGCCAAAGCTTCAGCGATATCAATATTTGTGATAGATCCAAATAGTTTCTCACCACCTGCTTTCGCTGTGATTTTAATTTCGATAGCTTTAAGTTTCTCTGCTACTTCGTTAGCGTCAGCGATTACTTTAGCTTCTTTGTGCGCTTTTTGTCTTAGGTTTTCAGCCAATACTTTTTTAGCTGAAGGTGTTGCCATTGCAGCAAAACCTTGAGGAATCAAAAAGTTACGTCCGTAACCTGCTTTCACAGTAACCACGTCATCTTTAAAACCTAAGTTTTGTACGTCTTGTTTTAATATAAGTTCCATATTGTTGTCCTTTTCAATAGAAAGTTAGTCTCGATTACTATCGAGACAACAATCCTAATTAATTTATTATTTAAGTAAATCCGCCACGTATGGCATTAAAGCTAAATGTCTTGCTCTTTTTACAGCTACAGACACTTTTCTTTGAAACTTCAATGAAGTTCCAGTCAAACGACGAGGAAGAATTTTTCCTTGTTCGTTTACAAATTTCAAAAGGAAATCTGCGTCTTTATAATCGATATACTTGATACCTGATTTTTTGAAACGACAGTATTTTTTTGCTTTATTTGTTTCAATATTTAAAGGCGTAAGATATCTGATATCCCCGTCTTTTTTCCCTGAAGCCGATTGTTGTAATGTTGCCATGATAATTACGCTTTTGCTGCTTTTAGTTTAGTTCTTCTTCTTTCCGCCCATGAAATTGCATGTTTGTCTAAACTTACTGTTAGAAAACGCATAACTCTTTCATCACGTCTGAATTCAGTTTCGAAAGCAATCAAAACTTCTCCTGGAACGTTAAATTCGAATAGGTGGTAAAAACCACTCTTTTTGTTTTGGATTTCGTAAGCCATTTTTTTCAGGCCCCAATCCTCTTTAGATACCATTTCTGCTCCGCGTGACGTAAGAAAATCTTCAAATTTGCTTACTGTTTCCTTCACCTGAACTTCAGATAAAACGGGATTTAAAATGAAAACAGTTTCATAATGATTCATAAAAAATATTTTTAGATTATTTAAAAATGACTGCAAAAGTAATCATTTTTTTTTGCTTTACAATAAAATAATTCTTTTTATTGTTGAACTGCAAAAATATACTATTTAAGTGTAAAAAGAAAAGAAATAAATCTTATATTCGTTATTACTAACTTGAACAATTAAGCTATGAAATTAAATTGTGTCATTGTGGACGATAGTTCGATACAACGAATTGTCGTGGCAAAACTGGCCAATAGTCACGCTAATCTCCAATTGGTTGGAGAATTCTCTAATGCTATAGAAGCTAGAAGCTGCATAACCACTCAAAAAGTAGATCTTATTTTTTTGGATATAGAAATGCCCGTCATTAACGGGTTTGCATTTATTGATGGACTGAAAGAAAAACCCCAAATTATTTTTATTACTTCCAAAGCAGAGTATGCAGTCAAAGCATTTGATTATGATGCTACAGATTACTTGCAAAAGCCTATTACTGTTGGCCGATTTGATGCCGCCGTAAAGAGAGCGGTCGAATTCCACTCTTTAAAGCGAGACGTTAGCGATGTGGAAGGTGAGCATATCTTTATTAAAAGTAATTTGAAAAAATTAAAAATTTACACTTCCAAAATAAAATGGATTGAGGCATTTGGCGATTACGTTAATGTAGTTACCGAAGATGGAAAACATCTTGTGTTGTCAACTATGAAGGCTTTTCAGGAAGATTTACCCGAAACCCGCTTTATTCGTGTACATAAATCTTATATCATCAACATTGACAAGGTAGAACGCTTCAATAGCAAATTTGCCGAAATTGGTACAGCGAAGATTCCTTTAAGCAGAAATAAGAAAGAAAATTTAGTTGCAGCTTTGTCTACAGAATAATTTTTTAAGGATCAACATTTACAACAACCTTAATTGCACGGTATTGAGGGACCGCCTCAAAACTTTTCAGTATTTTTCCTAAAGTCTTTTTAGTTAGTTCTAATGAATAATTTACCGGTATTTTAATTAAGATCGTTCTCAGATACTCATTCCGAATTCTATTGATGGCAGGTTCTTCAGGTCCTAATACTGGAATAGGAAAATTTTGCGAAACTACTTGATACAACCACATCGCCCCTTCTTTCAATTTTTCAAAATCTCTGTGTTTTAAGGTTAGGCGAATTAACTTGAAATACGGAGGATAATTATAAATCTTCCTGTCGTACAATTGATCATTGTACATTGCGCCATAATCCCCTTTTACTACTTGGCCAATTATTGCATGCATAGGATTATAGGTCTGAATAATTACATTCCCTTGTTTACTAGATCTACCGGAACGACCCGCTACTTGCACTAGCATCTGATAGCTTCTTTCAAAAGCGCGGAAATCTGGATGATACAGCATATTATCTGCGTTCATTATTCCAACTAAACTTACATTATCAAAATCTAATCCTTTGGCAACCATCTGAGTTCCTACTAGAATATCGTATTCTCTATTCTGAAAACTATCAATCAATTTATCAAATCCAAGTTTGCCTTTTGTTGTATCTTGATCCATACGAGCCACTTTTGCCTCTGGAAATAATTCTTTTAGCTCTAGCTGCACTTGCTCTGTCCCGAAACCTTTGGTAGTGAGGTGTGGACTTGTACAATTATGACAACTTATTGGTTTGGCAATTGTAAATCCACAATAATGACATCGAAGATGATTGTGCACCTTGTGATAGGTTAAACTCACATCGCACTGCCTGCATTGTGGCACGTGACCGCAAGTCATACATTCCATCACCGGCGAGAAGCCACGGCGATTCTGAAAAAGAATTACCTGCTCGCCTGCATCAAGACTATTTTGAATAGATTCTAATAGAGTATCACTAAAATGACCATTCATCACTTTTCTGAAATACTTATCTTTCAAATCGACAATTTCTATTTTTGGCATCTGAACTTTTCCGAAGCGCTCGCTCAGCTGCACCAAACCGTATTTTTCTATCTGAGTATTGTAAAAACTTTCTACACTTGGAGTAGCTGATCCTAGTAATACTTTTGACTGGTGAAAATTTGCCAACACTATCGCCGCATCTCTCGCATTGTAGCGAGGCGCAGGATCTTGTTGCTTAAACATTTGCTCGTGTTCCTCATCAATTATTATAAACCCTAAGTCATTAAAAGGTAAAAATAGCGCCGATCGAGCGCCTATTACCACTTGTGCAGTAGATGAGGATTCTAAAACTTGATTCCAAACCTCAACTCGCTCATTATTGCTATATTTTGAATGGAAAACTGCAACCTTATTTCCGAAATGTTTGACCAATCTTCCAACGAGTTGCGTAGTTAAGGCTATTTCAGGCAATAAATATAAAACAGACTGATTCTTATCTAAATATTCCTGAATGAGTCTAATGTAAATTTCAGTCTTCCCGCTTCCAGTAACTCCATGCAAAAGACAAACATTTTTATCAATCAATGACTGTTGAATTTCTGAAAATGCTGTTTGTTGTACCGCACTAAGCGATGGAGCCTCTAAAGTAGAATCAGCAAAAATCACGCGATCTTCGTCAAAGTGATAGATTTCAAAAACTTCTTTGTCTACCAATGCTTTTATAATAGATGTACTTATATTCCCCGACTCCGTAAGTAATTTGGCTTTTATGGGTTTTGAATTTCCAGCAGCGAGTTTAAAATAGGTCATCACCGCATCTCTCTGTTTTGCGGCTTTACTCAATTCAGTCATCAGTGCCGATAATCCTTCAGAATCTGAATATTCTGAATTAATTCGGATATATTTTATTTTCTTCGGCTTATATTTTTCAATCAATCTCTCTCCTACAAGCACAATTCCTCTGCTAACTAACGTCTGAATAACTGGAAAAATATTTTTTTTATTCAATATCGAAATAATTTCATCGATTCGGAGACTTGGCTGTTGCTGTAGCGCTTCGTAGACCAAGTATTCATTATCGGACAAGGAATCCTCATCTACCGAAATTTCATTTGAAAGCGTAATGATTGTTTCGCCTTCTAAAATAAAAGACGATGGCATCGCAGTTCGATAAACATCTCCAATAGCGCACATATAATACTTGGAAATCCATTGCCAATGTTTTAATTGTATTGCAGTGACCTTGGGCGTCTGATCAAGAATTTCGATGATTTCCTTTGCATCATAATCTTGTGGCTGCAAATTATGCTTTGAAATAGCGAGTGCGGTGTAGGTTTTGGTTTTTCCAAAAGGCACAGCAATTCGTAATCCTGGTTGAATAAAATTAAATTCAGTTTCAGAAACTTGATAGGTAAATGTGGTCGCTAAAGGCAGTGGAATAATTACTTCAACAAAATAAAGCATTGATGATTTTTTGATTGTATTACAAAGATACCTTATCGTTTATAATTTTCATAGATGCATGATCAGGGATTTTAAAGCTTAGAATTTTCGGCTCTATACCAATATTGTGTTCTGCCAAAAATTGCAAATCCAATATATCCTCTAACTTTTAATTTATCATCATTTTCTAAGGTGATGTAACATTTATAAAAGTCTCCATTTAGAGGATCAAGTATTTTTCCGCCCGAGTACTCTTTGCCATTCTTTTTAAGCCCACTCATCACCACAAGACCCAGAAACGGTTTACCTTGATCTTCTCCAGGACATTTTTCACATAGTTTCTTTTTAGCCTTAGGATCTAAAATATCGACAACTTTTCCGTAGAAAACATTATCCTTTTCATAAATTTTTATGATTGATAAAGCTTTGCCCGTCTTATCATCTACCGTTTTCCAATGGCCAACAACAGTACTCTTTTGTGAAAAAGCTAAAGAGATGAAAAATAAAAATGCAGTTAATGTGAAAAAACGAAACATATTTGTGAATTTTAGATGCATTTTATAAAAATAGCAAAAAACTCAATAGAATTACGTTAAGTAAAAAGTTTTTTCCGTTTTGCAGTATTTATTGCCGCATTAAGTTCAAAACCTAGTAGAAGAATCATACAATTTATCCAAATATAGAACATCACAATTAGAAGTGTTCCTATAGAACCATAAAGCTGATTATACTGAGAGAATCCTACCACCCAAATCGCAAAAATATAAGACGTTGCAATTACTAATACAGTTGTAAAAACCGATCCAACTGATATAAAGGACCTTTTACCCGTGCGGGTTGTTCCAAATTTAAACAATATAGATGTCGTAATTAACAGCATTAAAATTACAAACACATAGCGCACAATTACAATTAGATCAAGATTAACTCTAATCGCTTCTTGCAAATGAATGCTTCTGATAAATACCTCAAAGACAACAATTGCTGCAACTGTTATTATTAGGATTAACGAAATAAGAAGCGACATTCCTACAGCAATAAAATACTGTCTAAAAAACCCCCTTTTAATTATTACGTGTTGCGATGTTTCAAATCCTCCTAAGATGGAATTTAAGCCATTGGCCATCAAAAATATTGAAAGAATAAAACCTGTAGACAAAAGTCCTTGGTAACTATTATTTAAAATATCGTTGACAATTGACTCGATTGCACCATAAGTATTGGGCGGAACGCTCTCTTCGACAAACTTTAGAAAATCTTGTTGAAATCCTTCAATTGGAATAAACGGTATCAGGTTAAGTATAAATAATGCGAATGGAAAGAGCGCCATAAAGAAACTGAAAGCGATGGAGCCAGCCTTATAAGTTACCGTATTTTCTATGATACCTATAATATAAATTTCGAGAAGTTCGTACAACGTCAATCCTTCCAAACCTGGAAGTTCGACTGTTTTGAAATACTTCGCAATATTTCTAACTACTGGAATTTTTTCTAATTGCTCTTCTATTTCTTGTGACAAGTTATTTTCTTTAAATTGCTTTTAAACTCAAATCCATATTATAGACTGAGTGCGTTAATGCGCCCGACGAAATAGCATTTACACCACATTCAGCGTATTGACGAACCGTTTTTTCATTGATGTTTCCTGAAGATTCTGTAAGACTCTGATCTCCTATTATGGCAACGGCTTCTCTAGTCATCGCATAGTCAAAATTGTCAAGTAGAATTCTATAAACTCCGCCAGCGGCCAAAATTTGCTTAACTTCATCTAGATCTCGAGCTTCAACAATTATCTTGAGATCCAGATTGTTGCTCAAAAGATATTGTTTTGTTTTTTCGATTGCTTTTCCAATGCCACCGGCAAAATCAATATGATTGTCCTTTAACATGACCATGTCATAAAGTGCAAAACGATGATTTTCGCCACCTCCAATTTTTACCGCCCATTTTTCGAGAGCGCGAATTCCTGGAGTGGTTTTTCTAGTATCTAATATTTTGGTATTAGTACCTTCTAAAAGTTGTACAAAAAAATTAGTTTTTGTTGCAATCGCCGACATTCTTTGCATAGCATTGAGCAATAAACGTTCGGCTTTTAAGATAGATTGTGATTTTCCTTCTAGATGAAATACCACATCACCATATTTTACCGGCGAACCATCTTCGATAAATTTCTCCATTTTTAGATCGCCATCGACATATTTTATAAGCCTTTCGGCAAAATTGACTCCAGCAATAATTCCCTCATCTTTGACAAGGAGTTTTGCTTTTCCGCGAGCATCGGCAGGAATACAAGCTAATGAGCTATGATCGCCATCGCCTACATCTTCTCTAATTCCGTTTGCTATTATTAGGTCTAATTCGTGATCAAATTGTTGCTGTGAAATCATAGTTTTGGTTTGAAATGCTAAAATACCACAAAAATATTGAACCTTATATTTAAGAATCGTATGCTTCCTATATATAATGATAGTATTAACATCTTTTTATCGATTTTATCTACCAGAGTTATAGTAGCCCTGATTGAAATGAAAAGCCTTTTGCAGGCAGAAACTAATTTTTGTCGCAATAAAAGAGCGACCAAAGGAAGCTCCTTTTGTTGCTTACAAAAATAGTTTATGACCAAAAAGCTTGCAATGAAAAGCAGGAATAGCTTCAAAAAAAAACTACTGCTGATCAAAAAATTGTCCAGTTAATCAATTTTGATTTATATACTTTTGCACAAACTTCAAAATCTTTTTTTATGAATATAAAGCTGATTGCAATTGGCAAAACTGACAATAAATCGCTACAAATATTAATTAACGATTATACCAAAAGATTGTCGTTTTATGTAAAATTTGACTTAGAAATTATTCCAGATATCAAAAATGTCAAGAATCTAAGTGAAGCGCAGCAGAAAGAAAAAGAGGGTGAACTGTTACTTTCGAAATTGTCGCCCACCGATCAATTGATTTTACTCGACGAAAATGGCAAAAGTTTTAGCAGCGTGGGATTTTCGGCCGAATTGCAAAAAAAAATGAATGCCGGGCTAAAAACTTTGGTATTTGTAATTGGCGGACCATACGGTTTTTCTGACAAAGTGTACGAGAAAGCAAGTGGAAAAATTTCGCTTTCGCAAATGACCTTCTCGCATCAAATGGTTCGACTTTTTATGATCGAGCAATTATACAGGAGCTTTACTATATTGAATAACGAACCTTATCACCACCAATAAAAATTTATGAATAGCGCACCAAACTGTGCAGTTTTACAGCTTCTATCGCATCTTTTACATCATGAACTCTCAAAATGGAGGCACCATTTGTAAGTGCAATTGCATGCAGAAAAGTGGTTCCGTTTAAGGCATTTTCAGCAGTAGTATCTAATGCTTTGTAAATCATAGATTTTCTTGATAGACCCACTAGAATTGGCAATTCTAATAATTGAAGTTGTTCCGACTCGCGTAATAATTGATAATTTTGCAAGAGCGTTTTACTAAATCCGTATCCTGGATCTATAATAATGTCGTTGATTCCAAAAGATCTGGCAGCTGCGATTTTTTCTGAAAAATAATATAGAATTTCATGCAGCAAATTTTCATAATTCGTGAATGTCTGCATCGTTTGTGGCGTACCACGCATGTGCATCATTATATAGGGAACTTGTAAGTTTGCAATTGTTGGCAACATTTCGGGATCAAGATTTCCAGCTGAGATATCGTTAATCATCGCCGCACCTTCTAGAATGCAGGCTTTGGCAACTTTAGCTCTAAAAGTATCAACCGAAATCAGAATATTTGGAAATTTCTCGATCAAAAGTTTTATAATAGGCAAAATCTGTGATAGCTCCTCCTCTTCGCTGACAAATTTGGCATTTGGTTTACTCGAGTAGGCACCTACGTCAATAAATGTAGCACCATCAGCAAGCATTTTTTGAACATGGCTGAGAATTTTATCTATCGAATTCCATTTTCCACCATCGTAAAAAGAGTTTTGAGTGATGTTCAATATTCCCATTACCGCTGGGTTTGAGAGGTCTATTAGCTGCCCTTTGCAATTTATTGTCATTAATTATGTATTACTATATAAATATTAGAAAATTAGAATTGTTATCATAACTGTTATAAAGATTGTCTAGCTACGAGTATTGGCAAAATTATTCTTATTTTTGAAAAAATTCAGAACAAATATACAATATAATGACGAGTACTTCTGCCGAATATGATGCCATCATTGCTTTTTGCCGCAGCTTATTCCTTTCAAAAATGCATGATTATGGATGTGCTTGGCGCATATTAAGATTGCCATCACTTACAGATCAAATTTATATAAAAGCACAACGCATTCGGGGTTTGCAAGAAAATGAAGTCCAGAAAGTAGCGGAAGATGCTACTAGTGAATTTATTGGTATTATCAATTACTCGGTTATGGCGTTAATTCAGCTTGATTTAGGGATTGCTTCACAACCTGATTTATCCGCAGACAAAGCAATAGCATTGTACGACGAAAAAATAGCACTCACAAAAGATTTAATGCTTGCAAAAAATCACGATTATGGTGAGGCATGGCGTGATATGCGTGTTAGTTCGCTCACAGATTTGATTCTCCAAAAATTACTTCGCGTCAAGCAAATAGAAGATAACAAAGGAAAAACTTTGGTATCTGAAGGAATCGATGCAAATTATCAAGATATGATTAATTACGCGGTGTTTTCTCTAATATTAATGAAATTTAATCAAGATATATAATTATGAAGGTCTTACTTACTCAATTTTGCCGAATTTTTGTTGGAATATTATTCATTATTTCTGGACTCGTAAAGTTAAATGACCCCGTAGGATTTGCTTTTAAACTTGAAGAATATTTTGGCGAAACGGTTTTAAATCTACCGTTTTTAATGCCCTTTGCCTTATCAATTGCGGTGATTACCGTAATTATAGAAGTTATTTTGGGCGTTATGCTCCTGATCGGCTTCAAACGAAAATTTACGGTTTGGGCGTTGCTTCTCATGATACTATTCTTCACATTCCTTACCTTTTACTCGGCCTATTTTAATAAAGTAACTGACTGCGGCTGCTTTGGAGATGCAATTCCACTTACCCCTTGGCAAAGTTTTTATAAAGACATCGTTTTACTTGTACTCATCCTCATTCTCCTGATTAACATTAAAGTGATCAAGCCTTTGTTTAGCGACAAAATCAATGCTGTAATCGTTGGAATTACTTTATTATTATGTGTTTTCATGGGATATTGGGTTTTAAACCACTTGCCTTTCAAAGATTTTAGAGCTTATAGTTCGGGAACGAATATTATAAAAGGTATGGAAATCCCAGAAGATGCGCCAAAAAGCGTGGTCGAAATGATATTCGTATATGATGTAAATGGTGCAAAAACTGAATTTACAGACAAGCAGTTGATGGAAATTCCGGAAGGTGCCACTTTTGTAAGTAGAGAAGATAAAGTTATTACACAAGGGTACGTACCGCCAATTCACGATTTTTCTATAGAAAAAGATGGTTTTGACTATACAGAAGAGATGCTTGCAGAGCCAAAGTTAATGATGTTCATTTCTTATGATCTTGCATTGGCAGATAAAAAAGGATTGGCGTTGCTAGAAAAACTCAATCAAGAAGCGAAAGCAAAAGGCTATAAAGTGATTGGAATGACTGCCTCGTCAGACGAAGAGATAACCGCTATGAAAAATGAGTTTAAAGTAACTTTCGACTATTATTTCTGTGATGCAACGACTTTAAAAACCATTGAAAGGGCAAATCCTAGTGTGGTGATTTTGAACAATGGAGTTATTGGACAAAAAGTTCACTATAATGATATTAGTAAATTAAAAATGTAAAAATAATTAAGTACTTTTATAGGTCATCATCCTATTATGAGTACACTTAGTTCAGATTTTCGAAAGTATTTAAAAGAGCATTTTTTCAAAGTCATTTTGATAATGCTCTTTTTATTATCGACAGGTTACATCATGCTTTTTAAAATCGCTACTTGGGAAGATCCCTTTTTAGGCAATACCTTTCATATAGTTTTTGGCTGTTTACTGATTTTTATTCCGCTAATTATTTCAGCGGTAGCAATAAAAGTACGATTTCTTCAGAAAAAGAAAAAGCGTTCACATAAACCTATATTTTTAAAAAAAAATTAAAGAATTAAACAAAAGTGCTCAAATATTTAATCTTTAAAATCGGCTACGCTATTCTAACTCTCTTTGGGGTTATCACTATCATATTTTTTCTTTTCAACGTGCTACCGGGTGATCCCGCAAGAATGATGCTCGATCAGAATGAAAATTCAGAGCAACTTGCAATGGTAAAGAAGAAGTATGGATTTGATAAATCGTTGCCGATACAATATTTGTATTATATTAATGATCTGTCTCCAATTTCCCTGCATAGCATAAATCCTAATGACTATACATTTTTAAAAGACGGAAAATACAATGCAGCAGAATTGCTACCACTACAAAATTACACCTTGGTTCTCAAAACTCCTTATTTGAGAGAAAGCTTTCGCAAAAGCGGTAAAAATGTTTCGTCAATAATTGCCAACACCTTACCCAATACTTTTATACTTGCTTTTGTAGCAATTGCGATTGCAATTGCTATCGGAATTTTTCTTGGAATAATTTCGGCATTGCATCAAAACACTTTGCTAGATCGACTTATCGCACTGTTTAGTTCCATCGGAATGAGTGTGCCTTCTTTCTTTTCGGCTATTTTATTTGCGTGGATTTTTGGATTTCTACTGCATGATTACACACATCTTAATATGACTGGAAGTTTGTACGAAGTAGATAATTTTGGAAATGGGAGCTATATTCAATGGAAAAATTTAATTCTTCCAGCAATCGTCTTGGGCATTAGACCATTGGGAGTAGTGATTCAGCTGATGCGAAATTCCCTATTAGAAACGTTGAGTCAGGATTATATCAGGACTGCCCGAGCAAAAGGTTTAAGCGAATTTCAGATTATTTGGCGTCATGCTCTAAAGAACGCAATGAATCCTGTGATCACCGCAATCTCAGGTTGGTTTGCTTCTATGCTTGCCGGTGCGGTGTTTGTAGAATATATTTTTGGCTGGAATGGTTTAGGAAAAGAAATTGTCGAAGCTTTAAATAATCTAGATTTACCGGTTATTATGGGGGCAGTAATTGTAATTGCCACTACTTTTGTAGTTATAAATATAGTGGTCGATTTTATTTATGCTTGGTTAGATCCAAAAATTGTGTTGAGTTAATTTGTTTTAAATGTATTAAAAAGAAAGAATATGAAATATTTAGTGACTGTAATTATAGCATTTTTTATTTTTGGCTGCAGCCAAAAGAAAGTTGAAAGAGAGTCGTTTTCAAGCGAAGCACTATCTGGTCAAGTCGTGGATTTAAATGGCAACAAAATTACCTTTGCTGAAATTCTCGATAAAAACAAGGGAAATTTGACGGTAATTGAAGTTTGGGCATCTTGGTGTTCTGATTGCGTAAAAGCAATGCCACTAATCAAAGAATTGCAAGCAGATGATCCTGAAGTAAAATACGTCTTCTTGTCTATGGACAAAAATTCTGAAGCTTGGAAAAAAGGAATTAAGCAGCATAACATCCAAGGAGCTCACTATTGGGCCGAAGAAGGTATGAAAGGCGCATTTGCCAAATCGCTTGACGTAAATTGGATTCCTAGATATATAATAGTAGACAGAGACGGTAAAATTGCACTTTATAATGCAATCGAGACTGACTTTGATAAAATAAAAGAGACTTTAAAAAACATAAAATAATGAGAACGAAAATTGTCGCTGGAAATTGGAAAATGCACAAAAATGCCGAAGAAACCGAAGATTTAATTAATCAATTAATTGAGCTTGTTCCTAGTGAAAGTACCACGAGAATAATTGTTGCACCAACCTTTACAAATTTGGCTTCGGCTGTAGATCATCTTGAATTTATTAATATTGATGTCGCTGCACAAAATATGCATCAGGCAGAAGGTGGCGCTTATACTGGAGAAATTTCAGCTAGTATGCTTCAAAGTATCGGAGTGAATACCGTTATTCTAGGACACTCAGAAAGACGCGCTATGTTTCACGAGACCGACTCAATTATCGCCGACAAAGTTTCTACAGCGATGAAACACGAAATGGAAGTGATATTCTGTTTTGGCGAAGAATTGAAAGATAGGCAAGATCATAATTACAAAAATATCGTAGAGCATCAACTGCGCGATGGACTTTTTCATTTGGAAGCTAGTGATTTTGCGCGCATCATTCTAGCCTACGAGCCTGTTTGGGCAATTGGCACGGGCGAAACGGCATCTCCAGAGCAAGTTCAGGAAATGCACGCTTTTATCAGAGAAGTGATTCGTCAGAAGTACGGTCGCGATGTTGCCGAAAACCTTGCTATCCTCTACGGTGGAAGTGTGAAACCCGACAATGCCGAAGAGCTTTTTGGCAAAGAAGATGTTGATGGCGGTCTGATTGGTGGCGCGGCATTGGATGCGAAGTCATTTGCGGCAATTGTGGCGGCGGCGAAGTAATTTCTCATTTCTTATTAATACGACTTACTAATTATCGCTCAAGTGCCCTAGCCTCGATTGTACCGAACCCGAGGACAGCGAACTGGCGAAGCAAATCCATTTATGGCTCTTTCAGAAAACATTGGGAGTTAAAAGCGGGACTCGAGCAAAACGAACTGGCGAAGCAAAAAGCTCCAAATAAAAATAAAAAAAAGGTCTTCAATTACGAAGACCTTTTTCTATATATTCCAATATTTTCTAAATTCCAATTTCGACCTGAAAACGAACATAGTAATTATTTTTGGAGCTTCCATCGTAATAATCCAGCATATCATAAGTAAGCTCAGTTTGAAGTTTAAACTTGTGATCCCAGATATATTTGGTTACTCCAAAACTTAATTGCTTGTTATCGGGAGCTAATTGTTCAATTTCTCTATGTACTTTTTGCAATGAATACCGTCCCGCGACTTCGTAATTATTCTTAAAAATATAACTCAACTGATAGTCAAAACCACTTCCAGTGTACACATAATTAAAATCGGAAGTATCAAGTGGATTTGTAGTAAAAGCACTTTCGGAAGTATTGCGAGACATATAGGCAGACATGGCAGCCCAACCTTGATATTTGACCATGGCGTCGATAAAAACCGACTTGATAGTGCGAGCATCAAATAAGTCGTCACCTAATTGACCCTGAGTACGCAGCGCGTGATTATTTTGCTGAAATCCTCCTGACAAAAGTAATTTTGGTGACTTTTCGCGAACTAAATCACCTTCAAAATAGGTTCCATCCTTTTCAAAAGCTCCAAAGGGAAAAAGCTCTGCTTTAGCGGTAACCGCTACACCATCATTTGCAGATTTGTTGCTGTTACGTCCTTCACCAGAACTCACTGCTGCTTTTAGGTTGTAGGAGAATTTTTCTAAATCTTCATTTAGGTAATACGCCTGAATTCCAAAGTCGCGATCTATCGTAAATTTAGCATTATTAATACTCCTATCGGTAAGTTGCAAGGATCCAGATGAATTAGTGCGTTGCCTATTTCCGGGAAGTTTGGTTTGCCCAAATATAAATTTCCAATTTTCGGTAGGACTGTAAGCGACTATTGCATCACGTATTATATTTACATTATCACCGTCCTTCACCGTTCCCACATCGCCAGAGGCGAAGGATAATTGCAAAGAATATTCGATTTTAGGACTGAAAACGTAACCATCTAGACGCAGTCTCAATCTCTTTATAGTTGCATCAAAATAATCTTCCCCATCTTCCACCTGATAGTAGGTGGCACGATTTTGCATTCTAAAACGTAGATTAATTTGATATATACTGTCCGGAGCGGTAAAACCGAGACCCTTCTTGTGGGAGAAGTAAGGACTTGTTTCGGCTTTTTCTAGTATAGTTTCGGCGTTAGTTGTTTCAGAAGTCTGAGAGTTCACACTAAAAGTCATTGCAAGTAGTGCAATTAAAAATAAATGTTTCATTAAAAATCAAGTTTCTGCAAAACTATAATTATTTATTATACATCCAATCTTTTGAAAGCTATTGTTATCTTTGTAACAATAAAAAATTAAGTTCTTATGTCACATATATATTTAGGATTTCAGTTTGAGGTAGAGCCAAAGGAATTGGGATCTGAAATTTTAATTGCCGAATTAGGTGAGAAGCCTTTTGAGAGTTTCTCTGAAACCGATAATGGCTTTTCGGCTTATATCCAAAAATCTTTGTGGAAAGATGGAATGCTGGAAGACATCATGATTTTGAAATCCCCAGAATTTAAAATTTCGTATACTATGGAAGAAATTCCAGCGGTAAACTGGAATGAAGAATGGGAGAAGAATTTTGATCCGATTGATGTTGATGGAAAATGCCATGTACGAGCACCTTTTCACCCTAAGACAGACGCAGAATATGATATCGTGATAGAACCGAAGATGAGTTTTGGGACAGGACATCACGAAACAACTCATATGATGATTCAGCATCTTTTGGACCTTGATGTAAAAGGAAAAAAAACTTTGGATATGGGCTGTGGAACGGCCATACTCGCAATTCTTGCCGAAATGAAGGGAGCCGCTCCTATTGATGCCATTGATATTGACAATTGGTGCTATCTGAACAGTATCGAAAATGTAGAGCGCAATAATTGTAAAGAAATCACTGTTTACGAAGGTGAGGCAGCTTTATTAGAAGGAAAATCCTATGATCTTATAATTGCGAATATTAATAGAAATATTTTGCTAAATGATATGGCTGCTTACTCCAAAAGTTTGAATAAGGGAGGCACTTTATTACTAAGTGGGTTTTATAAAGAAGATATTGAAGCTATTACCGAATCCTGCAACCAAAATGGACTAGAATTTGTGAAAGGATTGGATCGCAACAATTGGGTTGCACTTAAATTTTTAAAGAAGTAAAAAATACTGGTTTAATTTAATCTTATTAATTATGAGTGTTAAAGAAAAAGTGAGAGAACAGAGTACGCGCGAAACAAAAGCAATTTTAAACAATGAAATAATTGTCTATAACGATGACGTAAATACATTTGATCACGTGATTGAGACTCTAATGCGAGTGTGTAATCATGTTCCCGAACAAGCGGAGCAATGTTCATTGATAATTCACTACGTCGGAAAATGCGCCGTAAAGACGGGAATTATGAAAGATCTTATTCCCCAATGCAGTAGTTTATTAGAAGCTGGTCTAAGCGCCGAAATAGTTTAAAACAAAAAAGTCCTGATCTGCATCAGGACTTTTTGTTTATACTATAATAATAACAACTTAGATTGATTTTGTAAGAAGTCTTGTTCTAATAACCGTTACTTCCCCATCAACAAACTTTTTCTCTAACGAAAGTTGGCTGCTATTTAATTTTGTAATTTTAAATGTACCATTGTACTCTTCCATATCTTCTCCAGTTACTGGCAGATTAATAGTAATTTGATCTCCTGTTTTAGTATATGTACCAGAAATTGCATCTTCTGTACAAACATTCTGCACATTTTTATTATACACACCTTTGCGTACACTCATGTTTGCGTTAAATTCTAAGAAATCACGGTTGCAACCTGGTTCATCGCCAGTGTATTCTACAATAATTTCTGGACCAACGCTTGTACCAACATTCGTTTGTGTTACATCCATAGAGTAATTCCATTTTCCTACGATAGAAGTTGGAACTTGAACATTGTCATCATCACTACTACAAGATGTTAATGTAAATGCTGATAAAACCACCGTAGCGATTAAAATTTTAAATGATTTCATAATAAGATTTTTTTAGTTAATTAGTTATCGTTCAAATTACGAGAAAATATATTTGATATTTTGAAAAATTATATTAAAATCATCTTAATGAGGAAGCTTATTTTTTAACAAACCATAGCAGTAAGTTCCTACAAGTGCTCCAAAAAGAACAATAATTAGCGGCAAAAATCCAGCGCCAAGCATAATAAAGATTGGCCCAGGGCAGGCACCCACAAGACCCCAACCTAAACCAAACAAAATTCCACCAATCCAATATCGGTAATTTCCGGGATCCTTGTCAGCGATTACTATCTTTTCGCCGTCAAGATCTTTGACGTCCGCTCTTTTAAAGATTTGAAGACCAATTATACCGGTTACAATTGCAGTACAAATTATACCATACATATGGAAAGACTGAAATTGAAACATTTCGTATATTCTATACCAAGAAACCGCCTCAGATTTTGTCAAGACAATTCCAAAAAATATTCCTACTAAAAGATATTTAAAGTATTTCATAAAATTAAAAAATTAGGGGGTACAGTAAATGCACCATTATCAAACCACCAACAAAGAATCCAATCACAGCTTTTAGCGATGGAATTTGCAAATTACTCAGTCCAGAAATAGCATGTCCCGAAGTACATCCTCCAGCATAACGACTTCCAAAACCAATTAACAACCCACCTACCAGTAAGATCAACATGGTGCCTGGGTTTGTAAACACCTCATTTGCAAATAATGCATCGGGCATTAATTTCCCATTGGGAGCATCGATACCCATAGCTTGCAACTGAGAAATTGTCTGCGGATTTATATCTACGTTAGTTGGATCACTCATAAAATGAACGGCAATAAAACCACCAATCATTCCTCCCAGTATCACAAACAGATTCCAACGTTGTGCCTTCCAATCAAAATTAAAGAAAGGAACAGATTTTCCTGCTCCAGCTATGGCACATAGTGAGCGTAAGTTGCTCGACACCCCAAAGGTTTTACCAAAATAAACAAGGAGAAGCATCATTAAGCCTAGTAAAAGACCTGAGATATACCACGGCCAGGTTTGAGAAATAATCTCCATCATTTAAATTTTTTTAAATTCACTGCAAAAATAGGGAATCCTTTCTGCATCGTTACAGCCGATTTCTAAAAATAAGCTTAAATTTGCTTTCTTTAAGTAATAGTTATAATGTTAAAATATAAAATAGAAATTAAGTGGGCTTTTATTTATTCAATTGCATCCTTGGCGTGGATGGTGTTTGAAAAAGAAATGGGATGGCACGATGTTCATGTTAGTAAACATCCACTTTACAGCACACTTTTTAGTTTCATTGGAATAATCATCTACTATTTTGCACTACGCGAAAAAAAAATAGTGGCCTACCATAGTATTATTCATTGGAAAGAAGCTTTTATAGCGGGGGCCATAATGACCGTTTTTGTAGCACTTCTAGCTATTCCTGTTTTTTACCTTACGGTAAATATAGTGAGTCCTTCATTCTTTTCAAATATGATAGATTATGCTGTTGCTAGTAAAGTATACACAGTAGAACAGGCACAAAGCTACTTTAACACTCAAAGCTATCTTTTGCAAGTAATAGGAGGGTCGCTGAGTATGGGAGTTGTTACGTCGGCAGTAATTGCTTATATTATTCAGACCAAAAAAAACAAATAGAAAATGCGCAAAATAATAGTTCTAATGATATTGCTGTCGTTTAGTGCATGTGTTAGCACCAAAAATACAATTCAGAATATCGACAATCAAGCGCCAATTCCAACGCTTACAAAGCAAAACTCTTTTGTATTAAAAACTTATAGTAAAGATGCAAAGTATGGGTATAACAAAGACTTTCCTATAAATGTATTTTACAAAAATAGTAAAGACGAAAATCTAAATGCCGAACGGTTTCTGAATGCTTTGGCTGGACCAAATGGGGAGGAAATTAAATTTAAGAAATTAGAAAGTTGCTGTCCTTTTCCATCTACCCATAGCGAATTAGGTGCTGGATTTCTTGATGTTTACCAGTTAACTTATCCTGGACTCAACAAACCTAAAATTCTATACTTCAATATTTACGAGCGTGGAATTCTCGAAGTCCCATTGGGCTTTACAATTAAAAATCCTTAACAAAAATTTGCATTTGATAGTGGTATCTTTGCAAACAAATTTATAACAGATGAATCTGAACAATATTCCAAATATAAAGCATCTTGATAGTGACAACTTTTTCTTACTTGCTGGACCTTGTGCCATCGAAGGAGAAGATATGGCTTTCAGAATCGCCGAAAAACTTGTCGAAATTACCGACAAATTAAAGATTCCTTTTGTGTTTAAAGGATCCTTTAAAAAAGCAAATCGTTCAAGAATTGATAGTTTCACAGGTATTGGAGATGAAAAAGCGTTGAAAATTCTTTCGCAAGTGTCCAAACGTTTTGAAATTCCTACGGTTACTGATATTCATACTAATGAAGATGCGGCAATGGCGGCCGAATACGTAGATATTCTGCAGATTCCAGCTTTCCTGGTTAGACAGACTGATCTTGTGGTGGCTGCGGCCAATACAGGAAAGACTGTCAACCTAAAGAAAGGACAGTTTATGAGTCCAGAAAGTATGAAGCACGCCGTTCAGAAAATGTTAGATTCCAACAATCAGAACGTGATGGTTACAGATCGCGGGACCATGTTTGGTTACCAAGATATGATTGTAGATTTTCGTGGAATTCCTGTAATGAAAGAATTTGCTACTACTGTTTTGGATATTACACACTCACTTCAGCAACCTAATCAAACTTCTGGCGTTACGGGCGGTCGTCCTGATATGATCGAAACGATCGCCAAAGCAGGAATCGCAGTAGGCGTTGACGGACTATTTATCGAAACTCATTTTGACCCTGCAAATGCAAAATCGGACGGTGCCAATATGTTAGATATTCAATATTTTGAGCAGTTAATGACAAAACTTGTCGCAATCCGCAAAACTGTTCAGTCATTTTAATACTCAATATTTCCACGCTTTGAAAAATAGCATTCTTATTGTCTTTAGCATTTTATTCCTAGCTAATACAACTCAAACAGCCGCACAAGAGGAGCAAAATCCAATTGAAAAATACACCGCATATAACAAAGGAAAATTCTTTGTAAACTGGGGTGGAAATATTGCAAATTATTCGAGGTCCGATATTAATTTTAAAGGTGATAATTATAATTTTACCTTAGACAATGTGCTTGCCGAAGATAAGCCAAAAGGGTTTCATATTGATTATATCAATCCAACACGGATGACCATTCCGCAAACAAATTTTAGGATGGGCTATTATTTTACAGATCGATATAGTATTTCATTTGGTGTTGATCACATGAAATATGTGATGGTGCAAAATCAAACGGTGAATATCACCGGGACCATTGATGGCGTTTTTTATGATAACGAACCAAAGGTTATGACCGAAGATTTTCTGATGTTCGAGCATACAGATGGTCTGAATTACGTTAATACAGAGCTCTCAAGATTGGACGATATCAGTAGGATTTTCAATTTAAATACAGACCATTTACAAGTTAATACTGTAGTAGGCGCAGGAATCGGATTGCTTTATCCAAAGACAAACACCACGCTTATGGGAAGAGAGCGTTACGACGAATTCCACGTTTCTGGATATGGTGCAAGCTTGAAAGCTGGTCTAAATCTAACCTTTTTGAAACACTTTTTTATTCAAGCAGAGTTAAAAGGAGGTTATATTAATATGCAAGACATCCGTACTACGGCAGATAAAACGGACAGTGCTTCGCAGCACTTTAACTTTTTTCAGCAAAATATAGTTCTCGGAGGAATTTTTCGCATTTAGAATCTTTATAAAAAGTTTTTTTTAAAAAGCCTTTTGTCTTCGGATAAGAGGCTTTTTTACTTGGATAAAATCGCAGCAAGATCTCTCCCCCAGCCCGCTCCAAATAAGGGGAGCGAGAATTCTACATTGGAGCTTTAGCAATGAAATTCTAACAAAATAGCTTCAGGCCAATTCTGACTTTAAACACAGCTATTTATCAGATTACAAAAAATATGTTAACGTAGCTTTAATAGTAATTTTTTTAAAAATTAAGTATCTTTAACAGTAACAAGTTTTTTTCCTTACAAGGTCAGAGATCAATCTTAGATAAATTTAATATCCAAAGCATCTCTTATTTCGATATTGAATAAACTTAATTAATTCGCTATTAACCAAAGATTTCGAACTATAAAAAAATATAAACTATGGACAAAGATCCTTACAAAGTCAAAAAGTTACTCACCACCAAAAGTGACACTTTTACTTATTACAGCTTAACCGAACTTCAAAATCAAGGCTATAATATCAACAAACTGCCGTTTTCCATCCGAATATTATTAGAAAACGTTTTAAGAAATTACGATGATTTTGCGATTACCAAAGAAAGCATCGAAACTTTACTACATTGGACTCCAGTCGGCTCTGACAAAGACATTCCGTTTAAACCAGCTCGCGTGTTGATGCAAGATTTTACTGGAGTTCCCGCCGTTGTAGACATTGCGTCATTAAGAGCAGAAGCTGCGCGACAAGGAAAAAATGCAGAAGAAATAAATCCTCTGATTCCTGTAGATTTGGTAATTGACCATTCAGTACAAGTAGATTATTTTGGAACTAAATATGCCTTAGAGAAAAATATGGAGGAAGAATACAAGCGAAATCAAGAGCGCTATTCTTTTTTAAAATGGGCACAGAAATCCTTTAATAACTTTAGTGTAGTTCCTCCAGGAATGGGAATCTGCCACCAAGTAAACCTCGAATATTTATCAAAGGGAGTTATTGAACGCAATGGCGAAGTATTTCCAGACACAGTTGTAGGGACTGATAGCCATACTCCGATGGTTAATGGGATTGGAGTAGTAGCCTGGGGAGTTGGTGGAATTGAAGCGGAAGCTGCCATTCTCGGTCAACCGCTGTATTTTATTATGCCAGAAGTAATCGGACTAAAACTAGTAGGTGACCTTCCATTAGGATGTACCGCAACCGACCTTGTTTTGACTATTGCCGAAGTACTACGTAAATATGGGGTTGTGGGCAAATTTGTTGAAGTTTTTGGACCTGGATTAGACAATCTTTCGGTGCCAGATCGTGCAACAATCGGAAATATGTCGCCAGAATTTGGAAGCACCATCACCTACTTCCCTATCGATCACAAAACGCTCGAATATATGGAGCAAAGCAACCGCTCTAAGAAGCAGATTTCGCTAGTTGAAGATTACTGTAAAGCCAATATGCTATGGCGCGAAAATGAAGATCTAATTAATTATACAGATACGGTAACTTTGGACATTTCAACCATAGAACCAACGGTAGCTGGGCCCAAACGTCCGCAGGATAAAATCCTTCTCAAAGATTTTAAAAATCGTTTTATTGAATTGATGGACGAAAATTACGGTCGAACTTATCAGGAAAAATCGGTAAAACAACTTTCAAACTGGTTTGCAGAAGGTGGTGGCCAACCGGTTGAAAAGCACGAAACTCAAAGACCTGAGTCTAAAATTGAAGAAGAAACAGATGCCGATTACCTAAAAAAGGTGTGGATTACACTCGGTCAAGAAAAATTTGAATTATCAGATGGAGCCGTTGCTATCGCTGCGATTACATCTTGTACCAATACTTCCAATCCGTACGTGATGATTGGCGCTGGACTAGTGGCAAGAAAAGCGCGTGAACACGGACTCGATATTAGACCGTGGGTCAAACCATCCTTGGCTCCAGGATCAAAAGTAGTAACTGATTACCTCGAAAAAGCAGATTTGATGGATGATTTCGAAGCGCTACAATTTCACCTTGTAGGCTATGGCTGTACTTCATGTATTGGAAATTCTGGCCCGCTACCTCCCTATATTTCGAAAGCTGTTGATGATTATGACCTTGTTGTAGCTTCGGTTCTTTCGGGCAATCGAAACTTTGAAGCACGTATTCATCCACAGGTCAAAATGAATTTCCTGATGTCACCGATGCTAGTGGTGGCTTATGCCTTGGCGGGAAGAATTGACATCGATTTGATAAATGAGCCAATAAATTACGATCCCAATCAGCAACCGGTATTTTTAAAGGATATTTGGCCTACTAATCAAGAAATCAATGATATAATGCGCGAAGTTTTAACTCCAGCAGATTTTGAGAGTAGCTATAGCGAAATTTTCGAAGGAAATGAAATTTGGCAAAATCTTGAAGTTCCTGAAGACAAATTGTATCAGTGGGATGATGAATCCACTTACGTGAAAGAAGTTCCGTTTTTCAAAGATATTTCAGCAATGCCTGAAGCAATTAATAATATTACAAATGCTCGAGCCTTAATGGTTTTGGGAGATAGCATCACCACTGACCATATTTCGCCTGCTGGTCAATTTTCTGAAGACTCAGCTGCTGGTCAATACTTGATGAGTAGAGGTATTGATAAAAAAGATTTTAATTCTTACGGTTCGAGACGTGGAAATGATGAAGTAATGGTGCGTGGAACTTTTGCTAATGTTCGAATAAAAAATCAAATTGCAACCAAAGAAGGTGGCTTTACAACGTTCTTACCCACAGGCGAAGAAATGTTTGTCTACGATGCTGCACAGCGATACAAAGAGACTAATACGCCCTTAGTAATCTTGACGGGGAAAGAATATGGAAGTGGCTCTTCTCGAGATTGGGCTGCCAAAGGAACAATTTTGTTAGGTGTAAAAGCGGTAATTGCCGAAAGTTACGAACGTATTCACCGCAGCAATCTTGTGGGTATGGGCGTTTTGCCAATGCAATACCTTCCTGGACAGACAGCAGCAAGTCTAGGATTGACAGGAAAAGAAGTTTTCTCGATCACTGGTTTGGAAGCAAATTTAAAACCTTTGAAGGAAGTTGATGTTCGGGCAGAAAGAGAAGACGGAACGCAAATTAACTTCAAAGCTATTGCACGACTAGACTCGGCCATAGAAATTGAGTACTACCGAAATGGAGGAATCTTGCAATATGTGTTGAGAGAATTTCTGAAGAAATAATCGTCAGAACCACCAAAAAAAATAGCCTCCACATTAAAACGGAGGCTATTTTATTTATACTATATTCGAGATTTAAACTACAACCTCATCCACATCAATATTCTGACGTTTTAAAATTCCCTTTACAGCCACTGCATAATAGACTAAATAGCCAAAACACAAAAGCGGAATTACATAAGACATTTGAATTCCTACCCCAGCAATATCAGATAATTTTCCTTGAATTGGCGGAATAATTCCTCCTCCCAAAATCATCATTACCAAGAAAGCAGATCCTTGTGCAGTGTATTTTCCTAAGCCTAAGAGCGCCAAACTAAAAATTGCCGGCCACATAATACTACAAGCCAAACCGCCCGCAAGAATTGCGTAAATTGCTATTGTACCTTCGGTCATCAGTCCGATCACAATGGCAATTACACCCAATATCGAGAAAATTAACAAGGTTCGCGCGGGTTTGTCTTTGCATAAAAACATTGCAATTATCTGGATAAAAACACAGAATACATAGTAATATAACGGCGTCATATCTTTATTAGCAAGCGTATTGACTCCAATAATAATCGCAAAAGCGATTAGAGGAACTATAATTAGAGCAATAGTTTTCTTAATGCCAGTTAAATTAAAAACTGTAATCGCGCCCGCCCATCTTCCAATCATCAAACTCCCCCAATACATCGATACATAAGGTGCGATATCCGAAGAGGGATGAGATCCAAATTCTGGAAGTTTCAGCAATTCGCCCAGATTACTTCCAATAGCCACTTCTACCCCAACGTAGGTAAAGATAGCTAGCATTCCCAAGACGAGTTGTGGATATTGCATGGCACCCCAACCTTCTGGTTTTTTTATTGCACGCGCATTAGCAAACAAAAGACCTCCAACTACAACTACAAGAGCTCCAACAAGCCATAACATTCGTTGTTGCTCAAGTGGATGCGAAATCGCGGCAATTTCAGCATTATTTTTTTGAATTGTTTCTTCAATGTTTTCGGTCGAAATGATTGTAATATCTGAGCCTACGACTTCTGTTGAGGTGGTAAGTACATTATTTTCTGTCTGAAGTTTTTCGATCGCAATTGCCGAATCACTTTTGTAACTCAGGAAAACTGGAGCGAAGGCCAATACCAACAAAACGGTCATTACGATTAGAGTTTTCAAAGCTTTATTAGCTTTTTCAATCGGTTCATCATAAATTGTAGCAGGTACTTTTTTTGAGAACCAAAACATTGCGGCGGCGGCTACAAATAGCAACCCAACTCCAATGTATAAAATCACCACTTTGTCTAGCGGGAGTGCGGCAATCTGATCGTCACTCACCGTCGCGGTAGTTCCAAATAATGCAAATGCTACTACGAGAGGGCCAATCGTCGTACCAAAGGAGTTGATTCCTCCACCAAGATTCACCCGACTAGCACCGGTTTTAGGATCTCCTAGCAGAATGGCAAAAGGATTTGCCGCAGTCTGTTGAAGTGAAAATCCAAGAGCTACTATAAAAAGTCCGACAAGCATTCCTGTATATAGGTTTGCTTCTACCGCAACGATCATTGCTCCCGCTCCCAAGGCCGAAAATAATAAGCCGTAGACGATACTCTTTTTATAACCCCATTTTCCTACAAGGTCTTTTCCGTTAAGTGCCCCAAAGGCAAAAAGAATTAAAGCACCTAAATAGTAAGCAGTATAGAAAGCAAAGTCAATTAATTGAGATTGAAATTGATCTAGAGAGAAGTATGATTTACAAAACGGAATAAAGATGCTGTTTCCAGCCGCAATAAATCCCCAGAAGAAAAATACCGTAATTAATGTATATAATGCAGGATAGTTGGTTTTGATGGGAGTATTTTCCATAGAATATTTTAAAAAATCGTTTTTTGAATTTATTGTAGATTTAGATTTTAAACCTATTTTTTCGCAAAACGAAAATACAATTAAAAATGCTTAGTCAGTAAGATTTTTTTAGGCGATTCCTACGTGCAACTAGTTTTGTACTTTACTAGGCTGATTGTAATTATCTAAAATAATCCCGTTCTACTCCCTACCTCATCACTTTAAAAATCCATTTTAATAATTTCTTCCATACAATATTCGGCCAAGGCTGTAATGGTTAAAAACGGATTTACTCCAATACTTGCGGGAACCAAGGCGCCATCATTGATATATAAATTTTGATAACCTTTTACACGACCAAAGAGATCTGTACTTTGGCCAATGACCGCACCACCTAGTGGATGGTAACAAATATCTGCTCCGTATCCGCCTTTCCAAAGTAAACCTGCAGCGGTTCCGCCGTTTGATTTATTCATTTTTTTAATAAAATACTTTGCGTTCTCTACGGTATGTTCAAAATTATCTGCTTCCCAATGTATTTTGATATCATTTAGGGCTGCATCAAAGGTGATGTGCCCAGGAATTGGAACTCTATTGATAATTAAATAAAGTGCGGTATAAACTTCTAAACCCATTGGTAGAGGCGAAATTTCGGCAAAGAAAGAATGTGCTTTATCTTCCCAATTATCAATACCGGCAACAGGAATAGTACTTTGATTTAGACCCGTTCCGACACTGTAATTTTTTTCGATAGATTTATTTTCAACTCTATTAAAAAGGGTGTTAACCATATTTCGACCGGTCATCACATTTCCGTTATTTCCCCAGCCAAATCCGACGGTTGCATCTAAATTTTTTAAATTTCCTTTTAATTTGGATGCTAATAAAAGTTTGGTAGTTCCTAAACTTCCAGCATTCAAAAATAATTTTTTACATTGAATTGTTTTCTTTTCTACCACCAATCCTGCGGTATCAAGCACATCGACATAAACGGTATAACCTGTTTCGGATTGTTCGAAATAATCAACTCGATGCAAATCTTGTATAGTCAAAAGTCCCGTTTGCAGCGCTTTCTTTAAGTAGGTTTTTTCGAGACTTTGCTTTCCGTAATTATTTCCATAAATCACTTCTCGCCCCAAAGCAGATTTTGGAACTTCTCCCGCTTCTTCTTTTTTCATATAATCAAAAGAATAAACATTGGGAACTCTAATGGTTTTAAATCCAGCATTGTGGGCTTCACTTTCGCCAACGCGTGCAAATTTATAATAAGATGATTCTTGATAGTAGTCATCAGGGATTTCATTGACTTCCAATTCCTCTTTGGCTAATGGGAAATAAGTATTCCAAAATTTCTCTGCATCAAGCTCCGGAAATTTTTCAATAAAATAATCTTTCTTAGGTTGTACAGCCATACCCCCATTGACCAAAGATCCTCCACCAACACCTCGTCCACCGTATACTTTGACATTTTCGAAATCCATTCGAGCCAACACACCCGTAAATCGTTTGTTGAAATGTGCAATATTCATCATCGGTGCTTGAGAAGTCTTTTTAAGCCAGGTCGAATTGTTTTTTGGCGTAATCAAATCAGAAAAAGGTTTGTATTTTCCACCATCTTTTTCCCAATCCAAACCCATTTCGAGCATACCGACATTCTTGCCTGACTGAGTCAATCGCAATGCTGCAACAGCTCCACCATAACCCGATCCAATTATTAGATTATCGACAATTTGTTCTGTTTGTTTTATATCCATACTTAGTCCCATTGCATTTGAAGCTATAATGCCAGCACCTGAGGCAGCTGCAACCTTGATAAAAGTTCTTCTTTCCAATTTATATTTTTGTTATTTTAGGTATACGCTAAAAGTTATATTCTACGGGATAAAAATTATCCATTGATGAGTTTTGAACCGATCCAAGCCGCTATTCGAAAGCAAATAATGAAATAAACCACTAAAAAAATTCCTCCAACAATCCAACCTAAATTGCCAAGGACAAAAACAAATCCAAAAAAATAGGTTGCGAAACTTTCAAAGGGTTTTAGAGATACTGCGATATTGTCGGGCTTGGACAAGATATCAATGGCTAAAATAAGTAGAACATATCCTATTAAAATTCCAATACTTCCTGAAAATATTCTATTTTTCATATATAATTAGTGCTACTGAAAGTCGCTGTTTTTAGTTGAGGTCAATATGAATTTTTTGATTTAAATTTAATAATTAAATCGCACATTAATCATAATCATTTGGCTCAATATGAATCAAAACATGACTCAATTCGGGGATTTCTAGCTGTAAGGCATCTTGAAGTTTATGAGATAATTCATGACCTTCCCGCACCGTAATTGTCGCATCTACCACTGCATGCAAGTCGACCTGGTAAGTCATCCCGGCTTTTCGAACGAAGCATTTCTCTGTATATAATATGCCTGGTACAGTTTTCGCAACTTTCCGAATATCCTCAATAAGATCATTGTGCAGGTCTTCGTCCATTATTTCGGCAAGCGCCGGTCGGAAAATTAAATAGCAATTATACAAAATAAAACCTGATGCAAACAATGCTGCCCAATCATCAGCCGTTTCGTAACCTGGGCCCATAAACAGCGCTATCGAAATTCCGATAAATGCTGCTACCGACGTGATTGCGTCGCTGCGATGGTGCCACGCATCTGCTTTGAGTGCAGAGCTATTGGTTTCTTTACTTTTTTTAAGCACAATTCGATACGAAAGTTCTTTCCAAATAATAATTGCTGCCAAAACATAAAGCGTCCACGACTTTGGTAATTGGTGCGGTGTGTTTATATTTTGAATACTGTGGTAGGCGATTAAAATAGCAGAAAAAATTAAAAATCCCACAACTAGAAAAGTAATCAGCGGCTCGGCTCTTCCGTGTCCGTAGGGATGGTTTTCATCTGCGGGGCGACTAGAATATTTTATTCCAAACAACACCAGAATAGACGCAAAAATATCTGTTGTTGATTCGATTGCATCTGCTACAAGAGCGTAGGAGTTTCCAAAAACTCCTGCAAAGCCTTTAATGATTGCCAAGCAGATATTTCCAGCAATGCTGAAGTAGGTTGCTTTAATAGCTTTGTCCTTATTTGAGGCAAGTTTTGCTTTGACAGGCATTGTAATTTTGATTTTGGGCAAGGGTGAACGACAAAGGTATTTTATATTACAAAAACAGCCTCCGAAAAGGGAGGCTGTTTTTGAGAAATATTATTCGACGTAGCTTTGCAAGTATTTAAAACGCTCGGTAAGCTGTCCGTTTTCGGTCATTTTTGCTCTCTGCAGAATTCCGTCTTTATCACCGTTAAAGAAAGCAGGAATGACGTGTTCCATAAACATTTCTCCAAAGCCTTCACTAGCATCTTTTGGTAATTCGCAAGGAAGATTATCCACTGCCATAACCACAATTGCACTTGGGTGAAAAATATCTACTTCTTTATGTTCAGAAGGAAGATAGCCGTAAATAGGCTCGGCAATGGTCGAAGCTTTGATCGTACTTTCAATTGGTCCATCAACATCGCAGGAAACGTCGGCAATAACTCTAATCTTGTTGTCTTTGCTCAGTAGCATTTCGCGAGATAGAATCACAGGCGCATCATTTCCGGCAAAATGTCCTGCCATAAAGATGTCACTTACATTTGCAAAACGCGCAAAATCTGAAGTGTACTCAGTAGGATTGTTATAGAAATCGTATTTTTCGGATGGCTTACCATCTTTGCGTTTGTTGTAATCGAGAACGGTAATCTGGGTATAAACCGGATCTGAATAATTCTTAGTCAAATAGTTTTCGATAGAGACTTCTTTTATTTTCATAGCATCAAGCATTTCCTTGATACCATTTCCAACTTTTCCTTTTCCAGTCACTACTATTTTCACTGGCGGTAGTGTAATTCTCTTTAATCGATTGATTAGATCTTCTCTATGTTCTAAGGTCTCGGCTTTTGGCAATTTGAAAAGGTCGAATTTTGTTCCGAAAGCTCTAATACCATTGTACATTCCCACGATTCCAGCATAGCGTCCAAATCCAATAAGTCTTTTGAAGTTTGCATCAACAATGGTTTCGTGATCGTACAAGTCGATTTTCTTAGCAAGAATTGCTTGAAGTAATTTTTTGTTATAAGGTTGTTTTTTTATGGTGTGCGAAAAAAAGAAGTATTTTTTGTTGGGAATTAAAGCATCAACCGGAACTTCCTTCACTCCAAAAAGCACATCACAGTCGGTCATATCTGTGGCAACTTCAATTCCAGCATTGGCATATTCCGAATCAGGAAAAATACGGATATCTGATGATTCAACTTTAATTTCGGCTTCTGGGTGTTCTGCTTTCAATCTGACTAATTCGTCCGGAGTAAAAACCACTCTCCTATCCGGCGGAGTTTTTCTTTCTTTAATAATACCAAATTTCATTGTCGCTCTAAGTTTTTTTTTACTGATTCCAAAAGTAGGGAAAAACGAGGGATCTAAATAATGGAAAAAACGAAAAAATTGAAAGATTGAAAGATTGAAAGATTGAAAGATTGAAAAATTGAAAAATTGGAAGATGGGAAGATGGGAAGATGGGAAGATGGGACGAGTACAAATATCTAAATAATGGAAAAATCAAAAAAATCTAAATGAACGAGCGATTAAAAAATTGGAAAAATTGAAAAAATTGAAAGATTGAAAGATTGAAAGATTGAAAGGTAGGAAGATGAGAAGATAGGAAGATGCGAAGGTAGGATGTTAAATGGAAAACAGGAAGAGTTGATTTTTTTTACTAATTAAACGTGAAATTTGGATGCGCCGCTGGCGCGAGCATCTCGCTCGTGAACGTCGGTCAAATAAAGCGCAAGGTGCGCGGAAAATTTTAAAGATTTTATCGCGGAAAATAAAACATCAAAAACCTAAGTACTTAAGCGCCTTTAAATTACACGTCATTTTTTGGCTCCCCCCCTCGTTCACTGAGCGAGTCGAAGTGTCGGAGGGGGCTGGGGGGAGGATTCCTTCGCGAGAGGGATAATAACGGCATCCTTTGCTGCTACCCTACTCACGACTTTGACCGCTAATGTGCTAGCAGCAAAGATATAGTGGATAGCCCGGTCGCAGCCAACCGAAAATTTTCAATTTCACCAAAAACCTTCTGGCTGAGACTCGCCCAAATAAAAAAACATTAATCAAAGACCTTAGTTCTACTTTAACAAATTCGGAAACGTGGGATACAATTTGTTAAGACGTAGAAGAATGAGCAGATTTACTCACATTTAACAGTCCTTAACAGCCATTGAAAGTTGGTCATAGGAAGATTTTTTTATATTTGCGAACCTAAGATTTATTTGATGACCTTTTTATACAAGCCTACACTCCTACTATTTTCGACCATACTACTATTTACTGCCTGCGGCAAGAAGGAGAAAAAAGACTCTTTCTTTACTGCTGATGAACCGGTTGATACATTTGTGAAATTCACCGCTTTTAAACCCAAAAAGGTGACGCCCAAATCGCTGAACCATAAAAAAAATGAGATTCAACATTTTTATGATAAGATTTGGAGCCCAAAATCCAACAGTACAATTTCGTTTTTGATTGCCGAAAAAGGGAAAATTATTTTTGAAGATTATCAAGGATTTGCAAACAAAAAAGAAGACGAGAAGATTACAAAAAATACCGCTTTGCACTTAGCATCGGTTACAAAAGTGATTACGGCAGCGGCAATTTTGAAACTTGTTGAGGCAGAGAAAATCACTCTTGATCAGGAAGTTCGAACTATATTGAAAGACTTTCCGTACGCCGATATTTCGGTCGAAATGCTTCTAAACCACCGCAGTGGCATGCAAAATTACGCTTATGTGGTTGATGATCGAAAGATTTGGAATCACCGAGTTACGATGACCAATCAGGATATTTTGGACGTTTTTAATAAAAACAATACCAAGCTTGCCAGCAAACCCAACACTAGATTTGCGTATTGCAATACCAATTATGCCGTTTTGGCACTGATAATCGAGAAGATTACTGGATTGCCTTATCCGCAGGCGATGGAGCGAATGATTTTTAAACCTTTGGACATGAAAAACACCTTTGTTTTTGATGTGACTCAGGACAAAGACAGAGTGTCAGTTTCGTACAAAAACAATTACCAAATTGTGCCTTACGACTATCTTGACGGAATTTATGGCGACAAAAACATTTATTCGACGCCTCGGGACTTGCTCAAATTTGATTTGGCAACGCAAGCACCGGATTTCTTGAGCAAGGAATTGACCGAGAAAATGACCAAGGGTTATAGCTATGAGAGCAAGGGAATTCGGAATTACGGCTTGGGACTTCGGATAATTGAATGGGATAGCGGCGAGCGTTTTTACTACCATAACGGGTGGTGGCACGGGAATACGTCTTCTTATGTAAGTCTAAAAAAGGAAGGTGTGACGATGATTGCCTTGTCTAATAAATACAGCACGAAGCCATATGAGATTCGGAAATTATCCTCTTTATTTGGATCTTATCCTTTTCCGAAGGATCACAAAGATTAGTTTGGCAAACGCATTGCTATTCAAAAAATCGGCATTATCTTTGCGGGAGATTAAAAAGTATTGTTAGAAGTAATTTTGGCAATTATTACTGGGGTCGACTGGTTTTGACAGCGAGTCGAATTGATTAGTAAGCACGTCGAGAAGGGAGCGATTCTCGTAAATAAAACGTTTCAACAATTTTACACGGCGAAGATAACTACGCTTTAGCTGCATAATCCGAATTATAGTACGATTACGCCAAGTCTCTATCAGATAGAGAAGCTGGATTCTCCTTGAAAGCCTTGGTTTGTGGCGTTCTGTAAAGGGGAACCGTAAAAATAAACCTAGATTTCCGTAATCTTTGGGCGGATTTCAAAATTAAAGAAGATAAGAACTTCGTGGCTGTTTCTGGCCTAGCGATGTTACGAAAAACCAATCAGGAAATAAACGTGTAGAAAGCTCTTTAATTGCTTGTTTGGACGGGAGTTCGATTCTCCCCGACTCCACAAAAACCCTTGCAGATCGTAGATTTGCAAGGGTTTTTTCTTTTACTTCCACTTGAAGATCGAGGCTATAGATCTCATAATAGCTTGAGTTTCTCGATTCCATATTATGTTTTTTATTTTGAAGGTGCCTTTTTAGGTGCCTTTTTTAAATGACAATTTAGTTGACAATTTTGCTATATTTCCCAACAACTTTTCTGGTTTTTATTTTTTGGAGCTGATCGCGCTATGCACTGCAATTCCTCGTGGCAAGGCTTTTTTTCCAATTTCATAAAAGGATCCCGATAGCTATCGGGACCGTTGGTCGCTCCGTTATGGCAGGAAAAAATAGCCTTGCTGCCTGCGGGATTTTCGCTCCTATCACGGCTAGGGGGTGAAGGGTAAATAGAGATTGGGGATTGGGGAATTTTGTATAATTATAAAAGCAGGTTCTGAAAAATTGTATAAAAACTCATTTTACGGCTATTTCATTTAAGTATAATTTTCTAAAAACTACTATCAAAATTTATTGTTAAAATCTTTAATTAGTAGTAGGTTTGGTAATACTAAAATTATGAAAACATAAATGGCAAAGCAGAAAAAAGAAGCAGTTGAAAAACCAATAGAAGTAGCCTTATGGGATGCAGCGAACAAACTACGTGGTAGTGTAGAACCTTCTGAATACAAACACGTAGTGCTGAGTTTGGTGTTTTTGAAATTTGCTAGTGATAAGTTTGAAGTAAAACGCCAAAAACTAATAGACGAAGGCAAAGAAAAGTACATCGACATGGCTGATTTTTATGCGATGGACAATGTTTTTTATTTAGAAGAAACTTCGCGTTGGAGTTTTTTGATGAAGAAGTCGAAGCAGAATGATATTGCTTTAGTGATTGATACCGCTTTGCATACTATTGAAAAGAATAACAAAGCCTTACGTGGTGCTTTGCCTGATAACTACTTTTCTCGTTTGGGACTAGACGGAACCAAATTGGCTTCGTTGCTGGATACTATTAACGATATTGATACCAATAAAGACCCTAAACAAGATATTGTTGGGAAAGTATATGAATACTTTTTAAGCAAGTTTGCCCTAGCTGAAGGAAAAGGGAAAGGAGAATTTTATACGCCAAAAAGTATTGTAAACCTGATTGCCGAAATGATTGAACCCTATAGAGGTGTTATTTATGATCCTGCTTGTGGTTCTGGTGGAATGTTTGTGCAGAGTATTAAGTTTATTGAAGCCCACCACGGAAACAAACAAGAAATTTCTATCTACGGACAAGAGTATACCAACACGACTTATAAACTAGCCAAAATGAACTTGGCGATTAGAGGTATTGCAGGAAACTTGGGCGAAAAAGCTGCCGATACTTTTGGCGACGACCAACACAAAGACCTGAAAGCCGATTACATTATGGCCAACCCACCTTTTAACCAAAAAGACTGGAGAGCCGAAAATGAATTGACTGACGACCCAAGATGGAGAGGGTATGAGACCCCACCCAAAAGCAATGCCAACTACGGTTGGATTTTAAACATGGTAAGCAAACTCTCGGAAAATGGTGTGGCTGGTTTTATCTTGGCTAATGGTGCTTTATCTGGTGGTGGTGAAGAATATAAAATTAGAAAACAACTGATTGAAAACGATTTGGTAGAAGCCATTGTGATTTTACCTCAAAATATGTTTTATACTACTGGTATTAGTGTAACGCTTTGGATTTTGAATAAAAACAAAACAGCTCGAACGGTACAAATGCCTGATTATACTAGAAACTACCGAAACCGTAAACAAGAAGTATTGTTTATGGATTTGAGAGAAACAGGCATACCGTTTGAAAAGAAATATACACAGTTTTCGGAAGAAGATATCGCAACCATTACTTCTACTTATCATTTATGGCAGTCTTCGACAAGCTCAGACTCCACAGCTATTTATCAAAATGTACCCGAATTTTGCTTTTCGGCAAGTTTAATGGACATTGTTAAAAAAGATTATTCTTTAGTGCCAAGTAAATATATTGAGTTCGTAAACCGTGATGAAAATATTGACTATGCTACCAAGATGAAAACCTTGCAGGAAGAAATGACCGCTTTGCTAAAAGCCGAAACTCAATCTAAAAATGATTTATTAACTGTTTTTAGTGAATTGGGGTATGAAATCGAGTTATAAACCTTTAAGTGATTATATAAGAGAAGTCAAAGTAAAAAATGTGGATTTAAAAACCACAAATTTACTAGGGATAAATATTGACAAATACTTTATGCCATCTGTTGCTAATGTTATTGGCACAGATATGTCTAATTATAAAATCGTTAAAAAAAATCAATTTGCATGTAACAGAATGCACGTTGGTAGAGATAAACGATTACCTATTTCAATGTCAAAATCTGATGAAGATTTTATTGTTTCACCTGCTTATGATGTCTTTGAAATAATTGATACTACTTTGCTTTTACCAGAGTATTTAATGATGTGGTTCACAAGAAAGAAGTTTGACAGAAATACATGGTTTTATACGGATGCTGATGTTCGAGGTGGTTTGGCTTGGAAAGCATTTTGCGAAATGGAATTACCTATTCCATCCATTGAAAAACAACGAGAAATAGTAAATGAATACAACGTGATACATAACCGTATTGCCTTGAATAATCAATTGATTGCTAAACTTGAAGAAACCGCTCAAGCGATTTATAAACAATGGTTTGTAGATTTTGAGTTTCCTGATGAAAATGGCAAGCCGTATAAGAGTAATGGTGGGGAGATGGTTTTTTGTGAGGAGTTGGATAAGGAGATTCCTGTGGGGTGGGAATATGGAAGATTAAGCGAACTAATTGAAGTTAAGTATGGTAAAGATTACAAGCATTTAGAAGTTGGGGATATTCCTCTTTATGGTTCTGGAGGCATAATGAGTTATGTAAATAAAGTTTTATATGATAAACCAACGATTTTAATACCAAGGAAAGGCTCATTAAATAATATAATATATTTAAATAAACCATTTTGGTCTGTTGACACCATGTTCTATTCAATTCTAAAAAATAATTTTAACAGATATTAT
This sequence comes from Flavobacterium ardleyense, assembly GCF_033547075.1. Classification (NCBI taxonomy): domain Bacteria; kingdom Pseudomonadati; phylum Bacteroidota; class Flavobacteriia; order Flavobacteriales; family Flavobacteriaceae; genus Flavobacterium; species Flavobacterium ardleyense. The sequence goes on along the minus strand of NZ_CP137891.1, from coordinate 1,737,319 downwards.
GTCTACCATTTTTTAATCGCAATTGATTTTTATTCATTGAATGTCGGCTCGGCTGTTCCAAGCATGACTACTGAATATTTAAATAGTATGTCCCTTTTAAAGCCTGCAATAAGTGTTCTTGGGAATTTTGATAAAATCATCAATGATTTACTTAATCATAAAGAAATTCAAAATAAAGAAATTCAGAAACTTGAGGATTTGAAGGAGTTATTATTGGCAAGAATGACGAAGGTAGAAGCTAAAGCCCAAGCCGTATGAGGCAAAAATTTACAGAAGCACAATTAGAAGAACAAGTTTAAAATCTATACTATGAATACATCTGATTTTAGAAATACATTAATTGAAATTGCAGAAACTGGGGGAAGTAATCTAGTCACGAAGTTAATTGCTTATTATTATCCAAGTTTAGATTTTTCTACGAGAGAAAAACTATTTGAGAGTCTATTAAATAGACTCCAATTTTTAGGTGAAGATTATTCTTTTGATTTTGAAAAATTGAAAACAGACTTAAAAGCTGATACACAAATAATAAACTTAGAAGAATATAAAGGTAAGGACTTTAGAATAAAAGAAATTGAAATTTCTAATTTAAGAGGAATCCCTCAAGTTGATGAAGATAATCCACTACCATATGGAATTAGTTTATTAGATGATGATGGAGAAATCAATAATGCGATAATCTTAGCAAATAATGGTGTAGGTAAATCATCTGTATTTGCAGGACTAGAGATGATTTATGCTCAAGAAATAGGAGAGAAAAAATTAAGAACTTTTAATCCAGACAGTTTAAAAGAAGAAAATTACAATAAGTATCTTAGTAATATAAAAAATAATGCTAAACCTATATGTAAGGTAAAAACTGTAGATGGAGATTATAGTTTAGAAAATGTAATTTTAGAAAACGAAAATGTCTTAAACTTACTAAATCCACAATCTCATTTTATTTCAGAATATGATGTTATAAGGAATGGACAAATTACCTACTTTGGTAATGAAGAAAATACTATTCATAATATTGTTGCTGAATCTTTAGGCTTAAGTGAATACTTAAATTGCTTAGAAATTGCAGAACAAATTCCAAACTATAGAAGAAGTAAAGAAACAGCTGCGAGAAATAAAATTACCGCTAATATAAATAGTAATAAAAAGATTATAACGAGTAACAAAGTTCTTATTGATAGTAAGAAAGAGCAATTGATAGAGTTAAAAGATGTAAATAAACCTCAAAACACACTAAATAAAAGCGCTCAAAACAAGATATTAAATCAGCTTATACTGAAAAGCCCCGCATCACAGGTATACAATATAAACGTAAATGAAAGTATAAAACAATATAACGCCATTTTTAAAGAATACTCAAGTATTGAAACAAATAAAAAAGCAGCCATAGAACGTCAGTTTTTAGAAGCAGGTAATGAATTATTGCACGATTTTGAAGATTGTCCTTATTGCAGAAGTTCTAATTTGACACTAGAAGAACTGAAATTAAATGTTGAAAACAGGTTAAAAGAACTCAATAAGTTAAGTAGGGTCAATAAAGAAGTTGCTGAAAGCTATAAGAAAATTTTAGATGAATTATCAGATGTTTTTCAAAACTTTAAAAAGACATATAATTTTATTGAAACTGATAGATCAGAAATAAATTCAATTTTAAGTTTAAAACAAGTATTGCAGAAAGAAGGTCAATTGTATGATGTTTTAGCTCCGATAGTTTCTAATGAAGAATTGATTATATCCATAAAAGAACTATCAGAAAAAACATTACCTACCAATAATGATTTCAACAATTTAGCTAGCTTATTAAAAAATAATTTATCATTATTTCAAGATTTATTAGATAATATGAATAAGGAAATATCTGATTTATTTAAAACAAGAGAAGAGGTATTGCAAAAGGAAATAGAAGCCTTGTCTAGCAATGATAGTTCAATTTCAATAGAGCAAACAATTGCTAATCTAGAAAAAGAAATAGAGGAACTAGAAGCACAAATAACAACTGCAACAGGGAGTAATAAAGCATTAGAGAAAGATGAAATTGAAGCTATTAAAATAGTTGATTTTGTTACTCAAATTAAAGATGAAATTGAAATTTTTAATACGAAACTAAGAGTTGAAGTAAATACAATTGTAGAAACTAATTTTAAAGCGTTCAAAGAGCCAATAGAAAATATTCTAAATGATTATTTCAAAGACGACCCTAATTTCAAATTAAAAATCGATTTAAAAGAAATACCTTATAAAATTGATGAAGAAACATTCTTTTCTAAAATTATAGTTGCTGAAATTATAGATAAGTCTAATCCAGATAAGGTAACTACACCTGACCAATACTTCAATACATTTCGTTACAAGTTATTTAGTTTAATGGTGGGTTTAAGTATCGCCCTTGCTTCCAGGAAAAAATATAAAGTAAATATACCTTTAGTAATTGACGACTTGTTTTCTGGTAGTGATTTTGTGAGTAAAAATACATTCTCAAAATTCATTCAAGATTTAGTCGTTTTATATTACACACATACCCCAGATATGCCTTTACAAATAATTTTATTTACTCACGATAATTTTATTTACAAAAATGCCATAGAAGGTATAGAATACTTACCTAACGAGCATAAAGAAATTAATTTAGAAAAAACTATAAAAACTAGAATGTTTCCGCCTAATGATAAAGTGGAAGATATAACTAAAACAGGTTTTAAATATTGGAACCTTATAAATAATTAACCTATATGAAAAAGGAAACTCACTGGGTTATTAAGAATTTCTTATGGATTTTTTTGATTACTCTAATTGGATTATTTAGTCTTCAATGGTATTTACTAAATAAAAATATAAATTCTCTAAATGAAGAAAATAAAAAACAAATAACAAGACTTGAAAATTCTAAAACAAACCTTATTCAATTGGTAGAAGTTGAAAAAGATAGTTTAAATTATATTTTTAAAGCAAAAGATATTGAGAAAATCAATACTAATTTAAATGCTCTAGCTTCTGAAATTTATCAAGAAAGAAATAAAGCTGAAGCAATTATTGACAAAGATATTGATAGATTAAACTTGTATATGGCTTTGGGAATTGGTTTTATAGCTCTGTTAGGGGTTTTTGTACCTATTTTAGTAAATGTTCTTTCCAATGATGATTTAAATAAAAAACAAGAAGTGCTAGATGCCAAATTAATTGAAGTCCAAACTAGCATATCTTCTATAGAAACAAAAGTAAAAGATTTAAATAAAGAAGAATTACAATTAGCTATTTCTAATGCAAACCAAGCCTTAAGCAAGACTGAAGAAATAACTAATTTAAAGAATAAAACAGATGATATATTACCTAAGTTGTCAGTGATTTCATTGCAAATTGCTATTCATAGATTGTTTAATGTTAGTTCCTTGTCTTTATCAAAAACTAGAGCTCAATCTAAAGAGCTGTTTAAAGAATTATTTGAAAATATTAAATCTCATTTAGAGTATTGCCAAAGTGATGAGAATTTAATTATAGCCAACAGTAAAATTATGAAGCAGACACTTATCGACTTCGCAGATTTGATAGATAATGAAAGTTTTAAGTTCACTAGCTATATAACTACTAGCCGTAGTATAAACGAAAAAACACTTGTAAAAAGTTTAAAAGACTTATCAGAAAGTGACGAAAGCAATCAAAGTGGGAAATTCACCTTAGTTATTAAATCTTTTGAAAAATTTATTGAACAAATAACTAATTTGAACTCTTAAACTATCAAAAACACACAACAAAATGGCAAAATATAGTGTACACCAGCAACCAGTAGAAACTTTATTAAGTTGGATAAAATCTGGTGATATTGCAATTCCTGAAATACAAAGACCTTTTGTTTGGAAATCGGCACGGGTTAGGGATTTAATAGATTCGCTGTATCAAGGTTTTCCAGTTGGGTATATTATTACTTGGCGTAATCCTGACGTTAAATTAAAAAATGGAGAATTATCAGCAGGTAAAAAAGTGTTGATAGATGGACAACAACGCATTACCGCTTTGACAGCTGCCATTGTTGGCCAACGTGTATTGAATAAAAACTATAAAGAGATAACGATTCGTATTTCTTTTAATCCTTTAAATGAAAAGTTTGAAGTATTAAATAAAGCCATTCAAAATAGTCCCGAATGGATTAACAATATTAATCCGATTATTAATGACGAGATTTCTATTACAAAAGCCATAAGAGAATATATGGCAGCAAATCCTGATGCTGATGAAGATTTGATAGAGGAACGCATAGAAAACCTCAAAAGAATTAAGAACAAACAAGTTGGTATTATTGAATTAGACCATTCATTAGATATTGATACGGTTACAGAAATATTTATTCGGATTAATCAAAAAGGTGTGGTGCTGAGTAATGCCGATTTTGTAATGTCAAAAATTGCCTCTGATGAAAAGCATGACGGTAATAAAATGCGTAAAATGATTGATTATTTCTGCCGCTTGGTAGTGGATAAAGATTTCAATAAACACATTATTGATAACGATAAAGATTTTCAAAATCATGAGTATTATAACACCATTAAATGGATGTCAAAAGGTGACGATGCTTTATATGTGCCAACCTATATTGATTTTTTAAGAGTAGCGTTTACGTATAAATTTAGTCGTGGTAAATTTAGCGATTTGGTGGCCTTGTTATCGGGTAGGAATTTTGAAGCCAGAACGTATGAGAATGAAATTGCTGAAGCAAGTTATCAAAAGCTATCGGATAGTTTGAAAGACTTTGCCAATCAAACCAATTACCAACGATTTCTAATGTTGGTTAAATCGACAGGATTGATTAGTGATAAACTCATCTCGTCAAAAAACAGCGTTAACTTTTCTTATGCGTTGTATTTAAAACTACGAAATGACAATAAAATGCCTGATGCCGAAGTGCAACACTATGTAAAACGCTGGTTGGTGATGTCGTTATTAATTGGACGTTATTCCGGTTCCGCCGATTCCATGATTGATGAAGACATCAAACAAATTAATGAAAAAGGAGTTCGCGAATACATCAATCACATGGAACAAACCCATTTATCAGCTGGTTTTTGGGAATTTGGTTTGGTGAGTGCTTTAGAGACTTCAAGTGTAAATAACAATGCTTATAATATTTATTTAGCAGCACAATGCAATGATGGCACTAAAGCATTTTTGTCTAAAAGTATGCGTGTAAGTTCCTTGATTGAGCAACGTGGTGACATTCATCATATTTTTCCAAAGAGGTATTTAGTTAACAATGGCTATGACCAAAAGTTATACAATCAAGTAGCAAACTATACTTATACCGAGCAATCTACCAATATAAAAATTGGAATGCTTTCACCTAGTGACTACTTCAATAAAGTAAAAATTCAAATTAAAGATGGTGTTTTTGATATTACTACCATCGATAGTGAAAGTGCGTTGTTAGAGAATTTAAAAGCGAATGAAATACCTCTTTCGATATTAGAAAACACTCATGATAATTATGAGACTTTCTTATTAGAACGAAGAAAGTTAATGGCAAAAAAGATTAAAAATTATTACTATTCATTATAATTATAGTAAAATGAATATACAAGAATTACAATCTTTCTTAAACGAAAATGATATTCCTGTAATTAGAGGAAAACCTAAAACATTTTTAGGTATTGCAAAGCAACCTCATTACGAAAATGTGGTGTCAAATATTTATGCGTTCTATTTTAATGGTAATGAAGCACATAGATTGAAAGATCTTTTTATAAAAAGTCTTTTGGAAATTATCAACACGTCCTTAATAGCAAAAAATACAGATGATTTTGAAACGTTCCTAGACTTTACAATAAGAACTGAATATGGGACTAAAAATCAGAAACGTATTGATTTGCTTCTTCAAAATAATGAACAAGCAATTATTATAGAAAACAAAGTCCTTCACGAACTTAATAACGACCTAGACGAATATTATAATGAAATAAAGGTTACCACTAAGATTGGTATTGTATTGTCTCTTCACCCTATATCGGACATAAAACACGAACGTTTTATCAATATTACACATTTGCAATTAGTGTCAACGGTAATGCAAAACTTGGGTAGTTATATGTTAAATGCCAACGATAAATACCTAGCCTTTTTAAAAGATTTTTGCCAAAACATAATTAATCTAAGTCATCCCATAATGGAAAAAGAAAACATTATATTCTATTATAAAAATCAAGAAAAAATCAATCAATTAAATACCTTTAAAAAGAAATTAAAGGAACATATTATAAGCCAAGTTGTTGATGCAGGTAACCGTATTAACGGTGTTAATAAATATGCGCCAAGAGCAAATAGTTTTAACGACGAGCGATTAGTATATTATGTTTCCCCTAGTAATAAAAATTTAATGATTACTGTTGTTTATGAAAAGCTTTTGACATTAGAAAAAAAGATGTACATAGCCGTTGAAATGCATGGTGATTTATTAAAAGATAGAGCTATTTATAATAGTATTGAATTTACAGATGAAGAGCAAGCTCATGTTTTTGCAGAACATTTTAAAGCAACCGATTTAACTTGGTCTCATTTTGCTATAATGCATTATCAACCCACAGATCTTGAGATTTCAAATTTATCGCAATTTATTATTGATAAATTAGACGATGATCATTTGCTGTCTATTTTTAAAAAATTGAATGTTTTTATTTTAAAGGATAATTTATAAATGAAATTCACCGAAGCCAAATAATATTATAAATTATGAACAACTACAATCCAAATAGTCACCATCGCAGATCTATCCGATTAAAAGGATATGATTATTCGCAGGCAGGATTGTATTTTATAACGATATGTTGTCAGGATCGGGCGAGTTTGTTTGGGGAAATTGCAAACCATAAAATGCATTTGAATGAGGCCGGAACCATGATTGTGAAATGGTATTATGAATTAGAACAAAAATTTGGTGACATCAAATGCCACGAAATGGTGGTGATGCCCAATCATTTTCATTGTATTATAGAAAACGTTGGTTCCGTAGGGGCGGTAGGGGCAGACCTGTGTGTCTGTCCGGATGTTTGCGAAACAAATGGTCCAAAAACATTCGTTTGCGATGCGGATAAATCCGAAATGGATAAATTCGAAACGGATAAATCCGTTTCGAATATTTTGGGCGAACACGTAGGTTCGCCCCTACATCGGGTGGTGGGATGGTTTAAAACAATGACAACAAATGAATATATTCGGGGTGTTAAAACATTGGATTGGAAACGATTTGACGAAAAATTATGGCAACGTAATTATTATGAACACATTATCCGTAATGAAAAATCGTTTGAAATGATTTCGAATTATATAATTGATAACCCTGCAAAATGGAATCAAGATAAATTAAAATAAAATGAAATTCACCGAAGCCAAACTAGAAACCGCGTTTACAGAGCTATTAGCTAATGAAGGCTATCCTCATGCTTTTGGTGCTGCGTTAATACGTACACCAGAAGAAGTGTTGTTGGTGGAAGATTTAAAAGCGTCTTTGTTTGCACGATATGACCACGAAGGCATCACAGCAAACGAAGTGCAGTCTATTATAATGCAACTGCAAACGTTGTCAGCTACAGATTTGTATGAAAGCAATAAAACATTTTTAAAATGGGTTTCGGATGGTTTTGCTTTAAAAAGAGAAGATAGAACTAGGAAAGATATTTGGGTGTATTTGTTGGATTATGGTGCCAAAGACAACAATACCTATCGGTTTGTTACCCAAATGGAAATCATTGGCACTGAGAAAAGAATTCCTGATGGTATTATTTACATAAACGGCTTGCCTTTGGTAGTTTTTGAATTTAAAAGCGCTATTAGAGAAGATGCTACTTTGCATGATGCTTTTGTACAAATTACTACGCGTTATACTAGAGATATTCCAGAATTGCTAAAGTATAACGCTATTACAGTGATTAGCGATGGTATCAATAATAAAGCAGGTTCGCTGTTTGCACCGTATGAGTTTTTCTATGCTTGGCGACGAGTAGCAGGATTAGCCAAAGATGTTGATGGCATTAATAGTATGTACACTTTGGTACAAGGGATGTTTCATAAAGAGCGATTGAAAGACATCTTGTGTAACTTTATTTATATTCCTGATAGTTCGAAAAAGAACGAAAAGATAGTTTGTCGTTATCCACAATATTATGCGGCAAGAGCTTTGTTTGACAACATTAAAATCGCTCAAAAACCATTAGGCGACGGAAAAGGTGGTACTTACTTTGGAGCTACTGGCTGCGGCAAGAGTTTCACGATGCTTTACTTAACAAGATTGTTAATGAAAAGCGAGTATTTTGAAAGTCCAACCATCATATTAATCACCGACCGCACCGATTTAGACGACCAATTATCTAAACAATTTACCAATGCTAAAAAGTATATTGGTGATAATAATATTATGACCGTTGAAAGCCGTAGTCAATTACGGGAACTTTTACAAGGCAGACAAAGTGGTGGTGTGTTTTTAACGACCATTCATAAGTTTACTGAAGATACTTTACTTCTTTCTGATCGAACGAATATTATTTGTATTTCGGATGAAGCTCATAGAAGTCAGACCAATTTAGACCAAAAGGTAAAAGTCACCGCAGAAGGTGTTAGTAAATCGTATGGATTTGCTAAGTATTTGCATGATTCATTACCCAATGCAACTTACGTTGGGTTTACAGGAACTCCGATAGATGCTACTTTAGATGTTTTTGGAAAAGTGGTAGATGCGTATACAATGACGGAATCGGTTAAAGATGAAATTACGGTTCGTATTGCCTATGAAGGAAGAGCTGCTAAAGTAGTTTTGCAAAATACTGAGTTACAAAAAATAGAGCAATACTATGATATGGTTGCCGAAGAAGGAGCCAACGATTATCAGATAGAAAAAAGCAAGGAAGAAACGACAAGTATGAACGTTATTTTGGGCGACCCGCAACGTCTAAAAGCCATAGCGGAAGATTTTGTAATGCATTACGAAACACGCATTGATGAAGGAGCTACCGTGAAAGGAAAAGCCCTTTTTGTTTGCAGCAGTAGAGAGATTGCCTATGCCCTATTTCAAAACATTATTGCTTTACGTCCTGAATGGAATGAAAAAAGAAGAGCCGAAAAAGGAGCTATTCTCAATGAAAAAGAAAAGAAAGAGCTTAAGAAAATAGAGCGCATCAAAATGATTATGACGCGTGGCAAAGATGATCCAAAGGAAATGTATGATTTGTTGGGAACGAAAGACGATCGTAAGAAATTAGACGAACAATTTAAACAAGAAAAATCGAACTTTAAGATTGCTATTGTTGTCGATATGTGGTTGACTGGTTTTGATGTGCCTTTCTTAGACAGCATTTATATTGACAAGCCTTTGCAGCAACATAATTTGATTCAGACTATTTCTCGTGTCAACCGAAACTATGCCAACAAAAACAAAGGTTTGGTCGTAGATTATATTGGGATTAAGAAACAAATGAATTTGGCTCTGGCAAAATACGGCACAGGTGATAAAGATAATTTTGAAGATGTGGCTGAGTCGGTTCGTATTGTCCGCAATCATTTAGACTTACTTGCTAAGTTGTTGCACAAATACGATAGTAGAAACTACTTTCATGGCTCTACTTTAGAGCAACTACAAAATCTTAATGAAGCGGCAGAATTTGTTCAACAAACCAAAGAGTTTGAAACTCGTTTTATGGGATTGGTAAAACGTTTGAAAGCCGCCTATGATATCTGTGTAGGAAGCGAAGAACTCAATCAAACAGAACGTGATTATACGCACTTTTATTTAGCAGTTCGGTCAATAGTTTTCAAACTGACCAAAGGCAATGCACCCGACACCGCACAAATGAATGCCAAAGTACGCGAAATGATTAAAAATGCCTTGCAGAGTGATGGTGTTGAAGAAATATTTAAGTTAGGTCACGACACCGAAAGTGAGCAAGATTTGTTTGACGAAGATTACTTGGCTAAGATTAATAAAATTAAATTACCGAATACCAAGATAAAGTTACTGCAACAGTTGTTGGCAAAAGCGATTCAGGAAATTAAAAAAGTAAACAAAGTAAAAGGTGTTGACTTTAGTAAAAAGATGCAATCGTTAGTGGAACGTTATAATGAAAGAAGTGAAAACGATATTTTACGTAGTGAAGTCTATGAAGAAATGGCTGACCAATTAACGGAAATGATTTGGGAGGTTCATAAAGAATTTTCGGCTGGAGATTCGTTAGGTATTGACTTTGAAGAGAAAGCGTTTTACGATATTTTGAAAATGCTTTGTGTAAAATATGATTTTAATTATCCAGAAGATAAATTGATTGAATTAGCGAAAGCAGTCAAAGATCTTGTTGAATCTAAAGCTAAATTCCCAGATTGGAATAAAAGAGAAGATATTAAAGCTGCCTTGAAAGTCGGTTTGATTTTAATGTTGGATGAGTTCGGATATCCTCCGGTTGATAAAGATGAGGTTTATGTGGAGATCTTTGAGCAGGCAGAAAACTTTAAGAAAAACAATAATTAACTTATTATGAAAGCAAAATTACTATTAATGCTGCTATTTACTTTTAGTGTTAACAGCTACTCTCAATCCGTATCTTGTGATGATTTGCTTGAATTTATAAAAACGGAAGGTTCGTATGTTTCGAAGGTTAGCAGCTTCACCTTGGATTCAGAATGGTTGAATGAAGTTACCGCCTACACGTATGATGGTAAATACTATGTCATAGCAAAAATTAAAAAAAACAAGTACAGTTATTCTACAAATACATACATATTTTGTGGTATTCCTTCCAGAAACTGGAGCAGCTTTAAAAATGGCGGTTACGGAGAAACGGATTCCTATGGTTCACGATTTCATGCCTATATTATAGATTATACTTGCAATTGTGATTGAGAGAAGTAAGGTTTAAGAAAGTTATTTATGCACAATTGCAGGAAGAAACCGTTTGGCTAACCCAAGCTCAAATTTGCGAACTATTTCAAAAATCTAAATCTACTAGTATTAGCACATTAAGAATGTTTTTAAAGGAGCTGAATTAGATCATAAAGTGGTATGCCGGGATTTCCGACCAACCACTCTGGAGATTGCTTACACACAAATTAGGCAATTTCCGAATTTCAGCGGCAAGCAAGCAAGCAAGCAAGCAAGCAAGCAAGCAAGTAATAGCTAGGTTTGATTCTTTCAAGAACAATATTCCTACACTTATTAAACAACGATCTCTTTACAAGCTTTGTAGTTGGGCTCAGCGTAAAAACCTCGCCTTCTCCCCCACCACTCCACCTTCAACCAAGGACAAATCCCCTTCTTGCTAGAAGTGAACTGAAATACAATCTGCTTCGCGTTAAACAACTGTTGAAGTGCCTTGAAGTCTTTCGGCGAAAGCCAGAAGGATATACGATTTGCGATAGACGATTTACGAAGTTGGATTTACGAATTACGAATTACGAAGTTGGATTTACGAAGTTGGATTTACGAAGTTGGATTTACGAATTTAGAGTTACGATTTACGAAGTTGGATATACGATATACAATCTACATTAAACAACATACATTTTACAATATACGTTATACAATATACATTATACAATATACAGTATACAATCTACATTATACAATATACAATATACAATATACAATATACAATATACAACATACAAATTACCATTTACGACTTCAGCCCAGCGGCTGCATCTGCTAAACCGCGGTACTTCAATTTGGCACCAAATCCAAAAATTACTCGTGCAGCATAAATTCGGCGAAAGCCAAAAAAGGATTGCCTAGATTATTTTGAATATTTTTAAACGCAAAAAACCCGACCTAAGCCGGGTTTTTTGGTATATAAGGGTTACAAATTTATGCAACTACTTCTTCTGGTTTATTATGTCTAGCTTCGATTGCATCGTGCTCTGCTTGTGGAATCGTATCCACCAAAATTGGCGTTGCAATGAAAAGTGATGAGTAGGTTCCTACTACAATACCGATAAGCATTGCAAAGATAAATCCTCTAATTGACTCTCCTCCGAAGATGAACATGATTAGTAAAACCATAATCATGGTAAGAGATGTATTTACCGTTCTGGACATGGTTGAGTTAATCGATTTGTTTACAATTTGATTAAAGTTACCTTTCTCTTTTCCGGCAAGGTACTCACGAACCCTGTCAAATACAATTACAGTATCATTTAGCGAGTATCCAATTACAGTCAAAATCGCAGCAATAAAGTGCTGATCTATCTCCATCCCAAAAGGAAGGTATTTCCATAATAGTGAGTAGATACCTAGAACGAAGATAACGTCATGCGCTACTGCAGCTACTGCTCCAAGAGAATACTGCCATCTTCTATAACTTATCATCAGGTAGATAAATACTAGCGCCATTGCTCCTAATACTGCCCAAATTGAGTTTGTCTTGATATCATCTGCTACAGAAGGTCCTACTTTAGATGCAGAAAGCAATCCTAGGTTTTTACCGTCGTAGGCATTGATAAATTTATCATAGGTCATATCTGGACCATAGTGCTTTTTCAAATTATCAAAAAGCAATTTGTTTACTTCTAAATCTGCTTCTGAACCTGTTTCGTCAACTTTATACTTGGTAGTAATTTTCAGTTGATTGTCCGATCCATATACTTTTGCTTCGGCACTACCGTCAAATACTTGTGCAAGGTCGCCTTTAACATCTTCGGCAGAAACTGGTTTTTCAAAACGAATTTGGAATGTTCTTCCACCTACGAAATCAGTACCATAGTTAAGTCCGTTTGTAGCAAGTGATGCAATACAAATAATTAAGATTGCGATTGACATACCGTAGGCAATTTTCTTTTTTCCTAAGAAATCAAAATTGAATTTGGTAAAGAAATTTTTAGAAAATCCAGTTACGAATGTTAGGTTGTTTCTACGTGAAATACTCCACTCCAATAAAATTCTTGTGATGAAAATTGACGTAAATAAAGAGGTAGCAATACCAATTAATAAAGTAGTTGCAAATCCTTTGATTGGTCCTGTACCAAAAATTAAAAGTACCGCTCCTGTTAAGATGTGGGTTACGTTGGCATCGGTAATTGATGACATTGCGCCTTCCCAGCTAAAAGATTTTTTTACTGCTAAATCTAGTGGTGTTCCTAGTCTTAATTCTTCTTTAGATCGCTCGTAGATAATGATATTTGCATCTACCGCAGTTCCCATTGTAAGTACGATACCAGCAATACCAGGCAATGTAAGTACAGCACCTAAGCTTGCAAGAATTCCGAAAAGGAATAATAAGTTAACTGCCAAAGCGATATTTGCATACCAACCTGCTTTACCATAATAAAGCATCATCCAAAGAGATACTAATAATAAACCTACGATTGCAGAGTTTGTTCCGTTATCAATAGCTTCTTGACCTAATGATGGTCCTACAATTTCTGATTGAACGATTTCTGCAGCTGCCGGTAATTTACCCGCACGTAGAACGTTTGCTAAATCTTTTGTTTGTGCAACGTCAAACATTCCTGAAATTTCTGATCTTCCACCGGCAATTGGTCCGCTAGAAACTCCTGGTGCAGAATAAACTACATCATCAAGAACGATTGCTATATTTCCTTTTGTAGTAAAAGCATTTCCAGTAAGTTCTTCCCACTCTCTAGCTCCTACACCACTCATCTGCATTGTAACCGATGGTTTTCCTAATTGGTCAAAAGAATCTTTTGCATCTGTAACAACTCCACCGCTCATCGCAGCTTGATTGTCTCTATTTCCTTTAAGTGCATACAATTCGACCGATTCGATAGTAGCGCCTTTATCAGTTTTGATTGCAGTTGGAATACCCCAAACAAATTTGGCAAAACGCTTGTCTGCTGGTAGTAATCTCTGAATGTCTGCTCTCTTTAGGTATCCATTGATTTTTGCTGTATCTCTTGTAGAAACCACAGCCAAAACTGGTCCGCCTCCTTGAGCAACAAATGTATCGATAAGTGGATTGTTTCCTTTTGCTAATGCAGTTGAATCACTTTTTGTATCGGTAAGTAGTGAGTCAATTCCGGTAGCCGGTTTTGCTTCGGTTACTTGAATGTCTTTACCTTCTGTAGCTTTTAGAGTTTCGTTTGCCGCCATTAGGAATTCACCTAATTCGTCAATTTTGTAAGTTTCCCAAAATTCTAATTGTGCTGTACTTTGTAGTAATTTCTTAACACGATCAATTTCTTGTGCTCCTGGCAATTCAACCAAGATACGACCTGATTGACCAAGTCTTTGAATATTAGGTTGTACTACACCAAATTTGTCAATACGTTTGTTTAATACCTGAAATGCACTTCCAATAGACTCATCAACTTTTCTACGAAGCACTTTCTTAGCTTCGTCATTAGTCATTTTGAAAGTCATATCGTCACCCATTATTTTATTTGCAAAAATTTCTGGAGATGCTAATTTGGTTTTTCCTTCCGCTTCTTTTTCAAAAGCAATAAAGAATGCATCAATATAATCTTGATTTCCTTCTCTATTTGCTGATGCATCAACAAGCGCCTTATTAAAGATTGGATCTTTTGAGTTATTGGCCAATCCTTTCAAAATATCTTTTACAGAAATTTCAAGAATTACGTTGATTCCTCCTTCAAGGTCAAGTCCTTTATTGATCTGTTTTCCTTTTACTTCATCATAAGTAAAATCAGTAAAACCTAGATTATAGACTTTTTCTTTTCCAATAGAATCTAAATATCTAATTTGCCTTTGCGAGTCGCCTGCAGCAAATTCCTTTGCGTCATCCTGAATTTTTTGAGCGACAAAGGTGAAAGAAAGTTGGTAAATACTTACCAGCGCAAATATTATTGCGAAAAATTTAACGAGTCCTCTATTCTGCATTACTACTAAAAATTAATTATTTTTTGGTTCAGTCAATATTGTTTGGTGAAAAATACCAGATTAATGCTCAAATGTTGGTTGCCCAAAAGACAGTGCAACTAATGTGGAGTTTTTTTGAAACGTGCAAATATATAATTTACGAAAAGATTAAACAATTTTATTTTGTACTATCATTCAATTATCGAACATTATTAATTATATGTTAAAAATTGTAGCGATAAATAGATCTTACAAGCACTTTCGTGGGTTTGAATTATTAATTTGACAATTTACTTTTTCACTTATTTCACAAAAAAAGTGCTACATCTTTCGACATAGCACTTAATTGAAATTTTATAAATTTTGTATCACTATAAATGAGATTTTAAATCTGCATTCATATTTCTAACTGCTTCTGCACTTTCGGCAAATTTTTGCTTTTCTTGCTCGTTCAGTTCGATTTTTACGATTTCTTCGATTCCATTTCTTCCTATAATACAAGGTACGCCGATGCAAATATCGTTCTGACCGTATTCGTCGTCTAGCATTACCGAACAAGCAATCATTTTTCTTTGATTGTTGAGAATACTATCTACTAAATATGCTACCGAAGCTCCCGGAGCGTACCAAGCAGATGTTCCTAGCAATTTAGTAAGTGTTGCTCCTCCTACCATTGTACTACTTGCCACTTCTGAAAGTTCTGATTCTGATAAAAATTCAGAAACAGGAATTCCATTGTAGGAAGCTAATCTAGTAAGTGGAATCATGGTGGTATCACCGTGACCTCCAATTACCATTGCCGAAATATCGTTGATTGGTTTGTCTAAAGCTTTCGCTAAAAAGTATTTGAATCGTGAACTGTCAAGAGCACCACCCATTCCGATGATTTTCTTTTTGTCCATTCCTAAAGATTTCAATGCCAAATAAGTCATTGTGTCCATTGGATTAGAAACTACCACCAAAATTGTATCTGGTGAATGTTTTAAAACATTTTCTGCCACCGACTTGACGATTCCAGCATTGATTCCGATTAATTCTTCTCTGGTCATTCCTGGTTTTCTTGGAATTCCCGAGGTGATTACTACCACATCACTGTTGGCAGTTTTAGAATAATCATTAGTAACACCAGTAACTACTGTGTTGAAACCTGTATTACTGCTGCATTGCATAATATCCATTGCTTTACCTTCGGCAAAACCTTCTTTAATATCCAATAAAACAACTTCACTAGCAATTCCTCTATAAGAGATTACATCTGCACAACTGGCACCAACATTTCCAGCGCCTACTATCGTTACTTTCATATATTTTGAGCTTTTTGTTATAATTGCAATTCTTTTGCAAATGCAATTTATACTAATTTTATTGAATTAAGCGTCAATTTTAGCGTAAGCTGCATTTTTCTCGATAAATTCTCTACGAGGTGGTACCTCATCGCCCATTAGCATCGAAAATACGCGGTCAGCTTCTACAAGACTATCAATCGTTACCTGACGCAATGTTCTGTATTCTGGGTCCATCGTAGTTTCCCACAACTGCTCAGCATTCATCTCTCCAAGACCTTTATAACGTTGGATATTTGCACTTCCGCCCATACGAGCATTGGCAGCATCACGATCATCGTCACTCCACGCATACTCTTTTTTATTCCCTTTTTTAACCAGGTATAATGGCGGAGCTGCAATATAAATGTGTCCATTCTCGATTAATTCTCTCATAAATCTAAAGAAGAAAGTAAGAATAAGAGTTGCAATGTGACTACCATCGACATCGGCATCACACATAATAATTACTTTATGGTACCGTAGTTTTTCAATATTTAAAGCTTTTGAATCTTCGGCAGTACCAACTGTAACTCCCAGAGCAGTAAAGATATTTTTGATCTCTTCATTTTCAAAAACCTTGTGTTGCATTGCTTTTTCAACGTTCAAAATCTTACCTCGAAGCGGCAAAATTGCTTGAAAAGATCGATCACGACCTTGCTTTGCCGTACCACCTGCCGAGTCTCCCTCGACTAGATATACTTCACATTTTGCAGGATCTTGTTCAGAACAATCAGAAAGTTTTCCTGGAAGTCCACCGCCGCCCATTACGGTTTTACGCTGAACCATTTCACGAGCTTTTTTCGCCGCGTGACGTGCTTGCGCTGCAAGAATTACCTTTTGAACAATGATGCGAGCATCATTTGGATTTTCTTCCAAATAAGCTTCGATCATATCTCCTACCGCTTGCGAAACCGGAGAAACTACTTCTCTATTTCCAAGTTTTGTTTTTGTCTGTCCCTCAAATTGTGGCTCTTGAACTTTTACCGAAATAATTGCCGTAAGCCCTTCACGGAAGTCATCACCAGAAATATCAAATTTCAGTTTGTCCAACATTCCCGACGCATCTGCATATTTTTTTAAAGATCTTGTAAGACCTGTTCTAAAACCTTGCAAGTGCGTACCACCTTCATGGGTATTAATATTATTTACATAAGAGAAAATATTCTCAGTATAACTTGTATTATAAATCAAAGCCACTTCGACTGGAATTTCGCCTTTCTCATTATCCATGCTAATTACATGTGCAATAATTGGCTCTCTATTTCCGTCAAGGTATCTGATATATTCTTTTAGACCTTCGTCAGAATGAAAAATTTCTTGGATAAAATTCCCGTCTTTATCTAATTCTCTTTTGTCAGTATAGATTACTGTAATTCCTTTATTCAAGAAAGAAAGCTCACGCATACGAGCTGATAGGGTATCGTAGCTAAATTCTACTGTTTGAGTAAAAATAGTTTCGTCTGGATAGAAAGTAACTTCGGTACCTCTCTTGTCTGTAGTTCCTATTTCATGCACAGGTGCCAATGGCTTTCCGCGCTCATACTCTTGCTCGTAAATTTTCCCTTCTCTGTAGACAGTCGCTCGCAAATGTTTTGATAATGCATTTACCACTGAAACCCCTACACCGTGAAGTCCACCAGAAACTTTGTAAGAGTCCTTGTCGAATTTTCCACCTGCACCAATTTTTGTCATTACAACTTCCAGTGCCGAGACACCTTCTTTTTTGTGCATATCGATTGGAATACCACGCCCGTTATCTAGTACTGTCACCGAATTATCTTCGTTGATAGTAACCGAAATTTTATCGCAATGACCTGCCATAGCCTCATCAATAGAGTTATCTACGACTTCGTAAACCAAATGATGAAGACCACGAACACCAATGTCTCCAATATACATGGAAGGTCGCATTCTTACGTGCTCCATTCCTTCTAATGCCTGAATACTGTCTGCCGAATAACTATTCTTATTAACTTCTTCGCTCATATTATTTTGTTCTCTGATGTGATTTTTGTCTAACACGCAAATATACAAAATCGTACTGAATTTATAGGATTTAATGCACTTAAACCTAGCTAAGTTATCAACATTTAACACTTATTTACTGTCATTTCCAACGGCTTAGAGCTAAAAAAAACCGCATCGCTGCAGTGGTTGTTTATTTGTAGAATCGTTAAATTGTTAAATTCTTGGATTGTTGGATTGTTGGATTTTTGAAGGGTTGGATTTTTGAAGGGTTGGATTGTTGAAGGGTTGAATCATCTATTTTTGCATGGATGTATTTTATAATCGTTGAGTGGCTGAAGAATTTAATTGGAGACTCTATAGAATATAAATATTTTACTATACCCAAAAATTACCATTTAACAATTAAACGCATAATCATTTCAACAATTAAACGCCATTATACATCAACAATTAAACGCATAAACACATCAACAATTTAACTCTTCCCTATAAAATATCATTAATCAGATACTCGCTACTATTTATCTTGAAGCTGTACCCTACTGTTTGTCCTAGTAAGGCTTTCGCCAAAGGGGATTCGGTTGATAAACCATAAATGGTGTGCCCATCAAATATGGTCTTCGGTAGCGCGACCGAGATCAGAAAAAATGTCGAATTTGCCTGCACCAAACTTCCCAAAATAACTTTGTCCGACTTTCTGCCGAAGTCAATTTGATCAAAAGCTTTTTTAGCCGCTACATTTTCCAATATTTTGTAATTCAACTTCTCTTGCTCTAAGTGCATCATGGACAAAGCGGTCTCATGCTTATCCCCCGCCGAACCCTTACTGTCATTCTTTGCATCTTCGGTAAGGGCCGAAATCATATCTTTGAAAACATCAATCTTATCCTGAATATTTACTGCATAATACCCACAAACTTTTTCTTTGAAAGTCATAAAATAAGATTTAAATTTTCTGTGTTTTCAAATTTAGAAATCAAACTTATAGCTTGCTCCAATTACACCTTGCAATCCTTGCACAGGATAGTCAAGCCATTTTTCGTAATTTTTATTTGCCAAATTATTTCCTCTTAAAAAGAAGTTCAAACGATCGCTAAATTTATAGTTTACGTGAATATTGGCATCAAAATAACTTTCTAACGTTCGAACACCTGTCTCTCCAACTAAACTAGAAAATTGCTGAATATCCTTGCGTTCTCCGGTAAAGAATAAATCGGTACCAGCCGAAATTTTATCGGTAATAGCAACCTCAAGATTTGCACCTATCTTAATTGCTGGCATATTCCAAGCTTCGGCAACACCATCAACGCCGTAATCACTAAAACTTCCGTTGATACCTGCCGATACTTTATCTGTAAAATCAGCTTTTAATTCTCCGTAAAAAGAGATTGTTCTTAGATTTCCGTACGCGATTCCAAATGAATTTCCAAAAGCATAGTTTGGCAATTCTGATTGTTCGTTATAATCATTGCTCTTAAAGAAAGCTTTGTTACGCTCATTTGTATAAGACGCGCGGATATTATAACCAACACTGCTAGCTAGTTTTCCCTTAAGTCCTGCAAAGAAATCGTATTGTCTATCAGTTGGAGCAACGCCAAATTCTGGTGACATATAAGGATTGACATTTGTAAAATCTCTATATGAATTTTGTTGCAATCCGCCTTCAGCACCTGCGTAAAATACCATCAAATCTCCCACAACATCAATCGAAGCTGTTACATTTGGATAAATATAAAAACTACTTTTGTCATTTTCTAAATCCATGCTATAAAAAGCTGAAGCACCAATATTAAAAGACCAGTCATTTCTAACCAATGAAAAACTTGGCTGAATTCCGATATTTGCAAATCCGTAATTAGCTGGCGTAAAATCGTAGTGCGGTTTGTTGAAACTTCCACCAACATAATCAACTACAAAATTGGACTGTATTTGCAAATCGTTAATATCAAAACTGATTTTAGGTTTCACGATCAATCTGTTTTCTTCAGATTTGTAAGAATCCCAAAAACGATTGTACTTCACTTCTACTCTATTAAAGATGCTTTCGTTTAACTCTACAACCGAGCCTACATTAAAATTATGGTAGGTATGCTGTGGATTTATACTATGTACAATAACTCCCACTGCTTCTGGGCTAAGACTTGCCGCAAATTCTTTAGGAAGTCCATACCAGTTGTAAGATTGATTTTGGTATCCTGCATCTACTTTCCAAGACAAATTTTGCACATTATATCCATACGTAAGATCAAGTGAAGAATCACGGTAATCATCATCTAGAAAAATATTTTTTACCCCCCCTTCTGACGATAAATGTCTAAGCATTCCACTGATGTAGCTATTATCACCAACTTCTCGGGTAACGTATAGCTCGCCCAAGATTGTGCCATAATTGCCTACTCCAAATGTTGCAAAATTTGGATATAACTGCTCCGATTTCTTTTTGTCAACTCCTGCAGCACGGCCTTTACTTGGTGTAAAAGTTGACGCTACCGGAAATGAAAAAATATTGTATTTTATTTCCTCTTTCTTTTCATTGTCTTCATCGTCCATTTTTGGAGTTTCTTTCAGTTTGAAAGCATCCGATATAGTGGGTGTATAAGGCTTAACAACGTTGACAACCTCGGTACCGATATTCTCGTCTTTCTTCTGCGAAAACATGGTTTGCGCAGCTAATAAAATTAATAATGCAGTACTATATTTTGTGTTTAAAATCATAATTTTCTTTATAAAATATCAATCAAATTGGAATCTAACGAACGGTAGTTGTTCTTTAATTTTGAACTGATGAATTGGTTTTAGATTCTTCTCCTTTAATTTTTGCAAGTTCAGC
The DNA here is from genome assembly GCF_033547075.1 of Flavobacterium ardleyense. Taxonomy (NCBI): domain Bacteria; kingdom Pseudomonadati; phylum Bacteroidota; class Flavobacteriia; order Flavobacteriales; family Flavobacteriaceae; genus Flavobacterium; species Flavobacterium ardleyense. The sequence goes on along the minus strand of NZ_CP137891.1, from coordinate 1,716,405 downwards.
TTTCGCTTCTTCGATTACATCTGCATAAGCCGTGAAATTCTTAATCACACTTTCTAAGATATAAGTTGCTTGGAAACTGTCCTTCAAACCGTAAAAGTTTTTAGCCATTACAATCAGTCCTTTTGCTCCGAAATATTTATAGCTAGAATAATTTTTTGTCAATTTCTGAACTGCCGCGTTTGATACTTCAAACTTTCCGTCTTTATTTTTAAAGTAAGCATCGTAGTATAATGCCTCTGCTGCAAGTTCTCCTGTTGCAATGCTTAGTAAATTTGCGTAAGCAGTACGCGCTTTTGCCTCATCATTGGTTTTAATCGCTGAACGAGCAACAATAATTTGAGCATCTGCTTTTACTTTTGCATCAGTTTTTGGATTGCTCAAAACTTTGGTAGCATAAATTTCGGCATTGCTGTAATCCTTTTGCTCGTAATATGTTTTCATTAAATTCGCTTGCGCAAAAGTCACGTTCTGCGGAAAATCAGCTTCGGTTTCTAATCTTTTTAAAGTTGATATAGTGTTATTCACATCAGCTTTCTTGATATAAATTTCAGCCAATCTTGCTAACGACTGCTCGGTAAATTCGCTTCGTTGCTTTCCAACTACATACTCATAATTTGCAATTGCATTATTTGGCAATCCATCATTAAAGTAAGACTGTGCCAGATAGAAATTCGCTTTTAAAGCGTGAATACCATTTGGAAATGATGAAATATAAGATGATAGCGCTGCAATTGCCGCTTTGGTCTCGTTTTGCAAATATTTCTTTTCGGCACTTTTGTACGTATCATTATCAAGATCTACATCGGTAACTTCAACAAACGCCAGTGTTTTTACCCAAGCAGCATATTCGTTAACTCGACCAGAATCCATATAGATCAATCTTGCGGTTGCAACTGCTTCCAGTGCTTCTGGCGATTGAGGATAGTCTGCAGCCACTTTTTTAAATTTCGCCAAAGCGTCATTATCTTTTTCTGCATTGTAATAAACCAATCCTTGTCGTAAAATTGCTTTTGAACTATAATTTCCGTTTTTGAATTCTGCTACCAATTTGTCGTAGGTTTTTAATCCTAAATCGGTTTTGTTTTCGGCTATATATGTATTTCCAAGTTCAAACATCACATCATCTCTGTAATTAGATTTTGGAAATTGCTCAAGAAATTTATTTAAATCTTCAATTTTTCGATCATTTCTAGCAACAAACCCGTAGCTGATTGCTTTTTGATAAGCCGCATAATCTGCATCGATACTTTTTAGTTCAATTGCTTTATTGTACGCATCCATCGCTGGCCAATATTTTGCCGAAACAAATCGGCTGTCTCCCAATCTTAAGTATGAATCGTTTAGACGCACATTATCTTTTGGAGAAGCATCAATTTGCTTCTGGAAATAATCTCCTGCTTGATCGTACTCTTTTAATTTGAAATAAGTGTAAGCAATATTATAGTTACTGTTTTTAAATTCGGGAGTGTTTTTGGCTTCCGCCGAATTCATAAATTGCTTAAAAGTAATAAGAGCGGTACTGAAATTATCCAATACATATTCTGTTTCCGCTTTCCAAAAAGTGGCTCTCGCTAGAAATTTAGCATCACGAGGCTCGTTGATCGATTTTGTAAATAATTTTAAAGCTTCACTATAATTTCCATCTGTATACAACTCTAAACCTCGGTAAAAAGCAACTTTCTGATAAGCTGCTTTGTTGCTAGATTTATTTTTTTCTAATAAATCTAGAGCACCTTGGTAGTTTTTTGAAGTGATATAAGAATCTATTAATAGATTTTCGATCTCAAGCTTTGCTGGCGATTTTGGATATTTCTGGATAAATGCATTCAACACATCGGGTACCGCTTGATAGGAGTTACCTATTTCATAACTAACCTTTGCGTAGTTTAAAGCCGCATCTTCTTGAATTTGCTCGTTAAATGACATTTCCGAAGCATTTTTGAAAGCATTTAAAGCCTGTAGTTTTTTTCCAGTCTTCAAATAACTTTCACCTAAATGGTAGTAAGCGTTTTGTGCCACTGAGTCATTTCCACCGACAATTTTATTAAATTGAGCAATAGCATTTTCAAAATCGTTTTGCTTGTAGTAAGCATATCCTAATTGGTAATAATCAGTATTATTCCACTTTCCTTTTTTACCTTTATATTGGTTTAAGTACGGAATGGCTTCAGCATACTTCTCAAGGTTGAAATAGCTTTCTCCAATAATCTTATTCAATTCAGATTTCTCAATCGCATTACTTTTGGCCATAGCCGCCTTTCCTAATTCAATCGCCTTATCAAATTTTCCTAATTTGAAATTCATATCCGCTTGAAAATACGAAAGCTTCTCTTTGTACTTTTCTTCGCCAGAAACTTCGTCAAAGTATTTTGTTGCTTCTTTATAATCATCACCTTCATAAGCCATAAAACCTAAATAATACTTAGCTTGAGATCCGTATTCTTTAGAATTTTGCACTTTCGTGAAATAAGTAGTCGCTTCTTTCTTTTTCTTAGCAGAGAAAAAAGAATAGCCTTTCTGGAAATCAAAACGCTCCTGATCTTTTGCGCTAAGCGAATTCTCATCCACTTTATCAAACCATTCCAATGCCTGTGGATATTTTCCTTGCTCAAAATAAAAATGAGCTACCTCTATATAAGCTTGATTTTGCTTCGTGCTACTTGGATAATCGCGAACAAAATTCTCCATTTTCGAGTCGGCATCTTGTTGCTCTAGACGAATAGCAGCATTTGCACTATAATAAGCGCAGTCACCCTGTACATCTGAGTTATTTGTCGTTGCTTTTACTTTATCAAAAAGTATCTGAGCGGAGAGATATTGCTTATTATTATAGAGGTAAAGTGCTTTGTCGTAATCCTTTAACTCGTGGGTGTAAATTTCCGAATTTTGAGCCGAAACTGTACCTACAGTAAATAGCGAAATGGTAAATAGTAATCGAGCGTATTTATGCATTATCTATGGGTTTTTATCAAAAATTCAAAAGTAAGAATCTGTAGCTGATAACGGCAACAACTTAACAATTATTATACACATTTTTTTAACTATTTAAATATGCTATCAAAAATAGAAGGCATTGTAGGAGCTAATTTGTGAGTGAGTGCATTATTTTAAATTTAGTTTTGAAACCGCCGCTTTACTTATTACTTTTACCACTTAAACATACCAAAATGGCAGAACCTATTGTTTTTTTACAAAATGTTACCATCTCACAGGATAAACGTGTGATTATATCAAACCTTAGTCTTGCGGTACAGCGTGGAGAATTTATTTACATCATCGGAAAAACAGGTTCGGGCAAGAGTAGTTTAATGAAAACTCTCTATGCAGATATGCCGCTTCTAGAAGGAGAAGGCACCATTGTAGGATATGATTTGGCTACACTTAAAGAAAGTAATATTCCTTTTCTACGCCGTAAGATTGGAATCGTATTTCAAGATTTTAAACTACTTCCGGATCGTAATATTTATGATAATATGCAATTTGTGCTTCGTGCCACCGGATGGAAGGACAAGCCTGCAATGGACGAAAGAATCAATGAAGTTCTTAATCGTGTAGATTTACTTACGTTTGCGCATAAAATGCCGCATCAGCTTTCGGGCGGAGAACAACAACGTGTTGCCATTGCTCGTGCGCTGCTCAACGATCCTGAACTTATACTTGCAGATGAGCCTACAGGAAATCTAGATCCGCAAACTAGCGTAGAAATTATGGAAGTTTTACGTAAGATTAATGAAAAAGGTCAAACCGTTATTATGACCACTCACGACTATGCGCTAATATTAAAATTCCCTGCGAAAACCCTTAAGTGCGAAAATGCATCAATTTTTGAAGTGGTACAAAGAACCGTATAATGCTATCAATTTTAATACCCACATACAATTACAATGTGTTTCCACTAGTTCAAAAACTTTGGGAGCAATGTCGGGAACAGCAAATTGAATTTGAAATTTTATGCCAAGATGATGGGTCTCAATCGGTTCATAATATTGAGAATAGTGAAATTCTAACTCTTGAAAATTGCAATTTCTTTATTAATGAGCAAAATATTGGTAGAGGCAAGAATATCAACTCACTTTATAAAAAATCAAAATACGAATGGCTTCTTATTTTAGATTGTGATGTAATGCCTGTATCAGACCGATTTATCGAAAATTATCTGAACACTTTAAAAATTCCCGAAGTTGAAGTCTGCTACGGCGGAATTAATTATAAAAAGAATCGTCCAAGTGAATCCCATATTCTTCGCTGGGTTTATGGTTACAAAAGAGAAAGTCTATCGGTAGAACATCGAAAGAAGAAACCTTATCAATCTTCCCTAACTTCAAACCTACTAATCAGTCGAGACGTTTTTAAGGAGAATAGATTTTCGGCAGTTATCACAAATTATGGGTATGAAGATCTTGTTTTCTTCTACGATTTAAAATTAAAAAATATTAAAATTTTCCATATAGACAATCCAGCTACTCACATCAATCTTGATAGCTCGAAAGTTTTCTTAAAAAAGACTCGAATCGCAATAGAAAATCTAGATTATTTGACAAATTTTGAAATGGTCAAAGGCGAAAACCGACTTTTAAAGCAATTTGCAACGATCGAGAAATATGGTCTTACCAAAACGATGAGTCAGTTTTATTCTTACTTCAAAAAGGATATGGAAATAAATCTTTTATCGGCCAATCCATCGATGACGGTTTTTGATTTGTATCGACTTGGCTATTTTTCGCAACTCAAGCTGCAATAAAAAATAATATTTCTGAGCCACAAAGTTTTTCGCTCAGTGCTATTTTGCAATAAATCCGTACAGTTTTTCGGCATTTTCAGCATCTTCTAAAACCTCATTCAAAATTAGCTTGCGCTGTTCATGCTCTCTAAAAGGTTTGGATTTTAAAGTTTCAATTGCGGTGATAAATTCTTCTTTGGTTTCGGCAACTTCACAAAGACTTCGCAACTTCTTATCGTCAAGCATATTGCTGTTTATGATGCAATGCCTACTTTGAAAAAGTGCATTTACAGCTTTCAATTTTGTGCCAGATTGCTGAAATGATAACATCACATTAATATGAGCATTCTGAGACAAACTAATTAGATGTTCGTGGTTTTTGATAACAATATATTGCACGTTTTTGAGCTGTTCACATCTTTTCATCAATGTTTCATTTTCTAAACTAGAAGCTATAATTAGTGGATAATTGTCCACCGATTGAAACACATCTATTAAAAAATCGGCGGCTTTTTTATTGTCAGAAATTCGCAAATCACCATTATAGAAAGCGTATTGACCAAAATCTGAAGTATCCGCTATCCTATCATTCCCATGGAAAACTGGAATATATTCGGCATTGTTATATAGATCATTTACAGCATCAGTTTCAAAAGATGATAAGGTGAAGACGCAACAGAATTCGGCTAAATTCTTGAGATACCTTTCATACTTATATGATTCGATGAAATAAAGAATCTTTTTAAAAATACTAGTTTCAGTCTTTACCAAACCTTTGTAGTAGTTGTTTTCAAGATTATGAAGTCGCAAATAAAGACTTCTATCCTTAAAACATCGCGCTCGAATAACTGAGGTGGATTGTAAGCCTTCAAACAAAATATCAAAATTATCATTTTTGAGATTTTGCGCAAGCATTTTATGACTTCTAGATGCGACCGAATATGGTTTTTTTGAAAATAAGTTAAAAATGCTATTATTCCGTTTGTAGAAATGGCAGCTTTCAGTAATACTTTGCAAAGCAGCAGTATCTGCAGGAATTTCATCTACAAAACAATGCAAGTTAATTTCCACACCTATTTTATGAAGTGCCTTAAGCTTATAGAAAACATCGATAACACCCCCATAAACTGGCGGATAAGGATTGTCAAAACAAATAATATGTAATTTCTTCTGTTGCATAAATCTTAACAAAAATACAAAATTATAATCGAGGACAGTGCGGCATTCCCGTCGAAGAAGAAAAGTAGCTTAATAAAATCGACCGGTGGTAAAAAGTACCGATTAAAAACATATTGTACCAAGATCAAATAACTGTCAGTAAATGCTATCTTTGAGAAAACTTAATTTTAATGCCAGTTTTCTCGGTCGTTATTCCACTTTACAACAAAGAAAAGTATATTGCTCAAACCCTAGAAAATGTTTTGAAGCAGCGCTTTACTGACTTTGAAATTATCGTTGTAAATGATGGCTCCACCGATGCTAGCGGAAAGATTGTAAAAAGTTTTTCAGATGCTCGAATCAGTTATTTTTCTACCGCAAACCACGGAGCTGCGGCAGCTCGAAACTTCGGAATCGAAAAATCAACTGCGCCTTATATCGCTTTTTTGGATGCAGACGATCTTTGGATGCAAAATCATCTGGAAGAACTTAAAAAGTTGATTGATCGATTTCCACAAGCGGGAATGTATTGCAACCGATATCAATTGATTTTTGAAAATGGTAGCACTTACCAACCATCCTTTTACGGTATTGATGATACTTATGAAGGTGTAGTAGAAGATTATTTTGCCGCTAGTTTGCATTATGCCGTTGCAAGTTCCATTTCTGTTGCTGTCCCGAAATCAATTTTTAGTGAAATCGGAAATTTTAAAAAATATATTTCAAGTGGTCAGGATACTGATATGTGGATTAGAATTGCATTGCATTCCAAAATTATAATTGGCAATAAATTGACTTCCTCTTACCTTCATTATATAGAAGGAAGTCTATCTAAAACAGACATTTTACAAAAGAACATCAAAAGATTTGACGAATATCAAGATCATGAAAAGTCGAATCTTAGTCTAAAAAAATATTTGGACCTTTACCGGATGGAATATGCTATGCAATACAAAATGGCGGGTGCTTCAAATGAGTCGAAATCGTTGTATAACCAAATTTCAAAGGAAAACCTCTCAGTCAAATCGAAGGCTTTGTATATTTTGCCGAAAGGCATACTATTGTTACTATTAAAAATAAAACAGCTGCTAAGACGCAATGGTATTGACTTTTCTATTTATAATTAGGATTTATGATCCGCTAGAAATTCATCAAATTCTCTGATATAATCGTCCTCGTCAAAAACGTCTGAAGCCACTACCAAACACACAGACCCGCTCGAAAAATCCATCAATTCGCGCCAAATTCCCTCATGAATTAACAATCCTTCATTGGGCTTATTAAGGGTCACAGTTTGGGTTTCATGACCATCGTTTAAAACAACCGTAAAGCTTCCGCTAAGAGCAATCAAGAATTCTTTTTGCGCAATATGTGAGTGGCCACCGCGATAGGCACCGCTCGGAACATCGTATAGATAGTAAATTCGCTTGAAAGTATATGGAAGAATATCCTCTTGAATTACCGACAGATTTCCGCGTGGATCCTCAATTTTAGGGATTTTTATAATATCAATATTCATACGACGAATTTAATTCTATTTTTAATAAATCAAGCCATTGTTTGCCAATTTGTTCAGTCGAAAACCGTTGCACACTCTGATAAGCGTTGGATTTGCAGTATTCGTAAAGCTTCGGATCGTGAAAAAACCGATTTAAAGATGTTGTCATCGCGCTAAAATTTTGATTCTCTACTAGTAAACCATTTTGTTCATGAGTGATAATTTCGTTTGGACCCGCAATGCAATCAAATGAAATAGCAGGAATATTGTTGGCCAAAGCTTCAACAAGTACCATCCCGAAACCTTCGTGTTTGCTACTTAAAACTAGAAATTTGGCTTTGCTAATATATTTATGTGGATTTACATCAAAATCTATCAAAACCACAAAATTTTCAAGTTTAAAATTCTCTATTACTTTCATTAAATCGGGATTCTGACCTGCTCCCAAAAGCACTAATTTAATGTTTGATTGTGGCAGAATTGATTTTGCGTAAGCGCCAATCAACAAATCCAGTTGCTTGACATTGTTGTCATCATATTTGCCGATTGCAATTATAAATTCGGAATCAATATCGATAGGTTCATTTGATTGTATAATCACCATTTCTAAATCAATTGGATTATAAATAGTCGTGCAACCTGTAAGGTGGTGCTTCTTCTCTACCAATTCTTGAATCTTTTTTGAAACACAAACTAGCTTTTTACCATCGCAAATGATACCGGTGATAAAGGAGTTATCGGGCAAATAGGTGTTGATTTTGGAGCTGTGAACGGTAAGAATTGTATTAGATTTAAAAATAAATTTAGCGTAAAGCAATTCCTTAAGCGGTTGCAATCTATATCTGAAATCTATAATGTGGTCAAAGTTATTTGAATTAATATACTTTTTTAAAGTAAAGAAAGACTTGGCTTTTTCAGTAACACTTTCATTTTCAGATTTCCCAATTCCGAAGTTTTTCAATAATCCCCCGTACGGATAATCAATATAATCTTCCAGAACGATATTGTGAACTTCTAAACCAACTTTGTCAAAATAAAGGGATAAGGAAGACATTACTTTTTCTAATCCACCACCACTAAGACGGTAGGCCAATAAAGCAATTTTTAACTTCTTATGTTGCATATTATTTTTGAATAACTAAATTTACATTTAAACTACAATATTACAATCTTTATGCAGAGTATGCCATTGGTTAGCATTATTTGTCTAAGCTATAATCACGAAAAATTTGTGACACTCGCCTTGGATTCCGTATTAAATCAGACCTACAAAAATATAGAACTTTTAATAGGAGATGATTGCAGTCCTGATAATTCAGCAGATGTAATAGAAAAATGGTTGCGAAATCATCCAGAAATTCACTTCACTAGAAACAGAATAAATAGAGGATACACAAAAACCTTCAATTCGATTTTCAGTAAAGCCAAAGGTGACTTTGTGATTGATCTTGCAGCAGATGATATTTTGCAACCTGATTGCATTGCAAACCAACTTCAAGCATTTCGAGAACATAAAGATGCTGGTTTAGTCTATGGAAATATGAAATTAATTGATGAAAACGGTAAAGAATTGGGATATTATTATCCTGTAGATGATCAATTATCGGCTATTAATCCACCAAATAGCGGCGATGTTTATATAGATATTATCAATCAAAGACACAAAATTTGCTCCGTAACTGCAATGATGAAGCGATCGATGCTGGACGAACTTGGGGGTTATGATGAGACTTTGGCATTTGAAGATTTGGATATTTGGATTAGAGGCTCAAGAAAATATCCTTTTTATTTTATTGACAAAATTCTCGTAACTAGAAGAGAATTAAAGTCATCAATGGGAAGCATTATTTTCTTAAAAAATGATGCAAGGGTGATCAGAATGAACAATTCATCTTATAAAATAATGCGAAAAGCGATGCGATTAAATAAGAGCAGAAAAGAAAATAAGGCGCTATTAAGACGGATGCATTACGAAATGACCAAGGCTTTGCACACACGCCACTACAGTTTGTTTTTAAAGTATATTCCGCTTGAATTGAAACTGCGATTTTTTTAAATTAGGAATTCCCTATATTTTTTTGACTCTGACAGTTGTTTTTCTCTGATCTAAAATGGAGGTAAATTGTATAGAACAACATACTATCCATCTTCACTTTCTCATGGAGATTGCACCTACATTTTAATATGTTTTAAAATAAAACGCTACGTAAATCGCGCTCTAATAATTCTGTTTAAAGGTTTTTCTAAAAACAGATAAATAACTACCGCTAAAAGATTTAATACTAAAAATATCACCCATAAATTATCTGTGATGGTATCAAGTTTAAATTTAAAAATCCCCATATGCACCAAATAAAAAGCATAAGAACTTTTGCCTAGAAGCACTGCAACCTTATTTGAAAATAAACTTTGCACAATAGTTTTTTCTTGAATTAGGCCGAACAAAAGAGGTGCTATTCCCAACAATGGGAGAAATAAAAGATAGACAACATAAAAAGGGATTTTATCAGCTGCTGCCCCATCATTATCTAAAATTGACATCAAATATATACAAATTATCATTGCGCTAATTCCCCCGTAAGTGAACCATCCTGACGTAGAAAATAAGTGACTTTTCTTCATTACAAACACAATTCCGATCCCGATAAAAAATTCAAAGACTCGACCTAGGAAAGTAAATTCCAGTAGAAAATTGTTACTACCAAAAAACCCAAATGGAAGCGAGTTTCCGAAAAAATGAACAATCCCAAAGCCTATTAATAAAATTAAAATGGGAAGAATGACCAGAAAACATTTTGACTTTCGCAGTAGTAGAAATAACAATGGTGCGGTGAAGTAAAATGTTTCTTCGACGGTGAGTGACCAACCTTGAGCAATTCCTGTAAATATTAAATCATCAAAGAAACCTCTGAGAAACGTAATATTCATCCCGTACAAAACCCAGTCAAAAGACTCCTCTTGCCTATAATACCAGGTCGCTAAAAACGTGATGGTGGTGAGAATAAAATAAATGGGATACACTCTCGCTATTCTATTAATCATATAACGTCCAAAGTGAAAATTCTTTGAATCCATGTATCGATAAGCAATCAAAAAACCACTTAGAACAAAAAAGATACTTACACCAATGTGAAATTGTCCAACAAACTTTTTAAGAATTTCAAAATTAGTTTCATCAATTGAATTATAATGAACTATAAAAACCATATAAGCGGCCAAAGCTCGCACTCCAGTCAATGCAGGATAAATTTGCTTTGTCATTACCTTCTTAGTTTAGATCGAATTTTAAAATAAATGCTTTTCATTCCGATGCGCTTGTCCAATGAATTGTATGAAAATAGTAGTGACAGCAGAAAAACAATTCCGATTACAATACTCTTATAAGGATTTGGCAGAAAGAATACCGCAGCGCTACATAAACTTCCTAAAATAACTGAAACAATGAAAATTTTGAATGCATCACTTCTAAAATAAAAGTTATATTTCTTGTTAACAATAAAGTAAACATAGATTCCATACAGCACATAATTTAGTAGCATAGCAATACCAATCCCCACCAATCCAAAATAATTATAAAAAAGAATTGTAAGACTGACATTCAGAAAATCACTGACCAATTCTTGTTTAAAATACTGCTTCCTATCTCCTTTTGCCAAAATAATAAACGCCAATGGCCATGCTGATGCTTTGACGATTATAGCCAATAGCGCGGCTTGAAAAATTAGAAGAACTGGCAAAAACTCCTTGGTATAGAGAATTTGAATTACAAAAGGAGCCGTGAGGTACAGAAATATTATGGCGGGTGTAATTAGCAATAAAGCAATTTCTATTTGATCATTGACCAATTTATTAACCGTTTTTCGATCGGAATTTACAGCAGTTAATCTAGGATAGAAATCCATCGACATAGATGTAAAAATCAGCCCTACATACGAAAGTAAAAAAACAGTACTAATTTCGTAAAACCCTAGAATTTGCGAAGATTCACCATTATTATTCAGATATAATTTGATTAAGAACGTGCAGATATATCCAAAAATAACGTTGATGGAAAGCAGCAATCCCAACTTTAAAACAGGAAGTGACTCTTGATATAATTTCGAGAAACCTTCTGCAAATTTCTGACTTTCAAATTTTCTAGTATAATATACATTTACAATTAAATTAATCAAACTAGACAGTAAAATCACCGGGACAATTCCGTCGAAACCTAAGAAATAGTAAAGTGAAATTGTCACTGCAGTAATTGCTGCCGACGCAATCACCGTAGAAAAAGCGATCGATTTGATCATTCGTCTTCCTTGCAAGATCGCTCCTCGACTAGTAGTGTAGCTAGTCAGAAAAAAGTTAATTGATAAAGCAATAAACCACATCGTATAATCTGAATTTCCAAAAGTCCATTGACTTAGAAGTTTACTAAATGCGATGGTCAAAATTGCACCAAGAAGTCCTGTAAATAGTGCAATCCTTTGCAACACAAAAATCATTTTGGGTAAGGCATCGGGATTTTCGTCGGCTTCGGCTACCGCGATTTGCCGCACGCTAGTTACCGCAAAGCCAAAATTGGTAAGTGAGCCAATAATATTTAGAGTATTCATCAGTAAACCTACGATTCCGATTCCTACAGGACCAAGAAAAATTGCAACAAATTTAGCCCCCACCACGCCAATTGCCATTCTTGTAAACTGCATCATGCCAAAAACACCAGTGCCTTTTAAAATGGTTCCGTGAGAACTATTTTGTTTATTGTTTTTCATTTTAGTCGATTTGGCAGCCAAAAGCCGTAAACTGATTTTTAAATTTCGCTACCCACTTCTGCCATTCTTCAATCGGTATTTCAGAATCTTTCGATGCTTTCAAAATCTCAATGATATTCTCTTGAGGGAAATCAGCAGGAAAATTTGCCATAGCATCAAAGTCACCTTCCAACCAAGCGTCATTTATAATTTTATTAAATCGAAACATATCGACATTGACGTCGTCGTAGTTTTTAAATTGATTGGTCGCCGATGATGAAAACCCCGTTCGTACAATTTCATTTTCGGTTCTAGCAAATGCTGCAGTTTTGTTTATAAATTTATAATTAACCGCATTATAAAGCTGAAGAAATTCGTCCACTTCATTTTTATGTGAATTCCAAAGTGCAGCAAAATAGTCTTTATTAAAAACAACTCCTGCTACCGAATATATCGAGTAGTAAGACAGATGTCTCTTTCGAGTGTGAATTTTTAAATTTTGAAGTGTTTTTCGAATTTTAAAGCGGTTGAATTTATAAAATATAAAATTGTATAAGATAGGATTTTCTACAAATAAATCGGCTTTGAAAATTCTAATTTTATTTTTAATTATTGATGATTTTTCCTGCACTAAAATGGGATTTCCAAGCCAAAAAAGTTTTACAAAAGATAAATTCTCTTGGTCAATTGTCCTTTGTAATTCTGTGATATTAATGCTTTCTGTAAACCAAATATCATCTTCTAATAAAATAAAATTCTGAGACGATTCCGAAGCGATTTTTATCCATAAATCAATTGGAATATTATGAGTTTTAGGTCGTTCGCCTCTTTCTGTAAAAGTTACTTTCTGATTGTAAAATTCTGATTTATAGATTTTTATGCTTGGAAATTTCTGCTGAATTTTATCAAGGTATTTTTGCGGAGTACCGTCATCCAAGACTTTTATCTGTAAATCTTCGCCAATACAGTGCATATAAACGCTCTGAATACAGCGATCCAAATAGTACGACCTATTAAAAGATTTGATTAATATGTCCATTTATTTATAGCTTCAATTACCTGACTTACCTCATCATTAGTGAGTACAGGACTCATTGGCAAACTTAAGATTTCGCGGTGAATCTGCTCTGTAATTGGAAAATTTAAGTTATTCCATTCTGATAACGCTTTTTGCTGATGTGGCGCAATCGGATAATGAATCATTGTCTGAATTTGGTTTTCTAATAAAAAAGATTGCAGATCATCTCGATTTTGCGTGCGAATTACAAAAAGATGAAAAACGTGATTTTCCGATTCATCCCAAAATGGCAGTATAATTTTCGGGTTATTAATTTCGGTTAAATATCGTTTCGCAATTGTGCGTCTGGCTAAATTATCAGCATCTAAGGTTGGTAATTTGATATTTAGAAATGCCGCTTGCAACTCGTCCAATCTAGAATTAATTCCAATATATTGATTATGATATTTTTTTTCTGAACCGTAATTTCGCAAAGATGTAATAACCTCTGCCAATTCCTGATCATTGGTGGTTACGGCTCCCGCATCGCCCAAAGCTCCAAGGTTTTTTGATGGATAAAAGCTAAAACCAGATGCATTACCCAGATTTCCAGAACGTTTATTTACTAAAATAGCACCGTGCGATTGAGCAGAATCTTCGATTAATAGTAATTTATTCTCGGTCGCAATTTTTGCCAAAGCAGGCATATCCGAAAGTTGTCCGTATAAGTGAACTGCCAAGATTGCTTTGCTTTTGGAGGTCAGCTTTTCCGCTATCTTTTTTGGATCGATATTATATGTATTAATATCTGGCTCGACCAAAACGGGAATTAATTCCGCTTGGAGAATTGCCAAAATACTGGCGATATAGGTATTTGCAGGGACTAAAACTTCATCACCTTTTTTTAATTTTCCTAGCAGAATATATCCTTTAAGAATTAAAATTAGCGCGTCAAGACCGTTTGCGACACCTATCGCATATTCGGCTCCGCAATAATTTGCGAAATCTTGTTCAAATTTTTCAGTTTCTTTTCCCAAAACGTACCAACCTGAAGCTAGAAACTGTTTTAATTTCTGTTCAAATTGCTGCTCATGAGTTTGATTCATCTTTTTTAAGTCCAGAAAATGTATCATATAAAGACATCTTTTAAAAATTCGTGATTTGCAGTTGGCAATTCGTACGTATTGTGAACAAAAGTTCGCGCGCCAAAGCTCTCTTTCCAATAGGCAAGACCGGCATTTAGTTTCTGTCCATTATGCATATTTGAAGTTCCAAAGTCAAAATATTTCTTTTCTGAGAAAACATTTCTAATTAAATGATCAAATAGAAAATTCAGTGCGTTTAATTCCATTTTTGCTTTATCTGCCGAAATATATTGAGTATGCACCAGTGTTTCAGTTTCAAATAGGATCGCTCCTGCTATCATTTCACTTTCGTGAAAAACTGTATAGAGATGTATGTTTTTTGGAAATAACTCCATCAATGATTTCATTTCTTGCAAAGAGTGAACGGGCGTTGCTTCGAAGGTATTTTCTAGATTTGGAATTAATATCGAATTATAAAAGGTTTCTAATCGCGAATCTTTGTGGATCGAAAGTCCTTTTTTTGCGGCGATTGAAATTCCATATTTTTTTTGTGCCGAATACTTATATTTTGATTTTAAATCGATAGTCGAAGCTGATTCTCGTTTTAGCAGTGTCGCTTTCGCTAAAAATAATCCGTACTCGATTGCTTCACTAGGTGATTTGCAATAAAAAGAAGGCAGTACTTTTAGTTGCAGAAAATTTATAGATTGATTCTCAAGATAGTGTAACGTCTCTTTTAGAATATTTAGTACGTCGTCCACTTTAGTATTCATCGCCACTACAAGACCACCATAAGTCAGTCCTTGATGAGAGAATATGCGATCTTCTACCCTATTGGCAGGCAGGAGTGCCACCAGTTTCTGCCCTTTAAAAATCATGAGCGAAAAATCGTCAAATCTTGTGGAGTGATACTCCATAAAACTGCGATTTAAAAGAAAGGTAGCATTGGGGGCATTACTTACGAAAGTATTCCAATTAGCGGCGTCTCCGTGGCCAAACCTCCGTATCTGATACTGAAAAACCATAATAATTTATAATCTGGAAAATTACTGAATTATTCTCAAAAAAGCGGAAAGTGGGTGGCGAAAGAAAAAATGAATCTTAAGGAAGATAATAATTTAATTTATTTGGTGGATTTGATTAGATTTGTGTGGAATGTTAAGCTTAGAATTAGCAGGAAATTGAGTGAAAATAAGGATTCCTGAAACGACTTATTTGTAAAACCCTCACTTGATTACAATTTCTTAAGGATGAACTTATAGATGTTTAATCGTGCAAATATTCGAATACATTTTTAATGAATGTTCTTCCGACGACACACAACTAATTAAACAGCTTGACCAAAATATTTATGAAAAACCATCAAATAGCAGCACTTGCATCTTTTCTAGCATTTTGGTCAGTTCTAGTTATCGCGAACATAATTAATTCAAAGTATTATAATTTAGATTTTATAAAAGATAATAATTGGGCTGAAGTCTTTATTGTTTTCTGTGCGATTGTGATTGTAGCTATTGTAGCTTCACAAAATATGTTGAGGCAAGGGAGTTTTGTTACAAAATTTTTAAACTATTTTTCGGTGCTGTGCTCGGTAGTAACTGTCGTTTTGGCTATTAATTGGATTTATTCTATAAATAAAATATATGAGCATCACGCTATAACAGTAAATAAATTTATAGAACAGGCAGAAAGTGACATTAAAAATGACAGTGTGAAATATTTTTCGCAAGGTCTTATTTTACCTCCAAAAAACGAATTTTCGCAAGCTAGAGAAATCGCGGTACAGAAAACAATCATTAGCTATGGATTAATTCGAAAAGATTTGGGATGTTTAATTTCTCCAGAAATTACCGAAGGAAAAGAAAAATATAATCAAATTACTGATGCCTATCTAGAAATAAGAAATGGCAAAAATTGGAAGGAAGAGATGAATCACAAGATTGATTCAATTAGAGATATTAACTAATATCTAAAATATTAAATCTAATTCAACCAACAAACGCCCTTCCTTTCCAGAAATTCTGAATGAGATTCACTATTTTTGATACAACTACATTTCCACTAATCTCAGCCAAATGAAAAACAGTCTATTATTATTGTTACTAATTGCGTTTTCAAACATTTCTACATTTGCTCAAAAGGAAGTTGCTTCCAAGATAAAAGCGGTGAAAGTTTATCAACGACAAGCGCAGATTCAGCGGGTGGGTAGCTTTACTAGTTCGGTAGGAAATCAGGAAATTGTGCTTACAGGAATTTCAACTCAAATTGTACCTTCGAGTCTTCAGATTGACTTTGACAATCAGAATACTATCTTGCTTTCGGCAAAATATGAGAATAATTATTTAGAATCAAATATTCAAAATAAAACTGCACAGGCTCTTCAAAAACAGTTAGGTGAGCTGCTCGATGAGCAGGCAATGTTGATTGATAAAAGAAATAGTCTAAATGGAATGCTGGAAATCTTAGCTAAAAATCAAGATCTAGGCGGTGCTAATGCTGGCTTTTCTCCTCAGCAAGTAGTGGAACTAAGCAACGTCTATGAGATAAAATATTTAGATATCAAGAAAAACCTTCGCACTCTTGAAAAGCAAGAACAACCTCTGAAAGTGCAGGTTGATAATTTACGAAAGCAACTCAACGAGGTAAATGCGAAATTCAACAAACCTAGTGGAAATATTATTCTGCAAGTTGCATCTACTAGCGCAAATTCGATTGCGATAGACTGCAAATATGTAGTTAATAATGCGGGTTGGAATCCGCATTACGACTTGCGTTCTAAAGGAATAACCCAAAATGTGCAATTAAGTTACAATGCCAATATTTTTCAAAATACAGGAGTTGATTGGAATGACGCATCAATTATAGTTTCGACAGGAAATCCTAGTTTAAATAATAATCGTCCTATTTTGAATCCTTTGTATGCCAAAGTATATAATCCTAATGTTTTAGAGAATGAAATGCGCCTCGAGGAGGTGGTTGTAGTTGCCACTATGGGTTATAGTGGAAAATCAAAACAAAATCAAGAAACAGCAACGGTATCCGAAAATCAACTCAGTGTGGATTATAATATTCTCAGCAGGCAGACAATTCTGAGTGATGGCAAAGAAAATATGGTTGCTTTAAAAACGTACGATATGACCACAGAATACATTTATCATACGGTTCCCAAATTGGACAAAGGTGTATTCTTGATCGCAAGAATCAGCGACTGGACCAGTTACAATTTGATTCCAGGCAAAGCAAATATCTTTTTTGAAGGTGCCTTCGTGGGTACAACTCAAATCAATCCGAAAGTTATTTCCGATTCCCTTTCTATCTCGATGGGATTGGATAATAGTATTGTTGTTGAGCGAACTCCAATTAAAGAATTCACTTCATCCAAATTGATTGGGTCAAATACCAAGCAGACTTTTGGTTATGATTTGATTATTAAAAATAAAAAGTCGGTGCCAATCAAAATTGAAATTCTAGATCAACTTCCTATTTCGCAGAATAAAGTAATTCAAGTTGAGTTGGAAGAAAAAGGCACTGCAGTTTATTCAGAAGAAAAAGGCGAGTTGCTCTGGACTTGGAATGTGGCGGGCGGACAAAGTAAAAAAGAACGTTTTATATATAACGTCAAATACCCTAAAAATACGGAGGTTACAGGAATTAAGTAACTAAAACTTAAAATCAATATACCGAAATATGGCAATATAAACTCAGCATCTTATGTAGAAATATGGTAGAATGAAAATATTAATAAAATCAATGACGAAAAGCATAGCGAAATAAGAATTGTTAACGATTCCATAATCTATCAAAAAGCAATGTAGAGACTTAGCAAAAAAGGATTCTTAATAGTGATAGAATATATTGTTTTCCGTCCAAAACAATATTTAGCCTAAATTAGCGTACTATATTTTCAATCAAGCTTTTAATCACGCTATTAAAGATTATGACAAAAAAGAATTTCAACATTTTTCTTATTTCTTTGGGAATAACAATTTTTGGTTTATTATTAGACAGTGATGCAAAAGAACCTAGTATGATCATGCGATTTGTAGAGTTTTTCGCCATGACCGGATTAATTTTTATAATTTCATTTTCTATCAATAAACTTTATTCACTAACTAGAAAGAAAAGTGGTCCAGTATAAAGCACTTAAAGTGTTTAGGATACGAGGTACGGTATTTTCCTTTAATCTTTAAATTATTCCACCAATCAATCTTTAAATATCAAAAAATCCCGTAAATTGCCTTAAAAAATAAAATACTATGGATTTAATGGGAATGATGGGCAAACTTAAGGAAACCCAGCAAAATATAGAAGATACTAAAAAGCGTTTGGATAATGTTTTGGTAGATGAACAAAGCACTGACGGACTTTTGAAAGTGACATTGACTGCAAACAGAACAATAAAATCGATATCTGTTGATGATTCTTTACTAGAAGACAAAGATCAACTGGAAGATTATCTTGTGGTAGTTTTGAACAAAGCGATTGCAAAAGCAACAAAAACCAACGAAACAGAAATGGAAGCAGTGACTAAGATGGATATGCCGATGATTCCAGGAATGGAAGATTTATTTAAATAATCCTGATCTAGTTATTATAATTTACAAAATGCTGTTTGAGCCTTCAAACAGCATTTTTTGCGAAGTACGAAATAATAGTCGTCAAATTTAATCGTCTCGTTCTACACAATGAGCCAATAGCAGAATTTAGACTGCAACTATTTAAAATTATTGTATATTTAAAACACTAATTCCATGGCATTTGAGAAAAAGCGTTTTTTATATAATCCTATTTTTGCTAGCATCTAAATCTATTTCATCCTCGGCTCAGGACGTTAATCTTTTGTCGCAGTACAATGGTCATTACGACTTTACTTTTATTGGAAACACCCTTAATGTCCGTGAAAATGGTGCCAATGATCCTTGCGAAATCCTAACTTCTTCATCGGCAAATTTAAATCTAAACGCTCAAGATACGGTGCAAAGTGCTTATCTTTATTGGGCTGGTTCGGGAACCGGAGTTTTCGAAGTCAAATTAAACGGTCAAACTATTGTCTCCGAACGAACATTTGGCGTGAGTCCACCCGCAGCAACTAATCATTTTTTTAGCGCTTTTGCAGATGTGACAACTTTGGTTCAGAATACCGGAAACGGTCTTTATACCTTGTCAGATCTAGATTTATCACCATTTATTTCGCCAACACAGTACTGCTTCAACGGGACGAATTTTGGCGGCTGGGCACTGGTAATTGTGTATAAAAACACTTCGCTTCCGCTAAATCAAATCAACATTTACGATGGGTTGCAAAGTGTTCCTGAGATTTTGAGCATCAATTTGACGAATTTGAATGTGATCGACAATCTGGGTGCCAAAATCGGTTTTGTTGCTTGGGAAGGTGACCGAAATATTGCAGTAAATGAAACGCTGTCAATAAATGGAAATCCTATATCAAATCCTCCTTTGAATCCGGTGAATAATGCTTTTAACGGATCAAACAGCATTACAGGGCAAAGCAACTTGTATAATATGGATTTAGATATTTACGAAATTCAAAATAATATTCAAGTTGGAGACGATTCGGCATTGATTACGCTAACGTCTGGACAGGATTTCGTAATGATTAATTGTGTAGTGACAAAACTCAATAGTCAACTTCCAGATGCGACGGTCGCTATTGATAATCTGAATAATTTTTGCGGAAGCGAAAAATTAAAAATCGACTATATCGTTTCTAATATTAACAGCACAGATTTTCTGGCCGCAGATACTAAGATTGCTATTTACATTAATGATCAGCTGGTATCAGTAACGCAAACTACTGCCGCAATTGCCATCGGTGAAAGCCAAATTGGTTCGGCGATTGTGGATATACCAACGGGAATATCCAGCCCATTCGCCGTAAAAATTGTTGTAGACGATAATGGTCAAGGCGTTGGAGCAGTAACCGAAACTGATGAGGAAAACAATGAATTTTTCCAAGAATTTTCGCTGACACTTCCTCCTGTTATTGGAGAATTATCCAACTTAATTAGTTGCAATATTGGTTTTGGAAAAGCAATTTTCAATTTGGAACAAATCAGAGAAATTGTTGCAGAATATTATACTGGAAATCTAAGTTTTTATACTTCGCTCGAAGATGCACAGAATCAAATAAACATGATTGGAAATTTAACAAATTTTACTTCGGAAATAAGTCCACAGCAAATTTATGTTCGATTTGATGATGAAATCTGCGAGTCTATCTTTAGTTTTTTACTGCAAAGTAAAAACTGTCCGCCTACGGTTTACAATTATGTTTCGGCCAATGGTGATGGATTAAACGACACTTTGGTGATTGATGGACTGAGAGATGTGTTTTTGAATTTTGAATTGCAAATTTACAATCGTTGGGGAACTTTAGTTTGGGTCGGCAACAATAATGCTATAAATTTTGACGGATTTGCAAACAGAGGAATTTTGACCGGAAATAAAACTTTGCCCGACGGAACTTATTATTATGTTTTAAATTTAAATGATAAAGACTATACAGAACCTTTAACCGGATTTTTGTACTTTACACAATAGTAAAATATCTCCTATTCCATTAAAATTACATATAATAAAATAAAACTAGTAACGACCGAGAGTTGGCAAAGACCACTTAAATTTGACCACCAAAACTCTAAGCACAGCAATGGTTATAGCCGATATTAAATAAACCAAATCCATAGGAACGTGATTTTTCTTTAGCACAAAAAACACTACTCCTCCAAGAATACAAAGAGTAGCGTAGATTTCTCTGCGAAAAATTATAGGAATTTCGGCACATAGAATATCTCTTAATACTCCACCAAAACAGGCAGTAATTGTCCCTAATCCAATGCTTATAGCAGGATGAAGTCCGTAATCGATTCCCTTTTGCAGTCCAATTAAGGCAAAAACGCTCAATCCAATAGTATCAAAAAGCATCATCGAAATTCTCAGTTTATCTAATTGAATTTTAAAAATAATTGCCAAGATAAAACCAACAATAATCATATAGATATAACTCAAATCTAACATCCATCCCACCGGTGTGCTTCCAATCATCACGTCGCGCAAAGTTCCGCCGCCCGCAGCCGTGGCAAAAGCAATAATGAAAACCCCAAACGGATCCATCTTTTTTTGCATTGCGGTAAGCGCGCCAGAAATAGCGAAGGCAACCGTTCCGATAATTTCGAGTATAAAAAACATTGTCATAGCTCGCAAAAGTAAGTATCGCCAAAGTGAAAACATAATTTAAAAGCAGTATATCAACAAATTATTTCCTTTGTATCTTTGTAAAAATTCTCACTACTTTGAAAGAAATAAGCAGTTCGCAAAATCCTTATATCAAATCACTGCTTCAACTGCAGGAAAAATCGAGAATTCGAAAGAAAACTGCTCAGTTTTTAATTGAAGGTCAACGTGAAATTGAACTTGCCGCGAATGCCAATTATCAAATAAAAACCATTCTATTTAATGCAGCCATTTTTGATGAGGACAAGGTTAGATCACTTGGAAACACTTCGACCGAATTTATAAGGATCAGTGACGAAGTTTACCAAAAGTTGGCTTATCGAGATTCGACCGAAGGTATTTTGGCTGTAGCCGAAAGCAAAAAGCACGATTTAATTTCCCTGAAATTAACAGAAAACCCATTAATTCTTGTGGCCGAGGCACCCGAAAAACCGGGAAATATTGGTGCACTTTTGCGCACTGCCGATGCGGCAAATCTTGACGCGGTAATTATTGCCAATCCAAAAAGCGACTTATACAATCCTAATATTGTTCGATCGAGTGTAGGTTGTGTTTTTAGTGTGCAAATTGCCACTGCTTCAACCGCAGAAATTATCGAGTTTCTTAAAAGTAAGAAAATCGATATTTATGCGGCGGCACTTCAAGAATCAACCGAATACTTTCTTCAAGATTTTACCAAAGCTTCTGCAATTGTGGTTGGCACCGAAGCCACCGGGCTTACACAAGAGTGGCGTGATGCGGCAAAACAGAATATCATAATTCCAATGGAAGGACAGATAGACTCTATGAATGTATCTGTAGCAGCCGCGGTCTTATTATTTGAAGCAAAACGACAAAGGAGATAGTTCGCTCTGTATAAAAATAAAAAATATCCTACAATTTTTTGCTATTTAGCAGGCTTACTACCATCTGTAGGAGCAGTTTGGTTTGCAGTAAATCCTACTAAATAACTATCAATCTGTCACTTGGATTTATATTTTTATAAATTTCCATAAACACGAGGATTATTCTCTTACTAATATTTTGGAATACCAATACTTCTAAGTATTTTTAGAACACAAATGCACTTCAATTATGACTGAAATCGATATAGAAAAGGAAAACAAGGCAATCGCGCAAGAATACAAAGAATTGCTGCGTATAAGCTATCAGACGCTTTCCGATGACGACAAGAAATTGATTCGCAAGGCATTTGATTTTGCGGTTGAATCTCACAAAGATCAACGCCGGAAATCTGGTGAAGCCTATATCTTTCACCCAATTGCGGTGGCAAAAATTGTGGCTTCGCAAATTGGATTAGGCGCAACCTCGATAGCCGCTGCCCTTATGCACGATGTTGTAGAAGATACTGATGTTACAGTAGAAGATATCGAAAAAATGTTTAATCCAAAAGTGGCTCAAATTGTTGAAGGTTTGACCAAAATTGCCCAAGTAAAAAAGGACTTAAATATCTCAATGCAAGCGGAAAACTTCCGTAAAATGTTGCTAACGCTAAATGATGATGTTCGGGTAATTTTGATAAAAATCGCAGACCGCCTTCACAATATGCAGACAATGGATTCAATGCCTGCATATAAACAAGAGAAAATCGCATCCGAAACACTCTATATTTATGCTCCCCTCGCCCACCGTTTGGGACTTTACAATATTAAGTCGCAATTAGAAGATTTGGGACTAAAATACACCGAGCCTGAAATTTTTGCCGATATTGTTAGTAAGATTAAAGAAACCAAGGAAGAACAAGATTTATATATTCAAGACATCACCGAAGTTATAAAAGATTCTTTGGAGGACGAAAACATAGAATTTACCATAAAAGGACGGCCGAAATCTATTTATTCAATTCGTCGTAAAATGAAAGCTCAAAGTGTCACTTTTGACGAAGTTTACGACAAATTTGCACTGCGAATAGTTTATAAGGCGCAGCCAAATGAAGAGAAATTTGTTGCGTGGAAAATTTACTCGATTGTTACAGATCATTACCGCCCGAGTCCTAGTCGACTGAGAGACTGGATTTCCTCCCCAAAAACCACGGGTTATGAAGCTTTGCACATTACGGTGATGGGACCAAAAGGTCGCTGGGTCGAAATTCAGATCCGTAGTGATCGTATGGATGAGATTGCCGAAAAAGGCTACGCTGCTCACTACAAATACAAAAATGGCGCTACCGAAGAAAATGGCTTGGACGTTTGGTTAAATTTACTCAAGGAAGCTCTTGAAAGCACCGAATTAAATGCGGTCGATTTTGTTCAGGATTTCAAAATGAATCTGTACGCCAAAGAAATCTTTGTATTTACTCCAAAAGGTGACATCAAATCGTTGCCTAAAGGCGCGACTTCACTGGATTTTGCCTTTGCAGTGCATTCAGAAATTGGTGTTCACACGCGGGGCACTAGAGTAAATGGAAAATTAGTTCCGCTGAATTACGTTTTGAAAAGTGGCGATCAAGTGGATATAATTACCTCGCCAAATCAGAAACCTACTTCGCATTGGTTAGAATACGTGACCACATCGAGAGCGAAAACCAAAATTAAAAATGTTCTAAATGAGAATGTGAAAAAACTTGGCGAAGAAGGAAAAGAACTTCTTACTCGAAAATTACGTCATCTAAAAATCACCATGAGTGAAACGGTGATCAATGAACTGGTGAATTTCTTTAACCTTAAAACGAGTTTGGATTTATTTTACCGAGTTGGAATTGGCGCAATCGAAAATGCCCAACTTAAAGAATATGCCGCCAAGAAAAGCAATTCATTTATCAACTTTTTCAAAAATAAAATTAAACGTGCTCCCAGCGAGATTCCCGACATTAATGCCCAAATTATAAGCAGCAATTATGACATGTTGGTCTTTGGTCCCGACCAAGACAAGCTCGATTACACACTTTCTATCTGCTGTAATCCAATTCCCGGCGACGATGTTTTTGGGTTTGTGACCATCAATGAAGGAATTAAAGTGCACAAAAAAGATTGTCCGAATGCAATCAGTTTGCAGTCCAATTATGCATATCGAATTATGCAAGCACGTTGGATTGACTCGTCTCAACAAGAATTTAAAGCAATTTTGAACGTCACCGGAATGGACACTTTGGGTCTTACAAATCAGCTTACAAAAGTGATTTCTAATAATATGCACGTAAACATTCAGAGTATTTCTTTGAGTGGTGAAGCTGGAATTTTTAACGGAAAAGTGGCTGTTATTGTCCGAAACAATGCCATTTTGACTAAATTAATTGAGAATATTAAAAAGATTGACGGAGTTGATAAAGTAACGAGGGTGTATAAAAACTAGTTGACAGCTTACAGTTGACAGTATTTGGAGAACGCAAAACGGTCGATTTTTTTCTACAGTAAACTGTTAACTTACAACTGCTAACTCTTTCTGGCTTTCGCCAAATATATTCAGGCCGCTCAAGACAGGACTTGTTGTATTAAGAAAATTTCGTTGTATCGGGCGTTGTCGATTAATTAGAAATGATTAATTGGTTTTGGCCTTTTTTGAAGTTATAATTGATAATTTACGCGTACATGCTGTAAACTGAAAACTGTCAACTGCTAACTTAAAAACCGTCCGGCCAACGTAGTGTTAACCTAGCTCCTGCTTTGCTGACTGCAATTCCACTATATACATTCCGCGAAAGCGTAATAGCTTACAGTGTACAGTTTACAGTTTACAGTTAATAGAGCCAAACCATAAACTGTTCACTGAAAACCGTAAACTCCACAAACAATTTTCTTCAAAATTTTTGCCACAAAAAAAATAGAGGTATCTTTGCGGTTATGACATCTATAAACGCAGATAACAGTAGCAATCAGGAAACTGTAAAAAATGTTTTTACAAAATACCTAGAATTAAAAGGGCATCGCAAAACGCCAGAACGCTATGCAATTTTGCAAGAAATTTACGCTACCGAAGAGCATTTTGATATAGAAAATCTGTATATCAAAATGAAAAACAAGAACTATCGGGTCAGTCGCGCTACTTTATATAATACTATAGAGTTGTTGCTAGACTGTGGGTTAGTGCGAAGACATCAGTTTGGTCAGAATCAAAGTCATTATGAGAAATCTTACTTTGATAAGCAACATGACCACCTTATTATGACCGATACGGGCGAGGTTGTAGAATTTTGCGATCCACGTATTCAGATAATAAAGCAAACAATAGAGGATATTTTTGGAGTTGATATTCACAATCACTCGCTCTATTTTTATGGAACTAAAAAGAAGGAAATTATCACTTCGTTGGAAGATGAAGAGGTAAAATCACTTACAAATATTTAAAACAACACAACAAATACACAAAAATGGCTGTAGACTTACTACTAGGATTACAATGGGGCGATGAAGGCAAAGGAAAAATTGTCGACGTTCTTACCTCAAAATACGATATTATCGCGCGTTTTCAAGGTGGCCCAAATGCGGGACATACTCTAGAATTTGACGGAATAAAACACGTATTAAGAACGATTCCTTCAGGGATTTTTCACGAAAGTTCTACAAATGTAATTGGAAATGGTGTTGTAATTGACCCTGTAGTTTTACAAAAGGAAATTAATGATCTGGCTAAATTTAAAATCGACATCAAGTCTCGGTTGATTATTTCGCGCAAAGCGCACTTAATTTTGCCAACGCACAGACTTCTTGATGCAGCTTCTGAAACTTCTAAAGGAAAAGCGAAAATTGGAAGTACTCTAAAAGGAATTGGCCCAACTTACATGGACAAAACTGGACGAAACGGTATTCGTGTGGGAGATATTGAATTGGAAGATTTTAAAGAAAGATACCGCGCTCTTGCCGATAAGCATGAGTCAATGATTAGTTTTTACAATGTTGCATTGCAATACAATCTTGAAGAACTTGAAGAAGAGTTTTTTGCTGCGATTGAGTCTTTAAAAGAATTAACCTTTATTGATAGCGAAGAATATTTGCATCAAGCTCAAAAAGATGGAAAAGCGATTCTTTGCGAAGGTGCTCAAGGTTCATTGCTAGACATCGATTTTGGAACGTATCCCTTTGTAACTTCAAGCAATACTACTGCAGCAGGTGCTTGTACAGGATTGGGAATTGCGCCAAATAAGATTAAAGAAGTGTATGGAATCTTTAAAGCCTACGTGACAAGAGTTGGTAGTGGCCCATTCCCTACTGAACTTTTTGATGAAGTTGGAACTAAAATGGCTACAATCGGAAACGAATTTGGATCTGTTACAGGAAGACAACGCCGTTGTGGCTGGTTGGATTTAGTTGCTCTTAAATATGCTGTTCAAGTAAATGGAGTTACGCAATTGATGATGATGAAGGGCGATGTTTTGTCTGGATTTGACACTTTAAAAATCTGTACTTCATACAATTACAAAGGAAGTACTATTGAGCATTTGCCGTACAATATCGAACCAGAAAATGTAACGCCGGTTTATCAAGAGTTTAAAGGTTGGCAAGCAGATTTAACTGGAATGACAACATATGAGGTTTTGCCTGCTGAGCTAAAAGCATATATTGAATTTATTGAAAAAGAAGTTGAAGTTCCAATCAAAATTGTTTCTGTTGGTCCAGACCGAAAGCAGACAATTATGAGATAATTATTATAAACGCTTTGATTTTTTCAAAGCGTTTTTTATTTGATTTAAAAGTAGCACCAAAAATAGCGTTTCAAAAATTTTGGTTACTATTAATTTATTGCCAATAAGCCGTTTTGCAAAAGGCTTTTTTATAAATTTGACAAAATTTAATTGACTTGAAAAAATATTTTTTCTCACTATTTCTACTCTTCCTTTTCTTCTTCCAACTGGGAGTATTTGCGCAAGAAGCTAAGAAAATTATCATCGAAAATTCTGATTTTGTTGATCGGAATGAGACTGCCGCACCGGGCGCACTCTTGCTTACGGGCAATGTGCGTGTCAATCACGATGGTGTAATTATGACCTGCAATAAAGCTTACTTATTTCAGAATGAGAATTATATAAAAGCTTTTGGAGATGTTCAGATGAATCAAGGTGACACTCTATTTATGAATAGCACTTACGCGGAATATAATGGAAATGTCAAAAAGGCGTTGGCTACAGGCAATGTAGTGATGCGTTCGCCCGATATGAATCTTACAACCGATACCATTAACTTTGACCGAAATATACAGCAAGCTTATTATTCAACTTACGGCACGATTGTAAATCAAGACAACACGCTAAGAAGCAAGTCGGGTCGTTATTATGCTAATGAGAAAAAGTATCAATTTTTAACTGCTGTAACCATTACAAATCCTGAATATTTGATCAAATCAAATCATTTAGATTATTATACAAACAGTGGGCATACCTATTTATTTGGACCTTCGACAATTACTGGAAAAGACAATTTTATATATACCGAGAAAGGATTTTACGATACCAAAAAGAATTTGGCTTTGCTCAAGCGAAAATCCTATATCAAATATAAAGATCGCCGGATTGAAGGTGACAGCATCTATTATGATCGAAATAGAGAATTTGCCTCAGCCACGAATAATGTAAAAATCACCGACTCCATTAATAAAGGATTGATAAAAGGCCATTATGCCGAAGTGTATCGCGCCAAAGATTCGATGTTTGTGACAAAGAGAGCGGTGGCAATTAACCTTGTTGAAAATGATTCGGTTTACATTCACGGAAAAGTGTTAATGGTTACCGGAAAAGCTGATAATCGAATTATTAGAGCTTTTAACAATGTACGGTTTTTTAAAACTGACATGAGCGGTAAGTGCGATTCTATTCATTCTGATCAGAAACAAGGACTTACTAAAATGATTGGAAAACCAATATTGTGGAATTTTGAAAATCAAATGACTGGTGACGTGATGCATTTAATTTCGAACAATGTCACCGAAAAATTAGATTCACTTAAGGTGTTGAATAATGCTTTTATAATTTCGAAAGATACTATTGGAGATGGCTTTAATCAAGTAAAGGGATTGAATCTCTATGGGAAATTTCGAGAAAATAAATTATATGAAGTTGATGTTGTCAAGAATACCGAAGTCATTTTCTATATGCGTAATGACGATCAGGAGCTGATTGGGATCAATAAAAATGTGAGTAGTAGTATTAATATGCAACTTGCCGACAATCAAATTGAAACAATTACTTTCTTTAAAACTGTGGATGGCGACATTTATCCAGAAGCAGAGCTTCCTGCTAATGCACGAAAACTTCGAGGCTTTGTGTGGCGCGGCGACGAGCGCATAAAAAATAAGGACGATATTTTTACCGACGAAGAAAATGTGATGCACGAGAAGATACAGCAGCAGCAGAAGAAAGAAGATCTTAAAGAGCAAGTTCCGATGGAAGTTAGAAAAGAGACTCTGAATTACGACAAGAAAAAATAGCAGCTTTTTTGCTAGATCAAAATCAGAAAACAATGAATGACTTTATAAAATACCAAGCACAAACTTCACCTTACCCATTAGGAATTGAAGTTTCGCATGCTGAGGGCATTTATATTTATGACAAATCAGGAAAAAAATATATTGATTTTGTAGCCGGAGTTTCTGGAGCGTCTTTAGGACATAAAAATCAGAAAGTGAACGAAGCAATCAAGAAGCAGTTGGATCTATACTCGCACGTGATGGTTTACGGCGAATATTCGCAAAGTCCTGCAGTGGAGTATTGCAAGTTGTTGGCTTCTATGCTTCCATCGCAACTTAGTAAAACTTACTTGGTAAACTCTGGCACCGAAGCTACAGAAGGTGCATTAAAGCTTGCCCGTCGTGTTACGGGAAGAACGCAATTTATTTCTTGCAGAAACGCTTATCATGGCAATACGATGGGATCTATGAGTGTAATGGAACACGAAGAGCGCAAAAAACCTTTTCTTCCATTAATTCCAGATGTTGCGTTTATCGATTTTAATAATGAAGAGGATTTATTAAAAATTACCGAAAAAACCGCAGCGATTATTTTAGAAAGCATTCAAGGTGGCGCCGGATTCATTGAACCCGAAAATGATTTTTTAAAAAAGGTAAAGCAGCGTTGCGAAGACATGGGTGCGTTGATGATTATTGACGAAATTCAGCCGGGTTTTGGACGCACTGGAAAATTATTTGGTTTTGAAAATTATAACGTTGTTCCAGATATTATTATTATTGGAAAAGGAATGGGTGGCGGAATGCCGGTTGGAGGTTTTGTTTCATCGCCAGAATATATGGATTTATTGAGCAACAATCCCAAGATGGGTCATATTACAACCTTTGGCGGACATCCTGTCATAGCGGCAGCCTGCTTGGCAACTTTAAAAGAAATTTCCGAAACCTCTTTGATACCGCAAGCAATAGAGAAAGAAAAACTTTTCCGTTCTCTTTTGGTACATCCTTTGATTACAGAGGTTCGAGGTCGTGGCTTAATGCTAGCCGCAATGACTGAGAAGCCTGAAATTTGTGACAATATTATACTAAAATGCCAAGAAAAAGGCCTAATTTTATTTTGGCTGCTGTTTGAAGCACGCGCAATACGTATAACACCGCCTTTGACCATTACAGAAGATGAGATCACCAAAGGTTGCAAAATTTTAATAGACGTACTGGATGAAGTACAAGCCGAACTATGAATTAGTTACTACTATTTTTTTTGTTAATGAAATTGTTTAAAACAATTTGGGTTTCAAAGAATCAATAACAATATGATCTGTAATTTTAGTACAGATAATCTAAAGGAAAACAGTATGCAACTAAGCAACGAAGAAGAAGATTATAATTTATCTCTTTCAAAATTTGAATCAATGCTAAAAACAAACAAAGTTTTGTTTTTTGACTCCGAAGAATTTGAAGAGATTGTACTGCATTATTTGGATATGGGCAAAGTTGCTCTAGCCAAAAAAGCATTGAAACTAGCCCTTGAGCAGCACCCAAAAAGTACTGGTCTACGATTGGTACAAGTAGAGATGATGGTTTATGACAATAAGCTTGACCCTGCCGAAAAATTGCTAAACGAACTTTATGCTATCGAGCCGAATAATGAAGAAATTTATATTCAGAAAGCCAGCATTTATTCTAAAAGAGATAATCACGAGAAAGCGGTTGAACTACTTAAAACAGCGTTGGATTACACGGATGATTATGCCGATGTTTACAACTTGATTGGGATGGAATATCTCTTTATGGACAATCTAGAATTGGCCAAAGAGAATTTTATGAAATGTCTGGAAGAGGATCCTGAAGATCAGACCGCTCTCTATAATGTAGTTTATTGCTTTGAATTTTTAGATCAAAATATAGAAGCTATAGCTTATTTAAACTCTTACGTAGACACAAATCCATATAGCGAAATAGCTTGGCATCAGATTGGTAGATTGCATTATGGGCTTAAAGAATATTCAGAAGCGGTACGAGCATTTGAGTTTGCAACCTATACAGATGATGAGTTTGTAGGTGCTTTTATGGAAATGGGAAAGGCTCAGGAACGTCTTAAGATGTACAGCGAGGCAATTGAAAGTTATAACAGAACAATCGAGCTTGACGATCCTACTTCGTACGCATTATTGCGAATTGGAAAGTGTTATGAGAAGTTAGGTAAGAAAGCTTTGGCTATCAAATTTTATAACAGAACCGTTCATGAAGATCCATTATTAGATAAAGGATGGATTGCGATTACAGATTACTACGTACGGCAGAAAAATTATCAAAAAGCACTTTACTACGTTAACAAAGCGTTGTCAATAGACAATGAAAATTGCCTGTACTGGAAGCGATTTGCATCTATTAATAAATCACTGCATCTTTTTGAAGAAGCTGAATATGGGTATAGAAAAGCAGTAGAATACGGGGATTATTCGTTAGATACTTGGCTGTTTTGGGTTGATATTCTTCAGTTTTTGGGCGAGTTTGAGTCGGGAATACAGACTTTACTGCAGGCCGCAGAGTATTTTCCAGAAGAATATGAAATTGAATATAGATTAGCCGGATTGTACTATCTAATTATGGAACATGAAAAGATGGCGTTTCACTTTTGCAATGGATTGCGATTGAATTATGAAAAAAGAACTGTAATCAAAGATTTGTTTCCAACCGTTTGGGAAAGTCAAATGATAAAGAATTTGATTATTCAATTTAAAAAATAGATTTATTATAATTACTTTTATTAGACTGATACTTTAAAAAGCATCAGTCTTTTTTTATTTAAAAAAACTTTAAATTATGAAAGTCAAATTTGGCCTTGTGGGAAGAAATATTCATTATTCTTTTTCGAAAATGTTTTTTACTGAAAAATTTAAAGTTGATGGCTTACCAAATTATTCTTATGATAATTATGATATAGACTCGATTTCCGATTTGAAACAAATTCTGAATAAAAATCCAAAAATTAAAGGCTTAAATATTACAATTCCATACAAAGTTTCGGTTATTCCGACGTTGGACAAAATGTCAAAAAAAGCAGTGAAGATTGGAGCTGTGAATACCATTCGGATTTCGAAAAAGGGAAAATTAAAAGGCTATAATACCGATTGGATTGGATTTACAAAATCTATTACTCCCCTACTATGTCCCCACCACACCAAAGCTTTGATACTTGGCACTGGTGGTGCATCGAAGGCAATTGTGTTTGCATTGAAGCAACTGAAAATAAAAAGTACTTTGGTAAGT
Source organism: Flavobacterium ardleyense (assembly GCF_033547075.1). Lineage (NCBI taxonomy): Bacteria > Pseudomonadati > Bacteroidota > Flavobacteriia > Flavobacteriales > Flavobacteriaceae > Flavobacterium > Flavobacterium ardleyense. Next base: position 1,684,352 of record NZ_CP137891.1, on the reverse strand, counting down.
CGTGAAAAGAAGTGCAACACCCTTAGTTATGAGGATTTGGATGAGAAGGCTTTCGCCAAATTTACAATCGTGATTAATTGCTCACCAGTGGGGACATTTCCCAATGTGAACGACTGTCCGAAATTGCCGTATGAACTTTTCACCGATCAGCATATTGCTTACGATTTAATTTATAATCCAGAGGAATCTACTTTTCTTAAAAAAGCTAAAGAACAGGGAGCAGTTATAAAGAACGGCTATTCGATGTTGGTGTATCAGGCAGAAGCAGCTTGGGACATTTGGAACAAAACAAAGAAGAAGAAATGATTTTGCAAAAGTTGTTGTTTTTCGACGGTGTCTTACGAGAAGGACGGCAGTGGACCCAAGCTTTTGCGAACAGGCGAAGCAAATCCTTTGTTGTGGCTTTGCGAAGAAAAAACTACAACAAAGATTGGGAGCGGATAGCCTGACCTCAATGTCATTAAGTTAAGAGATTATCATATCGCATCTCTCTGATTTTTAGTAACTTTTGGTTTGTTTCTATTTTGATATTTTTTTCGATTTCGAGTTTCGTTTCGTCCATTTCTAATAGGTATAGTGTTTTTAAGAAATAGTGTTTTTAATTCTCGACGGATTTCAGTAGCTGGGATATCTTTCCACAGCAATTCTAAAACTCTATTTTTCAAAAAACCATAAGATAGATTTGTATTTACTTTTTGTCTATACATTTTTCCCTCACTCTTTTCATCTAATTCAGCTTGTAAATCATTAACTATAACTGACTGTAAATTGCTGATAAAAATGCTGCAATAAAAGTCTTGCAGCACACTCGAGGCTGAGTATCCAGTAAAGTGTTCGAGTTTTAATTTATTTTTTAATTGATCATAAAAAGTCTCCACTCCCCAACGTAAAAAATACAGTTCTTTAAACATTGATGAAGGATATTGTTGACTGTCAAGCAATGATGTGAATAATATTTCAATTTCGCCACAAGGCAAATCAACTCTTACTAAACGAACCTTCAGCGTTGCAGTTTTTGTGTAATCTTTGTCTTTATAATTGTGTTTAGCCGGAGGAGATATTGTCACTTTTGAGCTGGTTTTTTTACTATCAACAAATGCCATAACAACTTTGCTATACCCTACTGGTACTCGCATTAAGTAGTCAATTTCTTTTCTAGTATGTTGATATTTAAAGTTAAAAGATGGATATCCTCTATCATAAATTATTAAATCTTTAGGTTTCCAATGTTCAGCGTGACCCAATGCTAATTCACGCTCGGCAATTTTTAAATTGGATAGAACCGAATCAATAACTATATGATTTAAAACGTCATATAAAATAGAAACTCGACCTTGAACTACAATGGCCTCGGTTTGGTTCTTGGCTTGCCCAAAGGTTTCTTGAAGTTCTTTTGAGTTAGGGAGAGCTGTTCTGGAACCATCAACTGCTAAAAGCCTGAAGCCTTCAAAAAATTTAATATTTTTATTGCTTTTAATATAATAATTATCAATGATTACAGAAGATAAAAATTTAAAAACAGTATGATTTATTTTTTTTCTCTTCTGCACAAAAGCACTAGATGTAAAGCTTTTAAAACTGCAGTCCTGCAGCTTAAATTTGACGTGATTTAGATAATTATCTATTTCTATGATTAAACTCTTTTTCAGAAAATTTACCATAAAACCAAAAGGCTGTTTTCTATTTCTTGTAAAATCAGAATCATTCATTTTAAATTCTTGTATAATTGTCTCACTAAAAATCACCTCTTTTAATTTTTGAACTATCAAATCAGAATTACTTTTCATCTACTTATATGTATAATATTCATATAAAAATAAGAATTAACTTACAATTAAACAAGTTTTAAATACTTTAATAAGCTATAAATCACCACATTAAAACCTTAAATTAATGACATTGAGCCTGACCTGAGCCGCCTCACAATTTCTACTTTATTTGTAACGTTGTGGCGAAGGGCACGCCCTAATAAAAATGCGGAAATTTGTTAAAATTCATCATTGTTGCATTTATTCTTTTAAATAATAATTACACAGACTCATTTTAAATTTACAAATCTGTTGTTTAATACGATTGTTTTACTGTCGATTTCCTTTGAAATAAAGCGCGCCTTTACTATCTTTCGCATTCAATAAATATGAACTTAAACATTTTTTGCAATGTTAGACCAAAAGAATGATAACCTGGCAGACAACGAACAGCTGGCAGATGGACAAGTACAAGACGTAGCTACTACCGAAACAGAAACTGCAATCCCTCAAGAACAAGATGAAACAGTAACAATTGCTGAGGCAGAATTAGGGGACGAAAGTCGACTTGAGGTTGATAAACAACAACAGGCTATTATAGATATCGAGAATTCGAACGCTGAAGAAAGTGAAGATGAAACGTTAAAAGATCGCCACAATATTCCGATGGAAGATTATGAGGCGATGTCAATGGAAGAATTGGTTGACGCGTTGGAGAATCTTGTTGCAGTTGAAAAAACAATGTCTGTAAAAGAGCACGTTGAGGAGGTAAGAAAAGCGTTCTTGAGCAAGTACAATCATTTTATTGAAGAGAAAAAAGAACAATTTACTGAGGAAAATCCTGAGACGACGGAAGATTTTAGGTATGATTTTCCACTAAAACATTCTTTTGACAAACTTTATTCTAGTTATAGAGATAAAAAAAATACGCATTTTAAAAGTCTTCAGAATAATTTAGCAACAAATCTGGAAACTCGTTTGGCAATAGTCGAAGAGTTAAAAGATTTAATAAATCCTCAAGAAAATATCAAGGATAGCTTAAAGCACTTTAATGAACTGCGTGACCGATGGAAAAATGCGGGATCGATTCCAAAGGACAAATACAACCACGTTTGGAACAATTACCATTTTCATGTCGAGAATTTTTATGATTATCTACACCTTGACCGTGAGGCACGTGACTTAGATTTTAAACACAATCTTGAGCAAAAAGAAAAAATTGTTGCTCGAGTTGAGGAGTTAGTAAATGAGGATGATATAAACAAAGCTTTCCGTGAATTGCAAGATTTGCATAAAATTTGGAAGGAAGATATTGGACCTGTTGCGCAAGACAAGCGCGATGAGATCTGGAATAAATTTAGTGATTTGACTAAGCAAATGCATGATAAAAGAGAAGTTCTTTTTGAAAAACAGCGCGGACGTGAAACAGAAAATCTTGAGAAAAAACAAGAAATTGTGCGACAGCTTGAAGAACTATCCACTACAAAAGTTGGAAGTCACAGTGCTTGGTTGGCACAGATAGAAAAAGTTGAAGCTTTACGCAATTCCTTTTTTACGGCTGGAAAAGTTCCACAGGAGCATAATGAAGCAACATGGTCTACTTTTAAAAGTGCGGTTCGTAACTTTAATGCTTTAAAAAATTCATTTTACAAAGACATTAAGAAAGATCAAAGCACAAATCTAAGCAAGAAAACAGCGCTAGTAGAAAAAGCGAAAGAACTTCAGAATAGTGAAGATTTTGCTGCTACTACACCAATAATGAAGCAGATTCAGGATGAGTGGAAACAGATTGGGCACGTCCCTAAAAAATATTCTGATAAACTTTGGAAAGAATTTAAAACCGCATGTAATCATTATTTCGATAAGTTAAAGGAACAGCGCAGCGAGTTGAATAACGAAGAAATAGAAGCTTTTGAAAACAAGAAGAACTATCTTGATACTCTAAAAGATTTTGAACTTAGTGGCGATCATAAAACTGATTTGGACGCGATAAAAGCTCACATCGAAAAGTGGAAAACCTTTGGTAGAGTGCCTCAAGCACGCCGTCATATAGAAGGAAAATTCAATAAAGTTCTTGATGTTCTTTTTGACAAATTAAGTTTAAGCAAGAAAGATTCGGACATGTTGCGTTTTGCAAACAGAATGGAGCAGTTATCTGATGCGAATGACAGTCGTAAAATTGAAGGAGAAAAGATTTTCTTATCTAAAAAAATCGATGAAGTACAATCTGAAATTTTGCAATTAGAAAATAATATGTTGTTTTTTGCAAATGCTAAAAAGGATAATCCGATTTTAGCAGAGGTTCATAAAAATATTTCTCGTCTTCGAGAAGAGTTGGAGACTTTGAAAGAAAAACTTCAACAAGTTCGAAGTATTAAAACAGAATAAATATCGAAAAACACTGCTAGTCAGTGTTTTTTTTTGGTGAAATTTTGGTAAGCGTATGACATATATCATTTTAGGGGGCTTTGATTATCAATACTTTTGTATTGATAATTAATAGATATGAAAAACTCTTTAGTACGAAAATATAATGTTCCAGGGCCACGATATACCAGTTATCCAACTGTACCTTATTGGGACCAAAACACCTTTGATTTTGAAATCTGGAAGAAAACTCTAAAGAAGTCATTTTCTGAAAGCAATAAAACCGAAGGAATAAGTTTGTACATACACTTGCCTTTTTGCGAAAATCTCTGCACCTTTTGCGGATGTCATAAGCGAATTACAAAAAATCATGACAATGAAGATCCGTATATAAAAGCTGTGTTGAAAGAGTGGCTTTTGTATTGCGAACTTTTTGACAAGAAACCAATTATAAAAGAAGTTCACTTGGGTGGCGGAACACCAACTTTTTTTTCTCATGAAAACCTTAAATTATTGATCGACGGAATATTTGCTTTAGCAGATAAAACCGCTAATTGCGAAATGAGTTTTGAAGGTCATCCTAATAATACAACCAAAGAGCATTTGCAAACCTTATATGATTTAGGATTTAGGAGGGTGAGTTATGGAGTTCAAGATTATTCAGAAAAAATTCAGAAAGCAATTCACAGATTTCAAACTTTCCAGCAAGTTGCAAAAGTAACATTATGGGCGAGAGAGATCGGGTATGAATCTGTTAGTCATGATCTTATTTTCGGACTACCGTTTCAAACAAAGGAGGATGTGATTGATTCTATCGAAAAGACAAAATCACTCCGACCTGATCGGTTGGCATTTTATAGCTATGCACACGTGCCATGGATTAAAGGCACGGGACAGCGAGGTTTTAATGATGAAGATGTGCCAAAAGATGAGACCAAAAGAGAATTATACGAAGTAGGAAAGCAAATGCTTTTTGAAAAAGGATACCAAGAAATTGGAATGGATCACTTTGCAGTAGAATCTGATTCTTTGTACAAAGCTTTTAAAACTGGCGGAATGCACCGAAACTTTATGGGTTATAGTGCTTCAAAAACTCAATTGATGATTGGGTTAGGAGCATCTTCGATTGGAGATTCTTGGTATAGTTTTGGACAAAACGAGAAGAAAATCGAAACCTATTATGAATTATTGAACCAAGATAAATTGCCAATCGTAAAAGGACATATTTTGACCGAGGAAGACTTGATGATTCGTCGACATATTTTAAATTTGATGTGCAACTTCAAAACTACTTGGCACGAACCTTCGGAGCAATTTGGTGAGTTGCCAGAAATTTTAGATCAATTACAAGAAATGGAAGAAGACGGATTGCTGATTTTAGGTGAGCGATCGATTGAAGTAACAGAAGAAGGAAAAGCTTACGTTCGGAATATTTGTATGGCATTTGATCTTTTGCTAAAGCGGAAAGCACCGTCCACAAAATTGTTCTCGATGACAATTTAAATTAACAAATGCGATTAGAATTTACAATTTTCTAATCGCTTTTTCTATAATTAGCAATCTGCGCTGCTAACAAAAAGGCTCATATTTGATGGGGAAACATATGGAATTCCCAAACCTAAACCTCTCAGAATAAATAATATACCCACAACTGCAGCTACATAAGGAATAATCTTGTTGATTTTATTACGCATTGAAACACTTATAAAAGCTTTTAGATAAACAACCGCAGTCATCAACGGGATTGTGCCTAGTCCGAATAGAAACATATAAAACATTCCGTAAAATTCATTCTGCATTCCAATTGCTCCAAAGATGGCTACGTAAACCATTCCGCAAGGAATTAGTCCGTTGAGTACTCCAATAGTATATAGAGATGTGAAACTACTTTTTTTGAATTGTTGCCCTAGTTTAGATTTTGCTCTGCCAACGAATTTATAAATTGGTTGGGCAAATGTCCACTTAGCAATTGTACGTTCGGGAATAATCACCACTAGTAAAATAGCAATTCCAATAAATATGGAAAGATTTTGTTGAAAACCCGCCAAATACAGTCCACGACCAAAAATTCCAAAAAGTAGGCCTAATACACTATAAGATGTGAGACGCCCTAGATGATACAGCGCAACTTGTAGCGCTTTTTTGGGAGGATTGTTGTGAGTTACGGGTAGCATCATCGCAATTGGTCCGCACATTCCTACGCAGTGAAAACTGCTTAGAAGTCCAAATACTAAAGCTGTAAATAACATACTCATTAGAAATTAAAACAGCTTTACTATAAGTAAAGCTGTTCTGTTGTCATATATTTTTTTCCGCTGTAATTCCAAGCGACGGTAATTTTCCAAACTCCACCGGCTAGTTTGTCAGCCGGAATTTTAAGCTCTGATTCAGAGATTTTGATCGGAACTTCAAAATCAAGAATCTTGCTAGAAGGCCTGTATAAAGTTATAATTCCATCAATCTTGTCGGCTGGAATATTTGAAGGAAATAGAACAGAAATTGCTTGAGCATTATGTGAAATTTTCACTTTCTCAGTGAGCGCGTTTCCAGCATTTAATTGATCCATTACAGTACCATATTCGGCATCTACTTTATAATATTCCTCCACAACCATTTCATTATCATAGGCAGGATTAGTGATCATTGTAACAACAAAATATAAGATAAATGACATAAAAAGAATGAATGCAATTACAATTCCCTTTCCCCAATTAATTTTCATACTAGTAATTTTTTTAAATCTTTCAGCAAATTTAGGCTAATTAAAACTGCGAGGCGATAAGAAGTTAGTTGTTGTAGACTCGAGCAAAATATCGCCATTATATACAGCAATATGTAATTTGCTCTTATCACTTTCTAGCAGGAACGATTCAATTTCTATAAAAATAGTACCTTGTGCAAACTCTCCCTTTTTGACTAAAATACGATTGGAACCTACCGTTTTAATTTCACCCTTTGGTGATATTAATTCAAATCGAACATCGGTAAAGTCTTTGTTAGTTTTATTTACAATTTTATAGGTGTATACATTTGAAATTTTATCTCCCTTATGTTCAAATAGCTGGCCTGGAAGACGAAGTACTGACGCTTCAACGTCATTTCGCAAGAAAAGCAAGCCTACTAAAACACCTAATAATATAAATAGAACAGCCGTATATCCTTTCATTCGAGCCGTAAACTTGAATGGTTCTTTTTTGGCTATTTCTGTTTCTGATGCATATCTAATTAGTCCTTTAGGCAAACCTACACTTTCCATAATGGTGTCGCACTCATCTATACAAGCAGTACAGTTTGTACATTCTAGTTGCGTTCCATTTCTAATATCTATACCCATTGGACAAACGTGAACGCACTGATTACAATCGATGCAATCACCTTTACCACTTTGGGCCCGATCTTCTTTTTTGTTAAATTTTGCTCGTCCTACTTCTTTTTCACCACGTACAAAATCGTATGCAACATTGATTGATTTATCATCCAAAAGCACCCCTTGCAGTCGGCCGTAAGGACAGGCGATAATACAAACTTGTTCTCTAAACCAAACGAAAATGAAGTAAAATACCCCTGTAAATGTTAGCAGTCCTAAGAAATTTCCTGACTGTTTGATAGGTCCTTCCTTCATCATTAAATAAAGGGTATCACTCCCTACTACATAAGCCAAAAATACATTTGCAATTAAAAATGAAATTATAAAGAAGATAAACCATTTAGAGACTCTCTTCCTGATCTTTTCAGCGTCCCATTTTTGTCTTGAAAGACGCATTTGCGACCCTCTGTCGCCATCTATCCAATATTCAATTCGTCTAAATACTAGTTCAAGAAAAATTGTTTGCGGACAAATCCATCCACAGAAAATACGTCCGTATACAACGGTGAATAGTAAAACAAACGCTACTCCAACGAGCATACATACTACAAAGATGTAAAAATCTTGTGGCCAAAAAGGAAATCCAAAAATATTGAATCTCCTTTCCATGACATTAAAAAGCATAAACTGATTGCCATTTACCTTTATAAAAGGATTGGCCACCAAAATTGCAAGCAGGATGTAACTTACATATTTTCTATATTTATAAAAACGTCCGTGTGGTTTTTTAGGAAATATGTATTTTCTATTACCTTCTTCATCTAGAGTACCGATGGTATCTCTAAATGCTTCATTGTATTTGTCTTCATCCAAATCATCCTCGTTCATCTTGATTTTTTTTGCTCACCATCCCAACGGATAGTAAATTTATTTATTCGATAATAATATCACCTTCGGCAGCTTTTGCTTCGGCGGGATTAGTACCTTTCATAGAAAGGATATAACTAGATACCTGTTGAATTTCCTTAGGTTTTAAAGTAGTATTCCAAGCAACCATTCCTTTTCCGTCACGACCACCTTTGGCAATTGTATGGAAAATTTCTTTGATAGTACCACCTAGAATCCAATGTGTATCCGTCAAGTTTGGACCAATTGAGCCACCAAGATCGGGGCGGTGACATGCCACACAATTACTTTCGAAAATTGTTTTACCAGCAGCTAATGCCGCAGCATCGGTTAGAACTTCAACCGTGTTTTCATCCATCATATCTGGCGCAGTCCTTTTGTATTCGTCCACTTGCAATTTGGCCGCAGCCATCTCAGTTTGAAATTCATCTTCCTGAGAATTGCCATCCATAATTTGGTACTTTGTAAAATAAAAAACAGAATAAATTACAGAAATTATAAACAACCACGTCCACCATGGTGGTAAATCATTGTCTAGTTCTTTAATCCCATCATAATCATGGTGCAAAAGCAAGCTTTCTTCATTTTCAAGAGGTTCACTCTTTGTTAACTTCCGCATTAGATTTTGGTACCATGGTTTTTCTGTGAAGCTCATAGCATCCTCTACCTCTTTCATACGTTTGTCTTCATCGCTCATTAGAAAATAAGAGACGTTGTTGATCGCTTTTATAGTAAGGTGAATTGCTATTAATACGACCAATATTATAAGTAAAGTTAATAACAATATTGGGAATGTTAAAAGAGCAGGAAGATGACCTGTATCAATTGCTAACTCAAAGATGAAGGCAACCGAAAAGAAGGCAATTGGCACCCAAACATATCCAGGAAAAAATTTTTTCATCGTCAGTGTATTTTAATTGTTTCTAATTAGTTGTCTAGTGGGAGTTGCGATACCTCATCAATGGTTTCTTTTCTGTAGGAGAAGACCCAAATGCCTAGACCTATAAAGAATGTAAAGAATATCGTTAGTGATATGATGGGGTAGATCTCTACCCCAACTATCGTTTCTAAATTATGTTTTATTGCTTCAAACATGCTCTTTCTAATTAGTTGTTTTTACTTTGATATCAGTTCCTAATCTCTGAATATATGCTATTACAGCAGTAATTTCGCGTTTGTCCATCGGAACGAACTCTTCTCCATCGGCAGCGGCTTTCTTCTTGCTAGCTTCGTAACTCTTAACAAAATCAGGATCGGATTTAAGGTTTTCAAGAATTCGAAGTCCTTGTTCTTCCATGTTTTTTGTAGCATTTGCAACCTCTTGGTCGGTATAAGGAACACCTAATTTTTGCATAACGCGTAACTTAGCTTCCATATCTCCATAGTTCATTTGCTCATTAGCAAATAACCACTTATATCCAGGCATAATTGAACCAGGTGACGTACTCTGTGGATCCCACATGTGATTAAAATGCCAATTGTCATTATATTTCTGACCCACACGCATTAAATCTGGACCAGTTCTTTTTGAACCCCATAAGAACGGGTGATCGTACACATATTCTCCAGCTTTAGATTGAGGACCATAACGCTCTACTTCACTTCTAAATGGTCGTACTTGCTGAGAGTGACATCCAACACATCCTTCTCTAATGTAAATATCTCTACCTTCAAGCTCTAAAGGTGTATAAGGTTTTACCGCATCAATTGTAGGGATGTTAGATTTAACCATAATAGTAGGTACAATCTGAACGATACCTCCAATAAGGATTGCGATTGTCGCTAAAATTGCCATCTGGATCGGTTTTCTTTCTAACCAAGCGTGAAATCTTTCCCCTTTAACTCTCGAACTACTTACCACTGTAAGAGCCGGAGCTTCTGCTAATTCATCTTCGATTGCTGCATTTGCACTAACTGTTTTGATGATATTATAAACCAAAATAAACATTCCGATTAAGTATAATGTTCCACCAATAGCACGCATCCAATACATTGGAATAATTTGAGTTACAGTTTCTAAGAAGTTACCGTAAGTTAAAGTTCCGTCAGGGTTAAATTGTTTCCACATTGCTGCTTGCGTAAATCCAGCAACGTACAAAGGTAGTGTATACATAATGATACCCAAGGTACCAATCCAGAAGTGTGCATTTGCTAATTTATCTGAATATAATTTTCCTTTGGTCATTCTAGGAATCAACCAGTAGATCATACCAAAGGCAAGGAAACCATTCCAAGCCAAAGCACCAACGTGCACGTGTGCAACGATCCAGTCTGTAAAGTGAGCAATACCATTTACGTTTTTGAAAGAAAGTAATGGACCTTCAAAAGTTGCCATACCGTAACCAGTAATCGCTACTACGAAGAATTTCAATACTGCATCTTGACGCACTTTATCCCAAACTCCTCTTAAGGTCAATAGTCCATTAATCATTCCTCCCCAAGATGGAGCAAGAAGCATAATTGAGAAAACAACTCCTAAATTCTGAGCCCAATCAGGCAAAGCAGAATATAAAAGGTGGTGAGGACCAGCCCAGATATAAATAAAAATTAACGACCAAAAGTGGATAATAGAAAGTCTATAAGAATATACTGGACGATTTGCTGCCTTAGGAACGAAGTAATACATAAGTCCTAAAAATGGAGTAGTCAAGAAAAACGCTACCGCATTGTGACCATACCACCATTGAACAAGTGCATCTTGGACACCGGCATATACTGAGTAACTTTTCATAAATGTTACCGGTAAAGCCAAGCTATTAAAAATATGCAGAACAGCTATGGTTATAAACGTTGCTAGATAAAACCAGATGGCTACATATAAGTGACGCTCTCTTCGGCGTAAGATTGTGGCAATCATATTCCAGCCAAAAACTACCCAAATAAGTGTCAAGAAAATATCTATTGGCCACTCTAATTCTGCATATTCCTTAGACGATGTATATCCCAAAGGCAATGAGATTGCCGCAGCAACAATAATAAGTTGCCATCCCCAAAAATTGATATTACTCAATACATCCGAGTACATTCTAGTCTTGAGAAGGCGCTGTAAAGAATAATAAATACCCGCAAACATCGCATTACCAACGAAAGCAAAGATGACGGCATTGGTGTGTAAAGGACGCAATCTACCAAAGCTTAGCCATGATATTCCATCGGTTAAATTTGGAAATAGAAAAAGGGTAGCAAGTAGAAGTCCTACTAACATCCCTACTACACCAAATACAATGGTAGCGTAAATAAATTTCTTTACAATTTTGTTATCATAATAAAATTGTTGCATCTCCATACTATTCTTGTTTAATATTTGTTTTAATTATTTCTTGTTTTTCAGGCGTTTTAAGCAATTCGTCGTCAAAGAGCATTCTGACCGAAGGCGTGTAATCATCATCATACTGCCCACTTTTGACTGCTTTGATAAAAGCGATGAAAAATATCAGAGCAACTAATATGCTGATAGATATTAAAATATAGATAACGCTCATACTTATTATTTAATGGCACAAAACTACTGCCGGATTGAAAAAGAAAATATGATTTTTATCATAACTTCCTATTAATTCGATTTTTTCTATTAGTAATTATATTTTAAACTTCCTTGCGTAGTAATTAGACATTATCGTTACAAAAGACACAATTGTTACTGTACTTAGTGGCATAATAATAGCAGCTACTAGTGGAGCAAGATGTCCGGTTACCGCAAAGCTGAGTCCTACGATATTATATAATATTGATAATATAAAGCTCATCTTTATAACTTTGATTGCCTTTTTTGAAAGTTTTAAATAATCTGATAGCTTGCCAAACTTTTCCGCGTCCAAGATAGCATCGCATGCTGGTGAGAAAACATTGACATTTTCTGAAACAGCAATCCCGACGTTGCTTTGCGCCAAGGCTCCAGCATCATTAAGACCATCTCCAACCATCATCACATTATGACCTTGATCTTGTAAAATTTTGATAAAAGCTAATTTCTGTTCTGGTTTTTGATTAAAAACCATTTCGGTATTTGCTGGCAAGATTTTTTCTAGAGTAGCCCTTTCACCATCATTGTCGCCAGACAAAAGTTTGATTTTATAATTTCTGCTCAACTCTGTAAAGAGTTGCGAAATATCTTTTCTATATTCATTTTTAAAAATGTAACGACCCATAAAAATCCCGTCGATTTGAATACCTACAGTAGTCTGAAGAAGTTCGCTTTTAAAAAAATTTCCTACAAATGCATCACTTCCAACTTTCACGCTTATAGAATTATACTGCCCTTCCATCCCACTTCCAGGAACTTCCGTAAATGAATCGAGCTTTACAGATGCTGTAAGTGGCAGGAAGTCATAGAGCATTCGGCTCAAAGGATGATTAGAAGTTCGCAGCATTTCTTTGATAATACGTAGTTTATTATCCTCCAAAATTTCGCCTTCATAATAAATTTGCGCTGATCTTGTCGATGTTATCGTTCCAGTTTTATCAAATACTATCGTGTCAACTTTTTCGAGTTGCTCGATCACTAGCGCATTTTTTAGGAAAAATTTACTCTTGCCTAAAATTCTAAGCACATTTCCTAAAGTAAAAGGAGCTGTAAGTGCCAAAGCACAAGGACACGCTACAATAAGCACAGCAGTAAAGACATTAAAGGCAGTATTACCATCAATAAAAATCCAATATCCAAAGGCTACAAATGCAATTAATAATAATATTGGTGTGAAGTAGTGCGAAACAGTATCAGTAATATTTTTGAATTTCTGTTTGACATCTTTCTGAAAAATATCGTTGCTCCAAAGTTGGGTTAGATAACTTTGCGAAACTGAATTTAGCACTTCAATTTCCGCAATTTTTCCGATTTGTTTTCCTCCGGCAAAAACTTTATCTCCTGATTTTTTCGAAATTGCCACTGCTTCTCCAGTAACAAAACTATAATCAACCTCCGCTGATTCGCTAATCAAAATACCATCGGCAGGAATTAATTCTTGATTTCGAATAAGAATTCGATCTCCTTTTAAAATTTCATAAATTGGAATGCTTTCTTCATCGCCTTCCTTAGAAATTTTAGTCACGGCAACCGGAAAATAGGATTTATAATCTCTTTCGAAATTTAAAAATCCATAGGTTTTAATCTGAAACATCTTGCCAAGTAACATAAAAAACACCAATCCAGTGAGACTATCAAAGAATCCCGGTCCATAACCCATAATGATGTCGAATGCACTGCGGATAAACATTACAATAATTCCCAGCGCAATTGGAATTTCGATATTAAGAATACCCGCACGAATTCCTTTGTAGGCAGCTACATAATAACCGCTCGCACTGTAAAAAAAGCTTGGCATCGCTAATGCAAATATCAACCAACGGAAAAAATTCCTGTAGTGGTCCAGCCAATATTCTGATACTTCAAAATATTCTGGAAAAGACAAAAGCATAATATTTCCAAAACAAAAGAAGGCAACACCCAATTTATAAACCAAAGTTCGATCAGTATCTTTCTGCCCCGCTTCATAATTTTCTAAAGAAATATACGGCTCATAACCTATCGACGAGAGAAGATAAACAATTTCTTTAAGGTTGGTTTTATCATTATTATAGGTAATTCTTACATTCTTTTCTTGAAAGTTTACCTGAGAAGCACTTATTCCAGGTTGCAATTTTTTCAGGTTTTCGAGAATCCATATGCAAGAACTGCAGTGAATATGCGGAAGATTTAGTGATACTATATGAATGGTGTCTTCATTAAATTCCAAGAGCTTCTCTAGTATTGCATTATTGTCAAGAAAGTCATATTTACCTTGGATATCCTGCGGAGTAGCACCTGGAAACTGTTCAAAGTCATAATAGCAAGTGAGATCGTTTTGATTGAAAATTTCGAAAACAGTTTTACATCCGTTGCAGCAAAACTTCTTTTCATCAAATATAATGACATCGGATTCGATACTATCTAGCCCGCAATGATAGCATTTTGAGGCATTCATACCTAATAATTTTAAGGCGCAAAGTTGCTCACATTATCAACATATTACAATGATATTTATCATATTAAATCGTAAATTTGTAATTCATTTATAAATTCATCCTATGAATAGCTGCGACTTATGTATTCAGAAAGGATTAACTTCTCTGAAAGCTCTTAATAAAGAAGAATTAGAATCTATCCAAAACACAAAAACCACTCTTATTTTTAAAAAAGGAGATGCACTTTTTGAAGAAGGCGATACTACCAATGGAGTGTATTGTATAAAGGCGGGCATTTGTAAGATGACCAAGCTCAGCGCAAATGGGAAGGATCAAATTGTAAAGTTAGCACAAGTTGGAGATCTTATAGATAAGCGGTTAATCATCAGTGAGGAACTTTCAAATACTAGTGCTATTGCCTTGGAAGATATGGAAGTTTGCTATATTCCACGCGAGCCTATCTTGAATGCCTTTAATAACAACAACCAATTCTCGTTGCTGTTGATGCGTTCAATCTGTTCTGACCTAAAGGAGGCTAATGAAATGATTATGAATATGGCTCAAAAAAGTGTTAAATCCCGTCTAGCATTTACACTGCTACATTTGCAAGATCAATTTGGTATTGATACAGATAAATCTTTGAAGATAAATCTTTCTCGTGATGAGTTAGCTACGTTAATTGGTACTGCAACCGAAAGTGCTATCAGACTCTTATCCGAATTAAAGAAGGCTCGATTTATTGATTTGCAAGGAAAGAAAATCTTAATATTAGAACCGCAGCTCCTAAAAAAGATGGCGGAATAAGTTCTATAATTTCTTTGCTTCATTCCAAAATACATCCATTTCCGCAAGGCTCATATCCATCAAAGGTTTTCCAAGCTCAGAAGCTTTTGATTCTAGATATTGGAATCTTTTTATAAATTTTTTGTTTGTTCTTTCTAGTGCTTCTTCCGGGTTGATGTCTAGAAATCTAGCGTAGTTAATCAGAGAGAATAATACATCGCCAAATTCACCCTGCATTTTATCTTTATCCTTTGCCTCCACCTCAGCATGAAACTCGGCAATCTCCTCTTCAACTTTTTTCCAAACTTGCTCAGATTCTTCCCAATCAAATCCCACAGCCTTTACTTTCTCTTGGATACGGCTGGCCTTGACCAATGCTGGCAAACTCTTGGGCACCCCTTCCAAAACTGATTTCCTTCCCTCTTTTAATTTTAATTTTTCCCAGTTTTGCTTTACCTCCTCTTCATCTTTTACTACTGTATCGCCATAAATATGTGGATGTCTATGAATTAATTTATCGCAAATTCCATTCGCTACATCCGCAATATCAAAATTATTAGTTTCACTTCCTATCCTTGCATAAAATACTATATGGAGCAAAACATCGCCCAATTCTTTCTTGATTTCATTTAGATCTTTATCTAAAATTGCATCGCCTAGTTCGTACGTTTCTTCAATTGTAAGATGCCTTAAACTTTCAAAAGTCTGTTTCTTATCCCACGGACATTGCTCACGCAGTTCGTCCATAATGGTCAATAATCTATCAAACGCTTCTAATTGTTGCTCTCTTGAATTCATCATATAATTATTTCTAAAAGTAAAAAATCCCACTACCATCAAAGGTAATAGGATTTTTTAGTATTGATTGTTAAAAAGAATTATTCTGCTTTTGGTGCTTTTTTGGCCGCAGCTTTCTTAGGTTTTGCAGGAGCTTCCTTAGTTGCTTCAACTGTTTCTGCAACTTCGTCTTTAGATTCTTCTTTTACAATTTCTTTGCTTTCTTCAGTTGCAACTTCTTTAGCAGCAGCTGGAACTTCTTTAGAAACCATGCCTTTTGCTTGAAGCATATTATACCAATTTAAAACCTTTTTGATGTCAGATGGGTATACTCTATCTTGGTCATAGTTTGGTAGAATTTCTTTAAAGTACGCAGCCATAGTAGCATTGTCTTCTTTATGAGAAATTGCAGGACCTTCATTTTCTTTTATGGCAATATTGCGCATAACATCTGCTAATAGCTTTTCGTCATCATTTGTATAAATAGATATTTCTGAAAGCAAGCTAACGTTGCTACGTAAACCTACTGTAATTTTTTTTCCGTCTTGTAATGATTCTGCTACAAATCCCGAACGTGTTTGCACTCTAAGAACGTACAATCCTGGCTTTCCAGAGATGGCTAATATTTTGTCTAAAGTCATTTCTATTTAATTTTAAAAATATATGTTTTAATTATTTAATTCTAAATTTATTATCTGCTAGTTTTCTTAGCACAGAACTTCATTTTGTAGTCAGGTCGGGTTTTCCCTTCCATTATATTACTAAGTTTCTTTTTTATCAAACGTTTTTTGAGTGATGATATTTTATCTGTAAAAAGAATTCCCTCAATATGATCGTACTCATGCTGAATAACTCTGGCGATAAGTCCGTCGTAAATCTCAGTTTTCTTTTCGAAATTTTCATCATAAAATTCGATCGTAATACGCTCATTTCTATAAACATCTTCTCGAACTTCGGGAATACTTAGGCATCCTTCATTAAAACCCCACTCCTCACCATCTTCTTTCAGCATTTTTGCATTGATAAACGTCTGCTTAAAACTCGCGAGTTGTTCTTGCTCTTCTTCACTAAGATCCTCATCAGATGCAAACGGCGAAGTATCAATTACAAATAGCCTAATAGGAAGTGCAACTTGTGGCGCGGCCAGTCCCACTCCATAAGCGTTGTACATTGTCTCGTACATATCGGCAATAGTCTCTGTAAGATTTGGATAATCTTTGGTGATAGGTTCTCCCACTTTTCGTAGTACTGGATCTCCGTATCCTATAATAGGTAAAATCATTTTCTATATATAATTGCCTTGCGGCGAATATTAAACGAATGCAAAAATAGTCAAAAAATGAAGAATGCCCTTATATTGAAACACAATTAGCAATATTTTTTCGATTCTTCATAAACTATAATCAATACGACGATGCTAATTTTTTTGAATTCATATATTTGCCTACAAACTCCTTTATTCTATGGTATTTAATTTAAGGCAATTTGCCGAAAGCATCAATTTTGCCAATGCTATCAAAGTAACAATCGCTACGGTGATCCCTATTCTTATAGCGTCACATTTTGATCAATTTGATATTGGCATCACTATAGCTATTGGAGCCTTGCTAACGTATCCGAGTGATATCTCTAGCAATTTGCAACATAAAATCAATGGGATTTTAGTGGGAACATCAATAGTATCAGGAACTGCTCTGATTATTAGTCTTGCCCATCCCTATCCGTGGTTGTTTTACTCAATGCTCACTTTATTAATATTTTTCTTATCGATGATTTCTGTCTACGGGCACCGAGCAAATCTCGTGTCCTTTTGTGGATTGTTATCAATTTCTCTAATATTTAAAGAAGTTTATTCTGGAATAGAACTATTAGAACACTGCGCATTGATGCTAGCAGGAGGGCTGTTTTATCTTCTGATTTCAATTATTTTCTACTATTTGAGACCACATAAGTATGCCGAATTATTGTTAGCAGATAGCTTAGAGCTTACCGCTAAATACATGGAGCTTCGAGGTGATTTATGGAAGAAAAAAGATAATAAAGTAGATATTGTAAAGCGACAATTAGAATTGCAAGTAAAACTAAATGCTTCTCACGAAGATTTACGTGAAGCTTTAATGCACCGTCGTGCCAATTCTGGGTCATCAGGACAAAACCGCACGATGCTAATAATGTTTATCACTTTGGTAGATATTTTAGAATTAGCTCTTGCCACCTCATTTGACCACGAGAGATTAAACAAGAAGTTTTCAAAACATCCTGAAATCCTTAATAATTACCAGACCGTGGCTTATAATTTGGCGGCGATGCTTAATGAATTATCTATCAGTTTAAGTACAAACAAGACCTATGTAAAGAAATTTGATTTATATAAGGATCTCACCGCTCTAGAAGAAGCACAAAGAAAATATGAAAGTCTTCCAGAGACTGAAAAGGATTTTAGTGCGATTTTGATGCTGACTAGTATGTTGCGCTATGCAGAAAAACAGATTGAAAAGCTTACACTTATCGAGCGCGCTTATACTCAAAAATCTTTCAAATATGAATTTAAAGATGGAGCAAAGAATTTGCACAAATTTATTGCGCCCCAATATTATTCACCGAGCACATTGATTGAAAATCTCACCTTCTCCTCAACCTATTTTAGGCATGCACTACGTCTGACTATTGCTATTATGGTCGGATTCTTGATTGGCACATTTCTACCATTTCAAAATGTTTATTGGATTTTAATCACCATTATTGTAATTCTTAGACCTGGTTATGGCTTGACTAAAACCCGCTCCTACCATAGAATTATCGGAACTGTTTTAGGCGGCCTAATGGCCTTTGGACTGCTATTTATCGTTCAAAACAACCAGATAATTGCAACGATGGCTATCGTAACAATGATTCTCGCTTTCTCATTTGTTCAGACAAATTATAAGGTTGCAGCTACTTTTACAACTATGTATGTAGTTTTTATTTATAGCCTTTTTACGCCCGATATTAGAGATGTGGTCGAATTTAGAATTATCGATACCTTTGTTGGTGCAGCATTGGCATTTGGAGCAAACTATTTTCTGTGGCCTTCGTGGGAATTTTTAAACACTCCGGTTTATTTAAAAAAGTCTATCGAAGCAAATAAAAATTATCTAAAAGAAATTTTTCTAATTTATAATACAAAGCAGCCAGCAACTTTGCAATATCGACTAGCAAGAAAACACGCTTTTGTGGCATTGGCCAACTTGATGGAATCTTTTCAGAGAATGGTTCAAGAGCCTAAGTCCAAGCAAAAGCAATTGCCGAAAATTTATAAATTAACCACCCTAAACCACTCTTTACTTTCATCCGCTGCTTCGTTAGGCACCTATATTCAAGCTAATAAAACTACAAAGGCTTCGGAAGCATTTAACGTCGTAGTAAATGCCACAATTAGAAACCTCGAAATTGCGATAGATGAATTTGATAAAGAAAGTGTCGAAACTTTTGAAACCGAAGACTTATCGCCGCGCTTTACCGAATTAAAAAACATCCGAGCAAAAGAACTTAGCGAATCTAATGATATTAACGACGAAGAAATCCGTGAAAAAATGCTAGAAGCTCAACTTATTATAGAGCAATTAATGTGGATGACCAATGCATCTGAAAAAATAAAAAAAACCGTTAAGGCATTGCCTTAAAGGTTTTATAAAATTTTAATTAATTAAAAAGATCTAGCGTCTCTGCAGTTTCTTGTCTGATCTGATCTGATAAGGTGGGATTATCATTGAGTTTAATTCCATAAGACGGAATCATTTTCTTAATTTTTTCCTGCCATTCTGGAGTTTGAACTTTTTCTTTAAAGCATATATTAATTAATTCTAACATAATCGACGCTGATGTAGATGCTCCAGGCGATGCTCCTAACAAAGCAGCAATACTTCCGTCAGCTTTCGTCACTACCTCGGTTCCAAATTCTAGAACTCCTCCGCCATCTTTCCCTTTCTTGATAACTTGAACGCGCTGTCCTGCGGTTTCAAGCACCCAATCTTCCATTTTGGCAGTTGGCATATATTCTTTTAAAGCTTCAAGTCGATCTTCAGGTGATTGTCTTACTTGATCAATTAAATACTTTGTAAGCGGAATATTTTTAAATCCGGCCGATAGCATTGGTATAATATTGTCTAGTTGTATTGATGATGTCAAGTCGAAATAAGATCCATTTTTCAAAAATTTAGTAGAAAACCCTGCATAAGGTCCAAATAACAAGGCTTTTTCTCCATTTATTAATCTAGAATCTATGTGAGGTACTGACATTGGAGGCGCACCCACTCCAGCCTTTCCATAAACTTTAACACTATGTTGTTCAATAATATCCTTGTTCACACATTTTAGCCACTGCCCACTTACTGGAAAACCGCCGTATCCTTCGCCTTCGTCAATATTTGCTTTTTCAAGAAGTGTCAATGATCCACCGCCAGCACCAATAAAAACAAATGGCGCACGTACTTTTGATTTTTGACGAGTTTGCAAATTTCGAACAATTACACGCCAATCTCCATTGGGCTTCTGACGCATCCTTTTCACTTCGCTATTAAAATGAAGTGTTACGCCATCCAAGTTTTTAAGATAATTAAACATAGCACGAGTAAGAGAGCCAAAATTAACGTCGGTACCAATAGGCATAAAGGTAGCAGCAACATCTTCAGATTTGTCTCGGCCTTTCATTACTAGTGGCATCCATTCTAGTAGCTGATCAAAATCTGTACTGTATTCCATCCGTTTAAAAAGATGTTCTTGCTGTAGCGCATCGTATCTTTTTTTCAAAAATTCAACATTGTCAGCACCATGTACAAAACTCATGTGAGGAATACTTCTGATAAATGACTCTGGATCTGACAACAGGTTTTTCTCCACTAAATATGACCAAAACTGCCTCGAAACCTCAAATGATTCCGCAATTTTTACTGCTTTGTCAGACTGCACAGTTCCATCTTCAAGCTCTGGCGTATAATTTAATTCACAAAACGCCGAATGCCCTGTACCCGCATTATTCCATGCATCCGAACTTTCGGCAGCGGCATGATCCAATCTTTCAAAAATTTCTATTCGAATATCTGGTTGAAGTTCTTTGAGCATAACACCCAAAGTTGCACTCATAATTCCCGCACCAATTAAAATTACATCTGTATTATATGAAAGAGTATCTGACATCACTTATCCTTTTTTTGATTTTGCAAAGATATGTGCTAAGTCGTTAATGATAAAATTAAAAGTGGCACTTTATCAATATTTTAAATTTTTCTATAATTTAGATAATCTTGCAAAATAATAGTGGCAGAGATTTCATCTAAAATTGCTTTATTTTGGCGTTTCTTCTTAGTCATACCACTTTGGATCATAGAACTTAGCGCCATCTTTGAAGTAAATCGCTCATCAACTCGCTCGACTTTCATTTCGGGAAATATTTTTGTAAATTTTACCACAAATGCATCAATCATCGCAGCGCTTTGTGACGGCTCATAGTTCATCTGCTTTGGCTCTCCAACTATTACAAGCTCCACTTTCTCATCATTAAAATATTTTTTAAGAAAATCAATAAGTTTAGGAGTTTCAACCGTGGTGAGACCTGAAGCTATCATCTGCATCTCATCAGTAATTGCGATACCAGTTCGCTTCATTCCGTAGTCAATCGCTAAAATTCTTGCCATCTCTATTTTTTAAATTTCCCTGCTTCAAACTTAATCAGTACTTCACCTTTTTTTCTAAGGTACATATACTGATTGTTTTGAATTATATTATCGGCTTCCGCCAAAGCTTTTAGTAGTAATTGCTCCATTTCCATTTCGGCGCAAGCCATCTCGGTAGCTGCAATATTGTGCATTTTAATTTGATCTCCTTTTACAGTATAATCTCCTCCGATGCTATTGCAACCGACGTACGCATTAAATTTCCTGTTTTTTTCGAAGAATACATAATAGTCTTTTTTAACTCCTTTTGCACTTATAGGTTTATCGTTAATAGAAGTTATTGTCCATTTCTGGTCAATAAAAGTTGTAATTTGTGCTTTCGGAGTTTCAGATTCTAGTTCGACAACTTCAGCCGACCTCATTTTTTCAAAAACGCTTGTTTTGCCATCTTCTTTTAGCGACAGCTTGTTTTCTGTCACAAAATATTCTTTTTCAATCCCACTATTTGCGGTAAGCATTATCGATTTTCCGTCAGGCTTCCATTTAAAAGTACCTTTCTGAATTATTTTTTTCTCTTTTGGAATTGTGTCGGTGGAGATTGAGAATGAAAATGTTTCTGATAGTTCAATAACTACTGGAGTTTTGTCCGCACCTTTCCCGAGCATAAAACCTTTGTACATTCCTAAATATGACATCGCATTTCCATCTTTTTCTAAAATAGTGTCATCTTTAGATAAATTGATTTCGTTGCTGAGTACCTCAGGATTCTTAGTTTCAGGCTTTTGCGTGCATTGCATCATAATAAATGCTAAAAAAAACAATAGTGGCTTTTTCATAAACAGAGTCCTAAATTAGTATGAACCAAAAATACAAAATATTGCAGCTTTACAACTCAGTGTCCCAAATTTAAATGCATTTTGTTTTCAAGTGCCTATACTTTCAAATTCCTTATATTTGCCGATTAAAATTTGAAAGATGAATATATTAAAAAATATAATAGAAGCAGCGTGGTCAGATCGTTCAAAACTTTCTGAGCCTACCACTATCAGCTCTATCAAAGATGTAATAAATTTGTTAGATGCGGGCGAATTGCGAGTTGCCGAACCAACTAGCAATGGATGGCAAGTTAATGAATGGGTAAAAAAAGCGGTAGTACTCTACTTTCCTATTCAAAAAATGGAAACTTTAGAAGTTGGAATTTTTGAATTTCACGATAAAATACCGTTGAAAAGAGGCTATGCCGAGAAAGGAATTCGAGTGGTGCCAAATGCAGTTGCTCGACACGGAGCTTATATTTCTAAAGGTGTAATTTTGATGCCAAGCTACGTGAACATTGGTGCTTACGTAGACGAAGGAACGATGGTAGACACTTGGGCAACCGTAGGAAGCTGTGCTCAAATTGGTAAAAACGTACATTTATCTGGTGGTGTTGGTATCGGCGGGGTTTTAGAACCACTTCAAGCAGCTCCCGTAATTATCGAGGATGGTGCATTTATAGGGTCAAGATGTATTGTAGTAGAAGGAGTACGAGTTGAAAAAGAAGCAGTTTTGGGCGCGAATGTTTGCCTTACAGCATCTACAAAAATTATTGATGTTACGGGTCCAGAGCCAGTAGAAATGAAGGGAATTGTCCCAGCACGTTCTGTGGTAATTCCAGGAAGTTATACAAAATCTTTTCCAGCGGGAGATTTTCAGGTGCCTTGCGCTTTAATTATCGGAAAAAGAAAAGAATCTACAGATCTTAAAACATCACTCAATGATGCTTTGAGAGAATATGATGTAGCTGTTTAGATAAATATTGTTTTAAAAAATCAACTGTATCTGATATGAAAGTACTCGTTATACAACAAAAGATGATTGGTGACGTACTCTTAAGTACTGTTATTTGCGAAGCTATTAAAACAGCTTACCCGCAATGTGAAGTGCACTACATGATACACCCAAATACTCTTGCCGTTGTAGATAATAATCCATTTATAGACCGAATCGTAGTTTTTGATTCACAACTTTCTGGCGGTTTTCTAGGTCTAGTGAAGCTTGGTCAATCATTAAAGGTAGAGAAGTATAATGTGGTTATTGACGCTTACGCGAAATTAGAAAGCTTAATACCTACATTATTATCTGCCGCTGCAAAGCGAATTGGTTTCAAAAAATGGTACAGTTGGATTTTTTACACCAAAAGTATTCAGCGAGAAGAAGGCAATTTAAACAACGCACTAGTCCATAGACTTCTACTAGCTACAGAAGTGACTGGTAACACAATAAAACCGATTTTTCCGCAAATTTATCTTTCCGAACGCGAAAAAGAAGTGGCGGCCGAAAAAATTAAAGAAAGCATTGGCAATGACAAAAAACTACTCATGATAAGCGTTTTGGGAAGTAATAAGAAAAAAAGCCTTCCTGCTTCGCAAATGGCAGAAACACTAGACTTTGTAGCTGCTCAAACCAATGCTACACTTCTTTTTAACTTTCTGCCAAACCAACTTGAGGAGGCTACAAAAATTTATAATTTGTGTAAACCTGAAACACAGGCCGTAATTGAATTGGATTTTTACACAAAATCGTTGCGAGAGTTCCTAGCAATTCTTTCTCAGTGCCAAGCATTAATTGGAAATGAAGGTGGAGCAGTAAATATGGCAAAAGCGCTATCTATTCCCACATTTACAATATTTTCTCCGTGGATTAATAAGGATTCTTGGAGTATGCTTACTGAGCAGCATAATCATGAAGCAGTGCACATATCTGATTATTATCCCGAACTTTATTCAGATATAAATCCAAAAAAATATAAGGGACAATCAACATTTTTATATCAAAAACTAGAATTGCAACGATACTCTGAAAAATTAAAAAACTTTCTAGAGTAGCTCTAATTTAATACCGTTGGGAGTGCGAACAACTTTATTTTCTTTGGTAAATTTTCTTATTCGTGCATTTTTTTCCCAAGCGGCATCATTAACGTAACCTCGCTCGTGATCTAAATGAATGCAGATTGCGTTATATCGAATTTGTTTGGATTTAAGTCCTAAATTAAAAAGGCGCTCACCCAATTCTCTATCTTCACCGCCATACTGCATCTCTTCGTCAAAGCCATTTACAGCAAGTAAATCTGATTTCCAAGCGGAGGAGTTGTGTCCATTCCAACTAGCATTTGTTGGGGTAACTGAATTTAGAAAAGAGGATAAATAACCTCTCGTTACTAATTTTAAATTCTTCGCTGATCGCCTGAGGCCATTGGCCGCTAACCACGAAATCTTAAAGCAGTTTTGAGATTTGATATCTTCCTTTGTAATTTTCTGTGATACTTTTAGCGGAAGCTTATAATACCCTCCAGAAAGAAAAAAACCAGGCTCTCTAAATTTTAGATGATTCTCGATAAAATCGGCTCGTGGAATACAATCACCATCAGTAAAAATGAGGTAGTCGCCTTTTGCCGCGACGATTGCTTTATTTAAAATCTTACACTTTTGAAACCCATTATCTTGCTGCCAAACATGTTGAATAATAAGTCCTGTTTCTATTCGAAGGTTATCAATCAATCTCTTGGTAGTTTCGCGAGAACCATCATCTGCCACTACTATTTCAAAATTAGAAACGGTTTGTTGAGCAAAGCCGTAAATAACTTTTTCAAGCCATTCTTCAGCATTATAAGTACTCATAATTACAGAAACTAAATTTGATGGTGCCATTTAAAAATCTTCTAAGACAATTGTATTTACGCAAATATAGAAAATATCAAAATTAGTACAACCTATTACCACACAAGTATTATATTAAAGGCTGTGTTTACTATAAAAGGCATTTTTATATTCTTTATTCTATTATGATTATTTATATTTGCTGTCACTAGTAAATTTTAATGGCCTACAACGACAATACGCTACTCTCCGTCCTTATCATAACTCTTAACGAGGCAAAGCAAATGAAAGCACTTTTGGCAGATTTACAATTTGCTGACGAAGTGGTTATTGTCGATTCGTATAGCAGCGATGATACTCAAGAAATTGTAAAGGAGTTTGCTAATGTAAGATTCATCCAAAATAAGTTTGAAAATTATACACATCAACGAAATTTTGCAATAAGCAAAGCCAAAAATAATTGGATTTTATTTTTAGACGCAGATGAGCGATTAACTCCTGCTCTGAAAGAAGAAATTATCGAAACGATCCAAAGCAATAACACTTACGTAGCATTTTTATTTTTTAGAACTTTTATGTTTAAAAGCCAAAAACTTCGTTTTAGCGGCTGGCAAACCGACAAAATATTTCGACTTTTTCATAAAGAATATGCACAATATACAACTGAGAGACTAGTTCATGAAAAGCTTGATGTGAAAGGAAGAATTGGAGTTTTCAAAAATCCGTTAATTCATTTTTCTTATGCAGATTACGAAAGTTACAAAGCAAAAATGCTAAGTTACGGCAAACTAAAAGCTCAAGAAAAATTTGCAAAAAACATAAAACCTTCTGTATTTAAAGAAGTTTTGCATCCTGTATATAGTTTTCTTTACAGTTACACTATTAGACTTGGATTTCTAGATGGCAAAAAGGGAATTACTATTTGTTACCTTAATGCACTGAGTATTCATGAACGTTATAAAGAATTAAAAAAGCTGAATAATTCGAATAATATATTAAGATAATTTCATCGTTTTCTTAAAAGCAGCTTTTCGTCTAAATTTTGATTGAAACTCCTCAGTATAACCCCACATCTTTTCAAATATTTCTGTTTCGGCACGATCGTACAATTTTGAATATTCATTGGCCATTATCGTTACCATATCCCTTTTTGGCGTAAGCCTCGACAAATTTTTCATTCGCTGATCAAAGGGCATTTCTTGGTGAAATTTCATCCTATTTAAATCAACCAAATAAAAATCATACCCTTCATCGGTTCTCTTAATCAAGGTATTACCAGGGGAATGATCTAAAAACTCTATTCCTTTCTCGTGCATCTTAAAACAAAATCTAGTAAAGCAACGTAGTATTTCCTCATGATTGGCAAATTCAGGAATTTCTACTAATTCCCTAAATGTTAGATCAGCATTAAGATGTTCACTAATGTAGTAGCTGTCAATTAATCCGAAACCAGAAAATTTTTCGACATATGCAATAGGTTCAGGCGTTCCAATCCCTTTTTGGAGAAGTAGCGTTGCATATTCAAAGGAGCGCTTTGCTTTTGACGGTCTTATGTATTTATAGATAATCTGATTGAGTAAATGCGGAACTTTAAATGCTTTGATATTAAGCGTGAGTGTATCAACTGGAAATAATCGAATAGTATTGCGATTTCCCTTTACCAAAAGTGTTCCTGAACTGTGAAAACTCTGAATAAAATTATTTACAGAACTTTCTAAAAATTTGAATTTTGGATTAAAGATAGCCGGCATTATTTTTTAATCAAAAGTAGGTATTGTCTTTAATATCTGCAATTATTTAGATAGTTTTACACAAAAAAGCGAATGTCAAAATCTGTTTTCCTAGAATCACATAACATCAAAAATCGCGCTGGTGGCTTGGGAACTTTTAATTATGAACTAATTAAAGCTATCTCCAAAGAAAAATTTCCGGACTTGGAATTGATTCTAAATAGTGCCGATCCTAAAATTCTCGAAGATGAGTTTGGTTCGGTTTTCAAGTATCATAAATACAAAGGTCTGCATAGATACCCGCTTTTTGGAGTTAGAAAACGATTTGATGTTTGGCATAGTATGAATCAAAACACCAAAGTTGAACCGGTTACTACTCCCGCTAAATATATTTTGACCGTACATGACGTCAATTTTATAGAAGAAAACTCCTCCGATTTAGGTAGTAAAAAGAATAAGCAATTTATAGATAAGCTAAAACGTGCTGATGCAATAACTTATATTTCGGAATTTGCAAAAATGCAGACACATCAATATTTCGAAGTGCCTAAAGTGGCAGAACAGGTAATCTACAACGGAAATCCTATTACAGAATTTCTTGACACTTCGGCTTTCGCACCTTCTGTTCCTACAAATGTGCCTTATTTTTACACCATTGGTGATTTTATCGAAAGGAAAAATTTCATAGCGATAATTAGAATGTTTCGAAATATAAAAGACTTCAATCTCATTATTTCGGGCAATCATGATAAAAGCTATGGCGTGGAAGTAAAAGAATTTATCAACGAAAACAAATTGCAAAACCGCGTATTTCTTACCGGCAAAGTTTCTGATGTGGCTAAGCAATACTACATGAAAAATTGCGTGGCATTTTTATTTCCATCCATTAGAGAAGGATTTGGACTTCCACCAATTGAAGCCATGAAGTTTGAAAAACCTGTTTTTTTATCCACAAAAACTTCGTTACCAGAGATCGGAGGCGATGCTGCCTTTTTTTGGCAAGATTTTGATCCTGATTATATGCGTGAATTCATGTTCGACAAAATTTCGGAGTTTGAGAGCAATCCAAATTTCTATAAAGCTAAACTTTTGGCGCAAGCCGAATTTTTTGATTGGACCAAAGCGGCAAAATCATTTTTAGAATTATACCGCTCGTAAAGCTGTTTTATTTGAACATAAACTTGATTCTCTGACCTAAGTTCTTTTTCCATAAAAAGAATGATCCAACTTTTATTTTTGAACTTTTCTTGAAATTTTCGAGCAATTCGCCAATATTTTTACCTGGCATATATTCTAAGTTTTCCCACTCCATAGGATTAAGATAGAAAAACCCTTTCATAGATTTGTAATTTTCGGTATTTACAGAGTCCCATTTGGCCAAAAATGCCTCCTGATTGATATCTGTATTATGTCCCCAATTATCCAGTTTCAAAATAAGCTCTTCCCGTGTACGAGACAAACATTCGTGAAGCGCAACAGAATCAGTATAAATCGATCTGCATTTTCCGTGACGACCTATTTTATAATTAGGATAGTTGGTAGCAGCCATAAATTTGTCTAATTGATCCACGTAAAAGACACCTTCGTCTGAATTTTTGTATAAATTAATTTTGAATGGGCATATCTGAACAATGTGTTTTTCAGGATTTACCAAATAATGATTGTTGCTTTTCAAGAAATTGACAAATTTTTTGAAATCTAAAAAGTATTCGTCTGAATCCAGTTGAATGAGCCAATTTCCAATACCCATTTTAGCGGCAAGCATCTTTCTCTCGCGTACTTCGCACTGCATTGTACTCATCCCTTTTACATAGAAATCATCTTCATACAATTCTATCTTATTAGAAGTATCGAAGTTCTTAATCCAATCAAAAAAACTTGGATCAATGGCAATATCAGTTCCTTTCCACGTCTTTCTATTTTTATCAATAGCAAGAAAAATGGTGTCAGAATCCTCATAAATTGGAGGAATCGCATTTTTTAATAGCTCGTAATCATAAGAAACTAAAAAGCCTACTTGAATTTTACTCATAGAATTGAAGGTTGTAAAGGAGCCGCAAGATATAAATAAATCAAGTATCTTTGTGCATCTCAATACCATAATAAAACTTGATGAAAGATACTGCTACCGCCATTAGTGTGATAATGATTACCTATAATCACGCCGATTATATAAGCAAGGCAATAGAAGGCGTTTTGATGCAAAAAACCAATTTTAAAATTGAGCTTATCATCTCAAATGATGCCTCGAGAGATGCCACTCATCAAGCGATTGAAAAAGCAATAGCAGCACTGCCTGAAAACATAACAGTTACATACTTTAATCAGACCAAAAATATTGGAATGATGCCCAACTTCCTGTTTGTACTACAACAAGCAAAGTCAGCTTATATTGCGCAATGCGACGGCGATGACTATTGGACAGATCCAGATAAATTGCAAAAGCAATTCGATTTTCTTGAAGCCAATCCCGATTATCAAATTTGTCATCACAATGTCTTGGAACGTCGAGGCCTTAAGTACAGAAAACGAAATCATAAACTGACCGAGGACAAAACCGACGATCTAGAACGTCTTGCCCAAGGGAATTTTGTTCACTCTTCCTCAATAATGGTTCGGAATACCGTTCGAGAATTTCCTGAATATTTTGCTCGTGCAGAAAATGGCGACTATTTTTTACTACTTCTCGCAGCACGAAAAGGTAAATTAAAATATCTAAATGAAGTGATGAGCGTTTATCGTATTCACAATAAATCCAGTTGGTCCTCGATGAAAAAGCGAACGCAACGAGAAACGCACATCAATTTTCTGAAAAATATTCAACAGGATTTCACTCCAGAGATCAACGCTATTTTTAACGCTCAAATAAAGCGTATAGAAGAAAAAAATTATAAAATGAATCACACACTTTTGGGGAAAATCAAAACTTTTCTAAATCCTTAGAAATATAAAATCACAATGCAAGAAGAAATATTAAAAGCATACGAAGTACTTAAAGAGGGTGGAATTATCCTTTATCCAACCGATACGGTTTGGGGAATTGGTTGCGACGCGACAAATGCTGAGGCTGTTGCCAAAATTTACAAACTCAAACAACGACAAGAAAGCAAATCCATGATTGTCTTGATGAACGGCGAAAAAATGATCTATAATGTCTTTAAAGAAATTCCAGAAGTTGCTTGGGAAATTTTGGACATCAGCGACAAGCCAACAACCCTAATTCTGGACAATCCTAGAAATGTGGCGGCAAACCTAATTGCTGAGGACAAGTCGTTAGGAATGCGATTGGTAAAAGATCCTTTTTGTTTTAAATTATTAGAAAGACTCAAAAAACCCCTGGTTTCAACCTCAGCAAACATTTCTGGAAAACCAACTCCTTTGACTTACAAAGAAATCAGTTCTGAAATTATTAAAGGTGTTGACTATGTTGTAAATTTGCAGCGCGAAAGTCCAGCAGGAAAACCATCGTCTATTATTAAAATCGGCAATAATCTACAGGTAAAAATTATTAGAAAATAGGATAGCTCCCTTTTTCGGCAACAGCGTTTTTTGCAAGTAGGACTTTGCAATTAATATTATTTCGCCCTCAGTCATTTATGAAAGCATTACAAAATCCCATCTTCAAAATTACCGCACAAGCCAGCCAACACCTAGGAATTGATAGCTACGTTATTGGAGGTTTTGTGCGTGATTTCATACTAGGTAGAGATTCAAAAAAAGATATCGATATTGTTGCCGTTGGCAGTGGAATTGAGCTTGCGCTAAAAGTGTCAAGCCTTTTACCTAACCGACCTAAAGTTCAGATTTTCAAGAATTATGGTACAGCTATGCTGCGCTATAAAGATTTAGATATTGAATTTGTGGGAGCTCGAAAAGAAAGCTACAACCGAGATAGCCGAAATCCTATTGTGGAGAGCGGAACATTAAGAGAAGACCAGGAGCGACGAGACTTTACCATCAATGCTCTGGCATTTTCACTTAACGAAAATAATTATGGCGAACTTCTAGATCCGTTTGATGGAATAACAGATCTCTCAAATAAAATTATCCGTACTCCACTAGATCCCGATATTACTTTTTCTGATGATCCGCTGCGAATGCTAAGAGCAATTAGATTTGCGGCACAATTAGAATTTACCATTGATAACGAAGCATTTGAATCAATAATTCGAAATAAAGACCGCATCGAGATTATTTCTGGCGAGCGCATTGTCGAAGAATTAAATAAGATTCTTTCCTGCCCTCAACCTTCTCACGGAATGCTATTATTATATAAATCAGGTCTACTTGATATTATTCTTCCAGAATTGACTGCACTCAATAATGTTGAAGAAATTGGAGGACAAACTCATAAAAATAATTTTTATCACACGCTGGAAGTTGTAGATAATATTTCGAAAAATACCCAAGATGTGTGGCTACGTTGGGCCGCACTTCTGCACGATATAGGAAAAGCGCCAACCAAAAGATTTGACAAGAAGATTGGCTGGACTTTTCACACCCACGAATTCGTAGGCGGTAAAATGGTTAAGAAAATTTTTGAGCGCCTGCACATGCCGTTAAACCATAAGATGAAATTTGTTCAGAAAATGGTTATTATGAGTTCACGTCCAATTGTTTTATCCGAAGATACGGTGACTGATTCGGCCGTAAGAAGATTGATTTTCGATGCGGGTGAAGATGTTGAGTCTTTGATGACGTTGTGTTCTGCAGATATTACAACTAAGAATCCGAATAAATTTAAAAAATACCACCAGAATTTCGAGGATGTTCGCAAGAAGCTTATCGAAGTTGAAGAGCGTGATCAGGTTCGAAATTTTCAACCGCCAATAACTGGTGAGGAGATTATGAAGCTATTCAATCTCAAGCCCTCTCGGGAAATTGGAATTTTAAAGGAAGCGGTTAAAGAAGCAATTTTAGAAGGCGAAATCCCTAACGAATATCAAGCTGCTTATGATTTTGTGGTCAAAAAAGCTGAAAAGATGGGTCTGGAAAAGCAGATTTAAAGGTAGTTAGTAATTTGTTTTCATTTTTTTTAAAAGATTGTAAAAATGGTTAAAAGAGACAGAGCAGTAATAATTTGGCTGCTATCGGGCTGTGTTTTATTATTTATAATGGTTGTAGTAGGTGGAATTACTAGACTTACAGATTCAGGTCTATCAATGACCGATTGGCATTTGGTGACAGATACCTTTCCTCCTCTTACACACGAAAAGTGGGTCGAGACATTTGAAGAGTACAAAAAGTTTCCTGAATATCAAAAAATCAATATTCACAACGATTTTACTTTAGACGATTATCAGTTTATTTACTTTTGGGAATGGTTTCATAGATTTATCGGACGGATCATCGGACTGGTTTTCGTAATTCCGTTTGTTTATTTTTTAATTAAAAAACGACTATCAAAATCAACTATAAAAAAATGCATAGTCCTGTTATTAATGGGCGGTTTTCAAGGGTTTTTGGGTTGGTTTATGGTAAAGAGCGGACTGATTGACAATCCAGACGTGAGCCATTTTAGGCTAGCACTGCATCTTACATTTGCCTTTATTACTTTTGCTTATACTTTTTGGGTTGCTTTAGATTTAATTTATCCAGATTACAAAGCACCAATTTCTAAGCAACTGCGTACAATAACTAGAATTGCTCTGGTTATTTTGCTTATTCAAATTATTTATGGAGGTTTTGTAGCCGGACTTAATGCCGGACTAATACACAATCATTGGCCATTAATGAGTGACGGACAATTAATGCATGACAGTATTTTCCTTGAAGAACCTACAAATCTTCTTCGTTTTACCGAAGGAAAAAGCGGAATTCAATTTGTACATCGCTCCGTAGCATATTTAGTTGTAGCTTCAATACTATTTTTATGGTATAAAAGCCGCAAAGTTGCGCTTGGACAAGCTGCGAAAAATGGAATCATGGCGCTAGTAATTTTAGTTTTTGTACAATTTGCCCTCGGAGTTTTTACATTACTTCTAGCGGTACCTCTATGGCTTGGATTAGCGCATCAAATTGGTGCCTTTTTTCTATTGACTGCGATGACTTTCACTTTACATAGATTGTCAAAATAAAAAACAATAATGGCTAAACTTTCGGCGGAAGCTTCCTTTCTAGACTTATCTGACTACGGAAGGCCTTTTGCAACGTTCATTTCAGCCAAATTAAAGAATACTGCCATTACGCCTTTACACATTACCTACCTATTTGGGGTTTGTGGTTTACTTGCGATTTATTTTATTTTACAACAGCAATTTATATTGGCTGCGATTTTTATTGTTATCAAATGTATCATAGATGCTGCCGACGGCGAACTGGCAAGAGTTAAAAATACTCCTTCCTATATAGGAAGGTATTGCGACAGTATTTTTGATTTTATTCTGAATTTTGGATTTCTTCTTGCCATTTGTTCAATTACAGAAAGTTCTATTTGGTGGATGTTACTTGCCTTTTTTTGCTTACAACTTCAGGGTACATTATATAATTTTTACTATGTGATTTTGCGGCACAAAACCGCTGGCGGAGACCAAACATCTAAAATTTTTGAAGTCGAAACACCAATAGCACTTGGCGGCGAAAGTCAAAAGATTGTAACTATATTTTTTAAAATTTACCTTCTGACTTATGGAATTTTTGATAAAATTATTTACAAACTCGATCGAAATGCTGCAGTTTCAAATACATTTGATTCTTATTTTATGACCTTGGTTTCTATATATGGCTTAGGATTTCAGCTCCTCTGCATTGCTGCACTGTTGGCTCTTGGTTTCGCAAATTTGGTGATTCCGTCGGTGATAATTGCGACAATTTTTATCCCAATAATTATTGTAATCAGAATATTTCTCTACGCTCCTGCTGGTAGAAAATAGTAGTTGAAATTTTCCGCATTTTATTATTCACAATTTATTTCAAAGATTATTCTGTAAACTTTCTCAGGATTTTTGTAACAAATATATTGTTTGAGATGTTGATCTTTGAAGTATTAATAACCACAAAAAATAAAACAATTATGCCAAATTCAGATGAAATTAAAGGAAAATGGAACGAGATGAAAGGAAAATTAAAACAAGAATACGGTGAACTTACAGATGACGACTTAACCTATGAAGAAGGTAAAGAAGACGAAATGTGGGGAAAACTACAACAGAAACTAGGTAAAACTAAAAAAGAAATCAATTCGTTATTTGATTAATTTAAAGTTCAGCAAGGCAAACTTTAATGCCATTTTTTAGGGGTAAATATTCTACTAATTGGAATATCAATCATAAACTATTTGCCCTTTTATGACTGTTTCAAGCACTTATAATGCTTGAAACAGTTTTTTTTTTACTATATCACCGAACCAGTTTATCAGCTTCTTCTGCCAATACCTAATTCATTACTTTTTTCGCTTTCACCAAAAGAACAGTATTGAGAATGATTCATGTCGTTCACATTTGCGTGTCGTTAGACATTTAGCGTAGCACCCATAATAATTTAATGCTTTCAGCTTTAACTCTATTATTATGTAATTCCAAATCTACGTATGAAACAAGACGTTTAAAATAAATTATATACAACGATTTCCATACTTTTAGGATAATTCAATACATTTATAGAGTGAAAATGAACTTCACATCGTAACTTTGCAATCCATTAATTTAGTATACAAAAATGTCAATCGCTGCTGTTCGCAAACATATAAAGTTAATTAGACTTAGAAAGCTTGTCGTAGTGTCGATTATTATTGGATTTCTCGCTGCATTTTTAGGACTTGTATTAAAGCATATCACCGAACATTATAAACACCTTTTGTTTGGTCAAAGTCAAGAGAATTGGATACTTCTACTATTTTTTCCAATCTTTAGTCTATCTATAATCTCCTTGCTCCGCACCTATCTTTTTAAGAAAAAAGAAAACAAAGGAATCAAAGAAATATTCATCACCATACATTCTAAGAGAAAAAATCTTCCAGCCTATAAAATTCCCTCACACATAATTAACGGTTTTCTCACGGTCATCTTTGGAGGATCGACAGGAATTGAAGTATCGACTGTCGTTGCTGCTGCAACAATTGGATCCGTAGCCCAGCAAAAGGAAAATTTGTTTGCTCGCTATAAAACTCAGCTTATTTGTGCGGGCGTAGCGGCAGGAATTACCGCTTTATTCTGCAGTCCAATTGCTGGAGTCCTATTTGCTTACGAAGTGATTTCGAAAAAGCTTAATAAATCTTTTGTTATTGCCTGCAGCATTTCTGTAGCAGTAGCATCACTTTTACTAATAATACTTGATGAGCCGTCTATGTTTCCTCTTAAAATTACTACTTGGAACTATACAGCTATCCCTTTCTTTATATTATTAGGACTTTTAGCTGGCGGCATTTCTGTATACTTTACAAAAACGGTCATGTTTTGCAAAGAAAAATTTGCGCTACTCAAGCACGATCACCACCGACTTATTGTTGGAGCTGTAATACTGTCAATCGCATTACTATTTGTTCCAGAGCTATACGGCGACGGTTATCATACAATTAACTCCGCTCTCATTGATTCAAATCCTAGATTAAGCTTGACTTTTATTTTAGGAACTGTTCTTTTACTAATTTTAAAACCAATCATCACCTCAGTAACTCTAGCTGCCGGTGGCGATGGTGGGGTTTTTGCTCCTAGTCTATTTGTTGGAGCATTTCTAGGATTACTCACCGCTGTACTTTTAAATACAATTTCTGGTGTACATGTTATTCCACTTAATTTTATGGTTTTGGGAATGGCAGCAGTACTGAGTGCTAGTATTCACGCGCCGTATACATCAATCTTTTTACTATGCGGCTTAATCAATGATTACAGTCTTCTTATTCCTTTAGCGATAGTTTGTCTCACAGCTAAATATACGGCGAGAGCGATTTATCCAAATACCGTCTACACATTTACGCCGCAAAAAGTTTAATTTGGCGAAAGCCAATTTCGAAATTGACAAACATCATAATTTCTGCGATTGTTAATTACTTTTTAGTGCAACAGTCGATTTAAGTTTTACCTTTGCAGTCTCTTTAAAAAAATGGTTATGGTTTATAAATTCAGAGTAATTCTAGATACAGAAGAAGATATTTTTAGAGATATCGCAATCCTTGAGGACGATACTTTAGAAGATTTTCACAATGCAATTGTCAATGCTTTCGATTTCGATGGTCTTGAAATCGCGTCTTTTTATACATGTGATAATGAGTGGAATCAAGAAGATGAAATTTCACTTTTTGATACAGGAGACGTTTTGGGTCAACAGAAAGTTATGAGCGATTATGCGCTATCATCACTATTGGACAAAGACAATACAAAGATTATCTATGTTTACGATTTCTTGAATATGTGGACTTTCCTTGTTGAACTTGCCGCTATCGAAGAAGTTGAAGCTGGCGAAACGTATCCAAGTACCCTATTTTCTCACGGAATCATGCCACTAGGTACTGCTGACGTAGAATTTTCTGAGACTGACGAAAATGCGCTCGATTTTGACGAAGACGATTACGATGAGGAAGATTTTGATATGTTTGATGGAGACGACTCTTTTGAAGATCAAAGCTTTGACGAAAACTGGAATTAATTATTCCCAAAAACTTACAACAATACATAAAAACCAAGAAAAGAGGCTAGCAAAATTGCCTTTTCTCTTGGTTTCTAATTCTTAACATACCACAATGATCAATTTATTTAATACCCAGATTGACACGCTTTCTATTCACCGTGTAGGAAATAAAAGTCGTAACGAGGCCATCTTTTTGTCAGAAAGTCCATTTGCTCTAAATGACGAAATTACACCTTTGATGAAGGAATTTTTCTTTAAGGCTTTCCGCGAAAAAGAAGAAAATTACTATCAATTTGCTCACGAAGTGGATCTTGATTACAACGATATGTTTAAATATGCGAATGAGATTTTTGACAATCCGAGTTCGCTACACCAAGTTTCTAAAAAGATTACCAACCACCTTTTTGAGCAATCAAACCATCCGCACATCAAAAATGGTGAAGTTTACGTAACCTACCTTACCAATTTGAGTATTGATAATAACGTGGTTGATGCCATCGGAATTTTCAAAAGTGAGTTGCAAGCAGATTTCCTTCAGTTTAATGAAGCTGGATCTCAGCTCGAAATGATCTTGCAGCAAGGAGTTAGTCTAAGCAAATTGGACAAAGGATGTATCATCTTTAATTATAAAAAAGAGGAAGGCTACAAAGTCCTTTCTGTAGATAGCAACCGTTACGACGCGCGTTATTGGCTGGAGCATTTCCTTTCGGTAGATGTTTTTGAAGACGAAAACTTCATTACCAAGAAATACCTAAAATTTTGCCAAGGGTTCGCAAAAGATGTCGTTTTACCAGCCGAAGACAAGAAAGAAGAAGTGATGTTTATGAACCGTTCTGTGAACTATTTCGCAAAGAATGACCAGTTTGATGAGCAGAATTTTCTTAACGAAGTAATTGACAATCCAGACTTAATTCCTGAATTCAAAAATTACAAAGTTGACAAAGGCGAGAAATATAGTATTGAGGATATCACTACTTTCCCAATTGCGAATGCTGCCGTTTCTGACGCTCGAAAATCGATCAAAAACGTAATTAACCTTGATACAAATATCCAAATCAAGATGGATTTCATCAATCCAGAAAGTGCAGAAAAGTATGTAGAAAAAGGTTGGGACGAAGAAAAGCAAATGTATTACTACCTAGTTTATTTTAATAAAGAACAAAAAAGCTAAATTTTAGAGTTTATATTTTTTATAAAAGCCTAGTTTCGATTTGATTGAAACTAGGCTTTTTTGCGTTTTATGCCATCACTACTTTTCGCATATATTCTATTTATTACTTTGAGATAATTCTCTCGCATTTGTTGGTGCCAAGGTATGTCCAAACATTTTGAGCACCTGATTTACCTTTTCAAGATTGAGGTTTTCTTTGCCTTGTTCTATCTTTCGGATCACAGTAAGCGCCACTCCTGCCCGCTCTGCGAACTCTTCCTGAGTAAGTTTAACTTCTTTTCGGTTAACTTTCACAAAGTCGGCTAATGTCATCATAACTATATGCTTTTGCATTGATTTACTTCATATATACAACATTATATGCAAATACATATAATCTGTCTAAAATAAGATGTTTTATATGCAATAACATATAATGACTATAACTTTTAAAAATTAGACATGTTGTTTTTCTTTTTTCGAAGCTATTCGCGCTCTCCACTTCAATTCCTCGTTGCAATGCTTTTTTTTCAATAGACCACAAGGAGCTTCCGTTGGTCGCTCTTGTAGTCTAGAAAAAAATAGCATTGCTGCCTGCGGGATTTCCGCTGCGATCACGGCTATGGGATTTCGTCATTCATAGAAATTTTAACTGCATAAAGAATCTCTCTTGCAAGGTTTCAAAATTCTTGTAGGATTAGTTCGAATATCAGCAATAAGTCCAAACTTCTTAAATCCTCCACAACCAGCTAACGATTTCCTGCAAGATTAGAATTACCTTGTAGGATATCGTGGAGTAACTACTTTTCGATTTTCACTATCACGCAACTCGCCCTCAAACTTGTCATCCTGACGAAAGAAGGATCTCATTTGAACCCGTAAGTTACCCTTCAACTTACCTGACTCTCCTGCAAGGTTTCAAAATCCTTATGAGTTTAGTTGGAAAATTAGCAGGAAGTCCAAATTTTTTAAATCTTCCACAGACTGCTATGTAATACCTACAAGGTTCCAAAAAAACCTTGCAGGATATCGTAGATTAGCAACTGTCCCATTATCATGATCACGCAGCTCGCCATCAAACTTGTCATCCTGACGAAGGAAGGATCTCATTTGAACAGCCATTTTCCAAAACCAGATAGCGCGGATTTATAATCCGTGCCCATAAACTTCGTAAAGCATACAGCTCTTCGATAGGCCCTGACTTCGTCTCAGATAGCGCGGATTTATAATCCGTGCCCGGAAACTGCGTAAAGCATACAGCTCTTCGATAGGCCCTGACTTCGACTCAAATAGCGCGGACTTATAATCCGTGCCCACAAACTGCGTAAATCAGGTGGCTCTTCGATGGTCTCTGACCTCGAAGCCCGCTAAGTTCTATGAAAAAAATGCAATTTGCTAAATTAAAACACCCCCGATAGCGCGAATTTATAATCCGTGCCCATAAGCTGCGTTAAGCACGCGGCTCTTAGATGGTCTCGGCTCTTTGATGATCTATAACCTCGAAGCAAATTAAGATCTTGGATAAAAAATAAAATTTGTCCGCTCTTAATTCTAAATGACCCGCGTTCATATTAAAATTTTCTCTCCAGCAATATAGCTTCGGCCAAAGGGAAAATCGCTTCTCTCCCCACTTGAACTGATAAACATTCAGCCTAACATTTACGAACTCATGATAGGAGATGAAGTCTTTCGGCGAAAGCCTACTTTCTATTACCGAAAAATATCTAAAAAAAAGAAGGATTAAAACTGCAAAAAGTATAACTTTTGAAATTGAAATGCCTCAACTATTGCATACTTTGCAGTGCTAATTATTTTTCAACTTTTAACCAACTTATAATTTGGAAACAATACTATCTGTACGGGAACTCAGC
Source organism: Flavobacterium ardleyense (assembly GCF_033547075.1). Lineage (NCBI taxonomy): Bacteria > Pseudomonadati > Bacteroidota > Flavobacteriia > Flavobacteriales > Flavobacteriaceae > Flavobacterium > Flavobacterium ardleyense. The sequence continues at coordinate 1,644,920 of NZ_CP137891.1, read as the reverse complement.
AAGAATTTTGGACGTTTGCAGGCTGTAAAGTCAGTTTCGGTCGAGATTCAAAAAGGAAATGTTTACGGCATTCTGGGGCCTAACGGCAGCGGAAAATCGACTACTCTTGGCGTTCTGCTGAATGTAATTAATAAATCTTCTGGCAGTTTTGAGTGGTTTGGCAATACGATGAGCACGACTGATGCGCTTAAAAAAATTGGTGCCATTATCGAAAGGCCGAATTTCTATCCGTATATGACCGCCGCAGAAAACCTTGAATTAGTTTGCAAAATCAAAAATTGCAATACAGATAATATAACAAGAACGTTGACTCTCGTTGGTCTTGAAGACCGACGAAACGACAAATTTGCGCAGTTTTCTTTGGGAATGAAACAACGTCTTGCAATTGCATCGGCACTACTCAACAATCCAGAAATATTGATTCTCGACGAACCTACAAACGGACTCGATCCGCAGGGGATTCACCAAATTCGTGATATTATAAAAAGTATTGCAGCGCAAGGAACTACAATTTTGCTAGCATCGCATTTGTTGGATGAAGTAGAAAAAGTATGTTCGCACGTAATGATTATGCGCAAAGGAGAGATGATTTTTTCTGGAAGTGTGAATCAAATTTCTACGAACGAGGGATTTTTCGAACTCTCGTCTGCTGATAATTTGTTGCTAATGGAAGTACTAAAAAAACATTTCGCAGTGGATAAAGCCGAAATTTCAGACAGCAGAGTATTAGTTTACCTGAATACACCCTTGGCGGCAGAAGATTTAAATAAATATTTGGCAACACAATCTATTTATCTCAACCATCTTATCTTTCGAAAAAACACTCTTGAAGAACAATTTTTAGAAATTACCCAATAATTTACAAGCAAAAAAATGAAAAGACTTCTAACAATTGATTTGCACAAAATTTTTAAGAATAGATCGAGCAAAATTATTCTCATTACTTATTTTGTACTCTTAAGTTTGTTCGCACTTGCCGCAGCAGTAAAAATAAATATAGGAATCAATGAGTTTCAATTGGCTAGAGAAGGAATTTTCGAATTTCCTTATATCTGGCATTTTACAACATATAGCGCGGCAATTTTCAAATTGTTTATTGCCATTGTAGTGATAACGATGATGACAAATGAATATAGTTATGGCACCTTGAAGCAGAATCTCATTGATGGTTTGAGCAAGGAAGAATTTATTTTATCTAAATTCTTCAGTCTAGTTTTGCTAGCAATTGTATCGACGATCTTTGTATTCATTTTTACTTTGATACTGGGTTTTATATATTCGACAGATACTTCAGCAGCAATCATTTTTACAGATTTGCAATATCTGCTTGGCTACTTTTTTAAGCTTGTTGGATTCTTTTCAATGTGCTTATTTCTGGCAGTATTGGTCAAAAAATCTGCATTTGCCTTAGGACTTTTATTCGTGTGGAATATAATCGAAGGTGTTATTGGATTAGTGCTAACTTTTTCTGTTTCAGAAAAAACTGCCGATTCCATAATGTCTTTCTTTCCATTAGATGCTATGAGTAATCTGATCAAAGAACCTTTTTCACGTCTTACGATTGTAAAAGATATGCAGGAATCTTTAAACCCAATGGGAGATCTGAAAGACTATCACGTGCTGTTTTCGGACATTGCTATTGTTTCGGTTTGGACCGTAATCTTTATAGCTGCTTCTCTGTTTCTGCTCAAAAAAAGAGATTTATAAATTAGAAAAATATGAAAGCATTCGTGCTACAGTTTTGGCTACTTCTACTATTGCCAATGATAAGTTTTTCGCAGTATATCAGCATTGACGATACTTATACGGCACAGCAACTTGTACAAAATGTATTGATAAATAGCGATTGTGCGACTGCTTTTAACATTTCTGCTAGTGGCGACACCTTTAGCGGAAGCGAAATAAGTTATGCTTATTTTACATCTAATGGTTCTAATTTTCCATTCGAAAACGGAATTGTCTTAGCGACAAGTAGAGCATCACGGACTCCTGGCCCAAACGATAATCTTATAGACGAAGGAAGTACTGAATGGCTGGGCGATGCCGATCTTGAAGAATCATTAAATCTTGACTTTACCGTAAACGCAACCATTTTAGAATTTGACTTTGTACCACTTACATCGCAGATAAGCTTTGATTATATTTTTGCATCGGAAGAATATCAAGGAACGGCACCTTGCAAATATTCTGATGGTTTTGCTTTTCTACTAAAACCCGCAGGCAGCAACGTTCCATATCAGAATCTTGCGGTTATTCCAAATACATCAATCCCTGTTTCGGTAACTACGGTTCATCCATTAATACAATCAAATAATGGCTGCGACGCACAGAATGAAGAATATTTTGGCGGTTATAATAATTCAAACCATCCCATAAATTTTAATGGACAGACAGTTGTGATGACCGCCAAAGGAGATGTTGTTGCTGGTCAAAATTATCATATCAAATTAATAATCGCTGATGATCTGAATATCAGATATGACTCTGCAATTTTCTTAAAAGGTGGATCATTTGATGCAACGGTCAATTTGGGCATTGATAAACTTACTGCCACGAACAATCCGCTATGCGAAGACGAAACCTTGTTATTGGATGCAACAATTGCTGGCACTGGAAATACCTATCAATGGTCTTTGAATTCTGTTGAAATTTTTGGAGCAACTAATCCAAATTATCTTGCGGCTGCTGCAGGAATATATAGTGTAAATGTCAATTTATCTGGAACTAGTTGTGTAGCAAAGGGGGAGATAAAAATAGAGTATGCCACCTCTCCAACTGTAAATACCGCAACAATTGTTCAGTGTGATCCTGATGGAAATGAAATAACACTTTTTAATTTAACGCTGGCAAACTTTCAAATCACCACTACTCCCACTAATAGTATCACATATTATGCAACTCTCGCCGATGCTGATTTGCAACAAAATCCAATTCTAAATTCTACAGCGTACGCATCTTCAGCAACTACAGTTTTTGCGACGGTCAAAAATCTATATGGCTGTATTACGATTACTTCAATAGAATTACTTATTTCGAATGAAGCACTTCCAATAATTCCGATCATTAAAATTTGCGATACAGATACGGTGCAAGATGGATTTTCGATTTTTAATTTATCAACACAGGTAAGTGACTTAATCTTTCCAACTTTGGCAAACGGACTTCAGATTTTTTATTATGCAAATGAAGAAGATGCATTGCTACAGCAAAATCAACTGCCAAATAACTTCGCAAATACTATAGCAAATTCGCAAACTATCTATGGAAGAATCATAAACGGTTCTGATTGCTATGGAATTATCAAAATTAAACTGGAAGTAAAATCATTTCCTAATTTTGTTGCCACAACGCAAATTTTATGCGAAAAAAGCTCTACTACTTTGTTAGTCTCTTCTGGCTTCGAGTCCTACTTATGGAATTCTGGTCAGCAAACAAATAGTATTCAAGTGAATTCGGCAGGATCATACTCTGTTACGGTCACAAATTCTGATGGTTGTACGGCTACAAAAGCGTTTACGGTTGTTTTATCGAACGTCGCAGTTATTACAAATGTTTTGGTAGTAGATTTTGCTGGAGCAAATAATTCCGCAGAAATACAATATGATGGACTTGGTACGTATCAATTTTCTATAGATGGAATAAATTATCAGGACAGTCCATTATTTAGTAATATTGCAGCGGGCACTTATCTGGCTTATATCAAAGAAAATAACTGCGGATCTAGCACGCCTTTCCGATTTTATGTTTTGGACTATCCACGATATTTTACTCCAAATGGGGATGGGGAGAATGATTTGTGGACAATCAACAATTTCTCCGCAATTTCTGGAGCAAGACTTAGTATCTTTGATCGTTACGGAAAGACAATTTTTATAGCTTCCAACAAGCAGGATTCCTGGAATGGTCTCTATCGCGGGAGGCAACTGCCCTCGACTGATTACTGGTTTACGTTGCAGTTCCAAGATGGCACTTTGCACAGAGGCCATTTTACATTAAAACGATAATAATTTTTATAAATGAAATTAAAATTACTTCTCTTATTAGTGCTAAGTAGCACTTTTGCATTTTCGCAAGGCGAAGCCTCTAACTGGTTTTTTGGTGGAAAAGCGGGTATAAAATTCGAAAATGATGGAACTATCACCACTCTTTCTACAAATCCGAATCCGATTATGATTCAGACTACCGAAGGCTGTAGCGCTTATTCTGACGTGAATGGAAATCTAATGCTTTACACCGATGGACGAACTGTATGGGACAGAAATCACGTAGAAATGCCCAATGGCGATTATAATAACTTGACCGGATTGTTGGGAGATCCCTCAAGTACACAGTCGGCAATTATAGTTCCGAAACCAGGCGATCCAAATATTTATTACATTTTTACGGTTGACGAGCCGCATCACGATAATAGAGATACTTATCCCGATCAGAACACAAATGTATCTTTTGAAGAAGATGACGGTTTTAACAACGGCTTTAATTATTCGATTGTAGATATGTCCATCATTGGCGAAAATGGAAGTATTGGAGATATTTCTGTTCGCAACACGCATCTTGTGACGTATAATCCTGATCCTGAAGGCGAGGAAATAAAATATAAATGTTCTGAGAAAATTACTGCGGTAAAAGCTGCAGACAATTCGGGATATTGGGTTATAACTCAATTTGTTGATAAATTTTACGCTTTTAAAATTGATGCCAACGGTGTAAATCAAACGCCAATTGTCACGCAAATTGCGCCAATTGTTCCTGTAAGTGGTTATAGACGAAATTCGATTGGCCAGTTAAAGGCGTCTCCCGACGGAAAGAAAATTGCCATCGCCCATCAGCAATTAGGCACTTCAAAAGGTGGGACAACTAGCAATGGAGTTGTCTACTTGTATGATTTTAACAATCAAAACGGAACTGTAAGCAATGCGATTCTTATTCGAAATAACGTATCACCTTATGGAATAGAGTTTTCGGCTTCTGCCAAAAGGCTTTATGTTGCCTACGATAATTCGACTGTGCAATACGACCTTGAAAGCAATCCCATCAATACTTCGGGCTTTACGGTTTCTACTGTTTCTGCGGGATCTTTGCAATTAGGACCAAATCAAAAAATCTATCTTGCCCGATTGCAAACTAATGTACTTGATGTTATAAATAATCCTGATGATTTGGGCGCAGCCTGCAATTACGAACAAGCAGCAGTCTACTTAGACCAAGGAATTTGCTATTTTGGACTCCCTCCTTTTATCACTTCGTTTTTCTCAAGTAGCCTAACTGCAGAAAACTTTTGTTTGGGAGATACTACAAATTTCTTCGTCAACTCTCTCCAAGAATTTGATAGTATAAGTTGGGATTTTGGCGATGGATCTGCTGTTTCGACAGTTGAGGATGCAACACATACTTACAGTGCAGCAGGACCGTACACAGCTACAGCAACAATTGTATACAATGGTGAAGTAAATATAAACACGATCAATATTACCATTATCGAAAATCCAAATGCCACCGATGCTACTTTGCAGCAGTGTGCATTGGGAGATGGATCAGAAGTTCTTTTCGACCTAAACAACGCGATTTCACAAATTGTAGGAACACAGACAGGAATGGAAGTAAAGTTTTATCCAACTCTTGAAGATGCCGAAAATGAAACAAATGTACTTCAAGCAATCTTTTCGACTACGATTGATATGACACAAGTATTTGCAGTGGTGAAAAACTCTCAAAATTGTAGCAGCATTAGCACACTAACCTTGGGCATTACAAATTCGGAAGAAGCAGAAGTTGCCTTATCTGCTTGTAGCACAACGAGTGCAGGTTTTGCAAGTTTTAATTTGGCAAGTTTAGATCTTGGCGGAGCTGCGCAAAATACAATAACATATTATGCATCCTCTGCAAATCTCTATCTCGCTGAAAATCCGCTATCGCAAAATTTTACAAATACAGTTGCTAATACTCAGCTGATCTACGCAGTTGTAAATACTCCAGGTCTAGGTTGTAATGCTATCTATCCTATAAGACTTACTGTATACAAAACACCTATCATAAAAGATTCGCCTATAAAATATATATGTACCGATAATCCATCTGCAACGGTTTCACTTAAGGCAGAAGTGTTGAATAGCCAAGCAGGTTTAACCTATCTATGGAATTGGGGACAAACCACTTCTACGATAATTGTAAATGTTGCGGCAACTTATTCGGTGACGGTTACAAACGCTGACGGATGTGTTGCAACTAAGCAGTATGAAGTGAGAGTTGCGACAAAAGCACAGATAGAAACTATAATTGTTAGCGGTTTGGGAGGTGACAATGTTGTGACTGTAATTGCTACTCTTGATGCAAATGGGGGTTATCTCTATAGCGTAGATTCGGAAAATGGTCCTTATCAAGAATCGAATATTTTTACAAATCTTGCTGGCGGAGCACATATCGTTTACATAAAAAGTCCACATTCTTGCGGTACAGTAAGTAAAGTATTTACTGTACTTGAGTTTCCTAAATTCTTTACTCCTAATGGTGATGGCATAAATGATACGTGGAGTGTTTTGGGAATTAATAAAAAATACAATACAAGTTCTGATATTTATATTTTTGACCGATACGGCAAATTATTGACGAAAATTGATCCGAAAAATTACGGCTGGGACGGGCAATTTAATGGCAAAGCACTACCCGCTACTGACTATTGGTTTACCACCACTCTGCCAGATGGAACAAAATACAAAGGACATTTTAGTTTGGTGAGATAGAATTGTATGGTTGTATAATGTATTGTTGTATAAATGTATAATGTATAAATGTATATTGTATGGTTGTTTGATTGTATAATGTATGGTTGTATAATTTAAGATTGTTGTGTTGTAGTATTGCCTAATCTATGAACGTATATTTTCGCTATGTGCTAAATAATAAATAAGGGGAAAATATCGTTTCCCCTTATTCTTTTTATCTGCCGGCTATATAATCATTCAGTTCGCGTTTTGAACTATCAAAACTCAAGGCTTCAAAGACTTGGTAATAATTTTTCTTGTCAACACACTTGCTGTAAAGTTCCTTCGCTAATTGCACTTTCCCTTTATCGAAACTAAGCGTTTTTACTAATTCGTAAACCTGAACTGCTTTGAAAGAAGTATGCTGTGCCACATTTTGAATCATTGCAATCTTGCTATCATCAAAACTCGCATCACGCTGTAAGGCTTTTAAAAACTGTGTGAATTCTTGATCGTTCATTACAGCTGCATAATAATGTTCGCCTCCTTGATTGTTGTAGTATCCTTGATGATTATAGTTCCCGTCATTCCCAAAATTATTATTCCATTGGCTTCCTTGACCAGAATATGGGTTGTTCCAAATATCATCCCACTCATTGAAACCGTAGGCTTGCTTGGGTTGTGGAAAGTTTCCTAATAGATACAAACCTTTATCTGAAAAGAAATCCAAAACTGTTCTAGTATTGTTTCTCAATACGATTCGAGTCCTATAAATCAGAAAGTTTTCGTCGTAGATTGCAATTGGAACACTTCCACCTTTAAGGTCGAAAAATCTGAATTTTCCAGACTCATTGCTCATAATCTGATCTCCAATTTCTACGGTGAATCTTCCGTATTCAGGAATTCTCAAGAATACTTCAGAGTTTCCGTAGTTGAAATTCCAACGATAGTCATTGTTATTTTGCGGAACTGGACGATTTGATTTAGGTCGTTTTCCATTCGCAGTTTGCGCTCCTTGACTATTAGGTCGCCTATTTGCTTGTTCGGTTTGCATCTCGCTAGTTTTGGCCTCATTCTTTATGAGTTCGCCAACCTTTCCTGCCTCTTGGGCAAAAATGCCAAGGCTAAAGAATGCAAGTAAAATAGTAAAGTTCGCTTTCATAATGCTAGGTTTTAATGGTTGTTATTATTGGCACATTCTAATACTGTGCCAATAAATTTTGACTAGCAAATTCAAATTGTGATAGAGTATGCTTTACCATTTACATTATAATAGTGTGCTTTGATTTTTAAGTAGTTGAAACTAACGAGTTTTTACTTTTCTAATACTTTTCAGTTTGGTCTTAGATTGCGAACACCGTATTAAGGGATCAATCTCAAATGTTGGGGGGGGGGAATAAATTTTACGACATTTACAGTAAAAAGTTTACCCTTGGACAACTACTTAGAATTGTTAAAATTAATCCTTCCTGAATTTCTTGTCGAACACTTTGATTTAAAGAATTCTATAATTGAAGAGGAAAAAATGCATCTGTTTTTTGACGAAAGAAACAGCGTACCAACCAAAGATAAAGAGCGTATTTTAATCTCAAAAGGTTTTCTAAATGAAGTTACCATACAAGATTTTCCCTTAAGAGGCAAATTGGTGTATTTACATATTAAAAGACGGCGTTGGACTGATAAAAACACCAACGAAATCATACAGCGTGACTGGAATTTAATAGCGCAAGGAACCCGCATGACTCTTGAGTTTGCGGCTTTTTTAAAAGAGATTAATCGATACTAGAGCAAATGATTGTCATACTATCGGCTTCTATTTTGGAGTCAACGGTAAAAAGCTTCAAAGACAGTACAAAAAGCATCTCAGTAACTTCTCAACCTGGAATCAAGGAAATCATGCCAGTGAGTGGTTGCTTTTTCCCGAAAACATTGGCAAGCATCTTTCTATTGATGAAGTGAATCTATCTATGGGTGAACTTTATACGGTAGTAACCAACAAGGCTGCAAAAGGGAAGAAAGGAGCCATAGTAGCGATTCTTGCAGGAACAAAATCTGATGTCGTCATTGATCACTTGCAAAAAATAGATTTGAAACTGCGCAATCAAGTGACCGAAATTACCTTGGATATGGCAAACAGCATGAAGTTGATAGCAAAAAAGGCTTTTCCAAAAGCCATACAAGTTACCGATCGTTTTCATGTCCAGAAGTTAGCTCTGGAAGCTGTTCAAGAAGTTCGAATCAAATTAAAATGGTTGGCTCTAGACAAAGAAAATACCGCTATAGCCGAAGCAAAGTCCTCTAAAACACAACTAATTATTAATGAATATTCAAATGGTGATTCACCAAAGCAATTACTTAGTAGAGGCCGATTTCTATTGTATAAATCTCAAAATAAGTGGACGCAGACTCAGAAAGCAAGAGCTGACATCCTCTTCGAAGAACATCCGGAAATTAAAACAGTATATGATCTAAGTCAAAAACTTAGAACTATTTACAATCACAATACTCTAAAGTCAATAGCCATAACAAAACTAGCACATTGGTATAATGAAGTAGAGAAGTTAGATATTAAGAGTTTCAATACCATTATGAATACCATCAAAATCAATTATGACTCGATCTTAAATTATTTTGAAAGAAGAAGTACAAACGCCGGAGCCGAATCTTTTAATGCCAAAATAAAAGCATTTAGAAATCAATTTAGAGGCGTCAGAAAGGTAGATTTTTTCCTTTTCAGATTGACCAAACTATTTGCCTAATCCCCAAGTTTTGTTCTTGATCCGTATTAAGCCAGAATTTCTAGCCCCGATTGACGTGGAAATCCTGCAAGTGGCAAATGACATTGGGCACTGCGCGGCAAGAGCGACCATAGTCCCGATAGCTATCGGGATCCTTGCCGCGAATGTGCACAAGGAATTTGCGCTTGCAGATTGTAGCAGAAAGCGGGAAATAGCTCCAAAAAAAAAGCCACTCACTAGGAATGGCTTTAATTTATATAAAAAATAGTTTTAGATTTTAAATCTCTTTCTATCAGTTTCTGTCAAATAAATCTTACGGATACGGATTGATTTTGGTGTAACCTCAACGTACTCATCTTTCTGAATATACTCCAACGCTTCTTCAAGAGAGAAAATAATTGGCGGGATAATTCTCGCTTTTTCATCATTTCCAGAAGAACGAACGTTTGATTGTTTCTTCATTTTAGTAACATTGACACTCATATCATCGCTACGAGAGTTTTCTCCAATTACTTGACCTTCGTAAATTTCATCATTCGGGTGAACGAAGAATTTACCACGATCTTGCAATTTGTCGATAGAATAAGGAATTGCTTTTCCGTTTTCCATAGAGATTAGCGAACCGTTGTTACGACCTGGAATAGCACCTTTGAAAGGCTCATATCCGATGTAACGGTGTGACATAATCGCCTCACCTGCAGTTGCTGTAAGAAGTTGGTTACGAAGTCCAATGATTCCACGAGATGGAATGTTGAATTTGATAATCATACGTTCTCCTTTTCCTTCCATAGAAAGCATTTCACCTTTACGAAGTGATACAAATTCTACTGCTCTACCAGAAAGATTTTCAGGTAAATCGATTGTTAATTCTTCAATTGGTTCACACTTTACACCATCAATTTCTTTGATAATAACTTGTGGTTGTCCAATTTGAAGTTCATATCCTTCTCTTCTCATCGTTTCGATAAGAACAGATAAGTGAAGTACACCTCGTCCAAAGACCATAAACTTATCTGCTGAATCAGTCTCACCCAATTTCATCGCTAAGTTTTTTTCCAATTCTTTAGTAAGACGCTCTCTAATGTGGCGAGAAGTTACAAATTTACCCTCTTTTCCGAAGAAAGGAGAATCGTTAATTGTAAACAACATGCTCATTGTAGGCTCGTCAATATCAATTGTTTTTAGAGCTTCAGGATTTTCATAATCAGCGATTGTATCACCAATTTCAAACCCATCAACACCAATAATTGCACAAATATCTCCTGCAATTACTTCTTGAACTTTTTTACGACCAAGACCTTCAAAAGTATGAAGTTCTTTGATACGAGTTTTCATTACAGATCCATCTCTTTTTACAAGAGAGATTGGCATTCCTTCTTTAAGTACACCTCTTTCTAGACGACCAATTGCGATACGTCCTGTAAATGCTGAGAAATCTAAAGATGTAATAAGCATTTGTGGAGTACCTTCTGAAACTTTTGGAGGAGGTACATTTGCAATAACCATATCCAAAAGCGGCTCAATATTTTCAGTCTGAACTCTCCAATCGGTAGACATCCAGTTATTTTTTGCAGAACCGTATACTGCTGGGAAGTCAAGTTGCTCTTCTGTAGCACCTAGTTCAAACATAAGGTCAAAAACCTTTTCATGAACTTCTTCTGGCGTACAGTTTTCTTTATCAACTTTATTGATAACAACACAAGGTTTAAGTCCTAGATCAAGTGCTTTTTGAAGTACAAAACGTGTTTGTGGCATTGGTCCTTCAAATGCATCTACAAGAAGACACACACCATCGGCCATATTTAATACACGTTCTACCTCACCACCAAAATCGGCGTGACCAGGAGTGTCAATAATGTTGATTTTTGTTCCTTTATACATTACCGAAACGTTCTTCGAAGTAATGGTAATACCTCTTTCACGCTCTAAGTCATTGTTGTCAAGAATTAAATCTCCTGTATTTTCGTTTTCACGAAATAGTTGACAATGGTACATAATTTTGTCTACAACGGTAGTTTTACCGTGATCGACGTGGGCAATAATTGCAATGTTTCTGATAGATTCCATCTAATATTTTTTGTGGGTGCAAATGTAGTCATTTCTTTTTTACTTTTTTATTATATTTAAGGTTGTTTTTTATCAAAAATGTTGAGTCTCACGACTTAAGATTTGAAAAATGATTTTTGGCAGCTTATAATATTGATTTCTTTACATTAAATTGTTAAAAAAATAAAGAAATGACTAGGTAAATCGAGCTTGAAAAATAAGCTGTACTTGACAAAATAAGCTTATTGCGAAGGTTTTAAAAATGAATTCATCTTTTTTGCCCACGATATACAGGATAATTCTTTAAATTTACGTTTGAAAAAATAATATTAGCTTAGCCAGACATCAAGCTTTGTAGATTTAGAGATATATTTTCGCGACAGAAAGAGTGCTTCACTATAAACTTTGCAAATCTTGTACAAATAATCTGATTTATCTTCGAAACTTCAATTCTTGGTGTTGTGACTTTACTTTAAAACGTATATTTGATAAAATGCCAAATTTTATTTTATCACTGCGCCAATTTGCGCTTTATTTCATTCTCTATACCTATTAATTACTAAATGACGTCAAAGACCCCAAATCCCTCGTTTATTATAATAAATAGCCACGAGCAAGAAAAACTCGATTTAATACAGCATCTCGACAAAGTTTTTTCATCATCTAGATTCCTATCATTTGACTGTTTAAGTGATTATGCAGTTTCGGAAGAATTTACCGATGAAAGCACTGTTTTTATGCTTTTCGATAATTGCTTCGATCTTTCAGTAGTGGCTCAACGCAACAATATTTCGAATATAACTTCAGATAATGCCGCAATTGTATTTTGTACAAGCGCGGATTATTTTTTTACCCAGCAATTAATTGAGTTGGGAGTTAGCGAAATTCTGACCAATACTTTTTACTCAACCCAACAATTACAGCAAAGCATTTACAATGTTTTAAGTCGAAAGAATAATGGTCGGGACGATGTGAGTTCTGCTTATAAAAACAAGTTTTTTGATGTTCTTAGTAATTACTACGGAAGTCTCGTTAGCGCATTAACCTCCAAACTTGATTTTAAACAAACTAGTAGGGGACTAATTGAGAAATTAGAATTAAATAACGAATGTCTTTCTAAGAAAAATCTTCGAGATTATGTACACAAGGACGATCACTGGCAATTAGAGAATTTAGCTGCTTTGCTGGATCAAGAAGAAATCATAACACTGCACCCGATACGATTTCTCAGCGCTAGTGGAAGTTTTGAAATCTTTCAAGCAAATTTTTTTAAAGATTGTGAAGTAGAAGGTCAATTTATTGTCGACATTAAGGTGCATCCTAGTCAGGAAATTAAAGATGCCTTTAGGCTTGAGAATAATGAACGTTTTAGCGCAATTGCCCAAGCCACAAATTCGACTATCTACGAATATTTTCCCGAATCAAAATTATTATTTACTTCGAATAAAGATGGAATCTATGGCTTTATAGAAGGTGAATATCTTGAAGAATATTTTGCCCAATATCTCGAAAAGATACATATTGATGATAAGCAACGCTTGATTAAGAAGTTTAAGACAAGCCTTACTACTACCCATCAAAAGCCATTTGTTGATGAATATAGAATACTTAAATCAAATAACAGATATCAAACTATTCTGGAGCGATATCGCATATTCGTGCAAAATGGTAAACCCTACAAGCGAATTGGTGCACTTACAGATATCACTGAAGTTACGGCACAAAACGCATTAATCGCTCTCGAAAAGCAGGTTTACGAAATGAACGCTGCACAGACTATCGATTTCTGTGAAGTGATTGCATACTTAGAGTGTAAAATGGAGGAATTAATTCCAAACACCAAATGTATGGTTTTAACGATGAGTGATCATGGACATATAGAAAGCATTAGTCAGAGAGATCATAATAACTATTTTGTACGTGAAATTGCAGAACATAGTAAAACTATAAATCCTCTCTGTGACAAGGTGGGACACCGTGGAAAGATTTCTGAAAGCGAGCGTTGGGCTGAAACGATTGAAGTTACAAATCTTTTTAATGTAAAGTACTTTTGGACTTCGCCTGCAGTAAATAAAGAAAATGAGACAATTGCAAATGTTGTTCTACTTTTTACAGAATTTATTGAAACCGACGAGATTGAGGAAGTATTAGTAGAGAGAATAACGAATCTGGTGGGGGTGCTAGTTGCAAAAAATAGAGCAATCACCGAAACCAGAACATCGAGAGAACGTTATGAAATGGTTGCCAAAGCAACTAACGACACCATTTGGGATTGGAATGTTGTGACCGATGTTGTGAGTTGGAATAAGGGAATTTTTGAAACATATGGTTATAAAAAGGAAGATATCGAAGAAACCTCAACTTGGTGGTTTAGTAATGTACATCCAGAAGATAGTATCCGTGTATCGGTCAAATTATATAATTTTCTAGAACAGAAAACAGAAAAATGGCACGATGAGTATCGACTAAAGTGCGCAGACGGCACATATAAATATGTATTAGATCGTGGATTTTTGGAAAAGAATAGCGAAGGAAAAGCAGTACGAATGATAGGCTCAATGCAAGACATTACCCATTCGAAAATTGAGGAAGAGCGACTAAAACTATTGAGCGCGGCCATTACTCAAGCAAACGACGCAGTTATCATCACCGAAACGCCCCGAAGCATTTACGCCTTGCCAAAAATTGTCTACGCAAATCCTGCTTTTTCAAAAATGACGGGCTATCAATTTGATGAAGTAGTAGGGCAATCACCACAAATGTTCCTAGGCAAAAATGCCATGGTAGAACAACAAACTATTCTCTTAAGAGCTGAGGAATTTAATAAAGAATTTGTCTTTGAAGCGCTAAATCGTCGAAAAAATGGAGAGGAATATTGGGCACGTTTTTCTATGATTCCCGTATCTAATAATCAAGGAGAGCATTCTCACTGGATTTCCTTACAATCTGATATTACAAATCAAAAAGAACAAGAAAAAGAAAAGGAACATTTGATACAGGAATTGACTAGACATAACAATGATTTAAAACAGTTTTCTTACATTACATCGCACAATCTTCGAGCACCGCTTTCAAATTTGATTGGTTTGCTCAATTTAATTGACGATATTGTAATTGAAGATGAAGATTTAAAAGAAATTATTGATGGCTTTTCAAAATCAACTCATTTATTAAATCAAACAATCAACGATCTTATTAATATAGTAATTATTAAAGATAATTTATCGATTAAGAGAGAGCAGATTATCATTAAAGATGCTCTTCAAAATATTTTAGACCAATTAAGCTATACAATTAGCCTTTATGCGCCTAAAATCACAATTGACACAACAAAGGCGCCATTTTTAACAGCAAACAAGACATATATAGAAAGTATTTTCTTAAATTTGATTACAAATGCTATTCGTTATAGTGATTCTAGTCGGCAATTAGAAATAAATATATCGTCGGAAGATATTGGAGACGAAATTATATTGCGATTTGAAGACAATGGCGTTGGAATTGATTTGGAGAGAAATAGAGATAAATTGTTTGGCTTATATCAGCGTTTTCACGATTATCCAGATAGTAAAGGCTTAGGATTATATTTAGTAAAATCTCAGGTCACTAGTATGGGTGGAGGAATTACAGTAGAAAGTGAATTGGGTAAGGGAAGTTGTTTTATTGTAGCCTTTAAAAAATAAATAAAAGGTCATGCTAGAAAAAGTACTTTGTATAGATGATGATCCTATAAGTGTAATGCTCTGTAGCAAAGTTATAGAGCGCTCTGATTTTGCGGCCCAGACAGATTCGGCAAATAATGGCAAAAGCGCATTGAGCTTTTTAGAAGGTATCATTAAAGCTGAAACTATTACCTACCCCGAAATAATTCTTTTAGACTTAAATATGCCTATTATGAATGGGTGGGAATTCTTAGAAATCTACGAGAGAAATTTTGCTTCAGTCTTTATTGACACTAAAATTGTTGTATTATCATCGACGATTGATCCTGAAGATGTCAATAGAACTAAGGAATTCTCTTCAGTATTAACTTTCATTTCAAAACCTATTACCAAAACCTCTTTAGACGAAATAACTAGATTATTATCAACTAAATAAAAGTACTAGATATAAAAAAACCCCAGTAAAACTGAGGTTTTTAATATTTTAAATTAACAGATATTACAATTTTGCAACGTGCTTAGTTAATTTTGATTTAAGGTTTGAAGCTTTGTTATTATGTATGATATTCTTTTTAGCTAATTTATCAATCATTGAAACAACTCCAGATAATTTTGCAGTAGCATCTTCCTTTTCAGTTGCAAGTCTTAATGCTTTAATTGCATTACGAGTTGTTTTATGCTGGTATCTGTTTAATACTCTTTTCTTGTCGTTGCTTCTAATTCTTTTTAATGCTGACTTATGATTTGCCATTTCGTTTTAATTTTTTAGATGTAATAATAATTTATATACTAGTTAAAAAAGAAAAACCTCCCACAATTGTTTGACAATCACTTTGGTTTTAACTAATAAAATAAAACTCCGAGACACCAGCTTTTTATTTTATAAAACTTATTTACAACTAATTCAGTAGTCCGTAAGGGAATCGAACCCCTGTTACCAAGACGAAATCTTGGCGTCCTAACCCCTAGACGAACGGACCAGTATCACCTAGGTTTTAAAAACAATTAATCGTATCTGATTACTGTTGTAGCCCGTAGCGGAATCGAACCGCTCTTACATGGATGAAAACCATGCGTCCTAACCGATAGACGAACGGGCCATTATTCCTTTTAAAGTTAAGGACATCTTTGCAAACGAAAAAAATAGTAGCCCGTAGCGGAATCGAACCGCTCTTACATGGATGAAAACCATGCGTCCTAACCGATAGACGAACGGGCCTTACTTCTCTATTGCGGTTGCAAAGATACACCTATTTTTGACTCGTACAATAGTACAAGTAAAAAAAATTAAAATTTTTAATAAGCTTTCGCAAAAAGCACTCTTCCTTGCGATGGATTACCCGTAAACACACAGCTTCCCGCCTCTTCTTTACGATCTAAAGCAATGCAACGAATCGTAGCTTTGGTCAATTCTTTGATCTTTTCTTCACTCTCTGCAGTACCATCCCAATGAGCAGAAATGAAGCCTCCTTTGTTGTCTAAAACTTCTTTGAACTCGTCAAAAGTTTCAACCTCAGTAATATGAGTATTTCTGTAATCAAGTGCTTTGTTGAATAATGCAGCTTGAATTGTATCTAATAGATCACTAACATGATTAACTATCTCATCCTTTAAAACTATTTCTTTGCTTAAATTATCGCGTCTAGCTACTTCGAAAGTACCATTTTGCAAATCTTTTGGTCCGATTGCTATTCGGACAGGAACTCCTTTTAATTCCCATTCTGCAAACTTGAAACCTGGTTTTTGAGTGGTGCGATTATCGAATTTTACCGAAAGGCTTAATTTCTTAAATTGACTTACCAATGTATTTGCAACTGCAGATACCGCTTCAAACTCTTCGTCATTTTTATAAATTGGCACAATTACAATTTGTATTGGTGCTAGTGTTGGAGGCAAGACCAAACCCTTATCATCTGAATGAGTCATTATAAGTGCTCCCATTAGTCTTGTAGAAACCCCCCAAGATGTCCCCCAAACATATTCTTGTGACCCTTCGGCATTAGCAAACTTCACATCGAAGGCCTTTGCAAAATTTTGTCCTAGAAAGTGTGAAGTACCTGCTTGCAAAGCCTTTCCATCCTGCATCAAAGCTTCTATACAATAGGTCTCCTCTGCTCCGGCAAAACGTTCACTTTCAGATTTTACACCTTTTACAACCGGCATTGCCATAAAATTTTCGGCAAAGTCAGCATAGACATGCATCATCTGAACAGATTCGGCTACTGCTTCTTTTTTAGTTGCGTGTGCAGTGTGTCCTTCTTGCCATAAGAATTCGGCAGTTCGTAAAAACAATCTAGTTCTCATTTCCCAGCGTACAACGTTTGCCCACTGATTTATTAAAAGTGGTAAATCTCGGTAAGACTGCACCCATCCTTTATAAGTAGACCAGATTATTGCTTCACTCGTAGGCCGAACAATTAGCTCTTCCTCTAATTTGGCATTAGGATCCACCATTAGTTTCCCCGGATTATCAGGATCGTTTTTTAATCTATAATGTGTAACCACTGCGCATTCCTTTGCAAAACCTTCAGCATTTTTTTCTTCTGCCTCAAACATACTTTTGGGTACAAATAGAGGGAAGTATGCATTTTCATGACCCGTTTCTTTAAATTTTTTATCTAATTCAGCCTGCATCTTTTCCCAAATAGCATAGCCATAAGGCTTAATTACCATACACCCACGTACTGCTGAATTTTCGGCCAAATCTGCTTTTACCACTAACTCATTATACCACTTGGAATAATCTTCTTCTCTCGTTGTTAAGTTCTTGCTCATATTGAATACTTTGGCACAAAAATTGTTTATTTTTATCACATTAAATAGTTCGACAAAACTAACTATTTTTGTAATGTGCAACAATAAAAAAGCTAACAGATATGAAAACTTATACCATTTCTAATTTAAAACTATCAAGATATCTTATTCTTGGATTGTTAGCCATTTCTGTCGCTTCTTGTGGAACTTACTCAAATAGTTCTTATTACGACCGAGATGGCATTTATGGAGGTACCGCAAATCGTGAAAATAACAATTACGATGACGGTCAAAACCTCCAAGCTATTGAATATAAAGAATACTTTAGTGCTCTAAATGAGGAAAATAGTGAAATATTTACAGATGTTGATTCCTATAATAGTGTAGTAGATAATACTCAAAGTGTAGCACAAGAGGGTTATAATCAAGGATACCCTGCTTGGGGAAGTAACTCTGATAATATAACCGTTAATGTATATGGCAATAGTTGGAACTCTCCATATTATTGGAGTAACTATTGGTATACTGGCAGTTATTATCCATGGTATGGTCCTGGATACGGAGGATGGGGTGGATATTATGGACCATCTTGGGGAATAGGCTTTTATAGCCCATTCTATAATCCTTATTATGGTTTTAATAATTACTATGGTGGGTATTATGGTAATTACTATGGAAACAATTACTACGGAAATAACTACTATTACGGAAATAATTATGTTCACCAAAGCGGAAGAAGAGGATCTTCTTATCAGAATGGCGATCGTTTTAATACCAGCCGCCGATCTTCAATTTCCCCTACTGGTAGCTCAGTGACGTCTCCAATTAGAAGTTCGTCTATATATGAAGGTCAGAGTAGAAATGATGCTACAAATACGGTTCGTGGTAATTCAACCGCAAGACCAGTGCCATCTGAAAGAGATAATACTGTTAGACCAAATACTATCAGAGATAATTCTTCTGTGAGACCGGTGCCAACTGTAAGAGACAATTCAGTGAGACCAGTAACTCCTACGAGAGGCAATTCGACTACTAGACCTGTCCCTTCTGGAGTAGACAATACTCAGAGACCTGTTACTCCACAAAGAACACAAGGTACAGTACGTCCTAATTATAGTCCGCAGAGGCCAATTACGCCTCCTACTCCAAGACAATATAATAATACTCAAAGACCCTACACTCCACAGAGAAGTCAACCTGCACAACAATATCAACCGACTCCTCAGCAGCAGACGGCTCCACAAAGAAGCAATTCTAATTATAACAGTGGTTCTAATAATACTGGAACAATGAGAAGTAATTCTAGCGGTACTATGAGAAGTAGCGGTGGCAATAGTGGCTCATCTAGAAGTAGCAGCGGTAGAAGATAAACAGCAAATATTTATTAAATACCTACTGGAATTTACTTCGAGTAGGTATTTTATTTAAACAACAAACACGATACACAATGAAAAAATATGTAACTTTTGCAGTGGCTTTGTTCGGGTTTTCTGCGTTGCAGGCACAAGATATCACTGACGCAATTAGATACAGCCAAGAAAACTTAAGTGGAACCTCACGTTTTAGAGCTATGAGCGGTGCCTTTGGAGCTCTCGGAGGCGATTTTTCGGCAATAAATATAAATCCCGCGGGATCGGCAGTTTTTGCAACGAGCCAAGTTGGAATCACATTAGGAAGTTTAAACAAAAAGAATGAATCTACTTACTTTGGTTCAAAAACAGATTCAAAAGAAAACTCTATAGATTTGAGTCAGGGTGGCGCTGTTTTCGTTTTTAAAAATGATAATGCAAATAGTAAGTGGAAAAAAGTAGCACTTTCTGTCAACTACGAAAGCATAAATAATTTTCGTAATTCACTATTTTCAGCTGGAACAAATCCCAACAACTCGATTGTTGATTATTTCTTAAGCTATGCAGACCAAAGTGGAATATCTTTAAACACCTTGGAATCTTCATATTATGAGAATTTAAATTATGGTGCCGCGCAAGCATTTTTAGGTTACCAAGCTTATCTAATCAATCCTGTAACAAGTGATTTGAATAATTCTCAATATACTAGCAACGTTCTTGCAGGTGGCAACTTTTACCAAGAAAATGCCGTCGCTACTACGGGATTTAATGGCAAGTTGAATTTTAATATAGCTACATCTTATGATGATAAATATTATTTTGGTTTGAATTTAAATTCACATTTTACAGATTTTAGACAATCAACTTCTGTGTATGAAAGCAATAATAATGGTGGAAGTAATGGAGTAAGTAAATTAAGATTCAACAATGAACTTTACACTTATGGTTCTGGATTCTCATTCCAATTGGGAGGTATTGCAAAAGTCACTGACGGTCTTCGTTTAGGTCTGGCCTACGATTCTCCAACTTGGTATTCTCTTAATGACGAAATTTCGCAAGCAGTATCTAGTAAACATTACATAGACGATGTTGAGACAAACACAACTGTCAATCCACGCATTACAGTAGCTTATGACGTATATAAACTTCAAACGCCAGGGAAATGGACTGGAAGTGCGGCATATGTAATTGGAACAACTAGCTTAATTAGTGTTGATTATTCAATTAAAGATTATAGTACAACTACTTTTAAACCCAAAAATGAATTTACAGGAGTAAACAATGCAATGTCTCAAATTCTAGATAATTCATCAGAAATCAGAATTGGTGCTGAGCATAGAATTAAACAATTGAGTCTTCGTGCTGGATATAGAATGGAACAAAGTCCCTATAAAGACAAAAACTTAATGGGTGATCTTACCGGATATTCTGCTGGTTTAGGATATGATTTTGGTGGAACAAAAGTAGATCTTGCTTACAATTATTTTGAAAGAGATAATCAGCAAGCATTTTTAAATCAAGGTTTTACGGATGGAGCAAATATTAGTTCGGTAAATAATAATGTTTCGCTTTCGCTAATATTTGAATTATAAAAATATTAAGTAATAGTTTAAGAGGGCCGCTGAACATTTTCAGCGGCCTTTTATTTTGCATCATTCTGAATCTAAAAGTCTTAGGACAATGAGCTTAATGCCAATTTTCTTCAAACAATTATAACTAATCACTTTTAAAGTTGTAATTTTGCACTCCAATTTACAAATACATGAGAACCAAGTCTTTAAAAAAGAATAAAATAAATGTCATCACTTTAGGATGCTCAAAAAATGTCTACGATAGTGAGGTATTGATGGGACAGCTTAAAGCAAGTGGAAAAGATGTTGAACATGAGGCAGCTCCGGAAAATGAAGGCAATATTATTGTCATCAATACTTGCGGATTTATAGACAATGCAAAAGCAGAGTCTGTAAATATGATCCTTGAATATGCCGACAAAAAAGCAAAAGGACTTGTAGATAAAGTATTCGTTACAGGATGCTTGTCTGAAAGATATCGTCCAGATCTTGAAAAAGAGATACCGAACGTGGATCAGTATTTTGGAACTACCGAATTGCCTTTACTTTTAAAAGCACTTGGTGCAGATTATAAACACGAACTTTTGGGAGAACGTCTTACAACAACTCCTAAAAACTATGCCTATTTAAAAATTGCCGAAGGATGTGATCGTCCGTGTAGTTTTTGCGCAATTCCTTTGATGCGTGGAGCACACGTTTCTCAACCCATTGAAAAATTGGTTAACGAAGCAAAAGGTCTTGCAAAAAATGGCGTGAAGGAATTAATTCTTATCGCTCAGGATCTTACTTATTATGGTTTAGATCTTTATAAAAAACGAAATCTTGCCGAACTTCTTGAAGCTCTTGCAGCTGTTGAAGGTATTGAGTGGATTCGTCTTCACTACGCTTTCCCTACAGGTTTCCCGATGGACGTTTTAGATCTAATGAAACGCGAACCGAAGATTTGTAACTATATCGACATTCCGCTTCAGCATATTTCTGATTCAGTTTTGAAATCAATGCGTCGTGGTACAACTCAAGAAAAAACTACTAAACTTCTGAAAGACTTTAGAGAGAGAGTTCCTGGAATCGCAATTAGAACAACTCTAATTGTTGGATATCCTGGCGAAACTCAGGAAGACTTTAATACGTTGAAAGACTGGGTACAAGAAATGAAATTTGATAGAATGGGCTGTTTTGCTTATTCTCACGAAGAAAATACCCACGCTTATTTACTTGAAGATGATGTTCCTGCTGATGTAAAACAAGCTAGAGCAAATGAGATTATGGAATTGCAATCGCAAATTTCGTGGGATCTAAATCAAGAAAAAGTTGGTAAAGTTTTCAAATGTATTATCGATAGAAAAGAAGGATCTCACTTTGTAGGTCGTACTGAATTTGATAGTCCAGATGTTGATAACGAAGTTTTGATCGATGCATCTAAAACATATTTGAAAACAGGAGAATTTGTAGATATTCTAATTACCGAAGCTACAGAATTTGACCTTTACGGAGAAGCAGTCGTTAAATAATTGCTTTAAAATATTTCAAAAAAAAAATCCTCTTTTTCAAGAGGATTTTTTTTTGAAATTGATTTTGTTATTCATTTATACTGTCGATTACCGTTTTCATAATATCCATACTGTGAAGTTTGGCGTCCATATCATAGATAGGACTTGTAATCATAATTTCGTCCGCCCCAGTATAATTAATAAACTCTTTGAGTTGTTTAGTGATACTTGCCTGATCACCTACAAAAGAGCAGGCAGTCATTTGTCCAACGTGGAAACGCTCTTCTTCTGACATTTGATCTACAAAATTTGCCACTGGCTTTTGCAGGCCTTTTCTGTTATTCGTTACTAAGTTTCTAAACATCTGCAGTAAACTTGAAGAAAGCAATTCAGCTTCTTCATTGGTGTCTGCGGCAACTGCATTCACACAAGCCATCACTTTTGGACTACTAAGATGAACTGAAGGAATAAAATTCGATTTATAAACTTCAAAAGCTTGATACATTTGTCTTGGCGCAAAATGTCCCGCAAAAGCATAAGGCAATCCAGAAGCGGCGGCAAGAGCAGCACTTTCGGTGCTTGAACCAAGAATCCAAATCGGCACGTCTACTCCTTCTCCTGGGAAAGCTCGAACTTTTGCAGTTGAATTTGAGGCGGAGAAATATCTTTGAAGTTCACTAACGTTGCGGGGGAAGTGTTGTGCTTGTTCGAAAAAGTCAGATCTGATTGCTTGAGCAGTTAGTTGATCTGTTCCGGGAGCGCGACCTAAACCTAAGTCGATTCGGCCTTTGTGTAATAATTGCAAAGTTCCAAATTGTTCGGCAATAATTAACGGTGCGTGGTTTGGCAACATAATCCCACCAGACCCTACTCGAATTCTTTCTGTATTTGAAGCTAAATATCCAATTAAAATTGCGGTTGCAGAGCTGGCAATATGTGCCATATTATGATGTTCGGCAACCCAAAAACGTTCGTATCCTAATTTATCGGCGTGTTGAGCTAGTAGTTTTGTTCTTTGTAATGCGTTTGATGCGGTGTCAGAATCGTTGACTACAGCAAGATCCAAAATGGAAAGCAGAATTTTTTTTGACATCTTTTTTTTCTTTTCACAAATTTAAGCCTTCTTTACTGTTGCAAAAAACTTCGGCTGTTAATTGAAATACAAATGAGAGTTACAAAGGGTTTTCGCCACAAAAAAACCTGCTTACTTTCATAAACAGGTTTTGATTCTTGTAATTATTTTCGGGTTTAGGATTCAATATCTTGAAATACGGAGAGCCCTAGCCCCGATTGCAGTGGAAATCCTTTTTGGGCTTTTTCTGCCCAAAAAGATTGGAACGGAAAGCGGGAAATAGCTCCAAAAAAAAATTCTACAACGGAATATTTCCGTGCTTTCTATTTGGCAAAACCACTACTTTATTTTCCAACATACTGAATGCTTTGATCAATTTACGTCGAGTATCACTAGGAATTATGATTTCATCCACAAAACCACGCTGGGCAGCAATGTATGGATTTGCGAAAAGATTTGCGTACTCTGCCTCTTTTTCAAGAAGCTTTTGAGCAGGATCTTCAGCTTCACCAATTTCCTTTTTAAAGATAATTTCACTCGCACCTTTGGCACCCATAACCGCAATTTCGGCACTTGGCCAAGCAAAGTTCATATCGGCACCAATGTGTTTTGAATTCATCACATCGTACGCGCCACCGTAAGCTTTACGGGTAATCACAGTAATTCTAGGCACGGTGGCCTCGCTCAAAGCGTACAACAACTTAGCACCGTGAACGATGATTCCGTTCCATTCCTGATCTGTACCCGGCAAAAATCCTGGAACATCAACCAAAACGAGCAATGGAATATTGAAGCTGTCGCAGAAACGTGTGAAACGTGCAGCTTTTTTGGAACTATTTACGTCCAAAACTCCAGCAAGATATAACGGCTGATTGGCAACAACGCCAACGCTACGGCCACCAATTCGGCAGAAACCGACGATGATATTCTCTGCGTAATTCTTATGAATTTCGTAAAAACTATCCTCATCGATAATTCCGTTAATCACCTCGTGCATATCGTAAGGTTTGTTCGGATTGTCAGGAATTATGTTGTCAAGCTTCGTTCTAACTTCATTTTGAAGCGTATATGGGATTTTTGCAGTCGTCTCTTTATTGCTCTGTGGCATATACGAAAGCAACTTTTTGATGTCTTCAAGACACTCGATATCGTTGTCTGATGTGATGTGCGCAACCCCAGATTTAGTAGAATGCGTGCTTGCACCACCCAATTCTTCGGCAGTTACAGTTTCGTTAGTAACCGTTTTTACCACCGATGGACCAGTCACAAACATATAACTTGTGCCTTCGACCATCATCGTAAAATCTGTCATCGCAGGCGAATAAACGGCACCACCGGCGCATGGGCCCATAATTGCAGATATCTGTGGAATCACACCACTTGACTGAACATTTCTGAAAAATATATCGGCGTAACCTCCAAGCGAGCGCACTCCTTCTTGAATTCTCGCTCCTCCAGAATCGTTAAGACCAATCATTGGCGCGCCATTTTTGACCGCCATATCCATTACTTTGCAAATTTTCTCTGCGTGTGTTTCTGATAATGCACCTCCAAAAACGGTAAAATCCTGAGCGAAAACATAAACCATTCTGCCGTTTATGGTTCCGTAACCAGTAATCACTCCGTCTCCAGGATAAATTTCTTTCTGCATTCCAAAATCGTGCGTACGGTGTGTAACGAGCATTCCGATTTCTTCAAATGAACCTTCGTCCATCAAATAATTGACACGCTCTCTGGCAGTCAATTTTTTCTTTTCGTGCTGTTTTTCTATACGCTTAGTTCCACCGCCCAAATGAGCTTTGGCAATCTGCTCGTTTAATGTATCTATTTTAGACTTCATAGTGTTTTTAAGAATTTGGAATTGTCAATATTTTCTGATCTTGGAAATACCTTTGCAATGCAATCATAGCCGCAAGTTTTGCTTCTTGATTATGAACATTTTTCAAAGTTTCGACATCGTAGTATTTCTTCACGAAATTTGTATCGAAATTTCCAGATCTAAAAGCTTCGTGCTCGCAAACAAATTTCCCAAAAGGTAAAGTTGTACTTACACCTTCAACCTTATAATCAGAAATTGCTTTGATCATTAACTGAATTGCTTCTTCGCGAGTATCCGCATAGGTGATCAACTTCGCTAGCATTGGATCGTAATAAATTGGAATATCCATTCCTTGCTCAAATCCGTTATCAACGCGAATTCCTTCGCCAACTGGAAGTTTGTAAACGTCAAGATGTCCAACACTTGGCAAGAAGTCATTTAACGGATCTTCGGCATACACTCGAAGTTCGATTGCGTGTCCGTAAATTTTTAAATCCTCTTGTTTTATGGTCATCGCCTCGCCTCTTGCAATTTTAATTTGCATTTCGACAAGGTCTAATTGAGTAATAATTTCTGTTACAGGATGCTCAACTTGAAGACGTGTGTTCATTTCTAAAAAGTAGAAATTATTATTTTCGTCTAATAGAAATTCAACTGTTCCAGCATTTAAATAATCGCAAGATTTCGCAACCAGAACTGCCGCTTCTCCCATTTTCTTTCTCAATTCTGGAGTTAAAACCGCAGAAGGAGCTTCTTCAACCACCTTCTGGTGACGTCGCTGAATACTACATTCTCTTTCGAATAAATAGAGAATATTTCCGTGACTGTCTGCCATAATCTGAATCTCAATGTGTCGCGGAGATCCAATATATTTTTCAATAAAAACAGATCCATCACCAAAGGCATTTGTCGCCTCGCTGATTGCTCTGTTCATCTGACTTTCAAATTCAGCTTCGTTTTCTACAATTCTCATTCCTTTACCTCCACCACCGGCAGAAGCTTTAATTAGAATTGGAAAACCAACTTCAACCGCAGTTTTCTTTGCTGCTTCAACATCGGTAATCGCTTCGTCAAGTCCTGGTACCATCGGAATATTGTAATCTTTAACTGCGTCTTTGGCAGCCAATTTACTTCCCATTACTCTAATTGCCGCAGATTTTGGTCCAATCCAAATCATTCCGTTTTTCTCAACTGACTCAGCAAAATCTGCATTTTCACTAAGAAAACCGTATCCTGGGTGAATAGCATCGACGTTGAGAGATTTGGCAACTTCAATAATTTTATCTCCTAAGAGGTAGGATTGATTTGAAGGTGATTCTCCAATCCAAACTGCCTCATCTGCAAACTTAACGTGAGGAGCATTTCTATCGGCAGTCGAATAAACTGCTACCGTTTTTATTCCCATTTTCTGGGCAGACTTCATTACTCGTATTGCAATTTCGCCTCGATTGGCTACTAATATTTTTTTCATCTTCTATTCGAATTCGATTAATAACTGCCCTTTGTCCACTGCATCTCCTTTGACAACGGCAATAGATTTGATAATTCCATCTCTTGGAGATAGGAAACTATTTTCCATTTTCATTGCTTCAAGAATCAAAAGATGATCATTTTGCTTCACTTCTTGACCTTCAGTTACCGAGATTTCAAGAATAAGTCCTGGCATTGGCGCCATAATCATATTGATTTCTTTGGTTGCGCCGATTTCGAAGCCCATATCTTTGATAAGTACATCAAGTTCGTTGCTAATTTCCACTTCGTAATTGTTGCCTGAAACAGCAACAGTATACTTTTTGTGATTAAAATCAGCGGCTATAATTTCAGCTTCGTAAGGAGTATTTTCTGATAATACGTGCAATGAATTACGACCGGTATCGATTGCATCTAGCTGATCCAAATCGGCTTTCGTAAACTCAAAGTCGAACGTATTATTAACTTTTATTTGATATTTTTCACTCATTTAATAGTATTTTTTAAAATGTAAAAGTATTGAAAAGATATTGTTTTATAATGTTATTTGCTTTGAAAGCAGATCTTCCTATAATATAAGGAGTCCGTTTTCTCGTATTTTCTGAACCGCCCTACTCTGCCAGAATAATTCGAAATTCTCTAATCCTGATTCTTCGTAATTCTTTTGCAAATCCTGAAAAGTCAATAATTTCGAATTCTTAACCGAAAGTTGAGGCAAAATTTCTAAAATCCATTTTCCTTCGTCTTGCGCAGTCTGAATAGAATAACTTTCTTTTTTTGCATGGAAAGTCAGCGAGCTCATTTCCCAAGATTTTCCTTTTTTAGATTTTGTAAAATTAGAAATCGTAGGCTTCCCTCCTATATATACCAATTTTGCACTTCCCTTAACTTCTCGTGAATTTCCTTCTTCGATGGCATTGGCAATAAAATCGTGCGGAATCGTACTTCTTGGAATTTTAAACTCAAACCAATCTTGTAATGGATACTCAAAACAGATTCCGTGCATAAAATTAAAGAGTGATTTGCGAAGACCAAAACTAAATTGCTCGTGATCGATTCCTGATTTATCGGTAAACTGAACATCGTTATTGGCGAAAGTGATTTCGTTAGTATCAGCAATTACGTTGTATTCGTCTGGAAACATTCCCACCGGACTATGCGCAGTCATTGCAAACTGATGCCAAAATCCGGACTGTATAACTCCAATTTCGAAAAGCTGCCGCACCATTTCCAAACTATCCACCGTTTCCTGAATTGTTTGAGTTGGAAATCCGTACATCAAATAAGCGTGTACCATAATTCCCGCATCGGTAAAATTCGCGGTTACCTGAGCCACTTGCGAAACCGTAACTCCTTTTTTGATTAATTCCAAAAGTCTATCCGAAGCAACTTCAAGTCCGCCCGAAACTGCAATACAGCCAGAAGCTTTGAGCAGCTTGCACAAATCGGCAGTAAAACTTTTTTCGAAACGGATATTTGCCCACCAAGTAACACTGATTCCGCGTTTTAGGATTTCGATTGCCATCGCACGCATAAGAGCTGGCGGCGCGGCTTCGTCAACAAAGTGAAAACCGTTTTGCCCGGTTTTCTCGATCAACTCCTCTATTCTATCGCAAATAATTGCGGCAGTAAGTGGTTCGTATATTTTTATATAATCAAGTGAAATATCACAGAAAGTACATTTTCCCCAATAGCAACCGTGCGCCATTGTCAACTTATTCCATCGACCATCGCTCCACATTCTGTGCATTGGATTGACAATTTCGATAACAGAAATATATTTATCCAAAGCCAAATCATCATAATCCGGCGTTCCTAATTGACTTTGTTTGTAATCTGCTTTCGCGGAATTATTTTTGTAGACAACTTGATTATTCTCTAAAAGAAAAGTTCTTTTATAAATTTCTCGACCTTCATTATCTATATTTTCTAATAATTCCTCAATTGGCACTTCCCCATCGTCAAGAGTAATGAAATCTAGAAACTCAAAAACTCTAACATCTTTTAGAGAGCGCAATTCAGTATTTGGAAATCCGCCGCCCATCGAAACTTTGATCGCAGGGTAATTTTGTTTAACCCATTGCGCACATCTGAATGCAGAATATAAATTTCCTGGGAAGGGAACCGAAATTAGAAATAATTCAGGATTTACTAATTCTATATGCTTTTTTAGAACTTTGATAGTAATCTGATCAACATAAGTCAGCGGCTTTTGAAGTTCATCGTATAATTCGTCAAAGCTGTTCGCACTTTGTCCTAAACGCTCGGCGTATCGGCTAAAGCCAAAGTTAGAATCCACACATTCAACAATTAAATCCGAAATATCTTCGAGGAATAATGTTGCCAAATGCTTTGCTTTATCCTGAGTTCCCATTTCGCCAAAAGCCCATTCTAAATCTGATAATTGTTGAAATCGCTTTGCTTCCGGTAAATAATTATCTTGACAAATTTGTAGAGCTAAAGTCGGATTCTTCCCTTGAAGAAACGCAATAACCGAATCGATGCTTCGAATATAATCATCTTGCAAAGCGATTATTCTTGCCGCATTATCAGATAATTCTAATTCTCTTCCATCAATATAAGCAAACAAATCCTGCAATCCAGTTTTAGAAAACAAAGCAATAATTACTTCAATTCCCAAATCTGCTTGTTTTGAACTGATATTTTTGGTGTTCAAAAACCCCTTAATATAAGCCGTGGCGGGATAAGGAGTATTTAACTGCGTGAAAGGAGGAGTAATTAAAAAGACTTTTTTATGCAAAACTGAAAAGATTAGCTGCAAAAATACGACATTAGAAACTACTAACATATTCTCAAAATTTAGTTTCAAAAGTATTTCCACTATTTTTTATTGTAACTTTGAATTTCCATTTTTTTTACCTTTCTTGAAACTTTCAAATATGCCAAACGACTGTATAAGCTATCAGAATTCAGGTTATTTTACGCCAATAATGATAGACTACCTGAACCAAAATCCTGAACTTAAATCGTTGTATAATAGATTTCCAACTTTGGAAAATTTCGCAGATCAGATTTCAGAAAAACAGCAGAATTATAATAACGAAATCCGATCAACTCTGGTTGAAGTTTTAAACGAACAATATCAAAATCTTGATAAGACTGAGTTGCTTTCGCAAAATATGGAATTGCTGAAAAGCGAAACGACTTTTACGGTTACAACAGGACATCAGCTAAATTTATTTACTGGCCCATTATACTTCCTTTATAAGATAGTTTCGACCATCAACCTAGCAAAAACTTTAAAAGCTAAATATTCGGATTACGATTTCGTTCCTATTTACTGGATGGCAACCGAAGACCACGATTTTGAGGAAATAAATTACTTCAATTTCGGAACTTCAAAAGTGTCTTGGAATAGAGAAAGCGCCGGCGCAGTTGGACATTTATCTACCGAAGGATTGGATAAGGTTTTTGAAGAATTTGCCGAAAAACTTGGACCGCAAGACAATTCCGAAAAACTAAAAGAGCTTTTCAAAAAGTCTTATTTAGAACACGACAATCTTGCCGATGCCACTCGTTATCTTACGAATGAACTTTTCAAAGACTACGGTTTGGTTATTTTAGATTCAGATGATCGCCGACTAAAGAAATATCTTATTCCTTTTGTAGAACAAGATTTATTACATAATACTAGCTTCAAAGAAGTTTCGGCAACCGCTGAGTACTTTAAAAATTACAATCTACAAGTAAATCCTAGAGAGATAAATCTATTTTACCTTCACGATAATCTTCGCGAGAGAGTTATTAGAGAAGAAGATAAATTCATCGTTAACAATACCGAAATAGCTTTCACTGAAGCGGAAATCTTAGAGGAGCTTGAGCAATACCCTGAACGATTTTCGCCAAATGTTGTAATGCGTCCCCTGTATCAGGAAATAATTCTTCCTAATCTTACTTACATCGGTGGTGGTGGAGAATTGGCTTATTGGCTTGAATTGAAATCATATTTTAAAGCGGTCAATATTACTTTCCCGATGTTACTGCTTCGGAACTCAGTGCTTCTTGCCACTCAGAAACAAGCTGACAAAGCAGATATACTAGATTTGACTTGGAAACAGTTGTTTATGAAGCAGGAAGATTTGAAAAAGGATTTAGCAAAAAAACTTTCTGAGTTTCCAATCGATTTCACTTCACAAAAAGAAACATTACGAACGCAATTTGCCGACTTACACAAACTTGCAAATCAAACTGACCCTGCATTTCTTGGCGCGGTGGCTGCACAAGAAAAAAAGCAAATCAAAGGTTTGGAGAATTTAGAAAAGCGACTTCTACAGGCTCAGAAACGCAAATTCGCTGATCAACTTGATCGAGCTGCAACCTTACAAAATGAACTATTTCCAAACCAAAGTCTGCAAGAGCGCAAAGGAAACTTTTCGGAATACTATATTGATTACGGCGATGAGATGATTGTCAAACTATTGGAAACATTAAAACCTCTAGAACAAGAATTTCAGGTCATTGTACTTTAAATTTTCGAACTGCTAACAAATAATTAAATTT
The DNA here is from genome assembly GCF_033547075.1 of Flavobacterium ardleyense. Classification (NCBI taxonomy): domain Bacteria; kingdom Pseudomonadati; phylum Bacteroidota; class Flavobacteriia; order Flavobacteriales; family Flavobacteriaceae; genus Flavobacterium; species Flavobacterium ardleyense. The sequence goes on along the minus strand of NZ_CP137891.1, from coordinate 1,613,727 downwards.
AACCAACAATATTTAGTTTAAAACACTATTTTTGCAAAAAATTAAACAAAATGACAACTAACAGAACTTTTACAATGATCAAACCAGATGCTGTTCAAAACGGACACATCGGAGGAATTATTAATATGATTACTGAAGCTGGTTTCAAAATCATTTCTATGAAATTGACTCAACTTACAATCACTGATGCTAAGAAATTTTACGAAGTACACGCAGAAAGACCTTTCTACGGAGAACTAGTTGAATTTATGTCTAGAGGTCCAATCGTGGCTGCTATTCTTGAAAAAAACAATGCAGTAGAAGACTTTAGAGATCTTATTGGAGCAACAAATCCAGCAGATGCAGCCGAAGGAACTATTCGTAAAAGATACGCAACTTCAATCGGAGAAAATGCGGTGCACGGATCTGATAGCAACGAAAATGCAGAATTAGAAGGTTCATTCCACTTTGCTGGAAGAGAGCAATTCTAGGACTATATCCTAATAAATAAAGCCCGTTTTTTGAATTAAAAACGGGCTTTTTCTATTTTATAATTTAGCTGATTACCTTAAAACAACCTCCTGCACTACGTCACGACGAAGCTCTTCGTTAATCATTTTTACAATCTTATCTTTTCCGAAACTCAATTCTGCCCTCAGCACTGCCGATGTTAATTCGACGTACAAAATACCATTCTTAAGTACGATATTTCGCGTATAAGTATTTACACCATTGCCCATCAAGCTACGCCAAGCATCTTGCACTATTACTTCATCTAGGCCCGGTTGCAATCTATTATCTTGCAGAATTCCTTTTAAAATCTCCCCTACCGTATTTTCATTATTCTCTCTCTTTGCCATACTACTTAACGCTAAACGGAACGTGTCTCTTATATTTATATTGAATTTTTTTCTCGTTTTCTACAATGAAATCATTGTCATTGAGTTCGATTATATGTTCTTTCCATTCAGAAAAATCGGTTTTGTAATGGATGAATACCTGATCATTCAAATGCTCAATTCGTATGTCTTCTGAAGGTCCATCAATAAAACTGCCATCAAATTGCGGCTTCACTTTCTGCCGAATTCCCTTCTCACCATTAATTTTGAAAAAGTCGATTGTCTCATTTACTTTATAATCCTTATGATTGCCATCCGCAAAAACAACCTGCTCAATCTCCCAATAGCCATTTAGAAACTCCATATCTTCAGGAGTAATTTTCTGAGTGCAGCTGGCGGTTATTAAGACCACTGATAGTAAGAGAAACAATTTTTTCATAAGGAAGGATTGAAAGATTTAAAGATTGAAAGATTGAAAAATTCGTAGGATTTCAAAAAATGTCTATTGTATAATGTATGAATGTATATTGTAGAAAGCGGAATTGAAAAAGTACAACGATAAGAAATTAAACTAAAAAATTAATGTTCAGCTTCCTAAATTCTCAAAATGCTTAAATATTAAAATTACCTGAGTTAAAAAAAGCAAAAGTGATCAAAATCAAAAAGTCTTTACTTATTTCAAACCCAATCTTTAAATCTTAAAATTTTTAAATCTTTAAATAACCTTAATTCTTCAAAGCAAAATTCTCCTAACCTAAAACCGTCATTCGAAGCCTACTTAAAGAATGAGTCGACGAACTCCACTTTATTAAATACCTGCAGATCATCAATTCCTTCACCTACTCCAATATATCGTACAGGAATCTGAAATTGATCTGAAATTCCGATTACAACTCCACCTTTTGCGGTACCATCAAGTTTTGTAACGGCTAGGGCAGTTACTTCTGTAGCTACGGTAAAATGTTTGGCTTGTTCAAAAGCGTTTTGACCAGTAGATCCGTCCAAAACTAGTAGAACCTCGTGAGGTGCATCTACGATTACTTTCTGCATTACACGCTTCACCTTTGTCAGCTCATTCATCAAGTTTACCTTATTATGAAGCCTTCCCGCAGTATCGATAATCACTACATCCGCATTTTGAGTTACTGCAGATTGCAGTGTATCAAAAGCCACAGATGCAGGATCTGATCCCATACTTTGCTTTACAATTGGCACATCGCAACGATCTGCCCAAATTTGAAGTTGGTCAATTGCCGCAGCACGAAATGTATCGGCAGCACCAAGAACCACTTTATATCCAGCTTTTTTAAACTGCATGGCAAGCTTTCCGATAGTAGTTGTTTTTCCAACACCATTGACTCCAACCACCATAATTACGTAGGGTTTTGGCCCTTTGGGAATCACAAATTCGGTCTGATCTTCGGTATTGTTTTCAGACAATAGGCCTGCTATTTCTTCACGCAGAATCTTGTTCAGTTCCTCTGTTCCCACGTATTTGTCCTCGGCCACACGCTCTTCAATACGCTTAATAATCTTTAGAGTCGTATTGACACCCACATCCGACGACACCAAAACTTCTTCAAGATTGTCGAGAACCTCGTCATCAACTTTAGATTTACCAGCTACTGCTTTGGTTAATTTTGAAAAAAAAGAAGTTTTAGATTTCTCTAATCCTTTGTCTAAAGTCTCTTTCTTTTCGGAAGAAAATATTTTTTTAAAGAAATTCATTGCTACACTGCTGAATTAATAATTGCGATCGTTTGAAAATAAAGTCAAATCTAATCATTTTTGAACACTTATTTACTGACAAATGTCAGCAGATTGCAATTTAATAAATGATTGACCTTTTCACCATGGATTTTTTTTGGGCGAGCACTTTCGCCAGAACGACTTTTTGCTACATATTATGTTTATGGGAATAGATTGCATACAAACCTGATTCCCGGAATGGAGTGCGTCGCTTCCTGATGCCGCTCTTTCAGGGCTCAATCATACTACACCGGCTGTCCAATAGCAAGTGAAGGACATTTCGTAGAACTCAGCGTATAAAAATTCAGAAAGAAGATATGATTTTCTAGGAAACTATATGCCCGAGAATTCTTGAAAAATTTTTGTATTAAGTAGAATAACATTTTTGCTTTCCGAAGAGGATACGTGCATAAAAGCTACTATACGGACCTTGCAAAACAATTTTCAATGAAGAGATTATGAGATTCAATTCTACAAGCGATGTCGTCTTCTAGAAAACGTATTTCGTTTTTTAGCTCCACATCTCGTGAATGAATGTCTATTTTCAGCAAATCTAACTGTTGTTGAAGCTCTTCGCGAAATAGTATTCTCGTGATTAAATCGCGAGCAGCATTAAACAATCTAGATGAATCGTCATTTGATAATTTATAGTATTTGAGTACCTTGAAAATATATATCGCCGTTCCTTCTTTTCCGATTTTATAAATACCCGCAGATTGTAGTATTGTATCAATCTCAAGACGTGCTGCCTTTGACAAATTATGACTTTCATAAAATTTGGCAATATTATCCGTGACATCTGCTGGAATAGAGTCTTTTGACGACATCAATAAAATTTGATAAAATAAAGCTCTTACGGTGTTGTCGAGGTGGGATTGGGGCATTTATTAAGACAATTTATAACATTAAAGCTGCATCAATGTTTGAATCTAGGGCATCATATGTAATGATTAATCCTTTTTGACATCCTTCTAAAATTTCACTCTGCGGCCTTTAAATCTTGACACATTCAATTAACATATTAATTGGGTCTGCCTGTAAACCATTTAATTAAATTTAAATATAATTTCTACGTTTACACTGTTGACAGTTTCAAGACTTCTTTGAAAATCAGAACTTACGTTGAAAATAGGAGAACTTAACTGTGCTGAAACTTTTAACAAATTGCTGTATTCCGCGGTCATTTCAGATTTTACGGTTGATTCGGTGATATATCTTCCAGAAATTCTCGGATCTCTATCTTCAATCAACGCCACTAAATCAGTTTCATGTTTAAGATTATGATGACAAATGTACTTTGACCACTTGTCAATATTAGCATTCAAGTCAAAATTGTCGCTCTTTTCTATTTTGTAAGTTCGTTCAATGGAACTTTTTAGAGATTGCACTTTATCACTATGTGAATCAATTCCGCCCTTAAAAACTTTAACTTGTACTTTTCCATTTATGTCAACCACAATTTTCTTAGTTTCTAAGAAGCTAACTTTAGTCGAAATTGATGTCGCACCGAGGTCTGCCGCCACCTTTTTAAAAAGATCCACCTTTTCATTTATGAGAAAATTTTCAGCGAGACTTTCGTGAACGTAGACGTTATCTTTGTAAGGATGCAAATAATAGATGGAATCATTATCCGGTCTTGGACCGTATAATTCAAATCCACTATTTTTCAGTTCCTCCAAATCATATTCTATTGATTTTACTGAGATGTCCTTATTTAAAGTATAATCTAATTTATACCTGTAATTCATTGACTTTTCATCGTCTTGAAATAATATTGTCTGCGGAAGTATATTTTGACTCATACAAAATTAATTTTTGTTAAAATAATATATTAATATCGAGGTGGCGGCGAGTAAAATTAAATATTTTACTATTTTTTTTTTAACAACACTATTATTTAAATTAAGAATTACTTGATCTGTTTTTTCTTTATCAAATTTTCTGCCTAGTAGTTCTGAATCTCTTCTCAAATATTCTAGTATTTTCTCAAAACTATCATATTCTTTAACTAAATAAATATAATATATTGATCGACCCGCAATATCTTGATCTATATACTGTGATTTAATTAAAATTTGATTTTTTAATTTTCGGACATCTATAAAATTATTCTTATAAATCTCCTGCCATGCGTCGGTTTCAGCTATAAGACGACCATACTCTACAATAGTATCTAAATCCTTTACTAATGTTCCATTAAGCACTAAATAATCTGTACCATTATTATTCTCATTTTGAGATATTAATACTCTTTCCATAATTATTTGAAATATTTATTTACTAATTTCTTAACTTCTCCAGTATTTGTCAGATTAATAAAATCCACGTTTTCTAGCATACTCTTATAACTTTTATACCTGATTATTTCAAATAATTTAGATTTCATTTCATCATCTGATAAATTGCAATTATCTCGATGAGTTGCAATAACTTTCAAAATATTACTACGTTTTAAACTTTCAGAATAAACATGCTCGAAGCGACTATTACAGTCTCTTTGATATAACTCATTATCTTTTGTTTTCTCATTTTTAAAATATTTATCAATATCGAAAAAATAAAAAACTACATCTGAGTCTTTAATAATTGAATTGTAGCTACTTCTATATATATTACCTCCACCAATATCGACTCCTGCTTTTATTATAATTTTCTTACGGTTCTCAGTAGTAAATGTAAATTCTTCATAATCATCTCTTCCAGAGTTTTTTTCAATGTAAGGTACTTTTTGTAAAAAATTTAAAAATCTAGTTTTACCTGAGGCATGCATTCCTAAAAGCCCAAGCTTATTGGTATCTCCTTTGAACATACTAATTACACCCACACCTAATAAGCTACCTGCTATTGCGACAGCTGCCCAGGCAAGAAGTGGAAGAAAAAAGGGTATTATCATCAAATTTGTCATACTTACTATAATTAATATTGTTATTTTAATCTTTTATTTTTTTTTAATACTACAGAAATTATTGATTTAAAAAGGGTAAGGACAATTCACTACGGCACAAATAAGTTATTTGTATAAGTACATTAACAAATTAAATAACAGTGTATAAGTAGATATATTTTGCATCATTGTGGCTCAAAAATAGTATTCCATACAAGAACTTTTTCATTAACCTATAAAACCACCCTTCTATCCTCTGAAGGGGTGGTTTTAGAATTTAATAACAAAAACATAATCTCCAACTCGATAAGATTACACTAGAAGTTGTATGCAAACTATAATCCCCGAGGGATTATTATTTTGAAATTCTATCGATTCTTGTAGGTGATTTTGAAGTAACGAAAGTCGCTCTCTAACTAGCAAAATTCCTTTTGACTGATGAAGATTGGTAGATTTCATATCGATTCCTTTTCCATTGTCGATAATTAATATTTGCAATGTCGTGCTGTTTTTCATCTCAAATGTCAGAGTTAACTTTGGACTCAAGGTGGCTGTGCTAAAAGCGTGTACAAATACATTTTCGACAAAAGGCTGTAGTAGCATTGTTGGAATTTTACAGCTTAGATTTATGTGGTCATTAATTTGAAAGTCAACTTCTACGCAATGATTAAAGCGCATATTTTCAATCGAAATATATGTTTTCAAATAGTCTATTTCCTCTCTTAAAGTGATTGTCGGCTTCGAGGAATTTTCGAGAGTTTTCCGCATTAATTTTGCAAACTCTCCTATATAGTGCAGGGAATTTAAGGTGTCATTAGAAATTACGTAATTCTGAATCGCATTCATCGCATTAAACATAAAGTGCGGATTCATTTGACTTAAAAGAGCTTCTAATTTTGTTTCGGCAATTCGCTTTTGAATTACTGCTTTATCTTTTGCTTTTGTTTTAGATCGCTTCACCAACAAATACACAAGACCTGACGCAAACAGGAAAACAGTTAATACAAACCACCAGCGAAAATAGAAAGGCGTTAAAACATCTATTTTTAATAATGAAAATATTTTTGAACTGCCACTATTCAAGTCAAAAACTTCAATCTCCAAATTATAGTCGCCAAACGGCAGATAAGGCAGAAACACATTTGCTTTGTCAGAATATGGACTCCACTGATTGTCATTCTCAAGACGGTAGCGGAATTTTAGTTTATTAGGAAATGGGCTTCCCGTTGCAATAAAATCTATCGACAATGTATTTTGTTCATAAGACGTTTCCAGCTTGTCCTTCGTGTACGTAAACCATTCAAAATCCTTCGTCGAAGTCTCTTTATTGTTAATTAAAATCTTGCTGATTTTAAGTGCGGTAACTTTTCGCTTTGCAGCTGTAATGCTATGTAAATTCAATCTATAATACCCCTTCTTGGTCCCGAGGTAAAGCACATCGTCGATAATTTTCGAACTTATAAAAGTACAATCTGAAAGTCCTTGCTCCTTATCTATCAACCTAATTGCACCATTTTTGTATAAATTTATTCCTTTTTCAGTACCAATTATAAGGTAGTCTTTGTAACGCTCTAAAAAGCTAATTGAATTTCCAATTATCTCTTCATTACCAATCTTCTTAATATTTCTAAAAGTCTGTAAATCTCCAATGATATACACGTCTCCAAATTCTGAACTAACGATCAATTCACCGTTTTTACCATGAGCGCAATGTTTTAACTTCTCTTCTAAAAAAAGTCCCTCTTTTAAATATGATCTGAATTTTCCATTTTTATATGAAGATAAGCCATTAAATACCGACAAATAATAGGTTGTTGCATTCACATTAATACTTGAAACAATATCTGAAACATCGTTAGAAACTTGCTTTACTTTTAAAGGTTCAATAGTTTCGTAAATCTTTGTGGGACCATAGGGATGAGTTTCATAAAACAAACCTTCGGAAGTGAAACCAAAATTGTAGGTATGAATCGGAATATAACTAATAATTTCAGCATTTCTATTTATGGTGAAAATTCCAATATTACTACTAATGTATAAGTCATTATTATACTTCACTAAATTATAAAATTCAATTTCGTCCGCCTGTAAATTATAGTTTAGTTCAAAACTCTCATTATTTTCTCCAGATCGTTGAAAGTCTTCTTTCGAACTATAATGCTGCTGAAAAAGTTTAAAATCACGTTTTGTAACCCTCTTTGTCGTACTATTATTCGCCGTGAAATCAAGTCCATTTTGATATAAAATAAGATTATCGGCAAAACCTATTACCTTTCTATTCTCAAAACGCTCATATAAGATTGCCTGGTCTAACTGAATCTGATAAAAGCCATTGTCCTTTGAACCTACGTATAGAAAATCATTCGTCTTATCATAAACGACATTCAACAACTTCTTCGAATCAATGCCAAATTTTTCGTTTAGGGAAACCATCTTATTATTGAAGATCTCAAATAGCCCTCCATTATTGTCAAATATTCCCCAGCAAGCGGCATAAATTTGATTTCTTTTATCAATACAATATTGCCAGGCCACCGACTGACCAAATTGGCTCGTACGAGTAACTGATCTACTAGTAAAATCTATGACATCGACAAAACCCTTATTGCTATTGTAAAATTTATCGTCAAAATTCCCTACACTATAGCTGGTCTGAAATTCTAAGACAGGAATAACTTTAGGTTCGACCGTAAAATTTATAATTTTAAAAAAGCCTTCGTTTAATGCCGAAAAGTATATTTCGTCTTTATATTCAAAAATATCAGTCACAATAAATACTCCAAAATGTGGAAACACTTCCTTTGGAGTTATAACCGTATTCGAATTAATATCAATTATCGAAATACCATATTCTGTCCCAACGATCACCTTGTCTTTATAGCTAAAAACCTTTCGAGTTTTATTATGTGCCAAACCCTTTTTGGTGGTAAATACTGAGTAGTTTTTTCCATCAAATTTAGTCACGCCACCGCCATAACTAGCAAACCACATATTATTGTTGGCATCTTCACAAATTCCCCAGCAGCTATTTTGAGCGACTCCATCTTGCCTAGATAAATTGGTAAAATGACCGCCTTCAAAAATGGAGATGCCATTTTCAGTTCCAATCCAAAGAGTGTTTTTCGAATCTATAAACAAGCTACGCACAGCGTTATTGGCTAATCCATCCGCGGTAGTAAAATTATGCGAAGGAAAATTTTGTCCCAATAATTTCAGAGGAACAATTGCAACAAGAAAGTAAAAGAAACTAACGAGAAATCGCATCCATCAATCTCTTTTTAGTGAATGATTTGTCTGATACCGGAATACTTTCGCCGTTTAAAAGCTCTAATGAGAACTCCGAAGTGTTAAACGACTTAATAAAATTCACATTCACAACATAACTTTTATGAACTCTAATAAAAGTCGGCTCCCTCAAACTTGCGCAAGAATCTCTAAAGGTTTTTGAAGCAAGAATAGCTCCATCATTCGTAAAAAAGTGTGTATACGATTCTTCCGCTTTGCAATATACAATATCTTCCAAATTTAGTACTTCAAAGCCTTTCTTGGTCGAAATTATCAGTTTCTTTTCGGGCATCTCAACCGTTTTTAATTCTGACAAAGCCTTAACATTTTGAGCATTAACTATTGCCTTTGAACTTTTTTCATAACGGGCTACAGCTTCCCTCACATCCGACACGGTAAGAGGTTTGAGTAAATAATCCAGAGCATTCACTTTAAAAGCGTCCAATGCAAAATCTTTATAGGCAGTTGTAAATATCACCTTAAAATCAATAATAGTAAAGTAATTCAGCAGCTCCAGCCCACTTTCTTCTGGCATCTGAATGTCTAGAAATACAAGGTCAGGTTGATGCTTTTGTATGGCGATAACTGCATTTTTTACAGAATCACACTCTTCTACAACCGTAATTTTATTGGGATAAAGCAACGTCAAAAGGCTCGACAAATATTTTCTCGCAGGAAATTCGTCATCAACTATTACAACTTTTATTTGCATTTCAGAACCTATAAATTAGAAAGCTAATGTAGGATAATTTCCGTCGGAACAATAATGAAAATGCAAATTAGTCCAAAGATTTGATTTATATTTCCAAGTACTATTCTCTTATCAATGATTATTTGGGCGAGCCCTTTCGCCAGAATGTTGAAGGTAACATTGAAGTTTTCGTTTGGCTCAGGTCGGGCTATTCGTTCCCAATCTTTCTTGTAGCTTTTGCTCCGCAACGCTACAAGAAAGGATTTCCACTGCTATCCCTCTCGCAAAGGACTTCGTTGAAGTAGATCACCCCTCTCGCAAATAACTTCATTTAATCAAATTATTATAGTTGATGGTACTATGCTTACTTCCACTGCAGCAGAAAAAAATATTTTTTTCATAACAACAGATTGTCATTTAGATGGTATTATTACAGTTTGCTGCATCAATGATGGGTAATTAAGATTTCGCATAAGCAGAGAGCTTAGTTATATAGGTGAATCTATTGCCACAAAGATGAATGGTTTATAATCAATGTCACAATAATACTCTATTCCAAAAATTACTTGCGAAGTCGGTTGTGTGCCATACATTTTTTAATTAACGTCGTGTTCCAACTGTTTCGTTTTATATGGTCGTCCCGATGAAACTTCTATTTCTCATATCTCTGTACTCCGCAGTTTAAACTACGGGCCACAATCAAATCGTCTAGGATAAAACTAAACAATTATTTCATAGCTAAATGGACGGATATACCAATTCCCAAATTGAGGATTTCTAAAAGGAGGTGCAATTGTACGGAAAGAATTTTGAAAAGACCCAATGGTACAGACAAGGCATGCCTTGTCTCAACCAAACACCACTATTTATTATCAAAACAGATTAAAAACAAAAAACCCCGTTCGTTAGAACGGGGTTTTTCAAAAGAAAGGCGACGACATACTCTCCCACATAACTGCAGTACCATCTGCGCAGGCGGGCTTAACTACTCTGTTCGGGATGGGAAGAGGTGAGCCCCGCCGCAATAACCACCTTAAGTCGTTAGTTGCTTTGGACAACTTGCTTACATATAACAGTCAACTATGGACTGATAGCTGTAAACTAATATTATTAACACACTGGGATAAAGAAATATACTATTTTGTAGAAGAAAGTCGCCCCTTGCCTATCCGAAGACCGGCAAGGAGGAGTATACAAGCTTACGGGTTATTAGTACTACTCGACTATGACATTACTGCCTTTACATCTATAGCCTATCAACGTGGTCATCTCCCACGACCCTTAAAAGAAATCTCATCTTGTGGTGGGTTTCGCGCTTATATGCTTTCAGCGCTTATCCCTGCCAAACGTAGCTACTCTGCGGTGCCCCTGGCGGGACAACAGATACACCAGCGGTTTGTCCAACTCGGTCCTCTCGTACTAGAGTCAGATCCACTCAAATTTCTTGCGCCCGCAGTAGATAGAGACCGAACTGTCTCACGACGTTCTGAACCCAGCTCGCGTGCCACTTTAATGGGCGAACAGCCCAACCCTTGGGACCTTCTCCAGCCCCAGGATGTGACGAGCCGACATCGAGGTGCCAAACCCCCCCGTCGATATGAGCTCTTGGGGGAGATCAGCCTGTTATCCCCGGCGTACCTTTTATCCTTTGAGCGATGGCCCTTCCATGCGGAACCACCGGATCACTATGCTCTACTTTCGTACCTGATCGACCTGTATGTCTCTCAGTCAAGCTCCCTTATGCCATTGCACTCTACGCACGGTTACCAAGCGTACTGAGGGAACCTTTAGAAGCCTCCGTTACTCTTTTGGAGGCGACCACCCCAGTCAAACTACCCACCAAGCAATGTCCCCCGGATTCCGGGGTTAGATCCTAGATAAGCAAAGGGTGGTATTTCAACAATGACTAACCAACGCCTAGCGACGCTGGATCGAAGTCTCCCACCTATCCTACACATCACTTATCCAAGACCAATACTAAGCTATAGTAAAGGTGCACAGGGTCTTTTCGTCCCACTGCGGGTAAACGGCATCTTCACCGTTACTACAATTTCACCGAGCTCATGGCTGAGACAGTGTCCAGATCGTTACACCATTCGTGCAGGTCGGAACTTACCCGACAAGGAATTTCGCTACCTTAGGACCGTTATAGTTACGGCCGCCGTTTACTGGGGCTTCAATTCAATGCTTCTGAGTTACCCCATGACATCTCCTCTTAACCTTCCAGCACCGGGCAGGTGTCAGGCCCTATACTTCATCTTACGATTTTGCAGAGCCCTGTGTTTTTGATAAACAGTCGCCTGGACCTCTTCACTGCGGCCAGCATTGCTGCTGGCGACCTTTCTCCCGAAGTTACAGGTCTATTTTGCCTAATTCCTTAGCCATGAATCTCTCGAGCACCTTAGGATTCTCTCCTCGACTACCTGTGTCGGTTTACGGTACGGGTACTAATAACCTGAAGTTTAGAGGTTTTTCTTGGAAGCCCTTAGGCGCACTATCTCGTTGTCCGAAGACTCTGAGTACTATCGTATTTCCCCAAGCCGCGTGGATTTGCCTGCGCAGCTTATAGGTAGGTACTTCAACGAACTATTCCGTCAGTTCGCGGCGCTTTCATCACTCCGTCACCCCATCACAGTTATCAGTAGTACGGGAATATTAACCCGTTGGCCATCGACTGTCCCTTTCGGGTTCGCCTTAGGTCCCGACTAACCCACAGCTGATTAGCATAGCTGTGGAAACCTTAGTCTTTCGGTGAGGGGGTTTCTCGCCCCCTTTATCGTTACTTATGCCTACATTTTCTTTTCTAACCGGTCCAGCATGTCTCAAGACACACCTTCAACCCTGTTAGAATGCTCCCCTACCACTTAGAGTAAACTCTAAATCCATAGCTTCGGTAATATACTTATGCCCGATTATTATCCATGCTCGTCCGCTCGACTAGTGAGCTGTTACGCACTCTTTAAATGAATGGCTGCTTCCAAGCCAACATCCTAGCTGTCTGGGCAGACAAACCGCGTTCTTTCAACTTAGTATATATTTGGGGACCTTAGCTGATGGTCTGGGTTCTTTCCCTCTCGGACTTGGACCTTAGCACCCAAGCCCTCACTGTTAGTGAACATTATATAGCATTCGGAGTTTGTCAGGAATTGGTAGGCGGTGAAGCCCCCGCATCCAATCAGTAGCTCTACCTCTATATAACTTTATAACTAACGCTGCACCTAAATGCATTTCGGGGAGTACGAGCTATTTCCGAGTTTGATTGGCCTTTCACCCCTACCCACAGATCATCCCAAGACTTTTCAACGTCAACGGGTTCGGTCCTCCATTTAGTGTTACCTAAACTTCAACCTGTCCATGGGTAGATCACACGGTTTCGCGTCTAACACTACTGACTAAAGCGCCCTATTCAGACTCGCTTTCGCTACGGATCCGTGGCTTAACCACTTATCCTTGCCAGCAACGTTAACTCGTAGGCTCATTATGCAAAAGGCACGCCGTCACCCCACGAAGGGGCTCCGACCGCTTGTAGGCGTATGGTTTCAGGATCTATTTCACTCCGTTATTCACGGTTCTTTTCACCTTTCCCTCACGGTACTGGTTCACTATCGGTCTCTCAGGAGTATTTAGCCTTAGCGGATGGTCCCGCCAAATTCAGACAGGGTTTCACGTGCCCCGCCCTACTCAGGATACCACTATTCATTACATTTATTACCCATACGGGACTATCACCCTCTATGGTGTCACTTTCCAGTAACTTCCGGTTCTGCATGCATAAAATGTCGTGGTCCTACAACCCCAATATTGCCGTAACAACATTGGTTTGGGCTAATCCGCGTTCGCTCGCCACTACTTACGGAATCACTTTTGTTTTCTTCTCCTCCGCCTACTTAGATGTTTCAGTTCAGCGGGTTTGCTCTCCATTCGGAGTGACATGTCTTCAACATGCCGGGTTGCCCCATTCAGGTATTTACGGATCAATCGATGTGTGCTCGTCCCCGTAACTTTTCGCAGCTTATCACGCCTTTCATCGCCTCTGAGAGCCAAGGCATCCCCCATACGCCCTTATTTTGCTTGTATAATGTACATCAAGATAAATCTTGTGTACAAATAACTACAATTAACTTGTAGTATATTTTTCTTTCTACTTATTTTGTATTTCTTATCCCAATATGTCAATGAACTTTGATCCGTATGAAGATGTCTGTATTAAGTAGCAAGACTTACGTCTTAATACTTGATACTACCATCTTGATACTATCTTGTGGAGAATAACGGAGTCGAACCGTTGACCTCCTGCGTGCAAGGCAGGCGCTCTAGCCAGCTGAGCTAATTCCCCTTTTTTAGTATTTTAGTTAACAGTTTACAGTTAACAGTCTCTAAAAACGGTTAGCTTAACCTCTAAAATTTCCTTTTTTTTCTTTAAGCGTAACAGTATCTTCAATCGCGCTTGCTTTTGAAAAAGTAGTCCCGGGCAGACTCGAACCGCCGACCCCAACATTATCAGTGTTGTACTCTAACCAGCTGAGCTACGAGACTCTGTTTTATTTTTGCTTAAAAAATGTAATAATATGAACCAACAGCGAGAGTAAGTGATTAAACACTCTAAATTATAAGACTTTGCGTCTTTTTGTATTCTCTAGAAAGGAGGTGTTCCAGCCGCACCTTCCGGTACGGCTACCTTGTTACGACTTAGCCCTAGTTACCAGTTTTACCCTAGGCAGCTCCTTGCGGTCACCGACTTCAGGCACCCCCAGCTTCCATGGCTTGACGGGCGGTGTGTACAAGGCCCGGGAACGTATTCACCGGATCATGGCTGATATCCGATTACTAGCGATTCCAGCTTCACGGAGTCGAGTTGCAGACTCCGATCCGAACTGTGACCGGTTTTGTAGATTCGCTCCTGGTCGCCCAGTGGCTGCTCTCTGTACCGGCCATTGTAGCACGTGTGTAGCCCAAGGCGTAAGGGCCGTGATGATTTGACGTCATCCCCACCTTCCTCACAGTTTGCACTGGCAGTCTTGTTAGAGTTCCCGACATGACTCGCTGGCAACTAACAACAGGGGTTGCGCTCGTTATAGGACTTAACCTGACACCTCACGGCACGAGCTGACGACAACCATGCAGCACCTTGTAAATTGTCTTGCGAAAAGTCTGTTTCCAAACCGGTCAATCTACATTTAAGCCTTGGTAAGGTTCCTCGCGTATCATCGAATTAAACCACATGCTCCACCGCTTGTGCGGGCCCCCGTCAATTCCTTTGAGTTTCAAACTTGCGTTCGTACTCCCCAGGTGGGATACTTATCACTTTCGCTTAGCCACTGAGTCTTGCAACCCAACAGCTAGTATCCATCGTTTACGGCGTGGACTACCAGGGTATCTAATCCTGTTCGCTACCCACGCTTTCGTCCCTCAGCGTCAATATAGTAGTAGTAACCTGCCTTCGCAATTGGTATTCCATGTAATCTCTAAGCATTTCACCGCTACACTACATATTCTAGTTACTTCCTACTAATTCAAGCCCTGCAGTATCAACGGCCATTTCCCGGTTGAGCCGGGAGATTTCACCGCTGACTTACAGGGCCGCCTACGGACCCTTTAAACCCAATGATTCCGGATAACGCTTGGATCCTCCGTATTACCGCGGCTGCTGGCACGGAGTTAGCCGATCCTTATTCTTACGGTACCGTCAGTCTGGCTCACGAGCCAGGGTTTCTTCCCGTATAAAAGCAGTTTACAATCCATAGGACCGTCATCCTGCACGCGGCATGGCTGGTTCAGACTTGCGTCCATTGACCAATATTCCTCACTGCTGCCTCCCGTAGGAGTCTGGTCCGTGTCTCAGTACCAGTGTGGGGGATCTCCCTCTCAGGACCCCTACCCATCGAAGTCTTGGTAAGCCGTTACCTTACCAACTAACTAATGGGACGCATGCTCATCTTTTACCGATAAATCTTTAATTAAATCTTGATGCCAAAACTTAATACTATAAGGTATTAATCCAAATTTCTCTGGGCTATCCCTTTGTAAAAGGTAGATTGCATACGCGTTACGCACCCGTGCGCCGGTCTCAAAAAAGCAAGCTTCTTCTACCCCTCGACTTGCATGTGTTAAGCCTGCCGCTAGCGTTCATCCTGAGCCAGGATCAAACTCTTCATCGTATAATTTTAATAACTTGTACAATAAAGACTCAAAGCTCGTTCTTATATTCTAACGTATTCTCTTCTTACTCTCTCTTAAATCATCTTGAGAATCTCTTCTCAAAATGTTGCTGTCAATTCAATATGTCTATGAACGTGTCTTCTTGTTTTTCCCTCTAACGCTGCTGCGCTAGCGGGGTGCAAAAGTACAACCTCTTTTCGTCTCTCGCAAGTGTTTGGTGAAAATAATTTGAAAATAAATTTTCAACGATTTTTAAACCTCATAACTCACTCAAAATGTCTCAAAGAACTTGCTCCCTTTCGGGCCTGCAAATGTAAATCGAAAATTAGAATCTCACAACTTTATTTTTACTAAATTTCTCTAGTCATATAAAGGATAATCTTCTAATATTTCAAATAACTTACTGCTGATTGCGGGTGCAAAACTACCACTTCTTTCTAGATAAACAAGGGTAAAAATGTAATAAAATGCAATTATTTTGTAAGACCTTGATTTAAAGATTCAAAGATTGAAAAATTGAAAGATTGAAAAGTCAAAAAGAGCTAAATGAAGCGAATTTGCGGACTTTCAGACTTGGATTCATACAAAGTACGGCTGGTGAAATTTACAAACCTACGGGAATTGGTTTGAAAATCGTTTGAATCGTTGGGATTCGGCAAATTGTGTGTTTGCCTTCCCGTTGAAACCCAGGGTTTAAACCCTAGGCTACATTTATGCCGTCCCTCTGGGAATGAGGATTGAATGTGGGCTGTGGGATTTTAATACTAATTCCGTCCCTTATATATAAGCATTGTTGGAAAAATCACATTAATTGTCGCGATCCTACAAAACTTGTGGTTTATAAAATCGTCCCGATGGGACTTGGATGTATTTCATCTATTATTAAACCCAGGGTTGAAACCCTGGGCTACAATAAAGCCGTCCCTCTGGGACTGAGGAATTAATATGGATATGGATATGGAATTTTATTAGTAATTATGGTCTTATATATAGGAAACAAAAATCATCTTGAATTTAGCGACGTGGTAAACTGTGCGTTTTATAAAATCTTCACTAGGCCCACGGTTGAAACCCTATTGTACAATATTGCCATCGCGATTCCCGGGCTTTAAATCATGGGCTACAATAAAGCCGTCTCTCTGGGACTGAAGAATGAAGGTAGATGTGGGATTGTAATTCTTGGGTAATTATAGTCTCTATATATAGGAAATAAAAATCTTACGAATATTATTTTAAATCTGGCCGTGTGAAACATTGTGGTTTATAAAATCGTCCCGATGGGATTTGGATGTATTTCATCTATTATTAAACCCAGGGTTGAAACCCTGGGCTACAATAAAGCCGTCCCTCTGGGACTGAGGAGTGAATGTGGTTGTGGGATTTTAGAGGCGATAATTCTAGTCCTTATATATAGGAAACAAAAATCATCTTGAATTTAGCGGCGTGGTAAATAATGCGTTTTATAATGCCGTCCCGATTCCCAGGGTTTAAATCCTGAGCTATGATACCGGTCGTCCCAATGGGACTGAGGGATGAATGTAGCTGAGCGATTTTAATAATAATTCTAGTCCTTATATATAAGCACTGTTGGAAAAATCATATTAATTGCAGAAATCCCTCAAAACTTGCGGTTTATAACATCGTCCCGATGGGGCTGGAATGAACTTTTTAATTTTTGTAACCCAGGGTTGAAACCCTGGGCTACAATAATGCCGTCCCTCTGGGACTGAGGAATGAATGTGGATGTAAAATTTTAATGGTTATTTGGTCCTAATATATAGGGAACAAAAATCATCTTGAATTTAGCGGCGTGGTAAATAATGCGTTATATAAAATCGCCATGATACCAACGGTAATACCCTGGGCTATACTATGTCGTCCCTCTGGGACTGAGGAATGAAAATGGCTATGGGATTTTAATAATAATTCCGTCCCTTATATATAAGCATCGTTAGAAAAATCATATTAATTGTCGCGATCCTACAAAACTTGTGGTTTATAAAATCGTCCCGATGGGACTTGCTTGAACTTTTCATTTATTATCAACCCAGGGTTGAAACCCTGGGCTATGATATCGGTCGGCCCTTTGGAACTGAGGAATAAATGTAGCTGAAGGATTTTAATAATAATTATGGTCCCTATATATAGGAAACAAAATTCATGTTAATTGTCGCGATTTAACAAAATTTGTGGATCATAAAATCGTCCCGATGGGACTTGGATGGCTTTTCATTATTTTAAAACCCAGGGTTGAAACCCTGGGCTACAATAAAGCCGTCCCTCTGGGACTGAGGAATGAAGTTGGCTGTGACATTTTAATGTAGTAGTTCTGGTCCTTATATATAGGAAACAAAAATCATCTTGAATTTAGCGGCGTGGTAAACTGTGCGTTTTGTCATGCCGTCCCGATTCCCAGGGTTGAAACCCTGGGCTATGATATCGGCAGTCCCTCTGGGACTGAGGAGTGAATATGGCTGTGAAATTTTAATATGGTAATTCTAATCCTTATATATAGGAGATAATTTTGCACTAAAAACTGTCTTGGTACCGGTGCAAGCGAAAAAATATGCAATTGCTCTACGGCTATTATAATCGTGTGGTTAAATTCGAAAACTTAATGTTGTTGGAATACGATCGTTTCAGCCCCGATAGGAACGGAAATCCCGGCTTGGGAATTTGCCTTTGGTAGCAGCGGCGGGAAAGAGCGACCAACGGAAGCTCCTTGCCCGACGACTGCTACGGCAAATGCCCAGGCCGGATTGGAGAGTATAGCGGGAATAGCTGCCAAAAAAAATATCTTCCCTAGAACAAGTTTCTCCAATATAGCTATAGAAAGTTTATCCTATATATAAAGAGCAATTTTTTTTTAAAACAACGTAAAAAATAGAAAATATCCAGAAACGTGCAATTGCTCATTACTAATTAAACGCGTATCTTTGCACCTCAAATTTTATATGTATGATAAAGATTACGCTGCCCGACGGAACGGTTAAAGATTTTGAACAGAATGTAACTCCTATGGAGGTTGCGAAAAGTATTAGTGAAGGTTTTGCTAGAAATGTGATTTCGGCATCCTTTAATGACACCACTGTAGAAACCGAGACCCCACTAACGACGGACGGAAGTCTTGTTCTATACACCTGGAATGACGCAGCGGGGAAGAAGGCTTTTTGGCACTCTTCGTCTCACGTTCTTGCCGAAGCGCTTCAAGACTTGTTTCCTGGAATTAAACTTTCGATAGGACCTGCGATTGAAAACGGGTTTTATTATGATGTTGATTTTGGCGAAAATTCGATAAGCGACAAGGATTTTAAAGCAATTGAAGATCGTTTTCTAGCCATTGCTCGCGAAAAGCATGAATTTACAATGCGTTCTGCTACAAAGGCAGAGGCTTTGGAGATGTATGAGAAGGAGGAAAATCCGTATAAAGTAGAGCTTATTTCGAATCTTGAAGACGGAACAATCACTTTTTGTGATCACTCGAAATTCACAGATTTATGTCGCGGTGGGCATATTCCAAACACTGGAATCATCAAAGCGATGAAAGTTATGAGCGTGGCTGGAGCATACTGGCGCGGAGATGAAAAAAATAAGCAATTAACGCGGGTTTATGGTGTTTCGTTTCCGAAGCAAAAAGACTTGACGGAATATTTGCATTTGCTTGAAGAGGCTAAAAAACGTGACCATAGAAAATTAGGTAAGGAATTGGAACTTTTTGCTTTTTCGCAAAAAGTTGGTCAAGGACTTCCATTGTGGTTGCCAAAAGGCGCTGCACTTAGAGATCGTCTTGAGCAATTTTTGAAGAAAGCTCAGAAAAAAGGTGGATATGAGCAGGTGGTTACGCCTCATATTGGAAATAAAGAATTATACGTGACATCGGGTCATTACGAAAAATATGGTGCAGATAGTTTTCAGCCGATTACTACTCCTACTGAAGGGGAAGTGTTTTTGTTGAAGCCAATGAACTGCCCTCATCACTGTGAAATTTATAACGTACGCCCGTGGTCTTATAAAGATCTGCCGAAGCGTTATGCTGAATTTGGTACTGTTTATAGATACGAACAATCAGGTGAGCTTCACGGCTTGACTCGTGTACGTGGATTTACTCAGGATGATGCACATATCTTTTGTACTCCAGAACAACTTGATGATGAATTTAAAAAAGTGATTGATCTAGTTCTCTATGTATTTGGATCTTTAGGATTTGAGAATTTTACTGCTCAAATATCATTGAGAGACAAAGAGAACCGCGAAAAATATATTGGTAGCGACGAAAACTGGGAGAAAGCTGAAAATGCGATTATTTCTGCTGCCAAAGACAAGAATTTAACAACTATGATTGAGTATGGTGAAGCGGCATTTTATGGCCCTAAGCTAGACTTTATGGTTAAGGATGCCTTAGGTCGTCAATGGCAATTGGGAACAATTCAGGTTGACTACAATTTACCTGAGCGTTTTGATTTAACCTACAAAGGTTCAGATGATCAACTGCACCGTCCGGTAATGATTCACCGAGCGCCTTTTGGATCTATGGAGCGTTTTATAGCTATCTTATTGGAGCATACCGCAGGAAATTTCCCGCTTTGGTTGATGCCAGAACAGGCTATTATATTGTCTTTGAGTGAGAAATATGAAAAATATGCTAAAATAGTTTCAGAATCGCTAGAAAATCACGAAATTCGCGCAATCTTAGACAACAGAAATGAGACAATAGGCAAAAAGATACGCGATGCCGAAGTGCAGAAGTATCCATTTATGCTGATTGTTGGTGAGGATGAGCAGTCGAACGGAACAGTTTCTGTTCGTCGTCATGGTCAGGAAGGGAAGGGTAATCAGACTCTAAAAATAGAGGAGTTTATCCAACTTGTCAATGAAGAAGTCGCAAAGACATTAAAAGTATTTAACGTTTAACTTAAATTATAAAGCCATAGCAATAAGAAGTAACAGAGGTTACCAACCTCGAGTAGAGAAAAAAGATGCACATAGAATCAACGCTCTTATCCGCGTACCGGAAGTAAGACTTGTTGGTGAAAATGTAGAACCTGGAGTTTTTAAAACATCTGAGGCTCTAAGAATGGCAGATCAATTTGAATTGGATTTGGTTGAAATTTCACCAAATGCTGAGCCGCCAGTTTGTAAGATCATGGACTATAAAAAGTTTGTGTACGAGCAAAAGAAGCGCGATAAAGTATTGAAAGCTAAATCTACTCAAGTAATTGTGAAGGAAATTCGTTTTGGTCCGCAGACTGACGAGCATGATTATGAATTTAAGAGAAAAAATGCCGAGAAATTCCTAAAAGAAGGTGCAAAGCTAAAAGCTTTTGTATTCTTTAAGGGACGTTCTATCATATATAAAGATCAAGGGCAAATTTTGCTTTTGAGATTAGCTCAAGATTTAGAAGAATACGGTAAAGTTGAGGCTATGCCGGTGCTTGAAGGTAAACGTATGATTATGTTTATCGCTCCGAAGAAGAAGAAATAGTAAAGCTGCATCCTCCCCTAAACCCTTCCTCCCCTAACCCCTCCAAAGGAGGGGAAGTATTGAGAAAGCTTGTGGAAGTGGATAGAAGAAACTTGTGAAGATCCTCCCTTTGAGGAGGGGAAATTTTGAGAATGCGAGTGGAAGTGGATTACGGATACGTCTAAAGATTTTCCCCTAAGCCCTCCGATTGAAGTGTTGAGAAGGCTTGTTGAAGTAGATAACGGAAACTGGCGTTTTAGAAACCGAAGATTTGAGAGCAGAATAAAATAGTACTGACTGTGTTTTTCGAGCAGAGTTGAGTAAATGAAAAGTGAAGTAAGTAGGAATAAAATAAATAAAATAGGAAACAATGCCTAAAATGAAAACCAAATCTAGCGCTAAGAAACGTTTTAAAGTTACTGGTACTGGAAAGATTAAAAGAAAGCATGCTTTTAAGAGTCACATCTTAACTAAAAAATCTAAGAAACGTAAACTAGCGTTGACACACACTGCATTAGTTCACAAATCTGATGAGAAAAGCATCAAACAACAATTAAGAATTATCTAATAATTGTAAAATTGTAAATTGTATAATGTAAAAAAGTTTTAGGACTGAATTACTATTTTACAATAGACTTTATTCAATTTTGAAAGAATTCTTTCGGTTAAAAAATCATACAAATAACCTTGGAGTATGGCTTTTCAAGTGTCACATTAAACTGACCGCCTGCTACAAAAAAAAATTAAAATTATGCCAAGATCGGTAAACTCGGTTGCTAAAAGAGCACGAAGAAAAAAAATAATGAAACAAGCCAAAGGTTACTTTGGTAGACGTAAAAACGTTTGGACAGTTGCAAAAAACGCAGTTGAGAAAGCAATGTGCTATGCTTACCGCGATAGAAAGCAAAACAAAAGAAACTTCCGTTCACTTTGGATTCAGCGTATTAACGCTGGAGCTAGACTTGAGGGAATGAGCTACTCACAATTCATGGGGAAAGTAAAAACTAACGGTATCGAATTGAATCGTAAAGTTCTTGCAGATTTAGCAATGAATCACCCAGAAGCTTTTAAAGCTGTACTTAATAAAGTAAAATAAACGTTTGTCAAACAACATTTGGACTTACTTACTTCATAAAAAACCATCTCGAAAGAGGTGGTTTTTTTTTATCTAATTCACATTTAATATGTGGCATTTTGGTTGGAGCCTTCATTGTTGGTATTTAGTTGGAGCTTTCATTGTTGGAGTTTGGTTGGAGCTTTCATTGTTGGAGTTTGGTTGGAGCTTTCATTGTTGGAGTTTGGTTGTAGCCTTCATTGTTGGTATTCACCCACCCCGCCCTTCGGGCACCCCTCCGGTGGAGGGGAATGGAATGCCGAGTATTTATGCGATGTTAATTGAAAATATTTTCTTCTCACCGTAATATAATTAGAACGGTCACTAAACATAAAAATGAATCATGATATTGTTGGAAACAAAAAATCCCAACAACCGAAGCTATTGGGATCTCTGCAAACTTTATATTTCTTTCTACTCAAAGACGTCAAAACTTTCTCCATCATAACTCGCAAAAACCATCGATGGATGAGAATCTTGATGATATATGTTTCCCTCTTTATCAATTGCAATAGCACCTGCAAAACCATCATAAGGTTTAAGTTCAGCAAATGTTTTATCAAAAGCTTGCTTTAACGACATCCCATCGGTTACTCTCGTAACGATTTTCGCCGCTGTCGCGTTGCTCACTATATCTTCACCTACCCCAGTTAAACTTACACCACAAAAAGAATTGGCATAATTTCCTGCTACAGTAGCAGAATCAGAAATTCGACCAGGAACTTCAAAACCTTTTCCGCCAGTGGATGTTGCTACAGCTAGTTTTCCATTACTATCAAAGGCGACACAGCCTACAGTAGAGCTTTTAGAACTTCTCATTTTAGCCTCATACTCGCCACGTCTTTCGGGCGTTTCGGTTGAATATTCTTCAAATCCATTTTTCCGAGCAAATTGAATTGCACCAGCTTCACCAAGAATGCGGTCTTCGGTGGGCATCAATCTCTCTGCTACTTGGATTGGATTTTTAACTTTCTCGATATTGATAACACCACTCATTTTTTGAGTTTCGCCGTCCATAAGAGCTGCGCTCATTCTAATTACGCCGTCACTCTGAATTTGCGAACCCAAACCAGCATTGAATAAGGGATCATCTTCTAACTGCGAAACTGCATAAACAACTGTTTCTAATGCTGAATGCTTTTCTAAATATTTAAATGAACTTTTAGCAATTCTCTTGAGAGCTTCTTGTTTTGCAACTTTTGTTTCCTGATTTGTGTTAGATTCCGAGAAAAATCCGCCGTGAATGATAATCTTCATAATTATTTATTCTACTAATTTTCTAAATCCTCTGCAGTTAATTCCAAATTTTCAGCATATTGTGATGATTTTATAGTCATCTTATTTGTTTTAAGATCAAATGTATCATTAATACTTAAAACATGTACTACAAGATGGTTAATTGATATAGGTTGTCCCAGCTCAATTTGGGTAAGATTAGTGTCCTTTATTTCATGCCCATCTACTAGAATTACAAGTCCTGAACCAATTGCAGTCATTTCCCGATTATTGGTAATGAGCAATCCTGTATCTTCTCCTAAACCTATTCCTAAAGTACGAGGATTACCGACAACAGATTGAAACAATCTCCCGATTCGACCTCTTTGTACAAAGTGCGTATCAATTACAACATCATTAATAAGACCTAGTCCACTAGTTATCTTAACTTCGCCTTTAAGTAAAGCTTCAGAGCTGCTACCTTGGTAAATCATATTATTCGAAGCTGCGGCAGCTCCAGCTGATGTGCCAGCATATACAAACTCTTGCGTCCTATATTTCTCTAATAATAGATCATGAAACTTTGTTCCGCCCAAAATTGAGGTAAGCCTGAGTTGATCCCCACCGGTAAAAATCACTACATCTGCCACTTCAAGACGTTCTATAATTTCCGGCGTGGAGGCCATTTCTCTTTTGTCGAGAAACATTATAGCTGTATTTTTAGCGCCAAGATATTCCAGCGCTTTGATATATTCTGGACCAATTTCTTTTGGAATTTTGGAAGCAGTAGTGATAACTTCTATTCTTGACTTCTCCTGATGCTTAGATTCTAAAATGATTCGCCTTAAAATTCCTGTCTCAAAAAAGTTAAGATTATTGACAAGATTTTCATCTAAATCGGTTTCGGCAAAACTTCCTTTATCTAATGCGCCTCCTATTATTATTAATTTTCCTTTTATATCCATCCTCTAATTTATTAATAAACACTTGCAATCTAGGCAAAAAAGAAGATTTTATTCAAAATAAAATTTACTTACATTTAAAACCGCTAAGCAGTGTACAAAATTATGACTTCATAATTTTAAAAAAAAGTTTTAAAGCTAAAAAAAAAATAAGAAAATATAAGAAAATATTTAAGTAAATTGCTTGGACATTCGTACTTTCAGCACCGAGAGTGAGACTGCTTTATCTAATCGATCATTAAGAAATTTTACAATACATTCTAACCAAAAAAATTACCTACCATCTATGAAAATATTAAAAATACAAGTTCTGAAAGGTCCAAATATCTGGAGTATAAAGAGAAGATCTCTAATTCAGATGCGGCTTGACTTGGAAGAAATTGAACAGTTGCCAACTAATAAGATTGAAGGATTTAGAGAACGACTTGAGGAACTTATTCCAACCCTTATTGAACATCGTTGCTCTGAAGGTTGCGATGGTGGTTTTTTTATACGTGTTGAATTAGGTACATGGATGGGCCATGTAATTGAGCATATTGCTTTGGAAATCCAAACCCTTGCCGGGATGGATACTGGTTTTGGTCGTACGCGCGAAACTAAAACTCCTGGCATTTATAATGTAGTCTTTAGTTATACCGAAGAAAATGTCGGAATATTCGCCGCCGAATCTGCGGTGCGAATTGCACAGGCATTAATTGATGGTTCAGAATATGACATCGAAGCTGACATTCAACAAATGCGAGAAATTAGAGAAAAGGTTCGCTTAGGACCAAGTACAGGTAGTATTGTTGAAGAGGCAGTAGCAAGAGGAATTCCTTGGATTCGTCTAGGAAGTAATTCTTTGGTCCAGTTAGGTTACGGAGTCAATCAAATGCGTTTTCAAGCTACAATTACCTGCAACACAAGTAGCATTGCCGTAGATATGGCCTGTAATAAAGAACTTACAAAGCGAATGCTTGAGAATTCCTCTATTCCGGTAGCGCTTGGTAGTATTTGCCAAGATGAAGAAGAGCTTAAAGAAACAATCAATCGTATTTCCTATCCTATCGTTATAAAACCACTGGATGGAAATCATGGTAAGGGCGCTTCAATAAATGTCACAAATTACCAGGATGCAGTAGCGGGTTTGCATTTTGCCAAGGAATATAGCACTAGAGTAATTGTTGAAAAATTTATAACTGGGTTTGACTTCCGAGTTTTAATTATTAATAATAAATTGGTGGCTGCAGCCAAAAGAGTCCCAGCTCACGTAGTCGGGAATGGCGTAAATACTATTGCAGAACTTATTGAAGTTATCAACCAAGATCCATTGCGCGGTTACGGACACGAGAATGTTCTGACTCAGATCACCGTTGACAGAGATACCGAAGATTTATTAGAAAGATTAGAATATACTCTTGATACCATTCCCAATAATGGCGAAACAGTGACTCTCAAATCCACAGCCAATCTAAGTACTGGCGGGACTTCTGTAGATGTTACCGATATGATGCACCCAGAAAACATTTTTCTTTGCGAAAGAATTTCGAAAGTTATCGGACTAGATATTTGCGGAGTTGATATTATGGCAGAAAATCTTACCCAGCCACTTAAAGAAAATGGCGGTGTAATATTAGAAGTAAATGCGGCTCCAGGTTTCAGAATGCACTTGGCCCCAACCGAAGGTCTACCCCGCAACGTAGCTGCTCCAGTTGTAGATATGATGTATCCGAGAGGAAATCCAAGTAGAATTCCAATTATTGCCGTAACAGGTACCAACGGAAAAACTACAACAACTAGACTTATTGCGCATATTGTAAAAAATAACGGTTTTCAAGTAGGCTTTACAACGTCAGATGGAATTTATATTCAAAATCACATGATGGAAAAAGGTGATACCACTGGACCATTAAGTGCTGAATATATATTAAAAGATCCAACGGTTGAATTTGCGGTTTTGGAAACTGCGCGCGGAGGAATTTTACGCTCGGGCCTTGGATTTAATAAATGTGACATTGCTGTAATAACCAATATTCAGGAAGATCATTTGGGACTGAATGATATCCATACAATCGAAGATCTTGCCAATGTAAAGATAACGGTTGCCGAAAGTGTCAAGAAAAGTGGATGGACTGTATTGAATGCCGATGACGAGCAATGTCGCAAAATTGCAAGTCGCCTTACGTCCAAAATTGCCTATTTTAGCATGGATGAAGAAAATCCTCTGATCAAAAAAATGGCAAAAACAGGTGCCATTACAGCAGTTTACGAAAATGGTTTTATCACTATCAAGAAAGGCGAATGGAAAATTCGTATTTGCAAGGTGACAAATGTACCATTAACCTTAGGCGGAAAAGCAAAATTTATGATTGCCAATGTGCTGGCTGGAACGCTTGCGACTTATATCTATGGCTTCAAGATTGAAGACATTGGGTTAGCATTACAAACTTTTGTACCTAGTGCCGCTCAAACTCCGGGTCGTATGAATATTTTCGAATTCAAAAAGTTCAAGGTTTTAATCGATTTTGCTCATAACCCAGCGGGATATAAAGGAATTGCTGAATATTTAGAAACGGTCGATTCACCTCGAAAAATAGGAATTATTGCAGGTGTCGGCGACAGACGTGACGAAGATATTCGTGAATGCGCTCGCATTGCAGCAACCATGTTTGACCATATTATCATCCGTCAAGAAAAACATTTACGAGGACGAACTGATGTCGAAATCAATAACCTACTTTTTGAAGGAATAAAAGATTCTGGCGAAAATGTTACTTACGAAATTATCGCTAAAGAGGTCGAAGCTATCAGACACGCAATTAATATTGCCGACGAAGGAACTTATATTACTGCTCTAAGTGATGTTGTTAGCAATGCAATTGAACTAGTCCAGAAATATCTAGAAAAAGAAAATGAAGTAGGAACTATCTAAAAAAATTAATTACATATTCCTTAATAGGATGCCAATATAGATTAATACTCTTCTTATTGGCATCCTTTTTTTATATTTGTCACAAATCAACATATTTAATCATGAACAAACACTTATTACTAGCACTAAGTTTTTTTATCACTTGCTCTGTTGCGGGTCAGACAAAAACTATTTCGCTAGAAGATGCTGTAATGCAGCAGGGCCGAAAGTTTAGAGCTGACAAAATGCTAGGATTCCAATGGATTCCTAAAACAAACAAATACTTTTATTTTGAAGATTCGGGGCGTAAACTAGTCTCAGCTTCCGCAAATAGTTCAAATACAGTAGAAGTTGTAACGCTTGCAAATTTCAATAAAGCGCTCGGTACTGAATTATATTCATTTTTTGGAATAGAATACAAAAACGAGGACACTATCATAATAAATAATGGAGATGCGATTTATGAATATTCTATCTCAAATAAAAAAGGAACAAAAATAGCAACACTGCCTGCAGAAGCTGCAAACAGTACTTTTGATGATAGCAAAGCTCATGTTGCATATACTCTTAAAAACAATCTTTTTATCCTTACAAATTCTGGAAAAACCATTGCAATTACCAACAATGAAAACAAAGACATTGTTTCTGGCGATGTATTTGCCCGTAGTGAGTTTGGAATTTCGAAAGGGATTTTTTGGTCTCCAAAATCTTCCGCGATTGCTTTTTATCAGAAAGATGAGTCAGAAGTTGCCGATTACCCACTTTTAGATATTACAGAAACTCCTGGTAAACTGATCAATCTCAAATATCCAATGACGGGTCAGAAGAGCGAAAAGCCTAAAGTTGGAATTTACAATATCGCCAGCGGAAAGACAGTTTTTATTTCGCCGCAAGGCAAATCCGATGATTATCTAACCAACCTTACTTGGACTCCTGACGACAAATATGTACTGATTGCAGAAGTAAATCGCGGTCAGAACGATATGCATCTAAATCTCTATGATGCAACTACAGGTGCATTTGTACGAACACTAATTCGCGAGCAGGCAACCACCTGGGTTGAGCCGGAGCACGATGCATTTTTTCCTAGCAAGTCATCAAACAGTTTTGTTTGGATAAGCGAGAAAGATGGATTTGACAATCTTTATTACTACACAATTGAAGGGAAATTGATCAAAAAATTAACTTCAAATAAATTTCCTGCAACTGCAATTATTGGTGTTGCTAACAATGAAATTTACTTTAATGCAACGGGCAGTAATGCGATGAATAATCTCGTATATAAAGTAAATTTAAAAGGGAAGCAATCTTTGGTTACCAAAAACGAAGGCGTTCATAGTTTTGCCATTAGCGAAGACGGTAAACATTTCTTTGACGAATATTCAAATAGCACTACTCCATCCAAATCAATTATGATGGACAGTAAAGGAAATGAAACCGTTATAATGACCAGTGAAAATAAATACAAGGACTATGTCATTGGAACATCTGACATTAAAATCTTAAAGGCCAACGACGGTAAGACTGACCTATACACACGTATGATCAAGCCTAGCAATTTTGATGCTTCCAAAAAATATCCGGTTTTAGTTTACGTTTACGGAGGACCTCACGCGCAGATGAACACAAATTCGTACCTCGATGGCGCAAGTCTTTGGATGTATTGGATGGCTGAGCAAGGCTACATCGTTTTCACTTTAGACAATCGCGGATCTGCAAATCGTGGGAAGCAATTTGAAGAAGTTATTCACCGCAATTTGGGACAGATTGAAATGGCCGATCAATTGACTGGTGTTGAATACTTAAAATCTTTACCATATATTGATGGCAATCGTTTGGCTGTACACGGCTGGAGTTATGGTGGTTTTATGACAAATTCAATGATGCTGCAACATCCTGGAGTCTTTAAAGTAGGTGTTGCCGGCGGTCCTGTGACTGATTGGAAGTACTACGAAATCATGTACGGTGAGCGTTATATGGATACGCCGGAGGAAAATCCAGAAGGTTTTGATAAGGCGAGCACAATGAATTACGTAAAAAATCTTGAAGGAAAATTGCTTCTAATCCACGGTAGCATTGACGATGTGGTAGTTATGCAACATAATTTGTCGCTAATCAAAAAATTTATTGAAGCTGAAAAGCAAGTTGATTTTTTTGTATATCCAATGCACAAGCACAATGTTTCGGGCAAAGACCGAGTGCATTTAATGCGAAAAGTTTTGGATTATGTAATAGACAATAATAAATAGGATCTTTTTTTTAAGGACGTATTTGCTTCGCCAGTTCGCTTCGCTCGGGTCCTGCTGTCCACTGTATCTTTCCTGCCCAAAAAGAGGGGCAGGAAAGGATGCCGTTCCCATCAGGCGTAAAAAAAAACTACGGTAACATTCGTGTTGCCGTAGTTTTTTACTTTTAAGATGTCTGTTGCCTTAAGTATCGTCAAAAGAGATTTCGTAGGTAATAGAGATATTATTTTAGGTTTTCTGCTTCTTCTTTTTCGCGGCGGGAAATAAGATATTATTCAAAATAAGCCTATAGCCGGGTGAATTTGGATGCAAATCCAGTAATGTCGGTTCGTCTCCCACTCTATGCTGATAATCTTCCGGATCGTGACCGCCATAAAAAGTAAACATTCCTTTTCCCTTTTGTCCGTGAATATATCTTGCTTCACCATTTATCTGATTATCTCCCAAAACCAAAATATTTGATTTAATTAAATTTCTGTCAAATGACGTGGTTTGCCCCATAAATCCTTTTACCAATTGGGTATGATTCTGACATAGCATTGATGGCACTGGATCCCATTTGGCCGAAAACTCCATCAAACTGAAATAGTCTTTGTCCATCGGAATCTTTCTTTTTTCGGTCATATCAATATCCGAAAATTCGTATTTCTCTGGCCTTCTTTCCAGAATATAATCTTTGAAAGCAAAGGTTTGTTTGTAATCTATTTTCGACTGATAATTTGCCTCGCTTGGATCTCCATCGAACATTGGTTCGCAGATATCAACACCTTCTGCTGAAAGCGCAATGTCAAAACTATCTGTTGCCGAGCACATTGCAAAGAGAAAACCGCCGCCCACCACAAAATCACGAATTTTTTTGGCCACAGCTAATTTCTGATTAGAAACTTTATTGTAACCCATTGTAGTTGCCGCTTCTTCGGCAGCTCGTTTTTGTTCTATATACCAAGGAGCATGTCTGTAAGCGCCAAAAAACTTTCCATATTGGCCGGTAAAATCCTCGTGATGCAAATGCAACCAATCATAAAGTAAAAGCTGATCGGACAAAACTTCGGTATCGTAAATTTTGGTAAAGGGTATTTCAGCGTATGTTAACACTAGTGTAACCGCATCATCCCAAGGCATTTTCCCACTAGGAGTATATACTGCAACTTTGGGCGCTTTCTCCAATGCGACACTTTCCATGTTTTGAGATGGACTCGCTATCTCGTTCAAGATGGTTTGAGTCTGACCGTCAGACAAAATTTCAAAACTTACGCCACGTATTTGGCATTCTCGACGAATTTCTGCCGCATCACTTATCAGGAATGATCCACCCCGATAATTAAGGAGCCAATTTACTTTATACTGCTTATCAATCGCCCAGTAGGTGATTCCGTAGGCTTTTAGGTGATTTTGTTGGGTTGTATCGTCCATGGGCACTAAAATAAAAGAAGCCTTTGCGACAAATCCGGATAGCAAAAAAACAAAAATCAGTAATCTAGTTCTAAACATATTACAAAATATTTTACTTCAAAGATACTTGAAAAGTTGTATTAAGACTTCCTCAATATCCGTTAAATATAATCAAAAGAATACCTATAAATTATCAATTTATACATACTTTTAAGGTGTTGACAAATTTTTGTATTTTATGAAGAAGATTTTTACTAAAGACAATTTTATGAGATGGAAAGAAATTTTTAAGGACACTTTTACTGGATTTCTAGAGGATAAAGGACTTAAATTAAGTGCGTCACTTTCTTATTATACACTATTTTCGATTGCACCATTGTTACTACTTATCATTTCGGTTGCAGGAATATTCCTTGGCGCCGATGCAGCACAGGGAAAGCTTTTTTCTGAAATAAATGGACTTCTAGGAGATGAGGCTGCGGCGCAGGTGCAGGAGGTTATAGCAAATCTTCGGCTGAATGGCAAAAGCACCAAAGCAGTAATTATCGGATCTGTAACTTTGCTAATCGGAGCAACAACAGTTTTTGGAGAGATTCAAGACTCCATTAATATGATTTGGAGAGTAAAAGCCAAGCCAAAAAGAGGATGGGTAAAAATGATTAAGGATCGCTTGATGTCATCTTCTCTTATTGTTGTTTTAGGGTTTCTGCTACTAGTGACACTTCTTGTCAATGGTATTTTAAGTGGATTGGGAGATTATTTGCGAATCTACATTCCATATATCACCTTAGTTGTCTTTAATGTTTTGAATGTTGTTATTGGTTTTGGAGTAATCGCTATTTTATTTGGAACTATTTTTAAAGTTCTTCCAGATGCTAAAATAGCCTGGAAAGATGTGCGGGTGGGTGCATTTTTTACCGCTATATTATTTATGTTAGGTCGCTACGGAATTAGCTTTTATATAGAAACAGCAGGAACTGCTTCACTTTATGGTGCAGCCGGATCTATAATAATTATACTTCTTTGGGTATATTATACTGCCGCAATTTTATATTTAGGTGCCGAATTTACCCGAGCTTATGCAGACCATTCGGGAATTAAAATTATTCCTGCAGAATATGCAGTGTTTGTAAAACAAACCGAAGTAGAACTAGAAGGAGAGTGTATAGAATTAGGAACAAAAGAGAAAATTGCCGCTGAATGTGACGATGCAGCAGAAGCAAAAGCAGTTGATCCAAATGATGATATTGCTGCTGAGTGCGAAGGAAATGAGGTAACGAAAAAAGATTAAAGATTTTTGCAGTATACAATACAAGCGTGATATTCAGAAATGAGTGTCGCGCTTTTTGAGTTTAAGTATCAGAATATTCAAAAAAAGTTAGCGTTACTAAAAATAATAGAACCATCCTTACAATTTCCGATAATTCCTTTTTTCTAGACAAGTTTAAATTTGCTTCCATTATTATGGGCTTTCGCCAAATATATTCAGGCCGCTCAAGATTTATATGGCGCGGGGTTTTGATTTGTCTTCGGTTGAAGCACCACGGGCGAATTGTGAAATTCAGTATTTAAGCAAGGATCTGTTATATTAGAGCGCTACGGCGGTCTAATGGTTCCATCCATTCCTGCACAACATCCAACTTCTAGCAGTTTGGCTGTTCAATAAAGGCTTCATTGCTTCGCCAGTTCGCAAAAGCTCGGGTGTTGGCGCTTCACGCCCACGAAGTCTTTGGCTGTTGTAGGCTGTTTTTATTCGATAATTTTCTTGTCAGCAATATTTACATCAAAAAAAGGATTTCTAAATTCTTTGGCTGTTTTATTAAGAATCATTGGTTTAAAGTAAAAGTTATTTTCTCCTTTTTTTGCTGTAAATTCATATTTATATCCACCTCCGATAACTTCTGATAAAGTATCTGGTTTCAAATTTGAATTTTGACGAAATAAAATTTTGTCGTAGTTATTATATGCTACAAAATATAACTCTCCTTCGTATTTTTGACCAACTTTCATTGGTTTATTTTCGTTCACAATATGCTTAACAAAAGCACGATCAAAGATAAATTTTGTTTTTAAAGTGTCTAAAACAATTTTTAAACTATCATTTTTCATATTTAATTTAGTAATTTCCTCCTTTAAAATACTTTCATTATTGGTACAATTTAAAAATATTAAAGGAAGAAGTAACAGTAATTTATTCTTCATAATTTGAAATTTATAATTTTATTCTTTAGTTCTCTAAAATAGCCTATAACCGAGTCACACAAGGAATTTCACCCCTACGTTCTCACGGAACCGTACGTGAAAGTCTCCCTTCATACGGCTCTTCATATTAATAAATCACACGAAATTTAATTCTATTTATTAATATACCAACAACCAATGTGCAAATAACAAAGGTTTTTCTTGATACCTTCTTTATAAATATCGAACTGAAGCCTTATTATACAGATCTTTCTCCCATTTTACCCATTTCAGCAATCGTTATTGAGCTGATTCCACACTAATCAACTTATTAACACCGGAGGTCCGCCTGCTTGGCAACTTGGCAGTAGCCAAAAAAACGGCAACCCAACAAAGTTAATTTGGTACGGGTACCGGCAGGTATGCAACAAAGTGAAAGGGATACACTCAAAAACCCTCGATTATTTTTACTCCATAAAAAAAGAGGACTTCTAATCCTCTCGATCCCGATCGCTATCGGGACTCATAACTCTTTAACGACAACTCCATAGGAATGGAATCTCAACCGGTTCTCCCGATATGAATCGGGACAAGCTGTTCAACAAAGGCTTCATTGCTTCGCCAGTTCGCAAAAGCTCGGGTGTTGGCTTTTCAAGCTCAACGAAGCCTTAGCTGTTAGCAGCCGTTTTTCTATCTGTTTGTCTCAATGTAATCTCTGATTTTAGTGTCCAAGTTTTCTTTTATCCATTCTCCATATGCTTTTTCTTCTTTATCCCTGTCAAACTTTTCACTTTTATAACCGCTTTTGTCGACCCACTCGTTCCAAGGCGAACCAATATTAAAAGTGTCTTTTGAAATTTTTAAATCATAAAGTCCAAAATAGTAACCACCTCTTGAGAAAACTAAATGTCTGTTATTAATTATTTCAATTTTTGGGTCTGATGTAAAAAGTCCAGCTTCGTCATAATTTTCCAATATTATTCGTTCCCTAAACCACTCTATTTTTTCTTGATTCACGTCATAATTTATTCCTTCACTTGGAGTCCATTTTATGTATACATCTTCAGGCCTGATGTTTTTTTCTAGTCTAACGACTGTATACCCTGGGTCTCCAATACCAACTCCATCAAGGTATAAAGCATAATTAAAATTTCCTGTGTCAACTTCTAACTTACTATGATAATCAATAAAGTTCGTTTCGCACCCAAAAATGAAGGTTGATAAAAATATAATTAGCGAAAAATTTATTATCCTGTTAATTGTCATATTTTGGTGTCTGTGGGTTGTCCTTAAATGGCTGCTAATCGAGTCACGCAAGGGAATTTCACCCCTACGTTCTCACGGAACCGTACGTGAAAGTCTCCCTTCATACGGCTCTTCATATTAATAAATCACATTAAAATTAATTCTATTTATGGATATACCAACAACCAATGTGCAAATAACCAAGGTTTTTCTTCAAACCTTGTTTTTAAATAGCGAACTGAAGCCTTTTTATACAAATCCTTTTCCCATTTTACCCATTTCAGCAATCGTGCATTGAGCTGATTCCACACCATTCTAATTTTTGACACCCGAGGTCCGCCTGCTTGGTATCTTGGCAGTAGCCAAAAAACGGCAACCCAACAAAGTTAATTTGGTACGGGTACCGGCAGGTATGCAACAAAGTGAAGGGAAACACTCAAAGACTCTCGATCATTTTACTCCATAAAAAAAGAGGACTTCTAATCCTCTTGATCCCGATCGCTATCGGGACTTATAACTCTTTTACGATAACTCCATAGGGATGGAATCTCAACCGGTTCTCCCGATAAGAATTGGGACAAGTTGTTCAACAAAGGCTTCATTGCTTCGCCAGTTCGCAAAAGCTCGGGTGTTGGCTTTTCAAGCCCAACGAAGCCTTAGCTGTTAGCAGTTGTACTTATTTTTCTAATATATATTTTTCAAACTCCGAAAATTCTGCATTATACATTTCTGTTTTTGGAGGATATGAATGTCCGTATAATCCAATATAAAGAGGTATTGGTTTAATTGTTTCTTTTCCAATACTTTCTGTTTTCAATTCTATTAGTTTTAATTTTTCTCTAT
Source organism: Flavobacterium ardleyense (assembly GCF_033547075.1). NCBI lineage: Bacteria > Pseudomonadati > Bacteroidota > Flavobacteriia > Flavobacteriales > Flavobacteriaceae > Flavobacterium > Flavobacterium ardleyense. The sequence continues at coordinate 1,578,592 of NZ_CP137891.1, read as the reverse complement.
CAACTGAGATACTAAAATCAGACCAACCAAATTCATAAGTTGAATTACATTTTTTACATTCCCATTTTTCATTCGTAACTTCATCTTTTAGATTACTTTGCGTTACATTGAAATTCTTTTTACTTAATCCTATTAGAATTTCTGTTTCCCAACATTTAAATGAATTTCCACTTTCGCTACAATCAATTTGAACTAATTGTCTGAATCTAGGGTAAGCACATTGGCATAATTTGGAATCATAAATTTTAAACGCAGATTTTAAAATATCAAATAATTGAGTATGCTTCCTTTCGAATAATACATTTCGATCTTTGATTTCCTCTTCTGTAAAATATTTTTTTGGTTTTATATTACACATTAATAACTTTATAAATATTCTTAAAAATTTCGTCATTTTTCGGCTGTGGTATAACTGCTAACGTTCTCGCGCCTTGCACCGTTTGCGACTTACGAAGACGATTATTTTCGGCTAAACGAAAATACGATAAAAAACGATAATTCCACTAAATTCGCAAATGGCGCAAGACGTGTGTTACCCAACGTTTTTTTATTCAACAATCGTAAATCGCGTTTCTTGATTAAAATCGTCTACAATTTTTAAAATTCCTTTTTCTTTAGAATAGAATAAAATATCAGGAAAAGACCTCAAAAGGTAGGCATTCGAATATTCAATACCTTCAACATCAATAGTTGTAAAGAACTCATCATGATAATCAAAAGAATAATTGATGTTTCCAAAACAATTTCCGAGAAATGCTTTAAGTTCAAAACCTCCATCTCTATTCGCTTCGACCGCTACGATTCCATCATAACAATTCGTATCATCAGTAAAAGTATATTCACCACGTTCAATGTAAACATCTGCACGTGGTCCTAAATAAACAAACGATGATTCATTTGGTCCATCTTCATAATGTCTAATTTCTTTGGATGTTATTTTCAAAGTTATAATTTCGTTAGTTTCCAAATTTTTTAGTTTGAATGTATCATTAATTTCAAATAGTAAAAAATCTTTAGCATCGTCACTTAAATCATAATAAAGATCATCTGGTTTACACGATTGTAGGTTTATTAAAACTAGAAAAAAAAATCCGAAATATTTAAATTTTACTTTCATTTCGATGGTTTTTAAATGTTGGGTAACTTTTTCATATGCCTAACAAAGTCAGATATAATTACTTAAATCTGGATGTATATGCCTTACGATTATCATATAATTATAACAGTACCAAGATATGCAAAAATCAAGTTGCAAATTTTTAAAATATAAAATTCTACAATAAACAAACCTTGCAGGAAATCAAAACTTTTCTGCTAGAATGATTTTTTCCTCAGTTAAAATTACTATTTGTCAGGTAATTTTTTACAACGTCAGGCAAACCTTGAGTTCTTAACTTTGCGCTCTTTGCTGTAAAAAATCTTTGCTTATAAAGCATTGAATTTAATCGAATAATTCTTTTCACCAATAAACTACCTCATCTCAATGTTACCATAGGTCTGCGTGAGGGATTGCAGCGGCATCCTTTTGCTTACCACGGTCATTCTCGTTTTGCGAAATATTTCTAAGCAAAAGATATAGCGGAAAGCCCGGCCCAAAGGGGCACGCCCAAAAAAATATAATTATTATCAAAAAAAGCCACCTCTTTCGAGATAGCTTTTATATATGTATAGTATGCGAACATTTAGAACGGAACGTCGCTATCGTCATTTTCCAAAGTAGACATGCTACTGCCAAAAGCCTCGCTATTTGCACTACTACCGAAAGCCTCATTGGCCGTGGGCAACGCTTTTACAGAAAAAGGGTTGTCATCGTGGTTCATTTTTGAGGGTAAATCGTCATAGCTTCCGCTGTAATCTTCGAGATTATCGAACTTACCGAGATTTCCGATAAATTTCAATCGGATATTTTCTAAACTACCATTACGGTGTTTGGCGATGATAAATTCGGCTTGACCTTGTGTAGGCGACGCATCTTCGTCATCCCACTCATCAATCTTGTAATACTCTGGTCTATAGATAAAGGATACAATATCCGCATCCTGCTCGATAGCTCCTGACTCCCTCAAATCTGAAAGAAGAGGTCGCTTACTACCCGAAGCTCTATTTTCTACCTGACGCGAGAGTTGTGAAAGAGCGATTACGGGAATATTTAATTCCTTGGCAAGAGCTTTTAAGTTTCGAGAGATTGTAGAAATTTCCTGCTCTCTATTTCCTCCGCCTTTGCCATTACTACCACCAGCGGTCATTAACTGGAGGTAATCGACTATAATTAACTTTATGCCGTGCTGAGATGAGAGACGACGTGCTTTTGCCCGAAGGTCAAAAATAGAAAGTGAAGGTGTGTCATCAATAAATAAAGGTGCTTTTTCAAGATCTTTTACCTTGATACTTAATTGCTCCCATTCGTGTTTCTCCAATTTTCCGGTACGAAGTTTTTCTGATGACAATCCAGTTTCTGACGAAATAAGACGTGTAATAAGTTGTACTGATGCCATCTCAAGTGAGAATAATGCTACAGGATGACCAAAGTCAATTGCAACATTGCGCGCCATTGACAGTACAAAAGCGGTCTTACCCATACCCGGACGTGCGGCGATGATGATTAAATCACTCGGCTGCCATCCTGATGTAAGTTTGTCAAGTTTTGTAAATCCGGTCGCAACTCCACTCATTCCTTCCTTACCAGCAATCTCCTGAATACGGAGTTTAGCTTGGTTAACCAGACTTTGTGCGGTTTCTGAACTCTTCTTAAGATTCCCTTGAGTAACTTCGTATAGCTTTGATTCGGCTTTGTCAAGCAAATCAAAAACATCAGTTGAATCTTCGTAAGATTCTTCGATAATTTCTGAAGAGATTCGGATTAAACTGCGCTGAATAAATTTTTGAAGGATTATCCTTGCGTGAAATTCAACGTGGGCAGAAGAGGATATCTTTTGAGTGAGCTGAATTAGGTAGAAATCACCTCCTGCTTGCTCTAATTTTCCATTTTTTCTTAACTGAGCCGAAACGGTTAATAAGTCGACTGGCTGAGTATCTGTAAAGAGTTGAGTAATAGCCTCAAAGATATATTTATGACCCTCTTTGTAGAAGGCATCGGCGGTAAGAATATCGATTACGTTATCGGTACCTTTTTTTTCAATCATCATCGCACCTAGCACAGCCTCTTCTAAATCAAGGGCTTGCGGTGGGAGTTTGCCTTTTTCAAGACTTATAATAGTTGAACGATCAACTTTTACGGGATTGATATTTTTGAAGTTTTCCATAGTACGAAAGTAGGCATAAAATAAAAATTAGAGCCTGATAGTTATCATTTTGAACTGTTGATAATTTACGATTTTTTGTTGATAAAGCAAAAAAAATCCGAAACCAAAGGCGTCGGATTATTTTAACATAAGTGGTGGGTCTAATCTCTATACTCACCCATTTTGCTGTATTTTGTCATCCTTTTGTTGACTAAATCTTTTGTTGATAAGTCTTTTAGCTGATCGTATGCTTTCAAAATATATTTTTCTGTAGTTGCATATGTCGTTTCTCTATCATAGTGAGCTCCACCTAATGGTTCTGGAATGATTTCGTCGACTAGCTTTTGCTTCTTCATATCGGTTGAAGTTAACTTCAGTGCATCTGCTGCACGTTCTTTATAATCCCAACTCTTCCAAAGAATAGACGAACATGATTCGGGTGATATTACAGAATACCAAGTGTTTTCGAGCATAAATACTTTATCCCCTACTCCAATACCCAATGCTCCCCCAGATGCACCTTCACCAATAATAATGGTAATGATAGGCACTTTTAAACCCATCATTTCAAAAATATTGCGAGCAATTGCTTCTCCTTGTCCACGTTCTTCAGCTTCAAGACCAGGATAAGCTCCAGGAGTATCGATTAAAGTTAATACAGGGATATTAAATTTCTCAGCCATCTTCATCAAACGAAGTGCTTTACGGTATCCTTCTGGATTTGCCATACCAAAATTACGGTGCTGACGCGTCTTTGTATTATGACCTTTCTGCTGACCGATAATCATAAAAGATTGGTCGCCAATTTTGCCAAGTCCACCCACCATCGCCTTATCATCTTTAAAGTTTCTGTCTCCAAAAAGTTCTAAAAAAGTATCTCCGCAAAATGCTTTAATATAATCTAAGGTGTACGGTCTACTTGGGTGACGCGACAATTGCACACGCTGCCAAGCAGTTAGGTTTTTGTATATATTCTTTTTCGTTTCTTCCAGCTTTTTCTCAATCTGCTTGCAGGTGTTTGTAACATCTACATCGGATTCGCTACCAATGATTTCGCATTTGCTCAATTGGTCTTGCAATTCTTTTACAGGAAGCTCAAAATCTAAATATTCCATAGTATCTGTGCAGTTTAAAAAATTTTGTTCAGAAGGCAAAGATAAAATTTATAATCATCTATTAATCTAAATCTTCGTCTTTACTTAAATTTTATTTAATTGATAGGCCCATTCGGGAATGATGCGGTGGATTGCAGTTTCTTTTCAGCTCTATTTTTCACAATTCCGTTGAGGATTACGGTAATCAAAATCACCACCGACCCTATATAAAAAGGTATACTCATTTGTTCGCTTTCCCCAATTATAAAGAAGGCTAGAAAAATTCCATAAACCGGTTCGAGATTAGTAGTAAGCATTACGGTATAGGGCGACAATTCTCTCATTACCGCAACGGCAGCTGTGAAAGCGTAGGCAGTACAGATAGAAGAAAGAATTATAATATAAAACCAGTCTTTGGCACCAACATCAAAAAACCCTGTCACAAATTTTCCAGCAACTAATAGGTAGATTGTTACAAAGGCAAATCCTGCAAAAAACTCATAAGTAGCAATTACCACTGAGTCGTGTTTTTTGATAAGTTTACCATTAAAGAGCGTAAAAATAACCCCTACTAATACTGAAAATAGTGCGGTGAGAATTCCTTCAAGGAAGTGAATTTCTACTTGCATTATTACAAAAAGTCCGCAGATAATTACCAGTCCAAAAAGTACTTCATACCACAACATCCTACGTTTGTATACTATTGGCTCTAAAATCGAAGCAAAAAAAGCGCCCATCGAGAACATTGCTAGTGTTATTGAAACGTTGGAAATATTGATTGCTCGAAAGAAGAAAATCCAATGTATAGCAATCAGAAAACCGACGAAAATAATTTTTGCAGCTTCCTTCATTGGTAATTTCAGTGGTTTCTTAACTATAATTGCGTAGATAAGTAAAAAAACGCCCGCCAGTCCCATGCGGTACCAAACAAGAGCCGCTTCGCGCACTGTAATTAATTCGCCTAATACAGCGGTAAATCCCCAAATAAAAACAATAAGATGAAGAAGTAAATAACTTTTAAGATTACTTTTTGGCATTGCGTAGTAAGATAATAGCTAGAATTCCGAAGACAAAATTAGGAATCCAGACTGCGATGATTGGAGGAAAAGTAGATTTTTCGGCAAGAGTACCGAAGATTTTATCAAAAAATATGAATGCAAAAGCCAGCAAGATTCCAACCGCCAGATTTGCTCCCATCCCGCCACGCCTTTTCATAGATGAAACTGCTACGGCAATAATTGTTAATATAAAGGCAGATACGGGAATGCTATATTTTTTATACAATACCACCAAATACACATTAATATTTTTGCTTCCTCGCTCCCTTTCTTTGGCAATAAATTTATTTAGATCGCCCAAAGTCAACGTTTCGGCAACATAGTAAACTGGGGTAAGATCTTCAAGATCAAATGTGAAAGTCGTGTCCATTTTTACGCCAGATTCAATCTTATCTCCTAATTCTCCTACAATCCTTTTGTTGTAATTAAACATTGTAAAAGTGCTGTCTTTTGGATGCCAAACAAGCCGCCCAGCAGAAATCTTTGTTTTCAATTTCTCTCCTTCAAACTGTTCATAAGAAAAGTTGATCGCGACTTTTGTTTCTTGATTGAAATTTCCTACATATAAAAATTCTGAATCACTGACCTGTTTAAACACATTGCTATCGTCTCGAGTATTGGAATTTTTATTTAAATAGGCATAGCGGAAAGAGTTGAAACCTGCACTAGCCTTTGGCACAATAAAAAATCCCATAATTAATGCAAATACCGAAACAATCGTTGCCCCGATAATATAAGGTCTTAAAAACCTCGTAAAAGAGATTCCCGAACTCAAGATTGCAATAATCTCTGTGTTGTTGGCAAGCTTTGAGGTAAACCAAATTACAGATAGAAATAAGAAGATCGGAAAAAGTATGTTGGCAAAGTAGATTGTAAAATCTAAGTAGTACTGTGCAATTTCTACAAAAGGCACTTTATTTTCCAGCATTCTATTAACCTTTTCAGATACGTCGATGACGATCCCAATAGGAATAAACATCAGCAACATCACAGAGAAAGTCGCCAAATACCTTTTAAGAATATACCAATCTATTATTTTCATTCTAAAATAAAGTTATGCAAGATGAAAATTTATCTTATAAACGTTGTCCCATTTGTTGAACCATTTTATTTTTCCAAGCGGTAAAATCACCAGCAATAATTCGCCTTCTTGCTTCGCGCACTAACCACATATAAAATCCAAGGTTGTGAATTGTCGCAATTTGTTTACCAAGATATTCATTTGCAGCGAATAAGTGACGCACATACGCTTTAGTATATTCGGTATCTACAAACGTGTGCCCCATTTCGTCAAGGGGCGAAAAATCAGCTTCCCACTTTTTATTTTTGATATTAATGGTTCCGTTTGCGGTAAAAAGCATTCCGTTACGTGCATTTCGTGTTGGCATAACGCAGTCAAACATATCGATTCCGAGGGCGATATTTTCCAGAATGTTGATTGGCGTACCAACGCCCATCAAATATCTAGGTTTGTCTTCTGGAAGAATTTCGCAAACCACTTCGGTCATTGCATACATTTCCTCTGCTGGCTCTCCTACAGAAAGTCCGCCGATAGCATTTCCTTGCTGATTTGAATTCGCAATATATTCAGCAGATTGTCTTCGTAAATCTTTATAAGTACTTCCTTGAACAATTGGAAAAAAAGTTTGTTCGTAACCGTATTTAAATGGAAGATTGTCAACATGTTTAATACATCTGTCCAACCATCTATGCGTCATGTGCATACTGCGCTTAGCATAATTAAAGTCGCAAGGATAAGGAGTACACTCATCAAAAGCCATAATAATATCAGCACCAATCGTGCGCTGAATTTCCATTACGTTTTCGGGAGTAAAAAAGTGGTAAGATCCATCGATATGCGATTTAAATTTTACACCTTCTTCTTTAATTTTCCTGTTTGCCGAGAGAGAATAAACTTGGTATCCTCCGCTATCGGTCAAGATATTGCTATCCCAATTCATAAATTTATGCAAACCTCCAGCTTTTTCTAGAATTTCGGTCTGTGGACGAAGGTATAAATGGTAGGTATTTCCAAGAATAATATCTGGTTTTATATCTTCCTTTAGTTCACGCTGATGTACTCCTTTTACAGAGGCAACAGTTCCAACAGGCATAAAAATAGGGGTTTCGATAACACCGTGATCGGTGGTAATTTTTCCAGCACGTGCCTTTGAGGCAGCATCTTTTTGAATCAGGTCAAACTTCATAGTAACATTTTTCTGGCGGCAAAGATAAAAGATTTAGATTTCAAGAATTGACTATTGCACTTATATTTAACCAAGGATTGTCAAATAGTAGTAGTTAACAGAGTTATTTTAAGCAAAAGCTGAAAATTATTACTGAGTTCTAATTATTGCGCTATGATAAAGTTGAAATAAAGGATATTCTAAAAACTGTTTTTTATCTTTGCGGCAGTTTAACTTTACAAAACAAGATGAAACTCAACACACAACAACTACAAGACTTGACTGTACAAGTCAGAAGAGACATTTTAAGAATGGTGCACGCCGTAAACTCTGGGCATCCTGGAGGATCACTAGGTTGTGCCGAATTTTTGGTTTGTTTGTATCAAAATTTAATGGAGCGCAAAGATACTTTTGAAATGGACGGAATTGGCGAAGACTTATTCTTCTTATCAAACGGTCATATTTCACCAGTTTTCTATAGCGTTTTAGCACGTAGCGGCTATTTTCCAGTAGAAGAATTAAAGACTTTTAGAAAATTAAATTCTCGTTTGCAAGGACACCCAACTACTCACGAAGGTTTACCAGGAGTGCGTATTGCCTCTGGATCTTTGGGTCAGGGAATGTCAGTTGGAATAGGCGCTGCGCAAGCAAAGAAACTCAACAGCGACAATCATATTGTTTACACACTTCACGGAGATGGCGAATTGCAAGAAGGTCAAAATTGGGAAGCAATTATGTACGCATCCGCGAAAAAAGTAGACAACCTAATTTCGACAATTGACCTTAACGGAAAGCAGATTGATGGATCTACAGACGAAGTACTTCCAATGGGAAGTATTCGTGCGAAGTTTGAAGCTTTTGGTTGGGATGTTTTGGATATTGAAAAAGGAAATGACATCGATGCTGTTTTATCTGGAATGAAGGATGCGAAGTCAAGAACTGGAAAAGGAAAACCGGTTTGCGTCTTGCTACACACAGAAATGGGTAACGGAGTAGACTTTATGATGTACACTCACGCTTGGCACGGAAAAGCTCCGAGTAACGATCAGTTGGAGCTTGCTTTACAGCAGAATATATTAGAGGAACTGAGCGATTATTAGTCCCCACCCAATCCCGAATCCCCACCCAACCTCCCTCCCCACCTAGCCTCCCCAAAGGGGAGGAACAGCTACAAAGGAGGCGCAGCAGCACTGGATGAAACTGGATGAGTAGGAATACGAGGATTAGGGATTAGTAATTGGAGATTGGGAAAAGGCAAAAACTTACGAACAATAAAAAGATTCTTAATTCTAAAGTCTTTAATTAGAACATAAAATATCAAGATAGAATTCTATTTAATATTAATTGTAGAGATAAATATATAAGAGGTGAAGTTGTTATTACTTCAAATCTTTCGATTTTTCAATCTTTAAATCTTTAAATTTTATTTCATCTCTCAATTTAGAAAAAAATGAAAACATATAAAAATACAGGTAGTAAAGACACTAGATCAGGATTTGGTGCTGGACTAACAGAACTTGGACAGAAGAACGAAAATGTGGTGGCGCTTTGTGCGGACCTTATTGGTTCTTTGAAAATGGATGACTTTAAAAAGAATCATCCGGAGCGATTTTTCCAAATTGGAATTGCTGAAGCAAATATGATTGGAATCGCGGCAGGTCTTACAATTGGAGGTAAAATTCCATTTACAGGAACTTTTGCCAACTTTAGTACAGGAAGAGTTTACGATCAGATTCGTCAATCTGTGGCTTATTCGGATAAGAATGTAAAAATCTGTGCGTCTCACGCGGGACTTACTCTTGGTGAAGATGGAGCAACTCACCAAATTTTGGAAGACATTGGACTTATGAAAATGTTGCCAGGAATGACGGTAATCAATACTTGCGATTACAATCAGACGAAAGCGGCGACAATCGCAATTGCTGATCATCACGGACCAGTTTACCTACGTTTTGGACGTCCGGTAGTGCCTAACTTTATGCCTGCTGACGAAGAGTTCGTTATCGGAAAAGCGATTATGCTAAGCGAGGGAAAAGATGTTACGATCGTAGCAACTGGACACTTGGTATGGGAAGCACTGATTGCTGCGGAGAAATTGGAAGCAGAAGGAATTTCGGCGGAAGTAATTAATATCCACACAATTAAACCTTTGGACGAAGAAGCAATTTTGAAATCTTTGGCTAAAACCAAATGCATCGTTACTGCCGAAGAGCATAATATCCTTGGTGGCCTTGGCGAAAGCGTTGCTAGAGTATTGTCATTAAATCATCCTGCACCACAGGAATTTGTTGCGGTAAATGATAGCTTTGGCGAAAGTGGAACTCCAGAAGAATTGATGGATAAATATAAATTGAACAACGAAGCGATTGTAGCTGCAGCTAAAAAAGTAGTGGCAAGAAAGTAGATTTTAGTTTTCAGTTGAAAATATAAAAGCCCAAAGGATTTTAAATTCTTTGGGCTTTTTTTGTTTGATGGAATTTACGAGAAATTATTGTAGCGAGGCTTCGACGGCTTCGACAAGCTCAGCCACCGAGATTAAGCCATAGAGAAAATAGCCAGCGAGAACTCGGGCGACTCATTTAGGTAATGTGGCGTCGACGGCTTCGACAAGCTCAGTCACCGAATCCGCAGAAGTTGAATTATCTTAGAAACTAGTTTGATAATTTCAATATCTAATTTACCGATGTGCCCTAGCCCCGATTGTCGTGGAAATCCTGCAAGTGGCAAATGACATTGGGCACTGGGCTGCAAGAGCGACCAAAGGAAGCTCCTTGCGGCTCATTGTGCACAAGGAATTTGTGCTTGCAGATTGTAGCAGAAAGCGGGATTAGCTCCTAAAAAAAAATCCCGTTACCTATGAAGATAACGGGATTGCATATTTTTCTAAAAATCTTAGTGACAGGTTGGATCTAGGTGCTTAGAAATAGTTCCACCAGGACATGTTGGGAAAGTAATTACACCATTCTCACGAATTTCGAACTTGGTTAAGTAACCATCGCCATCATCATCTACATCTCTATAATTTGGTGTCCCATCGCCGTCTGTATCATAGAGCTCAGGATCATCACCGGGATTTGCAACCTCATCTTTGGATAATATTCCGTCGCCGTCATGATCTGTATATCTTAATTCCATCAATTTGAAAGAGAAAATTAGAGGCGAATACAAAGGAATTGAACCTGACTGAGATGTAGAACCATAATATCCTAAGGCAGATGGTAAAAACATTACTCCAGCGCCAAAATCTGTAAAACTTGTAGGATTTGATTGATCTCCGCTATTATCATAGAAACCAGTTTTGAACATTGGAACTATTTCTGGCCAGCCTTTTACAACTTTATCAAGCTCGAACCAAATAGGAGTCTGCGCTTGGTCAAAACTAGTACCACTCAATAATTCACCTTTGTAAGTCACATAAACTGAGTCAAGCTTTGTTGGTTGTCTATTGGCGCCTTCGCGAAAATTTATGTAGTATACTTTGTAATCGATTGTTCCCTGAGTAACCGTTTTAAACTGCAGAGGAAAATCGCTTTGCTGCCTAATAGAAGGTTGAGCAGATGCATCAATTTTGGCGAAAGTAACATCCAATTCTGGCGTTACAGTCATATAATGAGTATCGATAAATTTGTTGATAGAATCTAGATCTGCAGTGTACTGAAGAGCATAATCTCTAAGAGGAACCGTTTCAATTTTATCGTTTTTGGAACAAGAGGCAATGGCAACTGCCAATAGCAAGAAAAGTAATTTAGAAAAATTCTTCATTCTTAAAGTAAATTTAAGTGCGCAAGATACAATATTGGTTTATTTTTGTAAATACTTTAACGCTCAATTTAGAAAACAAATGAGGATTGATAAATATTTATGGTGTGTGCGCTACTACAAAACTAGGAGTATGGTGACCGAGGCGTGCAAGAAAAACCATATTACGGTGAATGGTCAGGTTGCGAAACCATCTAAAGAAGTATTCCCGACCGATAAAATTACGTTTCGCAAAGACCAAATAACTCGTATTATTACGGTACTTGATATACCCGAAAGCAGGCTGGGCGCGAAACTTGTGGATATGTATCGCAAGGACGAAACGCCGGCAGAGTCTTTTGAGCACTTAGAATTACTGAAGCTCAGCAAACAGCATTATCGCAAGAATGGCGAAGGGCGACCAACCAAAAAAGACCGCCGTGATCTTGAGGATTATGGTGAGGAAAACAGTGAAAACACAAGCGAAGAATAAAATTTTTAAGATCAAACATTTATATAATGACAAAAAATATCATCCTGACTCATCAGGAAATCGAACATAAAGCTAGAAGAATGGCTTATCAGATTTACGAGACCTTTGATGAGGAGACGGAAATTGTAATTGCTGGAATTTCAAAAAGTGGTTATGTATTTGCACAAATGCTAGCAGATAAATTGATAAGTATATCGGATATCAATGTAATAATCTGCGAAGTCGAGATTGACAAGCAAAACCCCTCCGCTCCTATTACCACTTCATTAAAACCCGAGGATTACACCAATAAGGGACTTGTTTTGGTGGATGATGTCCTGAATTCGGGAGCAACATTGGTTTATGGCGTTCGTCATTTTCTGGATGTACCATTAAAGAAGTTTAAAACCGCAGTGCTAGTAGATCGCAACCACAAAAATTTCCCGGTGAAAGCTGATTTTAAAGGTATTTCGCTGAGTACTTCTCTAATGGAACATGTGCAGGTGGTTTTTGAAAAGGAAGGAAATTACGCGTATCTAACGGTGTAAATTGGCGATTTCAGTTACTATAGCATCGACCGACTTTTCATCTACATTAATAGTATGTGTTGCATGGGTATAGAAGTAGCTTCTCTCAAAAAGATGTTTGGCGATAAATTCTGATAGCTCATCGTCGGGCTGATTGGCAAGAAGTGGTCTAGAATCCTTTTGGTCTTTAAGGCGATCTGTAAGAGTCTCAATGGAAGCTTTGAGGTAAATAGATGTAATGTTGTCTCCTTGTAGCAGTAAATGGTTGTTTGCATAGCAGGGAGTACCTCCACCTAGACTTAGCACAAATGATTCTTCATTTTGGATTAGTTCTTTGAGATATTGATGTTCTAATTTTCGGAATTTGATTTCTTTATTGCTTTCAAAAAGTTTTTTGATTGAGATATTTTCGGTTTGCTCGATATATTGGTCAAGATCGATGGCGGGCAAGTTAAGCGAAAGGGCAAGTTTTTGTGCGATTGTCGACTTTCCGGAGCCCATATATCCTAGAAGAATAATTTTGTTCATTAAATAAATACTTAGCAGTGAGGGTGTTAAAAATAGTTTTGAAAAAAAGACAAATTTAAAGCTATTTTGCTTTGAAACATTAATAAAAGAGCCTTATATTTGCACCCGCATTGAAACAATAAAAACAATGACTCGATAGCTCAGTTGGTAGAGCACATCACTTTTAATGATGGGGTCCTGGGTTCGAGCCCCAGTCGGGTCACAATTTGTTGATAATACTTCTGGGCGAGAAGTTTATTCCGATGCCGCGAGGCAATATCGGGAAGCCCCAGTAGGGTCACAATGAAAGTTTTTATTTTTTTTTATTTTTTTAATGCGAGACTCGATAGCTCAGTTGGTAGAGCACATCACTTTTAATGATGGGGTCCTGGGTTCGAGCCCCAGTCGGGTCACAGAAATAGAGACGTTGCATTGCAACGTCTTTGTTATTTTTAGGCCACGTGGAGAAACGGTAGACTTGCCAGCTTGAGGGGCTGGTGCTCGCAAGGGCGTGTGGGTTCAAATCCCACCGTGGTCACGAATAAATAGAATGCCGCAATAAAATTGTGAAGCTCGCTTCAACTATTTTATTGCGGCATTCTATTTTCAAAGCGGAGCTTTGTTGGGATGCGCGAAGCGAATCCCAGCGTGACCATAGATTATTTGCTTGCTTCGAGGTCAGAGATCATCGAATAGTAAAAATGTCCAAAAGCAAAAATGTTGAAACGAAATAGTGAAGCTTGCCTTCACTATTTTATTGTGCCATTTGATTTATCTAAAGCGGAACTATTTGCTTCGAGGTCAGAGACCATCGAAGAGCGAGAACATCGAAAAGCAAAAATGTCGAAACGAATTAGTGAAGGTCGCTTCCATTATTTTATTGTGCCATTTGATTTATCTAAAGCGGAACTTCGTTGGGAAATGCTATTTGCTTCGAGGGCAGTGATCATCGAAGAGCGAGACTATCGAAAAGCAAAAATGTTTAAACGAAAGAGTGACGCTTGCTTTCACTATTTTAGTGTGCCATTTGATTGTTATACACCACTTTTATTATTGGGAAAATTTGTTACTTCTAAGGTAGAATTCTCAATAAGAGTTGAAAAAATCTAACTGCCTCAAAAGGATATTTTTGCTTTATAGAAAAACTAAATTTTTTCCCTACTTTTAACTCCCAAAACCATAATCCTCCATTCTCATCCAGAAGTATTACACTATATTAGGAATATCGACTTCGGCATCTGTTGCTGAGATTAAAAAAGCCTATCGGAGCAAGGCCAAGATGATGCATCCTGATGTGAATAAAAGTGCCGATGCGCACGAGCAATTCGTATTGCTCAATGAAGCATATGAGTACCTCATCAATGTAGATTCGTCTGGGAGTACTTCTACGCAGAGCGGCTCGACAAACTATCAGTGGACGGAAGAAGATTGGCAGCAGCAACAGCGCGCGAATGCCAAAGAACGCGCTCGGGAATATGCACGAATGCGCTATGAGGAATTTTTGAAGAGCGATCAATACAAAGATCAAATGGTCGTAGACACTGTGGTGATTCATCTAAGTGTTGTATTTTCGTTACTACTTTTAACTGTTTTCCCAATTGTTTTATATTCGCTCGTAGGAGTAGAATCTATAATAGGATATGTATTTGTCAATTTGATTATGTTTCCTTTGCATCTGCAAGCTTACAGAAGTCTAACACTTTTAGATCAGAATAAATTCCTACATTCAATGGGGAAACTTTTCTTATTTCGAAGGTTTCAGATCGTGGTTTTGATTATTCTAAATTTTATGATGTTTTTTCAAGTGGTGATACACACGCTTGTAACTATATCTTTTGTCTTTTCGGCTTATGCCATTGCTGTTTTACTGTTTCAGATTATTGCTCGAAATAGAAAGGATAAGAATTTTTTAAGCTTTGGAGTTGGTACGACATTTGTGAGTTTCCTCTTTCTTGTCAATTTCGTTTTTTCATCTAATCCAACTACAGAAAATTTTAAAATAATTTCGAATGGCTATACCGATAATACTTCGATAATAGCTTTAGAAAACCATCAACTTGCTGAATATCCCGGCGTGCGATTATTCTTTGATTATTATGAAGTAAGATATGCCAACGAAGTTCAATACACTTTTGAATATGGTTTGTTGGGCTTAATGGTGATGAAGGACTACGAGATGCTGTAAAATTTAACCTAAATAACTCTTTTAGGTTATACCGTAATTATATTAAATGTTTCAAGTAATCTGTAAGAAATTGAAAGTACCTCTTGTTTAATTTTGTCTAAATCTTTTACATTAATCGTCAAGGATTTTTAACTACAAATAAAAACTAAGATGAACAGAATTATATACAGCGCTTTTTTATTTATTGCAATATTGCTTTTTCTACTTGCTTAAATAATAGATTGATACCATACTAATTGCGAATAAATCTCTATTGTGTGTTTTTAATGGACCTTAAGATTATACTAAAGAAAATGCCAATTGGTCTACTCGCGAAATACTGTACTTAGGTGTTTTATTTTCTACCATCGTTCGCAGTTAATAGATGCGAAAACAGAGTTTTTATGAGAAATCTAGTATAATAATACTACCCATTCATCAGCATTATATTGAATTCTAAAAATTTCATAGATTCTTAGCCGTGAGATGCGCAATTTGGTCTCGTACCATTGACCATCAATAAACATCCATTCTTCATAATTTATTTTTAACAAAACTTTGAAATTGCATTGTTACCTTTATAATTAGGTTTACAAACATAATTTCTATTCGTTAAAACTTTTCACCATGCTACTATTTGAGGAAACATATGATTCTAATAAAAATTACTTGCCTCATGGTGGAACGGTGAACTTCTACGGTAAAATTTTCAATCAGCAGTCTGCAGACTTTTATTATGGCGCTTTGTTGGAAACAATTCGGTGGCAAAATGACGAAGCTTTGATTTTTGGCAAAAAAATAATCACTAAGCGCAAAGTTGCTTGGTATGGTGACGAAGCCTTTAGTTACACTTACTCTAACAACACAAAAACTGCATTGCCGTGGACTGATGAACTTGTAACTATCAAGCAGATAGTTGAAGAAAAATCTGGAGAAACCTTTAATTCTTGCTTGCTAAATTTATATCATTCTGGCGAAGAAGGTATGGCCTGGCACAGCGATGCAGAAAAAGATCTTGCTAAGGAAGGCGCAATCGCTTCGGTTAGTTTTGGCGCTGAGCGCAAATTTTGCTTTAAGCATAAAGAAAGTTCTGAAAAGATTGAATTGCTTTTGCCTCACGGAAGTCTTCTTATTATGAAAGGTGAAACTCAAAAAAACTGGCTACATCGTCTTCCTCCAACCAAGAAAATCTCTAATAGCAGAGTAAATCTGACCTTTAGAACAATCGTTGGAAAATAAAATATTTGTCCGCCTCCCTTAAGTTCCCTGCAACAACTTTGGAATAAATTTCAATAAATACAACTTCTTTTATAATGAGATTTTGGTAATCATCGACGGAGACTTTGCGAGAAGGATGGTAGCGTAAATCCTTTGTTGTGGCTTTGCGGAGCAAAAGCTACAACAAAGATTGGGAGTGGACAGCCTGACCTTTTGCCTAATCAATCATTCTTATGTAACGTATTTAAGACAATTGTGCCTGACAGCGATTAACCTCTTGGCAAAAGGGCTCGCCCAAAAAAAAGCGAAACATCTTATCTACCACTTAATTAGTAGGAACGGTTGTAAGCAAAAAGGACTTCTACTACAGAAGTCCCCGATTATTTAAATGTAATATATCTTAATTTTTACTAGCTTTTTTTAGTTGTTCGCCGCCTGGAAGTTTCATCTTGTCGGTTAATAATGCAATTTCATTTAATTCAAAAGTTCCAATTAAGGACATCAAAACGGTCTCGCTTCCGTTTGCAGATCCGTCAATGAGCATCAATAATTCCTTTACTTGGGTGGGAGTCGCTCCTGCCTTGACCATAATCTTAACATTCTGTCCCTGATCGCTTACGCGCATCAACTCATCAAGGCCTGCAGTTTTTACGTAGGCCGCCGCAGTGCTTTTCATGTCCGAAACTACGCTATTATTGGTTGTACGAAAAACTTTAAGATTGTCCAGCTTCTTTATCAAATCCAAATATTGCTGTGGTTCATTGCTCTTCACATTCCCCATCATCTGAAACATTTTCTTATTTACAATAACAGAATTTACGCCTTCCTTGCCATCGTACTTATCAAAAACCGTTTGTCCATAGAAAAATAATGGTGTTAACATCAAAAGTAAAGTCGTAAATATTTTTTTCATTTTTATAGATATTAATTTTTAATTGCTAATAGAATCGCTTTCTACGAAGACCTTGTTTTTTGCCTTGTCGTACTCCTTAATATAATGCACACTGTAAACACCTTTATTGAGACTTACTGATAATAGCTCCAAGGCATCTTTTGTCTCATAATAAACCTGACGTTGCTCCTTTGTCATCCCGTCGTCATTGGTAAAATAAACGATTGTAGCCACCACGACAATCGCAACTACCGATAACCATGCCAAAGCCTGCCTTTTTCTGGTTCCAATAATTTTTGACTTCTCCATATCACATTTTTTACTAGGCTAAAATACTAAAGAATTATGGAATAGATCTATAATAATAATTTTTAAATCTCGATTCTCAATGGTAGGTATGCATCATTCAAAAAAAAAGCTGACAGAATATCTGCCAGCTTTTTACTCAATAGTTTATGTAAAATCTAGTAGTTCAAGTAAAATCCGTTTGGTCCAACTTTCGTGTTAAAAGTTTTTAAAGTGGTTCCGTTTGGCGAATAAATTTTCATAATACCATCTTGGGTAAATCCATTTGCATCTGCAGAGAAAATAAAATCGTCAATTACAGCGAAGCCATAAAACGTAGAAAAATTATTGTCTGCAACACTAAATAGTGGTAGTTGGTTGAAATTCGTTGCCGTGATTGGCATTGCATAAACTCCTGTACCTACTGTGTACCAAATGTTGTTTCCGTCAACGTCCATGTTTTTGGCCTTTTTTAAAGAAGTAGTTTCAATTACACTTTTGGTATCCGATTCGGTATTGATACGATAAAGTGATGATCCATCGTTATTTCCGCACATTACATATAGGATTCCGTTTTTTTCTTCCATTGAATTTACGCCTACTCCAACTTCAATAGTAGTAGTAACTACATTAGTCGCTGCGTTAATTACCGTTACATTACTTCCACCGCCAAAGGCTCCATTCTGAACGTAAATTTTATTGTTTGCTGCAACAATTTTTTCCACAGTTTTGTCAATAGCAATATTGGTAATAAAAGCATAAGTTGATAAATCATAAACAGACACCGATTTTGTACCGCTGTTTGTTACAAATAATTTTCCGTTGCTACTTGTGCTGTAGCGAGGATTGTTTAAACCTTCGGTAATTGTTGCAACTTTTTTGAAGCTATACCTGTTTACAACTTGAACAATATTAGATGCATTTACCACAATAAATGCTTTATCTCCACTAAAACTTATAGACTGAACAACATCACCAAGCGCTTCATTATTATTTTCAATCCCATAAATTCCATTTTGAAATACGCTAAAATCATTTGACAGGAATGAAATTGATCCATTTGGAGTACCAAAGTTTCCTTCATTCACCACAAGGACTCCCTTATCATAAGTTCCTAGTGACGGTATTTGCTGAATTTCTTCTTCGGTTGTACAAGATGTAAAAAATAAGGCCGCAAGTCCAAGTCCTAAGTAAATTTTTTTCAAGTTCATTTTTTTTTAATAATTAAGGTTTAAATAAATTGTTGCATTTCTGCCCGGCATCGGTCGTTGATCCAAGCTATTGTATTTTTCGTTCCAAGCATTGTTGAGCTTTAGACCAATTTTGAACGTATTTTTCTGGCTAAAATTATAATCGATTCCTATATTGGAAAGATTATAATCGGCAATTGCATTAAAAGGATTTTCGTCAGATGTGGTAAAAACTCTGCCCGTAAACATAAATTGATAATAGACTGAAAACTTTTTGTAAGCATAATCAGCGCTTCCAGTCAGTTTGTGATACGGAACATAGAATAATTGTTTGTTTGTTTTATCATCTTTGGATGACGTATAAGAATATCCTCCACGCAAATTAAAAGAATGATTACCCATCTTTTTTCCATAATCTAGAGCTGCTTCGGCACCCATAATGGTAACTCTATCGGTATTAAATGGCGACCAGAATGAGTTATTGGTCGGCAACCATCTAATCATATCTTTTACTTTTGTTACAAATCCTGTGGCGGTAAAAGTGATCGGTCCAGCCGAAAGAATATTTATAAATTCTCCTTGAAGTGCATTTTCTGGTTTCAAATCAACATTTCCACCTTCTTGCCAATATAAATCGTTGAATGTTGGAATTCGGTAGTTTTTTGAAGCATTAATTTTAACTCTATAAAAAGATAAAACATCGTAATAAGACCCCGCCGAGAATAATAGTGGGCTATTAAAATCGGAGGCCGATTCTTTACGTAAACCCAGCTCGTATCCAAATTTCTCGGTCAGATCGTGTTTCCATAAAACACTCGCGCCTAATGCCTCTCTCCTATTTTTGATAATTCCCGATCCTGTTCCTGAATTTTGGCTGTAATCGATAATGGCATTTAGTTTCGCTTTCGCTAAAAGTTGAATGCTAAAATCATATTTCGCAATCAAAGTTTTAACTTCTCCAGAAGATAAAAATTCGTCCTTTCTGATATTATCAAAATAGTGGAATTCTTCTAAAACGTAGGCCAGTTTTAATTTGGATGAGACTTTCGTCGAAGGTTTAAAAGTCCAACTTAGAAGATTTCGAGTATTGAAGTCTTGGTATTTTGTTCGAATTGCATTTGGCGACGTAATGGCAAAATTTCGTTCTCCGTCAGCCATCTGACTAAAAAATTCTATCTGATGTCTTCGGTTGAATCTATATGCAACTGCCGCATCAAAACTAGTGTTGAAATATTGCCCATTGGTATTTCGCTGTTCTTTTCCGACAAATTTATAATCGTTGTCCGAACTATTTCTCGAAAATCCAGCCGAAGCACTCCATTTAGCGGAAGCTGCCTTTACAGAATAGGCGGTACTCAGCGTATTATTTGCGCCGTAGTAAATCTGAAGATCATTTTTGAAGCTTTCGCCAAATTGCAAATCGTTGTTCAAATGCACTGTTCCGCCAATTGCCCCACTGCCGTATAATATACTTCCTCCACCGGCTTTAACATCAATTGTTTGAAAGGACCTTGTGCTAACAGTATTGAAATCTGTCTGTCCTAGTAATTGAGAATTAATATTAATTCCGTTCCAGACTACTGCGGTTTGCTGCGAAGAAGTTCCCCGGAAAGACGGCGACGAAACTCCTCCAATGCCGTGCTCTTTCATATAAATACCAGAATTGAACTCCAAAAGCGAGGTCAACAAATGGCCATTGCGTCGAATTAAAGTATCCGAAAGATGCAAAACAGTTTGAGTTTCGGTAAAATCCTTAAGGTGTGAATCGGTAATAATCACTTCGTCCAAAGCGATGCTCGACTCTTGCGCTTTGGCAACAGTAAACCCAAAAATAAAAAGTGCTGAAATAAAAAACTTGTGTAAAACCATAATTTCATAAATCTTTTTTCCCGAAGATTCGATATTTGTTATGATTTAAGGCAGGTCTCCTGGCTTGCATCTGCTGTATACCTTCCCAAGAAAATCTCAGTGGTGTTAGACAACAACAGTTTTATAGCTTACAGTTGCGGGAACAGCTTAGGTTTTAAACCTAATTCCCTTTTAATGCGATTCAGAGTAATTATGAATAGCAACCTTAATCAGGGCGCAAAGGTACAAAATAATTAAGCGTAGTAATAATCGATTTACTAAATATCTATCAGCGTTCTTTGCGCGTGAAAAATGTCGAGAAAAAAGTTTTAGAATTCTTTCAAAATTAAAAGTAATTTTGCCACTTTAAGAATTTCAACAAAAATTGAAGTTTTAAAAACCCGTTTAGAATTATGAAAAATAGCCTATATTACCTAGTAACACTTCTCCTTATTGCCCTCATTGGATGCAAAAAACCGCAAAATACATCGTCGGTTATTACTCTATCCGAGAATACCGTTGAGTATGCAACAGGATTTTCAATTCACCCTTACGACGGATATTCAGTAGTAAAAATTACAAATCCATGGCCTAATGCGGGAAAAGAATTTACATATATTTTAAAATCGGCAAATGGAATTGTTCCCGATAGCCTTGCTAAGTTCACTCAGATTAATGTTCCAATCAAAAGCATAATTGCTACTTCTACCACACACATTCCATCGTTGGAAATGCTTGGAGTTGAAAATACTTTGGTTGGTTTTCCGCAGACAAATTTTATTTCGTCGCCGAAAGTTCGAGCATTAATCGATCAGAAAAAAGTAAAGGAAGTTGGAGATAATCAAAGTTTAAACACCGAAATTATTATTGATCTTCAACCAGATTTGATTGTTGGTTTTGGCATTGACAACAACAATCCTTCTCTAGACAATTTACAGAAAAGCGGTCTTAAGGTACTTTTAAATGGCGATTGGAATGAAAAAACTCCGTTGGGTAAAGCTGAATGGATCAAGCTGATTGCGGCTTTATACGAAAAGGAAGATTTGGCAGATTCTATTTTTAAAAATATAGAAAAGGAATATTTATCCACCAAAAAGTTAGCTGCCAAGGCAAAAAAGAAACCGACTGTTTTATCGGGCTCGATGTATGAATCTCAGTGGTATTTGCCTAGTGGCGAAAGTTGGAATGCACAGTTTATGCGCGATGCCAATTCCAATTATTTGTGGTCAACAACCAAGGGTACAGGAAGTTTGTCTCTATCATTTGAAACAGTGTTGGAAAAAGGTATCAATGCTGAGTTTTGGATCGGTCCAGCAAGCTTCACTTCTTATTCAGAAATGACCGAATCAAATCCACATTATGCTAAATTTGATGCTTTCAAAAATAAAAATATCTATTCCTATAGCTCGAAAAAAGGAAGTACAGGCGGCGTAATTTTTTATGAGCTTGCGCCAAATAGGCCTGATCTGGTGTTGAAAGATTTCGTGAAAATTTTCCATCCTGAATTACTGCCAGATTATGAACTGTACTTTTTTGAAAAACTAAAATAGTGCCAAACCAAAAATCATATTATTTTCACTTTTCAGCTTTGATTATTGCTGTGCTCTGTATGTTTCTGGTAAACATTGCATCGGGCTCAGTGAGTATTCCAGTGAAAGAGGTTATCAATAGTATTTTTGGTTTTAAAGTTGAAAAGGAAACTTGGAATTATATCATTCTAAGTTTTAGATTGCCAAAAGCGATTACTGCAGTATTGGTGGGCATGGGATTGTCAATCAGCGGACTATTGATGCAGACATTATTCAGAAATCCACTTGCAGGACCTTATGTTTTAGGTCTAAGCTCAGGATCAAGTTTGGGAGTTGCATTCGTTATTTTGGGTGCTGCATTTCTGCCAGTTTCAATTCAGCCATTTCTAAATTCTTCTTTTTCGATAATTTTCGCAGCCTTTTTAGGAAGTACTTTGGTACTTGCCGCCGTAGTTTTGGTGGCTCAAAAACTTCGAGATACGATGTCAATTCTGATTGTGGGATTGATGTTTGCCAATTTCACCGGAGCTATTGTCGGCGTTTTAATCTATTTTGGCTCAGCCGAACAATTGCAGAAATTCACCTTTTGGGGATTGGGAAACCTTGGGAATCTTCCGTGGTCGTCGGTAGCAACTTTGGCAGGATGCATTTTTGCAGGTTTGATTCTAGGAGTTTTCAGTATAAAGCCTTTAAATGCTTTGCTACTGGGAGAAAATTATGCCCGTAGTTTAGGACTAAATTACAAACGAACGCAACTCATAATTATCTTTGCAACTAGTATTCTGGCTAGTAGTATTACCGCTTTTGTGGGACCAATTGCCTTTCTAGGATTGGCGGTTCCGCACATCGCAAAGTTAATTTTTCAAACTAGCAATCACAGAATTCTTTTTTGGGCTACGATGATTTTCGGAGCATTCACGATGCTAGTTTGCGATACAATTGCGCAACTCCCAGGTTTGGATTTTACTTTACCTATAAATGCTGTCACTTCTATCGTAGGCGCGCCAGTAGTAGTTTGGCTACTATTGCGAAAACGTAAAATGATATTGTAATGAAAGATAAAAAAGCAGTTATTACAAGAGATTTAAGCATCGGCTACAAACAGAAGTCCGAAGAGAATGTTATTGGAAAAAATATAAATCTCGAACTAAACTACGGTAGTCTTGTGGCGCTTGTGGGGATAAATGGCGTGGGGAAATCAACATTATTGCGAACACTTAGCGGAATTCAGAAACCATTAAAAGGGCAGGTATTTCTGAACGATATTGAGATTCGAGATTACAATGAAGCCTTGCTTGCGCAAAATTTAAGTTTGGTTCTTACCGAAAGACTTCCTCCGGGTAATCTTACCGTTTACGAAATTGTAGCTTTAGGCAGACAACCTTATACTAATTGGATCGGGCGACTTTCCAGCAAAGATAAAGAGCAGATTTTCAATGCTATCAATCTAACTGGAATCAGCGAAATGGTTCACAAAAAGCATTATGAAATTAGCGACGGACAACTGCAAAAAGTTCTGATTGCCCGCGCCCTAGCTCAGGATACTGAGATTATAATTCTGGACGAACCTACTACACACCTAGATTTACAACACAAAGCTTCGCTGCTTCAGTTGCTAAAAAAACTCGCTCGAGAAACCGATAAGTGCATTTTATATTCCACTCATGACATCGATATGGCAATTCAGGTTTGCGATCAGATGATTATTATGAGCAAGGAAAAAGTACTGTTTGACAATCCTTGTAATTTCATTTCCAATAAATCATTTGACAGCATTTTCGAAGATAAAAACATTTCTTTTGATGAAGAGAAAGCGAAGTTTATTTTTAAGAAAAACTAAAATTACTTAGATGATAAAATCTGTCTTTTGGCCTCGCCTATTGCAAAAGCTACTGCGTTTCCAAGGTTATAGCTTCTTGCTGGACATGAGTTTAATTATGTTTTTGAAGATAAAGACGTTTCTCTTGATAAACAAAAGCGAACTATATCTTTAAGAAAATCTAAATTTACTTCGAAAATAAAATCTGTCTTTTGGCTTCGCCTATTGCAAAAGCAACTGCGTTTCCGAGATTATAGCTTCTTGCCAAAGACGAAATTGGAATTTGAATATGATTTTCAAAAGCTTTTAAAACTTCCTGACTCAAGCCTTCACTTTCTTTGCCAAAAACCAGCCAATCACCATCTTGAAATTCTGCTTCGTAGTAGGTTTTTGAAGTGTGTTTTGTAAACAAAAATACTCTCGATTTATCCTGAACTTTTTCCATCCACTCTTCTACATTCGCGTATTGTTTCCAATCCAAATGAACCCAGTAATCCATTCCAGCTCTTTTCAGATTTTTGTCGTTGATTTCAAAACCAAATGGATGCACGAGGTGAAGCCTATTTTCGGTACCAACGCAGAGTCGGCCGATATTTCCAGTGTTATTGGCGATTTCAGGTTCGATGAGAACGATGTTAAGCATATTATTGTCTTAGATTAATCAATTTCGAAATTTTCAACTTCCTGCACTGCTGCTGCTTCTAAATCCAACTTTAGATTTCCAATTCGAACACGCACCAATCGCAAAACAGGAAATCCAACTGCCGCCAACATTTTGCGAACCTGTCGGAATTTGCCTTCGGTGACAGTCACCGAAACCCAACTCATCGGGCCATGTCGTGGATCGCGAATTTTCTGCCGTCGTGCCATATAATCAATAGGGAAATCTAGCAGCGAGACTTTACTGGGCAGAGTAATATATTTCTGACCATTAAAACCTATTTCCACACCTTTACTGAGAATTTCTGCAGCTTCTTCGGTAATTATTCCGTCTACAAGCGCGTAATACTCCTTTTCTACTTTTCTACTTCGCACATATTCGCTGACTTTTCCGTCGGTAGTCAAAAGTAACAATCCTTCAGAATCTTCGTCAAGGCGTCCAATTGCCATTGTACCTTGCGGAAAGTCAAAGAGCTCTCCAAGGAGACGTTTTTTGCGCTTTTGCTCATATATAAACTGGCTTAGAAACCCGAAAGGTTTGTGAATAATAAAGTGACGGTGTTGTGGCATTTTATAGGGGAAATTGAGCGGCAAAGATAATCAAGTTTACGGTTTACAGTAAACAGTTTACGGCCTATTCTAGATAGCCAATAGCGCGGAATTCTAATCCATGGCCGCACAGTACATCTTACAAAACAATCTTTCTCACTTAAACGTTTTCCAAAAGTTTAAAGCTAAAGGCTGATAGCTGACAGCCAAAAGCTAACCCGATAGCGCGGATTTATTTCGTCTGTTCGGCTAAAGCCTCGGGTGCAATCCGTGCCCGTATTAGAAATTGTGACAAATTAAAGCGTGAAGATTATTGCCCTGCAAACTTGTCATCCTGACGAAGGAAGATACGAGTGACATTGGACGGGCGAAGCAATCTCATTTGAATCTCCGATAGTTCCGATTGCGCGGATTTATAATCCGTGCCCGCATTAGAAATTGTGACAAATGAAAGCGTGAAGATTATTGCCCCGCAAACTTGTTATCCTGACGAAGGAAGACCCGAGTGATACCGAACGGGCGAAGCAATCTCATTTGAAACTCCGATAGTTCCGATAGCGCGGATTTATAATCCGTGCCCGTATTAGAAATTGTGACAAATTAAAGCGTGAAGGTCAATCCTCCGCAAACTTGTCATGCTGACGAAGGAAGGATCTCATATGTAGCTCAATGTGATTGCAACTTTATGTGATTCCCTACACTCCGATTTCTTAAGTCGAAATGACAAACAAGATATTCTTTCAAAAGAACCATCAGAGAAAAGGCTGACAGCTAAAAGCTAACCGCTATTCTAAAATCATTGTTAACAAGCACAAACTATATAAATTAAAAATTGTACTTTCATCACAACCAAAAATAAATGCTATGTCAAACCAAGACCATAAAAACGAAGGATTCAGCGGTAGAAATATTGATAAAGATTACAATCCTTCTGATGAACCGCTAGAAGATAGATTGAAAGCCGAAAAGGAAATTGATAAAGAAGGTGACACCAAAATAGTTGAACGCGCTAGAGATTCCGGTGACAGTCTGAGAGAGAAAAATCACAATGCGCCAATTGAAGACAGTAAAAATCTTGAGAATCGCGATAAGAATTACGATCCAGATCCTAATAGATATCCAAATTCAGACCCGGACAATAAGAAAAATCGTGGAAATATAGAATTAGACGAATAGAACTTTCTCAAATCTTAAATAAAAAAGTCCCTACTTCAAAAAAATTTTTGAAGTAGGGACTTTTTTATCCCTGAGTTTCTAGCTACTCAACTTTTAACTCTATAGACATTCCCAATGCTTTTGCAACAAGAGCAAAATTAGACAAATACATGTCTTCACCGTTTTCAATTCGCGATATATGAGGACGTTTTTTACCAATTTTCGCGGCTAAAGTCTCTTGAGTCATTTTTAATTCTTTTCTACGATCTTTTAAAATTTCGCCAAAGTAATATGCGTAAGCACTTTTACGGAATTCTTCACGCTCCGCAGATCCTTCTTCTCCAAACTTTTTTGAAAGTAATTCTTTTGCATTTTGAATCTTTGCCATTCTAATTTTCATTTAAATATTCCTTAAGTATTTTTTGTGCCTTTTGCAATTCCTTCTTATAATCCTTTGTTGATTTCTTCTGAAACCCACTTAGGCAGACCGCATTTTTACATTCTATGAAGTTTTTATGATCTATTGCAAAAATAATGATACGGTATTCATTATTAGATTTTATCCGTAATTCATAAAATTCTGTTGATTGAAGTTTTTTAATAAATTTAGAATTCACAACCTGTACTTCAATCATTACTTCTAGAAGCTGAAAAAACTTACAGAGAATTTTTCGCTTTGACTATTTACAAAGCGAATGCATTCATCCGTTATTTCAATCTCTCTCATCAACAAATGTAACGAATTTGTTACAATTACTATGAAGTTTTAAAATAAAAATATTGTATTACATTGATTTTTAATCGAATGTGCCAAACCTACCCACATAAAATTTCGAATTAACAGTAGATCCATCTAACAACTTGAATCTAAAATTTCGCTCCTCAACTTTCTCAATTTCAAAATTCACCGGAACTGCATAATTTGGACTATCGTATACAAAGGTGTGATATTCGCCATTCTCCCCACAGACATCGACATCTGCAGGAAAACTGCTAACCAATTCCTTTGTCAAATCTTTGCCTACATATTCTTCTCCTAGTTTATCAGCTTGAGCGACCACAATTCTCGCTTTGAGACCTGATTCGTAAAATGAAGACATTAATTGCTGAGATGACATTCCCCAAAGTGGGAATAAAAGTTCCATATTCAATTTGGCAAATAGCTCTATTCGATACTGTTTGACATTTTCGAGGTGAATATCTCCAAAGCTAAAATGACTTACACCCAGACTCCTAAAATGCTCTACGGCCTTCTGAATTTCCTCTTCGTAAGAACGTGGCATTCCAGTTGCAACATTCATTATATATAAAGGAAGAGATAAACTATCTGCTTGTTTTTGGATAAAATTCGTATTTACAAAATGCATCTGTGATTCAGCAGAATCGAGATCAAAAGTTGTGAGAAGTGCGACCACTTCAAATTGATTATTTGACAACAGAGAATGCAACGCCAAAGCACTGTCTTTTCCGCCACTCCAACTGACAACACATTTAGTTCTTTTTATCACTCTAAAGTTAAAATTTGCGTTTTAATAATTTTCTATTCCTTGCAAATATATGCTCTTCCTGTAAGATCACTACTTAGAAGTGCATCAATAAATTTCAAGAATCCCACCATATCACTGGTTTTCAATCGTTAGCAAAACTTTATGACCTACTTAACGTCATGTTAAATTGTGTAAATGATTGCTAAAACTATATAATCTCCGCTCACAAGAAAATCTTAATTTAGTAAAAGATTAAAACATGAAATTCTGGCACAATTTTAGACTAGAAAATTTCAGTTTTAGCAAAATAAAATTGCTAATTTTTAAATTATACCGACTATGAAAGCTCTATCATTAATAATTTCAACCATTGTATTTTTCGCATCAGGATATTTCTTTGTTTCTGACTTTAATTTATCGGGAGAATTAAATCACGTTATTTACATGAGCCTATTATTTATATTAATGCTTGTTTGCGTTGTTGGATTCTTAATAAATATTCCACTAATTATTCAGGAAAGAAAGAGAGTTAAGAATCTTGCTTATAGAATTTCTCAAGCCAAGTTACCAAAATCTCCTATTCAGTTAAACCAACAAAAATTAGAAGTAGGATACTAAAAACTATATTTTTATCATATTCTAAAAAACGATTTATATCTTTATAAATCGTTTTTTTTTGTCCCCATTTCTAAAATAATTCCTATCATGCCTCTGTCTGAAATACTCCTTCCTAGCTTTGTCTGTCTAATTATCGGTTTTCTAATCGGAAGGTTTCTGTTCCAAAATCGAAACCATCCGACTTCGAATTCTGAAGTTTTAGAACAAAAGTTGCAGATGGCTGTACAGCAAATTGAAGAGCTAAAAAATGAACGCCGTGATGAAAAGGTTAGTTTCGAAAAGAAATTAGAGAATCTTCAGGTTGACAACGAAATTCTGCGAGAGAATAAGGTAGAACTTTCTATTATGCTTTCGCGAAAAGAATCCGACTTTGATCATTTGTGGGAACGACACAAAGAGCAAAAGAATGAAGTTGCGGAGTTGCAGGAGAAATTCACCACTGAATTCGAAAATCTTGCCAACAAAATCTTGGAAGAAAAATCTTTGAAATTTACTGAACAGAATAAAGTCAATATAGCATCGATTTTAAGTCCCTTGCAAGAAAAGATACTGCATTTTGAAAAAAAAGTGGATGACACTCATAAACAAAGTATCGATTACCACGCAGCTTTACGTGAACAGATTCGTGGTTTGAGCGATATCAATGCGCAAATGAGCAAGGAAACAATCAATCTAACCAAAGCTCTCAAAGGCGATAGCAAAGTTCAGGGAAACTGGGGCGAACTTATTCTGGAACGCGTTCTGATTAAATCTGGTCTTGAGAAAGGTCGTGAATATGAAGTTCAGCAAAGTTTTACGACTGAAAGTGGTTCGAAACTAATGCCGGACATCATGATTAATCTTCCGGATGGGAAGAAAATGATTGTCGATTCGAAAGTTTCACTGACTGCTTACGAACGTTTTTCGAATGAGGAAGATGAGCAAGAGCAAGCAAATTTCCTGAAAATGCACGTTCAATCTATCCGCAGGCATATTGATCAGTTGGCATCTAAAAACTACCAGGATTTATACAAAATGGAAAGTCCTGATTTTGTATTGCTATTTATTCCAATCGAAATCGCTTTTGCCTTGGCACTAAAAGAAGATTCGAATCTGTATTCTTCGGCTTTTGAAAAAAACATAATTATAGTAACTCCTACTACTTTATTGGCGACACTCAGAACAATTGATAGTATGTGGACCAATCAGAAGCAACAAGAAAACGCGATGGAAATTGCGAGGCAAGCTGGAGCGCTTTACGATAAATTTGTGGGATTCGTAACCAATCTCACTAACTTAGGAAAACGTCTTGATGATTCGAAATCCGAATATGATTCGGCAATGAATAAACTTCATGATGGCAAAGGAAACCTCATCACAAGTGTCGAAAAGCTTCGGAAAATGGGTGCAAAAGCTAAGAAAGAACTTCCAGAGGCGATGGTTGCAAAGGCTTTGGAAAGTGACAGATTGAAAGAGTGAAATAGTGGAAGATTGAAAGATTTGACGATAAAAAGACGTGGTGATTTCTTAAAAACAATATTTAATTGTCTTGCTTTAGGATGATCTCAGGCCTAGACGCAATGATAACCCCCGAAGTATCAATCTTTGGTCATTTATCTTGATAAATATTCTTAATCCAATTTTGCAAAGTTTTAAGAGAGGAGCGAAATTTCAGACCAATTATAAAAAGGAACCAATATTCAACCCTCCTTAATTTTGCGTAAGCGGAAAACTGATGGGCGAAATCCCAGAGCAATTCCAAAAGCTACAAATTGTCAATCCTTCCTATATTCGCGAAAGCGTAGAAATTAATGTCGAAACTCCAGAATAATTTCAATTGTAACTACTCTATAATCCTTCCTAATTTCGCGAAAGCGTAAAAGCTTTATTATGAATACAATTCCAAATTAGTTTGGAGGTTTAGAATAGCGAAACGTTCATAATTGTATATTTTGCGCAATTGTCTAGAAAATAATTGATGCTATATCATTACAGCTCTCACCCTACTACCATTGATAGCTTCAACAAATACAAATCAATAAAATTTACTAATTATTGTTAATATCTAATTATTATATATTTATTTATAATAAAAAATACTAAATTATAGTTTTTTCCTTACATTTAAAATTACAAAATCAGATAATGAGAAAAAATTATATTCTTTCACTTTTATGCTGCGCCGTAATTTCTGATTTATTTTCCTGTTCAACATCAAATAACGACGAGCATTACACAGAAATTCCTACGGTAAATGTTGATCTTACTAAAGTTCCCTACCAAAAGCTTTCCGATTACAAATTTTTTGAAGGCGCGATAAAAAATCAAAAACCAGCATTGGATGTATTAATTTATGAACCGGCTTCTAGTCTATTTACAGATTATTCCCTTAAAAAACGTTTTGTTTGGATGCCAAAGGGAACGAAAGCAACCTACGTATCTGATGGGAAAATTTTAGAATTACCTATTGGAGCTGCTCTTATAAAAAGTTTCTATTACAACAATGTTCAGAATGTAAATCCAATTGGATCGGCAAGAATCATTGAAACGAGAGTTATGATTAGAAAATCAACCGGCTGGATTTTCGCTGAATATGTATGGAATGCCGAACAAACGGAAGCATATTTGGATTTGGCAGGAAGTAATACTGCAATTTCGTGGAAGGATGATGATGGTCAGTTGCAGACAGTTGAAAACTATCGAATTCCGTCTGAGCAGCAATGTATGACATGCCATAAATCTAATGAACAACCTATTCCGATTGGAATAAAACCGCAAAATTTAAATTTTGATTTTGCTTTTAATGAAGGTTCCAAAAACCAATTACTCAAATGGATTGAAGTTGGCTATTTAGAAAATTCTTTACCAAACTCAATAACTTCTACTATAAATTATACTGACGTATCACAGCCATTAGATTTGCGAGTGCGATCCTATTTGGATATTAATTGTGCGCATTGCCATCAGACCAACAGTCACTGTGATTATAGACCTATGCGATTTGCATTTAACGAGACTTCAAATGCTGCAAGTATGGGAATATGCGTTGACACCCAAGATATGTCTGACTTTCCAGCAGCTCTCAAAAAAATAGTAAATCCTAAAAATAGCAACCGATCTATGTTGTACTATCGCTTAAATACAGAAAACGAAAGTTATCGGATGCCCTTGCTCGGGCGGAGCGAAATTCATGCAGAAGGAGTTGCTCTAATCGATCAGTGGATTAATTCTCTTGATGATTGCCAATAGTGACTAGTACAAATTCTCAAATTTTAACTAAATGAAAAAAAATTATTTTTTATTTGCCCTCCTCTTAGCATCTACGTGGTCATTCTCACAAGATACATGTTCCAATGCTCTGGAGATTATTCCGGGTTTGCACACAATAGCTGCAATTGATGGCAGCGAATTTCCAACCCCAATTTGCACCGTAAATGGTAGTGTTGCAGCTAACGGAAAAGGGAAATGGTTTTCGTATACACCAACGGATGATTATACGGTGATCGTTACAACTGATCTTTTACAAAACACTCCCAGAGTAGATACTCGTGTACATATTTATACTGGAACTTGTTCAGATCTCATTTGTCACGGTGGCGATGATGATTCAGGTGCCGGCTATTCGTCTGTTGCAACTTTCAATGTAGTAGCAGGTACAACTTACATTATTGCATTTGATAATAAGTGGACTTCAAATGGGTTCACTTTTGAATTAATTGAAGGAACTTTAGTAATTCCAGTACCACCAAGAATTACATATACCACACAACAAATTGCCAGCGCAAATAGCACTTATAATCTCTGTGTTGTAGATATGAATGGTGATAGAAAAGACGATATTGTAGGTGTAAGTGCCGATAATTTAAAAGTTCACTATCAGGGAAATGACGGAATATTTACAGCGGTTAATTTTCCGATTTCAGGTACGAGCAATATGCCATCTTGGAGTTTAGCTGCTGGAGATTATAACAAAGACGGCTTTAATGATATTGTTTTGGGTGGTATTAATGGAGTTACCTTTTGGGAATCTACCGCTGCTGGTACAAGCTATATAAATAAAACTTTTTCGCAGTACGTATTTAGCCAAAGAACCAATTTTGTTGACTTCAATAATGATGGACATTTAGATGCATTTGTCAGTCATGATATTGATCCTAATGTATATTATATAAATGATGGCTCAGGTAATTTAACTTATTACCAATCAGGAACAACAGCGGGTGCAATGAACATCGGAATTCATCCTGAAGGTGGAAATTATGGTTCCATTTTCGTTGACTATGACAACGATGGCGATCAAGATTTGTTTATAGCTAAATGCCGAGGTGGCTCGGGAACGGCTAAGTTTAATGAATTACATAGAAATAATGGTGACGGAACATTTACCGATGTTTCTGTGGCTGCTAATTTATATGATCCGATACAAACATGGGCTTCAGCATGGGCAGATTACGATAACGACGGAGATTTAGACATTGTGGTTGGCGCAAGTTCTACTGCTGATGGGTCACATAAATTTATGCGAAACAATGGCGATTCTACATTTACAAATAAGACGGAAGGATCAGGCTGGGATACCAATACTAGTTTAAATGTCGAATATGTTGCGCACGATTTTGACAATGACGGCTTTGTCGATGTTCTAGGTGGCGGCAACAAAATTATGTTCAATTTAGGTGATGGAACTTTTGCTCCAGCATTCTATCCAAGTATTGCCGTTGGAGGAATTGGAGATTTAAACAATGATGGATTTCTTGATATGCTCAACGGAAATACAATTCGCTATGCAGTTCCAAACAGTAATAATTGGGTAAAAGTTTCACTTCAAGGAGTTGAAAGTAATAGTTATGGAATTGGCGCAAGAGTTGAAATATACGGAGAATGGGGAAAACAAATTCGAGAGATTCACAGCGGTGATGGATTTAAATATATGAGTTCTCTAAATGCTCACTTTGGAATTGGAGCAGCTACTGAAATCTCAAAAATTATCGTGAGATGGCCATCTGGAATTGTTGATACTGTCTTAAATCCTAGTACAAATACAACAGTTCATTTAGTTGAAAGTTCAACTTTGCATATTTCAGCATTTGATAATTCGCAACTGAGCATCTATCCGAATCCTGCAAAGAATGTTCTGAACATTAAGACAAGTGATTCGAATACTTTAACCACTGCTACCATTTATGAAATTAATGGAAAGTTGATTCTAACAACCATAATTGTAAATAATACGATTAACGTTGAGACCATCTCAACTGGTTCTTATATAATAGTTCTGAAAGATTCAAACGGCAAGAAATACTCTAGAAAATTCTTGAAAGAGTAAGCAAATTTTTGAAAAGTATAAAAACTTCTGTCGTAGAATACTATGACAGAAGTTTTTTTTTGGAAATTGAGATCAAGACAATGATAATGATTAGGATAAAACGGTGACCAATAATTTACCTTCTACTGAATTGACACATTCAAAAATGGCAAATATTCAATTCTTCCTAATTTCGCGAAAGCGTAAAAATGATGGCGAAATTCCAGAACAAGTTCAAAAATTACCAGTCTCTAATCTATCCGCAATGCTATGCGATTGCTTCGCAAGTTCGCTATCGCTCGATTCCTCCTGCGTCGGAATGACAATAGAGTGAAAATAAAAAAAGCAGCTGCAAAATTAAATTCGCAGCTACTTTTATATTAAAATGATATTTTAAAAATATCTTATTTGCTCAAGTACATTTTACGACGTGAATACAATTCGTAAAACTGATCGTCTTTCAAGTCATCGATAAAAAGAATACTCTCTCCTGTCGATTTCATCTCTGGTCCTAATGCTTTATTGACATTGTGGAACTTGCTGAAAGAGAAAACTGGCTGCTTAATCGCGTATCCTTTAAGCTGTGGATTGAAAGTGAAATCTGTGACTTTCTTCTCGCCCAACATCACTTTTGTAGCATAATTTACATACGGTTCGCCATACGCTTTTGCGATAAACGGCACGGTACGAGAGGCTCTAGGATTTGCTTCGATGATATAAACCACGTCATCTTTGATGGCAAACTGAACGTTGATCAGACCAACAGTTCTCAATGCCACCGCGATTTTCTTAGTGTGATCTTTTATCTGCTGCAATACAAATTCGCCAAGATTAAAAGGAGGCAAAGTCGCATTTGAATCTCCAGAGTGAACTCCACAAGGCTCGATATGCTCCATAATTCCGATGATGTACACATTACCATCAGCGTCGCAAATTGCATCTGCTTCAGCTTCGATTGCACCGTCAAGGTAATGATCTAACAATAATTTGTTACCAGGAATATTCTTTAGAAGATCGATTACGTGCTCTTCCAATTCTTGTTTGTTAATCACAATTTTCATTCCCTGACCACCCAAAACGTAAGAAGGACGCACCAAAAGTGGGAAATCCAATTCATCTGCAAGTTGTGAAGCTTGATCAGCAGTTTCCGCGATTCCGAATTGTGGGAAAGGAATATCTAAAGTTGTCAGCAGTTCAGAAAAACGACCTCTGTCTTCAGCTAAATCCAAAGCGTCGTAACTAGTTCCGATGATTTTAATTCCATAACGATCTAGTTTTTCAGCCAACTTTAACGCAGTTTGACCACCTAATTGAACGATTACACCTTCTGGTTTTTCGTGACGAATAATGTCGTAAATATGCTCCCAGAATACTGGCTCGAAGTATAATTTGTCTGCTGTATCAAAATCTGTAGAAACAGTTTCTGGATTACAGTTGATCATAATTGTTTCGTATCCGCATTCTTTCGCAGCCAAAACTCCGTGAACACAAGAATAATCGAACTCAATTCCCTGACCAATTCTGTTTGGTCCTGAACCTAAAACTACAATTTTCTTTTTGTCAGAAACGATACTTTCGTTTTCAACATATCTTTTGCCATCTGCCGTTTCTATTTCTTCTTCGAAAGTTGAATAGTAGTAAGGTGTTTTGGCTTCAAATTCTCCCGCGCAGGTATCAACAAGTTTGAAGACACGATTTACGTTTAATTTTTCTCTTAATTTATAAACTTCACTTTCTAGACAACCCATCATATGAGCGATTTGTCTATCGGCAAATCCTTTTTGTTTTGCTTCAAGTAGAAGTTCTTTTGGAAGAGAATCAACTTTGAAAGTTGCGATTTCTTTTTCCAAAAGGTAAAGTTCCTCATATTGTTTCAAGAACCACATATCGATTTTTGTAATCTCATGAATTCTGCTCAAAGGAATTCCCAGTTGAATTGCGTCGTAGATTACAAATACTCTATCCCAACTCGCATTTGCAAGTTTGTCAAGAATTTGCTCGTAGTTGGTATAGCTTTTTCCGTCTGCACCAAGTCCGTTACGTTTAATTTCAAGTGACTGCGTTGCTTTGTGCAAAGCTTCTTGAAAAGAACGTCCGATTCCCATCACTTCACCTACAGATTTCATCTGAAGACCTAAAGTTCTGTCTGAACCTTCGAATTTGTCAAAGTTCCAACGAGGAATTTTTACAATTACATAATCCAAAGTTGGTTCAAAAAGAGCCGAAGTCGTTTTAGTAATTTGATTTTTAAGTTCGTCCAAGTGGTATCCAAGTGCAAGTTTAGCCGCAATTTTCGCAATTGGATATCCAGTTGCTTTTGATGCTAAAGCTGAAGATCTAGAAACACGAGGGTTGATTTCGATTGCTACAATATCTTCATTTTCGTCTGGAGAAACTGCAAACTGAACGTTACATCCACCCGCAAAGTTTCCAATACTACGCATCATTAGGATTGACATATCGCGCATTTTCTGGAAAGTGCGATCAGATAATGTCATTGCTGGAGCAACCGTGATTGAATCTCCAGTATGAATTCCCATTGGATCCATATTTTCGATAGAACAGATAATTACAACATTATCATTCTTATCTCTCAAAAGTTCCAACTCATATTCTTTCCAACCAAGCAAGGCTTTGTCGATAAGAACTTCGTGAATTGGCGAAGCTTCAAGACCGCGTGTAAGCAGTTCGTCAAAGTCTTCCTTAGTATGTACAAAAGCGGCACCAGTACCTCCAAGTGTAAACGAAGGACGGATTACTAATGGGAAACCAAATTCCTGCGCAATCTCTTTTCCTTTAAGGAAAGAAGTAGCTGTTTTTGCTGGAGCTGCTGGAATTCCAATTTTTTCAAGTAGTTGTTTAAACTGCTCTCTATCTTCGGTTACATTGATTGCATTGATATCAACACCTATCAATTTTACATTAAAGTCTTCCCAAATTCCTTTTTCTTCTGCTTCAAGACATAAGTTAAGGGCAGTTTGTCCTCCCATTGTAGGCAAAACCGCGTCAATTTGTGGATGCTCCTTTAAGATTTCAATAATAGATTTGGTCGTAAGCGGTTTTAGATAGATATGATCGGCCATTGAAGGGTCGGTCATAATCGTCGCAGGATTGGAGTTAATCAATATAACTTCGATCCCTTCTTCACGAATTGAGCGCGCTGCTTGAGATCCAGCGTAGTCAAATTCGCACGCCTGTCCTATTACTATAGGCCCAGATCCTATAATTAAAACTGATTTTATTGAGTTGTCTTTTGGCATTGTGTTGTTTTTTGTTGTGTTGTATTTAGAGACTAGGTTTGACTTAACTTAAATTATAATTATTTCGAATTATTAATCGCAATGGCAATAAAAGCATCGATAATTTGATGTCGAAATGGATTATCTTTTCCTATAATTAATGAAATTGGAAATTTCCTATTGTCATGATCCAAAATAACTTCGTCAATTTTCAGAAATATGTCATTGTTAAATTCGGAAAACCACGAATCAAATTTTCTTTTTCTAATGAATTCCCTTCCGTCTGAAGAATCGCAAATATAAATTGAAATTGCTTTTCCTATTTTATTATAAAAATCTATAAAAATAGCCACTACTGTGGCTCCAATTTCTTTATCTTCTCTGGGCACTTTTAAACTTGGATCAAATTGTAATAAAATCCCGAATTCAAAAACACTTTCGCTGATATCTTGCATTTCATTCCCAAATAAGTAAGGAGTTGGTTTGAATCTTATTTCGTAAATAAGACCAAATTCTGTTTCAAAATAATAACTATTTTGAACACCGCCTTCATAAAGGAATTGATATGCCATTAATTTACTTTTAAATCTTGCAGTTTTTTTCGAATTTCTTCGAACTTAGTGCTTCTCGCAAATTTCTCGCCTTCGGCTTTCATTTGCTTTTGACTTTCTATAAGATATTTAATCACATCGTCTTTAGTCCTATCTGTCCGTTTTATAGCCGCTTCAAGTTTTTCTAAATTTTCCATAATTTGTAATCTTTTAAAGAATATATACAAAGTTACCTCTTTATTTAAAAAAAGCCGCTACTAATAAAAGTAACGGCTCGATAGTGATTAGAATCTAATCATTATTTTTTATGTCTTGGCTCACAAGATACAGTCAGTTTGTGTCTGCCTTTGGCTCTACGACGGGCAAGGACTTTTCTTCCATTTGCAGATTCCATTCTGTCCATAAATCCGTGTTTATTTCTTCTTTTTCTTTTCGATGGTTGAAACGTTCTTTTGCTCATTGCTTTGTATCTTTGTTCGTGTGTGAATTATTATTAATGCTTAAAACCGAGTGCAAATATACAAAGTCTTTTTTTTCTGGCAAGTGCTTTTGTAAAAATATTTTAAAACCTTTTGTTACCTTTGCAAAAACAAATTTACAACTATGTTTCACAGAAATTTAAAACTCGTTCTAGCTGCTGTTATTATCGCATTAGGAATCTGGCAAATTATCGATAGTAATATTGGAAATGGTATATTTTTAATTTTACTTTCTGCAATTCCGCTATTCCTTTACTTCAAAAATGAGTTTATTTTATTGGCTTTTTTAAAACTTCGTAAGCAGGATTTTGAAGGTGCTACCAAATGGCTAAACTATATAAAACAACCTGAAACCGCGCTAGTACAGAAGCAACAAGGATACTACAACTACCTTCACGGAATTATGGCATCTCAAAATAATATGATGCAGGCCGAAAAATACTTCAAAAAAGCAATTGCTCTTGGCTTAAGTATGGATATGGATTTGGCTGTTGCCAAATTAAATCTGGCCGGTGTAGCAATGAGTCGCAGAAGAAAATTGGAAGCGACAAACCTACTTCAGGAAGCGAAAAAACTTGATAAACAAGGTATGTTGAAAGATCAAATAAAGATGATGAAAGATCAAATGAAGAAGATGTAATCTTCATTAAAATAAAAAAAAGCTGAATTCAATTAAGAATTCAGCTTTTTTTATGCCTTATTTTTTTCGTTCGTATCCTTTTGTCGGAATTTCTATAGTATAGTTTTTCTTAGAAGGATTCATTAATTGCCTATCGCGAAGCCAAGGATTGTGAATCTTTAATATTTTATAATTGATGCCTTGCGCATTTGCAAAGTCAGCAAGATCTGTGATTGAACTATCAACTTGTACTTTCCTAACTGGAAGATTGGTGTACAATTCAGAAATATTCACATCAAAACCGTATTTGTGCGGATGTTCCATTATTTCTTTCAGAGCAAGAATTCTAAAAACATATCGCGCAGTTTCTTCGGTTAATAAAACATCATAATAATCATTGACCTTCTGATTTTCCAATTGTCTGGTAACACCAAAGTTTCCACCGTTGTAGGCTGCAGCTGCCGAAGTCCAATTTCCGAATTTCTCTTTACTTTTTAGCAAATATCTACAAGCAGCTTCGGTTGATTTAACCAAATGGTATCTTTCGTCAACAAAATCATTTACTTCCAGACCGATTTCTTTTGCAGTTGCAGGCATAAACTGCCAAACTCCTCTAGCTCCTGCTGACGAAACTGCATTTACCAACGCACTTTCGATAACTGCTAGATATTTAAAATCGTCAGGTACACCATATTTTGCAAGAATTGGTTCGATTACCGGAAAAGCTCTACCCGCTCTTTTGATAATAATCAAAGTAGAAGCGTCAAGATTTGCATTTACAAGTAATTCGCGTTCAAACCGCTCACGTACATCATCAATTTCTAAAGGCGCTCTTTCACCTGCAAAATCAACTTTTTCTGGGTAATATCGAACTTTAGGTTCTACATTCTTTACTTCCTGACTATCTGCCGAAGCAGCATTTATCAACAATCCACTTACCATTATAAGTCCCAATGCAGCAATACCTTGCTTTACCTTATTTATCATACTTTTTGTTCGTTTAAAAATTTATTCTAAAATATTTTGATTTGTATCCTCGAGAATAATTCTTGGCAAATTCTCATTAAACCATTTATAACGGTTAATAATCATTATATGAGTACCACCTTCCACCTTAATATACTCTTTTATATTCTTTGCAGCAAAAATTTCGTCCGCATCTCCATTAATATGTACCACGTTTGGATCTGCCTCTGCCCTATTCCAATGGATAATTTTATCTATACTCCACTTTAAATACTCGGGATCTCGAACAGAAAGATACTTTTCATACAATTCCAATCGTCCATTGATATGATTTCCTAACGGATATTTACGCAAAGTATTTTCCACTTTTAAGAAAGTAGCAATAGGTAGCAATTTATAGCTGCTAGTAGCTTTTGCAAATTTCATAATAGAAGGCAATTCCTCCTTACTTTTTATGCTCGAAATTATAATAGTCTTCCTCACGTGCAAATGTCTTGCCATTTCCTGCACGACAATTCCTCCAAAGGACACACCAATCAAAACAGGGTTTGGAAGTGTTACCAAATCTGCAACTCTCGCCGCGTAATGGTCTAATGATTCAGATTCATTTGGCATAAGCCACTCTAGTTTATGAATTTCAAAAGTATCTGCGGGCAAATCAATATATTCAAAAATAGAAGAACTTGCCGCTAGACCTGGCATCAGATATACAGGGATTTTTTTCATTTTTAGTAAAACGTAATTTTAGAAATCGTTTAAAGGCGAAAATAATGTATTCAAGCTTAAAGATTGATTCCTTTGCGAAATTTATAACAGAAACGAACCGCTCTTTTGCGAAATTATGAATACATATTTTTGTCCTCTTTTGAAAACTGCTTTTATTTCAGTAACTTAGCGAGTGCTAAATTAAACAGAATGCAGATTTCTTTTTATCTCAAAACAATTTTTCCGGTATAGTTTCATCATTAAATTGAGTTGCTTCAAGCGGAAAAAATATTTGCAAACCCACCTTTAACAGCTCAAAATTTGATCAATATGGAAATTAAAGATAGTACTCTTATGGAAATTAAAGACAATACTTTTCTACGTCAATTTGAAACCCACCACAACGATGAATTAGTTTCGGTAGAATATTCCTTTCAAGATAGAAAGATTTTTCTAACCAAAATTCACACTCCCGATAATTTTGAGAACGAAGAATTTATAAATACCCTTCTTGACGAAATAATGGCCTTTGCCTACGAACGCAAACTCAAAGTTGTTCCAGTACTTCCGAAAATCGCCAAGTTCTTCAAGAAAAATACAACTTACCGAGATTTACTTCCACCCGGAATTAGAATTTAAAACCCCACCGTTTATTTATGCTTTCTGAAGAAGACAATCAAGCAATCCTTTTATTTTTCGAAAATATTCCCAAATACTACAACTGCAAAACAGAAATAGTGGAAGGAATTTATGCCCGCACCGAAGATTTTGATGCCAACAATACCACTTGGAATCTATCTGAATTTGTGCTAATCCGCTCTGCTTATCGCAAAAACGGCAATAGATTGATGATGGAAGGCGACAAAATGTATTATGAACTCTCCGCTGGAATCATCGTCAAATTTGACCAAGTCGGTAGAGATAAATATGAATTTATTGAGCAGTATAGCAGTACGGTTTTTAGGATTACTAAGATAAGGTTTCATTTGAAACCTGGTGGGAAATAGAGTTCTTTGTTGGTTAAAGTGGAGGTTATTTGTATATATTTGAGTTGTACGCAAAAATAAGCTAGTAAACACTTTAGAAGCAATAATATCAACAAAAAGCAAAGATGTGAATGGATGAAAAACTTATAAATGCAAACAGATCATCACAATTGCTCGGGTTTTCGCCTAAATAGAGCGATTTTTGTCCTTGGGGCATATATGCTTAAAGGAAATTCTCACTTCATTAACCATAAATCGTTTTTTGCGAGAAAATTTAGCTGAACTACTATATCTTAATTAAATGAACCGTTTTTCAATTTATAATAAATCATCTAAATTTTATTGGAGTAACAATAGAGTTATCTATCCAATAATATTTACTTGTTTACTTATTTTATTATTAAAAAACGGAAGTGGAGTTTTAGAAAAAAGTGCGGTTAACAATATTCTGCTCGGAGCAATCCTAATCACCTTTGTTTGCGGAATAGTTTTAAGCCTTATGGGAATTCCAAAAACTGAACCTTTGCGAGGTGAAATTGATGGGTTTCTAACCTTTGAAAAAAATTCAATTGAAATAGAAAACGAAGTATTTTGTCTTGAAAAAATTGAAAGTATTGAGATCTCAAACGGTGACTATTACGGTAAAATAATCAATCCTGGAAGAGGGAATTTTAATAGTATTAGGTCAAACGGAGTTGCGAATTTTATAAAAATAAAATTGTATTCTGGTAAATTGAAAATATGCAACTTTCAATTATTCAACTCTTATGACATGCAAGAAATAAGAAATGAATTAATAAATTATTATATTAATGGAAAGATGGAGTTAGAAAATTTAACAAATATTCTGGGCGAAAATACCAATAAAGAAATTGCTACTTTAAAAGTTGAAATTGAGAAGTCCATCACTGCAATCAAATAAAAATTTCTTGGCTGCAAGCCAAAAAAATGAAATATCGGTTCTGATTACTGAAAGCAACTCTCTCTTCCCCTACACCACCGCAACCTTCTCCACAAAATTCATTCTCACACTACCATCTTCATCAATTGTAGTAAGTTCAATTTCGTGTAGCGTATTCACTAATTCTGGATTCCAAGGGGTTTTTACTTTTACGTAGTTTTCGGTAAATCCGTGGATATAGCCCTCTTTGTTATCTGATTCGAAAAGTACCGTTCTAGTTGTTCCCAATTGAGATTCGTAAAAAGCTCTTCTCTTTTTCACCGACAATCCTCGTAGCATCTTGCTTCTTTTTGAGCGCACATTTTTAGCAACTGGATTTGGAATATCCACCGCTTCGGTATTATCACGTTCACTATAGGTAAAAACGTGTAAA
This sequence comes from Flavobacterium ardleyense, assembly GCF_033547075.1. NCBI lineage: Bacteria > Pseudomonadati > Bacteroidota > Flavobacteriia > Flavobacteriales > Flavobacteriaceae > Flavobacterium > Flavobacterium ardleyense. The sequence goes on along the minus strand of NZ_CP137891.1, from coordinate 1,536,191 downwards.
TAGGAAATATCCATTTCATTTAGGAAGTTGTAAGTTTCAAGGAAATGCTCGTCCGTTTCGCCTGGAAAACCAACGATTACGTCCACACCAATACAAGCGTGTGGCATTACTTCGCGGATTTTCGCAACTCTTTCTGTGTACAACTCGCGCATATAACGGCGCTTCATCGCTTTTAGAATATCGTTACTTCCCGATTGCAACGGAATATGAAAATGCGGAACAAATGTTCGGCTTTTCGAAACAAATTCGATGGTTTCATTTTTCAATAGATTTGGTTCTATCGAAGATATTCTCAAACGCTCAATTCCTTTTACTTCGTCAAGTGCTTGAACCAGTTCTAGAAAAGTATGTTCGTGTTTTTTATTTCCAAATTCACCTTTACCGTAATCACCGATATTTACACCAGTAAGCACGATTTCTTTAATATTTCTCTGCGAAATTTCTTTTGCGTTTTGCAACACATTTTCGATGGTATCACTTCTCGAAATTCCTCTCGCAAGTGGAATTGTGCAGTAGGTACATTTATAATCGCAACCATCCTGAACTTTCAAGAAAGCACGAGTCCTATCTCCTATCGAATAACTTCCTACATAAAAATCTGCCTCCGAAATTTCGCAAGAATGAACCTCACCAAAATCATTTTTAGACAAATCATTTAGATATTGAGTGATATTGAATTTCTCAGTCGCACCCAAAACCAAATCCACACCATCTACAGCGGCAAGTTCTTCAGGTTTTAATTGCGCATAACATCCAACTGCGGCAACAAAGGCTTTTTCGTTCAACTTTAATGCTTTGCGAACAACGTGCTTAAACTGCTTATCAGCATTGTCCGTAACTGAACAAGTATTGATAACATAAATATCGGCAACGTCTTCAAAATCAACACGATCAAAGCCTTCGTCCTTAAAATTACGAGCAATCGTTGATGTTTCTGAAAAATTTAGTTTGCAACCTAAAGTATAAAAAGCGACTTTTTTCTTTGTTTCCATAGTGGTAATTATTTGCACAGAAATTTTACTTCTGCCTCCCTCGACATTCAATGTTCATTTATTTCTAAGCTTTTGAAGGCTTATTCTAATAAAGAACAGATTTCTAAACGCCTGCAAATTTACGGACAATAATCAAGAAATGAAATCTGATAGTATTATATTTGTTTTTGTTTGAATTTATTTCAAAACTCACCTAAATTTTATAGTCAGAATGCGCCTTTCCAAATATCTTCCTCTCTTATTTTTCCCACTTCTGATGCTTGTATCCTGCAATTCAAAAAGCACCGATACCAACGATCAATTGGTTTTTCGCTATAATGAAAGTGCGAATATCACTTCTTTGGATCCAGCATTTTCGAAAGTGCAATCAAATATTTGGGCTTGTAACTTACTTTTCAACGGATTGGTTCAGCTTGACGAAAGTCTTAATATCATTCCTGATGTTGCCAAATCTTGGAAAATTTCTGAAGATGGAAAGAAATATTCTTTTATAATTCGAAATGATGTAAAGTTTCATAAAAGCGAATTGTTCGGAAAAGACAGCACTCGAACTGCAAACGCGTATGATTTTGAATACAGTTTCGATCGACTTCAAGATCCTTCGAATGCTTCGCCAGGTAGTTGGATTTTGCAAAATGTCGAAAACTTTAAAGCTCAAAACGATAGTATTTTCGAAATAAATCTTCAGAAACCATTTCCTGCATTTTTAGGATTATTAGCGATGAAATACGCTTCGGTTGTTCCTTTAGAAATTAAAACAAATAAACGTTATAATTTTAGAGCACATCCAATTGGGACTGGGCCTTTTCATTTTAAATTGTGGGAAGAGAATATAAAATTGGTGCTTCGGAAGAATCCTGATTATTACGAAAAAGATGCAAACGGAAAATCCTTGCCTTATCTCGAAGCGGTTGCGATCACTTTTTTACCGGATAAGCAAAGTGGCTTTCTGCAATTTATACAAGGAAAATTAGATTTTATCTCCGGTTTAGATCCATCTTACAAAGATGAAATTCTGACCCAAGTTGGAGATTTACAACCTAAATACTCCGAGGATTTCAAAATGGTTTCTGGTCCTTATTTGAACACCGAATATTTGGCGTTTAATACCGAAAATGGTTCGGCGGCAAGCAAAGACAAACGTATTCGACAAGCATTGAATTTGGGTTTCGATCGTGAGAAGATGGTTTTATACCTTCGGAATAATATGGGAATTCCTGCAACTGGCGGAATTATTCCTGCGGGATTACCGGGATATTCGGCTACTGCGGGTTATAATTACAACCCCGAAAAAGCTAGAGAATTGGTTGCGGATTATATCGCTGAAACTTCGGATAAGAAACCTACGATTTTGCTAAGCACCAATGCTTCCTATATAGATATTGCGGAATTTCTGCAGCGAGAATGGCAGAAAATTGGGATCGACGTTCAGATTGATGTGAGTCCACCTTCTACTCTACGACAATCAATTGCCACGGGAAAACTGAACTTCTTTCGCGCAAGCTGGATTGCAGATTATCCTGATGCCGAAAATTATTTGTCCTTATTTTACAGCAAGAATTTTGCTCCTAACGGTCCTAATACAACTCATTTTAAAAACGCAGAATACGATCGACTTTACGAATCATCTTTTACCGAAACGGATGATAAAAAACGAATTGCACTTTACGAAAAGATGGACAAAATAATGATTGAGGAAGCTCCAATCATTCCGCTTTTCTATGATAAAGCAGCTAGATTTACCAGAAAAAATGTCGTAGGCTTGGGAATAAATCCTCTGAATATGCTTGATTTAAAAAGAGTTCAGAAAAAATAACCCTTTAATAATTTAATATTTACTACTTTTAAACTTCTTTTAATTAATTCTTTTAGAACAGAATAAAACAACAACAACAACTATGAAAAGTGTACTAACTATAATGATGTTTTGTAGCGTTTGGTTTGCCAATGCACAAGAAACTGTAATTAAAAAAAATGACTTGCCAAAAGCGGCTCAAGAATTTCTAACCAAAGAATATGCTGACAATGCGTGGGCAATTGGGAAGAAAGATCTAGGATCTCGCAGTTTAAAGTATAAAGTGACACTTGCAGATGGAGCAGAAATCGAATTTGACAAAGACGGGCAATGGAAAGAAATAGATGGAAAGGGAACTCAAATTGGAGCTCACTTTATTCCAAATAAAATTTCTCAATATGTAAAAGCAAATTACCCTGGACAAAGTTTTACAAAAATCGATAAAAGCGATCGCAAAATTGAAGTGAAATTAACCAATAAGGTTGAATTAGAATTCACAAAAGATGGCGACTTTGTGAAAATTGATTAAGTTTTTAAAATTCATATTACCACTAAAGCTTCAGTCCTTCTGAAGCTTTTTTTTGTTTAAATTCAAAATAATAAAACAGTTTTGAGTATCTAAAACTTTTAGTAGTTTTACCCGTTGATACTCAAAGCAACATCCTAATTAAAATCCTCCTAATGTTTCAACGAACTTTTAATATTTTTTCGCTTTATGCACTTTTGCTATGCGGAATAACTTCAGTGGCGCAGGCACCATCAGCCAACAATAATTACAGTTATCTTGATGCCTTTGCACCAATATTCTATACTTCTAATGGAAGTACAACCCGTTCAGCAAGCGGACAGCCGACTGCAAACTATTGGCAGAATTACGCTAACTACAATATCAAAGTAGAGCTGAATGACAAAACGGACGAATTTAGCGGAAGCGAAATAATTACCTACACCAATAATAGCCCGGACAATCTTTCATTTCTATGGATGAATGTTGATCAAAATCTATTTGATAAAGATTCTCGCGGAAATGCAGTCATTTCTTTGCAAGGCAGCAGAAATGGCGCGAAAGGTGAAGTTTTTCACGGTGGACACAAAATAAAATCTATCAAATTACTTTCAATCAACGGAAAGAAAGCAAAATCTCAAGCTTTAAAATTTAGCATCAGCGATACTCGAATGAAAGTTTATCTGCCTGAAAATCTAGCTTCAAAAGGAGGAGAAATTCAGTTTCAAATCGATTTCGGATTCACATCGCCTACTTATGGATCAGATAGAATGGGAATCCTAAACACCAAAAACGGAAAAATATACAGCGTTGCGCAGTGGTATCCGCGTATGTGCGTGTACGATGACATTCAAGGTTGGAATACACTTCCATATTTGGGTGCAGGAGAATTTTATTTAGAATATGGTAATTTTGATATCGAAATCACCGCTCCTTCAAATCATATTGTTGCTTGTTCGGGTGAACTTCAAAACCCAGAAGAAGTCTATACTGCTACCCAATTGGATCGTTGGAAAAAAGCTAGAGAAAGTGATGCAACCGTAATTATTCGCTCAGCAAAAGAAGTGAAATCTAAGGATTCTCGCCCAACTGGAAAAGCGATGTTGACTTGGAAATTTAAAATCGAAAACTCCAGAGATGTGGCTTGGACTTCATCTGCAGCATTTATAGTTGACGCAGCAAAAATCAATCTACCGAGCGGAAAAAAATCGCTAGCTATTTCGGTCTATCCAGTAGAAAGCGACGGTAAAGCTGCGTGGGGAAGATCGACTGAATATACAAAAGCATCAATCGAAAACTACTCAAAAAGATGGTTTGAATATCCGTACTCTACAGCAATCAACGCCGCAAGTATCGCGGGTGGAATGGAATATCCTTCGATTGTTTTTTGTAGTTCAGAATCTAAAGGAAAGGATTTATGGGATGTTACCGATCACGAATGGGGACATATTTGGTTTCCGATGATCGTAGGATCAAACGAGCGTAAATTTGCTTGGATGGACGAAGGTCTTAATACTTTTCTGAATTCGCTAAGCACAAAAGATTTCAATAATGGTGAATATGATCAGGCAGGTCCTAATATGCATCAGTCTTCTTCCTATTTTACAAATCCTGCTTTGGAGCCACTGATGACGGCTCCTGATGGATTAAAAGAGGCAAATCTTGGAATTCTTGCTTACTGGAAACCTGCGGCAGCATTGACAATTTTGCGAGAACAAGTTCTGGGAAAAGAAGTTTTTGACGAAGCCTTGCGCACGTACGTAGAGCGTTGGGCGTACAAACACCCAACTCCATTCGACTTTTTCCGTACCATGGAAAATGTTTCTGGTGAAAATCTAAACTGGTTTTGGAGAAGTTGGTTCTTAAACAACTGGCAGTTTGACCAAGCAGTAACTTCGGTGAAATATGTAAAGAATAATGCAAAGTTAGGTGCGATTATTTCTATCGAAAATTTAGAAAAAATGCCAATGCCTGTTACCATCGAAGCGAAGCTGAAAAGCGGAAAAACGATGAGAAAGAAACTTCCTGTCGAAATTTGGGAACGCAATAAAACGTGGTCTTTCGTTCTAGATTCTACCGAAGAAATTGAAACTGTAACGATTGATCCTGACAAAGTTTTCCCGGATATCAATAGCCGAAATAATGAGTGGAGCGCGAAGAAAAACACTTTAGAAAAAGATCTTGTGGCTACAGAATTTGTTGGAAAATACTCAAGTGCTATTGCTCCAATGATCTTAACCTTTACAGCAGAAAACAATATTTTAACCGCAAATGTAGAAGGTCAAGCTTCTTTTCCACTTGAATTTGCTGGAAAAAATAAATTCACACTTGAAGAAGGTGGTTTAGAATTTACCTTTTCGGATGATAAGCAGACAATGACACTTGTGGTAAACGGTCAGAGCATCGAGTTCCGCAGAAGCTAGAAAGCAAAAAAAAATGCGTCAACCTAAGTTGACGCATTTTTTTTTATAAAAGAGTTTCGAACTACTTATTTGGATTGTGATTTACCTTGTCCATTTGCGGCGCAAGCATATTTGCTGGGTCCAAAATTTTGTCCATTTCTTCCATAGACAAAATATTATATTTTATCACAAGATCATAAACCGAAGCGCCAGTTTCCAAAGCTTCTTTGGCAATTTTTGTACTATTTTTATATCCAATATGAGGATTTAATGCAGTCACAATTCCAATGCTATTCATTACCATCGCTTTGCAATGTGCTTCGTTTGCGGTAATTCCGTCGATACATTTTGTTGCGAGGGTTTGCATTCCGTTAGATAGCAGTCTCATCGATTCTAAGATAGAAAATGTCATTACGGGCTCCATAACATTTAGCTGCAGTTGTCCTGCTTCGGCTGCCATAGTTACGGTCAAGTCATTTCCAATAACTCTAAAGCAAATCTGATTCATCACTTCTGGAATTACAGGATTTACTTTCCCAGGCATAATCGAAGATCCTGGCTGCATTGCTGGAAGATTAATTTCATTAAAACCACAACGAGGTCCTGACGAAAGCAAGCGCAAATCATTACATATTTTCGAAATCTTAACCGCCATTCTCTTCAAAGCCGAAGAATAAGTCACATAAGCTCCAGTATCTGGAGTTGCCTCAATAAGGTTGCGAGCAGTTGTAAATTTATGCCCTGTAATTTTGGATAAATTTTCAGCACATAATTTTGCATAACCTGGAGCAGCATTCAATCCTGTACCAATTGCCGTTGCACCCATATTTATATCCAAAAATAGCAAAGTACTCTGATTGAGTCGCTCTATGTCATCTTCAAGATTCACCGCGTATGCTTCAAATTCTTGACCCAAAGTCATTGGCACCGCATCTTGAAGTTGCGTACGACCCATCTTAATCACGTGCTTAAAACTTTCTCCTTTTGCTCTAAAAGAATTAATTAGGGTCTGCAAAACTGAAATTAATTGCTCGTTTGCATTTATTGCCGCAAGCTTAATTGCCGTTGGATAGGCATCATTTGTAGATTGCGAAAGATTGACGTGGTCATTAGGAGTAACAACCTCATAACTACCTTTACTGTAACCCATCATCTCGTTGGCACGATTGGCAATTACCTCGTTAATATTCATATTAGTCGACGTACCTGCACCACCTTGAATCATATCAAGTGGAAAATCTTGATCAAATTTCCCATCAATTACTTCTTTAGCGGCTTCAACGATTACATTTTTGATATTTTCGTCAAGGAGTCCTAAAGTAAAATTTGTTTCGGCCGCTGCCCATTTTACATAAGCAAGCCCTTTTATAAACTGCGGAAAATCAGAAAGCAATACTCCCGAAATTTGAAAATTCTCGACAGCACGCTGCGTTTGAACTCCGTAATATGCCTCTTCCGGAACCTGAAGCTCCCCTATCAAATCACTTTCTAATCTATATTTCATCGCTTGTACTATTTATTATTATTCTGCTTGAATGGCTTACTATTGCTGAGAGTTAATCCTTACGCCACTTTCTAGTTTCCTCAAAAACATGTTCTAAAATGTATTGCTCTTTGTCATCAAATTCAATTCCCCTTCGGGCCATTACGATACGTGTAGTTTCAAAAGCTTTCTTGGTCAAATAAGTCGAAAATCCTGATGCGCCACCCCAAGAAAAACTCGGAACAAAGTTTCGTGGAAATCCAGAGCCGAAGATATTCGTACTCACACCAACCACAGTTCCGGTATTAAACATGGTATTAATACCACATTTACTGTGATCACCCATCATCAAACCGCAAAATTGAAGTCCTGTTTTGGCGAAACCTTCAGTTTCATAGCTCCATAATTTCACTTCTTCGTAATTATTCTTCAAGTTGGAATTATTAGAATCCGCACCAATATTGCACCATTCGCCAAGCACACTATTTCCTAAAAATCCATCGTGTCCTTTGTTAGAATATCCAAAAAGTACCGAATTATTTACTTCACCACCAATGCGAGAATGTGGACCAACCGTAGTGGCACCGTACACTTTTGTCCCCAACTTTACTTGCGCACCTTCGCAAAGTGCAAAAGGCCCACGAATTACAGATCCCTCCATAATTTCGCTGTTGCGTCCTATATATATAGGTCCAGTCGAAGCATTTAAAGTAACAAATTCAAGAGATGCCCCTTCTTCAATAAAAATATTCTCTGGATTAATTGCATTCACACTTTTCGGAATTCGCTCTGATTGTTCACCTTGAGTTAGCAAAATAAAATCTTCGCGTAAAGCGGCATCGTTTTTCTGAAAAATATCCCAAGTATGCTCAATCGTCAGGCAATCTTGGTCAAATTCAATGGCTTCGTAAGTGTCAAAATCTACATCTTCTTGATCGTCGGTAGTAAAAAATGCAATCACCTGATCGTCTTTAAAAATAGCTTGATTTTGTTCAAGATTTTTAATCATTTCCACCAAAATATCGTTCGGCAAATACGATGCATTAATCATAATATTCTCCGGCATTTCGACCATCGGATACTTCATGGACAAATATTGCTCGGTCACCGAAGTGGTTGTCGTTTGCAAATATTTCTCCCATTTCTCGCGAATTGTCAAAATCCCCACGCGAATATCCGCAACTGGTCTGGTAAATGTAAAAGGCAATAGCGCATTTCTAGCCGGCCCGTCAAATAGAATGTAATTCATTTTTCTTGTCTTGAATTTTATGAACTCAAAGTTACAAAGTTTTTAGTCTAATCGCGGTCGATTCTAAAAAAAGCTTAGTCGTAAAGATTTGAAATTTTTCTTTTTATTTGGGCGAGCCCGGCGCCACCATTGCAAGAAAAATGCGACAGTCTTATAGATGTTCAGTTACTATTTGACGCCTTTATTAAGCGCCGGTCAGGCTGTCCGTTCCCAATCTTTGTTGTAGCTTATGCTTCGCAACGCCACAACAAAGGATTTGCACTGCCATCCTTCTCGCAAAATCATCCCAAACTAGGACATTTCGTTATATATAAACCACAAAAAATAAGCACAAAAAAAAAGTAGTAAACAATGTTTACTACTTTTCTATGAGGTACTATCTTCGCTTCATCTGAGAAAAACTCGGTCAGAAACTCTGGCAGTAAATTATTTCGCGTGTTTTGCGTATTTTGTTTTAAATTTATCAATACGTCCTGCAGTATCGATAAGTTTAGATTTACCTGTATAAAATGGGTGAGAAGTTCTAGAGATCTCCATTTTCACTACTGGGTATTCAACACCATCGTGCATAATAGTTTCTTTTGTGTCTGCTGTAGATTTAGTAATAAAAACATCTTCGTTTGACATGTCTTTAAATGCAACTAATCTGTAATTTTCTGGGTGAATTCCTTTTTTCATTTTATTAAGTGTTTCTTGTTGCTATTGCTTTTGTTTCGAGGCTTCTCTCTTTGACAAGAAAAGGTATAAACTCAACAACAGTTTTTAGCTTGCTTGTTTATAATTATAAGTCTGCAAATTTACACTATTTTTTCAATATACAAATCGTTTCTAGTATTTTATTTTTAGATAGCTTGATGCCTTTATTGTATGTTGTATATCTTGAATTGCTATATTTGTATTATAATTCTAAAAACTCCCTTCTATGAAAGACATTACTACTCAATCTCCTGCAAAAGCTGGCTTATTTCTAGGTTTAATATTCGGTCTGATTATGATCTTTGAAACAGTCATTGGGTACGTAATGGATATAAATCCAGTCTCTTACCCCACTTACGGACTTGTTTTGAATTTTTTAAACTTTTTAATACTTCCACTAATCTTAATTTATCTAGGTTGTATAAACTTTAGAAAGATGAACGGTGGATATGCAAGTTTTGGCGAATGTCTAAAAGTTGGAGTAACTATCTGTGTAATTGCTGGGCTAATTGCTGGTGTATTTACAGTGGTTTTTAATGCAATTTTTCCAGAATATGTTGAAGAACTGATGAGAAAGACTCGTTCGGTAATGCTAAGCGATAATTCCGACATGACCGAAGAGCAAGTAGATATGGCAATTTCTGTTACTCGTAAGTTTATGAGTCCCTTTATTGCAATACCTTCTACAATCGCAATTTATGCATTTATAGGTTTACTTTACTCGCTAATTATAGGTGCAATCGTAAAGAGAGATCGCAACCAAAGTTTCTAAAAAAATATATGAATTTATCTATAGTAATCCCTTTACTTAACGAAGACGAATCGCTGCAGGAATTGCACGATTGGATTGTTAAAGTAATGCACGCCAACGGTTTTTCGTACGAAGTAATCTTTATAGACGACGGAAGTACGGACAGATCTTGGAAAGTTATTGAAGATCTTATTTCACTGAATCCTAATATAAAAGGAATTCGGTTTTTACGTAATTACGGAAAATCGCAAGCTCTGCATGCCGGTTTTGCGCGGGCCAAAGGCGATGTAGTCATTACTATGGACGCTGACCTGCAAGACAATCCAGAGGAAATTCCAGAAATGTACCATCTTATTAAGGAAGAAAATTACGATTTGATTTCGGGCTGGAAAAAGAAACGCTACGACTCGGTGATGTCAAAGAATCTACCTTCCAAATTATTTAATTGGGCAGCGCGAAAAACATCTGGCGTAAAACTCAATGATTTTAACTGCGGATTGAAAGCTTATAAAAATGTAGTTGTAAAAAACATTGAAGTTTCTGGCGAAATGCACCGCTATATACCTGTATTGGCAAAAAATGCCGGCTACGGAAAAATTGGCGAGAAGGTTGTAAAACATCAAGCTCGGAAATATGGTGAGACAAAATTTGGAATGAACCGTTTTGTAAATGGTTTTCTAGATTTAATTACCATCTGGTTTTTAAGTAGATTCGGAAAACGTCCTATGCACCTTTTTGGCGCTATGGGATCCATTATGTTTATCATAGGACTTGTATCGGCAGGATTTATTGGAATTAATAAACTAATCAGGTTGTACAATGACCTGCCAACGATATTGGTGAGCAGCAATCCTTGGTTTTATATTTCACTCGTAACGATGATTATTGGAACACAATTTTTTCTTGCGGGTTTTCTTGGCGAAATTATTCTACGAAGCAAAGGACATCAAGATCGATATAAAATAGTGGAAAGTAGCAATATTGCCGAACTGCAGGAATAGACTTGAAATAAAAACTTCGGTTGAAGTTTTAAAAAAATTATGAATACTAACGTAGAGCCCTAGCCCCGATTGCAACGGAAATCCTTTTATGTTTTTTCTTTTTAGAAAAACATAAAAGATTGTAGAGGAAAGCGGGAAATAGCTCCAAAAAAAAATAAAATGCATATACCAGAGACAATTTTAAAGAGTGTAAATGAGTGGTTAACTCCAACTTTTGATGCCAAAACACAGGCAGAAGTGATTGATATGATGACTTCGGCACCGAAAGAGCTTGAGGATAGTTTTTATAAAAACCTAGAATTTGGTACTGGCGGAATGCGCGGAATTATGGGTGCAGGCACCAACCGAATCAATAAATATACACTTGGAAAAAATACTCAAGGAATTGCAGATTATATGCATAAAGTTTTTCCGACTGAGAAACTAAAAGTAGCAATTGCCTATGATTGCAGGCATAATAGTGATACTTTGGCAAAAACGGTGGCTGATGTTTTTTGTGCAAATGGTATAGAAGTGTACCTATTTTCGGAAATGCGACCTACACCAGAATTGAGTTTTGCAGTAAAAAAACTGAATTGCCAATGTGGGATTGTACTTACAGCTTCGCACAATCCACCAGAATATAATGGATACAAAGTGTATTGGCAAGACGGTGGACAGTTAGTGCCACCGCAGGATGCAGAGATTATTAGTACAATTGATGCGCTTGCTTACGAGGATATTAAGTTTGACGAAAATCTAGACTTATTACACTATATAGATACTGAAGTTGATGATGCCTTTATCGCTTCATCTATAAAAAATGCGAGTTTTGACACACCTCAAGCGGCAAAAGATAATTTGAAAATTGTTTTTACTTCGCTTCACGGGACGTCAATAAAATTAATGCCGCAAACTCTAGAAAGAGCGGGTTATAAGGATGTGCATATTGTGGCGGAGCAGGCAGTTCCTAACGGGGATTTCCCGACGGTAAAATCGCCAAATCCTGAGGAACCAGAGGCTTTGACCATGGCAATGGACCTTGCCAAAGAGATAAATGCAGATATTGTAATTGGAACAGATCCCGATTCTGACCGTCTTGGTGTTGCTGTTCGAGACGCTTCTGGCGATCTAATTTTGCTCAACGGAAATCAAGCGATGGTTTTGATGACCGCGTTTTTATTGGAGCAATGGAAGAAAAACGGAAAACTTGACGGAAGACAATTTGTGGCTTCGACAATTGTTTCGACTCCCATGATTATGGAACTTGCTTCGGCTTACGGTGTTGATTTTAAAGTTGGTTTGACCGGTTTTAAATGGATTGCGAAGATGATTAAAGACTTTCCTGAGCAGCAATTTATTGGTGGCGGAGAAGAAAGTTTTGGCTATATGGTGGGCGATGCCGTTCGCGATAAAGATGCAATTGCTGCAACGTTATTAGCTTGCGAAATGGCTGCTCAAGCAAAAGCGGCCGGAAATAGTATTTACGAATACTTGCAACAGCTTTATGTAGATTACGGTTTTTATAAAGAGTTTTTGGTTTCGATGACTAAAAAAGGAATTGAAGGCGCTGCCGAAATCAAGCAAATGATGATTGACTTACGCGAGAATCCATTGCGTGAAATTAATGGTGAACGAGTGGTAATGGTCGAAGATTACTTAAATAGCACGGCATTGAATCTAATCAGTGATGAAACTGAAGCTTTAAATATTCCGAAATCTGATGTGCTAATTTATTACACTGGCGATGGTAGTAAAATTGCTGCTCGACCAAGTGGTACGGAGCCAAAAATTAAATTTTACGTAAGTGTGAATACGGCTATCGAATCTCTTGAAGAATTGGCTGATGCCGAAATTTTCCTTGACCAAAAAATCAAAAATATCCTGTTGGATTTTAAAATTAATTAATGAATTACTTCAAAAAAATTCTTCAATTTGCGATTCCCTACAAGAGATTCGCTTACTTGAATATCTTTTTCAACATCCTTTACGCACTCTTTAGTGCGCTATCGTTCGTGGCTTTGATGCCAATGATGACGGTATTATTCAAGGAAAATGCTAAGGTTACACAGCCGCCAGTTTATGACGGTTTGTTTTCGATAGGTGATTACTTCGAAAATTATATGAGCTATTATATCTCAAATAGTACAGAGATGAATGGCCCGATGCACACTTTGACTATTATGATTGCGGTGATTATTTCGATGTTTTTACTAAAGAATTTATTCAATTACCTGGCAATGTACTTTATCACATTTCTGAGAAATGGGGTTTTGATGGACATCAGAAATGCGATGTACAAAAAGACGGTCGAATTGCCATTGGAATTTTATTCCGAAAAAAGAAAAGGAGATGTGATGTCGAGAATTTCGAATGATGTTTTCGAAATTCAGCATTCGTTCTTATCAGTTTTAGAATTGATCGTTCGCGAACCATTAACGATTTTATTTACAATAATAGCGATGCTTGCCATTAGTGTAGAGCTAACATTATTTGTATTTATTTTTATTCCGGTTTCAGGTTATATTATCTCCCTTGTTGGAAAATCTTTAAAGAGACAATCGGATAGAGCTCAGCAAGAACAAGGTTTTTTTCTATCTATAATTGATGAAACTTTAGGCGGATTAAAAGTTATAAAAGGCTTTACATCTGAAGGGTATTTTAATTCGAAATTTCAAGGATCTACAGGTCGTTTTAATCATTTATCAAACAGAATTCTCAATAGGCAAAACCTTTCCTCTCCTTTGAGTGAGTTTTTAGGAATTGCAGTAATCGCGATCTTATTATGGTACGGAGGAAATATGGTTTTGGTAGAAGGAACCCTTAGTGGCGCTGCTTTTATCGTATATATGGGACTTTCGTATAATATATTGACACCTGCCAAAGCAATCTCGAAAGCTTCGTACGGAGTAAAAAAAGGAAATGCTGCGGCCGAAAGAGTTTTGGAAGTTTTAGAACAAGAAAACACGATTGAAAGTAAAGTCGATGCGATTATCAAACCAACTTTTGCAAATGCAATTGAGATAAAAAATGTAAACTTCGCTTACGAAGACGAAACAGTTTTAAAAGACTTTTCACTTACTATTCCAAAAGGAAAAGTTGTAGCACTTGTAGGGCAATCAGGAAGTGGAAAAAGTACTATTGCCAATTTGTTAACACGTTTTTATGATGTAAAAGACGGCAGCATTGCAATTGACGGCACAGATATCAAAGATGTCGAATTGTCATCGCTAAGACAATTAATGGGACTTGTTACTCAAGATAGTATTTTGTTCAACGACAGTATTCGCGTAAATGTGTCATTAGGAAAGCTAGATGCTACTGACGAAGAAATTATCGACGCCTTGAAAATCGCGAATGCTTACGAGTTTGTAAAAGACTTGCCCAACGGCATCCACACCAATATTGGTGACAGCGGAAACAAGCTTTCGGGCGGACAGAAACAACGATTATCTATTGCAAGGGCAGTATTGAAAAACCCTCCGATTATGATTCTTGACGAGGCTACTTCGGCACTTGATACCGAGAGCGAGAGACTTGTTCAGCAAGCGTTGGAAAATATGATGCAAAATAGGACTTCGATTGTAATTGCGCACCGACTTTCTACAATTCAGAAAGCAGATTTAATTGTTGTAATGCAAAAGGGCCGAATTGTAGAGCAAGGACATCACGAAGAATTACTCGCAATGGACGGAACATATCGAAAATTAGTAACGATGCAAAGTTTTGAATAACAACTTAAAATAGTAACTTTAAAAATAAAAATCGATTCACAATGTATGTTGCAAACGAGAAAATTAAGTTGCCTGAAGATCCAGATACTATAGTTTGGAAATATTTGGATCTGTCCAAATTTCTAGATTTGCTGCTTTCGCAAAAACTCTTCATGTCGAGATCTGACAAATTTGAAGATCAATACGAAGGTACTTTTAGTGAGCCTACATTTGAAGAAATTAAGAAACTATCGCAACATAATCCGGAGTTTTTAAAATTCTACAAGCAGCGTCGTGAGAAAGTTGTTATTAGCAGTTGGCATATTAATGAATACGAATCTTTTGCCATGTGGCAGATATTTACTCAAAACAATGAAGGACTTGCAATTCAATCTACTGTTGGCCGATTGCAAGCAGCTTTGCAGGCTGATACCACCTATCAGCAATCAATAGGCGAGGTAAATTATATCGACTACAAGAAAGAATATATTCCGTTTGACGATGCGTTTTTTCCATTTCTATTTAAAAGGAAAAGCTTTATCTATGAGCGGGAAATTCGGATTATCTGCGATGCAAGTGCGAGAGTAAATCCCGTAAATGAAGGTTTAAATATTTCGATAAATATCAACGATTTAATTGAGAAAATCTACATTCACCCAAAATCAGAAAATTGGTATAAAAAACTGGTTATCGAATTGCTGAAGCGATTGGATTTTGATTTTCTGATCGAGAAATCCGATCTTGAAAGTGATATTCTGATTTAGAATTTATAAAATTTAGACAAAAAAAAGAGACTTCATTAAAGCCTCTTTTTTTATTATACTGGTTTATAAGATGTAACTTTCCACTCATCATTATTTAGATCTGCGTAGTTGTAATGCACAACATCGTCTTTATCAAATTCCCCATTTTTATTGGTGTCTTCGATGGTTCGGAAGTAAATCCTACCTTTATTTTCGATAAATTTCCAATCAATTACTTCTTCATAATCTACAGAAAGTTTTGTAAATCGCTGACCTGAAACCGTACTAATATAAAGCGTTTTAATGTCATTGTCATCCAACTTACCATCTTTATTAGTATCCATGTCGGCGAGAGAATAAATCATCACTTGCTTATTTCGGTCAAAACTTGGAATAACACAGGTGGCACTTTGAATTAGTACACGTTTGTCTGTAAGTGCTGAGATAGAATCTGAGTCAATTTGTTGAAACTTGAAATTTCTTAAGTATCCTGTAATTTCAAATTCACTATAGTTTGATATAGTATAACTTACACCCGCGCTACTACTATTAACATATCCTTTTGAGCCTTTAAAAACTCGAACATCTCCAATTGGATGAATTAGGTAATTTGTTCCGCTAATTAAGATTGGCAAATCGGCAATTTCTATTTGAGTAGTATCAACCTGAGGAACGACTGCGGCTTTTTTGCTAGAATCGTAAATTACTTTTGGCTTTTCGGCCTTTTCTGTACAAGATGTGAGCGCTAGTAGCATCAATCCTGATAAGAGTAAAACTATTTTTGTCATACTTTTTAAATTATTGAAAAGATATATCTTTTTCAAATATACTGATTTTTTGACTGCAGACACAGCTTAAACTATAGCCTGGCCGAAATTTTAAAGTTGAATACACGGGTGGTCATATAATTTGGAATACCATATTGGTTCTTAGTATACACATCTCGTACCCAAGTGTTGGTAATTGAATTTTGATTATTAAAGAGATTAAAAATCTCTAGACCGGCAGATAGATCTTTAAATTTCTTTAACCAATGCCCCTCCGGTCTACTATTATTGTTGTCAGTAAACACGTAATTAAATCCAACATCAGCTCTGCGATAATCTCTCAGACGACTTTGATAGAGGTATGAATCGGCATATGAAGGTGAACCTCCTGGCAATCCTGTATTGTAAACTAGGTTTAAGTATAATTTGACATTTGGCAATGCTGGCATATAATCTTGAAACAAAACTCCAAATTTCAATCGCTGATCTGTTGGTCTTGCAATGAATCCACGATCGTCGATATTTTCTTCGGTTTTCAGATATCCAAAACTCAACCATGATTCGGTGCCTGGAACAAATTCACCATTTAATCTTACATCCGCTCCATATGCGTAGGCCTCGGCATTATTATCTGCACGGTAGCGAATTCGAACATTGTCTAAGGTGTAAGTATTTACATCGCTCATTGATTTATAATATGCTTCAGAAATCAATTTGAAAGGGCGATCCCATAATTTGAAACTATAATCATTACTCAATACTAGATGTATAGATTGCTGTGCTTTTACATCCGAAATTACTTTCGCATCAGCATCTCGCAACTCACGGTAAGACGGCGGTTGATGGTACAGACCTCCCGAAACTCTAAACACCATATCCTTGTCCCAATCAGGTTTGATAGCAAATTGCGCTCTTGGGCTGAATACTGTTTGATTTTTTGTTGGGTTTATTTGGTCATCAACTGTCCAATTGTGTGCTCGCACTCCAGCATTATACCAAACTTGATGCTCGCCAATTGTCGATTTTCTGTTCCACTGTACAAAACCTGAAAGCCTATCGATAATTGTAGAATTCATAGCTCTCACATTCTGATATGGCACAAGCGGTCCCTTATACGGAGTGTAAGGTTGATCATTATAGCTTCCGCTAAATGGTGGATTGATACTAAAACCTGCCGAATCAATCACTTCCCACTCCACCACTCGATCCCGAATATCTTCACGAGTATACTTAAATCCCCATTCAATTTCATTTTCATCCAATTTATGAAATCCTTTTACTTCTGCATTTACAATTACTGCATCAAGATCATTACGAGCGTGATTTAATTGTGTACCAATAGCACGACTGAATTTTATATCTCCAAAAGAATCTGATCCAATACTTGAATCAACTTCTCCCAAGAAATATCCAGCAAAAATGTCGAAATATTCTTGTTCTAAAGTGCTATATGCCGAAGCTATAAATTTTAGAGTAGTATTATCTGTTGCTTGAAAAGTACTTTTAATAGCTCCAAAATAAGTGTCGTAACGATCTTTCTCCTGACCTTCATAAAACACTTGAAGTGCAATTGGCTCATCAATAGTACCAAAGTTTGTCTGCCTGCTTAGAGGCGTATAGTCATATCTATTCTGCGCTATATTTCCAAGAAAACTCCACTGCCATCTTGTTGATGCATCGTAGGTAATATTAGCTTGAAAGTCGGCAAATTTAGGTTTGAAGTTGGTTTCTGTTTCTTGGCTATTTACCAAAAGACTATTGTCACGGTATCTCACCCCCGCGATTGCCGCCCATTTTTGGTTTTTTGAAACGGCTTCTGCCGAAAGACTTCCGCCCAGTAAACTCACTTCGGCCGAAGCAGCAAATTTCGTTGGCCTTCTGTAAGTTATATCCAATACCGACGATAGTTTATCCCCATATTTTGCTTGAAAACCACCAGCAGAAAAATCTACATTCTGAACAAGATCAGTATTTGTAAAACTTAATCCTTCTTGTTGTCCTGATCGAACTAGAAATGGTCTGTAAACTTCAATTTCGTTTACGTAGACAAGATTTTCATCGTAATTTCCACCACGAACGGCATATTGTGTACTTAATTCATTATTAGAATAAACTCCTGGAAGTGTCTTGATAATATTTTCTACTCCCGCGTTTGCGCCTGGAATCCTGCGTATGATTTCTGGCTCTATAATCGTAATTCCTTCGGCTCTACGACGTTGACCCTTTACAATAATCACTTCATCCATTTGCTCTGCAACGCTATTCATTTGAATATTAAATTCATAATCTTCATTTTGCCTTAAAACGATTGTAGCGGTCACTTTCTTTAACGAAATATGAGTAAAAGTTACGGTCAACTTTTTGCCTGATGGAATTGTCATCTGATAAAAACCAGTGGCATCGGTAACGGTCGCTTGATCGAGGACCATTATGTTAACATTGGCAACGGGCAGATTGTAATCGTCTAAAACTATTCCTTTTAATCTTCCCGTTTGCGCCTGAATAATCATTGTGGAACAAAAGAAAAATAGGCTGTAAATAAGAGTTGTTGTTTTCAAAAAGCTGAGTTTTATAGAATTATCTATTTTTAAAAAAATGAGTTTCAAAGGTAGCGGAATTCCCCACATTATCAGTGACAATAATTTTTAAATCATTGCGTCCATCCTGATAGATATTGTCTGAAAAATCGTGTATTATCTTTCGACTTTTATAATCATAATCAAACAAAATCCATTTTCCATTAAGGTATCCTTTATAGTCATTTATTCCCGACAGATCATCACCAATGGTTAGCGTCAATGTTTTATAACCATTTATTGTTTTTCCTTCAATTGAATTTGCAATTGAGATTGTTGGCGCTTTGGTATCTTGAGCAAGACTAAAATTTCCTAAACTACGAACGTACGTTGTAAAAACATTGTTTTTGAAAGTGGTTCTATTGTAGCTTTTTCTGTTTCCAACCACCGAAGCGATAAATGTTTTAGGAATGGCTTCTGCCGAATAACTTGAGTCGGTAATTGCAACTTTAAAATTCTTCTGAACTGGAACATCGGTATTATCGAGATACATTATTTTATTTCGAACATCAAAATCTAGATAGAAATTATTGTAAAATGTTCCAACCGGAAAACTCACTTCCATAGAATCTTTTTCAAAAATATATTCTTTATCCGAATCTATAAAATAAGGCGTAGTCTTAGGAAGACTTCCCAAAGGCTGCGGCTGAATACCATATTCAATCGGAATAGAAAAAATAGCTTTGTTACCATTATAATCGGCAATTTCTAATTTATAAATCTGATTAAAATTTGGTTTTACATCAATAATTCCTTGGTCCTTGTCAGTGGAAAGTGTTGGTAATGGAAAAGGTTTTTCGGCGAACATTTTCTGAACGCGCTCTCCAGTTTTCTTTAATCTCGAATAATCCAATAGTGCATTGATATATCTTGTGTCATCAAAATGGTAGCTTTCGAATCTGTTTTCAAATTTCTGCTTGCCGTTAATAAAACCTTTTGCCGAATAAATTCCGTTTTTGTTTGGAGAAACATTATTGCTGTCATAGCCTGAAAATCCAATTCCTACTTTGCCCGTAGCAACAATCTTTTCGGCTTGATAAGTGCCATCTTTTTGCTGCGTAAAACTCAACATTGTTGGCACTTGATAGTTATTTGCAATAGAGCCATCTCCAATAGGGTAAACCATTAGTTTGGTAACAACTGGTTTCTTAGTATCAGGCACAAGAATATCAAATCCAAACATCAACGGATTTAGGACATTCTCAGTTTTCGAATCTCGAATCTCATAGTGTAAATGCGGGCCTCCCGATCCTCCAGTATTTCCTGACAATGCAATCACCTGACCTTTGGTCACAGGAAGTTCATTAGGTTTTGGAAAATACTCAATTTCGAAACTTTCTGCTTCATAATGCTTTTTGTATATATATTCTTTGATAGCACCCGTCGCCTGCTGCAGATGTCCATATACAGTAGTATAACCATTTGGATGTGTTATGTAAATTGCTTTTCCATAACCATAAGTCGAAATTTTGATGCGAGACACATATCCATCTGCAGAGGCATAAATATTGAGGCCTTCTCGCTGCTGAGTTCGAAAATCCAAGCCTGCGTGAAAGTGATTGTTGCGAAGTTCACCAAAATTTCCAGCTAACTGTAGCGGAATATCCAAAGGTGGCCGGAAGTAATCTCGAGGATATTCCTGTGCAATTGCAGAACTAAAGACAAGCAATAAAAGGGCGTAAAACTTCATACTATATAAGGATTTCAAAAAAATAATTCTCTTTGTAATTTTAAGCAAGATACTACAATGCTAATAACTCGCAAAGACAAGAAAAATTATTTGTATATTTGGTAAACGTTAAATAATTTTAGATAAAAATTGCAATTCTAAACTCTAGAATAGTAACTTTGCTCTATTAAATAATATATTTGATAAATTGATGAGTGAGATTGTTGGAATAATTGATACTCTTGAAAAAAGCATTGAGCAGTTGTTTTTGAAAATCGAAGGATTAGAAACTACTATCAGTACCCTCAAGAAACAAGAAGCGACTTCAGCAAAGATAATCGCAGAACAAAGCGCAGAAATTGCAGCCGTAACTGAAAGATATCAAATCCTCAAAATGGCGAGCGCACTGTTGGGCAGTGATGATGAAAAAAGAGAAACGAAGCTTAAAATAAATACTTTAATAAGAGAACTCGATTATTGCATAGCACAACTTGCAGACTGATATTGAAATGGAAAAACTGAAAATTAAAGTGTCAATAGCCGATAGGGTTTACCCTCTCACCGTTGATATGGCTCAAGAAGAAGGCCTTAGAAGTGCTTCCAAGAAAATTGAAGTAATGATCAAACAGTTTGAAGAAAATTATGCTGTGCGAGACAAGCAAGATGTACTAGCGATGTGTGCTTTACAATTTGCTTCTCAAGTAGAGCAGAAACAAATTGATACTGACTCAAGTAGCGAAGAAACTTTGCTACGACTCAAAAAAATTAAAGATTTATTAGTACAATATCTCGATAAATAACGTTCTTTACAAAGACTAAGTTACTGCCTACATTAGTTGCATTTGATAAACTCAACACTAACAAATTAAAATGAGCGAATCTTCATTACTAAAGCATGCTGCCTCGAGCAGATCCTTGAACAGTGAGTTAGCCCAAAACTTGTAATAACCAGAGTTTATACAATTTTCTGATGTAGGCTTTTTTTTATATATAAATTTAAACACTAATGGACAGTACACTATTAATAGTAATAGCCGGAATCGTGGGCATTGCAGGCGGTTTTCTTATCGCCAAACTTCTAGAAAGAAGTAATATCTTCAACCTTCTAAAGAATGCGAAACAAGAAGCAGCAACAATTATAAAAGACGCAAACGTCGATGCTGAAAACATCAAAAAAGATAAAATCCTTCAAGCAAAAGAAAAGTTTATCGAACTTAAATCGGAGCATGAACAAGTAATTTTAGGACGTGACAAAAAAATTGCAGAGGTAGAAAAAAGAGTACGTGACAAAGAATCGCAGGTATCAAGTGAACTTTCTAGAGCAAAAAAAGTTAATGATGACTTTGAAGCAAAAACTTCCGAACTATCTGCACGTATCTCAAATCTTGACAGAAAACAGTCAGAATTAGACAAAATGCACCAAAGTCAATTAGAAAAACTTGAAGCAATTTCAGGTCTTTCTGCCGACGAAGCAAAAGAACAACTCGTACAAGGATTGCGCAATGAGGCGAAAACTCTAGCAATGTCTCACATACAAGACACAATCGAGGAAGCAAAACTTACAGCGCATCAAGAGGCAAAGAAAATCATTATCAATACCATTCAACGAATTGGAACGGAAGAAGCAGTGGAAAACTGTGTATCTGTTTTTAATATCGAATCTGATGATGTAAAAGGTCGAATCATTGGTAGAGAAGGTCGAAATATCCGCGCACTTGAAGCTGCAACGGGAGTAGAAATAATCGTTGATGATACACCGGAAGCAATTATCCTGTCTTGTTTTGACCCTGTGCGTCGTGAAATCGCAAGGCTAGCACTTCACAAATTAGTAACAGATGGTCGTATTCACCCAGCACGTATTGAAGAAGTTGTTGCAAAGACAGCTAAGCAAATTGATGACGAAATTATCGACGTAGGTAAACGTACCGTAATCGATCTTGGTATTCACGGCTTACACCCAGAACTTATTAAAGTCGTGGGACGAATGAAATACAGATCATCATACGGACAAAACTTGCTACAGCACTCACGCGAAGTTTCTAAACTTTGTGGTTTGATGGCGGCTGAACTTGGATTAAACGTAAAACTTGCCAAAAGAGCTGGTCTACTTCACGATATTGGAAAAGTACCAGATACAGAAAGTGATCTTCCACACGCTTTACTAGGAATGCAATGGGCAGAGAAATACGGCGAAAAAGAAGAAGTGTGCAACGCGATTGGAGCACACCACGACGAAATCGAAATGAAGTACCTTCTGTCTCCTATAGTTCAAGTATGTGATGCCATTTCTGGAGCACGTCCAGGAGCAAGGCGTCAAGTGCTAGATTCGTATATTCAGAGATTGAAAGATCTTGAAGAAATAGCGTTTGGTTTCAATGGAGTTAAAAATGCCTATGCAATTCAGGCAGGTAGAGAGCTGAGAGTAATCGTTGAAAGCGACAAAGTTACAGACGACAATGCTGCATCATTATCATTTGATATTTCGCAAAAAATACAGACAGAAATGACCTACCCAGGACAAGTTAAAGTTACCGTAATTCGCGAAACTAGAGCGGTGAATATCGCTAAATAGAATTTAAAATAATACTACTATATAAAGGAATCGGTTTTTAGAAATCGGTTCCTTTTTTTATTTCCTGTCGAGGATGAAACTTTTGCAAAACTTCGTTTAAGAAGCGCTTATCCAAATGCACATATATTTCGGTGGTTGTGATGGATTCGTGGCCCAACATCAATTGTATCGCTCTTAGATCAGCTCCGTTAGATAATAAATGCGTGGCAAAAGAATGTCGAAAGGTATGCGGACTGATATTTTTATTTAAGTCAACTTCCACCGCCAACCTTTTAATGATTGTAAAAATCATCGCTCTTGTCAACTGCCTCCCTCTCCTATTTAAAAATAAAATATCTTCATAACCTTTCACAACATTTTGATGAACGCGCACCTCATCTTTATAGTGATTAATAAATTTCTGTGCACTTTGAGCAATCGGTACATATCGTTGCTTACTTCCTTTTCCGCTTACGCGAATAAATCCCTCGTCAAAAAATAGATCCGAGATCCGCAGTGTCACCAATTCAGTAACCCGAAGTCCACAACTATAAAGCACTTCCAACATTGCACGATTGCGCTCGCCTTCGTTACTGCCTAGATCAATTGCGGCAATTAGTCTATCTATTTCCTCAACCGAAAGTGTGTCTGGCAATGATTGCTGTAATTTTGGTGCCTCAATAAGATCCATTGGGTTATCAGCTCTCAAATCTTCAAAAATAAGGTATGAGAAAAAACTTTTTAAGCCGGAGAGAATGCGAGATTGAGTTCGAGGATTCACTTCAGAAGATATAGAATAGACAAATTCTTTTAATACGATTGCCGCTATTACAATTGGAGAATCACCAATATTATGAAGTTTTAAATATTTTGTCAGCTTCTCCAAATCATACTTGTATGAAATAATTGTTTGACGCGAAAGTCCGCGTTCAATCCGAAGATAATTAGTAAAATTAAGTATGTACAAATCCCAATCTTTCATCATAAATGTGTTTTACAAAGATATTTACTTAAAAACAGCATCCGCAGCATTTACATAAAAATAAAAATTACTAAAATTTTTAAGATTTACTATGCAAGCATACTACTTGTTTTATACGATTGTATCTATGTATTATAGTATTGCGGTAGTAATTTGCGCTTTAACAGCCAATTTTGTTAATTTGCCGTGAATTAAGAAAACTTTAGATTTTAGTGTCGGCACTTCATACTACATTTGAACCATAAACTTTAAACAAAAAAACCTATGAAATTTTTAAAAGTAATTACCGCAGCAACTGTAATGTTGGCAACCGTTAGCATGAGTGCACAAGAAAGAGACATTGCAATTGGAGTTAAAGGAGGGGTAAACTTCGCTACTATTACAGGTGACGATATTGATAGCCCAGATTCAAGAACAAGCTTCCACGTAGGTCTTGTTACTGAATTTCCAATGAACGATATGTTCTCACTTCAAGCAGAAGCCTTATATTCTGGACAAGGATTTAAAGGAAACTTTAGCGGTACCGATGGAGATAAAGTAGAATATCAACTTGACTACATTAGCATTCCAGTATTGGCAAAAATCTATGTTACAAGAGGTCTAAGTTTAGAAGTTGGACCACAATTTAGTTTCAAAATTAACGAAGAATTTGATTTTAATCCAAATTCTGACAATGGAGATATCAACCTAGAAAACACTTCGTACGAAGCTAAAGATTTTGAAGTTGCTGTAGGTGCAGGTCTTACTTTCCAAACAGAAATGGGATTGTTTGCTTCAGGTCGTTACAACTACGGTCTTACAGAAATCATCGAAAATACTGACGCGAAAAACTCAGTTTTCCAAATTAGTGTTGGGTATAAATTCTAAGCATAGAATAAATACTACAATAATACAAAAGCCTCCCTTCAGGGAGGTTTTTTTGGTTAAGATCTATTGTTAGAAGGTGGGAGAATTTAAGAAGAACTGCTATTGAAGGCAATACAGTTCAATAGAATTTGTATTTTTTATTATGGCAGCTGCTGCCGGAGCGTTCCTACCGGCAGCACCGGGCCATCCACTGTATCTTTGCTGCTAGAATATAATCGGTAAAAGTCAGGTTTTTGTTTGGCAGCAAAGGATGCCGTTTCTGTCCCTGCCGCGGGGAAACGGCTCGCAAGTCCATTTTTATTAAAGCATACATAACTATCCCGATCTCTAAGCTCGAAGAAAATTATCCGACTCTACAGATTTCTGCACTTTTATAACCTCTTTGCTCCTATATTTAGAAAGAGAGTGCCTACAAGGTTGCAAAGTAACCGCTCTTCGAAGGTCTCTGACCTCGAAGCAGATTAAAGCACTACTTAGATTCTTCCTGATCTAAAGAAAATTCAAAGCAGAAACAACAAAGCCTGCTCTTCGATGGTCTCTGACCTCGAAGCAGATTAACGTAGTATTTAGATCGTTCCCCGCTCTTCGATGGTCTCTGACCTCGAAGCAGATTAACGTACTATTTAGATCGCTCCAGATCGAAGCAAAATTCAAAGCAGAAACAACAAAGCCTGATTCGCTAGGAATCCCGCTCTTCGATGGTCTCTGACCTCGAAGCATATTAACGCACTATTTAGATCGCTCCAGATCGAAACAAACTTTAAAGCAAAAACAACTGTGTATGATGGACCCGCTCTTCGATGGTCTCTGACCTCGAAGCAGATTAACGTACTATTTAGATCGTTCCCCTTCGAAAAAAAATTCAAAGCAGAAACAACAAAGCCTGCTCTTCAATAGTCCCGCTCTTCGATGGTCTCTGACCTCGAAGCAGATTAACGCACTATTTAGATCGTTCCAGATCGAAAGAAAATTCAAAGCAAAAACAACAAAGCCTGCTCTTCACTAGACCCGCTCTTCGATGGTCTCTGACCTCGAAGCAGATTAATGCGCTATTTAGATCGTTCCAGATCAAAAGAAAATTCAAAGCAAAAACAACAAAGCCCGCTCTTCAATGTACCCGCTCTTCGATGGTCTCTGACCTCGAAGCTGATTAACGTACTATTTAGATCGTCCAGACCGAAAGAAAATTCAAAGCAAAAACAACAAAGCCTGATTCGCTAGGAATCAGGCTTTACTTTTTAATATCGTCACTAGATTTACTTAATATATCCCGCTCTTCGATGGTCTCTGACCTCGAAGCAGATTAACGCACTATTTAGATCGTTTCAGATCAAAAGAAAATTCAAAGCAAAATCAACAAAGCCTGATCTTCAATATACCCGCTCTTCGATGGTCTCTGACCTCGAAGCATATCAACGCACTATTTAGATCGTTCCAGATCGAAAGAAAATTCAAAGCAGAAACATCAAAGCCCGCCCGCTCTTCGATGGTCTCTGACCTCGAAGCAGATTAACGCGCTACGTAGATCGTTCCAGATTGAAAGAAAATTCAAAGCAAAAACAACAAAGCCCGCTCTTCAATGGTCTCTGATCCGCTCTTCGATGGTCTCTGACCTCTAAGCAGATTAACGCGCTATTTAGATCGTTCCAGATCAAAAGAAAATTCAAAGCAAAAACAACAAAGCCTGATTCGCTAGGAATCAGGCTTCACTTTTTATTATCGTCACTATATTTGCTTACTATATCTCTGACTATTTAACAAATTTAAATGTCTTTGTAGCTCCTTCAAATTTCAATGTAGCTAGATAAACCCCAGCCGATAATTGAGATATCTGTACAGTCCCATCAGTAGAATTTAGAGATTGCGCCATAACTTTTTGTCCTGTAATTGAGTAAATTTCAACCTCGTTCATAATTGATGGACTCGAAATGTGCAGTTCATTTTGACTTACATATTGCGAAAATCGGTTTTGTTCAACATCAGAGATACCTAGCAAGCTTGTACCTGCTTTTACATTATCAACATAACAAACAGTTTTACCTGTTGTGTAAAATCCATATCCTGTAACCTTAGATAAATTTAATTCTCCAGTATATGCCAGAACATTGTTGATATAATACAAAGTTTCTTGATTTTGAAAATCAAATTTTACTCTTAAATTTGTAAATACATCGTTTGGCACTACCACTTCGGTTGTAGAGAAATCTGAAGTTTCCACAATACGTACAAGACCATTACCCAATGCCATTATTGATGAAGGAAGTCCTTCAATTCCTCCTGCACCGTATACAAAAAAATCAACTTCTGTTTGAGTAGCTGTAGTTGAAGTAAAATATAAATCTGCAGAAACTTCGTAAGTATCCGGATTTAAAGGAACTAAAGTACTGATGTCGCGAGCTGGTCCAATCACATTTCCAGAAGGCAAAAAGCCAGTTGTATCCAAATCTAATTTCAAAGAGTTTTGTCCGTCTGATGTAGGACTATTAACGATTGTAAACATCGAAGAAAATAATCCCAATATCTGCCATCCATTCTGACCATTGATTTCTCCTAGGCTGTACCCTTCTCCATTTTCAAATGAGGTGCTCTGTGCATTGATGTTGCCAAACATCAAAAATGCCGCTACCGAAAGTAAAACTGTTTTCATAATATATAAATTTTTGCAAAAGTACAGCAAA
This sequence comes from Flavobacterium ardleyense, assembly GCF_033547075.1. NCBI lineage: Bacteria > Pseudomonadati > Bacteroidota > Flavobacteriia > Flavobacteriales > Flavobacteriaceae > Flavobacterium > Flavobacterium ardleyense. The sequence continues at coordinate 1,508,792 of NZ_CP137891.1, read as the reverse complement.
ATGTAGCAGGAGTCCAATATTTCATTGCCTTTAACAACTTTGACAGCTTCGATTTTAGTTTATGAAACTGTTTTGCACTTTTTCGAAAAGTCTAGAATGTAATAAAAGGTGTTAAATTTCGGTTTTAAAACCTAGAAAATTATCTAGCTTTTCACGATTTTAGTTCAATAAAAGGCATCCTACTTAAGCGTACGCAACCCATCAACCCTACGATTTTTCTGTAATTGTTTTCATGGTTTACAGTGCTTTTTGCATAGTTCCAGTTTCTTTTAGAATTTGGTACCACGAAAAAGCTTCCTCTAATAAATGTGGTGTATGTCCACCTCTTTCACATGATCTATCAAAATAATCCTGCATTTGCTCCCTATACAATGGATGCACACAGTTTTTAATAATTGTTAGAGCACGCTGTCGGGGTGCAAGTCCTCGTAAATCTGCCAAACCTTGCTCTGTCACTATAATATCTACGTCGTGTTCAGTATGATCTGTGTGCGAAACCATCGGAACAATTCGGGAAATCGTATTATTCTTAGTAACAGATTGCGTTACAAAAATACTGAGATACGAGTTTCGAGCAAAATCTCCCGAACCACCAATGCCATTCATCATATCAGTCCCACCAACATGCGTCGAATTTACATTGCCATAAATATCACATTCCAAAGCAGTATTTATACTAATGACTCCTAATCTCCTGATCACCTCAGCAGCATTGCTGATATCTTGAGGACGTAATACTATTTTGTCTTTATATTTATCAAAATCACTAAATATACTTTCGTAATATTCTTCCGAAACTGTTATTGAAGATCCCGAAGCAAAGAGCATTTTTCCCGAATCTAATAAATCAAATGTGCTGTCCTGCAAAACTTCTGAGTACATAGTTAAATTCTCAAACTCACTATCTATAAAACCAGTGAGTACCGCATTTGCAACTTTTCCAATTCCAGCTTGTAGTGGCATTAAAGATTTGCTGAGATTTCCTTTCTTTACCTCTTCACTAAAAAAGTTTACCAAGTGTTTTGAGATTGCAGAGGTTGAAGCTTCAGGCGGCGCAATTTCTGCCGGACTATCAACTATCTCAGTAATTACAATTCCAATTATTTTTGAAATATCTAATGGAATACTAGTAGTTCCGATTCTGGTGCTTGCTGATGTAATTGGGATTTCAGTTCGATTTGGATATTCTCCGGTTGAGAATATATCGTGTAATCCGCAAAGTGCAAATGGAACTTTGGTATTTATTTCGATTATTATCTTGTCAGCTAGTTCAGCAAAAGAGGCCGAATTTCCGACCGAAGTTGTAGGGACAATACTTCCGTCTTCGTTAATCCGTATGGCCTCTATAATAGCTACATCAATTTTTGGAAAATTATTTGCTTTTAATAAATTCGCTGTTTCGCCTAAATGCTGATCAATAAAAAGAACCTCACCTGCATTAATGGCTTTGCGCAATACGCGATCTACTTGAAATGGAAGTCGTAATGACAATGCATCAGCATTGACCAAAGCTGCATCGGTGTCGTGACCTAGTGAAGCTCCAGTAATTAAAGTGATTTTTAGCGGATCTACTTTTGCTTTTAGAGCTAATGCCGCCAAAACAGCTTTACTATCTCCTGCCTTGGTAAAACCACTAGAAGCCACCACCATTTTATCTGAAATAAAAGCGGCCGCTTTTTCTGAACTCATTAATTTTTGAGCCAATTCAGCATTTAAAATTCGATCTTTATACATATGCAAAAGTATTAGATAACAAAGCTATCGCCAATAAAAACGAGATGCTTATTCAATAGAGCCAATTGTATATTCTATTCTGCCAAAAAGCTTTCTGGACTAAAACTTGAAGCTTGTTTCTGATATTCTGACGGTCGAATGCCTAGAATTTTAAAAAATGTATTACTAAAGGTTGGAGTACTATTATAGCCAACTAAGGAAGCTACTTCTTTTACCGATAATTGATTTTCAAGCAGCAAATCGATGGCACGCATCAGCCGCTGAATAGTCAAGTATTGCACAAACGACATACCCACATCGCTTTGGAATAGTCTGGAAAGTGTTCTGGGACTAACGCCTTTTAATTTTTCAAAATCAGATAAAACAATACTTTCATGTAAATTTTCCTGCATATATTTTATAATCCATATTAATCGTTTGTCTTTTGCGTAAGGCAAATACAGCGGTAATTTATATATGCTAATTTCTGGCAAAATACTTTTTAACGAAAGTGTAAAATGCCAAGCACTTTTGTCAATGGGTTTTTTGTCACCACTCCATCGGTTGGTGTAAATAATCATCTGTAACAAAAGTTCGCTTACTGGATACACTGCAGTTTTCGAATAAAATTCGTCTTCATTATGTTCTGTCGGAAAATATAAATTACGCATAATTACATTGGCCGTGGTTGGGTGAATACTGTGCATAACGCCCGCAGGGATCCACATATAATGACGAGCCGGAAGGAAAAAAGTCTGGCTATTAGTGGTAACATGTACTACTCCACCCTCGGTATAGAGAAATTGACCCTTATTATGTTTGTGAAAAGTAATATCTGTTTCACCCATCAAATCATGCATGCAATAGATTGATGAGGGCTGCCGATCCACCTCCGTTAAATAATATTCTTTGTTTGAATTAGCCATGGCTGAAATGAATATATTATTGCTCTTCAAAGATAATGAAGACATTAGAAAAAGAAATAGATTTAAGAATTAGAAAATTTATTTTCTGCTGAGAAAATTACTTTTTAGTTACTTACTTGCGTTAATGAGTATAGTATAATGATGAGCCTCTAATGAAATTGCTACGCTAGTTCGCTTTGCTCGGGTCTTGCTTCGTCAGGATGACAAGTTTGTGGATATAGTTTGCAGAAGTGGTTTGCAGTTAAGGATAATGATGAAAACTTAGTACGAATCCTACACGAAAACCCATAGCCCCGACTGCAGCGGCATCCTTTCTTGCAATGCTGCGATAGCTGCATTGCAAGAAAGATATAGCGGAAGGCGGGATTAAGCTCCAAAAAAAAAGACTACTAATATAAAACTAGCAGCCTTTCGGGAAAAAAAATCAACCAATAAAAATTTAATCTACCTTATTTTTGAATGAGAATATTTGAGGATTAAACGAGACCATCACCCAAGCCCAATTATTGTCATTTGAACTATTGCCGCCTTTAAGATATTCCATCGTTTCTGTGCCGAACATTTTTGAAAAGCCACCAGAAATTACAAAGTTTTTATCTGCTTTGTAAGTTGCCATAATGTCCAACTCTGTCCCCAAGTAATCATCAAATTCCGCGTTGGAATTAGGATTATAAACTGTGGCAGCACTGTTAAAGATGTGAGGAATTATTGCCACTTGCCACTTATTTTTATCGAAAGTAAATTTGGCGTACAGATCTTGTAATCCCACTGAATTCTTGTGATTCCCGACGTAGAAATAATCCATAAACCCGTTGAAAGCGTGATTTGTTCCAAATAATGGCGCGAACGACTTAACTTTCGGATCTCCATCATTTTGATCCTTTCCTGAAAGATATTCAAAACCTAAATCTGCTTTGAATCCTTGATTAAATTTATATCCTAGCGAAACTTGTGCGTAATATGCCGACACATCTACCTTTGAATTTGTTAAGGCTGCCTCGCCCATCTGACCATAAATTCCCAAATCGCCATACACTTTTGGGGATTCCCACTTCATAAATCCACCGAAAGTTTGTAGGTAAGCCACTTCAAATTTATTTTCGACCAAGTTTTCATATTGGTAGCCAGTATTCAGAGCGAGAAGACTCAAACTTACTTCTGAGAATTTCTGATTGAACCAGGCGAATTGCATGTTTTTGTAGGTTGTGTTGTACGCACTTTCACTCAATATTTCGCCACCATTATTAATCGCTGCCGCCAGATCTAATTGGTAGGAATTCTTTTTATATGATACTACAACCGCATCGTGACTCTGCCCCTGTTGTGCCCAATCTATTCCCCCAAAAATTCGTTGATTGTCATAGGAAATAACTTGTCTACCGATTTTTGTAGACCAGTTTGGATAGAAATCATAGCTCAACCAAGATTCAAATAATGCTACTCCATTTTTGTCTGAAGGTGAACTTGTTGGCACATCTCCCCAAACTCTCACGTTTTGCAATGTGATATTTGCTTTGAGTTTTTCTTGTTTATAGAGAAAGTTTAGACGACTTCGTTGGGATACGATCGAAGTTGGATATAATCCGTCTTTCATCAATTCTTTGTAGCTGTTTCTGTATTCAAATCGTGGTCGTAATTGTAGATTTACATCTAATTCTTGAGCAAAAGAGCTCACTGTAGTAACTGCAATTGCAGCTACAACAAATATTTTTGTAGTAAGTTTCATGATAGTATCGCTTTAGAAGTCTAGAACTGTTTGTTAGATTTTAGATGCTTCTTCTTTAATTTTGGCAACCGTTTTGTCGTAGCTAACTCCCAATCCTTCTTGTTGGAAAGTCATTTCACCTTCGGCATTAAATACCGAGATTATATTTGAGTGTGAAAAATCGATTGGAGAGATTTTCTTGTAATTTACCGCTAATACTGCCGAGAATTCTCTGGTTCTCTCCTCATCAGATCTTAGGAAAACCCACTGACCTCCATCCATTTCGTTTTCTATTGCAAACGCTTTTAGACGCTCGGGAGTATCAACTTCTGGATCGATGCTGACCAAAACAAACGTTACTTTCTCCTTCAGTTCTTTAGGAATGCGATCTTCGATATTTCGCATATCTGCAACAAGCCTAGGACATGCCGCCTTGCAAGAGGTGTAAATCATTACCATAACAAGGACTTTTCCTCTGAGCTCTTTTAACTCAATGTCTTTTCCGTCTTGGTTAGTCCATTTCTCAGGTAGATTATAAATTGATAAATCTGATATTGGCTTATCAATTATTTCAGAATTCACTGCAGAAACTTCTGTAACCTCTTTTTTATTATTGCAGCTTACTAGAATTAAGAAAGCAAAAGTGATTAGAATATACTTTTTCATAATTTTATTTTTGATTTAAATTCAGTTATTTGATGTCCTTCGCACATCTGAATCCTAAATTTTTAGTTGTGTAGTTTGCTTTGATGCTTCCTCGAAAGGCATAGCGCATAAAAGCTGCATAATCCATTAAATCTGTAGCATTAACTGATCCGCTTCCACAAAAGAGTTCGTTGTCAGTAGCTTTGTCTTTGCGAGATTCACCAGATAGAAAGATACTATTAAAGTCAAAAGTCCACTCCCAAACCAATCCGTGCATATCGTAAACGCCGTAATAATTTTTAAAAGTTTTCCCGACAGGATTTACGTAGGTATTATTCTTTTCGTACCAACCTAAAATGTATTTGTTAAATTCCTCACGTGTTCGTGCATCTTTCCTTTTTTCGTCAGCCATCCCAACATATTCCCATTCGTCTAGAGTTGCCAGTCTTTTTCCTTGACATTCACAGTATTCCTTGGCTGCGAACCAAGAAACATTAGTTACAGGAGCATTTGCAGGTAATTTTCCGAAATTTAAATCATTGTTCCATTCACTTAGATAGCTTGCATTGGCAAATAATCTTTTAATCTGCGATTTTCTATATTTTGGAAATTTATTCACAAAGTATAAATATTGCTGATTTGTCACTGGATAAATATCCAAGAGAAATTCATCAACTTTAACTGGTAATTTATCTTCTGTGCCATAAAGTGGCACATAGGAACCCGCTGAAATTTTGACCATTTCTTTAGGTATTTGTGCAAATGAAAAGAATACCCAAAAAATAAAAACCAATAAAGAGATAATTCGACTGTTATTATGAGATGTCATTTCTTTTGTCATTTGAATATTAATACCGTCATTAGCTTCGTAGAAAAGAGCACCACTCTAAAAAATACAGCTTAAAGTGAATTTACACTTTAAGCTGATTTTGATTTACAGATTAGGGTTGCTATTCGTGCATATCTTTTGTTTTTACTGCTGGTATTGCTCTTTGAGTCTTTACCATAGCAGGAGTAACTTTTGTTTTGTTATTTCCCCAATTGTTATAAACATAGGTCAACACATCTGCTACTTCGCCATCAGTAAGGTTCTGACTTGTCATAACTGAATTATATTTCTTACCGTTCACAGTAATTTCGCCAGTTAAGCCTTTCAATACTGCATTGATTGCTCTATTGACATCAGCATTTAGATAATCTGATTTTGCAACTGGAGGAAATGCATCTGGAATTCCCTGTCCTTGTCCTTGATGACAAGCAACACAAGTATTTGCATAAATGTTCTTCCCTGCTTCCATTTGCTCTGCCAACGTTTTATTTTGCTCCACCTCTTTTCCATTAGCTATTTTTGGCATTCTCTGAATAGTTCCACCTTCTGGAAGGTAAATTCCTTCTTGAATTGTACCTGAATGAACTTTAGGATTTTCTTTTCCTTCTACTTTTAACATTCCCAAAGCTCCTTTATTAAAAGCTCTAAAGATTGAGTGGTCTACCAAGATTAAAGTCCCAGGAACTTCAACTTTAAATTCTACAATTGCAGCTCCGCCAGCTGGAATTAAAGTTGTTTGAACATTTTCGTTAATTAAACTTCCACCTTCAACATGTACTCGATCAAATATCTCACCGATGACGTGGAAAGATGAAACCAAGTTTGGCCCACCATTACCCATGTAGATTCTCACAGTTTCTCCAACTTTTGCAGTAAGAGATTTATCTCCGGTCAATGCTCCAACTTTTCCGTTAAAAACAACGTAGTCAGCTTTTTCGTCAATTGCTTTTTCCATATCAAATGGCTGAAACCCTTGGTCTCCATAGCGTCCTTTGGTATAAAAGTCACCTTGCATTACGTAATATTCTTTATCCACTGGAGGCAATCCACCTTCTGGCTCCACAAGAATAAGTCCGTACATCCCGTTGGCAATGTGCATCCCGACTGGGGCGGTAGCACAATGGTAAACATACAATCCAGGATTTAAAGTTTTAAAGCTAAAAGTTTTTTCATGACCTGGCGCTACAAGTGAAGAGGCCGCGCCACCACCTGGACCTGTTACCGCGTGTAAATCGATATTGTGGGGAAGTTTATTGTCTGGGTGATTTTTTAAGGTAAATTCAACCTCATCACCTACTCTTGTTCTGATAAAACTTCCGGGAACACTTCCTCCAAAAGTCCAGTAATTGTATTTTACACCATCGGCCATTTCACCTTGTTCTTCAATAATTTCCATATTGACAATCAATTTGGTTGGCGCGCGGTTTCCCACTGGTTTAGGTACAAATGGTGGTGAAGTAAGTTCAGCCGTCATTTGGTCTTTCACCTCGATAGTCGAATAGTCAGTTGCAGCTTTGTCATTTTGCTTACACCCTACAAATGCGAGGCAGAGCACCGATATAACTAAGGTTTGTTTAATTGAAATCATAATTTTCGTTTTTGTTTGGTTGGCACTATGAGAACTTCTCTCTATAAATACAGTACAAAATTAAAGGATATAGAAGTCTTTTATTATGATAAAAATCACCTTTCGTAAAATTGTAGTAAAATAACTGTAAGTTTATTATAATTGATTCTAAATAAAACAGTTTTCTTTAATTTAATTCTGCTGCCAAATCACGTAAGGATCTAATACTATCACTATTTGTGCTCTTCGCTCAAGTGGAGCGTCATCCTCTTTGAGATTGGTTAGGGGCAGCAGTTAAAAGAAAATAGCAGATTGCAAAGTGAAGCTTCAATCAAAAAACCAGATTACAATTATGACCTATAAATATTTGTAAAAAGATTCGAGCATTGCGGATTTTGGACTAGACAGGGCAAAAAAAAACCTCGATTTTCATCAAGGTTTTAGTGGTATTATTTATTCTTTTCGTTTCTCATCTGTCTCGCGAGAAGCGTATTTTTGAGAAGCATCGCAATGGTCATAGGTCCTACACCTCCGGGAACTGGAGTGATGAACGCTGCTTTTTTGCTAACCATTTCAAAATCTACATCTCCGGTAATTTTGTATCCTTTTTCGTTATCAGAAGGAACTCTCGTAATACCAACATCAATAACCGTAACGCCATCCTTTACCATATCGGCTTTGAGATAATTAGGTACACCAAGTGCAGTGATAATAATATCTGCTTGTTTGGTAAGTTCTTCAATATTTTGTGTGTGACTGTGCGCCAGGGTAACCGTAGCGTTTCCTGGATATCCCTTTCTGCCCATTAAGATACTCATTGGTCGGCCTACAATATGGCTTCGGCCAATAACTACAACATGCTTTCCTTGTGTTTCAACCTTATATCGCTCTAACAATTCCATAATTCCAAAAGGAGTAGCCGGAATAAAAGTCTGCATCTCCTGAGCCATTTTACCAAAGTTTTCTGGATGAAATCCGTCGACGTCTTTGCTAGGGCTGATTGCCAATAAAATTTTCTGACTATCTATTTGCTTTGGTAGAGGTAGTTGAACTATATAACCATCAATATCGTCATTTTCGTTCAATTCTTTAATTTTTTGCAAAAGCTCTTCCTCTGTTGTAGTATCTGGAAATTTGATAAGAGAAGATTCAAAACCTACACGTTCACAGGCTTTAACTTTGCTGCCAACATAAGTAAGACTCGCGCCGTCGTTGCCCACAAGTACTGCAGCAAGATGCGGAACTTTCTCGCCCCTTTCTTTCATTAAATCTACCTGCGCGGTAATTTCGTTTTTTATATCATTGGAAACCTTAACTCCGTCTAATAACTGCATGATCTACTATTTTTTGAAAAACTATGTTGTGTGTTTTTGTTGAAATACTGAAGATTATTTCATCCCTTTCATTCCGCCCATCATTTTCATCAGATTTTTTCCGCCTGGACCTTGCATCATTTTCATCATCTTACTCATCTGATCAAATTGCTTCATCAGCTGATTAACTTGCTCAATTTTTACGCCTGATCCTTTTGCGATTCTCGCTTTTCTTTTCACATCAATTACTGATGGACGAGTACGTTCAAGTGGCGTCATTGAGTGAATTATTGCTTCAATATGTTTGAAAGCGTCATCTTCAATTTCGATATCTTTCATCGCCTTGCTTGCTCCAGGAATCATCCCGACAAGGTCTTTCATATTACCCATTTTCTTAACCTGCTGAATTTGGCTCAGGAAATCGTCAAAACCAAATTCGTTTTTGGCAATTTTCTTCTGAAGTTTTCTAGCTTCAACCTCATCAAATTGCTCTTGAGCACGTTCTACAAGAGAGACAACGTCACCCATACCAAGAATTCTCTCGGCCATACGGATTGGATAGAATACATCAATAGCATCCATCTTCTCTCCAGTACCTACAAATTTAATTGGCTTATTTACTACAGTTTTAATCGAAATTGCAGCTCCACCACGAGTATCACCATCTAATTTGGTAAGAATAACTCCATCAAAATTTAATCTGTCATTAAAGGCTTTTGCAGTATTTACTGCATCTTGTCCTGTCATTGCATCTACAACGAAAAGTGTTTCGTGTGGTTGTACTGCTTTGTGAACATTTGCAATCTCAGTCATCATCTCCTCATCTACAGCAAGACGACCGGCAGTATCTATAATCACTACATTAAAACCGTTTGCTTTTGCATGCTTAATCGCATTTTGAGCAATCTCGACTGGATTTTTATTTTCTGGCTCTGAGTAAACCTCAACTCCTATTGAATCTCCAACAACATATAACTGCTGAATTGCCGCAGGACGGTAAATATCACAAGCTACAAGAAGTGGTTTTTTGTTCTTTTTTGTTTGAAGAAAGTTGGCAAGTTTTCCAGAAAAGGTCGTTTTACCCGATCCTTGCAAACCTGACATTAATATAACTGTCGGAGCTCCTGAAAGATTAATTCCAGCAACATCGCCACCCATCAACTCTGTAAGTTCGTCTTTTACAATTTTCACAAGCAGTTGCCCTGGCTGTAAAGTAGTAAGAACGTCAGATCCAATCGCTTTTTCTTTTACTTTGGTAGTAAAATCTTTGGCAATTTTAAAGTTGACATCGGCATCAAGTAAAGCACGACGCACTTCCTTAAGAGTTTCTGCAACGTTAACCTCGGTAATCTTACCGTGTCCTTTTAAAATATGGAATGCTTTGTCGAGTTTGTCGCTTAAATTGTCAAACATAGTTTTATGGTATGTGTTATATCAAGTTCTATTTTATTCTAAATAATCTGCAAATATACAATAAAGTAGCAGTGCTTCAAAGTTCAGCTTCCGCTAAATTTACTCTGATTGGCCACCACCTAATTGCAAGAAATTACATTCTTTCCGGAACCGAAATTCCAAGTAATCCAAAGGCTGAAGCGATAGTGTCAGCGACTTTGCGTGATAATTGAATTCGTATATTTCTTTTATCCGAATCAGTTTCTCCCAAAATCGGCACCGTTTGATAGAAAGAATTGTAGGCTTTTACAAGATCGTAAGTGAAATTTGCAATCAACGCCGGACTATGATTTGCCGCCGCGGTTTGAATAACTTCTGGATATGTCGCCAATGTTTTTAGCAATTCTTTCTCTTTCGAATCTAATTCGATTGCAACCGAAATTTCTGCCGAATCACTATCTTTTGCTTTTCGCAAAATTGATTGAATTCGAGCATAGGTATATTGAATAAACGGACCAGTATTTCCAGCAAAATCTACAGATTCTTCAGGATTAAATAGGATACGTTTTTTAGGATCTACTTTTAAAATATAATATTTCAGCGCGCCCATTCCGATTGTATTGTACAAATCTTGCTTTTCTGCAGCTGAGTATTCTTCTAATTTTCCAAGTTCTTCACTAATTTTTTGAGCTGTTGTGCTCATTTCGTTCATCAAATCATCGGCATCAACCACGGTTCCCTCACGGCTCTTCATTTTGCCGGAAGGCAGATCGACCATTCCGTAAGAAAGGTGGAAAAGATTTGTTGCCCAATCAAAACCAAGTTTTTTCAAGATTAAGAATAAAACTTTAAAGTGATAATCTTGCTCATTTCCTACGGTATAAACCATTCCGCCAACATCTGGAAAATCTTTTGTACGCTGAATTGCCGTTCCAATATCTTGAGTCATATATACCGAAGTACCGTCAGATCTCAAAACAATTTTACGGTCAAGACCATCGCTCGTCAGATCGATCCAAACGGAACCATCAGGATCTTTTTCAAAAACACCATCAGCAAGACCTTGCTCCACAACGTCTTTTCCTAAAAGATAGGTATTGCTTTCATAATAATAAGAGTCGAAATCAACGCCCATTTTCTTGTAAGTTGCTTCAAAACCGTCATAAACCCACTGATTCATAGTTTTCCAAAGTTGGATAACTTCCGGCTTTCCAGCTTCCCAATCAAGAAGCATTTGCTGTGCTTCTATAATAATAGGTGCATCTTTCTTTGCTTCGTCTTCGGTTGAACCACTTGCCATTAATTCGGCAATCTGCTCTTTATACATTTTATCAAAAGCAACATAGTAGTTTCCGACTAGTTTATCACCTTTTAGACCTGTACTTTCTGGAGTTTCATTTTTAGCTGATTTTTGCCAAGCAATCATCGATTTGCAAATATGAATTCCACGGTCGTTGATAATTTGAGTTTTATAAACTTTTTTACCCGAAGCTTTTAGAATTTCGGCAACAGAATATCCCAACAAATTATTTCGAACGTGACCTAAGTGAAGTGGTTTATTGGTATTTGGTGAAGAATATTCGACCAAAATAGCATCTTCTTCTTTATTAACTTCTTTAAAACCAAAAGGAAGATTCTCTCCAATTGATTTTAGAAAATTTAAATAATACTCATCTGAAATCAGAATATTCAAAAATCCTGAAACCACATTAAAAGAAACAACCTCAGCAGTATTATCTTGAAGATACGCTCCGATTTTATTTCCAATTTCTACTGGATTTCCTTTCAGTTTTTTTAATAATGGAAAAATCACCAAAGTAATATCTCCAGCAAAGTCTTTCCGAGTTTCTTGAAATTCGATTGTGGCATCTGAGAGACCAAAAAGTTTTTCAATAGCTTCTTCTACAAGCGGAAACAAAATTTTAGAAATTGTCATAATTAGGAGTTTTTTAAGGTTGCAAAGATAAATTAAATGTGCGAAGAAAAAGGCATTTGGCAATAAACTCTATGCTTGTAATTTGATAATTGACGCTGATACATGTAAGGTGTGGCTAACAATGCTTAAAAAAATAATATGAAAACAAACTATTCATTTAAATAATTGGACTAAATATTATTATATTGAAGTCATAAAGTTTCTCCAACACAAATTTTATCGAAATCTACTAAATGAGCAATTTCAGAACATTGCAGAAAAGCCATTTCAATTGTGCGAAAATACCTATTTTCGAAGAATTCGTGAATTAATGAATTTTTCATCTATAATTTTAGCCTCTATTTTCGCCAAAACCCATTAGGTAACTATAATTTAACATAAATATTATAGAGTGTTTAAAAATAGTAAGGTTCAAGTAATAATATCTCGATTTCTAATTTTGAATATTAGAATTTATACTTTATATAATATCTATTCCATACTTACATAGTTATTATATTGAGTTTTTTTCACCTAATTTTTTTTGCAACAAAAGGGTAAATGATTGAATCTTTGCAGATTAATTTGCCCCACAAATGAAAAACATACTTTTAAACCTACTTATAATTGCTTCGTTTTCAGTACAATCACAAACGATAACTGTAACGACAGATCAGCAGACAATCCCGGAGTTAGTCAACGATGTTTTGATTAACTCTCCTTGCGTAAGCGCGCAGAATGTTAGTTGGCGAACTGGTACAAATTTTGGCTCAGTAAATGGAATCGGTTATTTTACGAATAGCAATCCAAACTTTCCAATGAGTGCTGGGGTGATTTTGAGTACTGGCTCTGCAGTAAACGGAGTTGGACCTAATACTACAGATTTAAATGATGGTAACGAAGCTTGGGTAGGAGATGCGGATCTTGAAGCTACACTTGCAGCGGCAGGAATTACGATGAGCTCGACCAATGCTACTGTTCTAGAGTTTGACTTTACATCCATCTCACAGCAGTTTAATTTTGACTTTGTTTTTGCCTCAGAAGAATATGGGAATTTTCAATGTCAGTTCTCGGACGCTTTTGCTTTTCTACTTACAAACGTTAACACTGGGGTAACCACAAATCTTGCAGTTGTACCTAATACTAATATTCCCATTTCGGTAGTCACTATTAGAGATTTCTTATATAATTCTTCGTGCACCTCAGAAAACGAACAATACTTTGGAGTTTTTAATGGAGGAGCAGGCGCCACTACTTCGGCCACAAACTATAACGGACATACTAAATTATTAACAGCTAAGGCATTACTTATACCAAATACCCCTTATCACATAAAATTAGTTATTGCTGATAGAGGAGACTTTGAATCAGATTCAGCAATATTTATTTCTTCTGACAGTTTTAATGTGGGGCAATTCGTTCTAGGATCAGATTTAACAATTAGTGATAATAGCGCTCTCTGCGATGGCGAAAGTCACCTTTTAGACAGTACCTTAAATCCTGATGAATACTCATTTGTTTGGAAACGAAATGGAAATGTTCTGGCAGGCGAACAATCACCGACACTTTTAGTAACCTCTGCGGGAACCTATACTCTAACTTATACCAAATTGTTAGACGGCTGCTTACCGGAAACAGATTCGATAATTATACAATATTACGCTCCTTTTGAATTTCCAACACCAAAAAATTTAAGTAGATGTAATACAGCTGCGGGCAATCAAGAATTTGATTTGTATCAAAATAATGCTGTAGTAACGGCAAATCTTCCGGATACGACGCCAGTTACTTATCACTTAAGTGCCGACGATGCTTTAAATAATGTAAATCCACTACCTCAATTTTATAGTAGTAGTGGCAACCAGACAATTTACGTGAGAGTTGAAAACCCCGGCGGATGTCCTGGTATTAAAGCATTCACTCTACTATTCGTTCCACCTCCTACTGCTTACACTGCTCCAAATTTAAGTAAATGCGAAAAATCCTCAACTCAACATTACGCAAGTTTTAATTTAAACGACAATAAATCTGCTATTTTAAATGGTCAGAGTGAGGATGACTATGTGGTAACTTATCACTCCGCGGAAATTGATGCTAATAATGGTGTAAATGCATTGAGCCCAATTTTTACTTCGGGAAATGCAACGATTTACGTTAGAGTACAAAACATCTCCGACCCAACCTGTTTTACCACTAGCACATTTGAACTAATCGTATTAGAAACTCCAGCAGTAGATTATTTACCGAGTATAATTGTTTGTTCAGAATATATTCTCCCTCCTTTGGAAAACGGGAATTATTATAGTGCCATTGATGGCGGAGGACAATTACTTCCGGCAGGAACCATAATTACACAAACCCAGACAATTTATATTTACAACGGAAGTACACAAACAGGTGGCTGTGCAGCGCAAAGAAGTTTTAAAGTAACCGTAATAGACCCTATTGCTCTAACGCCACCAAGTAGTAGTCATTGTGATACTTACCAATTACCAACCCTGGAGTATGGAGAATTTTATACAGAACCAAATGGTGGTGGAGAAGTATTAGAGCAAGGGAGCTCAATAACTACTACTCAAACAATTTATGTTTATTATCAGACAACTGTTGCACCTATATGTGAAATTAATACAAGTTTTGATGTAACAATCTATCCTTCTCCTTCATTAGATAACATCCAGGACGTTCTAGACTGCGAATCTTATACCCTACCCCCTTTACCGCAAGGTAACTACTATACTCAGGCAAACGGAGGCGGTTCAGAAATTGCGGCAGGGACAGTAATCACCGCCACTCAAGATGTTTATTTTTATGCCGTAAATGCAGGTCCCTTAGGGTGCTCAGCGGGGAAGAAATTCACGGTATATATTGGAAATTTACAACCCGCAGATGTAAATCAGTGCGAGCCTTATCAACTGCCACAGCTTCCGATCGGTCAATATTATACCGGTCCTAATGGAACTGGTCAACAAATTGAGGCGGGAACCTTCATTAGTACTTCCCAAATAATTTATATCCATATCGGAAATAGCACCCAAACTTGTGCCAACAATGTTCAGTTTTCACTGACGATATCGCAGCCACAAATTAACGTATTTGAAGATCTAGTAGCTTGCGGAGCTTACGAATTACCTACATTATTAAGTGGGAATTATTTTACAGCTCCAGATGGGGGTGGAATTCAGTTAAATGAAGGCGATCTTATCGAAACAACCCAAACGATTTATATTTATGCGTATTTTAGTGACGAATGTAAAAATCAGTCGTCTTTTACTGTTACGGTAAATGCTCCTGCATTAATAGATTCTAGAGCAGATATTGACATTTGCGATTCTTATACTTTAACGCCACTAACAAATGGTAATTATTATACAGGACCAGGCGGTACTGGTCAATTGTTGCCGGGCGGCACAATTTTATATGAATCTCAAATTGTTTATGTTTACAATTCCACAACAGCTACACCGCCTTGTACTGCCGAATCTAGCTTTGAAGTATTTATTTTTGCCGTAGAAGCAGATGACCTTGGCGATATTGTATCCTGTGATAATTATGTGCTACCCGAGTTAGAAATTGGAAAATACTACGCAAATTCCGGAGGTCCTTACACCAATGCCACAAATATTGAGGCTGGTACTAATATCATACAGTCAACAACGCTTTATATCTATATAGAATCAGGAGAAAGAATCGTGTGCAGTGACGAAAACGTTGTAAACATTACAATCAATTACACACCTATCGTCGCAGCAATGCCAAACGTGGAAAGATGTGAATCCTTTACCCTGCCATCTATTTCTGTAGGAAATTATTATACAGAGCCTAATGGTGAAGGGACTCAACTTAGTGCTGGAGATTTAATCACATCATCGCAAACTATTTATATATACGCTGAAACCGAAACTACACCTAATTGTTTTGATCAAGAAAGTTTTATGGCAAAGATTTATAATGTAAGTGAACTACCTGATCTAACAACTTGCAGCGGTTATAAATTACCTAATTTGTCAGTTGGAAACTATTATACAGAGCCAGGAGGAAATGGAATCCAAATTGCGCCAGGAACCACAGTTACAGAAAGCGGCACCTACTATATTTATGGGCAATCTCCTTTTGCATCAGCTTGCTCAGATGAGAGCGAATTTGTTCTGACAATTGTTCCACAACCAATAGCTTTTACAGTCCCAGCATCAATGACAACCTTATGCGATGAAGATGATGTAAACGATGGGGTATTTAATTTTAATCTATCTACTCTAGCATCTACAGTATTGGGGACGCAAATAGGAGCTGAATTTAGTGTAACATTTCATGAAAGCCTTTCTGAGGCAAATCTAAATAGTAACCCAGTTATAAATTCTACGAAGCCAACAGTTTATGCCCGAGTTAATAATGCACTGGCGCCTAATTGTTTTGATACTGTAAAAATTACGATTTTTGTAAAGAAGTTACCTGAACCAACTTTTGAAGATACATTTATCTGTATTGATAGTGAAACCCAAACATTATTGAGTCCAAAGACTATTTTTTCTGGATTAAATGCAAACTCACATAGCTTTGAGTGGAAGGATGCTTCTGGGCAAATTTTAGGTACTGAAGCAAATTATACTGCAACTCTCCCTGGAAATTATAGTCTTACTTCTACTAATTCCATTACGGGATGTTCATCAATCAGAACAGTAACACTCAGCCCCTCTGAACCTGCATCAATTACCTATACAACAAGTACAGACTTTGCAGATCAGACTTATGTAACAGTTATTGCAAATGGTGTGGGAGGAGATTATGAGTATCAGATTGATAATGGCTTATTTCAAGATGATCCAACTTTTTATAATCTCAGTGGGGGAATTCATACAGTTACGGTTCGAGATAAGAATGGGTGCGGAGAAACAACTACTTCAGTGTTAATTATAAATTATCCGCGCTATTTTACACCTAATGGTGATGGCATTAACGATTCTTGGAATATATCTGATTTAAATTACGCAAATGATGTGAACATAACTATTATGGATCGATACGGAAAAATTGTTTATCGCATAAACTCCAAGACCGCAGGATGGGATGGACTGTACTTAGGAAATCCACTACCGTCTACTGATTATTGGTTTGTAGTATCTTATGAAATTGAAAATGTGCAAAGGGAGTTTAAATCACATTTTACTTTAAAGCGATAGTCTGATGTAGTATATTATTTTTTAGAATACCTCCGTAGACAAATTCAATCATTTGTAATATTTAACTTATACCTCTTAGATAAATTATACTTTATTTAAGAGGTATATTTCATTTATAAATACTAAGAAACTGCTCCTAGCATCGTTAAATTTTCCTAACTAATTGCGTAAGACTAACAAATCAATAAAATGCCCATCTATAGGAGCACAATAATTATAAATTACCAGCATAGTTCCTGTAGCCCTACGATATAATCCTACCATTCTATACTAAAAAAAGATTGAAAAAATTTTACACTTCAATAGGATAATCTTACACGTTTTATATATTTGATGTAGTTCATCGGTTTTATTTGTATTTAACCGATAATTGAATGAATATTTGCACCATAAAATTACCCCAAATGAAAAGAACACTACTTTTAGTTTTACTTGTTTGCTCTTTCGGAATGTTTGCACAATCTATCAGTGTAAGTACCGGGCCGCAGACTGTTCCTGAATTAGTTAATGACGTATTAATTAATTCTCCTTGCGTAAATGCGCAAAATGTAACTTGGCGGACTGGCACAAATTATGGCTCGCACAATGGTATTGGTAAATTTACCAACACAAATCCTAATTTTCCAATGACTGCGGGAGTTGTCCTAAGCACCGGAAACGTTCTTAGCGCTGCGGGACCTAATGCAACAATGCTGCATGAAGGATCCAGCGCGTGGCTAGGTGATGCAGATCTCGAATCAGTTTTGGCAGCGGCGGGAATTAGCATGAATTCTACAAATGCTACCGTATTAGAATTTGACTTTACCTCGATTTCACCACAATTTAGTTTCGATTTTATTTTTGCATCGGAAGAATATGGAAATTTCCAGTGTGAGTACTCAGATGCATTTGCATTTTTACTTACAAATTTAAACACCGGTGTGACCACCAATCTAGCGGTGGTGCCAGGAACCAACTTACCAATTTCGGTAGTTACAATTAGAGACTTCTTGTACAACTCTTCTTGCCCATCTGTAAATGCTGATTTTTTTGGACGCTTTAATGGTGGAACAGGGATGGCAGACTCAGCAACAAATTTTAATGGACAAACCAAGGTTTTGACCGCTAGTTCAATTCTTACCCCAAATACACCTTATCACATTAAACTTGTAATTGCAGACCGTGGTGATTATAAATCTGACTCTGCAATCTTCATCGCTGAAAATAGTTTTAATATAGGCCAAAATGTGTTGGGTGCAGATTTTCTAGTAAGCAACAATACAGCAATCTGTAGTGATGGCAGCCAAGAACTTGTTACTACTCTAGACCCCAACCTATATTCATTTCAGTGGTTGAAAAATGGGGTTGTTATCGCAGGACAAACTGCTTCAACCTTGACCGTTACTACACCGGGAACTTACTCTGTAAGCTACACAAAATTACTAGGAGACTGCTCTCCAGAAACCGATGAAGTTATTGTTGAATTCTATCCGGTTTTTGATTTTCCCTCTCCAAAAAATATTTACAAATGTGATAATGGAACAGCTTTACAAAACTTTGATATATACCAGAATACTGCATTGATTAATCAAGGTGTACCAACAAACTCACCAATATCTTATCATCTTACAATTGGAGATGCGCAAAATAATGTAAATCCACTACCCCAAAATTATTTAGGTGCGACCAACCAAGAAATCTTTATTAGAGTTCAAAATTCTATAAACGGATGTGTGGCTGTCAAATCATTTAATCTTGTCTTTTTGCCCCCAGCAGTAGCCTACGCTGCGCCAGATTTAAAAAAATGCGAACGATCAAGTACGCAACACAATGCCGTATTTAATCTTGATGCCAACAAAGGAGTTATACTAGGTGGTCAGAGTGCAGAATTTTACTCAGTAACTTATTATAGCTCTGAATCTGACGCACAAAACGGAATTAATGCACTTGCTAGCTCTCTATTATCTGCAGGACAGACAATATATGTTAGAGTACAAAATATCGGTGATCCCACCTGCTTCAGCACTACAAGCTTTAACCTTATAATCAATGCACTTGCGCCCGTAGATGAACTTCCTGACGAGCTGGTTTGCGATCAATTTATACTTCCAGAATTAGTAAACGGAAACTATTTCACCGCAATAAATGGAGGAGGAACTCCCTTATTTGCTGGACATATAATCACTGAAACGCAGGTTATTCATATTTACAATCCTGGAACTGGACCTGACGCATGCCCTGGTTCAAGTAGTTTTAAAATTACGGTAATTGACCCTTTAAAAATTGCACAACCCGACGGTACTTATTGTGATAAGTATATAGTACCCTCAATTGAATATGGAAATTTCTATACTCAGCCAGATGGTCAAGGTCAGTTAATTGCCCAAGGAAGTTCAGTAACTACTTCACAAACAATCTATATCTATTACGAAGCCCTTGTAGAGCCTTTTTGTATCATCTCCCTTAGTTTTGATGTGACAATTGCAGATTCACCAGTGTTGGCTCCGGTTCAAGATGTTTTTGATTGTGTAGGTTATACATTGCCAGCACTTACTGTAGGTTCTTATTTTACTGGCCCAAATGGAACTGGAGTTCAACTCACAGCTGGAACGACGATAACAACGACCCAAAGAATTTATATTTATGCACAAAACACCAACCCAATTCTATGTGCGAAGCAACGGTCGTTTAAAATATTTATTGGCGATTTGCAACCTGAAGATATAATTCAGTGTGAACCTTATACACTACCTGCTTTACCTATTGGTACTTATTACACAGGACCAAATGGAACTGGTGAACTAATACCTGCAAATACTGTGATAAATGCTTCTGCGATAATTTATATATACATAAACAATAATACACAAGCTTGTGCAGCAGATGTACAATTTAGTATCACGATCAACCAACCAACAATAGATATACTTCCTAATGTAGCGGTATGCGGTGGTTATACATTGCCAGCTTTGGCAAATGGTGCATATTATTCTGCTCCTTTAGGCGCTGGTCAGCAATTATTTGAAGGAGACGTTATCACAAGCACTCGGATCATATATATTTATGCAGCTTTGGCAGATGGGTGTTACAATCAATCTACATTTACCGTTGTAGTAAATGCGCCTGCACAATTAGATCCTCGTGCAGACATTGACATCTGTAATTTTTATGTTTTAACACCACTTTCAAACGGAAACTACTACACTGGTCCAGGCGGGACAGGACAGTTACTTCCTGGAGGAACGATTGTATACGAATCTCAAACAATCTACATGTATAGCGCAACCAATACTACTCCGTCGTGCACCGCAGAAAGTAGTTTTGAACTATTTATATTCTCTGTAGAAGCTGACAGTTTGGGTCCTATTACAGCATGTGATCAATATGTACTTCCTGCACTAACTGTAGGTAACTACTACGCAAATCCTGGTGGACCAACCGCGAACAGTGGCATGCTGCACGCGGGACAAATAATTACAGAATCGACAACTTTGTATATTTTTACCGAGGCTGGAGATAGAATAAGATGTCATGACGAAAATATAGTTGACATCACAATTAATAAAACTCCTGTTATAGGAGCGATAGCAAATGTAGAACAATGTACTTCTCTTATTCTACCTGCATTGACTATTGGTAATTACTTTAGCGCACCAAATGGCGGTGGAACGCCACTATTTGCCGGTGATGAAATTACCACTAATCAAACGATTTATGTTTACGCAGAAACCGGAACTGTTCCGAATTGCTTTGACGAAGTTAGTTTTGCCGTTGCACTGTTTAAGGTTAATTCTTTGCCAGATGTTACTACTTGTGTCAGTTATAAATTACCAACATTGGCAGTGGGAAAATATTATACTCAACCTGGTGGGAATGGTACTCAAATTCCTGCCGGTACCTCAATTACAACTAGTGGAACTTATTACATTTACGCAGTGTCACATTTTGCTTCTGGGTGTTCTGACGAAACAGACTTTGTTGTTACAATTGTTCCTCAGCCTAAAGCGTTTTCTGTACCTTCGGCAATGACAACTATTTGTGATGAAGACGGCATCAATGATGGAGTATTTAATTTTAATGTATCGGCACTCGCAGCAACTGTTTTAGGAAATCAGTTAGGTGCTGAATTTAATGTAACTTTTCACGAAAGCTTATTTGAAGCAAATCAAAATCAGAATCCCGTAAGCAGCACAACCAAACCGTATGTATACGCAAGAGTAAATAATGCATTAGCACCAGATTGCTTTGATACGGTTAAAATTGCAATATTTGTTAAGAAATTGCCTGAACCAACTTTTAAAGATGCTTATATATGCATAGATAGTGTAACTGGAGACTTGCTAAGCTCAACTGCACTTGTATCGGGCCTTCACTCAGGCACTCATAGTTTTATTTGGAAAAATGAAACTGGGCAAACCGTTGGAACTTCCGCAAATTATACTGCGACGTTACCTGGTACCTATACCCTGACTGCTACTAGTTCAGTTACTGGCTGTACTTCTACTAGATCAGTTACTGTACATCCTTCTGAGCCTGCAACGATTACTTATACAACAAGCGCCGACTTTTCAAGTCAAACTTATATTACGGTAACTGCGACTGGTATTGGAGGAAACTATGAATACCAACTTGACGGTGGCGCATTTCAAGACAGCCCAACTTTTTATAATGTAAGTGGTGGTGTTCACATCATTACTGTTAGAGATAAAAATGGCTGTGGTGATGAAACTAGCTCTGTTTTAGTGATTAATTTTGTCCCTTACTTTACACCTAATGGAGATGGCGCAAATGATACCTGGAATATTCCAGATCTACAAGGAGCTCAAAATGTCCATATCCGAATTATGGACAGATACGGGAAAGTTGTTGCCAACCTTTCACCTACAGGTCCGGGATGGGATGGAAATTTAAACGGTCATCCTCTACCATCTTCTGACTATTGGTTTGTAGTATCGTATGAATTACGTAAAGAACTAAGAGAATTTAGAGCGCACTTTTCGCTCAAGAGATAGTAGAGTAATATTTTGATTTTTTTGTTAATTAAAGCCTCAGTAATCTGGGGCTTTTTTTGTGCTAATCTGTAACTCATCGTTGAATTCTTCTGTAACTTCTAGCCGTGATAGCAGCGGAAATCCCGCAGGGAGCAGGTCTATTTTTTCCTGACAGATAAGAGCGACCAACGGAAGCTCCTTATCTGGCATTGGAAAAAAAGATCTGCCACGAGGAATTGCAGTGTATAGCGCGATTAGCTCCAAGATAAAATGATTGTTGCGATAATAGTGCTAAGACAACCACCGTATTTTGTGGCGATCATACAACGAACGAAATAGCAACAGATGTATTTTGGGGGAATGAAGGCATTGGAAATTGGGCATAAAAAAACCGCTTAACTTTCGTTAAGCGGTTTTATAATCTTGAGCCGGCGGAGGGACTCGAACCCACGACCTGCTGATTACAAATCAGCTGCTCTAGCCAACTGAGCTACGCTGGCGTCTCAAAATTCTGATGCAAATATAAGAAGCTTTTTGACTTCTCCAAAACTATTTTCACCTTTTTTTGAAAAAAATTATGCTTGTAAAGCGTTGATTTTAGTAACCAATTGGTTTGCAACATCTTCTAAATCTTGGTTGATTTGTTTGAAATGCGCTTTTTTATTTTCAACGTTTTTTGCGTTTACTTTTACAATCAATTTATCAAATGCAGCGATTGCTTCATCGATTAATGCGTTTGATGATTCGGTTGGTTTACCAGTTGTAGCCATCTCCCACATATAAACTGCTTCGATGATATCTCCTAAAACATAATTGATGTCTTTCTTTAAATTCTTAACGTTTGCCATTTTATTTTAATTTTTATTTGCCTGCAAAAGTACACTAATTCTTTGTAAAATACTATGAAATATAAATTTCTAGCAATGAGGCTTTTCCAATTAATTTGAAATCAACCATATTTGCGGGAATTAAGACTGTATCCCCCTTGGTATAATTGTAGGTATCCGATTGATATCTGATCTGAAAATCTCCTTCGACACACATATACACTTTAAAGTATTCGCCCATATGAAATACTACCATTTCACCGTCAAGCGGAATAATATTGGTGGTGAAAAATGGACTTTTTACTAAGATATTTCTCTGATTGTCAATTGTAACGTAATTAACCTTGGCATTGCTCGCGTTGTAATTGATGGCATCTAGCGCTAAATCTGTATGCAATTCTCTAAATTGCCCATCTTTATCTTTTCTATTCCAGTCATACACTCGATAGGTTATATCCGAGGACTGCTGAATCTCTGCTAAGAAAACACCGGCTCTAATGGCGTGTACGGTTCCGGTTTCTAAAAAGAAAACATCTCCTTTTTGAACTTTAACTTCATTGAGAAGTGGCAATAAATCCTTGTTTTCAAGTGCGCTAATATACGTCTGCCTATCGGTATCTTTGTTAAAGCCAACCACCAACTCTGCATTTGAATCCGCTTGCATGATATACCACATCTCTGTTTTCCCTAGGCAATTATGTCGTTCGAGAGCAAGCTTGTTATTGGGGTGCACCTGAATTGAAAGATCATCTTTGGCATCTATAAACTTGAAGAGCAGCGGAAACTTAGTTCCGAAACTATAATAAACTGAACTTCCTAAAATCTCCTTTGGAAATTCATTTATTAAGTTTACTATACTTCGTCCTTTGTAAACGCCATTTGAAATAATACTTTCTGAACCTTCTACTGCCGATAATTCCCAACTTTCCCCGACACCATCTTGCTCTTGGCCTTTATTTAATAAGGTGTTTAGCTTTTGACCGCCCCAAATTTTTTCTTTTAAAATGGGCACAAATTGTAGCGGGTATATTTTTGCTTTCATAGAGTCAGATTTATTTCCCTGCATAAAAGACAGAATTTCTGGCGGTTTCGTGCAGTGTAATTTCGAGTTCTAGATTTGGATTTAATCTCGCTCTAATTTTATTCCATATAACAACGACAATATTCTCGGCTGTGGGATTTAAATTTTTAAATTCAGCCACATCAAGATTAAGATTTTTATGATCAAACGGAATCTCTACTTCTTCTTCAATAAGGTCTGCAAGGTGTTTAATATCCATAACATATCCTGTTTCTGGATCTATTTCGCCTATTACGCTGACCATAATATCATAGTTATGACCGTGAAAGTTAGGATTGTTGCATTTGCCAAAAATCTGCTCGTTCTTTTGATCTGACCAATCTTCGCGATGAAGACGATGAGCGGCGTTAAAATGGGCTTTTCTACTAACGGTAACTTTCATAGCTGATATCTGTTTTTTTTGAAAATATAGAAACGCAAAACGCTTACTGCCGTTTATTATCTTCTAAATAATGATCAAATTTTTGAAAAATAATTTTAAACCATTCGGTATATAGTTCAGGTGAATTGTTGATGTCTTTCTTAATGTCTTCTGTCGTCATCCATTTCCAAGACGCAACTTCGTCTTCATTAATTTGAGGTTCCTGATTAAAATATCCAACCATCACATGATCTAATTCATGTTCTGTCAGTCCATTATCAAAAGGTGCCTTGTAAATAAAGTGAAAAAGTTCCTTTATTTCGGTTACAAAACCCATTTCTTCTTGCAATCTACGAGTTCCTGCTTCAATATTGGTCTCACCTACTCTTTGATGACTGCAACATGTATTGGTCCACAACAGTGGCGAGTGGTATTTGTGTGCTGCTCGTTGTTGCAGCATGACTTCATTTTTATCGTTTAATATAAAAATTGAAAATGCTCTGTGCAGTACCGCCTTTTCATGCGCCTCAAGTTTAGGCATTGTTCCTACTTGCTCATCCTTCTCATTAACTAAAATAACTTCTTCTTCTTTCATAGTAAAATATAGCAATTTCAAAATTACAAAAATCTAGCACAATACATCAAACATTAAGAAATTGGCAACAGTTTAATTTAATTACCCCGCTAGGCTCTCCGCAATTTTTAGAGCGCATTTCTCTCCATCAATAGCTGCCGAAATTATTCCACCTGCATATCCCGCGCCTTCTGCACAAGGATAAAGTCCTTTAATTTGCAAATGCTCATAACTTATAGGATCTCTAGGTATGCGCACTGGCGAGGAAGTTCGAGATTCTGGAGCGTGCAAAATTGCTTCATTTGTAAGATATCCACGCATTGATTTTCCAAATTCTCTAAAACCCTGCCTCATTACTTCAGTAATAAATCCTGGAAAAACTTCTCCAAGCTCTACCGAAGTTGTCCCGGGAACATAAGAAGTTTTAGGAATTGAGGAGGAAACAGTAGTATTTGTAAAATCGACCATTCTTTGTGCTGGTACATTCTGAGTTTTTCCAGCCAACGCCCAAGCACTTTGCTCTATACTTTTTTGGAAATGCATTCCTGCCAAAGCTCCATACTTTTGAAATGGTTTGTAATCTTCCAAAGTTAGTTCGACCACAATTCCAGAATTTGCCGTTGGCTGATCACGTCTTGAGGGCGACCATCCATTAGTGACGACTTCGCCGGGACTAGTTGCGCAAGGTGCAATGACACCTCCGGGGCACATACAAAAGGAGTACATTCCACGACCATTAATTTGCTTGACAATCGTATACGGGGCGGGTGGCAAATAGTCACCTCTAAAATCACAATTGTACTGTATGCTATCAATTAATTCCTGTGGATGTTCTGCTCGCACGCCCAACGCGAACGGTTTGGCCTCGATAAAAATTTGCTTTCTATCTAATAATTCATAAATATCTCTTGCCGAATGTCCTGTGGCAAGGATCAGTTTTGAAGCTTTAATGCTACTTCCATCCTGAATTTTAACACCCTGAATCTCATTGTTTTTTACGAGAATATCCACAACACGGGTTTCAAATAGTACAACGCCACCGTACTCAATGATTTTCTCGCGGATATCGGCAATGATTTTTGGAAGCTTATTGGTTCCAATATGCGGATGTGCGTCGACAAGAATATCGTCGGGTGCACCAAAGGCAACAAATAGCTTTAAAATTCTATCAACATCACCTCTTTTCTTGGACCTTGTATAAAGTTTTCCGTCAGAATAAGTTCCTGCACCACCTTCACCGAAGCAATAATTAGAATCTTCGTCTACGATATGTTCGATGTTCAACGCTTTTAGGTCACGTCGTCTAGCACGAACATCTTTTCCGCGCTCAATAACAATTGGTTTTAATCCAAGTTCTATCAATTGCAAAGCTGCAAATAATCCCGCGGGCCCTGCTCCTATTACCAAAACTTCTTGAGCCTCACTTACATCTTTGTAAATGGGAAGCTGAAATTCTTCTTCATTTATATCTTCGCCAACAAGATATACTCGAAGCTTAAGATTAATTTTGATCGATTTCTGTCTAGCATCCACTGATTTTTTTAGAATTATAATTTTGGCAATATCCGAAAGGCTAATGCGCAGCTGCTTGCTTACGGTGTTTCGTAATAGTTCGTCAGTAGCAGCAATCTCGGGGGTTACCTGTAAAAGAAGTTCTTGTGGCATATCAAAATTTTGACAAAAATAGTTATTAGATTTTACTTTTCTCTTCAAAAGCGCGCAAAGCGAAGGATGCCAACCAATGTTCTCCCTCATAATTGCCGTCAACCACTGATGGCAACGAAAATTCGAGGTGGTAATCGGCTACTTTTTTAAGGTGCGAGAACTCTTTTGGATATTGTTGTACCAGATGGTAAAAGTTCCAAGCGCGGCTAAAATTCAAACCGTCGAGATGCACCAAATGCCCATCGGTTCGGTCCGAAACTTTGGCAACTTCCCATGTAAATTTTTTAGAAAATAATTGAGGTGTAAATTTCTTTAGCCATTTTAGAAATTCGCCTTTCGGCAAAATTCGTTGCATTACTGCCATTTCTTCCATACAAGGCGATAAGAAATCGGTACCGCTAGGCTCCCAGCTCATCGGACAATCTTGGTCTGTAAGAAATAATCGTTTGGCATTATCACTTAAAACTTTTTTGAAGGCTTCGTTCTTAGAAAATTCGGCATAATCCCACGCCATAGTAAGTCCAAAAGCTGTGCTGCTGTGCGTACCTACGCGCACCGGATACAGTAATTTTGGCAAAAATTCAGTGTATCTTTCGATAAATAAATTTGTAAGTGGTTTTAAATTTTGAGCTAGCTCCTTTGCATAATCATCATTGGAAGATTCTAATTCTAATTGAAGTTTTAAAATCCACGTCCAGCCGTACATTCTTTCAAAGGATTTTTCATGATTCTTAGAAACGTACATAATTTCTTGATCAAGGTTTTCCTTAGATAAATTGACTTTCAGCTTTTGAATTATTTCGGTCCTATTTTCCAAATTTGGAAATTTACTAAGCAGATGTACTAGACTCCAATGACCATGAACGGACGAATGCCAATCAAAACAGCCGTAAAATGCGGGATGTAATTTCTTAGGCGACTGGATCTCGGTACTATCAATAAGTAGCTGACTCAATTTATTAGGATATTCCTGCTGCAGACATTTTAGCGGAAGTGATGCCAAATGGTTGGCTTGATCGAGAGACAAGACTTGTGCAGATGCCGATACCGACATAAATAGTAGAAAAGCAGCAACTATTTTCATAAAATTGTTTTTAAAAATTTAATAAACTTATTTTTGCACTATACTTTACTACAATGTCTAGAAAAATAAAATTAATTTGGGATTTTAGAGGATCAACTGCAGCGAAAATTGCCGAACATCACGAAGTGCATTTAAAGGAATATATAGCTTCCGAAAAATTAGAGCTGAATATCACAGGATTTGAAATCTTGAATGATATGTATGCTATTGCTTTTATGGTGGTCACCGAAGAAAATATGATAGCAGTTCGTGATGCTCTAAAGCCGCACAGAGGCGAGGTTTATGGCTAATAGAAACTCACCTATCTGCGTAGATTTTGCGTTTTATAGTAAATGTAATTCCTCTGCTACGCAACGTTTTAATTAGATTTGTCTAAGTAAAAATTCGCATTATCTTAAATTTAATGTATCAGCACAAAGCAACTACTAATTACTAGTTTGCCACTTCACTTATAAATTTAATTCGCATTAAGCGCAGTTCTAAAGTATCAAAATCTCCGTCAAATTCTTTTAGAGCTTCTTCGATATTATCCGATTGCGACTCCATAAAATAATCGTGTATTTCTTGCTGTTGCTCATCATCAAGCATCTCGTCAATCCAATATTTGATATTGAGTTTGGTCCCTGAATAAACGATCTGCTCCATTTCTTTGATAAGAGCATCCATATTCATCTTCTTGGCCGAAGCAATATCGTCTAATGATAATTTCCTATCTATATTCTGAATAATATACAGTTTGTTTATAGAATTTACTCCTGTAGAGCGAACCACAAGATCGTCAGGCCTGCTGATGTCATTTTCATCGACATAACTTCTGATCAGAGCGGCAAAATCTGTCCCATATTTCTTGGCTTTACCCTCACCTACTCCGTGAACATTTGCAATTTCTTCGACACTTATTGGGTATTTTAAAGCCATATCCTCAAGTGATGGATCTTGAAATACTACAAATGGAGGAACACCGAACTTTTTTGCAACTTTTTTTCGTAAGTCCTTTAGCAATAGCATTAATTGCTCATCAATCACACCGCCACCTTTGGCAGCAGTTACAATGGCTTCATCTCCGCTATCACTATATTCATGATCTTCAGACATCATAAATGAATGTGGGCTTTCGATAAAATCAAGACCCTTTTTGGTTATTTTTACAATTCCGTAAGTTTCAATATCCTTAGATAGGTAACCTGCAACCAAAACCTGTCTCAATAACGCCATCCAGTAGCGCTCGTCTTGATCTTTCCCAATTCCAAAATAAGGTTGAACATCGGTGCGGTGTGCTTTTATAGTCGCATTGACACGTCCTATTAGTGTAAAGACAATTCCTTTGGATTTATATAAATGTTTGGTTGCTTTTACTATTTCTAAAAGCTTTTTGACGTTGTCTTTAGCTTCAACTTTTGCTTTTGGATTGCGAACATTGTCGTCCATATCTGCACCTTCTCCCGTTTCTGAGTCAAAAGATTCACCAAAGTAATGAAGTAAAAATTTACGTCTAGACATAGATGTTTCGGCGTAAGCCACCACTTCTTGCAGCAGCGCAAATCCAATTTCCTGCTCGGCAATAGGTTTTCCCGAAAGGAACTTTTCTAACTTTTCAACATCCTTATAAGAATAATAAGCAATGCAATGCCCTTCTCCTCCATCACGACCACCTCTACCTGTCTCTTGGTAATAACTTTCGAGCGATTTTGGAATATCATGATGAATTACAAAACGTACATCTGGCTTGTCAATCCCCATCCCAAAGGCAATTGTTGCCACCACCACATCTACATCTTCCATCAAAAACATATCTTGGTGGCGCGCACGCGTCTTTGCATCTAATCCTGCGTGATACGGAACGGCGCTAATGCCATTTACCTGCAAGACATGGGCAATTTCTTCAACTTTTTTACGACTTAAGCAGTAAATAATCCCAGATTTGCCTTTGCGTTGTTTTATAAATCGAATAATATCCGACTCGATATTTTTAGTTTTTGGGCGTACTTCATAAAATAAATTAGGTCTATTAAAGGAAGCTTTAAAGGTAGTTGCATCAACCATATCAAGATTCTTCAAGATATCTTCCTGCACTTTTGGAGTTGCAGTAGCGGTTAATCCAATAATTGGCACGTCGCCTAATTGTTTTATAATATGTTTTAGATTGCGATATTCTGGTCTAAAATCATGTCCCCATTCAGATATGCAATGCGCTTCGTCGATGGCAACAAATGATATGGGCACTGTTTTAAGAAATTGAACATATTCTTCTTTTGAGAGCGATTCTGGTGCCACATAGAGAAGTTTGGTCAGCCCTGAAGTTATATCGGCTTTTACCTGAGCAATTTCAGTTTTGGTCAATGAAGAGTTTAAAACGTGGGCGATTCCAGCATCGGGCGATAAGCTACGAATAGCGTCTACCTGATTTTTCATCAATGCAATTAAGGGCGACACAACTATTGCTGTACCTCCAAGCATCAAAGCAGGAAGCTGATAACACAGCGATTTCCCACCGCCCGTAGGCATTATAACAAAAGTGTTATTTCTAGCAAGTAAACTATTTATTACAGCCTCTTGTAATCCCTTGAATTGGGAGAAGCCAAAATGTTTTTTTAATTCTCTGAAGATGTCAATTTGGGTTGAATTCATTCTGTGTTAATGGTAATTTTGTATAAATTTGCAACAGATAAATATAGCTATTTTCTTTTACTCCAACAAATTTATAAATAATTCTGCATTGATAACTAAAGAAAACATAATCGGCGCTGCCAAAAAAGCCATATATTCTGAGGGCGAATCTATTAAGAAATTAGCAGATTTACTAGATCAAGATTTCGTTGATAGCGTTCAGGCTATTTACAACTGCAAAGGAAGATTAATTGTTACTGGAATCGGCAAAAGTGCGATAATTGCTCAGAAAATCGTGGCAACAATGAATTCGACTGGAACACCTTCAATATTTCTTCATGCCTCCGAAGCAATTCATGGCGATCTTGGAATGGTACAACCTGGAGATGTTATTATTTGCATTTCCAAAAGCGGAAACAGTCCAGAAATCAAAGCACTTGCACCTATAATTAAAATCTTTGGAAACACCTTGATTGCAATGACTGGAAATATAAATTCTTTTCTTGCAAAAACATCCGATTTTATCCTTAATACTACAGTTGATGCAGAGGCTTGTCCAAATAATTTAGCCCCGACTAATAGCACAACCGCTCAACTCGTGATGGGCGATGCGCTAGCGATCTGCCTTATGGAAATGAAAGATTTTAAAGCCACCGATTTTGCCAAATATCATCCGGGAGGTGCATTGGGTAAAAAATTATTGTTAAAAGTATCTGATATGCTCGAAGGAGCACAAAAACCGATGGTTTCTCCAAATGATAGTATAAAAAAAGTCATTTTCGAAATCTCTGAGAAGCGTTTAGGCGTAACTGCAGTTATAGAGAATGGAAAACTAGTGGGAATTATTACCGACGGTGATATAAGAAGGATGCTGAATGACCGGGATACATTTGCAGATTTGAGCGCCAAAGACATTATGACTAGCAATCCAAAAACTCTTCAAGCATCAGATATGGCAGTTACAGCTCTAAATATCTTGGAGGATAACGCCATCACGCAACTGCTTGTCTTGGATAATGAACAATACAAAGGAGTGCTACATTTGCACGATATACTTAAAGAAGGACTCATCTAATGGCAAAAAAAGTAAATAAGGACAAGATGAGTTTTTTGGATCATCTTGAAGAATTAAGGTGGCTGCTTGTTCGCAGTTCGATAGGAATTTTGGTTATGGCATCGGCAACATTTTTTGTCAGTGACTTTATCTTTGATCAAATTATCTTCGGGCCAGTTGATCCACAATTTATTACCTACAGACTGTTTTGTCAGGTATCACAGTTTTTTGGAGTAGACGGACTTTGTGTGGAAGAATTCCCCTTTGTGATTCAAAATACTGATATGGAAGGACAGATTTCTATGTTAATCTGGACCTGTATTACGGCTGGTTTTATCCTTGCTTTTCCCTACATCTTATATTTAGTGTGGAGTTTTGTTAGTCCTGCGCTCTATGACAACGAGAAGAAAAATGCGAAATTGTTTATCTTTATTTCCTCCATCTTATTCTTTGTTGGAGTGTTATTTGGCTATTTTATTATCGTTCCGTTATCGGTCAATTTCTTTGCAACATTTACAATAAGTGATGTGATTAAAAACGAGTTTAATCTTTCTTCCTATATGGGAATGATTAAAACGTCGGTTTTGGCCACTGGTTTATTATTTGAATTGCCGATTGTGATTTATTTCCTTGCAAAATTAGGACTGGTTACAGACGAATTTTTACGCAAATACAGGAAATATGCAATTATTATCATTCTTTTGGTAGCTGCTATTGTAACTCCTCCAGACGTTATTAGTCAGATTATAGTTTCTATTCCAATATTATTAATTTACGAAGCAAGTATATTTATAGCTGCTGCTGTCGTACGAAATCAACTTAAAGATGCCAAACAAAGTACAAGAATTCAATAATTATAGAACTCAGATGAATGAGAAAATTCTAAATGATGATGGAAACAAAATCATCAAAAGAATTTTCAACTTAGATACAAACGCTTATATGGCTGGCGCGCTTGATGTAAAAACCAAAGAATTGCTAGGCCTCGTAGCTTCGGCAGTTTTACGTTGCGACGATTGCATTGCCTATCACCTCGAGACCGCGCATAAACAAGGACTAACCAAAGTTGAAGTAATGGAAGCTCTCGGTATCGCAACGCTTGTTGGAGGCACAATCGTAATTCCTCATTTGCGACGCGCCTATGAATTTTGGGATGCTTTAGAAGAAAACGATCAGCAATAAAGTACTGTTAAGGCTGCAGCGAAATTTTTAATTTATCAGTTTCTTTGCAGCACAAGTCTCATTTAGCGAAAGCGATTTAAATGCCCAAAATATGATTCTAAGAGCAGAAAATTTAGTAAAAACCTATAAAGGTCGAAGTGTTGTAAAAGGCATTTCGGTGGAGGTAAATCAAGGTGAAATCGTAGGATTGTTAGGGCCAAATGGTGCTGGAAAAACTACATCTTTCTATATGATTGTGGGTCTTGTAAAGCCCAACAGCGGCAATATTTTTCTCGATGACAAGGATATTACCCACGACCCGATGTACAAACGTGCCCAACATGGCATTGGTTATCTAGCCCAAGAAGCGTCGGTTTTTAGAAAGCTTAGTATCGAAGACAATATTTTAAGCGTACTTCAACTCACCAAACTTAGCAAAGAAGAGCAAATTGCTAAAATGGAGACTTTAATTTCTGAATTTAGCCTTGAGCATATCCGAACCAATCGTGGTGATTTGCTTTCTGGTGGAGAACGCAGACGTACAGAAATTGCACGTTGCCTTGCCACCGATCCTAAATTTATCTTGCTTGACGAACCATTTGCGGGTGTCGATCCTGTGGCAGTAGAAGATATTCAGCGAATTGTGGCTCAGCTAAAAAATAAAAATATCGGTATTTTAATTACTGATCATAATGTACAAGAAACTTTGGCCATCACCGACAAAACCTACCTAATGTTTGAAGGTGGAATCTTGAAAGCGGGTGTTCCAGAAGAACTCGTTGAGGACGAAATGGTAAGACGCGTTTATTTGGGTCAGAATTTTGAACTTCGTAAGAAAAAGTTAGAATTTTAGAGCGACGCTTTTGCGAAAAATCTGTTGTTGATGATAGAAAGAATCACGTAGAAGATAATAACTAATGGGATTCCAGCGTATTGAAATAGTGCTAAAAGTACTACTGAAATAACTAGAAATGAGAGTTGTAATTTATTTGCTGCCCAATTAAAATTCTTTTTGATCTTCAAACTAAACAACGGAATTTCGGCATTTAAGATATACGCGCTCAACAAACAAATTCCCAAAAGGATGTAAGGGTTGATCAGGATTTCGAGTAAAATTAATGAATCTGTATATTTTAAAACCAGCGGTAAACTCAAAATAAAAAGTGCATTTGCCGGGGTTGGAAGTCCAATAAAAGACTCGGTTTGTCTTTCGTCAATATTAAAATTCGCTAATCTATAACAAGATCCAAGGGTTATTAAAAATCCAGCAAATGCAAAATATTCAAACGGCAAACTCATATTTTCGTTAATCATTCTAAACATTACATAGCCAGGAGCCACGCCACTTGTCACCATATCTGCTAATGAGTCGAGTTGCAAACCGAGTGGACTAGATACATTGAAAAGGCGGGCGAAAAATCCGTCAAAAAAATCTAAGAATATTCCGATGCAAACCCAAATAAAAGCCATTTCATAGTTGGCATTTGTTGCATATACTAGAGCAATACAGCCTGACAAAAGGTTGAGCAATGTAATAGTATTTGGAACTTGAGCTTTAATATTCATATTCGATAATTTTTGAAATGTTTCCTCGCAAATTTAGTACAATAACTCTAAGACAACTGCGTTTTTTATAATGATTTTAGGGCTTTCGCCAAAAGACCGCTGCTTTTGATTTGAACCCCGTTTAAAAATACTATTTTTGCCACTTCAAATTTTCAACAAAAAATAAAACTTTGAAATATAACTATCTCTTCCTGCTTCTGTTAACTACTGCGATTTCTTCGGCACAGGCAGTACGGAAATATTCGAATGAATTTATGAATATTGGTGTAGATGCAGCAGCTTTGGGAATGTCAAATGCAGTTACTGCAAGTACAAATGATGTAACTTCTGGCTACTGGAATCCAGCCGGACTCATAGGCTTGGAGGATGGACAAGTTGCCTTGATGCACGCTAGTTATTTTGCCAACATCGCTCAGTATGATTATATCGCTTACGCTAAACCGATTGACGATCGCTCGGCTTTTGGGATTTCGATAATTCGCTTTGGCGTTGATGATATTCTTAATACCACCGAACTTATTGATCAGAACGGAAATATAGATTACAACCGAATCAGCCTATTCTCTGCCGCCGATTATGGTTTTACGTTTTCGTACGCTCGAAAATTACAAGTTCCAGGATTTCAATATGGAGTAAATGCCAAAGTTATTCGCCGAGTAATTGGAAAATTTGCCAATTCTTGGGGAGTTGGTTTTGATATTGGTTTGCAATTCGAAAAAAATGACTGGCAAGTAGGTTTGATGCTTCGAGATATTACCACCACTTATAATATTTGGAATATCGATGAAGAAGAATTTGCGAAAATTCAGGCGGCAATACCTGGTCAGAATCAAGAATTGCCAGAATCGACCGAAATTACTTTACCAAAAGCACAATTGGGAGTGGCAAAAAAATTCGTAATTAGATATGACTATAGCATTTTGGCTGCAGCCAATTTAAATATGCGGTTTGCAAGAACCAACGATATTATTTCAAGCGACGTTGTGAGTATAGATCCCGCAGTAGGTGTTGAATTTGGGTATATTGATTTGGTTTACCTTCGTGCAGGAGTTGGAAATTTTCAAAATATTTCGCAAATTGACGGCAGCGATAAAGTTGGTTTCCAACCAAATATTGGACTTGGTTTCAAATACAAAGGCATCGAAGTTGATTATGCCCTGACCGATTTGGGAGATCAAAGTGCAGCCCTGTATTCTAATGTCTTTTCACTCAAAGTTGACTTGGGAATTTTTAGATAATCTATTTTTAGCAACAGCATTATGAAAATTTGCGGCAGTCAGTTTCTACTTTTTATACTACTATCTCTATTTAGTTTACCACAATTTCAGGCCGAAGAACTCTCCAAGAATGCTCGTGTAAGCGTTCTTACTTGTGGCACTGGAAATGAAGTTTATGCGCTCTTTGGCCATACCGCGATCAGAATCACGGACCAAGCGACAAATCTTGACATCGTTTATAATTACGGCGCTTTTGACTTTGCCACACCAAATTTTGTAGGGAAATTTGCCAAAGGTGATTTGCAATATTTCGCCACATCAGAAGCTTTTTCCGACTTTGTTTTGCAATACAAGTATGAACAACGCGCAATTGTGGAGCAAGAGCTTCATATGACCGATGCTCAAAAACAATCCTTATTTGATGAGCTCAGCCGAGTCTTAGTTTCTAACGAAGGAACCTACACTTACAAATTTATCGACAAAAACTGCACGAATATGGCAGTAGATCTTCTCAATAATATCCTTGGCAGTAATGTAATTAGTAAAAGAGAAAACCTCAACTTTACATATCGCGAAACACTTTTTCCTTTTTTTGAGGGTCATTTTTTTGAAAAATTAGGAACTTCCATCATATTTGGAACAAAAGTAGATCAGCAAGCAACTTTGTTATTTCTTCCAATTGAATTGCTACAAAGTCTTGGCACTACTAAAATTAGCGGAAAACCTTTGGCCGAAAAAGCCGAGGTTATTTTAGCCCAACCAAACCAGAAACCGCCCTTCTCGTGGTGGAATAATTGGGTTGTATATCTAGGAGTTTTATTGGCAATTTTGATTTTGAACAAAAAAATTATTTCCCTAACCTTTTTAACCTTGATCGGATTTATAGGGTTATTCTTTGTGGTAGCAGGGTTTTGGTCTTTGCATGGCGAACTTGCTTACAACTACAATGCACTTTTGCTGAATCCATTATTACTGCTTTTTGTAGCGCTTTCGCTAAATAAAAAAACGGAACTGCTCAAGAAATTGACTTACCTTCTTTCGGCATGCTTTGCACTCTATTTTATTCTGATGCTCAACAAAATTCACTTTTGGATTGTGCTGCCACTATTTGTGACCATAGTAATAATAGTTTTGAGAATGGGCTTAACTAAAAAGCCTTGGATTTTAGAATTAGTCCACACCCAACTTCTTATTGCCCTCGGTAAAAAAGTACCGTACTAAGGGTTTTTACCATAATATCAATATCCATAAAAATATTTCGATGTTTGATATAATACAAGTCATATTGAAGCTTTATCAAACTGTGTTCAAGAGTTTCACCGTACGGATAATTAACTTGTGCCCAACCCGTCAAGCCAGGTTTAATTACGTGCCTTGTGGTGTAAAACGGCATATTTTGAGCAATTTGATCTACAAAAATCGGACGTTCCGGTCGAGGACCAATGAGACTCATTTCGCCTTTTAAAATATTAATAAACTGTGGAAATTCGTCAATTCTCGTCTTTCGCATAAATTTGCCGAAAGGCGTCACCCTAATATCATTCACTGTAGAAAATACAGCGCCATCTTTTTCAGAGTTTTTGGTCATGGTTCGAAATTTGAAAATCTTAAAATTTTCGCCATTTAAACCTACTCGTTGCTGTGTATAAAAGAGTTTTCCGTTATTGGCAACCAAATTAATAATGACGATAATTGGAATTAAGACAATCATAACGATAAGTCCTGCAATCGAAAATAATATATCGATCGCTCTTGCCGAAAACTGGTAAAGTCGGTTTTGATTACTTCTACTAAATGGAAAATATTTAAAGAAATCTTTTTCTAAATATTGCACAGGCATTCGCTGATTTAGCTGCTCGTACAAGTGCGAATATTCTTTGATATTATAACCACTTTCCAACAACTTTATCAGCTGATTATAGATATTGATTGATATTTCAGAAGTTTCTTTGGTGGCGATAATGATATCGGAGACATTATTTTCGACCACAAATTTTTCAACATTTTCTGAATTTACTTTTTTTAAATTAGGAGAATCCTCAGATTCATACGTTGCTTTATTAATATTTACATATCCTACAACAGTGTAGTGAGGATCATTGAGACCTAAATCTTTCACCAATTTCTGGCAATCCTTACTTTCGGCAACTAAGATGGCGTTTTTCTTAAAACGATTTGCTGCAAAATAACGTACGTAAATCATTCGCCAGACAAATATTGGAACTACAACTGCTAGGTAAAAAAATAAAATTTCGACTCGCTTATTGGGCAAATCTGGTGTGTATAAAGGTGTAAGTATATAAAAAAGCACGGTGAGCGAACTCGTTAACAGTACATTTTTAATGGATTGAAATTGATTACTCGCAATTTGCAAATTATAGATTTCAAAAATAGATCCTATTGCTGATAAGTATAAAACCAAAACAAGTCCGTAAGTCCAACTATTGTATATTTTGTTGAAATATTCAATGTGAAAAATTTGACCTAGTAAGATCATTGCTGCAGCTACAGAAATGATATCAATCAGCCGGAGCAAAACTCGACGTTCTGAAATTTCAAAGTGAATTTTGCTATTTCGATTCGTATTTGGCATAAACTATTAAAGAAATATGTATTAAATATAATAAAATTTTGTTAATGAGATAATTAAGAATTCAAAACATCCCTCCATTGCTCCTTTATTAATGACCAATCAAATTTTGCAGATAGCAGGTGGGCATTTGCAACTAATTTATTCTGAAGAACTTCATCCTGCAGTAAATTTGTGATATTGGCTGACATTGTTGCTGAATCATTTATAGGAGAGAGTAACGAATTGGTTTGATCTTCAAAAATATGCGGAATTCCGCCCGCATTGGTGCTTACAATAACTAGTCCTAAAGACGCTGCTTCTAATAAACTTACCGGCAAATTATCAAAAGACGAAGTATTTAGAAAAATAGAATGCGATTTTGAAATCTCACCCCACTCAGATCTAGATAATTTCCCGTAAAAATTCACGTTTAGTTTTGCGCTTAGCGCGAAATCTTGAAGGTTTGCCAACATATTTTCTTTGTCCGGACCCACCATAGTCAAAGAAGCGTTGGGATGTGCTTGCTGAATTTTTTGCAGTACTTCCAACGCCATGATTGGATTATAAATTTCAGCTAATGCGCGTACCCATAGCAATTTTGGACTCATTTGCTCCCGTTCTAAAAAAGGAAAATTTTCTAATACAATCGAATTTGGAATTATTTGAATATTGGTAAAACCACTTTGTTCAAATTTATATTTAAGAAATTCTGAAGGTGCGATATTTCGATAGGAATGATTAAAAATCATGCTCGAGAGCTTGGGAGATTTCTTCAGCCGCAACGGCAAATCGCCACCGTGTAAGAGCGGAATATATTTTACTTTTAAAATTCTACAAATTTGCGAACAGAAAAAAGCGTAATAGAAATTGAGCGTGCTATAGGTATCGATAAGGATAAAATCTGATTTTTTCGCGTACCTTAAAACGGCATTTATCATACTGCAAAAACGCAGGACAATATTTAACTTCTCAGAAGCATACCGAACTTTATAGCCTTCAACCTCCAGCAACGGTCCAAGAGTATCTATGGTAGAAGCAGATCTACCTTTTGTCTCTAATTTGTTTCCTAGGTAAAGGATTTTTTTCATCGGGACGAATAACTTTAAGAAGTGCGAGAGCATAAATAAAACCAGGCGCCGCGAGTCTCATTGCGGCGTGATTAATCGTGAGCAGCCAAAAGGCAAGAAAGCAAAATAAATAAAGATTGTTTGAATTATCTAAATATAGAACAACAGGTGTAAAAAGCAAAATAAACAACGCCAAAATCCCCAATGATCCGTGCTCGGCCAGCATTCGGGTAATCTCGTTGTGAGAAAGTATGGTAAGTCCGCTAGCCTCATTTCGAAGTTTCGCTCCCATTGCAACTCCAACTCCAAAGATGGGAGATCGCATAAAAAATCCAATTTCAGATTTTATTATTTCTTCACGTCCAGAAAACTGTGATTCTTTAACCCTACCTAGCGCGTCCTGATTTGCGTACCGATTGGTAATAAGACCACTAGTTTTTATTGACGAATAAGTAAAAACCCCAAGTAAAGAAATACTTATAAAGAGTAAAAATATACTGACTTTTAATTTTCCACCCCTATTAATTCTGAGGGAAGTAAATAGTAATAATATTAATAGCATTACCAATCCAGTAATCATTCCTCCCCTAGAAAAAGTTACTAACCCTCTAAAAGCCAGCATCAATGCAATTAATAGATTTATTAACAGAATTAAACTATTTGTGGAGCAAAACAACATTCTTGAAAAATAAATAAATACGCCTAAACCTAGAATCGTCGCCACTTGATTAGGACCAAAACCTCCGGACATTTCAAAATTTGATTGCGTACTTGTAATTACATCTTGTACATCGGGAACATAAAAAAAAAGGTAAGTTGCACAACTTATGATCGGCAATCCTATTGCTAACAATAAATCATCAATCTGCTTGGACGAAATTTTACGCTGATAGGTATAAAGGGCAGCAATCCCAAGAGCAAGTGGACCAGAAATATTAAAGGTGATCGATTTTCGTAAATCCTCATTATAATCCAAATCTGTAATAGCTATAACAACTCCAGGAATCAGTAAAACCAAATAGAACCAGTAGGCAACTGCATTTTTGGAAAATCCTTTAAAAAACATTCCGAGAACTATAAAGATTATTACTCCATATTTTCCAATTTCGTAGAGCAAATTACCACCAGTCATTCTAAGCAACACTTCTGCCCCTACAATATAAGCAGCTGCATACAACGCCTCTTCATTCCGGTTCTTATTTTTTATTATAAAATAGGCGCC
Organism: Flavobacterium ardleyense; assembly: GCF_033547075.1. Classification (NCBI taxonomy): domain Bacteria; kingdom Pseudomonadati; phylum Bacteroidota; class Flavobacteriia; order Flavobacteriales; family Flavobacteriaceae; genus Flavobacterium; species Flavobacterium ardleyense. Next base: position 1,468,579 of record NZ_CP137891.1, on the reverse strand, counting down.
TACTACCAGAATTGCAGCACAATACACTTTTGCAAAAAAAGGAAAAATAAAAAATAACAGCCCTAAAAAAGCATGGAACAAAATAATGCTTAGGTAATTTCGAGCATTAGAATTAAATTTTAGCATCTTCGAATCCAGTTTAAATAGCTATTTAAAACTGCATCTTTGGTGTACTTGGCTTTTACCGTTTTCGTAAGTTCAAATCCCATCCTATCTCTTTTTTCTTGATCAGAAATTAATATTGTTAAAGCTTGGCAAAAATCATCAACATTGCTAGACCTCACTAAAATTCCATTCAGATTTGTACTGATAACTTTGGAAATTTCGCCAACATCTGTAACAACAACACCCAGACCTGCAAGTCCATATTCTAATAATGCAACAGGCAGACCTTCAGATTTCGAACTTAAAACACCAATGTTCGCTTGCTTCAAGACAGATTGTACATCGGAGCAGCTGTCGTACAAAAATACATATTCTTCTAATTCTTTTGCAGTAATTAAATTTCTAACCGATTCAGATATTTCGTCCTGAAAATCTTTACCTATAAAGTGAAAAGACCAGTTTGGAAAATTCTCTTTGAGTTTTTTTGCAACTTCGATTAATAAAATATGATTCTTCTGCTCTCGCAAATTTGCCAAACAAACAATTCGCTTCCCGGATTGTCCCTTTAAGGTGGTAATTGGCTTTTCGTAGTTTTGTTCAAGAACAAAATTTGGTAGATATATCGAATTTTTAAAGTTTAATTCTTTCTGAATCCATTCGAGCAAAATTGAGTTCACCGAAATTGCACCATCGCAAAATTTTAAAATTATTTTCAACGAAAGGGTTGATCGATCTACAAGAAACTCACTATTTCCGTAATGATCATGCCATACAATTTTTAACGAAGGTTTTAAAATTTTGACCAACACTGCTAAGAAGACAGAAGTGCTGTGCGCATGTATAATTTCTATATTATTAGACTTACAATAAATAAGTAATTTTCTTAGTGCGCGTAAATCGAGCGTACTTTCTTTTTTTAAAAATAAATAATCTACTTGATTTCCTACAGTAGCTTTTAATACACCTTCTTTGCGAGTTGCGACCAAAGCTGAAAAAGCTATCTTCTCCGATAAAGCATTCGCATAATTAATGGCCATGCGCTCAGCTCCTCCAGCTTCTAATGAATCTATAAGTTGCAAAATTCTCATCCTTTCACTATTTCATGGACCTCATTTTTAAAGAGATCTAAGGTAAATTTTCGCGACCAAATCATTCCATCATTGACCCTCATAACATACTCATCCTGTTGATCCAATATTTTAAGAATTTCTGCCACATCTTTTTCGAACTGCATTTCTAGTAAAATTCCACGTCGACCAAAATTTAGCATAAAAGGAACGCATGAAACTGGACTTGCGATAGGAAGGCATTTCCAAAACATTGCTTCCGCAACGACCTTTGGCCAACCTTCACTTTTGGATGGTAAAATTAAAAAATGAGCACTTTTGTAAACATCACGAATGATATGTTCCTCCTGATTTCCGTGTAATCTAATATGTGGAATATTCCGTGTCTCAATATATTGTTCTAAAATAATACGCTGCTCACCTTCTCCATAAATATCTAAACTAACAGTTTTTCCTCTCCTTTGTAATTCTTCTACAATTTTTATTGCATATAAGGGTCGTTTCCCCGAAGATAAGCTTCCAACGAAGAGAAATTGTACTTCATTCTGCAATGATTTTGTTCTAATTTCCAGCTTATCAGAGTCAAAATAGGAAGCAGTGAAAAATGATTTTATATTTTTTGTCTGATTAGGCCATTTTCCATAAACCAGTACAGTCATATTCTTAGTTAAAAATGTATTAGACAAAATCCATTTCTGCAATTTATAACTTAAAGGTTGTTTTGACTTCGGATCCCAATTTCCAGCGTACTTGGCTGATTTTTTTTTGGAAGGAAAAAAAATTTGTGCAATGCAGCCTAGCAGGCCAATATTTCCGGGGCATCGAAGATGTATATGATCTGCAGATTCTATCTCTTTGCAAATCATATAAAATATCTTAGGCAACTTTAGAAGCGACCTAAAAGAATTGGTAAATGTTTGAAAATTGATTGACTCTACTCTTCTACAAATTAAATTTTGATGACTATATTTAAGATCAATGGTAGATTTTACTAAAGCTTGAAATGGAGCTACAACTACAACTTGTTGTGCAAATTTTGTCCATATATTCATTTCTCGAATATATGGACTATATCCAAAATAACTTTTCTCTTTTCCGTGGATAACATGAGTGATGATTAGTAATTTCATAGCCAAGTCTTATTTGCCATGTTGCAGTATATAAAATTATTCAAACTTTATTTTTTGTCGGGATTTAACTCTTCTCAAAATCGCATCAAAGGTGAAGGCAGAGAGAAAAATTAATACTGGTCTAGAAGGAAACATATATCGTTGCTCTGAATGAAAGATTAAGATGTACAATATGGACCAGCCCCACAGGAACAATAGTGGCAGTAGAAGTACTAATTGATTTGATTTGTATAATAAATAGATTCCTAATATTGAGCTTAATACTAAAGTGAGGTTAATACTATTTATAAAAATATGTATTCCGAATTTAATAATAGGACTTTTTTGGGATTTCATCAGAGGAGTGATGACAAAAGATTGCGCTTGAAAAAACTTTAAAGAATATTGCCTAAGTGTTAAAGCAGGATTTTCAACTATATCGGTTAAGACATAATTCAAATAATATGATGTTGGATCAAAATTATATGTTTCTATTATAGAGTCCAACTCTGCTCTTTTCTTTAGATTGTTAAGGTAATCATCAGACGCAAATTCATCTTGACCGTGTTGTGGAAGCCAATTAAATGGTTCATCACGAAGTTCAAAACGAGACCATAAAATCTGTTGTCTAAAAATTTTCTTCTTAAATTCTCCGTCCGTATTACTGATTGCTTTTTCTGCACTGAATAGTAAAAACGCACAACACAATAGGGTTGCAATGTACATAATTTTACTTTTTAAATTTATTCCAACAAATGCTATAAGAAAAATAAAAAGAATAGCAAATGGAAGTAAATTTGGTCTTACACCAATTAAAGCTACAGTTATAAGTGCTAGAATAAAAAGATTTTTAGAACTAAAAGTTTTATAGTAAACAATCTTCACCCAGAAATAAACTAACAGTGCTACTATAAGAAATGCAGCGGGCTCAGCTAAAATTCCATAAGAATAATATATATGTATTGGAAACAAACTTAACAATGCAATGATAAAGAACTTTGTCTTAGCAGCAAATCCTATGATATCAAAAGTTTTGAAAATATACTTTACCGCAATACATGTAGCCAAACAATTGAAAATAGCTCCTGCCAAATAAAAGAGCGCACTACTTTTGAAATAGTACACTAAAGAGTAAGGAAGAAGATAATAAAACAATGTAAATAAACCCTTATCAACGCGTACGTTTCCATTAAAATTATTTAGAATAAATTCGATTAGGTCTATTGTGCCCTCGTGATATTCGCCGTCACCAAAAGGCTTAGGCTTAAATGGTAAAAAGAAGAAAACAGTGCAGCTAATTACAGTAATTAATACTGGATAGTTACTAATTCTTTTAATAATTTTATTCATCCCTGCTGTTTTCTTTAATAATGTATAATGGCCTTTTTCTAGTTTCGTCGTAGGTACGCCACACATACTCTCCAATAATTCCAAGCATTAGCATAATTAAGCCTCCGATAATCAAGATTAAAATCATAATAGGAGCCCACCCGTCAAATGGCGTATTATTCATAAATCTATTATAAGCAATGTACAATGCGTAAATAAACCCAATAAAAGAGGTGACTATTCCAATCAGTGACATCATTCTTATTGGTACGTATGAGGAATTAATAAGTCCATCAATAAAATATTTCAGTTTTTTAGATAATGTCCATTGTGATCTTCCTACAGTTCTTTTTAGCCGTCGATATGGAATAAAAACTGTACTGAAACCTAGCCACAATATATCCCCTTGCAAAAATCTATTCCTCTCCTCAATAGAATTTAAAGCGTGAAGAGAATCATTTCCTAATAGCATAAAGTCAAATCCACCTCGTGGCATTTTAGAATTTAACGATTTCATCAATTTGTAAAAAATCGATGAAGCAATATTAGCTATGAAACTATCATCCCTATCTATCCTATGGCAAATTACTATTTCGCTCCCCTCTCGGTGTTTCTTGATCATATCTTCCACCAACGAAATAGGCTCTTGTAAATCAGCAGACATTATAATTACGGCATCGCCTGTAACAATTTTTAATCCCGCAACTATTGCCGCAACTTGTCCAAAGTTTCGGCTGAAAGAAATTATTTTAAGTTGCTTATCTGATTTATGAAGTGCTTTTAACTCACCTATCGAATTATCATCAGAACCATCGTTGATAAAAATAATTTCACATTCAACACAAATTTTTAGCATTAAGTCTCTAATCTTTTCATATGTTGGTTCTATCGAACCTTCATTACGAAAAACTGGTATGACAAATGAAATTTTCATATAGTTACAATATTGGTAACAATTAATATTTTATGTCTAGACAATTTACAATTCACTATAGTAATTTTACAAATCTGCAATTCTGACAGAAGGCTTCTTTTTCAACAATTTTTTATAAAATTCGATGTTTTTTTCCAAAATCATATTAACAGCAAACTTATTAATAGTAGCAATCCTTGCATTTTTTCCAATCTGCTGTACCGCTTCTCCGTTTTTAAAACACCACATTATCTTCTCTGCAATCTCTTTCGAATTATAAGGATCTACTAAAAATCCAGTTTCTCCATCAATTATCGTCTCTGGCCCTGGACCTGTTTTAGAGAAAATAACTGCTTTTTCCATTGCCATCGCTTCTGGAGCCACAAGTCCCTGAGTCTCTATATGAGAAGGAAATACGCATACATTTGCCGACTCATATACCTCGGGTAAATCTGTATGAGCAACCGTTCCCATAAATCGAATTTTATCCATCTGTAACTGCGTAAACATCTTTCGCAGCTCCGCAATATAAGACCTACCATCTGGATAAAACCAGTCTCGTCCATATATATCAAGAGTTGCATCTATATAATTCAGTCTCACTTCTTGAAATGCCTCAAGAAGTTGTCGTACTCCTTTCTTCTCACAAACCGTTCCTACAAAAACTAGACGGTGCTTAATTTGTTTCGGATTTTCTGAAGGTTTAAACAGCGAAAAATTAATCGGATTATTTATTACTGCAACGCTTTTATTATTAAAATCTAAATATAGCTCCGTATGTTTTTTTACATATTCTGAAACCGCCACAAAAGTATCCGCCTTCTTAAATGACTTCTTTTCCTGAAAACCTTTCCATTTATCAATTCCGCGCTTTTCTGCTTCGGCAAAAAAATGATGCCCGCCATGGAGTCTAATGATATACTTGATATTTGGAGCTTTATTTATAAATGCCAAGCCTAACTCTGAAGCTTCCACAATATCGATAGCCGAGTTATGATGAATCTTCTTTAGACATTTATTGATATCTCTGAAATTCAAAAACCACGACAGTCCTTTTATTTGATGTCTCTCAATTCTGTATATATTAACACCATTCTCAACTACTTCCTCATACTTACTTTCATAATTAACGCCCACAACACTTACGGCAACTCCTGTTTTTACTAATTGCAAAGCAATAGTTTTGACAAAAGTGCCAAAGCCACCATGCGGAAATCCTTCTTTAGGGTATTCATTACAAAGAAAGCAAATGTGCATACTTATAATTTTAAGGTATCAGCAATGAGTGACGAACTGTGTTTGTAGTCTCCTAAAACGGTGTCCATCCAAGTATCTGTTTCAGGAACATATTTTGCCGCTTTAATAATATTGGTAATTTGATCTTTTTTTGTCCACCAAATAACAGCTTTATTATTAGGCATAGTTCTGAAATGTTGAAACTTATAAATAGTATCTACCGACCAGCTGCTCTCCACTTTTATCTCTTGATCATAAGCAATAAAAACACACGGCTTTTTAAACATCGCAAAATCAAAAGCCATTGTCGAACCTACGTTCACAACAATATCAGAGTAAAAGGCAGTTGAAACCAACAGCGCAATATCATCTGGCAGAGCAAATACCGTTGACCATACGTTTGTCGAATTGACACTCCAAATTGGAGCAGCCTCTTTTATCAAATTTGGAAATTGCTTGATAACGCCATTAAATCGACCCGAGAAATCTACCGGACATCTGCGAAGTAGTATCTGATACTCATTTTGCAAATTATTCCTACTCATTTCAGATGCTAAGTCAAACAGATACTTGGGATCATCTGGGGAGGTTTTTGTATCATCGCCCGAAAAACAAATAATCTTCCTATCTACATCTAATTCATACCTTTTATAAAATTCATCTTTGGGAGTAATATTCGAGCTGTCGCCATAAAATTCAAACTGTGGTGTCCCAGAAACTACAACTTGCTCCGATGATATCTCTGGATAATAAAGATGCATTTCATCCTTCATATTAACTGACCAAACTAAATACTTATCAGCTTTTAAAGCCATTCTTGCTTTTGGCAAATTATCCCATGAATAGATAACAGTTGCATTTGAAATATTTTGATCCTCTGCGACTGCAAATATGGTAGCACATTGCAAACCTCTTTGATGCGCGCAAAAAACCAAGTCAGGATTAATTTCGGAGAATAGATTCTTAACTTGATTATAAAAATCTGTATTTCTAAGTGACTTCTGATATGCTTTTTCTAGCTTTAATATGCTCTTATAATCAGTGGTCTTTGTTGACAATTTGCTTATCAGCTTATAGAAAACCTTTTTTGAAAGACCTTTATGATCTGTTTTCCAATTGCTAAGTATTGTCGCATTATCTGCAATTTTCGAATTATACTTTAAGCGACTAAGACAAATTAGTTCTCTTAAAAACTTTTCTTTGAATGATTCTATATATTTTGGAATTTTATAAAATTCTGTAACCGATGTTATCTCAGATAGTAATTTTTGGGTTTCATCATCAAAATTATGTAGAATTATCAGTTCAGTATCAGTATTTTTAAACACATCTGAATACAGATAATTCTTAATACCTACTCCGTCTGGAAAAATTAAAACCACTCTTTTATTTGACACTATCACAATTTTAAATATCCCTAAATTGTTTCTGACGATTTACTTCCCAAAGTCCATCACTCTGCAAGGCTTCTAAAAATGCTTCTGCCGAATTTCCATCACCGAAATTGTCGGTTGTAGTTATGGCAGTTTTCACTTTCTTCTCCTGCAAAGCTTCATAAATATCAAACTTATTATACCCTACATTCAAAATACTAGGATGCTGCGACCTGTTTTGCTGCCTGCTTCCAACATTAATAATCGGAATTCCATAATAAGGTGCTTCCCGTATTCCGGCGCTACTATTTCCTACTATAAAATCGGCGTTTTCTAGTAAAGTCAAAAAGTATTCAAACCTCAAAGATGGAATTACTTTAAAGCGTGAACTTCCGCGAAGCTGCTCATATGCTTCAAAAATTAGCGAACTTCCCAAATCATTATTTGGATAAATAACTACATAATTCTGATCGTCCAATAGCAAAGCTTCGACAAAATCTTCTGCATATTTCTGCATTTCGTCATGCTCAGTCGTAACTGGATGAAACATTACAATAGCGTATTTTGCATAATGGATATCATAATATTCCTTTGCAACCTCCAAACTAGGCAGCGACTCCGAAAACATTATATCCACATCTGGCGAACCAATTGTAAAGATTGATTCTTCAATTTCGCCCATCTGAATAAGGCGTTTTTTGGCCAAGTCGTTGGAAGTAAAATGAATATGACTCATCTTGGAAGTCGAATGGCGGATCAGTTCGTCAATTGTGCCCGAAATTTCGCCACCTTCTATATGTGCCACCAGAATATTATTTAGCGAACCCACAATAGCGCCAGCAAGCGCCTCTACTCGATCGCCATGAATCACGATCAAATCCGGTTTACTGTTCTGAACATATTCTGAAAGTCCTTGAATGGTTTTGGCCAAAGTTAGATCCATCGTAGTTTCGTCAGTATGATTCTCAAAAGTATGGATATTGGTAATTCCACACTTCTCAAATTCTAGTAAGGTGTAACCATACTTTTCCTGCAGGTGCATTCCCGTAACAAAAACCGTAGTTTCAAACTGACTATCGCCTTCAACGATTTTAATCAATGATTTGATTTTCCCGAAGTCGGCACGTGTACCGCTGATAAAGAGAATTTTTTTTGTCATAAATTTTAGTTGCTTAGCAAATATAAGAAAAATGCTGAGCTATTTATAAAGGAGCTTTGAATGAACTAGAGCTATTTTTTTTATTAGGGCGAGCCCTGCGCCACAACGTTTTTGAGTAGGCAGTAAATTTTCGGAGGCTTGGTCAGGCTGTCCGTTCCCAATCTTTGTTGTGGCTTTTGCTCCGCAACGCCACAACAAAGGATTTTCTCTCCCATCCTTCTCGCAAAGTCATCGGCAAACAACATACTATTTCAAGTTAAGGCACTATTGTAAACCAACATTTAATCAATTTACCGAAGTATAAAACAACAATATTGTCTTCAATAGCTATTTAACAATGTATGAAATAGCGTGGGAATAAGGTAATTTTTTTACTTCAACTTTATTTTTAAAAAAGTCATCAACTGCTTTATTTGTTCCAGCAAAGGCACCATAATCGTCAAAAATTATAATTCCTCCTTTGGTAACCTTATCAAATAATTTCTCCAAAATATGTTTTGAAGGCTCGTATAAATCAACGTCTATATGAAGAAGAGATATCTTTAAATGTGGGTTTTCTAGTAAATAATTTTCTAATGTTATGAGAATATCTCCTTTTATAATGTCAACATTTTCCGCAAGGCCTTGCTGCTGTAATAATGTATTTATTTCTTCAAAACTGATACTTACTCCACCATTGGTTTCTTTAACAAAGGCATCTCTCTTAGCTTTATCTTCTTCCAATTGTGCCTCAGGAAAATCTCCAAAAATATCGAAGCCAATAATTTTCCGACTATATGTCTGCTCCAATAAATCCCGAAACTTTATCCATCTAAAAAAAGAATTTCCTTTAAAGATTCCAAATTCTACAATTTCTCCTCGAACTTCTGAAGTTCTTTTAAAAAACTCTAGGTGTGTCATAAATTTACTAAACCGCGATGCATTCGCTGTAGCATAAAAGCCGTTTTCATATTCAAACTTTTTGCTTAAATCGTAGAGATTCTCCATATCATCTTTTTGAGGAAAGATACTATATAATAATTTTTGAGCGTAAAATTTCCAAATAAATTTTAAATTCCTTAGAAGACAACGCATTTAAATAATATTATAAATATTGCGCTAAATTATATAAGTCAGATATCCACCTCTATGCATATATTTATAACTCAGAGTCAAGCAAATTTTTGTCATTAATTTCTACCTCGGTAAAAACGAAACCAAAGAAAAAATTGACTCTGTTTTTTTTTGAATTGTTGACTCTACTGTCCTTTTATTACTAACAAATTTTGAGAAATCAGAATTTGATTAATTTTATAAAACAAACTCTATGAAAACTTTAAATTTAATTGCTGGTTTAGGTGGCGCCATAGTTCTTACCGCTCTGCACGAAACACTAAAAAATGTTGACGAAGGTATGCCTCGGATAGATCTAGTTGGTGAAGAAGCATTGCAGAAGACTTCGGAATTTTTTGGAGTAAAAATATCTAATAAAAACACTTTGTATAAAGCAACTCTTGCTGGCGATTTGATGAGCAACGCGGCATACTTTAGTTTGATAGCAGGCAATCGCAAAGATCTTTGGACGCGTGCAGCATCTTCTGGAATACTGGCGGGATTAGGTGCCATCGCCTTGCCCAAAGAAATGGGACTTAATGACGAACCCGTTACCAAATCCTTTAAAACAAAAGCACTCACAGTAGGATACTATATGGCGGGCGCTTTTGCAACTGCTGCCATTCTAAGTTTCCTTGACAAAAATAGAAATGCTTCTATGTAGAAACTAAAAGGCTCTCAATTTCGAGAGCCTTTTTTTGTGAACAATAGTTTTATTCGAAATCTTTATATTCTAATTGCTGATCATTTTCTATATTTCTAGTGGCGATCTTTCCTAAAATCGAATTAAAATGCTCAGCTTTAATCGCCCCTGTGCCCGGTCTCTTTACCCAAATATTCTCTTTGCTTAAGGCTGTCCCTTTTTTTACGGTAGCAATACTGCAAACCGTAGCAAAGGCAAAATCTATAGTAACCTGCTCCTCTTCCGCCGCCTTTTTTACGCCACCTCGCATTTGCCAAATTTCATTTGAATTTTTAATTAGTTCTTGGCAAGTTTTCTCGTCCATGCTGCATACTATATCGGGTCCAGAACGTTCCATAACATCGGTAAAATGTCTTTCCAAAATAGCAGCACCCAGCGCAACTGCTGCCAGACAGGCATTGTTATTTAAGGTATGATCGCTGAGCCCGAATACTTTATCTGGAAATGCTTCACTCATTTGGGTCATTGCACCTAGGCGCACCAAATGGATTGGTGTTGGATATAAATTCGTAGTGTGCAAAAGTGCAACTTGAACTTTTTTTGCGTCAAATATCGCTACTGCTTTGGCAATACTTTCAAGATCATTCATTCCGGTACTCAAAATTACCGGTTTTCCAAATGCAGCAATATGCTCTAGCAAGGGATAATTGCTGCATTCGCCCGAGCCTATTTTGTAAGCTGCAACATCAAATTTCTCCAGTCTTTGTGCAGCCGCTCTCGAAAAGGGAGTCGAAATAAAAATCATCCCTTTGCTTTCCACATAATTTTTCAGTTCCAGCTCCTCTTCTTCACTCAATGCGCAGCGCTGCATAATTTCATAAATAGAGACGGCCGCATTTCCGGGAATAACTTTCTTTGCTGCACCGCTCATTTCGTCTTCTACAATATGAGTCTGATGCTTAATCATTTCTACGCCCGCCCGAGAAGCAGCATCTACCATTTCCTTAGCAACTTCTAAAGATCCTTCGTGATTGATTCCTAACTCGGCAATCACCAATGGCGGGTAATCTGCGCCAATTTTTCTACCTGCAATCTCTATATATGGTTTCATTAAATGGTATTTAGTACAATGTTACTACTTTTTAAAATTTAGTGGGATGCCACTGCGGCTGCAGTCGAAGTGCCAATTCTTAGCTGCTAATTTATTTTGAATCAAGTCCATATATAGAGTTCATTGCATTTCTACATTAGGATAAGGTTTAAATAGGCATAAAATCGGCACTAATTAAGGCCTGTTTTTTCGCTCTTTCTCATTACTTCAGAATCATGTTCAACTAACTGAAGTTCTATATTAAAATTTACAGTTAATAAAATTCCATAATATTCTGCTTAGAAAATAATATATGTCAACTTAAATTAAAATTTTTTATATACTATATTAATCAAGGTATAAGAATCTTGGGCAAAAGATTGAAAACTAAAGACTAAAAGTTAAAAGCTGAGAGCTGAGAGCTGAAAGCTAAAGACTCCTACTAATAACGTACTCAGCAAAATCAAAATCCTCCTGCGTGTCAATATCGACTTTAGCAAATGGATGGTCAATAATAAATGGTATTGCAAGTTCACTCAAAATTATATCTCTCAAAATTAAATCAGCTTTGCTAATATAAAGCAAACCATTTTCAAAATAGAGAGGATCTAAATCCTGACTTCTCTGACCTAATTTGTAATTAAAGGGCATATAGCGACCCTCCATTATTTTGCCAAACTTCTGATGATTTCGAGTTACCGTAAACAAACTATCCACATTACTATGTGTATAATTTTCAAACGCTTCTTTTAGTAAGTTGACAGGTCGCAATGGATTTGTAGGCTGCAGCAAAATAACTGAATCTACAATCTCGATGTTTTCAAGCACATGCTTTAATGCAGAAACGGTAGGCTCTAAATGTCCCGATAACGCCACTGGGCGGTCAATAACCTTTGCCCCGTATTCCAGAGCTACGTTTTTTATCTGTTCACAATCTGTAGAGACATAAACGGCATCGATTGTTTCGGAATTTGCTTGCGCATAAAGAATACTGTGTGCGATTAGGGGAATGCCGCCAAGTGGGAGAAGATTTTTCCCCGGTAGCCGTTTTGAGTTTCCTCTTGCTGGAATGATGGCGATTGTTTTATTCATAAATGCTTTTTATTTTTGAGAAGTCCTTAAAAAATAAAGGTTTGATTTTTATTAACTCTTCATCGCTTTTATCCCACCATTTTAGCTGTTCAATCTCGCTAATTATATTTTCAGAAAAGCGCTTTCTAATAATTTTAGCTGGATTACCTGCGACAATAGAATATGGCTCAACATCTTTCGTTACAACACTGCCGGCGGCAATTATAGAACCATTGCCAATGTTAATTCCACCAAGAATTATAGCTGCATGACCAATCCACACGTCATTCCCTATACTTATATGTTTTTCGCTTTTCAGTTCTGATAGTCCATCGAAAAGTCTTGAATTAATATAAGTACTTAAAAAAGATATTGGATGATTTGTGCCATGTAATGCCACATTCATTCCAAGCTGACAATATTTTCCGATATGAATGTTTCCAGAAAGTAAATTATTTTTCCCCAAAGTGGTTCGATGACCAAGAAAAATTTTTCCCGAAAACGTACATCCTTCAGGAACGGCATTTTCACCTTCAAAAATTACATTCATATAACCACTTGTATTAGTTGCTATAGAAGTGCCAGATTTTTTTTGTCTGTTAATATAATTTTGCCGTTTTATTTTTAGATAATAGTGATATAAAAACTTTTTCATAGCTTAATAGATAGTAGCTTGCTCCGCGGTCAAACCCTTATACTTCAAGAAAATGTTTCGAAATATTTTATTTGCGAATAACTTTGCAAAGATTTTCGTTAGTGGTGTGAATTTACGATTTTTAATTTTTAGTAGACCCAAAGCATCAAAATGCAGCGATTCTAATGAAATTTCTTTAAATGTTCTTGTCATCCAATCTTCAAAGACATTTCCCATATGAAATGCATAATTGTCCGTGGTAGATAATCTCCAGAGATCTTTCTGCAACACAGATTTATCTAAAAATCTACCTTCACTATCACCACCCAAGCTGTATATAGAAAAATTCATATTGCGATCTACAAAAACCTCAGCTCGATAGGTGCATACAAAATGACCCGCACCAACAACTGCCTTGATTTTTGACGATTCAATAGTAAGATATTTTGATAAGTGTACATTGTTATAAAACTCTCGATTTCCAATGCTGCTAGCAAATGCTTTCATGCCCTCAGGACTAACAACGTCAGTAAATTTTAGCTTATCCGAGAAAAAATTTGAGGTAATAATATTCTCAGTATAATACTTATACATTTTCGATGAGGGAACAGGTGAAACCGCACCCGCTTTCGGGAAATTTTCAAAGACTTGATAAGTACCACTTTGCCATCCGTTCTTAAATAAAACATCAGAATCGGTAATGGTTATCAACGCAAACTGATGCCCCGATAAAGCTTTGAAAATCGCATTAAGTTTTCCAATATTAGAAGTTTGAATTAACTCATGAATTTTACCTTCTATTTTAAGAGTGTTCAAATATGAAGATACTTCACTACAGCTCCCATTATCAACAATGGAAAGATAAGTTTTTGAATGACAAGTTTTAAACAGAGACTCCAAACTCATCGTAAGAATCTTGAAAGAATCTTGAAAATACCCTTCTTGGTTAGGAATATAAACAGGCATTATAATCTGATGAAAGTAATCAGATTTTACAATCTCTTTGTCTTTATTTGGATTAAAACCTACTCTCACTCTACTGCCTCTTTAATAATTTAAAATAAATTTGTTTCAGAAAACCAATGTACTGCCTCCATCTGAATTTATAAATATACAAACTAGATATCATAAAAAAATACTTAACATTTTTCTTATCGTTTAAATACGACTGAGAAATCCTATCAAATAATTGACTAATCTGTTCTCCTGAAAAAAAATGGGACTTTTTTCTAAGTAAGTAATAATGAAAATGAAAAGCAGCTTGAGATTTAAATTCTAAATTATTGCTACTTCCTGAAATACTCTGCTCTGATATCCGTACTGAAACTACTGCATTGTTTATACTTAAAACGGTATCAAATTCCGAAAACTCTAACATTGCCAAAATATCCGAATACCATCCAAGCGGAAAGTCTTTAAAGTTTATTGCAATTACCTTTTCGGCTTTAAAAACATATTCGCTTAGTGAGCTTCTTGTCTTTCTAAATAAAAAATCAGTAGATTTTTCAAACCTAGGATTTAAATATACTTTCGAAATTTTATCGCCACTAGCATTTACTTTCAGCGAAGCAAATCGTACGACGTTTATTTTCTCTGATTCCAAATAAACTAAATTATTATAAATTTCTTCAACGATATTTTCACTCAAAACATCATCATCTCCCAAAATCATTAACCACTCCTCATCATCAATCAAATCTATACATCTTTCCCACTGCTGTACTAATGAGATTCCCCCTAAGTTTTCAGCGAATCTTTTATACTTAAATGTAAAACTATCAGAATATTTCTTGAGAATATCGCTGGGATTTTCAGGACTTGCATCGTCTCCAATATAAACTTTAAAGCGCTTATTAGTCTGATTTTCCAACGATTGTAAAGTCGCTTCAAAAAATGCTATTTTGTAATATGGAATGATAATCGCAAGAAGCATTTGTTTTTATTTTTAAGATTGTACGTGTTCGAAAATGCTGAATTTATTTATTTAAAAACGAAATATTCCATAATCTTTCAAATAAACTTATATTCCTATTTGATCTTTTTTTCAAATACCGGTATTTTATATATAATTTATTAATCGACTGAATATAAAATTCTGAATGTTTTACCATTATATATTGCTTTAATTTCATCTTATCTACTTTTGAAATTGATAAAATCATAGAATTATTTTTAATCCGGTAATAAAATTCCACCCTTTCTAATTGATGAACTTTTGCACCATCTTTTAATAATGAAATCCAAAATTCCCAATCTTCGAGACCTTCCCGCATATTTATGTCGTAACCACCTACAGACAACCAATCTTCCTTTTTGAAAAATGCAGAACAAAATATCATATTGTCAACGAACAACTCATCAATATCAAAAGGTGGTAAATCCCAGTCCATATCAACACTACCAAATTTTCTTGCTTTGCAGTACACTACTTTAATTTCTGCATCCTTTTGAAAAACCTCTACCGAAAATCGTAAATAATCCTTTCCAATCTTATCATCCGAATCCAATGGCAAAATAAATTCACCTTGCGCGAGCTCAATACCTGCATTCCTTGCGGCACTTAGACCGGCATTTTCTTGATGTATATACTTAAACCTAAAATCTTTCTCTACCCATTTTTGCGCTACTTCTGCAGTATTATCGGGACTTCCATCATTGACAATAATACACTCCCAATCTGTATAAGTTTGATCCAAAACAGATTGTAAAGCTTCGTCAAGATATTGAGCTTGATTATAGCAAGGAACGACAACCGATACTGTGGGATTATTACTCATTAATCTTTGATTATTAAATTTTTAGCAGTAATCTTAAAGTGCTTTAAAAATGAAAAATCCCTGCCAGTAAATTTCAAATTTGCAACAGCAATTTCTAAAGCTTCACGATATAATTTTTCCTTCAGCTTAATTTTATATAGGCTTAAAAAGTAGCTATCTGCGACCGCTTTTGCAACAAATGGTAATTGTCTATATTTAATTTGAGCTTTAATTGTTTTAATTTGAAATATATGCTCTTCAAAGTACTTTTTGTCAGATAAAGTTTTCATCACACCACCTTCATGAATTCTGTAAGTTGAATATACTTCATTCGTTCTATAAGCCTCCTTGCTTGATGCTTGAAGCAGTAGGACATATAAGTACCAATCCTTGAAAGTTACTTGTTTAAAATTTTCAGGAAAGCTAATTTTTAAATTTCTGAAAGTTGATGTACAAGTAATAAGGTTATTATTTACCAAGAAATCTTCTAATTTAAAAACACTGTTTTTAGTTAAGTTAAAGACGGTTTTTTCGTTTGTTTTTGGATTTGAAGATTTAAAGATAGCATTTCCACTATGAATTATATAATCCTGATTTCGATCTAGAAAATCTACCTGGATTTGAAGTTTTTTAGGATTTATCCAATAATCATCCCCCTCACATATCGAAATATATTCTCCTGTACATTCCTGTAATGCGAATTTAAAATTATCTCCAATTCCCAAATTCTCTTCTTGATTGAAATATCGAATCCAATTGCCGCGGGGGTGATTTTTAATGATATCTTTTACCACGGCATCTGTAGAATCAGGAGAACAGTCATTGGCAACAATAAGCTCAACGTCAAAGTCACATTCCTGCATCAACACGCCTTCTATCGCCTCACGAATATACTTTTCGTGACCATAGGTAATCATACAAACGCTGACCTTTGGTAATGAATTCATAAATGCGGTAGTTATCTCTGAGATTTGGAAATCAAATGTATCAATTTTAAATTAAACCTTGTTTAACCGCCCTATAATAAGTCTAAAATGTTAATGAAAGTACCTAACAATTACTGCAGAATATACTTGTATTTCACAGTTAGGAAGAAGTTTAATTTTTTTTTGAACTTCCTATACCTACGCCCTTTAAACATTTCAAATTGTCACTTGCTTATTCTATATTTTCAATATATCTACTCTTGGTGATAATTGCTTATCATTAGCATAAACTTCCATAAATTTCTTCCTCCCAGCATCGGCAAAATCCTTTAACCGTTGAGGAGAATTTATTAAAAATCTAATTTCCACTGCAATCGAATTAACATCATTCTGAATAATTATGAGGTCTTCACCAGGACAAAATACGCTATTTTGCTTTAACTCATCTGTTACTAGTACTACAACCCCATTTAACGCTGCCTCTATTACTGTCCCCAACGGAAACCCATCAAAGGCGCCCTTACTTAACATAAATGGTACATTTGGTGACACAATTACATCCATCTTTTTATAA
Organism: Flavobacterium ardleyense; assembly: GCF_033547075.1. Lineage (NCBI taxonomy): Bacteria > Pseudomonadati > Bacteroidota > Flavobacteriia > Flavobacteriales > Flavobacteriaceae > Flavobacterium > Flavobacterium ardleyense. The sequence goes on along the minus strand of NZ_CP137891.1, from coordinate 1,451,502 downwards.
ATTGTACCCAAAGAGTTGAAGTTCTGATAACCCCAAAAAGTTATTTTATCTTGTAGTTCAGAGACATCGATATCATTTTCGTCAAAGCCACCAATAATGTGATATCTTACAAAATCGAATTCTTTGCAAATCAGATGAGCAAATGCAATAAAAACATCATATCCTTTATCAATTCCCTTTTCCGTATATTTTGCTGCACAGAAACAGATATCAAATGTGGGTTTATTAACTGAATAGTACTCTTTATTTGCTAAATAATTAGTCGCTGATATTTGTGGAACAACACAGCCAAAAATGAAATGAATATCTTTTGTTGGACACAATTTATTTAGGGTTAAATAATCATGAGTGATGTTTTGGGTGACAATTACCCCTCTAAACATCAGTGAACTAAGAACTCGTCTTAATTTAAGGTCACTTAAAGATTCATTTAATTTAAATCCTCCTCCCGGATATAACGTAAATACGAATGGAATCTTAAAGTCTTCCAACAAGTCAATATTTTCGTAAATGTTATTTAGAAATATGCAGTAGAACAGTTTGGTATTAATATTTATAAAGCCCCTCTTAATCTCTAATTTATTCTCTAGCGTTTTATTACGTAATTTAAAATCTGCGATATCATCCTCATGCTGACTTTTGGGAGAGTTCACAATGGGATAGGCAGAAGATTGTAAAAGAATTTTGGAATTTATAAATTTAGAGAGCAATTCTTTAAATTCTTCATTACGAAATCCAGAAATTGGATGTGGAAAAAGATCATCGTAAATAATCAGATCAAATTTTTTAAATCCCTTGTAGAAAAAATATTGATCTTTAGAGGTTAGTACTCGAAATAACTTAAACGATCTCTTGATCCACTTTTTGACTTTATTTCTTAACTTCATCTACAATGTTTCAATTATCGAATTCTCCCAAGTTAAATAAGGTCTTACAACTCCGCTCCAGTGTCCGAAGTAATCCGCTCTATGATCGCCTCTCTCATTAAGCTCTATACTTACTATTTTGTCTAGCTGACTGATAATTTCAAAATTATCTCCAACCAAAAGTATTGAAAAATAATATTTCCCTGTGTTCAGAAAATCTTTTGGAATCGTACAAACGCTTTTATACTTTCCTGCCTTTAATGGAATTCTGTTTAGATTAGGTGAAGACATGATATAAACCTCGTTACTAGAGTGTATAGAAACTGAGACATTTAGAGTTTGATTGTCGCAAAAATTCCAAAAATCTACTTCCAATGCTATATCATCCTCTATATAAAATAAATCGCTTTCTTTGTAAAATCGTATTGCAGCTATTTTTGCGTTTGAATTTCCAGGAGCCTCTTCGGGAAGCCATGAGATTTTTGAACTAGTGGAATCTGAACTACTGTTGTAGATTTCTAATGCCTCATCAATATTACCCTGAAAGGACACCATCCCATTTTCTAAAACGATTCCCCTTGTGCACAAACTTTTTACAGCCGCCATATTATGGCTTACAAACAAGACAGTCCTTCCTCCTTGTCTAGAAATATCTTGCATCTTGCCAATAGCTTTCTTCTGGAATTCGGCATCGCCAACCGCCAAAACTTCGTCAATGACCAAAATTTCGGGTTCGAGAAATGCCGCTACCGCAAAAGCAAGTCTGACCGTCATCCCCGAACTGTAGCGCTTTGTAGGTGTATCGATATAACGCTCGCAACCACTAAAGTCGATGATCTCGGCTATTTTTGAACTGATTTCTTTTTTGGTCATTCCCAAAATCGCACCGTTCAGAAAAATATTTTCTCTACCCGTTAATTCGGGATTAAAACCTGTTCCTACTTCAAGCAAAGACGCAATCCGACCTTTGGATTTGATCACTCCGGTGGTGGGAGAAGTCACTTTTGAAAGTATCTTGAGCAGTGTCGATTTTCCAGCACCATTCTTACCGATGATACCTAAAACCTCGCCTCTTCTAACTTCAAAATTAATGTCCTTTAGTGCCCAAACATAATCACTCTGCCCTTTGATAGCGCGATTATTGACATCGCCAATCTTTAAATACGGATCTTCCTTGCCTCGGATGCTGTGCCACCATCGATTAAGATCATGACTCAAAGTCCCAGTACCCACCTGACCCAAGCGGTACTGTTTTGAAATATCTTCGGCCTTTAAGATTATATCGTCTGTCATTGAAAAGCTTAAAAAATCTAATAAGTCGTTTAAAGGTAAATGAAACTACCGAAACGCAAACAAAAATAGGAATAAATTTGGGTTTAGCTGTTGGCTGATAGCCTTTAGCCTTTAGCCTTTAGCCTTTAGCCTTTAGCCTTTAGCTATTAGCTATTAGCGATATCTGTAGATTGTTAACTGTAAACCGTAAACTGACGGCTGTAAGCTGATGGCTGTTAACTGTAAACCGTAAACTGATGGCTGTAAGCTGTAAGCTGATGGCTGTAAGCTGATAGCTATAAATCACTTTGAAATCGAATAATCTTTGCAGGAACTCCCGCGACCACAGCATGATCGGGAACATTTTTGGTTACGACAGCACCTGCTCCAACGATAACATTTTTTCCGATTTTAAGATCGGGAAGAATTACTGCACCTGCGCCAATCTGTGCAAAATCGCCAATGCTTACGCGACCGAGTATGGTGGCAGAGGGAGAAATTTCTACATATTTTCCCAGTTTGCAGTCATGAGTAATGCTGGTATGGAAATAAATTAATGATCCTTCGCCAATTTCTACAGAGGGGGAAATTAATGCAGTTGCCATTATATTTGTACCAATACCTATTTGAACATCCAAGTTGGAAATGATTGCTTGATTGCTAATTGTGCTAGTAAGAATCCCACCCCAACTTGTGAATTTTGTGGCCATCTTATTACGCAAAATGGAATTTCCTAAACCTAAGCAGAATCGATTGTCATTGTTTCTGATATATTCTCTGGCTTGCAGTTCATTTTTGAGCACGGGATATTTGCCAAATAAATTATCTGGCATATCTACAGTAACATCATCAAAAAAGGCCGCATTCTCCGCCTCACCATTTTCAATCAGCAATTGTAGAAGTTCCTTGGCAAATCCTTTTGCACCTAGTATTAGCATAATTTATTATTTATCTAGCTTTTAGCTATTAGCTTTTAGTCTTTAGCCTTTAGCTTTCAGCTATTAGCCGTTTGCGATTATATTTTATTGCAGATACACATTTTTGTATTTCTTAATTCAAACGTCGTACTTCGTATATCGTATATCAAACCTCGTACTTCGCAAATCGTATATCAAACTTCGTACTTCGTAAATCGTAAATCAAATTTCGTTCACCAACCCAACTATCCTTTCCAAATCAACTTGTTCAATTCCTTTATAAAGCGGTAAGCACAAAATCCTAGATGCTATATCTTCCGAAATCGGCATTTTTTGTCCTTTCACATAATCAATGGTATTTAGTGAGGGATAAAAATAGCGTCGGGGAAAAATTTGCTGCTCATTTAAAGCTTTCTGAACATCTAGTAGCTGCGCTTCACTTTCAAAGATAACTGGGTAATAGCTGTAATTCCATTCGGTATTTTCGCGGATTCGCATGGTTTGAAGTCTGTCCAAATTAAGGTTTGAATTATAGTAATCGACCACTTCTTTGCGCGCTTTGAGAATTTCGTCCATATATGGAAAAACCGCTAATCCCATTGCTGCTTGCAGTTCAGAAATTTTTCCGTTAATGCCAAGACCATGAAAATCCAGCGGTCCATTATGTCCAAAATTGTGACTGTAATACAGTTGTTGACGTAATTTCTCGTCATTGGCAAACATCGCTCCGCCCTCGCCGGTATGGAAAAGTTTGGTGGCGTGAAAACTGCAAGTACTCACATCGCCATATTCGAAAATTGATTTTCCTTGATACACGATCCCAAAAGCGTGGGCGGCGTCATAAATCACCTTCAATCCATGCTTTGCGGCAATTTGCTCAATCGCTTCGATATTGCATGGATTACCAAATACATGCGTCGCAAGAATGGCAGTGGTTTTTGACGTAATTGCCGCTTCAATTTTTGTTTCATTAATGGTGAGATGCGCCGGGTCAATGTCCACAAATACAGCAGTACAATTTTCCCAGACAATTGCCGCCGAAGTGGCAACATAACTAAAAGGAGTGGTAATTATTTCGCCTTGATTCCCTAAAATTTTTAATGCTATTTGTAGGGGAATAGTTCCGTTATTGGTAATTGTAATATTGGAAATATTTAAATATTCCTTCAAATTTTGTTCTAATTCCACTATCAATTCGCCACGGTTTGTCAACCACTGATTTTCCCATATCCGCGCCACTTGGGCGTTATACTCTTCGATTGGCGGAAAAAAAGTTTTGGTAACATTAATCATTTGGCACTAAATTTAAGGATAAAAATCAGTTTCAAATATACAATTTATGTTTTAGCTTTTAGCTGTCGGCTTTTAGTCTTTAGCTGGCAATTCTTGAGGATTGTATATTAAATAAATTCACTTTAAATTAGTAAATCACAAACTATGGAATCACATATCGTGTTTCGTAAATCAAACTTCATAAATCATAAATCTGATGATCAACCTGCAACCATTTCTAGAAACCAACAACATAATTCTTAGTCCTCTAACTGAAGAAGATTTTGACGAATTGTACCTCGCAGCTTCGGATCCTAAAATTTGGGAGCAACATCCTAATAAAGATCGTTGGAAGAGAGATGTTTTCATAAATTTCTTTGAAGGAGCAATGAAAAGCGGCGGTGCTTTCAAAATCATTGACAAAGCCACATCAGAAATTATCGGAAGTACACGTTTCTATGATTATAATGCAGATGATAAAAGTATTTTAATTGGATATACCTTTTTTAAAGTTTCGCATTGGGGAAAAGGTTTCAATCGCGAAGTAAAAGAATTGATGCTAGCTTACATTTTTCAATTCGTATCTCAAGTAGATTTTCACGTGGGTGCAGAAAATCACCGCTCTCTAATTTCAATTGCTCGAATTGGTGCAATCAAAGTTGGCGAGCAAGAAGTAACTTATTTTGGAGAGGAGCCTAAGCTAAATGCCATTTTTAGAATCTTCCCGCAACCTTCTCCACAGAAAAGAGAGGCTTGATGTGAGACAAATCATTGTGAGCTGCTACCTTTTCTTATTGTAGAAGCTGAAAGATAGACACTCACTGCTGAGAAAAATTTCCCTTCAGTCTTCTTTGATACTTTGAAAACCTCAGTAAATGAAGCAGTGAGGTTGGAAGTGACGATGATTTGATGCTATAAGTGCAAGTGCAAACTATTAACTGCTAACTGTAAGCTGAAAGCCGTAAAACGTAAGCTTTAGGTCGTAAGCTGATCACTGCAATCCGTAAACTGAGAGCTAATTGCCGACTGTTAAAACCTAAAAGCTGACAGCTTAAACCGTATCTATAAAACTTTTTTCCGTTTTGTTAAACATTAAAAGTCCGCCGACAAAGATTAAGATTGTAAGTACAAAACTCATCGCAAGTCCCAAAATTGAAATTTCACCGCTACTGAGGAGCATAAATCTGGTAGTTTCCACGATATAGGCAAGTGGATTAAAATCGACAAGCCAACCGTATTTTGGAAGTTTTTCTTTGAGCAATGCCATTGGGTACATTACTGCCGAGAGATACATAAGCAATTGTACTCCGAAACCTATCAGATACGTAAAATCACGGTATTTGGTGACTAGAGACGAAATAATCATTCCCAAACCAAGACCTAATATACCCATCATTGCCACAAGAATAGGAAAAAATACTGCTAATCCATTCATACTAATCGCCGCTCCTTGAAAGTAGTAGTAGATATAAAAAGCAATAAAAATGGCAAATTGTATCCCGAATTTTAATAAATTAGATACCACCACCGATAATGGCATGATAACTCGTGGAAAATATACTTTACCAAAAATAGCAGCATTTTTCTTGAAAGTGTCCGAAGTATCGTTGAGACAGGATGTAAAGTAATTCCAAATTGTAATTCCCGCGAGGTTAAATAAAAATGGCGGTACTGATCCAGTATCGATGCCAGCGACATTGTTAAAAATTATCGTGAAAATTATTGAGGTAAATAATGGCTGAATCAAGTACCACAATGGCCCTAAAATAGTTTGTTTGTAAACAGTGACCACATCTCGTTTGACAAAAAGCATCAACAAATCTCTGTACTGCCAAATCTCTTTCAGATTTAGCGTCAGAAATTTATTCTTAGGAGTTATCTCAAATAACCATTCTTCTTCTTGTGGCGAATTTGTCATAAAGTGTGAAATTAGCTCTTAGCTGTTGCTGTTAGCTTTTTTACATGCCGAAAATTAAACTTTTTGAATGACATTTCTGATATCATTACTTTAAAAAACTTGAACATTTTATCTATAGAATCAGAATTCGCTCCACGTTAGGCATACGCATAGAAAATTAGTTAATTGCTTTAGCCAATTTTAAATTGACAAGCCGAGAAGACCTCTGCAATAGTTGTAAGCTAACCTTTTTACTATTTAGCCCTGCGCTGCAAGTTAAAAGCTAACCTCAGTCATTTTGCAAATTTAGCGGCAAACTGATTGCTTCCCAATAATCGACTGCTTTACCATTCTTGATCGCAGCAACATAGGTAACTAGGGATTTCATTATAGAAATAAATTGAGCTTTTACAAATTGGCGATCTTTTTCTGCCGCGCCAATTCGAATCATATCACACTCTAATTTACTTTTACTATTTACTTTAAATTGCAAAATATTTTTTCCTGAAACTTTAGACATCAAGTACTTGGAGCGCAACAACTTATTTTTCAATGCTTTCAAATAAATTGGATGTAATTTTCCATCTTCTATCAAAGGATACTCTTTTGCATCCCAAATAAAGCTTGGCTGTTTATCCAATTGTTTCACCGAAACGATCGAACCTTCTTTAAAATTTGGACAAAATTCTTGTATATGCTCTACTCCTGATGCATCCCCTAACAAATATAATTTATACCAATGCTCACAAGCATTTTCTGTTTCGCCTAAACTTAATTCAGAAGCTGCGAGATTATATAGAGCATCTCTATTTTTCGGATCCAATAAAACAGCTTGCAGATAGTACTTTTTTGCTTCTGTATAATTTTTATCTGAGAAGGCCTTTTCACCATCCATCAATACTTTATTAAGTGAAGAAGTTTGAGAAAGACAAATCTGTACAAATAGTAGTAGGACAATTAATAGTTTCATATGGTAATGCTAATAAATCAAAATTGGAAGTTTGGTCAATAATTTAAACTGATGCTGAACGCTAAAAGCTATTCGGCTGCATATTTATCGGCAAACTATGTGTTTCAAAATAATCAACTGCTTCTCCATCTTTTCGACCTGCGATATAAACTACTAGCGTTCTCATAAAAGACTCCATCACTTCTCTCACTTCGTCAGCATCTACTCCTTTTGCGCCGACAGAATATACGAAACACTCCAATTTACTTTCCTTATTGACCTTAAAACCAATATGGGAAATGCCTTTTGTCTTACTTAAATAATTAGAATAACTAAATCTCTTTATAAAGGCGGTGCGATAAATTGGGTTTAAATCTTTGCCCACAAACAGCGGATGTTCTTTTCCGCGGTATATAAATTTAGGTTTTTCGTCAAGTTCTGCAAATGGCACGACTTTTCCCTTGAAGTAATCAGAACAATATTCCTTTATATACTCCACTCCAGAATAATCTCCGGTCATAAACAGTTGATACCAATAATCACAAGCTTTTTCTGATTGGCCCAAACTTAATTCGGTAGCGGCGATATTATACAAGACATCCCGATTTTTTGGATTTAAAATTAACGCTTGCGAATATATTTTTTTTGCCAAAATATAATCTTGCCCTTCAAATGCCCTTTGACCTGCCGTAAGCAACCTTTCTAAAGGAGTGTTTTGCGAAAATACTATCTGAACAAATAAGAGAAATGCTACTATTAGCTTCATTGTTGCATTATAAAATTGTGAATTTTATGCTGAATCTAGGACGCTATTTTTCATTTGCAAAAGTTGATATGTGCACTCGAATTCGTGGCAAAACTACAATTTTAAATGGCTTTTTTAACGTGACTGTTGTAAAACTAAAATAAACATCGGCAGTATTTAATCATCTAGCTGAAGACTAATTGATAAAAATAGATTATCGTAAATTGAATTTAGTCTTAAACATAAATTGTATGATTAATCGCAATCTATCATTTTATTGCTAATTATTATAAATGACGAAGTTTCTTCTGCGATAGGGATTACTTCACTGTGCTTCTATTGTTCGATGGAGTTCAGTGAAATTCGTTTATACTGAAAATCCTTTTTGACTTTTTAGCCTAAGGGGACGCCCAAAAAATATTATTTTTGACTAAGGCGTAATTCCCTTCTATAATTCGTAAATCTTCCCTCGTAAATCGTAAATTTAAATTCGTAAATCTTACCTCGTAAATCGTAAATCAAAACTCGTAAATCAAATTATCCTAACACCATTCCCTATAATTCATATCTTTGTTTCAACTACTAAAAACTCTAGTATGAAAATTGAAATATGGTCGGACATTATGTGTCCATTTTGTTATATCGGAAAAAGGCATTTTGAAATTGCCAAGGCACAAATGACCTTTACAGGTGAAATTGAAGTTGTGTGGAAGAGCTTTCAACTTGACCCAACACTACCAACTAAAGCTAGTGGAGAATCGGTCATGGACTACTTAAGCAAGCGCAAAGGGATGAGCAAGGAACAAATTCACTCAATGCTAGATCAGATAACGCAGCGCGGAAAAGCAGTTGGAATTACCTTTAATCAAGAAAATTCTCTACCTGTCAATACTTTACAAGCACACCGTATGATTCATTTTGCGCAAAAGCTGAATTTGGGCAGTCAGATGGAGGAAGCGTTATTCAAAGCTTACTTTACAGAAAGCAAGGACATAGGAAACCACGTCGTTTTAGCTGATTTGGCTGTCGCGCTAGGACTTGACAGAAATGAAGTACAAGAATATCTATCATCTGATGCAGGTATGGAAGCTGTAAGAGCAGATATAGCAGAAGCTCAGAGGATGAGAGTTGCTGGGGTGCCTTTTTTCTTTGTAGATAAAACCTATGCCATTTCGGGCGCGCAACCGGTAAGTACTATCGCACAAATTCTTCGACAGGCATACAGTGAAAATGATACCAAAAATCTGAATGACAAGAAAGACGAAAATTCTACCGAAAGCTGCACTACAGACAATTGCGATATTTAATTGAAATTTATGATCGCTGATGCAAAATTAAATTATAAAAAAAATATACGTTAACATTAAGCAAAGTATAAAAGGTGAAAAATTCTTTTGTACTTTGCTGCATATATCATAGAACCTACTCTATATTGTTAAACTTAAAAAACCCAAATCTTGTTTTCAATTTTTAAACCTAAGAATTTTCTAGTAGATCTTATTCCGGAAAATCATATTGATATACACTCACATTTGCTACCCGGCATTGATGATGGCTCAGCATCTGTAGAAATGAGCGAAAAATTATTTTCTGAAATGAAAAAAATTGGATTTTCAGAATTTATTTGTACTCCTCATATAATGACTAGTATTTGGGATAATAATGCCGTTACGATTGGCAATGCCCATAATCTCCTCATCTCTTCTGATGTGATAAAAAAACAGCAATTCAAAATTAGGTATGCCGCAGAATATATGATGGATAGTAGCTTTTCTGAAAAGGTAAAAGCAAACGAATTATTATGTTTAAAAGATAATTATGTGTTGGTCGAAATGTCATATACAAATCCTCCAATCCAGCTTTACGAAATTATTTTTGAACTTCAATGCGCAGGCTATAAACCTGTTTTAGCGCATCCTGAGCGCTACAACTTCTTTCATAAAAATATGGAAGCGTACGAAAAATTGAAAAATGCGGGATGCTTATTTCAATTAAACTTATTATCAACAGTTGGCTACTATAGCACATCTGTAGCCGAATGCGCCGACAAATTACTGAAAAAAGGATACATAGATTTTTGCTCATCAGACGTACATCACTTAAAACATACCGAGTCATTTTACAAGAAAGTAATCATAAAAGAAACCGAAGCTGTAAAACGAGCGATTGAAAATACGAATATTTTTCGCTAGCGACCGATCTAAATTCTGAGATCTATTATTTAGAATTATAAACTAATACTGTAAGATTATCTATCTATAACTACGAAGTAAATGCAAACTGTCAGCTGCCAACTGTAAACTGGCAATTAAAAAAAAAAGGAATATGCCGCAGCATATTCCTTTTTTTATTAGTTTATTTTTTCAACAATTTCTGCCACCAATTTTTGGTTGCAATATCTTGGCCGTATCCGTATCCATATCCATAACCGTATCCAAATGATTTGGTCCAATCGCTATCATTCAGAATTACGGACATATTAGGCAATTTGCCATCTTTATAGAATGTTTCCATTACTTTAAGCAAACGTTTTTCGAGGTAATTTGCACGAACAACATAAACAAAAGCATCAGCATTTTTGGCAATCAGTAAGGTATCGGTTACCACACTAACTGGTGCAGTATCTACAACAATATAATCAAACTCCCGTTTCAATTCTTCAAACATTGAATCGACACGCTTGTTCAAGAGCAATTCAACTGGATTTGGAGGAATAGCACCTGGAGGTAAAACGTACAAATTATCGTAACCTGCAATTTTGGCTATATAATCCCCAATCGGACTCTCTGATTGTGCCAAATAATTTGTGATACCCTTAGATGGCATATCGTAGTAACTAGTTAGTTTTGGATTTCTAATATCCAAACCAATCAGCAGTACTTTTTTGTCTGATAAAGCAATTGTAGAAGCTAAGTTAGCGGTAACAAAAGTTTTTCCTTCTTTAGGAAGTGTAGAAGTTATAAAAACAGTTTTTGCTCTTCCTTCTGGAACTTCTGTTAGCATAAACTCAAGATTCGTTCGCACAATCCGAATTGCCTCAGCTGAACTAGATCTACTGTTGGCATTTATAATCTCCTCATGAGACTCTGAGGTTGGAATATCTCCCAAAAATGGAATATTCAGTTTCTCAACGTCGAGACGTGACTTCACTTTGGTGTCTAGAAGGTCTATTAAATAGATTATTGCGAAAGGTATTAGCATTCCCAGAAACAAGGCTCCCAAGAATATAATATTTTTCTTTGGTGATATTGGTGAGTTGGCTGCAACCGCCGAATCAATAACTTTGGCATTAGGCTCAGTAGCAGCAAGGGCTAGTGCTGTTTCTTCTCGTTTTTGCAATAGATACAAATAAAGTGTCTCCTTAATTTTCTGCTGTCTATCTATGATTCTGAACTGTCTTTCTTGACCGGGAATCTGCGAAATTTTTCCTGCAGTCGTATTAACTTGGCGCTCTAATTCTGACTTTTTAATTCGAATAGCTGCAGTAAGTCTTGACAAACTTTCAATAATATTCAGACGAAGATCCTCAATTCGATTATTCAAATTTATAACAACTGAATTTCTGTCTGTACTGTTCTTTGATATACGATCACGCTCAAGCATTGCTTGATTGTGCTCCGCTATTAACTCTAATGCAGAGCCCTCATCAGGAATTATATTACTTGGGATAAGCTGATTTTTGTTGGACTTCAAAAATTCCATCATAGAAGATACTATCCTTAGTTTGGTTTCAGCTTCAATTAACTCTTTTTCAAATACTACCGAATTTTGCAAATACACTCCAGCATTTGCAACCACATCAGTGATCTGATTTGATTCCTTAAAACCTTCTGCGGTCTTCTCAACATCACCAAGTTCCTTGGAAATAATTTCAAGGCGACCGCTAATAAATTTTTCCGTAGATCTCGAAATGAAGTTTTTATCTTCAATTGCGTCTTGATTGTACTGATTAACAATTTCGTCAATAATCGCTTCTGCTTTCTCTCGTACAGGATTTGTTATTGACAATTCTACAACCGAAGTATTTTTACCAACTGTCGCAATGCTAATCGCGCCCTTATATCCTTGAACAACTGAATTTAATTTATTTATTACCACGGTCATGCTATAATCTTTATCAGCAGTAGTAGCGCTAACAACGATCATTTTTGTGTAACTTAAATCAATAATTTTACCGTAGGTAAAAACCCCCAATGTTGAACCTTCGGTAGTTAAAAGTTCAAACTGAGAATCAGTTTTTGATCTAATTTGAAAACTATGCAAATCAGTATAAAACTCTGGCTTTCTCTCAATAAAAGTTATGCTAACTGGTTTCTTCGCATAAAGTTCCATTGTGCGTACAGTTCCCTCTGTAAAGTAACTAATATTGTAATCCAGCGCTCGAACGGCTTTCTCAACAATTGTCCGTGATTTAATAATCTCAATTTCATTATCAACATTACTTTTAACGCCACCCATCAGTCCTAAATCCGAGAAAGCTGAAAGCTCTGATTGTAAACCCCCTTTTCTATCGTCTTTTACTAGAATTGTAGCGGTTGCCTTATAAATAGGTGTTGTATAACGGATATACATAAAAGCAGCTACTATAAATAAAACAACTGATACTACGAACCATTTCCAATGATATAAGTACTGCTGAGCCATTTCAGCAATATTTATTGACTCTTCTTCTTCTTGATTATTAACTGAGTTCTGATTTTGCATACTTATCTAAAAAGAATTATTGAAAGAGAAACTAATATTGATAATGCTGAAATAAAAATAGGAATGTTAGGTCCAACAGCAGAAGCATTCATGCGCGCCTTATTTGGCTCAACCACAATTTGATCATTTTGGGTTAAATAATAATAAGGGGAATTAATAAAGTCAGCTGATGTAATATCTACTCTGTTAAAAGATCTTTTGCCGTCAACCTCACGAATTACTAAAATATTATCTCTTCTTCCGTAAATAGTTAAATCACCTGCCATGCTCAAAGCTTCTATTAAAGTAATTCGCTCACTTTGCAGAGGATAGTTTCCTGGCTTTGCAACTTCGCCGATTATGGAAACTTTATAATTTAAAATTCTTAAATTAATCGAGGGATTTATAATATAGATTGCTACCGCCTCTTCCAATTTCTCTACAGCCTTTGTTCGACTTAATCCTGCTAATTGAATACTGCCAACTACCGGAAAATCAATAAAGCCTTCTGCATCGATCAAATAAGTTTTTATTCCGTTTTGATTATTACCAATTTGATAATTTCCTTGTATTTGTGGTAAATTGAAAGGTATAGTCACCTCTGGAGTTTCAGCTGAAACTATGATGCTAAGCAAATCATCTACTTTTAGAGTAGGCTCGAACGAGTAAAAACTTTCCAACTCCTTCACTGAATCGGCGTTTTGCATATAAGCCAAATCCTTTCTCGAAGCACATGAAGCAACAGAAATTACCACTAATAAAAGCAAAAGCTTTTTTAATTTATTCATAAATTTTTTTTCTAGAATTTGCAAATATACCATATTCAAATTAATTACCTACAAAATCTTTTTCAAGATCGAGGGTTTGAAATACTGAATTCATACTTTTGAATTCAGGAACTATCCTTTTCATCTGTCCTACAATTTCGTCATTTGACGTTCTCTTCGAATGCTCTAATAGAACATCAATATCAGCACAAAGTTTCTTGTACTCTAAGCTGCTATCCAAGGCAATCATAATTTGATCATTATAGGTGGGAAGCGTTTTTGAATCATCATTTAATAATTCTTCATAAAGTTTTTCTCCTGGTCTTAGCCCAATAACTTTTATCTCAATATCCTCATTCGGAGTGAATCCCGCCAATCCAATCATTTTTCGAGCGAGATCTATAATTTTTACTGGTTTACCCATATCAAAAATAAATATTTCGCCGCCTTGCCCCATTGTACCAGCTTCCAAAACTAATTGACAAGCTTCTGGAATGGTCATAAAATATCTGATGATGTCAGGATGAGTGATAGTTAATGGACCGCCTTGCTCTATTTGTTTTGCAAAAAGAGGAACGATTGATCCGTTTGAACCTAATACATTTCCAAATCGAGTAGTGATAAACTTTGTGCTTTTGCCTTCAGAAAGCACTTGCTTTTGCAAAGACTGGACGTATTTCTCGGCAATACGTTTACTGGCTCCCATCACGTTACTCGGATTAACCGCCTTATCTGTAGAAACCATTACAAAACGCTCAACTTCATAAAATGTGGCAAGATCCGCCACATTTCTAGTACCAATAACATTTGTTAAGACAGCCTGACAAGGATTGTTTTCAACTAAAGGTACATGTTTATACGCAGCTGCGTGATATACAACATTTGGTCTATATTGCTCAAACACATTTTCTAATCCCGAAAGATATCGGATATCGGCAAGCACCGCAATCACTTCGATATTTTTATTTAGTGCGGTTATTTCCAAAGTTAAGGAGTGTAGCGGAGTCTCTGCTTGATCCAAAACAATAACTCTTGTCGGTTTAAATTCTAAAACTTGACGAACAATTTCACTGCCTATTGATCCGGCTGCACCAGTAATTAATACAACCTTATTATCTAGCTGTGACGAGATAGCATCCATATTAAGCTTTATCGGTTTTCTACCCAATAAATCTTCAATCGCAAAACTTTTTACTTTCTGAGAAATACTTGCACTATCTTCCCAATCTGTGATTAATGGAACAGTAAAAACCTTAAAGTTATACTCTAAACATTCATCAACAATTGCAATTGTTTCTGCCTGAGTTAAACTTTTTTCAGCAATAATCAGAGCATCAGCTTTAAGCAATCTTAATATGACCGAAATTTTTCTGTTCTCACTAACGATCGGTAAATTTAAAATCCTTTTAGAAGTTTTAGAAAGATGGTATTTATCAATAAATCCACGAACTCGATATCTTGCGGGCACTTCAGTTTTTAATGCATTAGCTATAGAAATAGCATTCGCATCTGCTCCATAAATAACCGTATTTATCAGCGTGTTGTTTTCGCTAGAGCGAGTATATGATTCAAAAACATTTTTGACCAATATTCTAAATAAGAACAATAGTATAAAGCAAAGTAAATAGTTTATAAACAAAGCCGTGGAGATAAATATCTTTTGTCCCGTGAGAAGCAGGTAACCATAATTTACAAGTAATAAAACCGCAAATGCAGTAGTACAACTAGCCAAAAGTTTGATTCCGTCGATAAATGTTGAATGCCTAATAATTCCTGAGAATGTTCTAAAAAATAGAAAACATACTGCATTGATAAATACTACCAAAATGTAGGATGGTAAATAATTTAAACTGCTGTGAACATTAGCTGACAAACTAGCTACAACTAGAAAAGTAATCAAACAAGAAGCCACAACAATTCCACAATCAAGTACAAATACAATCCATCTAGGCAAATACCCGATAGAAGTAAACCTATTCGTAGGAACATTGTTTAGAAGTAAATTAAACAAATCTTTTCTCATACATACATATTTCACCCCTCTTGAGAGGACATAAACCAAGGTTTATTAATTAAGGAAAAAATCATTTAAAGCTAAAGTAATTCGATCTCTGTCGGCATCGGTCAAATTTGATCCTGATGGCATGCAAAGACCATTTTCGAATAATTTTTCTGCCACTTTTGATCCGTAATATGGCACTCCAGCAAAAATTGGTTGTAGATGCATGGGCTTCCACAAGGGTCTGCTCTCTATATTGTGTCCATCTAAATATAATCGTAAATCAGTACTTGTTTTTCCACTGCACTTTACTGGATCTAAAACTATAGCACTAAGCCAGTGGTTGGAGTAAAAATCTTCCGAAGGTTCAGAAAAAACTCTCACTCCATCAATATCTTTAAAATAATTTTTATAAAACTCATTCATATCGCGTCTCAAAGCAATATGAGCTTCTAAAACTTCCATCTGTCCACGACCGATTCCCGCACAGATATTACTCATTCTATAGTTATATCCCACTTGTGAATGTTGATAATGCGGCGCTTGATCTCGAGCTTGTGTTGCAAGAAATACTGCTTGATTCTTTTCAGCTAATTCTCTAGTCACCAAGGCACCTCCGCCAGAAGTGGTTATAATCTTATTGCCGTTAAAAGAAAGAGCTGCCATTTCTCCAAACGTACCACATTTTTGACCTTTATAAGTACTACCCAATGATTCGGCGCTATCTTCTAAAATCGCAATATCGTATTTTTTTGAAATAGCTATAATTTCATCCATTTTTGCAGGCATCCCGTACAAATGCACCGGAATAATAGCTTTTGGTTTTTTACCTTTCGAAATTCTATCAACGATCGCCTCTTCAAGCGCGATTGGACACATATTCCAACTGTCAATTTCACTATCAATAAATACAGGAGTAGCTCCCAAATATTTAATAGGGTTTGCCGAAGCCGAAAAAGTAAAAGTTTGGCAAATAACCTCATCCCCCGGTTGTACGTCAAGTATAATTAAACCCAAATGCAGCGCAGCAGTCCCCGAGCTGAGTGCAGCAATTTGCGAGCCCTCACCCAAAAAATTTTGCAAATCATCTTCAAATCCAGAAACGTTAGGACCAAGAGGCGCAACCCAGTTAGTATCAAATGCCTCTTGAACAAATTTTTGTTCAGTTCCTCCCATATGCGGGGATGATAACCATATTTTGCTTTCTGCCTTCATTGTGAAAAATATATTTTGGACAAATGTACGGATTTCAAAGATAGATTTTTAACTTTATTTTGTCGATAAATTAAGTTTTACGAATTTCTATAATTTTGATAAGTTTGATGAAAATAAGAATTTAACTTACGCTAAATAGTTGCTTCTCCCTACACTTTTATCTTTCATAAGCAGTGCAACTGTATTACACATTTAGTAAGCAACCCTCATTATCTTCTGGAGCACTACTCAAAAATAACTACACGCAACTTAAGTTTTATCCTCACTGACAATAGTTTTTTGAGCTTCCGATTAAAGCATTAAAAGTTCCTGTCCTGATATATTTTCAAAATTTATTACTACGAGATAAACATACGCAAAACCCCACGTTTAATCAAGGCCTAAAGGTGTTTCCTTTCAAATAAAACTTTCTTTTTATTTGTGCTTTTTAAGATTTGAATTCATACGTTCATCAAGGCTAGATTGCTCCAATTGCAAACACCTTATTTTTCTTCTCAAGCGTCAAATATGCACTTGCAATCATCTATGTAATTATCTACAATATATTACATGTTGATGGAAATGGTAGTAGGCCATTTTACTATAAAGACTCATAAGTTTGAGATGGATGATGAACTAATGCAATTGCAAAAACTGCTTCAATTAATAGCAACGCAGCTACGTGAAAATATTTACTATAAGGGTTATATTACATCACAATTTGCACTTCAATATTTGGTGCAAAATACATTTGTTTTAAATAGTAACTTTATAATTAAGAGTTACAATAGCCATTCGGAAAAAAGCTTAAATCTTGAACCTGATTTTTTACAAAATCTTAAATTTGAAAATATCTTGTCTGTACGTTCAAAAAATCTATGGGAAATGATCACCGAGGAAATCATTTCAAATAGATTCTTTTGTAAGAAAATTCAATTATAATATCAAATACGGTCGCATCGATAATTTCCACGTTTTCAACAGTTACTAGGTTATTAAACTCCAACAAAATTATTATTAGTTCTCTTAGAATAGTATAGGAAAATGATACCCAAATCAACCCTACTTTGTTAAATATCCACAACAAAAATCATAGTAAATATATGATAGCCAATTGATAACAGATATTTACGAATTTTTATTGCTCAACCTCAATAGTCCGCTACCCTCGCTGAAAAATTTGGCTAAGAAGTTTGCTACCAATGAGCACAAATTAAAGGATGGCTTCAAGCATTTTTTTCAGACCAGTATCTACAAATTTTACAATGACGAGAAATTAAATCGCGTGCATCTGTTAATTCAACAAACAAAACTACCTCTTAAAAACTTTGCAGACATGAGTGGATTTAATCTCTATTCAAATTTCTCAAAAGCTTTCAAAAAGCAATTTTTGTATCCCCCCTCTCAAGTAAAAAGATTCAATTATTTGAAATATACTAATTACTCTCGTTAACTTTTGCCTTTAACAATAGTCTCAGATCTTATTATCTATACCCCCATCTCAATTCCCCCATTTTCCCAAAAAAAAGGGGTTCCACTTTTCAGCAGAACCCCTTATAAAGAATCGTAAAAGTTTTTAAGCTCTCAAATTTTATCTTTTAACAACACGCAAAGTTTGCACATTAGAATCTTGAGTTACAATAACATTGTAAACTCCAGCTGGGTAACGGTTTCCAACTTCAAGATATTGAACATCAGAAGTATTTACCATCTTATCTTCAAGTAATTTTCCGATCATATCGTAAACTCTCACATGAATAGACGCATCACTTTCTGAAGTTATAGCTAATTTGAAGTTCTCAGCAAATGGATTTGGATAAGCTACAGCTTTAAAGTCCATTTCCCCCATATCTGAATTGTTTGCTAAACCACCGTCTTGTCTAGTCGTCATAGCACCAGAAGATAAAGTAACGCTACAAGCCGCTCCTTCTGCTCCATACTCTTCACCTTGTAGTACCTGAACTTTTACCTGGTAAGTTGCACCATTTGTATAAGCCATCTGTGTAAACCTAAAAGCAGCATTTGAATTGACAATTGTTGCAATTAGAGTAGAGCCTGTAGCATCATAAATATTGAATTTGTAAGCAGAAGCATTAATAGCATAATTTGCATAAACTTTTTCATATGGCAATATGCTGCTTGCTCCACAATAGCTTGATCTTAAAGTAACAGTTGGTAGATTCATAACCGTAACACTACAAGCTGCTCCTTCTGATCCATATAAATTCCCTTGTTTTACTTGAACTTTTACTTGATACGTTGCACCATAAGTAAAATCAAATTGAGCGAATCTAAAATAAGCAGGTGTATTGTCTATTGATGCAAGCAAAATAGATCCCGATTCGTCATAAATATTAAATCTATAGCCAGATTGATTCAAACCATAATAAGTTCTTATCTGCTCTGATGGCGTAACACCTATTGCACCACAATACTGTGATCTTAAGGTAGTAACAGGGATATCATTACCAATTCCATCGGTACCATCACAATTCTCGTCAATTCCATTTCCTGGAATCTCTGTAGCTCCAGGATTGATTGATGCATCGTTGTCATTACAATCTACGCCCAGTGAATTTATAGAATATCCTACTGGAATGTTTGCTCCGTAGCAAACGTTAGTAGCTTCTCCCATTGTATATCCGTCACCATCCATATCTACAAATAACATCATAGATTGCCATGCATTTGCGTTGTTGTCATCACAATCTGCACCAAGAGATGTAGCAACATATCCTTCTGGCATTGTAACTCCGTAGCACACACTAGTAGTTTCACCTACTGTATATCCGTCGCCATCCATGTCTACAAAGAGTAGCATTGACTGCCAAACATTTGCATCGTTGTCATTACAATCTTCACCAAGAGATGTTTCTGTATAACCTGCTGGAATTTCAGTTCCAAAACAAATTGCAGTGGCATCTCCTACAGTATAACCGTCACCATCACTGTCTGCAAAGACTAAAATAGAATGGTACAATCCTGGATTATTGTCATCACAGTCAACACCTAACGACGCGATTACGTATCCTTCAGGTATTGCAGTTCCATGGCATACGCTAGTAGCTTCACCTACAGTATATCCATCACCATCATTGTCCACAAATAGCATTGAAGACTGATATATTTCAGCGTTGTTATCATCACAATCCGTACCTAAAGACTGCACTGCATATCCTTCAGGAATAGTTGCGCCATAACACATAGCCATAGATTCACCGATAGTGTATCCATCACCGTCAGCATCAACGTAGAATGTTCCTGATCTATATGTAGCAGCATCATTGTCATCGCAATCTTCTCCCAAAGTAGTTTCAGAGTATCCTGCAGGAACTCCAGTTCCATAACAAATTGTTACTAGACCTGCTGTGTACTCATCTCCGTCATTGTCAACAAAGAAAATACCAGTTCTCCAAACCAAAGCTTCCGTATCGTCACAATCAGTCGCATTTGCAACATAACCGTCCGGTTGGTCGCAAGCTTCAAGAGTCATAGCTGCATCACCGAATCCATCCCCATCAGCATCAGCATACCAAGTGGTTGGTGTGCACGCTGAACTTATACTGAAATTATCAATATGAAAATCAATATCAGGCGTAGTAGAAGTTGTTGAAGCTAAAAATCCAATTTTTACAATTCCGCTATAGTTAAGCAAAATTTGCTCTGTTGCCCCTGTATTACTGTATGAACCAGCTCCTGTATATGTTTTTACAATGTTAGCACTACTCCAAGTATTACCACCATCTGTAGAAACAACTACACGAACAGAATGTGAGCCTAAAGTTGATTGAGCAGTTGTACCGCTATAACTAGTAACAGCATAATCGAAGTTCAAGGTGTTTTCTCCTGCAATTGGGCCTAAATCAATTGGCTGTGAAATTAACCAACTGTTCCCTGTTCCATATAGATTTATTGACGCCCCTTTATTTGATATAGATACATTTGCAAATCCGTTAGTTTTTTGCGTCCATGAACTTGTAGTTCCTGTTAAAGTTGAACTAGCCGTTAAAGCACCTGATGCTTCTGACCAACATGTTGGCGAAGGTGCTGAACCTGTAAAAGTATCGAAAGTTTGAACAGCAGTTGGTGTTGCTTCAGCAGCACACTGTGTTGTGAAACTACCTGCAGAAGTCCAAATGCTCATTTCTGAACCACAGTCTGAACGTAACCACCAATAATAAGTAGTGGAAGAAGATAATCCTGTAGCAGCATATGGCGAAGCAGCATAATTATCAACTGTTGGCGTAGTTGACGCTTCTGGTGCTGTATTAGTTGTACTATAGTATATATCATATCCATTTGTTGGAGATGAACTAGAGGCTGTCCAACTTAACATTGCACTATTTGCCGTAACAGCAGAACTAGCAGCTGATGTTGGAACAACACAAGATGGAATTGACAATGATATATTATCAATGGCAACTGGATTTTGAGAACCTCCAGAACTATCGTTTTTCCACTCAAAAACCAAACGCATTGTAGAGTTAGCGAAACTACTTAAATCTAGGGCACCATTAGTATATGTTTGCCAGGTTGCTTGTTGATTAAAATAATTAGCTCCAACCTGTATTCTTCCTGCATCAGCAAAAATTTGAGAACCTGCTGTTGGAGTGTAAGATATTGGAACCAACCAAACTCTTAAGTAATCATAACTAGATTCTCCATTTGCTTTCCAGTCGAAAGCAAAAGTTGCAGCAGATGCTCCGCTAGGTACTGCAATATCTCTATATGCGTGTGTAACACTTGATGTTCCAGTAGTGTAGGTATTTGTAACACCGCCATCATTAGAAATATACATAGAATTACCTGGATTTCCAGTAGCTGATCCTATAACCCACTTATTCACTTGCGTACCATTTACAAAAGTGAAGCTATTTGTTCCGCTAAAATCTTGCATGAAAGGTATTGTTGCTACCACTTGAGTTGTTGTGAAACTTCCGCCTGAAGCCCAAGCACTTGTATCTCCACAATCTGAACGTACCCACCAGTAGTAGGTAGATGAAGAACTTAGACCAGTAGCAACTGCGGTAGTTGACGTATTGTTATCAATTGAAGGTGTAGTTCCTGCAGTAGGAGCAACATTAGTTGTACTATAGTATACATCATATCCATTTGAAGGATTACTAATTGAAGCTGTCCAGTTGAAAGTAGCCGAACTACTTGTTATCATGCTTGAAGCTAATGATGTTGGCATTGCGCAACTAGGTGGGTTACCCACCGTGATTTTATAATCTTCTGTCTCTGTTCGTGAATTAGATGTCATGCATGGGTTTGATGGACTCTCTTCATTCCAATCGACCATAACTCGTAATCTATAGTCACCGTTTGCTGCTCCTTCTGGAATCACAATTGAGCCAGAGAACGGGCCATTGCCATAGTTAATTGTGTTAAAAACACGCTCCTCAGTATCAAATGTCCCATTATTGTTCCAATCTACCCAAATTGCAGCGCCGAGTGTTCCTCCTACAACTGAGAAATTGTAATTAAAAGAGCCACCTGCGAAAGAAGTGACTGCTTGAGTATTAAAATTATCCTGATAGCCTCCAGCGGTGTAGCCTGTAGCATTTGATATATTAGTTGTTCCTAAACTTGTTGAAAAGTTATTTATGTAAGTTGAATTACTCGACGAAGACGGCGTACAGTACGTCATAGATGTACCTGTAGTAAACGAACGTTCAATACAACCTGTCGCAGCCCCAATCACATTTTTTGGTATGATTTTCCAATAGTACGTTGTGTTTGCGTTTAATAAACTTGGTGTATAAGATGAACCGGTCTGATTTCCTATAAGTGCAGGATTACTTGAGTTTCCAAAATAAACATCATAAGTCATTGCACCACCGCCATTTGCCCATGTAAGGATTGGGTTTCTTACAACATTAGTTGCCAAATTGGCAGGAGCGTGCGCAGTTGCACAGCTAGGTGCAGTCGTCGCTGTAGCGAACTCCAATTGCATTTGACTAATATAGCTAGTTCTTACACCTGCCGAACTAATTGTTGCAGGATCTGGATTTACAGTATCGTGTTGATGATAAATCGCTCTATTGGCCACTGGAGTAGTCCATATCCTAGCGTAACTACTTGACCCGTTATATCCTTCCGCATTCTCATCAACAGAAACTACTAGATTATCGACATTGTTATATGCAAAAGGAGTAGTTAATGTAATAGTAAACCAGCCAGCATCTGGATACGCAGGCACTGTACCTGAAAATACTTGGGTCATAGCACTTGATAAAATCCAGTCGGTATTAGAACCGAATGTAGATTTAGTCGTATGCCCCATGTAAATGGTCCAAGTATTTGAATTAGCCCCTATCGCTGCACCAGAACTATAAAAGCTTAGCTTGGTAATATTTCCGGAGGTTGCTATCTCGCTCTTTAGGACTATTTGTTGGCTATATGAATAGCCATAAAACGGCACCACAGGAAGCTTACTACCTGTATTATTTCCAGAACCAATTGTCACTGTTTGCGCTAAAGCAAATTGCCCTAATAAAAGGGACATCGCCAAGAAGCAGCACGTTAGCCACCACGATGTTCGCATGGCCGTTGATTGGGGTCTCGAGCCCTCAATCGTACGATTTTTTTGGGAATCTGCCTCCTGGCGGCCTCCCAAATAATTGTAGTTTACTTTCATAATTAAAAAATTAAGTTAAATTAGACAGGAAAATTAAGACTTAATTAGTAATTATTTATAAAATTTTATGAATTGACGTTAAAAAACATAAAACATCGACGAAATACATAAAAAAAAATATTATTAAATATATTCCTACAAAAATTATCTAATTATTTTTGAATTTTTGACTATTTTTATAATTCATTTTGCCTTTTTGGTTGATTATTATAAAAAATGTAGACAATAGATAGCCAATTATCCTAAAATTCAACCATCCCCACAATTTCTAACAAAGCTACAATTCCTGAAGATAACCCTAATAGTTGATTAATACTTCCGTCGGTAGCAATGGGAAGTAAATTAGTATAAAACTGCTCACTAATCTTGAAATAAATATGCCATTCTGTACTATGATCAGTTGCAAAAATTTCGTTGACTTCTTAACTCTACTACAAAAAAAACGCCTCAATAATAATTGAAGCGTTTTACATTATTTAAACAATTTAATTCTGTAAGCGAACCAACCAACAATTGATTGTATAGTTCAGATCTTTCAGGCAATAATGCAAATCATGATTTGCATTTTCGCTTTTTAATAAAGCAATCCACATCAATCTTGATTGGGAGAAGTGTACAATATAAAATTTTAAGATCAAGCAGTAAATTTCTATTCATCACATACCATTTATTAATTCTCACTTTGTCTGGCCAAATAATCGTATCATTATATAAAAGAGGATCTGGAAGCCTACTTAATAGTTCTTCCTCGTTGCGGTATTTTAGTGAAGCAAGTCCAGTAATTCCTGGTTTTACTAGCAATACAATTTTATCGTCGCCTACTAATTTATCTGCATAGCCGGCAATATCAGGTCGCGGTCCAACAAAAGACATAGTACCTACGAGGACATTGAGCAATTGAGGCAATTCGTCCAGTTTTGACGAACGTAAAAAACGCCCAAAAGGAGTTATAACTTTTGAAGAATCTGAGAGGGTCTTAACTTTGAAAATATTGAAGGGAATGCCGTGCTGTCCTATGCGACTTTGGATAAATAATCCGAATGATTTTGTATCAATACTTGCGATGAGAATGCAGATCAACAAAATGCCGCCAAGTAAGAGTAGCATTAGAAGGGAGAAAAAAAAGTCAAAAAGGCGCTTTGTCATAGCTGTCTGCACTGTTCCAAATTAGAGTACAATATAGGGAGAAAATTGCCACTATCGCTCAGCAAACCGCGCCGAAAAAAGGATTCCAAGCAATGTTTTTGGATTATAGTAGTAGTTTAAATTCCTCTTATTAGCATATGTAAAGTGGAAATTGCGCCTCTGTATGATGTTAATAGTAAAACGAAAGCCAATTAATTTGATAAATTCTGATTAGTGTCGGGCGATATTACTTTATATTATATGAATAAGTGTAAAGCAACTTTAAATCGAAATATGTTCCCAATCTCCAGTCTCTAAAACCCATCCTTCCAATATTTCAATCGTTCCCTCAAATAATCACTCATAAGATCCACAGAATTTAAAGACGGAAAACTCAAGCCATTATGGTCATTAGCACCTTTTTTGACTTTAAAATTTGTAGGTGCGCCCAACGGGTTCACACCGCATTTTTTATACAACATCAACGCTCTAGGCAAGTGAATTGCATTACTAACTACAATGACATTTTTTGTTTTTCCAAATTTGGTAACAAACGCACTAACTTCTTCGGAGGTGTTGCTGGGAGTGGGTAATATTTCGCAATTTTGAGCTGGAATGCCGAGCTCTATTGCTGCTCTTCTTACTACGGAAGCTTGCGACTCTAGACCAAAACTAGAATATCCTGAACTGACCAATATGAAATGAGGTAGTAATTTCGATATCCGAATACCTTCAACTAGTCGGGCTAAAGTAGTAGTACTTAACTGAGATGTTGCGGGTAAATTTGGATCTAAGCTGTAACCTGAACCCAGTATATGAATATAGTAAATTTGGTTTTTATCTAATTCGCTGGGATCGAATACGGGAGTTTTTGCTTCGTAGAAAGCAATTAATTTTGAGGGAAGAATTCTTGTGGAGGTGGCTAAGAATAGAATGATAAGGATAAGAAATGGTAATTTTACTTTTTTGTATTCGTAGCGATAGGCAGCAAATATTAAGATCAATACGGCGAAGAAGAAAAAATTATTTAGGGTGATACTATCCTTAATTAGATCCATAAGTGTCAATTAATAATTTGCCAACTCGTATTTCTAAAATAATTTTTGAACAATACAAATAGCGGTAGCATAATTTTTTGTGTGCGAAATACTTATTGAAAATTCGAAATTAGCAAACATTTCGAAATGTAGAATATCAAAAACGTAAGGAGCACCGCTTTTATGATGCTGTATCTGAACATCAAGAACATCTATAGTTTTAATATTAAATACTGCCTTTACAACCGCCTCTTTAGCGCACCAAATTCCCGCCAAAGTTTGAGCCTGATTCTTAGATAATGAATACTCCCACTCATATTGCGAAAATATCCTTTGCAACATTTGTGGTTTAATTTCTAAAAGTCTTCTAAATCTAGAAACCTCCTCAATGTCATTTCCGACGCTAATCATTTAGATAAAGATTCCATTTTACTTCCTTGTATTTAAATGTCTCTAAATGACCAGGACATATGGTAAAATCATCGTTTACCAATGATTTAATCTTTCGAACCGAATCTTTTGCCTTTTCTTTATCACCTGTCTTTAACTTTGTAACGATCGGAATATTAGGAATAAGCGCATCGCCTGTAAAAATATAGTTATCTAATAAAAAGCTTAAACTGCCTTCGCAATGTCCTTCTGAAAGAAATGCAGTTATGGATGTATAATCATATAACTTCACACTTACTGCATCCGTAATTACTTGATAATCCACTCCAAAAACTTCGATAGGATCTTCATGATAAAAAGACAAATTACGTTTTGGATTTGACAAGCCTTCCAAGGTTATTTGTGAACCGTAGAATTTTACATTTGGATATCGGTCTATCCAATTTTTTATAAAGTAAATATGATCGTAGTGGTAATGAGTCAAAAATATTCCACTTACTATAACAGTTTTTGGTAAACTATCAATTACAGGTTCAAATCCCCCGCAATCAATCAAAAAAACTTCCTCTTGTTCGGAGGAAGTTATTGTATAAACATTAGAGTTGAAAATTTCACTCTGTATTTTTTGAACTTTTAGCAAACTTATCCCACAAGAAATTTAACGATATCTCCTACGGTTTGAAAATCATTAAGTTGCTCAGCTGTAAGTTTTTTGTCAAAGTCGTCATCACTCATAACAATGAGAGATAATTTTGCCATAGAATCATATTCTTCGACATCTTCTAGTTTCATATCCATTTGCAATGTCCCTTCGTTAACATCTAATACTTCTTCAATTTGGCTTAATACTTCTGTGTTTGACATAATTTCCTTTTTTTATTATTTTTCGATCTTATCTGTTAGATGCAATTATACTGTCACTTCTTAATGAGATGCAGTTGATTCCATTCTACTGTATTTTTTTTGCAAATATACGATCCTATTTTGTAAAGTGATTTTATAAATACTAACAAATTTTATATTGCAAGTTTTCCGCCATCAACAGGTAGGCAGCTACCAGAAATCATTCTAGACTCTTCTGACAACAGGAATAATACGGCATCTGCTATATCCTCAGGCTTGCAAACTCCCAAAAATTGACGCTCTGTTATTTTTTCTAATGCTTCTGCTCCACCTGGAAGATCCAGAATATCATCCATCATTTTTGAATAAGTTGCACCCGGAGCAACTGTATTGATTCTAATATTCTTATTTGCTAGTTCTTTGGCAAGGCAACGCACTGCAGCATTCATCGCAGCTTTGGAAGCGCAATAAGCTGTTTTTGTTGCATTGCCTAAAAATGCTCCAGTCGCCGAAATACCAACAATTCTTAAAGCTTCATTTCTGATCTTTGGAGAATTAATAACTCGGATAATTTCGATAAAAGACACGAAATTTACATTAAACACCTTATTTAAGAATGCTGGAGTAGTCATTTTTAAAGGTCGCACATCTCCGAGACCTGCGGCATGTACAAAACCATCGATTTTGCCAAATAATGTCGAAATGGATTTAATTTGATCGCCAATTGAATCAACATCTTCAAGATCTATTGCAATTGCGATATGATCAGACTGAGTTAAATCTGATTGTACAAACAAATTTAGATTTTCAATATTTCTACCAACAAGAATTAACTTTGCACCCTTCTGATCTAAGGCTTTGGCTACTGCACCTCCGATTGCTCCATTAGCTCCGGTAATTAAGTAAACTTTATTTTGCATCATTTATTAATTTAAAGAATACCCTCCATCCAATTTAATCAACGATCCAGTCATCGTTTTTACTGCATCTGATAAAAGGAAAATACTTAATCTTGCCAATTCCTCTGGGGTTGACATTCCTAAATCTGAATTACCCGCAGTATCAGTCCCAACAGAAAACATATTTTTAACGTGTTCGTGATTAATGTCTATCGTTAAAGCGCCTTTAAGAATACCATTTACTCGAATTTTCTTTGGAGCAAGTTCTACCGCTAAATTTACGATAGCCGCGTTTAAGGCAGCCTTTGAAACACCATACGCTAATTTCGTTTTTAGTCCAAGCAAACTACTAACTGAAGAATAAGCTACTATACTTGAGCCCAAATTTAGTTTTTTCTTCTTTTGAAGTATTCGAACTAGTTCAATAAAAGATGCGCAATTCACATTAAATAAACTTTCGGTATTAGAAGGTTTGGTCATCGACAATGGTCTTAAATTTCCTTCTGATAACGAAAAAACAACACCATCAAAAGAGTTCAAGTCTCCAATTAAACTAGATAAATCTTTCTCGTAAGTAGAAACGGTTTTGATAGAATCAAATAATAGCGCACTTTCTTTACAATTAGATTTTGCTATAATTTCAGAAGAATTGATCCAAGTTATAGTTGCACCGCTTTCTTTAAAAACTGGATACATCTCATCTATTAGAAACTCATCTCCTCCAAAGATTAAAATATTTTTTGCTTTAAGCATTATTTTTTTTCTTGCAATTTTAAACACATTTTGTAAATAGCTTCGGCTGAATTAAAATTCTCAGGACTTAACTCGTTTACGCGAATTGCAATGTCAAAATGATCATTCAAATCTGAAACGATTGAAACAATATCAAATGAGTCTAATAAACCATCATCTACTAATTTCGTTTCTTCTTTGAAATCTATATCGGGTCTAATTTCTTCTAATATTTTATAAAAGTCTTCCATAATTTATTTTTTATTATTACAATATCAAATTTTACAAATCTGAATATTATTAAATTAATTTGCAATTATACTTATTAATACTAAAAAAGTAAGTATAATAAAACAAGAATATTGATAAGTTTTAATTTTTAATTTCTCTAAATCTATTCGGCAAATTTTGCTTTAATTGCTTTACGATCTACTTTGCTATTGGCATTTAAAGGCATCTCATCTAAATGAACAAATTTGTTTGGAAACATATATTTCGGTAAACTCTTGGCAAGTTCTTTTAAAAAGTTCTTCGCTTCAATTTCGATATCAGATGTGTAATACAAAACAATTTTTTCATTCGTGCTATCATAAACGCAAGCAGCATGTTTTACATCTTGCATTCCATAAACGGCGGCTTCAATTTCTCCCAATTCAATACGGTTACCCATATGCTTAACCTGAAAATCTTTGCGACCAATGAATTCTATTTCTCCAAGATGATTTCTCCTCACAAAATCACCAGTTTTATATAAAATATCACGATAATGATTGTGTAATGGATTTTGAATAAAAACTTGATTTGTTTGATCCTGATTGTTGTAATATCCTAAAGCCACTCCTGTTCCTCGTACCGCAAGTTCACCTTCACCCGTTCCAAAGAGAACTTGATCGTTCTCACCTAAGAGAAAGGTTTGCTTATTGTCGCAGTTATTGCCAATTGGCACAACTTCATTGTCGTTAAAATCTCTATCTACAATATAAAATGTACTATCAACGGTTACTTCGGTTGGCCCGTATAAATTGATATACATGCACGCTGGAAAATGCTCTTTCCACATATTTAAATGTTTACCGTACATCGCTTCCCCTGCAAAAAATATTCTTTTTAATACGGGTAAAACTGCTTCTTCTAGAATGCCGCTTTTGGCAATAAGAACTACTGCTGAGGTCGCCCACAAAATAGTTGTTACGTTATTTTCTGCAAGTGTTTCTATTAACAATTTTGGAAACAGAAAACATTTTGGAGCAATCACTACCAAAGTTGCAGCTGTTCGTATTGAAGTATAGATATCTTTTACAGATGCATCAAAGTAAAACGGAGTTTGATTTCCAATCACATCAGTTTCATCAAACTCAAATGTTTCAGATAGCCAGCTGCTTAAATCTAGCACCGACTTATGACTAATTGCTACTGCCTTTGGAATACCGGTAGATCCTGAAGTAAATATAGCATAAGCTGGATCGACATCAATAGATTTTTGACGAATTAGGTTCAGCGAATCTTGATCAATTTCTCCGTTGTTAATGGTATCAAAAAAATAAAAAGGCAAGTTGGTGTCTATGGAAGAAAATAGCGCTTCCTCACTTTTGCTAAATCCTATAACAGACAGAGGATTTAATACTTGGACAATGTTTTTAAGACGTTCCAATGGTGTCCGGTTATCAACAGGCACGTAGAAGTTCCCACTATACAACACACCCATAAAGGCAATAATTGGCTCAACTCTCCTATCTACCATAACTATGATAGGTCTGGAATAATTATCCTTGACTTTCTGACTTAAAAATGAGCCTATACTTTTAGCCTCTGCTACATATTGCGCAAAATTTACCGATATCGAATCGTCTTTAAGAGCGATAGCTTCTGGTAGTCTTTGAGCGGTATTTTCCAATACCTGAAGAATGTTTTTTATCATTTTGTTAGTCCACTATATAGTTCATTAGGCGATTTAATCAATCCCTCTTCAAAAATGCTGTCATCCTCAATCATTGGATAAATATAGTTGGTATCAACCTGAGCTGAAAATACTCCAAGGGAAACTCCAATTCCAAATCCACAAAACAAAGTGTTAATAACTTTCTTCTCAGGATTATTAGCATATTCTTCAATTAGGGATACTAATGGTGATGCACCAGAAGTATTACCATACTTGTGCAGACTAATCGGCATCTTTTCCATAGAAATTTTTACCTTTTTCGCTATTTGTTTTAAGATATATAAATTTGCTTGATGAAATGCAAAACTGTCATAGTCATCTACAGTAGTGTTAGTATGCGCCATAAATTCTTTCAAAATTTGTGGTACATCAAATATTGTAAACGTAAAAACTGCTGTTCCTTGAATAAATGAATTGTACAAACTTCGCTTATTACCATCTTTACATTCAAAAATTTCTTCGGTAGGATTTAGATCTCTATATCCTCCACCTGGAACAATCATATACCT
Source organism: Flavobacterium ardleyense (assembly GCF_033547075.1). Taxonomy (NCBI): domain Bacteria; kingdom Pseudomonadati; phylum Bacteroidota; class Flavobacteriia; order Flavobacteriales; family Flavobacteriaceae; genus Flavobacterium; species Flavobacterium ardleyense. The sequence goes on along the minus strand of NZ_CP137891.1, from coordinate 1,420,827 downwards.
ATATCCGTTTCCATCAGATTTTAAAATAGATGTAATTGGATGTAATTTATCGTCAGTTTTTTCTAATAATATTGCAGCTCCCGCTTCTCCAAAAAGCATTAGTGAGGATCTGTCTGTTGGAGCAACTGACTTACTTGCCGTATCTCCAGTAATTAATAATGCTTTTTTGATGTTTGAACTTTGCATCATACTTCCCAAAACTTGAACTCCGTAAATTAGTGAAGAACAACCTAGGCTGATGTCAAATACGGCTGCATCTGTGGGAATACCAAGTCTTTTCTGTAAAACAAACGCCGTTGCTGGTCGCCTGTAATCAGGACTGTGAGATGCAAATATTATAGCACCTATTTCTGACGCATCAATACCACGTTCATCCAATATTTTTTTGGCAGCCACGTACCCTAAATCTGCGCAAGTTTGATGTTTTGCTACTCGTCTAGTTTCTAAGATACCGGTCTGGTCCATGAATTTCTTCACTTCTTCCTCACCAAACATTTCGTTATACTTGGTGGTTTTTTCAACATTTGATGGAACCGCAGCTGCTATTCCTCCAATTTTTATATTATCAAAAGTAAATACTGCCATAACTATATATTAATTTTTCTTGCTGGATTACCCATTACTTTCGTACCTGCCTTCACATTCATTATTACCATCGACCCCATTGCCACCAGCGACCAAGCACCTACTTTCTTTCCTGGCGCAATACATGAATTACTTCCAATAAAAGATCCTTCGCCTAGACTAACGTAGCCGTTGATTGAACAGTTGCCAGTAATAGTGCAAAAGTCACCAACAACAGCATCGTGTCCAAAACTTGACCCTAAAATTGTAGCAAAATTTCCAATTTTTACATTAGGAGAAATTTTTGCATTTGGAGTCATAACAATGCCTTCGCCAAGCTCGCAGAATTCTCCAACAATTGCAGTTGGGTGGATAATAGTTGCAAATTTTGCACCTTTCGTTTGTAAAATTTCAACAACTATTTTTTTAACTTTAGGTAATGCAATTGCTATTGCAAAATAATCATTTTCTCGCGGAGAATAGTTTTTTATACTATCAATTACTTTATAGTCGCAGTCATAGCCTTCCAAAGCAGAAAGGTTGTCATCGATAAAACCTTTAATATCCCAAGATTTATTTGACTTATTGCTGTCTTTGATCCATTGCAGCACTTCTCTTCCAAAACCACTTGCTCCTACTATAATGAGATCTTTCACGTCTATATATTTTTTTAATTCACACCTCAAATAACGAAATACGACGTCATAAACTATAGTCGAATAAGAGAGATTTGATTCTTTTTTAGTTTGTCAAAGGTAAAACTTTAGCATCTAAAATAAAACTTATATTATTTACTTAAGCTAAACTTTACACTACGATAAGTTTCCTCTAATAGTATAACTTAACTAAAATAGTGGACTTTATTTTTTATAAAAATAAAGCTATTCCAGTATTCTATTCTATTACTTTCAAATTACTTAAAGTAATTTTGAATCCATTTACTATTACGACTAGCTCATTATTCTCTAATTTAACATTTGTGTCATTGCTACTACTGCACTCCTCAGCTATCTTATAATTTGAAAATTCGTACTTAACGTTTTGATAGAGGACAAAGGGAAGCCCTAATACTTCTAACGGACCATAATCCATAGCACGAAGAAAAGCACTTAATTGTTCACTATTCCAACCTAAATCTAATTGGCCATTGTTCGGCTTCTGCCAAGAATAATTGATAGACTGTCGTTCGGTATTATGTTGCTGTATAGCAGTTACTTCATCCAATAAAACATTGTCAATAATTTCAGAAAAAGCTTCAAACGCAATTTTGCTAAAAATTCTTAGTAAAGAAAAGGAAGTTGTTTTAGTAGTAATAGCGATAGCTTTTTGTGTAATAATCGCGCCTGCATCCACCACCTCAACGACATAATGCCAAGTAATACCTGCTGTAGTATCGTTACTATAAATAGCCCATGCTTCTGCATTTCTACCTGGATACTTGGGTAGCAATGCACCGTGGTAGTTGATTACTTTAATATTAGATTTGCTTAAAATGCTGGCTGGAAACAGATACCTGTTTGACACAGAAATTATTAATGTATTTTGATCTAAATTAAGAAAGAAGTTGGTCAGAGCTTCTTTATCCAATTGTACATATTCTATATTATTCTTTTCACAAAAATTTTTAGCGAAGGCTGAATTGTCATTTCTACTTTCTATGAATAGAAGATCAAGATTCTTCTCTTTAAGTAATTTGGCACAATTTGTAGCAACAGTGCCTACTCCAATCACTATAATTTTTTCAAATTTAGAACTTTCTTTGAGTTCATCTTGTATATTCATATTTATACTGTTGATCGCATTTATAAGTTAAAAACACAATTAGATATTACAATCTAATTTTAAGTGATTAAAATTTGTTGATTTGCACTTTTAATTTGTGCCGTCAAAAGATGGCATTGTAGCATCACTACTAGCATTAATATCTGCACCTCGAACTACTTTTTGGAAAGTCATGTACAAAATTTTTAGATCTAAAATAAAGCTAGCATTGTCAACGTACCAAACATCAAGCTCGAATTTTTTAGTCCAAGAGATAGCATTCCTACCGTTTACTTGTGCCCAACCAGTTATTCCTGGGCGCATATTATGTCTTCTTAACTGCGCTTCATTATAGAGAGGAAGATAGTGTACCAAAAGTGGCCTAGGTCCAATCAGCGACATATCTCCTTTCAAAACGTTTATTAATTGAGGGATTTCATCTAAAGAAGAATTCCTCATGATACGTCCAAACTTTGTAATTCGCTCAAATGAAGGAAGCAATTGTCCAGTAGCATCTTTCCTGTCATTCATCGTTTTAAATTTCAACACCTTAAAAACTTTGCCATTTTTACCTGGCCTAGGTTGCTGAAAAAATATTCCCGCTTTTTCATTTGAATAATAAAGTACTATTATTAGAACTATGAAAACAGGCAGAAGAAGCACCAGTGCAGAAAGTGAAATTGTAAAATCCAACAGTCTTTTGATATAATTTCTATAAATCATTATTTATTATATATGTCTAACATCCCATTCCAGATAATTTCATTTTTAAAATTTTTAGACCATAAAACTCCATTTGAACCTAACGTATTCCTTTTTGTCTCGTTGCTATACAATTCGTCCATAGCAGTAATTAATTCAGGAACATTTTTTACAGAAACCAAAATTCCATTATAACCATCCGAAACTGCGTCTCTAGTTCCAGTGCCAAAGGTACTAATTACAGGAAGACCCATAGCAGCCGCTTGCACTAAAACATTACCAAATCCTTCCCACCACGCTGGCAGAACAAAAACATCCATTAATGATAGAAATAATGCAACCTCATCTGTTCTACCGGGCATCACAATACCCGCATGATTTGACAATTTTTCAAACAAGTCTTTATCTTTTATCTGCCCCTGATCAAAAGGACCAACTATTAACAATCTCTTGTTGTTATCACTATTGTATAATTCACAAAAAGCTTTATAAAGCTCATTTATACCTTTCCTATCTATGATTCTTCCTAAAAAACCATAAACGAAATTACTTTCAGAAATATTTAACTGCTTCCTTAGCTGTGTCTTTGCATCTTGAGACACTAATGTTGGATTAAATTTTGTTAGATCTAATCCATTACTACTTCCTTTATTAATAATTACGCATTTCTTCTCATCAAAGATATTTTCTCTTATACCTAATTCTTTCACAGATGGACTAATGCAAATTATCGTATCGGCACAATAAGAAGTTATTGCATCCATCCGTTTTAGAAGTGCTTGCAAAAATCCTTGTTCATGTTCAAATCGAAAACCTCTACAGGTAAAAATCCTATGCTTAATCCCACAGTATTTGGCCGCTAATAAACCCAGCAAGCTAATTTTTGGTGTTCCAAAATTTACTATATCTGGTTTTACAGCCTTTAAAATTTTTATAATCTGAAATACTGTTTTTAAATCGGACAATAATGAAATTTCTCTTGCTATAGTAATTTCCAACAATTTGCAATTCTCTCTCGCACAATAAGCTAACGATTTTTCATCTTTGGGCGCCATTAAATAAGTATCGAAACCCTTTTCTTTAAAGTAAGATAATTGACCTTCAAGCAGGCCTACACTCCCCGGTATCGTAATCCCTACAATTAATTTCTTCATTTTTTTCGTTTTCTACTCGGCATTAAAACTAATCCCAAAATAATTTAAGCAATTATAAATCTGCAAATCCTTTGCTCCTTTAAAAGTGTTCGAACTTACTAAAGATGAATTGTGTGTCGATTTTACAGTAATTGGATCTCTATTATATTTACTAAAAACAAACACCTTTATTCCCATTCTTATGAGATTAATTTTCCACCAAACATCATCGGAATTGGGAGAAAGCTCCATCATTAATTTTTTGTCGAATAAGATTTCATCAAACATTTTTTTTGCTGGTATCAGGGTACCGTTGCCACTAGTGTGATGTAAATAAAGCGATGGCTCCGTTGCTTGAAAGTTATGCTGCCAGCTGCGGTAAGGTTGTAATGCCCCTTCTTTAAATCCCATCTTATGAACTCTAGACGCAATAATATATTGAGGATTTTTTCTGTAAGTCGCTATCAAATGTTTAACAATATCTTCATGGTAATAAAGATCATCATCAAACATAATCACCTTACTTTTCTCATTTTCAAGCATACTATAATAATACTTTTTATGAGATCTAATATCTTCGCAAAATTTTATTTCTAAACCGCGTGTTTGAAGATCTAGGATGTTTTGAGGCAAATCACTAAAATTGTTCGGAAATTGCGCTTCTGCCAACCATAAAATTATTCTATCTGGTTTAATGCTTTGACGAAACAAACACTCAAGACTGATGTAAGTATATTCAATCCTAGCCGGAAAACTGGTCATACTTGCAATAAATATTTCATCTTCTGTATTTGAAAAATTCTTTTCTAACCTTGGTTTTGTGCTAGTTTTACTCAAGAATATAGGATAGTATAAATCGAGACTGAATTTTATACCTCTAGCTAACAATCTAATAAAGATCTTATAGAGAAAAGATTTGTTTTCAAATTTAGGCAGGAAATAGTAGAAACTTAAAAGAATATTCATAGTTTATGCTAGTAAATTTTGAATTTTTTTACAAATAGTATTATTATCCAATCTTTCATTTATATTCATTGCTGAGCGACCTATTTTTTGTCTTAATTGTTTTGAATCTATTAGCATAGTCAGGTTTGCGGTCAGGTCATTATCCGTCTGTTCTTCAGCTACCAAAAAATCTTCGCCTGCGATTCCTAAATCTTCAAATGGAATTGAGCTAAAACAGATAGACGGCAATCCTGCAGACATTGCCTCACATAATGCATTGGGAAAACCTTCCAAGACAGAAGGCAAAACAAAGATAGATGCTTCAGAAAGCTGAAAATCGACATTGTTAACTCTCCCCATAAATTCAACTTCGTCCTCAACGTTAAGGTCTTTCGCCAATTGTTGCATTTGAGATAACATAGGTCCTTCGCCACACATTCTGAGCTTGAATCCTTTTTTATCAGTAATTTTCGCGAAGGATTTAATTAATTTATCTGGAGCCTTTTCCCAGGCAAATCTTCCCACGTACAAAATAATATCTTTTTTTGGCACTTCCTGTACTGGTACTTTTCTAGCAGGATTTGGAATTATCTTTATATTTAATTTACTGCCAAACTTCTTTTTATTCCAATCTGCTGCTCTGAGCGTTTGTGCAATAAAAGTAGTAGAAAGTGGGTAGGTCGATTTCTTTAAGATTTTAATGTAACTTTTAAAATTGTAATCAGGGCTTGTTCTATCAGAAATATGTATCCTTTTATTTAGTCCAAGTCCTGCAATAAGCACTAAAGGATTAAAAGCATCACCAAACGAAATGATATTTTTAGAACTGCTTATTTTAAACTCTTTTCTTAAAAAATTTATTACAAATAAATAATGGGAAACAATAGAAAGCCCCTTGCCCGGATGATTTTTATGTGGAACAATTAGCTGAACTCTTGGGTCTAGATTATAAAAAACCTCTTCTTTCTTGCAAGAAATAAAGGTGACTTTATAGTCATTTTCAACAAACCAATTAGCAATATTGGTAAGTGCTCGCTGTATTCCTCCAATTCCCAGTTTTGGTGAAACTAAAATTATCTCTTTCAAATCTTCTTGCTTTTATTCAAAAAATCATTTTTAGAATCTTCTATAATCCATCCATACGGGTTAAACTTTCCTGCGTGCCAAGTCAGATTTTTGTCCCAATATCCTTCACAATCGTAATACCCTTCTTTTCGGTAACCATAACTCATTTCAACAAGCAGTGCTTCCTCATCTCGGTAAACAAAATCGAAAGCAACACATTGCATTTTTACTTTGTCGGCAATATCAAAAGCTGTCTGTATTAGACTGTCCTTGAATACTTCCTTATTGTACTCTATATAACCACTACCACTAGCTCTAAAATCATTTGGGCGAGTGTATCTTTTAATGGCAAAGGCTTTGTCTTTTATAACTATTACTCGATAATCAGAGTCATTTAGAGGTATAAATTCTTGAAGATACATATATCCATAAGCTCTACCACTCATACGCTCGTACCGAACCGGGTAAACAATATGAGCAAAAGCTTTTAATACGTCTTTGAAGGTCTTCTTACCCATCTTAAATCTTCGAATAGATTCCTTTACACCATCCCAAGCATCATATTCTCTGATTCCCTTACCATACATTTTTTTTCCAAGAGTGATCAGTTCTCCGGCAGATCTGAGCAACTTAACGTTTCTGCTTCCGGATCCACCTTTCAACTTCCAAACTATTGGGTAAGATGTTTCTTTGGAGAATTTTTTAAGGGATTTCATATCATAAAATACATAATTCTTTGGAGTAGGAATATCTAAGCCTTCAAATAAATATTTTTGCGCCACCTTATCGTCAAAATGCCATCCAGTATTATGATCAGGAAAAACGACTTTGCCGGAAAACTCTAAAGCTTCTATTAAATTCTTTGCGAGAAAATAGTCGATAGGATTTGACTGCTGATGATGCCATAACAAAATATCAAAACCTTTCATAGTCTCCATAATGTCAGTATCATAACAATCTACAATTCCATAATCAATATTGTTTTCTTCACAATACTCTATCCATTTTGATGCAAATGAACCTACGTTATTATGTATAGCTATACGCATATGAACCTTTATTTTTTTATTTTATTGTTTAATATTATTTCAAGAACATCCCTATGTGACTCACATCTTACTAAATTTAATAACAGTTTCGATTTGTTTTTTGTGAATAGGTCAGGCAAAAGTCCTTTTTTAAATAATGAACTAAATTTACCCTCATAAGGATTTATAAAAGCTTGAAATTGCACCGTTAATTGTTTAGCAAATTTTTCGTAAGAAAGTTTCAATTTCTCGCTATCACTGATAATTAAATTTAACTCCGCAAAATTATTATTAAAGGCGTTTAATTCTTCATTTTTCAAAATAGTTACTCCTAATGCTTCAGCATGTTGTTTAAAAGGAACCATTTCAAATACTAATTTATTATCTTTAATAGTAATTCCTAAACCAATACCTATATTCCAATAGGTACCTTTTGACTTTTTTTGACTGTCAAAAATAAAATTTCCAATGCTATAATATATCGGTTTTTCATTGTAAATTTCATATCCACTATAAGTGTGAGTATGATGTCCTATAACTGCGTCTGCACCTAGATCTACAAAGTACTGCATTATTTTTTGTATTCTAGGACTTGGCAACGAGTAATATTCATTACCTCCGTGGAATATTACAATGGTAAAATCTACCAATGTCTTTAAAGAATTTATTTGATAAAATGCATCAATTTCGTTAAGACCATTCGCTCCAACGATGCCATTTTTATCTGATATCCACTCGTTTTCACAAATATTAATGATCCCAATCTTTTTTTCGCCTACGGTTTTAATAAAATAACCGCTTTTTTGAATATCAGTCGTACCAGCACCAACGTGAGAAATATTGTGTTCGTCTAATATTCGAAGTGTGTTTTCTAAACCTTTAGAACCGTGATCAAGAATATGATTATTTGCTAGACAAACCAAATCAACACCAGCACCATTTAAAACGTCCGCAATTTTTGTCGGCATTTTTAAAGTCGGACCAGTTTTAATTTCTGGAGAATTTCCATCTGTAATGGGAGCTTCTAGATTAATTATTGATAATTTAGAGTTTCTAAGTATTGGAAGTAATTCTCCAAATAAGGTCTCTAGATTATTGTCTTCAACAAGTGGTAACAATCTACCATTTGCATGATTTCCAACGTAGAAATCTCCTGCTATAAATATATCAAAGTCCATATTATAATTTATTTTTTGACATTCTTCTGCCCAATTCAGCTGAACTTATAAATTCGACATCCGGATACAGCTTAATAATGTCAAGTAAAATTGACTTGAAGAGCTTCAAATTTTCTGTTCTATTGTTTTCCACCAAACCACCCATAAAATTAACTCTATGCGTAGATATTATTAAAGGTGCTCTTAATATAAAAGCTGCTTTGGCTTCTTGAAGGATATTTTTTTTCCAATCTATATTTTTTTTCGTTGCAGGTTCAAAAGTGGCGTTTCTAATGGAGTAAAACAAACCATTACTGTTTCGTTTTCCCATATAGTGCCTAATGGTTTCATAGTTATCCCCCTGCGGAGATTTCTGAGCTCGCCCGCCTTGAAGATATTTTATTCCAACGTTTTTAAATATTAGTTCGTGCTTTGGATGCCAAGTATAATTGGGAGCAATGAAAGAATCCGAAGAAAAGCCGAATGTTTGCTTAAAAATAGCCGCCGCGTCAGTCAAGACTTGTTCATGGCCTACGATCTCAGCCTCATTCGTAAAATCCAATGCCGTTAGAAAACTTTTTCTTTTCTCTTTTATGATGGTCGTACTTAGCCCATAAACATTATTTTCAAAAGCAATCATTGTTTCTTTATCCTTTGCTTTTAATGCATTCATCCAATTACTAATAAAGATATGTTCTCTACCGTGCAATTGTGGATAGTACAATTTTTCTTTTATTCCTTCCTTTAGTATATCAAGAGTAGCAGTACTTCCCTGATAACGCAAATATGATTTATCGAAAGTTTCGAATTCGTAAGTATTAAAATTATTTTCTTTTATCCGATCGTAGTCTGGATTAGCTACAATTGTATTTGCGGTCAAAACAGGATGATTCCCTTGCAAGGTTTTTATAGATCTAAATGTATCAAACAAAGCATGCAAATCTTCAGCAGATTCCAGATTGTCATAAGTATTATAGCCACATTTATCTACTCGGACACCAGCATCTAATAGGTTTTGGAAAGATTTAACCGATGGCATTCTTACAGACCCCCAGTCGTCGCTCTCAATCACCACTACTTTTTTTGAAGTTTTATATCCCCTTACATTAATCAGTAAGTTTTTAATGTTGTCAATCATAATTTTTACTACCTATTTCTCTCTTGCTAAAATCTCTCCTAATTGGGCACTGTTGATAAATTGTACCTCAGGCCACTTCTTCATAACTCGTTGCAACAACTCTTTCAATTTCACTAAAGTCAAGTCTCTATTTTTTTCTGATATTCCTCCTGCAAAATTAACTCTGTGAGTATTTATTACCGCAGGTTTTCCAAATCTAAAAGCAATCTCAATCTCAGCCAGACAGCTATCGACACTGTCAGCATCTTGATTTCGAGAAGGCTCGAAAGTAGCATTCCTTCTCCAATAAGTTTGACCGTAGTTATTTTTATCGCCCCAATATTTATTAACTTTTTTAATCTGACCGTTCCCTAGAGGAACGAGTTGCTGCCCACCTTGATGAAATTTAACTCCATTCTCGGACAGTACTTTGTCTATATGATCTCCTCTAACTGCCGCAGTGGCAACAAAGCTTGTTGATGCAAAACCAAATGTATCTTTGAACATCGCAAGTCCTTCTGCAGTAATACGTTCTACTTCAATTTTATCCGCTTCAGTGTCATATTCTAATGCTGCCATATACTGGAATCTATTTCGAATATTTTTCTCAATATTTTTGTCACTAATTCCTAGCAAAACTCTATTCTCAAAAGCAATGTTTTCTTGCGTAATATCAGCATTAATAGCTCTCATCCACTTATTTACATTAAAATGCTCTCTGCCATGAAACTGAGGATATAGTAGATTTTCTTTAATACCTATATCCTTCCACATTTTCAAAACTCTATCGTGATTTGGATACGATAAATAAGTATCAGCTAAACTCTCAAAAAAGTAATCCTTTTTATCAGCTTTTGCAATCTTTCCAAAATCAGGATTTGCCACCAAGGCATTTGCAGTTATAACTGCAGATTTGCCATTTGCATCTTTAACAGAACTTAAGGTTTCGAAAATATTCTCAAGATCTTGATTACTTTCGAGGCAGTCGTATTTTGTATAATTAGATTTACCAACATTAACTCCCTTTTTTAGTAAAATATCGTAAACCTCTTTTGATGGCATTCTAATACTTCCCCAGTCATCAGATTCGATAACAAGATACTTTTTATCTGTGCTCCAACCTCTAAAATTTACGTATGACTTACGCACCATTTGTGTAAAATTCATCTTACTTTTAAGTTACTCAGTTTTTAATTGCCAAAAATGCTAGCCTGCTCTTCCAGTGGCAGTAATTATTTTTCTTGAAAACTACTATTAAATAGTTATAATCAGTTAAGTGAAATGATTTTTTTCTACTTAAGATCATTACCGATGCTCTAATGCCAAGAATTGCTTAACTACATTCTCAATCCTAAAATTATCAAAATTGTCAATTGCTAGTTTATTTTGGTAATTGCCTTCCAAAAATTGCAAGACTATGTCGCCATCCAGCTTTTCTGAATTTATCTGCAATATAGGTTTGTCTATGATCGCATAGTCAATCAGTTTACTAGGTGTCTGCGATACGCCAGTGTTTGTAAAGTTTACTACAAAATTGAATGTTGACAATGTCTGTAATAATACTGTTCTCGCTATTGGTTTATGCAATATAATGCGATCGTCTTTTGCAGCGTAAGCTTCGACAAACTTATCATTCTTCGTGAAAATATGAAATTCAAAATGAGATGATTTGTCGATTTTAGAAAGAAATTTAAGTAGTTCACTTGGATCTCTCCTATTCAGAGCAAAAGCACCTCCATAGCCAAAACGAATTATACCATCGTCTAATAACGCTCCTTTATTTATATCCTCAAAACGGAACCCCTGAGGAATCACTACTAATTTATTATGAAATTCAGGTAAATAACCTGTATATGAGGTGTTGGTTGGAACGGTAATTATATCAACCTTTCTCATAAACCAACTCTCAATCCATTTGAAATAAAATGGCGGCTGAAAGGTATCATTCTCTTGAATAAAATAAGGATCTCCACAATCTGCAATCCATAGAGGTGCTATATTCTCCTCTTTCTTTGCTGACCAACTTGCGGCCACTCCCCAGTGAATAGAATGTGGTACAGCAATCGATATTAGAAAATCATATTTTTCGGTTTCTGATTTTAATTTATTTTTCACCATAAAAAAAAGTTCTATTCTGGGATATTCAAACAACAAAGGCAAAAGGCGGTTTGCTGCTTTGTTAAATAATGCGCCCACTTTACCAAGGCCATTGATTGTGGGAATCTTCCACTTTAACCTTCCTAAATTGATGTAATTTATTGGAAATTCATTTAATAGCGGCTGAATACCTTCTTTATGTGGCGCCATTACGGTCACTTGATGGCCTTGCCGACAAAATTCTTTTGCTAACTCTGTTGCCCTAAAAGCCCTCGGCGTCTGCTCGGGATAAAACCCATTAGCTATAATTAAAATCTTCCTATTTTTCAATTTCCTATTATTATTTAGATTGTAAAAATTTATTAACCCTAGACTTCAACTATAACTTTTCCACCCACTTAGCAATGAAACTTTTAATATTATTACAATTTCGACTTACTATTTTTAATATTAAATTGAAGCACTCTATTTCAATTCAACTAGAAGGGTGATTTTATAAATTCAATTATGGGACTATCGACAATTAGCCAATTAAGTATTGGATTTCCAATAAAGAAAAATGGACCTACACTCTCCATACCCGTACGAATTAGAAATACTATCACAAACACCATCGTAATTCTTAGCAAGAAATTTATAGAGCGTGTCAACTTAACATTATAATTTAAAAATAATAAAAAAATGGTCATTAATATTAAGTTTGACAATACCGCAAAGCGACCACCCGACGGCACAGAAGATGCTATATTACTAAAAGACAAGAAGAACAACGCCATCGGAAAAAAGATCTTTAAATTTTTATCTAATAGATTTCTTTTAAAAACACCATAATAATATATTATGATAACCATACTAAAAAAAATATATTTTTGCAGTATACCCGCAAGAAGGAAATGCAAAGCATGGTCGGCCTTTTTTTCACTTAGAACTTCAACATATTCTTCACCCAAGTACGCTTCCTTGGACTGAATCATACCAGGCAACAAAGCAAAAGTTTCTCGAACAAAATTTAGATCTAATTGTCCTAAGAAAAAACTTGCAATAAATATTATTAAAAGAATTGTTGTGTTTTTGCTGGGTAATAATGTGTAAGCTATATACAGACCCAAAGACGCGATTAAACTAAAATGTATGAATACCGGTAGTACTAGAAAAAACCACCCTTTCTTTTCTTTTTTTAAATGTATCAGAACTATTCCATAAAAGAAGACCGCAACTGCAGTCCACATACGCACGCCATTAATTTGCCAAATCGGATTGGTTAAAGCTAATAAGATGAAAGTAAGCAAAGCAATCCCTTTTAAAGGAATGTTTATATGCGATCTAATAATTATTAAAGTCTTAAACCAGAAATAACCAAAAACTACTGCAAAAATTGAGAATAAAATTTTTGTGTTTTCTGTAAAAATACTAACAAACCACGTAAGGAAAGGCTGATATATATCTAATTTTGAACCTCCTTCTCCGTAGGCCTCGTCTAAAACTTGCACTAACGACACACTATCTTGATGATAACGTACTAACTCTGCAGCGTACCTCTCAGAGTCTCCGCCGGTGGTAGAAACGACAAATGAAAGTCCAAAAAAGAATGATAATAATAAGTACGGTGCAATATGTACATTCTCCTTAAAGTTGCGAAAAACATAGATTGCGCTTATAAATGGATTAAACAACCATAGCGCCAAAAACGTCTTCTTATCTAACTGTTTCAATATGGGCAATTATTAAAATTTATTTACGACTCAGAAATTCTTCAATTTATGAGAATTCTGTCAAAAGCTACTTATTACATCGGATTATAAAGTAAGATTATATAGCTTTAAATAATATTCTTAGAAATCTTTACGCTTTATAAAAATTTTTTATAACGTCGACAATACGTTCAGCCGCATGTCCATCCCATAAATCAGGAATACTTCCTTTTTTCCAATCTCCTTTAAACAACTTTTGTAAAGCTGGTTTTATATTGCGATGATCAGTTCCCACCAATTCGTTAGTCCCGATAGTAATAGTTTCTGGTCTTTCGGTATTATCCCGCAAAGTTAAGCAAGGAACTCCCATAATAGTAGTTTCCTCTGTAATCCCGCCAGAATCCGTTACAACTGCTTTGCTGTGTTGTACCAAATAGTTAAATTCTAAATACCCTAACGGGTCCACAATTATTAGATTAGAAGCTTTAAGCTGCAACTCTTCTATTATTTTTGCTGTGCGTGGATGAATAGGAAAAATGACAGGCATATTCTCAACATTGGAAAGTATTTCGGTCATCATTTCTTTCAGTTTTCCAACTTCATCAACATTCGCAGGTCTATGCATTGTAAGTACGATATATTCCTTGGCTTTTAATCCAAACTCTTCAAATAGGGCAGGTTTTTTAAATTTAGACATATTTGACAATAGAGTATCAATCATAACATTACCAACAAAAAATACATCTTCCGTTTTAGCGCCTTCCTTTGCTAAATTTTGATTAGCATTTTCTGATGTTGTAAAAAAATAATCAGTAATACTGTCGGTAACCATTCTATTAATTTCTTCGGGCATTGTTAAATCAAAGGAACGAATTCCCGCTTCTACGTGCGCGACTTTTGTGTTTAATTTTTTGGCTACTATCGCACACGCCATTGTAGAAGTCACATCACCAACGACCAACACCAAGTCTGCCGGATAAGAAATCAAATCTTTCTCAAAAGCTACTAAGATGGAAGCAGTTTGTTCAGCTTGTGATCCGCCGCCACACTCTAAGTTAGCGTCAGGATGTGGAATATTTAATTCCTCAAAAAATGTTCCGCTCATTTTATCATCATAATGCTGTCCAGTATGCACTAATCTGTAATCCATATTGTTGCCAAGATCTTTCGCATTCTGTATGGCATGAATAATTGGAGCAATTTTCATAAAATTTGGCCGCGCTCCTGCTATAATAGTTATTTTCATTTTTTTATAATTCTGGACACTGCATATAGTCCTGTCAATAATTCATTACTTGTTCGGTGGGTATATCGCAACAGTAACGGTTTCAAAAAAGCGTGTGTGTCTTTTGGAAATAATTTCAGTGACCCCACAACATCTTCAACGGTATTACCTTTTAAGGCAAAAATTTGATTTAAAGATTCGGCCTCGTAATTTTTAGATCGTACTAATCGTGATAGTAAAGCTTTTACAATAGATGGAGTTTTTGTGAGTAATCTTTGTTTGAGACTAATTTTCGAAGGCTTTTTATTTGTTTCATCTTCGAATGGTATCTTTGCTAAGCAATCAATTAATATTCCTTGTCTTTCAGTAGATAGATAGAATTTTCTTTCTATTCTTTGTTCAACCGGTAGTGATAAAAACAATTCCATAATTTCCTTTTCCCAGAATGGAAGACGAAATTCTATTTCAAAGAATTCATATATTCTACAGCTATTTACAATAAACTTAGACTGTCTTTCCTGCCAATTAATATATTCTTGAAATTGTACTGCTGAACTGTTAATTTCATCATATATCGTTGATAACGTTCGATAATTAGCATATAATTTATTTACCGAGAGCTCTTTACATTTTCCATGTCTCAGTGATGATCTTTTTAGCGCACCTTGTCTATCAGAACACACCAAGTCTAATTCATTCAAATGTCCGCCAGAAATCATATCTAGCGTGTGTCCGGGCATAATAACATCATCCTCTGTTATTACTCCCTTATTTTTAAGTTCATAAACAGCCAAAAAATCTTGGAAGTGGGGGATTGAGTTGCCCTGATAAGAATCATCTAGATAGGTATCTATAAGACCGTTTTGGTGAAGTTCAAACCACTTTTCCTCGCTATATTCTACGAAATGCCAGTCGTATCCTACGGCATCAGCCACTTTCTTACTCAAAACCGCCTGATGATTATTTAATTTACCATAAGTATAGCATATAACATTTTTTATACCAAGCTTTACTAATATGTTAATCAGTTGTCTAGAATCGTGTCCTCCAGACAGTGGAATTACCCACTTATTACAATTGGGAGCAGAGAGGATGATCCTCTTCATAATACGTTCCAATATTTTATTATATTCGTTAACGAATGAATCTACCGAGATTGAGGATAGGTTATCTTTTGGGACAAATCTGAAATATCTACAAGCTTCAATTGTTGCAGAGTCCTTATCAATTATAATTAATTCCGCTGCCTGAGTACTGTTAACATTATCATAAATTGTCTCATTTCCAAATACATAGCCTGATGTGACCAAATTTGAAACGTTATCTGATTTTATTTTGTATTCTGAAAATAAATTCAACTTATCAGATAAAAGGATTTTTTTTTCCGAAACTGAATAAAACATAGGAAATGTTCGTATGTAATCAGATAATAGAATTATCCTATCTTTCGTTTCGATCACAAATGCAAAAGATCCTTGCATTTTTAATGAAAATTCTTCAATGTTTTCTGCGGATAAATTACTTAGTTTATTCCAAAAGAACGAAGATTTTTCTGCCGATAAATCAACCAATTTTTCTTCGTAGAAGGGGACTCCCTTAAAATGTACAATTGTATTTTGGTCAACCGTTATTTTATTAAATGATAATAAAGTAAGAGTCGAAAGACACTCAGAGCTAATATTATTTAAATCTGATTTGTAGTTTTTTATCATTTATTACTCTTTTAAAAATTAAATAAATTAAGTTCAAGCAACTTTTTTAACTAACACAAGTTATAGTATTATCAGTAAAATAATTTTTAAAATGCTTAGAATCATTTGCCTTAAAATGCAACGCATAATAAACATCTTTTACCGATAGCATTTTTCTAAATGTGTTGAGTAAATGCTTTTTTTGCTCAATAGTATAGCTTGCATTGAAAAGCATTGATACTAAATTATAAGAAACAAAACGCTTCTGTTTGATATCTGTCATAGTTAAATCGATAGATTTAAAAATTTGGATGTTTATATTTAGAACATGCAAAAAATGCTGCTGCTCATCTAAACTTCTCGTAATGCTGCTTAATGGAGTGCAAATGATTGAAGGTTCAATATCTGCTTGCAAAGCGAATTGACCCTTAAATCTTAGTAAATGCCATAAAAAAACGTCCTCTTGAATTGCGTCGATAAAATTAATTGGAAGGATCTTATTAATATTTCTAAAGAACATTGTGGATGCTTTTGGCATATTAGAAAATCTCTCAAGTTCTGGCAGATTGATATTTGCTAACACATCGCCATATCGAACAAAAGGATGATAGGATAGGATGATATTATCTTCTTTCTCAAGTAAATCTAATTGCTTCTGTAATTTATAAGGATCTGTCCATACATCATCACCCGAACAAACTGCAATATACTTCCCCTGACATCTAAGGATATTATAGGTCATTTGAAAAATACCTGAAGGTTTGTTCAAAATCGATATATTATTTTCTCTTTTGTGCAAGAAAAGTTTTATTCTATTAGGATACTTACGCGCATACTCTTGACAAATTTCTCTAGTTCCATCCGTAGATTCATCATCGCCAATTAATATTTCCCAATCAAATGAAGTAACTTGCATAAGAATCCCATCAAGAGATTGCCTTATATAATCAATATGGTTGTAGGTAATAAATAAAACACTCACAAGAGGCTTAATCCCTAAATCGGAATTAATGACATCAACTTTTGCTTTAACGAAAAATTCTTCGAGATAATCTACTGTAAGGAACTTTTCATTGAAATGTGTAGAATTGGGATCTAGCATTGTATTGTTTTTTTATTTTAAAATTTAGCAACAATTCTATTAATGAATTTGTCTATTTATTGTTAACAACTTGTAAATTATAAGATATATAACGCTAATAAAACGTAGGTATTTTACTGAGTATAATCTTTAATTTTTTTTAAAAACTTTTAAGTAAATCTTGATATAAATTATGCATAATTACATATTATGCACCCATTTTTAAATACTATTTTTTGAATTTCTTCTTCATATTAACAATGAGTGTTTTAAGGTCAAGTCGTTGGTCGAGCTCTTTCCAAGAATACCAACATGATACAGCTATCAAAATAATCCCCATACCATAAGCAAAGAGAGATGTGAAAAATTGGACTGCTATAAAACTTAGTATTGCCAATCCAAATTGCACAAAAAATATTTTGATGAATGCTCGGTCAAATGAAAAATCAAATTTCGATTTTGCGATCCAATATACTTGAATAAGATACAGGAAATAGGCGACTAAGAATGAAATTCCCAATCCAGCCAATCCCCAGAAATAATAACCAATAATATTTAGAAGTAAAAGGTAAATATTTGTAATTAACTCATTCCAAAAAAATAATTTTGTTGTTCCTTTTGCCAAAAAAAGGAATCCGATTGTCCAACTAGCTGCTTTAAAAAACATACCTAAAGCCGCCCAATATATCATTGAATTAATCGCAATAAATTGCGAGGAATATAATACAATAACCACCCAATTTATAAATACTAAAAACACCATCAAAATTGGCGCTAAAATTAGCAATGCAATTTCTGCTTGTTGATTAACAACTTCCTTACATTGCGTATTACTATGTGATACGGCAGAAAGACGAGGATAGTAGTCCGCACCCATTGCGGCAAAAATCATCCCCACGTACGTATTAATTATTGCAAATCCGGCATTGTATAGACCAACCTGGTCAATCCCACCATAATTACTAATAAATATCCGAACAAGGTAGGATGCGGCAAGAGTTATGAGAGCACTCAAGCTAATAAAGAATCCCATCTTAAGCATTCCCTTACCCTCAGCGATAGTTCGCACTTTGGATACAAAAACATCCTTAATTTTTAATTTTCTAGCGTACCACCACGTTAATGATAATGAGGTAATAGCCGAAATTATAATTGCTGGAACGATACCTTCTACTCCGTACAAATAGTATAGGGGGATTGTTGTAAAAAGCCCTATAACACTTCCAATCATTGCCGATTGTGCCATATAAGCAATCTGCCTTGTACCACGCAACATAACGCCTTGTCCTGCGCTAATTTGATTTAAAAGTAGTGTAATTGAAATCCAGATAAAAGCAAATGTATAGTCTCGATTTCCAAAAGTTAACTCACTTAACAATGGTGATAATACTGCAGTTATCAAAGCTCCTAATGAGCCTGTTATCCAAACCCAACGCTTAAAAACTTTTGAAACTATGCCCAAACGAGTTTCATTACCAGAACTATGGGCTGCTGCAATGTCTTTAACAGCACTTGTACCCAGTCCAAAGTTTGTTAAACCAGCGATTAAACCTAAAGTTGATGTTAACAAACCAGCTATACCCATACCAGTTGGACCTAATAAAACTGCGATAAATTTAGAGCGAGTAATGCCTATAATAATTTGAAATACTTGAACACCTCCAAAAATGGAGGTGGCTTTCATTACTTGCCGATAAGACGATTTTTGTTCGTTCACAACTTAACAAAAAGAATTTACGACACTAATAATTTTGTCAACCTCTTCTGATGTAGTAATTGGCCCTATTGGTAGGCTTACTACTTCATCGTGGATTATATTAGTTAATGAAAAATCTAAATGATTCATATTAGAGTACGCCAATTGCTTATTTGGTGGGGTAGGGTAATGTATTAAAGTTTGTATGCCATTATCTAATAAGTACTTTTGGAATGCGTCTCTCTTTTTAGTACGTAATACAAATAAGTGCCAAACATGTTCTTTATTATTTTTAACAAATATTGACTCATTAACTGGTACTGGTAAATGGATTAATGGATTTTTAATCTCAGACAAATATCTTTCTGCGATCGCTCTTCTATGTTGGTTTTCTGCTTCTATATATTTTAATTTTACAGCAAGAAAGCCTGCTTGAATTTCATCCATCCTGCTATTAAGACCTTGAAATTCGTTGACATACTTTTTTTTGCTGCCGTAATTTCCTAGAGCACGGATTTGCTCTGCCAATTTAGAATCGTTAGTTGTGACTGCACCAGCATCGCCTAAAGCACCTAGATTTTTACCTGGATAAAAACTAAATCCTGCAGCGTCTCCTAAATTACCTGAACTAATTCCGTTCCAAATCGCACCGATAGCTTGAGCGTTGTCTTCAATAATTTTTAGATTATATTTTTCAGCTAATTCATTTAATTTATTTGACCAGCAAATTTGTCCATAAAGATGAACCACCATTATTGCTTTGGTGTTAGATGTAATACTTTTTTCAATTAAATCAAGATCTAAATTAAAGCTTTTCTCATTGGGCTCTACTAAGATTGGTACAAGACGATTATCTGTTATTGCTAGGAGAGATGCAATGTAGGTGTTTGCAGGCACGATTACCTCATCTCCTTCTTTCATCACGCCCAAATTTATATATGCTTTCAAAATTAACCTTAAAGCATCTAAACCATTTGCGACTCCTATAGTATACTTTGCTCCTGTGAATTTAGACAGCTTTGTTTCAAAATTACTTAATTTCTCTCCCATTAAAAACCAGCCTGCATCAATTACATCAGATGCAACCTGCTTTAATTCGGCGGCATATTGTGCATTTATTTTTTGTAAATCTAAAAATTTTATCATTTGTGATATTATATGTTTTTTATAAATTTTGCTGGACTTCCGTACCATAATTCATTGTTTGGAATGTCTTTAGTTACCAAGCTTCCCGCTCCTATCATCGCGTTTTCACCAATAGTGACACCACCAAGTATAACTGAAGCTGCACCAACAGAAGCCCCTTTTTTTATTGTGATTCTTTGTAAAACAAATGACTGTTTCGCCCTAGGATATTTATCATTTGTAAAAGTTACGTCTGGACCAATCTGAACATCTTCTTCAATTGTAATTCCATCCCACAAAGAAACGCCACACTTTATCGTAACATTATTTCCAATCTGAACATCATTTTCTATAAAGCAATGGCTGCAAATATTACAATTTTCGCCTATTAATGCATGTTTTAATATTACAACAAATTGCCAAACGCGAGTTGTTTTTGGCACTACTGCCTGTACATCTGATAATGGATGAATCATTTTCTTAAATTTTTAATAGCTGTAAAATTTTGGTAATCTCTCATATAATCTTGTTCATCATATTTTTGCGATGCCAAGACTAGACAAGTGGATCCAGAAGAAAAATTATCTATATCTCTCCAAATTCCAGGTACAACATATAACCCTTGGTATGGCCTGTTTAAAGTAATTTTCTTCTTATTTACTCCATCGTCAAGAGTTACATCAAAACTACCTCCAGCCGCCATAATTAATTGATACAAATCCTTGTGAGCATGTCCGCCTCGATCTTCACCTCCAGGGACATCATATAAATAATAGACTCTCTTAATATCAAAAGGAACTTGCTTGTGATTTTCGACTACAGTAATATTTCCTCTGTCTCTATGATTTTTGTCAAGTTCCAATACCTTGCAATCTTCAACCGTGCTTACGGAAAGATCAAATCGCTTTTCTACCACTCCCTCTTTTTTGCTAGAATTGTGGTCAGATAATTGAGGTTTGTATGCTAGATATTCATCATACGATCTTATATAATCATTCTCATCAAATGTTGTCGAAACCAAAATCAACGCGAGAGAATTAGTAGAGAAATTTTCCATGCTTCTCCACATACCGGCAGGAATATGCAAGCCTTTATAAGAACGGTTTAAATGAAATACTTCTTTTTTCTCTCCATCATCAATTACTACATCAAAGCTTCCAGAAATTGCAACTATAAACTCTTCTTGTTTTTTAAAAGCATGGCCACCACGTACTTCACCACCAGGTACATCGTATATCCAAAAAACCCTCTGAACTTCAAATGGCAAGTGGTCAGGATTTTGCAAAAAAGTTAGATTTCCACGAGGATCTTGAATTTTTGGGAGCTCAATAATTTTACAATGTTCCATATTCTAAATTATTTTGCGATTTTTCTTAAGTATGAGGCGTATGTCGATTTACCATCCATTAAAGGACTTTTTTGCAATTCTTCAGTAGAAATAAAGCCCATAGAGTGGCCAATTTCCTCCAAACACGCAATTTTAAGTCCTGTTCTTTTTTCTACAGCCTTTACAAATTCAGTAGCTTCGGTCAGTGCTTCGTGCGTTCCTGTATCTAGCCATGCAAATCCTCTAGACATAACTTGTAAACTCAATTCCTCTTGTTCTAAGTAATACTCATTCACTGTTGTAATTTCTAATTCGCCTCGATGTGACGGCTTTACATTTTCGGCAACCTGAATAACTGAATTTGGGTAAAAGTATAAGCCAATTACAGCATAATTTGATTTTGGATGAGTTGGTTTTTCTACTATACTCAACACTTTTCCGCTCTTGTCAAATTCTGCAACCCCATAGCGCTCTGGATCATCAACATAATATCCAAATACGACGGCCTGCTTTTCTTCTTTGACTTTTCTAACAGATTCTACAAGTAATTTCTGTAGCCCAGCGCCATAAAATATATTGTCTCCTAATACAAGGCACACATCCTCATTTCCTATAAATTCTTTACCAATAATGAACGCTTGTGCTAATCCATCAGGTGACGGTTGCTCAGCATATTCAAGTTTAATCCCGAACTGACTTCCATCTCCTAACAATTTGATAAAGTTGGGCAGGTCATGTGGCGTTGAAATAATTAAAATTTCCTTAATACCCGCCAGCATCAAGACAGACAAAGGATAGTAAATCATAGGCTTGTCATATATTGGTAACAATTGCTTTGATACCGCCAAAGTAAGGGGGTGTAATCTTGTTCCTGAGCCGCCAGCTAAAATAATTCCTTTCATCTTATTATGCTTTATATTGTTCTTCGTAATATTTTTGATAGTTACCAGATGTAACATTTTTCAACCAAGCTTCATTTGATAAGTACCAATCTATCGTTCTCTCAAGTCCCTGCTCAAAAGTTACTGAAGGTGACCATCCAAGTTCAGTGTTGATTTTACTAGCATCAATAGCGTAGCGCAAATCGTGTCCTGGCCTATCTTTTACATAGGTAATCAATTTAGCAGATTCTCCAGCTGATCTACCTAATTTTGAGTCCATTTGAGTACAGAGTAGCTTTACTAAATCGATGTTCTTCCATTCATTAAAACCACCGATATTATAAGTTTCATGATTACGACCTTTGTGGAAGACTAAATCGATTGCTACAGCATGATCCTCTACAAATAACCAGTCACGCGTATAATTTCCATCTCCGTAAACTGGTAAAGGCTTTTTCTCGATGATATTATTTATAAAAAGTGGAATTAATTTTTCTGGAAAGTGGTTTGGTCCGTAATTATTTGAGCAATTTGTGATAACGTAAGGCAAACCATAAGTCTCACCATAAGCTCTTACAAAATGATCAGAGGCCGCTTTTGAAGCTGAGTATGGTGAATTTGGGTCGTAAGATGTGGTTTCTGTAAATAGTCCCGATTCGCCCAATGAGCCATAAACTTCGTCAGTGGAAATATGGTAGAAAAGTTTATTTTCAAAATTTCCATTCCACAATTTTTTGGCAGCATTCAAAAGATTCATTGTTCCTATTACATTTGTTTTCACGAACGCTAAGGGATCTGTTATAGAACGATCAACGTGAGATTCGGCAGCCAAATGCAGCACGCCATCAAATTTATGTTGATCAAATAAATTATCTATAAAATCAGCATCTAAAATATCCCCTTTTATAAAAGTATAATTGGGTAGGTCTTCAATATCCTTTATATTTTCTAAATTACCTGCATAGGTAAGAGCATCTAAATTATAAATATTATAATCAGGATAGTTTTGTACAAACCGTCGAACAACATGCGAACCGATAAATCCAGCACCGCCAGTAATAAGAATATTTTTCATCATCTTTAAACTCTCTTCTACTTTAAACTATTTTTATTTTTAAATCAATCATAACTTCGCACAGCTTCGCGTCGTGAGTCCCATTTAGGCTTCACAAATTCGATTTATTAAGACATATAATCTACTGTCTCAGTATTTTAGGAAAATAAGTTTTTGTGCTCAATTGAACTAAAACTTCTAATATTTCTTATCTAAAATGCCATTTAATCCCTATTCCATATAACTACCTTACGTAGACGATTTGGATTCCCCCTCCTTCGAAGGTACTGACGGGAGGCCCCGGCTTATCATAGCATATTTCCTCTTCACCACCTACAATTCTTAAAGAAACGTTTTTACTCCCCCTCCTTCGGAGGGGGCTGGGGGGAGGAAATAACCAACTTTATTCCCAAACTAGGCAGAAACAAATGCGTTTTTTGATTTGAAATATATTCAACAGTTGCTTGTTGTCCTTTGAATAAACCTTCCTGCAACTCAATCTTCTCTCCAGGTTGAATTGTAGTGACGAAAATATCACTATTTGGTTGATCAATTTCTCTGCGCATTACTGTCATCTCCTCATCTCGAATAACTGCTGGCTTTCCTAGCCAAAAAACGTAATTCAAAACTCCATCAATGATAAAAACTTCCTGCCGTTTAGATTCGTCGATCTGTATAAAAACATAAGAAGAAAACATAGGCGAAATAACTTTCTTCTTACGATCACTCCACTGTCTGATTTCGGTCTTAAGTGGCAAATATATCGTAAAACCTAACTGCTCTAATTGCTGCGCTACTTTTTGCTCCTTGCGAGGCTTTGTATAAAGGGCGTACCAATTCAACATATAATTTAAAAATTGAAAGATTTAAAAAATGAAAGTTTGAGAATGTCCAATCTATTCATTTAGCTTTTTTTGATTATTTAGCTCTTATTTATAACCTTCCGTCAACTTCACACTTCAAAATTCCTTTAACATCGTATAGTACCGAATTCTCTTTTTGAAAATGTGAAATATTCAAATCTAAAAATTCGTTATGCGCTACACCTAAAACAACTGCATCAAATTTATCAGTTGGAAGTGTGCTCTGACTTTTTAATTTATACTCATGCTCTACTTCTGCAGTATTAGCCCAAGGGTCATATATAGTTACAGTGATTCCATAATCTTCTAGAGCTGCTACTACATCTACTATCTTAGTATTACGAACATCAGGACAATTTTCCTTGAAAGTAATTCCTAACATTAATAGCGTGGCGTTTTTTACCGAAACTCCTTTTTTAATCATACACTTAACAACTTGTGAAGCTACGTAAGCCCCCATACTATCGTTAAGTCTTCGGCCTGCCAAAATAATCTCAGGATGATAGCCTTTTTCTTGTGCTTTTTGAGCTAAGTAATAAGGATCAACCCCAATACAGTGTCCACCAACAAGACCTGGTTTAAATGGAAGAAAATTCCATTTTGTTCCAGCAGCCTCCAAAACGTCGTGGGTATTGATATCTAATAAATTAAAAATCTTCGCAAGCTCATTTACAAATGCAATATTTATATCTCGTTGCGAGTTCTCAATCACCTTTGCTGCTTCAGCAACTTTTATTGTTGGTGCCAGATGTGTTCCTGCTGTAATAACAGTTTTATATAAATTATCTATAACAATTCCAATTTCTGGAGTGGATCCAGCAGTTACTTTTAATATCTTTTCGACCGTATGCTCTTTATCTCCTGGATTAATGCGCTCTGGCGAATATCCTGCAAAGAAATCTTGGTTAAATGTAAGACCACTATGACGTTCTAAAACTGGAACGCACTCTTCTTCAGTAACACCTGGATATACCGTAGATTCGTAAATAACGATATCGCCTTTTTTCAAAACTTTCGCTACCGTTTCGCTAGATTTATAAAGTGGTGTCAGATCAGGACGGTTATTTTTATCCACAGGAGTAGGAACGGTCACTATATAGATCGTGCAATCACGAATGTCATCAAGATTGTCTGAACATAGCAGCCCTGTACTAGCATTGTCAAAATTAGGAACTAGTACCTCTTGTAAAATTTCATCAGAAATCTCTAAAGTATTATCTGTTCCTGAACGCAGCTCTGCAATTCTCTTTTTATTGATATCGAATCCTACAACCTGATATTTAGTTGCAAAAAGGCGCGCCAATGGCAAACCCACATATCCTAATCCTATTACTGCGATCTTTTTTGTTTGCATATTCTCTTGTTCTATTTAATAAACCTTGTTTGAAATTTTTAAAATTTTTAAGCTTGAAAAACTTGTAGTCCCTCTACCTCATTTTCAGAAAGCGAAAATACTACTTTTCTATTTATTATCCCTTCTATTTTCGCAGATAGATGCTCAACGTATTCTTTGTTAAGCGACTTACCTACAAGTGTAATACTGATAATTCCGGAGTCGATACCATTAGCATAATCTCCTGTAACTATAATCTTATCTACAGAGCCCATTCGCTCCAAAACTTGCGCAGTAATAGCATCAAGTCCAATATAGGTGCGCACTATTTTCTGCAGTGACCCAAAAAGCGGATGCTTGCTATTTGCTTTGTACAAAACTCGATTTTGCACATTTTCTTTTTCAAGATAACCTGCTTCCGAGAGATTATTCAACTCTTTTCGAATGGAATTTGTAGATTCATTAAATTCCGTCGCCAACCCACGCAAATGCCCTTCATTGGCAACATTCATAAAGAATTTAACCAATAATCGTAAACGAGTTTTTGAAGTGATTAAGGAATCTAACATTTTAACAAAAATTTATTGCGCAACAAAAGTACTCGATAAATCTAAAACAACAAATAATATTTTAATTATTAATCATTTGTTGTTTTAGAAGATAGGAAGGTGTTAGTTAGATAAGAGGATAGGAAGGTTTTGGAGAGGAAGGCTGTAGAGGAAGGCTGTAGAGGAAGGCTGTATAGAAGAAGGTGCTAGATAAGAGGATAGGAAAGTTTTGGATAGGAAGAAAAGAGGGCTATTTTAAGGTGAATTGTGTGTTAAAGAAATATTCCTTTTTTTGATCAAAATAATATACTAATTTGGTATTACCTTAATATTAGACCATGAGTTCATCATATAAAGATCTTGATGTTTATAAATTGACAATCGATTTTGTAACGGTACTGTATGCCTGCACGGCTAAATTCCCAAAAGAAGAGCAATTTGGTTTAGTGAGTCAAATGCGGAGAGCTGCGGTTTCGATTCCTTCGAATATTGCCGAAGGCGCTGCAAGACAAGGCAACAAAGAGTTCATTCATTTTTTATATATTTCTTTGGGTAGTAAAGCGGAATTAGAAACACAACTGACTATTGCTTACAATCTGCAATTTACCAACGAAAATGATTACGAACATTTGCAGCGAAAATTAGATGAAATTGGAAAAATGCTTGCAGGTCTAATACGATTTAGAAAAAGCGTAATTGGATAGGAAGGGGTTAGATAAGAAGGTGCTAGATAGGATGATATTATGTATAAGGATAATGGTACTTTGAGAAAATCATGTTGTTTTTAGAATGACGTCCAGCGGCAGCGTCGCGCCATGTGGGTTTTCGCATTGATATCTAATGATATTCGATTCTCTGATTTAATATATAATTGCTGCACTGTCATGCTCCAATCCTCCTAGCTTCCAGCCCTCCTATCAAACACCTTCCTATTCTCCTATCTTCAAATCTTTCTATCCTCTTATCTTTCTATCCTCTTATCTTCCAATCCTCCTATCTTCCTATCCTCTTATCTTCCAATCCTCCTATCTTCCAATCCTCTTATCCTCCTATCTTCCAATCTTCAAATCCTCCTATCTTCCAATCCTCCTATCTTCCAATCCTCCTATCCAACACCTTCCTATCTTCCTATCCAAACCCTTCCTATCCAATCGAAAGCAACTCATTCTGCATTGCATAAAGCATCAAGCCAGCGGCATTCTTCACATTGGCTTTGATAAATATATTATTTTTATGACCTTCGATGGTTTTGGGTGATAAGAATAATGCAGTTCCAATTTCGTTAGTGGTCTTTTGTAAAGCAATTAAGTTTATAATCTCCAATTCTCTAGCGGTATAAAGTTCTTTGACGGTGAGATGAATTTTGGGAGTGTTTTCGTTAATTTGCCCTCTAAGATAGACCAGTTGCTCTTTCGAAAAATAATAGCCATCTTCTAAAACTTGATACAGGATTTGCAACAATTCAGTAGGCAAAAGTCCTTTTGGCACATATGCGCTGAATCCACTTTTTAATACGTTGCCAATTTGGTTGTCTTGAAAATGTGTCGACATTAATAAAATGGGCACCTCTTCAGATATTGTTCTCAGAAAGGATACAACATCATTTCCAGTACCGTCCTTTAACTGGTAATCTAAAATAATTAAATCTGGTATATTGGTACTGTCATAATAATCTAAAGCAATCTGACAATTATGGAATTGATTTCTAACCTGAATTTTTTCTTTGCTTTCCAAAAATTCAGAAAGCAAGGCAACTGTCAAAACATCATCATCAATAATATCAATTGTTTTTTTCATCTTCTATTTTTAAAAGCATGCAATATTTCAGTCCTCCACTTTTAATCCACCTAAATTTATAAATAGATTTCAAATATTGATTTCTAAATTTAATATTTTTATGCCCATTGCCACCAAGTTCATTATCTGAATTTTCGGTTTTCCCAACTTCACCAAAATCTTGGTAATTAAGGAAAAGTACGTCTTTACGCTGGTAAATACTAACCTTGACCACGGACGCATTTGCATATTTGAAGGTATTCTGAAGTAGTTCCTGAAAAATTCTCAGAATATTTATTTTAGTATCAGAATTCATTGCAACCATTTGATCTTGAGTATTACTATAAAACTGGTATCCGAATGAATCTGCATATCTCTTTATTTCTTCCTCAATAAGCAGATCTATAGAGCTTTCATTAATCATTGGAGGACTTAGATCATGAATAATATTTCGAGATTTTACAACTAATTCCTTAATATCTAAAGCCGTCACACTTTGTTCCATTCCGATTTTATACTGCATTCTAACCAGTTCACCTATAAAACCGTCATGCATATCACGTGCAATGCGCTCCCGTTCTGCTTCTTGGGATTTTATCACAGATTGACTCAAATCAAACTGCGTTTCCAGCTCAATATTTTTCTTATCAATTTCCAACTGATGACTTTTTGCCAGCGATTTCATATATAAGGTATAAAATGCCGCAATCAGAAAAATGATAAACAGTACAATGGCGAAGACCCAAAATATTACAACCTGTGGATTTTTCCAAATTTCCATGAATCAAATAATAACAAAAAGTTAAAAACAACGCAAGCCAATGAATAGGTAATCCAAATAATAAAAATTTCGCTTTCCTTGACATTAATTAGCAAATTCAGTAGTAGAAAATGCACAAATGTCAATGAGAAGTACAGTACAATACCAAAATTAAGCTTTACAAATCGCTTAGGAAGTGACAAACTGTAAATACTGTAAAATGCTAGGGCGATGAGAATAACCGAGTTGCACACCCTCGAGACAACAAAGACACTTCCTACTGAATTATAATAAATCAGTAAAGCATCGACAATTGCTAGCAATCCTCCTAGAAACAGAATTATATTTAATTTCTTTGCAGCATACTGAGTTTTGAAGTAATTGACAAAAATAAGTAGTTCAAAAAAGCTAAATATTGGAATAATCATTAAAGTATGTTTAACTGCATAAGCTCCATACAAATTTACAATTTCGGTAAGGGCACAAAGAACAAGGTATTTGCAAAACAATGAACTTTCCTTCCATTTTGACGCCGCGAGTAATAAGCAAATAGAACCTAAAACAATGGTGGTTATACTTGAGAATAGTGAAATATTTTTTAGTAATTCTAAAACACTCATAATCGCCGACTAAGATGATAAATCTTGTAGTCCGAATAAACTTTCGGTACCATAGGGTGGGCAAATTCTAGCCAAATCATAATAGGTTGCGGAATGTTCAGGGCTATTATTCTGTATGATCAAATCTGGACTGTAAGTAGTTATTTGATTTTTATTGAATTTCATACCAAAATATGCCAAATAACCATTTTCTAATAAAAAATCATCTTTACCGATGCTAAAAACGTCATAAGCTTCATTTTTCTCTAAATACTCTTTCAGGATTTCAGGATTTTGCCAAGCTATAATTCTCCGTCTTGCTTCAGCTTCGTCAATCTCTGCCGGCTCTGAACCAATTTTATTATCTAAAACGATTGAAAAAATATAATCCTCTGCGTTTTCGAAATTTTTTATAAGTTCGGGGTTATCATTATAATCAGAGATAATATGCATAACAATTGTATCTGACATCGTCTGCTTATTCTCTTGAACTCCAAAATAGATATGAAAATTATCCTTACAATTAGAAAATGGAGGAAGTATCACTTTAAAAGACGAACATTGCTGCCATAGAGAAAAAACTTTTTCCTTATCCTTTTTTACCTCATTCCATCTAGAAATACTTGAAATAACTGTTACAATTTGTTCGTTCATTTTATAAAATTTATTCAAAAATAACCATTTAAAACTTAAATAGGATTATCCCTTTAAAATAAATCCTAGGAAAACCCTTGCGATTGTTTAACTCTTCTACCGTTACTTTGCTTTAGACTTTTGATTCTTAAATACTACACGCTTACTGCAGTATTGATTTTTTAAATTCAGAAAAATCTAAAGGATAAAGTCTTCATTATTAATTGAAAATAGTAGAGTTATGAAAAGTAAAAATGAGACACTCCGAATTAGTTTGTTTTTTGATGGTGGTAATAATGATGCTTTTGATAAAAATGAAAAAATATCAATACATACCAACGCTTCTACACCTGTAGCAGAACATGATATTCTACAATCTAATATCTACCGGCTATACTCTAATATTCATAGCAAAAGAAATGCTTTTAATAAATCTATCTATGTTGGAGGCGGTAACTCTACAACTTCAGGAAGCAAACAAGATTCTGACTCTATCACCGATTTTGACCCGTATGAAGTAAATTCTAAAACAAATATTGCTTTTAGAAATTTAATCGATATTCTAA
Organism: Flavobacterium ardleyense; assembly: GCF_033547075.1. Classification (NCBI taxonomy): domain Bacteria; kingdom Pseudomonadati; phylum Bacteroidota; class Flavobacteriia; order Flavobacteriales; family Flavobacteriaceae; genus Flavobacterium; species Flavobacterium ardleyense. The sequence continues at coordinate 1,390,409 of NZ_CP137891.1, read as the reverse complement.
AGGAATTCTGTGCACAACATAAGGAAGTTACACTAAATTTAAAAATAGATTTATTTGGCTTTAGTGTAGGAGCAGCATTAGCGCGGAATTTTGCAAACTTGCTGCACTCTAACGGGACTATAAATGATGATATTGCCTCCGTGCTTTGCGTACATAATAATATTTTAAAAGGAATTAGCTTTGGATTTATTGGCCTTTTTGATGGAACCAAAACTGATTTTAGCGGGGTAGCCAATGCCAAAATCAATCTCGACTTAAATGAAATTAAAGCAGATGCAACTTTTCATTTAACTGCACTACATGAATTTAGGGAAAACTTTCCGTTGCTAAGTGTTACAAATAACACACACTATGCAACGTCATGCAACTTAGATACTCTTGGAAGTTCGTCCAACCGTGTTACCAATACCTTTGAATTTGCAGTGCCTGGATCTCACAAAGATATTGGCGGAGGCTGTCAATTATTTGAAGATGAGAATATTATCATAAACACAAAGCCTACTTATATTGCAACAGGCTTAGCAGAAAGCATTCAAAATTTAATTGATTCAAATTTACTTCTAGCTCCGTTGTTTGCTCAGATGAAGTTTGAATACAACATCTTTCGTGGCGGATACACTGCAGTTAATTGTCGTAAAAACATTTATGGACACTTACAATTATTGTATGCACGATTGATGGTCGATACCGCGGTAAAATTTGGAGTGCCATTTGATCACGCTAAATTTGAAGTAGCTCACCCCATCCCTGCCGAGTTGGGATATTTTTTCAGCACATTATTAGATTGTCGTGATTTATTGTTAAACGTGAAAAACTTCAGCTCTCCACTTAATGTATTAGACGCACCACTTGTTCAAAAATACGTGCACCTTTCGGCTGCAGCCAAAGCATCGATTGCTGTAGATAAGAGGAAAATTAAAATTTCGTTACTTGGTAAAACTTTGACTTCTAGGAAAAGCTTTTCATTTTTAAATAGTGCAGCGGCAATGTAATTGGACAGAGGATTTGAAGTTATATGAGACCTACAGTTTAATTCTCCAACTATTACATATTTACAGCATACTATTGCCTAGCGGTAGCGGAAGTACCTTCTATAAAATCAGCAATTTCGTTATAACGCTTATTCCAAGGCCAGAAATATTGCAGCACCATAGGAATGTGCTTTTTATCAACTAAAATTGTTGGAACATTTTGTTGATACTTTTTTAACTCAGCTAAAAATCTGTCGTTAGCGACTTTTATCGAAGGGTAGGTTTTCTTACCCGTATAAATTAGAAATGGAGGAGACCTCTCGTTGAGGAAGTAAATTGGAGATGCATTTTTCCATTCGTCTTTATCATTGGTCCATGTACTTAGATAGTTACTCTCATCCGTGGGTGGATATTCTTGGAGATAGTGCTTCATATCCAATCCAGCAGCATCATTGAGAATAATGCCTGAAATAGTTTCGGTTGGAATTCCGTATTTGCTGTTAAGTGTTGCCAAAGCAACAAGGTGACCGCCAGCGGAATGCCCAGTAACAAAGAGTTTTTGACCATCTCCATTATAAAGATGTATATTTTCTTTTGTCCAAAGCATCGCAGCTGCAATTTCGCGGGTCATTTGATCGTAGTTCGCTATTGGACTTAATGTGTAGGCGGGAATTACAGTGATTATGCCTTTCTTGGCAAAATTTCGTCCGATAAATCCGTACATATTTTTACTGCCTGTATTCCAATTCCCACCGTGAACAAAAATCAAAACCGGCATAGGATGTTTTGACTCTTTGCGAGGTACAAAGATATTGAGCTTTACATTTGACTGATCACTATTTGTGATATAGCTAACATCTTTGAATTTGCTTGAACTACAGCTTGCAAATACGCTGCTAAAGAGAATAAGAATTATTGAGAAATAGTTAAAAGTTAACAGTTTACGGTTTACAGCTTGTGCTCTCATAGTTTTGGTTTACGTCAAAAATATTTTTGAAAACTTAACTACCATCTACGATTTAATATAATATATGGTTTTGAGACGTTCTCATAGTAATCTACGTGCATACCCTTTATAGATAAACTTGATGTGATCTCGTCTACAAAACCTCAACTATAATGGCTGCCGTAAAGCTATAGTCATTTAAAAAAATCATCTGCAATCAGAAGACAAATAGTCGAAATAACTACAATAGCCCTAGCCCTGATGGGAACGGCATCCTTTCCTGCCCCTCTTTTGGGGCAGGAAAGATACAGTGGACAGCAGGAAAAAGCTCCAAATAAAAATTAATATCTTAAATAAGAATTTGGCTATCAATTTCCTGATTTATAGTCTCTAATCCCTAACTTCTAGTCTTACTACTAAGATCCAATTCCTTTGTAAATAAATCCAATTGTTTCTAACTCTTTGCGATCTAAGACATTTCGACCGTCAAAAATGAAAGCAGGCTTCATCATATTATCATAAATGCGCTGCCAATCGTAGGTTTTAAATTCATCCCATTCTGTCAAAACAGCAATTGCATGTGCATCTTTACAAGTGTTGTAAGCGTCCTCCTGCATAGAAACATCTCGACTACAAGTTTCATCACATCCGGCCAAAACCAAATCTAAATCGGATTTCATCTGCATTTCGGTAACTTTTGGGTCAAATACCGCAATATTTGCTTGCTCGCAAAGTAAATCGGCAGCCACATAAATCGCCGCTGATTCTCGAGTATCGTTAGTGTCTTTCTTAAAAGCCCAACCTAAGAAAGCAATCTTTTTGTCGGCTACAGTATTGTAAAGAGTCTTTACAATGTTGCGGCCAAATCGCCTTTTTTGGTGATCGTTCATAATGATTACTTGCTCCCAATAGTCAGCAACCTCTTGCAAGCCATAGCTTTGCGCGATATAAACCAAGTTCATAATATCTTTTTGGAAACATGAGCCTCCAAATCCTACAGAAGCTTTTAGGAATTTGTGACCTATACGGCTATCCATTCCGATTGCCGAAGCTACTTCATTGACATCGGCACCGGTTTTCTCACACAATTCAGACATCGCATTGATCGAAGAAACACGTTGTGCTAAGAAAGCATTTGCGGTAAGTTTTGACAACTCCGAGGACCATACATTTGTGGTAAGAATGCGTTCTTGAGGGACCCAATTTGAATAAATAAAAGCCAATTCGGCAATTGCAATTTGACCTTCGATTGAGTCATCCCCTCCGATCAGAACTCTATCTGGAGCGAGTAAATCCTTTACAGCAGTACCTTCGGCAAGAAACTCAGGATTTGATAATATTTGAAACTGCACACCATTTCCGGTATGATCCAAAATACTCTTAATTGCCGCGGCAGTACGTACTGGCAGTGTTGATTTTTCTATTACAATCTTGTCAGTTTTTGCTACTCGTGCTATTGTACGAGCACAAAGTTCGATATATTTTAGATCTGCAGCCATGCCTTTACCCAAACCGTAGGTTTTTGTAGGTGTATTTACAGAGATAAAGATCATATCAGCCTCCTCGATTGCCTTCTCAACTTCTGTAGAAAAGAAGAGGTTTCTATTTCTCACTTCACCTACAATTTCTGCTAACCCTGGTTCGTAAATTGGAAGTTTATTTAAATCGGTATCGTTCCAAGCAGCAATTCTAGCTTCGTTAAGATCGACAACTGTTACTTGTATAGATGGGCATTTTTGAGCAATTACTGCCATTGTAGGTCCACCAACATATCCTGCACCAATACAGCAAATTTTCTTTATATTCATATTATTTTTACTTAAGTAGATTTAGCGGCATCAGCTACCAGCTTTCATATTGCATTTTTTTATTAACTTTCTTCTTACATTTTAAATACATTCTCCGCAAAGAACGCAAATAAACATTAAATCTTAAAACCGTATTACTCTTCAAAAATATAGGTCTGATTGATTGTTTCACTCAGCTCAATTGATTCATTTGCTGACGAAATCTCGTCTTCTCATCCTCCAACCTTCCAATCTTCCAACTTTCCAATCTTCCCACCTCTAGTTCTAATTCTTCAAATTTTCCCAATACCAACCAACTGCTTCTTTGAGTCCTTCCTTGATAGAAAACTGTGGATCATAACCCAAAAGTTCTTTAGCTTTATCGATACTTGCCAGAGAGTGCGGAATGTCCCCTGCTCTATTTGGTCCGTAAACAACTTCGATGTTCGCGATTTTTGCATCGTAATCAGAAAGATATTCTTTAAGATACCCAACAAGATCATTTAACGTATTTCTATCACCGTAAGCAGTATTGTAAACAGTATTTACGGCCTCAGGATTTTGAGTAGTCATTGCTCGCTCATTCATCTGAATTACATTATCAATATAGGTAAAATCTCTTGAGAAGTTACCGTCACCATTAATTACGGGACTTTCATTATTCATAAGTTGCATTACAAACTTAGGAATTACCGCTGCATAAGCGCCATTTGGATCTTGCTTCCGTCCAAAAACATTAAAATATCTTAAACCTATAGTTTCAAGTCCGTAGCTACTGCTAAAGATATTGGCGTATAATTCATTTACATATTTTGTAATTGCATAAGGCGAAAGTGGCTTTCCGATAACATCCTCCACCTTCGGCAACCCTTTTGAATCTCCGTAAGTAGATGAACTCGCAGCATATACAAAGCGTTTAACTTTGGCATCACGTGCTGCTACAAGCATGTTTAAAAAACCTGAAACATTTACGTCATTAGAAGTAATAGGGTCATTGATAGAGCGCGGTACCGAACCCAATGCTGACTGATGCAAAACATACGAAGCACCGTCAACAGCTTTTTTACAATCTTCTAAATTGCGGATATCTCCTTCGATTAAAGTGAAATTCTTGTGATCAATAAACGCCGAAAGATTATGACGATGACCAGTTGCAAAATTATCTAGGCAAACAACTTTATAATTTTTTCCTATAAAATATTCACACAAGTTAGAGCCTATAAAACCTGCTCCACCAGTAATCAAAATCGTTGTATTCTCGTTATCTATCATCAGTAATCAATTATTATTTTTTCTTAAAAATCGTTTTAATTTTTCCCATAAATGAGTGGTCTTCTTCATCATCATGGTATCCTTGCGCGTAATTCCCGTAGCCGTAACCGTAGCCATAGCCGTAACCATCTCCATAACCTGAACCGTATTTCGCTTTGTTTTGATATCCATTAAAAACTATCGAAACATTTGTAAGCTCATTGCGTTCAGTTCTATTATTTAATAGACGAATCATTTCTTTCTTCGTGTAATTTTGTCGCACTACATACAAGGTGACATCCGCAAATTTCGATAATTCAATTGCGTCAGAAACAAGTCCAACGGGCGGCGTATCTAGAAGTATATAATCGTAATTTTCCTTTAGCTTATTAATAAATTCTACCATACTTTCCCCAATTAATAACTCTGAGGGGTTTGGCGGAATAGGTCCAGAACTGACTACATCCAAATTCGGTATATCAGTCGAAAAAATTACCTCATCAAAAGTTGATTGACCAATTAAATAATTAACAACACCCACTTCATTTGTAAGTCCAAAGTCTTCAAATATTTTAGGTTTACGCAGATCGAGTCCTACCAAAATTGTTTTTTTTCCGCTTAACGCGAATACAGTTCCCAGATTTATACTACAGTATGTCTTGCCTTCGCCAGATATTGAGGAAGTTAGTAGCAATGTTTTACTCTTTTCAAGATTATTCTTCTTGTATATAAATTGTAGTGAAGATCTTATTGCTCGAAAAGACTCTGACAAGGCAGATTTTGGCTTTTCAAATACTGTTAAATTTGAATTACCTGCTTTAAGTCCGATAACTCCAATGATAGGAACATTTGTATTTCGAGTAATATCATCGGTATTGAGAATAGAATCTTCAATAAAAAACAACGCAAAAATTAGTAACAGCGGAATTATCACTCCCAAAAAAGCAGCAAGAATATAATTGACGCTAGTATTAGGACCAACAAGACCACGACCTATATCTTTGGCCGAATCGATAAAATGTATATCTGATAAATTGGCAGCTTTAACAATTTCGGCTTCATTACGTTTGGCTAGAAACGAATTAATTATGCTTTCGCTAAGATCATACTTTCGCTTAATTTTCACGTACTCTTGCTTGTCTGCAGGAAGCTTTCGGATGTCACTTTCAATTTCGGCAATTTTCGAATTTACTAATGATAAATCATAGTCAACTTCTCTTTTGGCGGATTTAATGTTCTCTAACAACACTCTTTTCAAAGCTTCAATTTGCACATCAAAATCATTAAAAAGCCTCTCACTTTTGACAGTATATGCTAACTCTGAACGCTCGGCCGATAGTGCGATTATTTTAGACACATTGCTTGAAATATTCGGATCGTCGATTCCAGCTACCGAAGGAGCAGGGAGTTTAGAAAAATCCACACTGTTTTTAAGATAGTTATTTAGGGAATTTAAGTAGGCTATTTTGCGTAAAATCCCATCTTTCTGAACATCATATTGCAACAGATTGCCCGAAATCATACTTCCGTCGGCTTCCATATCAAAAACGTTTTTGTCTTTGGTAAACGACTTCATTTCACCTTCAGAAACTTTAAGTTGATTGTCCATCGCGGCGAGAGTACTATCAATAAAGGCGATCGTGTTTGTTGCAAACTGGTTTTTTCTGTCAAGTTGAGACTTGATTAGTGTATTGACTGTTTCATTGAGATAGTCTACCATCCGAGCCTTGTTCGTTCCTTGTAACGAGAGCGTGATCAGCGAGCCTGCTTTTGCATCGATGTCCGCGCTAATTCCGCGGTATGAGGCTACAACATCATCAAAATTTCGGAATTTTACAATATACTCCTTTCCGATATAGTCTCCGGGCTGATCGGTCATTTCTACAACGAAGTTCAGAAACGGCAAAGCAATTTTTTCACCTACCTTAAAGCTTTTTAAAAATTCGCCTTCTGCAACTCTTAGTTCAGAATGTTTATTCTCTGCATAATATACAACTTCGGCAGTTGGATTTATGAATTCTAACCTAACATTAAATTCATTAGGGCTTAGGAATTTAATATAAACTGCTTGATTTAAAATATTAGCATTTTTTTTATCCAAATTCACATAAAACGGCACAGCGCCATAGGCATCGCGAGTATAGTAATCATCCTGAATAAGGTAATCTATATAGTAATTTAATTTCTCGACAACCAATTCGTTGTGAGTTCGAGATTTTATCGTCGAAGATATATTCTGCACTTGGTCTGATGTACCTCCCCAATTAAATACTAGTGAAGTATTGGAAGTGAAAAACGGATTGTTTTCTTCCTTCACTACTATTGTAGTATCCATTGAGTAAATTTTTTCTTTTCGAATATTTACCTGATGTGCAATTGTAAAAGCAATGACTAAACTTGCCAAAAACCACCGCCAGTAGCTAGCAGTTTTGATCAAAAAACCTTTAAAGTCAAAAGTGTTTTGATGCTCAAGAAAGCTAAAATCTTTATTATCTAGCATATTCTTATCTGGTTAGCAATAATATTGTTGTGGTTACTAATGTAAGAGCCGAGATTATAGTGGTAAATGACTGCAATCCGGTGGTTCCTGTACCCCAAGTTTTTTGTGGTAAAGGTTTGATATATACATAATCATTAGGCTGCAAATAATAATACGGAGATTTCATCGCATTAATATCGGTTAAATCAATATTATGAATTTCCGTTCCGTGCGGAAATTGCCTAATGACTGCAACATTTTTACGATCACCCGTCACAGTAATATCTCCTGCATTGGCAACAGCTTCCAAAATATTTACTTTGTCTTGCAACAGCGTCTTGGTTCCCGGCGACTGTATTTCACCATTAATAGTGTATCTAAAACCTGCAAGTTTAACACTCACAAAAATATTTGCGGTAACTTTAAAATATTCAGCTAGAAGTTGTTTTTCTATAGCCTGTCTAGCTTCGGCTACTGTAAGTCCTAAAATATTAATTTCATTCAGCAACGGAATTCGAATATTTCCGTGATCATCAATTGTATATCCGTTAAAATACAATGTTTCTGCAGATTGTGTACTTGTAGCTTCCGAAGTTTTAAACATTTCGACCAATTTTGAGTCTATTGCTTTTATTTCGACACTTACTATATCATTTACCTGCAAGCGATATGGCTTCAAAGGCACTGCGGTCATTGGTGCAACCGCCTCATCAGGATATTTATTTTGTAGGTATATAAGATCTTTTGTGGGAACACAAGATGAGAATAGACAAATAATTGCCAAGAGATACAAGAGTAATTTTGCCATTTCTACAAAAATGTTAGTAAACAAAGATAGTTTTTCATTTTTAATATCAAAAAAAGCGTGTCTATATATTTACTAAGTCGTTTTGAGCGAATTTTCAAATGGAATACGTTGCAAGATACTTCGCCCCAATGTTACCTCATCAGTAAATTCAAGTTCATCTCCCGCAGCAATTCCGCGAGCGATGGCAGAAGTTGTCTTCACCAAATCTTTTGCCTGACGGTAAATATAGAAATTAGTTGTATCACCCTCCATTGTTGGGCTTAACGCGAAAATCAGTTCGTCAACTTCCGAAGATTTTAACTTTTCAATCAGAGATGCAATTTTTATTTGGCTGGGGCCGATACCGTCAATAGGCGAAATTTTCCCACCGAGAACGTGGTACACGCCTCTAAATTGCCCCGTGTTTTCTATCGCCATAACATCACGAACATCTTCTACAATACAAATAATACTCTTATTTCGTTTGGGATTGCTACAGATTTCACAAATTGCAGTATCTGAAATGTTGTGACAGTTATCGCAAAAATTAATTTCGGAGCGCATGGTATTTAATGCCTGACTCAAGAACTCTGTCTGATCTTTTGGTTGCTTAAGCAAATGTAGCACTAGTCTGAGTGCTGTACGCTTACCAATGCCTGGCAAACGAGACATCTCATTGACCGCATTTTCTAATAATTTTGAAGAGAATTCCATAACACAAAAGTACTTATTTCAGTCGGCTTTTTTGTCAAAATTAGTATTGAAATATTTTGACTCAAAGCAGACTAATTTTTTTTGTATTTTGCGCCTAGAAAAATATTTTGATGACTCCATTTACAATTTTGATGCTAATAGTAATTTACTTTGGCATTCTTCTTCTCATATCGCATTTAGTAAGTAAAAAGGATAGTGGTAACGATGCGTTTTTTAGCGCTAACAAAAATGCCAAGTGGTATTTAGTTGCTTTTGGAATGATAGGTACTGCACTATCAGGCGTAACTTTTATTTCGGTTCCTGGAGAAGTTGGCGCCGCTGGTGGAGAGCAATTCAAATATTTTCAGTTTGTCTTAGGAAACGCTATCGGATTTATAATTATCGCTAAAGTCTTACTTCCCCTCTATTATCGGATGAATCTGACTTCTATATATAGTTACATCGAAGACCGACTCGGAACCTACTCCTATAAAACTGCCGCTTCTATATTTTTGTTAAGCAGAACCATCGGATCCGCTTTTAGATTATACCTAGTAGTGATTGTTTTACAACGCTACGTTTTTGATTATTATGGCGTTCCTTTTGCAATGACCGTCTTAATTTCACTCGCCCTAATATTTGCTTATACCTACAAAGGTGGATTGAAAACTATTATTATAACCGATACTTTGCAAACCTTCTTCATCGTTTCATCTGTATTCTTGACCATTTACTTTATTTGCGACAGCTTAGATCTTGGTGCTATTGAAGCCTTTGAAGCAGTGAAAAACTCGAATTACTCGAAAATTTTCTTCTACGAAGATTTTATCGGAAACAGGTATCACTTTGTAAAACAGATTCTCGGCGGAATCTTTGTTACAATTGCCATGGTAGGACTTGACCAAGATTTAATGCAGAAAAACTTATCGTGCAAAAATATTGGCGAAGCCCAGAAAAACATGTTCACCTTTACGGGGATATTTGTAGTTATCAACTTATTTTTCCTTGGAGTAGGTGCACTTCTTTACATCTACGCGAACAAATTTGGTATTGACGTTCCAAAGGATCTAATTACGGGAAGACCGCGCACCGATTTACTTTTTCCCGAAATTGCCTTTCGTCACCTTACATTTATTCCGTCCTTAGTATTTTTATTAGGCCTGGTCGCTGCGACTTTTGCCACTACAGATTCGGCTTTAACTGCACTTACAACTTCCTTTTGTGTGGATTTCTTGGGGATGAATAAAAAGGAAAATGCCGATAAACCTAATAGTGTACGCACAAGATACATTGTACATATTGGCTTTTCTTTCCTTATGTTTCTAGTGATTATCATTTTCAATAGCATTAATGATTCGTCTGTGGTGGGAATGATCTTTAGAGTGGCATCCTATACATATGGCCCGCTCCTAGGATTGTACAGTTTTGGACTGTTTGTAAAAAAGCGCATTGTTGCAGACAAAATTGTGCCTTATATCTGCCTGCTTTCTCCAGCGCTTACATATTTGCTTTATGAAAACTCGGCTGCATTATTTGGAGGCTACATATTTGACAATGAATTAATCATTGTCAATGGACTAATCACATTCTTAGGTTTGCTAGCAATTTCAAAAAAAGGTATTCAAATTGCTGAAAGAGTTTATTAATAAAATATTTTAAAAACAAAAAAACGACCGTATTGGGTCGTTTTTTGTTTTTTCTAAGCTACAATTTAAAATTGGCTAGTAGACAACATAACAAGCGTACAGGCAACTTCTACCTGGATATTGTTGAGTTTAAGCAATTCATAAAACGCTGGATTTTCTGTCCCTGGATTAAAAATAACGCGCTTTGGAGCTAGGTCAATAATGTAGTTGTAATATTCTTTCTGTCTTGCTGGATTTAAATAAAGCGTCACAGTATTGATATTTGTAAAAGGAACTTGTTTGGTCTGAACTTTCACTCCTTCCACTTCTACCTCCTTCAATCCAATCGCTACAACCGAATGTCCAAATTGAAGAAGTTTCTTAATAGCCATATTCGAATATCGAGCCGTATTGGACGAAGCACCTAATACTAAAGTTTTTTTATTTTTCATATTTTGCGATTTTTCATGTAATACAAAAGTAACGGAAATTTTACATCTGAATTAGATAAAATTTTTATCTTTAAAATTAATAATACCAATCTTATTGACTCTACCTTTGTCACGAGTTTTTTTTTCGGACTTTAACTTTAAAAATGCTTAATCTCTTCTATGGAACTTTTTATTTATCTATTCGCCGCATTATTTTCAGTTTTAAATCCTATTGGTACCGCTCCTATTTTTGTGGCACTTACTCAAGATGACACAAAAAAAGAGCGCAGTCGTATTTCATTATGGACTGCAATCAACGTTTTTATTATTTTAATCGTATCCTATTTTGTTGGACAATACGTGCTGAGTTTCTTCGGAATAAGTATTGATGCGTTGCGTATTGCGGGAGGATTAATAATTGTAAATTCGGGGTTTGCACTACTTTCTGGAAAGATTACTAAGCAGCGAGGTATTAATAAAAAGACCGAAAATGATGCTCAAAAACGTAATGATATCGCCCTTTCGCCATTGGCAATTCCCATGCTTGCGGGGCCTGGATCGATTTCTTTGCTAATTGCTTTCTATCAGGAGCACAATGCAACGATGGATATTATTGTAGCAGTTTCTGCGATTTTATGTGTCGCATTAAGCATTTTTATAATCCTTAGATCAGCGCATTATTTAGTAAAAATATTGGGGTCTTCTGGAATCGTAGCGATTAGTAAAATTGTTGGTTTCATCGTTATTGCCATCGGAATTCAGTATATCGTGAGTGCAATCGTAAATATTATACAGAGTAATATCTTAAAATAAAGGTTTTTCTTTTCGCTTTCGCTAAAATTACGCTGCTCAATAGAAGTAATGATTTCCGAGAAAGACATAAATTCTTTGAATAGAACATTTTGGTCTCCGCCACTTCCGAAGGTATAATGGTATGGAATTTCAATTATAGTTTAGAATCTCATTTTTTCATTTTCGCTAAGTTTATTCTACTCGTTTGAAATGACAATGCAGAAAGTAATTTAAATCTAATAAGGTAAGTAGATAATTTCATGCTTTTTTTCCTGATAAATTTGCAGATTTTTCCTCATTTATGGTTTATAATATTTGAATTAAAACATTTCTCGAAATGCAATGTAGTTAATGTTAAATCATAAAGCCGAGCCAACGGCTCTTTTATAATCATATCCATTCTTATTCACAGGACTGAAGTCCTGTGCTACAATAAAGCCGAGCCGATGGCTCTAAGTTATTTTTGTTGTTCCTTAATAGCACAACGGATGCGTCGTTTTAATAATAGCGGAGCCCTAAAATCTTTTATTGATAGATTTACGACCGTAGAGGCAATATATATTTTATAATTTTTTCAATGTGAAATCAACATTTTTTAATGGTTATTTTCAATCCCGTAGGGATGACTTTATTGTAGCAACGGATTTTAATCAGTTGCAGACAGATTGCAGCTGGCTCAAAGTTCCGTAGGAACGACTTTATAAATTTTTATGATGATTTTCAATAATTGAATAATAATATATTTCTTGAGGTTGAAGTGAAATTAATCGCGAATCATAAAGCCTAGCCGATGGCTCTCTTGTAATCTTATCGATTCTCATTCACAGGACTGAAGTCCTGTGCTACAATAAAGTCGAGCCGATGGCTCTAAGTTATTATTGTTCTTTTTTAATAACATAAAGTCAGCTTCGTTTTAATAATACCGGAGCCCTAAAATCTTTTATTAATAGATTTACGACCGTACAGGCAATATATATTTTATAATTTTTTCAATGTGAAATCAACATTTTTTAATGGTTATTTTCAATCCCGTAGGGATGACTTTATTGTAGCAACGGATTTTAATCCGTTGCAGACAGATTGCAGCTGGCTCAAAGTTCCGTAGGAACGACTTTATAAATTTTTATGATGATTTTTAATAATTGAATAATAATATATTTCTTGAGGTTGAAGTGAAATTACTCGCGAATCATAAAGCCGAGCCAACGACTCTTTTATTAACTTATCTATTCCTATTCACAGTACTGAAGTCCTGTACTACAATAAAGCCGAGCCGATGGCTCTAAGTTATTTTTGTTCTTTTTTAATAACATAAAGTCAGCTTCGTTTTAATAATAGCGGAGCCCTAAAATCTTTTAGTAATAGATTTACGACCGAACAGGCAATATATATTTTATAATTTTTTTAATGTGAAATCAATATTTTTTAATGTTTATTTTCAATCCCGTAGGGATGACTTTATTGTAGCAACGGATTTTAATCCGTTGCAGACATATCGCAGCTGGCTCAAAGTTCCGTAGGAACGACATTATAGATTTTGATCTTCTTATTATTTTGAAAACTGAAACGTGAATTCAAAGAAGATTCGATACAGCTATGAAGTGATCAATTTTATTCTCGCAAACTTTTCACTTGATAGAGAACCTTATAATAAAGCGACGGCCAAGTTAATCGCTTAATTACTGTCTAACCAAGGCTATTTGCAGAAATCCTTAACTCAACCCGCCCTGCTTCAACCGAAGACAAATCAAAACCCCGCGCCAACTACATCTTGAGCGGTCTGAATGTATTTGGCGAAAGCCAAAAGAGAATTATAAGCGTTTTACTAAAAAATACATGACTGCAACTTTATAAAAGGCAAAAACCACTTCTAGATTATTCCAAAAGTGGTTTTTTTTTATTTTAATAATTTCTGAAAAAAGTAAAGACTATTCTTCGTCTTCTTCCAACTCTTCTAATTCCTCTTCTAATGGCAAGAAAATCTCGGCCATCATACAACGAGCGCTTCCGCCACCGCAGGATTCGATAGTGTCTAAGCTTGAATGAAGAATTTCGGCATGAGCAGATAATTTAGCTATTTGATCTTCAGTAAGACTATTATAAGCGGCGGTGCTCATTACGATAAAACGTTTATCATCTTCGCCCTTTACCTCAAGCATATTACCCGCAAAGCTATTTACTTGCTCTTCGGTAATAAAAATTACTTCTTTATTATTGTCTTTTAAATTCTGAATAACATTTTTACGCTCGGCTTTGTCATCTATACAATCAGCGCAGATTACTGCAAATGTTTCACCTAGACACATCATTACGTTGGTATGATAAATCAATTTTCGTTCTCCATCAACATTATGAAATGCCTCAAAAATCACTGGCGCATAATCAAAATCCTCGCAGAATTCGATAAAAAGTTCTTCATCTGCTCTTGGCGAAAGTGCGCAATATGCTTTACCATTGGCACGGTCTAGCAACATACTTCCAGTACCTTCAAGAAAATAACCATCATCCTCGGCAGACGAATAATCTACAATATTTTCTATCAAGAAACCTTGATCTTCTAGAGTGTCCAAAATTTCCTCGCGACGTTCACGTCTTCTGTTTTCGGCAAACATCGGATACAACGCGACATCACTGTTTTGATGGAAGGAAATCCAGTTGTTGGGAAAAATACTGTCGGGAGTATCTGGATTCATAGTGTCATTTACTACCACCACATTTACCCCTACCGCGCGAAGCTTTTCTACAAACGTATCAAACTCCTCCTGCGCTTTAGCATTGACATTTTCTGGCGATAGATTTTCGATCACCTTTTGGTAGTAATTATTTACCACTGTCTGCTCATTCATCCGAAAAGAAACCGGACGAATCATCAAAATTGAATTTGTTGTTTGTTTCATAATCATTAAAATTTATTCCCTTATTAACGGAAGTGTTGAACATCTTAGCAGTCCTTCCTGCTTCGCAATCTCTGCGTACGGAACGGTTTCTACTGTAAAATTATTTTCTTCTAACCAAGTGTTTAATCTCGTAAAATTGCGCTCTGTAACTACTACCGTTGGTGTAATCGAAAATACATTCGAAAACATATTGTACATTTCATCTCCCGTGATATGGAATAGATTTTCCATTCCAAATAAGTCTACAAGATACTGATAATCTTTTTCGTCTCGGAAGCCTTCTTTAAAAATAATTGCTTTATCAACTCCAACTGGTTGGAAACAGCAGTCCAAATGAAGTGCATTTCCTTTAGGATCATCAAATGATTTTACTAAGTCAAATTCCTTTACAATCTTCTCTGGAAAAAGCTCTTTGATAAAATTAACTCCGTGCATATTGGTGCGTGCCGTTTTTATTTTACTATAATCGGCTCCTTTATAAGTACCAATAAAAACGTAATTTTTCCAAAGCATTACATCGCCACCTTCAATATGCACCTTTTCTGGTGGGACAATCACCTTATTAGGATTCATCATATCTACAATAGATTGAATTGCAGGGAATTCTTTTTCACGTTCGGGAAGAATATTTGCTCGAATAAAATAATCATCAATAACGAACGCAATATCTCTAGTGAAAATCTGATTTTCGTCTTCTACAATGGTCGGTCTGTAAACCGTAACCCCATACTTCAAGAAAACCTCGTGCAATGCTTCCATTTCGGCTACCATATCTTCTTCTACTGGATAGGTTCCCGCAAGAATATGTTCTAGTGACTTTGGATCGTAAGCATCTTCTGCAGACGGAGTTGGTCCATTGCTGACAGCAGTGCCTAAAATTACTGCTTTTAAAGTTGAAGTTTCGTTTTGAATATTTAATTCTAGCATACTAAAAGTTTTGACTAATTATTAAGATAAAAAAGCTCCTCTATACGGAGAAGCTTTTTTTATAGTGATGGCTTTTGCCAAAATCATTAACGTTGATCCATCGGTTTAAAGTCTCTAAGCTCATATCCTGTATAGATTTGTCTTGGTCTTCCGATAGGTTCTTTATTGATGCGCATCTCTTTCCACTGAGCGATCCATCCTGGAAGACGACCGATTGCAAAAAGAACGGTAAACATTTCAGTTGGAATTCCCATTGCGCGGTAAATGATACCTGAATAGAAATCAACATTTGGATATAATTTTCTAGAAACGAAATAGTCATCTACAAGTGCTGCGGCTTCCAATTTTTTTGCAATTTGCAAAATTGGATCATCCACTCCTAAAGTTGCAAGAACTTCGTCTGCTGCCTTTTTGATAATTTTTGCGCGTGGGTCAAAGTTCTTATAAACGCGGTGTCCAAAGCCCATTAGGCGGAATGGGTCGTTTCTATCTTTGGCCTTTGCCATATATTTGTCTGCATCTCCACCATTAGCTTGAATTTCTTCTAGCATTTCAAGTACAGCTTGATTTGCACCACCGTGAAGTGGTCCCCAAAGTGCTGAAACTCCTGCAGAGATTGAAGCGAATAATCCAGCGTGAGACGATCCAACCATACGTACAGTAGATGTAGAACAATTTTGTTCGTGATCTCCGTGAAGAATAAATAATTTGTTCAAAGCATCAACCACAGCTGGGTCTGGCGTGTAAGGTCCTGTAGGAAGTTCGAACATTAAGTGCATGAAATTCTCTACATATCCTTTTGTATTATCATAATAATTCAATGGATAACCCATTGATTTGCGGTATGTGTAAGTTGCAATCACTAGGAATTTTCCCATTGTTTTACAAACCGCTTGATACATTTCTTTCTCATTTTCAACATTAACCGGCTTTGGATTAAAAGCTGTTAGTGCTGATGTCAAAGATGCCAAAATTCCCATTGGGTGGGCAGTTCTTGGAAAACCTTCAACGATTTTCTTCATCTCTTCATTGACCAATGTATGCTTGCGAATATCTTCTTCAAATTGAAATAGCTGATCCTTTGTAGGAAGCTCTCCAAAAACTAGTAAATAGGCAACTTCAAGGAAGTTTGCTTTTCCAGCAAGATCTTCGATGCTATAACCACGGTATCTTAGAATTCCTTCTTCACCGTCTAGAAATGTAATGTCACTTTTGCAAGAACCCGAATTCTTATAACCTGGATCCATCGTAATGTATCCTGTTTCACTTCTAAGTTTTTCTATATCGATGGCAACTTCGTTTTCAGTTCCAATAATAACTGGAAATTCATACTTTTTTCCGTCGATCTCTAATGTTGCGATTTTTGACATAATATATAGGGAAATTTGTTTTGTGAATTTATTATCCGAACAAATCTAATGAAAATAGTATTAATGTGAAAGCCTGTTTACAGAGAAATAACAAAAAAAACAGTGTTTTTTAAGACAAATTGCAAGCATTAAAATTGTCTGTATCAACATTAAGCAAATAATCTGAATTTATCACGTTTTATTATCTGATAATCTCTTGCAAATGATTCTAAATTTATGCACTAGAACTTTATGGTGCACGAAATATTTCAGTTAGAGAAGATTTTGGCTTTCGCCGAAGTAATAAAAGAAAAAATTACGACTTGAACATTTCCGAAGCTATTCGTTGAGCAGGATACTTCTGCATTTTCCAGATTTAGCATATCTGCTTTTCTTTTAAAACTAGGTTGTTGACTTTCGCCGAACTAAAAAGACAAATCTAAATTAAAATACTTCTGAAGTTAATCGGTCCCATTTGATTTCCTCAAAATTCAAGACAATTTTCCTAAAATGTATTAAAACAAAAATCCCCTTCAAAACTTATTGTTCTGAAAGGGATTTTTAATATCTGGTTTTTGAAACCTTTTCGTCTAGTTGAAATCAAAATTTCTAAAGTTATGAGATGCCTTAGCCCTGATTGCAGTGAAAAGCCTTTTGCAGGCAGAATCCTATTTTTTGTGGCAGTAAGAAAGCGACCGAAGGAAGCCCTTCTTACTGCTTACAAAAATGGATTATGGCCAAAAAGCTTGGAGCAAAAAGCAGGATTAAGCTCCTAAAAAAATTAGTGTACTTTGAACGCTTGAGCTCCTGGAAAATAAGCGGTGTCGCCTAATTCTTCTTCAATACGCAAAAGTTGATTGTATTTTGCCATACGATCTGAGCGCGATGCTGAGCCGGTTTTGATTTGACCACAGTTTAATGCTACGGCAAGATCGGCAATTGTATAATCTTCGGTTTCGCCCGAGCGGTGTGACATTACTGATGTAAATCCAGCGCGGTGTGCCATATTTACTGCTGCGATAGTTTCTGTAAGTGTTCCAATTTGGTTCACCTTTACTAGAATCGAATTTCCAATTCCTTGCTCAATTCCTCTTGCAAGTCTAGTTACATTGGTCACAAAAAGATCATCTCCTACAAGTTGCACGCGGTCTCCAATTGCTTCGGTTAGCATTTTCCATCCGTCCCAATCGTCTTCATGCATTCCATCTTCGATAGATATAATTGGGTATTTTTGCGAAAGTTCAGCAAGGTACTGCACTTGCTCAATTGATGTTCTAATTTTTCCTTGTGGACCTTCAAATTTTGAATAATCGTAAAGGCCTTTTACATAAAATTCTGAAGCTGCACAGTCTAAAGCCAATTTGATGTCACCACCAAAAGTGTATCCTGCCGATTCAACTGCATTTTTGATACGCTCAATTGCTTCTTCTGTACCACCAACGAGATTTGGTGCAAAACCGCCTTCATCTCCTACTGCAGTAGAAAGATTTAAGTCGTGAAGTCCTTTTTTAAGATGGTGGAAAATCTCCGTACCCATCTGCAATGCTTGGGTGTATGTTTTGGCTTTAACCGGAATGATCATAAATTCCTGAAAAGCAATCGGCGCATCTGAATGCGATCCACCATTGATGATATTCATCATTGGCACTGGAAGTGTGTTTGCAGAAACACCTCCAATATATCTGTATAGCGGCATTCCAAGTTCGTTTGCAGCGGCTTTGGCCACGGCAAGTGAAACTCCTAGAATTGCGTTGGCACCTAAATTTGATTTATTATGAGTTTGATCAAGTTCGATCATTGTCTGATCGATTAGATTCTGTTCAAAAACTGAAGTACCCAAAAGTGCTTCGGCAATGAGAGTATTAACATTTTTCACTGCTTTATGAACTCCTTTGCCCATAAATGCTTTTCCGCCATCGCGTAATTCTACTGCTTCATGCTCACCTGTTGATGCTCCAGAAGGTACAGCAGCGCGACCAAGTGTTCCATTTTCTGTCATTACATCTACCTCTACAGTAGGATTTCCTCTCGAATCGAATATTTGTCTAGCGTGGACTGAAATGATGATACTCATTATGATTGTTTTTGATTTATAAATTTACCCACAAATATATTCTATTTTTTAGAATTACTCAGAATTTAGGGAGCAAGTATAAAAGGTGATTATCATTTGACTAAAAATCAACCAAAAACCAAATAATTTCTAGGAATTATTCACAAAACAACTTAATAGTATAAATCAACCTCTGCCTAATTTTTCTAACAAAAACCCCCGAATTACGGACGTTGAAGTACATAATTGGTCGCCAATATGCATTAGAAAAGTAAAGACATAAGAAAGTACATGTTAATATTTACTAAAAAATTAGTTCGCCAGATTTTTATTGTGCCAATTGACCATTATCATTTTCACAAACTGAGTGGTAATTTTAGATACCATAATGCGCAATTATCTGAAAATCTTTTAGAATGCTGAAATATCTTCAAATATTTATAAAAATACCAAAATCCAAAAATTGCTATCTACTAGATAATGAGGACATTAAATTTAAAAAAAGTGGAAATAATGTAATTATACTTTGTAATATTGTAATGCCTCGGCATTTCTATAACTATAATTCTTACAAAAAAATGTTAGAAAATTATTCAACTACAAATAAATTAGCAGCGAACTTAAAATTACAATTAATTGCAAAAAGATCGGTTGCTCTTGCTTTTATGATCACCACATCTGCTTCAAGTTTTGCGCAAGGTGCTAAAGGCAATTTGCAACAATCGGCGCAGAACTCTATAACAGGAGAAATGCAAGCAATGAATAATGCTATAATTGAGTCAGAATACAAAACAAAATTAGAAGAAAACACTTGGACTCTAGTAACAAACTCGTATCCATTTGCAATTAGTGCTGAACAAGTTATTGATAAAAATAAGAGTAGAATAAGCCCTACAATCTACATTCCCTCGCTTACAAACAATCAAAAATCTGAAATTGATTACGCCCAAGGATATACGATGTTTAATTTAAGTGGTGGTACAACAAGCGTTGGATCAGTAGATATAAATAATCCTGCAGTTAATTTTGACAAAAACAGCGCTTATGGAATTATCAATTCTCAGCAAAAATTTCTTGTTCAACCACTACAAGCAGACGACCTTGTAATTTCTAATACGATGGAGACACAAACTCATAGAGACGATGTGTTATGGGGCGGAAAAGAGCCAAAAGCAAGAAATCGCTATTGGATGAACCTTACTAACGCGGCCGGAAATTATAGTCAGACTTTAATGGGTTACTTTAAAGATGCTACCGATGATATTGATCCTGGATTTGACGGAAGCGTATATCACGGTGCTCACGTGACGCTGTATAGCTTTTGCAACGGAGTCAAATTGAGTATTCAAGGCCAGGCAATGCCTCTTACCAATGACAAATACGTAGTATTTGGATACAATACAAAAGCAGCGGGTATGCTTAATTTGTATATTCCTCAAACCGAATTGGATTTTAATGGCACCATGCCTTTACTTCTAAAAGATTCTCATCTAGGCGGTTTTTATATGATAAAAGATGCACCTTATTACTTTTACTCTGCGGCCGGAACTTTTGACGACCGTTTTGAAATCCACTACACAGACGGTAGCAATAGATTAGCTGGAGACAAAGATACGATGGAAGATAAAGTTATAATGGCCTATAAGGAGGGTGATAACATCGTAGTAAAAGCCAATAATGGCCTATATACCGAGATCGAAATTTACGATATGAATGCAAAAGTTGTCAAAGCGGTTAGAAATATAAATACAGATTTCACCATCATAGAGGGCGTGCAGCAGCAAAATCAATTACTGCTAATCAACGTTAAAACTACCGAAGGTAAATACATTACAAAGAAAATCATATTTTAGGTTAGTGAGTTACATGAACTGAAAGCCCGAACTTTGCTAGAGTTCGGGCTTTTTATTTATGATTATTTGAGAGTAAATCTCAGAATTGTTTGGATTTGGCTTTCGCCGAAAGACTTCAGTTTCATAACAAGTATTATTGAAGCAGAGTTTTAATTCCTAACTTCACTTCTAGAAAGAAGGCGATCTGTCCTCGGCCGAAGCACTCCTGTTCATATTCTGCCAAAACAACATCTCAAATATCCAGAATAAACAGCTCTTCATCCAAGATACTTAGAAAAATTGCAACGATCTATTTTTATCAATCACCCAAAAACTACAACTTTATTGATGATGAATTGAATGGAAGTCGCTTAGTTTTTACTCCAAATAAGAGCTGAATAGGATTTTTTCTAGATTAAAGTTATTCAGGGACATTCAGCACAATTATAAATATCCCTTCTTAGGCATTAGACTTGAAGTTTATTTTTAAACACTGTCGGATTTTTGGCCATCAACAATAGCAATATAAAATAATGCCTTAATCGATTTTTATTTTGCGCAAAAATCTCGGCACTTACTTCTCAAATCGCTTATTCTATTAAAACTCCTTTATCGCAATACCGCAGTTGTGGGATTGCATTTTTATTTAATTTTTAGACCCACTTTCAACACTTAGATTTCCGTTTTCGTAGTCTTTAATTATATATATAGCTTTTGCAAATTCTTTCTCATTCACTTTTAGAACTACTGCTCGAAATCCGCCCGCAACTACTGTCCAAGGCTGAATAGTAGCCATATTTTCATTTTGAGAAAATACTTCAATTCCAGATTCTTCGAGTAAACTTTTTATGTTCATTGCTTCGATAAAACTTCCTCTAAATGTATTTTTCATATTTTGTTTTTATTTAAAATCCATTGCTCGAGAGTGTCAAAGGCCGACGATATTAATAATTGCCCGTAAGATAGTACGAATTCTTTCTAAATTTAAAAACTAGGCGCAAAAAAAAAGTCGAACACCTGGTTCGACTTTTTAAATTTATTTTGCTTTTTTAATGTTTTCAATAAAATCATCAAAAAGATAGCTTGCATCGTGTGGACCAGGACTTGCTTCGGGATGGTACTGCACCGAAAAACAGTTTTTGTTTTTCATTCGCATTCCAGAAACGGTATTGTCATTAACGTGAACGTGGGTAATTTCCAATTCAGGATTTGCTTCAAGCTCTTCTCTATTGACTGCAAATCCGTGATTCTGCGAGGTTATTTCGCCTTTGCCGGTAAGCAAGTTCAACACAGGGTGATTGATTCCTCTGTGGCCGTTAAACATCTTAAATGTCGAAACACCGTTGGCCAAAGCCAAAACTTGATGTCCCAAACAAATTCCAAACATCGTATCGTTATTTTCGATAATTTGTTTTGCGATCCCAATTGCACCTGCGAGAGGTTCAGGATCTCCAGGTCCATTGGAAAGAAAATATCCATCTGGATTAAATTCTTTCATATCTTGGTACGTACTATCAAAAGGAAATACTTTAATATAACAATCTCTTTGTACTAAATTGCGGAGAATATTTTTTTTGATACCAAGGTCAAGTGCCGATATCTTATAAGTTGCCGTTGGCTCTCCTACGAAATATGCTTCCTTTGTCGAAACCTTTGAAGCTAATTCTAAGCCTTGCATGTCTGGAACCTCGGCAAGTAATACTTTTAATTCTTCGATTGACGTGCCATCTGTGCAAATGATCGCATTCATCGCTCCATGCTCACGAATATATCCTACTAGCGCTCTCGTATCTACATCAGAAATAACTACCAAATTCTGCTTTGCAAAATAATCTTCAAGACTAGACGCGTTGGCTCTTGAGAAATTAAAGCTAAAATTTTTGCAAACAAGACCTCTTATCATAATTTGATCAGATTCAACTTCATCTTCCATCACACCATAATTTCCAATATGTGGCGTAGTGGCAACCATGATTTGGCCGTAGTACGAAGGATCTGTAAAAATTTCTTGATAGCCTGTCATTCCAGTGTTGAAACAAACTTCTCCTGATACTTTTCCCTCAATTCCGATTGATTTACCATGAAAAATAGTTCCGTCACTTAAAAGTAGAACAGCTTTGTTACGTTTTGAATATTTCATTAAGTAGTTGTTGTGTTGTATTATTTAAATATGCTTTTGGGTACTTCTGGCAATTTTAATTGTGCAAATTTACGGCAAATAAAAGAAAATTCCACCTTGGTTTGCAAAATTAAATTCTCCTCTACAAAAGGAGATAAAGCACTGCCTACGTGTATGAATTGGATGGGAATACTTTTATTATTTTTGCTGGATGGTCAAAAAAAAAGGACAAACTTAAAAAAGTTTATCCTTAATTTTATTAAAATTGACAAATGCTCATTACTCAGCTGCGTCAGTTTTTTTAGCATCTTCAACTGCAGGAACTTCTTCCGTTGCAACTTCAGTTTCGTCAGCTTTCTTAGCTTTAGAACCACGACGGCTTTTAGCTTTTTTAACTTCTTTTTTACCACCTGTGTAAAGTTCGTTGAAGTCAACTAGTTCAATCATTGCCATATCTGCATTATCTCCAAGACGGTTACCAACTTTAATGATACGAGTGTATCCACCTGGTCTATCTCCAACTTTTGCAGCTACATCTCTAAAAAGATCAGTAACAGCATATTTGCTGCGAAGTTTTGCAAATACGATACGACGATTGTGAGTTGTATCTTCTTTTGACTTTGTAATTAAAGGCTCAACAAATTGTTTAAGCGCTTTTGCTTTAGCGACAGTTGTATTAATACGTTTGTGCTCGATAAGAGAACAAGCCATATTTGCAAGCATAGCTTTTCTATGTGCAGTCTGTCTGCTAAGGTGATTGAATTTTTTTCCGTGTCTCATGACGTGTTTTTTATACTTTCATCTTGATACTATCCGCTTTGGAGATCAAAATATGAAGTAATTTATTCTTTATCTAATTTATATTTTGCTAAGTCCATTCCGAAGGTAAGGTTCTTTACAGCTACTAGTTCATCTAGTTCAGTTAAAGATTTTTTACCGAAATTACGGAATTTCATTAGGTCGTTTTTGTTGAATGATACAAGATCACCAAGAGTATCAACTTCCGCTGCTTTCAAACAGTTCAATGCACGTACAGACAGGTCCATATCAACCAATTTGGTTTTAAGTAATTGTCTCATGTGCAATGACTCTTCGTCATATGACTCAGTTTGCGCAATTTCGTCAGCTTCTAAGGTAATTCTTTCATCAGAGAACAACATGAAGTGATGAATCAATGTTTTAGCAGCTTCAGTTAAAGCGTCTTTTGGATTGATTGATCCGTCAGTTTTTATTTCGAAAACTAATTTTTCATAATCTGTTTTCTGCTCTACACGGAAGTTTTCGATTGAATATTTTACATTCTTTACAGGTGTAAAAATAGAATCTGTGAAAATAGTCCCAATAGCGGCATTTTGTTTTTTGTTTTCTTCTGCAGGAACATAACCTCTACCTTTTTCGATAGTAAGTTCCATGTTCAAATTGATTTTGCTATCAAGGTTACAGATTACAAGCTCCGGGTTTAATACCTGGAATCCAGAGATAAACTTTTGGAAATCTCCAGCTGTAAGCTGATCTTTACCTGATACAGATATAGTAACTGTTTCGTTATCTACATCCTCAATCTGACGTTTGAAACGTACTTGCTTAAGGTTCAAGATCATTTCAGTAACATCTTCTACAACTCCTGAAATAGTCGAAAACTCATGATCCACACCTTCAATTCGTACAGATGTGATTGCGTATCCTTCCAATGCGGAAAGCAAAACTCTTCTAAGTGCATTACCAACGGTCAATCCGTAACCAGGTTCTAAAGGACGAAATTCAAATTTGCCTTCAAAATCGGTTGAATCGATCATGATAACTTTATCGGGTTTCTGAAAATTAAATATTGCCATAATTTCGACTAAAGTTCATTTTTATTTGTTGTACAATTCGACGATTAACTGTTCCTTGATATTTTCAGGGATCTGAAGTCTCGCAGGTATCGAAACAAATGTTCCTTCTTTCAGGTCATTGTTCCAAGTGATCCATTCGTAAACGTGACTAGAATTAGCTAGAGAAGCTTCGATAGCTTCAAGAGATTTAGACTTTTCACGAACAGCTACTACATCACCTACTTTAAGTAAGTAAGAAGCAATATTTACAAGTTCGCCATTAACGGTAATATGTCTGTGAGAAACGATTTGACGCGCAGCACGACGAGAAGGAGCAATACCCATTCTGTATACTACATTGTCTAGTCTAGATTCACATAATTGAAGTAGAACCTCACCAGTTACACCACGTGCAGCTGATGCTTTTTCAAAAAGGTTTCTGAATTGTTTTTCTAAGATACCGTAAGAGTATTTAGCTTTTTGCTTTTCCATTAACTGGATTGCATATTCAGATTTTTTACCCCTTTTTTTGGTCATTCCATGTTGTCCCGGTGGGTAATTTCTTTTTTCGAAAGATTTGTCATCTCCGAAGATTGCTTCGCCAAATTTACGAGCAATTCTTGTACTTGGACCAGTATATCTTGCCATTTCTAAAAATTAATAAGGTAGAGATTATGAATTCAGGTCATATCCTCCGATAATCTATATCTACCTTGGGTTATACTATTATAAAAAAATTATTAAACTCTACGTCTTTTAGGAGGACGACATCCGTTGTGTGGCATTGGCGTAACATCAATAATTTCTGTTACTTCGATTCCACCATTATGCAAAGATCTGATTGCAGACTCACGTCCGTTTCCTGGTCCTTTTACATAAACTTTCACTTTTTTCAATCCTGCTTCAAGAGCTACTTTACTACAATCTTCGGCTGCCATCTGAGCTGCGTATGGAGTATTCTTTTTAGAACCTCTAAAACCCATCTTACCTGCAGAAGACCAAGAGATAACTTCACCTTTCTTATTTGTTAAAGAGATAATGATGTTATTAAAAGTAGCACTAATGTGAGCTTCACCTGTTGATTCAACAACTACTTTACGTTTTTTTGTACTTGCCTTAGCCATACTACTTATTATTTAGTTGCTTTTTTCTTGTTCGCAACAGTTTTTCTTTTACCTTTTCTGGTTCTTGAGTTATTCTTAGTTCTTTGTCCTCTTAATGGAAGACCAGATCTGTGACGAATTCCTCTATAACATCCGATATCCATTAAACGTTTGATGTTTACTGAAATCTCTGAACGTAGTTCACCTTCAATTTTAAAAAATCCTACGGCTTCACGAATTGCTCCGATTTCGTCGTCATTCCAATCTTGAACTTTCGTATCTTGGCTAACTTGAGCTTTTTCTAATACCTCAATTGCTCTACTTCTACCTACTCCGAAGATGTATGTTAAAGCGATAACTCCTCTTTTGTTTTTTGGGATGTCTACCCCTGCTATTCTTGCCATAACTATCCTTGTCTTTGTTTAAATCTAGGATTCTTTTTGTTAATTACGTACAATCTCCCTTTTCTACGCACAATGATGCACTCGGGACTTCTCTTTTTTACTGATGCTCTTACTTTCATTTTGAGTGCCTTTAATATCTATAAGTAATTCTTGCTTTCGACAAATCATAAGGGCTCATTTCAAGTTTCACTTTATCACCTGGTAATAACTTGATGTAGTGCATACGCATCTTACCTGAAATATGAGCAATTACAATATGTCCATTTTCTAACTCCACACGGAACATCGCATTTGATAATGCTTCGATGATTGATCCGTCTTGTTCTATTGCTGATTGTTTTGCCATTTAAACTTAAGCGATTGCTTTTCTATTTTTACCTGTCTTCATCAATCCATCATAATGCTTATTCAACAAATATGAATTCACTTGTTGAATAGTGTCTATCGCCACTCCTACCATAATAATCAAAGACGTTCCGCCATAAAACATTGCCCATGATTGTTGCACATTCATAACACTTACCACGATAGCAGGAAAAATTGCTATTAATGCTAAGAAAACCGATCCTGGAAAAGTAATTAAAGACATCACTTTGTCCAAAAACTCTGATGTTTCAAGTCCTGGTTTGATCCCTGGAATAAAACCACCACTACGTTTTAGATCGTCTGCCATCTTGTTTGTTGGAACAGTGATCGCTGTGTAGAAATATGTAAATATAATAATAAGGAGTGCAAAAACTAAGTTGTACCAAAATCCAAACATATCGCTAAAAGCGCCTGCTATAGATTGTGATGTCTCAGAGTTTGATAAACCTGCAAGTGCTGCTGGTATAAACATAATTGCTTGCGCAAAAATGATTGGCATAACTCCAGATGCGTTCAACTTTAATGGAATCCACTGACGGTTTGCATCTTGTTCAAACTCCCCCGACACAGTTCGTCTAGCGTACTGTACTGGAATTCTTCTGATAGCCATAACAAGATAGATACAAGCAACGATAACAAGTAACCAAATGATCACTTCTAATACAAGAAGCATAGGACCACCGTTATTATTTGTTACACGAGTTGTAAATTCTTGTATAAATGCTTGCGGTAAACGTGCGATAATACCAACCATAATCAATAACGAAATTCCGTTACCAATCCCTTTATCGGTAATTTTCTCACCCAACCACATTGCAAATATCGTTCCTGTAACTAATATTACTACAGAAGAGAAAAGAAACGAAAACGAGTCAAAACCTAATAGAAACGCACTACTTGGCAACGTTCGGTACAGATTGTAAATGTAACCAGGACCTTGTACAAGTGTGATTCCAATAGTTAACCAACGTGTAATTTGATTAATTTTCTTGGTACCGCTTTCTCCTTCTTTCTGAAGTTTTTGCAGATAAGGAATTGCAATTCCCATCAACTGTACTACAATAGAAGCAGAAATATAAGGCATAATTCCCAATGCAAATACTGATGCTTGCGAGAACGCACCACCAGTAAACATATCTAGGATAGATCCAATTCCGTCTTTAGTCTGTCCAGCTAGATTACCTAATTGAGCAGCATCAATACCTGGAAGTGTAACTTGTGCACCAAAACGGTATACTAAAAGAAGACCAATTGTTATTAGAATTCTATTTTTTAGTTCCTCTATTTTCCAAGCGTTGGCTAATGATTCGAAAAATTTCTTCATTTATAGAAAAATTATATAGTTACAGCTTCTCCACCGGCCGCTTCAATTGCAGCTTTTGCAGTAGCAGTAAATTTGTGAGCAGTTACCTTTAATTTCGCTGTTAGTTCACCTCTACCTAAAATCTTTACGATTTCATTTTTAGTTGCCAAACGGTGGCTTACAAATACAGACATATCGACTGTATCTTTAATCTGACCATTATCTACTAGTGCTTGCAGCGTATCAAGGTTTACTCCTTCGTAATCTTTACGATTAATGTTTGTAAAACCAAACTTAGGTACACGTCTTTGAAGTGGCATTTGCCCTCCCTCAAAACCAATCTTTTTTGAATAACCAGAACGAGATTTAGCTCCTTTGTGTCCTCTTGCAGAGGTACCACCTTTTCCAGAACCTTCTCCACGACCTAATCTTTTATTCTGATTGTGTGTCGACCCTTCAGCCGGTTGTAAATTACTTAAATTCATAACAGTATTTGTTATTTAGCTTCTTCTACAGAAACTAAGTGTTTTACTTTGTTTATCATCCCAAGTATAGCAGGATTTGACTCATGCTCTACTACTTGGCCCATTTTGCGAAGACCCAAAGCTTCTAGACCTCTTTTTTGATCAAGAGGACAGTTGATTTTGCTTCGTACTTGTTTTACTAATAATTTAGCCATAATTTCCTGTGAATTAACCTTTAAAAACTGTTTCTAAAGAAACTCCTCTTTGTTTTGCTACAGTAAGTGCACTTCTCATTTGAGTTAAAGCATCAAAAGTTGCTTTAACTACGTTGTGAGGGTTTGAAGATCCTTGAGATTTAGACAATACGTCTTGTATTCCTGCAGACTCTACAACTGCGCGCACAGCACCACCTGCAATAACTCCTGTACCGTGAGATGCTGGAATTAAAAACACACGAGCTCCGCTAAATTTTCCTTTTTGTTCATGCGGAATAGTGTGGCTATTAAGAGGAACTCTAATTAGATTTTTCTTTGCATCTTCTACTGCTTTTGCAATAGCTTCAGAAACATCTTTAGATTTTCCAAGTCCGTGACCAACTACACCGTGCTCGTCTCCAACTACTACAATTGCAGAGAACCCGAAAGCTCTACCACCTTTTGTAACTTTTGTCACACGATTTACACTAACCAAACGGTCTTTAAGATCAAGACCGGTTGGTTTTACAATTTCTACATTTTTGTTGTAAGACATAATTTTCTTAGAATTTTAGTCCGGCTTCTCTGGCGCCTTCTGCTAATGATTTAATACGACCATGGTATAGGTATCCACTTCTATCGAAGGTTACATTCTCTATCCCAGCTTTCAATGCTTTTTCTGCCATCAGTTTTCCAACTGCATTTGCAACGTCTACATTGGTACCTTCCGTACTTACTTCTTTTTCTCTTGAAGAGGCAGCCATCAAAGTAACTCCAGTTACGTCATCAATAAGTTGAGCGTATATTTCTTTGTTACTTCTG
Source organism: Flavobacterium ardleyense (assembly GCF_033547075.1). Lineage (NCBI taxonomy): Bacteria > Pseudomonadati > Bacteroidota > Flavobacteriia > Flavobacteriales > Flavobacteriaceae > Flavobacterium > Flavobacterium ardleyense. The sequence continues at coordinate 1,361,000 of NZ_CP137891.1, read as the reverse complement.
AATACAGAAAGTCTAGGTTTCACAGCAGTACCACTGATGCTTTTTCTAATTCTGTATCTAATTCTCTGTCTTCTATCAGATTTTGTTAATGACATAATCTTATTTTTTAAGCTGATTTACCTGCTTTTCTTCTTAATACTTCTCCAACAAACTTGATACCTTTTCCTTTGTACGGTTCTGGCTTACGGAAACTTCTAATTTTCGCAGCAACTTGACCAACAAGTTGTTTATCAAATGATGTTAGTTTTACGATTGGGTTCTTACCTTTCTCCGATATAGTTTCAACAGTTACTTCGGGAGCAACTTGTAAAACGATATTGTGAGAAAATCCAAGTGCTAAATCAAGTTTTTGACCTTGATTAGATGCTCTAAAACCTACACCTACAAGTTCTAATGATTTTGTAAATCCTTCAGACACTCCAATAATCATGTTATTGATAAGTGATCTGTAAAGACCGTGCTTAGCACGAAGATCTTTATGATCTCCATCTCTTTCAACTAGTACTTGATCGCCTTCAACGGTGATTGCCACCTCTGAAAACTCTTGTGTTAGTTCTCCTAATTTTCCTTTTACAGTAATAATACCGTCGGCTACATTTACTGTTACACCTGCAGGAATTGTTACTGGACTTTTACCTATTCTTGACATCTTTCGCTGTTTTTAGTATACGTAACAAATTACTTCACCACCAACGTTAAGTTGTTTGGCTTTTTTACCTGTCATCAAACCTTTTGAAGTGGAAACAATTGCAATTCCTAATCCGTTAAGGATACGAGGAATTTCTGTAGAACCTGAATACTTACGTAGACCTGGTTTACTTATTCTTTGAAGATCTCTTATTACAGGCTCTTTAGTCTCTTTATCGTACTTCAAAGCAATTTTGATAGAACCTTGAACTTTGTTCTCTTCAAATTTGTAACTCAAGATGTAACCTTGTTCAAATAAAATCTTAGTGATTTCTTTTTTAAGGTTTGATGCTGGAATTTCAACCACTTTATGGTTTGCTGCCACAGCATTTCTAACACGTGTTAGATAATCCGCAATAGGATCTGTATACATATAGATTAATTTATGATCTTGGTTTTCATCTTACTGAACCTTAGATCCATTTATAATTATTAACTACCAACTAGCTTTCTTAACGCCAGGGATTAAACCGTTACTTGCCATCTCACGAAATGTAACACGTGATAGACCAAACTGACGCATATACCCTCTTGGTCTACCAGTTAAATTGCAACGATTGTGCAGACGAACAGGTGAAGCGTTTTTCGGTAATTTTTGCAAACCTACGAAATCTCCAGCTTCTTTCAAAGCTTTTCTTTTCTCAGCATACTTTTCTACCGTTCTTTCTCTTTTGCGCTCACGGGCTTTCATTGATTCTTTAGCCATTTCTTAGTTCTTTTTAAAAGGTAATCCTAGTTCAGTAAGCAATGATTTAGCTTCTTTATCAGTAGCTGCAGTCGTTACAAACGTAATATCCATTCCAGTAATTTTATTCACTTTATCAATGTCAATTTCTGGGAAGATAATTTGTTCTAGAACACCTAAGTTATAATTTCCTCTACCGTCAAAACCATTCGCTTTAATTCCGCTAAAGTCTCTAACTCGTGGTAAAGCTGAAGTAACAAGTCTATCTAAAAACTCGTACATTCTTTCACCGCGCAATGTTACCATCGCTCCAATTGGCATACCCTTTCTCAATTTGAAAGACGCAACGTCTTTCTTAGAGATTGTAGCAACTGCTTTTTGTCCAGTGATTTTTGCCAATTCATCTACAGCATAATCAATTAATTTCTTATCTGATACTGCTGCACCAACTCCTTTACTCAAAACGATTTTTGTAAGTTTTGGAACTTGCATTACGTTTGTGTATCCGAATTCCTCTTTAAGAGCAGAGATTACTCTGTTCTTGTATTCCTCTTTTAGTCTAGGTGTATAAGCCATTACTATAGTACTTGATTAGATTTTTTTGCAAATCTTACTTTCTTATCTCCTTCTACTTTCATTCCAACTCTTGTAGCTCCCTTAGTTTTAGGGTCTATAAGAGATAGGTTTGAAATATGTATTGGAGCTTCTTTCTTAACGATTCCTCCTTGAGGGCTTTTTGCACTTGGTTTAGTATGTTTACTTACCATGTTTACACCTTCAACAATCGCTTTGTTTTTTTCACGATCAACACTCATTACAGTTCCTTGAGATCCTTTGTGGTCTCCAGCGATTACCATAACAGTATCTCCTGATTTTATCTTTAGCTTTATCATCTTAAAATAATTAAAGCACTTCTGGTGCCAATGATACAATTTTCATGAATTGTTTTTCACGAAGTTCTCTTGCTACCGGACCAAAAACGCGAGTTCCTCTCATTTCACCAGCAGCGTTTAACAATACGCAAGCGTTATCGTCAAATCTGATGTATGAACCATCGGCTCTTCTCACTTCTTTTTTGGTACGTACTACAACTGCAGTTGAAACAGATCCTTTCTTAACGCTTCCGTTAGGTGCCGTATCTTTAATTGAAACTACAATTTTGTCTCCCACAGAAGCATACCTTCTTTTGGTACCTCCTAAAACACGGATGGTTAAAACTTCCTTAGCCCCTGTGTTATCTGCTACTTTTAATCTTGATTCTTGTTGTACCATAATTATTTAGCTCTTTCTAGGATTTCAACTAATCTCCAACATTTCGATTTACTTAAAGGACGCGTTTCGCTAATTCTTACAGTATCTCCAATGTTACAGTCGTTTGTTTCGTCGTGTGCAACATATTTCTTAGTCTTCAACACGAACTTACCGTATAATGGGTGTTTTACTTTACGCACTTCTGCAACAACAATAGACTTGTCCATTTTGTCCGAAGTTACAACACCAATTCTTTCTTTTCTTAAATTTCTTTTTTCTTCCATCTTTCAGCAAACTACAATTATTGTAACTCTCTTTTTGTAAGCTCTGTCTCGATTCTTGCAACTGATCTTCTTACACCTCTAATTTGAAGTGGGTTTTCAATTGGAGAAACAGCGTGAGCCATTTTTAGGTCATTGTACTTTTTCTTAGTCTCACTAAGTTTTTCTTGCAACTGCGCTGCAGAAAGATCCTTTATTTCTGATTGTTTCATAATAATATAGATTATGCTTCGAAATCTCTAGCGATGACAAATTTTGTTTTGCAAGGAAGTTTTTGCGCTGCAAGACGTAAAGCCTCTTTTGCAACTGACAAAGGCACTCCGCCTACTTCAAACATAATTCTTCCTGGTTTAACAACAGCTGCCCAATATTCTACGGCACCTTTTCCTTTACCCATACGTACCTCTAGAGGCTTCTTAGTAATTGGTTTATCTGGAAATATTTTGATCCATAATTGACCCTCTCTCTTCATAAAACGAGTAGCGGCAATACGAGCTGCCTCGATTTGACGTGATGTTAAAAACATACCATCTTCGTGCACAGATTTGATACCAAACATTCCATTTGAAAGTTCATACCCTCTACCGGTATTTCCTTTCATTCTACCTTTTTGTACCTTACGGTATTTCGTTCTTTTAGGCTGTAACATTTTTCTTTAATTTAAAAATTTACTTTCTTTTACGAGCATCTGGTTTACTGCCTCTGTTAAAGTTAGATTTACCTCTTGGGGCATCTCCACCTTTTCCACCTGCACCGGATTGTTTTTTGTCCATTCCGGCTAATGGAGAAAGATCTCTTTTTCCATAAACTTCACCTTTCATGATCCACACTTTGATTCCCATTCTCCCGTATTGGGTATGAGCTTCAGCAAGTGCGTAATCAACATCTGCCCTGAAAGTTGACAAAGGAATTCTTCCTTCTTTGAAACCTTCTGAACGTGCCATTTCAGCACCATTCAAACGTCCTGAAATCAATACTTTGATTCCTTCAGCATTCATACGCATTGAAGCAGCAATTGCCATTTTTATTGCTCTTCTGTATGAAATCCTGCTTTCGATCTGACGTGCGATACTAGTACCTACAAGGTATGCATCTAGTTCAGGTCTCTTGATTTCAAAAATATTAATCTGAACTTCTTTGTCAGTAATTTTCTTAAGTTCTTCTTTCAACTTGTCTACCTCTTGTCCACCTTTTCCGATAATGATACCAGGTCTAGCAGTAGTGATAGTAACGGTTACAAGTTTTAAAGTTCTCTCGATAATTACTTTAGAAACACTAGCTTTTGATAAACGAGCGTGGATGTACTTTCTGATTTTAAAATCTTCGGCTAATTTATCACCGTAGTCATTTCCACCATACCAGTTCGAATCCCAACCTCTGATGATACCAAGTCGGTTAGCAATCGGATTTGTTTTCTGTCCCATACTGTTTATTAATTACTTTGTGTGTTATTGATAGATCCTAACACGATTGTAACGTGATTAGAACGTTTTCTAATTCTATGCGCGCGACCTTGAGGTGCTGGACGAAGTCTCTTCAACATCATTCCACCATCTACTCTGATCTCTTTTACAATTAGACCTGCCTCTGCTACATCACCTTCAGCATTTTTTTGCTCCCAGTTATTGATTGCAGACAACAAAAGTTTCTCTAGTTTTCTAGAAGCTTCTTTTGAGCTAAATCTTAATATGTTAAGTGCATTTTCTACCTTCTGACCTCTTACCAAGTCCGCTACTAAGCGCATTTTTCTAGGTGAAGTAGGGCAGTTATTCAATTTGGCGAAAGCAATAGACTTATTAGCCTCTTTTCTCGCATCTGCTGTTTCTCTTTTACGAACTCCCATTGCTTCTTATTTTTTACCTTTATTTTTTGCTCCAGCGTGACCTCTAAAAGATCTTGTTGGTGAAAACTCTCCAAGTTTATGACCTACCATATTTTCAGTAACATAAACTGGTACAAATTGACGTCCGTTGTGAACTGCGATAGTTTGTCCAACGAAGTCTGGTGTAATCATAGAAGCTCTAGACCAAGTCTTTACAACTCCATTTTTACCCTTTTCTATATTTTCTTGAACTTTTTTGTCTAATTTATAATGAACAAAAGGTCCTTTTTTTAATGAACGTGCCATATCTTATTATTTCTTTCTACGTTCTACGATATACTTGTTACTCGGATTGACTTTAGAACGTGTTCTATAGCCTTTAGCTGGAATACCGTTTCTAGAACGTGGATGTCCACCTGAAGAACGACCTTCACCACCACCCATTGGGTGATCGACAGGGTTCATTGCTACTGGTCTAGTTCTTGGTCTTCTACCCAACCATCTTGTTCTACCTGCTTTTCCAGATACAATAAGTTGGTGATCATGGTTAGAAACTGCTCCAATAGTAGCTGAACAAGTAAGTAGAATTAATCTAACTTCACCTGACGGCATTTTGATTGTCGCATATTTACCATCTCTAGCTACTAGTTGAGCAAAGGTACCTGCAGAACGAGCAATTACTGCTCCTTGCCCTGGACGTAATTCAATACATGAAATTACTGTTCCAAGTGGCACTCTGCTTAATGGCATTGCATTTCCAATTTCCGGCTGAGATTCTGGTCCAGAAACAATTTTCTGTCCAACTTTCATACCGCTTTGCGCAATTACGTATGTTTTCTCTCCATCAGCATAAGCTAAAAGAGCGATAAAAGCAGTACGATTTGGATCATATTCAATTGATTTAATTGTAGCAGGAATTCCTTCTTTGCTTCTTTTGAAATCAATGATACGATATCTTTGCTTGTGACCACCACCCGTATAACGCATGGTCATCTTTCCTTGACTATTTCTACCTCCAGAGTTTTTTATCGGCGCTATCAAAGAGCGTTCCGGCTTATCAGTTGTAATAGCGTCAAAACTATTCACAACTCTAAAACGCTGACCTGGGGTAATAGGTTTTAATTTTCTTACTGACATCTTATTTTATTAGATATTGTTGTAAAAATCGATTGTTTCTCCTTCTTGTACCAAAACGAATGCTTTCTTAATTGCATTTGTTTTACCACTGATTAACCCACTTTTAGTGAATTTTGATGTTCTATCTGGTCTCACGTTCATCGTGTTTACAGAAACTACATTAATACCATAAGCAGCCTCAACAGCTTTCTTAATTTGTACTTTGTTAGCTTTTCTGTCAACAACGAAACCGAAACGGTTTAGAAGCTCACTTTGTTTGGTCACTTTTTCAGTGATAATTGGTTTAATTATGATGCTCATGATCTTTTATTTGCTTAAATTTTCTTCAATTCCTTCTAAAGACCCTTCTAAAAGCACCAAGCTTGAAGCGTTAAGTATCTCGTAAGTACTTAATTCTAAATGACTTACGACCTTAGCTGTCTTTAAATTACGTGAGGACAAATATACATTTTTATTTGACTCTCCCAATACAATTAAAGATTTTTTACTCTCTAACCCTAAATCTTTCAATACATTAAGGAAATTTTTAGTGTTTGGAGTTTCAAAATTGAAGTCTTCAACAACGATGATATTTGATTCTTTTGCTTTGATAGAAAACGCTGATTTTCTAGCAAGACGTTTCAAATTTTTATTTAATTTGAAAGAATAACTTCTTGGTCTTGGTCCAAAAACTGTACCTCCACCTTTGAATAAAGGATTCTTTGCACTACCTGCACGGGCAGTACCTGTTCCTTTTTGTTTTTTAATCTTACGAGTACTTCCCGCTACTTCAGCTCTTTCTTTTGCTTTGTGCGTTCCTTGTCTTTGGTTAGCAAGATATTGCTTAACGTCAAGATATACTGCGTGATTATTAGGCTCTATTGCGAATACTGCGTCAGAAAGAGTGATCGTTCTGCCAGTTTCTTTTCCGTTGAAATTTAAAACTTTTACTTCCATTACTTCTGTATGATTACATAAGAGTTAGTGTGTCCTGGAACACATCCTTTTACTAAAAGTAGGTTCTTCTCTGCAACAACTTTCAAAACAACTAAGTTTTGTACTGTTACGTTATCAGTTCCCATTCTTCCTGCCATACGCATTCCTTTGAATACTCTAGAAGGATAAGATGAAGCACCTACAGATCCAGGAGCTCTTAAACGATTGTGTTGACCGTGGGTAGCTTGTCCAACTCCACCAAAACCGTGACGTTTAACAACCCCTTGAAAACCTTTTCCTTTTGAAACACCTTGAACATCTACATATTCACCTTCTTCAAATAGGTCTACAGTCAAGACTGTACCTAATTTATACTGTTCTTCGAAGTACTTGAATTCAACGACTTTTTTCTTAGCCACAGTTCCAGCTTTTTTAAAGTGACCTACGGCCGCTTTAGTGGAATGTTTCTCGTTTTTGTCATCGAAACCAAGCTGCAACGCTTCATACCCGTCAGCCTCTTTGGTTCTGACTTGGGTAACAACGCATGGTCCAGCTTCGATTACTGTACAAGGAATGTTTTTTCCTTTTTCATCGAAAATGCTAGTCATGCCAATTTTTCTACCAATTAACCCAGACATAATTATTACTTATTAATTATTAAATACAAACTATAAAAAACACATTTAAGCGAATCCTATTTTTTTCGTGCGGCAAAAGTATAATAAATTTACCGAATCACCAAAAAAAATAATTTTCGCTTAAACAATGTTCTTTTTATTATAAAAGAAAGATACTTAAACCTTGATCTCTACTTCTACACCACTTGGCAACTCTAATTTCATTAGAGCATCAATTGTTTTTGAAGATGAAGAATAAATGTCTATTAATCTTTTGTATGACATTACTTCAAATTGCTCTCTCGCTTTTTTGTTAACGTGTGGAGAACGAAGTACTGTGAAGATTTTTTTGTGAGTTGGCAACGGGATTGGACCTGTTACTACTGCTCCAGTGCTCTTAACAGTTTTTACGATCTTCTCTGAAGATTTATCAACCAACATGTGATCGTAAGATTTTAATTTTATTCTGATTTTTTGACTCATGTTGTTTTGAATTAAACGGTTCCTTTTGCTTTTTTAATTACTTCTTCTGAAATATTGGAAGGAGTTTCAGCGTAGTGAGAAAATTCCATAGTTGATGTTGCTCTACCTGAAGATAATGTTCTCAATGTTGTTACATATCCAAACATTTCTGATAAAGGTACATTCGCTTTAATAGTTTTTGCACCTGCTCTATCACCCATGTCGTTAACTTGACCTCTACGACGATTCAAATCTCCAACGATATCTCCCATGTTTTCTTCTGGTGTAATCACTTCAATCTTCATGATAGGCTCAAGAATTACAGCTCCAGCCGCACGGCCAGATTCTTTGTAACCCATTTTTGCTGCCAATTCAAAAGAAAGTGCATCAGAATCCACAGGGTGGAAAGATCCATCCATCAAAGTAACTTTTAAGCTATCAACCTCGTATCCTGCAAGAGGACCTTGTTTCATAGCCGCTTTGAAACCTTTTTCTACAGACGGAACATATTCCTTAGGAACGTTACCACCTTTTACAGCATTGACGAACTGCAATCCAACAACACCTTCATCAGCTGGTTCGATTACGAAAACGATATCTGCAAATTTACCACGACCACCTGATTGTTTTTTGTAAACTTCTCTGTGTTGTGCTTTTTGAGTAAAGGCTTCTTTATATTCTACTTGAGGCTCACCTTGATTAACTTCAACTTTAAACTCTCTTCTCATACGATCGATAAGTACATCTAAGTGTAGCTCACCCATACCTGAAATAATTGTTTGTCCTGAAGCTTGGTCAGTTTTTACCACAAATGTTGGATCCTCTTCTGCAAGTTTTGCAAGAGCCATACCCATTCTATCAACGTCAGCTTTTGTTTTTGGTTCAATAGCCACACCGATAACTGGATCCGGGAAATCCATACTTTCTAATACAATAGGGTGTTTTTCATCACACATTGTATCTCCAGTTTTAATATCCTTAAACCCAACAGCTGCTCCAATATCTCCTGCTTCGATAAAATCGATAGGATTTTGTTTATTGGCGTGCATCTGATAGATACGCGAGATACGTTCTTTGTTTCCAGAACGTGTATTAAGAATGTATGAACCTGCGTCCAAACGACCTGAATAAGCACGGAAGAAAGCCAAACGACCTACGAAAGGGTCAGTAGCAATTTTAAATGCAAGAGCTGCAAAAGGTTCTTTTACTGATGGACGACGAATTTCTGTCAATTCAGTATCAGGGTTAATTCCTTCAATTCCTTCTTTATCTAATGGAGATGGTAAATATTTACAAACTGCATCAAGTAAGAATTGTACTCCTTTATTTTTAAATGAAGATCCACATACCATTGGAATGATAGACATATCAATAGCTGCTTTTCTTAAAGCGATGTTGATTTCTTCCTCTGTAATAGAGTTTTCGTCTTCGAAGAATTTCTCCATCAAAGTTTCGTCGTAATCAGCAACTGCCTCAATAAGGTATGCTCTGTACTCACGTACTTCATCTACCATATCTTCTGGAATTGGCACAATGTCAAACGTTGCACCAAAGTTATCGTTATGCCAAACTATTGCTTGGTTTTTCACCAAGTCAACAACTCCTTTAAAATCTTGCTCTTCACCGATCGGTAATACGATAGGCACAGCATTCGATTTTAGCATATCTTTAATTTGCTTACAAACAGCAAGGAAGTTAGATCCTTGTCTGTCCATCTTGTTTACGAAGCCCATACGAGGCACTTTGTAATTATCTGCTAATCTCCAGTTAGTTTCTGACTGAGGCTCAACACCATCAACAGCACTAAAAAGAAATACCAAACCATCTAATACTCTTAACGAGCGGTTTACTTCAACTGTAAAGTCAACGTGTCCCGGTGTATCAATAATATTAAAGTGGTAAGGCACTGATTCAGGTAAAATTTTACCTTGCTCAGTTGGGAAATTCCAGTCACAAGTAGTAGCTGCAGAAGTAATTGTAATACCTCTTTCTTGCTCTTGCGCCATCCAGTCCATTGTAGCAGAACCTTCGTGAGTTTCACCTAATTTATGGTTAACTCCTGTATAGAAAAGGATACGCTCAGTTGTTGTTGTTTTACCAGCATCAATGTGTGCAGCGATTCCAATGTTTCTTGTATATAATAAGTCTCTAGCCATTTCTTAGTTATTAAAATCTAAAGTGAGAGAATGCTTTGTTTGCTTCAGCCATCTTATGAGTATCCATTCTCTTTTTAACTGCAGCACCTTCTTCTTTAGCCGCAGCTAAACATTCAGATGCAAGTCTTTGAGCCATAGATTTCTCATTTCTTCTTCTAGCGTAAAGTATTAACCACTTCATTGCCATAGAGATTTTTCTGTCTGGTCTAATTTGCATAGGGATTTGGAACGTAGCTCCACCAACTCTACGACTACGTACTTCTACGTGAGGCATAACGTTTGTTAAAGCATCTTTCCAAATTTCTAATGATGATTTCTCGTCATCTTGCTTTTTTGATTCGATAATGTCAATTGCATCATAAAATACTTTAAAAGCTGTTGATTTTTTTCCATCCCACATTAAGTTATTCACAAAACGTGTTACCAATTGGTCGTTAAACCTTGGATCTGGAAGAAGTGGCCTCTTCTTTGCTGCTCTTTTTCTCATGTCTTTGTCTTTAAAAGATTTTTTTTAATTACTTTTTCGCTTCTTTTGGGCGCTTAGCACCATACTTAGATCTTCTTTGTGTTCTTCCTGCTACACCTGATGTATCAAGTGCACCACGCACAATGTGGTATCTAACTCCTGGTAAATCTTTTACTCTTCCACCCCTAACTAATACTATCGAGTGCTCTTGTAGATTGTGTCCTTCTCCTGGGATGTAAGCGTTCACTTCATTACCATTTGTCAAACGTACACGCGCTACTTTACGCATTGCAGAGTTTGGTTTCTTTGGTGTAGTAGTGTAAACACGCGTACAAACACCTCTTCTTTGAGGACAAGAATCTAGAGCAACCGATTTACTCTTCTTAGTCATCTGAGTTCTTCCGGTTCTTACTAATTGTTGAATTGTTGGCATAATTAAATACTAATAATTATTATGATTATAAAATTCCCGCTTTTTACGGGGTTGCAAATGTAAGAATATTTTTTTTTATTCAAACATTAATTAGATTATTTTCGCACAGATAATTTCATACCAACTGATTATACAATTTTTGACAACTTTACGTTCTATATTTCACAACCTTTCCCACTTGAAAAATACCTTTTACATTCTCCTGTTTCTACTAACCTACTTGCAATGCTACTCGCAGAAGTATCAATATACTATTGAGGCCAATAGCAAAACGGAACAAAAAGTAATCGACTCTTTAAACTATCAGAAAATACATACGTCCAAAAAGAGCTTGCAACAAACTTCTGATAAACTAGTAAATAATTTAAAAGAATTAGGCTATATCAATGCGATATTGTCAAATTATTCAATTAGCAACGATACCTTGGCGAATGCAAAAGCGGAGTTAAATACTCAAATTAAATATGTCCTTATATATAAGGACACAATTTCGACCAAAAACAAAAATATCAATAGAGATTCCATTATGATTCCCTTTGCATCTGTATCTTCTTATTTACAGAGTTACACAAAATCACTGGAACTCCAAGGTTATTCGATGGCCAAAGTTAAGTTGAGTCAATTTCGCGAAAGCGGAAAAACATTGATTACCAATCTAGTTGTAGAAAAGGGCCGCACACGTAAAATAAATGAAATAGTACTAAATTATAAAAGCTTCCCGAAAGGTCATCAAAATAATATAGAGCGACTTTTTAAGAATCTCACTTTTACACAAAACAACGTTGAGAAAATTAAAAAGGAATTTGATAAACTCCCATTTGTGCAACAAACAAAAAACCCCGAAATTTTATTTACAACCGACACCACCAAGGTTTATATTTATCTAGAAAAAGCAAATTCTAATAAGTTTGATGGAATTGTTGGGTTTTCTAACGACGAAGAGTCTGGTAAATTACTTTTTAATGGTTACGTCGATTTAGAACTGAACAATGCTTTGAAAACTGGAGAAACTTTTATTTTGTATTGGAAAAGCGATGGTCAAAAACAAACTACCTTTAAAAGCAGCATTGAATTACCCTACATTTTTAAAACCCCATTTGCTTTAAAAGCTAGTTTAAATATTTTCAAGCAAGACAGTACTTTTCAAAACACCAAAACATCAGCCGAGGTAGGATACTACTTTTCTTACAACAAACGATTTTTTGCTGGCTATCAATCTACCGAGTCAAGTGATATTCAAAATTTGAATAGTAGTATTTTAAAAGACTATAAAAGCACCTTTTTCACTGCTTCATTTGAATATAGCGATTATAGGCCGGAGTTTGATTTGTTTAAGAATAAAACTGTAGTGACCATAAAAAGTGGAATCGGGAACCGTACATCATTGACAGAAAGAATTCCGCAACTATTTATCGAAACTAACATCGAAAATAATTTTTACCTCAATAACAAAAATGTTGTTTGGATCAAAAACACAAATTATTTCCTACAAAGTAAAGAATATATCGTGGGAGAATTATATCGTTTTGGTGGCAGCCGAAGTGTTCGAGGTTTTGCAGAGAATTTACTACAAGCAAATTTAGCTTTACTATTAGCGACAGAATATCGCTACTTACTTTCCCCTACCCTATATGCGCACTCCATCCTTGACTATGGATTTTATTCAGATGACACTCAAATCGTTAGCAGAGACAATAGTAATTCGTTAGTTGGAGTAGGATTAGGATTTGGGATAGTAAGCAAAATTGGATTATTTAACTTATCGTATGCCAACGGTTTTTTAACAAATCAGTCTCTAAGTAGTAAGAATTCAATAGTGCATATAAGTTTTAACACTACCTTTTAAAAAAAAAAGCATAAAAAATGTTGTGTGCTTAAGGATTAATTAAGACTTTTACTCCACTAACCAAAAAAATTAATATGAAACCAAGATTAAAGATTTTAGCAGCGTTCTTTGCAATGCTCTTTGTGCAGCTCTCGTTTGCACAATCTATCACAGTATCTGGAAAAGTAGTTGATGGCGATAATCTACCCCTACCAGGAGTAGGAGTCGTGATTAAAGGAACTACTACAGGAGTTAACAGTGATATTGACGGTAATTTCCGTATTGACGCAATGCCTACGCAGACATTGCAATTTTCTTACATTGGGATGGCTTCAAAAGAAGTTTTAGCTCGTAATGCAAGTACAACTATTAAAATGGTAGATGATGCTATCGCTCTAGAAGGAGTGGTTGTTACTGCCTTGGGTATCACAAGAGATAAAAAATCTCTAGGCTATTCAGCACAAAAAGTTTCTGCCGAAGAAGTAAACGCAGTTCCTACCGATAACTTCCTAAACAATCTTTCAGGGAAAGTTGCGGGATTGGAAATTAGAGCGAACTCGAATTTTGGTGGTTCAACAAACATCGTTCTACGTGGTAGTAAGTCTATTACAGGTAATAACCAAGCATTAATGGTGGTTGATGGTGTGCCAGTTTCAAATGCGAATTTGAATACTGCAGGAGCTGCAAACTCTAGAGGTGGATATGACTTTGGTAACTCTGCATCAGACATTGATCCAAATAATATCGAATCTGTTACAGTGCTTAAAGGTGCTGCTGCAACGGCTCTTTACGGTAGTGCTGCATCAAATGGTGCTATCATGATTACTACTAAAAAAGGAAAATTGAATTCAGGTTTGGGAATCAGTTTTAGTTCTACAACATCTGTTGGTAAATATGATAAAGACACTTTTATCAAGTATCAAAAACAGTATGGTGCCAACGGGTATAGTGGAGCAAATGACTCTTTTTACCCTGCTGATGTAAATGGTGATGGTATCGATGACTTAATTGTTGACATGACTGCCGATTCATCATTTGGTAATGCTTTTGATCCTAGTTTAATGGTATACCAATGGAATGCTTTTGCTCCAGGAAATGCCAATTTTGGCAAGCCAACTCCTTGGGTTGCTGGCGCTAATGATCCAGGACATTTCTTCCAAGATTCTTTCTCTGTAGTAAACAATATCAACTTTAGTGGTGGTGATGACAAAGGAACTTTCAACTTTGGATACACAAATAATAACTCAAGTGGTATTCTTCCAAATAGTACTTTGAACAAAAATAATATTAGTGGTAATTTTTCAAGAAAATTATCTGATAAATGGGATATTACTGCCTTTACAACTTTTACAGATCAGAGCACGGTAGGTAGAAATAGTGTTGGATACGGTGATAATATTATTGGAAACTTCCGTCAGTGGTGGCAAACCAACGTTGATATGGAAGAGTTAAAACAAGAATACTTCAGAAACAAGCAAAACGTTTCTTGGAATATGTCAGATCCTTTGTCAGGTGATTTCTCTCCAGCTTATTGGAATAACCCTTACTTTGACCGTTACGAAAATTACCAATCTGATGAGCACACACGTTTGCTTTTGGGTGCTAATTTAACTTACAAAATCACAGATAACTTAAACATTTTAGGTCGTGTAACTGTAGATAATTCAAATGACAGACAAGAATACAGAAAAGCAATTGGAAGTCATCCAGAAGAATTTGGTATCAATGCAATTGATGAATCTTCAGGATACAGATTGTATACGAGAAGTTTCTTACAAACTACTTACGACATGATCGCTAATTACGACTTTACAGTTGGAGATTTTGGTGGTAAAGCTTTAGTTGGAGGTACTTTTATTAAATCTAAATTGGATTCATTTGAAGGAAATACAACTGGTGGTCTTATCGCTCCAGGATTATACACACTTTCAAATTCAAAAGTATTTGTTGCTCCAGATGAATCTGAAGTAAACTATGAAAAACAAGGTTTCTACGGACAATTGTCTCTTGATTATTTGAAGACTTTCTACCTAGAGGGAACTTACAGAGTTGATGGAACTACTGCTTTGTCAATTAACAACAATAGCTACCCTTACTACTCTGTTGGAGCAAGTGTTATTCTTTCAGAATACATCAAGCAAGATTGGTTATCTAACTTGAAACTTCGTGCAAGTTATGCAGAAGTAGGAAATGACCCTAATGCGCGTCGATTAGGTGCAAAAATCAATAATGGATTACTTGGAGACAATCTTCTTTTCGGTAACAGTTCAGTTTACGTAGATTTTGAAAACTTAAAACCAGAAAATCAGATTGCAACAGAATTTGGTTTAGAAGCTTCATTATTCAGAAACCGTCTTGTATTTGATGCGTCGATTTACAAATCATCTACACAAGATCAAATCTTTAATGTACCACAGTCTACATCAACTGGTTTTAGTTTTTCTCAAATTAACGCAGGTGAGTTGGAAAATAAAGGTGTTGAAGTTAGTATCTCTGGTTCGCCAATTAAAACAGCAGATTTTGAATGGATGATTCGTGCAAACTGGTCACAAAACAAAAACGTTGTAAAATCGCTTAATGCGGGAAGAGACAACTTACAATTAGCATCTTTCCAAGGTGGTATGTCTCTTAATGCTTACGTAGGCGAGCCTTACGGAACGTTTTTAGGAAGTGATTATTCTTACGATGACAATGGAAACAAACTTGTAGACGAAGATGGATTATATATCATCGAAAACAATAAAATCATTGGAAATATTCAGGCAGATTGGATTGGTGGTCTTTACAACAAATTTACTTACAAAGCACTTTCTCTAGGAGTATTGATTGATGTTAAAAAAGGTGGAGATGTTTATTCACTAGATCAAGCATTTGGACAGTACACAGGACTGACACAAAATACTGCAGGTCTAAATGACTTAGGAAATCCAGTTCGTAATTCTATCGCAGATGGTGGAGGTATTATCTTGCCAGGTTATAACGAAGATGGAACAGTAAACACTACTCGTATTGAGACAAACGGTGTTGAAATGGCTTACGGATATTCTGTAAATCCAAACAAAGCATTCATGTACGATGCTGGTTTTGTAAAACTAAGAGAAGTAGCACTATCTTACTCTCTACCTACTAGATTTCTAGACAATACAATGGTGAAATCACTATCGATAAGCTTATTGGGTAACAATCTTTGGATAATTGACAAAAGTCTTCCAGACGCAGATCCAGAAGCTGGAGCTTCATCAGGAAACGTACAAGGATACCAATCAGGAGTGATGCCAACTACAAAAGTTTATTCATTTAATATTAAAGCAAGTTTCTAAGATGAAAAAGATAAAATATACCATAGCAGCCTTCTCGCTATTCCTTGCTATAGGATGTACAAGTGAGGATGCCAATTTTAATGATGACAAAGACAGAGCTTATGATGTGCCTGCTGAAACTCTAGTTGCAAATGCGCAATTTGAGCTTGCTAGCCAGATGACAACGTCTAGTGTTAACTTAAGTCCATTTAGATACTTTACTCAATACTGGGCTCAAACACAATACTTTCAAGAATCACGTTACAATCTTACACAGAGAAATATTCCTGTGAATTTATGGAACAACTTATATCGTGATGTTCTTGGAAACTTAACAACTGCAGAAACTGTTATTGATAAAGAATCTAAATCTGATTTGCAAACTCAAGCAGAATTCACTGCTCAACAGGCAAATAAGAAAGCGATTATCGAACTGATGAAAGTGTATACTTTTCAAGTATTAGTGGATTCATTTGGAGACATTCCTTATTCAGAAGCATTAGATCCTACTAACGTGTTACCAAAGTATGACGATGATGCAGTAATCTATCCAGATTTACTAGTTCGTGTAAATAATGCACTTGCTATTCTTGATCCATCTGCAGCTTCTTTCGCGTCAGGTGATGGAATTTACAACGGTGATGTTGCAGGTTGGATTGAATTTGCTAACTCTCTAAAAGTAAAAATCGGAATCAACCTAGCAGACGTTAATAGCGCATTAGCTAAGACCGCAATCGAAAGTGCAGTTACTGCAGGAGTTATTACAGATAACTCTCAAAATGCAGCACTTGTATTTTCTAGTGGACCACCAAATTACAATCCTTTACATGCTGATCTTGAAGCTAGTGGACGTAATGATTATGTGGCTTCTGCAACAATTGTGAATGCACTTATTGATCTTGAAGATCCAAGGCTAGCAGTATACTTTAGACCTGTTGGAAATGAAGGTTCAACTTATATCGGGGGTGTAAACGGTGTTGCAAATTTAGCACAGTTTTTCTCAGGAATTGGAAATGCATTAAGAGCTCCAGATCTAGCAGCTCAACTATTTGAAGCTACAGAAATGAATTTCTACTTAGCTGAGGCAGCAGAAAGAGGTTACGCAGTAGGTGGTTCAGCAGAATCATTTTACAATGATGCAATTACTAGTTCTTTTGAATTTTGGGGATTATCTACGTCAGCTGCTACAGCTTACCTAGCAAAACCTGAAGTTGCTTACACTACAGCAGATGGAGATTGGAAGAAAAAAATTGGTACTCAAGCGTGGTTAGCGTTATTTAACCGTCCTTTTGAAGCTTGGACTTCTATTAGAAGACTTGA
This sequence comes from Flavobacterium ardleyense, assembly GCF_033547075.1. Lineage (NCBI taxonomy): Bacteria > Pseudomonadati > Bacteroidota > Flavobacteriia > Flavobacteriales > Flavobacteriaceae > Flavobacterium > Flavobacterium ardleyense. Next base: position 1,343,644 of record NZ_CP137891.1, on the reverse strand, counting down.
TCAACCGGAAATTATCGCTCCATCTAATGCCGTAGCTGCGGCTCAAGGTAAAATGCCAAAACGATTAACTTATCCTTCTTCAGAAGTTACAGTTAATAAAGCAAATCTTGATGCAGCTAAAATTGCAATCGGAGGAGACAAACTTCAAACAAAAATTTTCTGGGATATTAATTAATCGCAGAATATATAATAAACCTAAAACCATCAGTTTACGCTGATGGTTTTTTTTATACATTTGCATCATGGAAAATGAACAACAAATATTTGGGATAAGAGCTATTATCGAAGCGATACAAGCTGGTAAGGAAGTCGATAGAGTGTTTATTCAAAAGGAAGCATCGGGCGAATTGATGAAAGACCTGATGAAAGTTATGAAACGCAATGATATCAACTTTACTTATGTCCCAGTTGAAAAACTAAATAGACTTACCCACAACAACCATCAAGGTGCTGTCGCGACAATATCTCCAGTAGGATTTTATGATTTAGAAACCTTGGTCGCTCAAACTTTAGAAACAAATAAAGCTCCATTATTTTTGATTTTAGATCAACTTTCTGATGCACGGAATTTTGGCGCAATTATTAGAACTGCCGAATGTACGGGCGTTTCTGGAATCATTGTTCAAAAACAAGGTTCTGCTCCCGTAAATGGAGATACGGTAAAAACATCAGCAGGAGCTGTATTTAATGTGCCAATTTGTAAGGTTGCGCACATTAAAGATGCCATCTTCTTCTTGCAAGGATCAGGAATCAAAACGATTGCTGCTACCGAGAAAACCGAAACCTCTTTGTACGAGTTAGACTTGACTCAGCCTCTTGCTATAGTAATGGGATCTGAAGACAGAGGAGTTAATCCTTCAGTGCTAAAAGTTATAGACGAGAAAGCAAAGCTACCAATGTTTGGTAGTATAGGGTCGTTAAATGTATCAGTTGCGGCCGGAGCATTTCTATACGAAGCTGTCAGACAAAGACAATAGTTACCAAAAAAGCCAGAATCTATCTGGCTTTTTTTATTTTTCCACTTCACTCTTGTGATAGATATAGACAAAGTTGATATCTTGCTGAGTAGTAGAAATATTTCCAACATTCTGAAGATCTTCAGGAATAACTTCTGGCTTCGGTGTCGGAACAAAATTCCCATTCTCATCAAACCGCTGCATGAATGGATCATTCTCAGCATCAAAATCTGGATGCTCCCACTCGTACTTAATGACTTTTTCAAATTGCGGAGTTTTGAAAAATAGCGCGAATACTATTCCTGTGATCAGTCCAGACAAGTGACCTTCCCAAGAAATGTTTTTCTCAGCATCCATATCCGGAAAAACATACCAAATCATGCCCCCATATATCATAATCACCGAGAGTGACAAGGCGACAAGTCGAAAATACTTTGTCAGTATCCCCTTAAAGAATATAAATGCCACCAGTACATAGATAAGACTACTCGCGCCAATATGAATGTTACTTCGTCCAATAGTCCATGTTAAAATTCCTGAAACCAGAACTCCGTAGAACAAAATTTTAGTTGCCACGTTGTCGTAGAAATAATACAGCGACATTGTTAAGATAAATAGCGGAATACTATTATTATAAAGGTGTTCTATATTTCCGTGTAAAAATGGGCTGAAGGTCACACCTCTAAGTCCAACTAAATCGCGTGGATAAATTCCGTATTGCGTTAAATTAATTTTGAATCTCACCTCCACCCAAAATACAATCCACAGTAGAAGTACACATAAGAAAGGGATGAGGATTACCTTGGAAGAAAATTTAAAATCTGTATCGTTCATACGTTTTTATTTGCAGACTCGAAAGTTATGCCGTTTTTCAAATATACCAATCTTGTCATAAATGCGCCGACAATTGCCTGTCACATTACGATATAAAAAAACTGCTACAAATTAATGCAACAGTCTTTCTAAACTAAACCTATATCAAAAACTTACTCCAACTCAAAACTTAACTTTAGTGTGACTCTATAATCAACAATATTACCATTATCAATCGTCATACTTTGCTCTTTTACATAAACTGATCTCAAATTCTTCACCGTTTTCGCAGCGTGCTTAACGGCTTCTTTCGATGCATCTTCCCAACTTATTTTAGAACTTGCTAAAACCTCAATAACTTTTAAAACTGCCATATTTGTATATTTTAATTTATAAATCATCTAAATTTAACAATAATATATAGATATGCAAAATATAATTACAAATATTTCGTAAAAAATATTTCACAGTGACTCTAAGACCTTTGTTCTAATAGAATTTTAGTAATTTTGCTAAATGGAAATACCTTTGGCAGAAAGAATCAGACCTCAGAAAATCGAGGATTATATAAGTCAACAACATTTGGTTGGCCCGCAAGGCTCACTTACGCGGCAGATTGCGAATGGTATTATTCCTTCGTTAATATTTTGGGGACCTCCAGGTACTGGAAAAACCACCCTTGCACAAATAATTGCAGAACAATCTGATAGGCCATATTATAGCCTTTCTGCAATTAATTCTGGCGTAAAAGATATTCGCGAGATAATTGATAAAGCCAAGGCCAGCGGCGGCATGTTTACGGCCAGAAAACCTTTATTATTTATCGACGAGATTCACCGCTTTAGCAAATCACAACAAGATTCATTATTAGCTGCGGTAGAGAAAGGATGGATTACACTAATTGGCGCTACAACCGAGAATCCTAGTTTTGAAGTCATCCCTGCACTCCTGTCACGCTGTCAAGTGTATGTTTTAAATTCTTTCACGAAAGCTGACTTGGAGCAACTGTTACAGCGCGCAATAGTTACCGATACTTATTTGCAAAAGAAAGATATTGAACTTCAAGAGGTGGAGGCGTTGTTGAGACTTTCTGGCGGTGATGGCCGAAAACTACTCAATGTTTTTGAGTTAGTTATTAATGCTTCGCCTTCCGGCAAAATTGTTATTACCAACGAGATGGTTCTCAAAATAGCACAGCAAAATACTGTTCTCTACGACAAAACCGGCGAACAACATTACGATATCGTTTCGGCATTTATAAAATCGATTCGAGGCAGCGATCCAAACGCAGCAGTCTATTGGTTGGCAAGGATGATTGAAGGCGGAGAAGATGTGAAATTCATTGCAAGACGGCTCCTAATTTTATCTAGCGAAGATATTGGCAACGCCAACCCCACCGCGCTAATTATGGCAAACAATACCTTTCAGGCGGTTACCACGATCGGGTATCCTGAAAGCAGAATTATCTTAAGTCAGTGTGTGGTTTACCTAGCGACCTCGCCCAAAAGCAATTCGAGCTATATGGCAATAAATACTGCGCAACAGTTAGTAAAACAGACTGGAAATCTACCTGTACCTTTACATTTGCGAAATGCACCAACTAAATTGATGAAAGAATTAGGCTACGGCGACGAATATCAATATTCGCACAATTATCAAAATAATTTTGTGCTGCAGGAATTTCTACCCGACGAGATTCAAAATACCTTAATTTACACGCCCGGCAACAATCAACGGGAGACTCAGACTAGAGAGTTTTTGAAAAATAGATGGAAAGAAAAGTACGGCTACTAATTTAAAAACCGAATCGAAATCGTCTTTTTCTGAAGCTCCCCATTCTGATAAAAATCCATTTTCCAATTTGAACCTTCACGGTAAATCATAGCCGGCAGGTCGCCTATCTGCGCAATAAAGTAGTGTTCGATGCTAGATTTTTTCATAATGATCTCTGGCATTTCAGCTGATTGAAGCTTGAATCCATTTTCTATTCTTCTGGCATTAAATTGCAAATCGATAACGACTTTATTTATGCTATTACTTTGTACAACAATACTGCCATGAGGTTTTTGGGCTGTGGCCAAATTGCCTTCTTCAAATTTATAATTCAAGGTATCAAAAGATTCAAACGCAAGCCGTAAAGCATGCACATAGGCAACTTTCAAATCTTTGGTAGAACTTGTTCCCTCTTTGGTTTGATACACCACTTTATTCTGACAATCTACAAGCTTTACCGTAAGCTTGCGAACAAACAAGTTGCTATCTTCTTCTAAAACTGCGCGTAATACACGTGAGCAATTATTTTCGGCCGCCTCTTTTGGTTTGATTTCATCATCCATATAAGCCACGAACCCATACTTTTCTAGAAGTAACTTAGTGTACATATTAAGATTATACATATTATTTTCCTTCTGGAAAGGAAATTTCTGAGGGACTTCTACATATTTAAATTGATTGAGATTTTGCGAAAAACAGTTTCCTACAAAAAATAGTAATACGAATAAATATCTAAACATTTTATAAATAATTTTTAAGTTCTTTTAAAGTTGCAACTCGCTTGATTGAATCCAGTTCACACGGATTTACGTGAAACAAAATTGCATCCATACCACATTGCAATGCACCTTTTACATCTGCCTCAATACAATCGCCAATCATTACAGAGTTTTGGCAATCTACCGCTGCAACTTTTAGAGCATGATTGAAAATAATCGGATTTGGCTTCTTAACTCCTGCCGATTCCGAATCTGTAATAGTTTCGAAATAATGTTTAATTTTCGAATTCGTCAGTTTATGGTTTTGGATAGTATTAAAACCATTGGTAATAATATGAAGTCTGTACTTTGATTTTAGATAATCCAAAACTTCAAAAGCACCTTCAAATAAATGATTGTGAGATGGTAAAACTTGAATATAATCTTCGGCCAAAATATCAATCATTTCATCACTTACATCGTAATTAATAGCATTAAAAGAATCTTTTAATCTTCCGTATCGAAGTTGTTTTTGATCGATTTTTTCCATTCTAAAATCTTCCCAATAGGCGAAGTTTATCGGAACATAAGCTTGTATAAAAGCTTCAACATCAACAGGGACATTGTTTTTTGGTAAAATATTTCTAAAAGTCAGCGCAGAGTTTGTTTCGAAATCCCAAAGTGTGTGATCCAAGTCAAAAAAAACATCTGTTATATTATCTAATTTCATAGTCGATTCTACATTTCAATTTTAAACAGTTACATCAATCCTTCGTCTGCAAAACTAAAGAATGCGTGCTCGGTAATTATTATATGATCTAGCACTTTTATATCTAAATGAACACCTGCCATTTTGAGCTTTTGAGTAATTTGCTTGTCGGCTTCACTTGGCACAAGCGTTCCCGAAGGATGATTGTGCGTCAAAATTATCGAAACAGCGTTCTTCTCCAAAGCAGTTTTATAAACGACTCTCACATCAACTACCGTTCCCGTAATACCGCCTTTGCTGAGTTGCGACTTAAATAATACCTTGTTGGAATTATTGAGATACAAAATCCAAAACTCCTCGTGATCGAGTTCGCCAATTATCGGTTGCATTATCGAAAAGACCGATTTGCTACTCATAATCTTAGCCAACTCCAAAGCCTCCTCGCTCCTTCTCCGCCGTCCTAATTCCATCGCGGCCACAATTGCAATTGCTTTGGCTGGACCAATTCCTTTAAACTCACAGAGCGTCTTAACCGAACATTTGCCCAAGCTATTGAGATTATTTTCGAAAGTCTGCAATATCCGCTGACTCAACGCCACTGCCGACTCATTTCGCGAACCCGAACCTAGCAAGATTGCAATCAGTTCGGCATCGCTGAGCGCGGTCTTCCCCTTTAATAGGAGTTTCTCACGCGGCCTATCGTCCTCGGCCCAATAGGTAATTGGAAAAGAAGTTTTATCCATAGCACTAGTTGTTGCATTAACAATAGGTCTATTCTGCGATAAGAGATTTTACATCATCAAAGTTTAGACCGCCATAATTTCCTGAACTCATTAAAAGTAATGAAAATTTCGCTTTGTCTGTCAACGACTTAAGGTAATTTTTAAAGTCTTCAGGATCGGTCATTACGATCAAACCTTTCCGTTGAAAAGCTACTTCAATATCTTCTTTAGAAATTGCTTCTAGCTGTTTAATTTTTACCGCTTCCGGCGAAAAGAACACGACCGCCGTATCTGCTGCATCAAGCGCGCCTTGATATTCTTTCAGGAATTCAGGATTCAAACTACTGTACGTATGCAATTCGAGACAAGCCACCAGTTCACGATCTGGAAACTGAGCTTTTACCGCTTTGGTCGTTGCCGAAACCTTGCTTGGCGAATGGGCAAAATCTTTGTAAGCGACTTTGTTTTTGCTTTGAGCAATTTTCTCTAGCCTTTTCGAAGCCCCTTTAAAAGTTGCAATTGCCTCGTAGAAATCCTCTTCATCAACGCCCATATTCTGGCAAACCCACTTGGCTCCAGCCAAATTATTCAAGTTGTGCGCACCAAAAACCTCAATTGGCATCGGTCCTTCGGGTGTATCAAGCAAAGTTTCTCCATTTTCTACCGAATACGATGGCGTACTGTACGGAATTTTTCTAATTGGATTTGTCGCAGCTTCGGCAACACGTTTTACTTCAGGATCTTCTTCATTATAAATCAAGATTCCGCCGTTGGTAATTTTCGAGATAAAGATTTCAAACTGCTCAACGTAATTTTCGTAAGTTGGAAAAACATTGATATGATCCCACGCAATTCCGCTGATTAGCGCGATATTTGGTTGATACAAATGAAACTTTGGTCGTAAATCTATTGGCGACGAAAGGTATTCGTCACCTTCAAGAACGACAAAATCATTCTCTTCCGTCAGATGCACCATATTGTCAAAACCTTCAAGTTGGGCTCCCACCATAAAATCCACATTGATGTTCATATAGTTCATCACGTGCAGAATCATTGAAGTAATCGTAGTTTTCCCGTGCGATCCACCAATTACTACTCGGGTTTTATTTTTGGATTGTTCGAATAGAAATTCAGGATACGAATATATTTTGAGGCCTAATTCCTTGGCGCGAAGCAGTTCTGGATTATCTCCTTTTGCGTGCATTCCAACAATTACCGCATCGAGATTTTGATTTATTTTCTCAGGAAACCAGCCTAAAACTTCTGGTAAAATTCCTTTTTTGTCCAGTCTTGATTTCGAAGGTTCAAAGATTGCATCGTCGCTACCCGTAACTTTATATCCTTTATCGTGAAGTGCCAAGGCGAGATTGTGCATCGCGCTACCGCCAATAGCTATGAAATGTATCTGCATTTGATGATTTTTATTTGTAGCGCTAATTTAGGTATGTTTTCTCTAAATGTTACCGCTGTCGCGAAATATCCTCTGACAAATCGTTGTTGTTTTCAATAGATCCAAAATGATTATGTGCTATCAAGCTTTTCTGGATTTTGCCGTTTTTGAAGTTGTACTATATAAATTGAAAATTGTTAGTTAGAAGTACTGAGATTCCAGTAATTTAGATTTAGAACCCTCGATTTTTTATAAATCTGCAGATAAAAACCGTCGAATTTTAATAACGATTTCTATACTGTAAATCAGTTAACGTGACTGTTTTAAGTTCTGGAAATAATTGCGTACAAAGTAAAAAATTAAGTTTTGTTGTTATTAAGTCTCAATTTTATATCTTCAATCGTAAAAGGTTCTCTCTTGGAGTGAATCATCGCATGACAATTAGGACAAACAGGAATTAAATCATTTATGGGACTAATACTATATTCTCCACCCATCTTCGAAATTTGATTTATATGATGTACGTGAATAAATCCTTTACCAATATCACCAAAACAAGTTTCAAAGTTAAATTTGCAAATTTGACAAGAATATCCATAATATGATAGACATCTTTTTCTTGCTTCTGGGTTTCTTTCGTAGCGCGTCTGTACAATATCTTTAGCCCTACCTTCTAGAAATGTATCTGTACTATTATTAGTAACATCGTTAGACAGAAAAGTTTGTCCGATGTGATTGTTACTTACAATAAAGTCAAACCACTGCGATTCTAATGTTTCTACTACTTCAGATTTAATTGAAATCCCACTTTGCTGAGGAAACCACTCTTGGACTTTTCCTGGATCAATCTTTTTCAAATATTTTTCATCAAAAATATTATTATGATGAGGATTAATTATTACATCAAATTCAATATCGATATAATTCGTTGTTTTTCCTTCATTACCATCCCAGTGTGGTGCTGTATAAAATGAAGATTTTGCATATCCACTAGCCATAATTCCTCTAGGCGCTTCACCAAATTTAAGCAGAAAAACCCTATCGCCTTTTTGAATACTTTTTGAATTACCACAACTCCATCTCCTATCTATATAGCCCACCTTTCCAAACAGCTCAATATCTTCTTGTAAATCCTTCCAATCCCACTTATTTGGATTCCAAGTAAAAAGAAATGATTTGGAGATTTTTTGAATAAAACTTACTGGTTGATCTAAATAATGTTCAATTGACTCTAGCAAATTATCAAAAGCGGCATCACCCTCTTTATTTGTCCATGCAGGAGTACTTTCAAATGAATCAATCGTGTTAGGCACAATAAAATTCTTTGTTGTATATAGTGGTGATGTCTTACCCGTAACAAAACCGATTTCACATTCAGGACTATCTGATAAAGGTTTTAAATAAAATTTTTTGCCTCTGACCTTGAAACCATCCTGTTCCAATTTTTTGACCAGTTTTGGATGAATAAATTTTAATTCATTTTCCTTTCTTTTTTGTAAATGTGGCTTTTGCAATTTCTCAAATTCAAACCCTACCTTTTCCATCTTTACTTTAAGAGATGTATATATATCTTGCCTTGTGTTCATTTCTAAAAAATAGTGTTCATATGAAAATGATTAAAACTCATTAGTTTGCTTAACCGTGATCTATTCTGACAATATTTATAAGCTGTAAAAGCTAATGTATTAAAGATTTACCATTTACAATACTTTTCTTACATTAAACTTAATAGTAAAGTACTATGAGTTCTTCTTGAATTTGAATTTGTGATAGATGGTAAATTTGCACTTTTGCGTATAAGTTGAATATTTATTTAAACAGTCAATTCTTACTACAACAAATATTGTGTGGTTTGCTCCGCCAGTTCGGTTTGCTAAAGTCTTCTTCGAACATAGATATTTTTATGCTTAGAAATAAGGTTGTAACAATAGTGCGCATTTATAAAGCCGTCCCTATGGGACTTTTTGCTCAACCGCGACATTTTTTACCCGCAGCTAAAGCAGCGGGCTACAATAAAGTCGTCCCTACAGGACTTTTCGTAATCGCACGGATTACATCCGAGGCTTTTGCCGAACAGACTAAGTAAATCCGCGCTATCGCTTTTATAGAAAGTGTTTATTTAGGTTTGTGAACAAGTACTATGTGATTTGGTTCGCCAATTCTGCTTACTGAGCTTTCCTTCGTCGACATGACAAGTTTTAGCGGAGGCAAGTATTGTAGGCTTGCGAACTTTGCGTTCTCACTTTGCGAACCTTGCGGTAAAAATTTCATTAAACATTACTGTCAATAAATCTCTTTCGACTACACCATTTCAATTTAGCACAAGTCTCGCGTGAGGGATGGTCGTGGAAATCCTTTCTTGTGGCTTTGCGGAGCAAAAGCCACAAGAAAGATTGGGAACAGACAGCCCGGCCCAAAGGGACACGTCCAAAAACTTCTTATTGGAATTTCGGAAAAGCTTTCTAAAATTGTCGCTATTCAAAGTCTTTTTTAAACTTGCCTGTGATTTAAATTACTCTTCTAGCAGGAGTTTTTTGATGTCCTTATTTAGACCATAAACCACCAAAATAGCATCTAGGTCAAGAAGGTCATCTGGATTTGTAACTCCTTTTATCTTATTGATGTTTCGGCTTTTACCAATCGTACTTTTAATTTCTGTTTTGGATATCGTAGCCAACACCAATAGATTATACCGCTCCCGTAAATCGATGGCGCGGGTGATTTTGCCCTCGTAGTGTTTGGGCAAGTTGACTTCTACAACACTGTAATCGTCTCCTAATTCGAATGAATCGACTACTCCTGTAAAACAAAGTTTTTTGGCCCATCGCTCAGCAGTTTCTTCTTCTGGGTGTACAATTTCGTCAACTCCAATGGCTTGTAGAACTTTTTCGTGCAACGGATTAATCGATCGGCTTATCAATCGCTTTACATTAAAGTTTTTGAAAAGTGCGGTAGCCATAACATTAGCTCCTTGATCTTCACCAATGGCAATGATCACAACATCGGTATCTTTTAAAGGTAAACCTGCAACAGTGTATTCGTCAGTAGCATCCATCTGAATGGTGTGCGAGATTTTTTCCTTATAATTCTCCACCCTACTCATACTGGTATCTATCCCAATAACCTCATGTCCTTGCGCAGTAAGTCTTTGCCCTAAAAATGCGCCAAAACTTCCTAATCCTACAATTATATATTTCATTGTGGTGTGTTTTTAATTAATTGTAACTTCCTCTGTTGGATATCTATAATTATGCTGCTTTACCTTTTTTATTATCGCAATCATAATGGTGAGCATACTTACTCTCCCAACAAACATAATAACGATGATTACCACTTTGCTGTAGGTAGTCAAAGCCGCAGTTATACCAATGCTTAATCCACTTGTACTGTATGCCGAAAAACATTCGAATGCAATACTGATTAAACTTTTCTCGCTGTCAAAAATTGAAATCAAAATAATTCCTATACCGATCACTACTAAAGACAGTGTTATGGTGGCAAAAGCCCGACGTACTGAAATATCTGCTATTTCTCGTCTAAAAACCTCAATTCGGGTCTTTCCCTTTGCTAAACTTATAAAATTCAGGGTTGCAATGGCAAAAGTATTTGTTTTGATACCTCCTCCAGTAGAAGCTGGAGATGCTCCAATCCACATTAACAGAAAAATCAGCATAACGGTAGAGAAATTTAGCGCGGTCATATCTACGGTGTTGAAACCGGCAGTTCGCGGACTTGTCGCTCCAAAAAGTGCCGTCACTACTTTACCAAATCCGCTATGATCTGAAAGGGTATTGTAATATTCATTGATGTAAAAGAGAAGTGTACCTCCTATAATTAATATTGAGGTTGTAATAAGCGTTATTCGACTGTTGAGATTGAGAAGCCACGGTTGGTGGGTTTGAGTTTCGCCAGTGAAAAAGGCAATTTTCTTTTTTATAAAATATCTGACATATCGAACTAGGTTGACTACAATTGGAAAACCTAGACCTCCCAAAACAAATGAGAATATAATCATCAGTTGCAATGGATAATTATATTTATAGCCTTCTTCGAATAAATTACCCGAAAGAGTAGAAAATCCAGCATTACAGAAAGCTGAGATGGAATGAAATGCAGAGAAATAAATTCGCTCTAAAACCGACGGAATTAGTCTTTCGTCGAGTGTGAAAAATATTATACTCGCTGAAAACGTTTCGATAGTCAGCGTGATCAGTATTACTTTTTTGAAGGTTGAAAATACTTCTCCAATTTTATTAGAGCCCGTCATATTACTTAAGGTCAACTGATTTTCGTAAGATGTTTTACCTTTAAAAAAATAACTGAAGTAACTAGCAAAGGTTAAAATACCAATTCCTCCTGCCTGTATTAACGTAAGAATGACCGACTGGCCAAAGGTTGTAAAGTGGGTTGCAGTATCGACTACAATCAATCCTGTAACACAAACCGCGCTAGTAGAAGTGAAGAGTGCATCGATGAATGAAATTCCGTCGTAGGTTGCTCTTGGCAACATTAGAAGAAATGAGCCTAAAACTATAATGCTCAAAAAGCTAATGACAAATAGCTGTGCTGGATTAAGAAATGTACGCTTATATGAAATATTTTGCTCAGAAAACTCTCTAACAAAAGTTAGAATAATTGCTAGTTTTACCCATATATCATCGTGAGAAAGAGAAGTACTGCGAGTGTCGCCAAAAAAATGTAGTAGTAAGATAACAAGTGTTAGCAGAACAGTGGTTCCGTCAAAGATTAAAACGCTCCGCTTCATTGCTTTCGATTTTACAACATATCGCAATATGGTTGCAACAACACCTGTTGTTAGGACAACAATGTAATATCCTATCAGAAAACGTTGAAACTGTCTGGATTGGTCAAATCCAAAATCAGCAACAAATAGAATCAATCCTAGAATACTTATGCCAAAGACAAAATTGAAAAAATAGGATAATACTGCTTTAAAATCTCTGAGTTTTTTTGGCATTCAAATACAATCATTCTATAGTTAATGACGAGTACGAAATTAGTCTTTTTTATAAAGCGGTCGGTTTTGAGAGATGTAAAAATCTACGTTTTTAAATTCACTATTTCTTTGCGGTTACAATCGTATGAATCTCGATTTCATTTTCTGATCGTTTGTATTCGACTTTTTGTGTTTGAATTTCTTTGAAGTTATTTTCGAACAGTATTAACTTCAGGTATTGTAAATTATAGTAATAAAAATATGTTCGGTCACCGCTACTAGAAGTTTGAAAACCAGATTTGGCCAGGTCACCTTCCACAAAGCTCAAATAAATAACTCCGTCATTGTTCAACAAATTAGAACTATCTCGTATCAGTTTCAGACAATCTTTTTCGGATAAATAAGGCAGACAAAAACCACAGACTATTGCGTCAAATTTTGATTCAAATTGGTCGATCTGCCGAATATCCATTATCTCAAAATTCGCAGTTGGATTATTTACTTTTGCAAATTCAATCATATTTGGCGAGATGTCAATTCCGAGAACATCAAAGTCTTGTCGCTTTTCTAAAAGGTATTTTGTGATATTTCCTGGACCACAACCAACTTCTAAAATCTTTGAATTAGGTGTTGTTAGAGAATTGCAAATAAGATCATAGGAATCGTTGTACAAGTCCAAATTCATAAACTTGCTTTGATAAAGCGAAGCCACTTTATTCCAGGTTTCGAAGGTTTCTTTGTAGCGATTAGCCATTGTCGGATTAGAGATTTAAAAGTGAGATCAATATTCAGATGCTTAAATTGTAGGTTGATTTCCTTTCTCAGGATAGAATCAAATTTACGCTCTCAAAAATGAAATTAAGGTAAAGTATTTTTTTTCGATTTTATGTTTTAGATATAGGTATTAAAAATGTTTAATCAAGTGAAAAATCTGCAACAAATAAATCGACACACTATCTTGCAAAATCTGCAGAATAACAATGCGCAACTATAAAGCCGCCCCTATGGGACTTCTTGATCAATCGCAATTTTTTTACCCGCAGCTAAAGCAGCGGGCTACAATAAAGTCGTCCCTACGGGACTTTTTGGTCGCGCAAGGATTACACCCGAGGCGCTAGCCGAACTGACGAAGTAAATACGCGCTATCGTTAGTAATGATCTGCAGAGTTATCATTGCGAACTTTTCGTTCTCTCTTTACGAACTTTTCGGTAAAATATTTAGTTTCGGCTTCAATTACTCGTAAACTTGGATGTCGGGCACGGATTATAAATTCACGCTAGCGTGTTTAGAAGGAATGATTGAATCAGAACTGCGAAAATTGCGATCTCACGTTGCGAACTTTGCGGTAAAATAATTAGAGTTGAATTAAATTAATCGTAAACTTGGATGTCGGGCACGGATTATAAATCCGCGCTAGCGTTTTCATAAGAGATGTTTGGATCAAGTCTGAGGACGTATATTATGTGATTTGCTTCGCCAGTTCGCTTTGCTCGAGTCTCCTTCGTCGAAATGACAATTTTAGCGTAGGCCATTATTGCATCCTCGCGAACTTGCCGTTCTCAATTTGCGAACCTTGCGGTAAAAATTTTATTAATTATGACTGTGAATAAATCTCTTTCGACCATATCATATCTATTTAGTACAAGTCTCGCGTGAGGGATGGGCGTGGACCCGAGCTTTTGCGAAGTGGCGAAGCAAATCCTTTGTTGTGGCTTTGCGGAGCAAAAGCTACAATAAAGATTGGGAACAGACAGCCCGGCCCAAAGGGACACGCCCAAAAAAAAATCCGCCAATCTTAAAAAAGAAAGGCGGATTTAAAATTTAAAATCTTTATGTGTTATTGCACAATCGTCATTTCGTCAACGATGTGTTTTGCACCTGCGTATTTGTCAATTAACCAAAGTACATAACGGATATCAACATTGATAGTACGTTGCAATTTTGGATCAAAAATAACATCTCCAGCCATTGCTTCGATGTTACCATCAAATGCAAGTCCGATTAATTCTCCTTTACCATTTAATACTGGCGACCCTGAGTTTCCTCCAGTAATATCATTGTCAGTAAGGAAGTTTATTGGCATAAATCCATCTTTGTCTGCATAACGACCATAATCTTTTGCTTTGTTCATTTCGATAATCTTTGTTGGCATATCGAATTCTGGATCATTTGGCTTGTACTTTTTAATCATACCATCCATTGTAGTATAGTAGTTTACTTTGGCATCATTGCGTTTGTCTGCAGGAAGCGCTACTACTTTTCCGTAAGTCAATCTCAATGTTGAGTTGGCATCTGGGTACTGAATAGTATTTAATTTTGATTCTCTAAGCCCTTCTACTAATAGACGGAACGATTTAGAATAGTTATCAGCCAATTGCTTTTGCATTACATCTTCAGCTCTTAATTGAGTGATCAACGCTGTTGAAAGTTGAAACAAATAATCTTTTTCAATCAAAGATGGTTTTGGATCTTTCATAAAAGCCATCAACGTCTCTTTTGAAGTAAAGATACTATTACCAAGAATATTTTCTACATCTTGTTTAAAATCACCGTAGTTTGCTTTCTTCATATTTGCTACCATTTCTGGAAGACCATAAGCGGCACCTTTATCAGCATATAAATTAAGTTGTGCTGCTAATACATCTTTTTCTAATGGTGCATAAAATTCGCCATAAGTATCATCGATAGCTGCCTGAATACGTGGTAACATTTCGGCCTGTTTTGCTTCGTTCTCTCCATAAAATTGGATTAAAGCATTTCCTAATGAATAAGGTCTAACTCCGTAAGCAGTAGTTCTCAATAATTGGTTAAGATAACTATCGTGACTTGCTTTAAGATTTGTTTTATCGTAAAAGTTATTAAGTGTCGCAATTACGTCGCCGTATTTGGCTTTGTTTGCTTTTTTGTTTGCCCATTTGTTGAATTTTGCTTCTTCAGTTGCTTTTGTAGCAGCAGTTTTGTGCTGAGTAAGCGCATCGATCATTCCTTGACGGTTTTTCCAGTAGTTTGCAGTAGATGCATATTTTGATGCATACTGAAGGTTTACCGTTTCATCTTTAGTCATGTACTTTTTCATCTGGTCCATTCCAGTTTTTGCACCTTCAACCCACGCAGGATAAGCATACTTCACGTTTTGCTCAATTCCACCAGCTGGCATCCAACGATTGGTACGACCTGGGTAACCCAGAATCATTGCGAAATCGTTTTCTTGAATACCTTTTAAGCTCACTGGCAAGTGGTGCTTAGGCTTCATAGGAACATTGTCTTTTGAATAATCGGCAGGATTACCATCTTTGTCTGTGTAAACACGGAACATTGAAAAATCTCCTGTGTGACGTGGCCACTCCCAGTTGTCTGTGTCTCCTCCAAATTTTCCAACACTTTCTGGTGGTGTTCCTACAAGACGAACGTCTTGAAAATCTTGGTACACAAAGTAGTAGTATTCATTTCCTTGAAAGAAAGGACGAACAGAAACAGTATATTTTCCGTTTTCGCTATTTTCTTTTTCTATTAAAGCACTTTCGCGTTGAATAGCTTTCATTCTTTCTTCTTCGGTCATATTTGCATTAACTTTAGAAAGAATTCTTTTCGAAACATCGTCCATACGCACGAAAAAACGAACATAAAGAGATTTAGGTTTCATTTCTGATGCTTTGTCTTTTGCCCAAAAACCATTTTTAAGGTAGTTTTGTTCTGCGCTAGAAAGTTCAGCAATTGCATCGTATCCACAATGGTGATTTGTAAGTACAAGACCATCTTTTGAAACCATTTCGGCTGTACAACCTCCGTTGAACTGAACAATAGCATCTTTTAAACTGTGGTTATTAATACTGTAAATTTCTTCTGCGGTAAGTTGCAGACCCATTTTTTCCATATCTCGTTGGTTTAAACGATCAATGAACATTAAAAACCACATTCCTTCATCTGCCTTCACTGGAAATGCCATAAGGCACATGGCAAGAAATAAAACAATTTTTTTCATCTTTTGTTAAAATTTGATTATAATATTATAATGCAGATTCGTGCACTAGCTTTTTTAAACTGTTTTTCAAGTCCGTTTTTTCAGCGATGCGAATATAAAACATATTATTAATTAGTAACTGAGTGATCAGTGAAAACTAAGATTTAACAACGCTATTTAACTTATAATTTAGAAATACAAGATCCAGTTGCATGTATTTGTTCCATTTATAATCCCTTTCGTTGCATAGTGATTGTAATCATCACTAAATTGTTGAGGGGTAAAAACATAATTGTAGCGCTGTCTGAAGGATTTTTTTATGTTAAAATTATGAGCAAATGCCGGCAGTTTTAGATTAAAAATCCTAAATTTATGAGCTATCAAAATTTGAGACTTTAAAGTTATATGTGCCTCACCAACACACAGTTTCTAAAAATCCTTCTTGAACAATTTAAGTTTTGAAGTATTGAATGAGCTTTAATTAATCAAAATTATTTACAAACCAAAAAAAACGAAAAACTATGAATTTAATTGACAGTTTACGCAATGATGTTAGTGGCCATGCCATTACCAGAGTAAGCCAACGAATAGGTGGTAGCGACGAGGAAGTTCGCACCGCATTTAATTTTGCGATCCCTGCCGTATTGGCTGGAATTTTACAAAATGGAATTAAGAAAGACGACCCAACAAATTTTCTTACCCAACAACCTGATAATGAGAGAATAGTATTTGATGCCGATTTTCGTCTAAATCAAGATGAAAAAACTTTAATTGAAGATGGCAAACAGATGATGGCTGATTTTTTTTCTGATGAAGAGGATGCTCTTTGCGGCGAACTAGCTTTAGCAACGGGGATTGATAAAGAAAAATCAATTAGCCTATTTGCGATGATTGTTCCAGTTATTGGCAGCTATATTAGCAAATTGATGTTTGAAAAGAAATGGACTACTCAGGATTTAATGATGGCCATTGCCGAAAGCAGAGCAGATATAAATGCTGCGCTTCCGCTAAATATAAAATCAAATCTAAATCTTGGAGCGACTCACGAATTGGATCCCTCTCAAGCAGACGATAAGACAATTCCGTTTACCGATGGCACCGTAATCGAGACTAGAAAGTCTGTTTTTGGAAAACCTGAGCAAGAAACTGGCGGATTTTTAAGATGGTTTATTCCATTATTAATTATTTTAATTTTGTTTTGGTGGTTGGCAGGTAAGCCGGGGTGCGCTAGAGAAGAAATGGTTGCAGGTGTAGCTCAAGATAGTATTTCGGCCAACATCGATACAATTGGCGAGAAATTAAAAGAAGCCTTTGTCGCAACCGCAGGAGCACTTGATGCATCAGGAAATTTTGTTATTGACATTGGCCCGGAAGGCACTAGAAAACTAAAGAATGGCGAACGGCTACAAGTAGGTGAAAATTCGGTTGAAAATAAAATTGTTGATTTTGCCGAAGTTAATGAAGGAAAAGAAAAAGAAAGTAACTGGATTACTTTTGACAGAATTTACTTTGAAACGGGAAAAACAACTTTGAAAGCATCTTCCGAAAAACAATTAGAAAATATTGCAGCAATTATGAAAGCCTATCCAAATACCACTCTCAAATTAGGTGGCTATACTGATAATACAGGCGATAAGGCAATTAATAATAAAGTTTCAACTCAGAGAGCGGAGTCTTGCCAAGCCGCATTAGTTGCTTTAGGTGTGGACAAAAATAGAATCACTACCAAAGGATACGGTTCCGCTGACCCAATTGCCGATAATTCGACAGAGGAAGGAAGAGCACAGAATAGAAGAATTTCGGTAAAAGTGATGACTAAGTAAGGTCTTTGAAATTACAAATCTTTAATAGTGTAGTAAGTTCTACCTCATTCATTTTTATCCTGGATTTCATAAAATCACAAAAAAAAAGGAGTTCAAAATTAATTTTTGAACTCCTTTTTTTTATATGTGAAAATTTCTATGCTTCTGTGTTTAACATCTGCCATAATTTGTCTTTCAATTCTGTAAGCCCTTGTTGTGCTACCGAAGAAATAAACATATACGGGATTCCATCAAAATCCTTGTCAAGCTGCGTTTTCATTTCGGCTTGTAATTCAGCATCAAGCATATCACATTTGGAAATTACAACAATACGTTCTTTGTCAAGCATTTCGGGATTGTACTTGGTCAATTCATTTAGAAGAATATTGTACTCCTCGCGAATATCATCAGCGTCAGCTGGAACAAGAAATAATAAAGTTGAATTTCGCTCAATATGTCTTAAGAAGTAATGTCCTAATCCTTTTCCTTCTGCTGCACCTTCGATAATTCCAGGAATATCTGCAATTACAAAAGATTGAAAATCTCGGTAAGCAACAATTCCTAAATTAGGTTTTAAAGTTGTAAATGGATAGTCAGCAATTTTTGGCTTTGCCGAAGTTAAAACCGAAAGAAGTGTTGATTTTCCAGCATTCGGGAAACCTACAAGACCAACATCTGCAAGTACTTTAAGCTCCAGGATCATGTCCATTTCTTCTGAAGGAAGTCCCGGCTGTGCATATCTTGGTGTTTGATTTGTCGAAGATCTAAAGTGCCAGTTTCCTAATCCACCTTTCCCGCCTTTGGCAACGATTCTCTTCTCACCATCTTCGGTAATTTCGAATAATATTTCGTTTGTTTCCTTGTCGCGAACTACTGTCCCTAATGGAACGTCAATATATTTATCATCTCCATCAGCGCCTGTACTTCTGTCTCCTCCACCGTCTCCACCGTGGCCGGCTTTTACGTGTCTTGCAAACTTTAGGTGAAATAAAGTCCATAGACTTTTATTTCCTACAAGGTACACATGGCCACCACGACCTCCATCACCACCGTCTGGACCACCTTTTTCGATAAATTTTTCACGATGTAAGTGAGTAGAACCTTTTCCACCTTTGCCTGAAGAGACATATATTTTTACGTAATCTACAAAATTTCCTTCTGTCATATCTTTCTAATTCTACATCAGATGCAGAATATTTAATTTTTTAATTTATTCTTCGGACTCTTTTACCTTCCGAACGATGACTTTGTCTATTTTGACGCCGTCCATATCAATTACCTCTAGTTCGTAATCATTCCAAAGTAGCTTCTGACCTTCTTTCGGAATAAAAGAAAGCTCTGTCATTATCAACCCGCTTAAAGTTGTCACATCATAATCGTTGATTAGATCATCCAGTTCAAAATAAGTCAAAAAGTCGTGCAGAGAATAATGACCGTCCACTAGCCAGGTGCCATCTTCACGTTCTACAAGTTTAAAATCTTCTTTATAGAATTCTGAAGCATCTCCTACAAGAGCTTCAAGAATATCATTCAATGTAATTATACCTTGAAAATCCCCATATTCGTCACTTACACATGCATAATGCACACCGCTTACTTTAAAGTTTTCAAGTGCTTTGTAGGCGGTAGTCTGCTCCATTATAAATGGCGCTTCTTTTATAAGATTTGTCAACGCAAAATCATCATCGTCATAACGACTGAAGATACTTTTAAGACTAACAACTCCTACAATATCGTCAAAATCTTCGCCATACACTGGATAAACTGAATGTAATTCGCGACCGATAAGTTCTCTTACTTGCTCTTTGGTAGCGCTTAGTGGCAGGAAAGCTACATATTTCCGGTGCGTCATAAGAGAGTTTACTTTTCTATCTCCAATATGAAATACGCGTTCTACGATATCTTGTTCAATCTCTTGAACTTCTCCACCTTCAGTTCCCTCTTTGATGATTGCTTTAATTTCTTCTTCGGTAATTTTACCTTCCGAATTAGGACGAATCATCATTATTTTCAAAAGAAATTCAGTCGAAACCGTCAATAACCAGATAAAAGGCGCCGTAACCACCGAAACGAATTTCATTGGTAAGGCAACAGCAACTGCAATCTTTTCGGGATGGCTAAGTCCAATTCGTTTTGGAACAAGCTCACCAAGTACTAGTGAGAAAAATGTCAAAATTACCACCACAGTTACTACCCCGAAAGAATCGGAGTAATACGCTAATGCGTCAAAACGTGCAAAGAAATCCTTTGCATCACTAGTAATTTTATCACCAGAAAAAAGTCCCGTCAGAATTCCGATTAGAGTTATTCCAATTTGAACGGTTGACAGAAACTTATTTGGCGAGTTTGCCAATTCCAAAGCGATTTTGGCACTTCGGTTTCCCTTTTTGGCGGATGTTTCAAGCCTGCTTTTACGGGCTGAAATTAGTGCTATTTCCGACATCGAAAAAACACCATTGAGTATTATAAGAAAAAATATTAATGCTATCTCCATGGTTGATAAGGGCGATTTAAAGCTGGTCTATCACTTCACTTAGTCGTGAGGTAATGCAAGCAATCGTCCCAATCCCGTCTATCGGGTAATATTTATTTTGGTTACTATAATAATTTATTAACGGTGAAGTCTTCTGATTGTATTCGGCATAACGTGTACGTATTTTTGCCTCATCTTGATCATCTACTCTTCCACTAGTTTTTCCTCTTTCTAATATACGCTGTACTAGTACATCGTCATTTGCTTCAAGTCCGATTGTAGCCGTAACTTCCCAGCCTTTTTTTACTAAAAACTTGTCTAATGCTTCTGCTTGCGCAATTGTTCTCGGGAATCCATCAAATAAAAACCCTGAAGTATTTGGATGATTGTCAACCTCATCTTCGAGCATTTTTATGGTCAAAGAATCCGGAACAAGTTCGCCACTTTCCATATACGTTTTCGCCAGTTGGCCAAGCTCGGTATTATTGCTCAAATTATAACGAAATACATCACCTGTTGAGATATGCGTTAGGTTATATTTCTCCTTTAAAAATTGTGCCTGAGTTCCTTTTCCGGCACCAGGCTTGCCAAATAAAACGATATTAATCATTGCTAATTTAAAATAGTTAGTGCTGTTTATGTTTATAAAATTACTGCTTTTAATTACGGTAATCAGTTACTCTTTTAATTGATAAATTTCTGGTAAATTTCTACCTAAGCCGTCATAATCCAACCCATAACCAACAATAAATTTGTTTGGAATCCTGATACCTACATAGTCAAGTTTAATATCTTGCAAGTAAGCGTCAGGCTTAAAAAAAAGTGTTGCTATCTTAAGCGTTTTTACACCTTTTGCCTTAAAGATCTTTTTAAGTTTTGCCACGGTGTTCCCCGTATCTACAATGTCCTCAATAATAATCACAGAACGACCGGTTAGGTCTTGATCCAATCCAATTAATTCTTTAACATCGTTGGTAGTAGCGGTACCTTCATACGAAGACATCTTTACAAAACTAATTTCGCACGGCTTATTATAGTGCTTCATAAAATCTGAAACTACCATAAATGCTCCATTAAGGACACCAATAAACAAAGGCACTTCGTCTACAAAGTCATTTTCAACTTGCTTTGCCATAGATGCAATAGCAAAATCCAATTCTTTGCTTGAAATAAAAGGTACGAAATGCTTATCGTGAATCTGTATCACTAAAGTTTGTTTTATAATAGTTGGCAAATATACTGAATTAGTATCGAGTAAGATGCAAGATAAAAGCATATAATTGACAGGATAATAAAATAGTTGAGAATTTAAAACCTCCAAATTCAAGTATTTCTGATGGTCTGAAACTCAAAAAGGTGGTGGCTAATTGTAAGAATAAAAAAAATCATAGTAGATTTTCTTACTTTTTTTTTAAATTAGTGGCTATAGTTTTCAATAATCTTGCTTTTATTGAGTAATTTTAAAAATGCAATAAAATTATATTACTTTTGAATGTGAAAAAGACACCCTATGGAAAATAATGAATACGTTATCTTTTATGCTGACGACGATAAAGATGATTTAGATTTTTTTAGAGACGTTACCGATTCTCTTACCGGCAATATTCAATTGCACACGCACAACAGTGTTGACAGTCTTTTGGGCTCTCTTCAGTCACCGCCTCCAATTCCTCAGGTTATATTTTTAGATTTAAATATGCCCGGGAAAAATGGTTTTGATGCACTGCAAGAATTGAAAAATAATTTGCAATTAAAAGACATTCCCGTTGTGATTTTCTCCACGTCAAGTGATGAGCATAGTGTGAATAAAAGCTTGGATATGGGCGCAAGTTTCTATGTCACAAAATCTACAACATTTGCTACATTAAAGAAATCGATTGAGTATACATTAGGAATCAATTGGAAAACTTTTGAGCCTTCGAGCAGAAATTTTATCTACAAAAACGAGAAGTAAGAATTTTCTTAAAAATATATGATGCACTAAAGCCGACGAACATTCTGCAATGTTACCTCGGCTTTTTTTATTGCCAATACTAAAAGCGAAATAGCCGATTGTCAAAAATAACTGCCACGAACTATGAGCGTCGTTCCATAGATTCAATATTTAGCGCTAGCAAACACTAAAGTAGACAAGACGAATGTCTCAGCATCTAAAATAATCTTAACCATCAAACTGCCATGTACTTCACGTGCTCTACTCTTTAGTCTTCTTAAATATTTTGTATCTTTGATAGCAATTTCAAAAAAAACTTCGGAAATGGAAATTAATAAAAAAGAAGAAAAGTTAAAAAGGAAGGCTCTTAAAGAAGCGAGAGAAAAGCAATTTGATGATACCGACGAAAATCGCATTGATAATCGTGACGAAAATGATAGTACTAAAGATTGGGATGCAGAAGAAAATAAAAGTGGCAGACACAAATAGGCTTTTTATTTGCAGATCAATAAATGTGGAAATCATACAAATCAACTACAAAATAAATTTCAATAGTTATTACTGATGACTCAAAGATACTGTTGACACGCTAGTATCAACATTTGTTCACTTCCCTCACAAAAGTCATAAGTAAGACATTTAAATTTATTTTGTAAACTTAAATTATTCTGAAAATTGACGAAAGAAAAGCATTATCTATTTTCGTTTATACCTATTAGAAGTATCTTTGTAAAAATTCAATTTTATGAACTATTTTTCTTCTAATTTTAAATTAGGCATCCTTGGAGGTGGACAGTTGGGTAAAATGTTACTAGCTGAAACCCGAAAATTTGACATTCAAACTTACGTAATCGATCCTAGTGATGAAGCTCCCGGCAAATTTGCTTGTAATAAATTCTTTCAAGGAGATTTAATGGATTATAAAACAGTTTACGATTTTGGAAAGCAAGTAGATGTTCTAACCTTTGAAATAGAACTTGTAAATATCGAAGCTCTAAAACAGCTTGAGAAAGAAGGTATCAAGGTTTACCCTTCGCCAGCAACTCTAGAGCAAAT
Organism: Flavobacterium ardleyense; assembly: GCF_033547075.1. Classification (NCBI taxonomy): domain Bacteria; kingdom Pseudomonadati; phylum Bacteroidota; class Flavobacteriia; order Flavobacteriales; family Flavobacteriaceae; genus Flavobacterium; species Flavobacterium ardleyense. The sequence goes on along the minus strand of NZ_CP137891.1, from coordinate 1,320,400 downwards.
TCAACACAAAGGGATCCAAAAGGATTTCTACACCAAAAATACTATTCCCACCGCAGCGTATAAGCGATTTGAAACTATCGAAGAACTAAAAGTTGCAATTCAAAATAATTTGCAATCGCTACCATTTATATGGAAAGCCGCCGAATTTGGTTACGATGGCAACGGTGTAAAAGTTGTTAGAGCCATTGACGATTTGCAAGGATTATCTGCCTCTGCCTGCATCGCCGAAGAAATGATTGACTTCAAAAACGAACTAGCAGTTATCGTAGTCAGAAATCCGTCAGGTCAAGTAGCGACTTATCCTGTTGTAGAGATGGAATTTCACCCAGAAGCAAATCAGGTTGAATATGTGCTTTGTCCAGCTCGCATTGAAGAAAATGTTGCTAAAAAAGCAATGGATATCGCGATGAAAGTTTCAGAACATTTTAACCACGTCGGACTTTTGGCTGTCGAAATGTTTCAAACACAGGACGACCAAATTATCGTGAACGAAGTAGCTCCTCGCCCACACAACTCAGGCCATTATTCCATAGAAGCTAGTTATTGCTCACAATTTGAAAATCACTTACGCGCCATTCTAGATTTACCTCTTGGAAGCACAAAAAGTAAAGTGGCAGGAATCATGGTGAATCTTGTTGGTGAAGAAGGTTTTGATGGTGAAGTAGTTTACGAAAATATCGAAGAAATTCTTGCAATCGATGGCGTTACCCCTCACATTTACGGAAAGAGAAAGACACGACCTTTTCGCAAAATGGGACACGTTACTATCGTTCACGAAGATATGAACCAAGCTCGAAAGATTGCCGAAAATGTAAAGAAAACCATTCGAGTGATAAGTAAATAGTCGGCATACAAAGTTTAATCATGACAAAAGTAATTGACAGATATTCTCCAGAAAATATTCTCCAAATTTTCATAGAACAACATAGACTTTGCAGTCCGCTTGATATTGAAGCTGACTGTAATGCCGAAATCACCGGTGAAATGTCCATTCGCGATTGGCGTTCGGCAAATGACTTACTTGGTTGGAAAGAGCTTTCTATGTTTTTAAATAAAGAGTTCAGACTTAGAATAGATGAAAATACTTGGCAACAAACTTTAGAACCTGCTAAAAAAAGAACTTTAATAGAAGTTTGCGAACTGATTTCTAAACACGCTACAATAGAATACTTTCAACCAAAAATGATCTTTGGACAAAAATGTCTTAAAGCGAGCATTTTCTTGACAATTAAAAGAAATTTAAAAAATAAAGGAGTTGATGTTTCTGAATTAAGCCCATCTTCAAATTTGGCATTCTACATTAATAAATATTTTTCACCAGTATTAGAAGAAATCACATTAACAGGTACTAAGCCTTTAAAAAAACTTCACACAATAAGAAAAAAGAGAAAATTTCATGACATAATAAATTTCGCGAACTTTAAAACAGATGAGATTTTTATTGAGAATATTGAAACTTTTCGAGATTTGGTTACCAAAATAATTTACGAAAGACATCAAAATACTGCAAAAATATCATCACAATAATAGATGGTTAGTCCGCAAAAATTCCCACACTAATATAAAATAAAAATTATGAAAGTAGCAGTAATAATGGGCAGTATTTCAGATATGCCTGTAATGCAAGAGGCAATAAACGTGCTGAAGGAACTTCAAATTGAAATTGAGGTAGATATTGTTTCAGCGCACAGAACACCAGAAAAATTATTCTCTTTTAGCCGTGATGCGCATACAAATGGGATCAGCGTCATAATTGCTGGAGCGGGTGGCGCTGCACACTTACCGGGCATGGTGGCATCAATTACACCTCTGCCGGTGATTGGCGTTCCAATAAAATCGAGCAACAGCATCGATGGTTGGGACAGCGTTCTCTCTATTCTGCAGATGCCGAGCGGCGTTCCAGTGGCAACAGTAGCTCTTAATGGTGCAAAAAACGCCGGAATCCTTGCCGCACAAATTATCGGTGCCCATAATTTAGAAGTTCAACATAGAATCGTTGATTTCAAAATTGCTTTAGCAGATGCTGTGCACGTTTCTTCAGATAAGGTAAAGCAAAATCAAATTTAAAAAAAGAATATAAACAATGAATGTATTAACTCAATGGTTTAAAACCAAGCACAATACTGCGCCGTTTTCACAAATAAAAACTGAGGATTTTTTACCTTCATTTAAAGAAGGAATAAAACTCGCAGCCGCCGAAATAGATGCAATTGTAAATTCTCCAGATAAGCCAACCTTCGAAAATACCATCGAAGCGATGAGCTATAGCGGAAGTATTCTCGATCGAATTTCGAGCATTTTCTTCAATCTTCATTCTGCCGAAACCAATGACGAAATTCAGGCAATTGCTGTCGAAGTATCGCCTTTACTGTCAGAATTTAGCAATGACATTATGCTTAACGCTAAATTATTCTCGCGCGTAAAAGCAGTTTACGATATAAAAGAATCTCTTGACCTCACAACAGAGCAAAAAACTTTGTTGGACAAATCATACAAAAGTTTTTCTAGAAACGGTGCCAACCTTAATGACGCTGATAAAGAAAAATTACGAGCAATTGACAAAGAACTTTCTAGTTTGAGCTTGGCATTTGGAGAGAATGTTCTCAAAGAAACCAATGCTTACCAAATGCATATTTCGGATGAAAAAGATTTATCTGGATTGCCGGACGGCGAAATTGAAGCGGCACGGGAGTTAGCAAAATTGGAAGACAAAGATGGTTGGATTATCACTTTAGATTATCCAAGCTATATTCCGTTTATGACTTATGCTGATAATCGCGAACTTCGTAAAGAACTTGCGATTGCTTCAGGCCGAAGAGCTTTTCAAGGAAATGAATTTGACAACCAAGAAATTGTTCTTAAAATAGTAAAGCTACGTTTTGAAAGAGCAAAATTGTTAGGATATCAATCCCACGCTGATTTTGTTTTAGAAGAAAGAATGGCTGAAAATCCTGAAAAGGTAAAATCTTTCTTGGGAGAACTTTTACAAAAAGCCAAGCCAGCGGCTCAACGCGAATTTGAAACTCTTACAAAATTCGCCAAAGATCTTGACGGTATTGATCAGCTCCAAAAATGGGATGGTGCATACTATTCAGAAAAGCTAAAACAACAATTGTTTGATCTTGACGACGAAAAGCTAAAACCGTATTTCAAACTGAAAAATGTTCTCGACGGAGCTTTTGCAATCGCTGGAAAATTATTCGGATTAACTTTTACAGAGCAATTTGATATAGATAAATACCACGAAGATGTTCGCACTTTTGAAGTAAAGGATACCGCTGGAAAACTGCTGGCAATTTTTTACGCCGATTTCTTTCCCCGAAAGGGAAAACGAAATGGCGCTTGGATGACTTCGTACAAATCGCAATACGTTCTTGCCGAAGTAAACGAACGACCACACGTTTCGATAGTTTGCAATTTTACAAAACCAACTGCGACTAAGCCTTCTCTATTGACTTTTAATGAGGTTACGACTTTGTTTCACGAGTTTGGTCACGCCCTTCACGGGATGCTTGCCAATACGGTTTATCCAAATTTGTCAGGAACATCTGTGTATTGGGATTTTGTCGAATTGCCAAGTCAAATTCTCGAAAATTGGTGTTACGAGCCAGAAGCTTTGGCCTTGTTTGCCAAACATTATCAAACAGGAGAAGTGATTCCTACAGAATATGTGCAAAAGATTAAGGATAGTGCCAGTTTTCAAGAAGGAATGGCCACAATGCGACAAATAAGTTTCGGCTTGCTTGATATGGGATGGCACGGAGCAGATCCTTCAGAGATTAAAAACCTTAAAGAATTTGAAACTACGCAGTTTGCAGATACTTTACTTTATCCAGATGTTCCAGAGAACGCTATGAGTACAGCTTTTTCGCATATTTTTCAAGGTGGATATTCGTCCGGTTATTATAGTTATAAATGGGCAGAAGTTCTCGATGCTGACGCCTTCGCTTATTTTCAAGCACACGGAATTTTCAATCAAGAAATTGCTACAAAATTTAAAGACAACATACTTGCAAAAGGTGGTACAGACCATCCGATGACATTGTATAAAAACTTTAGAGGTCAAGAACCTAAACCGGATGCTTTACTAAAAAGAGCTGGCTTATTAGAATAAATTAATAGGTTAAAAGTATATGAATGAGGAGTTTCGAAGTAACGAGCTCCTCATTTTTTTTTAACTATTTTTATTAAGCTTTCGCTAAAAGAAGAATTCTAACCAACATAATAATGGGTAAACAGGACCATCAGCCACCAGAAAATCGGCACACTCTCGACCCAAAAAGAAGTGTAATACCTAGATTTACTGTGTGACGCATTTAGTAGAAATAGTCCTAAAACTACAATCAAAACTAAATTAATTATTAGCTGTTCATAATTCAACACAGTTTTGAGATACTCTAAAAAGTAGAATGGTATTAATAAAAAAGTCCCTAGAAGTTTGGTAGCCCGTACGCCAATTTGCTGCGGAACGGTTTGAAGATGTGGATCATCATTTGCCAAATCGATTATTTCGAATACTAGAATTAATACAAATACTAGAATAAATCGCTGTAAGGATTTATAAAAGACATCCATTCTAAAAGCGACTTCAGCATTTAGCAGTGGCAATAATAAAGTAACTCCTACCCAACACAATGCAACAATATAAATTTTGACTCCAGCCCAGTTTCGCGCGTTTCTTCTATTTGGAAAAAATGGAAGCGTGTAAAGTAGTACAAGTATTAAAACTGCAAAGGAAACAAGTTGCGTTTGTATCTTTAGTTTAAAGAAGAAATATGTTGTGGCTGCAAAAGATATGATAGTCAAAATGACAATCGCTTTAATCATTGGAGTGACCTTAAGCCCTTTATTTCGCGTAAGCGCATCATATTTTACAAAGTTATATCCTACAATTGTTCCGAAAAACGCAAAGTAGCCACAATAGGTATCATTATGAATATCAAACATATGCAGTGTCATTTGTAGCAAAGAAAAGACGGCAAGCGCAACATGCATGCTACTTTGGAGATAGAAATTAAACAAGCTTTGCAGTATTTTCATTTTGTAAAAATAAGCAATCAGCTTACGCGAAGTTGATTAGTTGAAACATTCGTAAAAATCATTGTTAAAAACTAAATAGCAATTCATTTAAAAGCGGTATTTTTGCATGCTTAAAAACAACACGCTTTATAATATGAAAACAGATGCTTTTGCTTTAAGACACATTGGCCCTAGAGAATCAGATTTACAGCATATGCTTAAAACTGTAGGAGTTGATTCATTAGAACAGTTGGTATATGAAACGCTCCCAGATGACATTAGGCTAAAAGCGCCTTTGGACTTGGAACCAGAAATGACGGAGTACGAATATTTAAATCACATTCACACCTTAGGAAATAAAAATAAGGTTTTCAAAACTTATATTGGATTGGGATATCACGCAGCAATTGTGCCGGCGGCTATTCAGCGAAATGTTTTTGAAAATCCCGGATGGTATACCGCCTATACGCCATACCAAGCAGAAATTGCACAAGGTCGTTTGGAAGCATTATTAAATTTTCAAACTACGGTAATTGAACTTACAGGAATGGAAATCGCGAATGCTTCATTACTTGACGAGAGTACTGCGGCTGCCGAAGCCATGGCATTGCTTTTTGACGTAAGAACGCGTGATCAAAAGAAAAATAATGTTTGTAAGCTTTTTGTTTCGGAAGAAATTTTACCACAAACACTATCTGTATTACAAACTAGATCAGAGCCAATTGGTGTTGAGCTAGTAGTTGGAAATCACGAAAATTTTGATTTCTCTGAAGACTTCTTTGCAGCGATACTTCAATATCCTGGAAAATACGGTCAAGTTCATGATTATGCATCATTCATATCTGAAGCTAAGTCAAAAAATATAAAAGTAGCAGTTGCTGCAGATATTTTAAGTCTTACAAAATTAGTTTCTCCAGGCGAAATGGGCGCTGATGTTGTTGTAGGAACAACACAACGTTTTGGTATTCCTTTAGGATACGGAGGCCCTCACGCTGCCTATTTTGCAACCAAAGAGGAATATAAAAGAAGCATGCCAGGACGTATTATTGGTGTTACAATTGACGCTAATGGAAACCGTGCTTTGCGTATGGCGCTACAAACACGTGAGCAACACATCAAACGTGAAAAAGCTACTTCAAACATTTGTACAGCACAAGTACTTCTTGCCGTGATGGCAGGAATGTATGCAGTATATCACGGTGCAGATGGATTAACTAATATTGCTAATAAAGTGCACGCGGCAGCGGTTACAACAGCAAATAGACTAAATAAATTAGGCGTATATCAGACGAACACTTCATTCTTTGATACCATCGTTTTAAAGACAGATGCGGCAGCCATTCAGAAATTAGCAGAAGCAAAAGAAATTAACTTCTACTATCCTGATGCAGAAACTGTAGTTATCGCTTTTAACGAAACTACTTCAATCAACGATGTAAACGAAATTCTAGCAATTTTTTCTGAAGCGACTTTAAAAGAAACTGTGAAGGTTACTGAATTCGACAAAGAACAAAATTTTAGTGAGCGCGTAAAAAGAACAAGTAGTTTCTTGCAACACGACGTTTTCAAAAAATACCGTTCAGAAACTTCTTTGATGCGTTACATCAAAAAATTAGAGCGCAAAGATTTGGCATTAAATCACTCAATGATTGCTTTGGGATCTTGTACGATGAAATTAAATGCAGCAGCAGAAATGTTGCCTTTAAGTTTCCCAAGATGGAATAACATCCACCCATTTGCTCCTATAGAGCAAGCGACAGGATACCACGAAATGCTTTCGAAACTAGAGCATCAATTAAACGTTATTACAGGGTTTGCTGGAACAACTTTACAACCAAATTCTGGTGCACAAGGAGAATACAGCGGTCTTATGGTAATTCGTGCTTTTCACCAGTCAAATGGAGATCATCACAGAAATATTGCATTAATTCCTGCATCTGCACACGGAACAAATCCTGCAACTGCAACAATGGCGGGAATGAAAGTGGTTGTTACTAAAACCACCGAAGAGGGAAATATTGATGTAGAGGATCTACGTGCAAAAGCAATATTGCACAAAGATAATCTTGCATGTTTAATGGTAACTTATCCATCAACTCATGGAGTTTTTGAATCTGCGATTAGAGAAATTACACAGATTATCCATGAAAATGGAGGACAAGTATATATGGATGGTGCAAATATGAACGCACAAGTTGGACTTACAAATCCTGCGACTATTGGTGCAGACGTTTGCCACTTAAATTTGCATAAAACTTTTGCTATTCCGCACGGTGGTGGTGGGCCAGGAGTTGGACCTATTTGTGTTGCAAAACACTTAGTACAATTTTTACCTTCAAATCCTTTAATATCTACAGGCGGAAAGAATGCAATTACTGCGATTTCTTCAGCTCCATGGGGTTCAGCATTGGTTTGCTTAATTTCTTACGGATATATTACAATGCTAGGTAGTGAAGGTCTGACAAGATCTACAAAAATGGCTATTTTAAATGCCAACTATATTAAATCTAGATTAGAAGAGCATTATACAACTCTTTATTCTGGAGAAATGGGTCGTGCAGCTCACGAAATGATTTTGGAATGTCGCCCATTTAAAGAAAAAGGAATTGAAGTGACCGATATCGCAAAACGTTTGATGGACTATGGCTTCCATGCTCCAACTGTTTCATTTCCTGTTGCTGGAACATTAATGATTGAGCCTACAGAGAGTGAAGATTTAGAAGAGCTAGATCGTTTTTGCGACGCAATGATTTCTATTCGTAAAGAAATTGAAGAGTGTACAATTGAGGATAAAAACAATGTCCTTAAAAACGCCCCTCATACTCTACCAATGATTACAACAGACAATTGGGATTTGCCATATTCTAGAGAGAAAGCTGCTTTCCCATTAGAATACATTTCAGAAAATAAATTTTGGCCATCTGTTCGTCGTGTTGACGATGCTTATGGTGACAGAAATCTAATCTGTTCGTGTGCGCCAATTGAAGCATATATGGAAAGCTAGTCAGCTTTTTTCAAATTACTATTTAATATCAATCCTTTCGCACAAGTTCTCTTGTTGGAAGGATTGCTTATTTTTATAAAAAAGTTATGGGAGACATTCAAACTAGGGAAGATTTATTATTTTTGATGACAACTTTTTACAAAAAGCTTTTAGCCGATAGTAGAATTAACTTTATATTTATAGAAGTAGCGAAGATCGATTTAATGACTCATATTCCGATTATTACTGATTTCTGGGAACAGAATATTTTGGGGACTGGAAGTTATAAAAATAACGTGCTACAAGTTCATAAGGATCTAAATGCACAGCATCAGTTGAGTCTCGAGCATTTTGAAGTTTGGCTAAAACACTTTGAGGAAACGATTGCTTCGAATTATGCTGGCGAAAATGCCGAGAAAATGAAAACTAGGGCATTATCTATTGCAAATGTTATGAAAATAAAGCTAGGCACGCATAATATATTGTAGATTTAAAAAATATTCAAGAACTTGCACAATATCTCCAAAAAAGATCGTTGCAAAGAATACCGAACAAGTTATTTTTAATATATTAGCTACAACAACTCAATATTGATGAATATAAAAATTATAGGTTCCGGAAGTTACATACCTACAAGGACTGTCAAAAATACTGATTTTTCTGATCACACTTTTTTAGATGAACTGGGCGCTCCCCTGCCTCATTCTAGCGATGTGATAATTTCAAAATTAAAGGATATTACTGGTATTTCTGAGCGTCGCTATGTTGAACCGCAATTAGTGAATTCTGATATTGCATTTTTTGCGGCCGAAAAGGCTATTGAAGATGCTAGAATTGATCCTGAAACTTTAGATTATATTATAGTAGCTCAAAACTATGGTGATGTTGTTTTTGGTTCAAATCAATCTGATTCTGTTCCTAGTATTGCAAGTAGAGTTAAAAATAAACTACGAATTAAGAATCCAAACTGTGCTGCTTTTGATGTTGTTTGCGGTTGTCCTGGATGGATACAAGGAGTTTTGCAAGCAAATGCTTTTATACGAGCAGGAATGGCCAAGCGTATTCTTGTTATTGGGTCAGAGACATTATCAAGAGTTGTAGATCCACATGATCGCGACTCTATGATTTATTCTGATGGTGCTGGCGCTACGATATTAGAAGAAACTGCAGACAATGCTGGATTGTTATCATTTCAAAGTGCCACCTTCACAATGGATGAGTGCGACTTTATTTACTTCGGAAAGTCTTATGACAAAAAAGATATTAATAACACGCGCTACATTAAAATGTACGGTCGGAAAATTTACGAATTTGCACTAAAACAAGTTCCTCAAGCAATGAAAAATTGTCTGGACAAAAGCGGATATGGAATTGATGACGTCAAGAAAATTTTAATTCATCAAGCAAATGAAAAAATGGACGAGGCCATTGTTTCGCGTTTTTATAAACTTTTCAAAAAAAACCCGCCCGAACTTATTATGCCAATGAGCATCGGTCAATTGGGTAATAGTAGTGTGGCAACTGTTCCTACATTATATGACAGGTTGGTAAAAGGTAAATTAGAAAACCACAGTATCCAAAAAGGCGACATTATTATTTTTGCTTCGGTAGGTGCGGGAATGAACATTAATGCAATTGTGTACAAATATTAAATTCCTAGACCAGCAGTATAACTTTTATGTACGAAAAGACTTTTCCTAATAGACGCTTTAAAATAACTTTGGATTTTTTGCAAAAGCATATTTCAAAAAGTGAAACTATTTTAGATTTAGGAGTTGAAAATCCTTTTTCGAAAATCATGAAAGTAGAAGGTTTTAATGTTCAAAATACTTCTGGAGAAGATTTGGATATTGATCAATCGTCTCTCACCAATGAGCACTATTCAGTAGTTACTGCTTTCGAAATTTTTGAGCATTTGCTAAATCCATTTACAATACTAAATGCGGTTAAAGCAGATAAAATTATAATTTCAGTTCCTTTGCGGCTTTGGTTTTCTCCTGCTTACAGAAGCAAGACTGATATGTGGGATAGGCATTATCATGAATTTGAAGATTGGCAATTAGATTGGTTGTTAGAAAAAACTGGTTGGAAAATTACTGCTAGGGAAAAATTCACAAATCCAGTTAAGAAAGTTGGAATTCGTCCGATTCTTCGAAAATTTACTCCACGGTATTATATTATAATTGCTGAGCGAAATAAATAAAATCTTGCTTAGAAGTATTCTTGACTAACAAGAAAGTAAATTCCTGATATGAAATACTACGTTGTAATCCCGGCGCATGATGAGGAAAAGTATATTGCAAAAACGCTAGATTCGCTAACTTCGCAAACTGTTTTGCCAAGTAGCGTTGTGGTAGTCGACGATCATTCTAACGATCGTACAGCAAAAATTGCACTGAGTTACGTCGAAAAATTCGATTACATCAATATGGTTCACAAAGAATCAGATTCGGCTCATTTACCTGGAAGTAAAGTCATCAAAGCATTTAATCTCGGCTTAAGTGGATTGGACGAAAATTATGATGTGATTGTAAAACTCGATGCCGATTTAATTTTACCGACAAACTATTTCGAAAAAATTTTAAAAGCTTTTAAAAGCGATCCTAAAATCGGGATGGCTGGCGGTTTTGCTTATATTGAAAAGAACGGAAATTGGGAGTTAGAAAGTCTCGCCGACAAAGATCATATTCGCGGCGCCTTTAAAGCGTACCGTAAAGAATGTTTTCGTGACATTGGCGGATTGCGCACAGCAATGGGTTGGGATACCGCCGACGAACTCTTAGCGCAATATCACGGCTGGAAAATTCATACTGACGAAAGTCTTATCGTAAAACATCTGAAGGCAACTGGAGCGAATTACAATCAGGAAGCTCGCTACAAGCAAGGTGAATCTTTTTATACTTTGGGCTATGGTTTTGCAATTACTCTCGTCGCTTCTGCAAAATTGGCAATGAAGAAAAAGCAACCTAAACTATTTCTTGATTACGTTAAAGGCTATCAAATGGCTAAAGCTAATGAAACTGAAATGTTAGTGAATAAGTTGGAAGCTGACTTTATTCGAAAATTACGCTGGAAGAAAATGAGGAATAAATTGTTTTAACATTTAAAAAACAATTGTGCTCTCCCCCAATTCATAACTTCTTAGTATTTTAGCCTATATTATAAAATCTATGATGCTCGTTCGATATTTATCTCAAATAGGAAAGTACTTCCTGATGTGGAAGGAAATCTTCCTAAAACCTACAAAATGGTCGGTAATGCGAGGCCTCATATTCAAAGAGATCGACGACCTTATTATTGATTCGCTTGGAATTGTTGCGTTTATTTCCTTTTTCGTGGGTGGTGTAGTTTCTATTCAGACAGGACTAAATCTTACAAATCCTTTAATTCCAAAAACTCTTATCGGTTTTGCAACTAGACAGTCAATACTTTTAGAATTTGCGCCAACATTTATTTCTATAATTATGGCGGGAAAAATGGGTTCATTTATTACCTCTAGTATCGGTACGATGCGTGTGACTGAACAAATTGATGCGTTGGAAGTAATGGGAGTGAATTCTTTAAATTACCTGGTTTTTCCAAAATTAATAGCATTGCTTCTATATCCTTTTGTAATTGGAATTAGCATGTTTTTGGGAATTCTTGGCGGATGGCTAGCGGCAGTTTATGGCGGTTTTGCCGCAAGTTCCGATTTTGTTACAGGACTTCAGATGGACTTTATTCCGTTTCATATCGCTTACGCATTTATCAAAACTTTTATCTTCGCATTATTACTTGCTACAATTCCATCATTTCATGGATATTATATGAAAGGTGGCGCACTTGAGGTGGGTAAAGCAAGTACAGTGGCATTTGTGTGGACGTCAGTAAGTATCATTTTATTCAATTATATTTTAACTCAATTGCTCTTATCATGATAGAAGTAAAAAATTTAGAAAAAACCTTTGGCGACAATCATGTCTTAAAAGGAATTACAACGTCTTTCGAGCCAGGAAAAACCAATCTAATCATTGGACAGAGCGGGTCAGGTAAGACTGTATTTCTTAAAACATTATTAGGATTGCACGCTCCTACCAAAGGTACAATTTCGTACAATGGTCGGATATATTCTAATTTAACCGAAGCAGAAAAGCGAGAAATACGTACCGAAATTGGAATGGTTTTCCAAGGAAGCGCTCTGTTTGATTCGATGACCGTGCGCGAAAATGTAGCTTTTCCGTTAAAAATGTTTACCAAAAACACCAAAGCACAAACCAAAGAGAGGGTCGACTTTGTTTTAAATAGGGTGAATCTGAACGACGCTCATGACCGACTTCCTTCTCAAATATCTGGTGGGATGCAGAAACGTGTAGCGATTGCCAGAGCGATTGTGAATCAACCGAAATACCTTTTTTGCGATGAGCCCAACTCTGGACTAGATCCAAAAACGGCAATTTTAATTGACAACCTTTTAAGAGAGATTACCGAAGAATACGACATTACAACCGTAATCAATACCCACGACATGAACTCGGTGATGGAGATTGGAGACAAAATTGTATTTCTGAAAGACGGATTGGTCGCGTGGGAAGGAACTAAAAAAGAAGTTTTTAAAACGGATAATGAGGCAATTGTAGATTTTGTGTACTCATCTGATTTATTCAAAAAAGTGCGTGAAGTCTATATTAAAGATGATTTAGTCTAATTTAAGGTAGAAGTTGAATTAATTTTTTAATATCCTGCTCTTTAGATTTTGGATAGATTAACAATACTCCTTCTCTGTCTACAATTATATAATCATTCAAACCATCCACTACAATAAGTTTATCAGAATCGGTGCGGATAATATTGTTCGTAGCGTTTTCTAGAAATACTTTTGCGTTTACAACAGCATTATTGTTCTCGTCTTTTGGAAGTTTCTCGTGCAATGACCCCCAAGTTCCTAAGTCATTCCAATCAAAAGTTGCGGGCAGTACATAAACATTTTCTGCCTGCTCCATTACCGCATAGTCAATAGAAATATTTTCGGCTTTGGCATAATTATCTTCAATCCATTTAGCTTCATCCGAAGTGTTATAATCGTTATATCCTTGTCGGAAAAGTTGATTCATCACTGGAGAAAATTTCGCGAAAGCGTCCAAAACTGTAGTTACGTGCCAAATAAAAATTCCACCATTCCAAAGGAAATTTCCCTTTTCTAAAAACACTTTTGCAGTAGCGTAGTCCGGCTTTTCTCGAAATTGTTTCACTTGCTTAATTGCCGTTTCATCTGTTTTATCATATTCAATATAGCCATAACCCGTATTCGGAAAGGTTGGCTGAATCCCCAAGGTTAACAAAGCTGGATTTTCATTACAGAAATCAAAACACTGCTTAAGATTGCTTAAAAATGCATTCTCGTCTTCTATCCAATGATCACTTGGTGCTACTACAATAAGAGCATCAGGATTTTGTTTCTGAATTTTTAGGGACGCATACAAAATACACGGAGCGGTATTTCTCATTGCCGGCTCCAACAAGACTTGCTCTTCTGTTGCTTGGGGCAGTTGCTCTAAAACAAGATCTTTATAGCGCTCATTAGTTAAAATAAGGATATTTTCAGCAGGAATAATTTTACTTAATCTCGAAAAAGTTTTCTGAATAAGTGTTTCACCAGATCCCAGCATATCGTGAAATTGCTTAGGAAAAGTCTCTGTACTTACCGGCCAGAATCGTGATCCTACTCCACCCGCCATTAAAATTGCATAATAATTCTGATTCATAAAACTCTATTTAATTATTCTTAAACCAACCCTCCCGACACTTCACCAAGCTTCACTATTCCAAGACAAAAAGAGCAGAAAATTTCACCTGTTTTTAAGATGATGCCAAAATTTTGGTTTCTCCTCCCGCTCCTTCGGAGGGCCGGGGGGAGAGGACTCTAAGATAGCATTTTAAACTTTGCCAGCAAGAATTTCGACCTCGGCATTTGGATTAAAAAGATACATTTTGCCAGTTGCGGTCTCTTTGCATTCAAACCTTTTGGTACGCTGTGCTCCCTTCACGAAAATACGTCCTTTTACTCTAAAAAATGTTCCATAAGGCAATTGAAAAATATAATGATGATCCTCTTTCTGAACATCAAATTGTTTTAATGCCAACGACAATGTCGCATCGGTATCGCTACTTGCCGTAGGATTTTTGAAATGCCTTGCGAGGAGTCCTAAGAGTTGATTCGGAAAAATTTCAGGCCTTATATATGGTAGCATCAATTGCTGAAAGGTAAATTTCCACTCCTGTCCGTGCGGCTTTATTCCTCGACCATATTTTACCCCGGCAACAAGATGTGCAATCTCATGAATTAACGTAATCAGAAAGCGGTATTTATTAAGGCTTCCGTTGACTGTAATTTCGTGTTTACCATTAAAATTCCGATAATCCCCATGACGAGTAGCACGTTCATTCACAATTTTAAGATGAACGCCGTGCGTAACGATCAGCTCGCTCACCGGTTTTACGGCGTGTTCGGGAATATATTTGAGAAGAATATCGTGCACTAAAATTATATTTTTATTCTGAGATGGTACACTTTCGCGAAATATATGCTGGACGAATTACGGCGTTGTAGAAGATACTTCCAAAACTTTCCCGTTGTAGAATTCATTTCCAGTCAAGGTAAAATTCGAAATATACTCCGCCATTTTCGAAGCACTTAGGGGCGCTTCAAATCCTGGGAAAGCTTTTGCCAACATTTCTGTTTGAACCGAACCTAATGCCAAAACATTAAAGGCAATTCCTTGTTCGCGATATTCTTCGGCCAATAATTCGGATAGTGTAATCAGCGCTCCTTTACTGGAGCTGTAAGCCGAAAGTCCAGCAAACTTAACGCTTCCTTGAATTCCGCCCATACTGCTAATGCTTACAACGTGACTTCCTTTTACCAGAAATGGCAAAACTACTTTGGTCAATGCTACTACTCCAAATACATTCACTTTATAAATATCTGTAAATTCCTGAACGCTAGTTTCAGCAAAAGGTTTTAGAATCAATGCACCCGCATTATGAATTACCGCATCCACTTGCTTCCAAGCTGTTGAAATAAAGTCAGAAACTCTTTTTAAATCAGATTCCTGAGTGATATCTACAGAAAGACAGGTAATATTTTCTGCACTGATAAGGTCTTGGGGTATATTTCTAGATATTGCCAGTACTTGATGTCCAGCCGCCGCAAGTTGCATTGCTACTTCGTGACCAATTCCTCTTCCTGCACCGGTAATAATAATATTTTTCATCTGTATTTTTTAGAATTACAAATATAGAGAAAGTGGTGGAGATGCGGAAATTTGAGGGATTGTGTTTTTTTGGAAGATGGTGAATGTTTACGAACTCCCCTAGCCCGGAATGCAACAGCAATCCCGCAGGCAAGAAAAGTGGAATGCCGGACACGAGCGACGCGAACTGGCGAAGCAAATTGCTCCAAAAAAAAAATCCCGAAACATTGCTGCTGCGGGACTTAATATATTTAAAACGTTTTCTGACTATCCGTTAATAACGCTTCTTGAAATTACGATTTTCTGAATCTCTGAAGTACCTTCGTAAATTTGAGTGATTTTTGCATCGCGCATCATTCTCTCTACGTGGTATTCTCGAACATAACCATTACCACCGTGAATTTGAACTGCTTCGATTGCTGTATCCATCGCAGTTTGGGAAGCAAATAATTTTGCCATCGCTCCACTTACATCGTAGTTATTTCCGTTGTCTTTGTCCCAAGCAGCCTTCATACAAAGGTGACGTGCAGCCTCGATATTCACTGCCATATCCGCCAATTTGAAAGCAATAGCTTGGTGATTTGAAATTTCTGTACCGAAAGATTTTCTCTCTTTAGAATATTTTAGAGCCAATTCGTAAGCACCAGATGCGATACCCAACGCTTGAGCCGCGATACCGATTCGACCTCCTGAAAGGACTTTCATTGCGAATTTGAAACCAAATCCATCTTCACCAATTCTGTTTTCTTTAGGAACTTTTACGTCATTGAACATTAGAGAATGCGTGTCGCTACCTCTAATACCCATTTTGCGCTCTTTAGGGCCGATTTCGAAACCTTCGGCACCTCTTTCTATAATTAAAGCATTGATACCTTTATGTCTTTTTTCTACATCGGTCTGTGCAATAACGATATAAACTGACGCTGTTTTACCATTAGTAATCCAGTTTTTCGTCCCATTTACAAGGTAATGATCGCCTTTGTCTATTGCAGTTGTTTTTTGCGATGTTGCATCACTTCCCGCTTCTGGCTCAGAAAGACAGAATGCACCAATAATCTCCCCAGAAGCAAGCCTTGGAAGGTATTTTTCTTTCTGCTCTTCGCTACCATAAGTCTGAATACCCCAGCATACAAGCGAATTGTTTACTGACATAACCACAGAAGCCGAAGCATCGACCTTAGAAATTTCTTCCATTGCCAATACGTAAGAAACAGTATCAAGACCGCTCCCACCGTATTTTGGATCAACCATCATTCCTAAGAAACCTAATTCTCCCATTTGCTTTATTTGCTCTGTAGGAAATGTTTCTGTCTCATCTCTTTCAATAACTCCTGGCAAAAGTTCACTTTGAGCAAAATCTCTAGCGGCTTTCTGAATCATTAATTGTTCTTCGGTATAGTTGAAATCCATATCTAAGGGAAATAAATTATGTGTTAATTAAAAAACTATTTTTGCGCACAAATATACTTCTAAAAAACTAATATAGATCTGATTCGGTTGTATTTTTGCTCTATGTATAATAAAAAGCGCTACAATATTATAGGTGTAATGTCCGGAACTTCGCTTGACGGCATTGACTTGGCCTTAATTGAGTTTTGGCTAGAGGCCGAAAAGTGGAATTTTGAGATAAAAGAATGCGAAACAATCTCTTATTCTAAAGATTGGCAGGAGATTTTGAAGACAGCAGTGAATTTCGGTCAAGCGGAATTGCAAAAGTTAAATATTGAGTTTACCAAATTGTTGGCGGATGTGATTTGTGAGTTTATAAACAAGAATAATCTTGAAAATATTACCGCAGTTTCTTCGCACGGACATACGATTTTGCATCGGCCTGCCGAAGGTTTGACTTTGCAGATTGGAAATTTACCGCAGTTGAGCAAACTTTGCCACCAAAAAGTGGTTTGCGATTTTCGCATTCAAGATGTGATGCTTGGCGGTCAGGGCGCCCCACTTGTGCCAATTGGAGATGAATTGTTATTTGGTGAGTACGACTACTGCTTGAATCTTGGTGGATTTTCGAATATTTCCTTTAATAAAGATGCTAAAAGAATTGCCTTTGATATCTCAGCGGTGAACACAGTTCTAAATTTCTATTCGAATCAATTAGGATTTGATTATGACGATTGCGGAAATATTTCCAAAACTGGAGAGATTGACTCGGAACTTCTAGCCGAACTTAACGATTTAGAATATTACAAAAAAGCTTTTCCGAAATCGCTAGGAATGGAAGATGTCCGAGATACTCTATTACCCTTGATAAACTCCTACTCTATTGCTACCGAATATAAAATGCGCACGTTTGTAGAACATATTGCTTTTCAAATTGCTGCAGTTTTGCCCGAAAAAAAGCATTCGATTTTGATAACTGGTGGCGGTGTTTACAATGATTTTCTGATTGAAAGATTAAAATGGCTTTCGCCGAATAGTCACATCATTATTCCCGAACCGAAGATTATCGAATATAAAGAGGCATTGATTTTTGCGTTTTTGGGTCTTTTGAAGCTGAGAGGAGAAATCAATGTTTTGTCAAGTGTCACTGGCGCGAGCAGAGATCATAGTTCGGGGAATGTGTTTGAATAGATTGAAGTTACCATTAAAAATTAAGCTACTTATATTTTCGAATAAATCTATCTGAACGATGAGCAAAATACTAACGTTATTATTTTTCCTCGCTGCAAACCTCACTTTTTCGCAAAATTATATGGAAGGAAAAAGATTGTATTGCAAATCTGAAAATCCTGAGGCGATGAAATCATTTGATGGTGGAATCGAAATTTTGTATCTAAATAAAACTTTAGACAAAAAGTATCTAAAACTTACTGCCGAAGTTTTTTTTGAAGCATATCAAAAAGACACTACTTTTTGCGACGCGCTATTTTTTACTGGCTATACAATGAGTCTGCTAGGCGATCAGAAAGCAATTTCGTTTTATCTAATGGCTGATAGTTTGGCCAATAACCGATCGGTGGAGTTCAAAATAAATTTAGCTTCTGAATTCATAAAGTTTGGTACAGAGAAAAGTATTACGCTTGCGCGAAAAAAGTACAACGAGATCAAACAATATTTTCCTGAAGATCCAGAAGGTTACTACGGTCTTGCACTTACTTCGGCTATGTTTGGTGAACCAAAAATAGGTCTAGAAAACCTTGATATATCAGTGGAGAAATATAAAAAGAAAAATCTTGAGGTACGATCTGAAGTAGTGTATTTAAGAGGGATTTTACTCGCACAAGACAAACAATACGAAGAAGGATTAGTGCATCTTGAGAGGTCTTATGATACGCATAAAAGAGATGAGCAATTTAAAATTCATTATGCGCTCTGTTTGCTTAAAGTTTCTGAAATTCGAAGAGACCCAAAAATGATGCAGAAAGCCAAAAAAATCTATGATAAAATAGAAGACAAAAGCAGCATTTCGGCGGCAACTGCAAGTTTGTTGGTTTTTTAAAAAATTTGTCGCTTCTCAAATGGATTAGCACTCTCTCGATTTAAAAGCAATGCAGAATCTATACTCGCAGAAATTTCCGAAATTTTGAAGCGAAAATGGTCTAACAATTGATTAAAACATCTCAGATCTCGGATAATCGGCAAATATTCACTTTATTTGCTTATATTAAATCAGCAATTATATAGCAGAATCTACGTTATCTGTTATTAGAACTATAAATCAGAAATTTTTCAATATTATCTGTATGAAAATACTACAAACCGAACAGGAACAGAAATCGTTTTTATACACCACCATCAGCTTTGTGGTAATCATCCTTTTGTTGTTTCTCCTAAAGTTTACCAATGAAATTTCTATCAGCGATCTTGAAGGAGGCGGTGGTGGCGGTGATATTGCGGTAAATTTTGGCGATAGTGATTTTGGGCAAGGCGATAATTTTACCAATGTCGAAAAAGTGAGCGCTGCACCAAAACCTACTCAAACTCCGGTAAGTTCGGAAAACGAAATTTTAACTACTGATAATATCGAAGCTCCAGCAATTGCGGCAGTTAAGAAAGTTGAAAAAGCCCCAAAAGCTGCGGTTGCAACTCCAGTTCCGGCAAAACCAAAACCATCAAAATCAGCAACTGATGCATTAAATGATTTATTAAATGGTTCGGACAAAGGGGGCGATGGAAATGACAATAGAGCAGGAAATAAAGGAAAAGCATCTGGTACAACAGGCGCAACTGGTTACGAAGGCGGCGGCGGTTCTGGTACAGGTAGCGGTGGCGGAAACGGTTCAGGACAAGGAATCGGAACTGGAAGCGGTTACGGATCAGGCTCTGGAGCCGGACGTGGAAATGGAAATGGCGATTATCTTTTAGGAAACAGAAAAGCCTTAACAAAGCCACAACCAAATTACATTTGTAATGAGCAAGGAAAAGTGGTTGTAGAGATATCCGTGGATAAAACAGGAAAAGTTGTCAGCGCAAATGCTGGAGCTCGTGGAACTACAAATGCTGCTAGGTGTTTACTTGATCAGGCAAAAATTGCCGCTATGAACACAAGATGGCAAGCTGACGCAAATGCGCCCGCGACTCAAGTTGGGAAAATTGTTTACAACTTTAAACTGACAGATTAAACTTCATATACATCGAATGACTTACAAGGAAACGGCCGAATGGATGTTTGAAAAACTTCCTATGTATCAGCAGCAAGGCAAAACTGCCTACCGAAAAGATTTGACCAACACACTATTGTTGGCGGAGCATTTGCGAAATCCAGAAAAAAATCTCAAATTCATCCATATTGCTGGTACAAATGGCAAAGGATCTACAGCTCATACCCTCACTTCTATTTTAATGGAGGCAGATTATAAAGTTGGACTCTTTACTTCGCCACACCTCAAAGACTTCCGAGAACGCATAAAAATCGATGGCAAAGAAATCAGCGAAGAGTACGTAATTGAATTTATAGCTACAAATAAAGAATTCTTCGAACACAATAATCTAAGTTTCTTTGAAATGACTACAGGCTTGGCTTTGCAGTATTTTAAAGCAGAGAAAGTTGACATTGTAGTTATGGAAACAGGAATGGGTGGCAGATTGGATTCTACTAATATCATCACTCCTATTGTCTCGGTTATAACCAATATAGGATTAGATCACGTTCAGTTTCTTGGAGACACTCTCGGAAAGATTGCTGGAGAGAAAGCAGGAATTATTAAACAAGATATTCCTGTGGTAATTGGCGAATATACTTCTGAGACAAAAACCGTTTTTGAAGAAATTGCAAAGAAGAGAAATGCTCCTATATACTTTGCTTCCGATTTACAAAACGCCGCATTGGAATCCGATTTAAAAGGTGCTTATCAGAAAGCGAATATGAAAACCGTCAAGCAGACAGTCGCCGTAATTAATCATGGTGGACAACTTAAAATTAGTGATGAAGCCTGCAAACTTGGAATGTTATCTGTGGTACGAAACACTGGACTTTTGGGAAGATGGCAAGTGCTACAACAGAATCCAACAGTAATTTGCGATACCGCTCACAACAAGCACGGATTGACAATTGTGTTACAGCAATTACAAGAATCAACCTTTGACAATCTTCATATCGTTTTGGGACTCGTCAACGATAAAGATTTAGAAGAAATACTAAGCTTATTTCCTACAAATGCTAAATATTATTTTTGTTCTCCAAATATTTCTCGCGGTCTTGATGTTTTGATTTTAGCTCAAAAAGCTGCTGAATTCTCTCTTGTTGGAAATTCTTTTAGTTCAGTTTCAGATGCTTACAAAGCCGCAGCATCACAAGCATTGCCGACAGATTTAATCTATGCTGGTGGTAGCACATTTGTGGTTGCAGAAATTTTAAATATTTTTTAGAAAAACTATTGTGCAATACAAAAAGAGGCTTATATTTGCACTCGCAATCAGGGCGATTAGCTCAGTTGGTTCAGAGCATCTGGTTTACACCCAGAGGGTCGGGGGTTCGAATCCCTCATCGCCCACAAAAAAAAGCAGAAACGAAAGTTTCTGCTTTTTTATTTTCCAGAAGTGTCAAAAGCGTAGCTTTTGTAAGCTTGTGGAAAATAAAAAAGCGAACTATGACCGAAGGGAGTAGTTTTGGCTTTTCATTGTAGCATTAAGACCTTCTAGGATCACCGCAGGTAATCCCTCCCAAATTTTCCACAATTGTCAAAAGCGTAGCTTTTGTAAGCTTGTGGAAAATAAAAAAGCAAACTATGACCGAAGGGAGTAGTTTTGGCTTTTCATTGTAGCATTAAGAACTTCTGAGATCACCGAAGGTAATCCCTTCAAAATTTTCCAGAAGTGTCTAAAGCGTAGCTTTTGTAAGCTTGTGAGAAATAAAAAAGCGAACTATGACCGAAGGGAGTAGTTTTGGCTTTTTATTGTAGCATTAAAATCTTCTAGGATCACCGAAGCTAATCCCTCCAAAATTTTCCAGGAGTGTCAAAAGCGTAGCTTTTGTAAGCTTGTGGAAAATAAAAAAACGATCCACAACCAATGGACATGGATCCCGATATTACCTATAGTAGCTTTTCTTTTACTAGATCACAGATGGTAATCTTACTAATTTTATTTAGACAAAAACATAGCTTTTGTCAGAATTTAAAATGTAATAAAACAATTCGCAATCTGAGCCAAACCAAGTTCTGAGTTTAATTATTACATGATTTTCTTAACAATTTGCAGCCTACTATATCTCATAACTTAAAATTTCTCTGTTAGATTATATTGCGAAGTGTTTAACAAAGTGAAAAGATTTGCCCCAAGTATCCTAAAAACATTAAAAAAGGGACGGATATTTTTAACTTTATTTGTAATTTGAAGGTTTGTACTTATTTTTCTCCTCGCTGTGCGCGTTCGCTCTATTACTAATCATTAAATTTAGTTTTAAATCTATGTTTTTAAATTATAAACAACTTTTTCTTTACACACTGTTTTTTGCTTTAGTTTTTATCAATCACAGCTACTCAGGTACAAATTTACAACTTACTAAAGATAGTGTCTCTTCCGCAAAATTAAAAGTAGGCTACGCGGGAACGGAACCATTTGTAATTCGTCAAGGACAAACATGGAAAGGAATTTCAGTAGAAATTTGGGAAAATGTGGCCAATGCCGAAAAAATTAATTACGAAATCAAACCCTTTAATAGTGTATCTGAAGCTATCAGAGCTCTTTCGATAGGAGAAATTGATGCTGTTATTGGACCTGCCAGTATTACCTCTACCAGAGCAGAAAAAGTGGAGTTCACCCAACCTTATTACCAAGCAAGTTTATCTATACTATCCAGAGTGGATGACCCCAGCATTATTGATAGGATAGCTCCTTTTTTTACAATGAGTTTATTGTACGCGCTATTTGTCTTCCTATTCATACTTGCAATTGTAGGAACACTTCTGTGGTTATCGGAACGAAAAGTTTCTCCAGAGCAGTTCCCACACGATGCTCCACGCGGAATAGCCAATGGAATGTGGTGCGCAATTGTCACAATGTCTACAACTGGTTATGGAGATATTGCACCGGTGACATTAGCGGGTAGAATTATTGCAGGCACCTGGATGATTATATCGTTTATTTTTGCCACCTCAATGATTGCAGGTATCGCAAGCACTTTGACGCTTTCAGGTCTCGGAACAGTGCAGGTTTCAAGTGCTGAGCAGTTTGTCAATAAAAAGATCGCCGTATTAAAAGATTCGCCTTCAGCAGATTTCGTCTTGGAAAATAATGGCCGAATTAATACCATTACAAACCTCAAAGAAGGGTATGAACTGCTTAAAAGTAAAAAGGTAGACGCGGTTGTTTTTGATAGGCCACAGATGAGGTATTACTTGGAACAGAATCCAGATAAAGAAATGATTATATCGGTTGCAGAATATTTAAAACAAGGTTATGGCTTTGCATTTCCATTAAATTCTCCACTTGTCTTCCCCATAAATATTCAATTATTAAAATTAAAAGAAGATCATAGTTTAAAAACCATTTCAGAAAATTACTTGGGAACGCCTAGTGAATTATAGATTTTAAAAATCCTCTTTAATTACAACATATTTAATTTCACCACATAACTTGAATAATCAGATATCAGGAAAGACTAAAATAATTAAATTATAATTTCTATTATATTGAATTATCTAATCCTAATAAGTGAAAGCTCTATATAACTTACAAAAGCCACTTTCATCATGTATAAAAGTGGCTTTACTATTGTAATTTAGCAACTACAGCAATTCAAGCGTGCGTTCTAAAGCCATACCACGCGAACCTTTAATTAATATGGTGGATTTTTGAATAGAAAGATGTCTTAATGCAGTAGAAAATTCATCGAATGTTTCATAGAATCTGAATGTGTCATTTTTAACTCTTTCCTTAAAAAAATGTTTTCCTACAAAATAAACCTCGATGTCAGATGAGAGCAATGACTCTATAATATTTTTATGTTCTTTTTCTCCTTCGTTCCCGAGTTCAAACATATCTCCTAAAATTGCTATTTTAGAATCACCCTCCAGTTGCTTAAAATTCTGTAGAGCGGTCGCCATACTGCTAGGATTGGCATTGTACGCGTCAAGAATTACAGAATGTTCTTTTATAGCAATCATCTGGGAGCGATTATTTGTAGGAACGTAGTGCTCAACAGCATCTTTAATGTCGCGACTATTTACCTCAAAATAACTTCCAATTGCAATTGCAGCTTTTATATTTTCTGCATTATAAAGACCTAATAACTGCGATTGGATTACGAGTCCATTGGCGATTAGTTGTACGAATGGTTTTGCTTGAACGTCGGAAAATAATAAATCTGCTTTGTGGTCATTTTCAGAAAAACTATATCTTTGGATTTGGGATGTTTTATCTTTTTGGATGGGATCGTCAAAATTTACAAAAGCCATTTTATTCGATGTTGAAAGATAAGTATACATTTCACTCTTCCCTTTAATTACTCCTTCATAACCGCCAAATCCTTCTAAATGAGCTAGACCAAAATTCGTAATGTAGCCAAAATCTGGAGTTGCTAGAGAGCATAGGAATTCGATTTCCTTTTGGTGATTTGCACCCATTTCTACAATTCCGAGCTCTGTCCCTTCATTAAAAGAAAGCAATGTTAGTGGAACTCCAATATGATTATTTAGATTTCCAACAGTTGCTTTAATTTTATATTTTTTTGACAGCACAGCGGCAACAGTTTCTTTTGTGGTCGTTTTTCCATTACTACCTGTAATAGCAATAATTGGCAGATTTAAAAATTTTCTATGATATTTTGCAAGCTCTTGCAAAGTAGCAAGCGAATCTTCGGTAAGTATCGTTCGATCGTCTAGATAATAATCTTCATTATCAATTAGAGCGTAAGCAGCTCCATTTTGCAATGCCTCTTTTGCGAAAGAATTTGCGTCAAAATTTTCTCCTTTAAGTGCTACATAAAAGCAATTTGAAGTTATTTTCCTTGTGTCTGTTGCAACACCGTCACAACTAAGAAATATTGAATGAATTTCACTTATTGTCATTTGAAAATGTATTAAAAGAAAAAAAGCCCTACTAGAGGGCTTTTTTTTATTACTAAAGAATTATAAATTAATTACGTGCTCTTTTCTTTTTGTCAGATTTTGGTCCAACTCTAGACATTGCACATCTAAATCCGATATAGTCTGTAGCCATATCTTGTGGAAAATATCTTCTTTGTGCAGGATCTAGCCAGTAAGCTCTATCTCTCCAAGATCCACCTTTATAGACACGTACATTGTTGTCAATAAGTGTAGTTCTCTTACTTGAGACATCATACTTTCTTACCATATTACCTAGACTATCCGTCGTGATATTATGTTTTGGAGAATCATACATTCTTTTTCCTTCTTTGTCTAGATCTGCATCTTCTGCTCCACCAAAGTCAAAGTAACGAGTAGATTGTTTGTCACCATCTCTGTAATCTTTATTATCAGATTTGCTAAAGTTTTGTCTTAGGTATGTCTCATTTTCATCAACTGGTATCTGAGCAATTTCCCCAGGATAGTTTCTAGCGATGATTTTTCCGTTTGCCAAAGTATCATAAACTTGAGTATCCGCAGTCACAATTTCTACAGTACCGTCTTCACCAATTTTGTTTTTCATGTAAACGTTACCTCTATAGTAGTTGAAGTCATTGTATTCGTCATCAACTATAGGACGGTAAACGTCAGCAACCCATTCGGCAACGTTACCAGCCATATCATACAGTCCAAAATCGTTTGGCGGATATGATTTAGCTTTAGCTGTAATATCTGCACCATCGTCAGACCATCCAGCGATTCCACCATAATCTCCCTTACCTTGTTTGAAGTTGGCAAGTTGGTCACCCATTACTTTTCTTTTACTATTACGAGTATATTTTCCTGACCAAGGGTATTTCTTTTGCCCTTTGTACATATTATACTCTCTGTTGCCTACATCTGCAGCAGCTGCATATTCCCACTCTGCTTCAGTTGGAAGTCTATATTCAGGATTAATAAGTCCAGAAGAGCGGTTAGCATAAACATTTGTACTATCTGCTTTACTTCCTTTTCTACCTTTTTTAAGTACTAACTCTTCATCTCCACCAAATGTTTTAGATGGTGCATTGATGTAAGTCTCAGTACTGAAAGTACTTTCTGCGGTTGCACCTAGTTTAGCATCTTTCTTCAAATATTTGTTTTGCTCCAGGATGTTTTCATTAACACGATCTGTTCTCCATTTACAAAATTCAACTGCCTGAATCCAATTTACACCTACCACAGGATATTCCGCATAAGCAGGATGCCTAAGGTAGTTGTTAGTCATAGTTTCATTGTATCCAAGTCTGTTTCTCCATACTAATGTATCAGGTGAAGCTCCTTCGTAGATGTTTTTGTAATTTTCTTCTGTTGGAGGAAATACTCTTTTCAACCAATCAAGGTACTCCATGTACATCATATTGGTAACTTCGGTTTCATCCAAATAAAATGATTGCACGTGTTGTTGGTTTGCAGAGTTATTCCAGTCATGCATCACATCATCTTGTACCTTACCCATAGTAAAAGTACCACCTTCAACCATAACTAATCCTGGTCCCGCCTCTTGCTTCTTAAAATTAGTAGCATATTGGAATCCGCCATTTTTATCGTTGATCTTCCAACCAGTTGCTCGTGACGAGTTTTTGGAGCTTGATTTTTTGCTACAGCTAGCAAAACTAAATACTAATGCTAGGGACAGCATCAGCTTAACAACCATAATTTTATTTACTTTCATATTTAGTAGGTAATAAATTTTCGAGCCGCAATATAACAATTCCTTAGTAAACTGCAACCCGTTTTCTATAATAATATATTAAATTTTGATGGGCGGATTTTTGCCCAAAATAACTTAACGCAAAGATGACAAAAATATTATAAGTATTTTAGCATTTTATTGTAGAAATTTGCCGCACTAATTTTGTACTTCTGACGTTCATATCCTGATGAAAAATATCTTTTTACTCCTTATTACACTTTTTACAAACCTGATTCTAGGCCAAAACAGCAAGTCTGTTGAGCTTGCTTGGGCCGCTACTAATACATACCCTTTTGAGACATATACTGTTCAAATTCCGCACTTTACAGCTGAATATTTCCGATATAATGTTGCAGAGAAAAGCATTTTAGCTTCGGTTACCATTCAACAAATTTCAGTTGCCAACCCATCTTCTCTGGTTATTTCTGACGTCGTTTTTGAATCTATTAATTCGATTGGAGATTTAGATCCTGCTGAAATTCCTGCAAAACTTATTTCAAATTTGCGAAACAATCGCGCTCGAGATGTGTATTATACTACAATTTCGATTAGTCCTATTATTAAAGAAGGAAGTGTTTACAAGAGAGTGAAATCTTTTACCTATAATTTTTCTACTGAAAATAATAAAATTTCGTCCACAACCTCCGCACCTGCTGCTCTTTCTAATTCTGTGCTACGATCCGGCGATTGGTATCGCTTTTACGTTGAAAAATCGGGAGTTTATAAAATATCAAAAGATTTTTTAAGGTCACTAGGTATGAATGTCAATGCTGATCCTAGAAATCTCAAAATTTATGGAAATGGTGGTCGAATGCTGCCATTGGCAAATTCAATTCCCTATCCGATGGATTTGGCAGAAAATGCCATTCAGGTAATTGGCGAAAGTGACGGAGTGTTTAATGACAATGATTATATTATTTTCTATGCGGAGGGTGTAGATAATTGGAATACTGAAAGTCAAACTCACAGCAATCTTTATGCTGATAGATCGTATTATTATGTTACCATAAATGGTGGCGTTGGAAAAAGAATGAGCTTATTAGATCCGCTGGAAAATGCGATCCCAACCAAAAATTACACAAAGTACGACGGCTATCAATATCATGAGCGTGACCTCATTAATGTTGTACGTTTAGGGAGATTATGGGTTGGAGAGCAATTTAATGTTCAGAATGTTCAAGAATTTTCTTTTGAATTTCCTCAGATTGATCTAGCATCTCAAGTTGGAATTACCGTGAGAGCAGCGGCAGCAGCTTTTACTCCAACCAATTTTTCTGTAGAAGCAAGTGGACAAAATGTTGGCACTGTAAATATATCGGCATTATCCCCCGACGGCGACCGTGAACTTTACGATAATACTTTTATAAAAAACAATGCTTTTGCAGCAGCACAGAATATTAAGATTAAACTCACTTACAATAATAATGGTGTGCCGGGCTCAAAGGGATTTTTAGATTATATTATCCTTCGAGCTACCAATAACTTATCGGGCTACGGCAAGCAGTTTCGTTTTCAAGTAAATGAATCAGCATTAGAGACAGGAATTGGACAATATACTATAAGCAATGCAACTTCAATCGCGGAAGTTTGGGATATTACGGATATATATAATGTTGGAAATATTCAAAATTCTGGCACCACCGGAACATATTCTTTTAAGGCGGTTTTAGGCGAACTTCGTAAGTATATTGCAGTTGATCCATCTAATTATTATTCGCCATCAAAAGAATCACAGGCTTACGTATCAAATCAGGATTTAAAGGGAAGTATTTTAAAGACTGCGCAAGGCCAATATCTTGATGTCGATTATCTGATTATTACGCCCGCATTTCTTTCAATGTCAGCAGAAAAACTTGCTAATTTCCACAGACAATATTCAAATCTGAATGTAAAGGTTGTAAAGCTAGAAGACATCTATCAAGAATTTTCCTCAGGCAAACAAGATATTGCTGCAATCCGAAACTTTATAAAATACGTATATGTCAACGCGAGTCTGCCACAAAGAGCCGTAAAATATGTAAATCTTTTTGGAGATGCATCTTTTGATTACAAAAACAGAATCCCAAATAATACTAATATAGTGCCGATTTATCACGCCCTTTATAGTTATTCTACCAGTGAGGCTTCGTATGCTTCTGATGATTTTTTCGGACTTATGGATGAAAATGAAGGGAATATCGGATCTTCTTTTGGCGGTTTAGATATCGCCATCGGAAGAATGCTCGTCGCCGACCCTAGACAAGCTGATGATATGGTGCAAAAAGTTATTGATTACCACGATCCTAAATCTTATGGAAGTTGGCGAAATAACATTGTACTAATTGCGGACGATGCAGATAGAGTATCAGATGCAAGTTTGCAACAGCGGCAAAATCAACTATCCGATCGGATCTTTAATGAGAAGCCTTTTATAAATGTAAATAAAATCCTCTTAGATTCTTACGTTCAAGAAACAGGTTCAGGCGGAAAAAGATACCCACAAGCAAGAGAGGAGTTATTTAATAATTTTGAAAAAGGAGCGTTGGTCTTTAACTATCTTGGTCACGGCGGACCAGAAGTGCTTTCCGGTGAGCGTATTTGGGAAAAAACCGATGGACAAAATCTCCAAAATAAATATAAATATCCTTTATTTATAACTATCACTTGTGATTTTTCGAAATTTGATGATCCATACAGACCCACCGCTGGTGAGTACACTTATTGGAATCCTAGTGGGGGCGCAATTAGCATGCTAACCACGATTCGTTCGATTAATCAAAGCGGCGCCGAGCCTTTTAACGATCGTTTGTCTGAATTTCTTTTCGGCTACGGTCTCGGGCCGACCACTCAAACTACGATTGCAGAAGCCTTACGATTGGCTAAGAATAGCAATCCTAGCGCATCGTCAAATGTTGTATTCTATATTGGAGATCCAGCTTTGATGTTGGCTTTGCCACAACCTAAAATCAAACTTACAAAGGTTAACGATGTGTCCGTTACAGGAAATATCGAAGATTTAAAGGCACTTGCCCCAATAAAATTAACCGGAATTGTTACAGATCAATTTGATAATTTGATGACGACCTACAATGGTGAGCTTTCTGTGAATATATTTGACAAAATGATTGATAGGCTTACGCTAAATAATGATGGAAATGCTGCCCCAATGCCCTTTAAAGTTTTAGGAGAGACCATTTTTAGAGGAAATGCTACTATAAACAATGGTGCTTTTGAATTTTCTTTCGTTGTACCTCGTGATATCAGAGTACCTGTAGGAAATGGCCGAATTAGTTTTTATGGGAAAAGCACGCAAGTTACACAAGACAAAACAGGTTTCGACAATATTATTAAAGTAGGAGGCATCAATGCCAATGCCGCAGTAGATGTTACGGGACCAACCGTAAAACTATATATGAATGATCAAAATTTTATTTCTGGAGGAATAACCAATGCATCTCCAATATTTTTAGCTTTTTTAGAAGATGAAAATGGAATAAATACCGCGAGTGGAATTGGTCATGATTTGATCGCTATTCTAGATGGAGACGAAAGTAATCCCTACGTGCTAAATGATTATTTTGAAACTGAACTTGACAATTTCAAAAAAGGAAAAATAAAATTCCCTTTCCGAAATCTTTCCGTCGGATTGCATACATTAACATTTAAAGGTTGGGATGTCTATAATAACCCGGTAACCTCCGAACTTCAGTTTGTGGTGGTCGGTGATGAATCAATTACGCTTACCAATGTGTTAAATTATCCAAATCCATTTGTCAATTATACCCAATTTTGGTTTACACATAACCGTCCTTTTGAGCCACTTCAGGTGCAAGTTCAAGTTATCACTGTAACTGGAAAAGTAGTGTGGACAACCAATCAAATTGTTACAACAGAAGGATTTACGTCTCGAGAAATTTCCTGGAACGGCCGTGATGATTTTGGTGATAAAATTGGAAAAGGTGTCTACGTATACAAGCTCACGGTCAAATCTTTGGTAAGCAATACACAGACGGAAAAATACGAAAAACTTGTAATACTTTAATAAAATACTATATTTGTCTAATTCTTTTTTTAAAAATTTTTATGAAAAAAATCTCAATATTATTTGCCTTTTTACTGGTCCAGCAATTTGGTTTTTCGCAGGACAGAGTGATCACAACAGGAGTTCCGTTTTTATTAGTTGCAGCAGATGCTAGGTCAGCCGGTTTAGGTGATCAAGGAGTAGCAACTTCGCCAGACGCTTATTCTCAACAGTACAATCCAGCAAAATTCGCATTCTCTCAGGAGGCTCAAGGATTTTCCCTTAGTTACACGCCTTATCTTACAGATCTTGTAAATGATATTTCTCTTGGTCAGATCACCTATTTTAATAGGTTTAATGAGCGTAGTGCATTTGCAGTAAGTTTACGTTATTTTGGTCTAGGTGAAATTGAGCTTAGACAAAATTTTGATGACATTCCTAATGTTGTAAAACCAAGTGAGTTTGCAGTCGATGCATCTTACTCGCTTAAATTGTCAGAGACTTTCTCGATGGCAGTTGCAGGGAGATTCATAAACTCAAGTTTAAAAATTCCAGATTCTCAAGGTGATGCTTCTGCAGCTAGTACATTTGCAGTCGATGTAGCAGGTTTCTACCAATCAGAAGAAATTGCTTTTAATGATTTTAATGGTCGCTTTAGAGGAGGCTTCAACTTCCAAAATATGGGACCAAAAATCAAATACGACAAATCAGCTGGAGATAACAATGCAAATTTTATTCCTGCCAATATGAAAGTTGGTGCTGGATTTGACTTCATCTTTGATGAGTACAACAAAGTTTCGCTTACCGCAGAGTTTAATAAGTTATTAGTTCCAACTCCACAAAATCCAGATATTAATGGAGATGGAGATGTAACTCAGGAAGAAATTATTCAGACTAACGAAGACTACAGTAATATAGGATGGGTTTCTGGGATGTTCAAATCATTTGGTGATGCTCCAGACGGATTTAGCGAAGAGCTTAAAGAGTTTACATACGCTGCAGGTGCAGAATATCTTTACCAAGACTCTTTTGCATTTAGATTAGGATATTTTAACGAAAGTATAGAAAAAGGAGCTAGAAAGTTTTTTGCTTTAGGTGCAGGTTTCAAATACAATGTAGTTAAAGTAGATGTTTCATACCTATTCTCAGCTTCAAAAGTTAAAAATCCGTTAGAGAACACACTTCGTTTCTCATTAACCTTTAACTTCGGTGAAAAGTACGATGAATATTAGACCAACACTTTATTAATTCAGATAAAATCCAAATTCCATTCGTGAAATTTGGATTTTTTTTTCTGTATCTATCTCAGTTTAAAAAGTTTCTATTATGAAGAAAATCTCAATTACCAGCTCTTTCGATGTTTTTGATTCGATGACAGAATTGCCAGAAGTAGTTCAAAAATTGATGCTACAAGCGATTGAAGCTCGAAAAGTTGCCTATGCACCTTATAGTAAGTTTAAAGTTGGTGCTGCAATTTTATTAGAAAATAATGAAGTTGTAATAGGTTCCAATCAAGAAAATGCTGCCTATCCTTCGGGGCTTTGTGCAGAGCGAACTGCGATTTTTTATGCTGGTGCAAAATATCCAAATGTTGCGTTCAAGACACTTGCGATTTCGGCAACGTCAGATGCAAATCCTACCCTTGCTCCTATTCCACCTTGTGGCGCGTGCCGACAGTCAATTGCCGAATATGAATCACGACAATCACACCCTATCGAAATATATTTTATGGGTGAGTCCGGAAAGGTATATCGCTCAGAATCATTAGAAAACTTACTCCCGCTATCTTTTGATAAAAACGTGTTATAAATTTTAGTTCTACAATCGAATGTAGTAATTTTGCGATTCTCTAGCTTTCGCTAAATTGCCAAAGATAGAATTCACCTATGCATTAATTTTTTACAATAAATATGTTATGAAAGAAATAACAAAAGAAGTTTATTTGAAGTGGTACGAAGATATGCTGCTTTGGCGAAAATTTGAAGATAAATTAGCTGCACTATATATACAACAAAAAGTTAGGGGATTTTTACATTTGTACAATGGTCAGGAAGCAGTTTTAGCAGGAGCGTTACACGTAATGAATCTGGATACTGACAAAATGATTACTGCATACCGCAACCATGTTCAGCCAATAGGAATGGGAGTTGATCCCCGCCGAGTAATGGCAGAATTAATGGGTAAAAAGACGGGTACTTCTCACGGTATGGGGGGCTCTATGCACATCTTTTCTAAAGAAAAAGGTTTTTATGGTGGGCACGGAATTGTAGGTGCTCAAATTCCCGTAGGTGCAGGAATTGCATTTGCAGATAAATATTTTGAACGAGACGGCGTTACTTTAACTTACTTTGGTGATGGAGCTGCAAGACAAGGTTCACTTCACGAAGCTTTTAATATGGCTATGCTATGGAAACTTCCGGTAGTATTTATTGTCGAAAACAATGGATATGCAATGGGGACTTCGGTAGAAAGGTCAGCAAATCATACTGATATTTGGAAATTGGGCCTTGGCTACGAAATGCCTTGCGGTCCAGTTGACGGAATGAATCCTGTAAAAGTTGCTGAAGCTATGGACGAGGCAATCAGTAGAGCAAGACGAGGCGATGGGCCAACATTTCTTGAAATGAAAACGTATCGTTACAGAGGACACTCAATGTCTGATGCGCAATTGTATCGCTCAAAAGACGAAATAGAAGAATACAAAAAGATTGATCCAATCACACAAGTTTTGGATGTAATCAAAGAAAATAATTACGCAACCGAAGAGGAAATTGAAGCAATGGATCAACGAGTAAAAGACTTGGTTCAAGAATGTGTGGATTTTGCTGAAGAATCAGAATTCCCAGAAGTTCAACAGCTTTATGATGTTGTGTACGACCAAAAAGATTATCCATTTATTCCTCACAAACTATAATATACTATGGCACATAAAATAACAATGCCTCGCCTTAGCGATACTATGACTGAGGGAACAGTGGCGAAATGGTTAAAAAAAGTTGGCGATAAAATCGAAGAAGGAGATATCCTTGCCGAAATTGAAACTGACAAAGCAACTATGGAGTTTGAAGCTTTTGAAGCTGGAACTCTTTTATATATTGGACTTCAAGATGGCGATTCGGCTCCGGTTGATTCACTGTTAGCAATAGTTGGAAAAGAAGGCGAAGATTATAAATCTTTACTTGAAGAAGGTAATGATTCAAAAGAAGAGGATTCGAAAGAGGACTCTAAAGAAGAATCTAAATCCGAAGACAAAAAAGATCAAAAGTCAGAAGATAAATCTGAGGATTCAAAAGAAGATAAGCCGAAAGAGGATTCATCAAAATCTAAAGAACTTCCAAAAGGAGTTGTTGTTGTAAAAATGCCACGCCTTAGTGATACTATGACGGAAGGGACTGTTGCAACTTGGATTAAAAAAGTTGGCGACAAAATAGAAGAAGGAGATATTCTTGCTGAAATCGAAACTGACAAAGCAACCATGGAGTTCGAATCTTTTAACGAAGGAACTTTATTATATATCGGAATCAAGGAAGGTGAATCTGCTCCAATTGATAGCATTCTTGCGATATTAGGACCTGAAGGAACTGATGTTAGCGGGATTGCAGACAACTTTTCTTCGCATGAAGAAGATACTTCTAATGATAAGAAAGAAAAATCAGAAGACTCAAAAGAGGATAAAAAAGAGGATAGATCAGAATCGAAAGAAACTGCTTCAACCGAAGAAAAATCTACTTCTTCTAGTTCATCAAATGATGACAAACGCGTATTTATTTCGCCATTAGCGAGAAAAATTGCGGAAGAAAAAGGAATTAATCTAAATGATTTAAAAGGTTCTGGCGAAAATGGCCGAATCATTAAATCGGATATAGAAAATTATAAGCCACAAGAAGCAAAACCTGCTGCTCAAGCTGCTCCGGCGGCTGCTGCTTCAGGACAAACTTCTGCGCCTGCGCAAGCCGCTGCACCTGCACGACCATTTGTTGCTGCTGAAGAAACAGATGTACAAGAAGTGAAAAATTCGCAAATGCGCAAGACTATTGCTCGCAGACTTGCTGAATCAAAATTCACTGCTCCTCACTATTACTTGACTATTGAGGTAGTGATGGATCAAGCGATGGCTTCAAGAAAAACTATCAATTCATTGCCAGATACTAAAGTTTCGTTCAACGATTTAGTAATCAAAGCCTGTGCGATGGCTCTTAAAAAACACCCTCGTGTCAATTCTACTTGGAAAGAGGATGTTACAGTAATTAACCACCATGTTCATATTGGTGTGGCAGTAGCAGTCGAAGATGGATTACTTGTTCCTGTTTTACCTTTTGCAGATCAACGCACTTTGACTCAAATTGGTGCTGAAGTGAAAAACCTTGCATCAAAAGCTAAGAATAAAAAATTACAACCATCAGAAATGGAAGGAAGTACCTTCACAGTTTCTAACTTAGGAATGTTTGGAATTTCTGAATTTACCTCAATTATCAATCAGCCAAATTCTGCGATCTTATCTGTTGGTGCAATCGAAGAAAAGCCAGTTGTAAAGGATGGTCAAATTGTAGTTGGAAATACAATGAAATTAACGCTTGCTTGCGACCACCGTACTGTCGATGGCGCAACGGGAGCAGAGTTTTTACAAACGCTTCGTCAGTATTTAGAAAATCCAGTGACAATGTTAGCATAATAAAAATTTTACCTTTTACTATATAGCAGCTGTGTGTTTTCATACAGCTGTTTTTTTTATAATTTGATTTATTTGAAAACACCATTTATTTTCCGTTTGATTCTAATTGTCCTCACCTTATTTGCTGGCCAACTTACGCTTGCGCAAATAAGTATAGTAAGTTGGAATTTACAGAATTTAGGACAGTCCAAATCGCCTGAAACTTTAGAGCAGATTGCTGATTTTGTGAGAGATTATGACATCGTAGCCATTCAGGAAGTTGTCGCCGGATATGGCGGAACGCAAGCTGTGGCTGCTTTGTCAGATATCCTAAATAGAAAAGGCGCAAGGTGGATGTACGTCGTTAGCGATCCAACTCAAAGTAGCGCGTACAAAACAGAACGGTATGCCTATTTCTGGAAACCATTCAAAGTTCAGCTCATAAATAAACCATTTCTGGAAAAATTTTACGCTCTCGAAATAGATCGTGAGCCCTTTTTTGCTGATTTTAAGTATAACGGAAAAATATTTACTTTGGTGAATTTTCACGCTATTACCAAGAAGATGCAACCTGAAACTGAGATTAAATATTTCAAATTCCTACCGGATTTATATCCTACAAAAAATCTAATATTTCTAGGAGATTTCAATTGTCCACAAACACATTCGGTTTTTAATCCTTTAAAGAAAATGGGTTATGAATCTGCTTTTCAAAATCAGAAAACTACCTTGAGGCAGAAGTGTTTTAATAATGATTGTCTTGCTTCCGAATTTGATAATTTCTTTTACAAAAGTGATAAAATTAGGTTTTTAAAAGCCGAAGTAATTCATTTTTATAAAAAGTATGAGGATGTCAAATTAGCTCGAAAACTATCAGATCATATTCCGATTTTGATGATTTTTGATTTACTTTAAAAAAGAGTTGTAGCTATTTATTTTTTGCCTCAATCCATTTTGAAAGATATTTAGAGCTAGTTAAAGTGTGATGTTGCAAGAGCGCTCCAAAGAAATTTTGCTTTCGATGCGCTTTTAAGTTTTTCTGTAATTCTACAATTCTATTTTGCAGTTCATCTTCAAAAAGACTTTTATCAAATCGATTGGTCAAAATTTTAAATCCTTTTTCTTGAGCTGAATTCCAATCTTCTTTATCAGAATATAATCGAACTGCAGCATTTGCAAACTCATTATAATCATCAGTCACAAATCCATTCCAATTCGCATTATTTGAAATACCTTCTGCGCCAATATTTGTAGTAATTGATGGCGTTCCATTTTGCATCGATTCCAAAAGTTTGCCTTTGAGTCCCGCACCAAAAGGCATTGGCGCAAGCAACACTCTGGAATTAACCATAACTTCATTTGCATCTTGCGCGCGACACTTTACTAGAAATCCCTCTTTTATATTGTTCAGTTGTAAAATTTCTTGAGTTGCATAAGCGCCATAAATCTGAATTTTGGCTTCTGGAAGTTGTTTTCTAATCAACGGCCAAATTTCCTTTTTCAGCAATAAAGCCGCTTGCTTATTTGGTTCATGAAGGTAATTTCCAATAAACAGAAAGTTATTTCTTTCCTCAAAACTTGCAATAACTCCAGTCGATTTTTCAGCAAAAATCGGAATATAGTGAAGTAGTTTTTCAGAAATATTAAAAACATTTTGAAGAACCTGCATTTCAAATTCAGAAATAATCAGCGATAAATCACATCTTAAAATACTAGCCATTTCACGCTTTGCAACATCCTGCAAAAGCAAACTGTCCAGCTCAAATTCTGTTCCTTTCTTATAGGCAACTTGCCTGGCCAATCTCAAACAATGCAAATCTTCGGTATCCAAAATTCGCAAAGCGTCAGGACAATTTTCCGCAACTCTCCAGCCATACTGCTCTTCGATCATAAAGCGATCAAAAATTACGATGTCTGGATTTTGGGATTTTATATAATCATCAAAGCTCGAAGAATTCAATTCAATCTGCTGCGTCGCGATATTTAATTCGTAAAAATTCAAAGAATAATCACTTCGCATCGCCGCCGAACAAAAAGTAATTTCGTAGTCGTAGGATTTCAAAAACTGCAAAAGTTGCAACATTCTCGTTCCTGCAGCCGAAGATTTTGGTTCTGGCCAAACAATTCCGATAATTAAAATTTTCTGCGACATATCATCAATTTTTCAAGACTGCGAAAGTACAAAATCGCCAATAGCTTTCTGCCCTGTCAAGAACGGAAATCAATTTGATTCAATTTAAAAATTTTTTGGCTTTCGCCGAATATATTCAGGCCGCTCAAAAATCGTATCGCTAGCACTTCAATTCTTTAGCTAGATTTAACAGCCTTTCGAGATATAATCGTTAATTTTAAACAACTCAAAACCGAAATTCTATGTCATTTTTCTCCAAAATAAAAAATACAATCTCTCTCTTAAAACAAGTTGATCTTGACCAATTAGCTAAGATCAACGAAAAAATTGATTTAGCCGAAGCGATGACTGCTTTAGGTTCTCTAGATGATAATCAGTTAAAAGGTTTGATGAAAATGCTAAAAACCAAAAAGAAGAAAAGTCAGAGCGAATTGCCTCCGGTTGATGGAGATTTTTATGATTTAAGTTTAAAGCTAACTCCAGAAGAGCGCGAACTTCAATTAAAAGTTCGGAAGTTTATGGAAGAAGAAATCAGACCGATTGCAAATCATTATTGGAATCGTGCCGAATTCCCTTTCGAAATTATTCCCAAGATGGCCGAGCTTAATATTGCTGGCCTGACCTACGACGGTTATGGATGTGGAAATAAATCCTCATTGATGGAAGGAATCATTGCGCAAGAATTAGCGAGAGTCGATGTGTCAATCTCAACCTTTTTTGGAGTTCACAGCGGACTTGCAATGGGTTCAATTTACCTCTGCGGAAGCGAGGAGCAAAAGCAAGAATGGTTACCTGCAATGCAACGAATGGAGAAAATTGGTGCCTTCGGGCTTACCGAGCCCGAAGTTGGATCTGGCGTGGCGGGCGGAATGGATACCACTTGTAAATTTGATGGCGAAAAATGGATTCTAAACGGTCAGAAAAAATGGATTGGCAACGCAACCTTTGCCGATGTGATAATCATTTGGGCTAGAGATAGTGATAGCAACGAAGTAAAAGGATTTCTGGTTCGGAAAGAAAACCCAGGTTTCAAAGCCGAAAAGATGGAGGACAAGATGGCCTTGCGAACCGTTCAAAATGCAATTGTCACTCTCACAGATTGTATTATTGAAGAAAAAGACAAATTACAGAACGCAAATTCTTTCAAAGACACTGCCAAAGTTCTAAAAATGACTCGCGCGGGAGTTGCTTGGCAAGCTGTTGGATGTGCTCGTGGAGCATATGAAAGCGCCCTGAAATATACCAAAGAAAGAGAACAATTTGGAAGACCAATCGCTTCTTTCCAGCTTATTCAAAATCACTTGGTTGAAATGCTTTCCAACCTAACTGCAATGCAAACTATGGTATATCGCCTTTCCGAATTACAAGATCAAGGTTTATTAAAAGATGAACATGCATCACTTGCCAAAGTCTTTTGCAGTATGAAAACCCGCGATGTTGTGAGCCGAGCCCGCGAAGTAATGGGCGGTAACGGAATTTTGCTAGAATATGATGTTGCGAGATTTGTCGCCGATGCTGAAGCGATCTATAGCTACGAAGGAACGAAAGAAATTAATACGCTGATTGTAGGGAGAGCAATCACAGGCTTTGGGGCTTTTGTAAATTAAAAAATTTAGTCCTCCGAATTATTTGGCAACAATCTAAACCACAACTAATTTTCTAATACAGAAACTCTCATTTTGGTTCAGGTCAAGCTTTGCGCTGTGTCTTCTGCGTCAGAAATTGCAATTTTTAAGTTAGAAATTTTTGAATGGCAGCAAAGGGTGTACTTCGCCAATTCGCTTCGCTAGGACCTCTGAAATGCTGAGCGGTTGATCTAGACTTAAAACAAATCAAATTAACGATTTACCGTGTTTCAAGTGCCATTATTAGTAAAGTCTAGAATTTTCTAGAAATTATTAAGCTAGTGATTGCAATCGATATTCCAAATTTCTTTCAACATGCTTGGCCGTAACTGCTTCTAATTGTAAAAAACTGAATCTAATTTACAGTTGAAATTATTCAGCTAAAGAATATTTCTAGTAACGATTTATCACGGTTTTGTTATATATTGCTCGAGTAATTAAACCTACTGTTAGTACGCCGATAATTGCCGCAAATTGGAAGTGTTTTGGAAGACATTAGAGATATTAATGAATACGGCTACATATAATGACGGGCTAGATCTTCCCTAATTTTGGATAAATTAAATCACATATTAACTGTTTACGTTATTCCCTTATTTCTTGCTGCGCTTGGACTTGTTGCTATGCTGTTTTCTCTTAATGACAACCATATTAACATAGACCAAACGACAGAAATCTCGGGGACCCTTAACTCATATTACACTTATAAATGGGGAAGAGGAAAAAGTGACTATTTTATTATTTTAAAACTTAATGAATACACTAATGAATTTGAAGACAGTTATTTGACTGAAAGCCTTTGCAAGGAATATTTAATAAATAATAAATCAAAGCTCACGTTCCGCATTGATAAAAAAGACGAGCATTCGATAAACGGACAAAGACCAATCGCGACTATAGGCACAATGGTAGATGGGTTAGTGTTGCAGTCAGTGGAACAAAATATAAATAGAGAGAAGATTAAAAATTATCTGTTGCCATTTTTAGGTTTAATCTTGGTGACATTAGCTTATCATAGTTATAGAAAAGGACATCATAATCATCTTAAAACAAGATAAAAAAAAGCTAACATTCACGAAGGAAGAACAACCGCCAAAATGGTGTTCTGCGGAGTTTCAGTTTCTGACTAATATTTAAAGCTGTTTTATCTTTATAATAGGACGATTTCTCTACCGAAGCTACAGAAATACTTAACTATTCAGACAATCTTCAATATTTAGTGGAGAAAAAGTCATCCGAGGGGGTCGTTCGTCAATCAATTAAAGCAACTAGAAATTATATATAAATGAGCGTTAATAAAAGACTCTTAGAACAAAAATCAAATCAGCAACTAGAAAAATATATTGAAGTTGGAAATAGGTATGTCCCAGAAGCAAATTTGCACGCATATGAAATTTTAAAAACTCGAGGACGAGAATTTACAGATGAAGAAAAGGAACGGATAACATTTTCCAACAAGAAAAATATTAAAAAAATGGATGTCGTAATTCATCCAAATTATAAAAAGTCTTCTGACTTAGTATATCTATCTGGAGCTTTAGGAATTATAAATTTAATTTTGAGTTATCAAAATTTTGATAGTGGAATGAAAATTTTCACCGCTATAAGTTCACTTGCCTTTGTTTTTGGTATCGGATATTTAATTAGTAAGGGCAACAAATCGATGAAATATGTTTGTTTAGTTATTTTAATTTTAGGGGTTTTAACTTTTCCGTTTTTACTTTCAAACTTAATAAATCAACCTCTTGTTGGATTAATTAACATTATTCAAACAATTTTACAAATTTGGTCCTTAGTTTTACTATTTAAAATTCCAAAACTAGCAGAATAATAACTGGCAGAACAACATCTTCCTTGGGAGTATCGGTTGCGATTCTATCCCTATCGATATATCGAAGAAGAATTGTAAGTACCGATCGGGATCAAGGATATTAATCTTGCTCCTTTTTCTTGACAACATTGAGATCATTGATATTAAAATGTTTTCCATTAAACCCGTTTTAATTTGAATCTGAAAATAATCCACCTCTGCTAGAATGCATCGCAAATAAAACTAACAATATTATAAGTAATTTAAGTATGTAACGAAATTGCTTCGCCTTTTCACTATTTCTCGAGTCATCCTTCGTCAGTATGACAAGTTTGCGAAAGGCGTTTCTAAGTAATTCCTTGAAAATATATTGCAGAAATTTTGCTAGTTTTACTACTATTCTGTTACTTATTCTTGTGTGCTCAGCCCATTAAAGTTTCGATCTTATTTCTTGTCTGAATAACGTAAATTCTATTATTATGTGATGTGCTCTGCTAATTATCAAAGGCTCAGATAGCTTTCGATAAAAAGAAAAAATATTCAGATATATTTGCGAATTTTCTTCAGCAAGATTTATATCAATATCAACTAAATTCCCTAGCCGTGATAGTAGCGAAAATCCCGCAGGCAGCAAGGCTATTTTTTCCTGGTATAATAGAGCGACCTTAGTCCCGATAGCTATCGGGATACTATTATGACATTGGAAAAAAAGCCTTGCAACGAGGAATTGAAGTGAATAGCGCGATTGGCTCCTTAAAAAAATCAGAAAGTTGTTATAGAAAATTTTGAAGAGAAAGAAAATCCTTGGAGAATTTAAAGCAAAAAAAAAGTCCCAAACTTTCATTTGGGACTTTGGAGCGGAAGACGAGGCTCGAACTCGCGACAACCAGCTTGGAAGGCTGGAGCTCTACCAACTGAGCTACTTCCGCGTATTGGTGGTGCAAATATAAGGCAGAACTAATGTTGTATGCAAACTTTTTGAGGAAAAATTTTAAATAATTTTCGAAAAAAATCGCCGTTTCATCCTATCTATTTATCTTTGAAATAATTAGCACTAAAATATATTTCAAATATTTTTCCTTTAAACATGAATACTATTAGACAAATTGACGCTGAAGCTACTTTCGCAGTGAGACATTCAGTTTTGAGAGCTGGAAAACCTGTAGAAACTTGCAAATTTGATGGAGATAATTTGCCCGTAACGATGCATTTTGGGTA
The DNA here is from genome assembly GCF_033547075.1 of Flavobacterium ardleyense. Taxonomy (NCBI): domain Bacteria; kingdom Pseudomonadati; phylum Bacteroidota; class Flavobacteriia; order Flavobacteriales; family Flavobacteriaceae; genus Flavobacterium; species Flavobacterium ardleyense. The sequence continues at coordinate 1,278,523 of NZ_CP137891.1, read as the reverse complement.
TTATCAAGATGACAAATTGGTTGGAGTGGCTTCTTTATATAAAAAAAGTTCGAACTTGATTAAAAATTCTCGTCAATTTCAACTTCGGGGAATGGCGGTATTAGACTCTCATCAAAATATGGGAATCGGCGCCTCTCTATATAATTACTGCAAAAAATATTGCTTATCGCAACAACACGCTACTATGTGGTTTAACGCGCGCTCAGCTGCTGTGCCATTTTATAAAAGTATGCACGCAAAAATTAGAAGTGAAGCTTTTATCATTCCTGAGGTTGGCGAGCATTATGTAATGGTTTCAGATTAGAATTATGTAAGAATATGCGCTAAAGGCATATCAGAAGCGGGCGGAATAAGAGTAATTTTACACCATATAAATTTCTATATGTCTGCACGTTTTCATTTTTTATATTTCTTGCTCGCTTCGTTTCTCTTGGTTACTTCCTGCAAGAAGAAGGACAGTGCAAATCTTGATGCAAAAGCACCGATTGAATATTCTAAAAAAGCAGCTGAAAAATTTGTTGCACTTGCAATTGATTCCACTTCTCTAGCAGGAGAGAGTGCGAATCTTCTTTTCGATTTGTATAAGAAAAACAACTTCACTACTATTTGGAATCTTACATCCCAGCGCCAAAATGTCCTAAATTCAATTGCATCTTGCGGATCTGACGGTCTCAATCCGGAAGATTACCATTTAAAAAAACTTTCGGACAAGGAAGGAGTTATTTCTTCTGCATCTGAAAAAGAGCGAATTGAATACGATATTGAGCTTAGCGCAGCTGCACAGAAATTCTTGTCGCATCTATCAAACGGAAAACTCAATCCGAAGAAATTGTACTCAGACTGGGAGATAAAACGTAATAAATACGATATTAATGCTCATTTATACAATGCCATCAAAGGTGATTCTATCCTTGAAGCAGTTGCAAGTGCAACACCCCAACATCAAGTGTATAAGAGTCTGAAACAAGCCTTAAAAATTTTGGAAACCTTTCCTGATCAGAAATTCAGCACAATTAAGTCTGATCAAAAAATTCAGCTTAATGATAGTGTAAAAGATCTTATTACAATCAAGAAAAAATTAATCTATTGGAAGGATTTGCAAGCATCTGCTCCACTTTCGCCGGTTTATGATACTCTTACATACAAAGCTCTGAAAAGATTTCAGGTCCGACACGGACTTAGTGCGGATGGTGTAATTGGTCGTGGTACGATTGCCGCTTTGAATGAAACTAAGCAAGATAGGGAAAGTCAAATAATTGCAAATATGGAACGATGGAGATGGTATCGAAGATCTTTTGGTGACTATTACATTATATTAAATATTGCTGACTATAAAATGCGGGTCGTGAAAAATAATGATACTATTAATACTAGAAGAGTTGCCGTAGGAACAATAAAAAGAAAAACGCCGATTTTGACATCGAAGCTAAGTGATATTGTAATAAATCCAACATGGACCGTCCCTCCTACTATTTTGAAAGAAGATTTAGTTCCCTCTGCTCGTAATAATCGAAGCTACTTTGCCAGAACAAATATTTCGATTTTTGATTGGTCAAATAATCCTATAAGTCCAGAAAATTGGGATCCGGATAATTATACCAAGTATCGATATGTGCAGGGACCTGGAGATAATAATTCTTTGGGGAATGTGAAATTCAATTTTCCGAATTCACATATGGTCTATTTACACGATACAAACCACAAAAATATTTTTAGTCGAAATAATCGTTCCCTGAGTTCGGGTTGTGTAAGAGTAGAAAATCCACTACCACTGGCCGAAATGCTTTTGAATAACAGCCGATGGTCTCTGGATTCTATTAAATCGACCATTTCAAGACTTGAAACTACAAGTGTAAAAATGAAAGATCCTGTTTATATTTATCAGTATTATTGGACTGCCTGGAGTGAAAATGGTCAGCTGATTTTTCGAGATGATATTTACAATCTGGACAAAGATCTTAGCAAAAAACTACGAAACTAATGCCGCGATTGGTTTTGCTTTTGAAGGATGATAAATATAAAGACACGATTTGTCTTTAATTAAATTTATTATCTCATTGGTCAATCCTTGAGGAAGTGCTGGACAACCTAAGCTTCTTCCTAGTCTGTGATTGTTTTTGATAAAATCTTCAGAAACATAGTCTGCACCGTGGATTACCACTGCTCTTTCTCTAGCATTGTCATTAACGTTTTTCTCAAGACCATCAAGTCTTAAAGATTTTCCATGCTTACCAACGTAGATTTCGCCAGTTGCAAAAAATCCTAGTGAGCTTTTAAAAGACTCATTAACATTAGAAAAACTTGTGGCAAATTCATTGCCCGAATTTCTGCCATGTGCTACAAGCGAATTATAAAGCACTTTTTTTGTTATCATATCAATCACCCATAAACGTTTTTGATTTGACGAGATGCTGAAATCAATAATGGTAATAATATCTTTTTTAATTAGACCTTTTTCTTTCAAAAGATAAAATCCTTTGAGTGCGTTTTTAAAACTTTCGGCCTGAGGAATTGTAGTATTTAAAGCTCCTAAATCTTTGTAGATGCTTTCGGCTTTACTTTCGAAGCTAATTTCTGCCGATTTTATGTTTGAAGCGTAAAGTGTAGGTTTTTCTGTTACGGTTTCTAATTTATTCTCTGATGATTCTTTGACTGCATTTGTACTAGTTGATACTGTAAGAAATGCAAAGGCTAATAATGGTAGGATCTTGTATGTCATTGATTATCTTTAGGTTAATGTTAAACTCGGGTTGCCAAATGTAAAAACTATTTTTTGTTATGCAATTGATTTTGGTAAAAAATTACTGTTAAAGCGCACATTTTAACGTTGAAGCTCAAAAAATTTCGAACTATTCTTACAAAAATCGCCTCAAAAATGTAAAACATATAATAGTTGAACGTAAATATATAAGTAATAGTATTTCTATATAGTAATATAGTGCGCATTTTTTCTTAACCTCCTATAAGCATATTAATGGTAAGATTAAGTTTGGTTAATGTAAAATTGGTCAAAAATGCATTTCAGCGATAATGAAGTTGGCGTTAAAAAATAATCGCAGGGATTCGGTAGTATATTATTGATTATGCAACTATTGTACCACAAGTCTTAATTAATTATCTAATTTTCACAGTTTTATATATAATTTTAAGTTTTGATCAACCCGCGAAGCTTCTTTTTATTAGGCTTTACGCTTCCATAAAAAGTTAATTTTATAGAAAACAATCAGGCCAACAATTGAGTTTGAAATAGTACCTTTGTAGCTACAGCTGCTCATTTTTTTTCTTTAAATTAAAAACAGAAAGATGCACAAAAAAGTACTTTTAATGATTCTTGACGGTTGGGGAAAATCTCCAGATCCCAAAGTTTCAGCCATTGACAATGCACATACTCCTTATATAGATAGTTTATACCTCAAATATCCTCACGCGCAGCTTCGTACAGACGGACTTAATGTTGGTTTGCCCGAGGGTCAAATGGGAAATAGCGAAGTTGGACACATGAATCTTGGTGCTGGTCGCATAGTTTTTCAGGAATTACAGCGGATAAATAATGCTTGTAGTTCTAGACAAATTATGAACGAGAAAGTTCTTTTGGAAGCTTTCGCTTACGCTAAAAAAAATCAAAAGAAAGTTCACTTGATGGGTTTGGTGTCAGATGGTGGAGTTCATTCGCACATCAATCACCTAAAAGCGCTCGTTGAAGCAACTCAAGATTTTGGACTCAAAGATGTGTTTATCCACGCCTTTACCGATGGTCGAGACGTTGATCCTAAATCCGGAGAGTTCTTTATTAATGAACTTCAAAATTTTACTAAAGATACTACGGCAAAGTTAGCTACAATAATTGGTCGCTATTATGCCATGGACCGCGATAGACGTTGGGAACGTATTAAACTTTCGTACGAACTTCTCATCAATGGTCGCGGCGCACCCTCTCAAGATGCTATAAAAAGTATTCAGGAAAGTTATGCGAATGATATTACTGATGAGTTTATCAATCCAATTGTCATGGTTGATGATCATCAGAAACCAATTGCTACAATAGATAAAGATGATGTTGTAATTTTCTTTAATTTCCGCACTGATAGAGGAAGACAGTTGGTAGAAGCAATGACGCAAACAGATTATCCAGATTGCGAAATGCATAAACTCCCGCTCTACTTTGTTACAATGACGAGCTATGATGATTCTTTCCAAAATATGCATGTCATCTACTACAAGGATAATTTACAAAAAACCTTGGGAGAGGTTCTCGCCGATGCCGGAAAAACTCAATTGCGAATTGCCGAAACAGAAAAATACCCACACGTTACTTTCTTCTTTTCAGGTGGACGAGAAGACCGATTTGAAGGTGAGAGCCGAATAATGTGTCCTTCCCCAAAAGTTCCGACCTATGATTTGCAGCCTGAAATGAGTGCATTTGATATCTGCGATCAACTAGTACCCGTTCTCGAAAAAAGCGAAGTCGATTTTGTATGTTTAAATTTTGCCAATGGCGATATGGTAGGACATACCGGCGTTATGGAAGCGGCAATTGCAGCTTGCGAAGCGGTTGACAAAGCGGTTGAGAGAGTGCTAACCGCAGCAAACAATAGCGATTATACTACAATCTTAATCGCAGATCACGGAAATTGCGAAACGATGATTAATCCTGACGGATCGCCAAATACCGCACATACAACCAATCCCGTCCCAATTATATTGATCGATAAGACGTTGAAAGCTATTCGCAACGGTGTATTGGCAGATATTGCCCCAACTATATTGGAATTGATGGGTGTAGAAAAACCTGAAGTAATGACTCAGCATTCATTATTATAAATGCGCTATATTGTAAATTATCAATTTATAAATTAAAAACAACATGGAAAACGATTCTCATAAAGATCATTTAGAAAATATATTTGTCGGCGTTATTTCTGAAGCTATATTAGAAAGAGAATATCATTGGTACAAAAAAGAGTATGATTCGTACCATGTCGATTCGGTTTTACTCAATGATTTGAAATCTGAAATTGCCGAAGTAAGTATTTCAATTTACATGGCAACTTGGTGCGGGGACTGTCACCGCGAAATTCCTAGATTCTATAAAATTTTAAATGAGGCTGGTATTGACGAATCGCGTATTGTAAATGCATCTATGGATCTTACTAAAAAGACTCCAGAAAATTATGAAGAAGGAATGAACATTACAAAAATTCCAACCTTTATCTTTTTTAAACATGGAGAAGAACTAGGTCGTATTGTAGAGAAGCCAACAGTTTCACTTGAATATGATATGCTTCAAATCCTAGAAAGAGAGGTTTAACTTTAATTTACGGCGGTTAATTCCCTTACAAATAGCATATTTTAGTACTTTTGCCAACTGAAAATAACACATTATGATTATCCCAAAAACACGAGAAGAAATTGAACTAATGCGCGAAAGTGCTATGATTGTTTCAAAATGTCTCGGAATGATTGCTCCAGAAATGAAACCTGGCGTTACTTCATTGTACATTGACAAATTAGCCGAAGAATTTATTAGAGATCATGGCGCAGAGCCAGGATTTCTGGGAATGTACGGATTCCCAAATTCACTTTGTATGTCACCAAATGCTCAAGTTGTACACGGAATTCCAAATGCCACACCGTTACAAGAAGGAGATATTATCTCGGTAGATTGTGGTGCTTTAAAAAATGGTTTCTACGGAGACCACGCGTATTCATTTAAAATTGGTGAAGTATCTCCAGAAGTCGAAAAACTTCTTCAAGTAACCAAAGAATCACTTTACGTTGGAATCCGCGAATTTAAAGCTGGAAATCGAGTAGAAGATGTGGGCAGCGCAATTCAAAAATACACCGAAAGTCACGGCTACAGCGTCGTACGCGAACTTGTAGGACATGGGCTTGGTCGCAAAATGCACGAAGATCCCGAAATGCCTAACTACGGTAAAAAAGGTAAAGGAAAACTTTTTGTTGAAGGAATGGTCGTGGCAATCGAGCCAATGATCAATCTAGGTACAAAAAACATTAAACAGCTTAAGGACGGCTGGACAATCTTAACAGCAGACGGAAAACCATCGGCACACTTTGAGCACGATGTTGCTCTTATCGACGGGAAACCTGAGCTACTATCAACCTTTGCATATATTTATAAAGCATTAGGAATCGAATCTAATGAGGAAGATGAGTTCAGAAAAACGCCTTTAGTCCTGTAATACTGTTTTCTCTATAACGGTTATTCACTCGGAAGAGTAGTATGAAAAAAATTTTTAGTTACGTTTTAAATTTAATTCCCAGACCTTTATTAATAAGGTTGAGCTACGTGGTACGACCAATTTTGGCCACCTTGCTCAAGGGCGATAAATACACAGATCCTATAGACGGTAAGAGTTTTAAGAAATTCTTACCGTATGGTTATGGCAAACAACGCGATAATGTTTTGGCTCCAGGAACGCTTTCTCTTGAGCGCCACAGATTATTGTGGTTATACCTCCAAAATGAAACCGATTTTTTTACCGCTCCCAAAAAAGTTTTACACTTCGCTCCTGAGCAAGCATTTTACAAAAGATTTAGAAACCAAAAGAATCTAGATTACACCACCACCGATTTACTATCGCCATTAGCAGACGTCAAAGCAGATATTTGCAATCTTCCCTTTGAAGATAATATGTACGATGTAATTCTCTGCAACCACGTTTTAGAACATATTCCTGACGATAGAAAGGCAATGCAGGAATTATATAGAGTTTTAAAACCCGGTGGAATGGCCATTCTTCAGGTACCTCAAGAATTACAGCGAGCCACAACTTTTACCGACGACACTATTACAGACGCAAAAGAACGTGCCGCAATCTTTGGACAATATGACCACGTTCGAATCTACGGTCGCGATTACTTTGACACCCTAAGATCGGAGGGCTTTAAAGTTGAAGAAGTTGATTATACTAAAACCCTTCCGGCAGAAGATGTAGAAAAATACGCACTTGCTAAGGGCGAAATAATTCCTGTCTGCACAAAGTAACCCTCTTCTCCACTCTATTCATTTTGTGGCACTGCAATTGTACTTGAGAAATTGTTATATTTACAATCTTCAAATATTCAAAATATGTATAAGTTTATAGTTTCTGCCCTGCTTTTTCTAGGATTTATCTCAAATTCACTAGCTCAGAAAGTTGTAGAAACACCGCCTCCCTTTAATATAAAGACCGTAGCTTTTTATCAAAATGGACAAGTTTCAGATCCAATCATAGGTTTGAGAGATTCTTTTCAATTAGAATTCGACGACCTTTTTGGCAACGAAGCAGATTATTACTACGAAATTCAACACTGCGATTACAATTGGAATCCATCAGGATTATCAAAAATAGATTATATTCAAGGTTTCGACAATCAACGAATTCAGAATTATACCAATTCTTTCAATACGCTACAATTATATTCACATTACAGATTATCGTTTCCAAATAAATTAACGCAGTTTTTAATTAGTGGAAACTACCTCATCAAAATTCTAAACGAAGAAAAAGAAGTGGTTTTTTCGCGTAAGCTGATACTTTTTGAAGACATTGTACAAGTTCCTGTTCAAGTAAAACGAGCTAGAAATATTAGTGTTATCAAGGAAAAACAGAATTTAGAATTCTCTATTTTGTCGCCTAACTTGCAATTTCAAAATCCAACTCAAAACGTAAAAGTACTACTAGTAAAGAATGGCGAGTTTAAAAATGCTATTTCAAATATAAAACCGATGTACACCATTGGGAATGATTTGATTTATAAATATGATTCCGAAACCCAATTTTGGGGCGGTAATGAATTTCTATATTTCGAAAATAAAGACATTCGTTCGGCAAATAATTATGTAGGTCGGGTAGATTCAAAAGAGATCTATAATGCGCATTTGTACCAGCACGACGCTAGAGCCAACAAGCCTTACACACTTGCCCCGGACATCAACGGTAGTTTCCTTGTCAATAATTTGGGCGCCGAAGATTTCAGCGTTGAATCAGATTATGCTTGGGTATTTTTCACACTGTCGGCGCCGGCAAATTTTACCAAAAAAGATATTTACGTAAACGGGAAGTTCAATAATTATGCTTTGGGCGAAGAAAATCGGATGGAGTATAACGCAAAAAATGGATTGTACGAAAAAGCTATTATGATTAAACAAGGTTTTACAAACTATCAATATCAGATTGCGGACAAAAATGGTGTAATCGATCAAAAAAACGCCATCGATGGCAATTTTTACGAAACCGAGAATAGCTATATTGTCTTGGTTTATTACCGCGAAAGCAATCAGCGCTATGATAGAGTAATTGGTCGCGGCGCTGCAAGTTCCTTGGATATAACCAATTAACAATTGCCAATTGTTGAGAATTTTTTGTAATTTTGAGAAACATTCGTCATCTTAGCAGTTATGGTTACACAAATCACACGAGGTATAAAAATCACGGTACTTACAGGTTTTGAAGGTACTTTCCTTAAAAACTACCGCTTGCATTTTGCGTTCAGTTATCAGATAACTATTGAGAATCATAGTAAAGATTCAGTACAACTTATTTCAAGACATTGGGATATTTTTGATGCGCTCAACGATCCTGAGGTAGTCGAAGGCGAAGGTGTTGTTGGTCTTAAACCGGTTTTGAAGCCGGGAGAATCTCATTCCTACAGTTCAGGGTGTTTTCTAGAATCACCTTTTGGCTCGATGAAAGGCTACTTTAATATGGTTAATTTCACTAGCACTCGAAAGTTCAAAGTAGTTGTCCCGTCCTTCAAATTGAGCGTACCTTACGCATTGAATTAATTGGTTAGTACTTTCCTTATATTTTTTAAAGGCTTTCGCCAAAAGACTTCAGTGTACTTCATCTAGCATCTGGACCGAGGCAGACTGTGGATTTGTCGACCTCAAGCAAGAAGGCGATTTTGGCTTCGGTTGAAGGTAAAATCATTGGAATCATCTATCATATTCAGAAAGAATTTTTTGTCTTTTCAATTTTAACAAAAATGAAGTTTTCTTATTTACCTCTAAAACTCAATGAAACATAACTTCTTAATGGTTAAATTTCTCAACCTAAAAGGCATTAAGAAAAATGTAGTATTCTTCTCCACCCATAAAACTTAATGAAACTTAATTTCTTAATGGTTATTTTTTTTCTACCATTAAGGCATTAAGTAAAATGAAGTACTCATCTCTACCCGTAAAACTTAAGGAAACTTAACTTCTTAATGGTTATTTTTTTTCTACCATTAAGGCATTAGGAAAAATAAAGTACTCTTCTCTACCCGTAAAACTTAATGAAACTTAATGAAACTTAACTTCTTAATGATTTACTTTTTTCTACCAGTAAGGCATTAAGAAATGAAGTAATCGTTTCTACCCATAAAACTTAATGAAACTTAACTTCTTAATGGTTAAATTTTTTCTACTAGTAAGGCATTAAGAAAGTACTCGTCTTTACCCGTAAAACTTAATGAAACTTAACTTCTTAATGGTTATTTTTTTTCTACCATTAAGGCATTAAGAAAAATGTAGTATTCGTCTCCACCCATAAAACTTAATGAAGCTTAGCTTCTTAATGGTTAAATTTTTTCTACCATTAAGAAATGAAGTACTCGTTTCTACCCGTAAAACTTAATGAAACTTAACTTTGTAATTGTTAAATTTTTTCCGCCAGTAAGGCATTAAGGAAAATGAAGTATTCGTCTCTACCGGTAAAACTTAATGAAACTTAACTTCGTAATGGTTAAATTTCTTCTACCATTAACGCATTAAGAAAAATGAAGTACTCTTCTCTACCTGGAATACTTAAAGAATCTGGTAAAACTACTTACTTTAAAATAGATGACGGAAGATCGGAAAAAGTGATTCCAATAATGCATTCTTTCTCACTGATCACACTTTGATTTTATCTCAAAAAAAAATCGCCACTAAGGGCGATTCTTTTTATAAAATAAAATTTTTAAAATTAATTGATGGTTTTCTTAGTGACTTTCGCTCCATCAATCGAAGTAATTTTCACAATCAAAACTTGGTTAGTCTCTCCAACATTTATCGAAACTTCGTTCGAATTTATGCTTTTGGCAATAGCCAATAATCTACCTCTAATATCGTAAACTTCAACATTTTCAAGAGTTGTCATTCCTGAGTTGATTACAACATTGTTTTGTTTCTTGTAAAGAACTACTGAATTTGAATCGAAATTTGGATTTGAAACCGATAAAGGATTCAAGTACACGATGTCAAAACGAGTATTAAAACTTCCCGCTTCCGTAGCAAATGTGTAGGCTGCATTTTTTAAATCGTGCAAAACACCAACACTATTATCACGCAAGAAGATATCTTGAGAACCTTCAAACAATCCATCCACGTGATCAATTGCAATTGTGTAGCTTCCTGCCGTTGCCGTTTTAAAGTTTAATGCTACTACATCTGAAGATACAAACGGCGCACGCCCTTGAATAATATATTCAGAATTGTCCAACCAAGATGTAAGTGCTGTCGATCCGTCACCAAGGTATTTTCCGTCGGTGCGATCTAGTTCATTCTCCGCTTGAGGCATATAGGCTACAAGTGTTTGACCAAATTCACCAGCTGTATTGCTAACATTTAACCAAATACGACTTCTATCTTGAGAATTTGCATTCTTGAAAAATTGATTGTCGTTATTTAGTTTTGTACGCATTGAATTTGTGAACACAGCGCCACTAGATTTTGCTTTAGCAATAAAGCCTTGTCCAACTTGAATAAATCCATTTGGCACTTGACTTGGAGCCGAGGCTGACCCTGCAGTTCCAGCACCACCAGCTAAAGTGTAAGTTGCATAATATGCACTAGCATCTTGTACTGCATTACGTCTTCTCCAGAAGTATAATGTTCCATCTATTGATGATGAATTTTCAGTTAAGAAAGCATCTGCACTGATCATAGAAGGATATGGATTAGATAACATATTGAAACCGTTTAATGTTTGAGCCAACTCTACTGGAACTGTTCCGTTTGTAGGTTTTCCGGTAAATATTCCAGTCCAAGATGTTGCTTGAACAGTAGTGCCAAAGATCGTATGATTGTCCGGCATTCTTATAAGATATCCTTTTCCGGATGCGAACGTATTTGTTTCAGGTACGATTGTGTTAAATTGATCGGTAGAAGTATTGTAAGTATAAAAGCGAGTAACAACGGTTAAAGGTGAAAACTGTTTTAGTGTTTGAGCACCAGTTACTGGCGATCCCCACATCGTATAATCTGATCTATAAAGTTTGGAGCTTTCTCTTTCAACTATAATATTTCCCGAATTTTGGACATCTGTAAGTTGAATCAGGTTTGTATTGCTTTCCATCTTAAAGCTTCCAGATTCTACCGTAAGTGCACCGTTAAGTGTTACATCAAAAGTTGCTCGAATAGTCACCGCAGCATTATTATTTACTACTATACTACATGCTTCAATACTTGCTGTTGCTGTAAAAGCCCCAGTGAATATAGCAGATGTATTCGCCGTTGGTATTCCATCGCTCCAATTATTCCCGTCCCAAGTCGTGCTTTTGATCTCAATGGTAGCAGTATTTGAAACTTGTTGTCCACAATTTCCACTTTCAACAACTGCTCGAAAATATGTTGTTTGATTTAACTGCCCTACTTCTGCTCCAGTTAATGTTGTAGTGAAATTTGAAATATTTGTAAACACATTAAAGTCTGAAGTCTGCGAACGTTGCCAATATAGAACTTTACCAACGCTTCCACTTAACAAAACATCAGCTGGACTTGTCGCTGCACAAATTTGCTGACTTACAACCGTTCCAGGTACCGTCAATGGCAAAATTTTCACTGGGTTGGTATTATCTACCGCCACAAATCCGTTTGCATCGCGTACGGTTAATGTATAGTTTGTCTCTCCATCAATGTTGGTTGGAACTTGTACAATTTGCGAGTTCGCTAAACCATTAGACCAAGTATAAGTAAATGGGGCATCTCCACCCACAACTTCTGCGGTAAGAAACGCATCAGAACCCTTGCAAAATTCCCCATAACCAAACACCTCAACACTAAAAACACCGGCTTTAATACCCGTGAAAACTGAAGCTTGTCCAGCGGTCAAGGTTGCATTGGTTGCTACTATCGTATTATTTGACAAAGTGCCAAACTTAATCCAAGGATTTGACACAACATTAAAAGCTCCATTAAACTGTGCAGCAGCAATTTCTGCTTCTACTCCAAGAACATCTACAGCATCGTATTTTCCAGTGATTGTTGCAACAGCTCCAGTAATTCCGTTTTGAGTTACACTCCAATACTTTCTCAAATAATTCTGAGAACTGTTGTTATTTGGATGTTTAATATCTTTTAGATTTACGGCTATAAATGCACTACTAAATGATCCAGCAGTTACATTTACCGTTATTGGCGCGTAACTTGGCGCTCCAGCTAATTCTCCGATTGGGAAAAAGTAAGATCCAATTGCTGTAACAGGTCTGCGTACCAAACCAATACCGTCAGCAACAATCATTGTATTTGTTCCAAAAGTTCCAGCGACAGCAGTACTGCCAAGAGTAAGATTATTTGCACCAAGAACTACATTACCTTTTGTAAGAGTAAGTGTTCCGCCAACGCTAATATCTTTTGCAAGAATAACTGCTCCGGTTTCTTTGTTTACAATTAAATTACTGAAATTAATCGCAGCCGTTCCAGCAATGGTTTGATTAGAAATACCAGCTAAATTAATCGTCTTAGCAGTAAAATTTATAGGTTGATTTATGGTTAAATTTCCTCTAACATTTAAGGTAGTTGGAGCAATTATAGCTCCCGTCCCAGTTACTTTTAGGTGATGATAACCACCAAATTCAAGTCCACCTGGTGCAGGAATTATCTGGTTAGTTCCTTTAAACTCAATTGTGTTTGGAGTTAAAGTTGTAAACATTGTCCCATTATTGGTAAAAGTTCCAGCAATACTCATATAATTCCCCTCCAATGCTCGAAGACCTGCGCCAGTGGCAATCGTTAGATTATTAAAAGATGTTGATCCTGAAATAGTTGCATCAATATTATTAAATAGTACTGTTCCATTTCCAGGATTAAAAATTCCGTTATTTTGCCAAGCTCCAGCTCCATCATAAACAGTTAGTACTGAATTATCAGGTGTATTTACAACAGCTCCCGCGTCAATCGTAATTGTCTTTACGCTTGAAGTAGCATCGATAATAGGATAGCGATTAGATCCGGTTGACACATTTGGAATTAATACTTTGGTAGTTGCTGATGGAACTCCTTTTGGTGTCCAATTTACAGCCGTAATCCAAGAAGTACTTTCTGATCCATTCCAAGTTAAATCGGAATCCGCTCCTTCGTCCAAGGTAATAAATACTTGACCGAAAGTGTTTTTGAAATACAATCCAACGTTGGCATTTGAGATTTCTACCCAATTATCAGTCGTATTATTGTTTGATCGACCTTGATCAAATGTATTCAACGGTGAAATCGTATGAGCCCAGAAAGCCAATCTAGATTCAGCATTACCATTCAGTTCACTATCTAAGTAATGCTGACGAATAATGGCTTTTGTGTTAATTGCACCAGTATGAATGATATCAAACTGACGTAAAATTGTTCCTGCTTTCCAAGTTGGTGCGGTACCAATTGTTAATTTCGCACTCATAGAAGTTGGAAGTGTTCCTGCTGGAGGGAATGTAATTGAAGAATTTGGATGACCAAAAGTGTATGTCTTATTAGGAGCAAAGACATCTCTTTTTATAATTCCAGTTACATCACCAATCCCGGTATTAATTCCATCAGGTCCCATTGTTAAAGTAAAACCTGCCATTGATAAACTTCCCTGAGTTGCACTTGCATTAGGTTTCGGCAAATCTAGTTTACCGTTTACGGTTAAATTAGCAACTGCAGTTGTTCCCGCAGTTGATGATAATGTCAAATTGTTGTAAGTTCCAGCAACTAAGGTTTGATCTGTAGAAGTTGCATTCATATTCAGAATACCAGTACCTCCCCAAGTTTTGCCTGAAGCAAATGGAGTTGCAGTTACATTTTGTGTTCGGATTATTCCGTTGTTCTGAATAGACGTTAAATTTCCATTTACTGTATTTGTTCCTAGATTTAATATTTGTTGCTCGTCAACACTTAAAAGGTTGCTTACAGAAAAGTTGTTTAAAGCAGTAACCGTATTAGGATTTGCTCCAATTAAACTGAAAGATTGCAAAGTATTAGCTGCGGTGTCAAAACTTAAACTTGGATTTTGAGTTCCTCTTACAACTAGTTTACTATCAAATCCACCTACTAATCCATTGGCAATTGTATTTTCTACCTTTCCAGCAATGGTTAGCGTTTTATCTTTTATAGATAATTTACCACCATTAAATTGAAGACGGTTTTGAACCGATAAATCAGCGGATAAATTTGCGTTTCCTTGTAGAACGAAATCTTCGGCAATTCCATCAAAGGCAACTGTGTTTGTAGATGTATTTGCGATAACCTCTATATCATCAATTCCAAATTCATCTTGAACAGCAGTTGCGGTAGCAGTAGATCCTGACCACCTCAAGTTATAATACTTATCTGATGGTATGTTTAATCCTGTAAGTGTCACAACTCTGTAGGACGCTTTCCATGTGGGATTTAAATCAATAGATGCATCAGAAATAACATCAATTTCAGCAATAGCATTTATAAAATTTGATGCGCTTTCCAACTTGTGGCTAAAACTAATTTTAGTAGATGAATTTTCGACGTTTTTAATGTAAATTTTATAGCCGATGTTCAACGAGGTAATTGTCGCCCCCGTTCTATTATGTAATCTCAGTGTAACAGTACCTGGATTAAAATCACTCCCTCCAGGTTTAATTCCCAAGGTATAATTATCAGTTGCCGTTGAACTTACATTAAATGCGTAAATTCCCGACTCGTCCACATCACCATCTGAGGCTCCCATTTCATAGCTACTATCCTCCGGACTATTTCCGCCAAAGTTAATCACACCACCTTCAAAACCAGTAAATGCCCACGAATCTGAATCTAACTGACCTGGTTCAGCAATTTTTGCAATACCTGCACCCTGAAATTCTCCTAAATTAACGCCATCAACTGTAGTATCAAAGTCTATTTTATAACTAGTATTGGCGACTTTAACTTGTAAGCCAGCCGGACTATTTGCAGTGGTTACATTTCCTGGAGCGTGTACCGAACGGTAATTTTCGGCATTCGCTGGACCATTAAACTCAATTACTGACACATGGTATACAGTGTTTGGATTTAATCCAGTGACATTAACAGAATTTGCCGCTCCTTTATAAACAACAAAATTACCAACGCCAAGTTCACTTCCAATTCCTATAATTCCATTTGCTGTATAATTTGTTCCATCAACTGGCAATGCATTCACTGCTGAAGCTTCTTTAATTAAAACGATACGATTTGATCCGTTACCATTAGTCCAATTAACCGTCAAGGTAGTAGAAGTCACATTCGTGAAGTTTATCGCCGTTGCTGCAGTTGTAGGCTCAAGCGCTAAAACCTTGCCCGAAACTGCAACAAGTTTTGTAACTGCCCCTGTAGCAGCATTTGTAATATTCCCTGTGTAAACACCTGCAGTGGCTGCTGCTTTTACTCGTACATTGATAGTTAGTGGCTGTCCAATTAATCCACCTCCATTATTTTGTAATACAAGTGGGTTGGAGTACGTGATTGACGATCCGACCGACATTTCAAAACTAGCTGGAGCAGTTAACGTTGCGCCACTTTCTAAATTATTTCCAGTAATAGTATACGTTTCGCTTGATGAAGCAGTGCCTTGAATAGTTGAAAATGCAGGAAGTGAATTTTTTGACAACGTTAGTGTTGGAGCACCCGAAGGCTCTATATCAAAAACCACAATATTTGATAATACAGTATTATTTTTTACTTGTACATTGGCATTACCAGATAGTACAAGATCTGAAGCCGGAATTACAGCAGTAAGAGTTGTTGAAGATACATATGTTGTTGGTCTTTCCTGACCATTCCACTGCACTTTGCTCGAAGGTAGAAACCCAGTTCCATCTACAGTCATAGTAAAAGATGAACTACCTGCAATTTTTGAGTCTGGATCGATTGATATAATTTCTGGGGTTTGAACACTTACCGAAATATTATCGAAAAAAGCAGTTTGATTTTTAGTTGTAGCTGCACTCCAATACCCACCCATAATCGTTAACGGCTCGTTTACATAATCGGTATGTATCCATGTTTCTTGAAAAATAAGAGTACCTGACTTTGGATTCTGAAATGTACTTCCATCTTTTCTAAGATACAAAGACCATCGATTATCCGCTGGATTATACTCTACTCGCGCGCTTGTATATTCCCTTCCGAAATCTGTATAGCCAGAAGCCTTTGATGATAACTTAGTTGAGAAAGTCTTTAATCCATTTGAATACGCTACTAATCTAATTGCATCGGTAGTACCATAGTTTCCAAGAACCAGCGCCCACCCTTTTCCAGTAGCTACATTAGAACCTAGCGTTCCTGCCAAAATAAAAGCAACACCATATTGACCGAATTCAAAGCCTCTCGGATTGGTTCTTATTTGACGCATATTAAAAGTCCACGAAACAATTCCCGCATTTTGGCTTAGAATTGGATTATATGCATTGTCGAAATTAGAAACGTTAGTAGTGGCAGAAATCCAACCTGTGGGATTGCCAGCGGAGGTTGCATCATTGGTTAATGTAAGGATTCCACCACTAATTCTGGCGCCGAAATCTTGACCGCTACGTGCGACAGTCCAGTTGGAAGTACCAATAGCACCATTTGTGGTATAAGCTGAACTTTGAGCTGTGGAAAAAGTTTCCGTAAAAACCGTTTGCTGTGCATAACTTTCTGTCAATGTCATTATAAATGACAGGCAGAACAATAGCGCAAATTTGCTGAGTAAAGATTTAATCATAAAAATAATAATTATTGTAATTTTCAAATAAAACGCAATATTAACGCACTTAATCCGATTTGTGTGCGTTTCGTCCTTTTAAATTATAAAAATTTCTTAAAAATCGTTTCCAGCATACTGTAAGCCAACTGCTTAAAATCAGACCGTTTGTATTTTACTACAAAAATCCAACAGCTTCCTTTTCTTGTCGTGAAAATTTTTGCAACCAATAAAATTTTTAGAAGGCTTTCGGCAAAAAAACGCTGCTTAATACAACTTTAGGATTAGCAAGGTAATTTCATCTATTTTTCAGCTAAAGCAAGAAGGCATTTTTGTCCTCGTTTGAAGGTGAATTCGTTATGCTCACTTTTTAAATATTTTATAAATGCTTCCAAATTGAGCAAATCGACGCAAGTCATTAAGAAAAACTCCTCTACCGAAAATTCAAAATTCAAGTAATTACAATCTAACATTTCGATCTTTTCCAAAAAAAAAATCGCCAATTAAGGCGATTCTTTTCAATATTATTAATCATTTCAGCTTAGTTGATGGTTTTCTTTGTAACTGTAATTCCATCAGCAGAAATGATTTTCACAATCAAAAGCTGATTTGTAGTTTCAACATTTAGCGAAATTTCATTGGCATTAATATTTTTGGCGAAAGCCATAACTCTTCCTCTGCCATCGTAAATTTCAACTTGGTTAAGAAGTGCATTCGGCGAATTAATGATGACAGCATTATAATTATTGTAAACAACAACTGAACTTGAATTGAAAGTAGCATTTTCAACCGACAAAGGATTTTGATAGACAATGCTAAAACGATTTGCAAATGTACCTGCCGCTGTAACAAATGTATAAGGGTCAGATTTTAAATTATGATCAACTCCTATTTGAGTATCTCGCAAGAAAACATCTTGCTCTTCGGCAAAAAGTCCATCAACGTGATCAATTGCAATACTATAAGTGCCGGCTCGTTTTGCCATAAATTGTAGTGGTACACTATCGGCTGGAGTAAAAGGGAGCGATCTTCCTTGAATGGTATGCGGAACCGTTTGTATGATCGAAGTTAGAGAAATAGCACCATCAGTAATAGATTTGCCATCGGAAGAATCTAATTGGTCAGAGCCATCTGTAAAGTACGCAATCAGCATTTGCGAAAACAGCCCTTCACTGCTAGTTGCATTGAGCCAAATTCTATTATACTCTTGAGGATTTGTATTTCTAAAAAATTGATCTACATTGGTATTGCTACGCATCGAATTGGTGAAAACAAGATTGGTTGCAGAACCTATAGCTTCAACGAGAAAGCCTTGACCTGTCTGAATAATTCCATTAGGATCTACACTTTCAGGATTTCCATTGCTGACAAAACCAGCTGTGCTCCAAGTGGCGTAAGTCGGCTCAAGGACGTTATTTGTTTTTCTATAAAAGTACAACGTCCCTGTAATATTGGCGCTATTGAGTTCAACAAATGCAGTGGCATCAATTGGTGATGGATACGGATTTCCTACAAAATTATAGCCAAATCCTACGCCAAAATTATTCATACTGACATTAATATCACCACTATTGGGCTTGCCTAAAAACTCTCCAGTCCAAATTGCTCCAGTAGTGGAATGGTCATTGGGCGTACGAATTAAATATCCATTTCCGGTTGCAAAATTGGTACTGGATGGATTTGGCAGGACATTGAATAGATTTGTTGCACTATTATAGAAGTAGATTCGAGTCGGCACTGTTCCGATTGCAAAACCTTGAATGGATTGCTCTCCAAAGGTTGGCGAACTCCATATCGTATAATCCAGTCGGTTTAGAAAAGAGCTGTTGCGCTTGACTTTAATAGTGCCCGAATTGGGATTTGTAGTTCCGCTTTGTAGTAAACCAGCATTATTTTCTAAGGTAAATGTGCTGCCAAAATCAACGGTTAGAGCACCACTCAAAACTACGTTATAACCCGATGAAATGTTTGCATGCGCGCCATTGCTGATTGTTAAATAACAGGCATTGATATCTGCAGCTTGAGAATAGTTCCCCTCAATAAAAGCGTTCATTGTACTCGTAGGAGCAACTGGATTCCAGGAAGTGCCATTCCAAGTGGTGGTGATTCCCACAGTGCCAGATACGGCTACTGTCTTGCTCACTGCATTAACCGAAGCAATAGTAATGATCCCAGAATTTGAAGCTGAGGTAGGAGCCATTCGCACATAAACGACGGAATTAGGCACGTTTCCTGAAACATGAGGAAAGATAAGAGTGCTGCCAAAATTAATATCGTCCTTGGATATTGTAAATCCAGCGGCAGAAGTAATACTAATCTCTGCAGTCAAGAAGCTACCTGAAATAGTGAAATTTTGACTGTTTGAAGTTGTCTGTATGCAAGATGAAAATGCGGCTAAGCTTGTTACCGACACAGTTAATTGTGGCGAAGCAGCCAGAAACTCAACATCATTGCAAATCTTTAGATCAGCAATCCGACCCAAAGCAATGATTGGAAATAAAATAATCAAAAAAAGAATATTCTTTTTCATTAGAATTAATTTTCAAAAAACTCGAACTCTTGGGTTGTGACGTTTCTTGGTTTCAAGATCGTACTCAGATTGATTAAGTGTTTTTAAAAAAACTGACTATAAACTACAATTGCTGCTATTTCTAGCTGTCTGCTGATCCAATATATCGAGAGCAAATGCTTAGCGATAGTAAAGTAAAAGCTAAATGAATTTCTCACAAAATAACTTCGGTGAGTAGTATTAAAATCCGTTGTAGTACAACGATTAAAAAATTGGTAGCAAAAAGAATAATCAAAATTTGGTGAAGAGTTGGAGACTTTGTAGAAACCTAATTTCCTGATAGTTGAATTTTGCAGCTTGAAAAAGAATGTGTTGCAAAGGTCGCATCAAGAAATAAAATCATGAAAAAAGTACAATTTCTTCGCTGATTTTTTTCCAAAAAAAAATCGCCAATTAAGGCGATTCTTTTCAATATTATTTATTATTTCAGCTTAGTTGATGGTTTTCTTTGTCACTGTAATTCCATCAGCAGAGGTTATTTTCACAATCAAAACTTGATTTGTAGTTCCTACATTTATCGAAATTTCGTTGGCTTGTATATTTTTGGCTACAGCCAAAACTCTTCCGCGGATATCAAATACCTCAACCATTTCTAAAAGGTTATTTCCAGAATTGATCACAATATTGTTTTGATTTTTAAATAACACTACCGAATTTGAACTGAAAGTTGGACTATCTACAGCTAGTGGATTTAGGTAAACCAAATCAAAACGGTTGTTGAAACTACCTGCTTCGGTAGCAAAAGTATAGCTTGAAGCTTTAAGATCATGCAAGACATTTAGCACATTATCACGCAAGAAAATATCTTGAGAAACTTCAAAAAGTCCGTCCACGTGATCAATTGCAATTGTGTAAGTTCCAGCGGTTGCCGTCTTGAAGTTTAAATCTACCACATCTGAACTTTCAAAAGGTGCACGTCCCTGAATTATATACTCAGTATTGTCCAGCCAAGATGTTAGTGCCGTTGAGCCATCATTTAAATATTTTCCATCGGTAAAATCAAGACCATTTTCTGCTTCGGCTAAATAAGCGACAAGAGTTTGTCCAAATTCACCAGCAGCATTCGTAACATTTAGCCACACACGCCCACTATTTTCAATACTTGCATTCTTGAAAAATTGATTGTCATTATTTGTTGCTGTTCTCATTGAATTTTTGAAAACTACAATTCCCGCTGCAGGACTTGATTGTAATTTCTGAACGATAAACCCTTGGCCAACTTGTATAAATCCATTAGGTGCTGCACTTTCAAAAGTTTGGCCTCCATTAGTGCTACTACTGGAGTTGCTAACTGCAACCGCAGCGCCACCGGCATATGTATAAGTTGCATAGTATGCACTTGTTGTCTCTGAGGCAGTTGGCATATTATTACGTCTTCTCCAAAAGTAAAGGGTTCCACCAATCTGAGTTGCATTATCAGTCAAGAACTTTTTTGCATCAAGCATAGAAGGATATGGGTTTGCAAGCAAATTAAAGCCTTTTTGACCATAAACTAGGCTAACATTGATATCGCCATTGTTAGGTGTTCCTACAAATGTTCCAGTCCATGAAGTCGCAGGGACTCCAGCAGAGAAAATTGTGTGATTATCTGGCATTCTGATTAAATACCCTTTTCCAACTTCGAATGGTGTTGTAGGTAAAACCGAATTAAATACATCTGTTGAAGAGTTGTAAGTATAGAAACGGCTATCCACAGTATTAGGAGAGAAATTCTTTAACGTTTGTAGTGTACTTGTTATAGTTCCATAAAGTGGCGATCCCCACATTGTATAGTCTAATCTGAAAAGTTGAGAACTTTTTCTTTGTACATTAATAATCCCAGAGTTTTGCACATTTGTATTTTGGATCAAGTTTGTGTTACTAGCCAAAGTGAAACTTGCGCCACTTTCTACGGTTAAAGCGCCATTAAGCGTTACATCAAAAGTTGCTGGAATTACTACAACCGAACCACTCTTAATTGTAAGACTACATGCATTAATAGATGCTGCTTCATTATATGCACCGTTAATTACCGCCGTCGTTGTGCTAGTAGGCAAACCTACACTCCAAGTAGCTGCATTCCAGGTAGTTGTTGCGCCAATGTTACCAGATACCGAAATATTTTTAGTTGCAGCTTGTGAAGATGTTACTGTAATATTCCCAGAAACAGCAGTTGATGTAGGTTTCATACGAACATACACTAAAGCGGAACCTACAGTTCCTGATGCATGATCAAAAGTTAGCGTTGGACTGTACGTAATAGCATCTTTGGATACCTCAAATCCTGTTGGAGGCGTAACCACAATATTGCCACCTAAATTTGAGCCAGAAATTGTAAAACTTTGACTAGCAGAAGTCGTCTGAGCACATGATACAAATGCGGGTAAAGTTGTTGTCGAAGCAGTTATAACTGGAGTTCTAATCTCAAAATTTACAGCATTTGATACATACGTCGTTCCCATACGAACTGTTATAGGCACTTGTCCTGGTGCTGTAAGATCAGTTGCAGGGATACTCGCTGTTAACTGCGTTGGTGAAACGTACTGAGTAGTTCTTGCTAATCCATTCCAATAAACTGTATTGCCTTGTTTAAAACCTTTTCCATCAATAGTCAAAGTAAACGCATCAGAGTTCACATTTTTTATAGCCGGAGTAATCGATGTAATTTCAGGAACAACCACTTTAATAGTAATATTATCAAAAAACGAATCATTGCTCGTGTTTCCTGCATTCCAATAAGCGCCTGTCATTGGCAAATCAATACCAGTGTAAGGAGAACTATGGATTCCCGATTCAACCATATTCAAGCTTCCCGTTAATGGATCTGCAAAAGAATCTGGACCATCGTCACGCACAAATAACTTCCACACCTGATCTGCTGGATTGTATTCGACACGTACACTTACATAATTCGTACCTACCTTTTTAGGACCGGGTGCTTCAGATGATAAAATTGTACTGAAGGCTGCCATTCCTCCTGTATACCGAACTAAGCTTATAGGATCGTTTGGGTTTCCTGTAGTACTACGGCCTAGCTGGATTGCATACCCCTGACCTAGGGTCCTTGTGGTATTCGTAGTTCCTGCCAAAATATACGCCACCCCATATTGGTTATTGGAAAAGCCACTAGGATCTGGAAAACTTTGCCTCATATTAAATGTCCATGAAACAATTCCGAGATTTTGATTTAATATTGATCTATATCCAGAGCTAGCCACGGGAGTTGAAGTACTTGCGAGTACCCATCCATTTACAATTGAACCAGAACTTATATCATTAGTAAGATTAAGCCTTCCGTTGTGGATTCTAGCGCCATAACTAGTCCCACCTCTGCTAACGTTCCAATTGGAACCAGGAATAGTACCACTAGTGGTAGAAACATTTGTCTCGGAAGCATCAAATTTTTGCTCGAATACTGTTTTTTGGGCATGAAGTTTCGCACTAATAACAATAATTGTCAGAAAAAGTAAAACAAGTTTACTAAATAAAGATTTAATCATAGTAAAATAAAATTAATTGAATTTTTGAATTTGGGGCACTAAATTTATGTAGGTTATAAAAAGCAATTTGAAATAGGTAAAAATTTTCTGCTGCTAGACAAATTCGACAACTTCTTTATCTCTAAATATT
Organism: Flavobacterium ardleyense; assembly: GCF_033547075.1. NCBI lineage: Bacteria > Pseudomonadati > Bacteroidota > Flavobacteriia > Flavobacteriales > Flavobacteriaceae > Flavobacterium > Flavobacterium ardleyense. The sequence goes on along the minus strand of NZ_CP137891.1, from coordinate 1,255,459 downwards.
TCAACGGCAAAATTATCTAAGAAGCTCCGAATTCTTACATGTTAAATGTTAAATTATCTTAAAGTTTCAAAATATTTTACGGCTAGATTACTGAATTTCAAGCCCTAAGAAAAAATAAAAAAATCAGTCATTTTGCCGATGAACGGTAAATTTTTATCGACCAATTGCACTATACTTGCGCTATAAGCCTTATAATATTTTTAACAAAATTTACAAAATTTAACTTAATAGAAATTTTACGTTTACTTCCAAATATTTTGTAAGAAATTTTTATGAAATTTTCTTCTGAGAATTGATTGAAAATCGATAATTCTTAAAAAAAGTATTAATACTAAATTAATTTCCCTTTGAAAGATTTTTATTCAATAAACTCTAGGGTTTGTTACGAAATTGTCATTTGGAGGATATTGCACGTTGGTACTGGTAAACTTTCTTTTAACAAAACTTCAATCAGGCTACTTTTCCTTTGTTATTAGTCCTAAAAGGATTTTTGCAAATAATAATTAGTCCCCCGTAAAGTATATATGATTAAGGTCTAGTAGTACTTCAAAAGAGTATTTTTTAAGCAACTGCGACACAGAGGATACCTACATCTATCAATGATCTGCTCGCCAAAGCAAATCGGCAGTCTGAACAGGAAATTAGATTGTCTACTAAATTTTTTGATACCTTTTCAAAAAGTGTTGTTGCACAAAAAAAGCCTCAACAATGTTGAGGCTTTCCATATGAAAGTTCTGAAATTCTAGTTCTTAAGATACTTTTCCAAGAATTCGTGTTGCTCCCATAATAGGTGCAAAATGTTTTCTTTGGCAGCATATCCGTGGCTTTCTTTTGGTAAAATCACCATTCGTACTGGAGCTCCGAGACCTTTTAAGGCTTGGAAATAACGCTCTGTTTGCAGTGTGAAAGTTCCAGGATTGTTGTCAGCTTCTCCGTGGGTTAATAGCATTGGAGTTTTCATTTTGTCCGCATTCATAAATGGTGACATAGTATTGTAAACTTCTGGTGCTTCCCAATAGTTACGTTGCTCACTTTGGAAACCAAACGGAGTTAATGTTCTATTGTAAGCGCCACTTCTCGCAATTCCGCAAGCGAAAAGCTTCGAGTGAGTTAGAAGATTCGCAGTCATAAAGGCTCCGTACGAGTGTCCTCCAACGGCAACTTTGGTTCGGTCAATATATCCTAATTTGTCCACAGCATCAATTGCTGCTTCGGCATTGGCAACCAACTGTGGAATAAAAGTATCATTTGGCTCGGTAGTGCCTTCTCCAATAATTGGAAAAGCGGCATCATCAAGGACTACATAACCTTGAGTAACCCAATATACAAATGATCCATAATAAGGGAATGTGAATTCATTTGGATTTTTTGAACTCTGTCCTGCCGAGTTTTTGTCTTTATATTCTGCTGGGTAAGCCCAAATAAGCAATGGGTATTTTTTCTTTGCATCATAATCTGTTGGCAAGTACAATGTTCCTGATAAATCGACTCCATCTTTACGTTTGTACTTAATTACTTCTTTATGTACTTTGCTGATTGATGCAAATGGATTTGCAAAATTTGTTACTCGCAAAGGTTTGCCTTTCTTGTTTTTGTATGACCTTAGAAAGTAATTTGGAAACTCATTCTTAGACTCGATAGAAACTAGAATTTCGCCTTTATCAAAATCATAAATTGTCTGGACGCTTTCCAACTTATCTTTATCAGAAGATTGGTAAAGTCGCTTTGTCTTTTTAGTTTTTAAATTCAGCTCGTCCACAAATGGAAATTGTCCTTTGGCAGTATGACCATCTCCAACTAGAAATAAATTTCCGTTGCGAATGGCAAGCGTTCTTTTTCCGAATTGATTTTTCTTAGTTTGGAAACGTCCAGGATCTGCGTAGATGTCTTGCGAATTTAAATCGTATAAAACTTCTGCCTTTTGATCAGCGTTATTTGGATTGATCAAATAGGTTTTTTCATTTCTAGTGTCATACCATTGATCCATTAAGATTGCGTGATTTTGGTCTCCCCAAACTATTCCGCCGTAACGCTGTGGGGTTTTAGCAATAGAAGTCGCAGTTGCCGTAAATGGCGCATCCCAAGAATAAATTTCGTCTCTAAAAGGAACTTCGTTGGCTGGATCTCCGCCGTCAAGTGCTTCTACATAATATAACGAAGCAGCTTTGTCCAATCTCCAACTCATAATTCGCTTGCCTTGTCTAGTCGCCATAAAACCTTTCGGAATTATTTCGTTCAGACCTAATTCGTTTACCACTTTTACCATTTTACCATCTGCGGTGTAAACAGTCGTTTTCTGTGGAAATCTGTTAAGTGGTACTACATACGAAAAAGGTTTTTCGATAGTAGTTACTAAAAGGTAGTTTCCGTCTGGCGAAAAAGTTTCGTTCACGTACATTGCTGCCGGCAAGAAAACTTTTGAAGAACCGTCGAGAGCGACCTTCATAATTTCTGAAGTTATCAGGTTTTCGAAATTCGCTTCATCCAATTTGTTTTTCAGCAAATCCTGGTAGGTACGGTTTTGTGATTTCTGTCCAACGCTGTTTGAAACGATTGGCCCTGTTGGCAATTCGGTTTTATTGTCTTGCAGTGGCGCGCGGTCGTCTTTCAACTTTCTGACAAGGATGTGTTTATTGTCTGAAAACCAGCTAAAAGGATTTCCCGCATTGGCATTACTGATTGATTCGGTTAATTTTTTTGCTTGCGCAGATGCTACGTCTAGAACCCAAAGTTCAACTCCAGTAGCAGTGGTGTTTGAAAAAGCAATTTTCTTTTCGTCTGCAGACCATGCAACATTCGAAATCTGTGGATTGATAGGAAGTCCTTGTACTTGACGTGCGTTGGCTTCGCCAATCTTTTGAATTTTAAGGTTGTTATTGTAAGTAACGGTGCTTCCAATATTTGTTTTTGGATTGATACGCAAGCCGCCGAGACGAATATCATCTTGACTTAAATCGTCGAGGGATTTGTAGGTGCTTCTGTAACTCAAAAGCATATACTGTTTTTTGGTGTCCATCAATACAGATGGCGCACGCTCATAATCTACAAGGTCCAGAATTGCTTTTGGCGGTTTCTGGTAACTGATATTCTCTTGTGCAAAAAGTGCCGAAGAAAATACAAGAAGGATTGTACAAAAAGTTATTTTCATAATGAAGATTTTTATAATCCGTGAAAATACAGATTAATTCGGCGATGTGGTACTAATTTGTTCTTAAGAATTTAGCTGAATGTTACCACCACTGCCCTAGCCCGGAATGGAGCGGAAATCCCGGAGGCGACAAAACTATTTTTTGCCGGCACAGAAGAGCGACCTTAGTCCCGATAGCTATCGGGATCCTTATGTGACGTTGCAAAAAAAGTTTTTGTGCCGAGGAATTGCAGAGAAATGCCGGAAACAGCTTCAAAAAAAAAACTATGAAAATTAAGAATATGTTATTGATTATCTAAATGAGCAATTGTTTAAGCGCTATTTTGTATCTTTGCCAAGCAAAAATTTGATGTATTAAATCTTTAAACAAATAACAATGCCAAAAGGAATTTATAGCGTGCCTAAAGCGTATAATGAGGTTGTAAAATCTTATGCGCCAGGGACAAAGGAGAGAGAAGAAGTTTTGAATGAGTACAAAGCGATGTACAACAGCACTGTTGATATTCCGTTGTATATTGGTCAAGAGGAGATTCGCACCGGAAATACAAAACCACTTTTCCCACCATACGATCACAAACATAATTTGGGTCAGTACCACGTTGCTGACAAGCCTCTTGTAGAGAAAGCGATTGCATCTGCACTAGAAGCGCGTACAAAATGGTCGGCATTATCTTGGGAGCACCGTGCTTCTATCTTCTTGAAAGCGGCTGAATTGCTTGCGGGACCTTACCGTGCAAAAATCAATGCTTCGTCTATGATTGCTCAGGCAAAAACTGTGCACCAAGCGGAAATTGATGCGGCTTGTGAGTTTATCGATTTCTTACGTTACAATGTTGAGTTTATGACTGAGATTTATGCTCAGCAACCAACAAGTTCTGAAGGAATTTGGAACCGTCTTGAGCATAGACCTCTAGAAGGATTTGTGTACGCAATTACTCCTTTTAACTTTACTTCGATTGCTGGAAATCTTCCTGCAGCAGTAGCATTGATGGGGAATGTTGTGGTATGGAAACCAGCGGCAACTCAAATTTATTCTGCTAAAGTAATTGTAGAAGTATTTGAAAAAGCAGGTTTACCAAAAGGTGTAATCAACGTAATTTACGGAGATAGCGCCATGATTACGGATACTGTTCTTGACAGTCCTGATTTTGCTGGAATTCACTTTACTGGATCCACTGGAGTTTTTAATTCTATGTGGTCTAAAATTGGACAAAACATCAATAAATATAAGACATACCCTCGTATTGTAGGAGAAACTGGTGGTAAGGATTTTGTATGGGCTCACCCATCTTCAAATTCACTTGAGGTTGCTACAGCTCTAGCTCGTGGTGCTTTTGAGTACCAAGGACAAAAATGTTCGGCTGCTTCTCGTGCTTATATTCCTGCTTCTCTTTGGGAAGATGTGAAAAAACAATTGGTTACTGACGTTTCTTCTTTTAAAATGGGAGCGCCAGATGACACAAAAAACTTTGTATCTTCTGTAATTTCTGAAACTTCTTTTGACAAACTTGCAAAAGCAATTGATGCGGCAAAAGCGTCTAACGAAGCTGAAATTATCGTTGGTGGTGGTTACGACAAATCTAAAGGTTGGTTTATTGAGCCTACCGTGATTGTGACTACAAATCCGAAGTATGATACTATGAAAACGGAACTTTTTGGACCGGTTCTTACTATCTACGTTTACGAAGATGCAAAATGGGAAGAGTCTCTAAAACTAGTTGACGAAACTTCTATCTACGCACTTACGGGAGCAATTTTCTCTCAAGACCGTTACGCAATTGAGGTTGCTACTAAAGCGCTTGAAGGAGCGGCTGGAAACTTCTACATTAACGACAAACCAACTGGAGCTGTTGTAGGACAACAACCTTTTGGTGGTGCTAGAGCTTCTGGAACAAATGATAAAGCGGGTTCTATTTTGAATCTTTTGCGTTGGGTTTCTCCACGTACAATCAAAGAAACTTTTGTACCAGCTACAGATTATAGATATTCTTTCTTGGACTAAATTAGTTCAAGTTTTAGATAATGAAAAAGTCGAATTCCCCAAAAGGAATTCGACTTTTTTTTATGCGTTTGAATTATTTTCTACTTCTTCCAACTTTTGTTTTAATTGCTGATCTTTAAACGCCCTTTTTAAGTTATGTTTTTATTGAAGAACCAATCCAATTTTGAGAATAATAAAAACTTTCTTTTGAATATAAAAAAACCCTTCAGTAGCCACTACGATTCTACCTGTTACTCTTTTCCTAGATTGTAGGTGTCCCACATTAAATTTCCATTAAAGTCAATTTTATATTTCGTTTTAGCAAAATCAGTAAGCAAAATTCCGTCATTTACAATTTTAAATTCTTCTTCATTATCTAGGGATACAAAAATGTCCGCGCCACCAAATTCCCATTTTATTTTTCCATCCTTGTCAATTTTGGCGACTTGAAGTTCTCCGTGCACAATGTATTCGTCTTGTTGTTTAAATATTTGATAACAAGTTGCATGGTCGGCTTGAGTTTTCCATTCTATTTTAAGGTTAGGAAGAGTTATACAAAACACAGTGTCGCAACAACATATTAATAATTGGTCTTTGTCAAGAAGTGATGAGTTTTGATGGATAACTGTCGCACCGCCAGAACCAATAACTATGCAATTATCAATGATTTGACCGTCTTGATAAAGTTTAATACCGTGTTTCGAAGTCGGATATTCGGTCGCCCCGTTACCGAAGTAATGTTTGGAATAATTAAAGTTGTTGTCTGCTGAACCAAATTTGTAAGTCGGTTCGTCGAGTACTTCAATTGTCAAATCTTTATAGTGATGTTTATTCATTTTCTTGTATTCCTAAAATAAAGGATAACTACCATTTCGTGACATAGAATATCACTTAGTGGATGATCACTTTGTCCGCCAGCTCCCATATTATAGTGCGCTTTTCGACGGAATAGGATTGACCTGCATTTGACCACCGACAGCTTTTAAAACTTTCATAATAGTTGCAAATTGTGGCTTTGCACCTTCAGATAGTGCCTTATACAAACTAGTCCTACTCATTCCAGTATCATCGGCAATTTTTGTCATTCCCATTGCCTTTGCAACGTGACCAATAGCGGTAATTATATCAGAATCGTCTCCTTCTTCTAATACCGCATTCAAATATTCAGCAATCATTTCATTGCTATCTAAATAATCTGATATTTCAAATTTTGAAGTTTCCATTTTCTATTAATTATTTAATTTTTCCCAGATTTCTTTTGCTTTTTCGATGTCTTTTTGCTGAGTAGACTTGTCTCCACCAACTAGTAAAATAATGATTTTACCGTCTTTACGTTTAAAGTAAACTCTATAGCCTTTGCCGAAATTAATTTTCAATTCCCGAATTCCATCGCTAATGACCTTACAGTCGCCAAAATGTTCATCATTTTCTAATTTCTGAATCCGAATCAAAATCTTCACTTTAGATTGAAGATCCTTTAGATTCTTCATCCACTTGTCAAATTCAGGTGTCTTCTCAATTAAAAACATATAAATTGTATCTAGTTGGATACAAATATAGGTAAATTTTTTAAATAATTATAATGCAGAAAAATTGTTAAGTGTTTACCAATCTAAGCCTTAAACTTCAACGGCACGTGAACAACTTTCTTAGTTTCGAAAAACTCTCCTTCAAATAAATCCGAAATATTATATTCCGTCGCTTTCGGGAAATCCTGTAATTCCTCGGTAAGGTCTCCTCCTTTTAGATAGAGAATTCCGTTTTTCAAATCGTGTTTGTTCTGTTTTTTGATTTTGTCTTTTACCCAACTCACAAAATCAGGCATATTGGTAACGGCGCGACTCACAATAAAATCGAAATCTCCTTTTATATTTTCGGCACGAATCTGTTCGGCTTTTACGTTTTTAAGATCCAATGCTTCGGCAACTGCTTTTACGACAGTGATTTTTTTCAAGATAATATCAATCAAATAAAATCTCGTTTCTGGAAATAATATTGCCAACGGAATTCCAGGAAATCCTCCGCCCGTACCCACATCAAGCACATAAGTTCCAGGTTCAAACTTCTGAATCTTGGCAATTGCAAGCGAATGTAAAATATGTTTGTGATAAAGCTGATCGATATCTTTTCGAGAAATCACATTTATTTTTGCGTTCCAATCGTTGTACAAATCTTCAAGTTGCTCAAATTGCTGTATCTGCAAAGGGCTTAAATCTGGAAAGTATTTTAGTATTTCGTCCATTAAATAGAATGTTTGTGGCAAAGATAGGATTTAGCTGTTAGCTTTTAGCGGTCAGCGGTCAGCTTTTGTGGGAGTGAGTAATATTCAGTGCGACAAATGTTGTGAGTAGAAAAATTACGCTTTCGCGGAAAGAAGGTTATCAAGACGAACTGGGATAGCGAGAAGTTTGGTCTTTGGAAGGTATCTAGCGGGACTTTTTGTGTTTGGTTGAAATTTTAGCTATAAGCTTTTAGCTGTCAGCTATCAGCTTTTTTAGGAGCGAGAATCGTTTGACGCAGCAAATATTGTGAGTAGAAAATTTGAAAGCTTTTTAACTACTGAAATATTTGGAGGATAGTATCTTAAATTATTAAAAAAACAGCGTCAAATTTTAATTTATTTCCAAAATTTATATCTTTATAAAGCATTTGAATACTTATTTGAAACTCATTCTTTACTGTTAACTGTCAACCGTTAACTTAGAACTGAAAAACTATGGAAACTAAAAGTTGGAGAGACATTAAAGACAATGTCTACGGCGAACAAGGAACGCTCAGACGAGATGAATTAGACAGAGATTTTGAAGGCTTTAAAATAGGATTGCTGTTAAAGAAAGCGAGAGAAGAACAAAATCTAAAACTGAATTAGATTTAGAGCAATCAGCTGACAGCCTTTAGCCTTTAGCAAAATGTATGTCCCTGATATAGGTTGACCACTTTTTACAAAAGTCAACACTTATGAAAGCAAATTTAAAAACTTTAAAAAAGCAACGTAATTACTCAGAAGAGTTTAAGCGTCAGATTGTGGGAGATTTCGAATCTGGTCGATTTAGTGTCCGCCAACTAGAGAAATTACACGGAGTATGCAACGTCACAATTTACAATTGGATTTATAAATTCTCTACCTTTAATGAGAAAGGATCAATTATCGTAGAAATGAAAGACAGTAGCACTCACAAACTCAAAGAAATGCAGGCACGTATCCAAGAATTGGAAGCAATTGTTGGGCGAAAACAAATCACAATTGATTATCTGGAAAAGATAATCGATGTAGCTAGCGACGAACTCAATATTGACATTAAAAAAAAGTCCAACACTCCACAATCAACTGGTTCAAAGCAAACAAAAGAGGTTTAAGGTTTAGTCTGAACCAACTGTATCGCGCTGTAGGAATAAGCAAGCAAGCTGTTTACCAGTACGAACGCAGACAGGCTATTTTTGACCGACAATTACTACAGCTTGTAGCTGAGGCCGATGATCTTCGCGAGGATCATCCAGGCTGTGGAGTAGAAAAGATGTATCAAATCTTAGAACCAAGTTTTATTGGACGTGATAGATTTATCGGCACTATGATGGATCTTGGCTATAGGATTAGGAAAGTTAAGAATTACAAACGTACTACTGTAGCGGGAAAGGTAGTATATCCTAACCTGATAAAAGGGCTAGAAATAACTGCTCCGAATACAGTGTGGCAGTCTGATTTAACATACTTGCCGGTAAACAATAAACATTATTACGCAGTATTTATAATTGATGTATACAACAAAAAAATAGTTGGTTATGAAGTGTCAGATAATATGAGGGCTCTAGCAAATGTAAAAGCCCTTAAAATGGCTCTGCAACACAATAAAGCTCCCACTATCCATCATTCAGACCGAGGTAGTCAATATACATATCATCAATATATAGATCTACTGAAGATAAATAATACAAAAATTAGTATGTCATTAAGTGGCTTAGACAATGCTTACGCAGAACGCATCAATAGAACGATAAAAGAAGAGTATCTAAGTTATTGGAAGCCCAAGAACTTCAATGAATTAAAACGCTGTGTTAAGAAGGCAGTAAACAATTATAATCAAATAAGAGTACACAAAAATCTTCCTAAAATGAGCCCAAATAATTTTGAAAAATATTGGGCAACATTAAAGTTAGAAGACAGACCGAAATTTACTATTTTTAACTATGAATCATTAACTAAAAACGGTCAACACTAATTAGGGATGTTCAAAAACGACTTAAAGAATGAAAAAAATTAGTCGGAAAATCCAAGTTTTATATTTTTGCTAAAACACATTTGCACCAAAATTACTTCACAACCAACATTTACTGTAATAAATCCTTTGTTCGCAACTGCAACTAGCTAAAAGCTGATTGCTGACTGCTGACCGCTAATAGCTGTCAGCTAATCACTAATAATCTTTGGAACGATATATGTATTACTTTCAACTAGCAACTGTTAGTTTGGGAATTTGACGAAATGTTTCGAAAAGAATAATTCGACTTTGTCGAAGAAGTTAGTAAGCTAACAGCTGATAGCTAAAGGCGGACCGCTCCCAAACCGTAAACCGTTAACTACAAATAACTTGTGAACGCAATAACCAAATTTCAATTCCAAAACTATTTTCATCAAGCAATGAAATTTCTAGTCTAATTTTTCGTTTCTAAACTGAGATTAATCTAACTTTGAAAAAGATTTTTTTTTACCACCTATAATATATGAATACAACCATACCAACCTTCGCTAGACAAGATAAACTTAAGTTTTTCAGAACTTTAAATTCACGTGTAAATTCTTATTTTAAAGATAATAACATCAAAAAAACAGGAAATTGGAAGATTTACCTGAAAACAGTTATTCTATTTACAATATTTCTCACACCCTATTTCCTAATATTATTGCTTGATCTTTCAATTTGGCTACACCTTTTATTGAGTGTTGTCATGGGGGTTGGAATGGCAGGAATCGGAATGAACGTCATGCACGATGGGAATCATGGTGCGTATTCGACCAAGTCTTGGGTTAATAAATTTATGGGTGGAAGCATTTACGTATTAGCCGGAAATGTTCATAACTGGCAGGTGCAACACAATGTTTTGCATCATACTTATACCAATATCAAAGGCCACGATGAGGATCTTGACGCCGGAAGAATCATCCGTTTTACTCACGAAACTGAGTGGTTAAAGATTCACCGTTTTCAACATTATTACTCTGTATTTCTTTACGGATTGCTAACTTTCAATTGGGCAATTACCACAGATTTTAAACAAATGCGGAATTACCTTAAACGTAAATTATCTTACGGAGAAGCAAAAAGTCCGAAGATTCTTTGGACCACGCTGATCATTACCAAAATCATTTACGTATGTATTTGGATTGTGCTTCCGATGGCAATCGGAATCACGTGGTGGAAAGTGCTTCTAGGATTTTTTATCATGCACTATACTGCAGGATTGATATTGAGTATCGTATTCCAATTAGCCCACGTGGTTGAGGAGACTGCCAATCCTGTTCCGAATGAAGATGGCGAGCTTGAAAACACTTGGGCTATTCATCAATTATATACTACAGCCAACTTTGCCCCAAAAAATGCGATCGTCAACTGGTTCACTGGCGGACTTAACCACCAAATCGAGCACCATATTTTTCCAAATATCAGCCACGTGCATTACGGGAAAATTGCCGAAATCGTTAAGCAAACTGCAGCTGAATGCAATTTGCCTTACCACGAATTTAAAACTACGAGAGAGGCTATTGCAGCTCACTTTCGACACCTGAAACATTTGGGAATGAAGCCTGCAATTACCGCTTAAAATTAAGAATCATACAAAAATTCAACTAACTAGAAACGTCAACTAACAATTGCCCAATGAACAACCTTTTATCAGACAGAATAAATAAACTTTCAACATCACAAACCCTAGCAATGGCGGCACTTGCCCGCGATCTCAAAGCACAAGGACGAGATATAATTAGCCTGAGTTTGGGCGAACCTGATTTTAATACACCCGACTTTATCAAAGAAGCGGCAAAAGAAGCAATTGATCAAAATTACAGCACTTATTCGCCAGTTGACGGATACGCAGATTTGAAAGAAGCGATTTGCAAAAAATTCAAAAGAGACAACGATTTAGATTACAAACCTTCAAATATTGTCGTTTCTACAGGTGCAAAACAGTCACTTTACAATATTGCACAAGTAATGTTAAATGATGGTGATGAGGTTATACTTCCAGCCCCTTACTGGGTTTCATACTTTGAAATTATCAAAATGGCGGGTGGAATTCCAGTGGAAGTTCCAACTTCTATTGAAAGCGATTTCAAAATTACCGCAGCGCAATTAGAAGCAGCAATTACCCCAAAAACAAAGATGGTTTGGTACAGTTCGCCATGCAATCCTAGTGGATCTGTATATAGTCGTGAAGAGTTGACCGAGTTGGCAAAAGTATTAGAAAAACACCCTAACATATTCGTCGTTTCAGACGAAATCTACGAGCATATTAATTTTTCGGGCACTTTTTGCAGCATCGCTTCCATTCCAGGAATGCTAGAAAAAACGATAACTGTCAACGGCGTTGCCAAAGCATTCGCGATGACTGGATGGAGAATTGGATATATTGGAGCACCCGAATTTATCGCAAAAGCGTGCACTAAAATGCAAGGTCAAGTGACGAGTGGCGCCAATTCTATCGCGCAACGTGCAACGATTGCGGCGGTGGAGGCAGATCCGAAAGTGTTGAATTATATGGTTGAGGCTTTTCATAAAAGACGCGATTTAGTAGTTGGGTTAATTCAGGATATTCCAGGACTCAAAATCAATGTTCCCGAAGGCGCGTTTTACGTATTCCCAGATGTTTCCTACTATTTTGGCAAAACACTGAAAGGCACTCATATTAAGGATGCAACCGATCTTGCCATGTATCTTTTGGCCGAAGCAAATGTTGCAACAGTAACAGGTGAAGCGTTTGGAAATCCAGATTGCCTGCGACTATCGTATGCCACAAGCGAAGAACAATTGACAGAAGCTTTCCGCCGAATCAAATTAGCATTAACAGAGAAATAATATTTTTCTTTTGGGCGTGCCACCGCCTCCGCAGGCTACAGCGCTGTCAGGCTGTCCACTGTATCTTTCCTGCCCAAAAAAGGGCAGCAAAGGATGCCGTTCCCATCCTTCACGCAGACCACGGTACCATTGAAATAAATTGCCACTAAACATAGCATGAAATATAAATATCAGAAAGAGGAAATTCAGTTTCCTCTTTTTTTGTGACTTATTATAACAGTTGAAAATCACACTCTACTGTAAAAATTGCCTAAATTAGCACAGCAAAAAATCTAACTGGAATTATTTGCTTATACAATTTAAAACATCAAAAAATGAAAAATCTATCTATCTTCCTATTATTACTAACCGCTTCTTTTAGCTTCGCTCAAGGAAAAGTTGAACTTAATAAACAAACGGTCGAAGCATCTTGTGGTCAATGTCAACTTGGACTTGAAGGACACGGTTGTGATCTTGCAATTCGCTACGAAGGAAAATCTTATTTTGTAGAAGGTGAAAAATCCATCGAAAGCTTTGGAGATGCACACGCAAAAGATGGTTTTTGCAATGCTATCAGAACAGCAGTTGTAACAGGAACAATCCGCGATGGAAAGTTTTATACGACAGATTTCGACTTGAAAAAAGTTGATGAAAAAGCAAAGAAATAACAAAACTTTTGTCCATTTCCGTCTAGATTTAGAAATAGCGGTTATTTGAGCATTTACGAAAATCAAAAAAGAATGAAGCAAATACTTTACAAAGCCGATAGCCGAGGTTATGCAAAACACGAATGGCTAGAAACGTATCATACTTTTAGTTTTGCAGGTTATCACGATTCAAGCCGAATGAATTTTGGAGTTTTGCGTGTTCTTAACGATGACATTATTGACGGAGGAAGAGGTTTCGGAATGCATCCTCATAATAATATGGAGATCATCACCATTCCTTTTGAAGGCGCACTTAGTCATCAAGATGATATGGGAAATTCAAAAGTTATCGAGACCAACGATATTCAGGTAATGAGCGCTGGAACAGGTGTCACGCATAGCGAAGTAAATGAAAGCAGTAATCAGCAAGTAAAGTTATTTCAGATTTGGATTTTTCCGAATAAGCAAAATGTTATGCCTCGTTACGATCAGATCAATATAGATCCATCTGGAAGCATCAACAAACTTCAACAGATTTTATCTCCTAATCCAGACGATGAAGGAGTTTGGATTCACCAAGATGCTTGGATGTTTATAGGTGATTTTGAAAGTGGAATCCAGACAGATTACAAAATCAGAAAACCTGGCAATGGCGTTTTTCTAATGTCTATTTCTGGGGATGTTCTGGTGGGAGATACTCTACTTAATACCAAAGACGCAATCGGAATTTACGATACAGACCAGATTTCTATTCAAGCGAAAAGCCAAGCGAAATTCTTGATTATCGAAGTGCCGATGAGTTTGTAAATACTAATATTATTGAATTCTGAAATAGGTCGCTTTCTTAAAAAGTGAGTTTTTTTGTGCATTCAAAATACTATATACAGATCAGGATTTATAATTAATACTGTCGCATAGAGCAACTAACGTTCTCACTCTACAAGCAGTTTGGGATTAAACTAAGCCTTATCTTCGGATTTGCCAAATCTTCCGAATACAAAACCAATTTCAAATTAAGTCCAATACCCAAATTGCTTATAGTGTGTTTTACCAGCAGTATCTTACGATATCCATGTATCTTCAATCTTTACTACTTTCCATTTTCCATTAATTTTTTTCAGATAAACTTTGTAACCAAGTCCACAATTTGCACCACATCTATATGAAACTTCTAAACTTCCATTTTCTTTGGTTTTATCAAATGTTATATATGAAAATGACATTACACCAATAAACTTCTTATATTTTTCTGTCCAATTTGTATAATTTTCAAATTTTGGTAATTCATTAAAATCTTTGAAAATAAATTTTTGGGTATTGAGTTTTTCCACGTCTGTAAATCTCTTATCTACTGCAATAATTAGATTTAAAGTATCCTTTTCTATCGCGTTTATTTCGGCAAGAAAATCAGGGTCATTTTCTTGAGCTTTTGTTGGAATTCTGGTGTAAATCCTTTTGTCAGTATAGGTTGAATCAACAACATTTATAAAAACTTGTTCAAATACTTTCTGTTCAAATTCAAGATTTGAAATCGCTTTTTCCGGTTCAGTGTTTTTGCACGCAATTAGCGTAATAAGTAAAAAAGTTAGAATTTTTGTAGGGTGCTTCATAATATTGCTGTTAACTAATGTACATTGGAAATATACGGTCTTTGAATATAAGATCATACTAAATATTTTTATTCATATCTCTAACATTTGCACAAGAGGATACTGAATTATTTAAAATCATCAATCCAACCAAACCTCTCATTCATATATTTCTCTTTATTACTTCTTAGAAATTCCAAATATGCTTCTGCAGCTGGCGACAATTTTTTAGACTTTAGCCAAATTAGACTCCGATAGCGCGGATTTACTTCGTCAGTTCGGCTAGCGCCTCGGGTGCAATCCGTGCCCGCCACAATAAGAATTCTAGTAATTTCGAAGTTTTAAAATAAATACAACAAAACGACATCCAAATCATTCTCCATTTCAGCATAATTTCTAGCTGAACTAAAGTAATAATGCTCCGGCGAGCTTACTACTAGCTCCTCTACTGGATCATTGTGAATGTAACTGATTTTCTGCTTTATAAATGAATTGCTATAAATATGTTCGGCATGATAACCATCTTGCCATATTTTGTATTCTTGATTTCGCTTCAATTGTGCACACGCTTCTTTAAATGAATCTAATAACCATTCTCTTCTACTTTCAGGTTCTTCGATAATTGCTCGAATGATTTTCTTAGAGGTAAACTTTTTAAATCTCTGATAATATCTGAAAGGATAAATCCATCAGTTCCTTTGCATAGAAGATGAATATGACTACTCATAATAACGTAAGCATAAATTTCCAATCCTTTATTTTGCTGACAATATTTTAAAGCATCAATTATTACTTTTTTCTGACTTAAGCGTGTAAAAACATCAATCCAATCGACAACGGTAAGAGTAATGAAGTATGCGTCTTCAGTCGTTGTAGCTTTATATTTTGTCGACATTTTTTAATTTTATATTATTTGAATGCCAATTTGTTGTTCGCGGGCACGGATCTTAAATCCGGGCTATCTACTCTGCTTAAATTTAAACAAAACAAAAGAAATTCTTTTACTCTTCTTGGCGGGCACGGATTGCACCCGAGGCGCTAGCCGAACTGACGAAGTAAATCCGCGCCATCGATGCGACTTAGTTTTACTTAAAATAAATAACACAATTCTCTCAAATTTGTTTGCGGGCACGGATTAAAAATCCGCGCTATCGAAGCGAGCACTAGATTTGATACTAAACTTAGATGTTTTTTTCACAATCAAAGTTGAGAAAATTATTTGAATATAAATAGCATTTCATATCTTTGAATTAAATTTATTTACAAATAAACCACTCTTATGCAGACAATTAACATCACAGCACATCCTGAAAACGATGCTCAAATAGAAGCAATTAAATCTGCGTTAAAAGATCTGAAAATCAAATTTGAGATTTCGAACGAGCAACAGTATGATCCTGAGTTTGTGAAAAATATTTTGGAAGCAGAGCAAAATATTCAACAAGGAAAAGGATTAAAAGTCACTTCCAAAGAATTTGATGAGTTATGGAAATAATACTTTCAGAAAAAGCACAAAAAGATATTAGACATTGGAAGAAAACTAATAATACAAAAATTCAGGAAGAAATTAAAGGATGCAATAATTTCAAATCCTTATCAGGGAATTGGAAATCCTGAACCGTTAAAACATCAACTTTCTGGAAAATGGTCTCGCAAAATTGATAAAGTGAACCGTTTTATTTACGTCGTAGAAAATAACACACATTATATCTTCAGTTTGAAAGGACATTATTGAATTATCCTTTTTTCAATTGTAATTCAATTACGGTTCGAAGCAGAATAATTATTTACTGAATTTCTCCATTTGTTCAATAGAATCTTCAAGTCTTCTTCTGTTTGCTTTTGTTGATAATAAGTGCTGTGTTTCAATCATTGCGTTGTATTCTTTGATTGAAATAATAACAACCGCATCATCCTCTTCATTTCTGGAAACGATGATCGTCTCTGATGATTCAGCAACTTCATCAAAATAAGCTTTGATATTTTTTCGCAATGTTGATATCGTTACCTTCATAATTCTATTTTATGTTACGTACGTTCAAGTGTACAAAATTATAGTGATATATTGTAATTCATTTAACCTTAAACTTTTATAATCCTTTAAAATTCAACATTTGAACATTCGAGAAGTAGCAAAACACTATATCATCAGTTTTCCAACCCACAAAAACACATTCCTTTACAAAAATCCTTATTTTTGCAACTTGTCATTTATGACACATTCAAATCCAAGATTCAACAACAAAATAAAATATACATGAAAGCATACGTTTTTCCCGGACAGGGAGCACAATTTACAGGAATGGGAAAAGACTTATATGACAATTCTCCTTTGGCGAAAGAACTTTTTGAAAAGGCAAACGAAATTCTAGG
Organism: Flavobacterium ardleyense; assembly: GCF_033547075.1. Classification (NCBI taxonomy): domain Bacteria; kingdom Pseudomonadati; phylum Bacteroidota; class Flavobacteriia; order Flavobacteriales; family Flavobacteriaceae; genus Flavobacterium; species Flavobacterium ardleyense. The sequence goes on along the minus strand of NZ_CP137891.1, from coordinate 1,238,675 downwards.
TTTTAGAATTACCGATATTATGTTTGAAGGAACTGCTGAGCAGCTAAAAGAAACAAAGGTGACACAACCTGCAATTTTCTTGCACTCGGTGATTCTAGCAAAAACTTTAGGAAGTGACTTTGCTCCTGATATGGTTGCGGGACACTCTTTGGGCGAATTCTCTGCATTAGTTGCAAATGGAAGTTTGTCTTTTGAAGATGGACTTCGTCTTGTTTCGAAACGTGCTCTTGCGATGCAAAAAGCTTGCGAAGCAAAACCATCTACAATGGCTGCGGTTTTAGGCCTTGATGACAAAATTGTGGAGGACGTTTGCGCTTCTATTGATGGTGTTGTGGTTGCGGCGAATTACAACTGTCCTGGACAATTGGTGATTTCGGGCGAAACTACTGCGGTAGAAAAAGCTTGCGAAGCGATGAAAGCTGCCGGTGCAAAACGTGCACTTCTTCTTCCTGTTGGTGGTGCTTTCCACTCGCCTATGATGGAGCCTGCTCGTGAGGAACTTGCGGCAGCGATTGAAGCTACTACTTTTTCGCAAGGTTCTTGCCCTGTTTACCAAAACGTAACTGCAACTGCAGTGACTGATGCTTCTGAAATTCAGAAAAATCTAATTATACAACTAACAGCGCCTGTAAGATGGACTCAATCTGTACAGCAAATGATTGCGGATGGAGCAGATTTATTTATCGAAGTTGGACCTGGAAATGTTCTTCAAGGTCTTGTAAAGAAAATTAATAAGGAAGTTAGCACTGCCTCTGCGACTGCATAAACTCTTTTTGTTATAAAATAAAAACGCCTGTTATTTTTGATAACAGGCGTTTTTTATATTTAAAAAGTTAGAAATTAAGAGCGAATCTTCTGCTCCCATTTCCAAGCACTAGCCAAACCATCTTCTAAGGTTGATAGTGCTTTCCAACCAAGTTCTTCGTTTGCTTTGTCGGTATTGGCATAGGCAGAGGTAATATCTCCTTCTCTTCTACCAACGATTTTGTATGGCAATTTTTTACCGCTGACCTTTTCGAATGTGTTAATCACTTCAAGAACCGTACTTCCGGTTCCGGTACCAACATTAAAAGTTTCGACTTTTTCCTTATTTTTATTTTGAAGCAATCTCTTCATTGCAGCAACGTGCGCTTTGGCCAGATCAACCACGTGAATATAATCACGAACACAAGTTCCGTCAGATGTAGGATAATCATCTCCGTAAACCGCAAGTTCTTGACGCATTCCGATTCCGGTTTGGGTAATAAACGGAACTAAATTTTGTGGAACTCCAATTGGCAATTCTCCAATATGCGCGGTTGGATGGGCTCCAATTGGATTAAAATATCGAAGCAAAATAGCATTGATATTCGAAACTCTCACAACATCTGTAATGATTTCTTCACCTATTTGCTTGGTGTTTCCGTAAGGAGACATTGCAATTTGTATTGAAGCATTTTCGGTAATTGGCATTTTTTCGGCTTGACCGTAAACCGTGCAAGAAGAACTAAAAATGAACTGTGATGCTGGTTTTTTCTGCAATTCCTGCAAAACGTAAACCAATGTATTGATATTGTTTTCGTAGTAAAGCAAAGGATCTTCGACGCTCTCACCTACTGCTTTTGAAGCAGCAAAATGAATTACCGCCGAAACATCTGAATGTTTTTTGAAGAATTGCTGTACACTTTGTTTGTCCCTTAAATCCATTTCTTCAAAAATTGGAACGATCGAAGTGATTGCTTCAATACCTTCTAAAACCTCTCGAGATGAATTGGAAAGATTATCTATGATTACAACTTCAAAACCTTCATTTTGAAGTTCGACAACGGTGTGAGAACCGATGAATCCTAAACCTCCTGTAACAACTATTTTCATATTTGGTTGAATTGAAAACTAGAATCCTAGCCCTGATGGTAACGGCATCCTTTTTCTTTTTTTCTTAGAAAAAAAGAAAAAGATACAGTGGACAGCAGGAAAAAGCTCCTAAAAATTATTTGAAAAATTCTAAAATACTATCGCAAATATAACCTATTTGTTCATCTGACAACTCGGTGTGCATTGGCAGCGAAATCACTTCTTTGACCAATTGATTGGTAACCGGGAAGTCTGATTCGTTGTAATTTGGACTGCAATATGCTTTTTGAGAATGCAGTGGAATTGGGTAGTAAATCGCGCAAGGAATGTCTTTTGACAACAAATGCTGCATCAAAGCATTGCGATCTGCATCGATAATCCTAAGTGTATATTGGTGAAAAACGTGGCTATCTTTATCGCCCGTTATTATAGGAGTAATGATATTTTTATGATTTGAAAGCGCTTGACTATACTTGGCAGCAGCTGCTTGACGGGCATTGCAATATTGATCAAGGAGTGGCAATTTGGCATTCAAAACCGCTGCTTGCACGCTGTCCAAACGTGAGTTTACACCTACAACATCGTGGTGGTAACGCTCATACATTCCGTGATTTACAATTCCGCGAAGTTTATGTGCCAAAGCATCGTCATTCGTGAAAATTGCACCTCCGTCGCCGTAGCAACCAAGATTTTTGGACGGGAAAAACGAAGTTGAAGCCACGTGACCAATCGCGCCTGCTTTGATTTTAGTACCATTTTCAAAAGTATAATTTGCACCGATTGCCTGCGCATTGTCTTCGATAACGTACAAATTATGCTCCTTAGCAAGTTGCATAATCGCTTCCATATTGGCCGATTGACCAAAAAGGTGTACGGGAACAATGGCCTTCGTCTTTGGAGTAATTGCTTTTTTTATCGCCTCAATAGAGATATTAAAAGTGTCTTCTTCTACATCCACAAGTACCGGAGTAAGTTGCAAAAGCGCAATAACCTCAACGGTAGCCGCAAAAGTAAAGTCGGCAGTGATTACCTCATCACCCGGTTTTAGATCAAGCCCCATCATTGCAATTTGCAAAGCATCGGTTCCGTTTGCACACGGAATTACGTGTTTTACGTCCAGATATTTTTCAAGATTTTTCTGAAAACTCTGCACTTGTGGACCATTTATATAAGTATTGGAATCTAAAACTTCTTGGATTGAAGTGTTTACTGCGTCTTTAATTTTATTGTACTGACCTTTAAGGTCTACCATTTGAATTTTTTCCATAGTCAAGATAATTGCGTCGCTCTAGGTAATTATGTTTTTAAAAGAAACAGTGCAAAATTACAATTTAATTGACTGACAGCAATAGAAATTCTGAAAACTGACGTATTTTAGCCCTACAATCGCCTTCCTATGTTTTTTCTATACAATATACTTATTTTCCTATCTGCGAAAGTTGTAAAGCTTCTGTCTCTTTTTAATCCAAAAATGGCGCTTTTTGTGGATGGCCGCAAGGATGTTTTTGATGTTTTGAAACGATCAATTTTGACAACTGACAAAACAATTTGGTTTCACGCGGCTTCTTTGGGCGAATATGAGCAGGGTTTGCCAGTAATGGAAATGGTAAAACAGAAATATCCAAATCATAAGATAGTCCTTACATTCTTCTCACCTTCTGGATATGAAGTTCGCAAAAACAATACGATGGCTGATGTAACAGTGTATTTGCCACTCGATACTTCTCGAAATGCTGAGCGTTTCATGAATCTTGTTAATCCCGAAATCGCCTTTATTATTAAGTATGAATATTGGCCAAATTACTTAAAAGAGCTTCGGAAAAGGAAGATTAGAACTTTTCTAATTTCAGGTATTTTCCGGGAGAATCAAGTTTTCTTCAAATGGTATGGCGGATTTTATAGAGAAGCTCTAAAAACTTTTGAACGCTTCTTTGTTCAGAATGAAAAATCACAGAAACTTCTAGAGACTTTGAATTATTCCAACGTCACGGTTTCGGGCGATACGCGCTTTGACAGAGTCGCGGAAATTTTGGAAAGAGACAATCAACTAGATTTTGTATCGAATTTTAAAGGAGATTCTCACCTGATTGTTGTAGGAAGTTCGTGGCCAAAGGATGAGGAAAATCTTTTAGATTTTATCAATAGTGCTCCGGCTTTCGCCAAATTTATAATTGCACCACATAACATAAAGGAAGAGCAGATTTTGGCTTTCGCCGAAAAAATACAGGTTTTAACAATCTTATATTCGAAAAAGGGAACTGAAGATCTTTCCACTTTTAAAGTATTAATTGTTGATACCGTAGGACTACTGACAAAAATTTACAGTTATGCTGATATTGCTTATGTGGGGGGTGGTTTTGGAAATCCAGGCATTCATAATATATTAGAACCAGCCACTTTTGGAATTCCGATTGTGGTTGGTCCAAACTATAGCCATTTTGCGGAAGCGGTGGAGATTATAAAAATTGATGCAGCGATTTCGGTCAAAAATGCCACCGAATTGCATTCGGCTTTAAGGAAACTTTTATCTAGCCCGTTGCTTCAAAGCGAATACGGATCTAAGGCTTCTCAATTCGTTCAGAAGCATAAAGGCGCAACAGAAACAATTTTAAATTATTTGCAGAATGACAACATTTAAATCACTAGAACATCAGGAGATTCCAACGATTGTGGCATTGATGACCGACTTTTATCAAATTGATGGTTACCCCATAGATCCCAACCTTTCAGAAAAACTTTTTGCCGACTTCATCGAAAAGCCAGATCTGGGTCGCGCTTGGATTATTTATGAGGACCAAGAAGTGGTTGGCTACTTAATTTTGGCCTTTATGTTTAGTTTTGAATACGGCGGAACGATTGCATTCTTGGATGAATTATACCTAAACGAAAAGTCGCGCGGAAAAGGTTTAGGCAAGAAAGCGGTCGCATTTGTTCAGGATCAAGCGGCAAAATTTAACTTAAAATTACTCTATCTGGAAATTGAACATCACAATTCAACTGCACAAAAATTGTATCTTGCGGCTGGTTTTGAACTGCATAACCGCAATATCATGCGATATAATATAAATTAATTATCAATTATTAAATCACTCACTATGAAGTTTTTAAGGTTATTCCTTTTATTATTTGTCATATCGACGCAAGCCCAACAAGGAGGAATGTGGGTTCCATCTTTGCTTAAAGGTATGAATGAAGCCGAAATGAAAAGTTTGGGTATGAAGATATCTGCTTCGGATATTTACGATGCCAATAAACCTGGAATCAAAGATGCCGTTCCACACTTTAATGGTGGATGTACTGCCGAAATGATTTCGCCGAAAGGCTTATTATTAACAAATCACCACTGTGGTTATTCGCAAATTCAGTCGCACTCTTCTGTAGAGAACGATTATCTTGAACAAGGATTTTGGGCAATGAGCTTGGAAGAGGAGCTTCCAAATCCTGGAGTTGACGTTACTTTTGTTATCAAAATTGAAGATGTAACTACTCAGGTACTTGCCGGAACAGAAAATCTTACAACTGAAGCTGAGAAACAAAAGAAAATTGAAAACAATATATCTATTCTCTCTCGTGATTTTCCAAAAGAAAAATGGCAAGGTGCAAAAATCAAAAACTTCTTTGACGGAAATCAATACCTATTATTTGTAACCGAAACTTTTGATGACGTTCGTCTTGTAGGAGCGCCACCAACCTCGATTGGTAAATTTGGATCTGATACTGACAACTGGGTTTGGCCACGTCATACAGGAGATTTCTCTTTGTTTAGAGTTTATGCAGACAAAAATAATCGTCCAGCAAAATATTCTAAAGACAATATTCCTTACACACCTAAGCACTTTTTACCAATCGCAATTGACGGGTTCAAGAAAGACGACTTTACAATGGTAGTAGGATATCCTGGACGTACTCAAGAATATCTTCCTGCCGTTGCAATTGAGCAGATTTTGAATGACTTAAACCCAGCAAAAATTGAAGTTCGTGACGCAGCTCTCAAAGTAGTAGACGGATTTATGCGAAAAGATCAAGCAATCAAAATTCAGTACGCCTCAAAATATGCAAGCATCGCCAATTACTACAAAAAATGGATTGGGGAAAGCAAAGGACTTAAGAAGTCCAATGCTGTAGCAGTTAAAAAAGCGGAAGAAAAAGAATTTTTACAGAAAGTAAAAAAGGCAAAGAAACAGGCTGAGTACGGAAATATCCTTTCAGACTTTGATAAAACCTATGCAGAAATTGCTCCTTACGCTTTGAGTAGAGACTATTTTACCGAAGTTTTCTTGCGTAATATAGGACTAACTGAAACAGCTTTTAAAGTCTATCAATTAGAAAGAATTTTAGCAGATAAAGGCGAGCAGTCTTTTAACGATCGAAAGCAAAACCTGATGGATGGAATGGGCGCTTTCTACAAAAACTTCAATAAAACGGTAGATGAGAAAGTATTTGAGCAACTGATCGCGATATACTCAACGCAATCTCCAAAGCAGTTTGTACCAGCTTCATTGCAAAACATCAACGCAAGTGAATTATCAAAAAGCGTTTATGCAAATACTAAACTGGGATCTTACGAAGGTTTAAAAGAACTACTAACAGGAGATTCGAAAACGGTATTGGCTAAAATGAAGAATGATCCCGCAGTTGCACTTGTAAAAGCAGCAGCCGACAAATATTTTGCAGAAGTAGCTCCAAAATTCGAAGAATTAGATCTTAAAAATATCGCTACACAGAGAACGTATATGAAAGCATTGTTGGAAATGAATCCAAAAGCGAGAATTTTCCCAGATGCTAATAGTACTTTGAGAGTCACTTACGGTAAGGTCCAAGGATACGAGCCAGCAGACGCCGTGTATTATGAGCCAGTAACATATCTTGAAGGTGTGATGGAAAAATACGTACCTGGAGATTATGAGTTTGATGTTCCAGCAAAATTGATTGACCTTTACAACATGAAGGATTACGGTCCTTATGCAGAGAATGGGAAACTACCAATCAACTTTATTGCAACCAATCATACTACTGGAGGAAATTCTGGAAGTCCTGCAATTGATGCAAGAGGGAATCTTATTGGGTTAAATTTTGATCGAGTTTGGGAAGGTACAATGAGTGATATTTATTACGATCCAGCTATCTGCCGTAACATTATGGTGGACATAAGATACGTATTATTTATCATTGACAAATACGCAAATGCCAAACACTTGATAAACGAAATGAAAATCGTGAAAGCAAAGAAATAGTAGCAAAATAGGCTATTGTTTTAAAACATTGGCACTCAGTAGACAGGGTAGAAAAATTAGCATTTATTTAAGATTAAAAAAAAATAAAAAAATAAGTGCAAAAATAAATTTACATATCAAATTTTGTATATCTTTGCCCCGAATTAATAATTAACCTTTTATAAATAATTAAGATGAAAAAAGTATTTTTAAGCTTCGCAGTAGTTGCAATGATGGCAGTAGTATCTTGTAAAGATGCAAACACAGAAACTCCAGCTGAAGAAGCAAACGTTGAAATGACTGAAGCTAACGCTGACGCTACTATCGAAACTGTTGAAGCAGAAGCTGATGCAATGGTTGATAGCACTAAAGCTGTAGAAGAAATGAAAGTTGAGCAAGCTAAAGACGCTGCAAAACAATAATCTAAGCTTCTTAGAAAATGGAAAGCCTCGCATTGCGGGGCTTTTTTAATTTAAGTCGGTTGGTGAAATTAAACACTAAATTTCACATTATTCAAAATCGATTTCAGGAAATACAAAATCCTGCTCTGTAAAGTCGATTGTTTCCGCCTCACCTCCGTATTTTAAAATTTCGTTGATTCCTTTTTGAAGCATTAATTCGGTCGAATATTTTCGGCTTGTCGCCACTACTACATCATCAATCAGAATCTTAAAAAAGAATTTTCCGCCCGCAGCTTTAAATTTATGGAATGCACTTTCTTGAGAAGCCGATTTGATAATTGCAATCGCTTTCTCACATTCCTCTTTATCCTCGTACGGAATACTCGTATAGATAATCTTCCCTTTTCTAGAGTTGAAAACAAATTTATATTGTCCATTAAAACGTGTGCTGATAGAAAAAGTTCCCATTATTGAGGTTTATGCTGTTTGGTTATTTTGTTGAAAAAGAGATATGAGTACTAGTTAAAATTCGAAATTCACGACTTTCATTATTTTTTGGGCGAGACCCCCGCCAGAATATTTTCGTAAGAGTTGAAGTTTTTTTTAGGCGGCGGTCAGGCTGTCCACTCCCAATCTTTGTTGTAGCTTTTGCTCCGCAAAGCCACAACAAAGGATTTCCGCTCCCATCCTTCTCGCAATAACTTCGCTACTACAATTCATTATTAGAATAAACAATTCAAATCTATAAAATATCTTGAAAAGCTATAATTGATTCTGATTATAGATATCTATAATTTAGATGATGGCATTAAAACCGAATCAATTAGACAACCAAATCAAAACTTTTTGGACATAAAAAAAGCTCCAAACATAAGTTTGAAGCTTTCTTGTACTCAGAGCGGGACTTGAACCCGCACGAACATTGCTGTTCACTGGATTTTAAGTCCAGCGTGTCTACCAATTTCACCATCCGAGCATTAACTTTCTATGTTAGATATAATTTTTTAAAAAATTTAATTAAATACATCTACCATCCGAGCATTAATTTTTTGTGTTAGATAAAATTTAATAAAAAATATCTAGCAACAAAGTAACGACTTTTAGAGGAGGATATAATTTTTAAAAAAAATTAATTAAATACACCTACCATCCGATCATCAACTTTTGATGGAGCGAAAAACGGGATTCGAACCCGCGACCTCGACCTTGGCAAGGTCGCGCTCTACCAACTGAGCTATTTTCGCAATTATTTATAAGAACTGCCAGTATTACTACTTGCGGTGGCAAATTTATGTACATTTATTGGATATTACAACACAAAACCTAAAAAAATTGAAAGATTTTTTTAAAGGTTTGATTTGCTACAAATTAGCAAATCAATATTAAATCATTTGATCAGCATTCTTTTTATTTCATTCAACTTCATCAATGCTTCTACAGGCGTCAATGTATTTATATCCAAACCCAGAATTTCTTCTTTAATACTTTCCAATAATGGATCGTCCAGATTAAAGATACTCAACTGCATCTCATCTTTTGCCGATACAACTCCAGTAAGGGCTCCATCAGAATGGTCTTTCTCTAATCGCTTCAATAATTTCTGTGCTCTTAAGATTACTGTCTGCGGCATTCCCGCCATTTTTGCAACGTGGATTCCGAAACTGTGGGCACTTCCACCCTCTACGAGCTTTCGTAAAAAGAGTACATTGTCTTTTAGCTCTTTTACCGAAACATTAAAGTTCTTGATTCGCGGCAGAATTTCCTGCATTTCATTTAGCTCATGGTAGTGAGTTGCAAAAAGAGTTTTAGCGCGCGATGGATGCTCATGAAGATATTCGGCAATAGCCCAAGCAATAGATATCCCATCATAAGTAGAAGTTCCTCGCCCTATCTCATCAAGCAAAATTAAACTCCGCTCCGAAACGTTATTCAAGATTGACGCTGTTTCATTCATTTCCACCATAAAAGTTGATTCACCCATCGAGATATTGTCAGAAGCTCCTACTCTCGTGAAAATCTTATCTACAACTCCCATACTAACTTTCTTGGCTGGAACAAAACTTCCCATTTGCGCCATCAAAACAATCAAAGCTGTCTGTCGTAATATTGCTGACTTTCCGGACATATTGGGACCAGTAATCATAATCAGTTGCTGGGTTTCACGATCTAGAAAAACATCATTGGCAATGTACGGCGTTCCAATTGGCAACTGCTTTTCTATTACAGGATGTCGTCCGCCTTCTATTTTAAGTTCAAAACTATCATCAAGTTCAGGACGCGTGTATTTATTTTCTTTGGCAAGTTGTGCAAAGGCAGTCAGACAATCTAGTTGCGCTATGAGAGCGGCATTCATTTGTACTGGCTTGATATAATCGCTTATCCAACCTACAAGCTGATCAAAGAGCTCGGCTTCTATTTTCTGAATTTTTTCTTCGGCGCCAAGAATTTTAGATTCGTACTCTTTTAATTCCTCGGTGATATAGCGCTCTGCATTCACCAAAGTTTGTTTTCTGATCCAGTTTTCAGGAACCTTATCTTTGTGTGCATTGCGCACTTCGATATAATATCCAAAAACATTATTAAAGGAGATTTTCAAGGATGTAATTCCAGTCGCAGCAGATTCTCTAGCTTCAATGCGATCAAGAAATTCTTTACCAGAAGTTGAAATTGCCCGAAGTTCGTCAAGTTCGGCACTGACACCTTTTGCTATAGCGTTGCCTTTTGCCAAAGCCACCGGTGCTTCGGCATTGAGTACCGTACCAATCTTTTCGCGAAGCAATTCGCAATCATGCAAACTATCACCAATCATTCGCACAGCTTCTTGGGTAGAATTTAGCGCAAGCTTCTTAATTGGAATAATTGCATCAAGAGAATTTTTTAAGAAAACAACTTCTCTCGGACTTACTTTTGCAGCAGCGATTTTAGAAATTAATCTTTCTAAATCTGAAATTTGCTTTATCTGCGATTGCACTTTAGACATGATAGGTTCATTTTGCATCAAATACTCCACAACATCATGTCTATTGCTAATTTTGACTGCATCTTTTAAAGGAAGAGCCAACCACCGTTTCAACAAACGCCCGCCCATTGGCGAAATCGTTCTATCGATAATATCCAATAACGTCACCGCATTGGGATTGTAACTATGATAAAGTTCAAGGTTTCTGATGGTAAAACGATCCATCCATACGTATTGGTCTTCGGCAATGCGATGGATATTGGTTATATGATTTCGTTTGTTATGCTGTGTTTCGGACAGATAAAATAAAATCGCTCCTGAGCAAATAATTCCTTCCTGCAAATCGTCAATTCCGAAACCTTTCAAGGAGATTGTTCCAAAGTGATTGGTCAGGGTTTCGAAAGCATATTCACTATTAAAAACCCATTCGTCAATAATAAATATGTGATGATCTGAGCCAAAAGCTTCTTTAAAATCATTTTTATTTGATTTGCTAATCAGAATCTCACTTGGGCTAAAATTCTGCAGCAGTTTATCAATATATTCTTCATTTCCTTGCGCAGTAAGAAATTCGCCGGTAGAAACATCTAAAAATGCGATACCCAAACTTTTAGCACCAAAGTGAATTGCCGCTAAGAAATTGTTTGATTTTGATTGCAAAACCTCGTCATTCATTGAGACTCCCGGAGTCACCAATTCAGTAACGCCACGTTTGACAATTGTTTTGGTCAGTTTTGGGTCTTCCAGTTGATCGCAAATGGCAACTCTCAATCCTGCTTTCACCAATTTTGGCAAATATGTATTTATAGAATGGTGTGGGAATCCCGCAAGAGCGGTTTCCGTTTCAGAACCAGCACCTCTTTTGGTTAACACAATTCCCAAAATTTTGGAAGCCCTGATAGCATCTTCACCAAAGGTTTCATAGAAATCGCCAACGCGAAAAAGCAAGCAGGCATCAGGATACTTTCGCTTGATCTCGTTGTACTGTTTCATTAAAGGAGTCTCTTTGGGAGTGGTATTTTTTGCTGCCAATGTGTAAGTGTTTTATAAAAGAATATAGAGAAGCGAATTTACTACATTATACTAGACTATACATTATGTGAGATTTAAAAGTATAATTTAGGATTTTTTTTTGAAAGGAGATATCATTTTTTATTAGATTTGCTAGAATAAAATAAATTCTTCTAAGATGAAAAAAATAGTAATGTTGGCTTTAGTTGGTGTTTTAGGAATGACTACGGCAAACGCACAGACTGCGAAAAAATCGAAAACTGAAGTAAAACAAGTGCAAGGAGCAGAGATGACTTTTAAGGCGGAAACAATTGACTACGGTACTATCGCTAAAAATTCTGATGGTAAACGTGATTTCGTTTTCACAAATACTGGTAACACGCCACTTATTATTACATCTGCTCAAGGATCATGTGGTTGCACAGTTCCAACTTATCCTAAAGAACCGATTGCTCCAGGAGCAACTGCAAAAATTAGCGTAAAATATGCAACTGACCGTGTTGGTGCATTCTCTAAAACAGTTACACTTACAACAAATGCAGTAAAACCTAGCACAGTTCTTACAATTAAAGGAAATGTATTGCCAGAAGAAGCTGCAGCAACAAAGAGCTAGACATCCCTTTTAATAAAACTAACAAGCTTCCTGATTTTTTTGGGAAGTTTTTTTTTGTACTTTTTCAAAATGAGAAAATTAGAAAATAGCGAACTCGATCGCAAAAGTGTTGAAGATTTTAAGGAGGCTCAAAAAACTCCTATTACAATAATTTTGGACGATATCCGAAGTTTGAATAATATCGGCTCGGTTTTTCGCACGGCCGATGCATTTTTGATCGAAAAGATTTTTCTGTGCGGAATCACCGCTGTTCCTCCAAATAAAGAAATTCACAAAACGGCGCTCGGCGCTACAGAAACAGTTGAATGGCAGTATTGTGAAACAGTTCTTGAAGCTATCGAAATTGCCAGAAATGACGGCGCTATAATCGCGGCAATCGAGCAAGTTGAGGGCTCAAAAAGCCTTGAAGATTTTGAAGTAGAAATAGGAAAAAAATACGCGTTAATTTTCGGAAACGAAGTTTTTGGCGTTTCACAGGAAGCAGTAGAGAATAGCGATTTTTGTATAGAGATACCGCAACTTGGAACCAAGCACTCCCTGAATATTGCGGTAAGTGCGGGAATTGTTATCTGGGATTTATTTGCTAAAATTAGAATTCTTTAAGACTTAGTTTTTCTGATATTTGATTTAGAATTAAGAGATAATCACTTTGTTGATTCACAAAATCCAATTCTGAGGCATCGATGATTAATACATTTAATTCTTTTTGATTTTTAATATATTCCAAATAGCCTCGGTTGATCTTGTCGAGATATTCAGCTTCGATGTCCTGCTCATAATCACGACCACGTTTCTTTATATTTAAAAGTAAACGTTCGGTGTTTTGATATAAATAGATATACAAATCAGGCTTTGGAATCTGTCTGTACATAATATCAAAAAGATTGCTGTAAAGTCTAAATTCTTCTTCGACTAAAGTTATTTTAGAAAATATCAATGATTTAAAGACGTGGTAATCGGCAACAATAAAATCTTTAAAAAGATCAAATTGCTCTAGGTCATCGGTAATTTGTTGATAGCGATCGGCAAGAAAAGACATTTCGAGCGGAAAAGCATATCGACTTGGATCTTCGTAAAATTTGGGAAGAAAAGGATTATCTGCAAATCGTTCAAGGACGGTTTTAGCATTAAAGTCGTCGGCAATTCTTTTGGCCAAAGTCGTTTTGCCCGCGCCAATATTGCCTTCTACTGCGACATAATTGCAGTTATTAAAGCGATATCTGGAAATTGGATTTTCTAATTTTCCGAAAATTATACAGGCAGAAGTATCAGAAGTAGATGCTAAAAGCTTTTCTTTTGATTGATGAAAAATCGGATGATTCCATTCAAATTTCAAATCGCACAAGGGTAAAAGCACAAATTTACGATTTTGCATTTCCTTATGGGGAATTTGAAGATTGTCAGCCGCAATTATCTCTTCGTTGAAGGTAATAATGTCGATGTCGATATTTCGGGCTTGATAACCTTCTTCGGCAGATCGTTTTCGACCCAAGTCTAGCTCGAGTTTTAATAGCGATTCTAAAAGCTCTGAAGCTGTAAGAGAAGTATGAACCAAAATAGCACAGTTGAGAAAAGCATCACTACTAAAACCCCACGCTTCTGATTCGTACAGTTTAGAAACATCGGTAACGGTAGCTATCTGGAAGTTGATTGCATCAATACAAGATATTATGGCTTGCTCTCGATCGCCAAGATTACTTCCTAATGATAAAACTGCCCGATTTTGAAAAAATTCCATATAAAAAATCTACTTAAAAAACGTTGTACAAAGAAGAGTTTCCTTTGCTGTAACAATCTTTGTCAGCGACAAAATTAACTAAAACAATTTAATACTAGACCTATATTAGTTGCGCTCACTATTATTTATTTAATTTGTAGACAAGTGTAACTTTCTGATAAATAAATCGACTTATAATAAAATAATAATTATGAAATTTCTAGGAAACGTCCTCGCCACACTCGTTGGTTTATTTATATTCTTTATGCTATTTTTCTTCGGGATCGTTATGATTGGAGTAATTGCGGGCAGTGGAAGTGAAAAAGTAGTTGTAAATAATAATTCGGTAATCGTTTTAGATCTTGCCGAAGTAAATCGCGACTATGCCGGAAAAGCAAGATACACAGACTTTGATTATTACGAAGTAAACAATGACGGCTTGACGGATGTAATTAAAGCCATCGAATACGCCAAAACCGACAAAAGCATTAAAGGTATTTCGATTATCAACAGTGATTCAAAATTAGGAGCAGCGCAAACTAATTGGCTGCGGTCTGCAATTGAAGATTTTAAAACGTCAAAGAAGTTTGTTTACGCATATGGAGACGAAATGACGCAAGGTGAATATTTTTTAAACAGTGTTGCGGATTCAATTTACTTAAACCCAGTTGGAGGATTGGATTTTAAGGGTTTATCAGCCGAATTGATGTTCTTCAAAGATTTGCAAGAAAAATCTGGAATCAAGATGGAAGTAATTAGACACGGAAAATACAAAAGTGCAGTTGAGCCATTTTTGCAGAATGAAATGAGTGATGCCAACAGAGAGCAAGTAACTACAATGCTTCAAACGAGTTGGAATGTAATTTTGGAACAAGTATCAAGAAGCAGAAAAATTTCAAAAGATAGATTGAATGCAATTGCAGATGATTTGCAAGCAAGAACGCCCGAAATGGCAAAAGCCGAAAATCTAATTGATGTAGTTGCTTATGAAGATATTTATCACAATCAGATTCGAAAAAAGCTGAATATCGAAAAAGATAAGGAGTATAAAAGCATAGATATTGTAGCTTACGCCAAAAATGTTGCAACTACGAGCAAAACCTTAGGTTCAGACAGAATTGCGGTAATATATGCACAAGGTCAGATTATGGGTGGCGAAGGAGATGTTTCTTATATTGGAGAAGGCTCGATGCGTCGTGCAATTAAGGAAGCTCGAGAAGATGACAATGTAAAAGCAATTGTACTGCGAGTTGATTCGCCAGGAGGAAGTGCTTTGACGTCTGATTTAATTTGGAGAGAAGTTGAGTTGACAAAAGGAATAAAACCAATTGTGGTGTCTATGGGTAATGTTGCCGCATCTGGAGGCTATTATATTTCCTGTAATGCCGATATGATTTTTGCCGAACCAAATACAATTACGGGCTCTATTGGAGTTTTTGGAGTTCTTCCAAATTTCACCAAACTTTCTAATAGAATCGGAATTCATACGCAGCAAATTAAAACCAATAAAAATTCGGCAGACTACTCTCCATTTTTACCACTGGATGCAACGATGAGAGCGGCGACTCAAAGCGACGTCGAACGTATTTATAGTATTTTTGTGAGTAGAGTTGCCGATGGAAGAAATATGACTGCAGAACAAGTGGATGCAATTGGTCAAGGCCGCGTTTGGACTGGTGCAGATGCGCTTGGAATTGGACTAGTAGATAAGTTAGGAAGTCTAGACGATGCTGTGGCTCAAGCAGCAAAAATGGCAAAAATAGACAAGTACAGCACGAGAAGTTACCCGGAGTACGAGAAAAGCTTTAAAGATCTTTTTGCTTCATTAATGCCATCGTTTATCTCCTCCAAAGCAATTCTTGAAAAAGAAATTGGAGCTGAGAATTACCAATTAATTCAAGACATCAAGAATGCTACAAATCAAAGAGGGGTACAATTATTGATGCCTTACCAACTCAAAGTAAAATAAATAGAATAAAAAAAAAGTATGACTAAGAGGATATTTACCATAATCGGAGTAGTATTTTTACTGCTAATTATAGCATTATTTGCCGCACCATTTATATTTCAAGACGCTATCAAAGCTAAAATTGCACAGACTATCAACAAAAATGTTGATGCTACAGTTTCTTTCAAGGATGTAGATTTAAGTTTTATCAAAAGTTTCCCTGACGCGAATGTGTCGGTTGATCATTTAGTGATTATCAATAAAGCGCCATTTGCTGGAGACACTTTGGTTTCATTTGGAACTTTAGATTTAAAAATGTCCATTAAAGAACTTTTTAAAGGTGACAACGAGCCGATGAATATTGATTCATTTACCTCTGATAATGGTCAAGTAAATATAATTTTCAACAAAGATGGTGTCGGAAATTTTGACATTGCTCTTAAAGATGATGCCTCAACAGATGAAGGAAATAGTGCTCCGTTGGCTTTAAAGCTAAAATCATACAAAATCAACAACCTTAAATTTGTTTATTTTGATCAAGGATCAAATTTAAAAATGGTCATCGATAGTCTAAATCACTCCGGAAGCGGCGACTTTGCGGCTTCTAAATTGGATTTGGTTACAACATCGCAAGCATCACTAACTTTGGATATGGACGGTACAAATTATATGCGTCAGATTCCGTTGAAACTTGATGCCGTTTTAGGAATCGATTTGGAAAACAGCAAATATACCTTTAAAGAAAACAAAGCTATTATCAATCAGCTTCCTTTAGAGTTTAATGGTTTTATCCAACTGGTTGAAGCTGGTCAGCAGTATGATCTTACTTTTAAAACTCCTAGTTCATCATTTACGAATTTCCTCGCGTTGGTTCCTGCTAAATATTCTGGCAGCCTCGCCAATATCAAAACAACGGGAGATTTCTCTTTTTCGGGTTTTGCAAAGGGCTTGTATTCAGAAAATACTGTTCCTGCTTTTAACTTAAAAATCGCCTCCAATAACGCTTCTTTTAAATATCCCGACTTACCAAAATCTGTTCAGAATATCGTAATTGATGCAAAAATCATCAATGATAGTGGAATTTTGAATGATACTTATGTTGATCTAGACAAATTGACTTTTGCAATTGATCAAGATGTTTTTAGCGCTAAAGCAAAAATTAGAAATGTAGTCGAAAATCCCTTGGTTGATGCTGCCTTAAAAGGAACGATCAATCTTGGAAATCTATCGAATGCGTATCCAATAAAATTGGACAAGCCACTGCAAGGGATTTTAAAAGCAGATCTTACCACGAAGTTTGATATGCAAGCAGTAGAAGATAATAAGTATGAGAAAATTGACAACGCGGGGACAATGAGCATTTCAAATTTTAAATATGTTGATGATAAGGGATCAGCTTTAAATATTGCTACCGCTGCAATGTCTTTTAATACGGATCACGTAAACCTTCAGCAATTTGATGCTACAACAGGGAAAAGTGATATTAGTGCGAAAGGAAGATTGGATAATTTTTATGGCTTTTTGTTTAGAAAACAAGAGTTAAAAGGAAACTTCAGTATGACTTCCAATCAATTATCACTAGCAGACTTTATGACCGCCGAAGATCCTGCCGCCAAAACTACGACTAAAACTTCAGAGGCATTAAAAATTCCATCGTTCTTAAACGTTACTCTTTCCGCGAAAGCGAACACAGTATTATATGACAATCTCGTTCTGAAAAATGTGGCTGGAAAAATTTCTATAAAAGATGAGAAAGCTACACTTGAAGATGTAACAACAAATATCTTTGGCGGATTGATTGCAGTATCGGGTAATGTTTCGACCAAAGAGAAAGTACCAACCTTTAATATGACTTTAGGATTAAAGAACGTAGACATCGCTCAGACTTTTACACAGCTTGAGATGTTGAAAAGTATTGCACCAATAGCAGGAATTATCAATGGACAACTGAACTCTACGATTCACGTAGGAGGAAATCTTGACGCAAAAGAGATGACTCCAAATCTTGCGTCAATCACTGGAGATCTCATGGGACAACTGCTATCGACCACTGTAAATGCCCAAAGTAGCACGTTGCTTACTGCACTTGATAACAATTTGAACTTTATCGATTTGTCAAAAGTAAATCTAAACAATTTGAGCACTTACCTAACATTTGAAAATGGAAAGGTTAACCTGAAACCTTTCGACATCAAATACCAAGATATTAAATTGACCGTTGGAGGACAGCACGGATTTGATCAATCTATAAATTATAAATTGAATTTTGATGTTCCTGCGAAATATTTAGGTACAGAAGCCAACAAATTACTAGCAAGTCTTACACCTGCTGATGCGGCGAAAATTAAAAACATTCCGATTAACGCCAATTTGACTGGAAACTTCAAAAATCCAAAAATTCAAACTGATACAAAGCAGGCAGTGACTGCACTTGCTACACAATTGGTTCAAATGCAAAAAGACAAATTGGTTACTCAGGGTACAAATGCACTTAGTGGTCTATTGAATGGCTTAGGAAACAATTCCAATACTCCAAAAGACACTACAAAAACTAGTACACCACCTACCACACAACCGGTAAAGGAAGCAATACAAACCAAGGCGAATGACATTTTGAATGGTTTATTTAATAAAAAGAAAAAACCAGAACCCGCAACACCACCGGCGACCACACCCTAATAAATTTAGAAAGGCTACAAGTAATTGTAGCCTTTTTTGATATGTGATAATAAAATCTACGGTTATTTCAGTGACGGTTTTGCGTTAGGGATTGGATCGGAACCGAGCGAAGCGAATTGGCGAAGCAAATCCTTTTTTTTTCTTTTAATAAACAAAAGATTGGGAGTGGAAAGCCCGAACCTTCTGGGGAACGCCTAAATAAAAACACATCTAATTACAACAGAAATAATATTTTTAATAGACAGAAATACGAACTACTGAACCTTCGGCGCTGCGGACATTAAAGACGGTGCCATCTTCAAACATTAAATACTGTCCTTTAATTCCAGTTAAAATACCTTTGAAATTCGGCATTTTCTCGAGACTTAAACTTTTAATTTTGGTAGGATATTGCAGTACTGGATAAGAAAGTTTCATAACAGTCTGAGGTTTGAGGTCATAAAATTCGCGAGATTCGCCTGGAAGCAAATCTTGCAACTTTGCTCTAGCCTCCTCAAGATCTACATCTACAACATCATTAAGTAGCATTTTTCGCCAATTGGTCTTATCGACAAAATGGTTTTTGAGGGCAACTTCGGTAACTCCCGCTAAATACCTATTGGGAACTTCCATAATGGGGATGGCAGCTTCGGCACCTTGATCTATCCATCTAGTTGGAACTTGCGTGCCACGTGTAACACCCACTTTTACTTCGCAGGAAGATGCTAAGTAAATGATATGCGGTGTGATTTGAACTTGAGTTTCATAGTCAAGATCACGGTCGGCAATACCAAGATGTGCCGTGCTCAGTTCGGGACGCATGATCCAATCGCCCACCATCGGACTTTTATAAAAGCAGTCGTAGCAGAAACCTTGACGGAAAACTTTCTTGGACTTTAGACAGTTTAAACATTGCGAACCCAGTAAATCGATAGATATTTCCTTGCCCAATAACTGATTTACGTTTATAAAATTATCGTCAAAAATCATATAGTATTGAATTGGATCTCCAATTTCGGTAGTCATTTTACGTAGCGTAGCTTCAAATTGCATTTGGGGAAATTTTTAGAAATTCAAATCTTTAATTATACTTATAAATTTTGTATTTTTGGAAACTGTCGGTTTTTTTGAGCCTAGTTTGAAAACCTTGTAATCTCCACAAAGGAACAACTTCAAAGATAGAAAATGCCGTTGTGGATAAAAAGTAATATGATTTAGAATTAAAATTCTGCAGAAAATAAAAAGTGAAGATATCTAATATGAACGTTTAATGGCTTTAACAATTGTAAATTCAATAGCCTCTTGGTTTTTAAAACAAAGAATTCACCAAATTGAATTGTTTTTAAAATATCCAGGCGAGGTTCAAGAAGAATTACTTCTTAACCTAATACGTTCTGCCGAGTATACGAGCGTAGGAAATCAGTATGAATTTAATTCAATTAGATCGTACGCAACTTTTGCAAGTAGAGTTCCTATTTCAACCTATGAAGATTTGGAGCCCATGATTGAGCGGGCAAGGCAAGGAGAACATAATATTTTGTGGAATACTCCAATCAAGTGGTTTGCAAAATCAAGTGGTACCACCAATGCAAAGAGTAAATTTATTCCTGTAAGTACTGAAGCACTTGAAGATTGTCATTATAAGGGGAGTAAGGATTTATTATGTCTCTACCTCAACAATAATGAAGACTCAAAATTGTTTTTAGGAAAAAGCTTGCGGTTAGGCGGAAGCAAACAGATCTATGAAGCAAACAACACATTTTACGGAGATTTATCGGCAATACTTATAGAGAACATGCCTATTTGGGCAGAATTTAGCAGTACACCTTCAAACAAAGTTTCGCTGATGACGGATTGGGAAACAAAAATTCCAGCCATTATCGCCGAGACAATTAATGAAAATGTCACAAGCTTTGCTGGAGTTCCCTCATGGATGATGGTGCTTCTCAATAAAGTGTTGGAAACGACTTCATCGGAGCATCTCTTACAAGTATGGCCAAATCTAGAAGTTTACTTTCACGGCGGTGTAAATTTTGATCCTTATAGAGAGCAGTATAAAAAAATTATTCCGAGCAGCGATTTTAAATATTACGAAATCTACAATGCTTCTGAGGGATTTTTTGCAATTCAAGATCTAAACGATTCTAATGACCTGCTATTAATGCTTGATTACGGAATTTTCTATGAATTTATCCCGATGAGTTCTTTTGGACAAGATGACAACAAAATTGTACGACTTGCCGATGTCGAGCTCAATAAAAATTACGCTATTGTAATTACCACAAATTCGGGATTATGGCGCTATTTAATCGGCGATACCGTTCGTTTTACTTCTTTGAGTCCGTACCGAATTCGAGTTACAGGACGGACAAAACATCATATTAATGTCTTTGGTGAAGAATTGATGGTAGAGAATACTGACAGAGCTTTGGCGAAAGCCTGTAAAATTGCATCGGTAGATTTAAAAGATTATACCGTAGCTCCCGTGTTTATGGAAGGTCGACAAAAAGGTAGTCACGAATGGATTATTGAATTTAAAAATCCACCTGATGATATGCAGCAATTTACTACCTTATTGGATAAATCATTACAAGAACTAAATTCAGATTACGAAGCCAAGAGGCATAATAATATGACTCTAAATGAGCTTACTATAAATGTGGCGCGTCCTAATTTATTTTATGATTGGCTCAAGGAACAAGACAAATTAGGTGGACAGCATAAAATACCTCGATTATCAAACAAGCGTGATTATGTCGAGCAACTGCTTGAGCTGCAGTCAAAAATTATATTATAAGTGACTCAATTAAAGTAAATCGCCGCTTGCGTTAATATTACAAATACCAGACTGTAAGCTCTCCAAACTTATCGCAGCCGTAGATATTAAACTACATCTATTCCAGACCTTTATTAATTTTGATAGAATTTTTGAGAAGTAATTATCTAAACTTTAGCTAATCATAGAGTAAGATCCACTCATTATGTGCAAAATAATCCCACTTTGCTTTGGCCAAATCAACATTTGGATCTATTAACGGCAGTTTTGGTTTATTGTTTATTGATACTTTTGAATCTACATAAATACTGATTTCAATACCCTTTCTGTTATATTGCTCTTTGATTATTTGAGCAGTTTGCCAAATCATATCAGGCATTGTCCGCATCTGCTTTATTTGACTTTTAGTCAACAATGTATCTAAATCATAAAATTCTTTGCTATTTGTAGCATTATTAACGATAAGAAACTTTGTTTCTCCCACTCTACTTCTCAGCATCATTCGCCAACTTAAACGGTGCCCTTCTTCTGTCCAAAGTACATCACCTTTGATAAACCAATGCCTTAAAGGAAGTGCTAGTTGAAGGATAAAAAATGGCAAAAAGAACAGTATCAAAATCTTTTTGCTATTACGTGAGTCCGGAATCATCGATTGAAACACAGAATTACTCTTATGAAAATACTTTCTAAAAAATTCAGGTGGGAAAAATAGAACCGAAAATGCAAGTGCTAAAAACGGAAAAACTCCAATAGCAAGGAGCGCTTTGTTAAACATATGAAAAAAAATCGCGGCGAAAAAAGCATACTTTCTAGTTTTTCGGTAAAGCAAAAGCGGGATTATAAGAAAATCGAAAAATAGTCCGCCGTAGGTTACAGAATATATAAACCAGTCATAAGAAAAGATTTCCTTTAATATCGGCATCTTAAATCTAGATAGTAAGATTCGTATAAAGGTACCATCTAACCAATCGGGATATAATTTGGCAACCGTGGCAAAAAAATATACTATCGAAATCTGAAAGATTAGTACAAATCTACACCAAGCGGGCATCAGATCCTGTCTCTTAGAACGGTTTAATTTTACATCAACAGCATAAGAAGTGTTGGCGGGAAGAAATAACATTATTACACACAACAGAAGCATTAAATAATGATGATTGTTATAAGTTGTCTTTTGCATATAATAGGCGCCTGCAAACAAAATTGTAAAGACTCCCAGGCTGTACCTATAAAACAATCCTATCGAGACAAGCACACCACAAACTGCCATTACTGCATAGTAGTAGTACATTCCGTTTCCTGCTAGTGGTTGCAGCCATTCCATTCCGATGTGTGAAAATGTAAATTTTGGTTGTATGAAAACAAAATCCAACCACGTAGTCATCATAGCATCAATACAATGCCAAGCTAATAAAGCTCCAAAAAGAATTCTAAAGAGAATTAATTGGATATTGTCAATAGGAGCATTTAGTCTCTCGACGATAGATGAATACTTCACAAAAAAAAAATAATTAGACGCGTAGACAAATGTATAACATTAATTCATCTGCAATAAATTATAGTAGAATTCTGTTGAATCAATACACTAATTTGTTTGATATTATTTGCTCTACACAGCTGCATGATGCAAAGATTATAGTTATTGAAGGTATGATGTAGAAATTACCTACCATCGCAAAAGCACCTTTTCTAAAGCAAAGGCAAACGCTAAATAGTTTTTTTGTACTTTAGTGGCTATTAAGATATAAAGTAGAAAAACGAGTAAAAACGGATTAAATTAGGAATCACAATAATACTACAAAGTAGTACAACAACAGCTGAAAATGATTTATTCTCTAAATTATTAATTATATTATGAAAAAGATAGCAATCATTTTTTCTCTTGCACTAATAGCTTCGGCTTGCGGACCCAAACGATATGGATGTGGTCCGAGATGTGAAATTGAAAACAAACACAATAAAAGTCAAATTACAAAAGAAACCACAAAAACGCAGTATGCTGTAGCGTATGCACAAGAACAAAAATAAATATGAATAGAAATACCTTTATAATGGGAGTGATAATATGGATTGTCACCTTACTGATGTTAATCATATCCATGACCGACTTTGTTCCGGATAATCCCTTGATAGAATTTAGAACAATTCTAGGGGTAGCATTTCTAACGATTACCTTTATGGTTGCCGTTGTCTATAGAAAAGTTAAGAATAGCAATCGATAATCTTAAGCATAAAAAATCCCGGCAAGCCGGGATTTTTCTTTTCTATTAAGTGGCAAAAATTATGATGCCGCCTGTAATCTTCTCAACAGATTTTTGTTCAGGCTATCTTCAACATAATCTCTATCGATGTTTAATTCTTTAATATCAGATCCTGGAAGTTCGTACATCGCGTCAGTTAAAACTGCTTCGCAAAGAGAACGCAATCCTCTCGCTCCTAGTTTATACTCCAAAGCTTTGTCAACAATATAATCCAAGGCATCATCATCAATAGTTAACTTCACGTCATCCATCAAGAATAGCTTTTCGTACTGTTTAATCAACGCATTTTTAGGCTCCGTCAAAATCGCTCTTAACGTTGCTTTGTCCAAAGGATCCATGTGAGTAAGTACCGGAAGACGACCAATGATTTCTGGAATCAATCCAAAATCTTTGATATCTTTAGGAATCACATACTGCAGCAAGTTTTCCTTGTCAATATTATCAGGATTTTTGGAAGTATTGTATCCCATTGCTTGACGATTTAATCTTTTTGATATAATGCGTTCTACACCATCAAAAGCACCACCAGCAATAAAGAGAATATTCTGCGTATTTACCTCAACAAATTTCTGATCCGGATGCTTACGACCACCTTTTGGCGGAACATTTACAACCGTACCTTCAAGAAGCTTTAATAATGCTTGTTGCACACCTTCTCCTGACACGTCACGAGTGATTGATGGATTGTCACTCTTGCGAGCAATTTTGTCTATCTCATCAATAAAAACGATTCCACGTTCTGCTTTAGCAACATCATAATCCGCCGCTTGTAGCAATCTTGTTAAAATAGTTTCTACATCTTCACCAACATATCCAGCCTCGGTAAGAACAGTAGCATCTACTATCGCTAATGGAACTTCAAGCATTCTAGCAATGGTTTTGGCAACAAGAGTTTTCCCTGTTCCCGTCTGCCCTACCATAATGATATTACTTTTCTCGATTTCGACATCATCGCTCTGTTGTTGCTGCATCAATCGTTTATAGTGATTGTAAACTGCAACTGACATTACTTTTTTTGTCTGATCTTGTCCAATAACATATTGATCTAGAAAAGCTCTAATTTCTTTGGGCCGCTTTAATACTAAATCGGTAGTATCAATTTTTGCCCCGCTACTTTTCACTTCCTCTAAAACAATTCCGTGTGCCTGTTCAATACAACTGTCGCAAATATGCGCATTAATTCCCGCAATCAGTAAACTGGTTTCAGGCTTTTTCCTTCCACAAAATGAACATTCTAAGACTTGTTTTGCCATTCTTCAATTATATATTGTAAGGATCAAATCCTTATTTATTATAAAAAATTATACAGTTCTACGAAGTACTTCGTCAACCATTCCGTATTCTTTAGCCTCATCAGCTTTCATCCAATAATCTCTTTCGCTATCAGTATGAACTTTTTCAAAAGTCTGTCCTGAATGCTGAGAAATGATTTCGTACAATTCATTTTTCAACTTAAGCATCTCTCGTAAATTGATTTCCATATCTGTTGCTACACCTTGTGCACCTCCAGATGGTTGGTGAATCATTACTCTTGAATGTGGCAAGGCAGAACGTTTTCCTTCTGCACCAGCACAAAGAATTACCGCTCCCATAGAAGCTGCCATTCCTGTACAGATTGTTGCTACGTCTGGCTTAATGTATTGCATTGTATCATAAATTCCTAATCCTGCATAAACACTTCCACCTGGAGAGTTGATGTAAATCTGGATATCCTTTGCCGCGTCTGCACTTTCTAAGAAAAGCAATTGCGCTTGAACGATATTTGCAATTTGATCATCGATTCCCGTACCTAGAAAAATAATTCTATCCATCATTAGTCTAGAAAAAACATCTAGCTGAGATACATTTAATTGTCTTTCCTCAATAATATAAGGTGTCATACCGGTTGGCGTTACACTTCCTACAATTTTATCATAGTACATACTGCTTACACCGTGGTGCTTCGTAGCGTATTTTTTAAACTCTTTACCGTAATTCATATTTGTTGTATTAAGAATTATTAACCCGACACTTTCTATACTATTAAAGAAAGCTTATTCTCCGTACATCTCTTTCACGAAAGAGTCGTAAGTAATTTCTTTTTCTTCAGAATTTTTCCCTTTGAAAAGTGCCAACATTTTTTCGCTCATCACCTGAGCAGACAATCTTTTTACTTCTTCTTGATTTCCAAGTACACGAGCAACAATCCCTTCAACTTCTGCATCTGTAGGATCTGTTTGTCCAAATTGAGCCATTTGTTGTCTAATTATAGCAGCAGCATATCCTTTAAGGTCCTCAAAAGAAACTTGAATATTATTTTGTTGCATTAGGCGACCTTCAATAAGTTGGTAACGCAATCCTTTTTCAGATTTTGCATATTCAACTTCAGCTTGCTCAGCTGTAAGAGGCGTCTCACCAGCTGTCATAATCCATCTCTTTAAGAAAGATTCCGGTAAGTCAAATTTAGTGTCCGAAATTAAAGCTTCGCTTACATCACTTAAGAATTTTTGATCTGCTTGCTGTGCAAATTGTCTCTCAGCATCTTCCTTGATTTTTTCTTTCAATTCGTCAACCGAAGCAATTTTTCCTTCTCCAAAAAGCTTATCAAATAGATCCTGGTTAAGATCTGCAGGCTCGCTGATATTTATTTCGTCAATAGTCGCAGTCACATCAATAGCAAGATTGTGAACATCATCGTGACCAACTCCTAGGTATTCCATTAATTTGTGGTCATCTTTAAATAAATCTTTAGTATTTAAAGTTACTACATCTTCTACTTTTTTGCCTAAAAGTGCATCGATCGTTTTTTGATCTTTAAACTCATCCAAAGCAATTGTTGCAGTATGCTCAATTTCTTTTTCTTCGTTTTTAAAGGTGATAGTCACGTCAGTATCTGCAGCAACTTCTCCTTGTGAAACTTGTTTTCCGTATTGTTTTTGAATTCTTGCTACTTGTTCGTCAAGCAACTCATCGTTTGCGATAACTTTATATTTTACTACATTTTGTGCAGCATCGAGATTAATGTCAAACTGTGGAGTAAGACCAATTTCAAATTCAAAAGTGAAATCGTCACCATCCCAATCGATAGTTTCATCCGCTTTCGGAATTGGATTCCCCAAGATATTCATCTTGTTTTCTTGTAGGTATTTGTTCAAAGCCGCTTGTACTTGCTTGTTGATTGCTTCAAGCAAGGCAGGTTTTCTGTATTTTTTTTCGATTACACTTACCGGCGCAGATCCTTTTCTAAAACCTGGAAGAGCAGCCGTTTTGCGGTACTGCCACATTTCTTTTTCAAGTTGGTCAGAGTAGTCGCTTTTAACGATTTCGATGGTGATTATCGCATTTAAATCGTCTATATTTTTTCTTGTAATATTCATAATTTTTGATTGTAAAATTGGGTGGCAAAATTAGAACATTTTTGTTTGATGCCCAACTTTTTGCCCACCTCTTAGCATTTTATTTAGATTCTCCTAATAGTCCATTCATTACAGATTGCAAAACAGAGAGCAAAATACTGAAAAGTAGTGCAGTCCAGAACGATGCAACGTGAAATCCGCCTACAAGTTCAGAGCATAACAAAATGATAACAGCATTAATTACAAACAAGAATAAGCCTAATGTAAGCAGTGTAACTGGCAATGTAAACAAAACCATTAAAGGCTTTACAATCAGATTCAGCAATCCTAACACAATCGCCACAATGATCGAAGTACCAAAACCATCTACAGAAACGCCACCCAGAAAGTTGGCAAGAAGCAACACAATAAAGGCAGTAACAAGAATTCTAATAACTAAGTTCATAAAATTTATTTAGGGATTATCAACTGCCTATTTAGCGAGGCATTTTGTCAAAGTTACAGATTTTTCATCAATAATTAATACGGCAAGATTGAGGAAAATATTTTGGGCGTGTCCCTTTGGGCCGAGCTATACTCTCCAATCTTTTTGCCTTAAAAAAGGCAAAAAGGATTTCCGTTTCTATCCCTCACGCGGTTTAGAGGTAACATTGAAGTGAGGTTTATTTAGAAATAAATTATAGAAAAACGGTTGCAACCTAGATTAATATTTATCAAGTAATTTTTTGATTCGATATTCAACAAGCAAGAAAATCGAAAAAAAGAAACAAAATACAACGAATCTATTTAATGTCAAAAAATAGTTTTCATTAAATAGTAGGTGTAATAAGATATTGACAATAACCACTATACTCACCGAAATAGCAAATGACGTCCAGCTTAGTGCGGCTGCTTTAGAAGTGAATTTATCAGATCCTAACCTTCTTAAAAAGAATAGATAAATACTTTGGCATAGTCTAAATATTATTTTCTTCATTGAAAAACATTAACGTAAATCATACTAATTAATAAAAGGCCTAATAGAATTAAAAGTGAACCTAACATATACTTTTTAAAATATTGTCCATTGTAGAATCTATATTTATCTACGAACGTCAAATATCTAACATTTTTGAAAATCAAAAAGTAATTTATTATCATCATTGGCAATATAAATGTTAGAAAGAAGCTTAACGCCGCATCTTAGCTCGTCCCAGGCAGAATATCTATGTCAATAGTAAATGTGAACTTTATTATTAACGATGAAATTAGCAGAAGTAAAAATGCAAGATTTACACCCATTAAAAAAGACATAGTTGTCATCGTAATGAACTTCCAATCGGACTTATTCGACGGAACAGTTTTAATCTGCCTAATGCAATCTGACCATATCGTATAGTAGATTCTAGAAATCACAGTTTATTTTATAATCTGATAAAAAGGGCAACCAACGGCCCAGACGCAAAACCAAGAATAATAAATAGCCAAGACAAAACTTCTTGTTGTCTATCATTTCTTTCGGATGATTTAAAATGGCTATAGACAATTAGATAGCGATCTTTATTTTTAAACCATAAATAGTTTGCTAAATTGAAAGTAAACCCAAATATGATTATCGGAGATTTACTTAACATTGGAACATCTTGGCCTACAATAAAGTAATAAACTAATAAGAACCCACTTAAAATATAGAATGAAAACGAAACACCCACAATAATCGAGGCTGTCAGCAAAGGAATATCATTTTTATAATTACCTTCTTTATAATATCTTTTAAAGACATTGTAGAAGATTAAATCATACCAATTCATATTTATTTAAATTATTTATGGAATAAGTTTCTACCCAATCGCCAATACAACCTCCCTAGTCACAACCTTCCTAGTTCAATATTACATAATCAACACCTGATGCATTTCAAATAATGATTTTGAACTTTTTCATTTACTTCTTTTTATAAAATTCTATTCTCTGATTAGAAATCTAATGGGCACTTCTACAAAGTAAAGATGCAGAGATTAAAAAACGGATCAACATTTAAATATTAATATTTCGCTAAATCCAATCTACTAAAAAAGCGCTATCTACTTTTCAACAAAAGTAAATAGCGCTTCAATCTTAGTAAGTGTAATGGCTTATGCCTCGTCCTTTGTAGTTCTTACCAAGCTGATTCCAGCAAAGAAGAAAACAAAACCTAATACACCATATATAATGAGCGATTTATATCCACCTTCACCTGCTCCAGCAAATAAAGTTGCAGTATAGATCAGTCCGGCAATTCCCAAAAGGGTCAATATTGCTCCAAAAATTCTTTTAAGATTCATAAGTTAGTTATTTAGAAGTTGTTGGAGTCAAAAATAAGTATTTTACTACTTTAAATCTTATACAATTTTAACAATATGTTTTAAAATTTTGGCCTTTGTAATTTACTGTCTCGTAAACAATGCCTTTAGGACAACCAACTTGAAAAATTAAAATTCAGGCTCTCACATACGATCTTAGAAATTACAAATAAAAACTAAAGTACTGTTAAAATAATAGATAGTCGATAGTATAAGTTGGATTATTGTCATTATTACTATATATTTGAAACTCTATTAAAAATTAAATTTAATACACTTATTATGAAAAAAACTTTACTATCACTACTTTTCGTAGCCGGATGTTTCACTGCTAATGCTCAAACTGTCCTTTTTGAAGATGGATTCGAAACTTATGATGATTTTTCTTTAGAGTTTGGAAATTGGATTACCTTGGATCTTGATGGAGGTAGTTCTTACGTTGGAGGACTTGAAGTTGCTGACGCATGGGAAAATGCTTTTATACCTCAAGCATTTATTATTTTTAATCCTGCAGCAGCTGGAGTAAGTGATACTCACGATGCTTCTGAATCTCCAACCTTCGCACCGCATTCGGGACAGAAATATGCTGCTTCTTGGTCTAACAGCCAAACGGATGGTGTAAGTCA
Source organism: Flavobacterium ardleyense (assembly GCF_033547075.1). NCBI lineage: Bacteria > Pseudomonadati > Bacteroidota > Flavobacteriia > Flavobacteriales > Flavobacteriaceae > Flavobacterium > Flavobacterium ardleyense. Next base: position 1,209,003 of record NZ_CP137891.1, on the reverse strand, counting down.
AAATAATGACTGGTTAATCAGTCCTCCAGTTACTTTGGGTGCATCTGGAAATGAACTAATGTTCCATATCAAATCTTTAGCTGACGATTACGGATTAGAAAAATATCAAGTATACGTTTACAACGGTACTGGAACTCCATCTCAAGCATCTGATTTTACACAAATTAGCCAAGGCGTATACGAAGCACCTTATGAATTTTGGCTAGATGATACTTACGATCTTGATGCATACGCAGGACAAACAATTCGTGTTGCGATTCGCAATGTTGGAACAGACATCTACATGTTGCAAGTAGATGATTTCTCAATTACTACCACAGATGCAATGTCTGTAAATGACGTTTTATCAAGTAAATTCTCAATGTATCCAAATCCAGCAACAAATGTTTTAAACATTACTTCTAGCGATGCATTGCAAATTGATTCTGTGAAAATAACAGATGTAAATGGAAGAATCGTATTTAATAATTCTTTCTCTAGCACAGATACTGCAGAAATCAATGTAGCAAACTTAGCTTCAGGAATGTATGTTATCTCAATCAAATCTAATCAAGGGGTTGCGACTAAGAAATTTATGAAGAAATAAATTTTAGAAATAAAATTTTATTATAAAGACTAAAGATATTATTTTATATCTTTAGTCTTTATTTTTTTATTAACCTAATCATAAACCAAATTTAATATGAAAAAAGTTTTACTCTCAGCAATGGTTTTAGCCTCTACAGCAACCTTTGCGCAAGCATGGACAGTACAAAGTACCGGTTTTACTGAAACGTCTAGAGGAATTAGAAATATAGATATAGTAAACGCATCTACCGTTTGGGCTATAACATATGACGGAAGCGATCCCACTAATGACATACAAGATTTTACTAGAACTACAGATGGCGGAAATACTTGGATTCCTGGATCGATACCAGAAGCAGATGGAATGATGCTTACAAATGTATCTGCAATTGATGGTATGACTGCCTATGTTGGTGGTGTATCTAGAGACGTTCAAGGATTTGGTGGTCTATTTAAAACTACCGATGGCGGATTAACTTGGGAAGGATTAAATGAAGCAAATTACATCTCAACAGATTCATTCTTTAACGTAGTGCACTTTTTTAACGAAAATGTAGGTGTTACACAGGGAGATCCTGTAAATGGAGCTTACGAACTTTTCAGAACTACTGATGCCGGTGCTACGTGGACTGCAGTTACTGCACCGCCACCGCAATCTGGAGAATATGGCTACAACGGAGGAAATCCATATGCCGGAAATAGTTTCTGGTATGTAACAAATAAAGGAAATATTTATAGAACTACCGATATGGGAATGACTTTCCAGAAATTCAATGCACCGGTAACAGATTTCTCTGGTACTAATGCTGGTGGTGATCTTTTCTTTAGCGATGATAACGTAGGAATGTTAGTTCGAAGATTAGGTTCTGTTTCAAGTCCTAACTTTACAATGTTCAGAACATTTGACGGTGGTGCCACATGGGATGCCGGTACTCCATCTACTGCACCCTTAGGATCAGGATCTTTTGCATATATTCCAGGTACGCAAGTAATTGTTAAATGTAGTGCGGACGCTGCTGGTCCAGGATCTGCTTATAGTGAAGATAATGGAGCTACGTGGACTATTTTTGGAGCTGCAGAACAAAGAGGTGAAGTAGCTTTCCTAAATGGAACTACAGGATGGAGTGGTGGTTTTAACCAGGACGAAAATACTGGAGGTATCTTCAAATTTGACGGAAGTTTTTCTCTAGGCATAAATGATGTTGCGACGGTTAAGAAGTTTACTGCTTCGCCAAACCCAACATCAGGAATACTAACACTTTCTAGCGAAAATGCTACGATCTCTGATGTTTACGTTATTGATATGCTAGGAAAACAAGTATTATCTGCGTCTTTTGATGCAGTAAATTCTGCTTCTATTAATATGAGCAATCTTAACGCTGGTGTATATATTGTGTCTGCTAAAGATGCTTCAGGAAAAGTTGAAGTAATGAGAGTTGTTAAAAACTAGTTACTCTTTATAAATACAAAAGCCCCTTTTTCAAAAAAGGGGCTTTTTTTATATAACATATTTGAAATTATTGCATTAAGAAATTTAGAACCGAATCGTAAACTTCATCAGGATTTTCGGCGTGAAGCCAATGTCCTGCATTGGCTATAGTGACAATAGTAGCTTTTGGAAAGTAATTCCTAATTTCTCTAAAGTCTTCATCCAAAATATAATTAGATTTACTTCCTCTCAAAAATAATGTAGGTCCAGAATACGAAGCGTCTGTTTGTAATGGTTCTCCAATACTATCTCTATTTTCTAAGAATACTGGAAGATTAAATCTGTACGCTAGCTGCCCAGGGGTTTCCCAATATAAACTCTTTAATAGGAATTGGCGTGTGCCCAAATCTTCAACATATTTGGAAACAATTTCATCAACATCACTTCTCTCTGGCTTTTCTGTGAAATCTACAGCAGAAAGTCCTTCTAATATCTGATCGTGATGAGGTTTATATTCCTTAGGACCAATATCTGCTACAATCAACTTTTCTACTAATTCCGGATGCAAAGCAGCAAATGTCATGGCCACTTTACCACCCATAGAATGGCCCATCAAGAAAATTGAACTAAGCTCTTTCTCTTTGCAATACTCAAAAACATCCTGCGCCATTACGTCATAATTAAATTTATCCGAGTGCAAACTTCGCCCGTGATTTCTCAAATCCAAAAGATGTACTTCATAACCTGCCTCTGCCCACTTTGTGCCTAAAGTTTTCCAATTATCTGACATGCCGAGAAAACCGTGTAATATCAGAAATGCTTTGCCAGTACCTTCAATTTTTGAATACAACATAAAATTACTATTTTAATTTCCAACAATTTTTACTTTAAAAACTCCAAATATCGCTTAGTCACAGTTTCCATTCCAAAATATAAAGATTCGGCAATCAACGCATGACCGATTGAAACTTCCAGAAGATTTGGTATTGAATGTTTAAAAAAGGCGATATTATCCAAACTTAAATCATGTCCTGCGTTAATTCCTAAATTAAGTTCGCCTGCCAAAACAGCGCTACTTATATAAGGTTTGACGCCCTCTTTATTGCCAAGACTGTATTGATGGGCGAATTCTTCAGTATATAATTCAATTCTATCCGCACCAACGATGGCGGCACCTTCAATCATATCATGCACAGGGTCCACAAAAATACTAGTTCGTATTCCCTGACTTTTAAATTCCTTAATAATATCAATCAGAAAATCTTTGTGCTTAATAGTATTCCAACCCGCATTACTAGTAATAGCATCTGGAGCGTCAGGAACGAGCGTTACCTGCTCTGGCTTGATTGAATTTACAAGATCAATAAACGATTTTTCGGGATTACCCTCGATATTAAACTCAGTGGTTACAATGTTTTTTAAATCCCGTGCATCTTGATATCTTATATGCCGCTCGTCAGGTCTTGGGTGAATGGTTATACCTTGAGCACCAAATCGTTCAAAATCTTTCGCCACCTGCAAAAGATCAGGCACATTTCCACCTCTAGCGTTGCGAAGTGTTGCAATTTTATTAATATTTACACTTAGTTGCGTCATGATCTATATATTTGTATAAATTTAAGTTATACCTACAAAAATACAAACTAAGGTCGGTACCAACTAATTTTTGATTATTTTGCAATAATTTAAAGCCAACTTCTTATGACTACAGTTATTGATATGATTCGCAATGACTATAAGGCACTACAAAGCTCCGAACGAGCAGATGTTGTTCAAGATTTTTTTAATGAAACTCATTTGTCTCATTTTCCAGTATTAGATCAAGAAGAATTCATGGGGAATTTGTCTCAGAATGACGCCGAAACTTTTACTTTTGACAAAAATATCAATCAGTATAAATACACTTTCGAAAATTTTTTCGCTCGAGCAGAAATTGGATTATTAGATTTATTAGAAATTTTTGCCCGACATCAAACGGACATTGTTCCTATACTTGACGTAAATAATAGGTATATTGGTTATTATGAAGTTCAGGATATTATTCGAGTTTTCAACGAAACTCCTTTCCTCTCCGAAAAAGGAACTACACTAATTGTTGAGAAAGATATTTTAGATTATAGCATGAGTCAAGTAGTGCAGATAGTTGAAAGCAATAACGGCAAAGTTTTAGGAAGTTTTATATCTAGCGATACTAATTCGACCGTCCAAATTTCTATTAAAATATCCTCGGGAAGTATTAATGAAATAATTCAAACTTTTCGAAGATACAATTATCAAATTATTTCTGAGCATTATGAAGATTATTACCTTGCCGATTTAAAAGATCGATCTGATTACTTAAAGAGGTATTTAAACATCTAGAAAAGCATTATATAATAAAATTTAATATACGCACTCCCTATCTATGAAAGTTGCAATTTATGGCCAATATTATCAGGAAAGCACAAGACCCATTATTAGGGACATTCTCAGTTTTTTTAATGAAAAAAAGATTGAGATGATCATTGAAGAATCTTTCTTAGCAAAGATTTACGAAAAGGAGCTAGCCTCAAGACCGTATACCACGTTTTCTAGCTATAAAGATCTAGATAGTAGCTTCGACTTATTTATCAGTATTGGTGGAGATGGTACTATATTGCGCGCTGCTACCTTAGTGCGTGATTCTGGAATTCCAGTATTGGGAATTAATGCGGGACGTCTTGGTTTTCTTGCTACAGTACAAAAAGATAATATTCACGAATTTCTTCAGTTTATTATCGAAGAAAAGTACACTACTTCTGCGCGAACACTACTAAGTTTAAAATGTGAACCTGATGTGGAATCCATCGGAGAACTAAATTTTGCGATGAATGATGTTACAGTCAACAGAAAGGATACCACTTCGATGATAACAATCGAAACATTTCTAAACGGTGAATATCTTAGCTCATATTGGGCTGATGGCCTTATTATGTCAACACCAACTGGCTCTACCGGATATTCCCTTAGTTGTGGCGGGCCTGTGCTTACACCAGCTGTAAGCAGTCTTGTACTTACCCCAATTGCTCCTCATAATTTGACCGCTAGACCATTGGTGATTCCCGATGATACCGAAATACGATTGCGAGTTACTGGCAGAGAAGATCAATTTTTAGTATCCCTCGATTCTAGAACATTTTCTGTAAAAAATGAATCAGTACTTACGATAACAAAAACTCCTTTCAAGATAAATATGGTTGAAATACCCGAAGAGTCCTTTTTAAAACGACTTAGAACGAAACTATTATGGGGTGAAGACAAGCGCAATTAAAGAATTTTGGCCCAATCATACTATCATTTGTATTAATTCGTTTTGTTTTAGGTATATCCATTGTGTAAATATAATAGGCGATAAGTGCTAATTAGTAGCCATAATTATTATATTTGCACGCTATTTTAAATTGAATGAATCGAATATTTTCTATTATTACGTTGGTATTGAGTCTAAATTTCGCGCAAGCGCAAATTCATGAGATAGGCATTTTTGGTGGTGGCAGTAATTATGTAGGAGATGTTGGGGAGACACAATATATAAATCCTAATAAATTGGCGCTTGGAATTTTATACAAATGGAACAGAAGTCCTCGCCACTCCTACCGAATTTCCTATACTCAATCAAGTATTCAAGGAAATGATGCAGATTCTGACGAAACTAGTCGCATACAGCGAGGCTATCAATTTAAGAATAGTGTAAAAGAAATTTCAGCAGGTTTAGAGTTTAACTTTTTTGATTTTAATCTACACGAGCTTGAGACTAAAATAACTCCTTACATTTATTCTGGATTTTCATATAGCTTTTATGACGAATTGTATTTTTTAAATGGCGAAACAAGGGAGGATTCTAATAAATCTACCTTAGCAATTCCGATGACTGTCGGTGTGAAGACTAATATTCTAACCAATTTTGTTTTAGGTTTTGAAGTTGGAGCTCGCTACAGTTTTACAGACAATCTCGATGGTAGTAATCCTAAAAATAACAATTTGGACGCATCTCGATTTGGAAATATTAATAACAACGATTGGTATATTTTCTCAGGATTCACCCTGACTTACACCTTTGGAGAAAAACCGTGTTACTGTGCAGACTAATGAAATAATTCTAGAAGATAGCTTAAACAGAGATGCCCTACCTAAACATCTCGCCATTATAATGGATGGCAATGGTCGTTGGGCAAAACAGCAGGGCTTTTTGCGCACTATAGGGCATGAAAATGGTACAAAATCTGTAAGAATTACGGTTGAAGCTTGCGCTAAATTAGGAATTGAAGCGCTCACACTTTATGCGTTTTCTACAGAAAATTGGAATAGACCAAAACTTGAAGTGCAGACATTGATGAAACTTTTAATAAGCTCATTAAAAAAAGAGATTAAAACACTTCAAGAAAACAATATCAAATTAAATTGCATAGGCAATATCGACAAACTACCATCTTCTGCACAAAAACAGCTTTTAGAGGTCATCGAAAAAACCAAAACTAATAGCAGAATGACTCTCACTTTAGCCCTTAGTTATGGATCACGAGAGGAGATTGTACAGGCGGTAAAAGCGATAAGTGACAAAGTTAAAAATAATATAATTTCAACAGACGATATTGATGAGGTAATTATAAATCAGCATCTTTACACGCAAAATTTACCCGACGTTGATCTCCTTATTAGGACTAGCGGCGAAACCAGAATAAGCAACTTTCTGTTGTGGCAGATTGCCTATGCAGAGCTTTACTTTACAGATGTTTTATGGCCAGATTTTAGAGAACATCATTTATATGAAGCTATTGCAGATTATCAAAAACGAGAAAGAAGATTTGGAAAGATTAGTGAACAAATTAAATTATAATTTAGTGTTGAATAAAATTCAAAAAATATTCTTGGGAGTATTAATTTTCGGGGGTATTTTTCAAGCAAAAGCTCAGCAAAATCCAGCGTTTGGAGATGGTACAAAATACGTTCTTGCCAACATAGATGTAACAGGTAACGTTACTTATAATCAGCAAACGATTGTTACTTTTGCAGGATTACAGAAAGGCCAATCACTTACCGTTCCAGGTGAGGAAATAAGTTCAGCAATAAAGAAGCTAGGAAAACTAGGCCTTTTTAGCGAAATTGACTTCTACGTTTCCAAAGTAGAAGGCGACAGTATTTATTTAGAATTAAATATAAATGAACTTCCCAAATTGAGCGAAGTAAAATTTGTAGGTGTTAAGAAAAATAAAACTGAGGCACTTATCAAGGACAATAGTCTGACTAAAGGTAAGGTAGTTAACGAAAATTTAATTACAACTAGCAAAAATTTCATCGAGAAAAAATACAAGAAAGACGGCTACTTTAATACTAAAGTAACGATTAACACTACTGCAGACTCGTCCAATACTGTAAAGATGTTGGTAAAAGTTGATAAAGGTGATAAACTCAAAATTCGCAACATCAATTTTGAAGGAAATGAAAAATTTACGGATGCCAAATTGCGTAAAGCAATGAAAAACACCAAGCAGAAAAACTTCTTTAGAGTTTGGAAATCATCAAAATACATAAAAGACAAGTATAAAGAAGATCTTGTCAAAGTGATGGACAAATATAAAGAGAAGGGATATAGAGATGCTCGTATTATTTCGGACACAGTATTTTTTAATCAAAAAACCAATGACCTTTCGGTAAATATAAAACTTGAAGAAGGTAATAAGTATTACTTTGGAGATATTAAATTTCTTGGAAATACAATTTATACGGATCAAGGCTTAAGCAAAATGCTTGGAATAGAAAGAGGCGATGTATACAACGGCGTTCTATTGCAAAAGCGTATTGCAGATAATTCTAAACCTGATGGTGATGACATTACTAACCTTTATCAAAACAATGGTTATTTATGGTCTAATATCAATGCTGTTGAAGTTGGTACTGCCAATGACACCATTAATTTTGAAATTAGGGTTGTAGAAGGTCCTATAGCATATTTTAATAATATATCTGTTGTTGGAAATGACAAAACAAATGACCGAGTTATCTATCGCGAACTGCGTACTCGTCCTGGACAGCGCTACAGCAAAGAGGATCTTGTTAGAACGTACCGTGAGATTGGTGCTCTTGGTTTCTTTGATCCAGAAAAAATCAATCCACGATTACATAACGTTGATGCAAATGCTGGTACAGTTGATGTTGAGTGGCAATTGGTTGAAAAAGGCGCAAGTCAGGTAGAGTTACAAGGTGGTTACGGTGGAGGTGGTTTCATCGGTACCTTAGGACTTTCATTTAATAATTTTTCTGTTCGAAATTTATTTAACGCAGAAGCATATAGACCTTTACCAATGGGTGACGGTCAAAAAGTTGCTTTAAGATTACAAGGAAGTTCTTATTTTCAAACATATAGTCTTTCATTTTCTGAGCCATGGTTTGGTGGCGAAAAACCGGTAAGCTTCAGCACCTCTTTTTCTTATAGTAAACAGTATTTAAATAATTATCAAACGCGCTCAGTAGATCGTGATAAAAGTTTTAATATTTTAAGTATGTCAATTGGACTTGCCAAAAGATTAACATCTCCTGATGACTCGTTTGTTTTTTCAAACTCACTTAGTTTCCAATACTACGATTTGAATAATTACAACACTGGATTATTTACTTTTGGTAATGGTACATCAAGAAACTTTGCTTACACTGTAGGATTGAGTAGAAGTAATAAAGGTTCAAATCCAATATTTCCAACCTACGGTTCAGATATTAGTGTTTCGGCAAAACTCACACCACCGTACTCGTTATTAAACGGTGTAGATTATGCGAAATTGGGTGATAAAATTGAAAATAAGTTACAATACTCAGCCAATAAAGGACTAAATGTTCCAACTTCTAGCACAGGTTATATTGTACAGGAAGGTGATTACATTAGAGAAACATCATCTGGATCTGGCGTTTTCGAGAAAGTAGATAACCCAGCAGATGCAAGTGCTGATCAGTCAAAAGTAGATCAACAGAAATTTAACTGGTTAGAATATTACAAAATAAAATTCAAAGCTGATTGGTATACGAGAATTTATGATAAATTAGTACTTCGTTCTTTAGGTGAATTTGGATTCTTAGGGTCTTATAATAAAGATAGAGGATTGGTACCTTTCGAAAGATTTTTCGTTGGTGGAGATGGATTAGCAAATTATGCCCTTGACGGACGTGAGGTTATTGGAATGCGTGGATATCCAAATCAATCTTTGACACCTCTTGACGACAAAGGAGCTCAAAATGGTGCAACGATCTATAATAAGTTTTCGTTAGAATTAAGATATCCAATTACTCTTTCGGGAGCTGCTTCAATCTATGCACTTACATTTCTTGAAGGAGGAGCTGCCTTTGACAATTTTAAACAGTACAATCCGTTTAAATTACAAAGATCAGCTGGTGTAGGATTACGAGTTCACATGCCCGCTTTTGGATTATTAGGAATCGACTTTGGATATGGTTTTGATTCACTTCCAATAGAAGGAATGAATAAGGCCCATGGTTGGGAAACGCATTTTATAATTGGCCAACAGTTTTAATTAAACAATATTGGCACGATATTTTCTTAAATACAGATAAGTTATGAAGAAACATTTAATTTTATTGCTTCTAATTGTTGCCGGATCTGCAGAAGCACAAACTCGTGGAGTAAAAATTGGCTATATAGATATGGAATACATTTTAGAAAATGTTCCAGAGTATACCGATGCTAAAAACCAGCTTGAAGAAAAAGCACTTAGATGGAAGCAGGAAATTGAAGTTAAGAAAAATGAAATTTCTAAATTGAAATCATCTCTTAACTCAGAAAAAGTTCTTCTTACTAAGGAATTAGTTGAAGAAAGAGAAGAGGAAATTCGATTTCAAGAAACTACGCTATTAGATTATCAAAATAAGAGGTTTGGACCAAATGGCGATATGATTATTCAGAAATCTGTTTTGGTTAAACCAATTCAAGATCAAGTTTTTACCGCGGTTCAAGATATATCAGAGGCTAAAAAGTATGATTTTATCTTTGATAAATCGTCAGATCTCACGATACTATTTGCTGCAAAGCGCCATGATATTAGCGATCAAATTGTTCGCTCGATTACCAGAGCATCAAAGAGAAGTCAGTTAACTAAGAAGCAGTTAAAAGAAGAAGAGGCAAAAGAAGCTAAGGAAGATATGGTTGATGACAATCCTGCCCTTGCCGAAAGACAAAAAATCTTGGATGAAAGAAAAACTGCTAGAGAAAAGTTGATTCAAGATCGAAAAGAAGCTGCTGCAGAAAAGAAAAGATTGTACGACGAAAAACGTGCTAGACTGTTGGAAGAGCGCGAAGCAAAAAAGAATGGCACATATATTGAAGGAGACAAACCGGAAACCTCTAACACTGCAAGTGATGAGGGAAAAACAAAGGCTCCAAAAGACAACTCTGTCATTCCAGCAGAAGAGCAAGTGGATAACAAAGAAGAAGTCGCAGATCCAAGAGCTGCTGCAGCTATAGAAAGAGCCCGAATTCTTGAGGAAAGAAAACAAGCTTTAGAAGATCGTAAAGCAAAAATATTGAAAGACCGAGAAGAGGCCAAGAGATTGAGAGACGAAAAACTGAAAAATAAATAAACAATAATTTACTAATACTTTTTAAACATGATGAAACAAATTAAATCTTTACTAATAGCGGCCGTTTTTATCCTAGGCGCAAGTCAATCAGTATCAGCACAAGCAAAAACTGCTCACGTTGACGTTAGTGAAATTATGACTAAGATGCCTGCAATGCTAGATGCAAAAAAACAACTAGACAAATTAGGTGAAACTTACGACGCAGAGTACAAAGTAATGTTGGAGGAGTATCAAGCTAAGATCAAAAAATACGATCAAGAAGCAACAACTCAAACTGATAAAGTGAATGAGGAACGCGCAAGAGAAGTGCAAGATATGCAAAAGCGAATTGTTGATTACCGTGACAATGCTCAAAAAGAACTTCAGACAAAAGAACAAGATATTACAAAACCAATTATCGATAAAGTGAGAGCTTCTATTCAAAAAGTTGGAAAAGCTAAAGGATATCAATATGTTCTTAATGGTTCTGAACTACTTCTTGCAGATGGTCCAAACATCACTGCAGACGTAAAAAAAGATTTAGGATTCTAGTAGAATGCCCATTCAATAATACTTAAACTGTTCAATTATATTGGACAGTTTTTTTTTACATTTGTTTCTATGATTAAAAATCAACCAATCGGCCTTTTCGATTCGGGTGTCGGCGGACTTTCTATTTGGAAGGATCTCGTTCGATTACTTCCGATGGAAGATACTATTTACCTTGCCGACAGCAAAAATGCTCCATACGGTCAGAAAAGAAAACACGAAATTATTGAGCTTAGCTTTAAAAATACCGAACTTCTTATACAGATGGGTTGCAAAATAATAGTTGTGGCTTGTAACACCGCTACAACTAACGCTATCAAAGAATTACGCATCAGATACGATATACCTTTCATTGGTATTGAACCCGCATTAAAGCCCGCAGTAAATAATTCGACAACGAAAGTCATCGGTATTCTTGCAACGCAAGGAACCTTGAGTAGTGAGTTATTTGCCAACAGGGTTGCCGAATATAAAAACACAAAAATAATTGAACAAGTAGGTCACGGATTGGTCAGTCTCATAGAAAGAGGTGATTTAGAATCCGCAGAAATGACAACATTACTTGAGGTATATCTTCAGCCGATGATTGCTCACAATATTGATTATCTCGTTTTAGGATGTACCCACTACCCTTTTCTTATCAATCAGATTAAGAAAATTGTTCCCGCAACAGTCACAATCATTGATTCTGGTGCTGCTGTTGCGAGACAAACTCAAAAATTATTAACGCAACTAGATGGCCTCAAAAGCGAACTAGGCGGTAAAGCTACATTCTTTACAAATTCAGATAGTACCGTAATGAGACAACTTCTCGGAGACAATAGCAATATTCATTTTAAAGACTTTTAAGCTACTATTTCTGCCAGCTAGAATACATTAGATAGTTATTAGCAATGCGCTCAATTTCGCCCGCAAATGCCGACTTATCGATATCCTTTACCTTCACTGCTGGTACTCCTGCATATATACTTCCTGCTTCAACGATTGTATTTTGGGTAACTACCGCCCCAGCAGCAATTATTGAGTTTGATTCAATCACACAATTATCCATTACAATTGCGCCCATTCCTATCAAAACGTTGTCGTGAACAACGCAACCATGAACAATTGCATTGTGACCGATAGAAACATTATTACCTATCACTGTGGCGTGTTTTTGATAGGTACAGTGAATAACTGCTCCGTCCTGTATATTTACCTTATTACCTATAGTTATTGAATTAACGTCGCCCCTAACTACTGCATTGTACCACACGCTGCACTCCTTTCCAAAACTGACATCTCCAATAATTGTCGCATTCTCCGCGATAAAACAGTCCTCCGGTATATTTGGACTTTTCCCTTTAATTGATTTGATTACCATATGATATAAAATAAGAAATCCCGAGCAATTAAGTTCGGGACTTTGTTATAAAAAATAAAAAACTTAATTAATAGCTGGACAATGACAGTCGTATTTGTCTTGCTGGCAGAATAAATCAATACCAATAGTAATTTGATGAAATCCACCATTATCAAACTTCACATTTCCAAGAAGTGCTGAATAGGTGTAAGCAAACATGAAGTTTTTGTAGTTAACACCAATAATTGGCGTTATATACTGAAGCTTCTGATCTGATATACCATTACCATCTACAAACTGAGCACCATCTAAACTTCTTCTGTAAGATACTCCACCCCACAGTTTTCCAAAATTTAGTTCTTTGTAAACTTTCATGTTTAAATCAATAGATTTCTCTTCGGTCTCACTTACTGCTTGAAAAAGCACGGATGGCTCAAAAGTTAATGTTTCTGAAGTACCAAATACATACCCTGCACTAACTAGGAATTTTCTCAGATTATCACTTTCGATATCGCTGTATAGTTCTCTCTTATTAGCAAGAACATTCTTTACAGTTACATGTGCATAAAAGTCAAGGTAATTATAAGATGCACCTACATCTACATTGAAATAAGAATCTTTTTGAACTATAGTTCCATCGACATTAGGATCGTACTGACCTGACGCTAGAAATTCTGTTTCATCTAGTTGACTTTGTACAAGACCTGCGCTCATACCAAAAGACAGTTGATTCAAATCGACCATATCGCGCGAAAACATAATATGATGTGCGTAAGTAATCTTGGCACCTTTCTGTGAATGGTAACCGTTTCTGTCATTAAATAAGATAACCCCTACACCCGAACGCTCTCCTAATCTTCCATTAAAACTTAGTGTCTGCAATGCTGGAGCATCATCTGTACCAAACCATTGCTGTCTTGCGGTTCCTCTAATTTTTGCACAATTTGCTGCGCCTGCCATCGAAGGATGGATTAAATAATAATTATCTGTTAGATAATCTGAATAGACAGCTATGCCTTCCTGAGAAAATGACAACTGTGACAATAATAATAGTAATACTAGATACCTCTTTTTAAAATTCATGGGGCTTATCGTTTTAATGAGAAATGGGCTTTAAATTCCTTGTTTGTTCCGTTTTCTAAGTAGAATACTGTAAACCAGTAATCTGATGATGGAAGTTCTTTTCCGTTGAAAGTTCCGTTCCATCCTTCGCCACTTGGACTGATTTGTTTGATTAGTTTTCCGTAGCGATCAAATATATAAATTTTTGCGCTTAGATCACTAGCTAAGGTTGGAATATTCCAAGTGTCGTTAAATCCATCTCCATTTGGTGTAAAGAAGTGTGGATAATTAATGGCAAATACTTCCAACACTAAGTCATCTTCACATGAATTTAGATCACGAACCACTACTGTGTGTAGTCCCGGCGTGATGTTTAGGAAGATGCCGTCATTGTCTAAGAATGGACCATTGTCTAATGAATATACATAGTCTCCAAATCCTTCTACCGTAACGGTTAAGGTCTGATTGTCAGTGAACGCATTGCTTACTGTAAAGCCTTCTCCAACTGCAACAGCTGGACCTGATTTAATTACTGTAAAACTTGCTGCCGCTGATGGACATCCTAATGCACTTACACTTGTTGCTACTACTGAGTAAACTCCTGGTGTAACAGTTGTGATGCTATAAGTAGCGTCTACTGCTCCTGCAATGACAACGCCATCAAGTGACCATTCAAATGTATAAAGTGCTGGATCAAGGTTGCTATCCAAAGTCATCCCGCTGTTTAATACTCCGGTTACAAAGTCAACACATAATGCTGGATTGTCTGAAGTAATTACTGGATTTGGAAGCGCTTCGATTGTAATAGCTACCTCTACCGGAAGTGATCTACATCCTGTAGTTGTATTATTTACTGCTGCAAATAAGATTCCTGTACTTGCTGAATAAGCTGTTGCTGGATCAATTGCATTGGTTCCGTCTTGAGCATCTTCTAGAGTTGGGTAGTACGAAACTGTGAATTCTGGCGCTACTTGAGCTCCTAATATTTCGGTGCTAAACAATGTTTCTAAATCGATAATCAAAATTCCATCTGCATCTGTATCACAAGTTGCATAAGCTGTTGGTGTAGTTGATACGGCACCTTCGGCAACTACTAATGTTACTACTGCATAAGATTTACAACTCGTAGCTCCATGAGTAACGGCTACCACTATATCCTGAGGATTGGTAATATTAGTATAAAGGTTTGGCAACTCATTGATTCCTGCTTCGGCATCTGCTTGGTTTAAGTAGTATGCAAATGTGAAATCTGCAAGGTCTTGACCTTCTTCAAGTACTTCGTCGTTGTGAGCGTTTAATGTAAACTCTGCCGTTCCGGTTGCTCCGATATCACAGTATTTGTATTCGGTAGGATCGTTTAACACTGGAAGTCCATTCACAACAATATTCTGCTGAATAATTACATAACAGTTGTCTCCCAAATAATTAACCGATGCGTTCATTACTTTGATCCAGATTGTTGTTGCTGGACCTACATAATTTGTCGGATCGGCAATAGCATTTACGCCATCAATAGCATCTTGCTCGGATAAATAATATTCGAATATCAGGTTTGG
Organism: Flavobacterium ardleyense; assembly: GCF_033547075.1. Taxonomy (NCBI): domain Bacteria; kingdom Pseudomonadati; phylum Bacteroidota; class Flavobacteriia; order Flavobacteriales; family Flavobacteriaceae; genus Flavobacterium; species Flavobacterium ardleyense. The sequence goes on along the minus strand of NZ_CP137891.1, from coordinate 1,193,918 downwards.
ATCTTCGTCTGCGATATACTCTTCATTTTGAGTTAAATCAAAGACTCCTTCTTCGCTACCTAATGTATCTTCACAACCTTCGATATCCAATCCAGCTAAATCTGTACGTGGAGTTGGCAATGGCAATACGCGAATATCCATAGTAGTATAGCTCACACATCCGTCTGCAGAGGTTACCATCACGCCAAGTGTTTGTGCATTGGCAATATTGGTGTATGCGGTTGGATCTGTAATAGCATTTGTACCAGCTTGTGCATCTGCCCAACTTGGGAAGTATACAATGCTGTATCCTACAGCTGTTCCTACGATTTCTTCATTTTTTATCGTTAGGTCAAAAACCGTCTGTGGCAAAGTGGTCGTTGGGCCGTCATCACAAAGTGATAATGGCGTTGGACGTGTAAGCAAGATTGGTAAGTTGACACTAATTTCAAAACTCTTCACTGCAAAACAATCACTATTATCATCATCTATTCGAACCCAAATTGTTTGTGGATTTGCATTATTTGTATAAAATGTGTCTTGAATAATTGGTGCTACTCCAGCATTGGCTGCAGCCTCAGATGTATAATAAGTTACAGTATAAGGTCCTGCTCCTGTTTGTGCATCCACGATAATTGGGGTTTGAACAGTCAAGTCAAAAGTGGTAAAACCATTTTGATTGTTGCTATCCTCATCACATTTTACAATTGGATCAAGTGCTGGAATTTTTGGCGCTGCTGTTACATTTAGTTCGATTGCTAGAATGCTGAAACATCCGGTTAGCGTGTTTTCTGCACGTACCCAAATAAAATCTATGAAGGCAGTGGTATTTTCAAACGGACTTGTCTGAGCAGTAGTTCCTGTTATTGCATCTTGCTCGGTAAGGTGGAACGTCACATCGGTGTTTGGTTCTCCTTGTAATAAATCGGCAACAAGCGCATCTAGATCAAATATCGCAAAACCATTTCCATCTTGATCACACTCTACAACAGGTCCTGTTGGTGGGTATAAAACTGGTAGTGGCACTACACGAAGATCCATGCGGCTTGTTACAAAACATCCAGTAGCAAGATTCTTTACAGTAACCCAAATAGTTTGAGCGTTGCTTATGTTGGTGTATAAAAACGGAAGCGCATTGGTTTGTGCCTCGGCATTTGCTTGGTCAAAGTAAAAAGTTACTTCCATTCCGTCTTGACCGTTTAGGATCATCGGAATAGTTGATTGCAAATCAAATTCTTCTGTTTGATCTCCAGGATTGTTTACATCACAAAGGGTGTAAGCAGGAATTGGAGCTGCTACAAGTGGCAGTGCATTGACAACCAAATCCAACGAAATAACGTCAAAACATCCAGTATCATTATTCTCTACTCGTACCCAAATAGTTTGAGTAGTAGAATTATATGAAGTTACATTCACAATTTCGGCCGTTCCTGCAGTCGCATTTGCTTGTGTAGGATAGAAAGAAACGGTGTGAGTTGTAGGGTCTATAGTATTTAAAATTCCGGCGATTGCAGTAGTCAGATCAAAAGCAGCACTACCATCGGCGTTGTCGTCACAAACTTCCAAAGCTGGAATTTCGGTGGCAACCGGGGTATTATTCACAATCAATTGAAGCTCTACAATATTCGAACAACCTGTAAGTGCAAAAGAGACATTGACCCAAATTGTTTGAAGGTACGGAACGTTGTTATCATAAATTGAAGGCAACGCATTTTCGCCAAATTCTGCATCAGTTAGAGTTTCATGGTAGGTGATAGTAACACCTGCAGGCACTGGACCTCCACTAATTTCTTCATTTGCATCGGCTAAATTAAATGTGCTCCAACCATCGCTATTTGGATCACACACTTCAAGAGGTGTTGGCGTATTTGCCGTTGGCCCTTGGGTTACATTAAGCTGTACTTGAGTGGTATTAAAACATCCTGTTGCAGTATTTTCTACTCTAATGAATACAATTGCTGGTCCGCTCACATAAGGAGTTGGCAGCGCATCAACATCAGCGATGGCATCGGCAAGAGTTAAGTGATACGTTATAACGATACCTGTTGCACCATTCACTTGCGGATTGTTTAGATTTAAATTAAAGGAAGCAGTGTTCACTATTCCATTGCTACAACCATTCATTGCTGCTGGCTCATTGGCAATAGGACGTGCATTGACTACTAGATTGAAAGAAGTTACGGCAAAACATCCGCTTACGGTATTTTCTAGTCGCACCCAGATTTGCGCAGACGCACTGTTGTAAGGAGCCGCTGTACTTATTTCGGTACCGGCAACTCCACCTTGCGCTAATGCCTGAGATGTGTAGTAAGTAACTTCAATATTTGCTTGACCGTTGATGATTTCAGCGGTTTTTGTATTTAAATCAAATGCCTCTATCCCATCTTCAGGAATACTTGTCTCACATAATTGGTAGGCTGTAATTGGCGCAATAGCTGGTTTTGGATTTACAACTAATACCAATGTAGTTGTACTAAAACATTCTGGCGACAATGGATCAAAAACTCGCACCGTTAAAGTATAGGTATTTGCGTTGATGATGCCATAGTTGGTAACATTGGCAATCGGTGTAGTAGATGTATCTGTTTCAAAATATTGAACAGTTAGTCCTGCAACTCCACCTGTAATCTCATCATTCTTGATTGTTAAATCGAAAGAAGCCAATCCATCGTAATTGTCATCGCAAACTTCAAGTGGCGTTGGATCTGTGATGGTAGGCACAGGATTTATCGTTACGGTAAAGCTTTCTTCAGCTTCACATCCAACAGGCTCGTTTAAATAAACAAACAATGTTGAAGTATTAGATATTACATCACCTGCAAAAAGTGCCGTACCTCCTCCATTGGTTTGTGTAAAATAATTTCCATGAGTAAGGGCTGGCAATATATACGAATCACAATTTACAACGTCAGCAGGATTATCAACCTCCTCGCAAGGAAGTATTCGAAGAGTAAAGGACATAATGGTATTACAACCAGAAGTCACTAAGCTTTCTACTTTTTGAAAAATCACTTCCCCATCAAATCCGATATAATTTGTAGGATCAGCAATATCTGCAATCCCATTTTCTGCATTAAATTGTGAGTTGAAATAATAAATATCAAAATTAGCTGCATTTTCACCTGCAAAAACATCTGCTTCTACCTCTGTTAAATCAAATAGAGTTGTAGTTTCAAATAAGTCGGGTGGTACATTTTCAGGAGGCAAGATAGCATCTTGCACCTCTATAACTGCTTGTGCCATAACAGGACAATTAACACCATAAGGTAGGGCAACAACTTTATAAGTACCATTTTCAAGTACTGTATAACAAGGATTTGTTGCACCCGGTATCGCAACATCATTAAGATACCATTGATGAGGAATAGCTGGATCCAATCCTGTACATAAATCATATTCGTCTCCATTGCAAAGAGCAGTTCCCGCAGCTACTGTCAAGTCACCACCAAGATCTATTGGTGTTGTTGAGAAACTATTTGCCTTCAAAAATACCGCTGAATCAAAACCGTTATCCGACACATTTCCAATTGCTAATTTAATATGATAAACTGCGCCACACTGTACTTGCGCCTGTGCAGGAATAATTACAGTAAAACCACCGTAATTTATACCTGGCGCACCAACCGGATTTGAAATAAAATACTGAGGGTTAGTTACTGGATTAACATTATTGATAGTCACATAACTTGTTGTGCCAGGAACTAAAGCTATATTTATTGCTTGATTTGAAAACGTACCATTAATTCCTGGACCGCTTAAGAAAAATCCAAAAGCATCATTAAATCCGCTGCTAAGTGGAGGAGCATAAGTAGGATACTCTTTTGAGCCAAATACAAAATCGAAGCTCAGGTTTTCACCTGTGGGAATAAAATCAAATTCTAAAACTGCAGATTTAACCACAGTGCTATTACCTGCAAGAATTTGCAAATCAGGATCTCCAACAATTGCTGTTGTTGACTCTAAGCTGGCAGGAAAAGCAGCGTTAGGACCGGCTGCAAATGAAGCTTGCCCGGTAGACAAAACGACACCCGTTTCTATCCCAAGATTTGCAGCAATTCCGTCATTAAAATGAGCAGCTTGATCTCTTATTAAATTTGCGTTTGCCGCACTACCGTTAAACTTAACATTGCTAACCGTAACTCCAGCACCAAGAAGAACATCTTGAACTAGTTGATTAGGGGTTTGATTTGTAGTTACTACCAGCTGTGCGTGAGCTCCAAAACTCAAGATTAAACACAATAAAAGTAATGCTTTTCTCATTTAAATGATTTGTCAAAATTGTTACTTAAAATTACTACAAATCTTTGTTAATTATTCGTAGAAAGTCCAAATATACCTATTCACGTAAAATATCTTTGTTAAATTTGAAAAAAAATTAATTATCATGACAATCCTCAAAATAGTAGAGACCCAAAATCCTACAATAATTAAATTTGAATTTCCAGATTTTATTGTTACTCAAGGGAATTACGAATACAAAAATATTGACGACGCGAAAAACTCTCCCCTAGCACAACAACTTTTTCACCTTCCGTTTGTAAAAACAATTTACATTTCTGGAAAATTTATAGCGATTGAAAGATATAGTATAGTTGAATGGATTGATGTACAAGAAGCCGTTGCCGAACAAATTCAAGATTATGTAAATAATGGCGGCGAAATTATTGCTGTACAAACACCAACGATTGGTAAAAAAGCAATCACGGTCTACGGCGAAATGACGCCAAATCCGTCAGCGTTAAAATTTGTAGTCAATATCATGTTGACTAAGACATCGGCAGATTTTAAAAGCATAGATGACACTGCTCCGTCTCCCTTGGCAAAGGTGCTTTTCAATTTTCCTTATGTAAAAGAAATTTACATTCACGAAAACTATATTTCTATCACGAAGTATGACATATATGAGTGGAGCGATATCACTCTGGAACTTAGAACTTTTATCAAAGAATTTCTTGAAAATGGCGGCTTAGCAATTGACGAAGCGTTGATCGTTGCAACTCCAGAGCAACAAAAGCAGCAAATTACAAACTTCGATACATTAGATACTACTTCACAAAAGATTATCAATATCCTTGAAGAGTATGTAAAGCCAGCGGTTGCCGCAGATGGTGGAAATATTCTATTTCAATCATACGATCCAGTGGAAAAGAGAGTAAAAGTAGTAATGCAAGGAGCTTGTAATGGATGCCCTTCTTCTACTTTCACACTTAAAAGCGGAATCGAAAACATGCTAAAAGACATGCTCAATGATAACGACATTAAAGTCGAAGCTGTTGCAGGATAAATGAAATTTCAAAAAAAGCGTTCTTAATGGACGCTTTTTTTATTAATCTAAATAGTTTTTGCTATGAATGAATTATCAAACGAAAGTAGTCCATATTTACTCCAACACGCCAATAATCCCGTTCATTGGAAACCTTGGAACGACCTACATTTGGCGCAAGCCAAAAAAGAAAACAAACTAATTGTTGTAAGCATAGGTTATTCAGCTTGCCATTGGTGCCATGTGATGGAGCATGAAAGTTTTGAAGATTCAGAAGTTGCAGAAACGATGAACAAAAATTTCATTAATATAAAAATTGATCGCGAAGAACGGCCAGATATTGATGCCGTGTATATGAAAGCGGTTCAAATTATGACTTCGCGAGGTGGATGGCCACTTAATGTAGTCTGTCTCCCCGACGGAAGGCCAATTTGGGGCGGAACTTATTTTGCAAAAGCAGAATGGACTGAATCGCTCGAGCAATTAAACAAACTATACCACACCAATCCCGAAAAGATTTTCGATTATGCATCGAAATTACATGAGGGAATTGAATCGATAAGTCTTATAAAAACTGCCGAAGATAAAACTGAAATTCCTCAGTCTGTTTTAGCACCATTACTTGCAAAATGGAAACGCAGTTTTGACCTCGATTTTGGTGGTTATGCCAGAGCCCCGAAATTTATGATGCCCAATAACTATGAATTTCTTTTGAGATATGCGCATCAAAATAATGACCAAGAACTGCTAGATTTTGTAAATCTTACGTTGACCAAAATGGCTTACGGCGGATTATTTGACACAATCGAAGGTGGGTTTTCTCGCTATTCGGTCGATTTAAAATGGCACATTCCACATTTTGAAAAGATGCTCTACGACAATGCGCAACTCATCTCTTTATACGCTCAAGCCTACCGAAAAACCAAAAATTCTCTTTATAAAGAAGTAATTGAAAAGACTTTTAAATTTTTAGAAAATAATCTTTTGTCAGAAAATGGTGGTTTTTACTGCGCGCTTGATGCTGATAGTCTCAACAAAAATGGCAAACTGGAAGAAGGTGCATTTTATAGCTGGACCATTGCAGAATTGACTGATTTAATTGGAGATGATTTCAAATTATTTAGCAAGGTTTTCAACATTAATACCTTTGGCCATTGGGAGCACGATACTTATGTTTTAATTCAAACCCATGATTTAGAAAGTTTGGCTTTCGCCGAAGGTATCAGCATTGAAGAACTCCAATCTAAGAAAGAAAAGTGGGAAAAGACTTTACTTCAGACACGAAATAAACGGCCTAGGCCACGATTGGACAACAAAATATTGACTTCTTGGAATGGATTGATGCTAACTGCTTATGTGGACGCCTATCGCTCTTTTGGCGAAAGCCACTATCTTAAACTTGCTGAAAATAACGCGAATTTCATTCTTAAAAATCTATATAACGAAGACAATAGCTTGATGCACACCTTTCAGAATGGAAAAGGTAGTATCAACGGATACCTCGAAGATTATTGTTTTGTAATACAAGGCTTTATCGATTTGTACCAAGTGACTTCTGATGAAAAGTGGTTGCGAAAATCAAAACAACTAGCTGATTTTTGTTTCGAACATTTTTATGACGATAGCGGATTTTTTAGATTTACATCAGATAGAGATTCGAAATTGATTGCGCCACATTATGAAGTTGAAGACAATGTTATTCCCGCAAGTAACTCGGTAATGGCTGAGAATTTGCTGGTCTTGGCCAAATATTTCGCCAACGACCACTACCTAGAAGTAAGCAGAAAGATGACTCTTTCTATAGTAGCGAATATTGATTTTCCGTCGGCATATTCCAATTGGCTTCAGGTATTTTTGAATTATGACAGCAATTTTAAAGAAGTTGTATTAATAGGATGCAATTCTAAAGTAGAAGCTGAAAAACTAAATTTGACTTATATTCCAAATATTTTGATGGCTTTCGCCGAAAGTGATTCGGATATTCCACTTCTGGCAGGAAAATTTCAACCAAATAAAAATCTTTTCTACATTTGCCAAAATAAAACCTGTAGTGCTCCCAAATCTGATTTTAGCAAAATAATATCAAATTTAGCCTAGAATAAATTTAGCGAAAGCTTAAAAAAAATTATAATAAATGATTGAACCAGTAATTGTACAAAACGTTGATACCTATTTTGAAAGATTTATAACTATAATTGTCGATTATAGTCCACGACTTATTTCGGCATTCTTAATTTTATTTGTCGGACTTTATGTAATTCGATTTGTGAATAGATTTGTCCGCAAATTGATGGTCGCACGTCATTACGACATTACACTATCTCAGTTTCTCGCCGATATTTTGCTTTGGGCAATGCGTATTTTACTATTTGTGAGTTTTATATCAAAGCTTGGAGTAGAAAGCACCTCGTTTGTTGCAATATTAGGAGCGATGGGACTTGCTATTGGATTAGCACTTCAAGGGAGTTTATCCAACTTTGCGGGTGGTGTACTTATTATATTATTTAAACCTTTTAGAATTGGAGACTTCATCGAAGCGCAAGGTGTTTCTGGCGAAGTGAAAGAGATTGAAATTTTGTATACCAAACTTCGTACGACCAACAATCAGACGATTTTTGTACCTAATGGCGTGCTTTCAAACGGAACAATCACCAACTATTCTCTGGAAAACACGAGAAGAGCTGACCTGAAAATATCGGTTTCCTATGACACTAATTTACAAGAAGTTAAAGACATAGTTGCTGGGATTTTGCAAAGTAATCCACACGTTTTAGAGGATCCAGCACCCGGAATTGTAATATCCGAAATGACTGAATCTGCCATTATTATGGCAATAAGACCATGGGCAGAACGCGAACATTTTTGGACAATGGTATCTGATGTGTTGCAAGACTGCAAAACACAATTTGATGAAAAAGGAATCGAAATGCAGCCTTACGTGAAGGAACTTAGCAAAAGAGTGGATAAGAAAATAACCGAGTAAACTACACTTTTGGCTTAGCAACGGTTACCAAAAAGTCTTTTAAATAAAAGGGTTCAAAATATGAGACGTCTTCAAATTGTTGCGTTTCATATTTTGCAAAACTTAATAAACCCATTTCTGCAGCGGAAGGATATTGAAACTTAGCTAAAAACTTAAACCGGTCTGCTTTTAGCACTGACAGGCATTTTTCCTGACAATCACCTACAATAGTTATGGTGCCATTAATATCTTCAAAAGAATTTTCGTCCAGAATTTTGGCTGAAGTTTTTTCGATAATATTTAGCTCGTGGTCAAATATGCAGCAATAAACCTCCATGCGTCTTGCATCGAGCATCGGAATAATCAAACCATCTGCTACAGTAACTTTCTGAGCCAGAATCCTTAGTGATTCTATAGAAATTAATGGAATTTCTAATGCGTAACACAGACCTTTGGCTGCCGAAACTCCAATCCGCAATCCTGTATATGAGCCCGGACCACTTCCAATGGCTACTGCGGCTAATTCTTTATATGTGATTTTCGCCTCCTCTAAAGTCTCTTCTATAAAAACGTGTAATTTTTCTGCGTGTGAATACCCTTCGCTAGCAATTTCGCGTAAAGCAATTGTATTTCCATTTTGAGCAATCGAAACAGAACAATTTTTGGTAGATGTTTCAATATTTAATATGTAAGTCATACTATTTTTTACTTTTGACAGCTTCAATCTTGTCTGCAACTTTTACCTTATCTCCAGGATTTAAATCTTTGGTCACTGTGGTATAAGGCCCAACTATTATTTGATCTCCGGCCTTTAGACCTTTGCTAATTTCGATATTTGAATCATCTTGGATTCCAGATTTAACAACTCTTAATTCAGCCTTATCGCCAACTTTCACAAATACGCATTCGTATTTCTTGTCAGATTTAGACTTTACTGCTAGTTCATCATCTTTAGGTTTTTCTGTAGCTAAAGTGTCAGATTTTATTACAATGGCACCAATTGGAACACCTAAAATCTGCTCTTTTCTAGTAGTAATAATATCGACAGTCGCGGTCATTCCAGGTCTAAATGGCGAATAACTATCTGGCTTGCCTACGGTTAAATCTTGATATGATTCTTTAAGAATTCTAACTTTAACTTTAAAATTTGTTACTTGATCTGCAGTTAAAGTTGCATTTGCCGAATTTGAAATACTTGTGACAACCCCTTTAAATTTCTTTTTTAGATAAGCGTCAACTTCCACATTTGTAGAATCGCCGATGCTGATTTTTACAATATCGTTTTCGTTAACATCTACTTCAACTTCCATATTATTGAGATTGGCAACCCGCAAAATTTCAGTTCCTGTCATTTGCTGCGTTCCTAAAACACGCTCACCAAGTTCAACCGCCAACATAGAGATTGTTCCGTCTGCCGGCGAGTAGATTGTGGTTCGACCAAGATTGTCTTTCGCCTCGCTTACTGTTGCCGAAGCCGATTGTACATTGTAATATGCAGACTGCTTTGAAGCCTTCGCTACATCATAAGCAGATGCAATTTTTTCCCACTCCGAGCGCGAGATAATTCCTTTGTCAAAAAGTTTCTTGTTGCGATCGTAATTTGATTTTGCTTCTTTAAGCTGTGCATCAGCCTGCGTAAGACCCGCTTTTGTACCACTTAATCCTGCAACTGTTCTATTAAGACTAGAAGTATATAAATCTGGATTAATCTTTACGAGAAGATCTCCTTTTTTCACGGTCTGACCTTCTTTTACAGGTAATGCAATAATTTCGCCGGACACTTCTGAAGAGATTTTTACCTCAATTTCTGGCTGAATTTTCCCTGTTGCAGATACGGTTTCAATAATTGTAATCGGCTCAACCTTGGCAACCTCTACCTCAATTCCTTCATCTTTATTTCCGATAACACCCGTCTTTTTTAAGACTAATGCCACGATAATCAGAACTACAAGTACACCAATAATATAATAAATTGATTTTTTCGACATAGAGTTAAATTTTGGTAATCGGAATTCCGAAGTAAAGTTCTACAAGTTTAATTTTAAAAATATAATCGTATTTGGTGCGAAGTAAGTCTGATTGCGAATTTACATATAGCGTTTGTGCTTGATTGTAATCTAATGCATTCATTAATCCTACTTCGTATTTTTCTTTGGCAAATTCAAAAGCTCCTGCCCTTGCAGCCAAAGCAATCTTCGCAGCTTCAAACGCGTTTCGAGCACCATCGGCATCAGTATAAGCGGTGTATACATTGCGCTCAAGATTTAGTTCTTCTTGAGAAAGTGCAATTTTTGACCGCTCTAAACCTACTTTCGCCCGGGCGACATTATTTCTAGCCGTAAAGCCATTCAAAATCGGAATATCTAATTGCAATCCAAAAGAATGACCTTTATTTTGGTCAAATTGATCTAAAAGTCCCAACGGGCTTTCGTAGATTGGAGCACCATTATTGTCAATGCCAACAATTCTGTCAGCATAAGCTGCTCTAGTATTTAATGCGTAGAAAGCTTGCAACGCCGGTTGCAATCCACCTTTGGCAATCTGAACATCTTTTTGCGCAATTTCCTGATTTGTCTTCGCAATTTTTACTTCCATCCTAACTTCTTTGGCTTTTGTAATAATGGCCTCGGGAGTTTGCAACATAATTTCACTTTCGGTTGCTTCGTAATCTCTATCAGCAATATCAAAATTTTTAAAATCATCTAATTGTAGCAACTGTGCAAGGCTTAATCTCGAAATTAGCAATGCATTTTCAGCCGCAACTACATTTTGTTCAGTGCCCGCAACTGTAGCTTCCATATCAAGCAAATCGGCTCTAGCAACAGATCCGGCTTCAACAAGCGCATTTGTTCTTTCAAGCTGCAATCCATTTAGCGAAAGCTGTTCCTTTTGAACTTTCAAATTTTCTTTATTGAAAAGAATTTGCAAAAACGCGTTTGCCACATTGAGTGATACGTCATCTTGGATTTTTGACAATTGATATTGAGCTGCAAGAATTGAAAGATTGCTGCGTCGAAGTTCGTTCTGGTTTTGTAGTCCTTTATAAAGATTTAAACCAATGTTTACTCCTGCAGCGGTAAATTGTGTTGTTTGATTTTCGAGCAGTCCCGTGGTAATATTTTGGTTAAGACCAACATTCCAAGAGTGAGATGCATTTGCTCCGATTCGTGGCAAAAAACTTCCAAAGGCACCACGTTTATTAATCATCGCAAGATCTGTATCTAAGGCAGTTTGCTTGATCGAAATATTGTTTTGCAATGCATACCGAACACATTCGTCCAAGGTCCATTTCTTTTCCTGCGCCTGCAAGGATGATTGTGCAAATATGAGTATCAAAAAATATAAGGACCAAGTTATTTTCATAGAATTTCGCTGCAATTGATTTTGATTTTCCAAATTTAAAGATAATTCGTTACTATACGCTTAATAAGCGATAAAATTGTTTCAAAATAGCAACCTCAGTTAAAATTGGGAACCCTTGGTTAAATATATATGCTTCATTCGAACTTATTTCTGATTTATAAATGCGAACTAAGTACTTTTGTATCTTAAATATCAAATAGATGCGCAGTACACTTTATATATTATGTGTTTTTGTTTTTTCGCTTTCGCTAAATTCATGCGGAACGACGGGGACTGCAATTAATGCACTTCGCCCTACCCAAGAAACTGCGCCTTCTGTTTATGAAAGCACCACTTCCTTTATTAATCTACCTATTAAAATCAGAGTTCAAGATATCGAAAACCAGATTAATCAATCTTTAAACGGGCTAATTTACGAAGATTCTAATATTGAAGATGACGATATCTCGATGAAAGTTTGGAAACAGATGCCAATAAAGCTCAAAAGTCTTAATGGCAAAATTCAGATTCTTCTGCCGCTTAAAGCCGAAGTTCAATATCGAATTGGCACCGAAGCATTGGGAATAAAAATGTACGATGTGCGAAAGTATACATTTAATGGAACAGTGACATTACTAAGTGAAATTGCTCTGACCAATTGGCAAATGCGTACGAAGACCGAGTTTCAGTCTTTGGATTTTAATGAAAGTCCGACGGTATTGATAGCTGGAAAAAATATTCCGATTACGTATATTATTAAACCTGCAATAAGTCTATTCCGAAATGATATCGTAAAGAGTTTGGACGAAAGTATTACCAAGTCAATGGATTTTAAAGCGAATGTTTTGGATGCATTAGAAAAAGTGGCAACTCCATTTGAAATGGATGCTGTTTACGAAAGTTGGCTTCGAATTGTACCTATCGAACTTTACACCACCGAAGCCGTTTTGCAAAAAGATTTGGTAAATCTTGAGATGGGACTCAAATGTAACATTCAGACTTATATCGGCAAAAAACCAGCAACTGTTTTTGACAAAAATGCCATTGTTCTGAAACCGGTCAAGAAAATGCCAAATTCTACAACCGCAAATATAGCTGCAGTTTCTACTTACAAAGATGCTTCAAGAGTTTTGACTAAGAATTTCGCGGGTCAGGAATTTGGAAGCGGCGGAAAAAAAGTGATCGTAAAAAACGTTGAAATTTGGCACAAAGACAAAAAGCTGATCATTGCACTTACGATGGACGGAAGCATAAAAGGACAGATTTATCTTTCGGGTTATCCACAATTTAATGCTCAGACCAACGAGATATTTTTTGACCAACTAGATTATGTTTTGGATACCAAAAGTCAGTTGGCACGAACTGCAAATTGGTTGGCTTCAGGCTATATTTTGGAGAAAATTCGAGAAAACTGTCGCTACTCTATTGCGGCAAATCTTGAAGATGCAAAAACCACGATGAAGGGATTTATGAGTGGCTACAAACCAATGCCCGGAGTTGTGGTAAATGGAGATCTCAGAAGTTTCGAATTTGAAAAATTACAGCTTACTAATTCAGCAATTATTGCATTCCTAAAAGTTCAGGGAAGACTTGATATTAGTATTGATGGACTGGAGTAAGATGTTGTGAGCTTCTCTTGAATTACGAATATTTAGACAATTAAAGAAAATTGATCAATAATCTAATTAAGACTTATGTCGTTTGCGGTCACGGATTGCAGACGAGGCTCTGCCGAACAGACGAAGTAAATCCAAGGTAATGGAGTCAAATATTAATTAATATACTTATACTTCGTATGAGGTCAATAGAAATAATCGACTGCTCTTATAATCCCAAATAAACAATTTAACTCTGTCAAGATCATCCTTCAGAAAAGTAAAATAATTTCCTCCTTGTTGTAAAATCTTAAATAATTCACTTTTCGTATAACAATGGGTGTTATTATCTTGCATTTCAGACTCTATAAAAGAATAAACGTCGTGTTCAATTTCGAAAACTGGTGTGCTTTCCCATATAGGACTTGCGTATCTGGAATATAATATATCTTGCCTGAATTTATTTCTATTTTTAATATTTTCAACTGCAAGGTTTGCATCAATTTCCTGAATTGAATAAACTTCATGACTTCTTCCTTCACTAAAAAAAGAGGGGTTATCTGAACACTCCCGACTTAAACTAATCTTTTCTGAATTAAATAGAAATTTAAAAAAGTCATTTGATAAACGATTGCAAGATGAAATCAAAAGAAAAATCGGTAAAATAAGAAGAAGTCTTTTTTTCATTTCTCTATTAGCGAATGAACGTATGAATTTATTGTGCTGTATATGGATCGACATTAAAAATCCACGCTATATCAATTAGAATTTTCCTTGAAAATTTCTGATGAACTATTCACATCTAACAAGAAGCTTACTCGGTCTTTTTACCAATATTTTTTCGGCTATTATATACAAAAATTCCGATTGCGGCAACAAGTACATACGGGATGATCATCAGATAAACGATTCCGTCGTTTACCGCTTCAGCTTGAGCGTCATTTCCGCCACTCTCAAGAGCAGCACGACACATCGCACATTGAGCCTGTACAGAAGAGTTCATCACAAATATAAAGAAAACAACCAAGAGCATTTTTACTTTTGACATGTCAAATATCTTAAAATATTAATTTTGGTAATATGGAGAAATCATCAAGTACACTACAACTCCTGTTACGGCAACATAAAGCCAAATAGGAAAAGTGATTCTCGCAATTTTTCTATGCTTATCAAATCTTTTTGAAAGTGCTCTTACAAATGAAATAAGCACTAACGGAATTACCGCGATAGAGAGAACGATGTGGGTGATCAGGATAAAGAAGTAAACATACTTTAAAGTCCCTTCTCCTCCGTATTTAGTTTCGATTGAAGTCATGTGGTAAGCAACATACATCAGTAGAAACAAAACCGAGCACCCTATCGCCGTTTTCATCAAATTTTCGTGCAACTTTAGCTTTCCATTTTTTACCGCCCAGAAAGCTGCTATTAGCAATATAGCGGTGAACCCATTTATAGTAGCATATATTGGAGGAAGAAATGATAAGGGCTCCACATCATAACCTAATTTTTGTAGGTTGACAGAAAACAGCAAAGCTACAACCAACGGAATTACAATTGACAGAACGATAATCCATCTATTGTACAACTTCTCATTAATTGGGGAATCTTGATTATTCATTTAGCAACAATTTAATATCTTTTTTAATATCATTTATACCCTGGGCATCAAGACCATCGTAATATAAGATTGGATTTCCTTGATTGTCTCTACGACAGCGAATGTTTCCTTTTTTATCAATTAAGGCAAACATTCCAGAATGTTCAAAATTAGTTTTATCAGCCTTATCTTCTCCTGCATATAGATTAAAACCCTTATTTGCTAGATCGTAGATATAGTCTTTATCTCCCGTTAGCATGTGCCAATGGCTAGATGTTATTCCCAAAAAATCAGCATGTTCTTTGAGTACTTCTGGAGTATCATTTTTTGGGTCGATTGTAATAGAAGCAACACCAAAATTAGGGTTGCCAAAGAACGTCTTTTCGATGTCAAGCATATTCTCATTCATTTTGATGCAAATCGTAGGACACTTAGTGAAGAAAAACTCCAAAACGTAGACTTTATTCAGATAATCAGTATTACTGATAGTTTTGTTATTTTGATCGGTAAGAATGAATTTTGGCACAGGTCCTATAACTACAAGTTTTTCGTCCAATTTGTCTGACGCATCCACTTTATTAAGTCTATCTCCCTTAACTACGGTTCCAGTTTTGATTCTTTCGACAATATTAGGCACAGCCCAAATTCCGAAAAGTAAAATGATAAAAGAAATTCCTATATAGGATTTATTTTTCATGGTATTGTATTTAAATTTTTCTGTTCTTTTTTAATGCTGCGCGATATTCATATAATATAATTTTGAAATCGTCGAGCATCTCATTACTTAACTCTGAAACCGAAGAAGTATTATAGCCTTCTTTGTATTCATCTGGATCTTCATGTTTACGACCTCGAAGATTTCTCTCTTTGTCTAGAATAAATACTTCGGGAGTTCCTGCAAATTGATCTAAGGGTTTTTTCATTTTTAAACCTTGGTGAAACTGAATAATTTCTTCCTTAGGTGCAAATACAAAATTCCACTGAGTAGGATCAACGATAGTTGCAAATTTGTCTACAATATGTTTGGCTTCTTTTTCGGTGCCAATTGGACAAAGTATTACAAACTGAAGGTCCTCAAAAGCGTGATACCGTTCGTAGATTTTTAAATTAAGATTAAAAAGATTTTCGCGATTTGCCAGAAGTTGCTCACCCCCAAATCCTAGAATCGTAATCTTATTAGTAAGTGAAATTGTGTCATTTCTGAGAGTTGGCCAAGCTTTCATATCCTGCACTTTTGGAGTAAGCGTTGGGAGCGTAGAAAACCCATTAATGCCTGAGGAAAAGAATAAATAACAAACTATAGGCAGAACAAATAGAATTGTAAGAACAGCTGTTTTTTTCATTTTTGAAAATTCAAATATATAAAGTACAAAAATAAAAAAAGACGGTCAGAAACCGTCTTTTATGAATTAATAAGTTGTTAAAAGTTCCACTTAATAGTGGAATCTCTATAAACCCCAAAGATATAATCTGCTTCAACAAGTAAGATGAAGAATAAATACACAATCAAGAAGCAAAGCGTGCTTACAACAGCCCATCGAAGACTAGACTTTTCACCTTCCATGTGCATAAACGCCCAAACAATGTAATAAGCTTTTACGATGGTTAGGATAATGAAAATCCAATTCAGGAGGTTCATACCTAAAACAGTATTCATAAATAGCACGGCAGGTTTTTCGATTCCTAATGCTACTTCTACAATTGTTAATACAGATAGAATTGCAAAAACAATCCAGATTCTTTTAGTATTTGATACGTATTCGTGTGTCATGATAATTACTTTTGAAAAATTAAACTAGGTAGAAGAATGTAAATACAAATACCCAAACCAAGTCGACAAAGTGCCAGTAAAGACCAACTTTCTCTACCATCTCATAGCTTCCTCTTTTTTCATATGTACCCACTAGTACATTGAAAAAGATGATAATATTAATAAGGATTCCTGTAATTACGTGGAATCCGTGAAATCCAGTAATAAAGAAGAAAAAATCTCCAAACAATTTATTTCCGTATTCGTTGCGTATAAGATTTGCACCTTCTACAACGTGCAAGCCTTTGGCAAGCATCTTTTCAGATTCAGCACGAGTTAGCACTTCTTTGTGCTTAACTTTATTTAGCGACTGCTCTAGTCTAGCATCTTTTAAATTTGCTTCGGTACCATGAAAAGTTGTTTCTGTTCGAATTAGTAAATCAGGATTTGCTTTAAAACCAGCCTGAATCTCTGCCATAGAATAGTCCGACATTGAAGCTGATGACATAAACCATGTCCCTTCGTTTCTTGACAACTGTTCTTTTTGCCCCTCTAATGTTACTGCAAAGTCTGCCAACGCAACCCTTTTACCAGTTTTATCAACAAATTGCAACAAAGACCCTCCGTGAGTTTCAACCGCACCTAATCCGCCATTGATAAAGTTTTTCCATTCCCAAGCTTGTGAACCTACGAATATCAAACCTCCCAAAATAGTAAGAAACATATACAATGTTACTTTTGCTTTGTTCATTTGATGACCTGCATCTACCGCCAATACCATAGTAACTGACGAGAAGATTAGGATAAAAGTCATCAGTGCCACATAGTACATTGGCGCTGAAATTCCGTGCAAGAACGGAAAGTGGGTAAAGACATCATCGGCAATAGGCCAAGTGTCGATAAATTTGAATCTAGAGAAGCCATAAGCTGCTAAGAATCCTGAAAAGGTTAAGGCATCCGATACGATAAAAAACCACATCATTAATTTACCATAACTGGCTCCCATCGGCTCATTTCCGCCGCCCCAAGTTTTGTTTTTGCTATTTACAGTAGTAATCGCTTCCATAAAAGTTATTCGTTAAAAGTTCCCAAATTTACGTTTTTTTCTTATTTAAAGAAATATAAAAACAAAAACAAATAGATCCAAAGGAAGTCGAGAAAGTGCCAGTACATTGCACCTAGCTCTATACCAAGAGTTTGCTTTGAATTGTATTTATGTTTAAAATGATTATAAATAATAATAAGTAGTGAAATTAAGCCTCCAGCAAGGTGAGCAAGGTGCGTTACGGTCACAACATAGAGAAATGTAGTTGTTATTGAACTTTCACTTCCGGTGAAATAATGACCCGCATCGATGATCTCACCAAAGCCTACAAACTGCAAAATTACAAATGACACACCTAGTAAAAGAGTAGCCAATAAATATACAGTAGTTTGGGACCAATTATTTTTTAGAATTGCTTTTTTTGCTAAATGAAAGGTAAGACTACAAAATAAAATTACCGCAGTACTAGCATAAAACGCAGTTGGAAGTTGAAAATCTGTCAACCAGTCTGCTCGTGATTTACTTACCACAAATGCGCTGGTAAGTCCTGCAAACATCATAGTCATACTAATCATGGCAAAGGCCAGAATCAATTTGGACGAACGCGCTTTTCTCGCATTGTGTTCATCTAGAGTCATTGTCATATCCATAAATTTATTATCTTAAGAATTTGTCAGCAATATAAATTAATTGCAATAGCGTAATGTACAAAACGCTTACAAGCATTAATGTTCTTGCTGCTTTGGGTGTTCGGATTTTATATAATTTGACACTATAAAAAAGCATCCATAAGCCTAAAAGAAGCACTAAAACTGCCGAAACTGGCGTAATGTAAAACTTACCTGTATAGCCTAAAGCAGGTAATAACGATGCCACTATCAACCATACAGTGTATAATATAATTTGCAACGCTGTTGAAGTATCTCGCTTACCAGTAGGCAACATAAATATTTTTGCTTTCTCATAATCGGCAAACAACATCCAACCAATCGCCCAAAAGTGTGGAAACTGCCAAAAAAACTGAATTAAAAACAGTGTTCCTGCTTCGATTCCAAATTCGCCAGTTGCCGCAACCCACCCTAACATAAATGGAATAGCACCTGGAAAGGCACCAACAAATACAGAAAGAGGCGTAATGGTTTTAAGTGGCGTATACAAACTTGTGTATAAGAATATTGAAATCGCACCAAACATTGCTGTTTTAGGATTTATCAAATAAAGTAATACAATACCAATTATGGTTAGAATACTGGCCAAGACTAGCGCAACAGTTGATGACATACGGCCAGAAGGAACGGGACGATCCTTTGTTCTGTCCATTAATTTGTCAATATCTTTTTCGATGACTTGATTAAAGGCATTTGATGCTCCAACCATGCAGTAGCCTCCGATAATTAACATGATAAGAACTGACCACTGAAAGGGATTTTCGCTATCAAAGCCCAAAAAATAACCAGCAATCGAAGAAAACAAAACGCTTATAGCAAGTCCTGCTTTGGTGATTTCTTTAAAATCAAGAAAAAGAGCTTTTATGGAAAATGTATTTACAGAAGATTGCAATGCAGAATTCATTAAGGTTTTTTAAACTTCGGCAAAGATACAAATTTCATTATCTTATAATGCTTGATTATATCAAATTTTGATTTGCAAAGCGTTAAAGTCAAGGCTTTAAGATATAGCTGCCATTAATAGTCGTAATACCAGTTAAAAATATCACTTCTAACACCAATAGATATCCAAGTCGTCGTTTGTTTAAAGGTAGTTTCGGTGTTTTCTAGAGGATCAAAATTTCTAAAAATTACATTCCCAAATAATTTTAAGTTTGTAGAAGGATTAATTACATATCCAGCTTGCAAATCTGCAATAAAAATAGATGTCTCGTTACCTTGACCCACATAAGCATTTTTGTCGCGGGCACGATTGTCATTATAACCTCTATAAATATTGCCTCCATAATTTAAAGAATCGGTAGCGGTATTAAAATCCAAACCTCTTTTTCCAAAAGTTACTTTGGCATCCGCAAAATACCTTCCTTTATTATAACGAGCAACTGCGATAAATTCACTAAAATTTCCACCCCATTGATGTCCTACACTTTGATTGTTGTGAGCATAATTGGTGAGTGGATCACTATGAGAATATACGTAAGGCCTAACTCTATTATATTCTAATTGAAGGTACAAATTGTCAATATTCAACGCGTTGTAATATTTCGCCCCAACTTGATATCCATATTTATTTTTCCAACTTTTCTCTCTTTCTTTCACATCGCCTAAAGAAAATTCGTCTAACAAAAACTGTCCATAAAAGTTAAGTTGACTATTCCATTTGTACTTAAATGTTGCTCCTAGTAAGGCATTTCCAGTTTTGGGAGAAGAAGAAAATTCGACTGCTCGGTAAAAAATTAAGGGATTTACAAAGTTGATATCGAAACCACGATTATTGGTATTGGCCCAAACTACCGATTCAAACAATCCAAGATTAAAACGCTTGGTAACATTCCAACTTAGATAGTGGTTTGCCATATATTTTGTAGAATAAGTTTTTTCCAATGTAGCTTCTGGTCGGACGTCTTTCATCCATATATAGGTGTTGGTATATTTGATTTTCCAGAAAGTCGTATTTGCTTTAAAGTATGGATACGGACTTGCTCCATCGCCTTCGAGTAGTGAACGATATCCGTCACCAATGAAGTTTCGGCCGTAGCCAAGCTCAAGATTTAAAAATTTACTTGGCGTAAAGGTTAGACTAGCTTCGGCAGTAGGAAAATCATAAGCATCTTCCTTAAAACCTTTGGCAATTCCGATTCCGGGAATAATTGCAGGATTTCCACCCGAAGGTTTAATAGATTCAGCATACATATTATAGTAGTCGGCAAAACGTCCTTGACTTTCGTAAATCGTGGTAGAAAAATTAATCTGCTCTCCTAGCCCACCTCTAAATTGTATACCTCTTGTATTGACAAATGTGCTGACATCTTGGTCACCAAAACTTTTTCCTAATTGAAGATCTAAAATCGGATTGAAAGTAAACCAGTAGTTGTCACCTTGAATTTCAACAAAGTTCTCGTTCCAAAATTTTCTAGAATACCAACTAGTTCCTTTTTTAGAGATGGATTCTTGCCATTTATGAAGGTCATAGTATTTTGCAACCTCGGCATAAGTATAGGGTTTTGAAGCGGTGTGATTATTACTGCCAATTTGATTCATTGCAGCGTCAAAGCGGTTGTAATAAGAATGTGAAAACGGAATATTGAGATGCGAGCTAAGTTGGGGATTATTAAAACGCTTGTAAATAATACTATCAAATTCGGTTAATTCTGGCACGTGTTCTTTAAAAAACTTCCCACGAGATTTGGGTACATTCTCAACATATGAATTCTGAGTGACAATCGAATTCGCCGGTTGAAGCGGAATATTTATATTAATTGTAAATTTTGCATAAGTAGGTCGGCCGTTGTAATAAGCAGGCTGTACTTTTGGCAACGCACTAAATACTCTTTTACTTTCAGCTACAAGTGAAGCATCGATAGCATTAACGTATAAAACTTTAAAAACTCCCGTAGTATCAACTTCAAAAAGGACAGTTACGATATCTTTGAATTCTGAATTCTTCAAGACTTCGGGCACTTCAAAATTTTCAAAGACATAATTCTGAACATTATTATAAAAGCAGCTTTCCAATTGAAGACTCTGTGCATCGCAACCAGGATATACAGGAATAGTTTCTCTTATTCGCTGTTGCGAATATCCGGAAAAAGACACCAATAATAGCAAGAGAATAAGGCTGTATCTCATAAAAAATATGTTGTAGAATTGTATTGGACAAATTAATCTGCTGAAATTACAGCCGCCGATGATGTTCCGATCCTTTGAACTCCCAAGTTAATCATTTCTAACGCTTGTTGCTTTGTTTTTATTCCTCCAGAAGCTTTAACTTGTAGCGGCCGGGCACTTTCAAGCATTACAGCAATAGTCTCAAGTGTAGCGCCATTTGGAAGATTGTTTTCGGTTTTATAAAACCCCGTTGATGATTTTACAAATACTTTTTGAAAATCTTTCTCTTCAAAATTTCCCACAATTTCTTCTCTAATCAACTTAGTAAGAGATTCGATTTCTTGATTGTTGAGTGCGGCAGTTTCAATAATCCACTTTACTGCTCGATTATTGGCGAGACAAATTCTGCTGCATTCTAAAACTTCTTGACGCACTAAATCGAGATCACCAAAGCGGAAAGACGTGTAATTTACCACAAAATCCAATTCATCTGCACCGTCAAGAATAGCAGTTGCTGCTTGCATTAACTTGTCTTCAAGCGTGCTCTTCCCTTCTGGAAAATCGATTACGGTTCCCAAAAGCACGTCTGATTTTTGGGCAAAAAGCATATTGCGAGCCATTGCCACATACTGCGGCAAAATCATCGCCACTTTATAATTTTGATCGATTGCTTGTTGCACCAATTGTTGCGTAATCAATAGATTTTCTTCTTCCGATATTCCTGCTTGATCGGCAGTTTTTAGGTAAGTAGATTCCAGATATTCGTTAATATTAAAATTGGAATTGTTAGAAATTTCCATAATGATAAGGTCTGTAAAAATTGATACTTCTTGATTAGCAATATAAATTCTTGTTAAACGGAGAGCCCTAGCCCTGATGGGAACGTCATCCTTTTTCTTTTTTTCCCTTTTCGGAAAAAAAGAAAAAGATACAGTGGACAGCAGGAAAAAGCTCCTAAAAAAAAATCTCACCGAAGCGAGATTTTTATAGTATTAAATTACTGACTTATGACCCCACTTTTCGTAGGCAAGCATCAGAACAAAAGCTATAAGTGCTCCCGAACAATTTGCTAAAATATCAAAAAAATCAGCAGATCTTGAATCTGTAAATGCATATTGTGCAAATTCTATTGCTATGCCATAAATTATGGAGGTCGCAACCACTGGAATAAGCAGTTTTCTTATCGGATCAAATATGGTTTTAGGCCGGAGACCAAGATACCAAAAGACCACAAAGAGACCGTGAAAACCAGCATGAAAGTACTTATCGGCATTTTTTACTTGAGTATCTATGGATAGCGAACTGGAACTGCTTAAAAATAAATAAACAGATAGTGTTGTCCAAAATATCGCTAACAATAAGAATACATTTTTAAGCACCAATCAATTTTTTGTAATCTTCGGCTGACATCAATTTGTTAAAATCAGCAACATCTGTCACTTTTACTTTAATCATCCACCCTTTTCCATAAGGGTCAGCATTTACCACTTCTGGAGTAGTTTCTAGTTCCTCGTTAAATTCTACGATTGTACCAGCCAATGGCAAGAATAAATCAGAAACAGTTTTTACAGCTTCAACAGTTCCGAAAACTTCGTCAGCTTCCATGTCCTGATCAAGAGTTTCTACCTCTACATACACGATATCTCCCAATTCTTTTTGAGCAAAATCAGTAATTCCTACTGTAGCAACATCACCATCTAAGCTAATCCACTCGTGGTCTTTTGTATACTTTAATTGTTCTGGTAAGTTCATTTTTATTATTTTATGTTGTTTGACAAATGTAAAGGTTCTACTTGAAATTTAAAACTATAAACTCATCATTTTTAATTTCCAAAATTATATCTCAATGTAAATCCTGCACGAATATTTGTCATAGGAAATGAGGTTGAAATTACGGCTTTTGAAAACGAATGATCATAATAGAAAATGGCTGTGAGATTTTTGCTAAACATATAATCGGCACGCAATGTTGCTGACCACAAATCCTGTCCACCGGCTAATTGATTGTTGTTGTAATCTAAATAACGAACAATAGTCTCGTTGTTTCTGTAAGATAAATCAACTTTTACATTGATGTCACTTTTCACAACTCCCGTTGGATTGTCTGCCAGCTTTGTTGAGAAAATCACATCTTTAAATCTATATCCAACTCCCACAACATACTCTAATCCCTTTACTTCTGTAAGCAGATTATTGTCAAAACTCATTGACAATGCGCGATCTTTTTTCATTTCGGCAAGGATCTTAAATGAATTTTTCATTTCAAAATCTACTCTTATCAGCGGGTTAAACTGTTCAACAAGATTAATATTGGATATAATAAGTTTGTTATTAAAGTTACCACCAGCATCTACTCCTGCCGGATTTTGATCAAATTCGAAATTAGATCTAAATGAGTTTACGGTGTACGAAGCTCGGTACGTATGCTGCAAAGAGAAACGCTTGAATGTATCTTTGAAGAATTTGTAGCGCATCAATCCGCTGTATTTTACAGTCCAGTTTGGAATTGGCATATTGCGGAAAGCACCTAATGAAATTCCACCAGCATCGGCACCCGAATAGGCTGCCAAAAATGAAGGAAGCAAAACCGCCTGAGAGTTTTTACCAAAACCTGCAGGATATCCATCAGCATTAAGTGGATACTCTGTAGTACCATAAAAATTCTCAGCTAGACGGTTGGCAACGATAAAACGATTTGCTCTAAAGTCATCAAATGCTGCTGAACCGTTAACATCGCTTGTACTAAATGCCGTTTTAATCAAAATAGTCGAGATGCTAAAATTACCAAATGAATATGGAGACTGCGGATTATAATCACCATCGAAAATATTGTACTGCTCAGAGAAATTTTCTGAGTACGAACGATCGGCGGTAAGATCTATTTTGAAATCTGGAAACAAATCAACATTTGCAGTTGCGTTTATAACTTTGGTTGTAACCTGCGTAAAGTTTTGATTAAACTCAGGATAGTTTGTCAACCAGCCATTTTTTGCTGCTTCGTAACGAACGTCAGATTGTGACCCAAGAACGAATCCTAAAGTGGGTCTAGAAGTACCCATAAATCCAATTCCTGGAAGATATCCTGGAAGCACCGTTCCTCTGTTTTCTGTATAATTAACTTGAACGTTTTTTACAGAAGTTAGAACCCCGATTAATCCTGTCATAAAAACGTTGCGCTCCTCTGTTGCCGCTTGTGCGGTATTTACAATTTTTTCTCCGGGCTTAGGAAGTGCCGCGGGCTTGGTCGCTGTTTTCTTAGGTTTTTTGGTTAGACCAATATATTTATAAAACAAGTCCATATTAAGAGCAGTGTTCAATCGATGTGATCCTGCATTTTGAACAGTGTTTCCAAGGTCATAATTGATACCATTGGATTCAATAGATTCTAATGCCAATGAAGCACGTTGCCAATTAAAATCTCCTGTATAAGAATAATCAGATTTTAAAAAGCTTAAAAACGGCAATTTGTTAAGAGGCAAAGCATAGTTTACGATAATCTGCTGATTGTGTTGGTTTGCTTCTCCAATTTCGAAGTAATCATCCCAAATCGTGATATCGTCATTTGGTACATTATTATCATCCAGATAATTTCTAACTATATTACTAGTCGCAGCTGTATAATTTACTTTTAAAGCTTTGGTTAGGTTATAATTGAAGCCATAATTGTAATTGAACAAGAAATTACGTCTGTACAGGGGATCAATTCCAATACCTTCGATATCGATTTGCCTGAACTGCTGACGGTTATACTGACGCAAAATTTTTGTGTTAAACGAAATATTTGAAGGTAAGTAATTGAAATTAAAGTCGCTTAACATTTTCCAATAAGAACTTTTCTTCATGAATTTTGTCTTTTTGAAAGGTTCTACCAATTTTGGTTGAAAAGCATACGCATAATCAACACCAGTATTAAGTTGCTGATCTAGGTAATCTTCAATTTCAAAGTCATGTCTTTCTACTTCATTAAACGAGTATGAAAGTGTTAAGTTTTCAAGATCGTAGAAATGTTGCTTTTGCTCTGGAGCGCGATCTTTACGAACACCGATGAAGTTGATACTTTTACGTTTTGTATAATCAATCGCACGATCTTTTATATTTTGACGCTCTGCAGCATTTTCAGTGTTATCAAGAAGCAAATCAAGTTTGATATCTTGGTTGTAAGGATCATATTCTGGAGTGATAATTTCCTCGCCCACCGCATAATTAAATGGAACATTAATTCCCCATTTATTAGGAAGTAATTTACCAAGATTTACGTTGGTCACAAGATTGTACTGCACTATATCTTCACGTGATCTTTCATTTGATCCTTGTTCTAGCGAACCGAAACCAATTGTACTCATTCTACCAGTTGCCGCAACCGTTGCAAAATCGGCAATATTAGAATCAAGATTCAAAACTGCGGCCATACCACCTTGATTGTCCATATCTGAAAGTCGCAATTCATTAAACCAAACTTCTCCTTTAACATCTTTTGATGAAAGTACGTAGCCAGCTGGAATTTTAGTGTTTTGCGTATTATTTTTCACTCCGACCATTAAAGTACGAACCAACCCGAAGTTTGGATTACCACGAATACCTAGTCGTAATTCATTAGATCTTCCAGCTTTGCTAGGATCGAGATCTCCCTCGTTAATAAAACGAATTCCATTTGCATCTTCGATAGGAGCTGATGCACCCATTGATAGGATTTTTAATCTCGTTAATAATTCTAAAGAAAGATCAATCTCATTCGCATCCGGCCAAATTTCATCGGCATTTAACGCTCCAGGATTAGTAACCTTTAAAGGAATTTCTACTTCATAAAAGTTTTGCGTAAAGTCATTTCCAAATCTAATGAAACCGATTAGTTCATTGTCTTGTAATGGCATTGCATCTCCAACAAGCGCTTCGGCGTGAAGAAACATCTTAAGATTTTTAAATTGTCTAAAATCAACCGATACATTTTTAAATACAGCACGACCATCAAGTGGCTCCAACCCAGTACCACCAACTTTTAAAGAAAGTGATTGCTCATTTTGTTGGATTACCGAATTGTTGCTATATAATTCCTCGCGAACAACTCCTGGAGGAGATACATATTTAATAGGAAGTCTATCGCTGTTTTCTTGGATATTTACAGCTTGAACGTCAAAATTTGTTCCATCATCATCAGGATTAGAATCGGTAATATCAAGAGAATTTTCATAACGTCTCCACTCACCACGTACTAGGTCAAGTGCACCAAAACGCAATGTAATATCATCATTAAATCCTGTCATAAACATACGCATATAACCAATCGTTCTGAAATCTGAGATTCCGCCAATCACGTTGTTTGGCTGAGAAACTGGAATTTTATATTGAATCCATCTTGCTGATGTTGGAGTTGCGCCGGTTGGCAAATTTGCCGCTGGCGTATCTTTAATATCTGTAACGAAAGGATCACCAATTTGGATATTTGGACGAATCTCTATTTCATACTCATAATAAGCATTAATTGTATTCATTGTGTTATCCCGATTGATATCTTCTACATCTGGTAGTGTGGTAGACCCTCTATTATTTCCACTCAATTCTACTGGTGAGTTTCCTTGAGTTCCATTATAATTTTTGTAGCGTTCTAGAACGTTTCCTTCAGCAGTTAGATAATATTCGTAATTGTCTTGTGATGGATCTGCTAATCCTGCAAATGCTGGAAAACGAGTCGCTTCTTCGTCGTCATTAAGACCATCAAGTCCCACATCCTGACGTGCTCTGTTTGCGGGATCTGTATCAAAAGCATAAATAAGAGATTGTGAGGCTGGAACATTACCCCAAATTGGAGCTGGATTTACCAGAATCTGATCGGCACCTAAACCATTCTCATATTGCTTACGACCATCTTTAAGAATATCTTCAGAAATAGAACCAAGGTTAAAATACAATTTTCCGCTATTTCCTACTGATGCTTGCGCTTGTGGATTTCCCGGATCATAATAAGGATCAAGTACCCAAAACTGAATGTACTCAACATTTGCTTGTTCAAAATTTGTTGAATTGATTGCTCTCATCACCCCTCCAAAATTTTCTGTAGCTTGTGCTGCGGAGAATCCATTTGTGGCTGCTGCCAAAGGGTTGTAGTTATAAGGACCACGCTCAGTTGGATAATACGATAAGTCAAAAGTGTTAACTACTTGAGTTTGCCCAACCGCGATATCCGTTTGAGGATAAAGTTCTGCGCTAAAAATTCTTCTAGTCGAATTTAAAGCAATGTCCTGAGGCGAAATTCCGCTCGGTTTCTCAGCATAGAATGTTGGATCGATACTGTACCAAGCAAGTTTACTTCTTTTAAAACCATAAGAAAGGTCGTTTGCTTCGGCACCAAAGTCACCGTAGGTACTATTTGAATTTCGAACTGGAACACTAGCAAGGCTCCAAGCTGAAGGAGAACGCATATCAATAGCAGTCTGCGAACCTTCAAAATCATCTATATAAATAGTAGCTTCACCTTGGAAGTTGTCAGCTTTTGGCGAATCTGGTTGTAAAAACGCAATCTCTCCACGCAAAGAGATATTTGATGGTACATCTGTATCAATGTTTGGTAATTTATTTACCAATCTCGTTAGAAAAGGAACTTCAGTCGCAAAATTTGCATTTGCGCCGAAGATTGAATTATTGACAGACTCTTGCCCGTAGTTTGATTTTTGAGTAAATGGTTTTTCACTCATCTTGAGAAATGTAGCACCAACAAGGAATTTGTCCGAGAATTTATGCTCCACATTTACACCCATAAAACGACGCGTCTGCTGACCAAATACCGAATTATTCTCTACCGAAACTTCAATAGGTGTATTTGATGCTTGAAGAGAAGGATCTAAAATCTGAACTCGTCCTAGTTGATAGTTCACACTATAATCTACACCTTCAAGAAGTATTCTACCGCCAGCACTTACTACCACCGAACCTCTAGGCACATTGAAAGCTCCAATAGGAATTCCATCACCTCCCGATGATTTAAATCTACCTTTTAGTTGAAATTTATTTTTGTCTGATTCCTGCAATGCACCTGCTTGAGTGCTATTATACATTTTTCTAAAAACGTATTTATTCTGATTGGCATTATAAGTTAATGGATCATTGTAGTTTTCTGTACCGAGTTTAAGCTTATCAAACAATAATTTACCGAAAGGTTCCACAGAGGTAAAAATAATTCGACCATTCTGTCGATCAACTGTAATTCCTGGCAAGAAATCAAAAAATCCGTCTCCACCAACTTGAGGATCATTATTATAATTCAGTCTATCTACATTAAAGACTTGCAAAAGAGGTGTTTCAGCTAACTGTTGTTCAGGATCTGATGTAGTTGGAAATTGTGTTCCTGCAACTGGAGTAATATAGTTAAGCGGTGATGGATCTGTATATAGAATATTAAATCTGAAATCTTCTTGCTCTAATTGATAAGCACCAGGTATTTGATAAATATTCTTCATCATCAAATTAAACACAGGATCTGCAATATTGGTTAAATTACTTTTCAGCATTTTTAGCAGAAGTGCTTGCGTAGAAACTGTTGTCGGTTGATTTGTATCAGGATCAATTGCTCCGGTTTGAGTTGCATCAATACCGTCAGTTCCAAATTCACCTACTTGATATACTTTATCTCCGATAGTATATTGATAGGCTACCGCCAATACTTCGTCATTAGCAAGTCTTTGTTGAAGTGAAATATATCCAAGTTGTGTATTATAAGTAAACTCTGTCGAAGTTAACTTTCTTGCATTTTCTAGTTTAGAATAATCACGACCTTCCGAAGGAGTAATACCAACAAACCCTGAATTTGCTGTTACGATTTCTCTAATATTTCCGTTAAGTGCACCTCCAGCACCGATTAGCCCTGGATCATAATCATTATTTTTATTATCTGTTGGAGAGTCGGCTGGATTATTAAAGAAACCGGCGGGCGGTGTACCAACCACGACAGGATCTAAATAATTAGTAAGTTGTGATTCCCCTAGATCTTGAAGAGCAATAATGTTACGAAGGTTATTATTGTTCTGATTTACTCTATTTTGCTTATTGGTTATCCAAACTTCAATCCTCGTAATTTGTACTCGACTATCAATAAATGGATAGTTATTGAGTGATTTGTCGTATTTGCTACGGAAATATTGAGAAAGGAAGAAGTGTCTATCGGCATCATAATCAAGGCCAAAAAGTTCAAAAGGTTCGACCGTACCACCGCCCTCGGCAGTGACACTTTTTGTTTGAGATTTCTGCTCAGAGAAAATCCCCGTAATGGTCGTTTTACCAAACTGAAATTGTGCTTTTACCCCAAAGAGACTCTGTGCACCTCTAATAAGTGAACTATTTAATGGGAGACTTACGTTACCAACTTCAATTTTTTGGATAATATCGTCTTCGGTAGGAGTGTATTCTAATTTGATAAGATTCTGGAAGGCAAAAGTTGATTCAGTATCATAATTGACATTAACGTTAAGTCTTGTACCGACTTTTCCCATCAAACTCATGCTGATACGCTGATCGAAGTCAAAAGTTGTAGAAGTTCTATTTCGAGGTGAAAAAGCTGGATTATCCTGTTTTGTATAACGAGCACCAAGATCTACTTCTACAGATCCGGTCGGTTTTACATCGATTGTGTTTCCTCCAAAGATAGACTCGAAAAGACCCGAATTTACATAGTAACGCGGTAGTAAATCCCGTTGAGCAGCATCACTCCCATCCTTCTTTCCATCAATAGCATCAGATTTTTGTTTAAAATATGCGCGCATACTTTCCCTCTGAACTAGCTCTTGATATTCTTTTGGCGTTAAAATTATTGGATAATTTATATTAAAGCCGTCCACTGTATTGGTATAGATGTAACGATCAGTTACGGGATCATAGGTATAGGCTTCCAAAATGCTAGACGGATTTCCGATAGCAATCTGCCCTACTACACTTCCTGTAATAGTATCTTGTGTCTCCTCATCAACTTGGGCTTGAGTTTGTGCTGATGCGATAAGTAAAAGCAAAAACATTACGGGTCTCAATGCAGAAATTCCTGCTGTGTACACTGTTTTCAAGTATTATAAATTTTTTAAAGCTTGTTTAATAATAGTTTCAACCGATGCCTCAGGACTTTCTCTAACAAATTTATCGACTACTTTTTCAGCCAATTTTTTGTTAAAACCTAGAACCTCCAAAGCAGATAACGCTTCATCTTTGTTTGTATTGTTTTGCACTATAGAAACTTCGTCAAGATTGTAGATTTTTAATACCTTTTCTTTTAAATCCAAAATAGCTCTTTGTGCGGTCTTACTACCTATTCCCTTGATAGATTGTATTGTTGCTACATCTCCAGAAGCGAGTGCTTGTATTATTTGCTTAGGCTCTAACGAAGAGAGCATCGTTCTAGCAATGCTAGCGCCTATTCCAGAAACGGATAGCAGCATTTTGAAAATTTCGCGCTCAGATTTTTCTACGAATCCAAACAAGGTGTGCGAATCTTCCTTAATTTGTAAGTAGGTAAAAAGTTTGATATTTTCGGTATCCGGAATTAGCGAATAAGTGTGCAGAGAGATATTAACTTGATAGCCTACACCACCACAGTCTATTAAGACTTCGGTAGGTAGCTTTTCTACCAATTTGCCCTGAATATGTGCAATCATAAAACGTTAAGTAAAAGCCAAATATAGCAAAAAAGTTTAAGCTCTTGCTACTTCGGTAGCGAGAGCTTAAACAAATAATAATTATTTCTTGGTACGATGTTCTACAGATTGAGCATTGATCACTGCAATCGCCGTCATATTAACCATCTCATCCACACTTGCTCCTAGTTGAAAAATGTGCACAGGTTTATTCATACCTAACATAATCGGTCCAATTGAATCTGCACCGTATAATTCTTTGAGCATTTTATAAGTAATATTTGCGGCATCAAGGTTTGGGAAAATCAACGTATTTACCTTTTTTCCGGCTAATTTAGAGAAAGGAAAATTCTTTTTGAGCATTTCAGGATTTAAAGCAAAGTCTGATTGAAGTTCGCCGTCAACCGCTAGATCTGGATAATTTTCATGTAGATAGGCAACTGCTTCTCTCAGTTTTTTTCCACTTTCTCCTTGAGACGACCCAAAATTTGAATAAGAAACCATCGCAATTACTGGCTCCATACCGAACATGCGTACGGTCTTGGCGGTCATTAGAGCGATTTTGGCGATTCCCTCTGCCGACGGATTTGGATTAATTGCAGTATCAGATAAAAATATCGGACCTCGATTTGTCATCATCATATTGGTAGTTGCCACTAAAGAAACCCCAGGCGCTTTACCAATTAATTGTAAAATTGGCCGAACGACAGATGAATAACTGCGTGAATATCCAGAAACCATAGCATCTGCCTCTCCTTGCACCACCATCATTGCCGCAAAGTAATTACGCTCTCGCATCCATTTTTGTGCATCTAATAGCTGAATTCCTTTACGTTGTCGTGCTTTATAGAAAACACTTGCGTAGTTATTTCTCCTGACCTCTTCCTCATCTTCTTTAGGATCAATGATCTCAACATTGGCACTAAAGCCAATCTCCTTCATTAATTCTAAAATAATTTTTTTATTTCCTAAGAGAATTGGGATGGCAATTTTTTCTTCATACGAAATCTGAGCTGCTTTTAGAACATCAAGTTGATCTGCTTCCGCAAAAACTACTCTTTTAGGATTTGTCTTAGCTCTATTTGCAATTAGACGAACCATTTTATTATCAGATCCTAATCTTTCTAGTAATTCAGTATTGTATTTGTCCCAATCAAAAATTGGTTGTAGTGCTACTCCCGAATCCATGGCAGCTTTTGCAACAGCAGGAGCAACAGTGGTGATTAATCGTGGGTCAAATGGTTTGGGAATAATATACTCTCTACCAAAAGTTAATTTGGTTTCACCATACGCAATATTCACCGTTTCGGGAACTGATTCTTTGGCCAAAGCTGCTAAAGAAGTTACCGCGGCCATTTTCATTTCTTCATTGATTATAGTAGCACGCACATCTAAGGCGCCTCGGAAGATATAAGGAAAACCGAGAACATTATTCACTTGATTAGGGTGGTCAGAGCGGCCAGTAGCCATAATAACATCTTTACGGGTAGAAATTGCTAAGTCATAAGCTATTTCGGGTTGTGGATTTGCCATGGCAAAAACAATAGGGTTGTCGGCCATTGCAAGAAGCATTTCGGCAGACATAATATCTCCTGTTGATAGTCCAAGAAAAACGTCTGCACCCGTAAGCGCTTCTAATAGCGTAGTGCCAGCAGTACCATTTGCATATTTCTGCTGCATTACTTTGATATTTTCACGATCTTTAGAAATTAATCCTTTCGAATCGAACATCAAGACATTTTCAGCTTTAACACCTAGTAATAGGTACAAATTAGCGCAGGCCAAGGCTGCAGAACCTGCTCCAGAAACAACAACTTTAACTTCTTCGGCCTTTTTTCCTGCCAATTCTAAGGCGTTGATTAAGGCAGCAGAAGAAATGATTGCAGTTCCATGCTGATCATCATGCATAACAGGAATGTTTAATTCCTCCACCAATCGTCGTTCAATTTCAAATGATTCTGGCGCCTTTATATCTTCAAGATTAATACCTCCAAAAGTAGGGGCGATATTCTTTACGGTTTCTATAAATTTATCAACATCTTTTGTGTCGATTTCAATATCAAAGACATCTATGTCTGAGAAGATTTTAAATAAAAGTGCTTTTCCTTCCATCACTGGTTTCGACGCCTCGGGTCCAATGTCTCCAAGACCAAGTACTGCAGTTCCGTTTGTAATAACGGCAACCAAATTTCCTTTGGCAGTATATTTGTAAACATTTGCAACATCTCTTGCTATTTCAAGACATGGCTCTGCAACACCTGGAGAATATGCAAGTGACAAATCTCGTTGCGTGGCATACCTTTTTGTTGGTAATACTTGGATTTTTCCTGGTCTGGGTTTTGCGTGGTATAGTAAAGCTTCTATTCTTTTATTTGATTTTTCCATAATATCATTTTTCTTGAGACTCACAAAGATAAAAGACTATGAAAGAAAACTAAACATTTGGCAAATTTTCTTTAGCCACTATGAATTATTTTTCCCCGAAGCTTTATATTTGTTTTAGAGATTGAAAGATAACAATCATTCGCGCATTATTCCTGAACAAAAGAAATATTTCGTAATAACCCTTCAAGTTTTGTCCTCTTTACAGCAGAATTTTTAAAAACTTGCCTAAAAGTTTCCTGAGTTATTTCATTCCAATCTTTTTTGGTAAAGTTGAGCAGTTCTGGCTTTGTATTAAACAGAGGCTCATTATGCGGCTTCGAAAATCGATTCCAAGGACAGACATCTTGGCAAATATCACATCCAAAAATCCAATCTTCAAATTTTCCTTTCACATCTTGTGGAATTGCTTCTTTGAGCTCGATTGTAAAGTAAGAAATGCATTTACTACCATTAACAATATAGGGAGACTCAATTGCCTGGGTTGGGCATGCGTCGATGCAAGCGGTGCAGGAGCCACAATGATCTGTAACCGCTGAATCATATTCCAACTCTAGATCTATAATTAATTCGGCAATAAAATAAAAAGAGCCTACTTTTTGAGTCAGTAGGTTGCTGTTTTTTCCGATCCAACCTAGTCCACTTTTTGCGGCCCATGCTTTGTCTAGAACTGGAGCAGAATCTGTAAAAGCTCGACCAGAAACTTCGCCAATATTAGACTGAATAGAAAAAAGCAATTCTTTAAGTTTGTCTTTTATGACAAAATGATAATCCTCACCGTAGGCATATTTCGAAATTTTAAACGTGTCATCCCTTTGGTGATTTTCAGGATAATAATTTAATAGAAGTGACACAACGCTTTTGCTACCTTCGACAAGTAAAGTTGGATCGAGTCTCTTATCAAAATTATTTGCCATATAGGACATTTGACCATGACTATTATTCATAAGCCAACTTTCGAGGCGCGGCGCTTCGTCTTCTAAGAATCCAGCTTTAGAAATTCCGCAAGACAAAAAGCCGAGGCGCTTGGCTTCGGCTTTTATAAAAGCGGTATATTCTTTCGTAGATTTCATTTTTCTTTAGGGATTATCTCATGGGATAATATTTCCATAGGAATTCGATGAATTTCATTTAGACCAGAAATCCTTTTTGGGCTTTTTCTGCCCACAAAGATTGGGAGTGGAAAGCCCGGCCCGAAGGGAAATGCCCTAAAAAAGATTGCCCTGAATAAGACCTTTCACTCGACCTAAATGTTTGTAGGCTTTCTCTGTAACCTCGCGACCACGAGGCGTTCTCATCAAAAAACCCTGCTGAATGAGGAATGGTTCATACACTTCTTCCACCGTCTCTGTACTTTCCGAAACCGCAGTAGCAATGGTAGAAAGTCCAACTGGTCCACCTTTAAATTTGTCAATAATAGTTGTAAGTATTTTATTATCCATTTCATCTAAACCGTAGGCGTCTACATTAAGAGCTTTTAATGCAAATTTTGCAATCTCGATGTCAATTTTACCATTACCCTTGATTTGTGCAAAGTCGCGTACACGACGTAAAAGAGCATTTGCAATTCTTGGTGTACCTCGACTACGTCCAGCAATTTCGACAGCTGCTTCCATTGATATTGGCATTTTGAAAATGCTTGCCGACCGTTCGATAATACTTGTTAGAAGCTCTGTAGTATAATACTGCAACCTACTTTGAATACCAAACCGGGCACGCATAGGAGCTGTCAGCAAGCCTGATCGAGTTGTTGCTCCAACAAGTGTGAAGGGATTTAGATTTAATTGAACAGTCCGTGCATTGGGACCAGACTCAATCATTATATCTATCTTAAAATCCTCCATTGCAGAGTAGAGATATTCTTCGACAATGGGACTGAGACGGTGAATTTCGTCAATAAAAAGCACATCGCGCTCCTCTAGATTAGTAAGCAATCCTGCCAGATCGCCAGGCTTATCTAAAACGGGACCAGATGTGATTTTAATTCCAACCCCAAGTTCATTAGCGAGAATATTGGCTAATGTAGTTTTTCCTAATCCAGGTGGCCCGTGGAAAAGTGCGTGATCTAAAGCTTCATCCCGCTGATTTGCAGCAGCAACAAAGACCTTTAAATTATCTAACACTTGATCTTGTCCCGCAAAATCGTCAAAGGTGAGAGGACGTAATTTTTTCTCAATGTCAAATTCTTCCGAAGTAAAACTGTTATTGGTAGGGTCTAAATTCTCATTCATGATGCAAAGATAATTAAAAAGCGCAGTTGAATACGCTGTAGCAATTAAACAGTTGTTACGCTACTAGAATACAGCTATCGACACAGAATTACTTAAGTAAACTTTCGTATTTTGGATTTTTGCGTATATAATCGGCGATAAATGTGCAGCTAGGGACAACTTTTAGATTGTGAATAGTAGCGTAGTCTAGAGCTTTAGAGGCTAGCATACTTCCAATTCCCTTCCCTTCTAAATCCTGCGGAACTTCGGTATGTAACATAGTAATTGTCTCTCCTGTAAGCTGATAATCAATAAAGGCAATTTTGTGGTCAAGCTCCAATTCAAATCGTTGCTTCTCACCATTGTTTGAAAAATTAGATTCCATAAAAATGATTTAAAAGTTAAAACTCTAAGTTACAAAAAAAGTCCTTCGTAACCGAAGGACTTTTTAAAAAAAATATAATGTTATTAGTGATGTAACTCCTCTTCACCCTCCATAAATGGAATGTTTTGCGGGATGAAATCAATATCGTGACCAGGCTTACTGTAGTCATAAGGCCAACGGTGTACCTCTGGAATTGCTCCCGGCCAGTTACCGTGAATATGCTCAACTGGTGCTGTCCACTCAAGAGTAGTAGATTTCCATGGATTCTGTACTGATCTTTTTCCGTAGAAAATACTTACGAAGAAGTTGTACAAGAAAACAATTTGAAAAACACCTCCTACAAGAGCAAATACTGTTATAAGAACGTTTACATTCTGTAAGTCATCAAATAGTGGGAAAGCTGTGTTTGTATAATATCGACGTGGTAATCCAGCCATTCCAATAAAGTGCATTGGGAAAAATACTCCATAAGAACAGATAGCAGTAACCCAAAAGTGTACATATCCAAGATTCTTATTCAACATTCTACCGAACATTTTTGGGTACCAGTGGTAAACTCCAGCAAACATTCCGTAAAGAGCAGAAATACCCATTACTAAGTGAAAGTGAGCAATAACGAAATAAGTATCGTGAACGTTAATATCTAAAGTACTATCTCCTAAGATAATTCCTGTAAGTCCTCCTGTAATAAACGTAGATACCATTCCGATTGAGAATAACATTGCAGGATTTAGTTGCAAGTTACCTTTCCAAAGAGTTGTAATCCAGTTAAATGCTTTTACAGCAGAAGGAATCGCAATAAGTAAAGTTGTAAATGTAAATACCGATCCTAGGAACGGGTTCATTCCAGATACAAACATATGGTGACCCCAAACGATTGTAGAAAGGAAAGCAATTGCAATTACTGACATAATCATCGCGCGGTATCCGAAAATAGGTTTACGAGAGTTTGTTGCCAAAACTTCTGAAACAATACCCATGGCAGGAAGTATTACAATATAAACCTCAGGGTGACCAAGGAACCAGAAAAGGTGTTCAAATAAAACCGGCGACCCACCTTGATAGTGAAGTACTTCTCCAGCGATGTATATATCTGACAGGAAAAATGAAGTTCCAAAGCTTCTGTCCATAATTAGCAATAAAGCTGCAGATAATAGAACAGGGAACGAGATTAATCCAATGATAGCTGTTACAAAGAAAGTCCAAATTGTAAGTGGAAGTCTAGTCATAGACATTCCTTTCGTTCTAAGGTTGATTACTGTAACGATATAATTTAAAGATCCCATTAGAGATGATGCAATAAATATCGCCATAGAAATTAACCAAAGAGTCATACCTGTTCCAGAACCTCCAATTGCTTGAGGAAGCGCCGATAATGGCGGATAGATTGTCCAACCTGCAGAAGCTGGTCCTGACTCGACAAATAAAGAGCACAACATTATAACTGCTGATACAAAGAACATCCAGTATGAAAGCATATTCATAAATCCAGACGCCATATCTCTTGCTCCAATTTGCAGTGGAATTAAGAGATTTGAAAAGGTTCCACTAAGTCCTGCGGTCAAGACGAAGAAGACCATAATTGTACCGTGTATTGTAACCAAAGCTAGATACACCTCATTTGTCATAACTCCATTAGGCGCAAATTTATCACCTAACAGCATGTTGAAGATTTGGAAAGATTCTTCTGGCCAAGCGAGCTGCATTCTAAAGAGCATTGACATACCAACTCCAATAACTCCCATTATAATACCAGTAATAAGGTATTGCTTGGCAATCATCTTGTGGTCAATGCTAAAGATATATTTAGTTATAAAAGTATCTTTATGGTGGTGTTCGTGTTCGTGATCGTGAGTGAGATCGTGACCTACTGCTGACATATATGTTTACTTTAAATTTTAGTAATAATTATTTTGCTGGCATCATTGCAACTTCTGGAGTCACTGTTTCTGCTGGAACTTCTTTAGACATCGCTTCTTCTTTAATCTTAGATGCAAGAGTTGCTTTGTCTTTCAACCATTCTTTATAATCTTCTGGGGTATCAATTACAATTTTCATTTGCATATTGTAGTGCGATGTCCCGCAGATTTTATTACAAAGAAGTACGTAATCAAAAGTATACGGATCTAATTCAGCTTGGCCATTGGCAGCCAAATCTTTACTTTTATCTGCACGTAACTTATTAATACGAGCCACTTTTTCGATCATCTCAGGTTTAGCACGCATTTCAGCAGTAGTAATACTTGGAACAAATGCAAACTGAGTCACCATTCCCGGTACACAATTCATTTGCGCTCTAAAATGAGGCATATAAGCTGAATGCAGTACGTCTTGAGAGCGAATCTTGAAAAGCACTTTTTTACCAAGAGGGAGGTGGATTTCATTTGCCATAAAATCATCCTGACCATTAGGATCTGCAGGGTCCATACCTACAGTATTTACACCTTCGATAAAACGAACGTTTGCTTTACCGAGAACATTATCTTTCCCAGAATAGCGGGCTTCCCAAGCAAATTGTTTAGCATATAATTCGACAACAATTACTTCTTCATCTTCGTCAACAAACATAATATTTGTCCAAGCGTACAATCCGTATAAGATAAGTCCAGCCAAAACTATTGCAGGAATAACGCTCCACACAAATTCTAGCCTATCATTATCAGCGAAGTATAATGCTTTTCTGTCATTGATTCCTCTATAAGCAAAAGAGAAGTAATGCAAAAGTCCTTGTGTAATTATCTGCACGATAAAGATTAGAACCATAGAAATCCACATTAGATTATCTACTTCTGCTCCGTGTACCGATGCTGCGTTACTCATCAATGGCAAATCACCATAAAACACAAGACACCAAATAGTAAGGATATAAATAAATCCTAGGAAAAAAAACATTATGTATCCCTGCAGGTTGTTATCATTATCATCTGCAACTTGCGTTGTATTGATATGAGTACCCACCTGGGTTAAATCAAATATTTTAGTTAACTGCCAAATCGCGACAGCCAATAAAACTAAAACTATAATTACCAACAAACTCGTCATCTATCTCTGAATTTAAATATTAATAATGAAAATGTTTACTTTCTTCTATCAATGGATGTCTTTCTGGTAACAAAGGAGATTTCGCCATTGCCGTAAAGACAACAAAGATAAACAATCCAAGAAAGAAAAGAACTGATCCAATTTCAGCAATACCGATAAACCATTGGTCACCTACAGTAGCTGGCATAATCATAACAAAGAAGTCAACGTAATGTCCTAATAAGATAACAATACCAGCCATCACAAGAATCCATGAGATTCGTTTAAAGTCTGTGTTGATCAAAATTAGCACTGGGAATAAGAAGTTCATTCCAATAGTTGCAAAGAATGGGATTTGATAATCTTCAATACGAGTAATGAAGTATGTTACCTCTTCTGGAATGTTTGCATACCATATAAGCATGAATTGTGAAAACCATAAATATGTCCAAAAAATACTGAATCCGAAGATAAATTTAGCCAAATCATGTAAGTGACTTGTATTTACGTTAGGTAGAAGATTTAACGACTTCATAAATATTGTTACTAGCATAATAACAGTAATTCCAGATACAAAGAATGAAGCAAATACATACCACCCGAACAATGTACTAAACCAGTGCGGATCTACCGACATAATCCAATCCCACGACATGATTGATTCTGATACAATAAAGAATACCATAAATATTGCCGAAGCATTAAAATTTTTCTTGTATTGTAAATTGTCTGTAGCTCTATCTTGTGCTAAACAAAATTTCTTAGTGTAGTAGTTATACAGATTCCAACCAATTAAGAATATCGCTGCTCTAGCAATCCAAAATGGAAAGTTTAAATACCCAGATTTATTCTGAATTAATTTATCTGCAGCAACTACATCGGCATCCATCCAAACGAAAAGATGATTAAAGTGTAAACCACTTAAAATTAACAGAATAAAAAATATTATAGATCCAACTGGCAAATATGCAGTTATACCTTGCATTACTCTAAACAATACTGGCGACCATCCTGCTTGCGCTACAATTTGAATAGCATAAAATGCTAAAACTCCCATTGTTAACAACAAAAAGAAGATAGCAGCTACATATACTGCAGCCCATGGTTTGTTGCTCAGCTGATGCAAAACGTGCTCTAAGTGAGCTTGATGCTCCGCATGTTCATCGATTTTGTTATTTTTATTTACATAACTAGAAGAAGCTATTGGCGTCTTAGCAGTTACGACTTTATTTGCTACTAAAGTAGAAGACACAGCAATTGTATCTTTTAAAATAGAAGTATTAGCTACTGAAGAATCTGTTGAAATTACAGCAACTGGAGCTACTACAGTTTTTTCAGTTTCTGTAGTTGTATGCTCTTTGTGCTCCGCAGCGTCATTATGAACAACTGTCGAGTGAGAATCATGACCGTCATGTTGCTCGGCTAGGATTGCCTCTACCTCTTGAACGGTACTTGGTGCAGTGAAAAAAGCATATCCTACTCCTAATAATCCAAGGATCATAAGGATAAAAGAGAATGTTTTTAATTTACTTGAAAATGTATACATATCTATTACAGTCAGTTTGTTCTACAATTATAATTTACTCTTAAGTTCTAGCACATACTTAGCAACCATTCTACGCTCTTTGGCGTTTAATTGATTTTTATACGATCCCATAGAGTTCAATCCATAAGTCTGTACGTGAAAAACACTTTCTTCTGTAAATTCTCTGTCTTTATAGCTTGGAACACCTAAAAACTTTTCTTTAACAACCAAAGGTCCTTTACCGTCTCCCGCTCCACCGTGGCAGATTGCGCAATAAATACCGTAAAGTGCTCCAGCTTTCGCCGAATCATATTCAGCAGCATCTAGTTGAGCTCCTTGAACAGTTTTAGAAAGTAGATACCCTTGAACGTTATCTTCTGATTCATAAACTTCAAATCCTCTACTTACAGTTCCTTCTGGTGGCAATTGAGCTGCGACTCCACCTCTATTGAACACTTCGTGCTCAGAATAAGTTTCATAGCTCACTGCCTCATACATATTAGGGAAGTATTGATAGTTTGGCGCCTTCGTGTCATAACATGAAGTTACCAAAGTTGCAATACCTGCCAAAATTGCTAATCTATATACGATTTTCATATACTAATACTTTTCAATTACTTTAACTTCAACTGCACCTGAATTTTGAAAAAACGATACAAGTTCATCTTCGTTGTGATTACCTACTGCTACTTCCATTAAGAAATGATCGTCTGTTGTACGAACATCAGGATTCTCAGCGGTTTTGAATGGCCATATTCTACTTCTCATATAAAAAGTAATTACCATAAGGTGAGCTGCAAAAAAGACAGTCAACTCAAACATAATAGGAACAAACGCTGGCATATTTTGGATAAAACTAAAGCTTGGTTTACCACCAATATCTTGAGGCCAATCTTGAATCATCATAAAGTTCATCATCCAAGTTGCAAAAGAAAGCCCTATACATCCATAAATGAAAGCACAAATACCTAATCTAGTAGGAGCAAGTCCCATTGCTTTGTCCAATCCATGCACAGGAAAAGGACAAAATATCTCCTCGATATGATGATGAGCAGCACGTGTTTTTACAACTGCATCCATCAATACATCGTCATCATTATACATTGCGTATATTACTTTATTACTCATGGTGTGTCTGTTTATTTTCGTCTCTACGTTTTTTGTAAAATTCTCCAGATGATTTCAAAATTGTTTTCACCTCTGCTTGAGCAATCACTGGGAATGTTCGAGCATAAAGGAGGAAAAGAACGAAGAAGAAACCAATTGTTCCAATAAAAGTTCCAATATCAACAAAAGTTGGTGAGAACATCGTCCATGATGATGGAAGGTAATCACGGTGAAGTGAAGTTACGATAATTACAAATCGCTCAAACCACATTCCGATATTTACTACAATGGAGATTATAAATGAGAACATAATACTAGTTCTCAATTTCTTGAACCACATAAATTGTGGCGAAAAAACATTACACGTCATCATCGCCCAGTATGCCCACCAGTAAGGACCAGTTGCTCTGTTAAGGAAAGCGTATTGCTCATACTCCACTCCAGAGTACCAAGCCATAAATAATTCTGTAATATAAGCTACACCCACTATAGATCCTGTAATCATAATTACAATATTCATAAGTTCGATGTGCTGTAATGTAATATATGCTTCAAGGTTTGACACTTTTCTCATAATGATAAGAAGTGTGTTTACCATCGCAAATCCAGAGAATACTGCCCCTGCAACGAAGTATGGAGGGAAAATGGTAGTATGCCATCCTGGAATTACCGAAGTA
The DNA here is from genome assembly GCF_033547075.1 of Flavobacterium ardleyense. NCBI lineage: Bacteria > Pseudomonadati > Bacteroidota > Flavobacteriia > Flavobacteriales > Flavobacteriaceae > Flavobacterium > Flavobacterium ardleyense. The sequence continues at coordinate 1,151,694 of NZ_CP137891.1, read as the reverse complement.
GCAAAGTCAAAAGATACAATAGTGTGTACAGATAATACAAGCGGCGTTGCAAGTCCTGCAAGGATAAGAGATACTTCTTCGAAGCGCTGCCAATCTTTAGCTCTACCACTCCATCCAAAACTTAAAATGGAATAAACTTTTTTATTGAATGGCGTGATTGCACGGTCTCTCAACATTGCAAAATCGGGTAGCAATCCAGTCCACCAGAAAACCATAGAAACAGAAAGGTAGGTAGAAATTGCAAATACATCCCATAAAAGAGGTGAGTTAAAATTCACCCATAAAGATCCAAATTGATTTGGAATTGGCAATACCCAATATGCTAACCATGGACGTCCCATGTGGATAATTGGAAATATACCGGCTTGTACTACAGAAAAAATTGTCATTGCTTCTGCAGAACGGTTAATTGCCATTCTCCATTTTTGTCGGAATAATAATAGTACTGCAGAAATCAATGTTCCTGCGTGACCAATACCAACCCACCAAACAAAGTTGGTGATATCCCAAGCCCAACCTACAGTTTTATTCAAACCCCAGGTTCCAATTCCTGTTGATATAGTGTATATAATACAGCCTATACCCCAAAGAAAAGCTATTAATGCGATGGTAAAAACTGTCCACCATTGTTTGTTTGCACGACCTTCAACAGGCGCAGCAATATCTACTGTGACATCGTGATAAGATTTATCACCAATGATCAATGGTTTTCTAATGGGTGCTTCGTAGTGAGACGACATAATCCTTTATCTTGTTTCTTAATAATTATTTTTGATCCTAGTTATTTCTGACCTTCACGTGGTAGAAAACGTTTGGTTTTGTCCCAATATGTTCTAACAAATGGTACATCCTATCGTTTTGAGCCAATGCAGCTATTTCATTTTCCTCATTGTTTACGTCACCAAATTTAATAGATCCTGGTGAGCAAGCTGCAGAACATGCAGTTTGAAACTCATCTACGTTTACGGCACGTCCTTCTCTTTTGGCAGTAAGTATCGTAAGTTGCGTCATTTGAATACACATTGAACACTTTTCCATTACCCCTCTTGAGCGAACATTCACGTCAGGATTTAATACCATTCTTCCCAAGTCACTATTCATATTATAGTCAAATTCACTATTCTTATTATATAAGAACCAGTTAAAGCGACGAACTTTATATGGACAGTTATTGGCACAGTAACGAGTACCTACACATCTATTATAAGCCATTTGATTCTGACCTTGACGACCATGAGAAGTAGCAGCAACTGGACAAACTGTCTCACATGGTGCGTGATTACAGTGCTGACACATCACTGGTTGAAATGCAACCTGAGGATTGTCTGCAGCGATCTCCATATGCCCAAATCCACCTAGAGAACCATTATCTCCAAATAATCCGTCAAAACCTTCTTTTTTCTCCAGATCCTCAGCAAAAGTATCTTCAGAAGAGTAATATCTATCGATACGCAACCAGTGCATATCACGACTTCTTCTTATTTCTTCTTTACCCACAACTGGCACATTATTCTCAGCATGACAAGCAATAACACAAGCACCACAACCAGTACAAGAGTTAAGGTCAATTGACATATTAAAGTGATGCCCAACAGATCTATCAAAACTTTCCCAAAGGTCTACTTTTGAAGCCTCTACTGGCGTGTGGTCTAAAGATACCATCGGTAAAATATTCCACTCTCTTACATCTTTTGTATTAAATATTTCTAGAGTTGTTTCTTTTATAATATCTCCTCTACCCATCAAGGTTTTCTGAGATTGTACTGAAGCAAACTCATGCTCACCGGCTCCTTTTTTCATTGAAGCTGACTGAACACTATTAAAATCTTTATAAAATTGATACGCATTAATACCAACCTGCATTTCAGTTTTCATGGCTGCAGTTTTTCCGTAGCCAAGCGCAAGACCTATTGTCCCTACTGCTTGACCTGGCTGAACTATAACAGGAACATCCAACGAAATTCCATTAACGGTAATAGTTGCATAACTTCCATTAAGTCCACCATCGGCAACAATTCTGTTTGTCATTTCTAATTTATCAGCATCAGCTTTAGAAACTGTCAAGTAATTATCCCAAGATACTCTCGTAATTGGATCTGGGAATTCTTGCAACCATGGATTGTTTGCTTGCTGCCCATCTCCTAAACCAGTTTTTGTATATAAAACTAATTCGAATTCTCCAGCTGATTTTGCCTGAGCTAAAGCAGAAGCCGCAGCAGAATAATCAGCACTTCCTGCGCCTATTGACGAAGTTGCTGCTGCAGAATACACACCATCATGAATCATTTGATTCCATTTTGAACCTGGAAATGCAGATGATGTATTTGCCTTTATGTAATCGTAAAATTTAACATCAGATCCTGTCCACATTAGTAATGCGTCCTGAAACTGCCTACTATTAAATAATGGTCTTATTGTAGGCTGTGTAATAGATAAAGTACCTGGAGTAAGCATATGGTCATTCCAAGATTCTAAGTAGTGATGAGTTGCAGCACCTATCGTAGATATAGCGGCAGTTTCATCTTCACTCGTTGCAAAGGCAATCGACATCTTAGTCTTTTTTAATCCTTCGACAAAATCTTTACTATTGGCTAATGTATAAACAGGGTTAACACCACTCATAATAAGAGTGTGAATTTTTCCTGCTTTCATATCAGCTACTAGTTGTAACATCTGAGCATTTGAACCCTTTTTAACCAGTCTAGTTCCACCGCTCAAAAAAGCTTGACTACCTAATGCTTGATTTATTGCAAGCACAAGAAGTTGAGCATTTTTATCATCGATCCCAGAAACTAGAAGCCCGTTACTACCGGCAGCCTTAAGTTGTTGGGCTGCTTTGATTACAGATTCTTCTCCTACAATTTTAGTTGTACCTACAGAATTATTAGTAACTATATTGTAAATTTTTACTAACGCCTGTTTTTGTTGCGCCGTAGTCATAGGAATTCTAATATCAGCAGCTGCGCCTGAAAGCGTCATGTTCGACTCCATTTGGAAATGGCGTGACATTTTTCCGTTTTGCGGAATACGACCTGCAGTATATCCCTTATCATAACCACCACCTTGCCAGTCTCCAAGGAAATCTGCTCCTACTGAAACTATAAGTGACGCTTTAGAAAAATCATAATTTACTAATTCTCTTCTACCATGTGCAGCTTCAAAAGCATCTAAAGCCGATGAGCTCGAGACAGCATCATAAACTACATGCTTAGAATTAGGAGTTTTAGCTAAAAATTCCGCTACAACTTTTTCAGTTGAAGGGCTCGCTAAAGTATTTGTAAGTAAAACAACTTGCCCTCCAGTAGATGCAACATCCGCCATATTGGCTTTTACTTTTGCATCGACATCTTTCCAAGAAGCTTGCTTTCCAGCAATACGAGGATTTTTCATTCTCATATTGTCATATAAAGACAATACCGATGCGTGAACTCTTGCATTTGCAGCAAATTGAGCTCCCTCTAATTTATTATTTTCAATTTTAATTGGTCGACCTTCGCGTGTTTTTACAAGAATATTTGCAAAATCAAAACCATCAAATACAGTTGTAGCATAATAATCCGCTACCCCTGGTATAATTTGTTCTGGTTGTACCACATAAGGAATAGATTTGTTAACTGGACCTTCGCACGCAGCTAAAGATGCAGCTGCAGTACTAAAGCCGACGTACTTTAAGAAATCACGACGTGAAGTTGAAGTTGATTCTAGTGTTTCTTTGTCTCCCAAAAAATCACCAACAGGAATCTCTTCAATAAATTCGTTATTTCTAAGCGCCTCAACAATAGAACTATTTTCGTTTAGCTCTTCAACACTTTTCCAGTATTTTTTGTTTGATGACATCGTATATAAATTTGCTTCTTTAATAATTTAATTAATAGTGGCATTTACCACATTCCAACCCGCCCATTTGAGCTGCAGTTAGCTTGTCTACTCCGTATTTCTTAGATAATTCTTCGTGAATTTTTGTGTAATACTCATTACCCTCCATTTTCACATCAGTCTTACGGTGACAATCGATACACCATCCCATTGTAAGTGGCGCAAATTGTTTCATATATTCATACTCCTCAACCGGACCGTGACATGTTTGACATTCAATACCTCCAACTGTAACGTGTTGTGAGTGATTAAAGTAAGCAAAATCTGGAAGATTGTGAATACGAACCCATTTTACTGGCTGCGTTTTTCCTGTATATTGTTGATTCTCTTTATCCCACCCAACAGCTTCGTACAACTTTTGGATTTCTCCATCATAAAATGCTTTTGAATGCTCAGCTGTCGCAGTACCTTCTGCAACTTCAGAGATATTTTTATGACAGTTCATACAAACATTTAGAGAAGGAATACCGGCATTTTTACTTACACGGGCAGCGGAGTGACAAAACTTACAATCTATTTCATTATCACCAGCGTGAATTTTGTGCGAATAATGAATTGGCTGTATTGGCTGATAATTTTGATCTACACCTACTTGCATAAGAAACCCATATATTAGGTAAGCTGCAGTAAGCATAAGAAAAATAGTAGTCACCAAAACCAGAAATTGGTTTTTAGCAAATGCTTTCCAAATTGGCATTGTAGGTTCTTTCGGCCCTACGTGAATGTTGTTGGCTGCGGCTACCTTTGTTAGTACTTTATTTACTAAAACAAGCATAACAAGTAGAACAATCATTACAACTATCAGAGCACCAAGAATTATATTTGGCGATATACCAGCATTATCAGATGCTACAGCAGTTCCCGGAGGCGCAGTAGACGCTGAAGGCGCAGCTAGTTTTTCGTCAGTATATGCTATAATATCATCGATATCAGCATCAGATAATTGAGGAAATGGAGTCATTAGCGCTTTGTTATATTCTTCATATAACTTTACAGCCGCTGGATCTCCAGCCTTAATCATGGCAGTACTATTTTTAATCCACTTGTGCAGCCACTCTGTAGAGTGCTTTGCAGACACACCGCGCAATGCAGGCCCTGTTGACTTAGCATCCATTTTATGACATGCAGCACAATTTGAATTAAATAAAGCTTTACCGTTTACGGCGTCTCCGCCACTTGGTACAGCTGCAGCAGCCTCCATTGGAGCTTCTGCGGCGTCTTGAGCAAAAGAAGTTAATGAAAAGTTGAGCATGAAAGCTAAACTGAAAATTAAAATTCTTGAAATCGACTTATGGTTACCCACTTTTTTCATATCACAAATTAATTATCGACTAAAATTGGTATGGTTGTTGAAAATCTAGCACTTGTTGCCGATTTTCCAAAACTTGGACAAAAATACGATTTACTACCTTTGTAAAAAACCTTAATTCTATCTTAAGGAACAATTTATAAACATTCTAAATAAATTATTGAAACCTAATTTCTTATTAATAATTACATTTGCATACAAATCACTTTGTTATGAAACAAAATACCATACAATCATTCATTTACTCGATAATGTTAATGACGTTTTTTAACACAAATTCGTCTGCGCAGCAAGGATCAGTAACTCTTAGTCAAGATGCTAATTTTGAGCAGCTTTTAAATGAAAAAAGGAAAATTAATTCAAGTTTAATAGCTAACAATAGGTATAAAATTCAAATTTTTAACGGAGACAATGCATCTTCAAAAAAGCAATTATTAGATTTTAAAAGAGAGTTTAGGCAGTATGAATCAACAATTGTCTTTAGTACTCCGATCTATAAAGTATGGGTGGGCAGTTTTAAAAGTAGAATAGAGGCGGAGAGAAATCTTGAAATTCTAAAGAAAAAGTATCCCAAAGCCTTTTTGATTAAGCCTAATTAATCAACAGAATTACATATATCATATAAAAAGCGAGCTACTAGCCCGCTTTTTTGTTTTTATTAGTTATCTCTTGATGCGAACGATGCTTAATAGCTTTATCAAGATGATCAAAGAAATTGATATATACTTAAATACTTATCAGCGTTTGACATTCTCAAGACTTTAAAGTCGAATACTAAAGATTTTACGAAATGGCTTGCTACAGCATACAAATCTGCTAAGATTTCTTTCGGCGAAAGCCATATACTAATTTGTAGAATTTTAAAGAAATACGCAAATAGATTTTTGATACAAACGTGTGCAAAATTGCAACTGAGTTTCAAGGAAATGAATGAATCGGAGTGTTAATGATGTCCCGATATAAGGAGCTACCTATACCGCAAAAAAGTTCTATTAAGAGTTCTTTCGGCGAAAGCCAGACATTGGTTTTTGAAGTTTAAAAGAAATTTCCACATAATGTTTAGATAAAACAGTGTACAAAAACGCAACTTAGATTCGGTAAAACACGAAAATGCGTTTTACAAATGTCTCGCTAGAATCGATGGAAACAGCACAAAAAAGTTCTGCTAAGAGTTTTTTCGGCGAAAGCCACATATTAGTTTTTAAAGTTTTAAAGAATACCAAAATAATCTTTAGATAAAAATAGTGTGCAAAAGTGCAGTTAAGTTTCGGAAAAGTATGCATATGCGTTTTATAGCTGTCTTCCTAGAATCCTTGGAAATAGCACAAAAAAGTTCTGCTAAGAGTTCTTTCGGCGAAAGCCACATATTGGTTTTTGATTTTCGAAATGGATATCCAAAAAATCCTTAGATTAAAAAGGTGTTCAAAAGTGCAAAACCGAATTAGGACTACTATGAAAGTAAGAAATCGTAAAAGCTAGTTTTAATGCAACAGCTATATTGTGAGATTAAACATTAGACTATAAATACAATTCTTTAGACAAAACCAGCAATAATATCATCCTCTCCTTCTCTTTCGTTCCTAGAAATTAGACACAAAAAAAGACCTGATTGCTCAGGTCTTTTAAAATAAAATATTTTAATAAACTATTTAAGTTTTTTCTTAACCGCAACTTCTTGGTAAGCTTCGATAATATCAAGCTCCTCGATGTCGTTGAAACCTTTAACTTGAATACCACAATCGTATCCTTTTGACACCTCTTTTACGTCGTCTTTAAATCGTTTAAGAGCCGTAAGTTCACCTGTAAATACCACAACACCTTCACGGATTACGCGGATTCTAGAGTTTCTGAAGATCTTACCATCAGTAACCATACAACCTGCAATACTACCCACTTTAGAAATTTTGAATATCTCTCTAATCTCTGCAGTACCGGTAACTTCTTCCTTCATTTCTGGAGAAAGCATTCCTTCCATTGCATCACGAAGGTCATCAATTGCATCGTAAATAATAGAGTAATTACGGATATCGATTTCTTCTTTGTCAGCAAGTTGACGCGCATTTCCAGCAGGTCTCACGTTAAATCCGATAATGATTGCATCTGAAGCAGAGGCCAACATAACGTCGGTTTCTGTAATAGCACCAACACCTTTGTGAATAATATTGATTTGAATTTCTTCTGTAGATAATTTAGAGAATGAATCAGATAATGCTTCAACCGAACCATCAACGTCACCTTTAAGGATAATGTTCAATTCTTTAAACTGACCAAGAGCAATACGACGTCCAATTTCATCAAGAGTAATGTGACGTTGTGTTCTTACAGATTGCTCACGCATTAATTGAGTACGTTTGGCAGCAATAGCTTTCGCTTCTTTTTCATCGGCAAGAATGTTGAATTTATCTCCTGCAGTTGCTGCTCCGTCAAGACCTAGAACAGAAACGGGAGTCGAAGGACCTGCGCTCATCACGACATTTCCTCTTTCGTCATTCATTGCTTTAATCTTACCGTGATGTTTACCAGCAAGCATGTAATCTCCTACTCGAAGGGTACCTTCTTGCACTAATATAGTAGAAACATATCCTTTTCCTTTGTCAAGGAAAGCTTCCACTACCGTACCAACAGCAGCTTTATCTTTATTTGCTTTAAGGTCAAGCAATTCTGCCTCTAGCAATACTTTCTCTAATAATTCTTTTACGCCTGTTCCAACTTTCGCAGAAATATCATGTGACTGAATCTTTCCACCCCAGTCTTCTACAAGTAAGTTCATACCTGCTAGACGTTCCTTAATTTTCTCAGGGTTTGAGTTAGGCTTGTCAATTTTATTGATAGCAAAAATAATAGGAACATTTGCAGCTTGTGCGTGACTAATTGCCTCTTTGGTAGTTGGCATGATATCATCATCGGCAGCTACAACAATAATAGCGATATCTGTAACCTGTGCACCACGCGCTCTCATCGCTGTAAACGCCTCGTGTCCTGGAGTATCTAGGAATGCTATTTTTTGTCCGTTGTCTAGAGTTACTCCGTATGCACCAATGTGCTGGGTAATTCCACCCGACTCACCTGCAATTACATTTTCTTTTCTAATATAATCTAGAAGAGATGTTTTACCGTGGTCAACGTGACCCATTACCGTAACAATAGGAGCTCTAGTTTCTAGATCTTCTGGATTGTCTGCTACTTGCGCAATAGAATCTTCCAGATCTGTAGTAATAAACTCTACGTTGAATCCAAATTCATCTGCAACAATGGTAAGCGTTTCAGCATCGAGACGCTGATTTTGCGTTACCATGATTCCAAGCATCATACAAGTTCCAATTACTTTATTAATTGGCACATCCATCATTATAGCAACTTCTCCTACGGTAACAAATTCTGTAACCTTAATTGTTGTACTACCTTCCTCTAGAGTTCTTTGCTCATCATCAGTTTTCTGACGGTGCGTGTCTCTCTTGTCTCTACGATATTTGGCAGCTTTTGATTTACCACCTTTACCTTGAAGTTTTTCAAGAGTTTCTCTAATTTGGTTTTTAACTTCTTCCTCTGTCGGCTCTACCTTTGCAACGATTGCAGGTCTGTTTCCGCGAACGAATCCAGGACGTGATCCTCTGTTTGCCGCAGCGCCACCAACATTTGGTGTAATTTTATTTGGGTTAACTTGACCTGGCGCTAGTGGCGGTCTTGTACTTACTGTTCCCGGTTTTGGCGCAATTCTTTTGCGTTTGTTTTTATTATTTGCGGCTGCTCCTGCTGCTCCTGGTTTATTAGGAGTTATTTTAGGCTCTTCTTTTTTCTTCTTTGGTTTCTCAAATTTAGAAAGGTCGATAGTTTGCCCTGTTAGAGTAGCACCCGTTAATTTTTTATATTGAGTTGCAACAAGTTCTTCCGTCGGCTCTGTAGGGACATTAGTGCCCTGCACCGGAGTTTCTTTTTGTGTTGACTCTTCTTTTGCAGCTGTTGGCTGAACCTCTGCAGGAGTTTCAATCTTCGCTTCAGTTTTGGTAGTCTCGTCTTTAGCAACAGGCTTTTCAGCTTTTACTTCGGGTGTAGAGGGCTTATCAGTCATAACCTTTTTTGGTTTTTCTGTAGTAAGCTTGTCAACTGCTGGTTTTTCCATTTCTGGTTTTTGGGCAGCTGGCTTTTCAACTTGAGGTATTTCTGCTACTGGTTTTTCAACTTTTGCTTGTTCTACTGCGGGTTTAGCAACAGCTTCTGCCGTTACTTCTTTCGCAACTTCTATATCTTTGGACGGAGTTGGCTGAGCCGTTTTTGCGGCGGGTGCTTTTGCAGTTTCTGCAGGAGCAGCTTTCTTCGGGTTAAGATCAATTGTTCCTACTTGCTTAGGACCTGCAAGTGTAGCTCTCGCTTTTACAACTTCCTGTGCTTTCTGACGCTCTTCATCTTGACGACGTTTGTCCTCAATTTCCTTTTCACGTTCAATTCTTAGCGCTTCTTTTTCTTTACGCTTTTCTTCTCCCACTTCTTTCGAAGCTTCTTTATTGCCCTTATCGCCCGCAAATTGTTTCTGCAAGATTCCATACTCCGCATCAGAAATTTTCGCGTTTGGATTTGCATCAATAGCGATTCCGCTATCTTTTAGATAATCCACGGCTCTTTCTAACGAAATATTGAATTCCCTTAAAACCTTGTTTATTCTTATTACTCTATCTTCAGACATAAAAAACCTTTATTATTACCTTTTGTTGTGTTGCTGTACTGTCTACATGCTTTTAATTGTCAAGCTCATCTTTCAAAATTCTCATTACATCGAGAATAGTCTCTTCTTCAAGGTCAGTTCTTTGCACTAGATCTGCTACATCATGTTTAAGGATGCTTAGCGCTGTATCCAACCCTACTTTGGCGAATTCTTGAATAATCCACCCTTCTATTTCGTCAGAAAACTCAGATAATTCAACATCTTCGTCTTCAATGACACTACCTTCACGTATTACGTCTAGCTCATAACCTGTTAGCAAACCAGCCAGTTTGATGTTATGACCACCGCGACCAATTGCTTTTGAAACTTCTTCAAGTTGCAAAAACACTTCTGCGTGTTTTGTTTCTTCATTAATTTTTATTGATGATACTTTAGCAGGACTCAATGCTCTTGTAATAAACAATTGCGTGTTTGTCGTGTAATTGATTACATCAATATTTTCATTTCCTAGTTCACGAACGATTCCATGGATACGAGAGCCTTTCATACCTACACAAGCTCCTACAGGATCAATTCTATCATCATAGGAATCTACCGCTACCTTAGCTTTTTCGCCAGGAATTCTTACTACAGCCTTCACCGTAATTAGTCCATCTGCTACTTCAGGAATCTCTTGTTCAAACAATTTCTCAAGGAAAATATCTGAAGTTCGAGACATAACAATCTGCGGTTTATTGCCTTTAAGCTCTACACTTTCTATAATACCGCGTACGCTATCTCCCTTTCTAAAAAAGTCAGAAGGAATTTGTTTTTCCTTTGGCAATACTATTTCATTATTCTCATCATCGATAAGAATCACTACTCTAGGACGCACATGATGTACTTCGGCGGTGTAAATGTCGCCAATTAAATCTTTAAATTGCTTATAAAGATTGGTATTGTCATGTTCGTGTATTTTTGAAATTAAATTTTGGCGCAAAGCTAAAATAGCTCTTCTACCTAAATCTACTAATTTTACTTCCTCTGAAACCTCTTCGCCAATTTCGAAATCCTTCTCAATTTTTCTAGCATCAGTTAATGTAATTTCCAGATGGTCTAAATCTAAATCATCGTCAGCTACAATTACTCTTCGCTGCCAAATTTCCATATCTCCCTTATCTGGATTGATGATAATATCAAAATTTTCATCAGATCCGTATTTCTTTTTTAATGCATTACGGAATACATCTTCTAGAATCGCCATCAGAGTTACGCGATCAATTAACTTGTCGTCTTTAAATTCTGAAAATGATTCGATTAATGCTATATTTTCCATGCGAAGTCTTTATTTTAAAATATTATAATAACGATTGATTCTTTTATATCTGCAAAAAGCACATCTTGCCTTTTCTGTACTGTTTCTTTACCTTTCCCTAACTTTTTGGGCTCCCGTGCTTCCCACTCTAAGGTGATTTTTTCATCATCTACTGAGGTTAAAATTCCTTCAATAGTTTCACTTGCTGTTTTTACTTTTAGAGTACGGCCAATATTCTTCTTGTACTGACGAACATTTTTTAGAGGCTTAGAAACTCCTGCCGAAGCTACTTCAAGAGAGAAATCCTGTTCTTCACGATCCAAATTATTCTCTACTGCGCGACTAATATCGATGCAATCTTGTAATGTAACGCCATTGTCTCCATCAATTGCCACAATAATTTTGAAAGCATCTGTAATTTCCAGATCAATCAAAAAAAGTGAGGGATGGCTAGCTATAGCTTCGTCTAGTAAATTTAAAACTTTTTCTCTAAATGTCATAATTTTATAAAAAGAGGGGACTACTGTCCCCTCATTATCTAGTATTCTAATAAATAACGGTGCAAATGTAGTGATTTTTTTTGTAAAATTAAAAGCATTGCTGAATGTTAAATTTTTCCTACCTTTATAAACAATCAAATTACACTAATAAATAATTATATCAACCCTTAAAAAAACATCCTTTATGAAAAAAATATTAGTCCCTACCGATTTTTCTAAGCACGCAACAAATGCTTTAAAGGTTGCTGTTCAAATTGCAAAAGAGCACGATGCCGAAATTGTTTTACTCCATATGCTTGAGTTGCCGCAACAGACAAGTGATGCTTTAGATCGTGGAAGTGAAATTCCAGAAATTATGCTTTACAAGAAAATGGCTGTCCAACGAATTGATGATCTAACAAAAAGCGATTTGCTTTCTGATGTAAAAGCGAGCAACATAGTACAATTTGAACGTGCATTTGAAGGAATCTTAGCAATTTCTAAAGAAAATGATATTGATTTAGTAGTAATGGGATCTCATGGTGCAAGCGGATTCAAAGAAATGTTTATTGGATCGAATACTGAAAAGGTTGTGCGTTCGTCTGAGGTGCCTGTCTTAGTTATTAAAAATGAGACAGATCATTTTAAAACTAAAAATATGATTTTTGCATCAGATTTTACAGATGAAGTAAATGAACCATTCAAGAAGGTATTAAAATTTGCAGATATGCTTGACGCAGAATTAAAACTAGTAATGATTAATACTCCTAATAGCTTTAAAACTACTGCAGTTGCGGAGAAAATGATGACTGATTTTGCCGATCGTTTTGAGATGTCTCACTTAAAGAAATTCATTTACAACGATGCAAATATTGAAAAAGGAATTTTAAATTTTGCACATACCGTAAATGCCGATCTTATCGCAATCTGTACACATGGTCGTACTGGAATGGCGAGATTGCTTAACGGTAGTATCAGTGAAGATTTAGTGAATCGCACCTCTATTCCTATGGTGACGTTTAAAATCTAAGAAATTTTTTGAAAAATAAACATAAAAAAAACTCCTCATAATTTGAGGAGTTTTTTTGTTGGTCTACTAGGACTCGAACCTAGAAAGACTGCACCAAAAACAGTTGTGTTACCATTACACCATAGACCAATTGCTACGCGGCTGCAAACTTATGCATTATTTTGAAAGTTCCAAATGAAAATAAGGAAATTGGCAATATGTTTTATTTTGCGCTGTAAAGTTCCAATAATAACACCCAAAGCAATCAGAAATTAAAGAATAATAAAGTTTTTATCTTCGACCAATTGGTTTTTTTGAGCGTTCCCTTCAGTCGGGCTTTACACTCCCAATCTTTCTGGACCGAAAAGACCTGATAAAGATTTCCGCTACAAATGAAATTCATCGAATTCCTATGGAAATATTATCTTATGAGATAATCCCTAACGCAAATTCTCCCCAAACTCCTCCGATATTTCGACGGGCTCAATAACCAAGGAGGAGGAGCCTGGACGTAAAGGTATTATTGAAAATTAATTAAAATTAGAGTCTTGGTTCATGAGCTTTTGGAAGGGCGAAATAATTATTTTGAATCCTTACAATTCGAAAAAAAAACCGATTCGTGCACATAAAATAAAAAAATTATAGCTCCACTTGCACCCTACCACCTCTAAGCAAATCTGAATAACTCATTTTCAAGTTCTCATTTTGAGAAATAATTTGCGTAATACTTACCGTTTTCAAAAGATCGCCACGTTCCATTATTACATTCACTCCAACATCTTCCGAATGATTTCCAAAATGGAATTCAGCGATTTTAACGGAAGTCAGATTTGATATATTTTTTTTGATGAAATTTTCAAACCACTTTTGACGTAATTGTTTCTGCTCTTCAGAATATAATTGTGCAGCTGACCAAATATGAGGATGATTGACTTCGAGATTTCTCAAATGCTTTTTGTTTCCGTCCCAAATCACTTCGGTTAAAGAAACCACCTTGCCCTCTTGATGCTGAATCGAGACAATTGTAAATGGCTCGACATTGTGCAGGTGATAATTTTGAAAGAAATTCTTAGTTGAAAGTTGTGATTTGGTTAAATCGATTAAAATTGTACCTCGGCTAATTGTGTGGTACTCTTGTTTTGTATGAGTTCCAATGCCACCATTAAGTAAACAGTTGATCTTCCCCAGATTGCTCATTGCAATCCAAGACCCACCAGATACTTCATCTTTGGGAAAGGCGAGCTGAACCGTTCCGAAATCATAAATCATCGGAGCTATAGTTGGGCGCCTTGAGTCTTCATCACGATTTGAAGTGAGCACAAAACTGCCGTCAACGGTTTTGGGGATATAACTTACGGTACACATTATTATAATTTAGATGAAGTTAGAATTGTTAGTAAGCAAGATGCGAAATAAATGAATCATTTCCACTATACTAATTTCAACCACTTCTTCCAATACACTTTTCCGTAGCTGCAAAATATCTCCTCGCCAGATTTTATCTTACGCAAAGCAATTAAGCCAACATGTCCATCATCGTCAAAAGCAATTTTCGAATTATTCTTGAAATTAGTTTCAGAATTGACGCTCGCATCATTTGCATATTTTGCAAAACAATCTGAATTCATAGAATCCAAAGTTGATCCGTCGGGCATCATTATAAAATATCGGTCATTTCCTTTTTCGGCACGCTCTGCTGCTTGAGAATCGTTGAGAATATCGCCCGTAAAAACAGCAATCATTTCGTCCTTATAAATATCGATAGCGGTAAAAAGTCCGTTACCGGAATTTGTTATTTGAGAAGTCGCGACATAGAGATAGTCGGATTCTGAAGCATCGATTTTATTATAGGAGATGGTTTTCATTTTTAATCTTTTTTAATGGTCTGCCATACTTTTGTAAATATTGTGCTTTTTTATAATTGCAGGCACGAGAGAGTTGCTCACGTTAGAAAATTAAATAATTTGAAATTGACTATCGATTATTTCTGCTTTGATAAATTTTAGTAACATCTGATCTCAAAAATATGAATTTAAACAAAAATCTCAACTTAATGTTCCTCCGTGTTAGGGATGGAAACGACCCGAGCGAAGCGAACTGGCGAAGCACATCCTTTGCTGCCTAAGCAAAACTTGGAATTCTGAAAACTAATCGTGCTGGCAGCAAAGATACAGTGGACAGCCCGGCGGCGGCTTGCAGAAAATTTCTAGCTTGAAAACTAAATTTGTAGCCGACGCAACACTTAAATAATTCGAAAAAAAGAGAAGCTATTTTTTTACCAACTTAATTTTGTAGCTGTCCGCATCGGTGTTGACCGCGCCTATATACAATCCCGATTGCAAATCTACAATATTTACGCTGTTGTCTTCTGACTTGTATTTTCCCACCAATCTACCTGAGTAATCATAGATATCTATGCTTACGATATTTTTGTCGGTTCTAAAATACATTAAATCCTGAACTGGATTAGGATAAAATCTAGCATTCTGATTATGGAAACTTTCGATATTTAAATTAGAGCTTTTTAAATATTTTATCAAGCAAGGCCTTTGAGGATAAAAGCCATCTATACTTGGACAAGAACCACAAGTAATGATGGAATCCTCATTATATACATATCCAAATGTTTTGTTATCACTTGGGAAAAGTTCATTTATAATAACTCCATTTTGACCGAAATTCTGATCCATACTTCCATCCATATTGATTTGTGCCAAAAAAGTTTTATCATAAGGCGCTGTTGCAACGCTGTTTACATCTCCGTGAATAAGGATTTTATTCGCGTGCTTCTCAATACTTTGAACGAATTTGACAGTAGCGGTATTTGGAAGCACGTCAACAATAGCTTCACCATTATTACCGAAATTAGAATCTAAAATACCATTCACATATTTTTTTACTACAACTAGAGTTTCCAAATGCATTGCTACTTGCACCACTCGCCCGCCAGAAACATACATCGCGTTGGAATCGTCATCAATATAAAAGTAGTCAATGACCATAGTGCTAGAATTTCCAGTAACAATACCATTTTGCCCAAAAGACATATCATAGCTCAGAGCAGAAGTATTGTATTTTGAAATATAATTGTTGCCTTCATAACTACTAAATAATATATATACGAAGTCACCTTTGATATTTGCCAAGACTGGTGTATAAATCTCGCTATTGTACGATAAATCTATATATCCATTAGTGCCAAAATTAGTGTCGAGCTGACCTTGGCCGTTTATCTTTTGGATGGTGACAGTATGAGTGTTATCATCGTCTATGTACCCGTTATATCCTACGATTGTTAATCCGTCCTCGCTAGATTTCTCGACACCTATGGTTCGTAGTCCAAATTCGAAGCTGCTTAAATAGCTTCCATTTGTTCCGTAGTTTAAATCTAAGGTACCGTCTAAATTGATTTTGGTTACCTGGGCGATGTAAAAGCCTGCGGCTTCAAAATTATCTGGAAGTACGCTTGTAATCAATAAAAGTTTATTGTTGCTTGTTAATTTGAGCTGACTAAATCTGTTACCCAGGAATAACCCATCTGGACTTTGAGGCATCAATACAAATCCATTTGTGCCAAAAGTTAAATCTACGATACCATTTAAATCATATCTTATTAGATAGCAAGTTTGATCAAAACCTATACTAGTAGCATAAATTTTGTCATTTACCTGCAAAACATCCCTTAGAATTAAATCACCTTGATATGCTGGCGAAAGCGTGTAGCCATTGTTAGTACCAAAATTCGAATCGATAAACTCATTTTGTGCTTGATTGCTGAAAAATTGAAAAAATAAAAATGCGGATAAAATAATTTTCAATTTCATAATATTAATATTTAATTGTCGGTCAGTTATGATTGCAATTTATACTTTAAATTAATACAATTTATATTTTTTACATAAATTAAGTTATGTAAAAACAACGAGTTAGATCGTAGTAAATCTGATTTTTGAAATTACAATAAGTAGTTCATAAAACTTGTAGCAGTACAATATTGTGGTGAGTTTATTAATTTTGATAGTGGACAAGGGCAAGACGCTCGCGTGTCCAAACTGCATAATTATGAACCAAAGCTCGGATTTTCATATCGTTCAAGTAAAACTATAGCGAAACTCAAATATATGATTTTTGCACAAAAACCTCAACTTAATGTTCCTCCGTGTTAGGGATGGAAACGGCATCCTTTGCTGCCTAAGCAAAACTTGGAATTTTGAAAACTAATCGTGCTGGCAGCAAAGATACAGTGGACAGCCCGGCGGCGGCATTCATAAAATTTCTAACTTGAAAACGAATTTTCTAGCCGACGCAACACCCAAATAATTCGAAAAAAGTAAAATAAATGGCAACTTATCGTCGTGTTGAAAATCTCCCTGAAGAAATATATTTCGGAAATTGCCTAAAAAGAGAAACCCCATAACAATTAAGTTACAGGGTTTTTTCAAATTGTTGTTGGTCTACTAGGACTCGAACCTAGAAAGACTGCACCAAAAACAGTTGTGTTACCATTACACCATAGACCAATTCTGATTCGGGTGCAAATTTATAACATTTTCTCAATGGTGCAAACAAAAAATGAAAAAAAGTGAAAATATTTTTTTTACTACTTCGTTACATAAAAAAGCATTTTCTTTGTTGTGATAAAAAATAATACTTTCTCTTAATATGATGGCATTTAATTTTAAGAAGTGGAATACGATTTTGGGTTGGACTGCATTTGCAATTGCACTCATCACTTACACTCTAACCGTAGAGCCGACCTTGAGTTTTTGGGATACGGGCGAATATATTGCAACCTCTGCCAAGCTTCAAGTAGGACACCCTCCAGGGGCGCCACTATTTCAAATGCTTGGTGCTTTCTTTGCAATGTTTGCGTTAGAAAACACGCAAGTGGCGTTAATGGTCAATATGATGTCGGTATTTTCTAGCGCATTTACCATCCTATTTATGTTCTGGTCGACAACAATTTTGCTAAAAAAGATCATTTCAAACTTTGCTACTCTTGACCAAAATGCTGAAGTTGCTTTGCTTGGAAGTGCTTTTGTTGGATCGCTTGCTTTCGCATTTTCTGACAGTTTCTGGTTTAATGCGGTGGAAGCGGAAGTATATGCTATGGCGTCTTTCTTAATTGCATTGCTGTTTTGGTTGGGACTTCGTTGGGAGCAAGAAATGCATTTACCACGGGGAAATAAATGGCTTCTGCTTATTTCGCTAGTAGTGGGACTGACTTTCGGCGTACACTTTATGGCATTATTGACCATACCTGCGATCGGATTTTTGTATTATTTCAAAAATTATCAAACGATAACCACCAAGAATTTTATCATAGCTAATATCATCGTGGTTGGTGTCCTCCTGTTTATATTCCAATTGTTGCTGCCATGGACGCTTGCCTTCTTCGGGAAAAGTGAGGTTTTTATGGTCAATACTTTCGGAATGCCTTTCAATAGCGGGACTATAATTGCTGGGCTGATTTTAATTGGACTTTTTTACTACTTTCTAAATTATACTAACAAAAAAAACTTGCCGTTTTATAACACGCTTATTCTTTGCGTGCTATTTATATTCATCGGATTCTCTACCTGGCTAATGCTACCTATTCGTGCAAATGCGAATGTAGTAATTAACGAAAATAAACCTTCGGATGCTGCCGAAGTTTTGGCTTACTACAATCGTGAGCAGTATGGTTCGAATGCATTGTTCTACGGAAAACAGTTCTCAGAGATGTTTGCAGGACTGGACCCTGACAAACCTTATTTGGACAAAAAACCAAATTATGAGCGTGATTACAAGACTGGAAAGTATGTAATTACCAATAATTGGAAAGATGCTGAGCAAAATAGCGATGATTATCATAAGACTATTCTGCCTCGAATGTGGAGCACTGATCATGCCGAAAATTACATGAACTTTACAAATCCGCTAGAGTTTAAAATCAATCCCAACTACGACTACGAAAGTGAACTGGGCAAGTATGGAATTGATGTCGAGAATATTAGTGACGAAGAGTTACAAGGTGCAGTCGCGCAATTGCAAAATGAAGTTAACAAAACGGTTAAAGAATTTAGGATCGCTTATGCCCAAGATAAAATTGACAATTCTGGTTATCTTGAATTCTTAAAAAGCTACGGAGATTATCTGATTATCGAAAAACCGACTACGGTAGACAATTTCAAATTTATGTTTGAATATCAGTTTGGCTATATGTATTGGAGATACTTGATGTGGAACTTTACCGGAAGGCAGAACGATGTACAAGGAAAATACGACAATCTTGATGGAAACTGGTTGAGCGGAATTACTTTTATTGACGAAATGCACTTGGGACCGCAGGACAATTTACCAAGTGATGTGCTGAATAATAAAGGTCGTAATACGTATTTCTTCTTGCCATTTATTCTGGGGATTATCGGTTTGGTGTTCCACGCCAAAAAAGATCAGAAAAGTTTTTATGTCTTGTTAGTGCTATTTCTGTTTACAGGTTTTGCCTTGAAGATCTACCTTAACGAGCGTCCATTTGAACCTCGAGAGCGTGACTATGCTTTAGTCGGATCGTTTTATGTCTTTGCGATTTGGATTGGAATTGGAGTTTATGCCATCTATGATTTTATCAAAAAATACCTTCAGCCGAAAATCGCGGGTCCTATCGTAATTGCAGTTTGCTTATTGGCAGCTCCTGTATTGATGGCAGCTCAAAACTGGGATGATCACGATCGTTCTGACCGCTATACAGCTTTGGCAATAGCCAAAAACTATTTGCAAGGATGTGAGCCGAATGCCATTTTATACACGATTGGAGACAACGACACCTTCCCTCTTTGGTATGCACAAGAAATTGAAGGTTTTAGAACCGATGTTAAAGTGGTAAATACTAGTTTGTTTATGACTGATTGGTATATCGATTCGATGAAAGCCAAATCATATGAGGCCGAAGGTCTTCCGATATCTTTTGAACATTCTCAATATGTTGGTGACAAACTTGATGCAGCAATCTACAGCCCTCGTACAGAAGCGAGAATTGGACTTGACGAGTTTATGAACTTCATCAAAAGTGATGATCCACGTACAATGGTAGAAATGCGCAACGGTCAGAAACTTCATTTCTTCCCAACAAATAAACTTAGAATTCCAGTTAATAAGGAACATATTATAAAAAACAAAGTAGTAAGTGAGCAGTATTATGATTCGATCGTTCCGTATATTGATGTAGATATCAAAGGTTCGGCGCTATACAAAAATAGAATTATGATGCTTGACGTTATGCTAAATAATGATTGGAAACGTCCTATTTATTTTACCGGAGGTTCTTTTGGAGATGACGATTATATGTGGATGAAAGATTATCTGCAACTTGACGGATTGATATACAAACTTGTTCCACTTAAAAATCCAGTTGCCAAAGCAGCAAGTCCACTGGATATGGGACAAATAGATAGTGAGAAAATGTACAAGATTGTGATGGATTGGCATTGGGGAAATAGTGGTAGCACCGTAATCTATCACGATCCCGAAACACGAAAAAACAGCATTACCTACCGCACAAATATGGCTAGATTGATGGAGCAGCTTATCAATGAAGAGAAAATTGACAAAGCAAAAAATATAATCAATCTTGCAATGAAAGAGATGCCGGTGGATTATTTTGGATATTACACGATGCTTGAGCCGTTTGCAGCAGGATATTATGCCGTTGGCGAAGAGTCAAAAGGGCGCGCGCTGATTATAAAATTGGCTGGAAAATATCAAGAATCTTTAAATTTCTATGCAGGGTTACCTTCTTCAAGTCAGAATGCAATTGCAATTACTATTATGACGGATATTGAGCGTTACCGAAGTTTGTTATTGGTCATTCAAGATCAAGACCCTAGTTTCTATAAAACGGAAAAAGTTCGTTTTAATCAGATGAATGAGCGTTTCAAACGTTTTGGTCGCAAGAATGAATAGAAAATTTTGAGTTATTTTTAAAAAGGCAGACAGTAATGTTCTGCCTTTTTTTATTATATTGTTTGTATGTTTTACTGGGTAAAGACACATTGGATTATTAAGAAAATCTTCTCGAGATATATGTGGAGCAAGGAGCAGAATGATAAGGTAGTATACCTAACTTTTGATGATGGACCAACGCCACAAATTACCGATTGGGTTTTGCAGCAGTTGCAGCAGTACAATGCTAAGGCGACCTTCTTTTGTATTGGAAAAAACGTAGAAGAGCAACATGAAATTTTTCAGCGGTTGTTGGATTCTGGAAATGCGGTTGGCAATCACACCCAAAACCACATCAATGGTTGGAGAAATTCGACCGATGTTTATTTGAAAAATATTGAAGAATGTGAAAATGCGATAGGGAATTTGCCCAATCAGCAGCAGAAGTATTTTAGACCGCCTTACGGCAAAATTACTCCGCGCCAAGCAACAGCAGTTTTACAAAAAGGCTATAAAATTGTAATGTGGGATGTACTCAGCGCCGACTTTGATCAGACAATCACGCCCGAAGAATGCCTACAGAATGTTTTGAATAATGTACTAGCAGGGAGCATCATCATTTTTCATGACAGCGAAAAAGCGTGGCCAAATTTACAGTTCGCATTGCCAAAAGTGCTGCAATTTCTTAAAGAAAATGATTTTGAATGTAAATTACTAGACTAGAAGTACTCGCCAATTATGGTAATAAGTGAATTTGCGTCAACCGCATTTGATTGTCTCCATACCATTTGGCCATCTTTATAGATCATCAAAGTGGGAAGTGTCTTGATTCGTAAAGCATCAGAAAGTTCTTGATTCTTATCGACATCAATTTTTATCACTCTTGCTTTATCGCCAAGTGCAGCAGCCACATCTCTAATGATAGGATGTATATCTCCCGACTGCTCATTCCAGTCTGCATAAAAGCCAATTAAAACTGGGGTCTTTGCTTGTATAAGTTCTCCGAATTTTGACATCTATTATTGTTTTATGTTGGCAATTTATTAATTAAATCGGGCAAAATAGTTATACAAATGTACTATTATTAACACAATTACGATATTTTTTGTTTCTTTTTTAGCTTCAAGACAGTAATCTCAGGCCAAATTCCCACTCGACCACTGTAGCCGTGAAAACCCAACCCTCTATTCACATAAATAAACCTACCTAAATGTTCATAAAGTCCTGCCCATTGTTTGTAAACGAAAGATACTGGACTCCACTTGATAAAGCCGGGAATTTCAATTCCAAATTGAAAACCGTGCGTATGCCCAGCAAGTGTAAGATGGTATTTTCGAGGATCTTTCTTGACCTCCATTTCCCAATGCGAGGGATCGTGACTCAATAATATTTTGAAATCAGAATTTGCCAAACCTCGAGAAGCAATATTCAAATCACCCGCCTTTCTAAAGCGGTGCCCCCAATTTTCAACTCCAATTAGTGCAATTGAATCCGCGCCTCTTTTCAAAATCTTGTTTTCATTTAGCAATAGCTTAAATCCAATTTTTTCATGAAGTGCTTTTATAGCTTCAAAATTCGCCTCTTTCTCTTCTCTAGAGTCAAAAATAATATATTCGCCGTAATCGTGATTTCCCAAAATAGAAAATTTACCAAAAGGCGCATCGTGAATTTGCTTAAAAGTATCAATCCAAGGAGTCATTTCGCTGGCCAGACTATTTACAATATCACCAGTAAAGACTACCAAATCTGAATTCTGCTCGTTGATTAAATCTACAGCATATTGAATTTTCTCAGGATTATCGAGACTTCCACTGTGTAAATCTGAAATATGAGTGATCGTAAAACCGTCAAAAGAATCGGGAAGATCTTCAAAAAACACCGCCTGCTTAATTACTCTATAATCGTACTTCCCTTTAAGCACGCCGTAAATCAAACTAAAGAACGGAACTGCTGCCAAACCCAACGCTATTTGACTAACAAATCTGCGTCTGTCTGGCATATGTCCCTCAAGAGATTCTTGATGCATGAAGTAATGAACGACTGCATTAAATAGTCGGACCAAATCTTCTCCAAAAAGTATTAAAGTCAAAATGATTTTTGGAATGGATAGTATAAGTAAAATACTCGCACTATAGAGTGTAAGTTTTGTTTGACCTTCGTGTCTATCAAATTGGGTAAATGTCCAAATAACAAAAATCAGTGCTACTACACTTATAATTTCGTAACCATAAGCAATCCATTTAATTCGGAAGGCATTTTTTATTGCTTGGAAGGCGTAAAATTCAACCGCCAAAACTACAATTACGAGGATAATCCAACGGGTCATACAATAATTTTTATGCAAATAAACAATTTATACAATGTTTTCGCAGAATGCTAAAGAAAACTTTAACGATGAACTGAGTTTTGCGCACCTGATTATCCAAAAGATTTTAAATATTATTTAGACAGCCATATTCAGTTGCTTTGATTAATTTTACGCTTCAATAAATTTTTCTATGTCACAACAAAAAAAACTTTTCTTGCTTGATGCTTATGCTTTAATCTTTAGAGGCTATTATGCATTTATAAAAAACCCGCGTATCAACTCAAAAGGAATGGATACATCGGCGATTTTAGGTTTTATGAATTCGCTAATGGATGTCATCAAACGAGAGAGACCGGATCATTTGGCCGTAGCTTTTGACAAAGGTGGAAGTCACGTTCGGACAGAAATGTTTACCGATTATAAAGCCAATCGTAGCGAAACTCCCGAAGCGATCCGAATTGCTATTCCTTATATACAAGATATTTTGAAAGCAATGCATATTCCGATAGTTGAATTGGAAGGTTGCGAAGCTGATGATTTGATAGGAACAATTGCAAAGCAGGCCGAAAAGCAGAATTATCAAGTTTATATGGTTACTCCTGACAAGGATTTTGCACAGTTAGTGTCCGAAAATATCTTTATGTACAAACCTGCCCGAATGGGAAATGGAATCGAGATATTGGGCGTTCCTGAGGTTTTGGAGAAATTTGGAATCGAAAGACCGGACCAAGTTATTGACTTTTTGGGAATGATGGGCGATGCGGTTGATAATATCCCGGGAATTCCCGGAGTTGGCGAAGTGACCGCCAAGAAATTCCTAAAGCAGTTTGGAACTATAGAAAATCTTCTTGCCAATTCGCATCAACTGAAAGGGAAGATGAAACAAAATATAGAAGAGAATCATGAGAAAGCGTTAATGTCAAAAACGCTGGCGACCATTATATGCGATTGTGATGTAACTTTTAATGAGACAGATTACGAATTGACTCGCCCTGATTCAGAAAAGGTGGAAGCGCTTTTTCAGGAACTGGAATTCAGAAGAATGGCAGAGCAGTTTAACAATCTGTTTTATAGTGGCGACGAACCTTCGGCGAAAGCCACAAAACCAAGCGCGAATAATGCCGTACCCGATCTGTTTTCGACTTTCACTAGTGAGAGCGGAGAAGAAATCAGTATGCAGCAATTCAATATCTTGAGCAATACCACTCATTTTTATCAATTGATTCAGGGTGAAATGGGAATAAAATTGCTGTTGCAAAATTTACTCAAGCAGACCTCTGTGAGCATTGACACCGAAACTACTTCGACAGATTTCTTAGAAGCCAAGTTAGTCGGACTTGCGTTTTCTTGGGAAAAAGGCCAAGGGTTTTTCTTGCCACTTCCAGAAAATGCCGATGAAGCAAAAGCAACTCTCGAAAAATTTAAACCATTTTTTGAAAGTGAAACCATCGAAAAAATTGGTCATAATTTAAAATACGATCTTAAAGTATTGTCTCGCTACGGAATCACCGTTTCGGGAAAATTGTTTGATACGATGCTCGCACACTACTTGATCAATCCGGATATGCGCCATAGTATGGATGTATTATCTGAAACATATTTACATTACACTCCAAAGACACAGAGTGAACTTATCGGCAAAGGAAAAACGCTGATTAGCCTGAGGTTGGTTCCTCTCGAAGATCTAAAAGAATTTGCGGTCGAAGATGCCGATATTACAGGGCAGCTGAAAACTGTTTTCGAAAAATCGCTTGAAGAAAACGAAGCAACCAAGCTTTTCGAAACAATCGAAATTCCGCTTCTTGTGGTTCTTGCCGATATGGAGACAGAAGGAATTCGACTTGATGTAGATTTCTTAAAAACTTTGTCCTTCGAATTGGACAAGGACATTCAGAATTTAGAAGCTAAAATTCACGAGACTGCAGGCGAGACCTTCAATATTGGATCTCCAAAGCAATTGGGTGAAATCTTGTTTGACAAACTTCAGATTGGTGGCGCAAAGCAGAAGAAAACCAAAACTGGGCAATATGCAACTGGCGAAGAAGTACTTTCTCTTCTGGCAGATGAGAATCCTATTGTTGCCGAAATTTTAGAATACAGACAACTTATAAAACTTAAGAATACCTATGTGGATGCGCTGCCTTTGCAGGTTTGCGCTTCTACAGGTCGCATTCACACCGAATATATGCAAGCGGTTGCAGCAACAGGTCGACTGAGCTCCAACAATCCAAACTTGCAGAATATTCCGATTAGAACCGAGCGCGGCCGTCAAATCCGGAAAGCTTTTGTGCCAAGAGATGAAAATTACACCATTGTTTCTGCGGATTATTCTCAAATTGAATTAAGAATTATCGCAGCTTTAAGTGGCGAGAAAAACATGATCGAAGCTTTTAATGCCAACGAAGATATTCACAAATCTACCGCTGCCAAAGTATTTAATGTCGCAGTCGAAGATGTCACCCGCGAGCAGAGAAGCCACGCCAAAACGGTCAATTTCGGAATTATTTACGGAGTTTCGGCCTTTGGATTGAGCAATCAGACTTCATTGTCACGTGCAGAAAGCAAGGACTTGATTGATGCGTACTATGCAAGTTATCCGCAGCTTAAAAATTATATTCAGGAGCAGATAGACTTGGCTCGCGAGCGCGGGTATGCCGAGACAATTTCGGGCAGGCGTCGTTATTTGAAAGATATAAATTCGCAAAACGCAATGGTCAGATCTGCCGCCGAGCGTAATGCTGTGAACGCGCCTATTCAAGGTTCGGCCGCGGATATTATCAAAATTGCGATGATCAATATTCACAAAAGATTGACCGATGAAAACTGGAAATCCAAAATGTTGTTGCAAGTACACGATGAGCTTGTGTTTGATGTTCATAACTCCGAATTAGAGAAAATTCAGCCACTTATCAAGCACGAAATGGAAAATGCATTCAAGCTTGATGTGCCTTTGACTGTTGAGTTAGGAATGGGTAAAGATTGGCTGGAAGCGCATTAGAAATTGGAGATTAAAGCTATTAGGGACTATTTGAAGTATAATTTTATACTCTGAATAGTCCCTTCTTTTTTGTATTAAAAATCCCGACGAAAAAAGTTTTTTGGCTTTCGCCGAAAGAACGCTGCTCACAACAAGTTGATTGCGAAATTTGAGGTTTTCGTCTTTGATTGAACGGGGGAAAGAAGGGGATTTTGTCTTCGATTGAAGGTGTAATTATTGTGTAAAATATCATAATTTTTTTTCAAAAAGTACAATTCACATATCTGTACATCACTGTGCAAAACTAACTTACTTTCGAACTTTCTCATACTACGGTTCATAAAAAGGACTATTTATAACGTCCTTGATTATATGAGATTGAGTCTCAAATTGGATCCTTCCCTCGTCAGGATGACAAGTTTGCGCGGGAGGTGGTTTGATGTTAGCGTATTTCCTTCGTCATCAGTAAAAATTTGCGTGGGTGCAAGTTAGAGATTAGCGTCCTGCTTAGTTCGGTTGAAAATTTTCAGTGAGTACCAGTTTGGTATTGCAATATTCTATAGTTCGGATGATAAGTTTGCGTGAGTAAACCGGCGAGTAAAGCCATCTAACCTACAACAAAATCACCAATAACTAATTCACGTTCAGGCTCCACCTCCTTCGGAGGGGGCTGGGGGGAGGATGGGGTTTGGACTATGGCGAGGATTTTCTAGCCCCGATAGCAACGGCATCCTTTTTCTTTTTTTCTTAGAAAAAAGAAAAAGATATAGTGGATAGCGGGATAAAGCTCCAAAAAAAACAAAATATCCTTTTGAAAACTTCTCTTGAAATCACTATTTTTGCGAATGCAATCTCCCACTCTAACTTAATTGGAGATACGCATTGGGTTAAAACATACTTGAAATTTTACTCCCATAAATACCGCGTTGATAATCAGCGAGAAAACTATTTAAATTATTCTTTTAAGTGGTTTGGTTTTAAAATAATTAATTGTACTTTTGCAACCCCTTTATTGGGGATGGAATGTTTAATTAAAAATTATTATTGTGAACTCATTAAGCTACAAGACAATGTCAGCTAACAAAGCCACTGTCACGAAAGAGTGGATTGTTGTAGATGCTGAAGGTCATAACTTAGGTCGTTTTGCTTCTAAAATCGCTATGATCCTTAGAGGAAAATACAAACCAAGTTATACACCACACGTGGACTGCGGAGATAACGTTATCGTTATTAATGCAGAAAAAATTAACCTAACTGGAAACAAGATGGACGATAAAACGTACATCCGCCACACTGGCTACCCAGGAGGTCAAAGATCTTTGACTGCAAAAGTATTACAGGCGAAAAACCCTGCAATCTTAGTAGAAAAAGCTGTAAAAGGAATGTTACCAAAGAACAAACTTGGTGCTGAACTTTTCAGAAACTTAAATGTAAATGTAGGTTCGGCTCATAAACATGAAGCTCAACAACCTAAAACTGTTAACCTAAACGACCTTAAGTAATGGCTACAATCCACAAAATCGGAAGAAGAAAAACTGCGGTTGCTCGTGTATACGTTACAGAAGGAACGGGACAAATTACAGTTAACAAAAAAGAATTCGCAACGTATTTCCCAACTGCTACTTTGCAGTACAAAGTTATGCAACCTCTGGCTATGACAGAAAATGCTTCAAACTTTGATGTAAAAGTAAACGTTTACGGAGGTGGTAGCACTGGACAAGCAGAAGCTGTGAGAATGGCTCTTGCTCGTGTAATGTGTGAAGTTGACGCAGAAAACAGAGCAATCTTGAAACCAGAAGGTCTTCTTACAAGAGATCCAAGAATGGTTGAACGTAAGAAATTCGGTCAGAAGAAAGCTCGTAAGAAATTCCAGTTCTCTAAACGTTAATATCGAATTTTTTTCGAATTTTCTTTTCAGAATATCAGAGTTACAAAAATCGATACTACAACAATGTTGTATCAAATTCAAAAAAGTTATTGTTGCTTCCTATGCAGATAGGAAATTAGTTTAGCATCTAAATGGATTAGAGATTTAAAGATTGAAGAATTTAAAGATTGAAAGATTCGAGAGTTTAAGATTAATAAATAAAAAGTTCATTGCTAAGTAACAGAACGTAAACTAAAAATTAAAATGGCAAACAAAGTAGAAGTAAAAGAATTACTAGAAGCTGGGGTTCACTTTGGTCACATGACTAGAAAGTGGGATCCGAACATGGCTCCTTACATATATATGGAACGTAATGGTATTCACATTATCAATCTATATAAAACAGCAGCAAAAATTGAAGAAGCGCAAGACGCTCTAGCAAAAATTGCAGCATCAGGTAGAAAAGTATTATTTGTAGCTACAAAAAAACAAGCTAAAGATATCGTTGCTGAGAAAGCAAAAGCAGCTAACATGCCGTACATCACTGAAAGATGGCCTGGTGGAATGCTTACAAACTTTGTAACAATTAGAAAAGCTGTAAAAAAGATGTCAACAATTGACAAAATGAAGAAAGATGGTACTTTCTTGACTTTGTCTAAAAAAGAACGTCTTCAGGTAGATCGTCTACGTGCAAAATTAGAGAAAAACCTAGGTTCTATCTCTGATATGTCTAGACTTCCTGCTGCTCTTTTTGTAGTAGATATAAAAGCTGAACATATCGCAATAAAAGAAGCTCAAAAATTAAACATTCCAGTTTTTGCAATGGTCGATACAAATTCTGATCCTCGTGAGGTTGAATATGTTATCCCTGCAAATGATGATGCTTCAAAATCAATTGATAAGATTTTAACTTTGGTTACTAGCGCTATCATTGACGGATTATCAAACAGAACTTCTGATAAAGAAGGTGATGACAATGCAACTGAAGATACAGCATCTCAGACTGAGACAGCTGCTCCAACTGCAGAGGCTACTCCTAAAGCAGAGGCTACAACTACAGAAGCTCCGGCTGCTGAAGCGGTAGAAACTGAAGCTAAGACAGAAGAATAAATAAAATTTTTTAAAGATTGAAGAGTTCGAAGATTCTACTTACTGGTTTTATAATTAGTATTTAAATCTTTGAATTTTTCAATCTTTTAATCTTTAAATCAAAAAACTATATGGCAACTATAACTGCTGCAGACGTAAATAAATTAAGACAAGCTACTGGTGCTGGAATGATGGATTGTAAGAAAGCTTTGGTTGAAGCTGAGGGCAATTTTGACGAAGCAATCCAAAACTTAAGAAAAAAAGGACAAAAAGTTGCTGAAAACCGTTCTGACCGTGAGTCAAGTGAGGGAGCAGCTGTTTGTTTTATCAATGCTGAGAAAACTAAAGGAGCTATCATTACATTAAACTGTGAAACTGATTTCGTTGGTAAAAACGAATCTTTCGTAGCTTTAGCTAAAGAAATGGTTGAAAAAGCAATTAATTTTTCTACAAAAGAAGAATTTTTGGCTTCAGATTTCAACGGAATGACTGTTGCTGAGAAATTAATCGAGCAAACAGGAGTTATTGGTGAGAAAATCGAAATTGGTGGGTTTGAAATTTTAGAAGGTGTATTCGTAGGTTCTTACGTTCACGTGAACAAAATTGCAGCTCTAACAGCAATTTCTGCTAAGATTGACAATGCTGAGACATTCACAAAAGATATTTCTATGCAAATTGCTTCAATGGGAGCGGTTACTTTATCATACAAAGATTTCGATGCTGACTATGTTGCATCTGAAACTGATGCTCGTATTGCGATTATCGAAAAAGAAAATGAAGAAGCATTGCGTTTAGGAAAAACATTAAAAAATGTTCCTAAATATATCTCACGTCACCAATTGACTGACGAAGTTCTAAAACAAGCTGAAGAAGATGCAAGAGCAGAATTGAAAGCAGACGGAAAACCAGAACAAATTTGGGACAAAATTATCCCAGGAAAAATGGAGCGTTTCATTTCTGACAACACTACTTTAGACCAAGAAAAATGTTTATTGGATCAAAATTTCATCAAAGACGAAAGCAAGAAAGTGGGTACTTATGTTAAAGAACACAATGTTGAAATCACTGGTTTCAAACGTGTTGCTCTAGGGTAATCTACAGTTTTGAATTTTATATAAATTAATCCCGACTCGTAAGAGTTGGGATTTTTTTTTGCTTTTATAGATTTTTACATTGACTGGACAAAAGACAATCCCTCCAATCTTCCTTTCTTCCCCTCCACTATTTCCATCCTCTTATCCTCCGAAGCTTGTAGCTCTTAGCTGTTAGCTGTCAGCTGTCAGCCGAGTAAAGTTTACGGATAATAATTGCGTACAATATAATGACCAGAAATAAATTTATGACATTTCAGAAATGAGATTGATTCTCAAATGAAATTGCTTCACCCATTCGCTTTGGCTCGGGTCCTATGTTAGGATGACAAGTTTACGCTAGCGGATATTCACACATCATTACAACACATACGCTTGTCATTTCGACGAAGGAGACCCGAGCAAAGCGAATAGGCGAAGCAAATCACATAATCTTGGTCTCGATTGCAATTGCTTCGCTATTATAAAATCTTCCTATGCGAGGATGCCGAGTTTGTTGTGGGTAGATGTAGCGATACACTCTGCAAATATCAATTACTAAAAAAAAGTGTCGTAGTAAATCGTGAGCTTTTAGCTGTCAGCTGCAAATTCATTTGGATCATATAGATTACTTCGCGTATTTAGATTTATTTCAATATCTTAATAGCTTTCTCAGGACTTTGACTATGCAACCACTATTTCAGAATAATTTCCGGATTCTCCCAAAGAACATAGCATAAGATTCAATATATTCGCCAAAAATATTATATGAAAAATAATTACATTCTTTTGGCGTTTCTTTTAACATCATTATTCTCCTTCTCTCAAACCCTAACTGTTAACGGCTCAGGAAACGTCTTTGATGCTGATGGAAACAAATGGACTGTAAAAGAAGTGGAAGACATCTTATATACCAATCCAAAAGCACTTGCTCTTTATACCGAAGGACGTGAAAAGAAAACTTGGGGTAATGTGTTTCTTTATGGAGGACTAGGTCTCACAACTACCAGTTTATTGTATTATTCTACGCAAGATGTTAATGCCGAATATGCACCAACCATCGTTGGAGCGATTATGCTGTTGGTAGCAATACCAGTCAAAATTGGGCATACAAAAAAGGTTAACAAGGCTATTGATTTGTACAATGATTCGTTAGACAGCAAGGCTGCATCAACTGCTATTAAAGTCACTCTCACCGCAGGTCAAAATCAGATTGGATTTAAATATTCATTTTAATAAAAGTTGAACTAATTCGTCCAATACACCTTGAGGAATTTTTCGTTTGAAACCACCTCATTTCAATTGAAAGCTATAATTTTGGCGAAAGCCCATTTCAAAAAAATTTAAAATATAGCTTTCGCTAAATAAATGCTCTCCAAATTCAACAGATATGAAAAGCAATACAAGATGTCAATGGTCAGAAAAAGACGACCTATACCGCGCCTATCACGACATTGAGTGGGGAAAACCTGTATTTGACGACGCTGTCTTTTTCGAATTTATAATTCTAGAAACTTTTCAAGCGGGATTGAGTTGGCACACCATTTTGCGAAAGCGCGAAAACTTCAGAAAAGCTTTTGACAATTTCGATTATAAGAAAATTGCTAATTATAAATCGGATAAAATCGCTGAACTTCTAGAAGATTCTGGAATTATTCGAAATAAACTCAAAGTGAATTCAGCCGTATCAAATGCAATTGCTTTTATGGAAATTCAAGAGGAATTTCGAAGTTTTTCTGAGTACTTTTGGGCATTCAGTGGAGGAAAACAAATTTGGAATAATATCGAATCCTATTCTGATGCTCCCGCAACAACCGACTTAAGTGATAAAATCAGCAAAGATTTAAAGAAACGTGGTTTTAAATTCGTCGGTTCGACTGTAGTATATGCATTTATGCAAGCTACGGGAATGGTTGACGATCATATAAATTCCTGCTTTTGCAAAAGCGAAAAATAATAAATAAAAAGAAATGAACAAAGATCCACTTCACGGCATTACCCTAAAATTAATTCTAGAACAACTCGAAGAATTTTACGGATTTGATACTTTGGGCGAATTGATTGCCATCAAATGTTTTACCGAAAATCCATCGGTCAAATCAAGCCTAACTTTCTTGCGCAAAACTCCGTGGGCACGCGAAAAAGTAGAACAACTTTATATCAGAACACTTCCAAAACTTGCCAAGAAAGACTAATTCTAAAGTTTCTTAGCTGATTTTAGAATCATCAAAAAATCGTCTCGATCAATTTCTACCGCTCCCAAACTTTCGAGATGCGGATTAAAAACTTGGCAATCCAACAACAAATAATTTTCCTCTTTCAGTTTTTCGACAAGATGCACAAAAGCAACTTTCGATGCATTGGACCTCAGCGAAAACATACTTTCGCCACAGAAAATATGTCCCAAATCTATTCCGTACAAACCACCGACAAGTTGTCCATTTTCCCAAACCTCAACTGATTGCGCCATTCCTGCTTCGTGCAATTTGCAGTAAGCGTGTATCATATCATCGGTAATCCAAGTGCCTAATTGCCCCGATCTTTTTACTTCCTGACAGTTGGTAATCACTTCCCGAAAAGCTGTGTTAAAAGTAATTTCAAAAACTTTTCGATCAATAATTTTCTTTAGACTTTTGGAAACTTTAAGATCTTCGAAAAACAAAACCATCCGTTCTGCGGGCGAATACCAAGTAATTGGCTCACCATCTTCAAACCACGGAAAAATTCCGCTTCTATAGGCCAGCTCAAGTCTGCGCAGAGATAAATCGCCACCAAACGCCACTATTCCCGTAGGATGCGTTTGAGATAATGGCGGAAAATAAAGTTCTTCTCCTAAGTAAAACATTGGTCTTAATTAATTTTAAAAACAAAAATCCCGAAGCTGCAACAGCGACGGGATTTTTTGAAAATTTATTTGATACTAGAAAGGAAGATCATCTTCTTCTTTTTCTGTAAACTGGCCCGCTGGAGGAAATGGAGCTGCTGGCATTGGTGGCGCTTGCGCTTGCCCCTGTGCTTGTGCTTGAGTCATTTTTTCAATTCTCCATCCTTGGATTGAGTTAAAATATTTAGTTTCTCCTTGTGGATTTACCCATTCTCTACCTCTAAGGTTGATTGAGATTTTCACCTCATCACCAACTGCATAATTGTTAAGCAAGTCAGTTTTATCTTGTGTAAACTCAACCATAATCACTTGTGGATACTGCTCATCTGTAGTAACTACAATTTCTCTTTTCTTGAAGCTTGCACTTATCTGCTGATCTGCTCCTATCACTTTTACTCTTCCTGATACTTCCATAATTATTTTGTTGCTAGTAGCACTTTCCACGCAGAAAGCACATCGTTATTATTTAAATAGTCTTTTGCTTTTTGATGTTTTGCCGTAATGTCATCCGCGCTTAAAACACCTTTTACTTTAAAACTTTGGGTTACAAAGATATTAATTTCTTCTTGGGTTGGCAATACTTCAATGTTGCCTAATTTTCCTAAATCATTCCCATCAAGGATTTCGCTATTGCGAATTTCCATCGGAATATTATCCACGCCTATTCCTAAAGTAGTTAATGGTTTTTCTACTTCAAATAAACCTGCATTTGCTCGTGAATACCAATTACCGCCTAGTCTCGAAACCAAATCGATTTTATGCTGATCAATTTTTCCATCAGATCCTAAAACCTCTTTTGAAACATGCATTTTTACAACTTCGCAAATTACAAGATTTCCCGCCCCGCCTTCATCGCCCAAAGCGATAATTTGTTGCACCTTACATTCCATCTGAACTGGCGCTTCGGCAACACGAAAAGGTTTTATATTATCCGAAGGTATCATTGTAAAACCTGCTTTTTCAAACTCGTTTACACCATCAGCATATTCTGTACTTGCAAGAGAAACCTGCTGTACCATGGCAAAATTCACAATATTTATTACCACTTCGCCGTTGTCCTGAACGTTGAGCAACGTATGCTTGACCGTATTATTGCGCACACGTCTTGCGGGCGAAAATACTACAATCGGTGGATTTGAACTAAAGACATTAAAAAAACTAAAAGGCGAAAGATTTGGATTTCCTTCGGAGTCCAGAGTACTCGCAAATGCGATTGGTCGTGGTGCTACTGCAGTTTGCAAATATCCTTGTAATTCCTGTGGCGTAACTTCTTTAGGCTCGAAACTTATCATATGATTTTGGCTTTAAGCAAAAATACTAAAATCATTTGGTTTCAGTCTTGCACAATTGACGGATAGTGAAAGTATTTCTCAACAATTGAAACATCAAAATCACATCTGATTGTGTACATTTATAAATCTAAAAAATAGCTAATGCAGTTCGCTCAAAAAAACAATACGATCCGCTGGATTATAATCTCATTTTCTTTCTTTATCACGGTTCTCATACTTTGGAATACCTATATTTTTTTTCAAATCTTTAAAAACGAAGAACGCACCAAAATGGAATTTTGGGCAGAAGCACAGAGAACATTATTGCAAGCAGATGTTTTTACAGATGTGGAGCTTCCGCTAAAAATAATTAGCCACAATACCACTCTTCCAATTATTTTGACCAATGAAAAAGATAGTATTATCAGCGGGGTCAATATTGATGAAAAAATATTAAAAGATCAAAAGCTTTCGCAAAATTTGCTCGAGTCACTCAAAAAAGAAAATGAACCAATAGCCTACGAATATGTTCCGGGAAGTTTTCAGTATCTATACTACGGAAATTCCTCTTTGCTGAATCAACTTAAATATTATCCGATCGCATTGTTATTGATAATTGTGCTGTTTGCAGCTTTGGTTTACAATTATTACACAAGCAATAGAATGTCTGCGCAAAATAAACTTTGGGCGGGAATGGCAAAGGAGACGGCGCATCAAATAGGTACGCCTTTGTCATCGCTTCTCGGCTGGATCGAAATTATGAAAGCCGACGATATTGACGAAACCATCGTTTCTGAAATCGAAATTGACATTAACAGACTTCAAACAATTGCCGATCGCTTTTCAAAAGTTGGATCTGCGCCAGTGCTTGAAAGAATTGATGTAGTTGAGGAAACTCAGAAATCTTTTGAATATCTTACTTCTAGGTTTTCGAAACAAGTCGTTTTTACTTTCAAAAGT
Source organism: Flavobacterium ardleyense (assembly GCF_033547075.1). NCBI lineage: Bacteria > Pseudomonadati > Bacteroidota > Flavobacteriia > Flavobacteriales > Flavobacteriaceae > Flavobacterium > Flavobacterium ardleyense. The sequence goes on along the minus strand of NZ_CP137891.1, from coordinate 1,116,721 downwards.
TTGCCATCGCCGGTGATGATCGATTTGAACGCGGCACTACATAGCTGGACAATAGAAAATCTGGTGAAGAATGCTATCGATGCCATGAAAGGTCGAGGCGAAATTTCCGTTTTGATGGATGAAGACGCTAAATTTGTAAAAATTCTGGTCAGCGATACAGGAAAAGGAATTCCGAAGAATCAGTTCAAAAACATTTTCGAACCTGGTTTTACCACCAAAAAACGTGGTTGGGGATTAGGACTTTCGCTCACCAAGCGAATTGTCGAAGAATATCACAAAGGCCGAATCAAAGTATTAAAATCAGAAATTGGAAAAGGAACCACGATTCAGATAAGCTTTAAGAAAATATCATAAAAAAAACCTGCGATCGCTTTGTGCAATTGCAGGTTTTTAATTTTTATAGATCTCAGATTACATATTCGAAGCAATCTTCGCTGCGATTGCTTTAAATTCATCTGCTTCAAGTTTTACTTTCTTTTCAAAACGCATTTCATCCATATTGTTCAACGGAATCAAATGCACGTGCGTATGAGGCACTTCAAGACCCACAACCGCCATTCCTACTCTTTTGCAATCAATTGATTTTCCCAACGCGATTGCAACTTTACGTGAAAACTGCATCAATTCAAGATAAAGATCTTCGTCCATGTCAAAAATCTTATCAATCTCCTGCTTCGGAATACATAATGTATGTCCTTTAGCATTTGGATTTACATCCAGAAAAGCTAAGAATTTTGCCGTTTCTGCAACTTTGTAAGCGGGAATTTCGCCGTTGATTATTTTGGTAAAGACAGATGCCATAATACGAAAAATTTAATGATTATAAATTTAGTCTCTGGTGATTTCGATAATTTCGAATTTCAAAATTCCGTTTGGAACAGTAATTTCGGCAATATCTCCAACAGATTTCCCAAGCAAGCCTTTCCCGATTGGAGAAGTTACCGAGATTTTCCCTGTTTTAAGATCCGCTTCACTTTCTGCCACAAGCGTATATTTCATCTCCATTTTGTTGGCTTGATTTCTAATTTTTACATTAGATAATACTAACACTTTTGTAGTGTCAAGTTGTGACTCATCAATAAGACGTGCGTTTGCATTTATCTCCTCAAGTTTAGAAATTTTCATTTCTAATAATCCTTGCGCTTCTTTGGCTGCATCATATTCTGCATTCTCAGAAAGATCGCCTTTGTCACGTGCATCTGCAATGTCTTGTGACGCTTTTGGACGCATCACACTTTTTAAATGATCTAACTCTTCACGTAGTTTTTTTAGACCATCTGCGGTATAATAAGATATCGTACTCATAAATTTATTATTTATATAAAATAGAAAAAAATCCCATTTTCGAGGGGATTTCTTAGTTGCAAAGGTATACTTTCTTTTTAACTTTGCCGTTTATTACTTCTTTGTAAGTACCCCAAAGTTAAATAATTTAAGTTTCAAAACACTATATAAAACTATGAAAAAATTTATTCTCTTATTTGTCACTATCTGCCTAATTAGTGCCTGCGAAAAAGATAATTTCAACAACAGAAATCCTTACATCCCAAACTATGGTTTTTCTGAATCTATAAATATGAATCTGCCTTCATATAGTCAGTTGCAGTATCCGAGTAATGGGATTTACTATCCTAACGCCGGAGCGAGAGGAGTCATTATATTTAATACTGGAAGTGGCTATGTAGTATTTGATGCTGCTTGTCCAAATCAACCGATAAGCGATTGCTCGACCATGCTGATTAATGGTATCATGGCTGTGTGCTCTTGCGACGGTGCTGAGTACAGTTTATTTACTGGTCAGAGTCCTGGCAAAGAATATCCAATGAAACAGTACAGAGTGACTCAGAATGGAAACGTTTTGAATATTTTTAATTAAAACCTAATCAGTACAACGGCTATTCATTAAGCACTTATTAATTTTACATTGACAAATTTTTATAACAACAAAAAGCCCGATATCTCTATCGGGCTTTTCTAACTAAAATAAAAACTCAAAAATTAAAACCTCTTTAAAACTTTAAAGTAACTCCTACCAGAAAGTTGATTCCTGCTTGTGGATAATATCCAGCACCTTCAATGGTAGTAACAACATTTGGTTGAGAATAATCATCATCAAAAGTAAAGAAATAGCCGTTGGATTCGTATTGATAATCAAATACATTATTAACCAACGCATTAAATACGATCGATTTAAAAATTGATTTTGGGCTGTAAGTGTAGCTGATGGAAACATCACTCACCGCGTAAGCATCTAATTTCGACTGCTCGCTGTCAATATTCCCCATATATTGACTTCCAACAAATTTGGAAAGCAGACTTAAATTCAGATTCTTTGTTGGCATAAACGTAATTGCATTTCCCGCAATCACATTTGGAGAAAAGGCAATATTTGTATTTCCTAACTCCTGCAAAACACCATCTCTCACAAAAACAAAATCTTCGTTTTTATTCAAACTCACAGTTACATTTGGACGTACATAAAAATAATCACTAATCTTTAAAACCGCCTCTGCTTCTATTCCCATTCTATAACTATCACCACTATTTTCACGCACTGGCGCACCCACATCATTCAGCGCACCCGTAAGTACAAGCTGATCTTTGTACTTCATATAATAAGCATTCAAATTAATTTTGGCCGCCCTACCTTTGTATCTCCATCCTAGTTCAAAGTCATTTAGTTTTTCTGGACGCGGACTTCCATCTTCATAATCATTTCGATTAGGCTCACGGTTTGCTCTTGCGTAGGATAAATAAATACTGCTTTTGTTAGTTGGCAAATAGGTAATTCCAGCTTTTGGATTAAAGAAATCAAAAGTATCATCAACAATTCCCGTGTCGTCTCCGTCAGCCGAATAATGTGCTCTTCTATATTGCAAATCTCCGTACAAACGCCATTTTGCATTCAGCGCATAATCCACTTTTGCAAAAACATTTAGATCTTCTTTGTTGGCAAAATCCTCGTAAAACTGATAGTTGTAAGTTGGCAGTACAACATCTCTTGTCCAAAGTACATTTCCAGAATGCTTTCCTTCATATCTATTGTAACCTCCTCCAATAATTACTTCCAGATTTTCTTTGGCATAATTGGCAGAAAAAGTAGTCCCGTAAAAGTCATTATCAAGCCACTTTCGTCTTATTAAATCGGTCTTTTTAATTTCGACACCGTCAACAATTGCTGGGCTTAAGTTATAATTTGAAAGTTTCTGATTCTGCTTATAATTCTCATAATATCCTTTTCCCATTGTATAATGCAAAGCGACATTTGTAGTCCAGTAATCTGATAAAGCTTCACTCCAATGCAACTGAAAATGATCTTGATTGTAATTATCGGTTTCATTGTCATAAAAACGTAGCACATTATTATCATCAATATATTCGCCTGAAGTATTGTACGTACGGTCGTTTTTTAACTTTTCTGGATCTTCGAGACCATTCCACGCTTGATAAGTACGTTCTGCACCACCAAAAACTAGTGCTTTAATCAAGGTTGTATTTTTCACAAAAGTTCCCTGTAAGAAATATGATTTAAGTTCAGAAGTTGCCCGGTCTATAAATCCGTCCGAAGCAATATTCGAAACTCTTCCCGCAAGTTCAAAATGATCATTCATCAAGCCAGTGCTGAATTTCACCGTATGTTTTCTGGTATTAAAACTTCCAAACGAATTCGAAATCTCTGCGCTTGACTTTTCTGAATAAGCATCAGTGAGAAGGTTTAGGCTTGCGCCAAAAGCACCACTACCATTGGTCGATGTTCCAACGCCACGCTGCAATTGCAAACTTTCTACCGAAGAAGTAAAGTCGGGCATATTCACCCAAAAAGATCCGTGTGATTCCGAGTCATTATAGGGAATTCCGTTTATCGTAACATTCACACGCGTTGCATCAGATCCGCGCACCCGAATTCCCGTATAGCCAATTCCCGCTCCAGCATCTGAAGTCGTTACTACCGAAGGCATAAAGTTTAAAAGTATAGGAATATCCTGTCCAAGATTGCGAGATTCCAGCTCTTCCTTGGTGATATTGCTAAAGGTTACGGGCGTTTTGTCGGTAACACGAACTGCCGAAACAATTACTTCGTCTAGAAGTTCTGGTTTCTGCTTGATGGTGTCTTTGACTGATTCTTGAGAGTAGGCTTTCGCCGAAAGAAGAGCGACAAGAACGACGCTGCTAATTTTGAAAAGTGTTTTCATCCGCAAAATAGTTACGAATAAAAGGGGCAATTATTCTTTTTTTAAAAAATATAATTGATTGTTTTCAAAAGTTCTTTTTTTAATTTTTGATGCTGTTCGTAACATCGCAAATTCCTTTCAGAACTTTTTGGTTCCCTTGGCAGCATTACCTGCCCAGGTTCGTTGGGTATAATCTCAGCTTCTACTCTGCTTACGCAAAATTTAGGCACCCCTTTGAGACGCCGCAAAAGTACAGCAAAAAAGTAATGAAGCAAATAGAAAATTTTATTATTTCGAAATTGTTTTTTGAGGTGATGTAAGAATGTGCTTACTGAAAATTGATGCGACATTTTTACATTCGACCCCGCTGGGGTTCGTCATGGTGTGGCGCAGATTTTTTCTATAAAAATGAGACCCCGATGGGGTGAAAAAATTATTGATAACTAAATCCGTTCGTTCACATAACATAAAAATCAAATCGCCAAGGTGATCCCGTAGGGATTAAATGTTTATAGAAAATCATAGTCAATGTAGCACACGACCCTGTAGGGGTCGGACCTTTTACGTCACCAAATATTTATAATTTGGAAATATTATATGGGAGAACTTACATTCGACCCCGTTGGGGTCGTGATATTGCTGCGTAAATTTTTTCTATAAATATGTGACCCCGCTGGGGTCAAAAAATTTACAAAATATTCAATCGTATTTTAGTCATCCAATCCCGGTCTTTTTCTGCCTTTTTTGATTTCGGCGCGGCTGGATTTCAACTTTAATCGTTTGCGTACTGCCGACTTGGGAATTCGGGTGGCTTTTCTGATTTTGGCAACAGCCAAAGCATCTTGAAGAATTTTTAAAAATCTCTTCTGAACTAATTCTTTATTTCTAAATTGGCTTCTGTCCTCATCACAATTAAGGTTTAAAATTCCTTCGGTGGTCAATCGACTGCTGATTTTTTCGGAAACTCTAAACTTTTCTTCTTCATTTAAACCTTCGGAAGCTTGCAGATCAAAAGACAAGACAACTTTGGACGAAACTTTATTCACGTTCTGTCCTCCCGCTCCACTACTGCGAACGGCTTTGAATTTTAATTCGGAAAGTAATTTTTCTGCATCCATTTTATTGCTGATGTGCCGGTTTTAGTAAGTCGTTTACCGTTTTTACCGGCGAAAATGTTTCGATTGGAACTTCAACAAAAATGCTAATCCATTTTGCCATCGCACCATTCCACAATCCTGGATGTTCGTACGATCTGATTGGTTTCCCTTTCTTAGACTTTTCGACAATAAAGCCTGTATTATGATCTACGAAAGATAGCAAATCAAATTTATTTCCTTTAAAATCTTTTGTCGCACAGACAATATCAACTGGATTGAAGTGAGTGGATTTTGACAAGATTTTCGCTTGACGGCTGTTATGCATATTCACTTGCGCCATCTCCACAATTTGAAGAGAAGTTGTTCCATCAGGATTTTGAACCCAAAACGGACCGCCGCCAGCTTCACCTTCGTTTTTTACCATTCCGCAAACACGCAAAGGTCTATTTAAAACTTCAACCAAAAAATCATTTTGAACTTCTGGTTTCCATGATCTGAAATCTGCAGGAAGTTCGATTTTTAATTCGGTTTCTAGCATCAAAATAGCTGCTTCGAGTTGAGAATTTGATAAGTTTTTATTTTCGATTGCATTTAGAATAGTAAAAATTCTAGTTTGCCATTCGAGTAAAATTCCCGCTAAAACTTTCTTGTATTTCGAAATAATCTTGTGCTTATTATTTCGGACATTATCAATATTTTTTATAAAAATAAGATCTGCCGAAAGATCGTTTAGATTTTCGATTAACGCTCCGTGTCCTCCTGGTCTGAAGACGAGTTTTCCTTGCTCACAGCGGATAGGTTGGTTATATTTATCTACTGCAATCGTATCAGTTTTTCTTTTTTGATAACTGAAACTCGTATTGATTTGGATAGAATGTTCTTTCTCAATTGCCGATTTATTGTGGTGCAAAATTTCTTCAAACAACAAAGTATGTTCTTCTGAAATTGTGAAATGCACCTCCGCACTTTCGCCGTTTCCTACGCTGTAAGCAGCAGCTTCGTGCAAATGAACTTCGACCGGAGTCTGAATTTTATGATCTTTTATGTGAAAAGGTAATACTGCTTTTGGCTTTGCCGAAAAATTAAAATGTTCATTTTCAAAAAGAAAACGAATTAGTTGATAAAATTGTTCGTCTTCGGAAAGCAATAAATATTCGGAATTATGCTCTTGAAATTTCTGAATCACATTTTGGTAAAACGGGAATTTCTCTATTCCAGCCAAGAAAATTGAAAGATTTTTATCTTTCGTTCGATTGCAATACGCAGTAATTGTATCATTGGAAGGATCAAAATCATTCAGAAATTCTGATAGAAACTGAAACATTCTCGTCGCGGCTCCAGAAGCCGGGACAAATTTCATCAATTGAAGATCTGCTTTTTTATCTTCGAAAAGATTGATATATTGTTCAGATTTCTCCGCATTTAATGACAAGATACCATCAGAAAGCTGCGCTGCTCTTGACAACTTTATGGTAGAATCGTTATTCTGAAAAATATGTAGCTGACGGTTTATTTCTTCGACAGAAAGTCCGTGATTTTCAATAAAAGCAATATCCTCTTTAGAGAAAAGCTGTTTTCTTTTGGCGAAAGCCATAATTATTTCGTTGCCATTTTCGGCATATCTAGTGTTTTCTTCCATTCTATATAAGCCTGAACGGCCATAATTGTAAAAATCAAAAATTGTAGCGACAGAATTCCAAGTCCTCTATAAGCATAAAGCGGAATACTGATAATATCTGCTACAATCCAAAGTGTCCAGTTTTCAATCTTTTTCAGCGCCATAAAGTACATTGCCGTGAAAAAGATTCCAGATGTAAAAACATCAATATAATTCTCAACTTCAATCGCTTGCGCAAAAATGCGGTAAACGACAAAAATAACAACAATAGTCACAATAAATAGCATTAAGCCGATTAATTTTTCTCTTTTGGTAGTTCGCGATATGGGTAGAATGCCGTTATCAACTGTTGGTCGAGACCAAATATACCATCCGTAAATGCTCATTACAGAATAATAGAAGTTGACCACCATATCGCCAAAGTAACCTGCTCGATAAAGTAAGAAAACGGTGATACAAGTTGCTACTAGTCCAGTTGGATATACGAGAATATTTTCTTTTTTGGCATAATAAACGCTTGCGATTCCAAAAACAAAGGCAAGCATTTCCAAAGAAATTACAAACCAAGATGTGTCTTTGTAAGCATCGGTAAAAAATTCAATTAAATTCATTATTTATAGTAGTATTAAACCATCAAAAAAGTTTGGGTTATTTTCAAAAGCAGTTCCAATCACGATCAGATCTGCTCCAGCTTGATAAATTTTAAAAATATCTTGGTGAGATTTTATTCCGCCGCCCACGATTAACGGAACTGGAATTTTACTGGAAACATTTGAAACGATTGGTGCTGGAACATAAGAATTCGCGCCGCTTCCAGCTTCCAGATAAATTAATTTATTCCCTAATAGAACGCCGGCTTGCGCTGTGTGTACGATTAAATTTGGATTCGAAATCTCCATCGGTAGCGTATTGCTTACCGTTTCAACCGCAGTTTGCTTGCTGCCATCAATCAGCAAATATCCTGTAGAAATAATTTCCAACCCTGAATTTTCAAGTTTCGAAATTGCCGTTACTTGATGTCCAATTAGAAAATCTGGATTTCGACCGGAAATAAGTGACAGAAATAATATTGCATCGGCTTTATCTGATATCTGACAAGGATCTCCTGGAAACAGAATGATGGGTTGCGAGAGGCTTTTTCGCGTAAGCGCAATTATTTGATCTATCTGCGATTTGTGCATACTACTTCCGCCGATAAAAATGTGAGTAACGGCCGAAGATTTAATCTTTTGAACTTGAGATTCGAACGATTCTAATTCAATCTTATCTGGATCCAATAATACCGCCAATAACTTACGGTTTTCATTCTTTGCGACAAGAATTTCAGAATAGATATTATTATTTTTATCAAACAAAGTCTTTAAATTTTAGTTGAGCAGCATTATTTCTTTTTCGAAAGCGTACACTAGCATAAAATTCTGCACTTGTACGAAATGCATCTGAAAGGCCTGATTTATTCCTTGAAAGTGAAGGTGTGCGAGGCCATTTTGTGAAAGCATATCAAAAGGATCTACCTTAATGTGATTTCGAAAACTAATACCCGCTTCATTCCTTATTTTGAAAATACATTCCTTCACACCCCAAAGGGCAGTAAGTTTCTTGATATATTCTGGATCTTTCTTGTCTGGAAACTCAAAATTCTCTTCCATAAATCGCGGCGCAATCACCGCTATTTTCTCGCGTATTTTCTCCATGTCAATTCCCACCTGAACATCGCTCACCACGATTGCTGAAAAGTGATGCGAGTGCGTAATTGATATGTGCTTACCATCTGAAAGGTGTGGCTTGCCTAAATCGTCATAGGAAAGATCATTATCATTATATCCGGCTTCTTGCAAAAGCATTCGAACACTCAAAAACCCACGTCTATGTAAATCTGATTTCATGTCAGAAAGTCGGACTACCGACTTATCGGCGATTACAATACTATCAAATAAGTCAAGAGAAGTTTCTTCAATTCGCCATACATAAATAGTGGTGTGAATTGAATGATTTATAATTTTATATAAAGGCATAATTGTTTTTAGATTATTGATTATTAGAGTTCTTGAAAAAATTGCACCCTTAAATTACGCAAAAGATACGGAAGGAGAACAATCTTAAATAAATCTTATTCAGCACAATAACTAAAAAGAATTCCGTAAATTTGCACTCATTTTATATCACAAATATAACAAATTCATGAGTACAAAGACAACTACAATGCCTTTCGTGGCTTTCAAAGTAAAAGATATTTCTCTAGCAGCATGGGGAAGAAAAGAAATTGAACTTGCCGAAGCAGAAATGCCAGGCTTAATGGCACTTAGATCAGAATATAAAAACGAACAACCACTTAAAGGAGCTCGTATTGCAGGATGTCTGCACATGACGATTCAGACTGCTGTTCTTATCGAAACCCTTATTGCCCTTGGCGCAGAAGTTACTTGGTCGTCTTGTAATATATTTTCGACTCAAGATCAAGCAGCAGCAGCAATTGCAGCAGCTGGAATTCAAGTGTACGCTTGGAAAGGTCTTAACGAAGAAGATTTTGACTGGTGTATCGAGCAAACATTATTTTTTGGCGAAGACCGTCAACCTCTAAATATGATTCTTGATGATGGTGGAGATCTTACCAATATGGTTTTTGACCGTTATCCAGAACTTGTTGCAGGAATCAAAGGACTTTCTGAAGAAACTACCACTGGAGTTCACAGACTTTACGAAAGAGTAAAAGCTGGAACATTACCAATGCCAGCAATTAACGTAAATGACTCGGTTACAAAATCGAAATTTGACAATAAATACGGTTGTAAAGAAAGTGCTGTAGATGCGGTAAGACGTGCAACAGATATTATGCTTGCAGGAAAAAGAGTTGTAGTTTGTGGATACGGAGACGTAGGAAAAGGAACTGCAGCATCGTTTAAAGGAGCTGGATCGATAGTTACAGTAACTGAAATTGATCCAATTTGTGCGCTTCAAGCGGCAATGGACGGATTTGAAGTTAAGAAACTAAATACTGTTGTTGGAAATGCTGATATTATCATTACAACTACAGGAAATAAAGATATTGTTCAAGGATCTCACTTTGAGCAAATGAAAGACAAAGTGATCGTTTGTAATATTGGTCACTTTGACAACGAAATTGATATGGCTTGGTTAAACAAAAACCACGGTGCATCAAAAGACGAAATCAAGCCACAGGTTGACAAATATACGATCGACGGAAAAGATATTATCATTCTTGCCGAAGGCCGTTTAGTAAATCTAGGTTGTGCTACAGGACATCCTAGTTTTGTAATGAGTAACTCTTTTACAAATCAGACTTTAGCTCAAATTGAATTGTGGAAAAATTCTGCTAACTATAATAATGACGTATACATGTTGCCAAAGCACCTTGATGAGAAAGTTGCTGCTTTGCACCTTGCAAAATTAGGAGTTGAGCTTGAAACTTTGAGAGATGATCAAGCGGCTTATATAGGTGTTGACGTAAAAGGGCCATATAAACCAGAATACTACAGATACTAGTTTATCGATATATTTTTATTGGAAAAGCCTTTGCAATTGCAAAGGCTTTTTTTGCGCTCTCTTCTGTAAAAATTTACCCTAGTAGCATAAATTTAAAAAAAAATGAGATATTAAATAAACTGCTATTGCTAAGAAAAATACTTAATCAATTATAAATGGTCACCCTTTTCAAATGGAATTTCCATACTTAACAATGAGTAACATATTTATATAAATATGTAAGAAATTTAAACCACACTCCCTCTAAATTTGCTCTGTATCTGAATCCTGAGAAAAAGCATTAAGTTGCTATTGTATACAAAATAGCGTCTTTATTTTTTAACAGTAATTATTTACAGAATTTTAATACATTTGATATAAACCAATAAAAATCTATAATATTATGAGAAAATTAATTTATTCAATTGCAATCTTGGGATTACTTTTTACAACATCATGTAAAAAAGAAACAGTAAAAGAAACGACAATTGATTCTGATCCAATGGGAACGACTGTTACTACAACTACGACAACTGAGCAGAATTACGATCCACGACTAGAAAGTGCCGAATTAAAATTGAAAAACGCTGAACGCGAATTGCAAGAGGCAAAGGATCGAGGCGATGCTAAGGCCGAAGTGGCTGCACAAAAGGTGGCAGATGACGCTAAAATGGCATGGGAACGCACCAAAGCAAGTTTTGAAGAAGCAGGTCAAAAGACCAGTGACGCTATTGACCGTGCAGGTGAGAAATCCAAAGAAAATTATAATGAAGCTTTAGAGAAAGCTAAAATTAAATAAATTAGAAACCCTGCGAGAGCGGGGTTTTTTGGCTGACAATTGAAAGATTCAAAGATTAAAAGATTGAAAGATTTTAGAAATTTTAGAAATTCAACTATTCAAGAAACATGAGTCGATATGGTAACCGGAGGAATCCAAAGTATGGGCTTCTATTTCCAATTAACTTTTATCAGAATAAAATTGAAGTTGGTGAATGCAACTTTAATCAATCAACTGATTTGGATGATGCCGTTTTTGCAAAATTTCATTTTTTCTTGACACTTACTCGATAACAATTAGTTATTAGAATTCGGTTTTGCGAGAGGGATGGTCGTGCAAATCCTTTATTGTGGCTTTGCGGAGCAAATGCTAAAATAAAGATTGGGAACAGACAGCCCGACCTGAGCCACATGATTATTTGAAGTTTACCGAAAACGTTCTGGCGAAGGTCTCGCCCAAATAAAAATTTGAATTTAATTTGGGAAGTTGTTCCAAAAGCAAATCTCATTTTATTCCACAAAAAAAGCCCGCAAATTGCGGGCTTTTATATGTTATAATTCAAAGGAACTATGCTTCGAAAGGAAGGATAGATACGAATGATTTATTGTCTTTTTTCTTTTGGAACATAACAACTCCATCAACTCTTGCATGTAAAGTATGATCTTTACTAATGTAAACGTTTTCTCCTGGATTATGTTTTGAACCTCTTTGTCTTACGATGATGTTCCCAGCAATAGCAGCTTGTCCTCCGTAAATCTTAACGCCTAGACGTTTTGATTCTGATTCTCTACCATTCTTCGAACTACCGACACCTTTCTTGTGAGCCATGACGTATAATTTTTATTTGTTAATATTATTCTGCTTTTGCTTCAGCTTTAGCCTTTGGAGCTTTTTCCTCTACAGATTTCTCGCTTTTTGCAGCAGTTTTCTTAGCAGCAGCAAATGTAATACCCGAAATTTGAATCTGAGTCAAGTACTGACGGTGACCATTTTTCTTTTTGTATCCTTTTCTTCTCTTTTTCTTGAAAACAATTACCTTGTCTCCTTTTAAGTGCTGAAGTACTTTTGCTTCTACTGAAGCACCTTCTATAGCTGGGGCGCCTAAAGTGATTGTACCGTTATCGTCTAACAAAAGAACTTTTGCAAATGAAATTGCATCTCCTTCTTTGTCTGCTAGACGGTGAACGTAAACCTTTAAGTCTTTGCTTACTTTAAATTGTTGCCCTGCTATCTCTACGATTGCATACATACCAATGATGTTTAAGTTATTATAAAATGGCTGCAAATATACAAATTAATATTATGCATACAATAGCGATCAAAAAATAAAATTTATTTTTCTTGTTTTTTTACATCTTAATAGTCTAAAAGTCAAAGTTCAATTATTAATTAAACTAAAAAAAGTACATTTGTTGTAACAAACTACTTAAATGTAGACTTATTATACCAAACACTTAATTATTAACTTTTATGAAAAATTCATTAATGGCTTTAACTGCTGTGCTTGCACTAAGTGCTACTGCATCTGCTCAGAAAGTAGCTTTTGAGGAATATGACTTAGACAATGGCATGCACGTAATTTTGCATAATGATCCATCTGCTCCGGTTGTAATCACATCTGTAATGTACCATGTAGGTGCAAAAGACGAAAACCCAGAACGCACAGGGTTTGCACACTTTTTTGAGCACTTATTATTTGAAGGTACCAAAAATATCGGTCGTGGCGAATGGTTTAAAATTGTAACTTCTAATGGTGGCGTTAACAACGCCAACACTACCGAAGATAGAACCTATTACTACGAAGTTTTTCCTTCCAACAATCTTGAACTAGGCTTGTGGATGGAGTCTGAGAGACTAATGCATCCTGTTATCAATCAAATTGGTGTTAATACCCAAAATGAAGTTGTAAAAGAAGAGAAAAGACTTCGTTACGATAACAGTCCTTACGGCGAATTGATTCCTGCTGTAAAAAGACAAATGTTTAAAAACCACCCATACCGTTGGACAACAATCGGATCTATGGATCACTTAGATGCCGCAACTCTTGAAGAATTTCAAGCATTTAATAAAAAATTCTATGTACCTAATAATGCTGTACTAGTGGTTGCTGGCGACCTCAACAATATTCCGAAAACTAAAGAATGGATTCAGAAATATTTTGGACCTATCAAGAGAGGTGCAGATATTAAAAGAGAAACTTTTGTAGAAGCACCAATTACCAAAACTATTCATGCTACGCACGAGGACAACAACATTCAAATTCCAATGTTGGTAAATTCGTACCGAACGCCTTCGATGAAGACGCGTGATGCTAGAGTTTTAGATATGGTATCTTCTTATCTGAGCGATGGGAAAAGTTCTAAACTTTACAAAAAAATCGTTGACGAAAAGAAAATGGCTCTTCAAATTGGTGCCTTTATGTACGGACAAGAAGATTACGGGACATATATCGTATATGGACTTCCTCAATCTCCATTTACAGCCGAAGATCTTCAGAAAGAAATTGACACCGAAATCGTAAAACTACAGACAGACTTAATTTCTGAAAGAGATTTGCAAATGCTTAAAAACAAATTTGACAATCAATTTGTGCAAGCAAATGCTTCTGTAGAAGGAGTTGCAGATAATTTAGCGACTTATTATATGTTGTATGGAGATGTAAATCTTATTAATACAGAAGTTGATATGTATCATTCAATAACTAGAGAAGAGATTCGTGAGGCAGCAAAAAAATATCTAAATCCTAATCAGAGATTGATATTAAATTATGTTCCTGCGAAAGATAAAGCTCAAAACTAAGATTTAAAAGTCATGAAAAAAATAATAATAGTATTCTCAAGCCTGTTTTTAACCTTAATTATGCAAGCACAAGACAGACCGATGCCCACTCCGGGTCCATCTCCTACTATCAATATCAAAAAGCCTCAAACTTTTAGTTTGCCAAATGGTTTAAAGGTAATGGTCGTAGAAAATCATAAACTTCCAAGAGTGGTTTACAACCTTACTATAGATACTGCGCCGTATGCCGAAGGATCAAAAAAAGGAGTTTCTGAACTTACTGGAAGCATAATGGGTAGCGGCTCAAAAAGTATCACAAAAGATGCTTTCAATGAAGAAGTAGATTTTTTAGGTGCTGATATCAATTTTAGTATTAACGGCGCAAGTGCAAGTGGGCTTTCTAGATATTCTAAAAGAATTCTGGAATTAATGGCCGAAGGAGCACTTTACACCGAATTTACTCAAGAAGAATTAGATAAATCTAAAGCCAAATTTATCGAAGGATTGAAATCTCAAGAAAAAAGTGTTCCGGCAGTATCTTCTAGAGTGACAGATGTATTGGCCTTTGGAAAAAATCATCCGTATGGTGAATATGTAAGCGAAGAGACATTATCAAATGTATCTCTTGCCGATGTTAAGAAATTTTATTCTGAATATTTTGTACCAGGAAACGCGTACCTGATTGTAGTTGGAGATGTAAAATTCAAAGACACCAAAAAGATGGTCGAAAAACTGTTTGGATCTTGGAGAAAAGCTGAAGCACCAAACCAATCTTACGCTGATCCATTAAACGTTCAATATACTCAAATCAACTTAGTTGACATGCCTAATGCAGTTCAGTCTGAAATTGGTCTTGTGAATACTGTAAAACTTGAAATGAATAGCAAAGATTACTTTCCAGTTCTTGTTGCAAATCAAGTTTTAGGAGGCGATTTTAATAGTTACCTAAACATGAATCTTCGTGAAGCTCACGGTTGGACTTATGGTGCACGTTCTGCAATTGGCGGAAGCCGCTATGTGGGCAAATTTAGATCTTCATCTCAAGTTCGAAACGCCGTAACAGATAGTGCAGTGGTTGAATTTGTAAAAGAATTAAAAAGAATTCGTACAGATAAGGTAGATCCGGAAACATTAAAAAGTGTGAAAGCTGGATATATCGGACGTTTTGTAATGCAAATCGAAAAGCCACAAACTGTTGCGCGCTATGCATTGAATATCGAAACAGAAAATCTTCCTGCAGATTTTTACGAAAACTACATTAAAAACATCAATGCCGTAACCGCAGAAGATGTAATGAGAGTTGCAAACAAATATTTCTTAACTGATAACACAAGAATTGTAGTAGTTGGTAAAGCTTCTGAAATTGGACCTGGTTTAGAAAAATTAAAGATTCCAATGTTCTACTTTGACAAATACGGTAATCCAATTGACAAGCCAGTTAGCAAAAAGGAAGTTCCTACTGGCGTAACTGCAAAGACTGTGGTAGACAATTATATCAAAGCAATTGGAGGAGAAAAAGCACTGAAAGCTGTAAAATCTCTAACGATAGTGGCTTCAGGAACTGTGCAAGGAACGCCACTTGAATTGATCACCAAAACTACAGCTACCAACAAGCAAATGGTAGAAATGAAAGCGATGGGAATGACGATGATGAAACAAGTTGTGAACGAGAAGGGTGCTTACTCAGAACAGCAAGGACAGCGCAGAGATCTTAGTGCCGAAGAATTTGCGGAGAAAAAAGCTGGCACTACTATCTTTCAAGAACTTGCTCCTGCTATCAATTCGGCCAAATTAACAGGCATCGAGATGATGGACGGAAAAGATGTTTACGTTCTTGTTGACGGTAAAACTACTCGCTATTATGATGTAACAACTGGACTTAAAGTTGCAGAATCTCAAACTATCGAGCAAGGAACTCAAAAGATGACTCAGACAACTTCCTATGATGATTATAGAAAGGTTAAAGACATCAAAATTCCTTACAAAATGTCTATGAATGTTGGTATTGATATCGAACTAAATGTTACTGACGTTAAAATTAACGAAGGTGTTACAGATGCGGATTTCAAATAAGAAAACTGTTCTTACCTAAATAAAAAGCCCCGTCATTATTGCAATGACGGGGCTTTATTTTTTATTGATAATTATTTCTTTCCCGCTAGATAAACTCCAATAAGAATAATAAAAGCTCCTACAAACTGAGTTGGCGTAAAGAGTTCACCATCAAGCATTCCCCAGAAAAATGCCACCACTGGAATAAGATAAGTCACTGAAGTTGCAAATACCGGAGAGGTGGTCTGAATTAATTTGAAAAATATCAAATTTGCCATTCCTGTACCTATTATTCCTAAAATCACAATATACATAACAGATGTCTGTACAACTTCTTGATTGGCAACTTGAAAGAAACCTGAAAGAGATAATACTATTGTTGCAGGCAGTAGCAAGGTCAAAAAATTTCCGGTGCAGATGGTTAGCGGATGCATATCTGACAAATACTTTTTAATAAAATTGACATTTAAAGCATACCCGATAGAGGCTACAACTACTAGCAATGCATAGTAATAATTTTGCTCGGGATGATTCATTGCACCATTCAAAATCAATAATAGTGTTCCACCAAGTCCAATTACTACTCCTATTATTTGCGCTCTAGTAAAAGAAAGTCCAAATGCCGCAGCACCCAGTATCAAGGTTGCCAAGGGCGTTGTTGCGTTAAGAACCGCACTTACCGAGCTATCAATTTCGGTTTGAGCTAATGCAAATAAATAAACTGGCATAAATGTTCCGCAGAAAGCTGTTAAGGCAAGAAATTTCCATTTTCCTTGTGGAATCTTTGGTAAATTTTTATATCCAATGGCCAGTAAAAACAGGCCTGCAAATATAATTCGCAGTGATCCTAACTGCAACGGATTCAATCCTAACAATCCTTTTTTCATCAGGATAAACGAACTTCCCCATATTAATGAGAGAATTACAAGTTGAATCCACTTGGCGTGTTTCTGTTCCATTTTTAACGGCTTTTTAGAGAGCGCAAAATTGTAATAATTTTATGAGACATCGATACTTTATTTAGTATTTTTGTTTGACATTTCAACTTAAGACAATTTTATCCATAATTAATAATTTATCAAAATGACAATTACAAAAACTTTATTTTCATTAGCAGTAGCAGGACTCCTTTTTGTAGGCTGTAAAGACGCAGCTACATCTAATGAAGCTGGAATAATTACAGATACAGAAGCAACAACAGAAACGCCTTTAGTAGCAAGCGGAAAAATCGAAACAGCAAACTTTGACATCTCGGGCATGACTTGCGCAATGGGTTGTGCAAAAACTATTGAAGAAAACCTTAGCAAGCTAGACGGAGTGCAAAAAGCCACCGTTGACTTTGACACAAAAACAGCAACAGTAGAGTATGACAACGGAAAACAATCTCCAGAAAAATTGATTCAAGTTGTTGAGAAATCTGCAGATGGAAAAACTTACAAAGTAGAAAACGTAAAGTCTTCGGGTGATAAAGCAGCATTTTTTCCTCAAGAAAAAGCAAAAGCTAAAAAAACTAAATCTAAAAAAGGATGTTCAGACGATGGAAAAAAAGAATGCTGCTCTTCTAAAAAAGAAAACAAAGCATAATTTTAATATCTGATTTTATAAACAAAATGCCCCAAGTTTCAGCACTTGGGGCATTTTTTGTTAGAATAGATCTCCTCGATTATTTCCACTTCATGGTTTCCATGATCATTCTCATATCATTTTTTATGTAGTCTGCGGCGGGCATTATAGAGTCATAATTTGGCTTTGCATAAAAATATACAGATCCCGTTACAAAATGTTTTACACTGTCTGTTACATAAAATTGGGCATTTGTCGCGGCATTTCCTTGCACTTGATAGAACATTCCGTAAACTTTACTATCTCTATTAATATAAGGTTGCTCTACGATATCATCTGCCTTAATTACATGCTCATACGTAAGTTTCTGCGCGTCTTGTAAATGCGATTTAATATTTCCGTTCACATCTTTATAGGTCAAAAAAATGGTGGCTTTCATCTTTGGATAATCAATGGTGAAATTGCAACTGCCTTTTCCCTTGATTATAGCATCATCATTAATTTCAAAACTATAAGGACATTCATTTTCAAATCGAACAAAATCGGCCTCTACATAATCAAGTCGCAATTCAGCCGAAGGTTTTGGTGTAACATCCTCCTTGCAGCCTATTAGCGCAAGCGGAAGGAAAATATATAAAAAACGTTTAATCATTATAAGTACTTCTTTTATTTAAAATTAAAATGGCAAGTCATTAATTGGTCGTGCGGGAGTTTCAGTACTTTGAGGAATCTCTTCCGACTGTAGCGCTGCACTCTTCTGAGCATCCAAATTTTTCTTAGTAGAGAGAAAGGTAAACTCAGTAACAATTATTTCAACCGTATTTTTCTGTGTTCCATCTTCAGTTTGCCATTGTCTAGATCGCAACCGGCCTTCAACATAAATTTTATCTCCCTTGGTCAGGTATTTTTCGCAAACTTCGGCAGCTTTATTCCGCACAACAAGATTGTGCCATTCGGTAGTATTAATTTTCTCTCCATTTGATTTATTAATATAAACCTCGTTAGTAGCCAACGAAAATCGGCCTATACAGTTTCCACCGTCAAAATAGTGCATCTTTACATCCTCACCTAAGTGTCCAATTAGCATCACTTTATTAAGAGTTCCATTCATTCTAAATAATCAATTTGGGTTCAATTTCAAAGATACAGTTTTTGAGTTTACTCCTAATAAAAGCAGGTAGTTAAACTTTGCTGCAAATTCCGAGTGTAGAGATTTTTAAAAATTTTTTGGCTTTCGCCGAAAGAATTCAGGTTACAACAATATAAAGTAGTCACATACTACACTAGTGCTTTCTCAATAAAATTATGAATCACAATCGGCACCGGAAGAAGTTTTAGCTTTTCAACCGAAATACCTTCTTGCAAATTTCCTTCTACAGATACTTTCCAAAACTTTATATGCAAATGCTGATGCGACAACTTATGAATAATATCACATTCGAAATCCTCCACTGCTACAACCTCGTTGTCGTTAAAATATTCTGTTTCCAATTTTTCCGAAACCATATTTAAAGGCGCAATAGTCTCCGTTTCCAAAAGCGGAAAATCATATAAGTTTTGCCAAATTCCCTTCTCTACTCGCTTCTCTATTTGCGTATTTCCATCGCTATCTTCGGCAACAAGATAATTAAAGTGTCTAATTCTAGCTTTTGCTTTCTTAGACTTTACTGGCAACTGTGTCACCTTATTAAATTTTAAGGCAAGACAAGAATCATTAAAAACACAAACGCTACAATCAGGGTTTTGAGGCACACATTGCAAAGCGCCAAATTCCATAATAGCCTGATTGAAGGTTGCAGCATCATTCTCTGGAAGCAATTGTGCCGCCAAAGCTGCAAATTCCTTTTTAGCTGCAGGTCGCGCAATGTCTGTTTCGATATCAAAATACCTAGCAAGAACCCGGAACACATTTCCATCCACTACCGGCACAGGTTCATTATAACAAAAGGAAGCTATTGCAGCCGCTGTATATTCGCCAACGCCTTTCAGTTTTAATAAATCTTTAAAATTATCTGGAAAAACACAATCCAATTCAGACGAAATGTATCGTGCAGTAGTGTGCAAATTTCTCGCACGAGAGTAGTATCCAAGTCCTTGCCAAAGCTTCAAAACGACTTCTTCATCGGCTCTAGCCAAATCATTTACGGTTGGAAAATGCTCTTTGAACGACAAAAAATATGACAAACCTTGCGCTACTCGCGTCTGTTGAAGCATAATTTCTGAAAGCCAAATACTATAAGGATCGATAGTCTCGCGCCATGGTAAACTGCGCTTATTTTGTAAATACCACTTAATAAGTCTGTTAGAAAAAATCATTGTAAAATTAAAGTACACAAATGTAAAAGTTTATGTGGTTAAATTTTAATTGTTTAGCGTGATAGTTTGTTTTTTAAATTCATATATTTGCAACCTCAAAAATTCATAAGCAATCTTTAAAAAATAAGAAAATGACGAAAGCAGATATCGTAGCTAAAATTTCAGAAAAATTAGGTCTAGAAAAAGGAGATGTTCAGGCGACTGTGGAAACTTTTATGGATGAAGTGAAAAATTCACTAGAAACAGGCGATAATGTTTATTTACGAGGTTTCGGAAGTTTTATCATCAAGACTAGAGCTGAAAAAACAGGTCGTAACATTTCAAAGAATACTACAATAAAAATTCCAGCACACAATATTCCAGCTTTCAAACCAGCAAAAGTATTTGTTGAGGGAGTTAAAATAAATAATGAAGCAAAATAAACTAAATATTAATCACTAAAAGAACAACTATGCCAAGTGGTAAGAAAAGAAAAAGACATAAAGTAGCTACTCACAAGAGAAAGAAAAGAGCGAGAGCTAACCGTCACAAGAAGAAAAAATAGTCTAACTACTTTTTATTTTTTCAAGTTCATTGAAATTGAAGACGTATTAACAACATCAAATCTCAGAGAATATCCCCAAGCACTCTGTGCATAAAGGCTATTTTCTGATTTTTGTTTTTATATTTTTACGGTCTTTCCCGGGTATTATACCTGTTTAAAAAAACGTTTAATCCATCCGAACGATTCGGTAGCAACACACAATCTTTTTTATCTATAGAAAGAGAAGACATTGTTGCAACCTAAAGTCTGGATAAAAATTTACAGTGTGAATAAAGAATTAATCATCAGATCAAGTTCTGAAGCCGTAGATTTTGCCTTATTAAAAGATGGAAAACTAATTGAATTACACAAAGAAGAAGAAAAAAGCAACTTTCAGGTGGGTGATATATTTATCGCCAAAATCAGAAAACCAGTTGCTGGACTCAATGCGGCATTTGTACACGTAGGTTTCGAGAAAGATGCCTTTCTACATTACCACGATTTGGGCCCAAACCTTCCTTCGATGTTAAAATTCATCAAACTTGTAAGCGCAGGTAAAATTAAAGATTACAATCTCAAAAATTTTCAGTTTGAGAAAGAGATTGACAAGGATGGCAGCATTACAGATGTTCTCAACACCAATCAATCATTACTGGTTCAGGTAGTAAAAGAACCTATTTCTACCAAAGGACCACGTATAAGTTCTGAACTTTCATTGGCCGGCAGGTACATCGTACTTGTGCCATTTTCGGATCGAATTTCTATTTCCCAAAAAATAGAAGAAAAGGAAGAAAAAGACAGACTTAAAAGACTCGTGCAATCAATAAGACCAAAAGGCTTTGGCGTCATCGTACGCACAGTAGCCGAGGGCAAGAAAGTTGCAGAGCTAGACAAAGACTTGCAAACCCTCTTGAATAGATGGGACGCAATGTGTAAAAAAATTCCTACGGCTCATCATCCGTCCAAAATTCTAGGCGAGCTCAACCGAGCATCGTCCATTCTTAGAGACGTATTCAATGATACCTTTAGCGGTATTCATATTGATGATGAAGAGTTGTACCAAGAAACAAAGGACTATCTACAGGAAATAGCTCCTTCCAAACAATCAATCGTAAAGTATTATCAATCAAAGGATACTCCTATTTTTGAAAAATTTAATATAGAAAGACAGATCAAAACTTCATTCGGAAAAACAGTGTCGATGAGCAAAGGTGCTTATCTAATCATAGAGCACACAGAGGCCCTACACGTAATAGATGTCAACAGCGGAAACCGCTCAAATAAGGCAACAAACCAAGAAGATACTGCTCTCGAAGTAAATATGATTGCCGCAGCAGAGATTGCACGTCAGCTCCGTCTGCGCGATATGGGAGGCATCATTGTAGTCGATTTTATCGACATGTCCAATCCTGACAATCGCAAAAAACTTTTCGAATTCTTACGAGACGAAATGAGCGATGACAAGGCAAAACACAAAATCCTGCCGCCAAGTAAATTTGGATTAATCCAAATTACTCGACAAAGGGTACGTCCAGAAGTCAATATCAAAACCCGCGAAGAAGACCCGAATAACAATGCCGGCGAAATCGAAGCACCAATTTTGATTATTGATAAGATCAATATGGACTTAGAAAGACAGCTAAAAACAAATGCCAAAATAGTACTCAACGTACATCCATTTGTCCAAGCATATCTCACCAAGGGATTCCCATCCCAGCGAACTAAGTGGTTCTTAGAGCATAAAAAATGGGTAAAAATAATACCTCGTGATGCTTACACGTTTTTAGAATATCATTTCTTTGATAATACAGGCAAAGAACTTTCAGAATAAAATTAAAACCGCTATCGATAGATCAGCGGTTTTTTTTTGCTCTTTTTTTTGGCAGCTATTCCGGCTTTGCTCTACAAATTCTCGCTAATGTATGACTGTATATTGTAGGATTGTAAATTGTAGGATTGTATATTGTATAACTGTATATTGTATGACTGTATATTGCATGACTGTATATTGTAGGATTGTATAATGTAGGATTGTATAATGTATATCGTAGAATTGTATATTGTAGGACTATATATTGAAAAAATGCAGTTCGTTCTTAGGATAATTTAGCTAAAGGGTGAAAATATTTTTGATATCCTGCAAGGTTTTTTTCAAACCTTGAAGGTAAATTTGAAAAAGTCACTTTAAAAAAAATCCTTAAAAGAAAAATATTTAAAACATAATCATCAAATCCTAATGAAAAATTTGATACTCACTTTGCTAATTATATTTTCAATCAGCGCATTTCCTCAGGCAAAACAAATAACAGTTTCTGTAAATAAAAACGTTGAATTTGCTGCGTTAAGATGTTGGTTAGTTGATTTTGGTAGCTCTTTCGAAAATGGTGATAGCACACTGATTTGGGAAAATCAGAAGTTTCAGCTCGCTACATATAACAATTTTAAAACTTTTATAGATGACGATCTACTTGAAAATTTTAAAAAAGTAAATCAAAATGAGGGTTTAAGCAGCTACATTTGGTTGTTCGCACAACTTGAAGATTTTCCAAACGCACAATTAAATGACGATATTCCTTCGGATGACTTTATAAGCTACGAAGATGATTTATCAATAAAGGAAAAAAGAAAAATTACTAAAGAAGTAATCTCCGACCTAAACAAATTTTATGTAAAAATCGCTTTTGATAATTTTTTAAATAAGAATGAACATTTATATAAAAGAGTAATTAGTGAAGTAGAAAATAACCTCCCTGAGCAAAGATTTGTAACTGAAATGCAACTTTTTTATAATCAATATGATAAAAAGTCGTTCATTTTAAATCCTTCTTTATTAATTCCGAGCGGAATGGGGTTCGGTCCAAATTTAGACAATAATGTCTATAATTTCTTTGGCAGTTTTGGTGGAGTTGATGTTGAAAAAAACATAACAAACTTCTCTAATCAAAGTGCTATCTTAACATTAGCTACACATGAATTTGGACATTCTTTTGTAAATCATATAATTGACAATATAAATCAGAAATTAATTGACGATTCAAGCTTCCTCTTCCCACCCATAAAATTGTCAATGGAGAATCAGGGATATTCAAATTGGAAAATATGTTTATATGAGCATTTTGTAAGAGCAGGTGAAATTATACTGGCCTCTAATCTTGGGAATACAGAAGGAAGTAAATTTTTATTTGAACATCACGTGTTAAAAAATAATTTTATTTACATTCCAATTATTCTAAAACACCTGAATTATTATAACGATAATAAAGATAAAATTTCTTACCACGAAAGTGTTGAAAAAGCTTTAATTGAAATCAAAAATTTCCGCTAGCAGCTTGCAAACTTTAGTTCTTAAAAAGGCCAACGTCCGGGCAAAGCAATCAAGCGAAGCATATCACATAATATTGGCTTTGTATTTGGTTTTTAATTAGTCTAATAGTGGAATTGTAAAAACACTACTTCTATTATACAAGCAAGCATCTGAAGCAACATTGAGTTGGATTATGTGATTTGCTTCGCAAACACGCATTATTAAGGATGGTTACTAAAACATTTACGAAAAACTACAGATTAGATTGAGCTTCCAATGATATCCTACCTTCGTCAGGAAGACAAGTATAAGCGTAATCAAAATCTACAAAAAATACTATGAACCCTACCTCCTCTTATCCTCAAAAAAACGCTTCATCATAGTCCCGCACTCCTCTTCCATAACTCCAGAAACCACGACCGTTTTCGGATGCAACTTCCCACCCATCGAAGTATAACCACGTTTATTATCAGAAGCGCCATAAACAATCTTGGTAATCTGACTCCAATACAAAGCACCCGCACACATTTGACAAGGTTCGACTGTGATATACATTACACATTCTTTCAAATATTTTCCACCGAGATAGTTGGCAGCAGACGTGATTGCTTGCATTTCGGCGTGAGCAGTGACATCCGTTAGCATTTCGGTGAGATTGTGCGATCTGGCGATAATTCGATCGTTAACTACGACTACTGCTCCAATGGGAATTTCACCTTTTGCCAATGCATATTCTGCTTCTTGCAAAGCCTTTTTCATAAAATATTCGTCGGTATAAATGTTCTCCATATTACAAAAATACTAATTCAAGTTGTACATTTGTTTTATGTCTACAGATTTACTCAAAAACATCAATTCTCCTGCAGATTTGCGGCATTTGAACTCAGCACAACTCATAGAGTTAGCTGCAGAATTGCGTGCTTTTATCATCGATATTGTCGCTACAAAAGAAGGACATCTTGGCGCAAGCCTTGGCGTGGTCGAACTTACTATCGCACTACATTATGTCTTCAATACTCCAACAGATTTGTTGGTTTGGGATGTAGGCCATCAGGCTTATGGACACAAGATTCTAACCGGCAGAAGAGATGCCTTTGATTCGAATAGACAACTCAACGGAATCTCAGGCTTTCCGAAAATCACCGAAAGTATTTACGACGCTTTTGGCGTTGGACACTCTTCAACTTCGATTTCGGCAGTTTTGGGAATGGCAATAGCCTCTCAGCTGAAGGGTGAATTAGAAAAACAACATATCGCAGTCATTGGCGACGCCTCTATTGCATCAGGAATGGCTTTTGAAGGTCTAAACCACGCAGGAGTAACAGACGCAAACATCTTGGTAATTCTCAACGACAATGCCATCGGAATCGATCCTAGTGTTGGCGCGCTAAAAAATTACTTTACTGCCATCAAGGAAGGAAAAAATCCTCGGCAAAATAATATGATAAAGTCCCTGAATTTTGACTGCTCCGGCCCGATTGACGGCCATGATTTGCCGTTATTAATTTCTGAATTACAGCGACTAAAAACCGTAAAAGGTCCAAAGTTTCTCCACGTAATCACGAAAAAAGGAAAGGGACTGCAACAAGCAGAAGAACATCAAGTGCAATACCACGCACCTGGAAAATTCGATAAGTTAACCGGTTTAATCATTCAGCAAGAATCTCAAAATCTTCCGCCAAAATTCCAAGATGTTTTTGGATTAACTTTGGTTGAATTAGCTCGAAAGAATAAAAGAATCATCGGAATTACTCCTGCAATGCCCACAGGAAGTTCGCTCAAATATATGATGGAAGAATTTCCAAATAGAGCTTTTGATGTGGGGATCGCGGAGCAGCACGCAGTAACATTCGCCGCAGGAATGGCAACTCAAGGAATGATAGTCTTTTGTACTATTTACAGCACATTTATGCAGCGCGCGTACGACCAAATTATTCATGACATCGCATTGCAAAACCTTCCGGTAATTTTGTGTCTAGATCGCGCAGGGCTTGTAGGCGAAGATGGCGCAACCCATCAAGGTGTTTTTGATATAGCTTATTTGAGATGCATTCCAAATTTGATTATCTACAGTCCACTTAACGAAAGTGAATTTCGAAATATACTTTATACCGCACAATTGGGCTTAAAAAATCCAATCGCTATCAGATATCCAAAAGGTAGAGGAATAGATCCTGAGTTTCCAGTTGCTTTTAGAGAAATTGTAATCGGAAAAGCCACTCAACTAAAAGAAGGAAACAAAGTCGCCATTCTTTCCAATGGATTTATAGGCAATAATATGATTGAAGCAATAAATTTGTTGGAAAACGCTGAAAACTTTGCTCATTTTGATTTTGCTTTCATTAAACCTTTGGACGAAAATCTGCTGCATGAGATTTTTCAAAAGTTCAATTCTCTCATTACATTGGAAGAAGGCGTTGTCAAAGGAGGCTTTGGAAGCGCTATATCCGAATTTGCACATTTATATGATTATAAAGCAAAAATTCAGATCATTGGAATTCCAGATCATTTCGTTGAGCACGCGACGGTCGCAGAACAACAATATATGTGCGGTTTGGACGTTAATAGTCTTCAAAATGTTTTGCAAAGAACCATTTAATTTAGACTTTTGCAAAAATTAAATTCTCTTATGAAACTTTTTCATTATTTCTTTCTATTCCTCTTTTTCACTTCAGCCGGATTTTCGCAAATTATTGAAATTGATACGGTGAAAGTTGTTTCCCCTTGGACGAACAAGAATATTGTAGCTTTTGACATTAATGAAATAGCTTTTGTAAATTGGAGTCAGGGTGGAACAAGTTCAGTTTCGGGTCTAATCAAAGGGACATTTACTAGAAATTATGCCGATAAGAACACCAAATGGGGCAATGAACTTCTTGTTCGGTATGGAATGAATAAACAAGATGGTGTCGAATTCCGGAAAACCGATGACGCACTGCAATACAATTCTGCTTTTGGTTATCGAGCAGATACAATAACCAACTGGTATTATTCAGCCAAACTTAGTTTCAGTACTCAGTTTACTAATGGCTACTCATACCCAAATACCGAAAAACCAATTTCAAAACCCTTTAGTCCAGCTTATACTTTCCTTGGAATTGGAGCTGAATATGCTAGCAAAGACAAGAGTTTCACTGCTTATATTTCGCCATTAACAATGAAAAATACGATGGTAATGGATCAGATTCTGGCTAATAGAGGAGCTTTTGGAGTTAAAGGTGCAATCTATGACCCGATTACAAAAGAACTTTTAGTACGTGGAGAAAATCACAAAACAGAACTAGGTTTTCTAGTTTCTAGTATTTACAAAACGGAGGTTTTTGAAAATATTATGCTTGAAAATAGGTTAAGTCTTTATTCTGATTACATAAACCGATTTGGGAACATCGATGTGGATTGGAAACTTCAATTAGATCTTAAGGTGAATAAATATGTTCGTGCCAACATTGGTACTCACATTGTCTATGACGATGATATCAAAACCAAACAAACTGTAGGTGAAGAAGAAGTTACTCGCGGAGCAAAAATTCAGCTTAAACAAATTTTAGGAATTGGAGTAGTTTACGAATTTTAGAAATTATCTCTAGTAAGAAAAAACCGCAGTCTGAGAAACTTCAGCTGCGATTTTTTTTATTCTTTATTTCCAAGAATTTTGCTGTATAGAAGCGCTTTCCCATCTGTAAGTAACGACACGAAATGTGCAATATGCAAAAGACGTTCGTACAAAGTATTTTTCTCCTGATGATGTCTTTCTGGCAACAACTTCAACAAAAGCTTGTCATAGTTGGTCATTTTATCATCATATTGATTGTTGTAAGCAGTAATAAAAACGTCTAATAAATGATTTATTATCTGATATCCTGTAAGTTCTTTTTCAATTACTTCTTTACTTTCATAGACATTTTTCGCACTGAGATTTATAATTTCATCCATCTGAACTTTGTACTTGCTTTTGTCCATTAGAGAATATGGAAATTTTCCTTCCAAGATAGCGGGTTCATTTTCCAAAAATATTTTAACCGCATCCTGAATCAAGCTTCCAATTGCCAGCGCTCTCAGATAACTAATCCGGTCTTCCTTGCTTTCTAGAACATTATACTTAGCGGAATCTATTGTGTCTTTTACGAGTTTTATAAGATATTCTAAAGCATAATCTTCCGAAACTAATCCCAAATTAATTCCGTCTTCAAAATCGATAATTGTGTAGCAAATATCATCTGCTGCTTCTACAAGATAGGCAAGTGGATGTCTTTCGTAACCAATATCATCTCCAGTTTTATTCGGTATTAATCCCAATTCTGACGCTACTTCCTGAAAGAAGGCTTTGTCAGATTGGAAGAATCCATATTTTTTATCCGCGATATTTTTGGTTGGTTTCTTTGGCAAACTTTCTTTAGGGTATTTCATAAAAGCACCCAAAGTGGCATAAGTTAGCCTGATACTTCCAGAAATTCCAGGCCTGCTACTTGTAAGCACCGAGAAACCATTGGCATTTCCTTCAAAATCGCAAAGGTCTTGCCATTGCTTAGCAGTAAGTCCTTCCTTATATTTCAATCCTTTACCAATCGAAAAATATTCTCCAATTGCTTTTTCGCCCGAGTGGCCAAAAGGGGGATTTCCGATATCGTGAGATAATGAAGCTGCAGCTACAATTGCTCCAAAGTCGTTCATCTGATAACCGTGAATCTCCTTTAAGTATGGATATTTTTCCAGAACTTTCTTACCCACAAGTCGGCCGATTGATCTTCCAACCACCGAAACCTCTAAACTGTGAGTAAGTCTTGTGTGAACGAAATCTGTTTTTGACAGTGGAATAACTTGCGTTTTGTCCTGCAAACTTCTGAAAGATGATGAGAAAATAATTCGGTCGTAATCAACCTCAAAACCCAGACGAGTCTCGTCTTCCTCTTTTCTAAGTCGTTTGTGCTTATCGCCTTGACGTCTTAACGACAGCAATTGTTCCCACTGCATCATATTCAGGTTTTTATTGAGTTATTTTTGACCTTTCGGCGGCAATAATATTATTTTTCACCACAGTAAATAAATGGTTTTTTGCTTCTGCAAATGAGACATCGTAAATTCTATCTAGCTTTTGATATTCTACAGGATATTTCTGTAAAAGATTATTGTAGTAAATATCAAGAACTTCTTTTGAAGGTGCCGTATATTCGATCAGCATTTCAAATCGACGCGTTAATGCTTCGTCAATCATGTGCAACTGATTTGTGGCAGCAATCAAAACTGACTTAGCTGGAAAATTATCGATGAGTTGCAAAATGGCATTCACCACTCGTTTCATTTCACTATTGTCCTTATTATCGTAATCACGGATTTGTCCGAGTGAATCAAATTCGTCAAAGAATAAAACCGAACGTTCGTAATTTGCTTCTTTAAAAAGTGACTCGATGTTCTTAGCAGTTTCGCCAAGGCGCGAAGAAACGATAGTAGAAAGATTTACGGTAAATAATTTACAGTTGAGCGTTTGCGCAATTGCTTTGGCAGTCATCGTTTTCCCACAACCGGTTTTACCGTGTAGTAAAATTTTGTTTACAACTGGCAAATCATATTTTGCAAGAATTTCGCGGTGTTGGTATTCGTCAAGAAATCGTTTGATTTGAGCCGCAGCAGTTTCATTAAAAACTACTTCATCTAAATTTACAATCGATCGATCTTGAAAAAAGAAATTACTCATATCTCAACTATTGAGCAGGTTTGTCGTTTGCTAAGAAAAAATTGCGCGATTTTTTGTTGTATTTATTATAGCTACGATCGCTTGGATTTACAATTACCGATTTGATATTGATCTCATCACCTAGTTTAAAACTAGCTTCTGTATATTGATAATCAAGTAAATATTCTCCGCAGAAGTAATTTCCTTCTTCGTCTTTTTCTATAATTCCTGTATAAATTCCTTTAACTTCCATAATTGTCATTTTGAAGTGCAAATTTAGAAAATTAAAACGTGCTTCTATCAACTAATCACGACAATGTACAGCCCTGATAGGCGCATACCCGAGCGTAGCGAACTGGCGAAGCAAATCCCGGAGGCGAAGAATCTATTTTTTGTGCTTGCAGAAGAGCGACCAACGGAAGCTCCTTATGCGGGCAACAAAAAAAGATTCTTGCCGAGGAATTGCCGCAGATAGCAGGACTAGCTGCCAAAAAAAACAGCCATCAACTTCTTGACAGCTGTAAATTTTAAAAATAGTATTTGCTTAAGATCCGCACATATCGCAGTCATCCGGCTCAGCATTTCGAGCTAAATCGATCATTGATTTAAACTCATTTGCAGCAATCGCCTCGGCTACCGGCGCGGCTTTCTTGTCATTATTCAAAGTGAATTTGATTGCATCAACCGCACTTTTGGTACGCAAATAGTACATTCCAGTCTTAAGACCAGACTTCCAAGCGTAGAAATGCATCGAAGTTAATTTTGCAAAGTTCGCATCTTGCATAAATAGATTTAAGGACTGAGACTGATCGATAAAATAGCCGCGTTGACGCGACATATCGATGATGTCTTTCATACTTAACTCCCAAACCGTCTTATAAAGCTCCTTTAAATCTGCAGGAATTTCCGCGATATTTTGGACAGATCCGTTGTGACGCATAATCTCTTGCTTCAAAGTTTCATTCCATAATCCGCGCTCCACAAGATCTTCTAAAAGGTGCTTGTTGACGATGATAAACTCACCAGAAAGCGTACGACGAGTATAAATATTTGAAGTATATGGCTCAAAAGCTTCGTTATTTCCTAGTATTTGAGATGTAGAGGCAGTTGGCATCGGTGCCACAAGCAGTGAGTTTCTCACCCCGTTTGCAAGCACGTCTGTACGCAATGCAGCCCAATCCCAACGACCCGAAAGTTCCTCGTCTTTAAGTCCCCATAAATTATATTGAAACTCCCCTTGCGAGATCGGCGAACCTTCGTAAGTGCTGTAAGGACCTTCCTCTTTTGCTAGCTCCATTGAAGCGGTAACCGCAGCAAAGTAAAGGGTTTCGAAGATTTCCTGATTCAGTTTCTTAGCCTCATCACTTGTAAAAGGCAGTCTGAGCATAATAAACGCATCTGCCAATCCTTGTACACCCAATCCTACGGGACGGTGGCGCATATTTGAATTTTCGGCCTCTGGAACAGGGTAATAATTGCGGTCAATTACCTTGTTTAAGTTGCGCGTTACCCGTTTGGTAACGTCATATAATAATTGGTGATTAAAAGCACCATTTTCTACAAACATTGGAAGCGAAATCGATGCGAGATTACAAACTGCAACCTCATCTGCCGATGTATATTCCATAATTTCGGTACAAAGATTCGAAGATCTAATCGTACCCAAATTTTTCTGATTCGATTTTCTATTCACCGCATCTTTGTACAACATATAAGGAGTACCAGTTTCGATTTGCGATTCTAGAATTTTCTCCCATAATTCGCGAGCTCTAATTGTTTTGCGACCTTTGCCAGCTGCTTCGTAAGATTCGTAAAGAGTTTCAAACTCATCTCCGTGAACGTCGTAAAGTCCAGGACATTCGCTCGGGCACATCAAGGTCCAAGTTGTGTCTAACTCCACTCTTTTCATAAATAAATCTGAAGTCCACATTGCAAAAAATAAGTCGCGCGCGCGCATTTCTTCTTTTCCGTGATTCTTTTTCAGGTCGAGGAAATCAAAAATATCAGCATGCCAAGTTTCGATGTAAATCGCAAAACTTCCTTTGCGTTTTCCACCACCTTGATCTACATAACGTGCAGTATCATTGAAAACTCTCAACATTGGAACAATTCCGTTTGAAGTTCCATTTGTACCACGAATATATGATCCAGTCGCACGAACGTTGTGAATAGACAGTCCTACTCCACCTGCAGATTGCGAAATTTTGGCAGTTTGCTTTAGCGTATCGTAAATTCCATCAATACTATCATCCTGCATCGCAAGCAAGAAACAGCTCGACATTTGTGGTTTTGGAGTACCTGCATTAAACAAAGTTGGCGTCGCGTGGGTAAAAAATTTCTTAGACATGAGGTCGTAAGTTTCTAAAACCGAATCCAAATCATCTAAGTGAATTCCCACAGAAACACGCATCAACATGTGCTGAGGACGCTCCACTATTTTGCCATTTAACTTTAGTAAATAACTACGTTCCAAGGTTTTAAATCCGAAATAATCATAGTTAAAATCACGGTTGTAAATTACGTGAGAATCTAGGAAAACGGCATTTTTCTGAATTACATCATACACCTCATCGGACAATAAAGGCGACGCTTGATTTGTACGAGGATTCACATAATTGTACATTTCGGTCATCGTTTCTGAAAACGATTTTGTAGTATTACTATGTAAGTTTGAAATTGCAATTCTAGCCGCTAATTGCGCATAATCAGGATGCGAAATCGTCATTGCAGCGGCAGTTTCGGCAGCAAGATTATCAAGTTCAGAAGTGGCTACACCGTCGTAAAGTCCTTCTATCACTCGCATTGCTACCTTCACAGGATCTACAAGATCGTTGAGGCCGTAACATAATTTCTTAATCCTATCGGTAATTTTGTCAAACATCACAGGCTCTTTCGTCCCGTTTCTTTTTATTACGTACATTTTTCTATATTTTTAAACCAAAAGAGTCGTTCTTGGTATAATTTCGTTGTTTTTTGGTGCTTTATCCCACTTTCCGCTCCAATCCCCGATAGCTATCGGGGGATTTCGCTGCAATCGGGGCTAGGGCACTTTTGCAATTAAGCAATAAGATTTTCAGATTTAGAAGTTTTCGAAATCCTAGAAATCAGCGTCGAAAGTAATTTTTTGAGCTTCAGAATCTGTGTTCATAACTCCTGCTTTTTGATATTCGGCAACTTTCTTTTCGAAGAAATTTGTCTTTCCCTGAAGCGAAATCATATCCATAAAATCAAAAGGATTTGAAGTGTTGTAAACTCTTTCGCACTCTAATTCAACTAGAAGTCTGTCTGCAACAAATTCTAAATATTGAGTCATTAGCTTCGCATTCATTCCAATCAAACTTACCGGAAGCGATTCTGTGATAAATTCTCTTTCGATATTAAGTGCATCGACGATAATTTCTTTAATGCGAGATTTTGAAACTTTATTAATCAAGTGGTGGTTGTGCAAATGCACTGCAAAATCACAGTGAACACCTTCGTCACGAGAAATCAGTTCGTTAGAGAAAGTTAATCCCGGCATCAAGCCACGTTTCTTTAACCAGAAAATTGAACAGAAAGCTCCAGAGAAGAAAATTCCTTCTACTGCTGCAAAGGCAATAAGTCTTTCGGCAAAAGATGGCGATTCAATCCACTTTAGAGCCCAATCCGCTTTTTTCTTAATCGCTGGGAAAACATCTAAAGCACGGAAAAGAAGGTCTTTTTCTGTATCATCTTTCACGTAAGTGTCTATAAGTAGTGAATATGTTTCGGAGTGAATATTTTCCATCATGATTTGGAAACCATAAAAGAATTTCGCCTCAGCGTACTTAACTTCATTTACAAAATTCTCAGCTAGATTCTCGTTCACAATTCCGTCCGAAGCTGCGAAGAATGCTAAAATATGCTTTATAAAATACCGTTCGTCTCCAGTTAGTTTTTCATTCCAATCTGTAAGATCTTGAGACAAGTCAATTTCTTCGGCAGTCCAGAAACTAGCTTCCATTTTTTTATACCAATCCCAAATATCGGGATGTTTGATTGGAAAAATTACAAATCGGTCGCTGTTTTCTTGAAGTATCGGCTCTATCTGTGACATATAGGTTTTTTATTAAAGTATTTGAATAATTTGGCAAATATCTGTGTCTTGCGAATACAAAGATTGCAAATTTACACCTTAAAAAAAATCATAGTTATTCACAAATGGATGATAGTTTTAAACAATCCTTTGTTTACGGGAGCTGGGGCACATAGATGTTCTAATCCGCTCATTAAGAGGTTAATACAGGCAATACTAAATTTGTTCGTGCTATAAAATAACACAAAGATAATTAAGAATTAACCTAAAATTAAAAAATATTATTTGGATTTTTTGAGGTCTTCGGCTACTTTTTCAAGTTCCATGTACCAATCTTCTCCAAAACGTCTAATTAGCGCTTCTTTGACAAATTTATATACAGGAACGCCTAATTCTTGACCAAGAGTACAAGCATCATCACAAATGTCCCACCGATCATAATTGACTGCGGCAAAATCTGAAAAGTCTTTTACTCGTACTGGATATAAGTGACAGGAAACTGGTTTTTTCCAGCTTACTAATCCTTCGTTGTATGCTTGTTCTATTCCACAAAGAGCAGTTCCTTCGTCAAATATAACATAAGCGCAATCTGCTCCACCAATAAGTGGCGTCTCTAGTTCGCCATCCTCGCCAGTGACCCAAGTTCCTTGCCCTTCAATTGCAGCAATTCCCTCTGGACGTAGCATTGACTTAATTTTTGGATAAATTTCCTCAAGAATCTTGGTCTCCTCAAGAGTTAGTGGTGCACCGGCATCACCAGCTACACAACAAGCACCTTTGCAAGCAGTAAGATTACAAACAAAATCTTTTTCGAGGATATCCTCAGATACGATGGTTTTTCCTAGTTGAAACATTTTGCAAAAGTACTCTTTATCAGAATCAAATCAAAAAATACCAACCTAATTTCAATTTACATAAATTTATAATCGCTTTTCGAAATTTCTTTGGTAGTTTTCTTTAAACTTTTGCACAGCATCACCATATTATTTTTTTTATTTTTCAAGTCCGTTAGATCCATTTTCATCATCAATCCTGGGTCTTTAGTATTTATTCCATTAATGATTTTATTAAAAGCGGCGCTTTTTTTATCTCTCCCCATTCCATTTAGAGAAACTGGAACTTCGTTGGTAAAATAATATTTAATAAGATAATCTTTGTTTTTTAATTGAAGACCTTTACAATTGTACCCTGCTATTATTAGATCTGGAAGTGCAGAAGTTTGGTAGTCTGAGAGCGCAGCTTCCTCAGAAGAATCATTTGTATTAGCAAAGCTGATTGTTTGAGCCATTTTTGTCCCAGACATATTCATAAAACTTACCATAAGCTCCTTATCAAAATCCATAACCATAAACATATCTGATTTTATGTCACCCATAGCCATTCCTTGATAGGAGGCATTTGGTTGTAAAAAATAAGTCATACTCACTGGTTTGTTGTTTTGTGACTGTATCTCGGTTTCATATTCATAGCTGAAAGAATACTTTCCAGGTAGTGCATCGGCTGAAATTTTGGATGATGGTTTTGCTAGACTTTCAAATTGACCCTCCAAAACTTTATCAACCGATTGATCTGTCTTTTGCATCACTTTACTCTCCACCTTGTTTTCGAGTCTATTTTCAATTTTCTTCTGCAATCTTTTTAATAAAGGATTTTGTGCATTTGTTGTCGCGCTGAATATTATTAAAAATATAAGAATTAGTAGCTTTTTCATCATCATTTCTTTTAAAGTTAATTTTAAATTTAACAAAGAGTTTCCACAATAAACAAAAAAGTCGACAAACTGTAACATATTGTAGTTGAACCTACTACCTCTGATTGATAATTTACGAATTATTATTATTTTATCGTATTTTCATTGATTTAACTTCTACTTTTGCACTTTCTAAAAAAGAGAATTATGAATTTAGTTTTTCAAGAGATTGTCACCGTTGCCATGGTACTTTTTGCAGTAATTGATATTGTAGGTGGCGTGCCAGTAATTGTAAGTTTAAAGCAAAAACATGGTAAGATTGAATCTGAAAAGGCAGCGATTGCAGCTTGTATCATGCTAATTACTTTTTTATTTATAGGTGAAGAAATGCTAACTGTTATTGGAATTGATGTCTATTCTTTTGCAGTAGCTGGATCATTTGTATTGTTTTTTCTAGCGCTCGAAATGATTTTAGGAATCACACTATATCGAGACGAAGAAACAAATTCTGCCTCAATTGTACCAATTGCATTTCCTCTAATTGCGGGAGCGGGAACCTTGACCACCCTGCTATCTTTAAAAGCACAGTATCAAACTATCAATATCTTGATCGCAATTGTATTAAATATCATATTAGTCTATATCGTTTTGAAATCTTCATCAAAAATTGAAAAAGTTTTAGGTAAAAACGGACTAGGTATTATTAGAAAATTTTTCGGTGTTATACTTTTAGCTATTGCTGTTAAATTATTTGCAGGCAATGTTAAAGCGCTCTTTGTTTAAAGGGAATTTAGTACTTTTATACCGTTTCAAAATTTTACTCTTATGAAAATATTTACGTACATTCTTATATTTATTGCCCTAGCACTTATAGTATTTAATATTACACTTCTAGATTTTGATCATCTTACTGATGGAAACAGTATGATTGCATTAATTGGAATTGCAGCAGCATTTTGCGCTGTTTTCATATTATTGATTTTCAAAACTTCTGTGCAGTTACAAGAAAAACTAAACGACAAATAATGTTTGATGTATTAATAATCGGTGGCGGCGCTGCCGGTGTTTCTTGCGCTTTAGTTTTGGGATCTGCGCACAAACGCGAATTTGCCCATGAAAAGAAAGTAGGCATTATAGCCCATCAAAAGGCGTCAGCTCTTCAAGATGCGGTTCTTAATAACGCTTATGGAATGCCACTTTACACATTAGGTTCAGATACTTTGACAAATGGACTTAGGCAGTTACAGGATGCTTATCCTCACATTACCCAGATTGCAAAAGAAAAAGTAAGTAGCATATCTGGAGATTTTCCCCTCTTTACTATCACTACCAATAAAAACATTTATCAGGCCAGATCTGTAGTAATTGCAGTCGGAAATTCGAATAGTTTCAACATTACCGGTTTACAAGACTTCGTTATTCCACACATGAAGACCATTGCGGATAAAAATCGAATTCAGCTAATTAACACTGATCATCAAATTGCTCAAGGGATGTACGTTGCTGGAACTCTTGCCGGCTGGCGCAGTCAAGTCGCAATTGCCGCTGGAAGTGGTGCTGCGGTTGCAACTGATATTCTTACAATGTGGAATAACGGAATTGACACTCATAGCCACGATTCTTTGCGCTAGTTTTCTAAATCTACTTGTACAGCTTTTATCATTGCATCATTCCTTTTTATAATTTCGTAATACCGATTTTCAGAAAATAACTGACGTGCAAATTCGGCAGTGATAAAACTTTTTACAAAATCTTTATTTTTCTTTAGGTTCATTCCGAAACCACTTTCTGAAAGATAGTTGTCAAAAGCTTTAAAATATTTATCAGTTTTTGCCATCGCATCGCTAAATTCTTCGAATTTCATTCCCTTAAATTCCGCTCGGTGTTTGTCAAGTTGCTCAAAGGCAAAATGCCCTACAATTCCCGATTGCATTAAATAACCAAGACCTTCCAGCCCATGCTCCTTTTCTATAGGCACAAAAATGTCTGGAACAATTCCGCCACCTCCATAAACGATGCGTCCATTTTTAGTTTTAAATTTTAAGGTATCGGCAACTTTAATACTATCTCTTTCATAAAGTTCGCCACTTTCAAATCTATGATCAAATTCGCTGTAATAATCTTCAACTCCATTAGCATAAGGCTTTTGAATAGACCTTCCAGAAGGAGTGTAATACCGGGCTACGGTTAATCTCACTGCCGATCCATCTTGAAAATTCATTTCGCGTTGCACCAATCCCTTTCCAAAAGAACGTCTCCCCACAATTTTTCCCCTATCATTATCTTGAATAGCACCCGCTATGATTTCGCTTGCAGATGCACTATTTTCATTTATAAGAATATAAAGTTTTCCTTTTTCAAATAATCCCCCTTTGGTGGCAACAGTCTTGTCTGTACGTTGTTTTTTGTTTTTTGTCTGTACGATGAGTTCACCAGCTTTTAACAGTTCATCAGCAATTTCATTTGCTTTCTCTAAATAACCACCACCATTATCTCTAAGGTCGATAACTAGGTTTTCCATCTGTAAGTCTAACAATTTTTGAAGAGAGGTATTAAATTCGGTTGCGGTTGTTTCTGCAAATCGATTGATCTTAATATACCCCGTTTTCTGATCAATCATTTCGGCTACGTCTACACTTTTTATCGGAATTGTTCCACGGATTAGATCAATTGTGAATGTTTTATTCTCTGATTTTCTAAAAACTTTTAAAAGAACTTTCGAACCTTCGGCACCTTTTAATTTCGAAAATAAACTATCGGTAGGGAGTTTTCGGCCAAATAACTGATCTTTATCTGCGAAGAGAATTCGGTCGCCAGCTTTGATTCCTGCTTTTGCCGAAGGGCCGTCTTCAATCGTCTTGATAACCGCGACCGTATCTTTATACATATAAAAATTAATTCCAATTCCAACGAAGTCACCTTTCATAGATTCGGCGGAAGCCTCAAACTCGTCAGCAGGAATGTAGACAGAATGTGGATCTAATTTTTCGAGAATATTATTAACTGTAATATCTACGATTGAATCTGTATTGATAGAATCGACGTATTCATTTTCGATAAAGTCAATAAGTTTATTGAGTTTATTTTTATAACTATTCTTTTCTAAAACTAAGGATGGACTAGAGAAATTGAGAAGACTTCCCAGCAAAATACCAAAGGCTATGCTGGAAAAAACTATAAGTGGCCCAAAAATCCTTTTCTTTTTCATTTATACGTTTTCATACTCATCTAGATTTATATTATCTACTTTTACTCCTGCTCTAATCAAGAAATCTACGCCAGACATGTCTTTATATCCCGACAAATAAACAACTCGAGTAATTCCAGCTTGATGTATTAATTTGCTGCAATCCTTGCAAGGTGACATCGTAATATAAAGCGTTGCGCCATCACAAGATTGCGTTGACGAAGCAACTTTTAATATCGCATTTGCTTCGGCATGCAGCACATACCAATGCGTTTCTCCAATATCATTCTCGCAAGTATTATCAAATCCAGACGGTGTTCCATTATATCCATCTGAAATTATCATGCGATCCTTTACAATAATCGCACCTACTTTTTTACGGTTGCAATGTGATAACTTGCCCCACTCTTTGGCAATTTTAAGATAGGCATGATCGTAGCGAGCTATTTTTTTTATATCCATTTTTTATTTCCAAATATCATTTTCTACTATCAATGGCAACACTACGCCAATGACAAAGGCCGAGAGCACCAAGGTCCAGTCTCGTTTATTAAATTTAGTAAAAGTCTGTACGGCGTATGACGCTATCAAAACTATGGTAACAATTATTATCTGTGCTGCTTCAATTCCTAAAGCAAATTCAAACAAAGGTAAAAGTTTATCTGTTGGAGTTCCGCTTAATAATGATTTGAAATAGGTCGAAAATCCAAGTCCATGTATAATTCCGAAGAAAAGCGTTATAAACATTATGGCATTTTTACTTTGAGGTTTTGCGGGTTTTCCGCCACTTAGAAGTGTAAAAAGTGCGGTAATCAAAATAGAAATCGGAATTAAAAACTCAATAATTGCGCTTCGAATGCTAAGAATATTATACACATTGAGTAACATCGCCACTGTATGACCTAAAGTAAAAACACTTACCAATATCAGAATTTGCTTCCAATCTTTAAATAAAAACGGTGCTGTTAAGGCTACTAGAAATAATAAATGATCGTATCCGTTAATATCTAAAACGTGTCTCAAACCAAGTTGAAAAAATATCCAAAACTCCGACATTACTAGGGACTTATTAATTGATTTTTAAGGACTGTAAACTTACGATTTATTTTCAAAAACAACTCGCACGACCACTTAATTGAGAATGATTTTTAGGATAAAATGCGATTGGCTGCTAAACTTTCGTAAAAACATTTTGACATAATTTAAATCGAATTATATTTGCAGAATAAAACCCGAACATTATGTCATTTTCAGATCTTTTTAGTACTTCGTTTTCATCACGAAATCGTGGCCATTTCTCTGCAATAGTACGTGTTGCGCTTGCTGACGGCAAACTTGCAGACGTGGAAAAAGTATTCTTGGATCAACTCGCTCGCAGATTGGATGTATCTGAAGAAGAGTACGCCGAAATTCTTGCTGATCCTTTAAAATACCCTATAAATCCACCTTATTTATATTCTCAAAGACTTGATCGTTTGTATGACCTTGCTCGCATGGTTTATGTCGATCACAATTTGGGAGATAGTCAAGTAAATATGCTTAAGAAATTTTGCGTAGGACTTGGTTTCACGCCAAGTAACGTTGATTATATCGTAGCCAAAGCTTTTGAACTTGTAAAACAAGAAGTTGACTTAGATACTTTTATTTACGAGATGACTAATATGAACAAATAAGAAATTGTTGTATATAAAGAATGCCCGTGAAACTTTAGGCTTCACGGGCATTCTTTATTTTAATTAAATATGTTACATATTCTGCGCAGCGGCGATAAATTCTTCCGCTTTCTCAACCATATTTTTGCTTCCGCAAATAAAGGGCACACGCTCATGTAACTCTTCTGGTTTGAGTTGCAAAATTCTAGTTACACCATCGGTTGCTTTTCCACCAGCTTGCTCTACGATAAAGGCCATTGGGTTGCATTCGTATAGCAAACGCAATTTTCCTTTTTCGCTTTTAGAACTCTTAGGATACATGTAAATTCCACCTTTGATCATATTTCTGTGAACATCTGCCACCAAACTTCCAATATAGCGAGATGTATATGGACGATCTCCTTCTTCTGATTGGCAATATTTGATATAATTTTTTATTCCTGGGTGAAAGTGTATGTAATTTCCTTCGTTAATACTATAAATTTTTCCGTCGGGAGCAAAGGTCATATTTGGGTGCGAAAGATAGAATGTTCCAATTGCCGGATTTAAAGTAAATCCGTTAACGCCATGTCCTGTTGTGTAAACGAGCATTGTCGATGTTCCATAAATTACATATCCAGCAGCAACTTGCGCTGTTCCTGGCTGAAGAAAATCTTCTTTTGTGACTGGGCTTCCAATAGGAGAAATTCTTTTATAAACTGAAAAGATAGTTCCTACAGATACATTGACATCAATATTTGAAGATCCGTCTAGTGGATCCATCAATAATACATATTTATTGCTGTGACTATTATCGCAACCTGGAACAGTGATGAAATCGTCATTTTCTTCTGATGCAATTCCGCAAACAATTTCGCGGTTTGTAAGAGTTTTAATAAAAACATCATTTGCGTATACATCGAGTTTTTGCTGGTCTTCGCCTTGAATGTTAATCTGTCCGACAGCTCCAGTAATATCTACAAGTCCCGCTTTATTTACTTTATAGTTCACTACTTTGGCCGCTAGCCGAATAGCATTCATAATACGTGATAATTCACCCGAAGAGTATTTAAATTCTTCTTGTTTTTCGATAATAAACTCTCCTAGAGTTCTACTGCGATCTGCCATAATGATACGAATGTGTTTGTAATTTTACAAATATCGGTTTTTTTGCCAAAATTTGACCTTTATTGCTTGATAGTTTTTGGTATTTGTATATTTGTTTTTCACAATTTAGCGAAAGCTATAAATAAATTTTTTATGATTATCCGAAAAGCTAGAGCCGAAGATATGGAAGCTGCATTAGAGCTAATTAAAGAGCTCGCC
The DNA here is from genome assembly GCF_033547075.1 of Flavobacterium ardleyense. NCBI lineage: Bacteria > Pseudomonadati > Bacteroidota > Flavobacteriia > Flavobacteriales > Flavobacteriaceae > Flavobacterium > Flavobacterium ardleyense. The sequence continues at coordinate 1,075,478 of NZ_CP137891.1, read as the reverse complement.
ATTTATGAAAAAGAACCCGATGCTGTAATCGTTACGGTCGAAGATTTGATTCGTGATGGGTACGGTGAAGATCCATTATTTTACTGCTATGTTGCCGTGGAAGATGGCACCATCGTGGGAATGGCACTTTATTACTACAGATATAGCACTTGGAAAGGTAGAACTTTGCATCTGGAAGATTTAGTTGTCAAAGAAAATCAGCGCGGTAGCGGAGTTGGTTTTGCACTCTATTCTGAAATTATAAAAACTGGCTATGAAGATAATGTACAGCGCATCGAATGGAATGTTTTGAATTGGAATACCCCTGCGATTGAATTCTACAGAAAATCTGGAGCGACCGTTTTGCAAGATTGGATGGTGGCCCAAATGAGTAGAGAACAGATTGAGAAATTTGTAACAAAAGAGTAAATGAGGATTTTTAAGTTTGGAGGTGCATCTATTAAGGATGCAGAAGCGGTACGCAATATTTATGATGTTTTACAAATTACTGGTCATAGCGATGTACTTCTCGTAGTTTCGGCAATGGGCAAAACAACAAATGCAATTGAAGTTGTGATCAACAATTATTTTGAAAAATCTGCAGAGTTAAAAGCTTCCATCCAAGAAGTGAAAAAATACCACAATGAAATTTTACTGGATTTATTTGAAGATGATCAAAATCCCGTATTTGCGGCTTTGAAAAAATTGTTTGATGAAATGGAATTGTTTCTTCAGAATAATAAATCTCCTAATTACAATTATGTTTACGATCAATTAATTGGATATGGCGAATTGCTTTCGACAACTATTCTAACATACTTTTTCAGTCACAAAAACATTGACACTAATCTTCTTGACGTTCGACAATACATTAAAACCAATTCCAACTTTAGAGAAGCAGAAGTGGACTGGCAATTAACACAGAAAAACATTTCGGCAATTAAAGTAAAAGCTACTTTAAATATCACACAGGGTTTTTTGGGATCTGACGAAAATAATTTTAGCACTTCTTTAGGTCGCGAAGGCTCTGACTATACAGCGGCTATTTTTGGGTATTGCCTAAATGCGGATAGCGTGACTATCTGGAAAGATGTACCTGGAGTTATGAATGCCGATCCGCGATTCTTTGAAAACGCTATTTTGCTCGAAAATATTTCTTACAGAGAAGCTATAGAATTGGCATTTTATGGAGCTACGGTAATTCACCCGAAAACTTTGCAGCCCTTGCAAAGAAAGGAAATCCCGCTATACGTGAAATCATTTCTAAATCCAAAATTGCCAGGGACAAAAGTGGGCAAAGGAAGTGACTTGCAACCTCTCGTACCATGTTTTATTGTAAAGCGAAATCAACTACTTATTTCCTTGTCTTCACTAAATTTTGAATTTATTATGGAAGAAAATATTAGCGAAATTTTTGCACTTCTCCATAAATACAAGCTAAAGGTGCATTTGATTCAGAATTCTGCGATAAGCTTTTCGGTTTGTTGCGACGACAATTACGGTAATTTTGAAGTATTAAAGGCTGTTCTTTCTAGTAAATTTAGCGTAAGCTACAATGAAAACATATCTTTATATACCATTCGACACTTTGACGACCTTTCGGCAAATTCGATTACAGAAAATAAGAAAGTCTTGTTAACTCAAACAAGTAGAGAAACTATTCAGATAGTTGCTGCAACCTAAAGTAGTAACATGTACTCAAGATCCTATAAGATAAATCTTAAAAATTACAGAAGAGTCTTTGTTTTATAAAATTGCAGTCAAATGACTAATAAACGCTAACTACATTAGCAATCAGCACATTAACCTTAAAGTTAATTAACATTCCAAAAAGACAAAATATACTTCTGAAGTAGAAGAATTTCCAATACTTTTTCATAGTTTTGGAAAATCTATTAAAATTATCATAATATAAAACAACTAACTTTCAATTTATGAAAAAAATTACTCTACTCTTAGCGAGCTTGTTTATCACGGCTACCGCTAGCGCACAGCTTCCAGATGGATCAATAGCTCCAGACTTTACTGCCACCGACCTTAATGGAAATGTTCACACATTGTCAGAATATCTTGCTGCAGGGAAAACTGTAATTATGGATATTTCGGCTACGTGGTGCGGACCATGTTGGAGTTACCACGGATCCAATGCTTTAAATGATTTTTATTCATCTTATGGACAAGGTGGATCAGAAGAGGTTGTAGTATTATTTATAGAAGGAGATAATGCAACTACAATTGCAGATCTTAATGGAACTGGTACTAACACTCAGGGTGACTGGGTAAGTACATCATTATATCCAATTATTAATAGTGGTGCTATTGCACAACAATATGCAATAACATATTTCCCTACAGTATATAGAATTTGTCCTACTGGAGTAATAACTAATATTGGAGCAAAAAGTGCTACGCAATTAAAAAGTTTAGTAAATAGTGGATGTTCTGTAACTCTTCAAGGAATTGATAATAATGCAATCTCTACACCTATTGAAAACGGAATTTGTTCTGCAACTGGTGCAATCAACGCAAAAATTAAAAACTACGGAGGTAATGCAATCACTGCTGCAACTGTAGAGTTAAAAGAAAATGGAACTGTAGTATCAACTGCAAATTACGCTGGTCAAATTAACACATTTCAAGAAAAGGAAGTAACTTTTGCTAATTACACGTTTGATCTTGCTAATACTTATACTACTACAATTACGAGTGTTAATGGTGCACCAATGATTAATCCTGATGTTGCAACGCAAAATTCTAATATTGTTATAGCAAAAGGAAGTTATTCGAACGCGACAATTAAAGTTTACACAGATAATTACCCAACAGAAATTTCTTGGAACATTAGAAACTCTGCAAATACAATTATTGCACAAGGTGGTCCATACACAAATGCTGATAAAAATACTACGAAAATTCACGAAGTTACTTTAGCGCCAAATGATTGTTATTCAATTGAGCTTAAAGATACTTACGGAGATGGATGGAATGCAGGACCAACTCAGCACGGTCTTGAAGTTTTTAATGGTGACTATACTGTATTATTCATTGACGGAGAATTCGGTGCAAAATCATTGAAAAAAGCGAATGCATTGGCAACTACTGCTCTTGGTCTTGCTGATTCAGCAATTGAGAAAGTTAGACTATATCCAAATCCAACAACTGGTATTGTACAAATCAGCACTGCTGAAACCGTTAAAGTAACTGTAGTTGATATGTTAGGTAAAGTAGTTTATGAAAATGCTTCAGTAGACGCTCAAACTCAAATCAACTTATCATCGTTCCAAAAAGGAATTTACATGGCTAAAATTGTAGGTGAAAATACAACTCAGACAGAAAAAATTATCTTAAACTAATAAAATGAAAAAAATATTCTTAGCAGTTATCTGCTTCAGTAGTTTCGCAGCTTTCTCTCAAATTACTCTATCTACAGATGGTGGACAGACGCTAGTGACAGATGGTCAACAATTTGTTGTAACGTCAATACAAGCGCCGGACAACTACCTACCCTTGCTAATTAGTAATAACTATGATTATGATGTAAATATTCAAGTTAAAGTTGTTAGTATCGAAAATCATGCTGGTACTGGATTACAACTATGTGTTGGTACTTTATGTTTTGGAACTGTTTCAGCAGGAACAGCATACCCTACTGTACTTCCTAATACATTAATTGAAGCAAATAGATCTAATTTAGAGTATAACGATCACTTTAGACTTGATACTGCTGGAATTAATCCTGCATTACCTGTGGTTTATAACTTTCAGCTTATTCAAATTACCGAAACTGGAGTTCAGACGGCAGTACTTAAGAACTTTTCATTTAAATATAGCCCAACATTGGCTGTTAGCAAAAACGATCTTGCAAGTGTAGGTGTAGTTTTAAACAACACAATTGCAACAAGCAGTCTTCAAGTTAGCGCTGAGAATCAGACTCAAATGAGCATCATTGACATCAATGGTAAAGTTGTGGGTCAGCAGACTTTGAACTCTGGAAATAATTCTGTTAATACTTCAAGTTTTGCTACAGGAATTTATATGGCTAGTTTCACAAACGAAAATGGTCAAAAAGCTACTGTAAAATTTGTGAAAAACTAAAAATTTTCAAAAGTTCTAGGTTTTAAATACTTTAAAAGTCGTCTTTCAATAGACGACTTTTTTTTGTGTCAAATTCTCAATTCCATCTCTCAAAAAACACACTACATTTGTAGTAATGCCGTTATTAAAAGTATGATTAAATCGAGTTTTATTATATTCCTACTGTTTAGTTTTTCTGCGCTTTTTGCACAGGAGATCAAAACAACCACAACAACTCGAAAAAAATTCTCCATTTCTGACACGATAAAAGTTGATAGTATAGCATTGCAAAAAGGAAGTCTAAAATTATTTGACTCGAAAAATCAGCTGATCCCCAATTCCGATTATACTTTAAACTCTAATACGGGTGCTATAGTGTTTAAAAATTCAACTATTCAAACGGATAGTATCACCGTAGTATTGACAGAATATCCTGAATTTCTAACCAAAACTTATAGCATTTACGACGATCCACAGATTTTAGATAACTCTGTAACCGAATCAAAATTATACCAAATTCCTCAGGAGAATGTAAAAAAGTTTGTGCCATTTGACGGACTAAACACAGTGGGAAGTATCAGTCGCGGAATTACAGTTGGAAACAATCAGAGCGCGGTAGTAAACTCCAATTTAGATTTACAGATTACAGGAAAGATATCCGAAGATGTAACCTTAAAAGCGTCCTTGCAAGACAGTAATATTCCGTTGCAAGAAGGTGGCTATAGCCAAAAACTTGACGAATTTGATCAGATATTTATCGAACTTGCTAGTAAAAATTGGACAATACGTGGTGGAGATTTGTTTCTAGAAAACAGAAGTTCCACTTTTTTGAATTTTAATAAGAAAGTGCAAGGCGTATCTGCTAATTTCAACTTTGGCGATGTAGATGCCAAAACTTCAATCTTTAGTAGCGCGGCACTCGTAAAAGGTCAGTACGCGAAAAGTAATTTTTTAGGACAGGAAGGAAACCAAGGCCCATATAAATTAAAAGGCAGTAATGAGGCGCTTTACGTCTTGGTAATTTCCGGATCTGAAAGAGTGTATGTAAATGGCGTCCAACTTCAGCGCGGAGAGAACAATGATTATATTATTGACTATAATGCGGGAGAAATCACCTTTACCACCATTTTTCCGATAAATTCGGATATGAGAATTACCGTAGAATATCAGTATTCTGACAGAAATTATACAAGACTTCTTGCTTATGCTGGCGCATTACACGAACGCGAAAAATGGAGTTTGGGAGCCTATGTTTATTCTGAAAACGATATAAAAAATCAATCTTTACAGCAAAATTTATCCGAAGAACAAGCTCAGATATTACTAAATGCTGGTGACAATCAGGATTTGATGACTGCACCGTCGGCCTATCTCGATGGCTACTCTGCTAATAAAGTTCTATACGAAAAGAAATTTATTGATGGTGTCCAAATTTTCGAATATTCTAACGACGAAACCGCCGAGCTTTATAATGTGCGTTTCTTATTAGTTGGTGCTAATCAAGGAAATTACAAACTTGAAAGCAGCGCCGCAATAACAAAAATATACAGTTACGTTTCGCCAATTGCTGGTGTAAAACAAGGAAACTACGAACCAATAAGTAGACTTATACCTCCCACTAAACTGCAGATCGCCACTATCCAAGGTCGATTTGAACCAACAGATAAAACCGACATTCGATTTGAATTTGCAGCAAGTAATAATGATCTAAATTTATTTTCGAAGATAGATAATGACGATAATTTTGGATATGCAGCCAAAATCAATGCGACTCACAAATTTAAATTAGCCAGTCAAAAAGCGACTGCCTTTGCAAATTATCAATTTATAGGACAGAATTTTAAAACGGTAGAGCGATTGAATACCATTGAATTTGACCGCGATTGGAATAGCTTTGATGCAAGAGGAGATCAGAGTTTGCTGGTTGCGGGGGTGAATATGCTTTTTCAAAATTCTGATAGTTTGCAATTGGGAACTGTTGAATATAAAGTCGAAAAATTAGATTATCGCGAAACATTTTCGGGAATTAGACAGATTGGAAGTGTGAATTTGGCTGTAAATAAAATCAGAATAAAGGGAGATGCAAGCTTGCTTAAAAGCGATGGACAACTCCAAGAATCCACTTTTAATAGAGGATGGGCAGTTGGAAAATATCATTTTAATACTAAAAATTGGGTTGGGATTAACGGTCGTTTTGAAGATAATTTACAACGTGATAAAGCGAGTGGTAAGCCTTTGGCATTAAGCCAGAAATTTACAGAATACGGCGCATTGTTAGGGCGCGGTGATAGCACCGCGGTTTACGGCGAGATAGGTTTTGCGAGTAGATCCACAGACAGCCTTCAAAATGTTGCGGTACAGCAAGTAAGCAAGTCGAATTCGTTTTATCTGAAATCCCGATTAATTCAGACTGATAAAACAACATTAGCGGCATATATAAACTATCGAACTTTAAAATATACCAATCCACTGCTCAAGAACGAGGACGCTCTAAACAGCCGAATCATCTACAACGACAGGTTTTTTGATCAACTTATACAAATTGCGACCACGTACGAAACGAGTTCAGGGACTATTCCGCAACAAGAATTTACCTATCTTGAGGTAGAAGCTGGCCAAGGAATATACATCTGGAATGATTATAACGGCAACGGAATTCAGGAGCTTGAAGAATTTGAAGTGGCGCCATTTCAAGATTTAGCAAAATTTATTCGAATATTTTTGCCAAATCAGGTATATCTCAAAACACACCAAAACAAATTTTCACAGTCAGTAATTGTAAATCCCGCCCAGTGGCAAAATAAGGTAGGTTTCAAAAAAATACTGTCACTATTTTACAACCAAACTTCGTACATCATAGATCGGAAGATAAAACGCACTAATACTTCATTTGATTTGAATCCTTTCGGGTCTGGCGGCGACGAATTATTGGGGAATAATGCAAACTTTAGAAATAGCCTTTACTACAACCGCGGCAAGCAGACGCATTCTGTTACTTGGACTGTTCTAAATTCTACGGCAAAGAATCTACTATCGGTAGGAGCAGTTTTAAATAATAATCGTTCACAGCAAATACAATACACTCATTTACTAAAGAAGTATTGGCTTTTTAATTTAGGTCTGCAACAGAACTATGCATCGGTGACTTCGGATAATTTTGATCAGAAAAATTATGAAATACGAAGTGAGTACCTCCTTCCAAAAATATCCTATATCTTCTCCCGAAATGCAAGCCTTGACCTATTTTACGTATTGAGAATGAAAGAGAATCAGATTGGAGCAGGAGAAATGCTTTCGCAAAATAAACTCGGAACCTCTTTTAATTATAGTAGCGATCAGAAGTATACCATGAGTGGTAGCTTTGCTTACTTAAATAATGAATATAGCGGCGAACCTAACTCGGCAGTTGGATTTCAGATGCTAGAGGGTCTTCAAGCGGGAAAAAACAGCGTGTGGCAATTGCTACTGCAAAGAAATATTACTCAATATCTTGATGTAAATGTCAATTACCAAGGACGGAAAAGTGAGACTAGCAAGGCTATTCATACTGGAAGTATACAATTACGAGCATTCTTTTAAGACAAAATTAGTCCACTAGAGATTTTATAGGTGTAATTAAAACCTTATATTTGAAGTCATTAAAAATAAAAAAATGGCGATTAAAACAAATTTAGCACTTATAGTAATGGCATCGATGGCCTTATATTCATGTAAGCAAGATTTACAACCACAAGACAGTCCAATTGATGAAAGTGCTGCTATAACGGAAGCTACACAAGATCCTAATGGTGGTAATATCCAGATGCAAGGTGGGGAACAAGCTAACGCACAGCCACAAATAATGGATTCACCGCAAATGCAACCTGCACAACAACCTGTTTCGAAAGTTGCCGCCGGCATGAATCCCGCGCACGGACAGCCAGGCCACAGATGCGACATACAAGTTGGAGCGCCATTGAATTCGCCAGCAGGAAAACCAGCACCACAACCTATTACAACACCGGTGCAACAGTCAATGCCAGCAGCGCCTTCAATATTGAACGCACCCTCAGGAAATACAGCTGTGGGAATGAATCCTGCGCACGGACAGCCAGGTCATAAATGTGATGTTGCAGTGGGAGCACCGTTATAGATCTCAATTCTTTTACATAAAAATGCCCCTTTGAAAGTTTTTCGAAGGGGCATTTTTATATTAAGAAATATCTATAAGATCGTATAAAGCGAAATGATTGAATCAAATTAATAATTGTTGTAAATATGATCCCGCTAACCGAAGGATTTTAAATGAGGAAATTTCATAAAATGAAAAGACAATCTCAAAAATAATATCATCATGACAGTAGGATTTAACATGATTGCATACTTCAATGGTACCGCACTTCTTTCGGCGTAAGCCTAATTCAGAAAGGTCCTAATACGCGAAAACCCTAACTGGACGAATCCAATTAGGGTTTGAAGTGGAGAATATCGGATTCGAACCGATCACCTCTTGCCTGCCAGGCAAGCGCTCTAGCCAAATGAGCTAATCCCCCAAAACCATCGCAAATATAGAGTTAATTTCTTAGAATGTCGTATTTAGAGATAAAGATAATCCAGTGCTTTCTTCTACATATCTACATACTCCACCCACGCAAACAAGACCGCCACGTTGACGTCCATAAGCTAATGCAATACGAGTAGATCCTTTTCTGAATGCACCACCAATATTGTAATAATGAGTTTGATCTGCTGCAACTTCATTACCGTAATTATACATATCCATTGCGTAAACTGAATACTTACTATTGATATTGAATTCGGCGGTAGCACTTGCCCAGTTCCCTTTATCAGAATTGGCCCACATATGCTCTCCAACCAATCGTAGTGATTGATAAGTTGAGAATTTGTAAGTTCCTTCGGCAGCGATAATATTTGTTTTAACTAACCCCGAGGTTTCTTCAATTAGCTTTTTGTCATAGTACTGATTGATATAAGCTATAGCTCCATTGAAATCATTGCTGAACTTTTTGGAGATTTCGAGATTGTAGTCAGAAAAATATTTTTTCCCAAATCCAAAGAAATCTGTATCGTACCCTTTTGGATTGCTAACGTTGAAAGTACCGCCTAATGCATTCCAATTAGAAACATTAATTGCCACTTTTGTTCCATATTTTCCTCCCAATTTCGTTCCCTTTTGGAAATCATAGTACAAATCGATCTGACCTCCTATCTCACCAGTTTTTACTAGCGAAGCATCGGTCAAGATTACGTTTGGCTGTGCTTGATACACATAGATATTGGAAAGGTTGAAGTGGTGCTGCTTGGTAAGACTTGGTACAAAATTCATTACTTTGTCATTATAAGCATTCCCTTTTGCATCTCTCTCTGAGAAAAAACTCATATTTTCGATTCTTCTAAAAGTAGCGTCCATACCAAAACCTTTGGTAGAATATCCTGCATTAAATAAAAGTGCCGAACCTGGTTTTACAAATTCATTATCAATCTGTCCTTGCACTTGTACAATGGCATCTTCAGTTTTGTAATTATATTCTGAAGTAAAATAAAATGCATTGTGACCAAAAGCCACACGTGCAGCATATCCGTCAGTGGCATTTTTAAAATTAGGATCAATAATATCTGTCTTCTCATCGCGGCGAATAAAACTTCCTCCGATAGATAAGTCTGTAGTCTCAAATTTTAAAACGTCTCCAATATTAAATTCAACGTCAGTACCGAAAATATCCGAATTAGCAACATCAAAACCAGAACGCTGACGACCATAAACACCTTTTACTGTAAGAAATTCGGCCGGTCTAAAAATTACACGACCGCCACGCAGCGCATTGTTAATACCTAAAGCACGATCTTCCCAACTTCTAAACAGAATTCCACTTCCAAACTGCTCGTAAAAATAACCAGCTGTAACATCTACCTTATCATTGGCATAACGCACAAAGTATGTGGCTATATTGGTTTCGTTGAATTTTGGATTGTAGTTTAACAAGGCATTTTCTTCATACGCTTCAGCCTGAATTCCTGCCGACCAATTTTTGTAAACGTAATTTAAAAAAAGATAATTATTAGAACGGATTGGATCTTCAGGATGCGAAATATTAATTCCTTTATCGTTAAGATACCATTGTGAATTTGATTCAAAACCTCCGAAGAAGTTTCCTCTATCAACTTTTGGTTTGCTAATAGTATCTGCTTCTTGTGCTAGTGCTGTTAGGGAAAAGGTCACACAAAGACCTAATAATAATTTTTTCATCGATCGTATTATAGAGTCTTCAATTTTTCGAATAATTCAATTTCACTTCCTGGAGAATACCCGTTTTGTACGTGTACAATCTCGCCATTCTTTACAACGATCGTGTAAGGAATGTTTACGATAGAAAGGGCTCTTTTAAAGGCTTGATTATTATCCAATAGTACATTATACGACCAACCTTTACCGTTTATCATTGGTTTTACACGTTTGGCAGTACGAGAATCATCTGTAGAAACAGCGATAATTTCCATATTTACCTCTTTTTTCCAATCATCTTGAAGATCATTGATTTCTTCTAATTCTTGAATACAAGGCACACACCAAGTAGCCCAAAATGAGTAAACATACAATTTATCTTTTTCAGCAAAATCCTTTTGTAATGAGAATTTCTTGCCATCAAGATTAGGTAAAGTAAGATCTGGTAGCTGTTTTTGAGAGAACATCGAAGTGCTTGCAAGAAGCACAAGTAGGAATAATTTCTTCATTGTAGTTGATTTATGTGCAAATAAATACAATTTCTAAGCCAAAATAAAACTTTATTGACTTAATTTGCATTTAAACATAAAAAATATAGAGATGAAGAATATCAAAAGGTATTTAACATTAGTTGTCTTTTTAGCTCTTTTTAGTTCATGCAGCGATACTATTGTCAATGTTGGCGCTGAAAATCAAGAGCCTGTAAATGACTCGATTACTAGTGGATATTTTACAAAAAGAGTATTAATTGAAGATTATACCGGAACATGGTGTGGCAACTGTACCCGAGTAGCATTAGCAATTGAGCGCGTTTTAGAAAAAACTGATAGAGCAGAGATTGTTGCTATTCATAATGGTGACGACCCATATCATTTTAATGGTATTGGACCACTTCAAAATTTAATTTACCCAGGATTGACAGATTTACCTTTGCCAACGTCACGTCTGAATAGAACGGTAGTTTGGAAATTTCCAGAGACTAACAACGTTCAACAAGCAGTCAATTTAACAGGATATAACTGTGGTCTTGGACTTGCGGTAAATTCCTCAATGACAGGACAAAATATTAATTTAAATGTTAAAGTAAAATTTGCTGAAGATTATCAAAATTTGAAACTAGTAGTCTACTTACTAGAAGATGACCTTACCTATTTTCAAGTAAATTATACAAGTTCTTATTACGGAGGTCAAGATCCTATTCCAAATTACACACACGACAATGTGGTAAGAAGCATGGTTACCAACATTTTGGGTGATGAAATGGGAACAACATTCGCAGCCGGAAGTACTTTTGAAAGATCATTTAACGTAGCAGTTCCTGCAAATGTCGAAAATCCATCAAATATTCGTTTTGTGGCATTTGTAGTTGGCGAAGATAACAAAGCAATAAACACTAGAAGTAACAGTGTAAATCAAACGCAAGCATTGGAACAAAACCCATAAAAGATGCTGCACACGCCTAAAGAAGTTTTTTCAAATCTTTTTTAAGCATTTCTAATTCTAAAATTACGCAACAGCAACAAATTTTAAAAATTTCGTAAAAGCCCGTAGTAAGTTGATTACTGCGGGTTTTTTTTATCATAAAAATGCTTAGATTTGAACTATCAAACAATTTGACATCCCGAAATGCTAAAGCAGTTTTTAAATTTAAAATTATCTCAGAAATTATCTCCTCAGCAAATACAGCTGATGAAGTTAATTCAACTTCCTACGCAAGCTTTTGAGCAACGTATCAAAGAAGAAATGAACGAAAATCCAGCTCTCGAAACAGGCAAAGAAGAAGATGACGAGGATGAATTTGAAAAAGACGAATTTGACAATGAGGAGTTTGATGATTATGATGAATTTGAAAGTGATCGCATCGAAGCCGAAGATATTAATATTGACGAGTATCTGAGCAATGACGAAACGCCCGAATACAAACTTCAGGCAAATAACTACAGTGCTGACGACGAGTTAATTTCGAGTCCACTCGCCTCACCCGTAACTTTTCACCAAGATTTACTCAATCAACTTAATACTTTTATTTTGAGTGAGGATGAGCGCGCTATTGCCGAATTTCTAGTGGGTAGCATAGATGACATGGGCTACATCCGCAGAAGTTTTCAGGAATTAGTAGACGACATGGCTTTTACTCAAGGGATTTATACTGATGAGGAAACCGTAAGCAGAATTTTACAAATAGTACATCAACTGGAACCCTCAGGTGTGGGCGCCCAAGATTTGCAAGAATGTTTATTACTTCAACTAAAACACAAAACGCCCACTCAGTCTATTGAACTTGCAACCGATATCTTGCAAAACAACTTTGATGCTTTTACCAAAAAGCATTACGAGAAATTGCAACAGCGCTACAACATATCCTTAGAAAGCTTGAAAAATGCGGTGGGTGAAATAGAAAAGCTTAATCCAAAGCCTGGAAATTCCTTTACTGGAAACAACAAAATGATTGAGCATGTCGTTCCCGATTTTGCAATTAGAATTGTAGAAGGAGAATTAGAGCTTACGCTAAACGGCCGTAATGCCCCGACTTTGCACGTGTCCAAGGATTACCAAGATATGATGCAGACCTATAAAGTTTCTGCCGATAAATCAGATTCACAGAAGGATGCGGTACAGTTTATCAAACAAAAATTAGATTCGGCCAAGTGGTTTATCGAAGCAATCAGACAGCGACAAGAAACACTTTTTGTTACGATGAATGCAATTATGCATTATCAAGCAGAATATTTTCTTGATGGCGACGAGACCAAATTGAAACCGATGATCTTAAAAGATATCGCCGATATGGTGGGAATGGACATTTCGACTATTTCGAGAGTTGCTAATTCAAAATACGTAGACACTCCTTACGGAACAAAATTGATTAAAGAATTTTTCTCAGAAGCGATGATGAATGATCAGGGCGAAGAGGTCTCCACTTTGGAAATTAAAAAAATTCTTCAAAACATTATCGAAGCCGAAGACAAACAAAAGCCGTATCCAGACGACCAATTAGCCGATTTGCTTAAGGAAAAGGGATATCCAATTGCCAGACGTACAATTGCAAAGTATAGAGAGCAACTAGACATTCCTGTGGCAAGAATGCGTAAAAAAATATAGGAAGCAAGAAAGTATGCTAAAAAAAGTTCTACCCATATTTTCCTATTTTTTTCATCCCCTCTTTATACCGCTACTAGCGATTGTATTTTATTTTCTGGTATCAACCAATTCTCTAACTGCTTCAGAACAATTATTGGTTTATACGCAAGGAATAATCTTCACAATTATACTTCCTGTACTTTGCTTTTTATTTTTAAAATCAATTAATAAAATAGATTCGATAATGCTGCCTATTGTATCGCAGCGCAAAATTCCTCTACTTATTCAGTCAATATTATTCTTAGTACTCATTACCCAAGGAAATATGTTTGTCTACATTCCAGGATTGTACTACTTTTTTCTGGGCTGTTTTATTAGCACACTCCTTGCCCTTCTTCTTGTTTTAATAGATGTAAAAGCAAGTTTGCATATGGTGGGAGTCAGTTCGTTAGTCTCCTTTTGCATTGCAATGAGCGTCTATACTCAACGGAATTTACTTCTCGAAATTTCGATATTATTTTTCTTAAACGGACTTGTAGGCACCTCACGCCTTTATATGAAGGCGCATACACCAAAGGAGTTACTCGCAGGTTTCTTCGTAGGTTTTATACCTCAGTTGTTTCTAATTCCTTGGATCTTTTTACAAAATATAAAATAGCAATCCCAAACTCAGCGCATTCAATTTTATAGGATTTCCATTCAAATTTCCGTTTTCAAAGATTGGATTTATGCCGTAAGAAACCGTGGCATTCCAAGTATTATACCCTAATGCAGTGTAAACAGTATAATTGACTTTACTTATATCCGGATTATTGGTATAGACAAATTTTCCTTGTGACCCTTCATATTTCGAAACGTCATAAAACACATACCCTACTTTAAAACCTGTATAAACTCTCCAAAACTTATGACTTTCGGCGTTGGAAGTTCGCCATCTTATTTCAATTGGCAATTCGATCGCGTGGGTCTGAACTTTGTTTTTATTGAACGGTGCTGCGGGATCTATCGTTGAATAAGAATAGACATTATCTTTTTTGCTAACCAAAATATTCTGATTATAATTCTGAAACGAATACCCTAAACCTGCGGCAATCGAAAAGTTTCGGCGGGCATTAATCGGCATATCGCGCAGGAAACCACCAGTTATTCCGTAAGAAATTTTGTTTTGTCTAATTCCGTCATTACGATTTTGAAGCAAATTATAAGAGATACCCATATAAAATTGATCTTCTCGGTACAGAGAATCAATTGCTGAAAAATTTGGAATTGTATCTTGAGCAAAGACAGCCGAACCGCAAAAAAGTACAAATATTAGGTATAATCGCATATCATCAAATAATTGTGAAAAAATTTTAATAATTTAATCTCAACAAAAGTACCAAAAAGTTCACGCAAAGCCGAAAAAAATATTGCCTACCTCCTGCTTCTTAATTAAATGAACCGCGAAATGTTGTAATGTCAGAAATAGCATTTTTTTCGAGAAATGTTGAAAGGTAAATCTTGTTGTAATTATACACTTATATAACTTACTTTTGTGAAATATCTAATTTCATTTAACAAAAGTACAATATCATGAAAAAAATTCTACTCTTTCTAAGTTTTGCTTGCTTAATTGTAAGTACAACTTTTGCACAAACTGTACCAACCACTAATTGGTCAACAGAAGCCAACACACTTTGGTATAATGACGCAACGTCTTTTACACTTTCTACTCCACAAGAATTAGCAGGATTAGCAGTCTTGGTTGAAGGTGGAAACAAATTTGTTGGAAAAACAATCGTGCTAGGTGCTGATATTGATTTGGGAGCGCATTTATTTTCACCAATTGGAAAAACAGTTGCACTAACGTTTTCAGGTACCTTTGATGGTAACAACCACACAATCAGCAATGGTTTTATAGTAACTCCAGCTGGTGCTTTCACAGGATTTTTTGGACAAGCAACCGATGCTACGATCAAAAACCTAAAGTTTAACAATCTTTACGTTAGAGGAAAAGATAGTTCAGGAGGAATTGCTGGCGGATTAATGAGATCTACAGTTACTGATTGCCACGTTACTGGATTGGATCTTTCGGCAGAATTAGGAGCAAATATTGGAGGAATCGCCGGTTCATTACTGACAAATTCTCACATACTACGTTGCTCAGTTGCAGGAACAGTAGTTGGAGAAGCACAAGTAGGTGGAATCGTAGGCGGTCCGTGGGATCTTGCAACCATCACAGAAAGCTATTCTTCTGCAGCAGTTTCAGCATTATATCTTGCCGGTGGAGTTGCAGGTTACACTGCACCAACCTTTTTTCCAAACCGTCCAATCACTATAAATAACTGTTTTTCTACAGGAAATGTTACAGTATCTTTTGGACGCGCAGGTGGCTTTTACGGAGGATCAGCAGGCGAACTTATTATCAAAAATTCATACTCTACAGGAATCGTTACTGGACCTGAGTACATAGGTGCTCTAATTGGTACTGTTGCAAACATCACTACCGAAAACCTTTTTTGGGATGCACAAGCTTCAGGAATTACCAATCTTGTAGGTCTTTGGGAAGGCCCAGAAGTGGTAATTAATTCTACTTCCAAAACGACTTCCGAAATGAAATCAGATGCAATGGTAACTTTGCTAAACGCAGCGCAAGCATCAACTCCATGGACTAGAAGCGAAGCAGTGAATAATGGTTATCCAACCTTCCAATTTGCAGTACTTTCTACACCTGGTTTTGCAACAGAATTAGCAGTTTCAATTTACCCAACACTGGTAGATGCAGTAATCAATATTGAGACAGCGGCAAATCTTTCAGGATACGCAATCTATTCAATCTCAGGACAGCAAATTTCTTCAAATAAGTTAAACAGTACATCAGCACAAATTTCTGCTGACGGATTGGCTGCAGGAATTTACATTATACAAATTACTACAGATCAAGGAAAAGTGACTAGAAAGTTTGTAAAAAACTAATTTAGACAACACTTCAACTATAGAAAGTCATCACTTAATTGTGGTGACTTTTTTTTTGGGCAGCATTTCCGGCTGTACTTTCCAAGTCCTCACAAAAAAAGCCGTTTTTTCAAAGGCATAAAAGGAGCTTCCGTTGGTCGCTCTTTTCTGCCCAAAAAACTGGCTTTTTTTGCTCCGGGCTTTCCATTGCCATCCGGGCTGCAATAAATACCTTCGATTAAAGACTCAGTAAAATAACTTGAAAAAGGTTTTCAAATGACCAATACTAAATATCGACAGTCAACAATCTAAATTTCATCCAAGGGAAATTTTCTTTCAAATGGCAGAAACAAAACACTTCATTAAAAGCGGCCCGTAGATTGTAAACTGCGAACCGCTTTCTTTTGAACACTAATTAAAAATATTTTAATTTTTAGGAGCTTCGGTAAAGGATGAGTCTGCGGGCAAACCGCTCGTTTCTTCAATTTTATCCTTTAGAGGCACGGGCGTGGCATCGCCGGTAATATAAGCGTCATACAAAATAACGAGTAGCGTAATGCTTATCATCATAATTCCGATTATTACAACCGTCACCATTTTATGCGAATATTTAAATTCAGCTTCCCGAAGTCGGCGGAGATTTTGTCGGTATTTTAAGTAAGCAAATAGGTTCATCAAAGCACCACCACCCACAAGAAGAATTCCTACTAGTTGATTAGTGAATAAAGAAAATTTCACCGAGACAATTCCAAAAGCCATTACTTCGAGACCAGTGCGGACCCAAGAAAGAAAAGTCTGTTCGTTTGAGAGATGTTGGCTAAATTGTGGTTTGTCGTCTTGCATAGTTTTAAGTATCTGAAGTTGTAAAAATACATGTTGGTGTAGCCAAAGTTTTATAAAATAAGGCACATTTTTTACAGCAGTATCAGGCACGACCTAAATGCGATGTCCGCTATTCCTTAACTACTACTTTTGGGTTGCTAAATTTTCTGGTCCAAAAAATGATATAAATAGTCCCCACAATGGTTGGTGTAATCCAAACCACAACTGTTCCGATATTAAGTCCAGCTACCATAAAAGCTGTAATAGATGCAATCAGAGCACCTACCATACGCCCAATGTGACTTTTGATCCAAGCATTTTTGTTGCTGCTAAAAGTTTTGAAAGTTCGAAAATCTTTGATGCTCATTAAGAGTCCAAAACCTCCGAAAAATACATATAGAATACTGTTGGCTATTTCCTGCAGAATTCCTATAATACCCACCGAGAGCATAATCAAAGATAAAAGCAACATGCTTCCCGAAATTATTTTATCCATTAAATCGGCTTTGGTTTTATATTTAGCTCGAAGCTTGAGGGCTCTCGTACCAGACAAAACCAGGTAAATAGTAAAGATTCCAATTAAGAACAAAAATAAATTCTCGTGATTAGGCATTCGTGCCACAATCAAAGAAATGATTGAACTCAAAATCATCGAATACGAAAATGCAGTTCCTAATTTCTTATGGATATTACTACCTTTTTGTACTATTACACTCCCTAAGCCAGTTATTAAACCAATTCCACCAAAAAACGCGTGGATGTAGATCATAATTTTTATTGCATGCTCCATACTATTGTTGCTTTTTTTTCGAAAAGTAAAATTGGAAATAAAAATTTAATTCTAGCAAATAAAATCACCGAAATGTTGCATTTTGTAGATGAATTGCGTGTCGTGTACTTGACAAGTAGATATCAAGATTTTGAAGAATCATACCTTTTTAAATTAAGCAATATTCTTGGAACTAATTCCCCGCGGTTTGGTCGTTTCATCAGAAAATTCAAAACCACAAGATTCACATTTGTATTGGTATCTATTGTAAAACGGTAGTACAAAAACGAGAAATGAAAATAAAAACGAGATAAAGGATTTTAAATCTTTGATGGAAGTCAGCAGTTGGATTTTCTCCGCACCACAACTCGGACATTTGATGAGATTTCCAGTGTCGTCCACAGAAAATGTACTGATTTCAGAAAGAATTTCCATTGCTTCTGCATAATCTTCTACCCTCACGAATAATTTTACACCTCCAATGGCATTGCTGATTAATGGATCTGTATCAACAGTGTGATTGTCGCGAACAAAAACTTCTATACCTTCGGATTCTAGTTTCCCTTTATAAATATAGGCTTCGCTAGAATACTGAAACTGACCGATTTTTTTAAACTTATTATTTTCCATGTTTGTTCGCTAAACGTATTAAAAACCTAAATTCTTGCTGCACACACCTTTCAGTAGGTGTGTGCTGCAAGTGATCTAAATAAAGATATAACCTAAGTAGGTATTTGCAATTAAATTATGGAAAAATTTATGGCAAATTAATTATATAGAACTTTCACCTCCACTTCGTTGACCCAAATCTGAGCACGATCTTTATTCTCTTGATAATTCTGGATTATAAATGCTTTTTCAGCATCAATTTTCACCTTTTTGTATATTTTTCCGTTCAAATAAATCTTGACTTTCTTTTTTAGATTAACCATTTCAGGAGATATCAAAATGGTAAAAGAAGATATACAAGATGTTTGAATTTTAAAAGTGTTGTCTTGATATTCTGCGATTATTTTACCCGACTTTCGAGGAAAATCAAAAGCTTTCTCATCTACTTCATACTCGACCAAAACATCTTTGTCGTCATATTTTAGACGCTTTTTTATCTCAAAATTCAGATTCTGATGCCACGGTTTTCTAGTCTGCAGAGTGTCTAGTCTAATCTCGCTTAGCCAGTCAACAGCGCCGTATTTGTCATCATCAAATTCCCACTCCAATCTTTTGGGAAATGGATTTCTCTCTCTTGATTTTAGATCTGCAAATAGAATTTTGAAAGCGGGTTCGGACGCCTCAAAATCAGGAAACCAGTGCGGAAAACCGTTGTATCGATAATCTTTGTAATCAGCTTTAATTGTAGCCATTACTTTATTTAGAGTATCATTTGCATTTGGAGGATAGTAGTAATCTTGGTCGGTTGAGAAGTTTAGAAAAGATCGGTTAAGAATATTGTTGATAAAAGTACCTCCTGTAAAAACTTTCGGAAAAGTATTAAATCCATAAAAACCAGCAAACTGTGTAGGTTGCTTTATAGCGTAAGAAAAAGATCCGGTAGCTCCATTAGAATGCCCGGTGACAAAAACTTTATTATCATCAATATTTAGTGCTGACTTTAGTTGCTTGACAATTTCAGGAACAATATAAAATCCTGCATCCGCGGTCATCCAATTAAATTTTTTGTCCGCGCTTGGAAAAATCAGAATTTGATCATTCAAATCGCCATGTTTGGTCAAAAATTTATTTCCGTAACCTAAAACTTGCTGTGCAATCTGATATTCGGCAAAATTTGTAAAACGCACTGCTCCATGCAGAAAAATTAATGCCGAATATTTCTTCTTGGGATTGTAGTTTGCTGGTAGATGTACCAAATAAGAAGTAATTAAAGTATCATTTACTTTAAAGGAAATCGAATAATTCTGCTGATGTTTTTGCTTATAAGGGTTGAAGTTTTTTAAGTGCTGATACAGTTCCTCCGCAGATCCATGCATTTTAAATTCTGCCTTAGTATCAAAAAATTCCGTTTGCTGAGCATCAAGTTTTTCGAAAAATTGATTTTTAGCTATACTGGCAGATTTTGTCAGCTCGGTCCATCTTGGGTCAGTTAGCAGATTTTTGTAATCATCTTGAGCATAGCTGTCCAATACGAAAGTCCAGCCCGGAAATCCCTCATCATCCGTTTCCTTTGCTACTAATGGAGTGAGATATCTAAAAGCTTTGTCCAGTTCTTTCAACTCCGAATACAAAATTGAAGCGTAATAAAAATCCGTGTCTTTGATGCTGTCTGGATATTTTGCAAAAGCTTCTTGAAACTGTTTTGATGCTTGGCCGTAATTTAAAGAATCTTGCGATTTTACGATATTACTTGCTTGGGCAGTAAGTTTAGAATAGGATTCTTGGGCACTAATTGGCATCGTCAACAACAAGAATGATAAAAATAAAAATATCTTCATAAGGTAGAATTTTGCAGATCTAAATATAATGCAAAACATCTTTCCATTTACTTTGAAAGTACTTCTTCCCAACGATTTGATTCCGCAAAAACTTTAATTGTTTGATTTCTCTTTTCTAGGAGTTGTGTCATATACATTTTGAGGAATAGTTTGTCGGCAAGTTTTCCTAAAATTCCGAATGGAGATTGATACTCAAAAATGTCAGTCATCACTGTTTCATTTTGCTCTTCAGAAAATAGGTGTTGATGTTTGAAAGATTTAAAAATTCCACTTTGCATTTCGTCTACAAAGAAATTTGGATTTTCGAAGACGGTAATTTTGGATGTAAGAGTTTAATATATTCCAAAGTGTTTTGCTCGCCAAGTGACGCTTTCGCCAAAATTGATTAATCCAGAAGTGCGTCCAGCGATTGCCTCCTCATTTGTATGTTGGGTCGAAATTTTATGCAAATCAATGCTTCGTGATAAGTCGAAAACAGTTGATATTGGCGCGCAAATTTTGGTGGTAAGTTGGATTAGGGGCATATTGGTAAGTTAATCGATTTTAGCACGAAGTTAGTAATGATAGGCGGTTTTGCTGCGGTATTTTAGTACAATTGCTCGTAGTATTGTCAATTATTCTAATGCGGATTTCCTTTGAGAAAAATATAGCTGCTACGATGGTATAGGAACGACGTTTTATACAATTGTTATTTTGTGTTTGATTAATGTTTTTATGAATTCTTAAAAGGTAGAAATTTCTTCTTTACGATCGCGGCAGGGATGGAAACGGCATCCTTTGCTGCCATATTATATATGAAATATTTGCAAAATAGTTCTTGGCAGCAAAGATACAGTGCACAGCCCGGTTGTGGCTGTGAAGAATGAAACAGCCACAAGCCGCCCAAAAAAAACTAAAGGTGAAAATTATCCTAATCATCAAAAATGGAAATCTCACAAGTATCCTTGCGATGGTTTTTATGTAAAAATCAATTTTGTTCGGCAGTAATTTCGAAAATAAATAAGTTTCAAAACTTTAAATAATCACCTTGTTAAAGTCGGAATAATGGGATTAAATTTCCTTTTTAAATCTATCTTTGACTTCCTAAAAATAAAATGAGATGAGCAATATTTGGTACGAATGCAAAGTAAAATATAGAAAATTAGAAGAGTCTGGCGCACAAAAGATTATTAGTGAACCGTATTTGGTAGACGCTTTATCATACACCGAAGCTGAGAGTAGAATTACCGAAGAAATGTCGGCATATATAAGTGAGGAGTTTAAAATCACGAATATCAAGATGGCTAATTACGCGGAGATTCATCCGTTTGAAAATGCTGATCGTTGGTTTAAATCGAAAGTTTCTTTGATTGCATTTGACGAAGAAAGTGGTAAAGAGCGCAAAACGAGCATGTATTTGCTTGTTCAAGCCAACGACGTGAAGGAAGCTTATGACAATACTGTTAGCGTCATGAAAGGCACAATGGGCGACTATACGATTCCGGCAATTACCGAATCGCCAATTCTTGACGTATTTCCGTACTTCTCTGGAGACGAAAATGAATTAGAACAACTAGAGAAATTCAATGCTCTGAAAGCTTCAAAACCGGAGGCGGTAGAAGTTGAAGATCACATGGAGTTTGTGACGGAAGAGCAAGAAGCTTAAGGTAATTAGGAAAACCCGCGAAAGCGGGTTTTTTTATAGGTTGATGGTAATCTTTGAGGGGTTTTCGGAAATTCTTCTTTATTTCGAAATTATTTTCCTTATGATGACTTAGGTTTTATGAATCTTTATCTCAATGTGTTTGTCTATAACTGAAGTTTTGCACTCAAAGCTCTTACATTGGTATATGTCAAAAATTTCTCCCTGTACAATATCAAAAATCAAGTCAAAATAATTATGTGAATTGTTTCCAACAAACGAGAAACCATTCCGCGGCAGGGATTATCTCATTGGTTAATATTTTGAAAAGGTATTCGATGAATATCATTTGCAGCGGCATCCTTTGCTGCTTTCCTAAATTTCAATTTTAGTAAAAGTCTAAAGTAGTTAAGATACAACGGAAAGCTCGGTTGTGGCTGTGAAGAATGAGACAGCCACAAGCCGCCCGAAAAATGAAAGACATCAAATAACAAATTTCAACTCAACAAAGAATATCACGAAAAATTCATAAGCTTAAAAATTTATTTTTCTTTCTTCGACATTATTTGATACCAGCAAAAACCTTAAAAACCAATACGTTGTTTTATCGCGTTAAAGAAGATACCAAAAGTTAACTTAAATAGTTTAATTGTATTTAATAAGAAATGCCAAGTATAGAGTTAATTTTTCTATATTTCAGTATAGTGAATATGGTTAAGCGTTTCTCGAGCGTAAATCCTTTAATTAGCTAGTTAAGAAAAAACATAGCAGAGGAGATGGTATTAGCTCCGCTGATCCCTGAAATTGTGTTTTTCACAAAGATAAAATGCTTGGCATTGCATGCCAAAGCCTTTTTTGTTTTAGAGCTGTGCCAAACTAAAAGTTTGTCACATCCTACAGAATGGTATTAGCTCCGCTGATCCCTGAAAGGAGATTTTTCACAAAGAAAAAATGCTTGGCATTGCATGCCTAAGCCTTTTTTGTTTTAGAGCGTGCCAAACTAAAAGTTTGCCACGCTCTACAGAATGGGATTAGCTTCGCTGATCCCTGAAAGGATATTTTTCACAAAGAAAAAATGCTTGGCATTGCATGCCTAAGCCTTTTTTGTTTTAGAGCTTTGCCAAACTAAAAGTTTGTCACGCTATAAAACAAAAAAAGCTTCCCCTTCGGGAAGCATTTTTTCTTTGCAGAGGAGATGGGATTCGAACCCACGATATGTTGCCATATACACGCTTTCCAAGCGTGCGCCTTCAGCCACTCGGCCACCCCTCTAATTAACGTGTGCAAATAACACCAAAAATTTCGGCTTTAAAAAATAATATTTCACTTATTTCGTTAGCTCACCACGAAGGGGAGTTTCGAAAATATCTTTGAAATCGGCTGCTGGAATTTGCTGTCCTAATAAGTACATAAGCTTTGTGATTGCTGCTTCTGTGGTAATATCTTTACCCGAAATGACTCCCAACTCCTTGAGCATCGTAGAGGTTTCATACTGACCCATATTCACACTACCGCCGCTGCATTGCGTGACATTTACAATGTGAATTCCTCGCGAAATCGCATCCTTCAATGTGTCGGTAAACCACCTTTCTGTAGGTGCATTTCCAGATCCGTAGGTTTCCAAAACAACGCCTTTAAGTCCCGGAATTGATACCATACCCGCAAAAATCGTCTCATTAATTCCTGGGAACAATTTGATGATTGCAACATCTTCATTTATAGATGTGCGGACAATTAATGACTGCGTTTTATCTGCCTTTAAAAGAAATTCATTCCCCACTTTCAAGTGAACGCCAGATTCGGCAAGACACGGATAGTTAGGTGATGCAAATGCATTAAAATGCTCAGCATTGATTTTACTACTTCGATTTCCGCGGTATAATTTATATTCAAAATACAAAGCTACTTCCTGCAAAATAGAAGAATCTCCTTCTCTCAAAGTAGCAACTTGAATCGCCGTAATCAGATTTTCTTTGGCATCAGTGCGCAAATCTCCAATTGGCAACTGAGATCCCGTGAAAATTACTGGTTTGCTCAGATTCTCCAGCATAAAACTCAATGCTGATGCGGAATATGACATCGTATCGGAGCCGTGCAATACTACAAAGGCGTCGTACTTTTCATAATTCTCCTCGATTACCGCTGCAATCCGAATCCACTGTTGCGGATTCATATTGGAGGAATCGATTGGAGTTTCAAAAGAATAAGTAGCTATCTCACAGTCCAATAAATGCAATTCGGGTATTTTATCCAGCAGCTGATCAAAGTCGAATGCCTTGAGTGCGCCGGTGGCAAAATCCTTCATCATCCCAATGGTACCGCCGGTATAAATAAGAAGTACTGTAGGTTTAGACATCGCCGTATTTCTCTTTATTAACCACTGGATTGGCATACATTGCTAGAAAAGCAGCAAGCTCAATTGGATTGTCTTCATTTATTCGTAACATCATACGACGCTCAAAAATACCTTTCTCCTCGTCTCTGTAACGATCGGAATATTTTTCGGTTTTATTTACAATATCGTAGGCGATAAAATTTGTAGGCCACAATCTATAATTTCTCAAAATAGCATCGTCAATTTTTCCTGCCAATGCCTGAATCTGCTTGTTTGAACTTGATTCTTCAGCAGCAACCTCATCTAATTCAATATCTAGGACATCTCCTAAATGAATATGAATGTGCTTCTTCTGACCCATTACACCACTCAAAAGATTTTCGAAATCTTCGTTTTGGTTTTTAACGTACACTTCTTTTTTGGCCTCAGCTATAATCTGCGGCATTTTTAGAGCATCGGTCGGATCATATTCATACGAAATACTCACCGGAACAATTTTCAGCTTTCGGAAATATTGCATAATATCCAAACCTTCGGTATTTCCCATTCCCAGCATTTTCAAAACACCTTGATGAGTTGAATCATTTCCATCTTTGGTACGGCCTTCACGCTGTGCAATCCATACTGACCGATTTTCTTCGGTAATTAAATGACCTATGTATTCAGCCAATAATTTTGAACTTGCCAACATTTCTCTCGGCGATAATCCTCGCTGTACAAGGAAATTTCGATTTAATCGAGCCAATGTTTTTATAAAGGATTTCTGAACCAGATTATCGCCGATTGCCGAAGCCGTCATAATTAATCCGTGATCAAAAAGACACATATTAAGCAGTGAAGTATCAAGGATAATATCTCTGTGATTGGAGATATAGAGGTAAGAAGTATTTTTATCAAGTTTATCAAAACCAGAAGTACTAAGGCCTTCGGAGCTTTTTTGTAAAACTTGCTGTAGCGATTGGTAGATAAAATTACATTGGAAATCGCGTATAGAATGTGTTTTCAGCAACTGTGCTTTCCATTCCTCATCTGGCGTTCCTGGAAAACTAAAATTCATCAATGCTTTCATCATCGGATGGTGCATAGAAGATTTAATACCCTCATTGACTTCTGTGTCAGAGAAAGGGCGAATCGTATCAAATTTAGACATTATCGAATTTTATATTTTAGTAAACAAATGAACAAAATAATTCTTAATTTTAAGATAATAATCTGTTAAATGCTATAGACTTCACAAGCGTTATTTGTTGTAGCAAGTGCAATTTCCTCTTCCGCTACATTATAAATCAATGCCAATTTTGCAACGACCTCCTTCAAGTAACTGCTTTCGTTGCGCTTCCCACGGTACGGCACTGGCGCTAAATAAGGTCCGTCAGTTTCAAGGACGATGTTGGATAGTGGAATTTGATTCAGAAATTGGTCGATTTTTCCGTTTTTAAAAGTAGCCACGCCGCCAATTCCGAGTTTCATATTTAGAGAAATTGCTTGTTGCGCTTGTTCAAAAGTTCCTGTAAAGCAATGAAAAATTCCGAATAATTCATCACTTCTCTCCTGCTCTAGCACCTCAAAAACTTCGTCAAAAGCACTTCGACAATGGATATTTATCGGAAGTTTGTATTTTTTTGCTAGCTGAATTTGTCTTTTAAAAGCTTCCTGCTGAATTGCCAAAGTGCTTTGATCCCAAAAAAGATCAATCCCTATTTCGCCTACAGCCACAAATTTTCTACTTGCCAATTCTCGCTCCACATGTGCGAGCTCTTCGAGGTAGTTTTCCGGTTTTACATAAGTAGGATGCAATCCCATCATTAAATGTACCTTTCCGGGATATTCTTGTTCTAGCGCATACATTTTGGGAGTTGCTTCAGAGTCAATCGCAGGAATCACAAATTTAGAGATACCAGCATCTGCAGCACGTACCATCATTTGCGCTCTATCGGCATCATACTCCTCACTATAAATATGCACATGCGTATCAATCAAATTCATCAAAAATTATTTTGTAGCAAAGTTACAAAGTTTCAGCTAGTGCACTTGTCAAAAAAGCGTTAAGCATTAGGATTTAGTACTATTTTGATGATTTTCATTTGGGCGTTCCCTTCGGTCGGGCTGCCACTCCCAATCTTTTTGGGCAGAAAAAGCCCAAAAAGGATTTGCTTCGCCAGTTCGCTTCGCTCGGGTGCGCTCTATCCCTAACGCAAAAGTTCTTACCTCAGCTATTATCAACTCAATCACAATATAAATATTTCAGATAACCAAAATAAAAGAAAACTTAATAGCTGTTTACCAATTATAACTGTTACAATTCATCAAATCTGAAAGTCAACTTTTTAAAAAAGTTATTGTCATTTTCAAATAGAATATAATCTATATTAGCGACTCAAAATAGGTGCCTTAATTTACCAATATGACAAACCCTTATTTTTCTCTTAAAACTTCAAAAGTTTTTTTAATTGCTTCATTTTTCACATTTTTCTCAATTGGTGAGGTTTCAGCACAAGAAATTGAAAAACATCTAGTTTACTTAAGTAGCGAGCTAAATTTGGGGAACTATGTCGGAATTGCTACAGATTTCAATTATATATACGAAGAAACCTATACAGCGAAATTTGGTTTAAATGCAAATTTCAGAAGATCTCCTGACCAACCAAGTGACTATAATTCTGGATTGGCAGGATTAGTAACTTACGGTGCAGCATCAGCTCGAGAAATAACGGTAGATGTACATCTTATGGTAGGAAAACTCTATAATCTAAATACACGCAAAACTCTTCGGATAAATGCTGCGGTAGGCGTCGGCTACACCTCGGTCGAAACAGTTGAAAACTGGCAAAAAACAGGGTCCAATTTCTTTAGTGGAAATTATACATACGATATCCGAAGTAAATCTACTGCAAGCTTGATCATCAATCCTAAATTGGAGATTCCACTCGGACGTATTTTTGGATTCACAGTATCGCCATCTGCCATTTTAAATTCAGAGAGTAGCTATTACGGAATTGGTGTTGGATATATGATTGGACTAATTCGGTCAAAGCCAGTTAGCAAATAGTATTTTTTTTTGTTTTTTTGGGTGTTCCCTTCGGGCGGGTTGCCACTCCCGATCTTTTTGGACAGAAAAAGTGCTAAAATAATTTGGTTCGCCAGTACGCTTCGCTCGGTTGCGCCCTATCCCTAACGCGAGTTTTCCACACCAACTCCCTCCGAACGAAAGGAGCTCAAATCCGCTATATAAGTACTGCAGCAAGAGGAAAGGATACTTTTTTTAAAGTATTTAAAAGCACTTTTACATAAGTAATAAGTGTCGAATTATACCAAACAGACTCTTAATTCACCAAATGTCATAGAGATGTCGTAAAAGTACCGCTAGTAAAAAGTATATATATGCATAATTTTGCCAAAGAAATTAATACTTTGAGTTATGAATGAGATTGGAAAAAATATTAGAGAAGCGCGAAAAGCAAAGGGATATACTCAAGAAGAATTAGCCGAATTATGCGGTATAAATTTGCGTACAATTCAGCGAGTTGAGAATAATGAAAATCAACCAAGTGGTAATACTTTGAAGAGCATTCTTGCAGTCTTGGAAATCGAAAATCTAAAAATTTCCGATATTGGTAAACACTCTGACAAAACGTTCCTCACCTTCTTTCATCTTTCCGTCATTACCTTTATATTTATTCCAATAGGGAATATTATTTTGCCTCTAATTTTATGGCTAACCAAAAGAGATAAAATAGCAGGACTACAGGAAGTTGGTGCCAATCTTTTGAACTTTCAAATTCTATGGTCAACTCTAAGCGCTCTTGTCCTTCTTACTTATTTATATTTTAAAATTTCTCATTATCCTCTGTCTGAAATTTTGGGATATGCTTGGATCTCGCTGTCATTAATCAATGTAGTTATTGCAATTACTTTTGCGGTTAAAACATATAAGGGTACTGTTGGACATCTTTATCCTAATATATTAAGGCTTATAAAGTAAAAGACTCCTAAAACTATCGTTCTTTTTGAACGTGTGCAAAGTACGCGTCACAAACGATATGTTTACGCCGATTAAGAAAGTAGGCTCTCGTTGTAAAACGAGCACCAGAAGGAGTGTCATTTAATCCAACCTATCGCTTACCTGCCGCTCATAATTGGATAAAATCCATTCGCCTACAATTTTGTCAAAATACTATCTACAATAGATAAACACTCTTGCATATTGTTTTCAGTAATCGTGATGGCTTGGCTGGAATTTCCATAAGGACCATATTTTTCTGCACGAGATTTAAATAAGCCAATCACAGGAATTTGTGCGGATGAAGCCAAATGCATAATCCCACTATCTGCTCCTATAAAAGCAATGCAATTGTGCATTGTTGCTGTCATTAGTCGGATATCTGAACTGTAAAATGAGGGAGCTTTAAAGTTGATTTGTGAGACATTTTCGATAGGTAAAATCTCGATAAAATTAAATTGTGGATAGCTTTTGTGTAAATGCTCGTAAAAAGTAGTCCACCAATCTTGTGAAAAACATTTTTCTCCAGTTGCATAAGTAAATAAACAGATTGTTGGTTTGTGAGATTTTGTAAGCTGATATAATTCAGTTTTACCCAGTTCCTTTTCTTGATCTGTGAGCATTAGATTTAAATTAGGAACGTCAACATTGTTATCCTTTATACCTAAACTAGTACAATAATTCCGAAAATTCAGTACAGGATATTTAGCGATATGTTCCGAATCTTTTTTGGAATCTTCCAGATCATCTCCAAAAAACTTGAACTTGGCATTGGCAATTTGCAGTGAAATCCGTCCCGAAGAAGAGCTTTGTTCCACATTAATTGCAAGATCGTATTGCATTTTTTTTAGGCTAAACCATGCACTGATGTATTTACCCAATTCCTTAAAATGTTTTTTCGGTAATGTAATCACTCTTTCCACATAGTCATATTCCTGAAAAACTATATGACCCACTCCTCCTTTCAGAAATAAATCGATTTTTGCTTCAGGAAAAACTTTGTGAACTTCCTGAATTAAAGGCGTAATCAGAAGTGTATTACCTAACCTATGATTTGGACGAGAAATTAAGACACGACGAATTTTGCTTTGCTCGATCGTACCGTTTAAATTTTTACCTGACTCCCCTAGACCTCGAGTAAGTAGATGTGTAATTTTTCTTCGAATAGAATTTATGCTCATGAGGTAAAGTTCTTAAATTTAAAAGTCTTCTAATCTAATTTTTCAGAATTTTTTTCTTTTCCGATTTTTGGTTTTGCGCGAGGGATGGCAGTGGCATCCTTTGCTGCCTATTCAAATTATGAAATTTTGCACTGAATTTCTGGCTGCAAAGATATAACGAACAGCCTGACCTGAGCCAGATTACTGCTGAATGTTAGTACAAATTCTCTGGCGAAAGGACGCGCCCAAAAAAAGAAAAACATCAATCAAAAACTTTACAGGAATGTTTAAATCTTTCAATTATTCAATCTTTTAATAATTTCCCGAAACTCTATTTTCTAAAATGAGATAATCACTATATTTGCAAAACTTAATCTGATGATAATGAAATATAAAAGAATTCTCTTAAAACTTAGCGGTGAGGCATTAATGGGAGACCGTCAATACGGAATTGATCCTGTAAGATTGGCCGAATATGCAGCCGAAATTAAACAAATTCACGAGCAGGGTATTCAGATTGCTATAGTTATTGGAGGAGGAAATATTTTCCGCGGATTGGCTGGAGCTGCAAATGGTATGGATCGTGTACAAGGTGATTATATGGGAATGCTTGCCACTGTTATCAATGGTATGGCGCTTCAAGGTGCTCTTGAAGATGCTGGAATGCTGACTCGTTTGCAAACTGCCTTGAAAATTGAGGCGATTGCTGAACCTTATATTAAGCGTCGTGCGGTGCGTCACCTTGAGAAAGGTAGAATCGTAATCTTTGGTGCTGGAACAGGAAATCCGTATTTTACTACGGATACTGCGGCAGTACTTAGAGGTGTGGAAGTTCACGCTGATGTAATCCTAAAAGGAACTCGCGTAGATGGAATTTATGATCAAGATCCAGAGAAATTTCCGGATGCAGTGAAATTTGATACGATTAGTTTTGACGATTGCTTGAAGAAAAATCTGAATGTTATGGACACGACAGCTTTTACTTTGAGTCTAGAAAATAAATTGCCAATTGTGGTCTTTGATATGAATAAAGAAGGAAATCTTCTGAAGATCTGTCAAGGCGAAAACATTGGAACGGTTGTGAATGTCTAACAATTTAGGCAGCTGAGAAATTAGAGAATTAAACTGAAAAAATAGAGATGAACGAGGAAATTGATTTTATATTAGACAGTACAAAGGAATCTATGGAAGGTTCTATTGAACATTTGGAAAAAGAGTTTGCTAATATTCGTGCGGGGAAAGCATCTCCGGCGATGTTGGGAAGTGTATTTGTAGATTATTACGGATCTGCAACTCAAATTTCGCAAGTGGCGAATATTAACGTGCCTGACGCGCGAACAATTACAATTCAGCCGTGGGAAAAAAATATGCTTCATCCAATAGAGAAAGCGATTATGGTTGCCAACATTGGTTTCAATCCAATGAATAATGGTGATTTGATTATCATTACCGTACCTGCGCTTACTGAAGAACGCAGACGTGACCTTGCTAAACAGGCGAAAGTTGAGGCCGAAGATGCGAAAATCGGAATTAGAAATTCTCGTAAAGATGCCAATACTGAAATTAAGAAACTTGAAAAAGCTGGAACTTCCGAAGACGTGTGCAAAAGTGCAGAAGACGAAGTACAGACATTAACAAATGCTTATATCAAAAAAATTGATGAGCATTTGGCAGTGAAAGAAGCTGAAATAATGAAAGTATAATCTACTTTCTAAAACTTATTAAAAGTCTGTCCGTCATAATTTTTGATTATGCTGGGACAGACTTTTACTTTTTATATCTAATAAAATCAGCAGTTGTTGCTAATGAAATATCTCAGTTTTTTATTTCTAATTTTCACCTTAAGTATGCAAGGGCAGTTTTCGTTGAACGGAATTGTCAAAAATAAAGCGACTGGAAAAGCGGTTCCGTTTGCGACGATTTCCTTTAATTCGTCCAATAAAACTGCGGATATTAACGGTTTGTTCGAAATAGAAAGTGACACACCATTTACGATTATCGAAGCGGCTCAAATTGGCTTTAGCAAAGAACAATTTGTGGTAAAGAATAATCAGAGCCAGATTGTACTATCGCTTGCTCCAAGCAATGTTGATGAACATACAGATATTCGAGCACAGCAAATTATAAGTATGGCAATTTCTTTTCGGGATAAAAATAATCCGGCGAAGAAGCTAAATTCATATCAATTTAAAGGGTATAATAAACTTCTGGTAAGTGCGAATCCAGATTCGATAAAAGTTGAATTTGATACTATTACAAAACGAAATTTCTTTGGCAAACGCACACAGAAAATCGATTCTTCTCTTTATAAATTCAAAAAAATAATCGATTATCGCGATCTGATTCAGACTGAAAAGGCGTCGCTTTTTAAGTATGATGGCAAGCATTTTCAGGAAAATATTCTTGGCGTAAAAATGTCTGGATTGAAAAAACCTATTTATGAAATTTTAGGATTTAATCTACAGTCATATTCTATTTACGATGAAAGTTATACGCTCTTTGAAACCAAATACAACAGTCCGATAGCCAAAGACGCTCTTCTCGATTACTACTACCAAGTTCTCGACAGTGTGAATATTGAAGGTCGAAAAACTTTTCTAATCTTTTTCAAAAATAAAAAACTTAGTCGTGCTGCGGGACTTGAAGGACTTCTTTTTATCGACAGTCAGAATTATGCTGTTGCAAAATCTATAATGCACATTGGCGGCGTCCTCGACATTAGCGGTATTCACGATTTTACGTTCCTCGATGAGCAGCAATTATGGTGGCCTAAGAAAACGACTTTTCGGATTGTAAAAGGAAGTAAGGAAGAAGATATTAAACTCCTGGGTGGTATAATGAAATTTGACCGAAGCGATAATATTTCAGGAATCGACCGACGCAATGATCCTTCAGATCTTACTTATTTATTGTCGACCACGATTTACTCTGATTTAGAAATTAATGAAGCTGTTGAAATTAAACGTCCGAGCATATCGATGGTTATTAAAGAATCAGCGATTAATCAGCCACCAGATTTTTGGAAAGAATATCGGAAAGACACTTTAACTCAGCGAGAAATAAACACGTATCTCGCTATGGACAGCTTGGCAATTAATAGTAATATTGAGAGAAAATTGCGATTAGGCAGAAAGATTTACAACGGCTATATTCCCTTTGGTGCGGTAGATTTAGATTTACGACATTTATTGAGTTTCAATAATTACGAAGGCTTTCGATTGGGACTTGGCGGCGTTACGAATGAACATTTATCGGAGAAATTGCGATTTGAAGGTTACGCTGCGTACGGCACGAAAGATGGAACTTTTAAATATAATTTTGGAGCCGCAACAAGAATTGGTAAAAGTTCGAACTCCTGGTTTGGCGCTTCCTATACCGATGATGTTAAGGAAATCGCAAGTACTTCCTTTGCGATTGACAAACGCAATTTTAAGATTTACGATCCTAGACCAATTAACATCAGTACTTTTTACAATTACAAAATGTACAAAATGTATATAGAAAATCGCATTTTGCCTAAAACCGAAAGTATTTGGCAAGTTTCGACCACAGCAGTTGAGCCGAAATTCAATTATGTTTTCTTGAACAACGGAAAATCATATACTTCTTATAATATGACAACGGCGATGGTTTCTTTGCAATGGAATCCTTACAGCGATTTTATGCAGACGCCTTCCGGCAAATTAGAAATAGGCAAGCGATTTCCGAAATTCACTTTTCAGTTTACCCAGTCGTTGCCTGAAATCGCAAAGAATGATTTTGAATTTGGGAAAATTGATTTGCGGGTGGAATTCGAAAAGAAATACCTTAATGGTCAGAAAAGTTCTTTCTTAAGTGAAGCTGGTTATGCCTATGGCGATACTCCATTGACCCATCTTTATAACAACTCTCCCAATAATTTGAATAAGGATAATATTATCCAGCGTATAACTTTTGCTGGTAAGAACGCCTTTGAAACTATGTACTTTAATGAATTTTTCTCCAGTCAGTACGTGATGTTTCAATTGAAGCACGGCTTTAAGAAGTCGACTTTTGCAGGAGCTTTTTCGCCAACCATCGTGCTAGTCAGTCGCGCGGCTTGGGGAAATATGGAGAAACCTGAACAACATTTGGGGATCGATTATAAAACTCTAGATCAAGGATATTTTGAATCTGGCGTGGAATTAAATCAGATGTTGCGCTTTTTTGGACTTACGGCATTTTACAGATACGGTCCCAATCAATTATCAAGATTTGAAGATAATATTGCAATCAAACTAAGTTTCCAAATCAATTTAGGATTCTAATTACTTGAGACAAATTTCAGTCCGATAATCGAAGATATTAGAGTAATCAGAAAGAATATTCTCCAAAAAGTAGCTGGTTCTTTGAAAACAAATATCCCAACCAACACCGTTCCCACAGCTCCAATTCCTGTCCAAACAGCATAAGCCGTTCCGATTGGAAGAGTTTGAGTTGATTTATAAAGTAAAAACATACTAATTGCAAGACATACTAAAAATCCCATCATCCAGAAAAACGATGTTCTTCCAGTTGTTTCGTTAGCTTTACCAAGACAAGATGCGAATCCAACTTCAAAGAAACCGCCAATAATAAGTAAAATCCAGTTCATAGTTTTTGTAGAGTGTTTATAATTTAAGGGGTGATGTGGTTGTAAAATTATTTGAAATTTAGAATCAAATGGTACTGTGTTTTACAGTGTCATAAAATATTTTGCATCATTGATCTATTAAAGTTCCCCACCCGTCAAACTCGCAGTCAAATGTATATCCAATTTCGCACATTTCCTTTACCCATTGAATTAAAACTTCATCTGACATCTGCATTTTTGTTGTCAAACCATTTATTGAAAACAGTTCTTTGTTTGCTGCAGGAGTTTCGTCATAAACTATGTAATTTAGCTTTTTCATTTCAGCTGCTAATCTCGCCGCTTTTTCCGCTGAATTACTATAAAAAAAGTAT
The DNA here is from genome assembly GCF_033547075.1 of Flavobacterium ardleyense. Classification (NCBI taxonomy): domain Bacteria; kingdom Pseudomonadati; phylum Bacteroidota; class Flavobacteriia; order Flavobacteriales; family Flavobacteriaceae; genus Flavobacterium; species Flavobacterium ardleyense. The sequence goes on along the minus strand of NZ_CP137891.1, from coordinate 1,041,071 downwards.
TCTAGTTGTGATTTTTTCTCGGAACTAATATTAAATTTTTGCAATTGTTCAACCGTGCGTGGCACCATTTGCGCTTGAATATTGCGGTTGTCTAGAAAAGTATCTATACTAACGAACTTCTTAATCTTCGATTTGCCATTTGTAGAGTCAGATTTCATAGGTGTGTTTTTTAGTAATCCTTAACTCAAGAAAATTCGCGTATTTTAGATATCCTCAGTTTTAAATTTGTTAGTCTTACTCTATTTCTTGCTTCAATTAAATTTTAACTTCACTTCTTGATTTTAGCCCTTAACTCTTCTGCCGAAATTACTCGTCCATTTTCTGCACCAGAGATAGACTGATCGATATCATTCTGAAATTTTTCGAAACTCATAGGTTGAATGTTAGAATGCAACGTTTGAATGTTATATTCTTCAATTGCTTTTTCTAAATTACTCAAAACTTCTAAATCCTCGAGTAAGAGAATTTCTTGGATAAAATCCAATTTACGTTGTTCTAAAGTCATCGTTTCTTTCAAAGATACAGTTTTTGATAATTTTAAAAAATCCTTATATGTTGAAATTCTCTCTTTCTAAAAATTTATCAGGTCTTTTCTACCTAGACAAGAATCTTTACAAACAACTACTTTTACGACTAAATATCTAGACAAATTCAGAAAATAATTGTGTTTTCAGTATCTTTGAAACTTAAAGCGATGACATGACAAAATGGTTTGGATTAAGCTTCTGGCAAACAGTTGCTCGAATAGTTTTAAGAAACAGAACTGCGATGCTTGTTGGAATTGGTGTTATCACTGTACTTCTTGCATTACAATGGAAAAATATAGAATTTACTTACACAGAAGCAAACCTTCTGCCGCAGGATCACGTTGTAAATGTTGAGTACAATGCTTTCCTTGACAAATTTGGTGAGGAAGGAAACTTGATCATTGTTGGCGTTAAAGATTCGACATTATTTACTCCTAAAGCTTATGCTGCTTATGGTGAAATGATGAAAAATCTGAAAGCCAATAAGGAGGTTTCTCTAATTATTGCGGTAAATGATCTCAAGAAACTTCAAAAAAACGATTCACTTCAAACTTTTGAAACCGTTCCATTTGTAGAAAGCGCTAATGTTGGAGATCCCAACTACCTTCGAGAAATTCGAGCTGAACTTTTTACTGATCTTCCATTCTATGAAGGTTTGTTGTTTAATAAAAAGTCAGGAAGCGTACGATCAGCAATTTACCTTGACAAAGAAATTATCAATACGCTTGCGCGAAAAGACTTCGTGATTGAGAAATTGATTCCAGAAGTTGAGAAGTTTGAGACAGCGACAGGAATTGATTTGAGAGTTTCCGGAATGCCCTACATCCGAACGATGAATGCCGAAACAATTAAGGCTGAAATTGGAATTTTCATTTTTGCAGCTTTGGGAATTACCTCACTGATGTTTTTCTTTTTCTTTAGATCTTTTAAATTGACAATGCTCACGGTTGGAATTGTGTTCATTGGCGTAATGTGGTCTTTTGGAATTCTGGGACTTTTGAACTATCCAATAACTGTACTGACTGCGCTTTTGCCAACTTTAGTAATAGTAATTGGAGTCCCCAATTGCATTTTCTTAACCAACAAATACCATCAAGAATATAAAACCCACCGCAATAAAGTAAAAGCAATTCAGCGTGTTATCACCAAAATTGGTATGGCAACTGTAATGACAAATCTTACTACAGCGATTGGATTTGCAACTTTTGCTACTAGTAATAACCGACTCTTAATTGAGTTTGGAATTGTTACTTCATTAATGATAATGTTGCTTTGTGCACTCTGTATCGTTGCTCTTCCTATTTTCTTTAGTTATATGACTCCGCCAAAAGAAAGACACTTGCATCACTTAGATCGCAATTATGTTCGCAACTTTTTAGATTGGATTCTCAGATGCATCAAAAACCACCGATTTGCAGTGTATGCATCTTCGATTGGAATTCTGATAATCGGAATAATGGGGATCTACGAAATGCGAATCTCAGGAAGTATCATTGAAGATATGCCGAAAGGAGCGCCATTTTTTGAAGACATAGTATTTTTTGAAAAGGAGTTTGACGGTGTGATGCCTTTGGAAATTGTAATTGATACCAAGCGCAAAAAAGGCGTGATGAAACTTTCGACCTTGAAAAAGATGGATCAACTGGAAGAGACAATCAATCATATTCCCGAATTGTCAAAACCAATTTCGATTGTCAATTTAATAAAATATTCAAAACAAGCTTACTACAACGGAAATCCAGAATACTACGACTTACCAACTTCTCAGGAGCAAAACTTTATTTTGAGTTATGCCAAAAATGCTGCGAAAGATTCCAAAGAGAATGTAATGAAAAGTTATGTTGATTCGACTGGACAATATGCTCGCATCACCACTTTTATGAAGGATGAAAATGGTAGCCGGATGCCAATCATTGAAGCCGAAGTTTTGGAAAGAGCCAAACAACTTTTTCCTGAAGATCGTTATAACGTTAGTGTAACTGGAAAAGCATTGGTTTTCCAAAAAGGAACAAGCTACCTGTTGAAAAACTTAGTGGTTTCGTTACTCTTTGCATTGTTCTTGACTTCTTTGCTGGTGGCATTTATGTTTAGATCTTTCAAAATGGTTTTGGTTTCGCTAATTCCGAATTTACTACCACTTTTGATGACCGCAGGATTGATGGGATTCTTGGACATACCCTTAAAACCGTCGACGATTTTAGTTTTCGGAATTGCCTTTGGACTTTCGGTAGATGATACAATTCGATATTTGGCACAATATCGAGAAGAGCTTCGCAAGAATAATTGGAGAATCAGACAATCTGTATTTTCTGCTTATAGAGAAGCTAGTTTGAGTATGTTTTATACTTCGATTGTATTGTTCTTCGGGTTTCTAGTTTTCTTATTATCAGATTTTGGAGGAACAAAAGCGCTTGGAGGACTTGTCGCTTTAACCCTGATTTTTGGGCTATTATCAAACTTGATGCTCTTACCTTCTTTGGTTTTAACCTTGAACAAAACATTGGCGAACGAACAGGAATTTGGCACTCCTTATATAGATGTCCTTGGAGAATCTGACGAGGAAATTGACGAAATGGAATCGAGAGAGCAAGAATCAAAGAATTAATTACTACTGAAAACTACTGCCCTAGCCCCGATGGGAACGGCATCCCCCGATAGCTATCGGGGATACAGCATCAGCGGAACCCGAGCGAAGCGAACTGGCGAAGCAGAAAGCTCCAAAAAAACCACAAACACTTGACGTAAATCTTTAAAACAAAAGAATTATCTTTGCAGAGATTTTGACCTAAAATTTGGGTTGAAATCCACTATTTCACGCTACAAAAAATTAGAAAATGAAACATACAAAAGTCAAAGATTTACTTAATAGCACACGTTCTTTGCACGAAGTAAAGGCGAAAGGTTGGGTAAGAACTTTTAGAAATAATCAATTTATCGCGCTTAATGACGGCTCTACTTTGCACAATATTCAGTGTGTAGTTGACTTTGAAAATACGCCTGATGAAACTTTAAAACGCATCACAACTGGCGCTGCCATTGCAGTTACAGGAGATCTTGTAGAAAGTCAAGGTGCCGGACAAAAGTTTGAAATTAAAGTAAAACACCTTGAAATTTTAGGAGATTCTGATCCGGATAAATTCCCAATGCAGCCTAAAAAACACTCTTTAGAATTTTTGAGAGAGAATGCACACCTTCGTGTACGTACAAATGCTTTTGGTGCGATTATGAGAGTGCGTTCTGTATTGTCTTTTGCAGTGCATCAATATTTTCAAGAAAAAGGATTTGTGTACGTAAATACACCAATTATTACCGGATCTGATGCTGAAGGTGCTGGAGAAATGTTTAAAGTTACTGCACTTCCTTTTGACAATACGCCACGAACTGAAGATGGAAAAGTAGATTATAGCGAAGACTTTTTTGGAAAAGAAACCAATTTAACTGTTTCAGGACAGCTAGAAGGTGAAACCTTTGCAATGGCATTGGGTCAGATTTATACTTTTGGACCAACTTTCCGTGCTGAAAACTCGAACACTTCTCGTCACTTGGCAGAATTTTGGATGATTGAGCCTGAAGTTGCTTTTAATGATCTTGACGACAATATGGATCTTGCCGAAGATTTTATTCAGTACGTAATTCGTTATACAATGGAGAAATGTGCGGATGATTTAAAGTTTTTAGAAACCAGACTTCTGGACGAAGAAAAAGCAAAACCTCAAGCGGAACGTAGTGAATTGGCACTTCTAGAAAAACTTAATTTTGTTCTTGAAAACAATTTCAAACGTGTTTCTTATACCGAAGCGATTGACATTTTACGCAATTGCAAACCAAATAAAAACAAGAAATTCAAATATCCTATTGACGAATGGGGAGCAGATTTGCAAAGTGAGCACGAGCGTTACCTTGTAGAAAAGCACTTTAAATGTCCTGTAATTTTGTTTGATTATCCTGCAAATATCAAGGCTTTTTATATGCGCTTGAACGAGGATGGAAAAACGGTGCGCGCCATGGACGTTTTGTTTCCACAAATTGGAGAAATGGTTGGCGGATCACAGCGTGAAGAGCGTTATGATGTACTAGTAGAAAAAATGGATGCATTAGGAATCGACAAAGAAGAACTGAATTGGTACCTTGACACACGTCGTTTTGGTAGTGCTGTTCACTCTGGATTTGGACTAGGATTCGAGAGATTGGTGTTATTTGTTACGGGTATGTCAAATATTCGCGATGTAATTCCTTTCCCAAGAACTCCTGGGAATGCAGAGTTTTAATTCTACGATATATATATTTTAAAAGAGATCCTGACTGAGAAGTTGGGATTTTTTTTTAGCTGTAAGCTGTCAGCTATCAGCTTTAGCTTCTTGGCTGGTGGGTAGTCGCTATGTGGTCTTAGTGATACCAAATTATTAAATAAGAACGACACAAAGAAAATGGCATTAATATTAAAGAAATTAGAATTCACAGTTTCTGAAGATTTCGACCTGAATAAAAAGACACTCGAATATTTTACGAAATCCGGTTTTAAACAGATCGTCAGCAATTCGACCGAGAAAAAGATACGATTTGAACGTGGGTCCATTGCTTCAAATATGTGGACGTTTAATCCATTAAAATGGAAATCTGAAATTGAAATTGACATTAATGGAAAAGAAGTTAAAGCGATTTTTAATATTAATGCAGCGGGCCAAATGCCGACAACCAAAGATGAAGAACTCTGGGAAACATTTATTGCCAATTACCAGAAATATGTTTGTGAGTCAAATTTTGATTTCCTACTTGAAAATTCTGAAAATTTAAAATCAACAAAAAGCAAAAATCTAAAATATGTAGGCTGGGCTGTAATAGGAGGACTAATTGGCGGAACACCTTCAATATTCATTGCACAATTGACAGGAATAGATTCTATAATATCAATTGGAGCGGCTCTCGGCGCAGTTGTGTTTTTGATGATAAAGATCGATGGCGATAAGAAGAAAAGAGTATTATAGTAATATTTGAACAAAGTAAACTTCAAAATTAGATAAAGTTATTCTCATCTTGAAAACAGCGTAATTCCGATCCGACATTTGATAAATAGACATTTCACGCAAGTCGAATTTGATTTGTAAAAAATATTAACTGAGTGCTTTAAAAATAGTAAATTGCATTAAGTTGCATCCTAAACCTTCTATTATGAGTGATTTAATTCCAAATGAGAAAAGTTTTGTTTTATATACTGCCCCTGATGGTGTAGTTCGACTTGACGTTTTATTGCGAGATGAAACAGTTTGGCTATCGCAGAAATTTATGGCATTACTTTTCGAATGTTCTACAGATAATATTTCATTACATCTAAAAAACATTTTTGAAATCAATGAATTGCAGGAAAATTCAGTTACCGAGGTTTTCTCGGCAACTGCCGCTGACGGTAAAAATTACAAAACAAAACATTACAATCTCGATGCTATAATATCGGTAGGATACAGAGTTAATTCAATAAAAGCTGTACAATTCCGAATCTGGGCTACGCAAACTTTGAAAGAATACATCATTAAAGGCTTTGTGATGAATGACGAGCGCTTAAAGCAAGGAACAACTACTTTCGGCAAAGATTACTTTCGAGAGCTTCTGGATAGAGTTCGCTCTATCCGTACTAGTGAACGTAGAATATACCAGCAAATTACAGACATTTTTGCGGAATGTAGCATCGATTATGATCCGAAAGCGGAGGTAACAAAAAAGTTTTACGCAACCGTTCAGAATAAATTTCACTTCGCAATCACGGGCAATACAGCAGCAGAGATAATTTACAAAAAAGCAAACAGTCAATCTCCAAATATGGGATTAAGTACTTGGAAAAATTCGCCAGAAGGCAGAATTCTGAAATCCGACACTGAAATTGCTAAAAATTATTTGGAAGAAAAGGAAATTAAGCAATTGGAGCGCACCGTATCAGGCTATTTTGATTATATCGAAAATCTGATAGAACGCAAGAATACTTTTACAATGATAACTTTAGCCGAAAGCGTCAATAAATTTCTGAGCTTTAATGAATACGAAGTTTTAGAAGGACTTGGAAAAATCTCCCATTTACAAGCTGTGGCTAAAGCGTCAGGCGAATATGATACTTTTAATAAAACTCAAAAGATTATTTCGGACTTTGATAAATTGTTGAGAGATATGAATCAAGGAAAAGAGTGAATTTTTAGCTGTCAGCTTTTAGCTTTTAGCTTTTAGCCTACTAAATAATAACTTAATTTCAACCGTCAGGAAATTCCCAACAGTTCAAGAACCCTAATAAATAAAGTTTTAAGTATTAGAGAAAACTGTTAACTGTACATCGTAAACCGTCAACTCTTCTCTAATGTCACACAATCTTAGAAAACTGTTAACTGTAAACCGTAAACTGTAAGCCATATTAAAAGCAAAAACCTCTTAATTTTACAATTAAGAGGTTTTCCAGTACCCGGAGCCGGGATCGAACCGGCACAGTTTCCTACTGGTGTTTGAGACCAGCGCGTCTACCAATTCCGCCATCCGGGCAGAAATTTTAGAGTTGATAAATGACTAAAAGATTTTTATAAAATCTCCTAAAACATCATTTCCTCTTAGCAGTGTGCAAATGTAAATAAATATTATTCTATATCAACAAAAAAAACTAAAAATTTAATCGTACCTCAACAATATAATCCCTAAATTTGCACCTCGTTACAAAAAACACAACAACAACTAACTACACCCGAGACGTTTATAGCCGTAAACTTATTTAATAAGACAAACCGCAAAGCATATCGGAACAAAAAATTAAATGAAAATGCAACACCAAGAGCCAGAAGCAAAGATTTTTGCCTGTTCGAAAAGTGTATATCTAGCAGAAAAGATTGCCCAAGAATACGGCATTCCACTAGGTAAAGTAACTTTCTCCGTTTATAGTGATGGTGAATTCCAGCCTTCTTACGAAGAGTCTATCCGAGGGTTACGTGTTTTTATAGTATGCTCTACGTTTCCTAATGCAGACAATTTGATGGAATTACTCCTAATGATTGACGCTGCAAAACGTGCATCAGCCAGACATATTACTGCGGTAATACCATATTTTGGTTGGGCTCGTCAGGATCGTAAAGACAAACCACGTGTGCCAATTGGAGCAAAACTCGTAGCAAATTTGCTGCAAGCAGCTGGAGCAACTCGTGTAATGACCATGGATCTGCACGCAGACCAAATACAAGGATTCTTTGAGAAACCAGTAGATCATCTTTTTGCGTCTACAATCTTTTTGCCTTATGTAAAGAGTCTAAATCTTGAGAATCTAACAATTGCCTCACCAGATATGGGAGGTTCAAAAAGAGCTTACGCATACTCAAAATTCCTAGAATCAGATGTAGTAATCTGCTACAAACAACGTAAAGTTGCCAATATCATCGATACAATGGAACTTATCGGAGATGTAAAAGGTCGCAACGTGATTCTTGTAGACGATATGATTGATACAGGTGGTACGCTTGCAAAAGCTGCCGACTTGATGATAGAAAAAGGTGCTTTAAGCGTTCGTGCAATTTGTACACATCCCCTATTATCGGGCGATGCTTACGAGAAAATCGAAAACTCAAAGTTAACCGAGTTGATCGTAACAGATTCAATTCCGTTGCGCAAATCAACACCAAAAATTCGCGTAGTAAGCTGTGCGCCATTATTTGCCGAAGTTATGCAAATGGTTCAGCACAACAATTCTATCAGCGGAAAATTCCTAATGTAACATATTATTAATTATTATATTTTTTTACAATGAAAGCGATTACAATTAAAGGATCAGAAAGAGAAAGCGTGGGCAAAGTAGCAACTAAAGCCTTACGTAATGCTGGATTGGTTCCTTGCGTATTATACGGAGGAAATCAAACTGTGCACTTCTCAGCAGAGGTTGCGGCATTCAGAAATTTGATTTACACACCAAATGCGCATACAGTTGCAATTGATTTAGGTGAAAACAAATATGAGGCAGTATTGCAAGATTTACAGGTACATCCTGTTTCAGACCAAATTCTACACGTAGATTTCTTCCAGTTATTTGATGACAAGGAAGTAACTATCGAGATCCCAGTAAAAATTACAGGAACTTCTCCAGGTGTATTAGGTGGTGGTATTCTTACATTGAATACTCGAAAATTGAAAGTTAAAGCACTTCCAAAAAATCTTCCAGATGTTATAGAAGCAAATATTTCTGAGCTTCAAATGGGTAACAAACTTTACGTTACCAAATTAGCGTCAGATAATTACAAACTTCTGCACCCAGACAACACTGTTGTTGCACAAGTAAGAATCTCTCGTGCGGCTATGAAAGCAGCTCAAGAAGCAGCAAAAGCAGCAAAAGCAACTCCTGCAAAAGGAAAGAAAAAATAATATTTTTCAGCTCCATAAATCAAAGCATCAGTATTTTACTGGTGCTTTTTTTATTTTGGAGCAGAGCACTTTGGTTTTAATTCAAGATTCCTCCCGCTATCCGTTATATCTCCGGCTTCACCGGAGGATGCCACTGCTATCGGGGCTAGGCAACGACATTATTCCTTTAATCAACAATAATAAGCTGCAACACTCCGCCTCCAGTTAAATTTCGAAATAGATTCCAGAACCATTTCCAGATAAATTTAAACTACAATTATTAAGATTAGCTTATTTTTGCAACTATGATACAATGGCTTTCAAAAATTTGGACAAAACCTAAAGCGGAAACTACAGAAATACCCATGAAGAAATTTTTAATTGTCGGCCTCGGAAACATCGGTGCCGATTACGTAAATACACGTCATAATATAGGATTCAAAATCGTAGACTATATTGCATCTCAAGAAAACACATCTTTTGAAACTGTCAGACTTGGTGCTCTTGCAAAATTCAGCGTTAAAGGAAGACAAATATTGTTGTTGAAGCCTAACACTTTTATGAACCTCAGCGGAAAAGCGGTAGCCTATTGGATGGAGAAAGAAAATATTCCTTTAGAAAATTTACTGATTATCACAGACGACCTCAACTTATCGTTTGGTACAATCCGTATTAAACCGAAAGGTAGCGATGGCGGCCACAATGGACTCAAAAGTATTCAGCAGACCCTTGGAGGCTCAGTCTATCCACGATTCAGATTCGGAATTAGCGATGCATTTAAAAAAGGACAACAAGTAGACTACGTATTAGGAGAATGGTCAGAGGAAGAAAAAACAGCTCTCAAAGAGCGATACGAAGTAAGTGCCGAAATCGTAAAAACTTTCGCCTTGAGCGGTATCGAAATTGCAATGACTTCTTTTAATGGTAAATAGAATTAGAATTTCTCTTACCTTTATTCCATCCTCAAAATTATACAAAATGAAAAAAAATCTTTTTATATTAATTGCAGTTGGATTATTGACTGCTTGCCAAAGTCAAAAAGTCATAGAGAAAAATTCAGTTTCGGTTACAAGTACTTGTCCTAAGGATGGACAATGTACCGTTGAAGTTTTTAAAAGCAAATCAATTTTAGTAGAGAAGGACCAATTTGGCAATCTCTATTATAAAATAATCGACAATCCAAATCGTAATGTCATTAAATACGAATACAACCGAATAGTAAAAGACACCATGCTTCAAGATGCAGGATACAGAGAAGAAATTGTTTTTGAAACCGATTCGGAATTTCAAGCTATCTCAGAAAAAGATCCTAATCAGATGAATATGCTTTTTGGACGTTTCCTTTTCAGCCGCGAAAACACCGGTTATTTTATGGTGAAAGATCACAATTTATCAATTTCTAAAGATGGAAAAAAAACCGCAGTAGCTTTAAAGTTTGATGTTGCTGGAGTTCCTCAAATCATTACAAGTTTTAATGCGACAGTAGAATAGAGATTTAAATTACAAGACATAAAAAAAGCGGTATCAAAAAATTGATACCGCTTTTCTCATTTTAGAGAACTTGAGAATTATTGAACAATAACTCTTTTCACTTCTTTTTTATTTCCATCCTGAACTGTTACAAGGTAAATTCCGGCTTGAACGTTAGGCAATGTGATAACTTCGCTGACATTTCCTGTATTAGCAATCTGCTTGGTTAAAATCTGTCTACCTTGGATATCGTGCACATTAACAGAAACTAATTCGCCACTATCAGAATTCAATGATACAGTAAACGCTCCTGAATTTGGATTTGGATAAATCGTGAAATTATTCAATCCAAAGTCTTCAGTTTTTAATACAGGCGCTGTGGTAGTCGAACATAAAGTTAAAGTTACTTGATCTAAAGTTCCAGCATCACCATCAATCATAACGTCGGTCATAAAGAAAAGCCAATCGCCATTAGCCTGTTGCCCATTCATTACGTTAAAGGTGTCTTGAGGTTTTGTTGGAGCTCCACTAGTTGTATTAGAACAATCAATATTTTGACCTTGACTATCAAACACAAAATCCATATTAGCATTTCCGGCACATGAACCAGATGCCATTCTTATCAACCCACTAGTTTGAGCTGCTGGTCTAATTCCGAAATATAATTCTCCAACATTAGGATGCGTAAATACCGGATTAATATTTACATCTGATATAATGAAGCTATCTGGCACATTAATTACAAAGCCTGAATATGAAACATCATTTTCTTCAACTAATATAGGTCCTTCTACTACATAGTCATTACATATATCAACTTGTTCGTACGTATATGGGCCAATTGCAATATTGCTTTCATTTAACGCATAGTAGATATTCCCTACAGCTTGCACCATAATCCTGCAATTTGGAGCAGTAATATTTGGAAGAGTTACAGATTCCGACCCATCATTCGGAGTGTTTTCGGCCAAAATTGTCGTAAATGTTTCTCCGTTATCTGTAGATAGTAAAATGTTTACCATACTTGTATTAATGTTGTTTTCTGTTGTTCCAGCAACATCCCAAGTAATCGTCTGTGCTGAGTTGGAAGGCAATACCAGTTGCGCAGTATTGTGAGAAGTAACTTTAAAAGGTCCAACTGCCGAAAATATTACACTCATGTTATCACGAGCAGTTTGCCCTCCATTTTGCGCTTCGTTATCTCGTACCGTCAATGCAAAATTCATTGTTCTAGCCACTGTAGGAACTACTTCCCATACAGGAGATAAATTATTAGCCAAGACATCTTGCATACGCGGCATGTATCTATTTCCAGAAAGCGAAGGGGCGATAGATCTAAAATTAGGGCCGCCGGTAGCTGTAGAAACTGGTGGTTGAGTTGAAATATTATTATTAGTTTGCTCCCAAGCGTACGTAAGAGTAGCATTGTTGGTATCGCTTGCGGTACCTTTCAGCACGAAAGCAGTTCCGTTTGGAATTGTGTAATTAGCTCCTGCATTTACTACTGGCGGTAAATTGCCATTAGAAATTTCTGCTGCACAGTTTCCACCATTATTGATGTGATTAACCATTTGCGTTAAACTAACTGCATGAAAATAGGCGTCACTATTATTTTGAACATTCACTGGGGCGCAAATTCCTGCATATGCCATGATGGTACTTCCACTACCTGGCTCCACTGCAAATCCTGGCGATCTAGTACCTGAAGAGCACGATCCACCAATACCATTAAAAGTGTGATCAGCACCAAATTGATGTCCCATTTCATGCGCAACATAATCTATATCAAATGGATCTCCTACCGGCGCAGATGATCCAGTAATCCCTCTTGCTTTTGACGTTGTACAAACACTCGGCTTTTGAGCCAATCCGCCGCCGCCTGTGCTTACAGTGTGTCCGATGTCGTAATTTGCAGAACCAATAATTCCATCAATAACGGTTTGACTTTGGTTTATTAAAACCTGAGCATTGTTATTATTAAAGTTATCAGAAGTAATAAATATTATTTCGTCATTGTTTGGAACAAGTTGCATTTCCAGAGACAATTCACGCTCATATACACCATTAATACGTTCCATCGACACGACCATTGCAGAGAGTACAGCTGCTTTTTTTTGTTGCAATGTACCTGCATTGACTCCCGCAGCATTGACGTGAAATGCCGCGTACTCGATGGTACATGCCATAGCTAGACGATAAGTTCTAAATTTACTATCACTTATTTTGTTATTATCTGCGATAGTAATCATTTCTGCTTCTGATAGAGTGTTTTCTACAAGACATTCTCTGGTAATATTAGAGCTTACATCCTGCTTTCTGTACACAATATAACTTTGCAAATCTTTGGTATATGGATCAATATATTCAATCCCTTGATCTGTAAAAGTCATTGCATGAAAACCAAATAAAGTGGTAGAAATCCGGATAACCTCGTTAGGATTTGTTATTCCTTGTCCTACATATGTCTGCAAATCACTATACTTTGCCGCAAGTATAGGGTGCATTACTGATGCCTCGTAAATTTTAAATTGCTTCAATTTTCCGTTGGCATCTGGAAAGTCAATGATAACATTGGAAGTAATTCCAGAATTTCGGGCTGGAGCAACTTGAAGTTTTTGTTTCATCTGTTCCAAATTCAAATTAAAAAAAGTGGTTGTATAAACCATTGAAGATCTTTCCATTTTTTCCATTCCTTGCAGACGCTGTTGTGTTGTGGGGCGCCAAAGCTGTTGCGCGAACCCTGCAAAGAAGGTTAACAAAGCTATACACGTTAAAAGTAATTTGTTTTTCATAGTTCTATATTTAAGGATTGATAGTTTATTTTTAAGGTTTTAAATTTAGCGATTATTAACCACTGTTGCCCTAAAATCAGCAGAAGTTTTTTTAAGTTTCGAAAAACTTAATAATGTTAATTATGATTTAAATTTAGCTATAAGGTAAAAAAGACCTATTTTTATGCCAAAATTTTTTAAAATGAAACGAACTAATACCCTATTTCACGTTCTTCTAGTAGCTGCCATGTTTACCTTTGGAAGCACTCAAGCTCAGAAAGCACCAACTGCTTTTGGAAAAACATTAGCGCCAGAAAGCATAAATCCTGAAAATGGTTTTGTGAGATGTATCACAAATGAATACGAAAAACACTTACAAGATTCTGATTCTTCACGTATGAATGATGCTCAGTTTGAAGCATGGATCGCTCCTTATGTAGATAGATACAAAACTGATCCTGTTTACAGATCTGAAAATGCGGGCATCATTACTATTCCAGTTGTAGTTCATGTTATTCACAGTGGACAAGCAGTAGGTGTTGCTCCTAATATTACAGACTCTCAAGTGCTATCGCAAATAACTGCAATGAACAACGATTATCGCAAAATGGCTGGTACACGTGGTGCAAATTCACACCCTGCTGGCGCGGATACTATGATTCAGTTTGCTCTTGCAAAATCAGATCCAGATGGAAATCCAACCAACGGTGTAAACCACGTAAATCTTTGTCAAGAATCTTGGAGCACAACAGAAATTAATACTATAGTAAAACCTACCACAATTTGGGATCCGATGCAGTACCTTAATATGTGGTCTGTAAATTTTAGTGATGCATCTCTTTTAGGATACGCACAGTTTCCATCAGGATCTGGCTTACCAGGTATGCAAGCAAATGGTGGCCCAGCAAATTCTGACGGAGTGGTAAGTAATTATGCTACTTTTGGAAGTTCAGATTTTAACGACGGAACATTTATAATGAGTGCCCCTTATGACAAAGGTCGTACGATGACACATGAAGTAGGTCACTGGTTAGGTCTTAGACATATTTGGGGAGATTCAGCTTGTGGTAATGACTACTGCGCTGACACGCCGACTGCTCACACCGCAAATTACAACTGTAATCCTAACATTGCAGATTGCGACGGGACTGGAGTTGAAATGGTTCAAAATTATATGGACTATACAAATGATACTTGTATGAACATCTTTACACAAGATCAAAAAGCGAGAATGGTTGCTGTTATGAACAATTCGGTAAGAAGAATGACTTTGAAGACTTCGACTAAAGATCAGCCAATTGCTTTATTTGCAACTGACGCTAAGTTGAAGTTAGACGAATCTTGTACTGCTGTTGCTAGCTGCGAAGTTGCGCCAGTTGCTGTAAAAGCTTATATTACAAATGTTGGAACATCGCCAATTACATCGGCGGTAATTACTTACACTTTTAATAACGGTGCTCCACAAACTTTTACCTTTACAGGAAATATCGCTCCAACAAACTCTACAATGGTATCATTACCATTTGAAGCAACAGATTCAGGAGTAGTAAATGCTACAATTACAACAGTAAATGGTACAACTGATCAAAGAATTACAAATAATACATCCGAAGGAATCTATTTACTACCTACAAGTCCAATCGCTTACGAAGTAAATAAAGTTCAGTTTAACTTAAAACGTGATAATTACGCGTCAGAAACTACTTGGAATTTAAAAAATGCTGCAGGTACTATCCTTTACAGTGGCGGACCATGGACAAATCAAAATAATCCACCGTTATTAACAGAAGAGTGGACTTTGCCTGCTGATGGTTGTTACGTTTTTACCATTAACGACTCATACGGTGATGGACTTATTGGATCAGGCTATTACAATATTAAAACTCTGACCGGACAGACGATAGCTGCTGGTGGACAATTTGGAAACAAGCAAACTAAAGTTTTTGCAACTGCAGAAGCATTAGGTACAAATAGTTTTGATGCTGCAAATACTATTCAACTATATCCTAATCCAACTAGAAATACGATGACAATTTCTGTCTCTCATTCTACTGAGACTCCAGATAACTATAGTATTTACAACACTATTGGACAGCAAATTTCTTCACAGAAAATTACATCAAATTCAGATTTGACAATTAATACAAGTGCACTTTCTACGGGAGTTTATTTTATTAAATTATCAAAAGGTACTGCAACTAAAACATTGCGTTTTATCAAAGAATAACTTTCTGACATTGAATAAGCAAAAGGATTAGGGTTTCGACTCTAATCCTTTTTTTTATGACTTATAATCAGTTAAATTTGCACTCTTAAAAAAAAAGTTTGAAAGTCTTTAATTCCATAAAATCTTTTAGTTGCAGCAAAAAAACCATTGCTACTATCGGCACATTTGACGGCGTGCATATTGGGCATCGTAAAATTTTGGATAAACTCATAGCATCTGCAAAAGACTCAAATTACGAAAGTCTTCTGCTCACCTTTTTTCCACATCCAAGAATGGTTGTACAACCTGAGGCTGACATAAAACTTCTCAACACTATTGACGAAAAAAAAATCCTGCTCGAGGAAATTGGGTTGGATAATTTAATCATTCATCCTTTCGATAAAGATTTCTCAAATATTGAAGCAGAAGAATTTGTAAAAACCGTCTTGGTGGATCGCTTTAACATTCAAAAGATAATTATTGGATATGATCATCGGTTTGGTAAAAATAGAAGTGCAGATATTAACGACTTAATTCGATTTGGCGAAAAATATAATTTTGAAGTAGAACAGATCGAGGTTAAAGAGCTCAATGATGTCTCTATCAGTTCAACAAAGATCCGAATCGCTTTAGAAAACGGGAACATTAAACTTGCCAATAACTACCTAGGATATAACTATAGCATTGCCGGGACAGTTGTAAAGGGCAAACAATTAGGCAGAACAATTGGGTATCCCACTGCCAACATAAATATTTTAGAATCGTATAAACTCATTCCAAAAACCGGAGTCTACGCCGCTACTGCGAGCATTAACGGCAAAAGAATTTGTGGAATGATGAATATTGGTTTTAACCCGACGGTTGACGGAAAATTAATGACAGTTGAAATAAATTTCTTCGATTTTGAAGCTGATCTTTACGGCGAATTTTTGCAAATTGATGTCTTACAGAGACTTAGGGACGAGAAAAAATTTGAATCTCTTGCTGAACTTAAAAATCAGTTATCATACGATGCATTAAGTGCTAGATCCATTTTCAAACTAGACTAATCGCTTTTCGCGAATTTTATTAAAATTTTACTAAGAAGAATCATATTTTTACTTAATTTTAGTAAGTTTAGAACATAACCACAAAAAACCTAACTTCTAACCAATTAAAAAACATTATGAAATTTAAACGCGAAATCACAAATGGTATAATAATCTTCCTAGGGATTGGGATTTACTTTATGATCTTGGAACTTTTAGGCATCTCAGATCAAGCTTATCTAAGAATGTTAAACATAGTTTTCGTAATCTTCGGAGTTAATCGCACAATCAAAGCAAACGCAGAGTCTGGCGTTCATGGATATTTTACAAATTTCATCTCTGGTCTTCTAACAGCAATGATTGGAGCAGTCCTATCAATTGCAGCTTTGCTATTTTATATTAACTTTAAAGGTGGCGAAGAATATCTAAAATCATTATCCGAAAATTTCATTTTTGGAGGTGGAGAACTAAGTATTGAACAATATTGCCTCGGATTACTATTTGAATCTACGGCGGGAGCTTTTGCAGTAGTTTTTGTACTAATGCAATATTGGAAAGGGAAGGTTGAAAACATAAATACCGTTGATCGCAGATAATATATCTATCATTAGCAACACTATAAAATCCTGTATGATTAATTTTTCATACAGGATTTTTTTGTACAATCTGCTAAGCTCCCATATGTTTTTTGCCATATAATCTCTCCTATAATTAAATAAATTGCACGATTGCGCATTTATAATCATGCTCGAAAGATTTGAAAGTTGTAATTCTAATGCAATCTACTTAAGATTTAGAATGCAATGCTATTTAATTAGTAATGAACTTGCGTTTATGCATAACCTTATCACTTTGAAGCTACACATCTAAGCGTTTTCGGAAAGTGATCTCCTAGAAAGACTCTAATATTTATGCTGATTTATTTTTACTTAAAGTCTAATTGCATACTTTTGGGAAAAATAAATTTATATCGATGAGTACTATTAAGCACAACTGGACTAAGGAAGAAATTATTGAGATCTACAATAGACCTTTGATGGATCTTCTTTATGAAGCTGCTACCACACACCGACTTCACCACGATCCTAATGTTGTACAAGTTTCGACTTTGCTTTCTATAAAAACTGGTGGTTGTCCTGAAGATTGTGGCTATTGCCCACAAGCTGCGAGATATCATACAAAAGTGGAAGGAAATGATCTTATGTCTGTCTCTCAAGTGAAAGCGCAGGCTTTACGAGCAAAAGCGGGTGGATCTTCACGTGTATGCATGGGTGCTGCTTGGCGAAATGTAAAAGACGGTGCCGAATTTGACGATGTACTTGAAATGGTGCGTACCATCAATAAACTTGATATGGAGGTATGTTGTACGTTGGGAATGTTGACCGAAAATCAGGCGCACAGGCTTGCCGAAGCTGGTTTGTATGCCTACAATCACAATTTAGATACGTCTGAAGAATATTATAAAGAAGTAATTTCGACTAGAGGATTTAACGATCGTCTTCAAACCATCGAAAACGTACGTAAAACGAACGTTACGGTGTGCAGCGGTGGAATTATCGGAATGGGCGAAAGTGTTGAAGACAGAGCGGGAATGCTTGTTGCTTTGGCTACTTTGGACCCTCAACCAGAATCGGTGCCAATTAATGCACTTGTTCCGGTAGAAGGAACGCCAATGGAAGAAGAAAAACCTGTTGAGATTTGGGAAATGATCAGAATGGTGGCTACGGCTAGAATTGTGATGCCAGAAACTCAGGTAAGGTTGTCTGCTGGAAGAACAAATATGAGTCGTGAAGGACAGGCAATGTGCTTCTTTGCTGGAGCGAATTCGATTTTTGCCGGTGATAAATTGTTAACTACTCCAAATCCTGATGTAAACGAAGACATGAAAATGTTTGAGACTTTGGGAATGATAACTCAAAAACCTTTTACAAAAATCTCTCAACCAAAAACTGTCGAAGCATCAGATTCTCAATTTGAATCGCTTGGCGAAAAGCCAAAATGGACGCGTCCTGAGCATAAAATCGAAAGAAATCTTGAGCATTCAGGAAAGAAATAATTTTTTAGCTGTTGCTAAAAGTAGAAGTCCCAAGGAGAAATCTTTGGGATTTTTTTTATTTAGGTTACCCTCAACATTTTTGGCCTTCTTCTAAAATTCATTAGAAAATAATTTTTTGAGACACAGATTGCCCATTGCTAAGTTTCGCTTTTACAATAATTGCCTGTTTGGCTAAAATGTTAAGTGGAATTTCAAGATACAATGTATTGGCGGCAGTAGATTTTGATAGTAACCTACCCAACACATCAAAGATGAAAACCTCATCGATCAAATTATCTTTGGATTTTAAATAGACAATTCCATCACGTCCGATTATCTGAATTGCAGATGCTGAGCCAAAGTCTGAATTTGACAATACTGTTCCATATCTAAGTTGGAATCTATTATCAAATGTTCCAATTTCTGATTTGAAAAAATACGGTGAACTTTTGAGATTGTGGAAAACATTTAAATCCTTGTCTTCGAGAAAAATTGGAGTATCTGCAGCGAAAATGCCATCAACGTTTCGGATGCTGATTGCCAAGTCTCCAAGTCTATTAACCGAAAATCCGAGCGGCACAATATCATCACTACTAAATGGCAGTGCGCGACCTTGAATTACAAATGATTCGGAGTCAATTAGTGAATAAAGGCTGTGCTCTCCTCTACTCTCAAAATTGCAATCATAAAAATAATCTTTTCCCATAGTTGCTTCATCGGCATAACCAACTAGAATTGTTCCTACTTCGGCGGTTGTCGTATTGACTAAATCCAGCCAAATTCTACTCTTATCTTCGGTCTCGATATTATTAGTTCGGTAGAAGTTTGTATTATCATAAGGCGCAAAGGCCGCTTGATAGCGCATTGCGTTATTAAACACTACTGATGCTCCTGAGGCTGCAGTGTGAAGCATATTAACCATAAATCCCTGACCTGCGGCAATTTTTCCATTAAAGGTATTTGGTATAGAAGTTCCCAATTTGTTGTAAATAGTATAATCTGACGCATAATAATTATAGGCAAAATCACCATAATAAAAATCTGTTGTTGAAGTTGGCAAATTCGCATGTGTCCAGATATGAACTGCACCTTGAATCAGCAACTGGTTTTGCATTAGAAATTTTTCTGCATCAATTGCCGATGGATAGGGATTTCCAATCAGGTTCCAATTGTCATCATCTTTTGTGGTCCATGCATTATTTGGATTTAGCGGTTCGGCATCATAAGCTATACCATCATATAAGCCTCGAAATATTGGAATAGTCACCACACCATTATTAGGCTTACCTACAAAGATACTAGTCAAATCTTGCGGAGTTGTGGCACTGTTGGAAGCTCTTGCGATATATCCTCGACCTTTGGTCATGATTGCTGATGGTGCTTCCCAATTTCCTTGTGTACCATTCGTGTTTACAAACAGTGTATTCCATTGATAATGATTATTTCCTGGCAAGCTTAAAGTTGCAAAGTTGTCTACTGGACTACTCCAGTAAATATAATCCAAATGTACTGCTTGTGCGGTTCGCTTATAATTCATTCCCGCTCCAGAATTCACTGCTCCATCGCTAATCTGTATTAGTTGTCCATTATTTTCAATCTGCAAAGTGCCAGAAGTACTAATTACTGCTTCTCGGACTGTTATAACTTCATTTGTATTAACTAGAAGATTGGAAGAGTTGAGTTTTAAATTTTCATTAATAAGAGTATTTGACGGGTTTTCTAGAGTTTTTTGTCCGCTTCCGCTAATAGTCAAATTAGTGTAATATTGCGTTAATGGATTTACATTTTGATTAAGCAAACTTATGGTTTGATTGGCTCCAGCATATTCTATGGTTGAGCCATCTTCCAAATTAATGGTTGGAGAATTTGTGTTTTTGATTGCTGAATTTGCTGAACCACTGAATCCAAAACTATTATATAACTTATAAGTCCCTGTGGAAGTAACTTTAAAACTTCCTGAAGGTTGGAAACTTAAATTTGAATTTGGACCACCGCCGGGAGAAATATTTCCCACATTCGATCCTGACACAACTATATTGGCATAAGAAGGCACAGGACTGCTAAGCCTTGGCCTTTGCATAGTACTTGCGGCATTGTTGCTAAACTCAATTATGGTATTTTGCGCTAAACTGTAGGCTCCAGTCATATCGGGTTTTACTCCAGTTCCTGCAGTAATAAGGCGTGCATTATCGGTCATAGTAAATGTGGGCGCTTGAGGCAACATACCAAAGGAGCTCGACTTTACATCCACAATCGCATTATCGGAAATCGAAATACTATTCTCAACTGCGGTGGCGGTACTTATTCCTTTATAATTATTGCCCAGAGTATTGCTTCCGCTAAATTTAAGGCTGAAGTAACTTGGTGTCCCCGAAAGAATTTGGGTTTGATCACTTCCAGACAAGTGAATTATTCCACCATTAAGGTCATAATTTCCATAATTACTAAGTCTGGGAAGATACGTGGTTTCGGAATTCGAAGTATAGTAGGTTGAAATCTTATATTCGCCACCATTCATTTTTAATCTACCGGTACCAAAGAAATCTTTGGTATTAAATCCCAGAACAATTCCTTTTTGAATTTCGAGTTTACCTCCTAAAGGATCAAGGGTTGTTGCATTTGTAATATTTACATCTCCGGTCAATGTCAATGACAAATTATCTTGATCCATATTGACATAGACTAATTTACCACTCGCGGTGATAGGAAGCCCCGATCCCGTTACTTGATTTTGCTTTCCTTGATACCAGAATGTGGCGAGACTATTATATGTTGGAGCAATAGTTGTTTGAACATTTCCCACCGTTCCCGATGAGCCGCTAATTCCGTCGGGAGATGTTATTTTTAAAGTTGATCCAGCTGCACTAGAAAACTTAGTACTAGTTGCCGATCCCGCGCGAGAAATATTGAGCGCATTTGTGCCATTAAATCCAAAATCGAAAGTTCCACCATCCAAAACATTAAACACTCCATTAGTTCCAAGCTGCAAATCTTGATTTATTAATTGCACATTGCTGCCAAAACCTGCATTAAAAATAACATTCGAATTACTAGATGCTGTTGTGGTTGCAATATCTATAGTTTGTAATGAAGATCCGACGAAATTTATATTGTCATTAGGCGAAGCGTTTCCGCTGAAAATTTTAGCGGTTGTCGGGCAAGTAATATTTCCTCTAATATTGAGAGTGGTAAATGCTCCACCGGCTGCAGTTGAATTCATATTCAGAATTGCTGAACCTGCCAAATCTACATTTCCTTCCACGGTAAAAGTCGAAGTACTTGATGATGACGCGGTCGAAATTCTCATTTGACCGTTATTTAAAATCATATTGCCTTTGATAGTAAAGTTAAGATTGCCACTTGTACAACTATTGATATTATTTATAAAGCCAGATTCGACAATAAAGTTTCCACCTATCTCGGTAGTGATTGCTCCACCATTGGACAGCCTAAGAGATGTGGCAAAAGGAAATTTTCTAAAGATTAAACTACCGTGGGCCAAATTTGCGGTTAAGCCTGGGTTTAGTAATGTTGCATTTGCAGTGGCAACCACATCAATGATGATATTTCCAAAAGCTGCCGAATACCCATCAAACGTATTTTGAGTTACCGTTAATCCATTGAAGAAAGGAGTTGAAGCATAAAGTTCGATTAAAACTAAATTTGATTTTGGGTGAAATTTTTCTATACCGAACCATATTTTGGAGTTATAAGCTACGATATCATCAATTTCGACAGTTCCGTTATTCTCTACTTCAAATAAGCCATTATTTTGCATTGCCAAGTCCATTCGAAGTTTTCCTCCTCCATAAATATAAATACTGCTTGTACTTGAGCTCATACTTTTCACATAAAAAAACCCCCCGTTCCTAACCTTTAAATTCACACCATTAAAAGAACCGCCTGTTGTAATATTGTGTTGTATATAAACATTTGCAGTAGTATTAGATGGCGGAGATGATATATTGCTGTCCCAGCTTGTTCCATTATACTGCTCCCAAATTGCTGGACTTGAGGTATTGGGATACCAGAATCCATTTGCAGTCGTTCTGTAATCACCAGTATTATAAATAACTCCTGTGATATTAAAAGCGCTACTGAGCACAGGTGAAAAGCCTGCTGAAGTAGCGGTCAGTTTCAATCCAATTCCAGCAGCAGTGTGTATAATTGAAGAAAAAGTAGCAAGACCAGATATGAAATTAGCAGAAAGCGGCGA
Source organism: Flavobacterium ardleyense (assembly GCF_033547075.1). Classification (NCBI taxonomy): domain Bacteria; kingdom Pseudomonadati; phylum Bacteroidota; class Flavobacteriia; order Flavobacteriales; family Flavobacteriaceae; genus Flavobacterium; species Flavobacterium ardleyense. The sequence continues at coordinate 1,018,466 of NZ_CP137891.1, read as the reverse complement.
CCCTGTCATAGTTCCTGCGGAAGTTATTGAAGCTATATTAAGATAATTACTATCTCTTCGATTATAAAAATCAACAGCTTCAATAACAACGTCAGACATTGCCGTATTTATAGCGGTTGTTTGAGGTTGCGCAGTATAGAGCAATTTGGTTGCAGTAACATTCAAACGATTTCGATTGTTTGAACTGCTTACATCAGTTTGTGCTCCTCCCGCATCAGGCATGGTAAATGCAGATCCGCTTGGAGAAGATGTCGCCGATGTAACTAGGAAAATAAGTTTTGTTTGATCTACTACCTGAGTTTCATCTATAGAAATTCGTAAATGAACATCTTTATATCCATCATCATTAGCAGTTACATTTGTGCCACTCATACCTGAAAAAACCAATTCGCCTGCCACTTTTGTAGCGGTACTTATAACAGTACCGCCAGTAGTTGTAAGAATAGCAGTTTTTATCATTGACAGTTGATTGGCTGCTGCCAAATCGGTAACGGAAAGTCGAAGATCAGTCAAAATTGTTGGCAAGGCATCGGAATCTGCACCGTCTAGTATTCGCAATTTCATTGGAATAAACTTTCCAGCTGCTGTGGGAGAGCCATCAATGAAATTAATATATTCAGTGTTACTATTAAACTCTGGCGATGTTGTCTGATAATTGGTAACATCTAGAATTTGCGACTGATTGCTATATGTACCCGTTCCGCTGATTGCAAAAGTATAGGGATTTTCGTCCGAGTCGTTATTGGCAATTGTTACTAACGCATTCCGAATTCCAAGTGCTGAAGGATTAAACGTAATTTGGAAAGAAGTTTGACCCGAAGCAGCAATTGCTGTGGATGGCGGTGATGTGAGTACAAAGTCTGAAGCATTTGCCCCACTAATTGATAAATAGGGAGCTACCGCAGTAAGAGTCAGATTTGCAGTTCCGGTATTTTCTATTGTAAAAGTATGCAGTTGTGATCCTACTCCAACTTCGGCAGTGCCAAAATTTGTATGATTTGCCATTGAAGTTGTTGTGGTTCCAGAAATGATAGTATTGGAATTTCCAATTAAATTAATTTCGGGCTGAGGTGTAGATGAATATGCTGTCCACTGAATATTATCCACGATACTTTGTTCACCAGAAAATCGAATTGAAATGCTAACATTTCCGGCAACATTTATCTGTTGAGAATAATGGGCTGGAGTATCACTTGTCCCATCGACAGGAATTGCTACTCCAAACTGAGTACCATTCACGAAAACTATTAAATTTCGAGCCCTAGTATTTGTAAAACCTCTAACATAATCAAACTGCAAAGTACCGATACCATTTGGGAATTGTGCAGAAGTAATCTTACTACCAGGTAATTGCCCTCTTCCGCAAAAGGCTTTACCTATTAATGTTTGGTCAGTTCTACCTTCTACAGCAGTCCAACTTAAACCATTATTGCCAACATACGAAAAGTTATAATAAGTGCCCGGGTTATTCACTGGCATATTAGCAAAATTCTCCAAACCTTGCCCAAAAGAAGGTGTTGTCGCGAATAGCAAGAAAATCAATAAACTCCGTAAACTTGCCATATCTTCGCATATTAATGTTAATATATTCAATATATTGAGGCTTAGTAAAAGTAATATTAATTTATCTTGATTTACCGTATTGCGATAACTATTTTATTCACAATTGGTTATAAATTACTTGTATGATTTTTGTTTTGAAAATATTAGTCTTTTTAGCCCGGATTGCAACGAAAAGCCCGGAGCAAAAAAAAGCACTTTTGTAGTTGCTGCTAGAAATAGGCGACCAGCGGAAGCTCTATTTCTAGTAGCAAATACTGCTTTTTTTGTGAGGACTTGCAGTGAAAAGCCGGATCAGCTCCAAATAAAAAACAATACTTTCAATATCAATATTTATGGACTTTAAACACAATTTACTAGCTTTGGCAGAACGAGCAAAAACCTATGAATAAGATAATTTTACTGCCCGAAGCCAAGCAGAAGTTGGAATATTATTGTAGTTACCAAGAGCGTTGTCACGACGAGGTGCAGACAAAACTGTATCAGCTTGGGATGACTCGTGCGGAAAGTGATGAAGTGATTTTTCATCTATTGGAAAACGATTTTCTCAACGAAGAGCGGTTTGCTTGTGCGTTTGCAAGGGGGAAATTCCGCATAAAACAATGGGGGAAAATCAGAATTACAGGCGAATTAAAACTGCGACACGCGTCGGCATATATTATAAAAACGGCGTTGAAAGAAATTCCCGATGAAGATTATTGGGATACTTTTGAAAAACTTTCCGAACATCATTGGGACACGATTCGGGAATCCAATTTGATGAAAAAGCGCAAAAAATTCTGTGACTTTATGATCAGAAAAGGTTGGGAACAGCCGATGATTTACGCAAAAGTCAAAGAATTGGAAGCCCTTGATTAATTGGCTTTCGCCGAAATACTAAGAAGAATACTCACGGCATTTCCGCCAAAACCAACGGCATTGACCAAGACTTTGCGAATCTTTGCCTTTTGCGAAATTCTATCCGTAAAAGGAATTCCTACGTAAGATTGCTCGCGCATCATCAGCAGCGCCAACTCTACACTCAACATTCCCGAAGCGCCAAAAGTGTGACCGATTTTCCATTTATTTGAGGTTAGCAATGGCAGCTTATCACCAAAAACTTTTTCAATAGCTTTCATTTCTGACAAATCGCCAACTCTCGTGCCAGGAGCGTGCATTACGATCGCATCAACCTCTGAAATATCAATATCCTTTAGCGCCATTGCCATCGATTTCTGGAAGCAGATAGCATCGGTCGAGATGGAAATATTGTGTTCCAAAACTTCGGTAGCATATCCAATTCCTGCAATATATCCTAAGGCATTATCTCGTTCGCCAGTTTCGAGACAGCAGACAGAAGCGCCTTCGCCCAAAATCATCGTACTTTTTTCCTTATTCATATTGAGTGCTTGACAAGGATATTCCTGCTCTTGAAAAGCATAAATTTTTAAAGCTTTCATCTGAGCAATGGTGAAATCTGTTAGCGGTGCTTCACTTCCTCCGACTAGAAACTTTTCGGCCATACCAGCTTTTAGCCAAGCAACACCGTTAAGCATTGCGTGCAAAGCCGTCGAGCAAGTGATCGAATGTGAGATTTCTGGTCCGTCAGATTGCAAATCGTGAGAAACCCAAGACGAGATATTTCCCAAGGTTGTCACTGGTGAGGCAAGTGTGTTGACTTTTCCAGTTTTCAGAAAATCGGAGTGGTGTTTTTCGAATAAGTCTGTGGCTCCCCGAGAAGAGCCGATATTGATTCCGAAATTATCGCCGCTTTTCCAACCTGCATTTTTCACCGCCATTCTCGAAGCGTAGATTCCGTACAAAACCGATTTGTCTAGAAATTTATATTTATGATCGGAATCTCTCAAATATTGAATTTCCACCTTTGTATTTTCCGGCAAAAACGCGGCAAAGGCTTGGTTTTTACCAAAATCATACATTTCAAAACAATGAGAATTATCGCTGTATTTTTTCCATAAACCTTCTGACGAATGTCCTAATGGAGAAATTGAAGCGATTGAAGTTATAGCAATGGGTAGCTGCAAAATGGGGTATGTTTTAAAGATTCTATTTTAGAGTAACCTCGGTCTTACGAACTTACGTGCTCTATAGCATCTTCTATGGTTTTATAAATTTTATCAAGCTGACTATCAGTCATAATATAAGGTGGCAAAATATAGACAGTATTTCCAACCGGACGCAAAACTACGCCATTGTCTATAAAGAAATTGTACAGTTTATTTCGCATATTTCCGTAATACTGCTCATCTTCGGCACTTTGAATTTCGAGCGCAAAAATAACTCCCAAAACTCTAGTGGTCAGAACTTTTGAATGTCCTTTTATTTTTTCTTGAAATTGAAGATGACGTTGATTGATATGCTGAATATTATTCTGAATTTCGTCTGTTTGAAGTAATTCAAAACTTGCTAATGCCGCCGCACAACCTGTTGGATTTGCTGTAAAAGTATGTCCGTGAAATAATGCTTTATTGATATCGTCGCTATAAAAAGCGTAAAAAACTTCTTGTGTAAAAGTCGTAATCGCCATCGGAATTGTTCCGCCAGTTAGTGCTTTTGATACGCACATCATATCGGGCTGGTTTTGCAAATAATCACAGGCAAAGGTCTTTCCTGTTTTCCCGAAACCGGTCATTACTTCGTCAGCAATAGTAAGAACATTATTTTTTTTACAGATTTCCATCAGTTTATCTAGTGCTTCTGGCTCGTACATCACCATTCCTGCAGCGCCAAGAACAAGTGGCTCAAAGATAAATGCAGAAACTTCGTAAGTATCAATCACCTTTTGAAGTGAATCGTAACTTTCCTGCTCTTTTCCTTTTACGGGAACTGGAATCCTGATAACATCCAGAAACATTTCGGCGAAAGCCTGAGTATAAAACGAAATCCCACTTGCCGCCATGGCTGCAAAAGTATCGCCGTGAAAAGCATCTTCAAAAGCTATCAGCGTAGTTTTTTTCTGATTTTGATTAAAGAAATATTGAAATGCGACTTTTATCGCCACTTCCACTGCTGTAGATCCATTATCCGAAAAGAAAACTTTCTGTTGATTACTGGGCATCATCGCTAATAATTGTTCAGAAACTTGAATGGCAGGCTCGTGCGTAAAACCTCCGAAAAGTACGTGCTCTAAAGTTGTAAGTTGTTTGTAAATGGCATCTGCAATAAATTTGTTGCTATGCCCAAACGGATTTACCCACCAAGAAGCGATGGCATCAATGTACTCTTTCCCGTCAATGTCGTACAGTAACGCGCCATTTCCGCTCTTTATAACCACTGGCAAAGCGGCCGTTTTATGTTGTGTGTAAGGATGCCAAATATATTTTTGATCTTTTTCAAGAAGCGTCATTCTGTTTTTTTTTGTAAGTTTTAAAGAAAATCTAAGCGATCATTGCTTCTAAATTTTCTCTGAATTGTTCAGCATAATCGAGGATTACATCTTGATCAAAATAAGGCTCTTCCTCGATTCGACCGATTACTGGAATTTGAAATTTCGATTCAATAATCGCCTCTGTCGCCTCGTCTTCTTTACCATTAAAAATAATTCCAGCTACTTCAAGACCGCGAGATTTTAAAGCTTCGATACTCAAAATAGTATGATTTATACTGCCCAAATAGTGACGAGAAACTAATACTATTTTGTACTCTGGTTTTATCAAATCAATTATATAATCCTTGTCATTAAGCGGCACAAATAATCCGCCGGCTCCTTCAATTACAAGATTATTTTTAGTTTCGGGTGTTTTGATTGCAGAAATTTTAATTTCGATACCATCAATTTTGGCTGCAAGATGTGGACTTGCGGGCGTATTAAGCTTATACGAATTAGAATAAAGTGTTGATGTCGAATTAGAAATCAAGCGTTTTACCTTGCTCGAATCCGAGTTTTCAAGGTCTCCAGCCTGAATAGGTTTCCAATAATCCGCTTTAAGCGATTCGACCACGATTGCCGATGTTATAGTTTTTCCAACCTCTGTGGATATTCCGGTGATGAAGATTTTCATAGTAAGTTGTTATGTTACAAAAATACAAAACCCATCGCAAGGATGGGTTAAATGTTAGTCTTCTTTTAATTCGTCAAGTACTTTTCTGATTTCCTTGGCATATTTTCCGTAGAAGTAATGCACCCACCACTCTAACATTAAGCCCATTAATAAGATGGAAAAAGCTGCTAATAATACCAATCCCAACAGCATTCTAGTAGATAATTCGGTAATATCAAGATTAGGTACTCTGAAATACGCTAAGCCTAACAGAAATAATACCAAAAAGGGAGTTAAGGCAAACCCGAATGTTTTATACAATTCCATATTTAATCTAATATCAAAATAGGTTTCGTACAAACTATCTTTTGTCTTTAGAGTGATATTATTTAATCTTTTGTAAAAAATAAAAAGGCGAATTAAAAAATAAACACAAACTGCCGTAAACATACTGTACAAGAGATAGAAAGGCACAATTGATTTGTCTGAAAAATTATAAACTAGCGGCGCTAGACCTATAATAAATATTGAAATAATTTGGTAAATAAATTCACTTTTGAGGTTTTTCCTAATTTTATCCAAAGGTGTATTTGCCGCCTTAATTTTCTCTAAATTGTCGGGAAGTGCAACATCATCCGCCTTGTCGTTATTCCACATATTTTGTATATCGTTAAAATCCATATCCTTGATTTTTAATAATTTCCTTTAATTTATCCTTTGCTCTATTTAGTTTTACTCGGGCATTCCCTTCTGAAATTCCTAAATTCTCTCCGATTTCACGGTGCGAAAATCCTTCTAGTTGATAAAAGATAATTGCTTTGTCAATTTTCTCTAATTTCTGAACTGCTTTATAAAAATGTTCTATTTGACTTTCTTTTTCGGCAGAATCACTTTCTTCTTCTTTTATATTTTCGGAGGGAATATCATATTTATCAATCTTCCTTTTTTCTTTTTTTAGAAAGACTATTGCAGTATTGATGGCCACTCGGTACATCCAGGTAGAAAACTGACTTTCATTCCGAAATGAATCATAAGACTTCCAAAGTTGACAAATAATTTCTTGAAAGAGATCTTGCTGATCATCGCTAGTGTCCATGTACATTTTGGAAACCTTATACAAAATTCCCTTATGCTTCTCGATGCGTTGTAAAAATGATTGTTCTTTCTCTTTCAAAACTTCTTAATTCATTACGACCTTAGTATATATTGTATGTTTCGAACCACTAAACGATACGAGCTAAATGATTATCGCTATCAAATACTAATTTTTTTCGATAGTAGTTTATAAGGCTTATTATTTTTAGTATTTATAATTAAATTTCTGCCAATGCCGAGATCAAACGGTAAGTATTGACAAAGAGTAAAACGTTACAAAATTTATTTAAAGTATTTGTAATTGTTGTAATTCTACTAATTTTCTGCCAATAAATTTCTACTATTTCGCTCTTAAAAACAGAAATCCCGCCAAGTCGGCGGGTTTCTTATTATTATTATTTTCAATCAATTGCTACTTTTTCTAATGCGATTACTTTTTTACCGCTTTTACAGTATATCCAGCTTTTCTAAGAAGTTCGATTACCCCATTCTGTCCTGGTAGATGCGCCGCTCCTACCGCAAAAAACACAGATTCTTTTTTCATCATTGCAGGCATAACTTCCAGCCATTTGATGTTACGGTTGTCAAGCATCAACTTTCTAGCTTCGGCAGTCATCATTTTCTCGTCAGTTGTAAGAGCAAATAATTCTTGCAAATTTTGTTTTTTGTAGATTTCCACCATTTTCTTGGTTACTTCATTATCGGCAGCTTCCATCATTTCCAAAATATCTTTGGTCGAAATTCCCTCTTGAAAAAGTGCAATTTGATCTTGCACTGTTTCAAGTCCGCTAACCGGTTTTTTTGAATTTTTAGCCATTTCTATAAATTCCATTTCGTAGAATTTTAAATCCGTACAGCCAAAACTGCGACTAGAAAGCACACTCATTACGGTCACTAAACTAAAAGAGTCTAGTTGCTTTACCGATATTCCTGCGTGTTTTTGGACAATCGCATCAAGGCGGGCATATTCAGTTGCGGTCAAAGTTTCACTCAAAGGTTTGTCGCCCATTGCCATTTTCTGCATTGCCGTCATTTGCTCAGGATCAGACATATCAATTTCTAATGTTAGTTTGTCTGTTTTTGCAAACGCGTTTTTTGCTTGTTCGGTCATTATGAAATCGGGAGAACATATCATGTGAATTGTCCCAAAAAGAAAGGATGGCTTGGTAAGACCTTTTCCAGAAACCTCCCATAGCAAAGAACTTTCTAGTGGCTTTTGAACTTTTGATTGCGCCAATGTCGTAGAAACAAATAGTACTAAAAATGCTGCCGTAAATAATTTGTATAGTTTTTTCATTGTTTTAAATTTAAAAATTTTGTTTTATTATTATGATTTTTGATTATTTGTTAATTTCATTCGTTGCCACGCAGCTATAGATGCTACAAAGAAGCAGGCCATAATTATTACTAAACTTAAACTTGACTCTCCGGCAAAAAAATATTGTGTTAGAGAATAACCCAAGCCTGCAGCGGTTACGAAGATGGCAATTAAATAGAATTTTTTCATGTTGGTTGTAGTTAAAGTGGTTGATTAATGATAATAGATTTCCGAATTATAATGAATTAGTAAAAGAAACAGTGTAACGTTACAGAAATTTTTACTTTTTTGCATTATTTTTATTTCGCTTTCGCTAAAGTCACTCGCATTCAATTCATTAGTCATCTTTTTGAAAGAAAAATTAGGCCTTTTATCAATCATAAAATTTTCGTGAAATGTAATAGAAACACAATCCATGAATCGATGCCTCAACTACAGCCGAAGCCATAAAGGGAAAGGGATTATCGAGATAATTTGAGGGTTATTTGAAGATTGAGGTAGCAAGAAGATTTAGAATTCCGTCAATCTGCTGCTTGGTATTAAAGCTATGAATACAAAATCGAAGTCTTTCCTGATCTGCAGGAACTGTTGGTGATAATATAGCTTTAACATCAAAGCCATTTTCTTGAAAAAAAGCGGCAAGATTTTTTACATTCTCATTTCCTTGAACAATCACACATTGAATGGACGAATAGGATCGAACAAACAGAGGCGTCAAACCAAGGAGCTTCTTCTGCTGATTAAAATAAATAATATTAGACCGTAAATCTTCCAAAGTTTCTGAATCGTTTTCCAATTGATGATATCCAACCATAATTGTCGCGACCGAATGTGGCGAAAGTCCAGTAGTATAAATAAAACTACGTGCAAAATTCACCAAATAATTAGTTAGTTGAGTACTTCCTAAAACCGCCGCACCATGGCAACCCAAAGCTTTTCCGAAGGTCACTATTCGTGCAAAAACTTGATTATGCAGATTTAAAGATTGCAACAATCCTTGACCTTTTTCGCCCATTACGCCTAGAGCGTGCGCTTCGTCTACAACTAGATAACAATTGTTTTTTTCGGCAATTTCTACGATTTGCTCAATCGGCGGGCAATCGCCGTCCATAGAGAAAACGGTTTCGGTAACGATATAAATAGTGTTTCCGCTAAATCTTTCGATCAGCTCTTGCAAATGCTCGCAGTCGTTGTGGGTGAATTTTATCGCCTTGGCATTTGACAATAAAAGTCCATCTCTAATAGAAGCATGACATAGTTCGTCATACAAAACTATTTCGCCTCTTTGCGGCACCGATCCAAAAAAACCAAGGTTGGCGTCATAACCCGAATTAAATATCAACGCAGATTCTGATTGATGAAATTTGCAAAGCAAATCTTCGGCTTCGGTATATAATGAGTGATTTCCCGAAAGCAATCGAGATCCAGTTGCGCCGCTGGAGGATATTCCTCTTTCCAAAAGTAGCTCATGTGTCTTTTCGAATAGAACTTCTGATTTTGCAAAACCTAAATAATCATTCGATGCAAAATCAATCAATGATGATTGCGAACCGAGTTTTCGGAGTGCATTGTCTTCAAGACGTTTGTCAAGTTTTTTAGAAAGAGAAGAAGGGAAATTTTGCATAGACCGCAAATGTAGGGAGAAAATGGATTTGATAAGTTCTATTTTGATCAAACAGCCACATAATAACTGATACTAATCCCACAATTGCAAGAACTGGAATAGCTATTAGAAATCCAATTACAAACTTTTCAATTATTTTTTTCTGCGGAGAGTTTTTTTTATGAATTTATCTGAGAAATTCTGCGGGATCTGCGGGAGTAAAAAATAATGCTGTCGAATTTTCGCAGAGTTTTTTTATGAGTTAATCTGCGAATATCTGCGGAATCTGAGAGAGTAAAAAGTAATGCTGTCGATTATCGCAAAGCTTTTTTATGAGTTAATCTGCAAATATCTGAGGGATCTGCGGGAGCAAAAAATATTGCCCGCTGATTTCGCTAATTATCGGAGAGTTTTTTTATGAATTTTTCTGAGAATATCTGGGGGATCTGGGGGAGCAAAAAATATCGCCCGCTGATTTCGCAGATTATCGGAGAGTTTCTTTATGAATTTATCTGTAATTTCTGCGGGATCTGCGGAAGCGAAAAATATTACCCGCTGATTTCGCAGATTATCGAAGATTATCGAAGATTTTTTTTATGAATTTATCTGCGAATATCAGCGGGATCTGCGGGAGCAAAAAATATTGCCCGCTGATTTCGCAGATTATTGGAGAGTTTTTTTATGAATTTATCTGAGAATTTCTGCGGGATCTGCGGGAGCAAAAAATATCGCCCGCTGATTTAGCAAATTATCGGAGAGTTTTTTTATGAATTTATCTGAGAATTTCTGCGGGATCTGCGGGAGCAAAAAATATTGCTCGCTGATTTCGCAAATTATCGGAGAGTTTTTTTATGAATTTATCTGAGAATTTCTGCGGGATCTGCGGGAGCAGAAGATATCGCCCACTGATTTCGCAAATTATCGGAGAGTTTTTTATGAATTTATCTGAGAATTTCTGCGGGATCTGCGGAAGCGAAAAATATTGCCCGCTGATTTCGCAGATTATCGTAGAGTTTTTTTATGAATTTATCTGAGAATATCGGCGGGATCTGCGGAAGCAAAAAATATTGCCCGCTGATTTCGCAGATTATCGGAGAGTTTTTTATGAATTTATCTGCGAGATCTGCGGAAGCGAAAATATTGCCCGCTGATTTCGCAAATTATCGGAGAGTTTTTTTATGAATTTATTTGAGAATATCTACGGGATCTGCGGAAGCAAAAAATATTGCCCGCTGATTTCGCAGATTATCGGAGAGTTTTTTATGAATTTATCTGAGAATTTCTGCGGGATCTGCGGGAGCAAAAAATACCGCCCGCTGATTTCGCAAATTATCGGAGAGTTTTTTTATGAATTTCTCTGAGAATATCTGGGGGATCTGGGGGAGCAAAAAATATCGCCCGCTGATTTCGCAGATTATCGGAGAGTTTATTTATGAATTTATCTGAGAATTTCTGCGAATATCTGCGAGATCTGCGGGAGCAAATAATATTGCTCGCTGATTTCGCAGATTATCGGAGAGTTTTTTTATGAATTTATCTGAGAATATCTGCGGGAGCAAAAGATATCGCTCGCTGATTTCACAGATTATCGGAGAGTTTTTTTATGAATTTATCTGAAAATTTCTGCGAGATCTGCGGAAGCAAAAAATATCGCCCGCTGATTTCGCAAATTATCGGAGAGTTTTTTTATGAATTTATCTGAGAATATCTGCGGGATCTGCGGAAGCAAAAAATATCGCCCACTGATTTCGCAAATTATCGGAGAGTTTTTTATGAATTTATCAGAAAATATCTGAGGGATCTGCGGAAGCAAAAAATATTTCTCGCTGATTTTGCAGATTCTCGGAGAGTTTTTTTTATGAATTTATCTGAGAATATCTGCGGGATCTGCGGAAGCAAATAATATTACTCGCTGATTTCGCAGATTATCGGAGAGTTTTTTTATGAATTTATCTGAAAATTTCTGCGGGATCTGCGGGATCAAAAGATATCGCCCACTGATTTCGCAAATTATCGGAGAGTTTTATTATGAATTTATCTGTAATTTCTGCGGGATCTCCGGAAGCAAAAAATATCGCCCGCTGATTTCGCACATTATCGGAGAGTTTTTTATGAATTTATCTGAGAATTTCTGCAGGATCTGCGGGAGCAAATAATATTGCTCGCTGATTTTGCAGATTATCGGAGAGTTTTTTTATGAATTTATCTGTAATTTCTGCGGGATCTCCGGAAGCAAAAAATATCGCCCGCTGATTTCGCAAATTATCGGAGAGTTTCTTTATGAATTTATCTGCGGGATCTGCGGGATCTGCGGGATCTGCGGGAGCAAATAATATCGTCCACTGATTTCGCAAATTATCGGAGAGTTTTTTATGAATTTATCTGAGAATTTCTGCGGGATCTGCGGGAGCAAAAGATATTGCCCGCTGATTTTGCAGATTATCGGAGAGTTTTTTTTTATGAATTTATCTGAGAATATCTGCGGGATCTGCGGGAGCAAAAGATATCGCCCACTGATTTCGCAAATTATCGGAGAGTTTTCTATGAATTTATCTGAGAATTTCTGCGGGATCTGCGGGATCTGCGGAAGCGAAAAATATTACCCACTGATTTCGCAAATTATCGGAGAGTTTTTTTATGAATTTATCAGAAAATATCTGCGGGATCTGAGAAAATCTGCGGGATCTGCGAGATCTGCGGGAGCAAGTAATATTGCCCGCTGATTTCGCAAATTATCGGAGAGTTTTTTTATGAATTTATCTGTAATTTCTGCGGGATCTGCGGGATCAAAAGATATCGCCCACTGATTTCGCAAATTATCGGAGAGTTTTATTATGAATTTTTCTGAAGATTTCTGCGGGATCTGCGGAAGCAAAATATATCGCCCACTGATTTCGCAAATTATCAGAGATTTTTTTATGAATTTATCTGCGGGATCTGCGGGAGCAAAAAATATCGCCAGCTGATTTCGCATCATTTTTTCATCAAACTTAAAACCGTCAATAAATAATTCACTACTATAGTAATGCAATTTAATGAATCAAAGTTACAAACTTCCATCCAATCTTCAGAACAATCCAAAAATTACGTAAGTCTCATGTAAAATAAAATAAGTACTTTTCAAGTTGTTAAAAAGCAAATGCAGAATCAAAAAGAAAACAATTTAATATGATAGTAGATAAAGTTAAATCGAAAGTAAATTTAAATACTCCCGAAGCCAACGCCAAGAGACGGTATTGGCTTACTTTCTATCTGATAGCGGCAGTCGTTTTTCTAGCAATATATCTTTTGGTAAGCTTTAAAATTTTTGAAATTCCTCGTGACTATTTGCCTGTAATTTTAAAAGCATCCATCACTTTTCTGATCATTGCCGTTTTTTTATTTATTGGAAAATTGGTCGAAAGGTATATAGTTTCTCGTAATCAGTCGGTTGGACATAATTACAATCTTGTCCGAATCTCACATCTTGTCATCAACCTTTTGGTATTTGTGATGCTGCTCTCATTCCTTTTCCAAAACTGGTACACTGCAGCAGTTTCCTTTGGACTTTTGTCTCTTATTTTAGGTTTTGCTTTGCAGACGCCTATTTCGTCATTTATTGGCTGGCTTTATATCATCTTTAGAACTCCTTATCGTGTTGGCGAAAGAATCGAATTAAATGGCTTTAAAGGCGATGTAATCGAAATCAATTACTTAGATACCACTTTACTTGAGCTTAGCGGTAACTATCTCACAAACGACCGTATGAGTGGTCGAGTGATTCGATTTCCGAATTCGATGGTATTAAAATCGGAGGTTTTAAATTACTCTGGACCACAAGCTCCTTTTATTTGGAATGAGACAGCAGTTCAAATTGCATATACCAGTGATTTAAATTTTGTAGCAGAGGTTTTATGCCAAGCAGCTCGACAAGATTTTGAAGAGAATTATCTCAACGTTTACACTGCGGTAAATCTTGAGCCTGCGGTGTACTTTAGAACCAACGCTTACGCTTGGATGGAAGCAGTGGTTTCGTATCCTGTACTTCCATCTGAAACTACTCCAAGACGAACACGTATTTTGACCGCAGCATTGCCGATCTTGAATGCATCGCCGGATAAAGTGAAATTTCCTGATGGTGTGGCGAGGTAGGATTTTTATAAAGCGAAACGAACTCTATCTTGCGATCCACAATATTTAAAAATAAGCTATAGTTTTAAAATGCTCTGCATTTTTTTTTCGATTAAGTCCCTCGAATCTTTAACTATGCTCCCCTATCTCCAAAGTCAATGGAAACGACAACTTTTTCTATGCGTTTCATACCTATCGGGTTTTATCGCTGAATAATTTTTCCACATTTTTTAAATCTTCATTAACCTTGAATACTGTTGTGAAATCTTCGAGACGATTAAAAAAGTAACCAATCTTTAGTAGAGATTCTAATGATATTTGACCCGTTGTTTCAAATCGTTTGATACTGCCAAAAGAAACTCCAGAACGTTTAGCCAACTCGAGTTGTGATACTCCGTTTTGTTTACGCAGTTGCTGAGTTTTTGTAACTAGCTCCTGCATAACTTTGGCAGGCGATTTTATAATACTGTATTGAGACATAATAGATAGTATATTATACAAATATAGTGAAATAAGATAAAAATAGATAATATAATATACATGTAAACTACATTTTTGACTATTTAAAGTAACTTTAAAGAGTAAATTTCGAAGTGTTATGTCATTTGCTTCACCTCTTCGCTTTGCTCGGGTCTCCTTCGTCTCATAACTCTTCCTGAAATAAAATAACAAAATATGTGCATTTTATCGCGAAATATTATGTGATTTGCTTCGCCCGTTCGCTTTGCTCGGGTCTCCTTCGTCGAAATGACAAGTTTGCGGTAGCGGTTTGCGATAGTAAGAAATGATTCATCGAAATGAAAAACCTATTATTGTTGTTGCTAAAGATTAGAGTTATTTCGAGAAATGACAAGTAAGTGCATTTTTTTCGCGAAATATTATGTGATTTATTTCGCTCGTTTGCTTTGCGTTCGTCTCCTTCATCCAAATGACAAATTTGCGCTGCATAGAAGAAACATTATAATCTCCTTTAACAACTACATCAAGTTCCCAAGATCTCAATTAAAAATTAAATCTTCTAATCACACCGCCCATCCCTAGCCCAGATTGCAGCGAAAATCCCGCAGGCAAGAAAACTATTTTTTGCTGACACAGAAGAGCGACCAGCGGAAGCTCCTTATGTGGCATTGCAAAAAAAGTTTTGTGCCGAGGAATTGAAGTGGAAAGCTGGATTAGCTTCAAAAAAAAACGAAAAAAAAATGCCTAACATCTCTGCTAGGCATTTTCTATATATAATAATCTGTCGTTTAGTCTACTAGAACGATGATTTTATTGTTATTCATCTCGAGTGTTCCTGATCCGATTGCGAAAGTGAAACGGGTTGGTGTCACTTTTGTAATGCTCGGTTCTAGTTCCTGAACGTACTCAACATTAAGAACTTCCACATCTACAATACCTTCTGTAAGAGTAGAAACTATCGGCGCGTGATTGTTAAGGATTTGAAAACTCCCATCAATTCCTGGCAATTTTACCGAGCTAACCACACCTTTAAACAAAGCTGCTTCTGGAGATATTATTTCTAAAGTCATAATTTTCTTTACTTAAAATTAGGCTGCTATTAAGCTTCTGCCAACATTTTTTCTCCTGCTTCGATTGCTTCTTCAATTGTCCCTTTAAGGTTGAAAGCAGATTCTGGCAAGTGGTCAAGTTCTCCATCAATGATCATATTAAATCCTTTGATGGTATCTTTAATGTCTACAAGAACACCTTTTAATCCTGTAAATTGCTCTGCAACGTGGAACGGCTGAGACAAGAAACGCTGTACACGACGTGCTCTAGATACCGAAAGTTTATCCTCTTCAGAAAGTTCCTCCATACCAAGAATAGCGATAATATCTTGAAGTTGCTTATATTTTTGTAGAATCTCTTTTACTCTTTGTGCACAGTCGTAGTGCTCATTTCCTAAAATTTCTGGCGTAAGGATTCTAGAAGTTGAATCTAGAGGATCTACCGCTGGGTAAATTCCAAGCTCCGCAATTTTACGAGACAATACCGTTGTTGCGTCAAGGTGGGCAAATGTTGTTGCCGGTGCAGGGTCAGTTAAATCATCCGCAGGAACGTAAACCGCCTGTACAGATGTAATAGATCCTTTGTTTGTAGATGTAATACGTTCTTGCATCGCACCCATTTCTGTTGCCAATGTTGGCTGGTATCCTACTGCAGATGGCATACGACCTAATAATGCCGAAACCTCTGATCCTGCTTGTGTAAAACGGAAAATATTATCAACGAAAAACAAAACGTCTTTTCCTTGATCTGTTCCTGCCCCATCACGGAAATATTCAGCGATAGAAAGTCCAGAAAGTGCTACACGAGCACGAGCTCCTGGTGGCTCATTCATTTGACCGAAAACGAAAGTAGCTTTTGACTCTCTCATTCCTGGCATATCTACTTTAGACAAATCCCATCCTCCATTTTCCATAGAGTGCATAAATTCGTCACCGTATTTTATAATTCCAGACTCAAGCATCTCACGCAACAAATCGTTTCCTTCACGTGTTCTTTCACCTACTCCTGCAAATACAGAAAGTCCACCGTGTCCTTTTGCGATATTGTTAATCAATTCCTGAATCAATACTGTTTTTCCAACTCCTGCTCCACCGAACAATCCAATTTTACCCCCTTTTGAGTAAGGCTCAATAAGGTCAATTACTTTAATTCCAGTAAAAAGCACTTCAGAAGAAGTAGATAGATCCTCGAATTTTGGTGCTTGGCGGTGAATTGACAATCCGTCGTCTCCAGTTTTAGGCAAATTACCCAATCCGTCGATAGCGTCACCAATTACGTTGAACAAACGTCCGTAAACGTCTGGTCCAATTGGCATTTTAATAGGATTTCCTGTTCCTACAACTTCCCATCCACGGCTCAAACCATCTGTAGAGTCCATAGAAATGGTACGTACAGTGTTTTCTCCAATGTGAGATTGTACTTCAAGAATCAATAATGTACCGTCTTTTTTAGTGATTTCTAGTGAATCATAAATTTTTGGAAGTTCAACATCTTTACCGTTGAAAACTACATCGACAACTGGCCCGATAATTTGTGCAACTTTTCCTATTACTTTTGACATTGCTTATGTATTTATTAAATAGCGTTTTAGGTTTGTTTGAAAACTCCGAAACAGCATTTTTTTTATGCTATAGGTCGGTTTAAGAGATTTTTATAAAATTTCAAGAGCACCTAAGTGTCTCTACGAATTATGACTAACCTCCTTTTTCAGAGCGCAAAGGTAATTTTTTTTAAATAAAAAATCAATAGATAATCAATATAAAAACTTAAAAGATGCTTAATCAATTATTAAGGGGAGATTTTGCGCGATTTAAGGAGTGGGAATAGGAATTTACGATTTGCATTTTTTGATATGGAAAAGCATCTCTGGAATTTAGGTTGCCTAAATATAATATTTTATAATCAAGTGGATTTCTCTAAAAGATATTCTCGATTGGCATTTTATACGTTTGTTTAAGGGTGGATCACTGTTAGAGTACCTGACCCGTAAATTCCAATCTACTAATTAAATTTTATGGTTGTACTTCTACAATTCTCATATTAACCACTATCTATTCCTACAGTGGACAATTATTACAATATACAGACATTATACAATTCTTACATTATACAATTTTTCAGTGCAGCATTTCCCGCTATTCTCTGCAATTCGGCAAGGGTATTTGCGGTAGCAGTCGCAGGCAAGGAGCTTCCGTTGGTCGCTCTTGCCCGCCGCTGCTACCAAAAAAGCAAATTCCCAATGCCGGGATTTCCGTTGCTATCGGGGCTGAAGACTTGTGGATTGATTGATGATTTGTTGGTTGATTGTGATTGGATTTTTCTTTTAAATGGATTTCCTTTTTTGAATAGACTATAGCTCCTAGTGTTGATTTTGACTGTCAAATATTCATCAAATCTTTTGGAGCATAGTATTTGCCGATTCTCCATTGCCCAATCTTTAATCTTCTCCACATTGGCTAGGCTCAACCCTATTCCCCAATTCCTATTTCCTATTCTTTTATCTCCGATTACCTTCTCTATTATTAAAATCAAAAACCACCGAGAATTTCGGTGGTTTTTTTTAAACAAATAAACAAATTCAAATAATCAACTATCAATCATTTATGGTAAATTCTGCGGATATAAGGCAGAATATTGTCCTATGTCAACTCCTCTCAAGGTTGAACCATATTGCGCATTGATTGCTTCGGCAAATTTATTAGCCATATAAGCATATCCTCTCGCGCCCGGGTGAACTCCGTCAAGTGAGAAAGCGCCTCCAGTTACGTAAGTTGCAGTCAAATTGTAATTCCCGTAGTTTAATCCGCTGGCAAACAAAGCTGACAGAGTTTTATTAACATCCACAAAAGCTAAATTTTTCTCTGTAGCAATACTCTTGATTATTGCATTATACGAATCAACTGCTACTTTTACTTCGGCAACCTCTTCTTTTGACAAGACCCAATTGTCTGCGAGTGGTACCGATACACCGTTGATAAGCGCTGGATTTCCACCCACTGTAGTTCCAATAAAGGTACGAGCAGTCAGGATAATTAAATCGTCTTTGGTTGCTTGTCTATAAGAAGGAATTCCAAACGCACTAAGATCTGTTAGGTAACTATCTACCATCACCACTGCATTTTGACCTGCTTTAAATACAATCTTTCTCCTTGCTGCTTCTTCGGCAGTGATTGCTCCCAAACCTAAAGCTTGCTGCAAACCACCGTTGTACTGCGCGTAACCAGCATTTAATTGTGCTGCATTAGCTTCTGGTAATGGCACGGCATTAAATGGTACAGTCCTGAAAAATGGAATAGAAGTCACATAAGGAATATTGGCAACGACGCCTTTTGCTCCACCCGACCCAATAAGACCATTTACTAAAGAACTATAAATAGCCCCAAACACTTGAGGATCTGTAATGTCATTGCCGCCATAAGTTGATGGATCCGTATTTCCTAACTGATTGGTCCCTGAACCTCCAGAAGTAGCATAACTCAACACATCATTGTTACCAATCCAAAGAGAAAAGAATGTTGGCGCTTGCGCCATAGCATCTCCTAAGATAGTCGCAGTATTTGAAGAGGCAAATCTAGCAAAATATGGATTTGCTTGCCCAGTAGGAACTCCCGCGGGATTGCCGTAACCAGGAGCAACTAAGTGGAATATCTTAGCTCCAGGAACTCCCATATTATTAAAAGGTCCCGTTAATTTCTGTGTAACTTCATTAGTTGGAGTGCCGGCAACATTGACTGGTCCCACACCATTAAAATACAATCTTGTTGGCTGAATCACATTGCCCATAAATAACAAGCCGCCAAGATTGTCATTAGTATAGGGGATTTTAAATTCGCCTCCTCCAACTTCTGCAAATTGCTTCGCTAAAATATTAGGAAAGGAATTTTCTTGGCCCGATCTAAATAAGGCGTTGTCACTAAAACCAGAAGTTAGAGAATTTCCAACCGCAACATATTTAGAAAAGTCGGCAGATCCAGCGGTCAGCGGTGCCAATTGTACCACATCATCTTCAAGATCATTATTATCGCACGCTACAAATGCTAAAGAAACAAATAGTAGCCATTTAAAGTTTTTTATCATTGGATATAAATTTAAAGAATCTAATTAATTAAGGATTGATTGTTATAGATGCAAACCATTGCTGTCCTATAGCACCCGCACCAATTACCTGAGTATAATCTTCTCCAAATAAATTTGAAGCACCTAGCTTGATAACAGATTTAAGTTTTGGTATAGCATAATTAACCTGCGCATCAAGAACAGTATTTTCTTTGATGATACCATCACCAAAACTTGATTGCCATAAGTAACTATCATTCCATCTTACATTAAGGTTAAAACCAAAGTTTGTAAATAATTTTGAATTTCCTAAAGAAGCTTTTACCCTATGTTTAGGTGTGTTAAATCCTGGGATAAAACCTGGGCTTTTCTCTGCATCAAAATCGAAGTCGGAGAAGTTATAGCTTATTCCTGCTTCAAAATCGGCATACACTTTTTTATTAAGTCCAACCCCTACACCTACCGAGTTTACTTCTGTTTTGGAGTTTGAATAAACTTGGTATACTCTTCGGTCACCATTTGCAATTGCTGCGTAAGTAAGTTGTGTTGCTGGATTTGTCATATCTGTTCCAACAGTTCCATAATATGGAGAAATCACTCTAGAGGTATTCAAGAAATCGTTGTAGATATTGTAATATCCATTGATATCAATAGAAAAATCATTTTCTAAAACCGAGCGATATCCTAATTCAAAAGCTTGAACACGCTCTGGCTTTACTAGCCCAATATTTGCAACTTGCAAGTCTGCAGGATTTTGAGACGCAGCAAATTTTTGAACCGAAGCTACTGTGTAAGAATTGTTATAGGCGTTTGTACCATCCATAACAACTGTTGCACCAACTCCAGGCAAATTCTGTCCGCTTGCACTCACATTCTGAGTTTCAACAAATCTTGTAAGATTTTCTGGCGCTGATCCAATTAATGCAAAGGGCCCTAGATCAAGACCAATGTATTGATCTTGTGTAGTAGGATTTCTAAACCCTGTCTGATAAGAAACTCTAAAGTTATGTCTTTTCTGAGCTCCTGCTCCATACACAAATGCCAGACGTGGAGAATAAGATCCGTCAAAGTTTTCACTTTTGTCATATCGTATAGATCCCGTGAATTTTAAACGATCGTCAGCAAGAAATTTTTTAGTAACTTGTGTATATATACCGTATTCATTGTATTTGATTGGTCCGTCATAATCTGTAAAGATCGACCCGTTTGAATTCATTTCGTACTCTCTAACCGAACCTCCAACTTGTATTTCGGCAATTTTGACAATTTCTTTAAAGTTGTAATTTACATCAGCATGGTAAATTTTAGAGTTGTCTTCAAATTTCGCTCCTTCTCTAAGATCTGGATTCAAAATTACTTTTGCCAACGCTTGATCAAATTGTGCCGTTCCAGGCATGTATCTTGGCCCTCCTGTTGGTGGCACTGCAAATTGTGGCAATCCTTGAAGTCCTGCTGGCAATTGATTGTAATCTGCATATTGTCTTCCAATTCCGGCAGCTTGATCAGCTGTAGATCCCAAAACGGCCCCCGCTAATTGAAACGCGGTCGCGTAATTTGTAAACCACTGCTGATCTGATTTCCAAGCTCTATTTACATTCCATCCCGCGAAACGCATGTCGTAAGAATCTCCTGCATCCTCACCCGTCATATATGCACGCACAAAGAAGTTGTCATTTTTTACTTCAAACTTAATTTGATTCATAAAAAAGTTTTTCAGTGAGTAACGGTTTGCACCCTGATAAATAGTGCTTCCTAACCCTAATTTGTATTGGGCAATTAATTCAAGATTGCTATCTGTAATTGGCTTAAAGTGAAGAGAGAAATCCGCCTTTACACTTTCAATTTTATTATCACTTAAATCTTGTTCTCTATAACCTGTACGACTTACTTGACCAACATTAGGAATGAAAGTTGTTACTTCATCTCCGTATATATTTAATCCATCGTAGTTTTGATTAGTATCTCTAGTGTTTCCACCTTTAGTAACACTTCTATCATCATTGGCAATCCACTCTTTACCTTTTAGCAAAGTAAAATTCCCTTTTGCTGCCCATTTTTCTGTAAAAGCAGTAGCAGCTCTAAATCCAAAATCATAATAATCGTTGGTTCCAGCAGCTTGCTGCGAAGTCTTTCCATATTTAAAATAAGTACTAATTCCTTGATAGGTAAATGGACTTTTACTATTCATAAACAAAATACCATTAAAAGCATTTGCTCCATAAAGCGCAGATGATGCACCTGGTAAAAGTTCGACACTTGCAACATCAAGTTCAGAAAGTCCGATAAGATTTCCTAAAATAAAGTTCAGCGCTGGTGACGAGTTATCCATTCCATCCACTAATTGCATAAAACGGGTATTTCCTACTGATGCAAACCCCCTAGTATTAACAGTTTTAAAAGAGAGACTACTAGTATTAAAGTGTACTTCCTTCAGATTTTCTAGACCATCATAAAAAGTTGCAGCAGTTGTTTCCTTAATATCTTTAAGTCCCATTCTTTCAATAGTTACCGGCGATTCAATAATACGTTCTGGCGTTCTCGAAGCAGAAACTACAATTTCATTTAATTTTGTTGATTCGTCTAAAAGTTTAACTGAAATAGGATTTTGATTACTTACTCTGACAATCTGTGTCGTATATCCTATACTGGAGATTTCGATTTGAATAGGTAAAGTTTTGGCTGTAGCCAAAATAAATTTACCATCATCGTCAGAAACCGTGCCTATCGTCTCTCCTAAAAGTGTGATGTTGGCTCCCGGAATTGGCATATTAGAACCATCAAGTACGGTACCTGTAATTGAATTTTGCGCAAAGGCGGTGCCGCAAAGAAACAATGACAACATTAATAAATACATTTTCATTTCGATTTGGTTTAATGGTTAGTTAATGCCAAAGTACAAATAAAATTACGATCTGAGAATATTTCTAAAAAATTATTAAATTAACAATTTTAATTTGATTTTAACAGTAATTATTGACGATTGTGAAAAGCATAACTACTAAATCAATACTAATTACACATTTATCAGGCAATTGCAAAAATTCATGATACTATGCAAGCATATATTTTTGGGAATAATTTTAAGATTTCGCGACCTTAGTTTAACAATAGTAGTTGAAAATGATTAAAGTTACAAGTTGCATGGTTGGATGATTGAAGATTTAATGACAACTTTACATAAAAACAAAAGCTATGAAAGTAAAAATTATCACATTATTTGCCATTATTGCTACAATGGTAAGTTGTAACACTACTAAGAAAACTGATTCAGCAACACAGAATAATGCCGATACAGAGGTAGAAAAGGACAATGTAATTACTGATAAATATTGGAAATTAGTTACACTCGAAGGACAAGCAGTAACAATGGTTGAAGGACAAGAAAGAGAAGTATTTTTAACTCTAAAATCACATGATAAAACAGTTAATGGCTTTGCGGGTTGTAACTCTTTTTCTGGCGATTACACCCTTGAAGATGGAAACCGGATTAAATTTGGAACAATTGCAACTACGATGAAAGCTTGTGACGGAGTTGTAACTGAACACACATTTTTGCAAGTACTTGATCAGGCAGATAATTATACAATTGTAAACGACGAATTAAGCCTGAATGTGGGCAGAAGAGCACCCTTGGCAGTTTTTAAAGCCGTTTATATGAAATAGTGCAAATTCGCTACTTATATTAAATGCAAAAGGGTCTAAATTTATATTTAGACCCTTTTTATATTTATTCAGTTTAATTACTTATTCAACTGTAACAGACTTCGCTAAGTTTCTAGGCTGATCTACGTTACACTCTCTCATCACTGCAATGTGATAAGACAGTAATTGCAACGGAATTGTTGTTAGTAGTGGCGATAATGCATCAGCTGTATCTGGAACTTCCAAGACGTAATCTGCAAGCTCACGAACTTGAGTATCGCCTTTGGTTACAACCGCGATAATCTGTCCCTTACGCGCTTTAATTTCTTGAATATTACTTACCACTTTATCGTAATGACCTTGCTTAGGCGCAATTACCACAACTGGCATATGTTCATCAATCAAAGCAATCGGTCCGTGCTTCATTTCTGCCGCCGGATATCCTTCTGCATGAATATAAGAAATCTCTTTTAATTTTAATGCTCCTTCAAGGGCTACTGGAAAATTATATCCTCGACCTAAGTACAGACAGTTTGGCGCATCTTTCATTGCTGCTGCAATAATTTTTGCCTGTTCGTTAGTTTCTAAACACTCTTCTACCTTAGTAGGGATATTAGACAACTCTTGTAAATATAATTGTAATTCAGATTTGCTCAACGTGCCTTTTGCTTGAGCAAGTCTCAATGCAATCATTGTAAGAACAGTAATTTGAGTCGTGAATGCTTTTGTAGAAGCTACTCCTATTTCTGGACCTGCGTGTGTATAAGCTCCAGCATCTGTCTCACGAGAGATTGAAGATCCTACCACGTTACAAACTCCAAATACGAAAGCACCTTTTTGTTTTGCTAATTTGATAGCTGCAAGAGTATCTGCCGTTTCACCTGATTGTGAAATTGCAATAACGATATCTCCTTTATTTATAACTGGATTTCTGTATCTAAATTCAGAAGCATACTCTACTTCTACTGGAATTCTTACAAATTCTTCAAATATATATTCAGCTACAAGACCAGCATGCCAAGAAGTACCACAAGCGATAATAATAATACGCGGGGCTTGGAGGAACTTTTCTAAATTATCCTCAATTCCAGCCATTCTGATAATGCCTTGATCTGCTAGCAAACGTCCTCTGTATGTATCCTTGATAACACTAGGCTGCTCATAAATTTCTTTAAGCATAAAGTGATCGTAACCACTTTTCTCTATCTGCTCCAAATTCAACTGTAATTCTTGAATATAAGGATCAACATAAGTGTCGTCTTTAATTTTGCGAATCTTCAAAGGTTTATGAAGTCTTACAATTGCCATTTCCTCATCTTCGAGATAGATTGCATTTGAAGTATATTCGATAAATGGAGTAGCATCAGACGCGATGAAATATTCATTTTCACCAATACCAATCGCTAATGGACTACCCAAACGAGCTACCACTAGTTCATTAGGTTTACGCACATCAAATACAACAATCGCGTATGCACCGACAACCTGATTAAGCGCTACTTGAACTGCTTTTCCTAATTTAAGATTATCAGTCTTCTGAACGTCTTCTATCAAATTTATTAACACTTCTGTATCAGTATCAGAAGTAAAAGTATATCCTCTTTTGATCAGTTCAATTTTTAATGGCTCATAATTTTCAATGATTCCATTATGAATAATTGAAAGATTACCAGAATTTGAAACGTGAGGATGAGAGTTGACATCGTTAGGAACTCCATGGGTAGCCCACCTAGTGTGACCCATTCCTAGATTTCCTACAAGATTTAATTCGCTTTCACATTTTGATGCTAAATCTGCAACTTTTCCTTTGGTTTTGCAAACTAACATTCCATCTTCATTATAGACCATAACACCGGCACTATCGTATCCACGGTATTCTAATCTCTGTAATCCTTTTATAATAATTGGATATGCTTCTCGGTGCCCGATGTAACCTACAATTCCACACATACGCTTCTAATTTGGTTTGGTATAATAAATTTCTAACTTAACTCTTTTGTCCGCTGGAACATTTGCTGTGTTACCAAAAAGGACAGTCCCCAAAGGATTTAAAACGCTTGCTGCTGGGACTTCTTTTATAAGAGGCGAAATTGCCGTCTTTAATTTTGAATTTACAATAATATCAATTCCTTCTGTAACTACAAGCCCTAAAGGAACATTAGTTGAATCGGATGTTGATTTTAATAAATTTCTGATGTGATTTGTAATTCTTACTTTGTAGTAAACACCACGACCACCAGTACCAGATTCTTTTGTAATGATGCCTCCGTGGATCTTACGCTTAAACTTTGGATCAACACTCGTATCAGCATTATAATAGTCAGGAAGAGGTCGCTTATTTTTTAAGTCATACAAGTAAACGCGATTTGGTTCTGGCGTATTTGCCATCGTCGCATTATCAATAAAAAACGTAATACTTGCATCATTGATCAACCAGCCTTTTGTACGTAAATCTGCCAATTCGTCCGCCAATCCATCATTATTTGCATCAGCTCCAAAAAGATTTATAACTGCCATCGAGCCTTCACCTCCATTAAGGTAAAGCTTATCATCACCAACGGTAGTATTTACGTTTTGAGTTGTATTTGCTATGTAAGTTGCATTATTCTCGTAGGTATAAACATTGGCAATATTGCCATTTAATTTTAATTCTAAAGTCTTTTCAACTCTATCCACTACGCCGTCGGTACTAGTAGTACCATCTTGCTTATAGGTTACTTTGACAGTACCTTTTGACATATTTAGTAAAGCCATAGATCCCGCATCTGCGGCACCTGCTGCTGGACTTGCTTTAAAGTACAAACCTCTAAAATATTCTTGGAAGATATTATTATTAACTAATTTACCTGCTGCCTGAGGTCCAAATAATTTATTTTGAAAAAACGCTTTGTTAAGCTTCAATTGTAATGCTGGATTCGACCTCGTATCTACGACCTGAACACCATCAACATCTTTATAAGTAAGTATTTCAGCAGGACTAAAAACAAATTCATCATTTTGAGTAGCGGCAGCATCGTCATTGAGTGCTACAGGATTTTTTGCTGCATCAAAATCAGCAGCTTGGTTGGAGTAATATTTCTGACCTTCTTGAAAACCACTAGATGGATCTAAATCCTTCATATAGAAAGTAGACTCAAAGACTTCTAAATTTATTTTCCCCGATCCATAAATCGAATCTAACTCGTAAATACTGTTTCCAGTTGTAGCGTCGGTAGATCTTTTTGTACTAAAGTATTCTATAGAAAGATCAACGCTTGTCACTTCTGGATTTGTTCCAATAGAAATATTTTGCGCAGCTAAGGCGATTTGTGTAACTATATTGGCCGTAGTTTTCCCAAAAACAGGACTGTTATAAATTCCCAACTTATTTAAGGGAAGATTATTGGTAGCTACAGGACCGATTTTCTGATTGTACAGTACCACGCTAGCGTCGCTGTATTTCTCAAAACCAAAATTATCGTCGCCCACAATTTCCGAACCGATTTCATTATAATCTTTATCACAAGACGCAAACAAGCTAATAGCACAAGCAAAAACAACAGTTTTAAACAAAGAGTTGAAATTCATAAAACAATAGAATAGTTAATTATAGAACAGTATTTTTGTAAAATTCAGTATACGCTTCTGCGAACCCGTCTTTCGGCACGAAAGGTAAAAAAGGTTTACCGGACGATTCTATATATTTAGTTAAATTTGCAGGCACGCTTTCCGATGCTATAATCACTGCATCTGAGTTGTTTACAGATATTTTAATAATATTTTCATAACTTGGATCTTCAAGCAACTCAACCTCATCCTTCGCGATTCCATCAAACAATATTTTGTCAATCATCTTCTCATTTAAAGATCCCTCAAATGACTGTCCATAAACAGATGTTACAATTTTAGTGTTTTCAAAAAGAGCATCATCTTTATAGTAATGTTTTAGGTATAGCGGCAAAACTCCTGCCATCCAACCGTGCACATGTATGATGTCTGGAACCCAATTTAATTTCTTTACTGTCTCGACAACTCCCTTTGCAAAGAAAATAGCGCGTTCGTCATTATCCGGGTACATAATCCCCTCTTCGTCCGTAAAGGTAGCTTTGCGTTTGAAGTATTCATCATTATCAATAAAGTAAACCTGAATTCTTTCTTTAGGAATAGAAGCCACCTTAATTATTAATGGCATATCTAAGTCATTGACTACTAAATTCATCCCCGAAAGCCTGATAACTTCGTGCAATTGGTGTCTTCTCTCATTAATATTTCCATATCGTGGCATAAAGATTCTAATTTGTCCTCCTTGATCATTAATCATTTTCGGAACGTCATAAGACATTAGAGATACTTCATTCTCAGCCAGATAAGGCACTACTTCCGATGATACGTATAATATCCTCTTATCCTCCATTTGCTTTGTATTTATTTATTTGGCGTTAAAAAACATGCAAATTTACGAAAAATTGCTCAGTTATTAACAAAAATCTTAGATTTGCAATCCTTTAAAAAAATATAGATGCTGATTTTCAACAAGAAAGCCGACCTAATTGATCATCTACAGTCGCTTAAAAGCAGTTCGATCGGATTTGTTCCAACAATGGGTGCGTTGCATCAAGGTCATTTGACACTTATGAATAAGGCAATGTCAGAAAACGACATCACAGTTGTAAGTATTTTCGTAAACCCAACGCAGTTTAATAACGCAGAAGATTTAGCAAAATATCCTCGAACTTTAGACAGAGATGTCGAAAAAATTGAACATCTAAGCAGCAAGATTGTAATCTATGCTCCCGAGGTGAATGATGTCTATGGAGACAATACATTATCAGAGCATTTTGACTTTGACGGCATTGAAGATCAAATGGAAGGGAAATTCCGAAAAGGACATTTTGATGGAGTAGGAACCGTTTTAAAGCGATTCTTCGAAATTGTTAAACCCACAAATGCCTACTTTGGAGAGAAAGATTTTCAGCAATTGGCAATTGTAAAAAAATTGGTATCAAAATACAATATTCCTGTCAATATTATCGGTTGCCCTATCCACAGAGAACATAACGGTCTTGCGATGAGCTCACGAAATGAACGACTGACCGAAGAAAATAAAGAGGAAGCTACACTTATCAGCCGTACTCTATACAAAGTTAGACAAGACTTTGGCACCAAATCTTTGCAAGAATTAGTAGCTGAAGTATCTGAAGTTTTTGCAAATAATCCGCATTTTACGCTTGAATATTTTGAAATCGCGAATGCCGAAACTCTGCTTACAGCCACAGAAATTGTTGAAGGTGAAAAGTATCAAGCCTTTATAGCAGTTTTTATTAACAATGTTCGATTGATCGATACAATTTCTTTAAATTAATTATCTTTGCCCCATGCAAATAGAACTAGTAAAATCAAAAATCCATCGTGTAACCGTAACGGGTGCAGATCTTAACTACATTGGCAGTATCACAATTGATGAGGCTCTGTTGGAAGCTGCAAACATTATGGAGGGCGAAAAAGTTGCGATCGTGAATATCAATAATGGCGAACGCTTAGAAACCTATGCTATCAAAGGCATCAGAAATAAAGGCGAGATTACTCTTAATGGTCCAGCGGCAAGAAAAGTGCAAAAAGGTGACATTATAATTATTATTGCCTACGGTATTTTTGAAATGGAAGAGGCAAAATCTTTTGTTCCAAGTATTGTTTTTCCAAATGAGTTGGATAATACGCTGACCTAAAATTGAAAGCACCACTTAGTAAATGGATTTCTATAATACTGCCGCTATTACTGGGAGTATCACTTATCATTTACCAGTACTATCAATTTACCTCTGCGCAATTACTCGAAATGAAAGGCTACTTTAAGTCGGCCGATTATTTCTATATAACGCTATCTTTAATTATAGCGTCGTTCGGTTTTTTGTCAAGAGCGTACAGATGGAAATTTGCGATAAACCACTTAGGATACAATTCAAGATTTGCCAACAATCTAATGGCGGTTTGTATTGCTTATTTTATCAACCTAACTATTCCAAGATCTGGAGAATTTTCCAGAGCCTTAGTGCTCAAAAAATATGAAGCCGTACCATTTGATAAAGCTTTTGGAACAATCGTAGCCGAAAGAATTGTCGATTTTATCATCTTTATGATGTTTGCAGCTGCGGCATTTATATTTCAATTTACTATTATAAAAGAATTTCTCGTAAGCACACTACCGCTAGAGAAACTTATATTGCTCGCAATTGGCGGGTTTTTATTTATGATTATTGCCGTTTTAATTTGGCTCTATTCAAAAATGCGAATCATTACCAAGCTAAAAGAGAAGATCGCAGGACTGCAAGAAGGAATATTAAGTGTTTTTCAAATGAAACAACGTTGGCCCTTTATATTTCACAGCATTTTTATTTGGTTTACATACGTCGCGATGTTTTACGTCTCTATTTTCGCTCTACCAGAAACAAGCAATATCGGTATAGGTGCAGTTATTACAGCATTTGTTTTTGGTAGTTTAGCAATAGGTTTTACCAACAGCGGATTCGGAGCATTCCCATTGCTTATCGCACAAATTTTATTACTTTATAGTATACCCGAAACCGTTGGCACTGCCTTTGGTTGGCTAATTTGGATTTCGCAAACTTTACTTACTGTTTTCTTAGGAGCTGTATCTTTAATAATGCTTCCCATTTTAAACAAAAAACAAATTATTTAGTATCTTGCTCGTTCAATAATGATGCAGATTACCGCCCCGTCAATCACAAAAGCGTCTATATATTTCTGAATTATGAAAAAAATGTATTTACTTCTGATGATGGCATTTTGTATGGCGGGATTTTCGCAAAAATCCACGGATACTATTCGATCAAAAAAACTTGGGATAGAGCGCGAAATCTATATTAGCCTACCTCCGTCATACAAACAAGATACAAAAAGAACCTATCCACTACTAGTTCTCCTAGACGGAAATTATCTTTTTGATCCAGTTATGGGCACTTTAAATTACGCTAATTATTGGGACGATTTACCCGAAATTATTCTGGTTGGAATCGATCAAAGAAATCAGCGAGATTCTGATTGCGAAACATCTCCAGCCACTGGACTACCCGAAAATGTTGGTTCCGACTTTTTTGAATACATAGGTGAAGTGGTAGCAACCGTGCAGAAATCGTATCGAGTTGGATCATTTAAGATAATTGCTGGACATGATCTTACAGCAGGCTTTGCCAACTTGTATTTGTATAAAGACCAGCCACTCTTCAATGGCTATATTTCTATGAGTGCTGAGTTGCCAGCAAACATGGAAGAGAATATTCCAAAACGTCTAGCTGTCCTTAAAAAGCCAATTTTTTATTACCACGCTGCCGCCGAAGGCGATTTGCCGGACATGAAAGATAGAATCTTGCTATTTGATGAAGCAGCCTCCAAAATTTCAGATCCAGGACTTCACTACTTTTTTGACAACTTTAAAGGAAAATCACACTATTCAATGGTAATGTCGGCAATACCCAATGCTCTTTACTCGTTTTTTGCAGCTTATGCCCCGATAACTACGACAGAATATAATGAAAAAATAGCACCACTATCTTCTGGATATGTTGATTATCTAATTGAGAAGTATAAGGTGATGCAGAGCGCTTTGAATATGGAAGTTACAATTCGACAAAGCGATTTCCGCGCAATAGAAGCAGCCATTTTAAAAAACAAAGCATACGAAGAACTGGATAAGCTAGCCGATCTTGCTAAGAAGAATTATCCAAAAACAATGCTAGCTGACTATCAAAGAGGAATGATGTACGAAAAAATGGGCAATTACAAAAAAGCCGCCTCGGCATATATGTCTGCAAACCAAAAAGATGAAATAGGTCCATTAACCAAAAATATGATGATGGACAAAGTAGAAGCAATGAAAAATATGAAATAAGTATATGGCAAAAGTTAAGACAACTTTTTTCTGTCAGAATTGCGGCGCACAATACGCAAGATGGCAGGGTCAATGCAATTCGTGCAAAGAATGGAATACTATTGCCGAAGAAATAATTCAGAAACAGGAAAAGGTAGATTGGAAAGTCTCTCAAGCTCCTCAAACAAAAACATCACGTCCTCTAAAAATTACTCAAATTGATTCGGTTGACGAAATCCGAATGAATACAGGCGATCAAGAATTAAATCGTGTTTTAGGTGGCGGAATTGTACCTGGCTCAATGATCCTACTCGGCGGAGAACCTGGAATTGGGAAAAGTACTTTGTTGCTTCAAATTTCTCTAAAATTACCTTATAAAACCCTCTACGTATCTGGCGAAGAAAGTCAGAAGCAAATTAAAATGAGGGCGGAGAGAATTACCGCTAGTGGCGAAAACTGCTACATTCTCTGCGAAACAAAAACTCAAAATATCTTCAAGCAAATTCAAGATATCGAACCCGATGTGGTCATTATCGATTCGATACAAACCTTGCATACAGATCACATCGAAGCATCTCCCGGCTCAATTTCGCAAATTAGAGAATGCACCGCCGAATTAATTAAATTTTCAAAAGAGTCAGGAGTTCCTGTGCTACTAATCGGTCATATTACAAAAGATGGCACTATCGCCGGTCCAAAGATTTTGGAACACATGGTCGATACTGTACTTCAGTTTGAAGGCGATCGGAATCATGTTTATAGAATACTAAGATCTCTAAAAAATAGATTTGGCTCTACGGCCGAATTAGGGATTTATGAAATGCATGGAAGCGGACTTCGAGAAGTAGCGAACCCCTCAGAAATATTGCTTTCGCAAAATAAAGAAAGCTTGTCAGGAACTGCAATTGCTTCGACTTTGGAAGGAATGCGCCCTCTGATGATCGAAATACAAGCACTTGTAAGTACGGCGGTTTACGGAACCCCGCAACGCAGTACAACAGGATACAATGCCAAACGTTTGAACATGATTCTAGCTGTTTTAGAAAAGAGAGCTGGATTTAGATTAGGTACCAAGGATGTTTTCTTGAACATTACTGGCGGAATTTCTGTTGACGATCCAGCGATTGACCTTGCAGTAGTAGCAGCCATATTATCTTCAAATGAAGACATTCCGATAGATAAACATTTTTGTTTTGCTGGAGAAACTGGACTTTCTGGCGAAATTAGACCCGTAAATAGAGTTGATCAAAGAATTCAGGAAGCAGAAAAGCTCGGTTTTTCCACCATTTTTGTTTCGAAATATAATAAGATTACTCTCAAAAATACTTTTATAAAAATAGTTCTAATTGCCACAATTGAAGATTTAGCATCTCAGCTATTTGAATAAATAACTCTACTATGACAGTTTTACAAAGAAGATTAGTGCTTGCAGCAAAAATTATTGGAGGAATCTTATTGCTGCTGCTTATTTCTTATTTTGGTTTTAGGAATGTTATTTTACAAAAGAGTATCGTCAAAATTCAGGAAAAATTCAAGACTGAGTATAAGAGCGAATTCAAAATTGGGAGCGCAAAATTTGAAGGTTTCTCAGGACTTGTTATGCAAGACATTTCAATCGTTCCGCATAACGCCGATACTCTTATGCGAGTTCAGAAATTAAACACTAGTGTCAATCTGGGCGAACTTCTTATTGGAGAGCTGCAAATTGGAAAACTTAATATGGAGAATGGATTTGTACTTCTCGTGAAAAAAGGTTCCAAAAAGAATTTCGAATCTTTTATAAAAAAGAATGACTCTCTTACTACCCAAAATAATATTGAAGAAAAACAGTACGCCCAAAAGTTTTACAAGCTACTTTCAAAGGCATTAAATCTAGTTCCGACCGATATGAAACTGAGGAATTTTTCATTATTTGTAAACGATAATGGCAGTAAAGCTTCGGTAAAGATCATCGCACTGTCACTAGAAGACGAGATTTTGGCAACGAATATTAAAGTGAAAACCAACACTTTTTCGCAAGAATGGCGCATTAACGGGAATGCAAATCCTCGAAAAAAAACCGCAGATGTTCGCCTTTATAATGCCGATACTACTTCAATCAAAGTTCCATACTTAGACGATCGCTATAATTTTGTTGCTTCATTTGACACCGCTCATATTGTATTGAAAAATTTGAATATGAAAAGTGGTGAAATGTTAGTAAACGGATTGGCATCTATCAAAAATCTAACTGTAAATCATAGACGAATTGCCTCTGAGGATGTAAAAATTGAAGATGCTCAGTTTAATTACGACTTTACATTCGGACCAGATTTTATTCGCATTGACAGCACCTCAACCGTTCAAATTAACAAATTAAAATTTCATCC
This sequence comes from Flavobacterium ardleyense, assembly GCF_033547075.1. Taxonomy (NCBI): domain Bacteria; kingdom Pseudomonadati; phylum Bacteroidota; class Flavobacteriia; order Flavobacteriales; family Flavobacteriaceae; genus Flavobacterium; species Flavobacterium ardleyense. The sequence continues at coordinate 985,360 of NZ_CP137891.1, read as the reverse complement.
GTTTATTGAATACAGCATCAAGAACGATACTACTTACGCAATGCAAATCGATATTCCGCAAACCAAAGCCCAGGATTTTATCGATGCTTTGCCCAAAGGTTTATTTTCAAACTTTGATGGCATGCAAGCCGAAGGTAGTTTTGATTATAAACTTGATTTCAAATTCAATAAAAACAAGCCAAACGATCTGATTTTTGAAAGTCAATTTCACAAGAAAAGTCTTAATATTATTAAATACGGTCAGGCAAACTTGTCCAAACTTAATGCACCATTTGTATACCGAGCCATCGACAACGGTATACCACAGCGTGCGGTAATAGTAGGTGAGACAAATATTAACTTTGCACCACTGCACGAGATTTCGCCCTATTTGCGCAATGCTGTGCTCACCATGGAAGATCCATCGTTTTTCTCCCATAACGGTTTTATTGGCGAAGCGTTCAAGCAATCAATAATCAAAAACATTAAGGCTAAAAAATTTGCCCGAGGCGCGAGTACGATCAGTATGCAGCTTGTTAAAAACGTCTTTTTAACTAGAGAAAAAACACTTTCGCGAAAATTAGAAGAAATCTTACTAGTTTATATTTTAGAAAATAACCGGATTGCCTCCAAAAGTCGAATGTTTGAAGTGTATCTTAATATAATAGAATGGGGACCCAATATTTACGGCATTGGCGAAGCATCAAATTTTTACTTTTCTAAAAAACCATCACAATTGTCGGTCGCCGAAAGTATTTACCTTGCTTCCATTGTTCCAAGACCAAAAAAATTTATGTACCAATTTACCCCCGAAGGTGAACTAAGATCTTCAGGATATACCAAGCAGCGATATATTACAAATATTATGTTTCGCCGGGGATTGTTGCAGACAGAGGATACTTTGTATCAGCAAAATAAAATTTATGCTAATGGTCCTGCTTCTGCCTATTTCAAAATGAAATTGTCCGCTCCCGTGGACAATGATTCAATAGAAGATCTTACTGAGTTTAACTTCTAAAGTTACTAGGCTTTCGCCAAATTACCTCTAGTTTACAATTGCTATTTTCGTCACTTGATAATAATGGCCTACATTACTTATATAATTTCTTCCAAATTTTATAGCTCTAATTTAATTCACATAATTAAATTATAAAATTCTAATTAAATTTCACATTTTATTAGCAATTTAATAACCGCATATTGCACTTTTAAATCATAAGTTTATAACTGTTAACCAATTAACCAAAACTAGATGATTCAGCAAATAACAGATTTACCCGAAAATATGGTCGGATTTCGCGCAAGCGGAGAAGTAATCAAAGATGATTTTGACATTGTTTTGCAAAAAGTAGAAGAAATTGTAGAGAAAACTGGCAAACTTAATTACCTACTCTATCTAGAAACTTCTCCAGCAAATTTCACAATTGGTGCCTGGGTTAAGGACGGCTTATTAGGAGTTCAGAATTTAACCAAATGGAATCGAGCGGCAATTGTATCAGATTCAGAAATTGTAAAAAAATTCACCGATGTATTTAGTGATATTATGCCAGGAGAATTCAGAGGATTTGAAATGGACGATTTACAACACGCGATAGATTGGACTTCAGAAAAAATTGATAAATAACCACAAATAAAAAAAAGCTATGAGCAATCAAGACGACACCCACAGAGATGAAACTATTAAAAAATTAAAGGAACTTGCAGAAAACATTGATATCTGTATGTTCTGTACAAATTTAGATAAACAACCAATTGACGCCAGACCAATGAGTTCTAATAAAGTAGATGATCAAGGAAATATCTGGTTTTTGAGCAATTCTCAAAGTAATAAGAATGACGATATAAAGCACGACAGTAAAGTACAGCTATTTTATTCCAAAATCTCAGACTCACAGTACCTTTCGGTTTATGGAACGGCCTCTATTTACTACGACAAAGCTAGTATTGACGAAGCTTGGGATCCAATTGCCAAAGCTTGGTTTGATGAAGGAAAAGACGATCCAAATATCAGTGTAATTAAGGTTTCACCTTCTTACGCGTATTATTGGGATACCAAAGACGGAAAAGCTGTATCATTTTTAAAATGGACCGCAAAAGCTATGGGAGCCGATCTTGACGATGGAGGAATTGAAGGAGAGATTAGAGTATAATCTGATTTATTTATAATAAAAAAGAGAATTTTAGCAAGTGCCGAAATTCTCTTTTTTTATTTATTAATCTTTACAATCTAAAAGTCATTCAGAAGCTTTGAAATAGCGTCCAACTTGGGAGTTAAGATTATCTCAATTCTTCTATTTTTTGCTTTCCCATCAGCATTTGCATTTGAAGCTATTGGTTCAAACTCACTTCGGCCAGCTGCAGTTAGATTTTGTTTATTGATCTGTTTATTTTCCGTAATAATATTTACGATTGCCGTTGCTCTTTTGGTTGATAAATCCCAATTACTTTCAATTCCACTACCCAGAGTTCCCATAATCTTATCATTATCGGTATGCCCTTCGATTAGAACAGAAATATCAGGATTCTGCGCAAGCACTTTTGCCACTTCCTCTACCGCTTTCCTTCCTTCTGTTCCCACAGCCCAACTTCCGGTCTGGAAAAGTAGCTTGTTTTCCATAGAGACATATACTTTACCATCTTTCTGATGTACACTCAATCCCTTGCCTTCAAAATTATTTAAAGCTTTAGACAAAGTTTCTCTTAATTTGTTCATCGCAGCATCTTTGGCTGCCATAATACTTTCGAGCTCCGCAAGGCGGTTAGAACTTGCGAGTAAATCACTTTTCAATTTATTCAGCCTATCTTGCTCTGCTGTCAACTTTTTGCCTTTTGCTTCAAGCTCAGCTAATAGTTCACGGTTTTTAGACATATTACTCTGCAAAACATCATCGCTATTTTTTTCTAAAGCAGCATATGAAGATTGAAGAGTGCTTAAATTATTTTCGGAAGATTTTAACTGAGATTTTAGCTTGTCGCGCTCCGCGGTGCAATCTGCAAGAGATTTTTGCAACGTCGCATTATCGAGTTCATACAGATTGTTTGCTGCGGTAAGCTCATCATTAGTATCAGATAGTTGTCTAGCTTCCTTTTTAAGTGCAGTGTGCTTATCTTCCAATTCAGTGTATACCTTCTTTGACACACAAGATGTAAGAACAGACATTAGAAGTATTCCGCAAAGGAATTTATTTTTCATATTATGTGTTTTTTGAATTTTAAAATATTTTCTAAATTTAAACAACTTCTATCAAAATAGGACAATGATCTGAATGTACAACATTGCATAATATTTCTGAACGTTGCACTCTAGCGACCAATGGTTTTGATACCAAAGCATAATCCAATCGCCAACCTTTGTTATTGCCTCGAGCGCCAGCTCTATAGCTCCACCAAGTATAATTATGTGGTTCTTTATTAAACATTCTAAAGCTATCTACAAAGCCACTTTCTAAAAATTCCGAAAGCCACGCTCTTTCTGACGGCAAGAAACCTGAAACTTTTGCGTTTCGTATCGGATCATGAATATCGATCGCCTCATGGCAAATATTGTAATCTCCGCAAATAATCAAATTTGGAACTTCTTTACGCAATTCTGTAATGTATTGCATAAAGTCGTCCATGTAGGTAAATTTATGCTCTAACCTTTCGATATTTGTTCCAGAAGGAAGGTATAAACTCATCACCGAGATGTCGCCAAAGTCGGCACGAATATTTCGACCTTCAAAATCCATATAATCGATTCCCGTTCCATAAACCACTTTATCTGGTTTCGTCTTAGAAAAAATCGCAACCCCACTGTAGCCTTTTTTGTTCGCTGAGTACCAATAGTGATAAGGATATCCAGCATTTTCGAAATCTTCTAGGGCAAGCTGTTCCGAATTTGCCTTAATTTCTTGTAGGCACACTACATCCGGATCTGCTTGTGCAAGCCACTCAAAAAAACCTTTGGTAATGGCAGCACGAATTCCGTTAACATTGTAAGAAATAATTTTCATTAAATTGCTAATTAAGTGGCCCAAAAGTAGTGAAAATCGAATAGAGTTCTTGTTCAAAATCAAATCAAATTCTGCAGATCAATGCCAGATGACTGAGATTTATGCTATCTTTGTTTTCTTGTCAAAAAAATTTTATAAAATGGGTTTAGTAACCGCCAAAGAAGTTGCAAGAGCAATAAATACGGATAAATATGGCTTTCTGGGTACTTTTTCAGGCTGGTTATTGATGAAAGTTTTGAAAATTTCAAATCTTAATGCAATCTATGATCGCAATAAACATTTGAATGATTTGCCTTTTCTAAATTCAATCGTGGATGAACTTGAAATTAAGTTCGAAATTCCTGAAGAAGATTATAAAAGACTACCAAAAGACGGCGCTTATATTACTATATCAAATCATCCACTTGGTGGAATTGACGGCATTCTTTTGCTAAAGCTAATGCTGGAAAAAGAGCCAAATTTTAAAATAATTGCCAACTTTTTACTTCACAGAATTGAGCCTCTAAAACCATATATAATGCCAGTTAATCCTTTTGAAAATCATAAGGATGCAAAGTCGAGCGTAATTGGGATTAAAGAAACTTTGAGACATCTAGCAGATGGAAAGCCTTTAGGAATGTTTCCAGCGGGCGAAGTGTCAACATATGTAGATGGCAAACTTATAGTTGACAAAAAATGGGAAAAAGGTGCGATCAAAGTAATCAGAAAAGCAAAAGTTCCAGTTGTTCCTATATATTTTCATGCTAAGAATAGTAGATTATTCTACACTCTTTCCAAAATGAACGCTATGTTTAGGACCGCTAAATTGCCGTCTGAAGTGTTTTCGCAAAAGGACAGAATAATTCGAGTCCGCATTGGAAAACCTATTTCAGTTGCAGAACAAAATGAGCACGAAACAATTGAGGATTTCACCGAATTTCTGCGCAGGAAAACCTATATGCTTTCCAACACTTACGCAAAAGAGGCTTCTTTTCTTCATGCACCAAATTTAAAATTGTCGCGATCACCTAAAGAAATTGTTACGCCTGCAAAGAAGGAAAAAATATTAAGAGAAATTGCCGCACTGCGCGAAAACGATTCAAGATTACTGCAAAGTAAAAATTATGAAGTTTTCTTCACCGAGGCTAATAAAATTCCGAATATTCTCCATGAGATAGGGCGCTTGCGCGAAATTACCTTTCGTGAGGTTGGTGAGGGCACAAATAAATCTATTGATATTGATAAGTACGATAAATACTATCATCACTTATTTTTATGGGATAATGAACGCGAACAATTAGCTGGAGCTTATAGAATGGGCCTTGGCGCCGAAATTTTTCCAAAGTATGGAATTCAAGGATTTTATCTTCAGGAGCTTTTTCGATTTGAACCTGAATTATTCGAAATGATGTCACAGTCAATTGAGATGGGTCGTGCATTTATTGCCAAAGCATACCAATTAAAACCGATGCCCTTATTCTTGCTATGGAAAGGAATCGTGCACACAACTCTCCGATATCCAGAACACAAATACTTAATTGGTGGTGTAAGCATTAGCAATCAGTTTTCGGATTTTTCAAAGTCGCTGATGATTGAATTTATGAAGTCACACTATTATGATCCATATATTGCACAATATATCTATCCGAAAAAGGAATACAAAGTGCAGCTCAAAGATGCGGACAAGGATTTTGTTTTCAATGAAGCTGAATCTGATTTAATGAAGTTTGACAAAATTATTGACGAACTTGAACCTGGCAACTTGCGACTTCCGGTACTGATTAAGAAATACATCAAACAGAATGCAAAAGTAGTGGCTTTTAATGTGGATCCTTTGTTCAACAATGCCGTTGATGGCTTGATGTATATCAAAATCTCAGACATCCCAGAAAGCACGATGAAACCTGTAATGGAAGAATTTCAGGCAGAGTTAGAAAGAAAACTGAAGGAAAATGAGGAAGCGCATTAAGAGGAAATCTAAAAAGCGAAATGATTGAAATAATCTAAATAAGAGAAGAATAAAGGATAGCAGCTTCTGACGTATTACAGAGAAGCTGCTTTTTATATTTTGGATTTTACTTGGTAAAATCTTAAAACCAAGGTCTTTTATTCACCTGATAAGTTTGATAAAACTCTTCGTCCGACTTGGTTAAGTAGACAATTCCTTCTATAAATGAAACTATAGAGCCAATTCCACAGGTAATAACCGTTAGCAATATTTGTAAAAGTCCCTCTCTGGTGTAGCCGAGTATAAATTTGTGAACCCCCAAAGACCCGATGAGTATTGCCAATATGCCAGCAACAATTCTCTTACTTTCGGGACGCATTGGCTGTTGAGGAGTATTCCAAGTCTCGTTTCTAGTATTTTCCATTTTGTGAGGGTTTAAATAATTTTGATTAAAAATAGCAAATTTTAATGGAAAGCCTAAAACTATCTTCATTTTAAAATAAATTTTCTCTGCATTAACTTGAAAGTGCAACACCCCTCGAATTTTTTGATAAATATTCCTATTTAAAATCTATTTAGCTGTTAGCCATGACAGTGAGTTTTAATTAAATCTATTGTTGCATCAGCAGCATTGCATATTTGGCGGAGATTTTTTCTACAATAACTTTTGACAATCTTTCCTTGCTTTCTACCGTCCAGCCAGCGATATGAGGAGTCAGTAACACCTTTTCTGATTTAAGTAGATATTGAAGTGCGGGTGTAGATGCATTATCTGCAAATAGATTTTCGAATGATAGTTGTTCGTATTCCAAAACATCAAGCCCAGCACCGAGGATTTTGCCAATTTGCAAGGCTTCGGCTATATCTGCGGTAACTACCGAAGTGCCGCGAGCGGTGTTGATCAGCCAAAATGGTTTGGCAAAGGCATTGATAAAATCGGCATTCACCATCTTTTCGGTTAATTCAGTAGCGGGAACATGAAGACTCACAACATCTGCTTCTTTTTGGAAATCAGCCAACGAAACTTGAGTGGCATTTTCGTCTCCAACATCTTCCTTAATATCATAACAAATCACTTTCACATCAAAACCTCTGAGTTTCTTAGCAAAAGATTTTCCCATATTTCCGTAGCCTATCAATCCAACAGTTTTGCCATCGAGTTCGTGTCCGCGATTGCTTTCGCGATTCCAATGACCCGCTTTTACTTCGCTGTCCGCCCGATTAAGATTATTGAAGAGTGATAGTAACATTGCCAAACTATGTTCGCCCACGGCATTAGAATTACCTTCTGGAGCTGCAATCAAACTGATGTCTTTACTGTTGGCATAATCGCAATCGATACTTTCTAATCCTGCTCCTACTCGAGCAATAAATTGAAGATTGACTGCTTTGTCGAGAAATGTTTTGTCGATTTTAAATCGACTTCGAATAACGATTCCTTGGTAGTTATGAATTATCTGCTCGACTTCTTCTTTGCTGGAAGTAAAATCAATTTCGTTTGTGAATCCCAAATCGTTTAATTCTTGCAACATTATGGGATGGTTGCTATCAATATGAAGTATTTTGATGTCTTTGGCGGTCATGATTTGTACTATTATAGGATTATTAAATCTTTAGCTGAACAAAAACGGAGAGCGCATTAGGGATTGCAGCGGCATCCTTTTATTGTTTTTTTAAACAATAAAAGATACAGCGGAAAGCCCGACCCAAAGGGGAATGCCCAAATAAAAAAGCTCTTAAAAGTGTAAAATATACTGTGCTATCGAGAAATATATTAAAATTCCGCAGATATCGTTACTTGTTGTAATAAATGGACCGGTGGCTAATGCGGGGTCAATTCCCCATTTTTCTAGTAATAAAGGTACAAAAGTTCCGATCAAGGATGCTATAATAATTACCGAAATCAGCGCTATAGTTACGATTATCCCAACTATCATTTCAACATCGAGCAGGTAATAACTTCCAGCGAAAAGGATAAGTCCAAGGATGACACCGTTGAGTAAACTGAGCGATACTTCCTTAATAAGTCTATGAAAAAGCGACCCACTCAAGGTATTATTGGCAAGACCTTGAACAATAATTGCTGATGACTGAACCCCTACGTTTCCGGCCATTGCGGCGATAAGTGGCGTAAAGAAAAAGAGATGCCCGTGCTCCATCATTGCACCTTCAAAAAGGCCTAAAACTTTTACGCTGACAAATCCTCCGAGGAGCGCTAGCACCAGCCAAGGCAGACGAGCGCGGGTCAGGGTGATAATGCTGTCATCGGCATCTACTTCTTGCGAAATACCGGCAGCAAGTTGGTAATCTTCATCCGCTTCGTCCTTAATAACATCTACGATATCATCAATGGTAATGCGGCCTACAAGGATTCCCATCTCATCGACAACCGGAATTGCCTCAAGATCGTACCGTTGCATAATTCGCGCAACCTCAACATCTTCGGTATCAACTTTGACGTAATTAAGCTTGCGAATGTATAAATCTATAATTGGCTTTCTAGTAGACGTTGTAAGTAAATCCTTGAGAGAGAGACGGCCTTTGAGTCGGCCTTCATCGTCTACAACATAAATAGAATGTACTCTCGAAATGTTTTCTGCTTGAATACGCATTTCTTTGACGCAAGTCAAAACGGTCCAGTTTTCATTAACTTTTACAAGTTCTTTGTGCATCAAACCACCTGCAGAATCTTCGTCATATCGTAAAAGATCTACAATATCTTTGGCGTGCTCCACATCCACAAGCTCAAGGATTACTTCTTCCTTTTTGCTTTGAGACAACTCCGCCATAATATCGGCGGCGTCGTTGGTTTCCATTTCATCAAGTTCTTCGGCAATCTCTTTTGGCGAAAGCCTACTTAGAATATTTTCTCTTAAATCATCTTCAAGCTCAAGAAGAATTCCTGCTGTTGTCTCGCTATCGAGAACTTTAAAAATATACGTTGCTTCATTAAAATCGAGCTCGTCGAGAATTTCGGCGATATCAGTAGGGTGCATATCATCGAGCAAAGTGATCAGTTGACGGTCCTGTTTCCCTTTTATTAGTTCTTCTAATTGATCAATGAGCTCCTTACTGATTTTAAACTCCATCGGCTTGTATTTTTTGTGTTAGTATAATAAATTCCTCTACAGATAACTGCTCTGGACGCAGCGCAAAGATAGGGTCTTCACGGAGAGTATCCGAAAGGTTTAAGGTTTTTAAGCTGTTTCGCATGGTTTTGCGTCGTTGCTGAAAAGCAGTTTTCACTACAGTAAAAAATAACTTTTCAGGACACGGCAATGTATAATCTGCCTTGCGTGTGAGTCTTAAAACTCCGGATTTTACTTTAGGCGGGGGAATAAAAACGTGTTCATCTACGGTAAAAAGATACTGTGCATCATAAAATGCTTGTACTAATACCGACAGAATTCCGTAGGCTTTTGAGCCTTTTTTCTCACAGATTCGTTGGGCAACCTCTTTCTGAAACATCCCTGAAAACTCTGGAATGACATGTCTAAATTCGATTGCTCGAAAAACAATCTGACTTGAAATATTGTATGGAAAGTTTCCAATTATCGCAAAGGGCCGACCGTCAAAAAGCAGATTGACATTGTATTTTAGAAAATCTCCAGTGATAATCTTGTTCTCTAATTGAGGATAATTAGCGCCAAGATATTCCACCGATTCTGTGTCAATCTCGATAACTTCAACGTTTTTTTCTTTCTTGAGCAGATACTTTGTAAGCACACCCATTCCAGGACCAATTTCCAAAACGTCGTTGTAACCGCTACCTACAAGGGTATTTGCAATCTTTTCGGCAACTTCCTCATCTTTTAGGAAGTGTTGTCCTAAATGTTTTTTGGCTTTAACTTTTTCCATATAATTTTTTGTGGGTGAGGCAGTTTATACTGCGAAGTGGTCGGAGATCATCTGCAATTCACTTCTAAAAGAAACTACTTTGTCTCCAAATTTAGCTTCGGTTTGCTTTCTTAATCTATCCGCATGCTTTTCGTAATATTTATCCAAAGTATCACGGCAACTTACATAATACATAACAGCATATGTCACACCGCCCATTTCTTCATCGACCAATACTTTAAGCAAACGTGCTTTAAGAAATTTTCCTGTAGAAATCGAATCACTGATGTGAACATTCTGCATCCATTCTAACCATTCTAAATGTACACTCTCGTCAACATTTGAAGTAATATTGTAAATTATCATAGCTTAATTTTTTAAAAGTTATAAGGTAACATCACCGCGAAGGATTCGGTATTTTTCTCTAGAATCAGTAAAGTAAATACTATCCTGATGATTAAAAAGTATTTTTTCGTAAAAAGCCTTTGCTTCATCAGGCTTATTTAAACTTTTACTGAGTATTTCAGCTGAATAGTACAATGCTTCATCAACATAAATGCTTTCTTCATGCTTGCTAATTATTTCTTGAAAAGCCAGCAATGCCTTGTCGTATTGTCCCAATTCACGATAAATTTCCCCGATTTGCAAATGGGTTACCGCTTCCATCTGATCACCCTTATAATCCAACAATAGCTGTTGAAACACTTGTAGTGCTTCTTGATTTTTATTCTGATATTTCAAATAATCTCCTTTTGCATACTGCTTTAGTGCGACTTGCGTTGAATCAGCAACATTGCTGTCATTTATCAATAGAAAATATTCCAATGCATCATTGGCAATTAATTGAGATACCGCAGTTTTTAGAGTTCCAAACTGTTTTTGGGCCCAATCAAAATCGCCCTTAAAGTAACTTGTTTTCGCAGCTTTAAGACTTGCTTCGTGACCCATGGGATCATTTTTTAAGTCATTTTCTATTTGTGTATAAAATAAAAGAGCTTGATTAAACTTCTGTTGAAGCAAAAAAATATCGGCCATTTCCATCTTAACATCTGCTTGTTCAAACGTATTTAGCGGAAGCTTTAAAGCATTGTCGATAATTTCTTTGGCTCGTGGAATTTCATTCAATTCGAAAGCTAGGAAGTGCGCTTGAAGCAACTGAATTTTTAAAGTATTTCGGCTTACGCCAAATTGATTCAGCACGGCTTGAATTTTCGGTTCAATTTTCTTCTGATCGCCGGCAGTGGCATCGGAAATTTCCATTTCTAAAAGATGCAAGTTTGCTTGAATCAATATTTCTGAATCTGAAGTACTTTCCAAAATAAAATTCAAAATGTTTCGAGAGGTTTCCACATCCTTTTCCTCGATTGAAAGTTGTGCAAGATTTAAAATATTGGACAGACTTTGTGGATTTCTTTTGAAGATTGCTTTTTCCTGAACGAATGCTCTTGCAAATTCCTTTTTCTGAACATAGTACCAACTCAAAAAACCATTCCAAAAAACATCTTGCTCCTTTTGCACCCTTATTAGCAAGGCTTTTCGCAAGCTGTCGCTAAAGGCATCCTGCTGATCCTCTGCCAGGAATCTCGAAAGTTGGTTTTGTATGACTATAATTGACGACTGATTCACCGCCGCTTCATCAAGGAAAGTAGAAATCATTTTGTCCACGTTCCCACTTTGTCCATACAATAAAGCCATTTTATAATTAAAATTGTATTTTGGCTCAATGGCAATTGCTCGTTCGTAGGTGCGTAGGGCATATTCTACAAGAACCTTTTTCTCAAAAGTACCAGCAATGCTATATACCTCATTCGGATTCTTGTCCAAACTCCCTACTGCCTCATCATAATATTTCTTGGCTTTTGAATCTTCCTTTTTCAGTTGATAATTATAACCAATTTCTACAAGTAAAGACGGCTGCTTGTACGTTTTGTAACGATTTAACAACTGTACTTCTGCAAGGTCGTACTGTTCTAGCTGCTGCTGAGTTTCTATGAGTCGCAAAAAATAGAAAGTGTTTGAGGGCTGTTGCTTGGATAGCTCCTCATAGCTAAGTTTCGCCTTTTCAAAATCCCCTTTGTCATAGTAATGCTGTGCTAGCTGCTCACTTTGGGCAAGCACGCCAACAGAATACAGCAAACTCAAAAAGAATAAGATGGCTTTCATTATAAAATTTCGATTTATTTTAGGATCTAAATATACCCAATTCACTCTGCAACAGCATCTCGGCTGCTGCTAATTCTTTGCTAATTTATAATATCAAAACCAGTGTAAGGCCTTAATACTTCTGGAATTACAATCCCATCGGCAGTCTGATAATTCTCAAGAATTCCAGCCAATACTCGCGGCAAAGCTAATGAACTTCCGTTGAGTGTATGTGCTAACTGATTTTTCCCGTCTTTATCTCTAAATCTTAATTTCAAACGATTTGCCTGAAAAGTTTCAAAGTTAGACACTGAGCTAATTTCCAACCAACGATCTTGCGCAGTCGAGAACACCTCAAAATCATAAGTAAGAGCTGCTGTGAAACCCATATCACCACCACAGAGACGTAAAATTCGGTATGGCAATTTCAGTTCGTCCAAAATTCCTTTTACATGTTCCACCATTCCGTCAAGTGCTTTGTAAGAATTGTCCGGATGTTCGACACGAACTATTTCTACTTTATCAAATTGGTGAAGCCTATTCAACCCACGGACGTGCGCTCCATAAGATCCCGCTTCCCTTCGGAAACAAGGCGTGTATGCAGTACATAAAACAGGAAGTTCAGCTTCGGCAATGATCGTATCGCGAAAGATATTTGTCACCGGAACTTCGGCAGTAGGAATTAAATATAAATCATCAATACCAATGTGGTACATCTGTCCTTCTTTATCTGGCAATTGTCCAGTCCCGTAACCAGAAGCTTCGTTTACCACGTGAGGCACTTGCATTTCTTTGTAACCGGCTTCGGTATTTTTGTCTAAAAAGTAGTTGATAAGTGCGCGTTGTAATTTCGCACCTTTCCCCTTATAGACAGGAAATCCTGCTCCAGCAATTTTTGTCCCTAGTTCAAAATCAATGATATCGTATTTCTTTACTAATTCCCAGTGAGGCATTGCGCCTTCATGAAGCTTTGGAATTTCTCCTGCTTCAAAAACAGAAAGATTTTCTTCGGCCGAATTTCCTTCAGGTACAATATCTGCGGGTAAATTTGGAAGAGTATATAATTCTTGTTGTAATTCAGCTGCTACTTCCTCGCTTATTAGCGACAGCTCTTTACTTCTATCACGCAGTTGAACTGTTTTGGCCTTTAATATTTCGGCTTTAGCTTTTTCGCCAGATTTCATCATTGCGCCAATATCTTTGGAAAGCAAATTAGATTCGGCTAGTACAGTATCAAGCTCCACTTGCGTACTTCTACGTTTTTCATCAAGCTCAATAATCCTTGTCACTGTGGCAGTAGCATCGATATGTCTTTTGGCCAAAGCCTTAATTACCTGCTCTTTGTTTTCTCTGATAAACGCGGTCTGTAACATAAGTTCTAAAATTTAAGTAAGATTGCAAATTTAGTCAAATGTTTATAATAAAATTTGCCTTAAGGCGAATGTTATACAGAATAATTTTCGAACAATTATTTCATTAAAATTTAAGATTTATTCGATATTAACTAAGTATAATTGTCATTTATATATATTTGTAATCCAAATAATAAATAAAATGAAAATAAAGTTACTTCTTGCCTGCTTACTACCGATGTTATCATGCCTTGCACAAGTTCCGTACAGAGAAGCTTCAATTGCCGAATCGGAAATGAAATCAAAAAGCAAAATCATGAATATTGTCAGCAATGCCAATACCGCCAATTACGATATGACCTATCAAAAATTAGAATTTACGGTCAACCCATTAGTCTACGCACCTTATATCAGCGGAAAAGTAACATCAACTTTTACTGCTTTATCAAATATGAATACCGTTACTTTTGATTTGGCGAAAGCTTTAAATGTAAGCAGCGTAAAAAGAAATAACCAACCACTTACATACACTCAAAACACCTCAAATGAGCTGGTGATAAACCTCGGTACTGCAGTTGCTGCAGGAACAAGTGCCACTGTCGAAATTATCTATGCAGGAAATGCTCCCCAAGGTCAGGAAGCTTTTACTAGAGATACACATAATGGATCGCCAATAATTTACACACTTTCAGAGCCATTTGGTTCGAGCGATTGGTGGCCATGTAAAGAAGATCTAACCGATAAAATTGATTCAATCGATGTTTATATTACTGCTCCAACACAATTTGTGAGTGTATCAAACGGATTAGAAATTAGCCAAACTATCAATGGCAACAGCAAAACAACGCACTTTAAACATAACTATCCAATACCCGCATATCTAGTTGCAATCGCAGTTACTGATTATGTAATTATAGAGCAAGAAGCCGGCACCTCTCCAAATAATTTTCCAATTATAAATTATATATATCCTGAATCTGTAGATTTTGTAGAAGACCAATTGGAAGTAACACTTCCGATAATGAATTTATTCGAATCACTATTTCAAACATATCCATTCTCTACAGAGAAATATGGTCACGCAGAGTTTGAATTTGGAGGAGGGATGGAACACACAACCGTTTCTTTCATGGGCGGCTTCAGCCGCGGACTTATTGCACATGAATTGGCACATCAGTGGTTTGGCGATAAAGTAACATGTGGTACTTGGCAAGATATCTGGCTTAACGAAGGTTTTGCAGTGTATCTTTCTGGACTTGTTATTGAAGATCAGGATGGAGATTCAGCCTACAGATACTACAAGCAAAACGAAATTGATTATATCACTTATTACCCAGGTGGCGCATTATATTTAACACCTGAAGAAGCGCAAAATTCTGATAGAATATTTAGCAGTCGCTTAACTTATGCCAAAGGTGGGATGGTAGTAAATATGTTGCGATTAAAGCTAGGACAGGAAGCTTTTCTTCTTGGTGTAAATAATTATCTTAATGATCCAGCAATCGCATATAAGACTGCAGTAACTGCTCAGCTACAAGCACATCTAGAAACTGCAAGCGGAATGGACCTTAGCGAATTTTTTAATGACTGGGTTTACAATCAAGGATATCCAAGCTATACCGTTTCGGCCTATAACGATGTCCTGGGAAAAGTAAAGGTTAGAATCAACCAAACCCAATCGCATCCATCCGTCAACTTTTTCGAAATGCCTGTACCAGTACGTCTAAAAGGAAATAATGGGCAACAATTAGATGTTGTTTTAGACAACACTTTTAATGGAGAATATTTTATTGTTGATTGCCCTTTTACACTTACAAATATTGAATTCGACCCAAATCGCGATATTATTTCTGCTGACAATTCGGCAACTTTGGATGTCCAAAAGTTTAATGAAATTACAGGAGTAAAATTATACCCAAATCCTGCAGCAAATATTTTGTATTCGTCCCTTGAAAATAATGCGGAAATTCAAAAAGCAACTTTTAGAAATGCGCTCGGACAAGTTGTAATGCGAAGCACGAATGAGAATAGTTGGAATATTTCTGCACTTGCTTCGGGAGTTCATTTTATTACAATTGAAACTACTCAAGGTACTGCAACTTTAAAATTTGTAAAACAATAATAGCAGCTTAAAAAAATAGTATTTATAAAACTGCGTCTGAGAAATTATTTCGGCGCAGTTTTTTTTTACTATTATTTTAAGGACAAATCATTTAAAACATTAACAAGCTTTTATACACGCAGACTTTCTTAAATCACAAAATTCAAACATAAAACCTTACTTTTGTGCGTTAAAACTTCGAAAAAATCTTTATGGAAATACTTATTAAATTAGCTCAGTTTCTGCTGAGTTTATCGTTACTGATTGTACTTCACGAACTTGGCCATTTTATTCCTGCTAAATTATTCAAGACTAGAGTCGAAAAGTTCTACTTATTTTTTGATGTGAAATTTTCTTTAATCAAGAAGAAAATCGGAGATACAGAATATGGTATTGGGTGGTTACCACTCGGAGGTTACGTCAAAATCGCCGGAATGATTGACGAAAGTATGGACAAAGAGCAGATGGCTTTACCTCCACAACCATGGGAATTTAGATCAAAACCAGCTTGGCAACGACTTATCATTATGCTGGGTGGTGTTACCGTAAACTTCGTATTGGCATTTATCATTTACATTGCGATGGCGTTTGTATACGGTGATTTATATATCGCAAACAAAGATTTAAATGACGGAGTATGGATTACAAATCCGGTGGTCGAGAAAATGGGCTTGCATACCGGAGATAAAATCATATCTGTTGATGGGACAGAAGTCAATCAATTTCACCAATTGAATGAAAAGATTATAATGGGAAGAGAAATCGTCGTTGACCGTCAAGGCGAGCAAAAAACCATTGTAATGCCTATTAACTTTATCGATCAGTTAATGCAAGGCAAAAAAGTTTCGGTTGTAGAGCTTCGAGTTCCATTTATCATCAATGGACTTTTAGAAAATTCTCCAAATTCAAATGCATTAAAACTTGGCGACCAAATATTATCTATAAATGGAGTTGCAACACCCTATGTAGACCAAGTTATGACTCAAATCAAAACAGTTAAAGGGCAAACCGTTCCGGCAGTTGTAAAACGAGATAACAAGTCGACTGAAATCAATTTGACAATCAATCAGGAAGGCTTGCTTGGCGCAATCTATATACCGAGAATGAAATATGCCGATTTAGAAAAACAAGGATTATACAAAGTAAACCGTGCTGAATTCGGAATCTTAGAATCTATTCCTTTCGGAATAGAAAAAGGAAAGAATCAACTCTTCGGATATGGAAAACAACTCAAAATGATTGCTAATCCAGAGACCGGAGCTTATAAAGGTGTTGGAGGATTTAAAGCGATTTACGACATTTTCCCTCCCGTTTGGAACTGGGAAATCTTTTGGACCATCACCGCTTTGCTATCAATAATGCTTGGAGTTATGAACTTATTGCCAATTCCAGCACTTGATGGAGGTCATGTAATGTTTTTATTATACGAAATAATTACCCGCAGAAAACCGAGTGATAAATTCATGGAATATGCGCAATTAGCAGGGTTTCTGTTACTTATAACTTTGGTTTTGTTGGCCAATGGTAATGACGTTTACAAGGCAATTATAGGCAACTAAAATTTTTTTAAAATTTCTTCATTTTTTATTTGGAGAAACTAAAAAGTATCCTATCTTTGCACCGCTTTCAAAGGCAATCAGCCTTCCTCCTTAGCTCAGTTGGTTAGAGCATCTGACTGTTAATCAGAGGGTCCTTGGTTCGAGCCCAAGAGGGGGAGCACAGAAAAAGTCCGATAGAAATATCGGACTTTTTTGTTTTTAAAAATTAGTGGGATTTTTCGCAAGAAGAATTTGAAATTCCAAATATTTTATAGTTAATCAGAGCCCCGATAGTGATCGGGATTGGTTCGAACCCATTGCCTGTTCCGATGACTATCGGAAAGGGGGAGCACAGAAGAAGTCCGATAGAAATATCGGACTTTTTTGTTTTTAAGAATTAGTGGGATTTTTCGTAAGAAGAATTCGAAAATATAAATATAATTTAGTTAATCAGAGCCCCGATAGTGATCGGGATTGGTTCGAACCCATTGCCTGTTCCGATCACTATCGGAAAGGGGGAGCACAGAAAAAGTCCGATAGAAATATCGGACTTTTTTGTTTTTAAGAATTAGTGGGATTTTTCGTAAGAAGAATTCGAAAATATAAATATAATTTAGTTAATCAGAGCCCCGATAGTGATCGGGATTGGTTCGAACCCATTGCCTGTTCCGATCACTATCGGAAAGGGGGAGCACAGAAAAAGTCCGATAGAAATATCGGACTTTTTTGTTTTTAAGAATTAGTGGGATTTTTCGTAAGAAGAATTCGAAATTCCAAATATAATATAGTTAATCAGAGCCCCGATAGTGATCGGGATTGATTCGAGCCCATTGCTTGTTCCGATCACTATCGGAAAGGGGGAGCACAAAAGGAGTCCGATAGAAATATCGGACTTTTTTGTTTTTAAGAATTAGTGGGATTTTTCGTAAGAAATATTTATAAGTCTAATATAAAATAGTTAATCAGAGCCCCGATAGTGATCGGGATTGGTTCGAACGCATTGCCTGTTCCGATCACTATTGGAAAGGGGGAGCACAGAAGAAGTCCGATAGAAATATCGGACTTTTTTGTTTTTAAAAATTAGTGGGATTTTTCGTAAGAAGAATTTGAAATTCCAAATATTTTATAGTTAATCAGAGCCCCGATAGTGATCGGGATTGATTCGAACCCATTGCCTGTTCCGATCATTATCGGAAAGGGGGAGCACAGAAAAAGTTCGATAGAAATATCGGACTTTTTTGTTTTTAAGAATTAGTGGGATTTTTCGTAAGAAGAATTCGAAAATATAAATATAATATAGTTAATCAGAGCCCCGATAGTGATCGGGATTGATTCGAGCCCATTGCTTGTTCCGATCACTATCGGAAAGGGGGAGCACAGAAGAAGTCCGATAGAAATATCGGACTTTTTTGTTTTTAAGAATTAGTGGGATTTTTCGTAAGAAGAATTCGAAATTCCAAATATATTATAGTTAATCAGAGCCCCGATAGTGATCGGGATTGGTTCGAACTAATTGCCTGTTCCGATGACTATCGGAAAGGGGGAGCACAAAAGAAGTCCGATAGAAATATCGGACTTTTTTGTTTCTAAGTATTAGTAAAAATTTTTCTTGAGAAATTTTAAAAAAACCACTCTATCTTTCCACTATTAATTCTTGCAATATGGATTGTGTTTACATACTTCATTCACTTCATTTAGATAGGTTCAATGTTGGCTATTCTTCTGATTTGAATTCTCGATTAGAATATCACAAAAAATCAGCTTCCGATAAATTCACCGCTAAAGCAAATGACTGGATTGTTTTTCTAATTATTGATTGCGTAAGTAAAGAGCAAGGTTTACAAATTGAAAGACACATTAAGAATATGAAAAGCAAAATATACATACAGAATCTTTTAAAATACCCCGAGATGATTTTAAAATTAAAGGAAAAATATGGTTAATCAGAGCCCCGATAGTGATCGGGATTGATTCGAACTAATTGCCTGTTCCGATGACTATCGGAAAGGGGGAGCACAGAAGAAGTCCGATAGAAATATCGGACTTTTTTGTTTTTAAAAATTAACAAAAATTTCTGTTGAGAAATATTAAAAAAACCTCCCTATCTTTCCATTATTAATACTTGCGATATGGATTGTGTTTACATACTTCATTCACTTCATTTAGATAGGTTCTATGTTGGCTATTCTTCTGATTTGTATTCCCGCTTAGAATATCATAAAAAATCAGCTTCCGATAAATTCACCGCTAAAGCTAATGACTGGAATATTTTTCTAATTATTGCGTAAGTAAAGAGCAAGGTTTAAAAATTGAAAGGCACATTAAGAATATGAAAAGTAAATTTTACATACACAATCTTTTAAAATACCCCCGAGTTGATTTTAAAATTAAAGGAAAAATATAGTTAATCAGATTAGTAAATCTAATTTACCCGCACTCAATCAAAAAGCTTCACTCTAATAATTGTATGTCTCTAAGTGAATAATTCACCAATTTTCGTCGAAAAATCTTCAATCATCTATATCAAAATTGGTATCGATATTTCATCCCATCTGCTCATTGGACGTTAAAGCAATCTCGACGCAGCAAGTAGGTTAAAGCAAGTTTATATACAGTGTTCATCGCTTTAAATTCTTAAACTAAATTTATATTAAAACAAACTTCCCATAATTGAAATTCAGCGTTTAAAGTTAACGGCGAAAAAACTATCTTTGCGGATTATTTAAATTACCTTTAATTGAATGTTACTTTGCGTTTGCGTGAAGGATTGCAGCGGAAATCCTTTCTTGTAGCTTTGCGGAGCACAAGCTACAAGAAAGATTGGGAGTGGAAAGCCTGACCTGTTGCTACACTAATGTTCAAATTTAAGGAAGGTCGTTGTGCAACAGGGCACGCCCAAATAAAAAAAATTGATATCAAAAGTAGATGAAACATATAAGAAATTTTTGCATTATTGCGCATATTGACCACGGAAAAAGCACGCTTGCTGACCGATTGCTTGGGGCAACTCAAACGGTGACGGCGCGACAAGAAAAGGCGCAATTGCTAGATAGTATGGACCTTGAGCGTGAAAGAGGAATTACCATAAAAAGTCACGCGATACAGATGGAATATACCTATCAAGGACAGGAATATATCCTGAATTTGATTGACACTCCTGGACACGTAGATTTTTCTTACGAGGTTTCGCGATCAATTGCCGCTTGTGAAGGTGCACTTTTGATTGTTGATGCTGCACAAAGTATTCAGGCGCAAACGATTTCGAACCTTTATTTGGCATTGGAAAATGATCTTGAGATTATTCCGATTTTGAATAAGGTAGATTTGCCAAGTGCGAATCCTGAAGAAGTAAGCGACGATATTGTGGACCTTTTGGGTTGTAATATCAATGAAATCATTCACGCTTCGGGGAAAACAGGACTTGGAGTAGAAGAAATTTTAGCGGCAATTATTGAAAGAATTCCCCCGCCAAAAGGAAATAAAGATGAGCCGTTACAAGCTTTAATTTTTGACTCTGTATACAATCCTTTTCGAGGAATTGAAGTTATTTTCCGAGTGAAAAATGGGGAAATTAAGAAAGGTCAGAAAATTAAATTTATGGCCACTGGAAATGAATATTTCGCTGACGAAATTGGAACTTTAAAGTTAAATCAAGTTCCGAAAAGTGTGATTTCTGCTGGTGATGTTGGCTATTTAATATCTGGAATTAAGGAGGCTCGTGAAGTAAAAGTAGGTGATACGCTTACCGATGCGAAAACGCCAACTACCAATATGATTACTGGTTTTGAGGACGTAAAACCGATGGTATTTGCGGGAATTTATCCCGTAGATACGGAGGATTACGAGGAGCTTCGAAATTCTATGGAGAAACTTCAGCTGAATGATGCTTCGCTGGTATTTTTGCCAGAAAGTTCGGCAGCTCTGGGATTTGGTTTCCGTTGTGGATTCTTGGGAATGCTGCACATGGAGATTATTCAGGAGCGTCTTGAGCGTGAATTTAATATGACTGTAATTACTACGGTTCCCAACGTTTCGTACTTAGCTTATACTAAGAAAGATCCAGAAGTGGGAATGGTAGTAAATAATCCTTCTGACTTGCCTGAGCCTTCAAGACTTGATCATGTTGAAGAGCCTTACATTAAAGCGACGATCATTACAAAAGCAGATTTTGTAGGAAACGTAATGTCTTTATGTATCGAAAAACGTGGAGTAATTACAAATCAGACTTACTTAACAACTGAGCGTGTTGAATTGACTTTTGATATGCCTCTTGCAGAAATTGTATTTGACTTTTACGATAGATTGAAAACGGTTTCTAAAGGGTATGCATCTTTTGATTATACTCCAATCGGAATGCGTACTTCGAATCTGGTAAAAGTTGATATTTTGTTGAATGCTACAATTGTAGATGCACTTTCGTCTTTGATTCACGTTGATAATGCGCATCAAATTGGTAAAAAGATGTGCGAGAAATTGAAAGAATTGATTCCGCGTCAGCAGTTTGATATTCCGATTCAGGCAGCAATTGGTGTGAAAGTAATTGCTAGAGAGACGATCAAAGCACTTCGTAAGGACGTTACGGCAAAATGTTACGGTGGTGATATTTCGCGTAAGCGTAAGTTGCTTGAAAAGCAGAAAAAAGGTAAAAAGAGAATGCGTCAGGTAGGAAACGTAGAGATTCCGCAAGAAGCATTTATGGCGGTTTTGAAGTTGAATGACTAGAAATATCGTTTTATAAATATAGGAAAGCCCCAAAATTAATTTTTTGGGGCTTTTTTTGTGTATTAATTAAAAGTTGCATTTGAGGGATTGTCAAAAATTACAAAGGTTACGCCCGAGGATATGATTAAATGACGGAGTAAGTTCGCGATAATATGTTATGAGAAGCTTATGGGAAATGTGCGACCCCGATGGGGTCGAAGAAGAAACGCGCATTGATTTCTATAAACATGTGATCCCTACGGGATCAGAAAGGAATTATTAATGAGCAACGTAAATTAAGACATTTCAGAAATTATTATTTTGATTGTGGGCACGGAATACAAATTCGCGCTATCGACGTTTTAAAGTACGGCTTGACATCTGCGATAGCGGTTTTTGTGAAATGTCGAAGGAATTCTGCGACATCGACAATAATAATTTATAATCGTAAGTATTTACTTTAATACTTGCTCGTACGAATATCCATCTAATTTCGAAATATTATTGTCAATTTTCTTAAAACTTATTTTTTCTATAAAATGGCTTTTCTCATAGAAAACTAGAGCTGTCACTCTGTAATTTGTTTGGCTATAATCATCGATTACGGTACTTTTAGTTTCGGTACTTAATATTTCAAATGATTCAATATTTTCAAAATCTTTGAATTTTTCATTAAATGATTCAGATAGTTCTTTCTTGGATATTGAGGTATCTAAATATTTATAGATGTTCAGAGTATCTAATTTGATCAGATCTTTATAAAGAACACTTGTAATTTCTTTCGCAATTTTTACATCATTTTCTGAGTTGTTGGTTGTAATAGTTTGTTGGCATGAGATCGCAACTAGATATACTAATAATAAATATTTTTTCATGTTTTGAATTTTACTTAAGTCTCAATCATCAGTATATAAACTGTAATTACTTAAATTATAAAAAAACCTCGAAATTTTAATTTCGAGGCTTATTGTTTTTAATAGGATTTACGGTTCTACAATCTACGTCTATTATCTCCAGAATTGGCATCAATCAACTTATTATAAGGATCAATTCCAACTTCGGTTGGTTTCTTGTCCACGATAATAATGTATCGATTATCGATTTTTGTAACCTTACGCTTTTCTAAATAGAGCTGCTCTTCGTTGGTACTTGAACCTGCATTTGATTCAGAGAAAACTCCGATTTCGATGTAATCTGCCAGCGGAATAGATCTGACATCTTCATTACCACTGCGCGTTTTTGTATAAATGGTTTTTCCATTTCCATTATCGTAAATACGCTTTCCTTTCTCGTCCGAGCGGTATTTACTGCTCTCGGTGTCAATAGTCACTTTGAATTTACCATTAGGCAATTCTTCAACTTTCGCATCTTTAATACGGTTTTCGTAGAGTGTTATAGTTTCAAACATATCTGGAATTAGATACTTTAACGAATCTGGAGTGGCAGCATTCAGATACTTTACAAACTCAATAGAATTGGTATAAGGTGGTTGCTGATAAGCGACGTCGGCAATATACTTGCTCAAAGCGGCATTCATATTCTTCTCGCCAATATAATCGCTAAGCGCATAAAGAACTAGAGAACCTTTGTTATAATGAATATACTGCTGGTTTTCGTTGTACATTAACGGCTTCTCTTTTTTGCCCTCAACACTTCTGCCCATTAAGTAGGAATCCAAAGCATCCTTAAGGAATTTTCGCATCTGTCCTTTTCCATACTCCTTTTGCAAAACCATCAGCGAACTATATTCGGACAAACTCTCAGACAGCAAGGTCGCTCCCTGTACGTTAGCACCAATTACTTGATGTGCCCACCATTGATGCGCCATCTCATGTGCGGTGACCGCAAATGGGTAATCTACAGCATCGTCGTTCTCTTCGTCTACATTGGCAATAAATCCTATCCCTTCAGAAAATGGAATTGTATTGGCAAATGCCTGCGCAAAACTTCCGGCAGTACGAGGAAACTCGATAATTCTAATTTGATCATGCTGGTACGGACTAAAATTTGTCGTGTAATAATCCAATGATTTCTTTAGTGAGCTAATCATTCGATCCACATTATACAAATGCTTTTGATCGTAATAGATTTCGATCGCAACACCTTTGTAAGTATCAGTCTTTACTTGATAGTCGGCCGATTGATAAGCATAGAAATTTAGCATTTGACCTTTCATTTTATAATGAAAATAATCTCGACCGTCTTTTTCCCATCGCTTCACAAGATTTCCAGGTGCGATGGCAATTTGACCTTTTTCTGTGCTGACCGTAGTTTCAAAATCTAGCCAATCGGCGTCGCCAGAGATATAATTATTTTGACGCGCCTTTAGATCATCAGTTGCTGCCATTCGTTCTTTGTCCCCAAGTCCGTACTTTTTACGAACATCATTGTCAGTTAGCTCTTGCTGATCTGAATATCCAATCGAAGGAAAATGTGCATTATTAATAAATGTTCCGTTGGCAAGCACTGGCGAATTATCAGTGAAAATAGTATTCTTTTTATTTTTTAACTTGAAATTCATAATTAGCGAATCTCCAGCGGCTAATGGTGTGTCGAATTTGTAAATACTAAATCTAAATAGAGTATCGTTTGAAACTAATTTGGCAGCTTTATCAAATGTAATCGCTGTTTCGTAATCTTGATAGCTTACAAATAGCGAATCGATTGCTTCTGCAGTTTTATTCTTTAAGACAAATGTTCCATTGACTGCAAGGTTTCTCTCTTTGGGAAAAATGTCCATATCAATTTTGATATTCACAATTCGGGGTTGCGCATAATT
This sequence comes from Flavobacterium ardleyense, assembly GCF_033547075.1. NCBI lineage: Bacteria > Pseudomonadati > Bacteroidota > Flavobacteriia > Flavobacteriales > Flavobacteriaceae > Flavobacterium > Flavobacterium ardleyense. The sequence goes on along the minus strand of NZ_CP137891.1, from coordinate 961,012 downwards.
TTCGTATTGTTTATACTTTTTTTCATATTCGGCACGCTGTTTTTCTACATCTTTACTGCTAAAGAAAGTGTTGACAACATTGTCCTGATAATAAAAGGTAAATCCTAATCCTACGAAAGCTATTAAAACGATTGCCATCGGAATATATACAGACGGCTTAAACCTGCTTTTAAAGTTTGACCAATTGTCTGCTGAATTTCCGCCGACTCCGCGTTTCCATAATAAAAGCGATAGGCCGTACAAAAATAATCCAAAAAGTAACCAATAAAATTTGTACAAAAAATACAGTGGAAGTGACGAGCCAAATCCGTTCATATCTGAATAACTGTATCGTGTATCCGAATTAAAAATAAAGATTTTCTGCTCTACTCCTATCATTGGTAAAAACTGAATCGCGATTGAAAGCAACAGCAACACAAAGAATCCTAGCAAATAATTTTTGAACAATGTATGTACAAACAGTGCCAATAAAGCCCATATTACGAAGTTGATAAATTTTAATGCATACAACTCATAAAAGTACAGGCCAAGTTCAAAATTATAATATTCGTGGTGGGCTTGAATTGCCACACCTGCAATTACAATTAGCAATAGCAGACATAGCTGCATTTTTAGTAGCGCGATAAACTTTGATAGAAGCAGCACCCAATTTGGGATTGGCGTTACATCTACCAAATGTTTCATTCGAGCCAAATCTGCGCGATGAATCAACATTCCTGCAAATAAGAAAGTTAGAATATTGATGAAGAAACTAAAGAAAGTACCCGGTAAAGTTAACATTTGCCACGTGACTGGGTATGTACTTGTGCCAAATATTTCTCCTGCGGTGGCCGACATTAAGATCAGTACCAAAAGTCCGACGAATGAAATAGTTATAAATGTCCAATTGCGTACAATATAACTAAAGTCGTACCTCGAGAGGCTAAAGGTCGTTTTAATATTTTGCCAGGTAGAATAATCATAGTTTACTTTTGGCAAAACTATGCGAACAATTCCACCGAAATTATTCTTGATTAGACGTTCTTTTTTCTTAGTTCGGCTAATGATAATACCAGTTTGACTGAACGAAAACAAAGTGTAAACCAGCATAAAAACCGCGATTGATATCCCTAGCCACAGCAGTCTATTATAGATAATGACACCTTCAAATGGCAACATATTTACATTTTGCTCCGCAATAGTCCAATATTTAGTGTAATATTCTGCAGCTTCCTCGCCAAAAGGTTCCCAAAGTGCTACTTGATATCTATTATCAATATTGCTTGTAAAACTTGACACAACGACCTTAAGTAGTATTAAAACGATTACCCCAATAAACCCCACGGATATATTTCGCGTAAGCGTGACTAACGCAAAAACTATCACTCCAAAGAAGAATAGATTTGGAATGACGTATATCGCATAAATTTGGACATAGGCCATTATATCAAAGGGAGCCACAACGGCTTGATTGGCAAGTGGCAAGACCGAGGCCACAATAATTCCGAGGACTATAGAAAGAGTAATAATAATTACAACGAGCAATGAACTTAAAAATTTTCCTGCGATGTAGTCCATTTTACTAAATGGATACGAAAACAAAATTGTATGCATATTGTAGCGGAAATCTCGGTAAATCGAAGATCCGATTACTATTGGCAGTAGAAAATAGATTAAATAATTGAGTCCATTGATAAAGCTATTTAGTGCAACTGGCGAATTTGCGTAGGCATTTGAACTTCCAGAAGCAGTTATACTATCGAAAAAACCAAAAATAACTGCGGCAAATAGGAATGAAATTGCAAAAAACAATGCAAAATAAATATAGAGAGACGGATTTTTAAACCATCTTTTTAGTTCGAAAGAAAATATGGTTTTAAACATCTATGAATCGGATTTTAGTGCCACAAAATAAACATCTTCGAGTTGCGGATCGGCATTAATAAAAGTTTCATCTGGTGCGGTTACACTATGCACTTTGATATTAAGCGTGTTATCCTGATTGTATTTTGATGAGATTACATTAAAATCGTGCTCATACTTTTCCAGGTGATCACGAGGAATCATTTTTGTCCAAATCTGACCATTTAATTGTGATTCTGCTTGCTCGGGAGTTCCTTGAAGTAGAATTTTTCCACCGTTTAAAATTGCCATTTCGTTGCAAAGATCTTTCACATCATCTACAATGTGTGTCGAAAATATTACGGTGTGGTTTGTACCAATTTCTCTAAGAACGTTTAAGAAACGATGTCTCTCGGCAGGATCAAGTCCGGCAGTTGGTTCATCAACAATAATTAATTTTGGGTCATTTAGCAACAGCTGTGCAATTCCGAAACGTTGTTTCATCCCGCCCGAATAGCCGCTTACTGCTTTTCCGCGTTGATCGTAAAGATTGGTTACTTCTAAAACTTTTTTGATTAAATCTTTTCGTTCTGATGAAGACGAAATTCCTTTTAATCGAGCAAAATACTGCAAAAGATCTTCGGCAGACATATTTGGATATACTCCAAATTCTTGTGGTAAATAGCCCAAAACTTTTCGCAATGCAGTACTGTTATTAAGAACATCGATGCCTTCAAAAGTAATGGTTCCGCTATCAGGTTTTTGCAAAGTTGCAATTGTACGCATTAGTGAAGATTTTCCAGCTCCATTTGGCCCTAAGAGTCCAAACATTCCAGATCCGATTTCGAGATTTAAATTATCAAGGGCTTTAGTGCCGTTCTTGTAGATTTTGGTGAGGTTTTGTATGCTTAACTTCATATAATTAAAGTGTTTAAAGAGAATCGTTTTGATATAGGTACACAAGGTACAAAGTTTGTTACAAATAAATTAACAATTAATTTGGAAATGATCCTTTACTAATCCATGAGTGTCGTAGCAACAATACTTTGTACCTTTGTTTTTTACTAAATGACATTCAAAATATGATTGAAGATAAAAATCCGCAGAAGACAAGTATTTCACAATTGGGAGAATTTGCACTTATAGATCACCTGACAAAAAACTTTTCGATTAACCATGAATCCACGATAAAGGGAATTGGTGATGATGCTGCAATTTTAGATTTTAAAGATAAAAAAATAGTGATCTCAACCGATCTTTTGATAGAGGGAGTTCATTTTGATTTGGCTTATATGCCACTGAAGCATTTGGGCTATAAAGCAGTTGTAGTCAATCTTTCTGATATTTGTGCTATGAACGCCAAACCAACTCAAATAACGGTTTCGATTGCGGTTTCAAATAGATTTCCATTAGAAGCGTTGGACGATTTGTTTGCAGGAATTAATCATGCCGCCAAGGAATACAATGTTGATGTTATTGGTGGTGACACCACCTCATCTCAAAAAGGATTAATCATTAGCATTACCGCAATTGGTGAGGTTGATTTAGATGAAGTCGTTTATCGAAGCACCGCTCAAGACACAGATTTGTTGGTTGTTACAGGTGATATTGGAGCAGCTTATATGGGACTTCAAGTTTTGGAAAGAGAGAAACAAGTTTTTCTGGTAAATCCAAATTCACAACCTGATCTTGACGCGTATTCTTATCTAATTGAGCGTCAGCTAAAACCTGAAGCTCGCAAAGATGTTCGTTTATTATTACACGCCCTTGAAGTAAAACCTACTTCGATGATTGATATTTCTGACGGTTTATCTTCAGAAATAATGCATTTGTGCAAGCAATCACAAGTGGGTTGTAATCTTTATGAAGACAAATTGCCCTTAGATCCTCAGTTTATAAATGTATGTGAGGAATTTGATCTTGACTCTACAACTGTTGCAATAAATGGCGGTGAAGATTACGAATTACTTTTTACAATTTCGATTAATGATTTCGAAAAAATAAAAGGAAATCCAAATTTTACAATCATTGGTCATATGACTCAGGAAAGTGAAGGAATTCATCTTGTAACTCGAGCAAACACGAAGATTCAACTCAAATCTCGAGGCTGGGATGCAATTGCAGAAGACTAAATCGTTAAACCAATTTCCTACTCCTTGCTGCTAAAACTAGTGACTGATGGTCATTTGGAGTGCTTCCTAATAGCTCACTTAAATTGCATATTCTTTGTTGAATTGCTTCTAATAACAAAGGAACATACCGCGGAATTTCCAATTCTGATGTTCCTTTGCTTAAGTGAAATAAAATCTGCTTATCAAAGGAATCTATTTCCAGTGAATAATCTTCTTTTACAGCCTTTACGGTTGCTTTAACCGTAGTGCTGTAATAAAACTCATCATTCATTACTGCCGCAAATGCAATTAATAGTTCGTCAAATGTTAAGTCATTTTTTATTATAAGTGCGTTAGGTTTCAAATCCTCTACAATTGCACTGATTTTAAGCAACTCTGTATGCATGGTGAGAAGTGCAATTTTGCAATTGGGCATTTCCTTTCGGATTAACAAAGCTAAATCTTCGCCAGTTGCAATGTTTTTTTCAATATAAGCAGGCATACTAAAATCCAATAACGCTACAGAAAACGGAGTATCAACGGCATTCATAATTGCATCATATCCCGACTTACAATCCTTAGCCGCAGTAATTTTAAAATTAATTCCCTCAGCCGGATATGAATTAATAGCATTTTTATATCCTTCGATAATAAATGGATGATCGTCGACAATCAGAATGTTCATTTCTTGCATTACTAGACTACTTAATTTTACTATTATTTATAAAAAACTGCTCGCACAGAATATGAAACTATTCGGTTATTACTGAATTAGTATATGTCGAAAATATCCTGCAATGTGTAGCAAGATAGTGTTTTTGAATTGTCAACAAAAGTCAAAATACTGTTTAATTCTAATAGCTATTCTAATAATCCTTGACTGATGGATTTATAGAACATCAGCGTTTGCCGATTTATCTAAAAGTTAGGATTATAAAATCTAGATAATACTGCATTAAAGTAAAAAAAGCCGAAACTATAGAAAGTTCGGCTTTTAAAACTACAGAATATACATTCTATTTAATCAATTTCTTCAACCAATTTGTCATCGAAACTTCCTCGTTTACAATTTTGTAAAGATCAGAAATTGCAACTCTATCTTGCTTCATAGAATCTCTATGTCGAATTGTAACTGTATTATCTTCTATTGTCTGATGATCTACAGTAACGCAGAAAGGAGTTCCCAAAGCATCTTGCCTTCTGTAACGTCTTCCTACAGCATCCTTTTCATCATACACTACATTGAAATCAAGTTTCAAGTCAGCAATAATTTTATGAGCGATTTCTGGAAGTCCATCTCTTTTAATTAGAGGCAATACCGCTACTTTTATTGGAGCAAGTACAGTTGGCAATGCCAAAACTGTTCTAGTTGAGCCATCCTCTAAAGTTTCTTCTTTTAATGATTTAGAAAAAACTGCCAAGAATAATCTATCCAATCCTACCGAAGTTTCTACTACATAAGGAGTATAACTTTGATTTTGCTCTGTATCAAAATATTGTAATTTTTTACCAGAGAATTTTTCGTGCGCTTTTAGGTCAAAGTCAGTTCTTGAGTGAATTCCTTCCAATTCTTTAAATCCAAATGGGAAATTAAATTCGATATCTGTGGCTGCATTTGCGTAATGCGCCAATTTCTCGTGATCGTGGAAACGGTAATTTTCTTTTCCTAGTCCTAAAGTTAAGTGCCAGTTAAGTCTAGCTTCTTTCCAATAGTTATAGTGTTCCATTTCTTCGCCTGGACGTACAAAAAATTGCATTTCCATTTGTTCAAACTCACGCATTCTAAAAATGAATTGTCTTGCAACAATTTCATTTCTAAAAGCTTTTCCAGTTTGAGCAATTCCGAAAGGAATCTTCATACGACCTGATTTCTGAACGTTTAGAAAGTTTACGAAAATCCCTTGTGCCGTTTCTGGTCTTAGGTATAAATCCATTGCGCCTTCTGCAGATGCTCCGAGCTTAGTACCAAACATCAGATTGAATTGTCTTACGTCAGTCCAATTTTTTGAACCAGATTCTGGACAAGCAATTTCCAATTCTTCAATCAAAGCTTTTACATCGGCTAGATTTTCTGTCTCAAGCGAATGAGCCATGCGTTCTATAATTTGCTTTTGCTTTGATTTATATTCCATAACACGTGGATTTGTAGTCACAAATTCTTCTTCATTAAAGAATTCGCCAAAACGAATACGTGCTTTTTCAATTTCTTTTTCAGCTTTCTGATGCAATTTTTCAGCATAATCTTCAATCAAGACATCAGCGCGGTATCTTCTTTTCGAATCTTTATTATCGATAAGCGGATCGTTAAATGCATCCACATGGCCCGAAGCTTTCCAAGTAGTTGGATGCATCAAAATTGAAGAGTCAAGCCCTACAATATTGTCGTGCATCTGAACCATTGACTTCCACCAAAATTCTCTAATATTTTTCTTTAGTTCAACGCCATTTTGTGCATAATCATACACTGCGCTTAAACCATCATAGATTTCGCTTGACGGAAAAATATATCCGTACTCCTTTGCGTGCGAAATCACACCCTTAAAAATGTCCTCTTGTTTTGCCATAGCGCAAAAATATAAAATATACAGCAATAAAACGCCCCTATCAAAACAATGTCTATATTTATTGTAGAAATTTTGACATTATGTGGAAAAACGCAGCCAATTTGTTCTTTCCGGAGTTTTGTGCAGGATGTAATGAGGCTTTGGCAACTGGCGAACGAGTAATTTGTACTTCTTGCCGGCACCATCTCCCTATGACCAATCATCACGAATTAGATAAAAATGAGTTGTGGCAAAAATTCTACGGTAGATTGGACATTCAGTTTGTGGGAGCTCAGTTTTATTTTCATAAAAAGGGAATTGTTCAGCAACTTATTCACAATCTAAAATATCGAGGAAATCAAGATATTGGCGAAGCAATTGGTAATTGGTACGGATCTTTACTTGTCAATCATATGGCATTACAAGATCTTGACGAAATTATTCCCACGCCTTTACATAAAAGGAGATTGAGAGAAAGAGGTTATAATCAGGTGACGACTTTTGGGAAATCGCTTTCGCAAAAATTAGAAATTCCCTATAATGATTCTCTCCTTTTCCGAAGCCAATATAGTTCTTCTCAAACTTTCAAAAATCTTCTGGAAAGATCGATGTCCACCAAACCGATGTTTTATGTGCAAAATCCTCAAAAGCATCATAATAAACATTTCCTGTTGATTGACGATGTAATTACAACTGGAGCAACACTTGAAGCTTGCGGTCGGGCTTTGATGCAAATAGAGAATGCAAAATTAAGTATCGTTTGTATGGCGATGTCGCATTAAGGTTGAAAAATATAAGTAAATTTCCAGAAAATTATAATTGTGCTTATTAGTTACTATCAATCGAACCGCAACGGAATATAAAACTGCATAAAAACACAAGAAAACCTCTAAAAACTAATCAGTTTTAAAGTGATTCACAAACATTTAAAGTATTTTTGACAAAGAAATTAATAGTTGAATAAATCTGAATTATGATGAAAAACATTGACAAAAAGAGTTTAGAAAATGCTTATCGCTTATTTGAATCAGATGATATTAACAAAATTGAAATTGGAACTACTAAAGGCTTAAATCAAATACATTTTTATTTATTTAAAGGATTATATGATTTTGCGGGTGAAGTACGTACTAAGAACATCTCAAAAGGTGGATTTAGATTTGCAAATTCTTTATACTTAAATGAAATTTTAGTCAAAATTGAGCAAATGCCCGAAAATACTTTTGAAGAAATAGTTGCCAAATATGTAGAAATGAATATTGCTCATCCTTTTATGGAAGGTAACGGCAGAACAATGAGAATTTGGTTAGATATGATTCTGAAAACTAAACTTAAAAAAGTAGTCAATTGGCAATATGTGGATAAATCTCTTTATTTACAAGCAATGGAAAGAAGTCCAATTAACGACTTGGAATTAAGAACTTTATTAAATAGTAACTTAACCGAAGACATAAATAATAGAGAAGTTATTTTTAAAGGAATTGAACAATCTTACTATTATGAAGGCTATCAGAAAGAAGATGATGATTAATAATAATTTGGATAAAGCACTAGCTAGAAAAAGCAGTTTGGCGATATTGGGGTTTTAGGCCTATTTTGAAGATAGTTTTTAATTTGGAAAATTTGTGTTTAATCTAAAAATCTCGCATCTGTATTCACAAACCTCGCCAAGCGCCAAGACGTATTGCACTAACAAAAAATAACGTCTCGAATCGATCTGAAATTTTTATAAAGTTAATTATGAAATACACATTTTTATATCTAGCAATTTTAGTGTCCATAGGTGTACATTCTCAAAATAGTTCTACACCACTACTTGGAACTCCGTGGTATCTAACCAGCATTGAAGAAAATAATATCACCCATAATATTCCGCCGTATAATGGATTTGCACAGTGGTTATTTCAAATTTCACCCACAGAGATTGGAGGAATTCCGTCCGCTGATAATCTATCTGGAGAATATTGTTTTGCGTTTAATGGTCCCATTATTGTAGAAAATAATTCTTTTACTTTCATCGATAGTCAATTTGCTGTAACATTAAATATGTGTGATTGGTTAACTGATGTTGAACTGAATTTAATGAACAAACAAGTTGCATTTTATCAAAATAATCTTCAAGATTCGTTTCAATTTCAGATCAACAATTTAGGGGAAGATAGCGAACTTGTCATTACCAATGTATCGGGCAATAAAGCTTATTACAACAATATTCCAACGGAGGAATATCTTTCGAATGAAAAGTTTGCACTAGAAAGTGAGATTATAGTTTATCCCAATCCTGCAAATGAAAAACTATTTATCTCTATGCAAGATAATATCCAAGTACAATCAATTAAAGCCTATAGTTTTGACATGAAAGAAATTGGCGTTGTAAATGGTAAAACAATTGATGTTTCGGCGTTTTCCACCGGTATCTATATTATAGCTATAGAATTTAATGGCCAAAAAGTTTACAAAAAATTTGTAGTGAATTAGGATGTTAACGCTTCAAATATTTTCTATTAATTAACGATTTAATTATCACTAGAGCAACACTTGAAGCTTGCGGTCGGGCATTGATGCAAATAGAAAATGCAAGACTAAGTATTGTTTGTATGGCGATGTCGCACTAGATTACCGCTGATTTACATACGTTTTAAAATACCCACATTCCTGCAAAACCTCTTGGTAATATTTCGTATTTCTATAATCGTTTTTCAAAGCTTTAAAACCATTCCAAGCTAAGAAATTCACCTTATCATTGTTCCAAGAATAGTAATAATCGTCTTGTTTAAACTTGGTTTGGTAATATTCATTTCGCTCACATTTGGCCAGCATATAATGGGCTTTTGCTCGCTGTTCATCATTTTCAGCACTCTTTAAGGCTAAATAATAATATTTTTTAGCCATCCCCATATTTACAATTTGCTCAAAAGCCCACTTATCATATCCACCAACGTACGAAGCATCTCCCATCACACTTCCTTCATAAAAGGTTCGGCCATTTCCGTAAAAAGTAATATTATAAAAGGCATTTCCAAGCAACAAAGCATTGCTAAAGCTATTCGTAGAATTTGCCAAATCAATTTGCAGTGTTTGCATTGTAATCAAAAAATCTAATTGAGTAAACTTCTTTTTCTGAGGCGCTCGATGTTCGCAATCGTGGCAATCTTTGATAAATCCGTTAAAAGGATTTGCGAGAAATTCTATTTGCTGTAGATCTCCACTTTGGCTGATATAACCAATGGCTTCAGCGACTTTGTCGTTGTAAAGTGCGGTAACGGCTTGAAATTTAAAAATATCATCTAATTTGAGGTAGTATTGATTGACTGCAATTTGTTGGATTTTAGATTTTTCCGCTTTCGTTAAAAGAGATTTCATCAGTTCGATATCGTTCTGATTGGTGTAAAAATCTTTTGAAGGCACAAACAACTCTGCCATTACAATATTTCCATTGTCTTTATAAAGTCGTGATAAGTATTGTTTTGACCAGATTACGGCTTTGTCATAACGAAGATTTTCGATATTTAATGCAGGCAATTTTAAGGTCAGCCAATCAATATCTGCGGTCAATTTATCGATGTTCGCAGATTTAATTGAAGATGTTGCGCTAATTCGATTTGTCACTTTCAACAATTCCAATTGTGCTTTTGCTAAATCATTATTTGGCAAGTATTTTTCCGCTTTCGCGAAAGCGATATCTGCAGCTTTGAAGTCTGCGGTAAGCGACATAATATAACCTTCGGCCGAAAACCATAAGTAAGGCGAAGCAACTTTACTTGAACTAGCAATTGAATTTATCAGCTGAATCGTTTTTGGATCAACAATTCTCTGAACCGATTTTCTATATTCTACGATGCTTTTCTTTTCCAATGAATTATCAATCTGAGATTCAACTTTATTAATAACCCTAGTTAATAGAAAGTCCAAATTTGGATTTTTTGGATCAAGTTCAGCGATTTTTTGGATTGCCAAAATTTCATCATTGTAATAACCGTACAAAGCCCAAAGTGCCGATTTTTCTTTGGCGGATTTTGCAAGTTGCAAAGTATTATTCCATTCCACCTCTTGTTGTGGATGAAAATTAAATAGGGCAGTCTTGCGCATTTTGATGTTTTCATCAAATATGATACTGAACAAATAATTCGATTTTGAATATTCTTGATTTTTATAATGAATTCCAGCGACATAGCCCATCGCGCGGTAGTACAAATCATTTTTTGGAACTGTAGACGAAGTTTGATCAAAGAAGGTCGCAATTTCTGAGAGATTTCTGCTGTAAAATAAACCCTTCATATACTGAAACCAATACCTATTTTTCAGAAAACTATCATTTTCATTTTGATACATTTTTTTCAGGTTTGCCAATAATTTAGCATCATTCAAAACGGCATATTGTATTGGCTCGTAAGACCAAGGATTACTTGTTACTGATACCGCTTCAATTTCTTTGGCAACAGCCAAAAACTCAATAAATGATTTTACTTTTGGATTTTTAATATCAAGTTTGTTTTTCAAACGTTTGATTTCTGAAGTAATCTTTCCTGATTTGTAATAAGATTGTAGATTCATCACTTCCACATAACTGCTGTCCAAAAGAAAATATTTCAATTGTTGATCAGACATTTTGTTGCCCAGAAAACCTTTCCAATCCACTACAATATCATCGTTATATCTCGAAATAAAGTCGGTTTCGGTTCCGTCATAAAATATATCTCCAGACAGAAAAAGTGGTGTGTAGGATTTGTCTACGAATGCTTCGGGCGCAAAATTAGAATCGAAAAACCAATCCCAATCGCCACCACCACAAGCGTAAATTGTTCCGTAGACCAATAATGTTGCGCTACTAAAAAGAAGTAGTAATCTCTTTATAAATGGATTTGTCATACTGTTTTATATTATTTTCATTCAAATCAAAAAAGATAATTTCAGAAGGAGTTTCTTTTAAATTCTTCTTTAAATCTGATGCCATATCTGATAATTCTTTCGAGCTTACCTTTTCGATTTTTAATAAATCATTCTTATTCAGAAAACTTCCCTTGAGGTAATGACTTCTTTTGACTTTAAAAACATTCTCTGAAACTTTTTCAAAATCATTCGAAATTACATCTTCTTGAGTGATTTTGGCGCTAAGCCCCACAACTTTATTTGTCCGAATTTGTACCGCCCACGAGAAAATTGGAAGCGCCACTTTTAGCGGAAGCGGATATTCTGAAAGTTTGGCTAGATATTGTGCGGCTATCTTTCGATCATAAATGGAATTCGAATCGTCGGCAGCGATTTTTCCCATATTGTAGTACATTAAAACACCATAATCTACATTGGGTATTCCCGTGGTTGCAGCGTACTTTATTTGATGTAGCCGAATTGTTGCCGATAAAGTGTCTAAATTTTTTGACTTCAGAATTTCCATAAACTTCATGAAATTATTCTTGCTAGCCAAGGTCCAATCGCAGTCTATTTGAACTTCCGAGGTACTAATTTTGTTCTTCTTATTGATCTGAGAAATATAATCTAGCATCTTATCAGCAAGCATTTCGAGGTTTTCTTTGTCGTTGAGCATTACTTCATTTTTGATATAAATCACTGGAATGATCTTCAGATTTAAAGTTGAATCCTTGAAGGTAATCGGACTTTCGGGAATTGCTTCGGTGCTGCCTTTCGGCAAAATTAAATCAAAATAACGCAGGTAGATTTTAGCTGAATTAGTTGTTTTTAAGATATCACGCTCCGCATCGGTCAAGGAGAAAACCGTTCGCCAATAATAAAATGAAACCTCTGGCAGCGGCTTTTTTGCGCAAGCGCTAAACATTAAAACGACTAATAGTAAAAAGGAGAATCGCTGCAAGATTTTTGACATTTTATAAAACTAAGGTGGACACAAAACGGAATTATTTGTCCAAAATTATTAAAGATTAATTTAGCAATAACATTAATATTAATCGTTATTTTGTATTTTAAATCAATACGTCAATGTTCAGACACATATTCACTATCCTGCTTACACTAGTTGTCCTTTCTAGCTGCGCCAAAAGAGCGTCAATTTCGGGCGGACTTAAGGATACAATTGCGCCGGTAATGAAGCAAAGTTATCCTCCAAATTACACTACCAACTTTGAAGGAAACGAGATAAAAATAGTTTTTGACGAATACATAAAGCTCAAAAACTTGAGTAAACAATTAATCGTTTCGCCACCAATGCAGCGTCAACCGATTATTACACCCACTACGGCGAGCAAGACAATTACTATTAAAATTCTCGATACACTAAAGGCGAACACAACTTACAGTTTTAATTTCGGAAAAAGTATCGAAGACAACAACGAAGGCAATCCATATCAGCAATTTAAATACGTTTTCTCGACTGGGAGTATAATAGATTCTCTGAAGTTGAGAGGTCGAGTTTTTGATGCTTACAATAAAGATGTTGAGCCATTTGTCTCAGTGATGCTTTATGAATTCGATGAAAACTATACCGATTCGTTGATTTATAAGCAGCGTCCGAGATATATTACCAACACTTTGGATAGTATCAAAATTTTTGAAATCGAAAATATAAAGCCGGGAAAATATAAGTTGATTGCTTTAAAAGATAAGAATTCAAATAATAAGTACGATCCGAAAGCGGACAAAATTGGATTTCTTTCTCAAACTATAACAATGCCAACTGATAGTCTTTTTACATTAAAATTATTTAAGGAATCGCGTCCGCTAAAGGCAAATAAACCTGCGCAAACAAATGGATCAAAACTCACTTTGGGTTATGAAGGTAACTTTGAAATGGCAAAAATTAAAACGTTTGATGGCAATTCAGAAGTTCCAAATGTGGTAACAAAAGTTGTGGACAAGGATTCGGTTTTGGTTTGGTTTCCACCGTCAGTCAAAGATTCGATTCGAGTTACTGTTTCAAAAGGAAGTTATACCAAAGATTTTAGCATACGTCTTAAAGAACAGAAGAGTGATTCCTTAGTTTTAAATCCTCGATATAGCAGTAGTTTGCCACTACGTGAAGAATTTGCGTTAAAAAGTGCCACGCCCTTAACTTTTATTGACAGCACAAAAATCACGGTAAGATCGCAAGACTCAACTGCCCAGAAATTCTCTGTAAAATACGATGAATTCCTGATGGAATTGAAGGTTAAATTTAAGAAAGAACCGCTCGAGAAATATAAAATTCAGTTTCTACCGGGCGCCGTAAAGGATTTCTACAACAGGAAAAATGACACATTAGTTTATTCTGTTTCCACGAAAAACACTTCCGATTATGGAAATCTTAGAATCGCCATTTCGAATATTAAAACCTATCCGGTAATCGTCGAATTAAGCGATGTTAAGGGCGCAACCATAGCAACGAGCTATTTAGAAGAAGGTAACATTGTCGACTTTAATTTGATTGACCCAATGCTTTATAATCTTCGAATAATTTACGATACTAATAAAAACGGCCGTTGGGACGAAGGGAATTTTCTTGAAAATAGACAGGCAGAAGAAGTGATTTACTTCCCCACTTCAATTGATGTTCGGGCAAATTGGGATGTTGATCAGCCGTTTATTCTAAAGTAAACGCATCAGCATCATTTAGAAATCCCAGCTTTTTTCTAATGTCTAATAAAGGTTGCTTCTTGATGGTAAATTGAAAAGCACCAACTACTTGTTGAGGTTCGATCAGAAATTCTCCAAGAAAATCAATTAGCTGAGAATGTCCATTATGGTGATAATCGTGCTTGTCATTTCCTACTCTATTAACACCTGCTACATAACAGATGTTTTCGATTGCACGCGCTTTTAGCAAAGTATCCCAAGCTAACACTCGACTTTCTGGCCAATTGGCTACGAATAGCAATAAATCATATTCCCCGTGATTTCTAATAAAAACTGGGAAACGCAGATCATAGCAAATTTGCAAACAGATATTCCAACCTTTGTAATTTATGATTTTTCGATCTATTCCTGGTGTATAGACTTTGTCCTCGCCGGCGTAGGAAAATAAATGTCGCTTGTCATAGGTTTCTAAAATTCCATCTTTGGTTATGAAAAGCAATCTATTGTAAAACTTGTCTTTTTCTTCAATGACAATACTTCCAACGAGAGCGATTTCGAATTTAGAAGCTATCTCCTTCATCCATTTAACTGTTTTGCCGGTCATTGCCTCCGCCACTAATTCAGGTTGCATGGTAAATCCTGTGCTGAACATTTCGGGTAGAATTACCACATCAGCAGAATCTGGAAGTTTCTCAATTTCTAGTTGAATATTTTTGAGATTTTCTTCTTTGTTTTCCCAAGCGAGATCAACTTGAATAAGATGTATAGAAAGGCTTTGTAAAGACTTGACATTTTGCATAGAGTAAATGTAGGAAAGGTTTTGTGAGTTTGCAAAAAGTTCTTAACAGAGGTGGTTTGCGAGAGGGATTACTTCACATTATTTTTATTTTCATAGAAGTTCAGTAAACTACGTTTGTAGCGGAAATCCTTTGTTGTGGCGTTGCGAAGAAAAAGCTATAACAAAGATTGGGAGTGGAAAGCCCGACCTGAGTCAAATTAAATATCTTCTGAAACTTAAGGAGATAAAAGTGTCTTGCCTGCACAAATCGTTGTGGCGAAGGACTCGCCCAAATGAAAAACATGAAACCTTGAAAAATTGCGTCTACCGTACCTACTAAAATAAGAAAAGGCGCTCATAAATGAACGCCTTTTCTTATAATAGATAACTTTGTATTAGAAATTCGCAACAAAGTATTCTCTGTTCATTCTAGCAATAGCTTCAAGTGTAATTCCTTTTGGACACTCTACTTCACACGCTCCAGTATTGGTACAGTTACCAAAACCTTCAGCATCCATTTGAGCC
Organism: Flavobacterium ardleyense; assembly: GCF_033547075.1. Lineage (NCBI taxonomy): Bacteria > Pseudomonadati > Bacteroidota > Flavobacteriia > Flavobacteriales > Flavobacteriaceae > Flavobacterium > Flavobacterium ardleyense. The sequence goes on along the minus strand of NZ_CP137891.1, from coordinate 945,710 downwards.
ACCATATTTTTCACACGGTCAGCTGCTTCTACTTTACCTTGCGGCAACAATGCAAACTGAGATACTTTTGCAGCAACGAAAAGCATCGCTGAGGCATTTTTACAGCTCGCTACACAAGCTCCACAACCAATACAAGTTGCATTGTCAAATGCTGTATCAGCATCGTGCTTGTTGATAGGAATAGTGTTGGCATCTACAGTGTTTCCAGATGTATTAACAGATATAAAACCACCTGCATGCTGCACTCTATCAAAAGATCCTCTGTCTACAACTAAATCTTTGATTACTGGGAAAGCTTTTGCACGGAAAGGCTCAATATAGATAGTATCGCCATCTTTGAACATACGCATGTGCAGCTGACAAGTTGTAACACCTCTATCTGGTCCGTGAGCTTCACCGTTGATAAACAATGAACACATACCGCAAATTCCTTCGCGACAATCGTGGTCAAAAGCTACAGGATCTTCTCCTTTATTTGTAAGTCCGTCATTAAGAACGTCAAGCATTTCTAGAAAGGACATGTCCTCAGAAATACCGTCTAGTTTATAATCAACTAAACCTCCTTTGTCTTGGGCGTTTTTTTGACGCCATATTTTTAATGTGAGTTTCATGGTACTATTTTTTATAACCTTAAAAACAATCTGTCATAATCTGACAATTTGTTTGGGTTGACTTTTTAAAAATTGCTGCTTACTTGTAGCTACGTTGCACTAGTTTAATATTTTCAAACTTCAATTCTTCCTTATGTAAAATCGCCTCGCTAGGTTTCCCTGTATATTCCCAAGCTGCTACATAAGCAAAATTTTCGTCGTCACGCTGTGCTTCACCTTCTGGAGTTTGATATTCTTCTCTAAAGTGTCCACCGCAAGATTCTTTTCTGTGTAAAGCATCTTTTGCGAAAAGCTCACCCAACTCCAAGAAATCGGCAACTCTCATTGCTTTTTCTAACTCTTGGTTAAAGCTATCCATGGTACCAGGAACAAGAACTTCCTTATAGAAACGTTCGCGAAGTTCTGAAATTTCTTGAATTGCTTCGGTTAGTCCCTGCGCATTTCTCGCCATTCCTACTTTGTCCCACATGATTTTACCTAAAATCTTATGGAAGTAATCTACAGAGTGCGATCCTTTATTATTAACAAAACGCTCTAATTGAGTTCTTACATTATTTTCGGCAGCTTCAAACTCCGGAGTATTTGTTGGAATTGGCCCTGTTTTAATATCTGGCGCTAAGTAAGCTCCAATAGTGTAAGGAAGTACAAAATATCCATCAGCAAGACCTTGCATTAATGCAGAAGCACCTAATCTGTTAGCTCCGTGATCTGAAAAGTTTGATTCTCCAATAGAGAAGCAACCAGGAATTGTAGTCATCAAATTATAATCTACCCATGTTCCACCCATTGTATAGTGCACTGCTGGGAAAATTTTCATTGGCATTTTGTATGGATTCTCATCAACGATTTTCTCATACATTTGGAAAAGGTTACCATACTTGTCAGCAACCACTGCAGTACCCATTTCAATAATTTGCTCTGGAGTAGCAGTATGTTCGATTCCCTTTACGTATGCTTTCTCTTTTCCGTATCTCTGAATTGCTGCTGCAAAATCAAGAAAAACTGCTTGACCTGTTTTGTTTACTCCGTAGCCAGCGTCGCAACGCTCTTTTGCTGCACGAGATGCAACATCACGAGGTACAAGGTTACCAAAAGCAGGATACCTTCTTTCTAGGTAGTAATCTCTTTCATCTTCGCTAAGATCGATAGCCGTTTTGCGACCTTCTCTAATAGCAATAGCATCTTCAATGTTTTTAGGTACCCAAATTCTTCCATCATTACGAAGAGATTCAGACATCAAAGTTAATTTTGACTGATGGTCTCCCGAAACAGGAATACAAGTTGGGTGAATTTGTGTGTAACAAGGGTTTGCGAAGAAAGCACCTTTTTTATGAATTTTCCAAGCGGCAGTAGCATTACTTCCCATTGCGTTGGTAGAAAGGAAAAATACGTTTCCGTATCCACCAGATCCTACAACAACTGCATGAGCAGAATGTCTCTCAATTTCACCAGTAACTAGGTTACGGGCGATAATTCCGCGAGCTTTTCCATCAACGATTACTAAGTCTAGCATCTCGTGACGGTTGTACATTTTTATTTTTCCACGACCTATCTGTCTGTTCATCGCAGAATAGGCACCTAGGAGTAATTGCTGTCCAGTTTGACCTTTTGCGTAGAATGTTCTTGAAACAAGAGCACCTCCAAAAGAACGGTTATCCAAAAGTCCACCATACTCTCTAGCCAATGGAACTCCTTGAGCCACACATTGGTCAATAATATTAGTAGAAACTTCTGCTAGACGGTAAACGTTTGCCTCTCTTGAGCGGTAATCACCACCTTTTACAGTATCGTAAAACAATCTGTAAGTTGAGTCACCATCACCTTGATAATTTTTGGCAGCATTAATACCACCTTGTGCAGCGATTGAGTGTGCACGACGTGGCGAATCTTGGAAACAAAATGCTTTTACGTTGTAACCTAGTTCAGCAAGAGTAGCTGCGGCAGAACCTCCAGCCAATCCTGTTCCTACTACAATCACGTCTATATTACGTTTGTTTGCAGGATTCACTAAGTTGATATGATCTTTATAGTTAGTCCACATCTCAGATAATGGACCGTTTGTATTTGGTACTTTAGAATCTAATGCCATATATATTTATGCTTTTAGAAAGAAATGAATGTAAAGAGGAATGATTGCGAATAATAACGGCACAATCACCGCGAAGAGTTTACCTACAACTCTAATGGTAGGTTTGTATTTTGCACTATTGATTCCTATTGATTGGAATGCACTTGCAAAACCGTGCAATAAGTGAAAAGCTAAGACAGCCATAGCCAAAACATAAAGAATTGTGTATAGCAATCCGTACTCAGGATCCTTAAAGAAGTCTACAGTAATCTTGTACAAATCTTTGTAACCCTCAGCAATTTTTACTTTTGCAGCAGGATCATAAAATTCAGTTACATTACGCACTTCAACATTACCAACTGGCAAATAACTTCCTGTTGTGGTCATGTAAAATTCTTGCGCAGGCATCCCCGGCTGAACATCAATCATTGTTGTTTGCAATGGAATCTTTTCATCAAAGTGCATTACTGCCCAAAATGTTTTCATGTGCAATACAATAAAAATAAGGATTAAACTTCCCAGGATTGCCATATTACGTGACGCCCAACGAGAATTTGCTTCCGGTTTATTGTGAGCATAATCTATAGGCCTAGCTTTTTTGTTTTGGATTGTTAATAAGATACCATCAATCGCGTGAAATAAAAGCGAAGCATAAGTTAGATAAGAAAGAATTTTGACTGCAGGATTTGTAGTCATAAATAGTGCATACTGATTGAATTGTAATGCATCACCAAAAATTAATTGCAAATTTCCTGCTAAGTGTCCTAGAAGAAAGATACAAAGAAATAAACCTGTAAAAGCCATCCAATACTTCTTTGTAATGGAAGACTTCAATATTGCGGATTTCGCCATAAGTTAAAAAGTTTTTAAAAATCATACAAAAATAAGGTATAAACTCCGTTCAGGACAACAAAAGCAGTAATTTATAATGAATTTAAAAAGTAATTTAATGCAAAATGCAATTTTACCTTAATCCTTGTGGCAGTCTGCTCTAAAGTCTTTAAATTTACCATAGACATAAACAAATTCTATTATTATGAAATACACTCCAATAGACCGAAATTTATTTATCAAAAACCGCAAAAAGTTCGTCGCTGAGATGAAAAAAAATAGCATTGCGGTATTTAATTCTAATGATATTTATCCAATTTCGGCCGATAGTACATTACCATTTGCGCAACATAGAGACATTTTTTACCTTTCGGGAGTAGATCAGGAGGAAAGTATTCTTTTATTATTTCCAGATGCACCTTATGAACATCAGCGCGAAATTCTTTTCTTGAAGGAGACAAGTGAATTAATTGCAATATGGGAAGGTGAGAAATTAACCAAAGAAAAAGCGTTTGAAACATCGGGAATCAAAACTGTTATTTGGCTTCAGGATTTTCCAAAAACACTTAAAGAACTAATGTCATTTGCCGACACCATTTACATTAATACAAATGAACACTACCGAGCTACTATCGAAACTGAAACACGCGAAGCTAGATTTGTAAAATGGTGGAAAGAGCAATATCCAGCTCATCAAGTTGCCAAAAGCAATCCAATATTGCAACGACTTCGTTCTGTAAAAGAACAAGTGGAATTAGACCTTATTCAACATGCTTGTAATATTACTGAAAAAGGATTCAGAAGAATTTTACCCTTTGTAAAGCCAGGAGTTACAGAGTATGAAATCGAGGCTGAATTCATGCACGAGTTTTTGAGAAATCGCTCAAAAGGTTTTGCGTACACTCCTATTATAGCATCTGGAAATAATGCAAACGTTTTGCATTATATTGAGAACAATCAAGAATGTAAAGCTGGCGATTTAATCTTATTTGATGTTGCTGCAGAATATGCAAATTATTCTAGCGATATGTCTCGCACCATTCCAGTATCTGGACGATATACCGAGCGTCAGAAAAATGTGTACAATGCCGTAAACCGTGTAAAAGAAGAAGCTCAAAAAATGCTTATTCCTGGTACAGATTGGAAACAGTATCATGAAGAAGTTGGGAAAATTATGACTTCAGAATTATTAGGATTAGGATTGCTTGACAAAGCAGATGTACAAAATGAAGATCCAGCTTGGCCAGCTTACAAGAAGTACTTTATGCATGGAACTTCGCACCATATGGGCCTAGACACTCATGATTATGGAATTCTGACGGAACCAATGCAGGCAAACATGGTCTTCACTGTTGAACCAGGAATCTATATTCCTGCCGAAGGTTTTGGTATTAGACTCGAAGATAATCTAGTCATTCAAGAAAGTGGCGCTCCATTAAATCTTATGGCTAATATCCCGATATTGCTTGAAGAAATCGAAGACTTGATGAACAGCTAAATTTTCTATAAATATAATTAAAGGTTTGAAGAGTGTATAATCTAGACGCTTTTCAAACCTTTTTTAATAGTAAAAATATCTCTTTGGAAACAATTTTATATAAAAACACCCGAATTAGCTACACAGATTCCGGCAAAGGTACTGCGGTAGTTTTCCTGCATGGATTTCTTGAAAATAAGAAAATGTGGAATTATTTTGTCAATCAATACGAAAAGAAATACAGAATAGTTACGATTGATTTGCTGGGTCACGGCGAATCAGAGAGTTTAGGTTATGTGCATTCTATGGAAGAAAATGCAAAAGTAGTGCAGGCTGTTTTGTCACATCTACGAATTAGAAAATCTATATTGCTGGGACATTCTATGGGTGGTTACGTTTGTTTGGCTTTCGCCGAATTGTTTCCAGACAATGTTCGCTCCCTGATTTTAGTCAACTCAACGGCTTCGGCAGATACAGATGAGCGAAAATTAAATCGCGACCGTGCGATACAAGCAGTGAAATACAACCACGAAGGCTTTATTAGAATGGCGGTTGCAAATCTTTTTAGTGAAGATAATCGGCAGAAGCTTAAAAAAGAAATAGAACACGTTAAAGAACAAGCTCTAAAAACATCTGTGCAAGGAATTGTTGCAACTCTCGAAGGTATGAAAATCAGGAAAGACCGCGAGGTTCTTTTGCACTTCGCGCCTTATCCAATCTCATTAATCTTAGGTATTCAAGACACCGTACTCAAATTTAATGATACTGCTGCTCAGGTTGAAGGAACAAGCGCCACGCTCTTTAGCTTTCCTGACGGACATATGAGTCCAATAGAAAATCGCGACGAATTATGCGAGCTACTTCTCCAGTACTTTAAAAAGATTTAACTTCTTTTTCGGTAAAGGGAATATCTTTATTTAAAATTTCTAGCAATAAATGTACAAGTTGTTCTTTGTATTTTTCTAAAATTGTTGAAGTCACAATCTGAGTCTCTATCTTATCTTCCTTTATTTTAAAGGGCAAAAATCCGCTTTTCATGTTTTTGAAAGAAATAACGCCGGCTTCCATCGTCCGACCTTGCAGAAATGGTTCAAAAGTAAAAGCGTAAGCTAAAACTTGGATAATTTTGTCGTTCTTAATTTCTAAAACCAAATTATCCCAATTCTTGAGACTTAAATTGGTGCCGAGAACTTTCCCGGTTTTATAATCAATGATTCGAACCACTCCATTTCTCAGTTCTATTCGGTCCACAGATCCTCCAATAACTATTGGACATGGCAATAAATCTGATTCTAATACACGTTCAAATCGTTTTTCCAAAAATAAGATCTTAATTGAGTCGCCGTCATTTACTGCTTTTAACTCTAACTTTAGAAAATTTAGAATATGCCTTTTTGCCACCTCAAAAGCTAAAAGATTACGACCTTTTTTAATCTCCCCTTTTTTATAAATCTCTTGAAATTGTGCTGCCACTTCATCATCAATTTTAGAAATACATATTTGAATATCTTCTTCAGTTTGGACTTTCCCAATTAAAGGATTGTAGAGATTTGCTAGAGTTTCATGAATGATTGTCCCTAGAGTGTTTAATGCAATATTTTCTTCGACATCTTCCAAATCTCGAATAGATAGAATTTTCTGAAAGTAAAATTGCATAGGGTTTCGAATATAACTTGTCAAAGCCGATGGAGAAAATCCCTTACTTGCAATTTCTGCCAAACGTTCCATTACACTTTCAGTCTTTTCTATAACAAAATCTTTGGCCGCTACTTCTGGAACATATGGACTATAAATTTCAGTACTAAGCGTATGCAACGGCTTTTTTTCTACCTGCAATTGCGTGATAAAACGACTTTTTTCGCCGCCGTCCATTCCTTCACTTTCAGTATTGTAGATAAGATAAACATTCTTTGCTCGTTGCAATAGATGATAGAAGTGGTAGGTATAAATGGCATCTTTCTCTTTAAATGTTGGCAGACCTAATTCTCTCTTGACATCGTACGGTATAAAAGAATTTTGACTTTTTCCCGCTGGAAATTTACCTTCATTCATCGAAGTTATAATAACTGTATCAAAATCCAACACGCGCGTTTCAAGCACACCCATCAACTGCAATCCTTCTAATGGTTCACCTTCAAATGAAACTTCGGCAAGATCAATAACTTGTTTATAAATAGACGTCAGAGTTTCGATAGTATTGCTACTGCTGTAACCACTAAAGTAGTTGCTAATTTTATTTAGAACTTTGTAAATAGAATAGATAAAAGCTTTGGTCAACTTTTCTTGATTGGTATCAGCGACCAGTGTCTCTTTTAGCGAAAGCAATAGCGATGAAAGATTGTCCAAAACATCTAAAGCACCCTTATCCCATTTTGAAAACAGCACTTTAAAAAGGTCATTTCCCTCTCCGTGAATAGAGATTATTGTCTGATGAGCTATAAAAGTAAAGTTGTTACGGCGAATATCTTTTACCAGACTTTCAGCTTCTGCATTAGCCGAAATTAGTGGATGCGTTAATACGTCAATGACATCTTTGTAGTAGAACACGTATGATTTGGCATTTCGCGAAAGCGCATTGCTGTGCATTTTGAATAATTTTGATATCAATATCTGAACTGGATTATTCTTTCCAGAGTATCCCATTGTGATATTGAGCCTATCTACTTTTGCAGGTAATGCATGTAAAACTGGTAGCAAAAGATTTTCGTCACCTAAAACAACGGCAACTCTATTAAGCGTGGTTATATCTTGCGCTGTTATATCTTCTAAAATACTTCCGACGATTTTGGCTTGACCAATAGATTTGGAAGTACCTATAACTTTGATATTCTTCTCTTGAGAAAAATCATCAAAAATCCATTCAAAAGGATTTGATTTATAGTGTGTCCACGAATCTTTGAACCGGCGGACAAAAAGTCCAGCATCGTGTTGTCGGTCGTTAACAAAAGCTTTATCAATATCCCAAAAGATCGTTGCTCTATTTGCAGCGATCAAATTTTGAATTATAACTTCTTCGGCAGCATTTAGTGCATTAAAGCCTGCGAAGACGTAATTCACATCTTTATCAGATAATTCTAAAAACTGAGGAATATTAGCGACAGCTTCTCTATAAATAAGTCCTTGGTACCCTACTTTTTTTTCCTTGAGATGCGAATATAAACCTCGATAATATTCGATTAAAAGATTGTAAAACTTTAGGTATCTCTCAATAAGTTTCGTGCGCTTATCGGCATCTACTGACCAATGTTTGATATCTTCTATGTCTTTAAGATATGACAGTACATGATTTGGATCGAGCAAATACCTATCGATTTCATTAAAATCTTGAAGAATAATTTTTGCCCAATTTGCAAATTGTTCAAAGCTTTCCTTTTTATCAATGGGTACGATTTTCGAATAAACTTCAAAAAATTCAAAGAGAATTTCGATAGTATCAATAGATCTAATCCCAGCAATGTCTTGAATAAAATCCTCAATACTAATAATATTAGGAGCAAAAATATTTGTGTCTATCTGCTTTTTAAAAGCTTCAATTAAGAAAACTCTAGCTCTTTTATTAGGAAGAACTATTGTAAGATTATCAAAATATTGAGAATTGTCTACTAATAATTTTGCAGCAAGTTGCTCAAGAAAAGGAGTGGATATCATATTATAAATATAAAAAAAAAACGCCCCATAAATGGGGCGTTTCTATAATTATTTACAAAGAGAATTATTCTTTGATTAGCAATACCTCAACACGTCTGTTGTTAGCTTTACCTTTTGCAGTTTTATTAGAATCAATTGGTTTAGTTTCACCGTAACCAGTAGAATTTAATCTGCTAGCATCGATTCCATTTTCAATTAAGTAATTTTTAACTGCTGCTGCTCTGTTTTCAGAAAGCGTTTGGTTAAGCGCATTAGATCCATCGCTATCAGTATGACCATTAATCATAAATCTAGATTCTGGGTATTCTTTAAGGATTGCAGTAATATTTTTCATTACTGGAATAGTAGCTTCTTTGAAAGTTGCTTTACCACTGTTAAACAAGATAGTTTTAGCGTAAGCGTTCAATTTCATTACAGCTTCTTCAGTCATTTCTGGACAACCGTTGTTTGCAACAGTACCTTTAACTTCTGGACATTTGTCATCTTTGTCAAGTACACCATCTCCGTCAGTATCTGGCCATGGACATCCACCGTTTTCTTTAGGACCTGCAACAGTTGGACATTTGTCATCTTTGTCAGCAATTCCATCTCCATCAGCATCAGGACAACCTTGAAGTGATTTCAATCCAGCAACATCAGGACAAGCATCGTCAATATCACGAACACCATCTCCGTCAGTATCAGGACATCCACCCATTTCTACAGTACCTGCTTCTAGTGGACAATCATCTTCTGAATCTTGGATTCCATCTCCATCAGTGTCAGGACAACCATTAAATTCTTTTAAACCTGGAACATCTGGACAAGCATCATCTTTGTCATAAATTCCGTCTCCGTCTGTATCTTTACCACCAAATTTGAAAGTAAGACCAGCAAAGTGCTGCATATGATTAGGGAAATTAGCTCTATCATCTTCAAATCCGTGTTTATATGTAGATTGGAAAGAAACTCCTACATTTTCTGTGAACCAGAAAGCAAGACCTAAACCTCCATTTACAGTACCTTGTGCTGCATCGCCAAACCAAGTATGACCACCACCAACATGGATAGATGGATCAAACCATTTTGAACCAATAAGCTCCATAAAGCTATATTTAATAACTCCATCAACTGCGTAGTAATTCAAATCACCAGGATTTGTTACTTCGTAGTCCAAAGAAGGAGATACACGTTCGTTAACGAACTTGTCAATTTTATTTACAGATCCAGTTACTCCAAAAGAGAAACCACTACCAATGTATCTAGATACGTTAAGGTAAGTTACAGATGGAAGAATATTCCAGTTGTCTTTTGCATTAAAATACTGAGAAAACTGATCTTCAATACTTGATGCTGCACTAAATCTAGTGTCGACAGCATTCGCTCCGAATGTTATTGCCCATTTATTATTGTCGTCTTGAGCTTGTGAGCTCAAACCAGCAAAAATGAATGCAGCAGCAACAAATTTGTTTAAGTGTTTCATACTTGGTTTTATTTTTTAGTTACAAAGTTATGCGACAAAAGTAATGTCTTAAATAATAACAACAAAGTCATATGTTAAAAAATAACATAAATTTTAGATTACTTTGCTGTTTTTATGATGTTTAAATCCTGTCCAACCTCAATAAATGCCTGAATTGCCTTGTCCAAATGTTCTTTGGTATGAGCGGCAGACAACTGTACTCGAATTCTAGCCATGTCTTTTGGTACAACTGGAAAAAAGAACCCAATTACATAAATTCCTTTCTCAAGTAGCGCATCCGCCATTGTCTGTGACAATTGAGCATCATAAAGCATCACAGGTACGATTGCCGAATCGCCATCAATGATATCAAATCCTGCATCTAACATTCCTTTTTTAAAGTAATTTGTGTTCCATTCGAGCTGATCTCTAAGTTTTGTATCTTTTTTTAGAAGTTCAAAAACTTTAAGAGAAGCGCCAACGATGGCTGGAGCTAATGAATTTGAAAACAAATAAGGTCTCGACTTTTGACGAAGAATTTCAATTACTTCCTTATTTGCAGTAGTATATCCTCCCATTGCACCCCCAAGAGCTTTACCTAAAGTTCCTGTTATTATGTCTACTCTGCCCATAACTCCTTTCGCCTCCATAGTACCTTTTCCAGTAGCACCGATAAATCCAGTCGCATGGCATTCGTCAACCATGACCAAAGCATCATACTTATCTGCTAAATCACAGATTTTATCAAGTGGCGCAACTAGTCCATCCATTGAAAACACTCCGTCTGTAACGATTATTTTAAAACGTGCACCAGCTTCATTAGCGGCAATTAATTGCTTTTCTAAATCTTCCATGTCGCTATTTGCGTAACGGAATCTTTTTGCTTTACACAATCGCACACCATCAATAATAGATGCATGGTTTAAAGAATCTGAAATAATAGCATCTTCTTCTGTAAACAAAGGTTCAAAAACACCTCCATTTGCATCAAATGCTGCCGCATAAAGAATAGTATCTTCGGTTCCATAAAATTCTGCTATTGCTTTCTCTAAATCTTTATGAATATCTTGAGTTCCACAAATGAAACGAACAGAAGACATACCAAATCCGTGAGAATCCAAAGTGTCCTTTGCCGCTTGCACCACTTCTGGATGAGATGATAACCCTAAGTAATTGTTAGCACAAAAATTTAACACTTTCTCACCGGTCGAAATTGTGATTTCTGGTCCTTGTGGCGAAACAATAACACGTTCCTTTTTAAAAATCCCATTATCCTTTATTGTCTGCAACTCTTTTTCGAGGTGATTTTTAATATCTCCGTACATAGTATTTATTTTAAATTAATTAATGCTTTTTAAAACTCTTACAAATCTAAGACTTTTAGATCTTTTCCAATGTATAGCAAGGTTTTTTTAGAAACGGTGTATCCCATCTTTTCTAAAGCTTGTTCATATTGTTCTACTTGTCTGCGGTGACTCTCTTGAAAAACGCCAGTTTTATAATCCAATATCATTGCTTCTTTTCCCCTTTTCAAAACAACTCTATCTGGCTTAACCGTGGTCCCCTCTTTCTGAATAATCGCATGCTCATTAAGAATTTTATGTTCTGCATTAAAGAATTCCAATAGTTCTTGATTTTCTAGAATTTCTTCGATGGTTTGCTGCACCGTTGCTTTTTGAGCGATGGTGATCAAACCACTTTCTAGACTTTTTTCTATTGCGAGCGGCATATCATCTTTAATCTTGATCAATGCGAGAATTTCATGGATGGTATTTCCATACTCTATTGCGTCTTGCTGTAGACTTCCCCACATAAGCGCTTCTCGTTGGGCAATCTTAATGGCCGACGATTGCAAAGGAAATTGAACAAGTTTTATACTTTTATTCCTCTCCGTTTCTGGACTTGGCTCCGATATTTTTTCTTGTTTACCAAAGCTATATGAATACACTTCGGGATTAAATAAAGCTATATTATCTAAATAGTTGACAAAATAGGCAGAAAGATTTGTCTCAGAAATCGCTCCGTCTCTCTTTTTGTTCATGTTCGAAATAACATACAATTGCTCCGCTGCTCTGGTCAAAGCAACATATAGCACATTTACAATGTCTAATGTTTGCTCCTGAATTTTTGTATTGTACACTTCTGCCGCAACATCGCCCATATCCATCAGAGCTTTATTTTCGTCCAATAATACCTTTGAAGCGCCAAAAATCTCCTCATCCGCATCAATCCAAAATTTTCCTTTTGGTCGTTTATTAAAATCCTCTTCGGCAAATGGATAAATTACTACAGGAAACTCTAAACCTTTGGCTTTATGAATAGTCATTATTCGCACCGCATTGTTGCCTTCTGGCGAAGGAATACTCAAAGTATGGCTGTTGGTATCCCAATAAATCAAAAAATCTGAAATTCCAGTTTGTCTGATAATATCTTTTTCCAACACTAAATCTTGAAAATATTGGATATAGGCATTGCTTTCATTTCCCTGGATTAATTTTGAAACAAGAATCTCAACGATATCATACAACGATTGTTGACGCAAGTCAGCAAATGAAAGATTTATCCCAAAATCAAGCAGCCATTTCTGCAATTCACTTTCGTCCTCTCTTGAAAGTCCTGCAGCTATAAAGTCATGTTTTTTTAAATTCGTTTCGAAGCTTTCGCTAATATGATAAAGCATGCGCGCTTTGGAATCTCGATCATCTTTATTTTGAAGGTATCGCAAAACCAAAATTAAAAGCTGAACTTCACTAGAATTAGCAATCATTAGAGTTTCTGAAGACAGAATCGGAATACTTTTTTCAGTTAGAAAATTTGCGAGCCAAATTCCTTCTTTGCGTCTTCGGGTAAGAATTACAATATCTTTATATTCAAAACCCTGATTTTTACAAGAATCAATTTTTTCTAAAACTAATACAAGGTACAAATCGGTTTTTGTTGTGGTATCTTCATCAGTTTCTTCCTCCTCTATTTCTGGAATAAACGAAATTTCTACAAAACCTCCATTTTTGTCATTGCAAGCTTGTGCCGAATGGTTTTCGTACAAATCCTTGTATTCGAGATTTTCAAATTGATTCGCCATAAACGCAAAAAACTCATTATTGAAGTTTATTACCTGTTCGTGACTTCGATAATTTTTTCCTAATGCAATAACCTCAACTTCAGGATTGCTAAAAGGATTTTCTTTCTTTACTAATTTTATAAATTGTTCCGCTTTTCCGCCGCGAAAACGATAAATTGATTGTTTTGGATCGCCTACAATCATTAATGAACCTCTTTCTCCTGACAAATCTTCGCTTGAAGTAGCATTGTCAATTAACGGAATTAAGTTGAGCCACTGCATTTCGGAAGTATCCTGAAACTCATCAATAAAAAAATGCTTGTAGCGCTCCCCCATTCTCTCGTAAATAAATGGTGCAGGTTGATTCTGAATTTCGTCGTTAATTAACTTATTAAATTCCGCTATTGAGAGTACATTCTGCTCTTTTTGAACTTTGTCTAATTCAACTTTAATTGTAGACAATAGTGAGAGGGGAATAATATTCTTGAGATAAGCTTTAAGAAAATCTCGTTCTTGATATTTTTTATAAATATCTAACAGTCCAGCGAGCAAATCAGATTTGATACTTTCGATCGCATCAGTATCTTTAGAATTTTTTAGTACTTTAATATCAATCGGCTCGTAAAATCTTTTATGAGTTGATTTTAACGTATCCGTTTCAATATATCCACAATGTTTTATAAAAAATTGACCTGAAAAAGATGCTCTATCAATCCCTTTGTCATCTATTAACTTTAATAATGTCGAGGCAGATTTTGAGCAATACTCATTGATTTCCTTAACCTCTAACTGAAGATTTTTTTTAATTATAGAAAAATCAGAGAGCGATACATGATCAAAATTCAAAATCTCCTTCCGATCAGTTTCATTTAACAAAAGCCTCCCAGTATTAAAAATTTCTTGAGAAACATCCCAACTTTTATCATCGTCAGTTTTTTCCATGGTAAAATCGACCAACAATCTCGTAAGTTCCGGATCTTCTCCTGCTTGGGCAATCAATGCATCTACCGCTTCGGTAAGCAAGCCGCTTGTGTCTAGCGAAACTTCAAAATTTACAGGCAGGTCAAGATCCAACGCAAAAGTTCGAATTACTTTATGAGTAAATTTATCAATAGTCGAAATATCAAAGGCAGCATAATTATGAATAATATGCTTGATAATGGCTCTTGCTTTTTCGCGAACTTCTTGTTCCGTCATACCTACATCACACATCAAGTCATTCATTATAGACCTTGTCTTTGGCCCGACCTCCTCTTTAGCCAAATCAGAAAGACTGCTAACAATTCTGCTCTTCATCTCGTGAACAGCTTTGTTTGTAAATGTAATTGCAAGGATATTTTTGTAAGCGTCATTCTTATTAGATGAGAAAAGAATTTTGAGATATTCTTTAACTAATGTGTACGTCTTTCCAGAGCCAGCCGAAGCATCATATATTGAAAATGAAGGTCTTTGCATAATGCAATAATGGGTTTAAGATAATTTGATAGAAGGTAAAACACCAAAACTGAAGTGACTATAGAATAATTTGATATAGCTATTATTTGCAAGAATAATGCATATAAAACATCAATTTTGGTAAAACAATAACTATTATAGCTTCTCTTTCCAAAGTTAAATGTTTAAATTTGAATAAAATATTTTATAACTATTAAAAAAACATATTATGGCATTTGAATTACCACAATTACCGTACGCATACGATGCTCTAGAGCCGAATATTGATGCTAAAACAATGGAAATCCACCACTCTAAGCACCATGCAGCATATACAAACAACCTCAATGCGGCCATTGAAGGTACAGATCTAGAAGGAAAATCTATCGAGGATATCCTTTCCAACTTAGACATGAATAATAAAGCAGTCCGCAACAATGGTGGTGGTTTTTATAATCACAATCTTTTTTGGGAAATCATGTCACCAAATGGTGGCGGAGAGCCAACGGGAGAATTGAAATCAGCCATCGATTCAGAATTTGGCTCATTTGAAGAATTCAAAAAGAAATTTTCTGCAGCGGGTGCGACACAATTTGGAAGCGGATGGGCTTGGCTATGCGTTAACGGAGGAAAACTTTCTGTTTGCGGAACTCCTAATCAAGACAATCCTCTAATGCCAGGAATGGATTGCAAAGGAACTCCAATCTTAGGAATGGATGTTTGGGAGCATGCTTACTACTTACACTATCAAAACAGAAGGCCAGATTATATACAAGCATTTTTTAATGTAGTAAATTGGGACGAAGTTTCTAAAAGATATGCTGCTGCAAAATAATCCAGCGTTATATAATACCCCTAGAGAATACCGTAGCTACTTGTTACGGTATTTTTTTTGGGCTTAAGCCAAAAAAAAAAGACGAAATTGCTTTCGTCTTTTTGCCCCAAATCTACCATAAACTTAACCTACTAATTTTATGGTTCACCAAATATAGAAAAGCACTATTGATAGAACAATTAAAATAGACAAACTACTATTATAATCGTTTAAGAGTGACATTTGGCAATTAAAGTGGTCTCTAGTATGCTCTAGCATCTTTTCCTTCATAGAAATTCATAAACGCACGACCTACTACTCTATTTCCACCCGCAGTAGGGTAATCGCCAGTAAAATACCAATCTCCCAAATTCTTAGGACATGCAATATGGAGGTTATCGACAGTTTGAAAAATTATTTTTACCTCAGCATTTACTTCTGGCGAACTTAGCATTTCTGCAATTTTATCAGAGACTTCTTGATCAGTAAAGTTTGCGTAAATTTCTGTAACATGATTCACCATTTCAATATCTGGCAAATTTTCTTGGGCTTTGCATTTGGCATAAACCTCATCAACGATATGATATAAATTTCTTTCTTTTAGAAGTTCTAATGCAGCTCTAAAAGCTACTAGACCTTCCAATTTTGCCATATCAATACCGTAACAATCTGGATATCTAATTTGAGGCGCAGAAGAAACTACAACAATACGTTTAGGTTTTAATCGATCCATCATTTTGATGATACTCATCTTTAAGGTGGTCCCTCTAACGATACTATCATCAATAATAACTAAATTGTCAGTTGGCTTAATCACACCATAAGTAATATCGTATACGTGAGCCACTAAATCATCTCTACTTTTATCTTCTGTGATAAAGGTTCGTAACTTAGCATCCTTGATAGCAATTTTCTCAGTTCTAATTTTCACTGCTAGTAATTCCTGAAGACTTTCGGTGGTTAATTTACGACGATTTTCGAGAATGTACTTGTTCTTACGTTGATTCAAGAAATCCTGCGCAGCCTCTGCCATTCCATAAAATGAAGTTTCGGCAGTGTTTGGAATATAAGAGAAAACTGTATTATCTGTATCGTTATCAATTGCTTCGAGAATAGCAGGTAAAATTAATCTTCCCAACATTTTTCTTTCTCTATATATTTCGGCATCACTACCGCGCGAGAAATAAATTCTTTCAAATGAACACGCTTTTTTGACAGTTGGAGTGATAATCTCTTGCTCAGAAACATCTCCATTTTTCTTCACTATTATTGCATTACCCGGCTTTAATTCTTCGATTTGCTCAAATTCTAAATTAAATACCGTTTGGATAACCGATCTCTCCGAAGCTACAACGACAATCTCATCGTCTTTGTAGAAATATGCTGGTCTTATTCCCGCAGGGTCACGAAAAACAAATGCATCACCATGTCCAAACATTCCAGCCATAGCATAGCCACCGTCCCAACCTTTGGAAGCGCGTTTTAAAATTTTGGCGACGTCTAGCTTTTCGGCTATTACCGGAGAAGCTTCCCTCTTTGATAAGCCTCTCACTTTGCATTCTTGATATAAATCTGTCACTTCATCATCTAGGAAATGACCAATCTTTTCCATGATTGTCACAGTATCCACCATTTCCTTTGGATGTTGTCCAAGTTCAATTAAGCTGCTAAAAAGTTCAGCAACATTAGTCATATTAAAGTTTCCAGCAACAATAAGATTTCTGTGCATCCAATTATTCTGACGAAGAAAAGGATGAACACTTTCTACATTATTCTTACCAAATGTTCCATATCGCACGTGGCCTAAATAAACTTCCGCAACGTAGGGAATGTTTTTCTTCTGTAGCGCTACATCATCAGCGTATTCAGGATGGGCTTCCATTTCTCCACTAACGCGTTCATTTATCTGTTTAAAAATATCTTGAATCGCTTGTCCATCGTTTGATCGTATTCTACTAATATATCGCTCGCCAGGATTTACGTCTAATTTAATGCTAGCTAAGCCTGCGCCATCTTGACCGCGGTTGTGTTGCTTCTCCATCAAAAGATACATCTTCTGAATTCCGTAAAATGCAGTTCCGTATTTTTCTTTATAATATTCTAATGGTTTTAACAATCTTAGAAAAGCTATTCCACATTCATGTTTTATTGCGTCGCTCATAAGAGTATTCTTGTATTTATAATTATTTAGTTAATAGGAATTAAAAAAGCCCCGTTTCCGAGGCTGTAGGTCATACCTATATTTATGATTGAAGAGAAATATCAAATTGCGTTAATGCCCGAAATTGTTGTAATCTATTACTGACTTCATCTTTAGTAAGTTCTTCCATTCGTTGTGTTCCAAATTTCTCCACACAGAAAGATGCCATATTAGACCCAAAGATGACCGCATTTTTTAGGTTGTCGAAAGACACATTTTTACTTTGGGCTATAAATCCTGAGAAACCTCCTGCAAATGTATCTCCTGCTCCTGTTGGATCAAAGACTTCTTCTAATGGCAATGCTGGTGCAAAAAACACCTCTTTATCATGAAACAATAAGGCACCGTGCTCTCCTTTTTTAATTACTACATATTTAGGACCCATTGCTTGAATCTTCGCAGCAGCTTTAACTAGAGAATATTCGCCCGAAAGCTGACGTGCTTCTTCATCGTTGATTGTAATTACATCTATTCTCTTAATTACCTCCATCAATTCTGGTAATGCACAATCCATCCAGAAGTTCATTGTATCGAGCACTACAAGTTTTGGCGTTTCAGTCATCTGATCTAATACACTACTTTGCACAAGCGGGTGCAAATTTCCTAACATAACAACATCGGCATTTTTGAAATTCTCAGGAACTTTCGGCTGAAAATCTGCCAATGTATTAAGTTGTGTATCTAGAGTGTCGCGAGAGTTCAGATCATTATGATAACGTCCACTCCAGAAGAAGGTTTTCCCTCCTTTAACAACCTCCAAACCAGAAAGATCAATATTTTTATTTTTTAAAACTTGAACATACTCTTCAGGAAAGTCTTCTCCAACCACCGAAACTATTGCAGATTCTACATCGAAGAATGAAGCTGACAGACCTATGTAAGTTGCAGCGCCACCAAGAATTTTATCAGTCTTGCCAAATGGAGTTTCGATAGCATCAAAAGCAACTGTCCCAACAATGAGTAATTTGTTCATTTTATCATTTTAAAATTAGATGCAAAGATACTTTATAAGTTACAAAACTGCAAAGCATTATAAAACCAATATTTTCATAAAAGTTTCTTTTCTTCATTTTCATAAAAGGCATCTATTGCCAAATTTTTTTGAGAAGCAGCATAAACAGCCAGCTCATCACAGCGCTCATTTTGTGGGTGATTGTTATGTCCTTTTATCCATTTAAAGTCAACCTGGTGAAGGCGATAAGTTTTTAGAAAACGCTGCCATAAATCAGCATTCTTTTTTCCTACATAATTTTTCTTTTCCCAGCCAAAAACCCACTTTTTTATAACTGAGTCTACTACGTACTTCGAATCTGAAATAACTAAAACCTTTGTCCCTACATTTTTAAGTTTTTCTAAACCTACAATTACGCCAAGCAATTCCATCCTATTATTGGTCGTATATCTGAACCCTTCATAAAATTCCTTTTTGTAAGGTTTTCCTACCCATTCCATTACTACACCATAACCTCCCGGACCGGGATTTCCTTTGGCGGCTCCATCAGTATAAATATGTACGTCGTGCAAAATTTTAAATTTTAGTTGTTTAGAATCTCATCAATAACCCGGGCAAAATGCGCGTGCTCTAATTTTAAAACTTTGGCCGCTACTTCTTCTGGGGTTTCATCTCCTAGAAGCGTTATTGCATCTTGAAAGATCGTGGCTCCTTCATCGTAATGTTCATCAACGTAGTGAATGGTAATTCCCGTTTGCTTTGCACCATCGGCAACTACAGCACGGTGCACATTTAATCCATACATCCCTTTCCCTCCATAAGCAGGTAGTAATGCGGGATGTATATTTACGATCTTGCCTGGGAATTCGTTAATTATTGATTTCGGAAACATCCATAAAAAGCCAGCTAACACAATCAAATCAGGTTTGTTCGTTTGAAGGAAATTTAAAACGGTATCATTATTTAAATCCTCTCGAGAAAATACTAGCGTCGGAATTTGGAATTGCTGGGCGATCGCAAGCACTCCTGCACTACTTTTATTGGACAAAACTGCCGCAACAGCACTAGTGGGATGACCTTCAAAGTATTGCATAATTTTCTCAGCATTAGAGCCTGATCCCGAAGCAAAAATCACAATTTTTTTCATCTAGGTGTTAAGTTTAACCTGCAAAAAAAAACAATATTTATCACAATTAATTATTTTCGGACATAATCTGAAAATAATTTTTTAATTTAGTCGACACATTTGTTAACGAAAGGTAGTTAATCAAATAAAGTTTTTTATTTTTGCCAACAAATTAAATTTTAAAATTAAAGATTATGTCAGACATTGCATCAAGAGTTAAAGCGATTATCGTAGATAAATTAGGCGTTGACGAAAACGAAGTTGTAACAGAAGCAAGCTTCACAAATGATTTGGGAGCTGACTCTTTGGACACAGTTGAACTTATCATGGAATTTGAAAAAGAATTTGATATCCAAATTCCAGATGACCAAGCTGAAAACATTGCTACTGTAGGTCAAGCGATTTCTTACATAGAAGAAGCTAAAAAATAATAATAAATACACCTGCAACATTAGTGCTGCAGGTGTTTTATTGTTTTTTGAAAAACATTATTGACTCTAATTTTAGGGCAACAATATATATATAAAGTGACTCCCATCATTCTTTTTGTCGATTTATGCATAAAGACTGTATGGGTTTTATTACTTTAAAACAGAAATAAACAAGGTACTTATGGAATTAAAGCGAGTTGTTGTAACGGGTTTAGGTGCTCTAACTCCGATTGGAAATTCAGTTCAAGAATATTGGAATGCATTGATCAATGGAGAAAGTGGAGCAGCTCCAATTACATATTACGACACCGAAAAGCATAAGACAAAATTTGCTTGTGAGGTAAAAAACTTCAACATCGAAGACTATATGGATCGCAAAGAATCCCGTAGACTCGATAAGTTTGCACAATACGCAGTAGCAGCTAGCGACGAGGCGATTAAGGATGCTGGAATTACGAGTGAAAATATTGACAAGTACCGGGTTGGAGTTATTTGGGGAGCTGGTATTGGAGGTCTTCAGACTTTTCAAGATGAGGTGATGTACTACGCAAAAGGTGATGGTACTCCCAAATTTAACCCTTTCTTTATTCCCAAGATGATTGCAGATATTGCTCCGGCACATATCTCAATGCGCAATGGGTATATGGGACCAAACTATACTACAGTGTCAGCATGTGCTTCTTCTGCAAATGCTTTAATAGACGCTTACAATTACATTAGATTAGGGATGTGCGATGTAATTATTTCAGGTGGTTCTGAAGCAGCGGTAACTATTTCTGGAATGGGTGGTTTTAATTCTATGCATGCACTTTCTACGCGTAACGATTCTCCACAAACTGCTTCGCGTCCTTTTGATGCAACCAGAGATGGATTTGTTCTTGGAGAAGGAGCTGGTGCATTAGTTCTTGAAGAATATGAACATGCAAAAGCCCGCGGCGCAAAAATTTATTGCGAAATGGGCGGAGGCGGAATGTCATCTGACGCATACCATCTTACTGCACCACATCCGGAAGGAATTGGTGTAATTGCGGTAATGAAAAATACTCTGAAGGATGCAGGAATGAGTCCCGAGCAGGTAGATCATATCAATACTCACGGAACATCAACGCCACTTGGCGATGTTGCTGAATTAAAAGCTATCACGGCTGTATTTGGTGATCATGCAAAGAAAATTAATATCAATTCGACGAAATCAATGACCGGCCACCTACTAGGTGCAGCGGGAGCTATAGAGGCAATCGCTTCTATTCTCGCAATGAAGCATTCAATTGTGCCGCCAACAATTAATCATGAGGTAGTTGATCCAAATATTGATCCTTCTTTAAATTTGACTCTAAACAAAGCACAACACCGTGAAGTGAATGTTGCTATGAGTAATACCTTCGGGTTTGGTGGTCATAACGCATGTGTTTTATTTAAGAAACTGATCGACTAATTTTTGAATGAGAATACTTAAAAACATATTTAAAAAATCCCGTTCTCAAGAAGACGGGATTTTTTTTACTGCTATTACCAAAATAATTGGCTTTGAACCAAAGAATTTGGCGTTTTACAAAGCAGCTTTTACACATAGGTCTGCCAGCGGAACCGATGCAAATGGAAATGCTGTAAATTACGAACGTTTGGAGTTTTTAGGTGACGCAATGTTGAGCGCCATAATTGCGGCACATTTATACGAAAAAGCTCCCAGTGGAGACGAAGGTTATCTGACGAAAATGCGATCCAAAATTGTTAGTCGTGAACATCTTAATACCCTTGGTAAAGATCTGAAACTTAAAGACTTTGTACAAAGCAAAGTAGCTCTTAACCAATTTGGTGATAATATTCACGGAAATATTTTCGAAGCAGTCGTAGGTGCCATATACCTTGACCTAGGGTACAGCTATTGCGAAAAATTTATTCAAAGCCGCGTGATCAAGCCCTATGTAGATATTAGCAAACTCGAAGGAAAGATAACTTCTTATAAAAGCTTGGTCATCGAATGGTGTCAGAAAGAAAAGAAAACTTTTTTCTATGATGTATTTGAAGACAACGGCATAAATGGCGAGCGACTTTATGGCGTTAAATTAAGCATCGATAATAAGGTGGTCGCAAAAGCGAGAGCATCGTCAAAGAAGAAGGCAGAGGAAAAAGCTTCTCAGAGAGCTTACTTCGCCTTGCAAGAAAAAATGACGAAAAAGACTTAAGTTAGAAGACCTCATCAGGACCTAAATAAAATTAAGTTTAAGTTAAGTCCCACACACTTCGATCGTTTTAACTCACAAATTCCTTACCTTTGCCTCTAATTTTGGATCAAATGGTTGTTCATAAATTAAGTTTAGACTTTTCTACCGACATACCCTTTAGCTTAATCGCAATTCATACTTCACTTGAAGACTACCATCTTGCTTATTTAATCAATCAACAGTTGCCAATTCTTCTAAGTAAAAAAGAAGACATTGAACTCCCTTCTAGAAATGGTTCTTTGTGTTTTTCGCGATTTTTCTATGAAAATTTAGAGTATGATATAGTTTGGGACTTGTTTCGGAATAAATCTTCCACTGACTTAGGCATAATTGATGATAGTCTAAGTATAACTTCCGACCTATTTGAAGTTTCTACAACCACTTATTTACTAAGTGAATATAAGAAAGTAGACTATTTCTTGAGAGTCCAAAATTTTGAAGAATCCGTAGATTCTATCATTAGCAGTCTAAATAATATACTACGAATTGAAACGATTTATCAGATACACGAACATCAGATTAAATCTAAAAATAATTTAATTTTTTAAATAATGTCAACAAATAAAAAAACAAAAATAGTCGCAACTCTAGGACCCGCTTGCAGTAGCATCGAGGTTATTAAAGATATGATTGACGCCGGTGTAAATGTATTCCGAGTTAATTTTTCGCACGCGGACTATGACGATGTTTTAGAAAAAGTAAAAATAATAAGAGATCTAAACGAACAATATGGCTACACCACCGCTATTCTTGCTGATTTACAAGGTCCGAAGCTGCGAGTTGGTATAATGAAGGAAGACTGTGTGGTTGTTGCGGGCGATAAAATCACCTTCACCACCGCCGAAGATATCCCTGGAACTCGTCATAAAGTTTATATGAACTATAAAGAATTTCCAAATGATGTAAATCCTGGAGAGAGAATTCTTCTTGATGATGGTAAGCTGATTTTTGAAGTTCTCTCTACAAATAGAACTACCGAAGTAGAAGCAATCGTAATCCAAGGGGGGCCTTTAAAATCTAAAAAAGGGGTTAATCTTCCTAATACTAAAGTTTCTCTTCCTGCTTTAACTCCAAAAGATGTCAGAGATGCGCTATTTGCAATAGAATTAAAAGTTGACTGGATCGCGCTTTCATTTGTACGAACAGCAGAAGATTTGATGGTATTACAAGATTTAATTGCTGAACATTCAGATCATAAAATTCCAATTATAGCCAAAATAGAAAAGCCAGAAGGTGTCGAAAATATCGACAAAATAGTTGCTTACTGTGATGGTTTAATGGTTGCTCGTGGAGATCTAGGTGTGGAAGTTCCTGCTCACGAAGTACCATTAATTCAGAAAAAACTGGTTCATAGAGCCAAAACTGCGAGAATTCCGGTAATTATTGCCACTCAAATGATGGAGACAATGATCACCACACTTACGCCTACAAGAGCAGAAGTGAATGACGTTGCTAACTCTGTGATGGATGGTGCCGATGCGGTAATGCTTTCGGGCGAAACTTCGGTCGGAAATTATCCAGTACAAGTAATTCAGAAAATGACCCAGATCATCGAAGCCGTCGAGGATTCTCCGCTAATTATTGTGCCATCAAATACTCCACAAATTCGTACCAAACGTTTTATCACTAAGTCAATTTGCCACCACGCGGCAATGATGGCAAATACCATCAAAGCCAAAGCAATTTGCACGTTGACAAATAGTGGGTATACAGCATTCCAAATTTCGGCTTGGAGACCACAAGCAGATATTTTGGTATTTACTTCCAATAAGAGAATCTTGACACAATTAAGTCTTCTTTGGGGAGTTCGCACCTTGTTTTATGACAAATTTGTTAGTACGGATGATACAGTTATTGATGTCAATCAGATTGCAAAAGACAAAGGATATGTCCAAAAAGGCGATATGCTTATCAACTTGGCGGCAATGCCAATTGTCGAAAAGGGAATGGTAAATACTTTGCGTATTTCTGAAATATTAGACTAATTTTTCAGTTGTAAAACCGACCTACTTTTTTATATATTTACAAATAAAAAAACACCCAAATGAAATTCGAATCTAGCAATCCATTTCTTAAAAATAAGGAGTTTAGCAATAGCAGAAACTCTGCTCAAGTAGTCACTCACGAAGGAGTTATTATTCGCGACGACGAGATGACGGTGAGCGGTACAATGAATAAAAGTTTTTTATTGCTTGCTCTGATTGTTGCAGCAGCGGCGATTACTTGGAGTATGGCTTTTAATGGCGACAATGTAATGCCAATTGCAATTGGTGGAGCAGTTGCCGGATTAGTAGCAGTGCTTATCGCAGCTTTCAAACCACAATTATCCGCATATTTAGGACCTGCTTATGCAATAGCACAAGGACTTTTTCTAGGTGCTATTTCAGCAATTTTCGAAGCGCAATATCCGGGAATCGTAATCAATGCAGTTGGAGCAACTTTCGTAACCTTTATGGTTTGTTTCGGACTATATAAGTTCAAAGTTGTAAAAGTCACACAGCAATTTAGATCAATCGTTATTGCCGCAACCCTTGCTATCGTCACGTTTTACGTAATTGGCTGGGTACTTTCAATGTTTACAAGCTTCACTCCTATTCACCACGGGAATTCTCTGATGAGTATTGGAATTAGCGTTTTTGTAATCATCATTGCAGCGCTAAATCTATTTTTAGATTTTGATATGATCGAGAAAGGTGCTGAGGCTAAACAACCAAAATATATGGAATGGTTTGGCGCAATCGGCCTAATGGTAACCCTAGTTTGGTTGTACGTCGAATTCTTGAGATTACTTTCAAAATTATCATCAAGAGATTAATTCTCTATTGAAATAAGAATTTTTTGGAGCTAATCCGGCTGTCCACTGTATCTTTTGCGAGCCCGCAAAAAGCAGTCTCGCAAAAGGATGCCGTTCCCATCCGGGCTAGGGCATTAGTTTTTAAATCAACACTTTAGTTAAAAATATAAAATGGACAATTTCTTAAAAAAGGAATTGTCCATTTTTTTTATGCGATTTTCTGTGAACATCTTTAGATGATCTGCCAAATAACATTACAGTAATTTTATCTAGCTTTTTGAACTCGGGGCGCGGTGCGTCCCGAATTGAGTTGACAGCATTATAGCTCTTGAGCGTAGCAATGCAAGTATAATAGTTGGTTAAAAATTTTA
Source organism: Flavobacterium ardleyense (assembly GCF_033547075.1). Classification (NCBI taxonomy): domain Bacteria; kingdom Pseudomonadati; phylum Bacteroidota; class Flavobacteriia; order Flavobacteriales; family Flavobacteriaceae; genus Flavobacterium; species Flavobacterium ardleyense. Next base: position 920,226 of record NZ_CP137891.1, on the reverse strand, counting down.
CTGGCAAATTTCAATAATACTCAGAGTTTACTCGCAAACCTTACACACAAACTTATCATCATCCTCCCCCCCAACCCCCTCCGAAGGAAGGGGAGGTCTAAAGTGACGATAAATTTTATGAATTGTCGTTGTGTTCACCAACACCAGACGCGGCGTCATTGCGATCCCGATAGCTATCGGGAGACGCAATCGCATCTGTGACTCAATTTTATTTCTTGCTAAATATGAATTCCTCTTTATACTAAACTTAATTAGAATAAATTCTGGCTTTCGTCGATTACATATAAAGTGCGCGAAAAATGGATAGTGTAAAGTTTTGATTTGTCTTCTGTTGAAGGATGTACGGAAGTTGAAGGCACAACGTGTATGTATATGAGCTGTGGCATGCTTTAGCACTAAACTTTCAAAATATAAACTGGTTTTAGAAAATCCATAAATTTTCCAAATAAATACAGACCAAGCCATAGCTTAAAAACGATATTGGGCAATGTAACTTCCTCAAATTTAATTCAGAATGTGTTTAGAAAGTATTATTTTATTTTTTGGAATTGATTTTAAAGTTTTTCTAATATGTATAACCTGTTCTTCTTTTATAAAAGTTGGAATTAATAGTTCAAGCTCGATTTTGAAAAGACGATTTATTATGACCAAATCATCTTTTGAAAATGGTCTAATTCCATTAATTAATTCAGAAATATAGCCTTTTCTGTGTCCCAAAATTTTCGCCAAATCACTTTGATTTAATCCGCTGTCTTTAAGTTTTTCGCGAATGATTTGTTTTCTTTTTGAGTAGAACTCATTTTCGGCTTGAACAATTTTTTCGGCTAAATCACTTTTCTCAATTTGTTCGTTGCTAATAACCTCAGTATTTGACCAATGCTTATCTTCATAGTCTTTAATTAACTTTGACAAGTGTTTTCTCAAAACCTTATAAGATTCATTTTCTTTAGCTAAAACTCTTAATTTTAAAAATAAATCGCTTGCTTTTTCAACTTCTAATTCACTTTCTAAAGAGCTGATTTTTTCTATATTTTGAATTGAAAATTTTTCCATAATTAAATTAGATTTTGGTTTCTCAACCATTTTTCTATTGTGTTTTTATTGCCTTTAAAAGTTTGATCATATTCTTGATGATTTCCGGTCCAAACTATTGAGGCATCTGAGTCCTCAAATACGATTAAAATCATTGTTCTGTGAATATTAATATTAAAAAAATAAAAGCCGTCTGGATGAACATTGTCAGCATCAGGTCTCGCCTCTTTTATTTCAAGAGGATTTTTCCATTCGGCATTCTCAATATCTTCAATTAATTTTTTTATTGCTTCAGACAACTGCTTATTCCCTTGATTCTTTTTTTCAAGTTTTAAAAGTTTTCTTTTGTTTAATAAATTCAAAGTTCAGATTATTTAATACAAACATAATAAAATAGTTTCATATTTTGTAGAACTTTATAGTGTAATTTTTTATGATGCCCAACGTCAGTTCGTCTAAAGAACTTTCCAAATATATATTCAAGTTTACCTTTAAAGTAGTTTAGCCTATTATCGCATAAAATATTCCAGTTTTAAAAATCCTTGCAGATATTGTCTCAAATTGTAGAACGTGGTAAAAACTTTGCTAAGTAGAATTTCCTTTTTATAGATTCTGGCTTTCGCCGAATACATACAGACCGCTCAAAAAATAGATATCGTATTGTTTTGATTTGTCTTCGGTTGAAGCACTTCAAGGAAATTGCAAGCAATTGCCAACAACACAAAAATAATGTTAAACTCTCCATCTCTCTGTCCTCTTCGAAACAAAGCATTATTTATCGTCGACTTTCCTGCAAGGTTTTCAAAACCTTGTAGGTATAATTGCTACGATCTATTAGTTAGTTTTAACTTATTGAAATCTCAGTATTGGAAGACTTTTATGAATTTCTTGCGTTAACGATATCCTACAAGGTTTGAAAAAAAACCTTGTAGGATATCAATATACTACAGCAACTTTTTAATAAAACTCCAGAAATAAAATTATCGATTCAATACGGTTTGCAACAAGCGCAATTGGATGCTTCAGCTTTGGCCAATGGAATTTATATTTTGGTGCTTACAGATAAAGATAACAAGGTGCTAAAACAGAAATTTGTGAAGAAGTAGTTTAAGGGTTTTGAAAGTAGCGGCAATAAAGAAGGCAGTCTCGCAAAAAGATGCCGCACCCATCCGAGTTGTGGCACTACTTTTTAAATCAACATTGCGCTTATAAATGAAAAACGGACAATTTCTTAAAAGAGAAATTATCCGTTTTTTATATCATAATTCAGTATAATAAGGTTTCATTTACTGAATTCGCTGAAATTTTTCTGCGCAGCCTTCATCACATTGTGCATCTATTGGTTTTAAGATTATTTGTGATCCTGATAGAGATTCTATTTGTTGCAAATCGTTGGTAGTAAAATTTTCGCAGCTATAAACCATTACTATTTGATTTGAGGTAGACACGCTGTAAGTACCAGCTTGGCAATCGGCAAACTTTGTTGCGGTAAATGTTCCGTTATCTAAAAACTCTAATGTGTAGCCGTTGGAAATAGGCGACCAAGTTGGACCCGAACCGCCATCACTTTGATAAGTCTCTATTTGTTTCCACTTTCCAACAACTGTTGTGGAGGATTTTAAATCATTTTCATCTTTAGAGCAACTGAAAAGAATAAGGCAAATTAATGGAATGTAAAGTAAGGCTTTCATAATGTTCGATTTTATTGAGTAACAAATTTAATAATAATAATAATAATGATGATTTTAAATAAAATCTATAGTTATTTTAAGATAATAATTAGTCATTTCAAGAATTCCGTGCATCTTGAAAATTTTGTAGCAGGGTTTGCAGCGACCTGAGCGAAGTGAACTGGCGTACCACATCATTGGCTGCTACTTGAATCTTTACACAAATCTTGAAGCATCAATGATATAGCGGAAGACCCGATTGTCGCTTTGATGAATGAAACAGCCACTAGCCGCCCAAAAAGAGATCATTATTTAAAGATTACATCTTATATTTATATGAAATTGAATGTCTATGAATTTAAAGAATACACCTTTATTAATCTCACTATTATTACTGATGCTTTCTTGTAATAAGAAAACACAAAATCCTGATGATGTATTTTTTCTAATCGAACCTTTTCATAGTAATAGAGATTCTACCTTGAAGGTGCTTTTGATTAATAATTCGCACGAGAACTATTTTTTTAGTATGGACACAAATCGATTCTATGACTACCCCGACTTCACTCCAGCTTTTAACAATAGTATTATTTTAAAACCGATTATTTTGAATGGCCGTGATACGGTACAAATGAGAGGTATAAACATAGCGATGAAAAAAATTGAAGGTGTCTCTAATAACGAATTTGGACAAAAAGAAACGCAAAAGTCAGATGCCTTTTACAAAAAATATATCGCTCTAGAAAATGCGATATTTATAGAAGCTAAAAGTTCAAAATATTTTGAAGTACCTTTTCAATTGAAATATAGATCGGGAATTTGGAATTATAATTACGAGTTGGAGTTGTTTTGACCCCTATAAAACAAGAGTATTATTCTAAATTTCGATTATTAATTATGCGGTTAATTTTTTCATTAAAATTAGATGTTTATCAGCGCTCCATTTCTCCATAGGAGTTATTCTTCCTAAAAGTCCGTGAAGCCTTTGATTGTTGTAAAATGGTACAAATCGTTTTAATATTTGCTCGATTTCTCCAAACGTGCGATAGTCGAACCTGGCGAATACTTCTTTCTTTAGAATACCATGATAAGCTTCTATATGAGCGTTTTCTTCTGGTGTTGCAACGTGGGTGAATTCCTGCTGGACACCTATCAAACCTAAATACTCGCGCACACTTTTAGCTATAAACTGACTTCCATTATCGCTTCTAATAACGACACTTTCAGGATATTGATAGTCTTCAAAGAGTTGTGAAAGCAATTCTATAACATGATTTTGTTTTATAGTGAAAGAAAAATAATCTATTAAAATTCTTCTAGTATGAACATCAATTATAGATAGTAAATAAGCATTTTTACCAACATTTGGCACCCACACCATTTTAATATCCATCTCTAGACATTGCAAAGGTCTCGAGGTATAAACCTTTCTAAACTTCACGAATTTACGACCAGAACCACTTCTACTAATTCTATTCTCGAGTTTTAATAGACCTTCCTCTTTCATAATTCGGTATAGTTTTTTATGATTTATCTTGTAGCCATCTCTTTTTAAGTAGCTAGTCATCAGTCGATAACCACAGTCTATAAATTCGTGTTTTAATATCTTTTTAATAGACTTTACAACCACGCACTGGCTTACAAAACCTTTAGTTTGATGAAAAGTGGTTGTTGTGGCAGTATTTCCTTTTCGACCAAGGCTAGGCTTCCTATAATAGCTACTGGCAACTATGCCTACCATCTTTATGATTTTAGCTTTACTACATTTATACTTCGCATAGATAATGTCTACTAAATCTTTCTTGGATCGGATGTCCCAAACTTTTTTTTTAAAAGCTCTCTTTGTACTTCCAACTCAATTTCCCGATCGCTTAAGAGCTTACGCAGAATACGATTTTCCTCAACCACTTCTTTATGCTCCTTCGTTTTAGTATCGTATGTCACTTTTAAGCCAGCCTCTCCTTTATGCTCATGCTTTTTCTTCCAATTATATAAAGTACCTGTACTAACGCCATATTTGCGGCAAGCCTCCACAATACCTATTTCTTCTGAACTAGCTAATATTTCTAGCTTCTGATCTAAAGTCCATTTCTTGTATTTCATATCTCAAATATATAAGTTTGAAATTTAAAATAACACTCCGAACTTATCGGGGGCTAAACTAGGAGTATGGTAAAAATTATGAGTTACAATTAGAATATCAAATGCGGAAAATGGTAACTGAGGAAAATGTGCCTTAGGGCAGCTTGGATTCCGCAAAAAATTTAAATTTTGAACCTTATTACAAAAAGGTATTCTCAAACAAAGTGGCATTGTTTACTTACAAAAAACCAATAAAACGAAGATTACCAAAAATTTAAAAATTTATGTGAATCTCGGAGGTTTTGCGGCAGGGGTTGCAGCGACCCGAGCGAAGCGAACTGGCGAAGCACATCCTTTGCTGCTGATTTCAATTCTTGTAAGCACATAATAACCAGATATTCTTTTGAAAATAAATCGTGCTAGCAGCAAAGATACAGCAGAAGACCCGGTTGTGGCTGTGAAGAATGAAACAGCCGCAAGCCGCCCAAAAAGAAAACGTCATTTGGAAATTACAACTATTTTAGGACTTGTTTAAAACTCAAACTTCAACTGAACCGCCACCGCCTTTTTTTCGTTGGTGTTAAGGTTTGTGAGTGAAATCCCCAATAGTCGCACTGAATCCTTTAAAACGTCCTGATACAACAGATTCTTGGCGGTCTCAAGTAGCATCGCAGCATCCGAAATATAAAAGGGCAAGGTCTTGCTTCTGGTTTGGGTAGTGAAATCTGAATATTTAATCTTGAGCGTCACCGTCTTTCCGGCGACATTGTGTTTTTGGATTCGCTTCTCCACCTGAAGGGCAATTTCGGCCAATTTATCGGCCATAAAAACTTCTGACGATAAGTTCTCATCGAAAGTATGCTCGGCGGCCACACTCTTGGCAATGCGGGAAGATTTGACCGTACTGTGGTGAATTCCCCTTGCTACGTCGTGGTAATATTGGGCGGAGTTTCCGAAATTCTTCTCCAAAAATTCAATTGATTTATTTTTTAAATCCAGTCCAGTAAAGATTCCCAAGCTAAACATCTTTTCGGTGGTGACTTTTCCTACGCCGTGGAATTTCCGAATTGGCAGCACTTCTACAAAACTTTCTACTTCCTCGGGCGGAACAGTTTTCTGACCATTTGGTTTATTAAAATCCGAAGCAATTTTGGCGATAAATTTATTGCAAGAAATTCCCGCCGAAGCTGGAAGTCCGACTTCATTCAAAATTCTATCCCGAATTTCTTTAGCGATAAGCGACGCACTAGGATTATTCTTCTTATTGTAAGTGACATCAAGATAGGCTTCGTCAAGCGACAATGGCTCTACCAAATCTGTGTAGTCGTAAAAAATGGCGCGTATCTGTTGAGAAATTTCTTTGTAACGTTCAAATCGCGGCTTTACAAAAATTAAATCTGGACAGTATTTCTTGGCTAGAACTGAGCTAAGCGCACTACGAACGCCAAACTTTCGAGCTTCGTAACTTGCGGCAGCCACAACTCCACGATTTTCATTTCCGCCAACTGCCAATGCCTTGCCTCGCAATTCGGGATTGTCCATCTGCTCTACCGACGCATAAAATGCATCCATATCTACGTGAATTATTTTTCGCTCGACATTCATCTCTTCCATTACGCAAATTTATAATATCTTTGGTATTAAACCACAATTGCATCCCTTCTGTAATTGTAAAACCTACAAAATAATGCAAGAAATTGAACGTAAGTTTCTAGTTACTTCAAATGACTTTAAACTTGAACACGGAACCAAAAAAGTAATTGCACAAGGTTATTTAAATTCTGATCCCGAACGCACTGTAAGAGTACGAATAAGTGATCAAGTGGGCTATATTACGGTCAAGGGAATGGGAAACGAAAGTGGCATCACTCGATTTGAATGGGAGAAAGAAATTTCTCTGATCGAAGCTGAAAAATTACTCTTTATCTGTGAACCTGGAATTATTCAGAAAGTGAGATATTGCATTCCCTACGGAAAACACACCTACGAAGTGGATGTTTTTGAAAGAGAAAATGCAGGTCTTGTAATTGCAGAAGTAGAATTAGCTGCCGAAGATGAATTTTTTAAAAAGCCGCTTTGGCTCGGAGAAGAAGTTACTGGAGTTGAAAAATACTATAATGGATATATTAGCAACAATCCATTTAACACTTGGAAATAAATAAAAATGCCATCAAGAAACTAATTTCCTGATGGCATTTTTCGAATTAAAATCGAACCTATTTTGTTCCGCCACCTAACGATTTATACAATTGTATAAGTGCTAGTTGCTGCTGATATTTATTTAAAATCAACGCTAATTCACTATTAAGCGATTGCTCTTTTGCGGTAAGCACTTCTAGATACGTTGCCATTCCGTAGTTTAGCAATTCGTCAGAGAAATCAGCGGCATTTTTCAATGCTAAAACCTGTTTGTCTCTAATAGTTATCTTAGTAGATTCGTTTTTGTAATTTTGCAATGCATCCGAAACTTCTCTTCCTGCATCCAAAACTTTGTATTGAAAATTGAGCAAAGAAGATTCTTGATTTGCTCTCGCTACTTCAAGTCTTGTTCTATTGGCTCTTTTATTCAAAATTGGCTGGGCAATTCCTGCCATTAGATTTGAAAATATTGAGTTTGCACTAAACCAATCTTTGATCTCCACACTTTGAAAACCTGCACTTGCTCCAAGTGTAATTGAAGGATAGAAACTACTTCTTGCCACGTTTGTTAGTTCGAAATTTGACATCAAAGCATATTCTGCCGCCACGATATCTGGTCTATTTCTCAGGGCTACTGCTGGAACACCAAGAGTAAGCGATGGGATATTTAGAGTTTCGAAAGATTTTGAACGATCAATCGCCTGGACTTTCTGACCAATTAGAATACTTGTAGCGTTTTCTAAAATTATAATTTGACTTTTTAAATCCTCGGCTATCAATTGAGCTGCATACAATTGTGCTTCTGTTTGCTGTACCGCAACTTCATTCACATTTCCAGCATCCTTTAAAGCTTGAATAGTTTTGAAACTATCTTCACGATTTGTAATTGTAGAAGTAGTAATTTCCAACTGCTGATCCAAAGCAATTAATTGATAATAATTACTAGCTATCGAGGCAATAATCTGAGTTTCTACAAATTGTTTTGCCGCGATTGACTGCAAATAACTTGCATTATTCGCTCTTGTATTCGAACGAATCTTTCCCCAAATATCTGCTTCCCAAGACAAGTTTCCTGCCAATTGAAATTGGTCAGAAGCGCCATTTGAGAAAGCTCCTAGAGCTGAATTCTTAGATGGATCTTGTCTTGAATAATCTGCTCCCACATTTATTACAGGAAGATTTCCTTCTTTGGCTTGCGCCAAATATGCTTTACTAGCAACAATATTCTGAATTGCAAGATTGATATCGATATTGTTCTTTAGTCCTTTTTCGATTGTTCCTTGCAGAATTGGATCTTGGAAAAGATCTTTCCAAGATATATTTCCTATCGAAGTACTGTCTGTGCTAAGTGTATCTTGTCTGTACAAATTTGCTGTATCTACCGTAGGTTTTGTAAAATCCTTGGCAACAAAACAAGATTGCATAGTGAGCGCGACCCCTAGTACAACTACTCCTTTATATATTCCGTTTAATTTCATTTGAAAGTTTTTTTAGGAAATTGATTACTCAACTTCCGTTTCAGTTGGCTTTTCAGTTTTTACACCGCTAATTTTTTCTTGCAATCCTTGGAATACTACAAACAATACTGGAATTACAAAGACTCCGAATAATGTTCCGATTAACATTCCTCCAACAGCTCCCATCCCAATAGAGTTATTTCCTACAGCTCCAACTCCTCCTGCAAATGCAAGTGGAACTAGTCCTAAGATAAAGGCAAAAGAAGTCATCAAAATTGGACGTAATCTAGCGTGCGCTCCATCAACTGCCGATTTGAATAATGACATTCCGTGCATTCTTCTTTGCAAGGCAAATTCTACAATCAAAATCGCATTCTTGGCGAGTAGACCAATCAACATAATAAGAGCTACTTGGAAGTAAATATTGTTTTCCAATCCAGCTAAGTTGACAAATCCAATTGCACCCGCAATTCCTACAGGAAGTGAAAGTAAAACTGAGAAAGGAACCAAGTAACTTTCGTATTGAGCACTTAGCAAGAAGTAAACGAAAATTAAACTCAACATAAATACCAGAATCGCTTGATTACCTGCAAGAATTTCTTCTCGTGACATTCCAGAAAACTCGTATTCATAATTGTTAGGCAAGTGTTTCTCGGCTACTTCTTGAATTGCTTTAATAGCATCTCCAGAACTATATCCTGCGTTTGCTTTACCATTAATCGTAACCGATTTTAAAAGGTTAAATCTGCTCACCGATTCTGGTCCAAAAGCACGAGTAACATTCACAAACTGACTAATTGCAACCATCTCATTCTTAGAATTTCGAATAGAAATCATATTAATAGATTCTGGAGTCGCACGGTTTTCAGGTGTTGCCTGAATCATTACTCTATATTGCTTACCAAAACGGTTAAAATCTGTGGTGTACAATCCTCCGTAATATCCTTGAAGTGTATTAAAAATATCACTTACAGAAATTCCAGCATTCTTCGCTTTTTCCACATTAATATCCAATTGATATTGAGGGAAAGATGCGTTGAAATTTGTCATTGCATATTGAATCTCCGGTCGTTGATTTAGTTCGGCAAGGAACGCTTGAGAAACCTCACTTACTTGTTGCCAGCTATCATCACCCTTGTCCATTAACTTCAAATCGAAACCATCAGCACTACCAAATCCAGAAACTGAAGGTGGCGTAAAAAATAACATTTTGGCGTCTTTAAAGTGCGCGGTTTTTGCAAATAATTGACCTACCACAGCCCCAACTTCATCTTCGGCAGTTTTTCTATCTTTCCAATCTTTTAATTTAATAACAGAAAACGCATAAGAAGATCCATTAACACCATTCAATAAACTAAAACCAACAATATTGATTCGTGACTCTATAATTGGCATTCCAGCTAAAATAGAATCCAATTCATTAATTACTTTCTTAGTTTGTGCCATCGTAGTTCCTGGAGGCATCGTTAAATCTGACATAATGATTCCACGGTCTTCGTTGGGAATAAATCCAGAGGGAGTTGATTGGAAAAGTAAGATCGTTACTCCTGTAAATACAAGTAAAGCAACAAGTGTAATCCACTTTTTCTGAATTAACAATCCTAAAGATCGAACGTATTTTCTGTTTAATTTATCAAATCCTGTATTAAAGGCGATGAAAAATCTGTCTTTAAAGTTTTTATTTTTGTGCTCGTGATTATCTTTATGTGGTTTTAATAAAATAGCACATAATGCTGGAGATAAGGTCAATGCATTTACTGCCGAAATTAGAATTGCAATCGCTAAAGTAATCGCAAATTGCTGATAGAAAACTCCCGAAGGCCCGCCTAAAAATGACACTGGAATAAATACCGCCGACATTACAAGGGTAATGGAAATAATAGCTCCAGTAATCTCACTCATCGCAGATTCAGTTGCTTTCTTGGCATCTTTCATCCCACCCTCGAGTTTCGCGTGAACTGCCTCGACGACGACGATGGCATCATCGACCACAATACCAATGGCGAGAATCATCGCAAAGAGCGTAAGCATATTAATCGAGAATCCAAACATCTGCAAGAAGAACATAGTACCAATCAATGATACGGGCACTGCAATCGCGGGAATTAAAGTTGATTTAAAATCTTGAAGAAAAATATAAACAACGATAAAAACTAAGATAAATGCTTCTAATAAAGTCATCAAAACTTTATCAATTGATGCATCTAGGAATGTTTTGGTATTAAATGGAATACTGTAATCCAGACCTTTAGGGAAGGTTGGCTTAGCTTCATCCATAATTTTTTCGATCTCAGCAACGATATCTCTCGCATTCGATCCCGAGGTTTGAAAAACTCCAATTGTAACACCTGGTTTTCCGAGAACCATATTGGTTGTTCCGTAGTTGAAACCACCTAATTCAATGGTTGCAACATCCTTCAATCGTAGGTAACTTCCATCACCTTGAGCTTTAATTACAATATCTTCATATTCTTTTGTAGAAGATAGTCGTCCTTTATATTTAATAGCATATTCATAAACGCCATCCGCATTTTCACCAAATTTACCAGGGGAAGCTTCTAAGTTTTGATCTCTTAGCGCCGCTTGAATATCGGCAGGAACCATTTTGTAAGCAGCCATTTTTACTGGATCAATCCAAATTCTCATCGAATAGTCTTTGGCTCCAAAAACGGTAATTTGTCCCACACCACTTACACGCTGAAGTTTTGGAACAAGATTAATTTTGGCATAATTCTGCACAAATATCTCGTCATACTCTTCGTTTCCAGAATATAATGCAAGGAACATCAAAGCACTTGACTGACTTTTTACAGTTGTAACTCCAGTCTGAATCACCGCCTGTGGTAATTTATTTGTAGCACGCGCAACTCTGTTCTGAACGTTTACAGCAGCGATATCCGGATCCACACTTAGGTCAAAGTACACAGAAATTTTTGCAGAACCATCATTTGCGGCGGTCGAAGTCATATAGCTCATTCCCTCAACACCATTAATTTCTTCCTCCAATGGAATCACCACACTATTGAGTACGGTCTCAGCGTTTGCACCCGTATAAGTGGCAGAAACCTGAACCGTAGGAGGTGCAATTTCGGGATATTGCTCAACTGGCAATCCTAGGTAACCTAGAATACCCAGAATTACAATCAAAATTGATACAACCGTCGAAAGGACCGGTCTATTAATAAACATCTTAATCATAACTCTTATTTTGTAGTTTTAGTAGAATCAACAGGCTTTGCTGCAGCTGCCTCTTTGGTACTTTTATTTTCGGGAACTACTTGCGTTCCTGGTCTTAGCTTTGTAACTCCAGCAGTAACTATCTGATCACCTTCTGCAAGTCCTTCAATAACAATAAAGTTTTCGCCATCAGATCCGTCAATTTTGATTACCGTTGATTCAACTTTATTTTCAGCACCAATTTTAAGCACCATTTGTTTTCCTTGTACATCAAATACGGCCGTTTGTGGGATTAACATAATATCTTTTCGCATTACTGGAATACGAACTTCGCCACTACTTCCGTTACGTAAAAGTCCTTCTGGATTCGCAAATTTTGCTCTAAATTCGGTACTTCCCGTAGCAGCATTCATACTACCGTTAATAGTCTCGATAGTACCTTTCTGATTGTAGATAGAATTATCTACTAATGTCAATTCGATATCACCTACATTTTTAAGTTTTTCTGCCGTATTTGCTCCTGCAAAATTTTTGTTGAACTGCAAAAGTTGTTTTTCGTTTAGAGAGAAATACGCTCTCATATTTCGTGTGTCAGAAACTGTAGTCAAAGGCATCTCTGAAGTTGCGCTAGCAAGACTTCCTTCTTTAAACGGAATACTTCCTACCACTCCGTCAACTGGACTTGTAATGGTACCATAGCCTATACTTGCTTGCGTACTACTAAAAGTGCTTTTGGCCTGAGCTAATTTTGCTTTAGCGGTTTCAAGAACTACTTCACTAATAATCTTACGTTCTACCAACGGTTTAAGGCGATTTACTTCTACTTGAGCCGCATTTACAACTGCTCTACCAGCATTTGCTTCTTGGTTAAGAACAGCGGTTTCAAGCTTAAAAAGTAGTTGTCCTTTCTTTACCATTTGACCCTCATCAACATAAATCTTTTGAATAAAGCCATTAACTTTTGGTCTGATTTCAACGTTTTGTTGTCCTTCCAAATTGGCGGCATAGGTTTGGTATGTTAGTGCATCGGTTTTCTCTACTGCGATAACAGGTACAGTTGGAGGTCCAGAAGGCGGCATTTGCTGTTGCTCATTTTTATTGCCACAAGAGGCGATAATAAATAGTGCAACCGTCGAAAAAGCTAGTGTTATTCGTTTCATGAAGTATATATAAAAGTGATGTATTATTGTGTTTTTTCTATTTGCTTAAATGTATCAATCGTCTCTAAAATCAATTCTTCGACCTTAGTCATGTGGACTTTATATGCTTTCGTATTGTCTAAGCTATTTTGTTCTTGAACCGACGAAAGGGTCTTGGTTCGGTACGAAATCATCTTATCGATAATTTCCTTTTCAAAGTTGATAATCTTGACGTAATTGGCGAGACGTTCACTGAATGGACTAGCACGATAGTATTTTTTACGATCACCTGTAATAGTATAGTAGGTGATTTTTCCAGATTTTAATAGCAGATTAAGATTAGTTGAAACAGAACTTTTACTTGTGCCTGTTCTCTCTACAAGTTCTTCAAAAGTAATTCCGCTTTTACAACCATCAACAATCAGATTGCCCAGAATTCTCGACCCTAGTGGAGAAAGGTGGTACAAATTTTCAAAATGCTGACCAAAGAGTTCAATAAGTTCTTCTTTTTGCTGTTGCAACATATAATTATTAAAAATTAATCAGCTGCAAAGATACAGTTAGTTCGGCTGTAACAAAACTAAGCGAACTTAAAAAATTGTTAAATATCCTCACCCTCATACTCACCCCCCCCGCTCTCTTCAAAGGAGAGGGATCTAGGACGGCATTGAAGGAATGTTGATTTGTTAGTTACGAATATATCTGTAGAATGAACTTTTTACCCAATTTGCTCTTCTCAAAATAGCTGTACAAACTTTTAATATTCCTCCCCCCAACCCGCGCCGAAGGAAGGGGAGTTAGGACGACAATTATGATATTGTGTAGTTATTAAGTAATTTTAGTATATAATATCCGGGCAATCTTGTCACCCTGACGACGGAAGGGTCTCATTTACTAATCATTTTCACTAGAATTTTTACAGTATAAAGTAGCTGCAGCAGGATTTGGCTTCCGCCGAATATGTTCAAACTGCGTATAAGTGATTAGGGCAGGGTGTTGATTTGGCTTTGGTTGAAGTAATTCGTGAATCTTACCCCAAACCACCGCCGGTACTTCAACAAGCTCAGTAACCGAGGAAGGAGAGGTGGGACGCCATTAAATAAAAATTGATTTATACTTCACGAATTTGTGCAGAGACGAACTTCTTACCAAATTTGCTGTCCGTCAACCACATCCGCAAACTTGTCACCCTGACGAAGGAAGGGTCTCATTTACTAATCATTTTCACTAGAATTTTTAAAGTATAAAGTAGTTGCAGCAGAATTTGGCTTCCGCCGAATATATTCAAACTGCGTATAAATGGTTTGGGCAGGGTGTTGATTTGGCTTTGATTGAAGTTACTCCTTGAATTTTGGAATTTTTCGCAAACAACCCCCACAAAAAACATCCGAAAACTTGTCTTCCTGACAAGGGAAGGATCTCATCAATTACTCTTTCTAAATAAAGGTTATAAAAATTACTGATTCTACTAAACGCCTACAAGGATTAAAAAACTTGGAGAATATAGTACCAGCTGTATATCAAGGTAAAAAGTATCCTCTCTCGATCAACCGAAAAATAATCTTTGCAAGGATTGATGTGGAATAAGGAGTTTTTTGCGGCAGGGACAGGAGCGGCATCCTTTGCTGCATAACGCAAATATGGTGAGAAACGCAAATGACAAGGATGTCTTATATTACAACTATTTCTAGCAGCAAAGATACAGTGGATGGCCCAGTGCTGCTGGTAGGAACGCTCCAGCAGCAGCCGCCATTATTATTAAAAAAATTTTAATTGATCACTATGGATGAAGGCCCCATTGGGTTTTATCGGCATAAGCAAAATCTTGTAGATACTTCTCCGGAATCTCATTGTTGAGCATTGAACCAACTTTTATAGAAGTGAATATTTCCTCATAAGTAATCATACTATTAAGCGAAACTCGACGGTAAATGTGAGAACGTCTCAAATTTGACGTTTCGGTAACGCCTGTAGCACCGAGAAGCTCGGCAAAATTTTTCAATGTCGTTGCATGGTACTTTGCTACTCGCACTTTTTTATCTTCGGGCACCAATCCTCTTGTCAATTTAGGATCTTGGGTGGTAATTCCTGTCGGACATTGATTTGTATTGCACATCAACGCCTGAATACAACCTAATGAAATCATCATTCCACGCGCTTGGTAGCATGCATCTGCACCCAACGCAATTACACGCGCAATGTGAAAAGCAGAGGTTATCTTGCCCGAAGCAATGATCTTAATATGCTTGCGAATGTCGAGACCATTTAGAATATTATGAACAAAATCTAAGCTGTCAATTAGCGGCGCACCTACATAATTACTAAATTCTGGGGGTGCTGCACCGGTTCCGCCCTCACCACCATCTACGGCGATAAAATCTGGATAAATATCCAATTCTATCATTGCATGGCAAACCGAAATAAATTCGCTCTTATACCCAATACACAGCTTAAATCCAACCGGTTTTCCTCCCGATAGCGATCGCAATTCTTGTATAAAACGGACCATCCCGAGTGGCGAATCAAAAGCTGTATGATACGGTGGCGATGAAACTTTTGTAAAGGGCTTTATATGTCGAATTTTTGCAATCTCCTCCGTATTTTTTTCAGCTGGAAGTATACCTCCGTGACCTGGTTTGGCACCTTGAGAAATTTTGAGTTCGATCATTTTTACATTAGGATGTTTCGATTTTTCGGCAAAAAGTATAGGATCAAATCGGCCATCTTCATCTCTACACCCGAAATAAGCAGTACCAATCTGCCAAATTAGATCGCCCCCTTCTTCTAAGTGATGATGACTCAATCCACCTTCGCCTGTATTATGCGCAAAATTTCCAATCTTTGCTCCTGCACTCAATGCTCGCACCGCATTCTCACTCAATGCTCCAAAACTCATTGCCGAAATATTGAGAATACTAGCTGAATATGGTTGCTGGCAATCCTTATTTCCAATCATAATTCGTGGATCGTGATCAATGGTATCAAAGGGTTTGGGCGACATTGTATGACAAAGCCATTCATAACCTTCGGCATAAAGGTCTAGTTGCGTTCCAAAAGGAATCGTATCGCGAACCCCTTTTGCTCTTTGATAAACAGTCGAGCGATCGACACGATTAAAAGGCCGACCGTCAATATCTGACTCGATAAAATACTGATACATCTTTGGACGTAGTTCTTCTAACACAAACCGCAAGCGACCAAAAATTGGATAGTTTCGCATAATGGTGTGCTTTGTCTGAAAAAGATCATAGTATCCAATGATTGTAAGTACCAAAACAATTGCAAAAAGCACGTACCAACTTGGTCCTAAAAAAATGGCTAAGCCAAGTGTGAGTAATAAAATAGCTGTTGATGCTAGAATAAAATTTTTCATAATTGATTTTTATATTAACTGACCTAAATTGGGTAAAAAATTTGTGCGATTATAAGAAAACATACACTACAAACTTTTTATCCGCCATACCTCCATCCGAAAAAAGTATTAAATATACCCAATACCGGCTCAGAATTTCGCGCTATAATTTTTTGAACTAAATAGATGCTTAAACACTAAAATACAACTAGAAAAAGAAATTCTATTAGATTTGCTTCCGCTTGTCTTCCTAGTAGAGATTCGATTTAAGGAAATTTTATTGTCTAAATCAAAGTTACATAAATTAAGGCGAGATTTAAAAGAGAACCGCAGTTTGTAGCACAGATTTTTATTAATACGACTACATTTCTACCAGCCTACAATTTGAAGTTGAGAGATTACGCCTGTCTTCGAATTTTATTTGTTTTTTGGGCGGCTGCAAAGCACCGGGCCATCCACTGTATCTTTGCTGCTAAGGCGATTGTATGGTCAAGACAATCAGGTGATTCGCGTTATTAAAGAATGTACTGTATTGCAGCAAAGGATGCCGCTCCTGTCCCTGCCGCGTGATTCAGGGTAAAACAAAATCTTTTCTTCTATTGAAATTTCAGGTAATTGTAAATTTTATCGATTTTAATAAGATACTATTCTTCAAAATCAGAAAAGCGACCACTAAGGGTCGCTTTTCTATAAAATTTCGATCATTACAACCAAAATACCTTTGTCTTTATTATCCGTTATTTCCATAAATGCTTTTTTAGAAATATCTAGCTCTCGGCCACGTATCCAAGGACCCCGATCATTAATAACCACGATAACCGACTTTCCATTAATCTTATTGGTCAGACGAACCTTCGTCCCAAAATCTAATTTTCTATGCGCTGCAGTGAGTTTGCTATTGCTAAACTTCTCACCACTTGCAGTCTTACGTCCATTGAATTTATTATGATAGTAGGAAACTTTTGCACTGCTTTTATAAATCTTTCCAGCGCCAGAAGATTTCTTGGCACCACATGAGGCAACGAGCAGTGACATGAGAGCAATAAGTACTAGAGCGAAAATCTTTTTTATCATCTTGGTTTTATTGTACAACTTCTATGGTAATATTTACGGATCCACTATTTTTATTGGTAGCAATCTGCATAAAGGCAGCTTTTGTAATATCAATTTCGCGACTCTTTGTAAACGGCCCTCTATCATTTACAACTACTAAAACAGATTTATTGTTGATGGTATTTGTAAGCTTTAATTGTGTTCCGAAGGGAAATGTTCTATGAGCTGCAGTAAATTTTTTATTATCGAAAGGTTTTCCGCTTGCCGTTCTTCTACCATTTAATTTGTCGTGATAATAAGAAGCGTGCGAATTTACTTTATAGGGTTTAACCTTTAAGTTTTTTAAAATTGCTACAGAATCAACAACAATTACGGCTGGCAAAAGGGGGGATTCAGCTACGGCAGACATATTTGAAAGTCCCTCTTTTAATGCTGCTTTCTGAAGCTCTACTACTTTCTTAGCATCTACAACGTTAGGCTCCGCTACTGTTTTTGCAGAACCTATGCTTCTTGTAAGCACTGCCTTCTTTGTTGTAGCAACTTTAATAAGAACAACTATTTCCTTTCCTTCAGTGACCGATTTAGCTTGCGCGGTTTTCGTTTGTGCTTGACTTTTTAAACCTATACAACATAATAATATAGTAAGTGTTACTAACTGTTTTCCTGATTTTGGCATAGCAAAATTTTGAATATTAAGTCTTAAACGACTTACTGAACTTTAAATTGTCTCTATGCAAACCAAGTAGCCCAAGGAAGTCTGCTTAATAGTAAAACTAATCCAAGACCATAAAAGATAGCGATGGATTTGAACTGTGCCTGATCTTGAAGTTTTTTGTGTCTTGACCAACCGATAGTGATCAGAACAATGGCAATAATGTTGATAAATGGATGTTCTACAGCAAGAAGTCGGCTAAAAGAATCCATTCCGCCCATTCCTACAGCTTTAATTTTATCAAGTCCATTTGGAGATACAAACCATAAAATCATTCCAATTAACAATTGAATATGAGCAGCGATTAGTCCAAATAAAGAGATTCGTCTGTCCTTTGCGGTAAAAGGATTTTTTGAAGAAAAACCTATTAGAGCATTGATAACTGCAACGAGGATTATTAGAAGTGCTATGTAAGCAAATCCTGAGTGTAGGGATAAAATAGTATTGTACATTTTTATGTGTTTTTTATGGTGACCAAATATAGTTAAAAAAAAGATTACAAAAAAAGTCCCGAATCGCTTCGGGACTTTGATTTATATCAAGAAATTGAATTCTTAGAAGTTATAGCTAATTGTGAAACTCCAAGTTCTTCCCAATCCGAAGTACCCTTGATTTCCATCCGCTAATCCATTGTAAATTTTTCCTGCAGATTCGTAAGTACTGAAATCAGTCTCACTTTTTGGGTTAACACGATCTGTAGTTTTAATGTTTGATCTCAACTCAGAAAGGTATACTTTATAGAAAACGTTGTTTACGTTCAATCTGAAATCTACTGAATCATCTTTATCTTTTCCAACAAGCATTCTGTAAGAGATACCAGCATCTACAAGATCGTATTTAGGTAATAATAAGTTTTCTTTTACAGCACCTGCATTAGAATACAGTTTGTCGTAGAATCTGTAATCTGCATCAAGAGAAAGTCTTTCAACAATTTTAAATTTAGCTCCAACTCCCGCAGTAATTTGTGCAGCATCACCAACTTTTCCACCATCTACATCAGTAGCCTTAGATTCAAGAACTCTTCTGTCCTCATCTCTTTTTGTTTTAACGGCGTCACCAACATATTCCCAATTTCCAACAGATCCAAATGCTCTAACTTCAACAAAAGAAAACGGCTTAGCAACGAAATCTAGCTCAACACCTGAGTGTAATTGCTCAACACCTTCGTTAGTAGTGTATACTTGTTCTCCAGCAGCAATTGTGATGTCTCCAAAAACCTCATCTTTTGTAAGTGTCGCACTTGAAGAAACAACTCTATCTTTCCAAGAAGTTCTGTACGCGTTTACATTAGCAGTAAAGAATTTTGATTTGAATTTGTAACCAGCTTCAAAACCAAGAATTTTTTCATTTTCTGTTAACGGATTTACTTGATTTGTATAGTTCAAATATATATTATCGTGGTAAGGCTGACGAGAATAGTATCCAGCATTTACATAAAGTTGAGAATGATCAGCGATATTGTAGCTACCACCTGCTTTTGCGTTGAAACCAAAATTATTTACTTTTTCAGCTGCTTCTGCTTCTGCAATATAATCGTAGTAGTCAAAACGTTGGTGAGATTGAGTAGATGCTGCTCCTTGAGCAAAAACAGAGAATTTTTCTGTAGCATATTCTACTTGTCCAAAAACACCTCCGTAAGAAATAGTTTCGCTGTAGTCATAATCAATTCTTTGATCTTTATCAATACTATTGAATAAACCTTTAAAGTGATTAATTGGTTGAGATTCCGTTACAGTGTTAAAAACATCTACAGGTATAACTTCACTATTAGCATTGAATAATCTTCTACTTTCAGTCCAACTATTAAGACCTAAAAAGTTATTGATTTGACGGTAATGAGATCCTTTATAAGTTCTTAAATCAGCTCCAAAATTCAAAGTAAGATTTTCTGAAAGTTGTTTTTCAAGATTTGTAACAAGACCATACCAATCGTGATTATTCATAGAAGATCTGATTGCGTAAGCATTGTTTCCGAAAGTTCCATCACCATTTGGCAATGCTTCGTTGTTTGCATAAATAGCATCAAAATTTATCTGATCGTCAGCCGTATATTTTTTAGCTGCACTTTTTCCGTAGCTACCAGTTCCTCCACCGCGTCCCCAAGAACCGTATAGTACTGTAGACAGAGATGTATTATCGTTAATATTCCAATCCCAGTTTAAATTGGCAACTGGTTTGTGGTAAAAGTTTGTACGCTCAGAAAGGTATTGTCCGTTAAGAGTTCCCCAGTTGTTGTTAAATCTTCTACCATGTTCTAGATAACTAGAAATAGTTTTTGAAAAGTTTTGATCATGCTCTTGTGGCGCTCCAGTAATCAGGAAGTTGAAGTTATGCGATTCATTTAATTTATAACCCAAAGAGATAAAATAGTTATATCCTTCTCCAAAAGTTCCATCATTGTAACCATCACCTTGCCATCTTGTAAGCAAAACGCTTGCACCAAATCCATTTTTACCTTCTCCTGTGCTATAAGCAGCAGTAGTTTTCAAGTAATTATCATTTGCAACTCCAGCAGAAACGAATCCACCTTCTCTTTTGTCGGTAGTTTTTGTAACAAAGTTTACAGTTCCACCTACAGAAGAAATTGCAAGTTTAGAAGACCCTAAACCTCTTTGAATTTGAATACCATTTGCGATATCTGACATTCCAGACCAGTTAGACCAATAAACTAATCCATCTTCCATACCATTGATCGGCTGACCATTCAGTAAGAAAGCGGTATTATCTTGACCAAAACCACGTACTGTGATTCTAGAATCTCCAAAACCTCCAGATTGTCCAGCTACGTAAACAGATGGTGTATTTACCATTGCCTGAGTAACGTCAGCACTTCCAGTTTTTTGTTTGATTTCTGCAGCTCTAATTGTCGAAACTGCGATTGGCGTTCTTCTAGAGTCTGCCAAGTCAATTACTCCTTTTCCAACCACAATAATTTCGTCTAATTGAGCAGAGTCAGTCCCTATTACAATTTGACCTAAATTAGCTGTTCCTCCATTTGCTACTTTAAAAGTAAGAACTTTAGTTTCAAATCCGATATACGAAATTTCAACACTTCCTGCAGTCTGAACTGTAGTAATCTGAAATTTTCCATTATCATCAGTTGTTGCATTTTCTGTCGAATTTAGAACTACAACATTAACCCCTGGCAATCCCATTCTTGTGTCATTGTCTATAACAATTCCTGTGACCGTTTGTTGTGAAAACATCACCGAAACCATCATCAGAAGCAAGCCCGAAAAGATCCAATTTTTCATAATAATAAGTTTTGTTTTTTGAAATATTTTGCAAAAGTCCAACTTTTTATTCTATCTCGCATTATGATAACATTAATAAAAAGTATAAAAATTACTTTTTTCGACTAAGTTGTTATTAATCACGACATACGGTCACTATTAAACTTTTTTAGTAAGGAAGAAGTGGAACTATCATGATTATCAAAATCTCGAGTTTCAAGATCTGATAATATGTTGCCTGCCAACTCTTTACCCAACTCAACTCCCCACTGATCAAAGCTGAAAATATTCCATAAATATCCTTGAACAAATATTTTATGTTCATAAATAGCAATTAGAGCACCCAAAGATTTCGGTGTTAATTTTTTAATTAAAATTGTGTTTGTAGGTTTATTCCCTTCAAAATACTTATAAGGTGTTGCAAACCAATTTTCTGAGCTCGATTTTAAATCATCAAGATTTCTACCATTTAACAACGCTTCAGACTGCGCAAAGAAATTTGCCATCAATATATTATGGTGTTCAACATTGCCATGAAGAGGTTGACTATAGCCAATGAAATCGACGGGAATTAATTTTGTACCCTGATGTATCAGCTGAAAGAAAGCATGTTGCGCATTGCTTCCTGTTCCACCCCAGATAATTGTTCCTGTTTGATACTCTACTGATTTCCCGTTGCGATCAATACTTTTTCCATTACTTTCCATAATGCCTTGTTGCAAATAGGGAATGAATTTATCTAAATATTGAGAATATGGAATTATTGATTCGGTCTCTGCGCCATAAAAGTTATTGTACCAAATGCTCAATAAACTTAGAATCACTGGTATGTTTTGATTAAAATCTGTGGTCGCAAAATGTATGTCCATTTCACAAGCACCTTCTAGAAATTCTTCAAAATTATCTGGACCAACTGCAATTGCAATCGAAAGACCAACGGCGCTCCAAAGTGAGAATCGTCCCCCTACCCAATTGTCCATTGGAAAAATATTTGTTTGACTAACGCCAAATTGCATTGCGGCCTCTTCATTGGTAGATACTGCCACAAAATGTTTTGGTAGTGCTTCTACTGAAGTGCTTTCTAGAAACCAATCTTTTGCAGTGGTCGCATTTGTCAAAGTTTCTTGTGTGCCAAAGGTTTTAGAAACTACAATAAATAAAGTAGTTGCGGGATTTAGTTTGGATAGCAATTCGTGGATATGGTCTCCATCAATATTAGAAACAAAGTGCATCTGCAAATGATTTTTATAAAAATGCAAAGCATCAACAGCCATCTGCGGCCCTAAATCTGACCCACCAATTCCAATATTAACTATATCGGTAAATTCTAAACCAGAGTACCCTTTTATATTTCCAGAAATTAAATCCGAAGCAAATTGTTTTATTCTATATTTTACTTCTTGTATACCAGGGACTATGTCCAACCCTTCAAAAAGTACACTCTTTCCTCGCGGTGCTCGCAACGCTGTATGCAATACTGACCTGTTTTCGGTCTGATTGATTAGGTCACCATCAAAATATTTCTTAATTCCACCTGCAAGATTCATCTCATTTGCGAAATCAACGAGAAGCTTAACCGTTTTACCAGTAATTCTGTTTTTAGAAAAGTCGACAAAAAAATCTTGCCACTCAATCTGAAACTTCTCGGCACGATGCTCGTCGTCGGCAAAGAGATTTTGCATTTTTTGCAATTTAATCTCTTCAAAGTGATTTTGTAAGGCTTTCCAAGAAGCAGTTTCGGTTGGGTTTTGAGCTAATAATGCCATACTATAATTCTAATGAAATTATTCTAGTGAAGATTTGCAACACTATCAAGCTCTTGCTTGAGCGGTTTAATTTGTGCTAGGTATCTCTCTTTATATTTACTCTCCATCGGCATAGCACTAGGCAATCGCATTTTGAGGGCATCAACTTGCACGCCATTTTTCCAAAATCTGTAACATACATGTGGTCCGGTGGCTAAGCCTGTACTTCCCACCTTGCCGATAATCTGACCTTGGGTAACACGTTGTCCTTTTCGAACAAGAATTTTGGACATATGTAAATATTGAGTTGAGTACGTACCGTTGTGCTTCACTTTTACGAAGTTTCCATTTCCAGCGGTATATCCTGCTAGTTCCACTACACCTGCCGCAGTAGACATAATTGGCGTTCCTGTAGGCGCCGCATAATCTGTTCCTTTATGCGCCTTCCACACGGATTGTACCGGATGAAAACGTCGAGGCGAAAATCGTGATGAAATTCTACTAAATTTTAACGGCGCTTTTAAGAAGAAGTTTTTCAACGGTTTCCCTTCAGCATCATAATAGTCAATTTTATCTGTACCGGGATCTTGAGAATACGGAAAAGCATAGATTTTCTGACCTTTATATTCAAAAAATGATGCTTCGAGACTATCTACGCCGTCGTAAATACTGTCATTGATAAATCTTTCGGTAAATGTAATAGCAAACTTATCTCCTTTTTGTAGTTTAAAAAAATCAATTGACCACTGGTAAATTTTGGAAATTCGTGCCGCTAAACTTGCTTCTACTCTTGCATCTGCTAGTGCTTCTGACAAGGAACCATCAAGCTTTCCAGCAATGGTTCTTCTCTTTATGGTAACAGGTCTGGTAATTTTCTTGACTGTAATTGAGTCGCGTAAGTCCAAAACGTAGTAGTTGAGTCGATCCGGCTGATAGATAAATACTTCCATCTGCTTCTTAGCATCTTTTGACTGCAAGATTGTGTATGGTTTACCAACGCGCATCAGTCGCACATCAAAAGAATCACGCACTTTCTCAACAACTTCAAATGGAAGGAAATCTCCTAAATTCTGCTTTCCTAAGATCGCACCAAAAGTATCGCCTTTGCGAATTGTGTCATCAACAACATTAAAATCATTTAGATTAAAACCGAATGCAAGTCTTTCGGGTATTACTATTTTTGTAAGAGTTGGTTCTGTTTTCTCATTTGATTTTTTCTCGCCGCAGCCAATCAGAGTGAGTAACAGAAACAGTAGGGATATCCTTTTCAAATCGTCTGTGTTTTCAATTACTCTATTTCTCTTCGCCCCATTCTTTAAGCTCTTGTTCGCTCCATAATTCTGGGAAGAATATACGTCTTTGATATTTTGGATGCATGTATTTTTTCCAATCACTTCCGCCAGTAGCCTCTCCTGTACCTTGCCCACTATCGATATATTTGCGTGCAGCATTCAAATGCCCCATAACCCACGTGATATTTACCGTATGGTCATAATGACGCATCGCTTGGATCAGTTCTGGATTTTTTCTTTCCTCTTCTGGCAATTGTTTAAATTTCTGCCAGATATTTGTTGTATTATATTTTTCCATGTCTCTCAAAAACGACTCTTTATACTTTCCTTCAAAAGCATTTAGCAAATATGATTTGTGTCCAGTAGCATGATCTTTCCCTGCTGCTTGCCAGTATAGGTGATCTAAAGCGTGTGAATAGGGAGTGTTTCTATCTATGGTAGCTCTAAATCTGTAGTCGATAAGATTGATTAAATCGGTAGATGCAAATTCAATTACTCGGTATTGCGCACTTTGAAAACCACTCGCTGGAGTAAGAGTATTTCTAAATTTCATATATTGTTCTACTTCCATTCCATCACCCATAATATCAAAGGAAGTCGTAAGCATATCAAAGTAACGAGAGATTCGCATTAACCTCTCTGTAAAGAATTTGGTAGTGATCGTTTGACTTTCCGAGATTTGATCTATTTCCCAGAGAATCATTTTGAATAACAATTCATTTACTTGATGGTACATGATAAAGACCATTTCGTCAGGAAGAGTTGTGCGTTGGATTTGCAAATTAAGCAATGCATCAGTATTAATATAATCCCAATACGTGATAGGCTTGGCCCAAATAAGTCCTTCTAAATGCGTATCTGTTTTTTGATTAATTTTTTTAAATTTCTCGTCAAGTCTATCAATTAAATTCTCTGTGTTGTCTGAATAACTCATAAATACTTTTAATTTATTTTTTAATTACACCCAGTGGATATTTTAGTCCACGAAGTCCATCCAAGTCAGCTTTGAGCGATCCTACCTTTAGATCAGCTTTTATACGAACTGGAATTTTATTCTGATCGGCTGATATCCAAACTGTAACGGATTCCTGCTCTTTAAAAACACGTCCTGATTGAACAAGCGGTTTGAAAATCATCGAAGGAATTCGACCATATTTGGTATCTACATTTTCTTTGCCTACAAATTTGAGTTTAAATTGTGAGACTTCCTCATCAAAAAACATATTTACTGCAACAGATTCTCCAACTTTAAGATTATCAATATTTGGATGATTTCTTAAGTAATAAAACATCGACATTACATCTTGTGTATTATTTACAACATTAAAAGATTTACTTGAACCTGATTTATAGTCCTTCACTAAAACTTTGTCTGCAGATTGGTCAAAGAATCCCTCCATGTTTTTGGTATATCCACCTTCGTCAATTTTTCGTATAAATCTGTAAGGCAATCCTGTTTCTTTGTCAAAATAACTTTCGTAAGTATCATCCACCTTAAAGAAGAAGCGAGACATTCCCGTTGTATATCCTTTACCAACGGCATGAAAAACCTTTTTATTATTGACAACAGCATCTTTAACTTCGAGCGTTGCGTAACCGGCGTTGAGAACGCCATAATGGATTCGTAGTTTTACAAATTCGCCTGCACCAAAACTACTTTGATTGCGAGCATTAAAACTTGTCATTACGACAAATAGAAGTAAAAATATATATTTTTTCATAAGTTGATTCTTAATTTGAAAACAAGATACGCAAATCTTGTTCCAAATTTAATAAAACAAAAAAACTCAGCCAATACTGACTGAGTTTTTATGCTATTAACCAACCAAAAACTATAAATTATGAAAATTTATTTCAAAACAGAAGTAACCACTCCTCCATTTTGCGAGTGCAAAGGTACATAGTTTTTAGAAGATTCAAACCTAAAAAACGAGTTTAACAAATAATTTGCAATGATACTCGTCTAAAGCTCGATAATTCGTAATAATAAGTTTAACTTTAAGATTTATTATAAAGTTCCTCTAAGTTCTTGCTCTCTTTCAATTGATTCAAACAATGCTTTAAAGTTGCCTGCACCAAAACCTTTTGCTCCCATTCTCTGAATTATCTCAAAAAACAAGGTCGGTCTGTCTTGTTGTGGCTTTGTAAAGATTTGTAATAAATATCCTTCCTCATCAGCATCTACCATTATGGCAAGTTCTTCGATTTTAGTAAGATCCTCTTTCATCATATCCATGTGAGCACCTAATCGTGCCGGAATTGCTTCGTAGTAGGCATGTGGTGGCGCAGACAGAAATTCAATTCCACGAGCGCGAAGCTCCGCTACCGTTGTAATGATATCATCTGTTGCAATTGCGATATGCTGAATTCCAGGTCCACCGTAAAAGTCTAGATATTCTTCAATTTGTGATTTTTTCTTTCCTTCGGCAGGCTCGTTAATTGGAAATTTGATTCGACCATTACCGTTTGACATCACCTTACTCATAAGAGCAGAATATTCTGTAGTAATTTGTTTGTCATCAAAAGATAGGAAATTTACAAATCCCATTACTTCCTCGTACCACTTAACCCAAACATTCATTTCGTTCCAACCCACATTTCCAACCATGTGATCTATATATTTTAGACCAACAGGAGCTGGATTGTAATCTGATTTCCACTCTTTATATCCTGGTAAGAAAACTCCGTTGTAATTTTTTCTCTCTACAAATATGTGAACTGTTTCGCCATATGTATAGATTCCTGAACGAACTACTTGTCCAAATTCATCAGATTCAGTTGTAGGCTCCATAAAAGAACGCGCCCCTCTCTTCATCGTTTCTTCGTAGGCAGAAGTGGCATCTTCTACCCACAGAGCTGCTACTTTCACGCCATCTCCATGCTTACGCAAATGGTCATTAATTGGAGAGTCTGCAGTAAGTGGCGTGGTGAAAACAAGTCTGATTTTATCTTGCTTAAGCACATAAGATGCACGATCACGAACTCCAGTTTCTAGTCCTGCATAAGCAAGCGATTGATAGCCAAAAGTTGTTTTGTAATAATGTGCTGCTTGCTTTGCATTCCCTACGTAAAACTCTACGTAATCTGTTCCTAAAAGAGGAAGAAAATCTTGTGCTCCTTCAAAAATCTTCTCTAATCCGTATTCTACTGATTTTACTTCTTTGCTCATAATTGTAATATTTGCACCACGAAATTTTGTGGTTGTAATTTAATAATTTCTAATTTAATCATATGCCCCTAGCCCTGATGGGAGCGGCATCCTTTTTCTTTTTTTTCTTTTAGAAAAAAGAAAAAGATATAGTGGACAGCAGGATAAAGCTCCAAAAAAAAGCTATTCGACCCAAGATTTGTAATATTTACCGTCGTCAATTGCCATTGCTGCCTCTGTTACTTGTAAAGACTTAAAAGTGTCAATCATAACTGCTAATTCCTGAGTTTCGGTATGCCCAATACTGCGTTCCATTGCTCCCGGCGCAGGCCCATGTACGATGCCTTTTGGATGCACTGTAATATGACCTTGCTCGATATTATTACGTGACATAAAATCGCCATCTACGTAGTATAAAATCTCTTCACTATCAATATTACTATGATTGTAAGGTGCAGGAATTGACTTTGGATGATAGTCGTAAAGGCGCGGTACGAATGAACAAATTACAAAAGTGCTCGTCTCAAATGTCTGATGAATTGGCGGCGGTAAGTGAACGCGACCTGTAATTGGTTCAAAATTATGGATGCTGAAACCGTACGGGAAATTGTACCCGTCCCATCCAACAACATCAAAGGGATGCGTGGCGTAAACCAACTCATGCATCATATTTTCTTTACGAATTTTGATCAGGAAATCGCCTTTTTCGTCATGCGTTTCCAAGTTTGACGGCAAAATAAAATCGCGTTCGCAAAATGGCGAATGTTCTAAATGCTGTCCCGACTCATTTTTGTAACGACGTGGCGTGTAAATTGGTGCGAAAGATTCGACATATAAAAGCCGATTCTCTTCGGTATCAAAATCGATTTGGTAGATAATTCCGCGAGGGATAATTAGGTAATCTCCATATTTAAATGGAATATTTCCCATCATCGTACGCAATGTTCCCGAGCCTTTATGAATAAACAACATCTCATCGGCATCGGCATTCTTATAAAAATATTCGCGGAGTGATTTACGTGGTGCCGCAAGACCAATTGTACAATCGTTGTTGACAAGCATTGGAGTGCGGCTGTCGAGAAAATCATCTTGTGGTTTTACATCAAAACCTTTGAGAAGAAGGGATTTAATATTTTTTCCGATTGCAATTTTTGGCGCTATCGAGTACGAATCTCTTATTTCCTTTACTTGCGTTGGTCTGTGCGTATGATAAAGTAGCGCTGAATTTCCAGAAAAACCTTCAGTCCCAAAAAGCTGCTCATAATAGAGTCCACCTTCTGGTTTTTCAAACTGTGTGTGTCTTTTTTGTGGGAACTTTCCCAATTTGTGGTATATAGGCATCGTGTGAAAATTATAATTATAAAATAATCTACGTCCAAAATGTGCGCTGCAGTGATGGCAGACACAGATCTATAAAGGTCGCCAATTTATTCCGGACTTCTTTTATGAAGGTATTTTAAATATGGTAACAATAAATTCCAAGACTGTTGCATAGCAACAAATATCGTAAAAATTTAAAAAAACCGCTCTGATTCTGAAAAAAATATTAAACTTAGAGATATAAACATTGTATTTGTTGGGATTTAGAAAATAAAACCTTTTTAAAGATTTATATCATTTTCCGTTAGTTTTTTTATCTTAGCAATCCTTAACAAATCATTTAGATAACTATATGGCAGTAAAATCAGAATCTTGGGGAACCAGGACGGGATTAATCCTCGCAATGGCAGGAAATGCAGTAGGACTTGGAAATTTTTTACGTTTTCCTGTTCAAGCGGTACAAAATGGAGGCGGTGCATTTATAATCCCTTATCTAGTCTGCTTTTTATTAATGGGAATTCCCTTGTTATATATTGAGTGGGCATCAGGTCGCTTTGGCGGAAAATTTGGAAACCACTCCACTCCGTATATATTTGACTCAATGGTAAAAGGAAGAGTCCTTAAATATATAGGTGTATTCGGAATTTTTACAAATGTCGCTGTTGCAGCATACTACTGTTATATTGAGTCTTGGACAATATCCTACGTGTACCACTCGCTCGCAGGAACTTTTGAAGGAATGAGCCAAGGTGCAGTTGCGCAGTTTTTTAATTCTTATGTTACCGTCTCAGAATCAACCACTGGGATTCCCTACGAAGCGGTGCTTTTTTATATTTTATGTCTTATTCTTAATACTTATATCCTTTCAAAAGGATTAAAAGGAATAGAAAAGGTTGCAAAAATCGGAATGCCATTATTGATATTATTTGGAGTAATCCTTGCCGTTCGCGGGCTAACGCTTGGTACCAGTGGCGCATCAGATTTATTTCCAGATGCAAATGCTTGGGATGGTCTAAACTTTTTATGGACACCGCAGTATGATTCGCTTCTAGACCTTAAGGTTTGGATGGCCGCTGCCGGACAAATTTTCTTCACACTTTCTGTGGGAATGGGAACTATTCACTGTTATGCCGCTTATATCGATGCAAAAGACGATATCGCTTTGAATGCTACTACAGCAGGCTTTATGAATGAATTTGTAGAAGTTGTTTTAGGAAGTACCATCGTTATTCCAATTGCAGCAGGATACTTAGGACTTGATTGGGTATTAGAAAATGCAGGTTTCGGAATGGCATTCCAGACCATGCCATATTTATTCCAACAATGGGGACCAGTTTTGGCAGCCTTAGGAGGTCTATTTTGGTTTGGATTATTATTTTTTGCGGGAATCACCTCATCATTGGCAATGGGAACACCGTGGATGGGCTTTATGCGCGACGAATTTAACTGGAGTCAGAATAAAGGTGCGTGGTCTTTTGGATTACTGATCCTCGTTATGGGACTTCCAACCGTAATTTTTTATAATCAAGGAGTTTTTGATGAATATGATTATTGGGCGGGAACCGTAAGTTTAGTAGTTTTTGCGATGTTCGAAACCATTTTATTCTCGTGGGTTTTCGGAATGAAGAAAGGTTGGGCAGAAATTACCAGAGGAGCGGATATCAAAATACCTAATGTCTATAAATTTATTATCAAATTTGTAACGCCCGTTATGCTGATTATAATTTTCTTGGGGTCATTATTTAAACCTCAAAACAACGAATGGTCAGAAAATATCTCAAGCTTATTTTCAGGTAATGGATGGACATTGGACAATGGCTCAATTATCAAAACTGTCACGCACGCTGGTCTTAAAGATCAGATTGCTGCAGCAACAGATATCGCAGTTCGAGCAGGTTTAGAAGACAAAATCATGTATCTTAATTTCGCCCGAATAATGTTATTATCATTATTTATTGGAATCAGTTTGCTCGTGTATTTCGCATTTTTAAAGAGAAGAAGAGAAGGTCGCGCAACCCTATAAAATTTAATATTATGAACACAGAAGCACTTATATTGATGGTTGTCACGCAAGGAATTGTGATTGGTTGCACAGGATATTTTTTCTATAAAGTATTGTCTACTCCACCGAAATCGGAGCCCGATTCATTTGCACAAAATGATGATGTTGTGGAACGTGAAGACGATTAATTATTTTCAGAATAAGGTTTTTTTCGCTTTCGCTAAATATATAAAAGTTACCACATCACTATTGAAACAACTTGGTTAGCAAGATGATTTATTGCGATTTCGCCACTTTTGACGTTATAAAGTTTATTGAAAACTATAGATGAAAAGGAATTCTCTTAATCGGATGATTGAGGGAGTTCCTTTTTTCGCTTTCGCTAAATGCATAAAAGCTACCACTTTGCTTTTTAAAATTTTTAATAATAAAGATGAATTTTCCGCGATTTCGCCATTTCCGAAGCTATAAAATTAATTTGAAAGCTGCAATCAAAAGAAAATTTCAAGATCGTTTAAAATAATGAGGTTTTTTTTGATTTGGATGAATAAGGAAATTCTATTATTATATAAAAATTCCAAATACTGAATTTCAGTATTGGGAATTTTTAATTTTGTTATTTATCTGAATAATGGCCCATCTCGGCAATAACAAAAACAGTTACTAAATCTTGATTGACTTTATAAACAAGTCTATCTTTTTTATTTATTTCTCTTGACCAAAATCCATTAAACTTCTATTTTAATGGCTCAGGTTTTCAGATACCTTCAAAAGGTGTTTCGGTTAACGGTTCTTGGCGATTTTTTTAATATTACTTTATTTGCAGCTTTCTAATGCGTTTCAAATGCTTGTCTGCGAACTCTTCTTTTTCAAACCAAAACTTCCCCATACGTCGTTTGGATCAATAGTTTTATAACTTCCTTTTCGCTCAGCCTCCAAGATTGTCTCTACAAACTCTCGATTATATGGACTTTCCTTGTCTCTATATCTTTATTATTAACAAATAGCAACTTTTCCAATTCCAGCAATATTTTACCTGCCTTAGTACGTTTATTTACGGTTATAGTTGTCATAATCAATGGTTTGATAATTTTATAAATATATGAAGAATCGTAGTATATAGTTTTTGTCACTTTATGGGAAGTGATCTAATGACCTACAATTAAACACAGCAATTACCATAATAACTTTGCGGGCACGGATTGTAAATCCGCGTTATCGCCTGTAGAAGAAAACACCATCACCTTTACAAAAGCAATTCCGTTCTATTCCTTCATTTTCTGCCATTCTGGTGAAAAATAAGTGGAGCGTCCGCCTACTTTTATTTTTTCAATTATTCCTCCAGTATGAAAGCAAGTCGCGCCTTCTTTCCGGTTATGAATTAAAAAGTAATCAGGAAAATCATCATAATGAGCGTCATTTTTGATAGCTACTTCAATTACATTTTTCATTGCCTTAAAGATATCTTCAATGTCCTTTTCGGATAAATCCTGCGCTTTTGTCTTAGGATGAATTTTGGCTTGGTACAAAATATCATCGGCCATCCAGTTGCCTACACCAGCCGCCACACTTTGGTCCATCAATACGGCTTTGATAAAAGTTTTTCTACTTTCTAATGAGCTTTTAAAGTCTTTTAATCTCAAGTCTCTTGCATCGTCGCTGAGTTTACGATCTTCCTTATAATCCTCGATAGAATCGATCAAATCCCACCAACCAAATTTACGTTTGTTCTCGTAGGCGAAATGAAAACCATTTTGGAAAGTAAGCACGATATGTCCATATTTTGGACGCTCATCTTCGTCTTTGTAGTAATTGGGTCGACCAGTCATTCCGAAGTGAATCACCAAAATCTTTTTGCCCGTTTTTTTGACAAATAGATATTTCCCGATTCGGACCGTTTCTGTAAGTTCTTCGTTAATTAGATACTTTTCAAAATCTTCAGTCGAAGCTTTTAGCAATCGATTGTCTCGACAGTCAAATTGCTTTATTTTCTGATTTAGAACAGTATTGTCTATATACTTTTTATAACCTTCTACTTCTGGTAATTCTGGCATTTTTTTTATCCAAAATAGGTAAAATTTCTAGGACAGATTTGTAATATAATGCTAAATTTTGAGTGAGATTTAGAAAATTGCGGAAGAACTATTAATGGGATTACCTTGCGTGCACGGATTGCACCCAAGGCGCTAGCCGAATTGACAAAGTAAATCTGCGGTATCGAGAAAATAATATTGCGGTCTTATATTATAAATTTGAAGACACTAATTAGAATCCGAACTTTGCGGGCACCGGATTGCGAATCCGCGCTATCGGATATTTCAGTTGTAATTGAGTCTACTTCGAGGTCAGCTCCGATAGTTATCTACTAACGAAGAGCGAAAGCTACACATATCACATCTCGAGGCTAAAGTTAGAATATTTCCATTGGCATCATAAGTTAATGCTTCGTTATAGGCATCGGTTTGTGCATCCGATTTGAGGTAAATAGCATTGGTAAAGCGGTTGAGATTGTCATATTCATAGCCATAACTGCGCTTAATATTACTACTTGCTGTACGCCAATAGGTTTCGGAAATATTTCCATTGTGTAAACCTGTGACATTGCCGACTGGATTTTCAACCTGATCGTAATTTATTTTGAAAGAGAATAGATCTTTGAGAGTTTTGGTACAAAATAATAACAAAACTGCTTCGAGGTCAGAGACCATCGAAGAGCAAAAACGACACTTCGCACAGCTGGGGTGTAATTAAAAACATAATTAAAATATCCTTCCGTATATTTTACGTATCCCTCAGCGTGTGGGAAAAATTCAAGAACGTTGTCTTGGCATTGAAGCCACTAAGGTAATCGGTGGTAGTAGTTGGTCTTGGATAATTAAACACAATTTATTTTTGCTTACGACCCGCGGCGGCGTAGTGGAATTATGGGATAAAATGTTTTAATTTTAACTATGTCTACATCATTAAGATTATCTCTTAGAATTTGGTCTATATTATCCGAATGTAAACAAGTAACAATTGTTTCGTCGTTGTTAAAAAAAATAATTTTAGCATAATAATAATAGTCATATAGAAAATTTGAAGATGCACTATCTTTTAATTTATTAGCAGTCATATAAAAAATAATTTCTTTAATCTCACCAATATGATAGGTTAATTTTTTGTCATTTACTATGATGTAAATCTTTTCTTTGTAAATTTCATAAGAAACCTTTCTACTTTCTAAATAATAATTTATATGAATAATCAAAACCGGAGCGACAAATATTAAAATTAATGGTAGAATTACATAGAGGTAAAATTTTAAATCTTGCACAAGATCCAAATAGATGAAAAGGAGAATAAAGAAACAGATAACAAAGGAAAGTCTAAGTAGGGCTTTAATTTGTCTGTAAAAGGTCATTTTTAAATTCATTTTTTATATAATTTGCTTATCTTACTTTGCATTTAAACATGCATTTTTCATAGTATTTTCAAAGTTATTTAAGCTGTTCGCGATTTCAGGAACTATTGTATCGTAAGCACTTTCCGTTGCTTGAAATACAACATCAACAGCTACACCAACTACAAAGCCTGGGGGGCCTCCTATATACGTTCCTATGACAGCTCCTGTGCCAGTTCCAATCATTCTAAAGGAAAATCTGCTTGTTGATATCTCACCATCCTTAAGCTGGACAGTATTGGAAGCTACTTCTGAAATTGTTGAAATAGGCCCTGCTACATTTCCTAACATTTTAATGAATTTACTTGCGCGACCTGTAAATGTTAAAGCTTGTGAAGTTCCTTCTACTGATTTAGTGATTTTTTTTACATTATCAATTTGTTTAACTGTTTTTTTCTTTTTTTCTTTTGTTCCCTTACCAGGTCCATCACTTTTCCCACCAATATAATTTGGTTCAAAATTTTCTACATCCGCATAATTTTCTGGAGCTTGATTAGAGTCATAATCTGGATATTTACCTTCTTTAGAATCAAAACTTTTATCAAAATTTTTCCCTTTATCCTGATTAAATTTATCATAATCTCCATTATTTCTGCCTTCGTTTGGTGCTTGTCTCATTCCATCAGGATCAATGAAGTAAATTGGGTTATTAAGAGCATAGTTGTAAGGTGTCCATCTGCGACCGAACTCCGCCAACGGATCAATATTCATCCAACGTCCTAATGCAGGATCGTAATTCCTAGCATGATAATCATACCAATTTAATCCGAGTTCATCCTGTAATTCTTTACCGTTATACTTATACTTATAACTCCCACTCCCAAAAATATCTGGAGCAATAAATATTGGAAAATCATCACCTTCGCCAATGCCTCGCATAAATCTCCGAGTTCCATTATCGTAATTTGTATGCTTAAGCCCAAAAGGATAGTAGTGATTTTGCCTCACTAAAACTATATTTTTTTTGGTGTTCGGCGAACCTCCTTCGTCGGTTTCTTCCAGAATCCTTGTAGCGAAACCATTTGGGTCTTGCGCATAACTCAAACGCACATTGCCTAGATGATCCGTATAGTTAAAAACATAATTAAAATACCCTTCGGTATATTTTACATATCCCTCTGCATGCGGGAAAAATTCAAGAACGTTGTTTTGATATTGGAAGCCACTTAGATAATCGGTAGTCGTGATAACCGTTCCATCCGTTACTACTTTTTTCTGCTTTGTGCCAAATGCACTATAAAGGTAATTAATTTTGCGAGTAGTCGTTCCAGAAAAAGTGATTTGTGTTGGTAAGTTTAGATGGTTGTATAGAATGCTTGTAATTCCTTTATTGTCATCACGTATCATATTGCCGTGACCATCGTAATCATATTCTGTAGGATTATTAGCGCCATCAGAAAAACCTAAAGGACTATTGGTTAAGTCGGTCACCTTTATAAGACGATTTTGATTATAAGAGTCATACGTATAATTGAGTTTATCTATTTCAATGGTTGTTGGTGCAATATCATAATTTCCGTTGCGTGCCAAAGTCAGAATATTTCCATTGGCATCATAGCTTAATGCTTCATTATAGGCATCGGTTTGTGCATCCGATTTTAGATAAATAGCATTGGTAAGACGGTTGAGATTGTCATATTCATAGCCGTAACTACGCTTAATATTACTACTTGCTGTTCGCCAATAGGTTTCGGAAATATTCCCATTGTACAAAGCTGTGACATTACCAACAGGATTCTCGACCTGATCATAATTTATTTTGAAAGAAAATAGATCTGGAGAGTTTTGGTACAAAATAGTGATTAATCTGCTTCGAGGTCAGAGACCGTCGAAGAGCGAAAACTACACTTCGCACTGCTGGGTGATTGAAGATAAAACTACTATGGAGCGATTACGATTAATTTAAGAACTGGAAGATAAAAATATTATTTTCTCTATGCTTGATACAATGCTCACTAAAAAGAAATTTAAAGACTTTTTTGCTAAAAATGTAGCG
Source organism: Flavobacterium ardleyense (assembly GCF_033547075.1). Taxonomy (NCBI): domain Bacteria; kingdom Pseudomonadati; phylum Bacteroidota; class Flavobacteriia; order Flavobacteriales; family Flavobacteriaceae; genus Flavobacterium; species Flavobacterium ardleyense. The sequence goes on along the minus strand of NZ_CP137891.1, from coordinate 884,235 downwards.
ACACTATAAAATAAGAAAACCACTCGATTTGAGTGGTTTTTTGTTTTAATTCTTTTGCAATGCCTTTCTTTGTGGGCACAGATTGCAAATCTGCGCTATCGTTGTCGACATATCCGAGCCATCAGGGAATGTCGGAACGATTTAATAACAAATTAATATTCATGTTCTAAGCATGATTCTTCATAGACCCAGTTTCCTTTTTGCTCGCCTTCTTCAAGAAAAGCTCTAATAGGAGTATAATTAACCTTTTTAGCGACGTTTACCGCTACAATACTTCTTGCCTGTAAAACTTCAGATTCACATCCACTTTTAGTTAACCACTCCCTAGTTGAATCAATATACTTGTCATTATAAAAAATGATTCTTATTGTACTGTTGCCTGATGTCTTAACAAAATCATCAAAGTAATACATTTCATCATCTGAATCATATTCAGCTTTAATAGTATCTCCTAAAGAAATTCTTTTGGCAATAAAAGGAATATTATCCACTATGAAATTTTCATCATCGATTTTTTCACACCAAATAGTTTCAGTTTCAAACTCTCCTTCTCCAGTTTTTTGGACAAAACCCACCTTAACGGAGTTGTCTTTAATATTTATCATCTAGTTATTACTTTTCTTTATATTACAATCTCTACATAAAACCTGTCCATTGTTAGGTGTTCCACTTCCTCCTTTTGACTTCGGTACTACGTGGTCAACTTGTGTTTCAGTTTTAGATGGCGTAACTCCTTTTTTATTTTTACTCTCAACTTCTTTTAAATCTTTTGTTTTAAAATAAATCGTATCATTTTTCATTTCTCTCTCAAAAAATTCCATTTGTAAGGAAGTTTCTTTATCAATCACAAGTATGGTTTGGTCGGAGTATTCAATTTTTCCCTTTACAATTTTTCCATCAGGTAGCTTTCTTCGATAAATCTCCTTTTCAAAAGTGATAACTGAATTTTGAGATTTAATTTTTTCTTCAAACTCCATTTTATATCTTCTCTTTATAGCATTTTGCTGTACTGGAGAATAAAGAAGCACAGAGAGCATTGTAAGTGTGATGATTAATTTCATAATAATAAATCGTTTAAATAATCTTTAGAGTACTAAGTAAGTAAAATGTACCACAAATAATCATAAATCCGAAACCAATCAATCCCTCATAATGTTTTAGAGTTGACAAATTTGAACTTTGATTATTTCTATTTGAGAACATCAAATATAAAAAACCGCATATTCCAATTATAATCGAAGCTACGCTAAAAAATAGGTCACTCATTATTGTATTTTTCAGTTAATCTTTCTATTCCCATCAATTTCAAGCTTACATTTTGTTGCAAAATTTCTGTCCCTAATACAGTCATCGTAGATGCTTTATCAATTTGGCGACTCATAACACCTCCTGCTGCCATAAATGCAGCCTCTTTCAATGCTTCTTTAAAATGTCCAGAGAATAAATTTGTACCTATACTTCCAGCACTTCCGATTCCCGATACAATATTTCCGACCAATGCAGTTGGTATTCCCACTTCAGCACCGACAACAGTTGCCGTTGCCGCATATCCTACAACAGCGGTCGTATCTCCATAATCTTGTAACGCTTCAGTAACTTTCAGAATTTGTTCACGCCCCGAAAGACTTTTATTTATATAGCTTCCACCTTCAGTAGTGTACCCATCGGCTAAGTTTAAACTTTTACCTCCATTAACGGAAAAATTTCCGTTTGCTTCAAAAGCTATTGCTTCTCCAGTACTTTCATTTCTTCCAATTCCACTTTCAAAAACTTCCTTTACATTTTTATACTTTGCATTAGCTTCATCCATCGTCTTAATTTCAGGGTCATAAGTCAAGTGTTGTTGGCCAGTACTCGATGTCCAGTTAATCCAGTCATCACCTTCGTTAGCGATTGCCTGCATTCCATCGGGGTCAATAAAGAAGACTGGATTATTCAAAGCATAAACATACGGAGAAAATCTTCTGCTTTTCTCCGCTAACGGGTCGATATTCATCCATCTTCCAATTGCTGGGTCATAAATCCTTCCGCCATAATCATATACGTTTAAACCTAGCTCATCTTGAAGTTCTTTACCGTTGTACTTATACTTCTATTAAACATATCATATTTTGTAATTTAAACAGACTATACTTCAATAACAACGAAATCCCTAGCCGTGATAGTAGCGAAAATCCCGCAGGCAGCGGTGCTATTTTTTCCTGACACAGAAGAGCGACCAAAGGAAGCTCCTTATGTGGCATTGGAAAAAAAGTGCTGCAACGAGGAATTGTAGTGAATAGCGCGATTAGCTCCTAAAGAATAATCTGCTTCTAGAAACTATAGCCAATCGAAACAAACGTAAATCCCTTAGATAATTCTGGCGACCAAGTATATTTAATTTCCATTGGGCCCAGCATTGTTTCCAATCCATACCCAACTGCATAACCTAAGTATTTGTGAGCAGAAGGCCACTCTGGAGATTCAAACAAACTATCTCCAATACTTGCAAGATTAGCGCTGAAATTGAAATGATTTTTTCTGAAAAAGCTATAATCTATAGTCAAAGTCGATTTGATATAACTATCACCAGAAAGGCTTAAAAAGTCAAAACCATAAAATGATCTAATATTATTGATTGGTTCAAAACCATAACCTCCCAGGATAAAATCAAAGTAGGGAACGCTATCTGAACCTATTTTGAAACCTGCTTCAGTTTGAAAATTTGCCGAAAAGTTTTTGGTAATGGAATATGCGTAACCCGCATCTGCTTTGGCGATAGAAAATGGATGAAAATTATCGGAAAAATCAGACGATGAATGGTAATATTGAAAATCTCCAGAAGCATACCAACCACTCCTTGGGAAAAATTTATTATCGTACGAATCATATTTTAAATACCCATAGGCGCTAGCATAAGTGCTATTGTCAAAGTCAGGGCGATTGTCACTAAGATTTTCAGATTTAATTTTTAAATGTTTTAATTCTACACCTAATCCAAGCACAAATTTATGGGCAAATATTGTCTGGAGGTACACCGCATTACTCCAATCTGTAAAATTAATATTAATTGAATTTACCCCCAAAAGTTCCAATAATTCGCCTTCGCTAAAATCAGTTCCAACGTTGCGACTAAATGTATTGAAATTCGACTTTAGTCCGAAGCTGAAATGAAATCCATTGTCTATATAATAATCAAAATTATACCTGATGTTATCGCCCACAATTGCGTCGAGGGAAATAACATCATTTTTAAAAAGAAATTTTTTGCGAGTTAAATTGGCTAATACAGAAGTTTTGTATAATCCATCGTAATGTGCGGCAACTTTAAAATAGGTTTTAATTGGATTTTCGGTCAAATTAAAATTAATCGTTTCGCCACATTCCTCATCGTAATCAAGAGTGTAGCTTATCGTGCTAAAATCCCTCGACGCAGCAAGATTATCTACGCCAGTCCTTAACTCCTCGTAGGTAATAGATTCTTGATCTTTAATTCCGATTTTACCTAATACATATGATCGTGTATAGTTTTCGAGTGGATTTATGTTAATTTTATCTACAATTACATCATTGCTGATTTCTTTTTTTCCCTTATTGATATACCCAGGAGTCCCTGCTTTTTTAAGTTCTTCAAAAACTTCCCTAGCAGCTTCCACACCTTTTTCAATGATTTGATTCCCCTCGGCAAAAGAAATTACGCCATAATCCCTAATATCTGGCTTGATATAAATATCGGTATTTTCAATTTTTTTGCTCATCCCTTCACTAATGCCAAGATTAGTTACTTGCACCAATATTTTAGTAGCTCCCGTAAGACTCTCGCGAGATTTTAATCCATCTTGTACATCTACGCCAATTATATAATTAGCACCCATCTTAATCACTTCGTCAATGGGATAATTGTTTTTTACACCACCGTCGACAAGCAACTGACCATCTATTTCTACTGGAGTAAAAAGCGAAGGAAAAGCTGCCGAAGCTGATATGGCTTGAGGCAAATACCCCTTATTGAGTAAAACTTCCTCTCCTGTCTCAATATCTGTGGCGATACACAAAAATGGAATTGGTAGTTTTGAAAAGTCTTTCACACCTCTAGCAGAATGCAATAATTTTGACATTAGATTGTAGATATATAATCCTTTAGAAAATGCTGCAGGAACGCCAATCTTAAAATTATCTACAGGCAAAGTCAACGCATATCGTTCATCGTTGCGCTTAATGTAATAATTTTTGGAAGTTCGAGGAATCTGATCCTGAATTACAGCATCAAAATCTGTCGTTTTAAAAATTGAATCTATCTGAGCGGCATTGTAGCCAGACGCATAAAGACCGCCTATAATAGCTCCCATTGAGGTACCACCAATATAATCAATTTTTATATTAGCCTCCTCCAAGGCCTTAAGCACTCCAATGTGAGCAAATCCTTTGGCACCTCCACCACTCAAAACCAATCCCACTTTGACCGGAATATTATTTTTATGAAGTGAATCTAAAGAGTGTTGCGCAAAAGAACTTGAGAATAAAAGAATTAATAAAAGCGTAAGTACAGTGTTTTTCATAAATCTTTTGGAGTATCAGCGTAAAAGTCCGTAATTTTTTTGGCTTTTGAAAGCCCAATCACCGCAGCGATGTCTTTTTCTTCTGCCAACTTTACTCTTTTCATCGATTTAAAATGTGAAATGAGTGTTTGCATTGTTTTTTCGCCAATACCAGGAATCGATTCTAGCGAGGACACCAACGCTCCTTTACTACGTTTGTTTCGGTGATGTGTAATTCCAAAACGGTGAGCCTCGTTTCGCAACTGCTGAATAATTTTGAGCGTCTCCGATTTTTTATCTAAATACAACGGAATCGGATCGTCGGGATAAAATAGCTCTTCTAGTCTCTTGGCAATTCCGATAATGGCAATCTTTCCCCTTAAATTTAATTGTTCCAAACTTTTTAACGCCGATGACAACTGTCCTTTTCCTCCATCAATAATTATTAATTGAGGCAAAGGCTGCTCTTCTTCAAGTAGTCGCTTGTATCTTCTATAAACCACTTCTTCCATAGAAGCAAAATCATCAGGACCTTCGACGGTTTTAATATTAAAATGTCGGTAATCCTTTTTGCTTGGCTTCCCATCTTTAAAAACTACACAAGCAGCCACCGGATTTGTTCCTTGGATATTTGAGTTGTCAAAACATTCGATATGTCGAGGTTCTTCAGACAAGCGCAAATCTGCTTTCATCTGAGCCATTACACGATTTGTATGACGGTCTGGATCTACGATTTGTAACTGCTTCAATTTTTCGATTCGCACATATTTTGCATTTCTAATAGACAAATCAAGAACTTCTTTTTTATCTCCCAATTGCGGAATTGTAGCTTTGATGCCTTCACCGACTTCCACTTCAAAAGGAACTAAAATCTCTCGCGTAAGCAGTCCAAAACGCTCCCTGATTTCGATAATTGCTAATTCCAGTAATTCCTTATCAGTTTCGTCAAGACGCTTTTTAAGTTCCAAAGTATGGGATCTAATTATTGATCCGTGGGAAATTTGAATAAAATTGACAAATGCCGAGTCTTGATCTGACACAATCGAAAACACGTCGAGATTTTTAATTCTCGGATTCGCCACTTGTGAGCGTGATTGATAATTTTCTAGGACATCAATTTTAACTTTTATTCGTTGTGCTTTTTCAAATTCCAAATCCGCTGCATATTGCTGCATCTGAGCCTTAAAATCTCGAATACTTTGCTTGAAATTCCCTTTCAAGATTTCGCGAATAGCATCAATTTCCTTCTGATAAGTTTCGAGTGGTTCCAATCCTTCGCAAGGTCCTTTGCAGTTTCCGATATGATATTCGAGACATACTTTATATTTTCCGCTGTCGATGTTTTGCTTTGTCAAATCGTAATTACAAGTTCGAAGCGGATAAATTTCTTTGATCATATCAAGCAAAGTGTACACGATTTTGAAACTTGTATAAGGCCCAAAATATTCAGACCCATCTTTTATCATCCTTCGAGTCGAAAATACCCTTGAAAAAGGCTCATTTTTAATGCAAATCCAGGGATAGCTTTTGTCATCCTTAAGAAGGACATTATATCGAGGTTGCAATGTTTTAATTAAGTTGTTTTCCAGTAATAACGCATCGCTTTCTGTAGAAACAACAATATGTTTAATGGTAAAAATTTTCTTTACAAGCACATTCGTACGGCCAATATCATGCACTTTATTAAAATAAGATGCTACACGTTTCTTTAGATTTTTAGCCTTGCCTACATACAGAATCTTTCCCTCTTTATCGTAATATTGATATACCCCGGGACTGTCCGGAAGTGTTTGAATCTGTAAGGCTAAAGATGGTAACTGCATCTTGCAAAGTTACTTATTAAGATAATAGATTAGAACTAGCAAACGTTAATCCTATTGTTAATTTCTAATTATGTCGACTCCTTAAAATTCGCATTATCTGGAATACCGTGCTACGTACTAAGGTTTCTGCTAAATATTTGTTAAAAGATTAGAGAATTAGTTGTACATTTGGCTCAACTAACAACTAACAATTATGACCAAAAAGTACCTTTTAGCTTTATTAGCTGTTTCAAGTTTTACATTTGCTCAATCTACAGACCCTGCACCTTACTGCCCTGCGACTTTTGATAATGGCGTTTTTAATGTTGATAACGCGATCACTCAGGTTCAAGTAGGTAGCTTAGACAATGTTAGCGGCGGACGGTATACTTTTCCGCATTATGTCTTTTACAATAATTTGCCGGTGGTGCATCTAGAAAGAAATCAGATGCATCAGATGACCTTAAAATTTAATACTTATGGCGCATGCGGCTATGGCGTTTGGATAGATTTTAATCAAGATGGTATTTTTGTACCGCAAGAGCGAGTGTTAGGCACGGTGAGCGAACCTCTAAATATAAGTGAAGGTACATTGGTACAAATTGCAATTACTATTCCAGCGACCGCACTTCTTGGTGAAACTCGCATGAGAGTAAGAGTCGCCGAAGATGATCAGTTTTCGCAAGGCACCAATTTTAATATACCACCATGCAATGAAGGTGAAACGTCAATGGGAATTCTAGATTGGGGAGAAACTGAAGATTATACGATTAATATTACGGGAATTCTTGGAGTGAACGATTCTTCAAAAACTGCATTTTCACTTTATCCAAATCCTGTGACTTCTATTCTAAACATTTCATCTGCAACCTCAGAAAATATGTCTTACAAAATTTTCAATCTGCAAGGAGCCGAAATTATGTCTGGAGATGTAAACTCTAGCAACAATCAGATTTCTGTAGATGCTATTTCGCAAGGAGTTTATTTTATTACAATAACTGCTGCAGACACCACTTCTAGCACAATGAAATTTATCAAGAAATAAAATCAATACTATTATTTAGTACGACCAAAAATCAACCAAACCCTCGAAACCTTTAGATTCGTCTAGAGGTTTTTTTTTATTATAAAATGTTGGATTATCTAGGACAAATTTTATCGAGATCCTTTTGCTTATAATATTATTGAATTGCAGTGGAGTGCAGCAAACCGGAAACCTGCTTACTGACTAGCTCCACATTCTGAAAATTTTTTCCGTAGTCAAATAAAGTAGATCTCATCAAGGGTTTACTTGTAATGCGAATTTGATTTTTTTGCTTTTCGATTATGATATCTTCGCCAAAAGATCGCAAAGTATCAAATCCCGAACGGTAACGCAGCATGGTACTATTCTCTATTTCCAAAACCCATTTAGTCGCTTTTCTAATTTCCAAAGCTAGGATTTTGAGATCCACTTCTCCATCGACGGTTTGAATTTGCAGCGGCGAATAATCATCTCTCACACCTACATAAGAAGATGTAATCACCTGTATCAAAACCAAAATTATTGAAAATAAAAAAGCTGGAAGCAATACATTTCGTCCCACTATTATATCAGCAATATCATTCGCAAGAAGTTCAGTGAGCGCAATCAAAAGCGTTAGAAACAGAAATGTACGAAGGAAAATAATAAAGATTGATTTCATTTTGTAAAAAATATGATTTTGTAATAAATCACAAGATAATAAAATTCTTTAACAATTGTCAAATTTAAAAGATACATTTTTGGCTTTCACCGAAAGCGGAATTTAGGAATAAATTAAGACACTTGCGAAACTATCATTTAATGTTGTGGCTTTCGCCGAAAGAAGAAGGAAGATTCCGACTTTTCCACTTCTGAGGTTATTCATGACATGCCCTTAATTTTGATGAAAAATAAATTACGAACTTGACTTACCTATCATACATTCCATTTTGACCCCATCGGGGGTTACATGTTTATAGAAATAGTTTAGGTAGGGATGTCAGGACCCCATCAGAGTCGTATGTGAAAAATCGCATTATAATATTTCAAATCTCATAGATAAAATCACGTAACCGTGCTAAATTGTGCGACACCTACAGGGTCGTAGAACACCGCAAAAAACGTTTTCTATAAACATTTGATCTCTAGGGCATCATTACTACGTTTGATTTTCTGGCTACTTGCGGTAAAATTTCGATCGTTGTATTTTTTGGATTATTTCGATTATTTCATTTTTTTTATTTTTTTAAATCTTTAAATGTTTCAATCTTCAATACCCTGACACCCCGCCCTGCGGGCATCTCTCTTGAAAAGAGGGGAAATTGGAGCGTGAAATTCACAAAATTTTTGGTACTTTAGAACTTTTAAAATTCACTATGGAAAAAAGAGAACTTCGGAAACTATATAAAGAGAAAAGAGCGGCATTATCTCCTAAGGACAGAGAAGAAATGAGTTTGGCAATTGCCAATCAATTGATTCAAATGCCCATTTGGAATTTGACCTATTTCCACCTTTTTTTAACCATAGAAAATCACAATGAGATTGATACCGAATATATTCTGCATCTTTTGGCTGGAAGAGATAAAGAGATTGTAATTTCTAAAAGTAATTTTGAAGATTGCTCGATGACGCATTTCCTGTTGACCGATAATACGAAGATCAAGAAAAACGAATTCAATATTCCTGAGCCTGTTGATGGCCTTGAAGTTCCGGTAAATAAAATTGATGTCGTTTTTGTACCGCTACTTGCTTTTGATAAAGCTGGACACCGCGTAGGTTACGGAAAAGGTTTTTACGACAATTTTCTCGGTGCGTGTCGTGAAAACACCATCAAGATTGGCCTTTCTTTTTTTGAAGCTATAGAAAGCATCGAAGGGATTTATGAAACTGATCAAGCACTAGATTTCTGTGTGACACCAAATATAATTTACGACTTTAAGTCCCAGTCCTAATTACCTTCGGTCAGTTCGCTCGGGTGAAATGAAAATCCCGTAGGCAATAGAAGTATTTTTTTTTGGTAGAGCAGACCGACCTAAGTACCGATGGATACTGATATTCTGTTATGCCTTGCAAAATAACCTACATTGCAGAGAAAAGCAGACTCAAGTCCAATCGGGCAAACAGGCCAAGCAATAAAGATCCAAAAAAAATTATCCGTTTGGAAAAGCTTTTTTATTAAAAACCAACAACATCCCCACCCCTGTTGAAATTGCCATATCGGCGATATTGAAAATTGCATTGAAAAATGTGAAGTAAGTGCCACCCCAAAATGGAATCCACGATGGTAAAATTCCACTCCAGATCGGGAAGTATAACATATCAACCACCTTTCCGTGAAACCAGGTACCGTATGGCTGATCTGTGAAGGCGGTTGCAACATTATGCACACTGCTATCGAAAATTACACCATAAAAAATTGAGTCGATGATATTTCCGGCTGCACCAGCTAATATCAATGATACTGCGACAATTAAGATTTTTGAAGATTCCTTTTTTACTGAGTCGGCAAGCCAATATGCGATTCCACCAACGGCAAAAATTCTAAATAGAGTAAGAAAGAGTTTACCAAATTCACCCGGAATCTGTGCACCCCAAGCCATTCCTTCATTTTCAATGAAGAGGATTTTGAACCAGCTTAAAACTTCGATTTCTTCGCCAAGGACGAAATTCGTTTTGATATATATCTTTGAAATTTGGTCTACCAACAAAATTATTAAAATAAGGAGGTAGGCTTTTACTAATGACATTTTTCTTAAATTTTATGTAGGCAAAAATAGTATTATTTTATATAGAAAACGCCCCTTAAAGGAGCGTTTTATGTTAAGAATAGTGCCAAATTATCTCTGAAGATTTTTTGCTTCAATGCTCATTGTTGCGTGAGGAACAATTTTAAGTCGGTCTTTTCCGATCAATTTTCCTGTTACCTTACACACTCCGTAAGTTTTGCTTTCTACACGGAAAAGTGCATTCTTAAGGTCGCGGATAAACTTTTCTTGTCTGATAGCCAACTGTGAGTTTGCTTCTTTTGACATTGTTTCGCTTCCCTCTTCAAATGCCTTAAATGTTGGAGACGTGTCGTCTGTACCATTGTTAAGGTCATTCATATAAGCGCTCTTTATAAGGTCTAGGTCGTTTTGAGCTTTCTCTATTTTCTTTAAGATTAACTCTTTAAACTCAGCCAAATCAGCATCTGAGTATCTAATTTTTTCATCTGTAGTCATAGTTAGTTATTTTGTAATTAATATTTTGGTTGTAATGTTATCAAATTCTATGAGAATACCATCGGGCATCTCATCTTGAAAATCGAGGGTTTCTGTAAGGGTTTCAGACATAATATACGACATATTTTCGGTTACAGCTTCCTTGAGCACTCCATTGTCTTGTAAGACTACCTTAATTTTGTCTGTTACTTCTAGTCCACTCTCTTTTCGTAGGTTCTGTATTCTGTTTACAATTTCTCTCGCAATTCCTTCTTTGCGCAGCTCATCAGATATTGTAATATCTAGAGCTACAGTTATGTTTCCTGACGATGCTACTAGCAATCCCGGGATATCCTGAGAGCTAATTTCTACCTCATCTACAGTTAAAGTTATGCTATTTCCTGCAATTTGCACAATAATTTCGCCCTCGCGATCAAGTTTGCTTATCTGATCAGCATCAAATTTTTGTATCTCTTTGGCAATCAGACCCATATCTTTTCCAAAACGTGGTCCTAAGGCCTTGAAATTTGGTTTAATTTGCTTAACTATTACACCCGAAGCATCATCTAATAGCTCAATTTCTTTGACATTTACCTCTGCTTTTATCAGGTCGGCAACTGCTTCTATTTCCAGCCCTTGTGCCTTGTCAAGTATTGGTATCATTACCTTTTGCAGTGGTTGACGTACCTTAATCATCTCCTTTTTTCGCAGTGATAAGACCAGTGAACAGATAGTCTGTGCCTTCTGCATCTTACTTTCTAGCGATTTATCAACAAACTTATCATCATATTTCGGGAAGTCTGCAAGGTGAATACTTGTGAAACTTTCAGTATTTGTCGCAGTAGTCAAATCTTTATAGAGCTTGTCCATAAAGAATGGTGCTACGGGTGCCGAAAGTTTTGCAACCGTAATCAGACACGTATATAATGTTTGATAAGCAGCAATCTTGTCTTGCTCGTATTCGCCTTTCCAGAAACGACGACGGCACAGTCTTACGTACCAGTTACTCAAGTTTTCTTGGACAAAATCTGAAATCGCTCTCGTTGCCTTTGTCGGTTCGTAGTCTGAATAAAATTCATCTACATTTTTTATCAAAGTATTTAGTTCTGACAAAATCCAACGGTCAATTTCTGGTCGTTGCTCAAGTGGCACTTCTGCTTCTTGATACGTAAAATTGTCAATGTTTGCGTACAAAGCAAAGAATGAATAAGTGTTGTAAAGTGTCCCGAAGAATTTTCGACGCACTTCAGCAATTCCCTCCGCATCAAACTTCAGATTGTCCCAAGGATTTGCATTACTAATCATATACCATCTTGTAGCATCAGGTCCATATTGAGAAATTGTCTCAAAAGGATCTGCAGCATTTCCAAGACGTTTGGACATTTTCTGTCCGTTTTTGTCTAAAACAAGTCCGTTAGAAACAACATTCTTGTAGGCTACCTGGTCAAAAACCAAAGTCGAAATCGCATGAAGTGTATAAAACCATCCACGAGTTTGATCGACACCTTCGGCGATAAAATCAGCAGGATATGCTGTTTTCCCGTCAACTTTCTCTTTGTTTTCAAAAGGGTAATGCCATTGTGCATAAGGCATTGCGCCCGAATCAAACCACACATCAATCAGATCTGCTTCTCTCGCCATTTCTTTGCCTGAAGCAGAAACTAGCGTGATTGCATCAACTACATTCTTGTGCAAATCGATAATATCGTAGTTCTCCTCGCTCATATTTCCAACTTCAAATCCTTTAAAAGGATTTTCGGTCATAAATCCAGCAGCGATAGATTTTTCTATTTCATTATAAAGTTCTTCTACCGAACCAATCAGAATTTCTTCTGTTTTATCTTCTGTACGCCAGATTGGCAACGGAATCCCCCAGTATCTAGAACGCGAAAGGTTCCAGTCATTAGCATTCTTAAGCCAATTTCCAAAACGTCCTTCACCAGTAGATTTTGGCTTCCAGTTGATAGTTTCATTCAGTTCAAAAAGTCGTTCTTTTACCGATGAGATTTTTATAAACCAAGAATCTAGTGGATAATACAAAATAGGTTTGTCCGTACGCCAGCAATGTGGGTAACTGTGGACATATTTCTCAACTTTAAAAGCTTTGTTTTCTTCTTTAAGTCTAATTGCGATTTCAACATCTACCGATCTTTCTGGCGCTTGACCTTCGTCATAGTATTCGTTTTTTACATACTTACCCGATAGTTCTTTCATTCCATTAATGAAACGCCCTTGCAAATCTACTAGCGGAACTGCAGTTCCGTTTTCGTCAAGTACAAGCATTCCTGGAACTTCTGGTTTAGCTTCTTTGGCAACCTTGGCATCATCTGCTCCAAAAGTTGGCGCAGTATGTACGATTCCAGTTCCATCTTCTGTAGTAACGAAATCTCCAGCGATAATTCTAAAAGCGTTCTCAGGATTTTGGTAAGGAAGTACATAAGGCATCAACTGCTCATACTTTATTCCCACAAGATCCGCTCCTTTACACTCCGCAATTACTTGAAAAGGAATGACTTTGTCGCCTTCCTTATAATTCGCAAATGCCGAAGCATCTTCTGCTTTCTGATATCCTTTTCCAAATTGTTTTCCAACCAAGTTTTTGGCAAGAATCACATTTATAGGCAGGAAAGTATATTGATTAAAGGTTTTCACCAATACGTAATCGATTTTTGGACCAACGGTCAATGCAGTATTAGAAGGCAAAGTCCAAGGTGTTGTGGTCCAAGCTAGGAAGAAAATAGGATCCTCACCCGGCCCTCTTTCGGCGGCTGAGCTTGTCGAAGCCAATCCAAACGCCTTCAGCACATTATTCTCGGTGGCTGAGCCTGTCGCGGTGGCTGAGCCTGTCGAAGCCACAGTCCGGAACTGCGCCACAACCGTCGTGTCCGTAACATCTCTATAAGCTCCCGGCTGATTCACCTCGTGCGAACTCAATCCAGTTCCCGCTTTTGGCGAATATGGCTGAATTGTATAACCTTTGTACATCAAGTCTTTATTGTAGATTTGCTTAAGCAACCACCACACAGACTCCATATATTTTGGTTTATAAGTAATATATGGATCATCCATATCTACCCAATAGCCCATTTTTTCTGTAAGATCGTTCCACACATCGGTGTAACGCATTACAGTTTTCTTACAAGCTTCGTTATATTCTTCAATCGAAATTTTTGTTCCGATATCTTCTTTAGAAATTCCTAATTCCTTTTCAGTACCAAGTTCCACAGGAAGTCCGTGCGTATCCCAGCCGGCTTTTCTCTTAACTTGAAACCCTTTTTGAGTTTTATATCTACAAAAAATATCCTTTATAGCGCGAGCCATAACGTGGTGAATTCCCGGTAATCCATTTGCTGATGGTGGCCCTTCAAAGAACACAAATGGCTCTTTTCCTTCTCTAGACTCCACACTCTGCTTAAATATATCTTCTTGTTTCCAAAAATTAAGGATTTCATCTGCTGTTGCAGACAAATCTAGACCCTTGTATTCTGTAAATTTTTGACTCATCTTCAGTATTTTTATTCGAGTTGCGAAAGTAATGAATTTTTCTGTACGATAAGTTTCCAAATCGCGCTCAAATGTTTATAGAATATTAAGTAATAGTTAGTAAATAAATTCGGAATCAGAAATTTGGCTAATTCTTCAGTATTACTGAGATTCGCGAATCGCTATTGCAAATTGAATAGTGAGTTTTTGTTGTATTTTTGGCATTCAAATTCTTCAGCAGTTTCTATTTAAAGAACTTAAGTTTTGCCGAAAAAGGTCTGAATAGGTTATTACCCTACAAAAAAAGGGCTGGATTGCAGTTTTTCTTGCTTGTAGATTGCCTGACGTTTTTTTGAATAATTTGGGCGAGCCGGTCGCCAGAATAAGTTCGGTAAAATTGAAATAGTTGTTTGGCGACCGTCAGGCTGTCCGCTCCCAATCTTTCTTGTAGCTTTTGCTGCGCAACGCCACAAGAAAGGATTTCCACTGCCATCCTTCTCGCAAAATCTCCGTTAAGTACGAAATAAGTTTCTTAGCTCGCGAAAATCTCGGTCAACACTTCCAAAGATTTTGGTTGTCTAAATCCTTCAATGTGTGCCGAATAATATTGAAGTAATATTTTTATCAAAATCTGCCTTTCCGAACCTGAGAATACTTTCTGATCGTCGGAGAATTTTAAATTCAGAAGTCTTTTGAATAGGTAGGTTTCGTAATCTGTGAGACAAGTTATGCCGCGGTAGTCGACAAAAACCCCTTCTCCGATTTCAAAATGTGGTTGATCAATAGTGGATAAGTCAGGATAAAAACCTAGAAATTTAGACATATTCAACAAAAGAATCATGTGAAAATTTGCAATACTGTCGTGCTCATTTAACCACCTCAGCGCCGAGTCGAGATAATTAAAAAGGTCTTCGTTAGTCTCTTCCTCCTTAATACTACTGTGTAATACTTCCGAAACAAAAAGTAGAATGGTGTTCTTTACAATATCCAAACTTGGGCTATAATCCGAAGCTAATCGCACTTCTTTAAAATTCTCCATCGTTCCTTTATTCTTATGAATAGCTTCGATTTCGAGGATATTTAACGGTTGGAAATACGCAATCCGCTGACTGGATTTATTCGATGAAAAAGCAGATCGAACAAAATAGGTTTTTAGTCCAGCGGCTTCGGTAAAGCACTTCACAATCAGACTTTTTTCCTGATAGCGAAGTGTACTAATAACAATAGCTTTGGTTTTGACTAACATCGTTTGTTGTGCAATATAATTTTAGCGAAAGCGAAAAAATTTATCTAATAATCATCACTTTTTTCACCTTAGTTTCAGCGCCATCTTGAGTCGAAATAAAAATCATATAAACTCCCGAAGCAACTCTATATTTACCAAAAGCGGTAGTGTCCCACTCAATTGTACCACCTTCGGCAACAACTTCGTGCACAAGATTTCCACCAATATCGGCAATCTTAACCGTGGCTTTATCCACAAGACCCGTAATTTTCACTGTCCCAATAAACTCCGGACGTACCGGATTTGGATATACAATTACATCACTCAAATCGCCGCTACTAGTTGTAGCAAGACCTTTGTAAGAAACCATTCCTTTGTCGGTAACGAAAAACACTTCGCCAGTTGTCTGATTGATATCTATATCACGAACGCTATCACTTGGCAATGGCGAATTTTTTTTGGTAAATCTCAAAATTGTCTCTTGGCCATTTGGCGAAAGCAAAAACACTCCCGAGTCTGCCGTTGCAATCCATTTATTGTTAGCGCCATCAACCACGATGTCGGTTATATATTGCTCGTAAAGCAGCTCTTGGGCAAGCCCATCTTCAAGGATAATAATTGCCTTAGTATCCATCTGACCTTCACTAGAAAATCTATCTACAGGCATTGTTCTAAGACCTTTTTTGGTGCCAATCCATAGTAAATTCCTATTGTCGATTGCGATTGCACGAACATCATTATCAGGTAAATTTCCAGCATCGGAGCCCATTGAAACTTTTTTGGAAATATTTCCTATTTCGTTAAAACCAACAAGTCCAAACATTTTTGTGGCAATCCACTTAACATTATTTTTATCAATTCGCATACGACCAAAACGATTCGTAAAAGCAGGATCATTAATTGCGGCGAGAGCATAGGATACCCATTGTCCGTTTGCTTTTAAAACTTTTAATGGTTTTTCAACCGCTACGTTTGTCATCCAAAGATTTCCATTTTTGTCAAAAACAGTTTCTTCTATCCTAATACTTTTATAGGTTGGAACACCTGCAAGCACTAAGGATTCCAATCCGCTATTACTCTCATCATAAAGCTTAACCAATTCGTCATTTTCAAATTTCAATAGTCCGCCGTGATAAGAGCTTACATATATTTCATTTGTATTGGAAGGATTTACAGTAACTCTCACAAAGTCGCCAACATCTTTTCCCGGTGGATGCACTTCTTCATAGGGAATATTTTTCCAAGTTGAATTACTGTACTTGCTAATGCCATATCCATATTGTTGTGTTGGCGCGTACGGTTCATTATAGCCACCATATACTGCCCATAAATCTGGACCGGCAGCATTTACTGAGAAAATGCTATTTCGAATTGGTCCAGTAGGTTCAATATTTTGATAAGTTGTTGGATTAAAAATATCGGTTTGCAGCAATCCATTTTCTCTAGTTCCTATATATATTGCCCCATTTATCACCGTTGCACAGGTAAAAAGCGGATATGGTTGTGGCATTGTATAATTATTTACCTGTGCAGCAACTGCAAGATTTATATTATAAATAGATATTGATCCAGCTGTGGTTACGATCAAAAAATCTTCGGCAGCACGTAAATCTAAAATTATTGAAGGAAATTGTGATATTGTTACAAAATTATTTCCCTGCAATTTTGCCAATCTACCCGTATTTTCTGCGGCGATTAGCTGCGTTTTAAAAGTTTCTACACCATTCCAGATTCCCGGCACAATCTGCTGCCATTGCATAAAATCATTGAGGTTTGGATTAGTGACTGATGCTACTTTAATTCCTTGGTTGGTAGCGGCATAAATTTTTCCGTTAAAAACTGCAGATTGGTTTACTACTACTTCTTCACCCGAAGTCCCGATAAAATAAGTGTCGCCAAATCCTGATGTCGCTAAATTATATTGCACTATTCCAAAATCGCAAGAGATGTACAAAATTCCGTTAAATTCATTGATGTGATTAATCTTTTTAATATTTGCAGGTAACTGCTTATTTATTATATCGACTACATTTAAAATAGTTCCGTCCGAATCGCTAATTATCAACATTAGACCGTTCTCATACCCTATAATTGTTTTATTATAAAAGCTACTGTGGTGAATTGCACTAATAATTTCGCCGGCAAGACCGTCTATGGTATTAGTAGTTTTCAATAAGTTGGTCAGATTGTTCAAAGAAAACAATGCGTTTTCTGATGCCGCATAAACAGTAGTCGAGGACTGAGACAAATCTTTAATCTCACTATAAGAAAAATAACCTTTCCACTGCTTGTTGTACTGCGAATAGCCAAATTGAGATATTAGTACCGCAAATATTATATAGAATACCTTGTTCATTAGGGGATCTTTTAAAAAAAAACAAATATACTACAAAACGAAAGTATTGTCATTTTCATATATTATAAGAAAATTCCATTCTCGAACTAATCAATTCCTATGTAGTTTATCGGACAAACATGCTACTAAACCAATTTTTTACGATGCATCAAGCAATTTATTGAAGCTTTGTATTAACTTTATTAAAATTGGCGATGTTTTTCTATATTTGTTAAATAATATAATGCACTTTTCCTATGAGTAAGTTTCATATTACAGCACTCTTGCTAGTCGCATTTATAACAAATGGACTTGCTCAATTTGGTATATCACACGAGATAGGAATAGTGGCTGGTCCTACTATCTTTAAATCTGATTTTGGCGAAAACGGTGATTTTAAGGCTGGTATAGGTAATATCGGCTACGGCGTAGGATTTGTTCATTATATGAATTTCTCAGATGTACATAATAGCAGTAGAACAATATTTCAGAGTTTTCTAAAAGATCATTTCAAAGTCAGGAGTGAGATATCGTATCAAAAAGTTACCTTCCAACATTATGGAAAATATGTTGATGATAAAAAACAATCCACTTTTGCCAAGCAACTTAGAGCAATGCGCGGCAGTACTGCAGTTACTAATCTCGGAGTTCAATTTGAATACTATCCTTTAAGCATAGAGGATTTTGGAAATATGCCTAATTCCTTTGCTCCCTATATAAGTATAGGTGGGCAATATAGTTTTTACACACCAGAAATTTACAGCACTTTAGGTAAGTTAAACACATCGTTGACAACCCCTAAAAAATATTCCAACGGTGCGCTTTCCAACGAAGAAGATACCGTTTGGTCCATTGTTGGCAGCGTAGGGTCGAGATATAAACTAAATACGGTTTCAGATCTTATGGTCGATTTGCGGGCGCAGTATTATTTTTCTGATTATGTTGATGGTATGCGACCAGATCCAAAAATTTATACCGAAAACAAATCAAACGACTGGAATATTTGGTTCACAGTTGGGTATATCTATTATCTGGGTTATTAAATTAAATTTTCGCCATAAGGTTTAATAGTTGCATAATTTAAACGCCTGTTAATTAGTTAGCGACGAAGCTTATCAAAAGCTTTCTCAAGATCTTCTATTAAATCCTCAACATCTTCAATTCCGACACTTAATCTTACAAGATCATCAGAAATTCCTACTTCACGTCGAATTTCTTCTGGAATTGATGCGTGCGACATCATTGACGGAAGATTCGCTAATGATTCTACCCCACCCAAAGATTCGGCAAGTGTAAAGATTTTTAGATTTTCCAAAAAGGTGATTGCATCTTGTTTTAAACCGGATTTGAAAGTGAACGAAACCATTCCCCCGAAACCTTTTGGCATCTGTTTTTGGCAAATTTCGAAATTTGGATGAGATTTTAAGCCTGGATAATAAACATTCTCGACCGCAGGATGATTTACTAGAAATTCTGCAACTTTCGTAGCATTTTCGCAATGTCGCTGCATACGCAAATGCAAGGTTTTTATTCCTCTCAAAACCAAGAAGGAATCCATCGGGCCAAGTGTAGCGCCAGTGGCAAATTGCTGAAAATGTAAATGCTTTCCTAAGTCTTCATCTTTTACAATGAGAGCGCCAGCAATTACATCTGAATGTCCACTGAGATATTTCGTTGCCGAATGCATTACAATATCTGCACCTAATTCCAGTGGCTTTTGGAGATACGGCGTGGCAAAAGTATTATCGACCGCAAGTAACAAATTATGCTTTTTGGTAATTTTCGAAATTGCCTCGATATCCACGACTTTCATCAACGGATTTGTGGGCGTTTCGATCCAAACCATTTTGGTGTTTTCATTTATGGTAGATTTGAATTTCTCCAAATCATTCATATCAATAAAGTGAAATTTGATTCCTGAATTTTTATATACTTTCGTGAAAAGCCTATAAGTACCGCCATACAAATCGTCCATCGCGATAATTTCGTCTCCTGCTTTATAATCTCTTAAAAGACAGTCGGTGGCGGCCATTCCTGACGAAAATGCCAATCCTCTATTTCCGTTCTCGATACTAGCCAGCGCATTCTCTAAAGCGGTTCGGGTAGGATTTGAAGTTCGGCTGTAGCCATAATCTCCCATCGGCTTTCCAGGACTCGTTTGTGCAAAGGTCGAAGTCTGAAATATTGGAGGCATTACTGCGCCAGTTTCTTGATCGACTTGCTGACCGCCGTGTATGATTTTTGTATTAAATTTCATATATTTAATATTTCAATTATATAACAAATTTAGCCCTTTTGTCACGCTTTTCAATAAAAGTGGCGATACCTTTGTTTTGAATTTAAATTTAGACGCTATGAAGAAAATTTTAATGATCGCGCTTTTTACTTCCATAATGATTTCTTGCAAGGAAGAAGAAAAGAAAGAAATGAGTTTTAAAGATGAAACCTTCGAAAAAGTAACCGAAACCAAATGTAAAGATGGACAATGTGCTTCGGCAAAAATTACAGTCCCAATTGCAGAAAACGGTGAAGTTGTTGGTGACAGCATTAACAACAAGATTTTTTCGGCGGTAAGAAATATCGTTTATTTCGGCGAAAAACCTAGCGACGCCAAAGATTATCAAGGCGTTCTAAATTCTTTTATTGGTGCCTACGATGATCTGCATAAAAAATTTCCAGAAGACACTTTTGGCTGGGAAGCAAAAATAGAAACTAAGAAGAAATATGAAAGCGATAAACTGATCAACTTCGAAATGACTCATTACACTTTTACCGGCGGTGCGCATGGATACCAAGGTTTGAAATCCTTAATTTTTGATAAAGCGACAGGTAGGACTTTAAATCACGATGATATTTTTACAGACAAGGGAATCGTAAAGAAACTTGTTGAAGAGAAATTTAGAATGAAATATGACATACCCGCTGATGCTCCAATAAACTCAAAAGGTTTTATGTTTGAAGATGAGGTTTTCGCGCTTCCGCAAAATATATTCTACACTGACAAAGGACTGTTGTTGTATTACAACCAATATGAAATTGCTGCCTATTCTGATGGAAACCAAGAGTTAATGTTGAGTTATGAGGAGTTGGGGAATTTGTTGAAGGTGAAATAAGGAAATCGAAAAAATTAAAATGATCTAAAAAATCTAAAAGTGGTAGGATTCAGGAATTTAAATCTATCATGAAATCAAAAAGGTCGCTGGGAAAGAGAATTTCTTACTCAGCGACTTTTTTTTATTAAATTACAGTTCTTAGAAAAATAATTTTTATCACTTTTAAGCTTTTGAATCAAGCTCGTATTCATTGATCAATACGGATGCTGAAATTTGAAGTTTTCGTTCCAAATCTCGTATCATATCTACAGTAAGTCGCTTTTTACGATTAAGAATTTCCGACACTCGGCTTTTGCCTCCAATGATTCCAATTAAATCTTTCTGACGCATATTCAATTCCTCCATTCTTATTTTTATAGCTTCTATCGGATCAGGTGCTTCTATCGGATAATGTATGTTTTCGTAATTTTCAATCAGTAATGATAGAATTTCAGCTTCATCACCTTCCTTTGTATCAATCGGCGCATCAAATATTATCTCTAAGCGACCAAGTGCATTTCTGTAATCTATTTCGGATTTAATAGGTTTTAAATTCATAATAATATTTATTAAATAGTGTCTGCATTAATTCTGTCGTATTCTGCGTGCGTTCCAATGAATCGGATAAAAGCCCACTGCTTTTCGTAATTGAATTTAACAATCAATCGGTAAGAATTTCCTTTTATATTAAATACTATCCGACTATTCTTTAAAATACTCGCTGAAATGTAAGTTTGTTTGACATCGCTTGAAGAAAGACACTTTGCAGTTATAGCTGTGTCATGTTAAGTTTTTAAATATTGTTAGGAATCAGCGTGTTTTGTCCAAAATTCTCTTAAAGTACTTTTTGCGATTATCCTTATCATTACTAATACTATTGGCCAAATATACAAAAAGTTCTCTAATGTAGAACCGCAAGGTTTAGTGCATAAAACTCTAATCGCAACTTAAATAAATAATATACAGCGAGTTGCGAGAAGGATTATCTCATAGGTTAATGTTTTTCAGAGGAATTCGATGGATTTCATTTGAAGTGAAACCGAGGACTTGCGAGAAGAATAGAAGTGAAACCGAGATATTGCGAGAAGGATAGAAGTGGAAATCCTTTCTTGTGGCTTTGCGGAGCAAAAACTACAAGAAAGATTGGGAACGGATAGCCTGACCGGCGCCTAAAATAATTTTCTAATTTGCCGAAATCGTAGTGGCGCAGGGCTCGCCCAAAAAAATAATATTTATTTAGAAAAATTTATTGTAATTATTTAACATTCTACAATTTATATTACATTAGCGATTCATTTTACGTAATTAATTATGAAAAAATTTCTACTCTTACTGCTACTAGCAGTTTCATATTGCGGACAATCACAGAATCCTTCTGATCGTGACCCAGATTATAATAATAATTACAACCTGCCTTTAAATTATTATTTTATAAATGGAGATGCTTCACTTTTTAGAATTCAGAATGACAATAAAATTATTTTTGCATTAGATAACAAAAAACTAATTCGAGTAGAAGATAACCTTCAAGACACTAGTTTTGGTGCAACATTTTCTGGCGGTGTTGTACAAGATTTTTGCATATTGCCAAATGGTAAAATTGTTGCAGTTGGCTCTTTTACGCATTGCAATGGTCAGTTAAATCACAGTATTGTTCGGTTGAATTCTGACGGGACGGTTGATCCAACTTTTTCTAGTGGAACAAATGCGATGGAGCAATTTCTAGAGGTAAAACCCACAATTGACGGAAAAGTTTTGGTTAAATCGTATCTAAATTCATTTTATAATGGAGTTGCGTGGAATAAAAAACTGTTTCGCTTAAATGCAAACGGAACTTTAGATCAAACCTTTAATTATAATAGCACAGCTCTTCCAAAGATTTTTGAACCTCAGCCTGACGGAAAAGTGATAGTTATTGATGATGGTGATTATTTTACAAGATACCTTTCCAATGGGCAAATTGATCCAAGTTTTTCTTCTATTGGAATAGGCAATATGAACGTCATTAATAGCATTGTTTTAGAGGCCGATGGCAAAATAGTAATTGCGGGATTATTTGATTCATTCGATGGTTTACCGCTTACATCAGTCATTCGTCTAAGTTCTAACGGGGTAATTGACCCTAGTTTTACTATTATCAATGCAGATCATCTTGTAAATACCATCATTAGACAGACATCAGGAAAATATGTTATTAGTGGAAAATTTACAGCTATAAATGGTGCGACAAGCAATCATATTGCGAGATTAAATAGTGATGGATCTCACGATACCACTGGGTTTTTAGGCTTTGAAGAAAGCAACACGCAGTTAACTCCTGTAATGGTTCAGCAACCTAATGGGAAAATACTTTTTAGTGGAATTGCCGCGGACGAAAGACTCAAATACGACAATAATATAATCACAAATATCTTTCGCACAAGTGTTGATGGTAGTATTGATACTACAATGGAGAATAAAACGAAAGGTTTTTATCCATTTGGACCACTTGCTGTAGCTCAAAATATAAATGGTAAAATAATTTGCATCACTACACAATTATTTACGACAACATTTAACGGTCAAGATATTGGAGCAATAAAACAATTTAATACAGATTGGACGGTAGATGAAGAATTTGAGCAAACCATAGTTGCGAATTTTGAGCCCGCAGATCAGTATTCAGCAGTATCTTTTACTCACGTGCGAGTTCTCGATGATGGGAGAATAATTCTGGCAGGAAATTTTAAATATACTTACCAAGGTACTGTTCGATATGATCTCGTAGTTTTAAATCCAGATGGAAGTATCATTTATGGTTTCAATAGTAATTTTGGATGGGTAGAAGACTTGGACGTTGATCCTGTAACTGGTAAAATTATTATAATGACTGGTAGCGGTATGACAAGGCTCTTACCTTCAGGATTACCAGATAGTTTTAGCTTCAATCCCCAAGGTGTAACTGAAAAATATGAAATACTGTATCTGCCAAATGGTAAAATAGCTTTTACAGGGGGTTATAATAAACGTCTTTATATGCTCAATAGCAATGGAAGCTATGATAATAGTTTTCCGACTAATTTATGGTGTGAGCAATTACAGTTAGCAGCTGATGGAACAATTTTATTTGTACAAGCAGGATCAGGAATTTTAAAGAAGCTTACTGCTAATGGTATTTTGGACACTGCCTTCAACTCAAATCTAGCAGTACAAAATACTACAACTTATAATGTTCAGCCTGATGGCAAAATCTTAAATATATCTACGACTGATGCTATAAATGCTGATATAAGCAGAGTTCATTCAAATGGTTCTTTAGATACTAGTTTCGAATCAAAGCATTTTGATAAATACTTTGTAAATTATTTGACTACTCTACGATATGGAAAAATTTTTGCTAGTGGCTCTTTTACGAAATTTAATTACGTGCCCGAAAATGGCGCAGTGGTTTTACTAGGCGAAGATTACTATTATTTAATTGGTCAGAATAAGTTTGATAATGATAGTAACGGTTGTTCTGAAACTGATATTGATTATCCTTTTATGAAGTACGAAGTAGCCAATGGCAATCAAATCAACTATCACGTAGCAAATTATACAGGAAGTTATTCAATCGCTATGACCGAAGGTAATTATGTCGTTACTCCAAAAATTGAAAACCCTAGCTATTTTACAATCACTCCAGCTTCAGTTAGTTTGAATTTTCCAACTGCTACAAGTCCACAACAGCAGAATTTCTGCATAGCACCCAACGGACTTCATCAAGACTTGGAAATAGTTGTATTCCCATTGACCATTGCTCGGCCAGGATTTGGAGCGCAATATAAAATAGTTTATAAAAACAAAGGAAACGTAATGGTTTCTGGTCAGGTTGCTCTAAACTTTCTAAACAACGTTATGACTTTCGACAGCGCAACGCCAGCTGCCACTATGACTGCTAATCAGCTGACTTGGAATTATGTAGATCTTTGGCCTTTTGAGTCTCGTGAGATTGTTGTTTCATTTACTTTGAATACGCCTACAGGAAATCCACCATTGAACGGTGGCGATATACTAAATTTAACCGCAGTCGTTACGCCAGAAACTACAGATGAAATGCCATCGGATAACTCATTTGTGCTAAATCAAACGGTCGTTAATTCATTTGATCCAAATGATAAGACTTGTTTGGAAGGAGATACAATTTCTCAGGAATATGTTGGTAAATATGTGCATTATATGATCCGTTTTGAAAATACTGGAAACGGAGAGGCGGTAAATGTGACGGTTAAAGACAATATTGACCCATCTAAATTTGATATTGCTAGTATTGTTCCACTTTCTGGGAGTCATCCTTTTGTAACAAAAATTAAAGACAATAGCGTAAGTTTTCTTTTCGAAAATATCAACTTGCCATTTGCAGATGCTACGAATGATGGTTATGTGATGTTTAAAATTAAGCTAATTGATACATTAGAAGGTGGCGATATCTTTACGAATCAAGCAGAAATCTATTTTGATTATAATTATCCAATCACTACAAATACCGCGAGCACAACTATTCAAAACACAATGGCAGTTGAAGATATAAAAGTAACTTCGATTGTGATTTATCCTAATCCAGCAAACGACTTCGTTTTCATTTTGCATAGTGAGCAAATTATTAAAATAGAAATCTATTCGGTTGATGGAAGATTGGTTAAATCTGTACTTAATCCTGCAGAAAATAAACTTGATATTAGCAGTCTGACTAAAGGACAGTACTTTATAAAGGTTGACGATGGAAGCGGAAAACACAGCGCAAAGTTGATTAAAAACTAAAGATATATTATGCAGCTTGAAAGAGCTGCATTTTTTTTGATCATTGTCTATTCTGAAGTTACTTCGCAAAGCCTTCCATTACTTTTTGAGATGATGTTATCTTGACCTACGAAAATCTTGCGAGAAGGATTATCTCATCGGTTAATATTTTTCAGAGGTATTCGATGAATTTCATTTGCAGTGAACCCGAGCTTTTGCGAGAAGGATAGAAGTGGAAATCCTTTCTTGTGGCTTTGCGGAGCAAAAGCTACAAGAAAGATTGGGAACGGATAGCCTGACCGGCGCCTAAAATAATTTTCTAATTTGCCGAAATTGTTGTGGCGCAGGGCTCGCCCAAAAAAAATATATCGTTATTAAAAGGATTTTCGCTTTCGCTAAAGATATATCGCGGACAATTCGAAATTTCGTTTCTTTGTGAAAATCTAAAATTCTATGGACACAATATATTATCTCGCGTCTTGTGATACTTGCCGAAAAATAATTAAGGCCTTGCCATCAACAGATAAATTGAAGTTTCACGACATCAAACAAGATCCACTTACCGAAGCTGAAATTGACAAAATGAAAGATTTGGCGGGCAGTTATGAGGAACTTTTTAGCAAAAAAGCAATGCTGTATAAGTCGATGGGACTGAAAGATAAAAATTTGACGGAAGCTGATTTCAAAAAATATTTGCTAGAACATTACACTTTTTTGAAGAGACCAGTATTTATAATTTCGGACAAAATTTATATCGGCAACAGCCAAAAAAACATCATTGAGGCGACTGCTGCTTTGAAGAATTTGTAAGAATCCAATTCTGATAATGCAGTAAATTCGGAGGCATAAACACATTTTTAACTACCTTTGGCGCTTGATAATTTTATATGATACAATCAATGACCGGTTTTGGGAAAGCATCTGTGCAACTACCAACAAAAAAAATAACTGTTGAAATCAAGTCGCTTAACAGCAAAGGTTTCGATCTAAATATGCGTCTTCCTTCTGTTTACAGAGAAATGGAATTGGGACTTCGCAATCAAGCTGCGCACATTCTTGAGCGTGGAAAAGTGGATTTTTCGGTTTTTATCGAAAGTACTTCAGAAGTGACTTCGACAAAGGTAAATGCACCAATTATAAGAGCATATATGGCGCAATTGGAAGCAATTTACCCAATGAGCGATCCTACAGAATTAATGAAAATGGCGATTAGAATGCCAGATGCTTTAAAAACGGAGCGCGATGAAATTGACGAAAACGATTGGCAAGAAATTCAGCAGCAAATAAACGAAGCTTTGGCGAATATCAAAGAATTCAGAATCGCTGAAGGTGCATCTCTTGAAAGAGAGTTTGTAATGCGCATCGAAAACATCAGATCTCTGATGAACTCTGCGGTAGCATTGGATTCGGAGAGAATTGAAACGGTAAAAACTAGGTTGAGAACTGCAATTGAAGACCTAAAGGCAACTGTTGACGAAAATAGATACGAACAGGAATTGATTTACTATTTGGAAAAATACGATATCACCGAAGAGCGCGTGCGACTTGACAATCACTTGAATTATTTTCTAGAAACGATGCAAGGTGAAGGAAGCAACGGTCGTAAATTAGGATTTATTGTTCAGGAAATGGGACGTGAAATAAATACGATGGGCTCGAAAGCAAATCATTCTGAAATGCAGAAAATGGTGGTTCAGATGAAGGATGAGCTTGAGAAAATTAAGGAACAAATACTGAATGTACTCTAAGATATTTTTATGGAACAAGGAAAACTACTAGTTTTTTCGGCACCTTCGGGATCTGGAAAAACCACAATCGTAAAACATCTTTTAAGTATAGAAGAATTGAATTTGGAATTTTCTATTTCGGCGACTTCTAGAGAAGCGCGCGGAGATGAAGAGCACGGAAAAGATTACTATTTTATTTCTCTGGAAGAATTCAAACAGCATATCAAGGACGGCGATTTTCTAGAATGGGAAGAAGTATATCGTGATAACTTCTACGGAACTTTGAAAAGTGAAATTGAACGTATTTGGGCGAAAGGCAAAAACGTTATTTTTGATATTGATGTTGCGGGCGGTTTGCGTATAAAACGCAGATATCCAACTGAAACCCTTGCTGTTTTTGTGAAGCCACCAAGTATTGATGAGCTTAAAATACGATTGAAAATACGCTCTACCGAATCTGAGGATAAGATAAATATGCGAATTGCAAAAGCTTCTGTAGAACTTGCTACTGCGCCGCAATTTGATATGATTATCAAGAATTATGATTTGGATGTAGCGAAACAAGACGCATACTTATTAGTAAAGGAATTTATCGGTTAATCTGATAAATTCCTTTTTTTACTTTATAAAATATTTTAGAATGAAGATTGGTTTGTATTTCGGAACATTTAATCCCATTCACGCAGGGCATTTGATCATTGCAAATCATTTGGTTGAGCACACTTCGCTAGATCAGGTTTGGATGGTGGTCACGCCGCATAGTCCTTTCAAAAAGAAGTCGACACTGCTTGATGACTATCAACGCTACGAAATGGTTTTCCTGGCGACTGAAGATTATCCAAATATTCAACCTTCGGATATTGAGTTCAAACTTTCTCAACCTAATTATACTGTAAATACATTAGCCCATTTAGAGGAGAAATTTCCACAGCACGAGTTTTCGTTGATTATGGGTGAGGATAATTTGACCTCTCTTCATAAATGGAAAAATTACGAAGTGTTGCTCGAGAATTATCCGATTTTTGTCTATCCACGCATTCCACATTCAGAAGAAATGGAAGCGAAATATCCTCAAGTAAATTTCGTAGATGCACCAATTGTCGAAATTTCTTCAACCTTTATCAGACAGAATATCAAAGACGGTAAAAATGTGCAGCCGCTACTTCCTGCCAAAGTTTGGAGTTATATCTCTCATAACCTGCTTTATAAAAAATAGATTGCGCGCAATTTATTAACATTAGTTTATTAAAGTTCGGCCTAGGTTTCTTTACCTTTACAGTCACGAATTTTAAAAAATATTTACGATGTTAAATTTTCAATTATACAATCCTACAAATTACCTTTTCGGAAAAGGTCAAATCGCGAAACTTCCTGAATTAATTCCAGCGAATACCAAAGTACTTCTTACCTACGGTGGCGGAAGCATCAAGAAAAACGGAATTTACGATCAAGTAATGACTGCTTTGAAAGGCTACGAAATCGTAGAATTTTCAGGTATCGAGCCGAATCCGAAGTACGAAACTTTGATGAAAGCGGTAGAAATAATCCGCGAGCAGAAAATTGGTTTTGTCCTTGCTGTTGGTGGCGGATCTGTGATTGATGGAACAAAATTTATCTCTGCAGCTGTAAACTGCGAAACGGAGCCTTCGGATATTTTACATAGAACAGCTGAAGTTGGAAAAAACACTATTCCGTTTGGAACAGTTTTGACTTTGCCAGCGACGGGAAGCGAAATGAATTCGGGTGGAGTTGTTACAATTTTGGCAACTCAAGAGAAATTATCTTTTGGAAGTCCTGAGTTATTTCCACAATTTTCTATTTGCGATCCAGAAGTAATTATTTCGTTGCCGAGAAGACAATTAGAAAATGGTGTTGTAGATGCTTATATGCACGTTCTAGAACAATATATGACTACCAAACACGATGCTTTGCTACAAGATAGAATTGCTGAAGGTGTTTTGCAGACTTTAATCGAAATAGGTCCGTCAGTAGTCGAAAATCCTTCTGACTACACATTGGCTTCAAACTTTATGTGGAGCTGTACAATGGCGCTGAATGGACTTCTAAATAAAGGAGTTCCTGTAGATTGGTCAACCCACATGATTGGTCACGAGCTCACCGCTTTGTATAATATTGACCACGCAAGAACATTGGCGATTGTTGCGCCAAGTCTTTATACGGTGATGTTCGAAACTAAGAAAGATAAATTAGCTCAGTACGGACGTAGAGTTTTTGATCTTCAAGGAACAGACGAAAGTGTCGCTCGTGAAGCTATCGTTAAAACTGAAGAATTCTTCCAGAAAATGGGAATGAAAACCAAATTGTCTGAGAACACAGAAAATTATGACGATACTGCGAAATTTGTAGCTGATCGTTTTACAGAACGTGGATGGACTGGGCTTGGAGAAGCGAAGAATATTGGAGTTGATCAAGTAAAAGAAATTCTGGAAATGAGCTACTAAGTAAATTTCAAATTTTTATAATATCAGAAAAGGCGTTCCTGAACTAATCGGGAACGCCTTTCTTCATAACACCAAAACAAAATTTACTAACTCTTTCATCTTATTCAAATAATAATCTGAACGTTAGGATTACAACGTGAGAAAATTTTGAAAATTATATGGGAGTTGTTAATGTGGTGTTAAAAATAAAAACTTACTAGTGTGGTCACTCTACCTCACGGGCACGGATTGCAAATCCGCGCTAGCGTTGATAAGCATTTCTCGATAAATGCTCACAATATTTGAAAACAAGGAGTAAAATTTACTTACTTTCTAAATCTACTTTTCAAATCCATTCTCGCGTGTAAAATTCTAATAATTTCAATGGTATCTTCTGAAATTAATTTATAAAAAATGATATGCTTTCCAGACTTTAATCCTAATAAATCTAATTTCACTTCGGAATATTTTTTCCAATTGAAGGATTTTCTCCAATCGTCCCGCAATCAGACCTTATTTGATCGTAATATTTATCAGCCTGATTCTCAGACCATTTCTCGTAAGTATAGTTCCAAAATAGCATTTAGATCATCAATTGCATCTTGTCTAAATGTAATTTTAGCCATTTTTCAATTTTTTTCCCGATTTTAATCTTTGTAGATTATCTTCAAAATCAAAATCTTCAACTAACTCACTATTTAAACCTGTTTCAATTGCAGTACGAAGTTCTATAACTTTGCTTTCCTCGCCTTCCAAAAGTCGAAGACCGGCAAGTAGTACTTCAGTTACATTCTTATATTTTCCAACAGAAACTTGCGAAATAACAAATTCATCAAAGTGAGGTCCTAATGATAGTGATGTGTCTTTCATAATTAATAATTTACTCAAATTTACTTAATTTTGATAAAAACTCCAAACTCGTATTTATTCTAAAGCTAAAATAAATCCACCTAAAAACTTCGAAGTAACATCTATAAATAATTATATAATGAGAA
Organism: Flavobacterium ardleyense; assembly: GCF_033547075.1. Taxonomy (NCBI): domain Bacteria; kingdom Pseudomonadati; phylum Bacteroidota; class Flavobacteriia; order Flavobacteriales; family Flavobacteriaceae; genus Flavobacterium; species Flavobacterium ardleyense. Next base: position 853,657 of record NZ_CP137891.1, on the reverse strand, counting down.
AGACTGAAACTAAAAAAAGGTTTATTGAAGAGATTAATCTTTCAGATAATAAAAACTTATTGGAAGTAACAAATAATTTCCTCAACTGCGACTCAAAAAAAGATTTTTATAAGCTCACTCAAGACCAAAAAACCGCGATTGCCGAAGCTCGTCAACAATTAAGAGATGGCCACTATTTTACAATTGAACAAGTAAATAATGCAGCAGAAGAATGGCTAAAAAGCAAATAATTTGGCCATTGTATAGAAGACTAAAATTAAATTTCTTGCTATCTATTCTACTTTGCGGGCACGGATTACAAATTCGCGCTATCAATGATTTAAATTGAGGCTAAAGTAAAAGAGAAGAAGTAGATCCTCACAATGGATGCGTTTCAACTACTACTTGTCTGTCTACTTTGATGCACGGATAGCAAATCCGCGCTAGCGTTGATAAGCTTTTCTCATAATCTCTGAGGAAGAATTCGAAGTTCACAAAAAACTATTTCTGATTCTAAAAACATTTCGATTTAAAAAATAGTTTTAAAATTCCAACCTTTTATTAAATCATTACCACCAAACTCCCATAAATAACCCGCACGAATTGCAGATGTACTAAAACCTTTCGTATTTTTGGACTTTCAAAACGATCTAATGACAGAGAATCCAAAATTTGCAGTAATCGGAGGTGGTAGTTGGGCTACTGCAATAGCAAAGATGCTACATGCAAACTTATCAGAAGTTTGCTGGTATATGCGCAACGATGAGGCAATTGCTCACATCAGAGAGCATCACCACAATCCTAATTATTTAAGTTCGGTCGAATTTAATGTAAATAAACTAATACTTACCTCGGATATTAACGAAGCGGTGCGATACGCAGATTATATTGTATTCGTAATTCCATCAGCTTTCTTGAGTAAAGAACTTGAACTACTTACTGAACCGCTAAAAGACAAAATCATATTTTCGGCAATTAAGGGAATTGTTCCAGAAACAAGTCTGATTGTTGGCGAGCATTTTCACGAGAAATACGGAATTCCGTACGGAAATATCGGTGTTATAACTGGTCCGTGTCATGCGGAAGAGGTTGCTCTCGAAAGATTGTCTTATCTGACAATTGCTTGTAGCGATCCTGCAAAAGCAGCGGTAATGTCGGCATTCCTAAGTAGTAATTACATCAAAGTAAAAATTACCGATGATATTGTGGGGACAGAATATGCGGCAGTTCTTAAAAATATTTATGCTGTTGCGGCAGGAATGGCGCACGGTCTAGGATATGGCGATAATTTTCAAGCGGTTTTGATGAGTAATGCAATTCGCGAAATGAAGAAATTTATCAAGAAGGTTCACAAAGTGAAACGCGATATTAACGACTCAGCTTACCTGGGAGATCTTTTGGTAACAGGATATTCGCTGTTTTCTAGAAATAGAACTTTTGGGAATATGATTGGTAAAGGATATACTGTAAATTCGGCTATGACCGAAATGAGTATGGTTGCTGAAGGTTATTACGCGGTAAAAAGCGCCTATAAATTAAACCAAGAGTACGGGGCAAAAACTCCAATTATAGATGCTGTTTATGGTATTTTGTACGAAGGAAAAGATCCTCGAAAAGTCTTTAAAAAATTGACAGAAAAGCTAGATTAGGTCTGGTTTCTAAATAAAAAAACGGTCAGTACTCTTTAGAATACTGACCGTTTTTATTTATATATATTTTGCAAAAAAGTTTATCTTACAATAACGCCATCTTTAAAAAGGATTGGAACCTCTTCAAAATTAGCTTCTGCAATGCTTCCTGCTTTAAAAATGTACTTTTTATCGTAGAGTTTGTTATCTATAAAGAACGTCAGCATAAACTCGTTATTTAAAGCAAGAACGCTTTCTTCTATCATTTCTACTTTGGCAACAGAAACAGCAGGTACTTCTACAAAAGCGTGGCGCAATAACGAAGTCTTCTTCATTTCGCCGTTTAGAGTTCCAAAAGCTTTTGAGACAATCATAACATTGTCCATCAAGAAGTCGCTATCATTTACAAGATATATGTACCACATATTGCTCATAAAGTCGTCACTCCACTCCTGCACTGCTGCAAGAAATATATTTTCTACTTCTGGAATTGTTATGTCTTTTCTCATAGTTGACTTGTGAAAAATTGTGTTGAATGTTACCGAGATCTCCTAGCCCCGATGGGAACGACCCGAGCGAAGCGAACTGGCGAAGCACATCCTTTTTCATTTTTTCCTAGAAAAAAGAAAAAGATACAGTGGACAGCGGGATTAAGCTCCTAATTAAACTTAAATGCTTGATTTAAATTGTTCTAAAAATCGTACGTCATTTTCGTAAAACATTCGGATATCGCTAATTTGGTACAGCAACATTGCGATGCGCTCGATGCCCATACCAAAGGCGAAACCTGTATATTCTTCGGCGTTAATTCCGCAGTTGGTCAAGACATTTGGATCTACCATTCCGCAGCCCATAATTTCCAACCAACCTGTTCCTTTTGTGATTCGATAATCTGTTTCAGTCTTTAATCCCCAGTAAATATCCACTTCGGCACTTGGCTCCGTAAATGGGAAATACGAAGGTCTAAGACGGATTTTTGACTTTCCGAACATCTCTTTGGTAAAATATAAAAGTGTCTGTTTTAAATCTGCAAACGACACATCTTTGTCGATATAAAGTCCCTCTACTTGGTGAAAAATACAGTGAGAACGTGACGAAACAGCTTCATTTCTGAATACGCGTCCTGGCGAAATCGTACGAATTGGTGGTTTGTTTTCTTCCATATAACGCACCTGAACCGATGAAGTATGGGTTCTTAAAAGCACATCTGGATCTGTCTGAATAAAGAAAGTATCCTGCATATCGCGCGCCGGATGGTATTCTGGAAGATTTAAAGCAGTAAAGTTATGCCAGTCATCCTCAATTTCTGGACCTTCGGAAACGTTGAAACCAATGGACGCAAATATATCTGTAATTTGGTTTTTGACCAATGATATTGGGTGGCGAGAACCTATCTTGATTGGCTCACCTGGACGTGAAAGATCGCCATAAATAGGATTTGAATCTTCACGGCTTTCTAGAAAGTCTTGAATCATCTTAATTTTCTCTTCTACAACTACTTTTAGGCTATTGATTACTTGTCCAAATTCCTTTTTCTGATGGTTAGGAACTTCCTTAAACGCTGCAAAAAATTCATTTAATATTCCTTTTTTACCTGAAAATTTAATTCTAAAAGCTTCGAGTTCAGATTTATCCGTTGTTTGAAATGCTTGAACTTCGGCGATATATTGTGCTATTCTTTCTGTCATAATAGTGGAATGTGCTGCAAATTTAATAATTAAATTCGCTTGAATCTAATGCAAGTTTTATAATTACGAAATGTATTCCTTTTCTAAGAAATAGCTTACAATCGCGTCTTTCATTAATACTGATTGCTCTCCAGCTCTAAGTGGGGGCAATTGCTCTTTTACGATATAATGTGGCCAACCATCATTGTCTACATAATCAAATTCGTAATACCCGTAAGGTTCTAGACACCTGCAAATGGCAATATGCATTAGATTAAGCTTTTCATCTTTCTTGTATTTGTCATGAACTTTTCCAAGTTCTTGAACTCCGATCAGATAAATTATCGCATCTAAGTCGAGATCTTCTCCCTGCGAAAATTGATCTGAAAGCTTCTGAACCAAGGTTTCCCAACGTTCCTTTAATTGTATATCTCTTGACATCGTGAAAATTATTTTTGAAGAATTAGGAAAAGTATCCTAATAGCTATTATTTTGCAAAGATAGGTTTTGAAATTCACTTCTTACTATAAAGCTTTTGACTTCAGAAAAGGTTTAAACACATTTTTGTAATGGAATTTATTGATATATTAATTGGAGGATTTTTACTCTATGGATTTTTGAGAGGTATTTGGAATGGGCTTTTTGTAGAATTGGCATCATTCCTATCGCTTCTCATTGGAATTTGGGCAGCTTTAAAGTTTTCGAATACTCTTAACCTGATGATCCAGTCGTTTGTTTCTTGGTCCCCAAAAACCATTATGGTCGTATCATTTGCTTTGACCTTTATTTTGGTATTTATCGCAATTACAATGCTAGCAAAAGTATTTACCACACTTTTTAGCTTTGCTGGCTTGGGAATTTTCAACAAAATCCTTGGCGGTGTCTTCGGAATCTTTAAAATGGTTTTGATCGTAGGCGTAAGTTTAGGGGTTTTTGAAAAAGTAAACTTCGCCAATCATTTTGCCGAAAAGGAAACCCTTGAAAAGTCGCTTTTCTATCTTCCGGTGCTAAATACTGCTACGAGCATCTATCCATCATTACAAGAGTGGTTGCTGAAACAAGATTTTACGCAAGAGAAATAAATAGAGGAAGATCAAGTTTCCAACTAATTTTTAAAGTTTTCTAATCGCAGTTTTAGGTAGCCATCCTTGTACACCATTAGGCAAGGCCACTTTATTCCAACCGTTTATATCCTCAATAATTAGCACTTTTGCACCTTCATGAATTGGTGTAATCTCCGGAGATGTCTCTTTTGGCTCGCTGCGAACTGAAATAACGGTCTCGAAAACTATTGCTGACTTGTTAGAATCTCGATATTTTTTCTGAAAATTAGCCGAAAGCAATGCAAGTGTCATTAAAACCAACAGTCCTACCATACCGCTAAAAAATAAACGCTTTGTAATATTGTAGTTCGAATAGTAATATCCTGCGAAAGCGAGAAAGAATAAGAAAGCCATTCCTACTCCTATCCACGCCCAGGTATTGTAATGAAAAATTGAGGTTGTATCAAAAATCAGCTTGTCCATTCCTACTCTTGGCACTACATCAAACTCATCTACGGCAAGCTGACGCGAGAAGTGCAGATTGTTTTCGACACTTGAGCAAGTTGGATTTAGCTGCTTTGCTTTTTCAAAATTATAAACTGAGAGTGCAACTTTGTTCAATTTGTAGTAACTATTTCCGAGATTAAAATAAACCTCATCAGAAACTAAGCCCTCCTTTAAAACTTGTTCGTATTTGGCAGCAGCCTGTTCAAATTGTTCTTTCTGATAAAGATCATTGCCCTCTTCAAACAACTTCTTAGCCTCAGCTTTGGACTGAGCAAAAAGTATTTGAGTAAATAAAACGGCTATATAAATAAATGATCTCATCTTATTTTATCTGTTTTTCAAGTTCAGAAATAATGACAACCGCCTTGTCGTAATCTTGCTGAATCGCAACATTTGATGATGGCGCATAGCGCGCAAAATCGCAGTTTTCTATTAGTGTAATTACCTGACGTGTTGTTTGTGCCGAAGCATTTCGTGACATCAATATACTCTGGATTGTCTCTTTACTCATTTCAGAAGTTTCTATTTGCAATTTCGCTTTTAGGAAATTGTGCAAAGCTTTCTCCAGCGAAATATAGAATAACTCCTTGTTTCCAAGATTTTCTTTCGCTTCTGAGAGGTATTTTTTTGCTAGTTTATTGGACTTCTTAATCTTATTTCCTTGAATGTCACTCGCCGTTTTCTCCCGCTGTCTTTTGAGAATAATTACAAATGGAACTGCAGCGAACGGAATTGCAAGAAGCAAATAAAATAATGTAGATTTAAAGAAATCTTCGTCGTCCGCATTTTTCAAAGTGCTTTTTAATTTTATATATTCAAATTGCTTTTGCGCATTAACCTTGGTTTTTTCGGCTGAATTGTTTGCGGCGATCGCTGTGTTTCCCGCCGAGGGTCCGTCCATTACATTTATTACAATATCCCCTGAATTTATAGTTTTATAGCTATTTGAACTTAAATCGAAATAAGTGAAAGCCATTGATTTGATGGTATAATTTCCTTTAAATTGTGGAACAATTGAATAGGAATCGGTTACTCTTCCGCTCATCCCATTTAGATTGGTATTAACTTTTTCGTCACGTACGGCATCATATCTCTCCAAACCAGCTGGAACAACAGGTTTTGGCAAATCAAAAAGTTTTAAATTTCCTTTTCCACTAACATTTACCAGCAAATCTAAAGATTCTCCGTTGTTCAAGGTTGTTTTGGATGGAGTTACTTTAAAGTCAAACGTTCCAACAGCTCCACCAAAATCTTCTGGCTTTCCGTTGGTAGGCAATGCCTTGACATTTAAAGTTTTCTTTCCTGCTGCTACACGTTTATGATCTTTTGTGGTAATTACTTGACCAAAGACAGTTCGTCTATTGGAAGGCACTTCTACATCGATATCCAACGAAAGTGGTTCGATGTCCAACGCACCCGTTTTCTGTGGATACAAGACTGTTTTACGAAGAATTACATATCTGTAACGTTCGTTTTTATACGTTCCTTCTTCTACCTGCAGTTGTTTAATATCGATATTTTGACTCCAAAAATCATTATATTTAGGTTTGTTGAGTTCACGCCAATTGGTAATTCCTATATTGTAGCTAAAGTATAATTTGTAAACTACAGTAATGGGTTCGTTGATGTACGGATTTGTCTTTGACACTTCTGCCACTAGATGCAACGCATCACCAACCGAGACTTGAGTATCATTTGGATCTCTCGCCTGCTCTACCGCTGCGGTTACGCTTAAGCGAATAGGTGCAGTTTTGTAAATTTGATTGTCAATTTCAATTGAAGCTTGTTGAATAGTCAAATTCCCTTTCTGGGTGGGCAATAATATATAGGAATAGGTTTTTCTGAAAGAACTTCTACCATTTACCCATGATTGACTCACCTGCTGACTAGGGCCGGCAACGATTCTGAAGCCATCAAATGAAGGTGGAGTAAAATTATCGCCATCTGCATTCATCGAAAAATCTACACGAACTCGCTCGTTTAATGCAAGTGATTGCTTGGTCACTTTTGCCTCAAACTGCACTTGTGCGCTCAGTGCATTAATTGATAATAAAAATAGTATGAGGTAATTTTTCATTTTCTATCCTTTTGTAGAACAAATCAAGTTACTACAAGTTTTTTAAAATTTTGACGAACTAAATATAACTTTAACGAGGTTTTACCAGTCTTTTTCAACTTTTACTGGCTTGCCACGCTCCTTGCCTTTGATCATTTTTTCCTGAACTTTCTTCTCTTCGTTTCCTACCGCGTCAAGCATATTCTCGATTCTCTGCTTAGAGATTCCGCTTTCTGGCTTAGGCTCTCCTTTATCGGCTGGTTTTTCAGGCTTCTTATTGTCATCCTGATCTTTTCCGTCCTTTTTGTCTTGATCCTTCTTGTCCTGATCTTTCTTATCCTGATCTTTCTTATCCTGATCTTGCTTCTCCTTGTCTTCTTCTTTTTTCTTATCCTCTTTTTCCTTTTCCTTATCTTCTTTTGGCGGTGGATTATCTTTGAGCATTTTTTTCGCTAATGCAAAATTGTACCTAGATTCTTCATCCGCAGGATTGTTGATAAGTGCATTTTTATAAGATTCTACTGCGGCAGTATAGTTTTTTTCGATCATAAAAACGTTGCCAAGATTGTGATACGCTCGGTGTTTGTCAACTCTCGAAGTAGCATTCTTTGCAGCATTCAAATATGCATTTTTTGATTCAGAAAATTGTTTTTGCTTATAAATTGAATTTCCCAAATTATAAAATGCCGACGACTTATCCGGAAAGGCAGAAGCAGAAACTCTATATCCAGCTTCGGCATCTTGGTATTCTTTTTTTTGATATTCCTTATTCGCCTTCGGAAGTGCTTTGTCACGCTCCTGAGCAAAAGAAAATATGCTTGATAAAATACCTATGACTATTAAAAAACTTCTCATCGCATTCCTTGTTTTTTGATTGTTATTCCTGTTTATCATTAAACAAATTCAATTTCTTAACCCACTTCGTTTTTCTTTGTAATAAAAATATATCCAACAATAACAAAAAAAGTGCTACTCCCAAAAACCATTGAAATTGCGAGTTGTAATCTGTAAATTGCTGAGTTTCGAACTCCTTTTTCTCAATATTATCCAAGGCATTTTTGACATAATCTACAACATTTTTGGTATTGCTACCATCAATATATCCTCCGCCTGTCTTGTTGGCAATCATCCTTAGATTATCGGCTTCAAGTTTTGTAATTACTACATCATTATTGTTGTCCCTTTTTAAACTAATGGCACTTCCGCCAACTTTCACTGGAATTGGACCCCCTCTTTCGGTTCCCAATCCAACCGTAATAATTTTTAAATTTCTCTTCTTTGCATCTTTTAATGCTTCTTCAACATCAAGATCATGATCTTCTCCATCAGAAAGTAGGACGATGAGCTTACTTCTACTTTTGTCATCGGTAAAAAATGAAGTAGATAAAGAAATCGCATCCGAAAGTGAAGTTCCTTGAGAAGACACAATATCAGTATTCATTCCTTGCAAGAACAATTTGGCAGCACCATAATCTGTGGTAATCGGCAGAACTGGAAAAGCACTTGCGGCATAGGCCACGATTCCAACTCTATCGCCTGCTAGATTGTTGATGATTTGCGAAATTATCTGTTTTGTCTTCTCCAATCTGCTTGGCGCAATATCTTCGGCCAGCATACTTTTGGAGACATCCACCGCAAAAACAATATCAATTCCTTCTCTATTTACAGTCTCAGTTTTTGTACCAATCTTCGGATTTACCAAAGCCACGGTAAGAGCAACAAACGCCAATAATATTATAACAAACTTTATCCAGTTCTTAAATACTGATTTGTCTGGACTCAGCCTTTTTAGCAATTCTAAATCACCAAATTCACGCTGCTTCTTTCTCTTCCAATACTGATTGTACAGAAAGATGAGCAGCAAAATCGGAATGATAATGAGCAGATAAAAGTATTTTTTTTCGTCTAATTCGTACATCTCTTAAATAAAGCTTCTAAAAATTGTTCGTCTTAATAGTATTTCCACCAGCAGTAATGCGAATGCCGCTATTGCAAATGGTCTAAAGAGTTCTTTATAATTATAAAATTTAAGCTCTTCCACTTCTGAAGTTTCAAGCTTATTGATTTCCTCGTATATCTGTTTCAAACTATTTTTACTAGTTGCTCGATAATACTTGCCGTCAGTTTTCTTGGCAATGCTTTTCATCAGTGGCTCGTCAATTTCTACAGGCATCATTCGGAAAATAAACTGACCGTTTGGAGCGTATGCATAAGGCGATTCGGCCATTCCAGTAGTTCCAATTCCAATTGTGTAAACTTTGATTCCGTATTCGGCTGCAATATCGGCAGCGGTTTCAGGTTCAATAAAACCAGCGTTGTTTACACCATCCGTCATCAAAACCACGATTTTACTTTTCGCCTTGCTATCTTTTAGTCTGTTAACCGCCGTGGCAAGTCCCATTCCAATTGCAGTTCCGTCTTGTAATTTATTATTGTATTCGATACTTTGAATAGCACTAGCTACTAAAGCTTTATCGCTAGTAACAGGTGTTTTGGTGTAAGCTTCGGCAGCGTATAATATTAATCCAATTCGATCATTTTGTCTTTCTTTTACAAATTGTTCTGCCACTTCCTTCAAAGCCTCAAGTCTGTTCGGTTTTAAATCTCTCGCCAACATACTCCCAGAAACGTCCGTGGCGATTACGATATCAATTCCGTTAGAACTGCTATACTTGCTACTCACATCTGTAGATCTTGGTCTTGCCATTGCGACAATGATTAAGGCTAAAGCCAAAAATCTCATGACGATCAAATACGGATAAATCTTTACCGCAAAGGATTCTGATTTCTTAAAACCTGCTACCGAACTCATTCTTAGAGTTGCAGTTTGTCTTTTTCTATTATTATAATACCAAACTCCCGCAATTGGAAGAAGTACCAATAGCCAGAAAAATTCGGGATTTAAAAATTCTAAGTTTTCTAAAATCATTTTGCAGCTTTTTTAAGTTCAACAGAATTTAGAATTTTCTCCGAAATTTCTTTTGCATATTTATCTTCGTCGTCGTGGGTAATCACCACTTGCTGAAGTCCATTGTCTTGTCCAAAAAGCAAAATTTCATAGTATTGTTTTGTGCTGCTATTGCCCATATAGAAAGTTCCAGAAGCTTTCACACCCACAATTCCTTGCTTGGTATCGAACGATTCTTGCTTAACTAGCATATTCTGAACTCCTTGCTTTTCTAGTAAATCAACCAAACCATTCACTGCTTCGTTAAGATCGACCTTGGTTTCTTCTTTAAATCTTTTTGTGGCAACATTTACATAAAAACCATCACCAATTGTTCCATCAGAAAATGATTGAAAATCTTGCAACATCGCTACCGATTCCTTTGGCATCGTCGGATCGTTTTTCATTCTAAGCAATACTTTTGGCGTTTCAATCAAAACTCCAGGATTTCCGTATTCGCTATTAACCCACGTACGTTCTAGTAAAATCTTATTTGGATTTCTAAGCACGGTGTCTTTTACATTTTCGAAACCAGTCGTGGCGATAAAAAATGCTAAAACAACTACTATAAGTCCTACCACACTTCCAATTGCCCACTTTATTTGTGAAGCTCTTTTGTTCTTTTCAGCAATTTCTGCGCTATTATCAATCTCAACCAATTTTTCCTCTTCGATTTCTTCTGGAATCGATTTGTCCAACGTTACAATGGTGGAAGAAATCTTTTTTCGATCTTCGGCAATTTCATAATCCAGCGGTTTTGATTTGGCAAATTTCACCAAGTCGGCTTGCATCAAAACTGATTCAAGATTCTGAACCGTTTCTGGACTGATGTTAATATGTTTTCTGAGAGTTGCTGATTGTAAACCTGCAATAAGTTCAGAAGTGGTACTTTCCATTGCTGGAATTTTGATTGCTTCTTCAATATAAATTCGAGCAATATCGGTCAATTCACTATAATAAGATTTTATTTGACCTTTCTGCCAAAGCTCTTTCTTTTCTAATTGAGCAAGTAGTGTCGTTGCCTTTTCGATTGGAGTTTTATAAATTATCTCTTCTTCAACCGTGTGCTTTTTATTTTTCAAGAAATACCAAACCGCCGCCACAATTGCTGCGATTACTAGTACAACCAACAAAAATTTCCACCAAATAGAAGATTCTTGTTCGCTCTTGTCAATGTCCTTAATTTCGAACATCTTCTGCTTTAAAGTATCAACTTGCACATTGGAGATTTCTATCGAAATACTATCCGACATAAACCCCTTTTTATTAATCATCAAAGGAAGTTGCGGAATTGTATAACGCCCAGAATCAAATTGAGTAATTCCGTATCGCTTAACAAATTCGTACTTCGAATCAGTTTTTACAGTATCAATCTCGTAAGATCTGATTACTTCAAGCGCTCCGAACCTATTTGAACTTGGGAAAATAATCTTCGCATCAGCATCAGCAGTAACTTTAATAGTTAAGTTAAACTGAGCACCTATTTTATTTTTGAGTGTATCAACAGATGTAGCCACAGGTTTTGTTTGGGCAAAAGCTGTAATCTGCAGTAAAAAAAAGAATATTAAAAATTTAATTTTTGTCATTTTATAAAAAGTCAAACACATTATCCTCTAGATTTAAAATAAGCCAATAACTTCGTTACGTAGCTCTGATCTACACGTGTGCTCACAGTTCCTGCTCCATTGCGCGTAAAGGTTTCTTGAAAAGTTTTTACTTTCTCGTGATAATCTTTCTCATACTCCATTCTCACTTTTTTGGATGAAGTATCCACCAACATTATTTCGCCACTTTCGGCGTCAAGTACATTTACAATTCCAACATTCGGAAGTTTTTCTTCTCTTGGATCGTATACTCTAATTGCAGTTAAATCGTGTTTTCTAGCCGCAATCTTCAGTGTTTTATCGTAATCATCATTGGTCATAAAATCTGAAATCAAAAAGACAATTGCTTTTTTCTTCATAACTCTAGACAAAAACTGCAATGCTTGAGACAGATTGGTTTTATTACTTTTTGGAGTAAACTCTACCAATTCTCTAATGATTCTCAAGACGTGCGATTTGCCTTTTTTGGGTGGAATAAATAATTCAATCTGATCTGAAAATAACATCAAACCAATTTTATCATTATTCACCGTTGCCGAAAACGCCATTGTTGCAGCGATTTCTGCTACTATTTCGTTTTTAAACTGTTTTGATGTTCCAAATAATGCAGATCCACTTACATCTACCATCAACATCATGGTCAGTTCGCGTTCTTCCTCAAAAACCTTTACATAAGGTTCGCGGTATCTAGCCGTAACATTCCAATCTATTGATCGCACATCATCTCCAAACTGATATTGACGCACCTCGCTAAAGGTCATACCACGGCCCTTGAAAGACGTGTGGTATTCGCCCGAGAAGATATGATCGCTCAATCTTCGGGTCTTAATTTCAATTTTTCGAACTTTTTGGAGAATCTCTTTGGTATCCATTTTCCGTACCTAAGCTCCCGAAATGGGAGAATTTTTATATTAGAACAGCTTCATTTTGTTAAGCCTTTCGGCAAAATTTATAAAGACTATGGAACTTCTATTTCGTTTACAATTCTGTTGATAATATCCACCGAAGTTACATTTTCTGCTTCCGCTTCGTAAGTAATTCCGATTCTGTGACGCAATACATCGTGAACAACCGCGCGCACATCTTCTGGAATCACATATCCTCTACGTTTGATGAATGCATAACATTTTGCAGCGGTAGCAAGATTGATACTTCCACGTGGAGATGCTCCAAAACCGATAAGTGGTTTTAGACTTTCTAATTTATATTTCTCTGGAAAACGAGTTGCGAAAACAATATCTAAAATATATTTTTCGATTTTCTCGTCCATATACACTTCACGAACTGCTTCTTGTGCACGAATAATCTGTGCTGCCGAAACTACTGGCTGAACTTTCGCATAACTTCCACTAAGATTCTGACGAATAATCATTCGCTCTTCGTCCATTTTCGGATAGTCAATTACGGTTTTTAGCATAAAACGATCGACTTGAGCTTCTGGCAAAGGATATGTTCCTTCTTGCTCAATCGGGTTTTGGGTTGCCAATACTAGAAAAGGTCTTTCTAGTTTGAAAGTAGTATCGCCAATTGTAACTTGTTTTTCCTGCATCGCCTCAAGCAAAGCCGATTGCACTTTGGCTGGCGCTCGGTTAATCTCATCGGCAAGTACAAAATTTGCGAAAATTGGCCCCTTTTTTATAGAGAATTCATTTTGCTGCATATTGTAAATCATGGTTCCTACAACATCCGCGGGCAAAAGATCTGGCGTAAACTGAATACGACTAAAAGATCCTTCGATTGCTTGAGATAATGTATTAATCGCAAGTGTTTTTGCCAATCCTGGAACTCCTTCCAGCAATATATGTCCTTGACCAAGCAATCCTATAAGTAGGCGCTCCGTCATATGTTTTTGTCCAACAATGACTTTATTCATTTCCATCATCAACAAATCAATAAAAGCACTTTCGCGTTCTATTTTTTCGTTAATTGCTCTGATATCTAAGGTAGCAGTAGTATCTTCCATTGCGGTTATTTTGTGTATTTTAAAGTCAAAAAATTTTGTACTGCAAATTGAAAATTTTATGTCATCAAAGTTGTTAAACCGAAGTTAAAACTTACAACGCTTTCAGCCATTTAAGTATGATTTATGATTTCATTTTTAAATCATTAGATGTTTAATAATAAGACTGTTAAGAATTTTAGCAAATAAAATATTCTGCAGACTTGTACTAAATAACTGCTCTCAATCGAAAAGTTTCAAATTTAATTACTGAAATTTGTTTCGATAAATATTCAAGAATTATGAAAACAGTTTTTATTACTGGAGCAACAAGTGGAATCGGAAAAGCATCTGCAATTGCATTTGCAAAAAATGGTTACAAATTAGTTTTATGTGGAAGACGAGAAGATCGTATGGCAGAAATTCAAGAAGAACTTTCAAAACTTGTCCCTGTTCATACCTTGCTTTTTGATGTGAGAGATAAGGTGGCTGTCGCCGAAGGCATCGCGTCACTTCCCACCGAATTTGCAAAGATCGATATTTTGATTAACAACGCAGGAAACGCTCACGGCCTTGATCCGATACAAACCGGAAATCTAGACGATTGGGACGCGATGATTGATATAAATGTGAAAGGTCTTCTGTATGTTTCAAGAGCGATTATTCCGATGATGATAGAAAATCGCGCTGGACATATTATCAATATTGGATCGACTGCGGCCAAAGAAGTCTATCCAAACGGAAATGTTTATTGTGCAAGCAAGCACGCGGTTGATGCACTAAATCAGGGAATGAGAATGGACTTAAATCAATACGGAATTCGCGTTGGTGGAATTCATCCAGGATTGGTCGAAACTGGATTTTCTGAAGTTCGTTTTAAAGGAGATTCTGATCGAGCAGAAAAAGTATACCAAGGATATTCTCCACTTCAACCAGAGGATATTGCCGATATTATTCTGTTTGTAGTAAGCAGACCATATCACGTAAATATCGCTGATCTCGTGGTGATGCCAACCGATCAAGCATCAAGTACGATTATAAATAAAAAACTATAAAAATATTTTTTCTGAATGTTAAATAAGCGTCTTCTTATCAAGAATCTACTAGCTCACAATGACGAGAGTACTTTCTATGATAAGAAGAGGCAACTTAACTTGCATAGCCGCGAAGGAAAAGCAAAGTTTCTAAAACACATTTGTGCACTTTCCAATAGCAATCCTGCAAACCGATCTTTTATTGTTGTGGGAGTTGAAGACCGCGATAACGAAATTGTGGGCGATGACTTCTTTGACGATAGCCGAATTCAGAATCTTGTCAATGCTTATCTCGAAAATGCTCCTCAAATTCAGTACGAGAATATTCCTTTTCCGAATCTTCCCAAAGAAAAAGTTGTCGGACTCGTTACTATTAGTCCAAATAAGCAAATTTCATTTTTCAAAAAAGGAATTCACACTATTCCAGCCAATTCGGTTTTCAAAAGGCGTGGCAGCAATTCAATTCCGATGGATGAGCCGTTTACTCGATCGAGAACAAGTAAGGAAATAGTTGAATCTATAGAAAATGCTTCTCGAAATTCAATTTCCGATACCCTTGATGGTGTAATGGATTTTATGAATAATCGGCATAAAGATTTTACTACCAAGTATAAAGTTTTTAAAGAGCTTTTTATCATCTGTTGGGCGGGAATTCCGAAAAGAGTTCGCAGCGAAACCTACCTTTCTAGAGTTGACATCGAATTAATAAACGAGCAGATTAAGTTATTTTATTCTGATCAAGATGACGTAATAATCACCTACGACGAAGACAGTTTCACGATTGTAGAATATGTTCGATTGGGACTTCAGGATAAAACTTCTTATTATCCTTTGGAGAAAAAGACTATTTTATTTTATTCAAATGGCTATTACAAAATAGAGCAGGAAATGCTTTTTGAACCGCCAGTTTATAATAAAAAACTGCTTTATCATATTTACAATTCCAACTTGAACATCATTGCCAAACTTTCCAAGAATTTGGAATTGTCTTTTCGAGAACTCAAAGATCTCGAAAACCTTCCCTCTACATTAATGATTTGCTACCTCAACGGATTTGACGATGCCAAGCAAGTTTTGATTGATGCCAAGGAATTACTTCGGAAGCATCCAACAGTTTATGCGAGTTTCAAGGATTCTATGCGGGTTTTGAGAAAGATGAAGTATAATGCGAATGAGTAAAATCTTGTATTTAAGTAAATCTCGGGTTGAGCTAAACTTTCACTTTATGTAATGTGTAGATGAAAGTTTTAAATTCTGACTATTAAAAAATAAAACTTCGCTGATCAAATATATCTAGCTTGCGACTACTTGAATCGGACGATTAAAAAAAAACTATTTTAATAATAAAAATCCTCCACGATTATAAAGATTTTGAATATATTGCTTTCTTAAATTATGTCTGAAATTACTCAGACATATCAGCCCGAATCTGACCTTAAATAACTGACGTACTTTACATATAAACAAGTTATGGGAGATTACGTAGTAAACATCAAGAAAATAACAACCAAATATAAGCTACCTTATGGAAAAACAACCAGAATTTGAATTTGACAGATATTTTAATGATTACTTTAATGTAATACTAAACCGTAATGCCGAAGATAATAGGACTCAATACATACAAACTATTGACTTAGCTCAAAGCGAATTGGAAAATTTAAGTATTGAATATGTTATAGCGAAAGCAATTAATAAATTTGAAGTCGAGGAAATGACTGAAAATTCTGTTGTGCGCTCAGACGCGAAACTTTTCTTATTGATAAATTATCGCACTATGGTATATTTTCCCTTAAGAAATTCTTCAAAATTTACAGAACGTGGTTTAAAAAGAAAAATTTTCTCTGAAGTTCAGCAAATTTTAAGAGAAGCTAACCAATATTCTACAGAAATTACTGCACATAAGGTTCTTCAGGCAGGCAGTGAAATTTGGAATTCGCTCGGAACATTAAGTGGTGACAGTTGGTAAATTAAGACAGTATGAATAATATAGAAGACGAAAGGTCGGCCGCAAGCATTCACGCAGCTATAAGTGCTCAAATTTTTGGCGCGTCGCTAGTTTTAATTGGCGTCCTAATTGGATATCTAGATATCAAAGATATAGAATATCGTTCTACATCCGGAGTATTGACTTTCTTGAGCATTTTTCTTTTATTGTCAAGTACGATTATCGCTGGTCTAGGTCTTAAAAAACTCAGAAATCAAGGAACAATTGGTAACTGGAATCTTAGTGATATACACATTTATTTTCGTGTTCAAACATTCTTAAATTATATTTCAATTATGTTATTTTTAATTATTGTTTTCAATACTAATAAGAATACGGATGATAAATTTGAAAAAGAATCACTTAAAATTGAAACAAAGAAGTTTAAAATGGATTCTTTAAATCTAATTCAAAATAACCAAAAGATGCAAATTCTAAACTCTAATTTGGATTCTTTAAAATCTAGTTTTGAAAATCTAAATTGTTGTAAAAAAAGAATTAAAAAGCCTTGCGAATAAATGCAACTTCACATAGCAGCGTGTTTAATAAATCTCTGATATTTTCAGTAGTTTCAAGATCTTCTTCACGAAGAAATCTTATCTTGGCAGAGAGAACTCGCTTCGCTTTTTCAGCGACTTCTCAAACGCGACAAACGATATCCAACATATAAAACCAATGAAATCAACTACAAAAAAAATAACTACAAACACAAGGGTAATAAAAGACCTTTTAACTAGATATAGAGATACGTTTCAGGCTTTTCGTGAATTAATTAACAACTCTTTACAAGCTGGATCGAAAAATATTGAAATCAATATTGAATATGTCAACGAAGCTAATATTAAGTCTCCTATCAAAAGCATTGAGATTAAAGATGACGGAATCGGTGTGCCATATAACGAGTTTGACAAAAGAGTTTTAGAGATTGGAACTACTTCAAAAGCACTTGGTCAAGGAATCGGAAGATTTAGTTCTTTACAAATCGGAGAATTAATGCACATTGAAACCATAGGTTTTGATATTGACAAAAAACAATTTTCTCTAACTAAATTTAGTATGGATACATTAGATTTTAATGATGCCCAATTGGAAGAAACTGAATTTAAGGTTGACTACGAATATTTTATGGAAAGAAGAAATCCATATTATAAAGTTATGATTGAACAACTTCATCATAATAAGCAGGAAAAAATCGCCAAAAGAAATAAAATCCACGAGAATTTTTTACAGGACAATATTAATCAAGCAATATTCGAACATTATCCATTCGAAATTTTTCATAATACTGTGAATTTTATAGTTAATGGAAAGACGATAAAAAGGGAAGATTTTGTAATAGATAAACCTTCCAAAAAAACTACAGATTACACTGACAAAAAAGGTAAAACGCATAAGTTAAATTTTTACTTCTATAATATTAATTCGGCTCTAAACAAAGTGAAAGTATTTTTCCAAACTGATAATTCAGGTTTAAAAAGTGTTGCTCACGAATATACTTACTCATCAGATTGGTACACGCCGGACTTAGGAACTTGGTTTATTTACATAGAATCACAAATGTTAAATATAGATTTATTTAGAAATTTGGATTTAGAAGCGTTAGGTGAAGCGGAAATAAACAATTTAAAAAACACGATTAAAGAAACAATTAATGATTTTTTCAAAGCCAAAAATAAAAGATTTGAAAAATTTCTCAAAAGTTTGGAAAAAGATAGATACTATCCTTACCAAAACAATGAAAGTCCCGCTTCTAAATCGCAAGAAATTCTATTTAAAAAAGTCGCCTATTTATTAGAAGATGAACACAGACTTATTCAAAAGGACGATAAAATAAGGAACTTTCTTTATCCATTACTTGATAAAGCAATTGGCAATGGAAACATTGAATATATTTTTAAAAAGGTATTAAAACTGTCAGAAGAGAGTTTGGAGAAATTTCATAATCTTTTAGAGAAAACAGATTTAGAAGATGTCGTTCATTTTGCAAGCGTAGTAGCAGAAAAAACAGAGTTTCTGGATTTTCTTCACGAGTTGACGTATGGCGAAATTTCTAAACACTTAAAAGAACGAAGTCAACTTCATAAAATTGTCGAAGATGAATTGTGGCTGTTTGGAGAAAATTACAATGCCACACCCAAATTATGGTCGGACAAAAAGATTGGTAATATATTGATTGAATTACGGGAGAAATATTTTGACTATGAGCCAACAGAAGAAGATGATAACTTAATTGAATTGGACGAGAGAGGTTTAAACGATATAACTGACTTGTTCTTTTTCAACGAAAAAATAACCGACTCTGATGTTAAAGAAATAATGGTTGTTGAATTAAAGTCGCCTAAATGTGCAATAAGCAAAAAGGAATTAAATCAAATTGATGAATATGCATTTACTATTGAGCAAAATTCAGCTCTACCAAATGAAAAAGTAAAGTACAAATTGATTTTAATTTCATCACGTCTTACAAAATTTGCAAAATCTCAAGTAAAATCAAGAAGATTGAACTTTCCAGACAATCCATTTTTGTATGATAAAAAAACTGAAAAGAATATTGAGGTTTATGTAATGGAATGGTCAGAACTTATTGAGCAAAACAATAGAAAATTAGGTTATTTGGCAAATAAGCTTGATATAAAAGATAAGGCCGTGAAAATCAAATTTGAAAAAGAATATGCAGAATTGATTGATGAAAAAATTTCTGCACAATTAAGACTTGTGAAGTAAGTAAATTGGATAACACACGTTATAAGCTATGGCCTGGTCTGTCCTAACTTGCAAAATCCTCCGGCTTTCCCAAGGCAAGTTTTTTTATGAAATGGCTCGTGCTAAAACACGCCACAGCTGATATACATAACGTTATAAGAAAGCAATGTGAAACCCTACAAAAAAAACAATATGAGTGACTTATGTAAACTGTGTGAGAAAAATGTTCTTGAAAATGTTGGGTCACATATTTTTACAGAAAGTATAATTAGAACTGCATTAAATCAGGACGGATACACAAAAAGAGAAGACAAAGAATTAATATACGAAATCTCGATTGATAAGATTGGCTTAGATTTTTTTGGTAGGGGCGTTTTACCGGAAAAAATTGAAGCCATTACTGGTAAGGAACTTTCAGACGAAGAAATAGAGCAAAATAAAAATCCTCTTATAAATAGAAATCTAGTTTGTCGAAAGTGTGAGAAAAAATTTGGGCCTATTGAAGCCGAGTTTACAAGCACGATATATTCCAATATTGTTCGAAAAAACAGATATGAATTACAAAAAGATGAATGTAATTATATTTCTTTCGAGAATCAAAAATGGCTTGCGCTACAATTTGTAATTATTAACGTTTGGAGAGCTTCATCATCAAA
The DNA here is from genome assembly GCF_033547075.1 of Flavobacterium ardleyense. Lineage (NCBI taxonomy): Bacteria > Pseudomonadati > Bacteroidota > Flavobacteriia > Flavobacteriales > Flavobacteriaceae > Flavobacterium > Flavobacterium ardleyense. Next base: position 833,907 of record NZ_CP137891.1, on the reverse strand, counting down.
TTATAATGATTGGAAACTAAATCCTGACCAAGAAGAATATTTACGATCATTTATTCTTTTGACAGCAGATGACAATATTGAATCAATTATAAAGAAAACAGTTGAAAATAGAGAAAAAATAAAACAGTTTAACTTTGTCTTGAACTATTTTATACAAAAATCAGAGAATTTAAGTGAAAATGGAGTTCTGATAGATACATGGGAAAATCCATATTTTATCTTACTGAATCGTTTGTCATTAATTTTTGACTTTACATCACTCAATGTCGCAAAATTGCCCCTGTTAGTTAATGAGATTATTGATAAAAATTTTAATTGTATTATTCCTAATATTGAAAGTGATGAATTACGAATTGGGCTAAATTCGGATGAACAAAGAACAGAATTATATTATCGTGTTAGTTTAAAGGCAGCGAAAGATATTTTGAGAAACATTGAAGACGTATTTATTAACACGCATAAATTTACTTTCGGTTTTCCACCACCTTTCAATTCAATGGTATATTTCAAAAAAAGTGTCGGAAATTATACAAAAGAAGAAGGAAAAATTACTATTCCAGGATTATTAGAAGTAGTAATAAAAGTCATTGAAGATTGCGCAAAGAGTTATTCATAATTTGCCAGCTGCTAATAGCAATTTGCATATTGGCGATTCAGTGGTCAGAAACATTACAAACTGTAAGTCTAATTTATAGTACCAAAAAAAATGGGCTATTAATTCAGATTATGATTTGCAATTTTCAATTATAGGGGGAGAAGAAAGTTTAATAACTGCTCTTATTCAAACCTGCCCAGACCAAATATATTCAATTGCTAAAAAGGACTTCAGCTAACGGAAAAGAACTAGTTGCTTTATATGTTTTAAATTGTTTAAATCTAAATTCAATTAAATCCCAACCCAAACAACTACCTTCAAAAGAGGCAAAATCTTGCAGCTAAATAAATGTCAGGTCGATACAAAATAACTGCCCTACCGAAGACTTCACTTCCACCTAGCAACAGAAGTAATTTCGCGAAAGCGTACCCCTAAAAATCCTGCACCTAACTCAATATTTTAACCAAATTTTATCTATTAGCCAAGGCGTTACGGCCGAGATGAATATAGATTTTGTTTATATTTGTGAATCTACTATTTTGGAAGTTACTAATTTTGACTTTCAATTTATTTTTACAGAACTTTAAACAGTTCGCTTTTTTGAGACATCCTAAAAAAATTATTAATGGGCAGAACTTTGGTATTTGGCGATATTCACGGCGGTTTGCGTGCTTTGCGACAGCTTATAGAACGAGCATCTATAGGGACTGATGACAAACTGATTTTTCTTGGTGACTATGTGGATAGTTGGAGCGAAAGCCCACAGGTACTGGATTTCTTGATTTATCTTGACACAAAATATACCTGCGTTTTTATGCGCGGCAACCACGACGATTTGCTCCTCGAATGGCTTGGTGGCAAGGATAATGAACTGTGGTTTCAGCACGGCGGCGAATCGACAATTATTGCCTATTCGAAACTTACGGACGAAGATCGCGACCGACACGTTGGTTTCCTAAGCCGACTTCGAACTTTTTATATTGACGATCAAAATAAATTATACGTTCACGCAGGTTTTACAAATCAGCACGGAATTGAGAAAGAATATTTCCCCCGAATGGTTTTTTGGGATCGTACTTTATGGGAAATGGCGCTGGCAATGGACAGAAATCTCAAAAAAGGTGACGAGAATTATCCTCGAAGATTGACGCATTATAAAGAGATATATATCGGGCACACTCCCACTACCAAGAGCAATCAGACCACTCCGATGAATATTGCGAATATCTGGAATATTGATACTGGCGCTGCTTTTTACGGCCCGCTAACCTGCATTGATGCGGATACTAAGGAATTTTGGCAGAGCGATGCACTTCCTGATTTATATCCTTCCGAAAGAGGTCGAAATTAATACTACCTTTGCGCAAAACTTAACCTTATGAAGAAGATTCTTATTTTAGGACTGATGATCCTATTTTCTGTTGGAGCATATTCACAATATAAGCACGAAATAAAATACAATTTCCTAAATACAATTGTTATGGGTTCGGCTGAAATTGGTTACGAATATTTCCTTGATCAAGATCAATCTTTAGGACTTGATGTTTTGATTAACGATCGATTTTCGTACTTCCCAGAAAATGGTTCAAGCCACAAGAAATTCAACACGAATAGCGTGATGCTTTCATACAATCTGTACTTATCTACAATGCGAAATGGTTCTGGATATTTTCTAACCCCATTTGTAAAATACCGTTTTGGAGATTTTGAGGAACAAAAAGAAAACTTTGTCGTAGAGACGGATATGAACAGTTTTATTCTTGGTTTGGGAACTGGATACAAATGGAATTTTAAAGACAAATTAGCAGTTGGACCATTCGTAAATGTGGGTAGAAACTTTAGCAAAGAAGTGAACGAGCGCTTTAATGCTGTGGAAGTGAACGCTGGAATCAGCCTTGGTTACAGATTCTAAAAACAAATTTTCGAGAGCAATTCTCTCTCAAAATAATTCATAAAAAAAACCGTCATATTGCTATGACGGTTTTTTTGTATTTGGAATTCAACGATTATACGTCAAATTTAATTCCTTGTGCAAGAGGCAAACTAGTACCGTAATTGATGGTATTTGTTTGTCTTCTCATATAAGCTTTCCAAGCATCTGAACCAGATTCTCTTCCGCCACCAGTTTCTTTTTCACCACCAAAAGCGCCACCGATTTCAGCTCCAGAAGTTCCAATATTCACATTGGCAATTCCACAGTCTGAACCTTGTTGAGATAAGAATAATTCCATTTCTCTAAGGCTATTTGTAAAGATTGAAGAAGAAAGTCCTTGTGGAACTCCATTCTGCAATGCAATCGCTTCTTCGATTGTGCTATATTTCATTACGTACAAAATCGGAGCAAAAGTTTCTGCTTGAACAATTTCATAGTGATTTTCTGCTTCAATGATACAAGGAACAACGTAGCATCCGCTTTCGTAGCCTTCACCTTCGGCAACTCCACCGCCAACAAGAATTTTTCCACCTTCTTGTTTTGCTTTTTCAATTGCATCAGTAAAATCTTTTACAGCAGCTTTATCGATAAGCGGTCCAACGTGGTTTTCCTCGTTAAGAGGATTTCCAATTTTCAATTGGCCATAAGCATTTTTAAGAACGCTGATTGTTTTATCATAAACACTTTCGTGAATAATTAGACGTCTTGTAGAAGTACATCTTTGTCCTGCAGTACCAACCGCGCCAAAAACAGCACCGATTAATACCATATTAATGTCCGCTTGATCACTAACGATAATCGCGTTATTTCCTCCTAATTCAAGGATTGTATTTCCAAAACGTTCTGCAACAGTTTTTGATACGTGACGACCAATTCTTGTAGATCCTGTGAAAGATACCAACTGAATTCTCGCGTCATTATTGATCAAATCTCCACATTCAGTACCAGTTACAAGGCAACTTACTCCTTCTGGAACATTGTTGCGCTCAAGAACTGATTGAATAATATTCTGACAAGCGATTCCACATAATGGAGTTTTCGAACTTGGTTTCCAGATACAAACATCACCACAAACCCACGCAATCATTGCATTCCAGCTCCAAACCGCTACTGGAAAGTTGAAAGCCGAAATAATTCCAACCGTTCCAACTGGATGGTATTGCTCGTACATTCTGTGCATTGGACGCTCAGAGTGCATTGTAAGTCCGTATAATTGTCTTGATAATCCTACAGCAAAGTCACAAATATCAATCATTTCCTGAACCTCTCCGTATCCTTCCTGAAGGCTTTTTCCCATTTCGTACGAAACAAGTTTTCCTAGAGGCTCTTTAAATTTACGAAGTTCATCTCCCATCTGACGAACGATTTCTCCTCTTTTTGGAGCAGGAATCATTCTCCATTCTTTAAAAGCATCCGCCGCTTTTGCCATCGCTTGCTCGTAATCTTCTTTGGTCGAAGTTTTTACTTTTCCAATTAATGTCCCGTCTACTGGCGAATAAGATTCGATAATTTTACCATTGGCATAACTTTTTAATCCTGTAGAAGTTCCTTCATTTATGTCTTTAATACCAAGCTGTTGCAAGGCTTCTTTGATTCCAAACTGATCTGAATTTGTCATTGTTGAGTCTATTAATAGTGTGTTTATTTCTGTGTGCAAAGGTACTGATTCCCGAGCAATTTTACTCGTTAAATCTCTGTATGATGCGGGCGCAATTTAGGATATTTAAATCGTTTTTGAAAATCCACTAAAGTGCTTCTTTCATAATTTTTTTTTGGGCGGCTGCGTTGCACCAGGCTCTCCGCTGTATCCCCGATAGCTATCGGGGGATGCCGCTACGATCCTTGCCGCGGGACTGCGGTAAAGTTGATGAATTGTGGTTCAAAGGGAACTTAAAATCCACCCCGGCCTTCGGCCACCCCTCCGCAGGAGGGGAATGCCAAAACCACAAATTTTATCCTAATTTCAACTAAAAACTCACGCTCCAACTTCCCCTCTTTTCAAGAGGGGTGCCCGCAGGGGAGGCTGCTGAAAAAGTCCCTTCAAAAATGTGACATATTTTTCAATTAAAAGGAGTGTGAACTGTAGTGTTTACGCTCCTTTTTTCGTATTTTTAGTACTGATTATTAAGGCTTTTACTATGTTATTACAGCAGCAAAAAATTCAGTTAAGTGCGTATTCCGATTTGTATGACTTAGTTATACCTAAAGAAAATCTTCTTAGAAAAATCAATGACCTAATTGATTTTTCTTTTATTTACGATGAATTGGTTAGCAAATACTGCCTCAATAATGGACGCACTGCAGAATGTCCTGTCCGTATGTTTAAGTATTTACTATTGAAAACAATCTATTCTATTTCGGATGCTGATGTTGTGGAGCGTTCTCGTTTCGATATGTCGTTTAAATACTTTCTTGAAATGGCTCCAGAAGATGGCGTAATAAACTCGAGTTCATTAACAAATTTTAGAAAGTTACGATTAAAGGATTCTGATTTGTTGAATCTTTTAATTGGGAAAACGGTTGCTATTGCTATTGAAAAAGGAATTGTAAATTCAAAATCAATTATCGTTGACGCTACTCACACCTTATCAAAATCAAATCCATTTTCTGCTCTTCAAGTTTTGAAAGAACGTTCAAAACTTTTACGTAAAGCTGTCTATAATTTAGATCCAGATTGGAAAGAACGAATGCCCAAGAAAAATGAGAATAACGATTTACAGAAAGAAATCGCCTATTCTAAAGAACTTATAAAAGCAATTGAATCGGATACTACATTGAGCTTAGTCCCTGTAGTGAAAGAAAAATTGAATCTATTGAAAGAAACAATTGAAGACACTCAAGAGAACTTAAACTTGTCAAAAGATAAAGATGCCAAAATAGGACACAAATCAGCCGATAGCTCCTTCTTTGGTTATAAGACTCATATTGCAATGACCGAAGAACGTATAATTACAGCGGCAGTAGTTACTTCGGGAGAAAGAGGAGATGGTCCTGAATTACCAACTCTTTTAAAGATCAGTCAAAACAATGGAATAAAAGTAGACACTATCATTGGCGATGGTGCATACTCTGGAAAAGAAAATCTTGAATTAACTTCTGGACAAGAAATAAAAGTGGTAGCAAGATTAAATCCTTCAATAACCCAAGGATGTAGAAAAGAAGAAGATAAATTTGACTACAATAAAGATGCTGATATGTTTGTTTGTCCAGCGGGTCATATGGCGATACAGAAATCAAAGCAAGGAAAAAAGAATGTCGGAACAAATCAAATACTCACCTTTTACTTTGATGTGGAGAAATGTAAAACTTGTCCATTAAGAGATGGATGTTACAAACCTGGCGCGAAAAGTAAAAGTTATTCAGTGTCTATAAAATCAGATTTACATAAGGCACAAATGGATTTTCAAGAATCGGAACTTTACAAAGAGAAGGCAAAACACAGATATAAAATAGAAGCTAAAAACAGTGAGCTAAAAAATGTGCACGGTTATGGTCGAGCAAATGCTTACGGAATAGAAAATATGCAAATGCAGGGTGCATTAGCAATTTTCACCGTGAATTTGAAAAGAATACTTAAATTAAATGTGTAGAAAATCTACAAGATCAAAAATCTTCATCACAGACTCCATAACGATCCTATAAAAGTGTATAAACGCCTTATAAAGCTTGAACTTTTTTGAAAAAATAAACACCAAAAAAGAAGGTCAAGTAAATAAAACGAAGTTTATTTACTCGACCTTCTTAATATGTTCTGAGAAACAGATACTTTTTCAGCAGCCTCCCCGCAGGGCGGGGTGTTTCGCGTAAGAAGTGGCTTCATCCCTTCAAAACACGTGAAGTATTTCGCCAATTGATTGCCTTTTATTCTTACAAATCTAGCGGGGTGTTTCGTGTAAAAAGTGGCTAAATATATTTCTATTCCTACAACTTCATCCCTCTCAACCTCAGCGCATTTGCAATTACCGAAACTGAGCTAAAACTCATTGCAAGTGCCGCAATCATTGGCGATAACAGCAATCCAAAAACTGGATACAACACTCCTGCGGCAATCGGAATTCCCAATGCGTTATAGAAGAAAGCGAAAAATAAGTTTTGTTTGATGTTTTTCATCACGGCGTGGCTCAGTTGTTTTGCTTTCACAATTCCTTGTAGGTCGCCTTTTACCAAAGTAATTTTGGCGCTTTCGATGGCGACATCTGTTCCAGTTCCCATTGCGATTCCGATATCAGCTTGAGCCAAAGCTGGAGCGTCATTGATTCCATCTCCCGCCATTGCAACGATTTTGCCGAGTGCTTGTAAACGTTCTATTTCTTTGAGCTTGTCTTGAGGAAGACATCCCGCGTAAAATTTATCCAACTTCAAAACATCCGCCACGGCCTTTGCGGTATTTTCATTATCACCGGTCATCATAACAACTTCCACGCCCTGCTCTTGCAATTCTCTAACTGCATTTTGAGAAGATTTTTTGATCGCATCGTAGATTATTACAAAACCAGTAATCGTATTTTCTTCAGTGATATACGAAACTGTTTTTCCAAGCTTCTGCTGTTCGATTACTTCTTTCTCGAGTGATTCTGGGATCGAAACTTTAAACTGTTCTAGCAAAGCTTTATTTCCAAGCAAAATTTTCTTCCCATCCACGGTTCCGCTAACTCCTTTTCCAGTAATCGAATCAAAGTCGGAAACCTTATGCAATTTGCTGTCATTCTCTTTGGCAAAATTTAATAACGCTTGCGCTAATGGATGCTCGCTTTGTGAATTCACCGAGGCAATCTGAATCAGCAATCTTTCCCAATCTCCATCGATTGCCGAAACTTTTTCTACCGATGGTTTTCCTTCAGTTAGAGTTCCAGTTTTATCCGTAATTAAAACGTCGATTTTGTCCATATTCTCCAAAGCTTCGGCATTTTTAATCAAAATACCCGACTGTGCTCCTTTTCCAACTCCCACCATTACAGACATTGGAGTGGCTAATCCTAATGCACACGGACAGGCGATAATCAAAACTGCGATGGCATTGATGAAACCGTAAACAAGTGCTGGCTCTGGACCAATTGCGTACCAAACAAAAAAGGTGATGATTGAAATCGCGACAACAATCGGTACGAAATACTTCGCAATCTTGTCGGCAATTTTCTGAATAGGAGCTCTAGATCTACTCGCGTCATTCACCATCTGAACAATTTGCGAAAGCAAGGTCTCAGATCCGATTTTCTCGGCTTTCATTACAAAAGACTTGGTTCCGTTAATCGTTCCCGCAAGAACTGGATCGTTCACCGTTTTATCAACTGGAATTGGCTCTCCCGAAATCATTGCCTCGTCAATTGAAGATGATCCTTCGGTTATTATTCCATCAACTGGAATTTTTTCTCCTGGTTTCACTCTAAGTAAATCATCCACTTTTATATCGTGAATCGAAATTACTTTTTCTTCACCATTAATTATGCGTGTTGCCTGCGTCGGCGCTAATTGCAACAATGCTTTGATAGCGCCACTAGTTCGGCTGTGTGCTCTTGCTTCGAGAAGTTGTCCGAGTAATACCAAGGTTAGAATTACCGTGGTGGCTTCAAAATATAAATGAACTGCTCCATCGTGGGATTTGAATTCTGCCGGAAATATCGATGGAAAAAGTAATGCTACAACACTAAATAAAAACGCAACCCCTGCTCCAATTCCAATCAGCGTAAACATATTCAAATTCCAACTCACTATCGAACGCCAAGCGCGCTGGAAAAACATCCAACAAGCATAAAAAACCACTGGAAGTGATAATATAAATTCAACCCAATTCCATTGAGATCTACTTAATAATTCAAGCAGCGGATTATTCGGAATCATCGCTGACATAGAAATGATAAAAATCGGAATTGTGAAGATCATTGCGATTTTCATTTTTGACCAGAGTTTATTATAGGCACTGTCTTCCTGATCTTCTTTTGGAATTAGTGGCACCAAATCCATTCCACAAATAGGACAACTTCCAGGATTGTCAGAAATTACTTCGGGATGCATCGGACAAGTAAATTGTTGCCTTGCCGTCACAATTGGTTGTTGAACTAGATCCATACCGCAGACCGGACAATCGCCGGCATTGTCATATTCTTTGCTACCTTCGCAATGCATTGGACAGTAAAACTTCCCAGGCGTAGTCGAGTATTTTTTGTCGTCTTTAGGTTTTGTAGAACAACAGCTTTTTACGATTGGCGCTTCGGCTTCATCGATTCCTCGAATGGTATAATCTCCTTTTTCGGATAAAGCTTCTTGCAAAACCTCAGTTTCGAATCTTTTATCGGTGGTGATTTTTGCGGCTGGCGGATCAAGAGTTACAGTTGCATTAACTCCCGGAATATCATTTAAAGTTTTTTCAACTTTCTTACGGCAACCATCACAGGTCATTCCTGTAACAATATATTCTTGATTAAAATCTTGGTCAGGTAACAGATTATTTTCAATCGAATCCTCGTCGATTGCAGTGATTGTATATTCTCCTATGGCGGTTAGAGCATCTTGATAAATTGATGTTCGTAATTTCTCTTTAGTAGAAATTGTTGCTATTGGAGGATACAGGGTGACCACCGCTTCCACACCGGAAATCTGGTTTAGTGTGTTTTCTACTTTGGTCCTACAGCCGTTGCAAGACATTCCGGATACATCATATTTGAATGTCACCTGATTTTCAGATAATAGTGATGTTGGAGCTTTAACAATTACGCTTTCTTCAAAATAGGTAATCCGGTAATTTCCAACTTTAGATATGGCTTTCTGAAAAACTGCAATATCTATCCGATGGTCGGTTTTAATGGTGGCAATCGGTGGATCGAGGGTAACAATCGCTCCTACTTCATAGATTGCATTTAGTGCTTTTTCGACTTCCGTCCGGCAGCCGTCACAGGTCATACCTTTAATAATATATTTTGATGTCATAATTTTTTAATATTAGTTGCAGCGAAAAAATAGTAAAGCTGCTAAAACTGAAACTGTGCAAATCCTGTCCAAAAAAAAACAGTTGTCACAAATTTCGGAATTTGTACTGACAACTGTTTGTAAAATTTATGATATGATTTGTATCCTAGATCGTGTCTAAAGGCTTTCTGTCAACTCTTCTGAATTTCTTGAAAGCGGTTGGAGTGCAACCAACTACTTTTTTAAACTGATTACTAAGATGCGCAACATCAGAGAAATGCATTTTGATTGCTATTTCGCTAAGTGACATTTCATTATAGCGAAGCAGCTCTTTCACTTTTTCTATCCGTTGTAAGATAAAATAGTGCTCGATAGTATAGCCTTCTTGATTTGAAAATATCTGACTCAAACTACTGTAATCCACTGCAATCGCTTGGGAAACATATTCGGAGATATTTATTTTGTCAAGCTCACCTTCTTCTTGAACTAGGGCAATGAGAAGATTTTTGACCTTCTCAATCATTTTAGATTTTTTATCGTCTAGAAGATCAAAACCTTGAGCTTGTAATGCTTTTTTAAGAGCAGTTCGTAACTTTCCTGTAACCTTTTCGGTAGATTCAACTTCGCCAAGAATAACCGATTGATATGAAATACCAAGAGAATCTAAAATGGATCGCACCGCAGCATTGCAACGATCGCAAACCATATTTTTAATGTGCAAAATCATCTGAAAGAATTAAAATTAGCTTTTTGTAACTATTGAAATTTAAATCTTTAATTGCTTACATTGAAAAAGGTATATTGAAAATTAAGCAGAAAACCACTTGAGGAATTTCGGTTTAAGCTACTATATAATTCTTGTTTGTAAGCCAAATCGAGTCGCGCTCGACTATTAAAAATAAATTGTATGGAAGGTACAACATCTAAGTAAGATTTACCACTTTTATTTAGAGTTTGTCCCTTGAATTCAAACATTGCGTTCACATTTGTCTGATTAAAACTAGTATACACCTTTGGCAACATCAATTTACCTACAGAAAGAGTATATTCAGCGCCGAAATCGTTAAAATCTCGTCCAAGCAAAATTTCGTCCAAATTGGTGGCATGCACTCCCGAAAGCGACGCGCTGATGGCAACTTTCTTAATTAATTTGGTCGCAACAAGTCCTACTTGAAATCCAGAATTATTTCCCATCAAATCTATCTCCTCAGTAACAGCTACTTCGTTGTTGTTGCTCACTCGTCCAAAAGCAGCCATTCTGAAATGACTTTGCAAATCATCCTCAGACAGAAATCGGTATTTTGTATAAACACTTGCTCCTCGGAACGCCAATGAATTTGAATAATCTGTAGAGAAAAATCCATCTGCTTTAAACATTAGATTTTTGGTTGCACCCCAGGAAACAGTTGGCGACAGATTGTAATAATAGTCTTCGCTAATTTCTGCTTTCAACAATCCCTGATTGATTCCCACTGAAATAGAACCTGCTGGCACATTGCTAGCAGGTTCGGTAATTACAAAAAGTTCTTGCGATTTTACTTGAGCAGAATGTCCGAGAAAAACTGCGAATAGAATTAAATGCCTTCTCATTATTTAGCACTTTTTAGAAAGATTTTTTTGTCTTTCGAGTTACTAAAATCCATAATCGAAGAGAATGCTTTCTCATTCTTTTTAAGTTGCTTGCTAGTTACAAAACCAGCGTCAACAACCTGCATTTTATAATCTTTATGGGTAGCAGGTACTTTATCTAGCAAAACCAGATTGTTGCCATTTAGAGTCAATTCTTGCTTACTCAATTTTGATCCGTCAACGTAAACCATCATAGAGCCTACAAAGAATCCCGCTTTTTCTACAGCGTCTTTTAGCTGAACAGGATCAAGAGTTTGATTGTTTTTGGCGGTTACTGTGAAAGTATTTGTATTTAAATCTGTATCAATCTCTGCTACTGAACTCAATGTTTGAAGTTGTTTGTAGATTGCATTTGAACACATTGAACATGTAAGTCCAGTTGCAATAATTTCAGATTTATTTATTTGTGCTTGAATTGAAGTCGAAATAAGAAGAACGATCGCTACTGCGAAATATTGGAAATTTTTCATTTTGTTCGAATTTAGGATTTGTTTCTCCATCGAAATATTTCGGCTAATAAAGCATCGAAATTTTCATTTCCGGCAAGTATCTTCTAAGACTGAAATACCTAAAAAATTTGAAGAAACTGTTGTTTAAAATTGTAATTTGGAAGTGCAGTTTCTGGCTTTCGCCGAAAAAACAAAGCACACTAATGGCTATTAAATTTTAAATTTATCCTATATTAGGAATGTCCCAAACGAAAACAAAACCAGTAAGAATGTGGCTTTCGCCGAAGTAAAAAGAACACTTTTCTATTGTAGCGAAGAGAGGTTTTGAAGTAAAATCATTTTGTTGAAGTACGAATACCGATGGTGAACTCGTAAAGCCTGAACAAGATTTACTTCCGCAACTACCGTCGCAATCGCTATTTGAAGCAGTATCATCACAACAAGATTTTGCTTTTTCTGAACTGCAGCAGGCTTTAGTTTCCACTACATTTTTCTCAGTATCACACGCAAATGCAGACGTTGAAGCCATAAAAATGGTCAGCGTAAACAAGTACATAATAAATGATAATGAGATCTTCATAGTTGCAAAAATAGAGAAATTGTGTGAGAAGGCTGTTGTGGTTAGGGAAATTTTAGGAATTGGGGAGCAGATCAGAGTTTTCGCTGATTATCACAGAGTTTTTTATTATGAGTATAACTGCGAGAGTAAAAAAAATTTATGCCCGCGGATTTCGCGGATTGTCGCAGAACTTTCTTTTATGCAGTTAGCTGCGGGAGATGCGAAAGCAGATAATAGGACTTGCGGATCACTACAGAGTTGTTTTTAAGTGAGTTTAATCTGCGGGAATCTGCGGAATCTGCGGAATCTGCGGGAAAAAAATCGCGGATTTCGCGGATTACCGCAGAACTTTCTTTTATGCATTTAGCTGCGGGAGATGCGAAAGCAAAAAATAGGGCTTGCGGATCAATACAGAATTCTTTTTAAGTGAGTATAATCTGCGGATATCTGCGGGGAAAAAAATAGCGCCCACCGATTTCACGGATCACCAGAAAGTTCTTTTAAGTAAGTTAATCTGCGAACATCTGCGGAATCTGCGGGAGAAAAAATAGCGCCCACCGATTTCACGGATCACCAGAAAGTTCTTTTAAGTAAGTTAATCTGCTAACATCTGCGGAATCTGCGGGAGAAAAAATAGCGCCCACTGATTATTGCAGAGTTTTTTTTATGCACTTATCGACGGGAGATGCGGAATCTAAATGAGAAAAAATAACGCCCGCAGATTTCGCGGATTACCGCAGAACTTTCTTTTATGCATTTAGCTGCGGGAGATGCGAAAGCAAAAATAACGCCCACTGATTTCGGTGATTATTGCGGAGGTCTTTTTTGAGTTAATCTGCGAACATCTTCGGAATCTGCGGGAGAAAAAATAATGCTCGCTGATTATCGCAGAGTCTTTATATACGTTAGATTCCTACAATCCATTTACTTTTCTAAATATTCCATCATTAATGTTTTCCACATTAAAATTTACTAAAATTCCTAGTTTCAATTCCGTTATTTTCAAATAGGTTAGTATTTGCTTATGATGAACTTGTGCAAGGTTTTCTACTGATTTCACCTCAATGATTACTTTATTTTCCACTAACAAATCTAATCGAAACCCTAAATCTAGCTTAACTTCTTTGTAATGAACTGGTACTGGAACTTCCTTTCTGACATGCAATCCTCGATTCAAAAGTTCCCACTCTAAGGCTGCCACATAAACAGATTCAAGCAATCCAGCACCCAAACCGTTGTAGACATTAAAAATGGCTCCTCTTATTTTGTATGATAAATCATTTTCAGTCATGCTACGCCTTTTTTAGGAGATTAATAAGCGATAATGTTGCCTCAATTAGAATAAGCTATGTGCCAAATTGGGAAATTGATGTATTATTTCCTTATCAGTGCTTTTTATTATTTCACGCCCATTAATAAATAATAGATTTTTGTGGTTCTTAAAATCTTAATGTTCAAAAACTTTAGGTCAAAGTTGTTCTCTAGCCCAGATTGTCGTGGAAAGCCCGGAGCAAAAAAAGCCAGTTTTTTGGGCAGAAAAGAGCGACCGGAGGAAGCTCCTTTTGTGACCTAAAAAAACGGCTTTGTTTGTGAGGACTTGGAGCAAAAGCTGGAAATAGCTCCTAATAAAAAATATTATTTATCTCGGACGAATTTTGGATCTGCTTCCATCACGGTTCCACAATTGTCGCAGGTTCGCAACTCTTCTGAATTGTAAAAATGCTCGAAATGTCGCAGAAAATCTTCTTCGATATCGTTTAACGGGAAATAGACTTCGTACAATTTATGGTTGCAATTGTCGCAATACCAAAGCAGCCCATCTTTTAAATTTTGACCTGCCCGTTTTCGCTCGACCACCAATCCTATCGAGTTTTCTGAACGCGATGGAGAATGTGGCGTTTTGGCTGGATGCAAATACATATCGCCGGCATTCAGAGTAAATTCTCGACGTTCGCCCCCATCCTGAATTGTGACCTTAATGGTACCCTCGAGTTGGTAAAAAAGCTCCTCGGTTTCGTTGTAATGATAGTCTTTACGGGCGTTTGGACCTGCGACAATCATCACAATATAGTCTTGCGAATCGATGTACACATTCTTATTTCCAACGGGTGGTTTGAGGAGATGCCTGTTTTCGGCAATCCATTTATTGAGATTGAAAGGAGGCGCTACTGCCATAATATTCGAATTTAGTAAGCTAATTTAGCGAATATTTTGGCGCCGCGACTGCTAAATTGCCTATTTCTGTTCTTTGATCAGATAAATAAAAACTGGGAAGTGATCGCTAAATCCAACTTCGGTGGCGGTATGCCTGAGTGGATATCCTTTGTACTGCCCAACCGTAGTAATCATATAAGGAGCGTTGTAAATTCCTGCTTTCCAGTATCGGTAACTGCTGTAATCCGTTTCGATCAGTGGCTGAGTGAACATTATGATATCAAAAATATCCCAAGAATCACGATATGCGATTGTGCCCATTCCTTTGTTTGCCATTTCTTCGAAAGGATTGTAAATTCCCAATGGTTTTACTTCTGATTTCTTTCCTTTTGCTCCAAGCTCGACCTTGACACTTTTGTTGAAACTACCGTCGTTAAGATCTCCTAAAATAAATACTTTCGCATCTTTATTAATTGTCTGCAGTGAATCGACAATCCGCTTGCTTAGCTGAGCTGCAGCTTCACGAAAGGGTGAGCTGCGTTTTTCGCCACCAGATCTTGAAGGCCAGTGGCAGACGATGAAACTTACTTCTTCGCCATCCAAAAGTCCTGTAACCAAGAGTTGATCACGAGTGTAAACTCGCCTTCCACGAGGATCGGCATCTGCAACGTCATCTTCATTAGTAACAATTTCGGTTTTTTTATTAGTAGTGTTTTTCTGATAAATATACAAAGGTACGTTGTGAGAAGTGATGGGCTTAAAGTGCTCTTTTTGGTAAATAAGTCCAACATCTATTCCTCGTTTATCTGGCGAATCAAAATGTACGATGCCATAATTTTTACTTTTAAGTGCTGGTTGCTTAATCAAATCTTCGAGTACCGATCGATTCTCTATTTCTGAAACTCCTAAAATTGTAGGTGAATTTGGATTATCGGCGGTACCAATTTCGGCAATTACCCGCGCCATATTAGAAACTTTTTTTCTGTATTTACTTGATGTCCAATTCTGTGCGCCGTTTGGCAACCATTCTTCGTCATTTATTGTAGGATCATTTATAGTATCAAAAAGATTCTCCATATTGTAAAATCCTACAGTATGAATTTTGAATTTTTTCTCTTGCGAAAATGCCACTGTCGAAAAAATTAGCATCAGTAGTGTGGTAAGATAGTATTTCAAAATCATCGGTGGCATTATTAAGTAATTATTATTTTAATATTTATTTAGCGACTAAATTAGAGAATTATATTAAAAGATGTACTTTTATCACAATTAAGTTTTAATTATGATTTTGTTAATCGTTTCACTTTAAGAATTATTTATGAAGAAACTAGCTATTAGTATTTTATTTCTGCTAAATGTTGTGTGGGTTTTTGCACAAGGCACGAGCAGTCTTAGCGGAAAAGTAATTGATGCCAAAACGGAAAAGCCACTTTTAAATGCTGTGATCAATATTCAGAACAGCAGTTTTACGCAGGTCACTGATTCTGATGGTGTTTTTAGATTTACCGCACTTCCGGCGGGTTCCTATCTTGTGCAGATAAGAACAAGTGGTTATAAGGAACAACTTTTATCGGTAGATCTTGCCGAGGGGGAAAGCATTGATTTGGGAACGATTCTATTAGAATTTGACATTAGCTCAGAGCAACAAGCTTCGCTTATTACCATTACCGAAAATGATTTGGGCGATGATAATAGTGGCTCAGAAAGTACCGCAGGATTGTTACAAGCTTCGAGAGATGCTTTTCAGCAATCAGCAGCTTTTAATTGGGGTCAGGCACGTTTTAGAATTCGAGGTCTTGATAACGAATACGGTAGTACGATGATCAATGGTATTACGATGAACAAGATTTATGACGGAAGACCACAATGGAGTAACTGGGGAGGGTTGAATGACGCTACTCGTAATCAAGAATTTACCATGGGATCTGCTCCTGCCGATAATACCTTTGGTGGAATATTAGGTACTCAGGTTATTAATACTCGTGCATCAATCTACAGACCGGGAACGAGAATCACATTTTCTGGAACAAATACCAATTACAACTGGCGTACAATGGCTACTCATGCGTCGGGAATGAATTCAAAAGGTTGGGCTTATGTAGTTTCTGCCGGTCGTCGATGGGCGCTTGAAGGGATTTATGAAGGAACAACCTATAGCGCTAATTCGTTTTTTGCAAGTGTCGAAAAAAGAATTAATGAGAATCACTCTCTAAATCTTACCGCTATTTATGCTCAGAATAGTCGCGGTAAAAATTCTCCAAATACAGCCGAAGCAACTGCCATTGCTGGAAAAGAGTACAATTCTTATTGGGGGTATCAAGATGGTGAGAAAAGAAACTCTAGAGAGAAGGATGTCGAAGAGCCTATTGTTATGCTAACGCATTATTGGAAAATTAATGACATTACAAATTTAAATACGAGTGTGGCTTTCCAGACTGGTCGTATTGCCAATAGTAGGTTGGATTATACGGGAGTTGATAGTCCAGACCCAAGTTATTATAAATATATGCCTAGTTATTATACTTCTAGATATAGCAACCTAAACGTATTTGAGGGTAATAGTCCTGAAAATCAATACCAAGCCTCGATAGCAAGATTCCTGAGCAATAGACAAATTAATTGGGACGAAATTTACTTCAACAACTCAAACCCAAACAAATTAGAAGCGGGAATGAGTAATATTGTTCTTTATGAAGATCGCACAGATGATGATATGATTACGGCGAGCAGTATTTTGAATACAAAGCTTTCTGATAATATCGTTTTAAATGTAGGAGCAAGTGTCAAACTATTAGATTCTCATAACTATCAAAGTCTTACAGATCTATTAGGTGGAAGCTATTTTGTTGACGAGGACACTTTTGGACAGTCTTACAATCAACAACAATCAGATCTAAACAATCCAGGACGTATTGTTGGCGAAGGTGACATTTATGGCTACAACTACAATCTTACTGCATCGGTTGTTGATGCTTTCACACAGTTTAAATTCAGTTACGATAAGGTTGATTTTTATCTAGCGCAGAATTTTACACGCTCAGAGTATCAACGTGAGGGACATTACAAAAACGGCTATTATCCTAAAAACTCTTTCGGAAAAAGCAGAAGTGTAGTATTTGAAAACTTCGGATTTAAAGGTGGATTATCGTACAAGATCACAGGTCAGCATATATTAGATTTCAATGGACTTTATATGAGCAAAGCTCCTTCGCTTAAAAACACTTTTACAAATGCACGTATCAATAATAATATAATTAGCAAACTTGACAATGAACTTGTTTCAAGTGCCGATGCGAGTTATATTTTAAAAATGCCAAAACTTAAGGCGAGAGTTACCGCCTACTTCTCGAAAATTCAGAATGCATCTGAAACATCATTCTTTTTCTCAGACGGAATTGGTGGAGAGGATGATCCAAATACGGCTTTCAATGAGACTAATTCATTTGTTGCAGAAACAGTAACTGGACTTAATAAGAGAAATATTGGAGCTGAACTTGGACTTGAATACCAAATTACTTCGACCATAAAATTGATTGCGACAGCAGCTTATGGAGAATATACTTATGACAACAACCCTAATGTATCTATTAATATTGACGCACTAGCTACTTCAGAAAATATTTACCCTCTCAAAAATTATGGTGAGGCTACCTTAAAAGGATACAAACAAGCCGGAATGCCGCAACAAGCAGCATCTTTGGGAATTGAATACCGTGATCCTAAATTTTGGTGGATTGGTGCCAACGTAAATTACTTGGGTGCAAACTATATTGATGTTGCTCCAATTGCTCGTACGGCTAATTTCTTTAACAATCCTGAAGATCCATTTGGATTGCCATTTGCAGAAATTACTCCAGAACGTGCTAGAGAATTATTAAAACAAGAGAAGTTTGACGACTTTACATTGTTTAATCTTGTTGGTGGAAAATCTTGGAGAATTTCTGGTAAGACTATCGGAATCTTTGCAAGTGTAAATAACGTCTTTGATGTTACCTACAAGACAGGTGGATTTGAACAAGCGCGAAATGGAAATTACAGACAACTTAATCAAGATGTTTCAAGTGGTACTCCCGCTTTTGGAAGTAAATATTTCTACGGCTACGGACGCACGTACTTTGTAAACCTTTATGTTAACTTTTAAATCGCAGTAGAATGATGAAAATAAACACAATCAAATCAATACTTTTCTCAGCAATTGTTGCAACAGCATTTACAAGTTGCACCAATGATGACGACTTTGAAATTCACCAATACCGAGATGTAATCTTCTCGGAAGATTTTTCAGAAAATGCTGTCGATAATCAGTTGCTAATTACTCCAGGTTGGATAAATATTGCCGAGGTAGGAGCCCTAAGATGGAAAACTCAAATATATCAGGGGAATGCCTATGCGGAATTCACCTCTTATCAGTCGCAAGATGTAACAAATATTGGATGGCTAATTTCTCCAGAAATTGACATGGATCAGCACGAAAACGAGAAATTGTTATTTCGTGCAGCTCAAAGCTTTGTCTCTTCAGCAGCCAACTCCTTACAAGTATTAGTATCAAACGACTTTGACGGTACTAATGTTGCAAATGCAACTTGGGTGCCTTTAAACCCTACTTTGCCTACAACGACAAGTCCATACTTTGAATTTATCAAGTCGGGAGAGGTTGATCTTTCTTCATTTACTGGAAAAATTCGTTTAGGATTTAAAGTAAAAGGTGGTAAAGACAATGCAATCGATGGTACCTATCAAGTAGACAATATTCGAATTATTTACTAAAAAACACAACAGATGAAATCAATTTTCAAACCTATATTCATACTTATTTTTGCGGCGGCGGTTTCTACTTCCTGCGTGAAAGAGGATTTTGACAATCCCAACAAATCCATTCCTACTTACGAGCTTACTGCGACCAAAACTGTGGCAGAAATCCTTGCCTCTTCAACTGGGAACATCACTGCTTTTGACCCTGCGGCCAACGATATCATCGAAGCTTACGTAACGTCTAGTGATGAGAAAAGCAATTTTTATAATTCGATTTCTTTTCAAACAATTCCAAATGACGGCAGTCAGCCCATAGGCTTTAGTGTTCCTGTAAATTTAAAATCTTTTACAAAAGGATTCACTCCAGGGCGCAAAGTGTACATAAAACTAGGTGGACTTTACAGAGCTATTGTCGATGGATCTATGCAGATAGGTTCATTATATCAACCAACGCCAAATGATGCTCCAAAAGTGGGTAGAATTTCAGAAAATGAATGGCAGAATTACCTATTCCCATCAGCGGTACAAGTTGCCGAAGATAATTTAGTACGCACCGTTTCATTAGCGGAAGCTGCCACAAATGCAAACTTAAATACACTTGTAGAAATAGAGAATGTCGAGTTTGCAGACAGTTCAGTAGGTCGTACGTATTTTGATGTAGATTCTGGTGGTGGCGCTACCAACCATCTCATCACAGATATTACTGGCGGAACGGCGCGTTTTTTTAGAGTTAGCAGCTATGCTCCTTTTTCGACTCACCGAGTACCAAAAGAAAGCGGTCGCATTCGAGGTGTCATGACTAGATATGCAAATGATTTTCAGTTTCTAATTCGCGTAGAAAGCGATGTAAAACTTACTCTTCCAAGAGTAGATGTGTACCCAGCCGTTGTGGGTAATTCCATTCAGTTTCTAGGTTCGTTAAATGAGAATTTTGAAGGAATCAGCGTTAATACCACCGTTTTTCCAGCTTATATCAATGATCCTGTAGTAGGATCTAGATTATGGAAAGTAAAAAGTTTTGGCGGCAATCAATTTATTGAGATGTCCTCCTTTGGCGGAACACCAGAAGTTAACAAAACAATGTTTTACGTACCGGTAGATATGACTGCAGCAAGTACCTTCTCGTTCAAAACACTTGCATTATTTTACTCTGGCCAAACTTTAAAAGTATATTATACAACTAATTATACTGCAGGCTCAGACGTAAATAATGCTACCTTGGTTGATATTACATCCAATTTTGCAATTAGTGCCGATCAATCTGCATTTACACCTAGTGGAGTTTACCAAATTCCGGCAAATGTTACAGGCAACGGATTCTTTGTTTTTGAATATAATGGCTCAGGAATAGCACCAAAAGTCACAACCAATATGCAGATTGATGATATTGTAATCAACTAGAACTTTATAAAAAACGGGACATTAGATCCCGTTTTTTTTTGACAACATTTTCTTTGTCGAAAGTTTTAGCTTCCAAAATTTTATGGATAAATGAGTTTATTTATGAGGCTTCCTAAATGTTCTGAACAACAGTAAGTACATATTTCATAATTTTTCTTTTGGGTGTGCCCTATTTCCTGCTTTTAAGGAGCAGGAAATAGGTCGGCCTATCCACTATTTCCATGCAATTACTGTAGCTCTGTTCAGAATACTGCTTTTTATCTAATATCTTCTCAATATACTGCTTCGTATAATTACCTGCTTTTTGTGCCCATGTAATAAAGCATTCCGAATTCCTAACAGTAATTTGGGTGTAGTTTACAGGCATATAGCTCATCTATGTGCATAATTAATAGCCTTGCGTCTGCGTGGATATTGTACGATTCGGGCTTGATTGTGGTAGATTTCCACTATACGCTGGATAAGAACCAACTTCAATTTTTTTCCTATAATGGCGTTGATTACGCTATAATAACTTTTGTCAGCAGAATTGTAGGGATGATAAATCTTCTGTACCGTGGCGATTTTGTAATCGCTAAGCTCATATTTTTCCAGAGGCAATGCCTTATTTCGAATAATTCATAGTGAGTAGAGAATTATAAAATAGAAACTAAAAATAAAAGAATATGAGATTTCCGATGTTCCAAGGATTTCGAAGCATTTTTATTTGGGCGTTCCATTCGAACGCATTTATCAATCCCTAATTTTTCGGTGTAAAAACTGATACATCCCTCTCCTAACTTTAGAGGTAACTGCAGCGACTGCGAGCAGAAAAACCACTAACTACCGTTAAAGTTTACTTCGCTAGCCCTCTACTTCAAACCCCATACTTAATAACAAAACCCTGTTCATCTAATTGCTAATACTTGATAATCAAAAGTCGATTGCTTAAAAAGATTGAATATTAACTATGTAATATACTTTTTTTAATTAAAATAACATACTTTCGTATAGCTTTTTACTTAATTTGTTATATCCTCATGGCTAAAAATTACATTACTTTAAACTATTGTCAGTTCGCAGGCATTTGCGCTAAGATTGTGTTAATGCGCAACTGCTGTGAAAAATTACCGTATCAAGTCACCTCAAGGCTGAAGAGAATAAGCGTAGTAGTAACTCTTTTTCTAATGCTTTTTCTTAGTCAAGAAATAAATGCTCAAGCTAATACCTATATTTTCGCGCAAAGCAATGGAACATATACTCCTATCACAGGAGGAATAGTTGTCGTTACATCAGTTAATAATGTTCCTTCGATTGATACCTATGCTTCAAGTGTTTTAACAATTCCTTCCTTTACATTTGCGGGAACTGCGTATACTCAAATGTCCGTTACTTCAAATGGACAATTAGCTTTAGGAGGTTCGACACCTTCTCACAATACGTATGATGTGCTGTCTGCTACTACCGGAGGAAATGTTTTTTTAGCGCCTTTCAGCGCCGACTTAAACAGTAATACTACGAGCACTGGCGAAATTCGATATGAAATAATTGGCAATGATATTATTGTGCAATGGACCAATTTTCAGAGATATGGTATTACTGAAAATATAAATTTTCAAGTTAGAATGAATAGGTCAACAGGAGTAATTAAATTTGTATATGACGGAACGCCTCCTTATGGAAGTTCAACTTCGCATCAACCGCAAGTTGGGATAAAGAGTGCCGTTGGCAACTATAGTGCTCTAACCGTTGCGTCTGCAGGGAGTTGGAATTCACCAGTTAAAATCACGACGGGTATAGGGACTAATAGCATTTGTACTTTTACATTAAATACCGGACCCACTTCTGGATTAACTTATACTTGGTCACCTGATGTTCCAGCAGTACCAAATTGTGCAACCTCTTTTATTCCAGTAAATTCGGCTACTAATGTAGTAACTTCTCCAACTTTAACGTGGGCAAGTGGAGGTGGAGTTCCTACTAGTTATAATGTTTACTTTGGAACCAATGCGAATCCACCACTTATTGGAAATCAAACTGGCATTTCCTACAATCCTGGAACTTTGGCTGCTAACACAACTTACTATTGGCAAATCGTTCCTAAAAATAGTATTGGTTCGGCTGCTGGCTGTACAGTAAATTCTTTTAAAACCACTGCAGCTTCACTCTATTGTACAGCAGGTGCGACGAATACATCCTTTGAGAAGATACACAATGTAACAATTGGAGGAATTAATAATAATTCGACCTCTACTGCAGGTTATGAAGACTTTACTTCGGTGTCAACAACCTTATTTCAGGGGCAGCAATATGCGTTTTCTGCTTCAGGCAATACTTCTTATGCAGTAGATCAGGTCTTAGTGTGGATTGACTTTAATCAGAATGGAAGTTTTACTGATGGAGGCGAGCAGGTGTTTGTGAGCTCAACTCAATTTTCGCCGTGGGCGGGCAGTCTAACTATTCCCGCCTCTGCACTTTTAGGTGCAACTAGAATGAGAGTGCGGCTTCATGATACTTATAATAATCCAAATAGTACTCCTTGTGGTTTGTCTGGCTACGGACAAGTGGAAGATTATACTGTAATTATTAGTACACTAACGCCTTGTACAGGTACGCCAATAGCTGGATCAGTAACTGTAAATCCCACATTAGGTTCGCCTGGCTCTGTTTATTCTGTAGGTGCTTCAGGTTTTACCCCAGCTAGTGGATTGACTTTTCAGTGGCAATACAGCGACAATGGCGGCGGGACTTGGACAAATCAGGGTGCGGCAACGCCTTCCTATAGCAGTTTAACCGGGATGACAGCTCCGGCATTTGGTATTGTTAGGACTTGGCGTCTTTTAGTGACTTGTTCCGCTAGTGGGTTAACTGCTACTTCATCAACAGGAAAATTTACATCTAGTTATTGTGTGCCAAGTGGTACTACGGCATATTATATTACAAATTTTAAAACCACCGGAGGTGCTACTGATATAAATAATAGCAGTGGAAATAGTAATATCTATGGGAATTATGCTGCGATTAGTGCTAGTCAATATGCGGGATCATCCCTAAATTTATCTATCAGTACAAATAGTGGTCAGCATTATTTTTCTGGGTGGGTAGACTGGAATAACGATGGAGACTTTGCTGATGCAGGTGAAGCTATTTTTTCCACATCCACTTTTACAAATAGTTATTCTGGAGCATATACAATTGCTGCATCTCAACCGGCGGGTTCTTATAGAATGCGTATTGCAAATAGTTGGTCTGCTACTTCTATTACTTCCTGTTCCGGAAATGGATATAGTGAGTATGAGGATTATACTATAACAGTATTAGCTCTTACTCCTTGTACAGGTACGCCAACGGCAGGTGCGGTAACGGTCAATCCGGTCTCAGGTCAGCCTGGTTCTAGTTATGCAGTAACTGCCTCCGGTTTTACAGGTGCAAGCGGACTGACTTATCAGTGGCAATATAGCGACAATGGCGGCGGGACTTGGACAAATCAAGGTGGAAGTACTCCGTCTTACAGTAATCTAACAGGTATGATCGCTCCAGCATTTGGCATCGTTAGGACTTGGCGTTTGACGGTTACTTGTACATCATCTGGTGCATTTGCTAATTCATCAACAGGAACCTTTACAAGTTCCTATTGTTCAACTTTCTCAACGAGTAGCGAGTATTATATTAAAAATTTTGCAACAACGGGTGGTATTGGGAATATAACCAACTTAAATACGTCACAATCACCAAATGGATATGGAAATTACACTTCTCAATCCGTAAGTCAATATGCAGGCTCTTCGATAAACTTTACTACATCGTTTGGATTAAACTCAACTTATACCTTTGGTTTCTCTATTTGGATCGATTGGAATAATGATGGTGATTTCCTAGATAGTGGAGAGCAGGTCTACGTATCTAGTAGTTACAATACTAATTATTCATCGAGTTTTTCTATTCCAATGGCAGTAGTGCCTGGAAATTATCGAATGAGAGTATTGGCGGATTATTATTCAATTGCACCTATGAATCCTTGTGCGTTGTCTGCGACAGGACCTTATGGTGAGGTGGAAGATTATACTTTACAGGTTTTATCTTTAGGGCCTTGCACAACTCCAGCAGCACAACCAACTGCATTATCTTTAACCGTATCTGGCGCTGTAATAAATGGGAGTTTTATCGCCGCAACTCCTGCTCCCAATAGCTATTTAGTGGTCGTTGGTACAAATGCAACTCCTCCAACATTGGTAAACGGTACTACGTACCCTATAGGAAGTTCAATAGGTGCAGGGTATACAGTTGTTGATAACGATTCAAACACTAGCTTTTCGGCAAATTCGCTAAATTCTTTGACTACTTATTACTTTTTCGTTTATTCAATGAATAACTTTTGCACTGGAGGACCAAATTATCAAAATACATCTCCATTAACAGGTTCTGCTATCACGGGAAGTTGTGTGCCATCTGTAAGTAGTGGCTATCAAAATTCAATTTATACAACTAGAGTAGATTTTTCAGGTACTTTAAATGATACTTTCAAAACATCAACTTTTTCTAACAGTCCACTTGGGTATCAAGATTGGACAAGTTTACCGGATAGACCTATACAAGTTCCTGGAGAGTATATTAATGTCTCTGTGCAAAATAATACAGCCTCTAATATTGTAGCGTGGGTAGATTGGGACAAGGACGGAAATTTTGTAGAAACGGAAAAAGTTTATAGTACAAATGGCAACTCAAGAAGTGCAGCTTCATTCAATTTCTTAATTCCAATAGGGCAAACACTAGGAGATTATAAAATTAGAATACGCTCAAATACATCTACAGGCACTTTTCCATATACGTCATGTCAATTATTAACTAGTCAAGCAGGGGAAACAGAAGATTATCTATTTACAGTAGTTGCAAAATGCAACTCTCTAGTGATATCTGTCACCAATGGCTTGGGCTGTGATTCTAGTACTGTTACATTGGGCGCAACGGCTACAGCTGGCGTTACGCAGTTTAGATGGTATACTGCACAAACGGGAGGAACGTCAATTGGCACATCTACTGTTGGAGCGGGATTTTCGACCACTTTTACAACTCCTGTAATTTCTACTACAACCAACTATTATGTAGCCGCATGGAACGGTACGTGCGAAACCCAGATGCGAACATTAGTAACTGCTAAGATGAGTAAAGCACCTATAGTGACATTCACACCAGCTGCACCAAAAATTTGTGGTGATACCGAAATTGTGCAATTGTCAGCAGCAGGTAGTAAAGAATTTGTTTATTTGATAAATGAAGATTTTGAAAGTGGTGGTCTAGGTTTATTTACTAATGAGAATATCATTAATAATACTCCTACTATTAATAGTACTAGCTCATGGCAGAATAGAAGTAGCACCTTTATTTCAACACTCCCTTTGTGGCGTCCGTCGATTTCTTCGGGATCTGGAGCGAATAAATTTGTCACTGCCACTTCAGATGTTGGCTCAACTACTACAGTGCACAATGCTTTGCGGTCTCCAATTATTGATACTCGCTCTTTTGCAACTTTACACTTGAAGTTTGATATGTATTATTCAAGATATTATGCCAATGGAACCAATACCTCACAGGATTTTGTAGCTATTGAAGGGTCTAGAGATGGAGGCGTTACTTGGTTGACTGCAGAGCAGTTAAAAATCACAGATGATGAGGGGAAAGCTAGCAAATTTAACTCAAAAACGATTGAATTGTCATTTCTAACGGGTGAAGAAAACGCGAGATTTAGAATAATTTATTATGGAACATCGTGTGAAGGTGTTGCTATCGATAATATTGAGTTTTATGGTAAAAAAACAATATCCGAATTTAATTTTGATACTACAGCAGCTAATGCCTTTATGGATGCTGCGGCGACAATTCCATATATGGGAACTCCAACGACTTCCATCTATATTAAACCAAGCTTGTCACAATTAGAAAATGCACTACTTAACATAGCTGTTTATACGGGTTCAGATGCATGCGCCACAGGTATCAATATTGTAAATAATACAAAATCATTCTCTGCTGGAACTTCACCAAATGATTGGAACGCTGCTACAAATTGGAAGCCTGCAGGGGTGCCTACTGCTACAAATTGTATAATCATATTGGATGATGATGTACGAGTGACAGGCACAAATTATTCTGCCTCTGGATTAAATTTAGCGATCAAAAACAATGCTTTACTAACTGTAAATGCCGGTAACACTATTATTATTACAGATAAAGTAATTATCGAATCAACTGGCGAATTGCGATTAAAAGATGGAGCGAGTTTACTTCAGATAAATGATATCCAAAATACGGGCACTGGCCAAATGAAAGTGGAGCGCATTGCCAATATCAGAAAAACAGATTACGTATACTGGTCCTCTCCAGTTACTACCGCATCAGCATTTTCCAGCGCTAGCATTTCTCCGGAAACTTATAGTAATATGATTTACAAATGGTTGCCAACAATACCAACAAATCTAAACGGTTTTGGCAATTGGACAGCAGGAATAGAGAGTATGATTTCAGGGAAAGGATATATCGTCCGAGGTCCGAATTCATTTTCAGAAACTCCGGCACCGTTTACGACTACATTTGCAGGTACACCTTCTAATGGTACAATTTCAATTCCTATTCAGAGGGGCGATTGGAATGGGGGCGTTTATTCCACAGGTGTTTCTCCGACACCTGGAACTAATAATGATGACAACTGGAATCTTGTTGGTAATCCATATCCATCTGCAATTGATGCAAAGGCTTTTTTGTTAGCAAATACTAATATTGATGGATTTATAAATATATGGACCCATGGAACAATGCCAAATTCTACAATTCCTAATCCCTTCTATGGTACATTCTCTTATAATTATAATCTATCTGATTATATTACCTATAATAGTAGTGGCACACAAAATGGTCCTACCGCTTTTAATGGTTATATACCCTCCGGACAAGGATTCTTTGTGGCAATGTTGCACGGTAGCACAAATCCAGGGAATATAACTTTTACTAATGCCTTGAGAGGCAGCACTTATAATAATAGTGTTTTTTATAAAAGTGCGGCAGACCAAAATAGTGCAGGAGAGGGACGAATTTGGTTAGATATAGTAGCTGACGACGGTCGCAATGTCCGAACCTTAGTAGCTTATGTTGAAGGTGCAACAAATGGTAGAGATCGGCTATTTGACGCAATTACTGACGATAAAGAAGATCTGAATTTGTTTTCCAACATTGAGGATGATATGATGAAAATTCAAGGAAAAGTAGCGCCTTTTGTCCAACATGATAAGATTCCATTAGGTATTAAAGTACCTCGCGTCGGACTCTATTCTATTGCTATTGCTGCAGTTGATGGATTATTTACCGATGCTTCTCAAAACATCTATTTAGAAGATATGTACCATAATGTGATTCATAATTTAAGAGAAAATCCATATAAATTCAATTCTCAAGGAGGTAAGTTTACTGACCGTTTTGTATTAAGATATACCAATGGTACTCTTGGGAATGAGAATCACTCAATTGACCCAGATTCTGTTCTAATTGCGTGCTCTGAACAAATAGAGGTAAAATCGGTTTTTTCAGAGATTGATAAAATTCGAATATTTGATGTTTTAGGGAAAGAGTTGGCAAATTTCTCTAATGTGAATGATTTTTATTTGGCAATAAGTAGAGTTAAAAAAGAGAATAAAGCACTAATTGTACGGGTAAGTTTAATTAATGGCTTTGTAGTTAATAAGATGATAATTTATTAAGAGTTAAGAACTGGGGATGAGGTTAGAGTCTGGAGAGTAGTTAAATTTACAATAATTCTTACTATTCCAAACTGTAACGGCTATCACAGGTTTGGATTATGGGCATTTTTTCACTTAGTGTCATATCATCAAAAGCTTTGCGACCACGTGGAAGTAGTACAATTCTGGCTTGGGGTGTGGTAGTTTTTCACAACGCTTTGTTTAAAGAACGTACTTTAATTTCTTTCCTATATAGGCGTTGGGTATGTTTTTATAGTTGTAATCAGCAGAATAAGAAGGATGGAATATTTTTTCACAGTGTCGATTTTGTAGTCTCTAAGTCCCTGTTTTTCCAGAGGCAATAGTATTATTGCATCATTTTCTATTTCTATAAACTGAACTTTACGACTACAATGTTTCTTTTGCAAAGGAGTTTAGTTGTAAATAAAAAGAAGTTCCTTAATAACTACATTCAGTTCAACAATACTATAAAATTGTCTATCTCTTAAGGCCGCATGAATGCGGGTGTAGGTGAGGTCACGGCACCTTCAGCCAGAGATTTATCGTTGGATAAAGCTCTTGCAGTCATAATTGATGTGTCGTAATGCGAAGCAAAGCAGTCAAATTTTTCGTTTACAAGGGAGTTCTATATAATCATTTTGGTTATTGTTGAATTTTTAAATTCTCGGGAATAATGCAATCTAGACCCCTTCTAGGTAGTACAAACAGTTTTAAACTCTGCTAATAAAATCCAAAATCTGCAATAAAAGAGAGATTTCTAGGTAAGTGTATTGACTCGCGCTAAGGGTGGCAACAAAAACTTCCACTGCCCTTATTTCGCAGGTTTCCTTGTCGATGATGTGGGAGTTTTCTATCTGCGTATCGATGAAGAGTTTTTCTCCCGCATTGTGGGTAGTGGACATGTAAGCATCTTATTTTAGATTCCATTTGTTATAATGTGCACAAAATTGAGTGTACATAACTCCTTGAGGAAGGTTCGTTTTGTATTCAGACCAGAGAATAGTAAGAGTAACACCAACACACTTTAATTCCTATTCGAAATATGGAAAAATGGAATTTTAATCTTAGCGAATATACTCCCTGTCAAAAGTATTTAATTCTTTGGGGACTTCAAGGCGTTCTGATAATACTTCTCCTTTGAGTACACGACGTTCTTTGAAACAAATTCCGGAAGTCTCAATCGAGCGAAAATAATTGGTGATGGTTGTCCTTGATTTTCCAAGGCTCTAGTTTGAAAGGCCATTGTTCTTTCTACTGATGAATTCTCGTATTATAATGGATCTTTTTGATGAAGGGTGAAAAATATCGTGAAAACTTTTCACTCAGAACTAGAATTAGGGTTTTCAGTCTCGTCTATAATTACCTACTCAGTTTAAACCGGAATAGGCTGTACAGTTTGAACCAGAATACCCATAAACTACCTAAAACAAGAAAGCCGAACACTTCTCAGTATTCGGCTTTCCTTTTTTGAATCAATAATAATTAAATCCTTTTTTGCTTATTTCTTTACGATAATAAACTCAGAACGTCTGTTCTCTGCGTGCTCGGCTTCTGTACAACCTTCTCCACAATTAACTTTAGGCTCTGATTCTCCATATCCTTTTCCAGAGATTCTATCTTTCTTAATTCCTTTTGATAGGATGTATTGAACGCTAGATTTTGCTCTTCTATCAGATAATCTCATATTGTAAACATCACTACCTCTATTATCAGTATGTGCTTTTACCATAATCACCATCGTAGGATTGGCTTTCATTGCCTCAACTAATTTGTCTAGCTCGTAAGCACCTTCTCTTGTGATATTGCTCTTGTCAAATTCGAAGAATACATCGTTAAGTACTACTTGTGTTTCTTTGATGATTTCTGCAATTGGATTAAGCATCGCTGCTACTTTGGTAGTCGTTCCAGTTTTTACTGCCGCTACGGCAAATGTGTTGCTCTCATATCCTGTAGCTGATGCTTGGATAGTAAAGGTTTTATTACACTCTACATTGTAGCCAACTTCTCCTTTTGAGTTGCTCATCTCTGTTGCAATCACATTGTTCTTGTCGTCCAAGATCGATACTTTCGCATTTGAAAGAATTTTTCCTGTTTTAGAATCAGTAACTACCGTCAACACTTCTAAACCACACAATGGATTAGCACCATAAATATTGTCCATTCCCGATCTATTACTAGCAAAGAATCCAATATTTTTCTCTTGGTCATAGCTAAAGCTAAAGTCATCTTTCTCAGAGTTTACTGGTTTTCCAAGGTTTACTGCTTCTGATGAATCGTTTAGTTTTACTTTAAAAACATCATAACCTCCAAAACCTGGTTTTCCTGCCGAAGCAAAGTACAAGGTCTGATTGTCTTGTGCTATAAACGGGAAACTTTCATTTCCTTCAGTGTTCACTCTTTTGCCTAAGTTTTCTGGCGTTCCGTAGCTACCATCTGCATTTACTGCTACTTTCCAGATATCTACTCCACCTAAACTCCCCGGCATATCCGATGAGAAGTAAAGTGTTTTTCCGTCATGGCTCAAACTTGGATTGCTGGTTGAATACTCTTTGCTGTTAAAAGGAAGTGATTGTACATTCCCCCATTTATCTCCATTTTTTGTGGCTTTAAACAAGTTATTCTTTCCAAGCTTTAATTTGTTTTTGCGGTCTCTTTCAAAAGAGCTTTCGCGAAAGCTATCACTTGTAAAGTACATCGTATTTCCATCGGCACTTAGCGTCACAGGGCCGTCGTGGTACTGTGAATTTAGCTCTGTAAGGGCTGTCGCTTCGTTAATGCTTCCATCTGTATTATAGGTTGCAGTATAGATGTCCAAAAATGGCTCATCATTCCAACCATAGGTTTTTCTAGAAGTATTTCTAGCAGATGTAAAATACAATGTATTGTTGTTCAATACGGGTCCGAAATCCGACTTCTCACTGCTTACAGAAAGACTTGTGATGTCGTACATTTTCTCCTTGCCCATTAGCTTGGGAATGTAATTTGGATTTTCCATAAAGGTTTTGGCACGCTGATCGTTTGGGCTTGCGGCTGCAAACTTGCGCATCTGCTTGTTTGACTCTTCGTACTGTCCGTTTCCTTTTAGCATTTGTGCATAACGGTAGTAGGTCTCGGCATCTTGATCGGTCTCTACTGCTTTGGCATACCATTTGGCTGCCTCGGCGGTATTGAACATATTGAAGTAGGTATCGGCAAGTTGTTTGTAGACGTATCCGTCTGCTTTGCCTTGATCTACTAGCTTGGTGTATTGCTCGGCTGCGGACACAAACTCATACCTTTCGTAGAGCTTGTCGGCCTTGGCGGTGTCTGTATTTTGAGCCTGAAGTCCCGCGGTGCTAATCACAAAACTCAATGCTATATATAGTTTTTTCATGTTTTTGCTGGTTTATGTGTTTAGAAATACCTTGGAGATTGTGATACTTTCTTAGAGAAATTAATATCAAACAATAAGATTACCTCGTGCGAGGACGGTGTGGTAATATTTAGATCTGATACAATGTGATCGTAGGCGTATCCGATACGAAGCGATGGACTGATGGCATAGTTTACCATGGCGCCAAAAGAATCGTCGATGCGGTAAGTGGCTCCGATTTCAAATTTCTCATTGAATAAAAAGTTGGTCGATACATCCACCGATAGTGGCGCATCAAAGGCTGACTTAAGCATCGCAAAGGGCTTAAACTTCACACTTGGGCTCAGATCAAATACGTACCCTCCCGTTAGGAAGTAGTGCAAACTTTCTGTTCCAAATTGCTTTTTACCATTCACATTATTAATGTCAAGGTGTTTTGATTTTAGCATATTTGGTACAGAGAAAGCAACATAATACTTCTGTGTGTAGTAGAAAACTCCTGTTCCTACGTTTGGATACACATTGGATGTGTTCTCAGAAAAAGCAGGGTCGCCTAAATCGGGCACATTGCTTTGTCCAATTTCTGTAAACAAGCCTACTTTATGAAAAGTAGCTCCTGCTTTTAATCCTAATGCTAAGCGGTGTTCACCTCCTAGATTTAGGGTGTATGAGAAATCGGCATAGGCATTTTGCTCGGTTACGGGTCCTATCTCATCAGAGATAAGTGAAAGTCCTAGTCCTACATTGCGTCCTACTGGCATGCTTCCAGATAGAGAGAAGGTAGTAGGAGCATCTTCGATATCAACCCATTGCTTTCTGTATAAAAGTCCAAAAGACAAGGCTTCTTTACTTCCTGCATAAGCTGGATTGATGACATTCATATTATACATATACTGTGTATAATGGGGATCTTGTTGCGCATAGCTATCTGTAAAGGCTAAAAACGCTAAGAAGGCCGTGAAATATAGTTTCTTCATCGTAGTTATATTTTTGTGGAATAAAACTTAATCAAAATCCTCCCCTTTGAGAGGATTTTGATAAGCTCTATTAACTCCATTTAGTTGGTTAGCGGTTTATGTATATCCATCCTGTTCTGTTCTCTCCGCTTGTGCGTTTGATCACATAGTAGTAAACGCCGTCTGGAAGTTCATCGCCTTTATTAGATTGACCAACCCATTGGTTGCTGTAATTGTTCTGATTGTAAACCTTGGTTCCGTAACGATTGAAAATTTCCAACTCGCTTACGCCTTGGCCTTCTAAATCAAAGTAATCATTAAGACCATCACCATTTGGTGAGATACCTCTCTGAATCATACATGATGTATTATCAGCAACAAAGTCTTGTGCTGTACTACATCCACCAACTGTTACGGTAAGTGTGTAGGTGGCTGCGCCTTCTACGGTAACTGTTGCATCGCTTGCGCTTCCAACAATAGTACCTGCACCAGATTTAACTGTCCAACTGTATACAGCTCCGGTAAGGTCGCTATCTACTGCTGTAGAAGTCAAAATGTACTGGTTGCCTACACAATTTCCTTGAACGACAAACATTGGGCTTGTAGTTACAGTAACTGTAAAACTTACCTCTGAATTACACGCTGGTGTAGCTCCAGGTTCAAACACATAAATAGTTTGTGTCTGCGCAATCGTAGCGCCCGCTGCAAGCATACTGCCTCCACCATTTGTCTGGGTGTAATAGTTTCCTTGTGCAAGTGCTGGCAATGTATAAACATCTGGACTACAGATTGAAACATTGTCTATCGGTGCCAAAACAACTGCATCTACAATTGTTACAGTAAAACTAGCTGATGCTGTACAATCTGGAGTGGTTCCAGTAGTTGCAAAAACATAAACTGTTTGATCTGTAGTGATCGCTGTTCCTGCTGGAATTTGATTTCCTAATCCATTTGCTTGATCAAAGTAGTTTCCTACTGCTAAAACTGGCAATGTATAAGGTCCACATGAAACCACATCTGCAATTGGAGCAATAACTGGTGTTGCATTGATCGTTACCATAAATGAAATTTCGGCGTTACAGTCTGCTGTTGCACCTGTAGCGTATACGAAAATCGTTTGGGTCGATGTAATTAGATCTCCCGCAACTAACATTGTACCTCCACCTTGTGTAGCTGTATAGTAGTTTCCTACTGCCAATGCTGGCAATTCGTAAGAATCACAAGCAATAACGTCAGCAATTGGAGCTAAAGTGATAGCGTTTACAATTTCAACTGTAAAACTAATTTCTGAAGTACAACTTGGCGTTGTTCCAGTTGTTGCAGAAACATAAATAGTTTGATCTGTTGAGATAATAGATCCTGCTGGAAGTAATATTCCGCCTTGTGCGGTTGCTGTATAGTAGTTTCCTACTGCAATCGCTGGTAATGTATAAGGCCCACAAGAAACGACATCTTCAATAGGTGCAATAACTGGTAATGGTGTTACAGTAACTTCAAATGAAACTTCTGAACTACATGTCCCCGCCCCTGCAAAAACGTATATCGTTTGAGTAGTGGTGATCAAATCACCAGCAGACAATGGACCTACACCTTGAGTAGCTGTAAAATAATTTCCTGCTGT
The DNA here is from genome assembly GCF_033547075.1 of Flavobacterium ardleyense. Classification (NCBI taxonomy): domain Bacteria; kingdom Pseudomonadati; phylum Bacteroidota; class Flavobacteriia; order Flavobacteriales; family Flavobacteriaceae; genus Flavobacterium; species Flavobacterium ardleyense. Next base: position 799,876 of record NZ_CP137891.1, on the reverse strand, counting down.
TAAAACTGGAAGTTCATAAGAATCACCTTCACATATTACTTGATTTGACACTGCATCCAACACAGGAGCTGTATTTAAAGTAATCGGGAAAGTAAACGATCCACCATCATTACAATCAGAAGGAAGTAATACATAAGTTACATCAAATGTTCCTTGAGGATTTGTAGATAAATCAATTTCTCCAGTAGCTGCGTTAATAGTCAATCCTGCTGCATTAAATGTTCCACCAGCAGAAAAGTTAAGTGCCTTAATTGGCAACGGATTCGGCGTTGACGCATTGTAACAAATTGGAGATGTATAAGTAAAGTCAACAATTGCTACAGTATTACTACCTTCAATCAATTGGAAAGATTTCACAATAAAGCAATTTGCTGCACTGTTTACACCTACATATATAGTTTGACCATTTACACCTTCAAAAGTTGCAGGATTAAGAATTGGATTCTGTTGCAAATCTGCATCTTCTTGAGATAAGTAATACGTTATTGTAAATTCACCTGGGTTGACTGCACCTGCAAGTATAGTCGCTGTATTTTGAGTTAAGTCAAAAACAAGTGGTCCAGTAGCGCTGCATGAAGTCAGGTCAATTGGATCTGCAGTAGGAATCTCAGTAGTTGTTACAATAGTTACTTGACTTGTAGTTACAATATCTACACCGTCACAACCTTGGTATGTAGCTTTCGCTGTCATAAGAGTGGTATCAGTAACACAAACTTCGATATTCAAATCGTTACTATAAAAAACACCATCTTTCAACCATTCAAACTCAACATTAGAGTCACCATTTGGTTCAAATCTCCAAGCTTCGTTTGTAGCATTCCAGTTACCAGTGTTTCTTCCTGATGGAACATAAGCGATAGTACCGGCTCCATTCTGAATACCAATAACTCCCTTACCTTGCTGCCAGTCATTACAAGCAGTTCTTTTCTTTACATAAATCTCAATTACATTTGAAATTTCATACAGTACAATTTGAGTTGTAGTTCTATATTCTGGATCTACACATCCTGATCCGAATGCTGGAACTTCATTAAAGTTTACAACAAGTGCACGACAAGGATACGTTCCTAAAACTTGATAGTTTATGGAAGTATTGGCGCCAGGATTATTTGTAGTATACATATCTTGAAATACTCCATAAATCGCATTCTTAATACTAAATGTTGTACTAGGAATAGGTCCATTCAGAGTCCAAGGACAAAAATCTCCATAATCAGTTGTAAATGGCTGACCAAAGCTAATTACTCCATTATCTCCAACTTTTACGAAGTCGTAAGACTCACCAAAGAAGCAGAAATTAAAAGGTAGCGTAAAACTTGGTGTATAATCGTCATCAGAGGTAATCGGCATTTCGATACCACCGGTGAAAGGGAATGGAGGTTCGTAGGATATTGCAGAAACTTCATAAGAGGTTGTTGATCCAATTCCAAAGTAATTAGCTTCTAAGTTAACACATTGGCTATCATTTTCAGCACACAGTATAATTTCAGAATCTATAATATCAAAACCAACTCCTGAAAGTTGCACCTCAGCGCATCCTGGTGGAGTATAAATTGAGAACGATTGTGGTCCAGCCCATAAACTACTTTCAGTTGCATTACAATTTGCAATAACAAAGAATTCGTAAAACACACCCTCAGTGGCTGTGAATGGTAATGTTGGAGTACCGTTTACAATAGTTCCAGTTCCCGCTACAGGCGCACCTGTACCAGCAACTTGTACAATTACTTCCCATGAAGTTTCAGTACCAACTGGAGTCCAACCAAGCGTAATCGCAGTACTACCTGATACACCAGCTGCCGTTAAATTGATCGGCGCAGGACAAGTTAATACATTAACTTTAACATTATCGATAGCTGCTGGCGGTTGAGCACCCCCACTACCATCATTTCTCCACTCAAATACAAGTCGCATACTTTGACCTGCATAAGGAGCAGCATCTACAAATTGCTGCACGTGCAGCCACTGCCCACTGTTATTATATTGACCTAGTTGCTTACGATTTGCAGTAGCAGTTATTTGCGTTCCAACTGTCGGAACGAAAGTTGTAGGTACTACCCACACACGTAAGAAATCCCAAGTTCCTTCTCCAACTGCTCTCCAATCAAATTCAACATTTACGTCTCCAATAACTGCTGGCATTTGAATATCTCTATAAGCATGAGCTACAGTTGTTGCACCTGACGTATTGTATGCATTTGAAATACCATTGTCATTTGTAATATATAGAGAGTTAGCCCCACCATTACTTGCGGCGGTTCCAATAATCCACTTATTTGTTTGAGTACCACTATTAAATGACCAAGCGGTAGTTCCTTCAAATCCTTCTATAAAAGGCATCACAGCTGGAATTTGTCCAGTTGTAACTGCAATTGGTCCAATCCAAGTACTCGTTCCGTCAGCACCACAATTTGAACGTACCCAAACAAAATATGTAGTTGAAGGGGTAAGATCCTGTAATTGCAAGTTTGCAGGTTGAACGTTACCTGTCGGAATTGCCGCTGCCGTCGGAGCTGTAACTGTATTACTAACATAATAGTCGTAAGACCCTGGGGCACCTCCAGGAGGCGCTGTCCAAGATATATCTGCTGTAGTTTGTCCAACTGAATTAAGAACTAAAGCGGAAGGAGATGAACATGTAATAACATTTACTACTACATTATCAATAGCACCTGGAGGTTGTGTACCACCACTACTATCATTTCTCCATTCAAAAATTAATCTCATAGTTCCACCTGCGAAACCAGCTCCATTTAAAACGTAGTTTGCAGTAGACCAAGAAGAGTTTTGGTTGATATTTCCACCAAGTTGAATTCTTCCGGCTCCAGCTATAACTTGAGTTCCTGGTACAGGTACATAAGTTGTAGGCACTGCCCACACGCGAATGTAATCCCATGATGATTCACCTTGCGCTCTCCAGTCAAACTGTACGTTAAGCTCACCTGTTCCTACTGGAACAATTAGATCTCTATAAAAATGTGTAACAGAATTAGAGCCTGTTAGGTATGAATTTGTAACACCATTATCGCTACTAACATACATACTTTTTGTTCCGGTATTGCTTACTGCAGTACCTAAGAACCATTTGTTTGCTTGATTACCATTATAAATTGACCATTGATTAACTCCCTCAAAGCCATCATTAAAAGGTAATACACCTGCTACTTGAGATGTTGTAATAAGCACTGGACCAGCCCAAGTACTTGTTCCGCCTGGTCCACAATTAGAACGAACCCATACAAAATAATTTGTAGATGATGTAAGTCCTGTTAGTGGTGTAGTTGTTGGAACCACGTTTCCTGTTGGAGTTTGTGTTGCTGTTGGAGCAGTATTTGTTGTGCTCACATAATAATCATATGAGGCTGCTCCTGAGGCAGGTGCCGTCCATGAGATAGTTGCTGTTGACTCACCCACATTTGTTGCTACCAAAGCAGATGGAGCATAACATGTAATTGCATTTACCACTACATTATCAATTGCTCCTGGAGGTTGCGCACCACCACTACCATCATTTCTCCACTCGAAGATTAATCGCATTGTTTGACCTGCAAATGTCGTAGTCGCATTTAAAACATAGGTTGCAGTAGACCAAGTAGAATTTTGGTTAATGTTTCCCCCTAATTGAACACGTCCAGCTGCAGCAGTAACTTGAGTTCCGGCTGTTGGAACATAAGAAATAGGAACTGCCCACACTCTGATATAATCAGATGAACCTTCACCTTGTGCTCTCCAATCAAATTGAACATTTAGATCTGTAGTTCCAGCAGGAACAATAAGATCTCTATAAAAATGTGTTACAGATGTTGGATTCAGTGAATAAGTGTTTGTTAATCCATTATCATTAGATACATACATACTGTGGGTTCCAGAATTACTAACTGCAGTACCTGAGAACCATTTGTTTGTTTGAGTACCATTATTAATAGACCAAGTATTTACACCTTCAAAACCATCAACATATGGTAAAGTTCCAGCTATTTGTGCTGTTGTAATATATACTGGTCCAGTCCATGTACTTGTACCATTAGGTCCACAATTTGAGCGAACCCATACAAAGTACTGGCTTGAAGGCAACAAGCCATCAAGTTGTGCGGTTGTACCCGTAACGGTTGCTGTAGGCGTAGCTGTTGCAGCAGGAGTTGTATTTGTAGTACTTACGAAGTAATCATAAGAAGTAGTACCTGCAATACCTGTCCAAGAAATTGTAGCATTTGTTTGTCCAATTACTGGAGCAACCAAAGCTGTAGGAGCTGAACATATAATTGCGTTTACTGTAACATTATCAATAGCACCTGGAGGTTGTGTACCACCACTACCATCATTTCTCCATTCAAAAACCAAACGCATTGCTTGACCTGCAAAACTAGTTGCGTTTACAACGTAATTTGATGTTGTGAAGGCTGGATTCTGATTAATGTTTGCACCTAATTGAAATCTACCAGGACCTGCCGTGATTTGCGTGCCAGGAACTGGAGTAAAGTTAGTAGGAACGGCCCACACTCGGATGTAATCATAGTTACTTTCTCCCGCTGCTCTCCAATCAAACTGAACATTCAGGTCGTTGGTGTTTGCAGGAATAAGTAAGTCACGATAAAAATGTGTTACTGAAGTAGTGTTGTTTGTATATGTATTAGTCAAACCATTGTCATTTGACACATACATACTATTGGTTCCCGTATTGCTTACCGCCGAACCATAGAACCATTTATTATTTTGCGTACCATTTAGTAAAGTCCACGTATTTGGACCTTCAAATCCATCAGTAAAAGGAAGTACTGCTGGTATTGCTAAATTAAAAGCATATGGACCAGACCAAATACTAAAAGTACCATCGCCACAATTAGCACGTACCCAATATTGGTAAGATGTTCCTAATTGTAGTGGAGTAGTAGTACCAGTTAAAGTTGAAACTTCAAAATTTGTATTAGTATTAGCAGTTAAACCTGCGCCTGCTGGAATTGCAGAACCTGCAGTTTGAACGAATACTTCCCAAGAAGTTGCCGCTCCAGGATTTCCCCAAGTAAGATGAGCACTTGTTGGAGTAGCGCCCACTGCAAATAATGAAGTTGGCGAAGCACAATTCAGTGCTTGTATCGTTAGTGTATATGGGAAAGTTTGCGGAGTAGCATTAGAAGAAAGAACTATTATATAAGTAGTTCCAGCTGTAACTTGCAAACTCGGAATTATTCTAGGTGTATTTTGTGGATTTGCAACACCTGCAACGCAGTTGATACCAACATTTGCACATCCTTCATAAACGAATATTCCGGAGTATGTAGCACCAGGAGACATTTCAATTTGAATTGCTCCAGTCGTAGTTGGTGTAAATGAGTAGAAAACATCATTTCCAGTCATATAGTTACCAGCGACAGTAGTACAGTTTGCAGCTTGCGGATCATCTGTAGTATCCCCATAAGCAACAGTATTATCTGTTGTAGTATAAGGAAGAGTTGATGGTATTACAATTGGTGATGTACAAGTAAGTCCCGGTGATGAAGTTGAGAAACTAAAAGGTCCAACCCAAACACTCGCAACGTTACCAGCACAAATTGCTCTTACGTAAAATTTATATAAAGTACTTGGAGTTAAAGGTGCAATTGGATTTGTTGTTGCAGTTGCAGGATATGTTGTTCCTGTAACAGGCATTCCTGTTGACCCCAATGTTCCAGTTGCTGGAAGCACTTGGATTTCAAAATTTGTAGCATTTCCTGGATTTGCCCAAGTTAAATTAGCTGAAGTCTGTGTGATAGTATTGGCTCCTAAAGTTGTTGGATCCAAACATTTTTCAACAATTCGAACATCGTCTAGGAGCCATCTGTCGCCTCCAAGTCCAGGAGCATTTTGTGTGTACTCCATTACGAAAGCGATGTGTATATTCTGACCAGCGAAAGCGGTAAGATTTACACTTTTTTCTTCGTAAATATTGTAATCTGTAACAAGTTGGTCTTCATTCCACTGCTGAATAAGAGTGTATGCAGCAGGGTTTGTCTGAGATCCAGCCGTATTAGAAACCATTATTTTATAAATAGTTCCCTGGTTTCCATTTTGCAATGTACGAGCCCAGAATTTCAACTCACCATTAGCAGGAACTGTGATCATCGGAGTAGCTAAAAAGTCTTGCGACATATTTCCTATTCCGATATTGTCGTTGACCATATAGGCCGCCCGAAGTCCACTATGAACTAGTGGAGGTGTGGTTACGCCACTATTGACGCCCCAACTTTTGGTGGTCCCGACTCCATTGTCGAAAACACCCCAAGTACCAGATCCCAAAACCCACTGCTTGGCAGCAATATTTGGGACGGTAGTGCCTTCAAATCCCTCGGTGAATTGCGAGAATCCCGCAAAGGAAAGGAAAAGCATTAAAATTAATAAAGTAATTTTTTTCATAAAATGAAAATTTAGTTGATAATAAATAGCTAGTTTAACAAAACTATAAGGAACCAAATTTAACTATATATTTGGAATAATTATAGTTTAATTGCATTTTAACTATTTCAAGTACCCCGAACAACTACATATTTTAAGAATTTACACAAAAATTAGGGTATAATTTTAATTTAGTAGCGAACCACTTATACATAGGATTTTCTAATTATAAATTATCCAAGCTGTTTTCTTTCAAAAGACAAAAATGAATTAGAAGTATTTAGCTTGCGCCAGGGGTAGGAACGGCATCCTTTGCTACCCAACTTATCGCATCTCTTTTAATTTAAAATTTCTGGGCAGCAAAGATACAGTGGATGACCCGGCCCGAAGGGAGGCGCCCAAATTATCATAATCATAAAAATTTCTATATTGGTATAATAATGATTAAATTTGTTTTATTAGAAAAAATTTATGCTAGAAAAAGAAACGATAGATTTAGAAAGAACAGTAATAGTTGGAATTGTAACCCAAAAGCAGAGCGAGGAAAAACTTAAAGAATATCTTGATGAATTAGAGTTTTTGACGGTAACTGCTGGAGGTCAAGTCAACAAACGCTTTTCGCAAAAAATGGAACAGCCAAATCCCAAGACTTTCCTTGGAACAGGCAAAATGGAAGAGATTAATGTCTACACCAGAGAACACAATATATCAACTGTAATATTTGATGATGAATTATCACCATCACAACAAAAAAACATTTCCAAAATTCTGGATTGCAAGATTCTAGATAGAACTAATCTAATTCTAGACATTTTTGCGCAAAGGGCCGAAACTTCTTACGCCAGAACACAGGTTGAATTAGCGCAATGTCAATATCTGTTACCTAGACTCTCAGGAATGTGGACACACCTTGAGCGCCAAAAAGGGGGAATAGGATTGAGAGGACCAGGGGAAACTGAAATCGAAACAGATAGACGAATTGTTCGTGACAGAATTGCATTATTAAAGGAGAAAATTAAAGTTATTGATAAGCAACAGGGAGTTCAGCGCGGAAATCGCGGTGCCATGGTGCGCGTTGCCATCATAGGATACACCAATGTTGGAAAGTCTACCTTGATGAATCTTGTCAGTAAAAGCGACGTCTTTGTCGAAGATAAATTATTTGCCACTCTTGATACGACAGTTCGAAAAGTGGTTATAAGAAATTTGCCTTTCTTACTTTCCGATACGGTAGGTTTTATTAGAAAACTTCCAACACAACTTATCGAATCCTTCAAAAGCACATTGGACGAAGTTCGAGAAGCAGATTTATTACTGCATGTGGTAGATATTTCACATCCTGAATTTGAACACCATATCGAGTCTGTAAATAAGATTTTGGAAGATATAAAAGCTTCCGATAAACCGCAGATTATGGTTTTTAATAAGATTGACGCTTATAAGCATCTTGAAATTGAAGAAGATGATTTGATGACGGAGAAAACCAATAGACATAATACTTTGGCAGAGTGGAAAGCTACTTGGATGTCGAAATTAGGAAGTGATAATGCTTTGTTTATATCGGCCAGTAATAAAGAAAACATCGAAGAATTTAAAGAAAAAGTTTACGAAAGTGTTAGACAAATTCATATTACTAGATTCCCTTATAATAAGTTTTTGTACCCTGATTATCACGAAGCGGTAGAAAAGGAAACGGATGAGGAGGAGGAAATCTAAGTCACTATAGATATAAATTAAAAAACGGAGTGCATTATGAAAAATACACTCCGTTTTTTGTTTTAAATTTTAGAAATTCACCGTAGCTCCTACTCCCAAAACTTGTCTAGTCTGAAAACCTTGAAAGGCATTATCATCATAGATCGTTTGGAATGAGAAATTTGTGGTTAGAAATCTATTAATTTTCATATTGATATTCATCTGATAATCTAAATCCACATTCTGAAAATCCTCAAGATAATTAGAATAGAGATTTAAAATATTCTCCATAGTTACATTTGCAACAAGATCAAGTTTGTAGTAAGCTGAGGCATTAAATCCGAGTTCATATCGCATAGACTTCCCCTCATCCACTCCAAAGTATCCTGCGTCTGGCGTAGTAAAGGCCGGATCTACAAAGGTAAATTTTGAGGTTAAAGGTGCTAGATTAACCTTTAAATTGTCGTTCTTCTTCCAAAGTAGTCCTGGTCCAACTAGCAAATAGCCGGGTGACATAAAATCAGTGTATGAATTTCTAATTTCTACACCATTAATATCCTTGTCATAAATATAACCTTGAGTAATCTGCGTCTTAAAATTTAGAAACGCTGAGTAAAACCAATTACTTTCGGGATTTAATTTTTTACCTAATAAGGAATTGATTTCAAGTTGATCGTCGGTTTTCTTGGCAAATGAACTAGTTTTAGTTTTTACCAATCCATAAGAAGCAATGATTTTATTGTCCCAATTCCAATCATCTTTTTTGTAATTAATATCATAATTGACCTTTATTGTCCCAGAAATATTATTTTCTCCTCCGGCAAGCCAATTATCAAATGTTGATTGATTGAACAAAATGTCCGCATTTCCTTTTGCAGTCCAAGGTTTGATAGTGTCTTGAACAACAAGATTTTCTTGAGAAAAACCAGAAACTGCGATGAATAGAAAACTTAGCAAGTGAATTTTTTTCATAATACTAGATTTTAAATTAAACTTTACTCTTAGACTTCTTAAACAAAGGCACGGCAGAACAAGCTTCACCGTACATTATGCCTTTTGCGTATAATTGCAGATGCTGTGCAGCCATAATATAGGCATTGGTTGGCACAGGTTTTCTGGCGCAACCTTTTATAATCACCATTTTATCTTGATATATGCTAAAATCTATTTTTGACAATAGATTTTTGTAAAGCAGTGAATCTAGATCTTCTATAGTACCGCTTGCGCTAAAAATAGCGTGCTCATTTAAATATAACGCAATCAAAATTGTAGTCCAAGCAGGAACAATAGCGTCTGTGCTACAACTGATCGCCACGTAAGAACCTTCATATTGACTCCAATCATGAACTTTTAGCGCAGCTCTAAATTCTTTTTCTTTTAATAAGAAACCATCTATAAGCCACTGCGAAATATCAATGGTTACTCTTTGTCCCTTTGGATAATAATCCTCAAGATCAAAAACTTCCAAGGCACTTGCTGCAACTTTATTTACTATTTCATCTTCCATAACAGGGAAATTTAAAGCATTCCTAGCTCTAGTTTAGCTTCTTCGCTCATTAAATCTTTACTCCAAGGCGGATCAAATGTAATTTCTACTTCACAATCCTTCACATCGTCGAGCAGTTTTACTTTGTCCTCTACCTCCTTAGGCAAAGACTCTGCAACTGGACAGTTAGGTGATGTTAATGTCATTAAAATTTTTACTTCGTAATCGGTGTTTACCATTACATCATAAATTAGTCCTAATTCATATATATCTACAGGAATTTCTGGATCGTAAATACTTTTAAGTACACCTACTATCGTTTCGCCTAAAGCCTGAGTATCTATAACTTCTTCCATACTATTTAATTATTTTGTGCCGACTCAAAAGCCAGCGCATACATTTTTATTTGTTTTATCATTGAGACGAGACCGTTGGCCCTAGTGGGCGATAAATGGCTCTTCAAGCCTATTTGATCTATAAAGTCTAAATTAGCTTCTAATATATCGGCCGGTTTTTGATTTGAAAATACTCGAATTAGAATTGCAATAATTCCTTTGGTAATAATCGCATCGCTATCTGCAGTAAACTCGACCTTTCCGCTATTTAAAGTCGCGTGAAGCCACACTTTAGACTGACAACCACTGATAATATTGTCTTCTGTTTTATACTGGTCTTCAATAATTGGCAATTCTTTTCCAAGATCAATTACATATTGAAAACGCTCATCCCAATCTTCAAAGAACGAAAATTCTTCTATAATCTCTTCCTTTTTATCTTCAATATTCATTATTCTGCTTTTGCGAAAGACTGTAGTTTATCAACAAATTTTTCAATTTCGACTGGAGGATTTCCATGGTCAAATTCTTGTGATTCGTAAGTCTTTCCTTGATAAGTTATTTTAAGTTTTCCAATTGCAGCTCCGTCATAGAAGCGTTTTTCGGTTGGTGCTTTGTAATCGCTCAGATCTTCAAGATTAATTTCTTGAAAAGCTACGATTAGCTCTTGAGATTGTTCTTTACTTAAGTTGATTGCTTCTGCTCTCGCATCAGAATTTCGATCTTCTGATTTGCTCAAAACGCCGTTATTTACCATTAACTTTTGGAAGAATCCTCTAGTGTTGGCAGTGTATTCTATTTGTGCCGTTTGCATATCTTTTGCTGTTTCGTTACCGCATCCCTTTGCCAAGAAAAATACCATTGCTATTGCTGCTATTATTTTCATGTGAATTCCTTTTAGATTATATTAAATACTAATTTAACATTTTTTGCGCTTTTACAATACCTTTTACCAATAAATCTACTTCCTCAATTGTATTGTAAAATGAGAAGGATGCACGAACTGTTCCAGGAATTTCGCAAAAATTCATAATTGGCTGCGCACAGTGATGTCCGGTACGAACCGCAATTCCGCTATTGTCAAGAATTGTACCGATATCGTAAGGATGGAGATTACCAACGTTGAACGATATAACCGAAACTTTTTCTTTGGAAGTTCCCCAGATTTTTAGTTCCGGAATTTTTAGCAATTCGGCTGTAGCATATTTTAGAATTTCTTCTTCTTGCTGTGCAATTGCATTCATTCCGATTGCATTTAGATAATCAATAGCAGCTCCAAATCCAATCACTCCAGCGATATTTGGCGTTCCTGCTTCAAATTTATAGGGGAGATCTGCATAAGTGGTTTTCTCGAAAGTCACTTCCTTAATCATCTCTCCTCCACCTTGAAACGGAATTAATTTGTTAAGCCATTCTTCTTTTCCATATAAAACTCCAGTACCTGTAGGTCCACAGATTTTGTGGGCAGAAAAAGTATAAAAATCACAATCTAATTCCTGCATATCTGGTTTGATATGAGCAACTGATTGAGCTCCGTCAATTAACACAGCAGCTCCGACTTTATGAGCTTCGGCAATCATGTATCTAATAGGGTTGATTGTTCCTAAGGCGTTTGATACGTGGTTAACAGCGACTATCTTGGTATTTGAATTCAGAAGCGAATCAAAATCATCCATAACGAGTTCGCCCTCGAGATTCATAGGAATAACTTTCAAAGTTGCTCCTGTTCGCTCGCAAAGCATCTGCCATGGAACAATATTACTATGATGTTCTAATGCTGAAATAAGAATTTCGTCACCATCTTTCAGCATATTCGAAAAACCATTTGCAACAATATTGATACTATGAGTAGTTCCCGAAGTTAGGATTACTTCATAGGATTCTTTGGCATTAATGTGCTGTTGAATTTTGGCACGTCCTTCTTCAAATGCATCTGTTGCCAGCTGACTTAAAGTGTGGACTCCGCGGTGAACATTGGCATTAAGTTCTTTGTAATAGTTGGCGATTGCATCAATTACCTGTTGTGGTTTCTGAGATGTTGCGCCATTGTCAAGATATACTAGTTGTTTGCCATTTACCTTTTGAGAAAGTATTGGAAAATCTTTACGAATTGCTTCTACATTAAATCTCATTCTGTTTTTTTTTAGCCCCGATAGAAGTGGAAATCCTTTATATAAAAGTTGCCTTTTGCAACTTTTATATAAAGATTGGAGCGGATAGCGGGAAAAAGCTCCAAAAAATAATTATCATATTAAAGATCAAATCCCAATTTAACGCTCAATTTCTTGGCAATTAACTTGGTAATTCTAGCTTTGAGTTCTGGAATTTTAATGCTCTCAATCACGTCATTAGAAAACGCGTACATCAATAAAGCTTTCGCCTCTTTTTCAGGAATACCGCGTGATCGCATATAAAACATTGCATCTTCGTCTAGCTGACCAATCGTGCAACCGTGAGAACATTTCACATCATCTGCGAAAATTTCCAACTGTGGTTTTGCGTTGATTGTAGCCTTATCACTCAACAGAATATTATTACTTTTTTGGAAAGCATTAGTCTTTTGAGCTTCTCTTTCAACAAATATTTTTCCATTGAAAACACCAATTGATCTATCGCTGAAAATCCCTTTGTAATCTTGATGACTTTCGCAATTTGGCGCAGCGTGATGCACCAAAGTGTAGTGATCTACGTGCTGTTTTTCGCCAATAATCGTGATACCATTTAGCCTGCTCACAATACGCTCGCCGTGGTGGTAAAAGTTTAGATTGTTACGGGTTAGGTTGCCACCAAAAGAATAAGTATGTACCGAAACCTCACTTTGAAATTGCTGTGAAACATAAGTATTATCAATCAGATTCGCTTGATCATTGTCGTTTTGAATCTTGTAGTAATCAACTACTGCATCTTTTTCGGCAAAAATTTCAGTGACCACATTTGTAAAAACAGTATGATTATTTAAACTCTGATGACGCTCAATAATCTGAACGTGGGAATTTTTTCCGACTATAACTAAGTTGCGAGGCTGCACCATCAAAGCATTCTCTGCCGAAGCTGTTGAGAAATACATAATTTCGATAGGCTTCTCTACAATCTTATTTTTCGGGATATTGATGTAAGCACCTTCTACAGTAAATGCAGTATTTAGAGTTGTAAGACTGTCGTCCTTACTTGCCGCAGTATTAAAATACTCCTGAACAACAGGAATATATTTGGCCTTGGTCATTGCCGATGACATCAGACAAACATCCACACCTTCGTGGGTTGTTGATGAAAGGAATGAGTTGAAAATTCCGTCTACAAAAACCACTTTATAAGTGTCAATTTCTTGAAGAAAATACTTTTTAAGGTCTTCGTTGTTGATAGAATTATTGCCCTTTGCAAAAACCGAAAAATCGGTTTTAAGTAAAGAATTCAGCGAGGTATATTTCCAAGCTTCATCTTTCTTTGTAGGAAATCCTTTTTCTTCGAAGTTTTTGAGCGCTGCAGTTCTGATATCGTGAAGTTCAGTATCTACATTGACGCGTTCTTCAAAGGCAATATGAGATGATATTAATTTTTCTTTTAATTCCATTTTGTATAATTCTTAAAGTTGCGACTGAGAAAATAATTGAGTTTTCAATTGAATTTAGAAGCAACTTTTTCATATTAATTTTTTAAAACTAGTATCGAAACGTCAGACTAGTTTTCTGCTTTGATCCAGTCGTATCCTTTTTCTTCTAGCTCGTGAGCCAATTCTTTTCCGCCAGATTTTACAATCTTACCATCAAGAAGAACGTGTACGAAATCTGGAACGATATAGTCTAGCAATCTTTGGTAGTGCGTAATCAAGATTACTGCGTTTTTATCGCTTTTTAATTTATTCACACCATTTGCAACGATGCGAAGTGCATCAATATCAAGACCTGAATCTGTCTCGTCAAGGATGGCAACTTTAGGCTCAAGCATTGCCATTTGGAAAATTTCATTACGTTTTTTCTCTCCACCTGAGAAACCTTGGTTAAGAGAACGCGATAAAAATTTACGGTCGATTTCCAATAATTCAGATTTTTCACGAATCAATTTCAGCATATCCTTTGCAGGCATTTCGTCCTGTTTTCTTGCTTTTCTTGTTTCGTTAATCGCTGTACGAATAAAGTTTGTAACCGATACTCCAGGAATTTCTACTGGATACTGGAATGAAAGAAAAATTCCTTTGTGAGCGCGCTCTTCTGGAGCTAATTCTGCAAGGTCTTCTCCGTCTAGTATTACTTGTCCTTCTGAAACATCGAAAGAGTCATTACCAGCAATTACAGATGCTAAAGTACTTTTTCCAGAACCGTTTGGTCCCATGATAGCGTGAACTTCTCCTGCTTTAACTTCTAGATTTAATCCTTTTAATATTTCTTTTCCGTCTACAGCGGCGTGTAAATTTTTTATTGATAACATAGTGTCTTATTATATGATATATTATATTTTTCAGTCGATACGAGGTCTAAGCAACTGCTTATCCTACTGAACCTTCCAATGAAATTTCTAGTAATTTTTGAGCCTCTACAGCAAACTCCATCGGAAGTTTGTTAAGTACGTCCTTGCTAAAACCGTTTACGATCAAGGCAATTGCTTTCTCTGTAGGAATTCCACGTTGATTGCAATAGAATACTTGATCTTCTCCAATTTTACTTGTCGTTGCTTCATGCTCAATTTTGGCAGATGGATTTTTACTTTCGATATACGGGAAAGTATGCGCACCACAATTATTACCCATTAATAATGAGTCACATTGAGAGAAGTTTCGAGCATTTTCTGCTCTTGCTCCAATTTGCACAAGTCCACGATAACTATTTTGAGATTGTCCTGCCGAGATTCCCTTTGAGATAATGGTAGATTTTGTATTCTTACCAAGGTGAATCATTTTTGTCCCTGTATCTGCTTGTTGGAAATTGTTGGTTACAGCAATCGAATAAAATTCTCCTACTGAGTTATCTCCTTTTAAAATACAAGAAGGATATTTCCAAGTTACTGCTGATCCTGTTTCTACTTGCGTCCATGAAACTTTCGCTCCAGTTTCGCAAATAGCACGTTTGGTTACAAAGTTGAAAACTCCACCTTTACCTTCTGCGTTTCCAGGATACCAGTTTTGAACGGTCGAATATTTAATTTCCGCATTATCAAGTGAAATAAGTTCCACTACCGCTGCGTGCAATTGATTTTCATCTCTTGACGGCGCCGTACAACCTTCTAAGTAAGATACGTAACTTCCTTCGTCTGCAATAAGAAGTGTTCTTTCAAATTGTCCAGTACCACCTTGATTGATTCGGAAATAGGTAGAAAGCTCCATCGGACATTTTACACCTTTTGGAATATAACAGAATGATCCATCAGAGAATACTGCTGAATTTAAAGCTGCATAGAAATTGTCTTTTTGAGGCACTACAGTTCCAAGATATTTGCGAACTAATTCTGGATGTTCGCGAATTGCCTCGGAAATAGAACAGAAAATAATTCCTTTCTCTGACAATGTAGATTTAAAAGAAGTTGCCACCGAAACTGAATCGATTACAATATCCATCGCTACTCCAGAAAGTGCTTTTTGCTCATCAAGAGAAATACCAAGCTTTTTGAAAGTTGCTAGTAATTCTGGATCAACCTCATCAAGACTTGCATATTTTGCTTTTGTAACTGGTGCAGAATAGTATGAAATCGCTTGAAAATCTGGTTTAGTGTAATGAACGTTTGCCCATTCTGGCTCTTCCATTTCTAGCCATCCTCTGTACGATTCAAGTCTCCACTCAGTCATCCATTCAGGCTCTTCTTTCTTTTTTGAAATTGCCCGAACGATATCTTCATTTAATCCAATTGGAAAAGTTTCAGATTCAATATCGGTAAAAAACCCGTACTCATATTCTTTATTTTCCAGCTCGACTTTTAAGTCGTCTTCTGTGTATTTTGACATTTAGGTTAGATTTAAAGATTAAAAAAATTAAAGATTTAAAGATTCTCTAAAAGTTGAAATCATTTATTTAATTACATATTAAAAAAAATTAAAGAACTGTAAATCCTTTAAAAATTAAAATCATTATTTTTTTTCTAAATTAGAATTCAAATACTTGATGAAATTTGAAATGTTAGTGGAAATTTCGATGCTAAGAATTAAGCTTTCCTGAATTTCTTCTTCAGAGAGAAATTTTAATTCTCTCGCTAAAATCAACATATTTCTAACTTCTGCGCAACTGCCTTTTGCGAATTTCAAATATCTGACAAACTGCTTATTGTTATTGTATTCAGATCCTTCGGCAATATTATTAGTAATCGAAATTACCGCTCGCTTCAACTGATCTTTAAAACTGAATTCTTTTTCGATTGAAGATTTATTTAATAAATCGAAGATTTGCCTGGTTAACAAAACTCCTTTTTTGTGGACTTCAAATTCTTCAAATGATTTTGTCATAATCTCTAATTTTTCAATCCATCAAACAATCTTTAAATCTTTAAATTATTCAATCTTTGAATTTAAAGAGAAAAACTCTCCCCACAACCACAAGTTCTATTTGCGTTTGGATTATTAAAAACAAATCCTTTACCGTTAAGACCACCTGAGAATTCCAAGATTGTTCCTGCTAAATACAAGAAACTTTTTTTCTCTACTGCGATTTGTATATCGTTATCTTTAAATACTTTATCGTTCTCTTGAATATTTTTATCAAAAGTAAGTTCATACGAAAGTCCGGAGCAACCGCCACTTTTTACACCTACACGAACGTAATCTTGAGCGGCATCAAAACCATCGTCTTTCATCAAATTGATGATCCGCGTTTTAGCTGTTTCAGAAACCTTTATCATTGTTATGTTTATTTTGTCTAAATTAAGTACAAAGATAGTGAATCAATCTATTTTTATAGCCCTCTTAAAGAATTTTATAACTAATAGGATTATAAAAATTATCTATACAAACCGCCTAAAATTTCTTATTTTGCAGAATTATTTTAGAAAATAGTTGATTATGAAATTATATCCTATAGAAAGTGGCAATTTTAAGTTGGACGGAGGAGCGATGTTTGGCGTTGTACCCAAAACAATTTGGAACAAAACCAATCCCGCCGATGCCAACAATTTAATAGATATTGCCGCCAGATGTTTACTCATTGAAGATGGAAACAGATTAATTTTGATTGATACCGGCATGGGCGACAAACAATCAGAAAAGTTTTTTGGCTATTATTCACTATGGGGATCTCATACTATTGATAAGTCGCTGGCAAAATATGGTTTCTCTCGTGATGATATCACGGATGTTTTTCAAACTCATCTCCATTTTGACCACTGTGGCGGAAGTATTCAGTGGAATAAAGATAAAACTGGCTACGAACCTGCTTTTAAAAACGCAAAATTTTGGAGCAATGAAAATCATTGGGAATGGGCAACGAAACCAAATCCTCGTGAAAAAGCATCTTTTTTGAAGGAAAACATTCTACCCATGCAGGAAAGTGGGCAACTAGAATTTGTAAAAAGACCAGAAGGTGATTATGGATTTTCGGAAGAATTAAATTTCGGAATCTTTTATGTGGATGGTCACACTGAAAAAATGATGTTGCCTAAACTTCAATATCAGAATAAAACGATTTATTTTATGGCCGATTTATTGCCTACAGCAGGACATATTCCGTTGCCTTACGTGATGGGTTACGATACGAGGCCTCTATTAACCCTGCCGGAGAAAGAAAAATTCCTGAAAGAAGCTGCTGCTAATAATTATTACCTTTTTCTTGAACACGATGCTCATAATCAAATCATCACGGTTGAAGAAACAGATAGAGGAGTTCGGCTGAAGGACGTATTTACCTGCGATGAAATCTTAAGATAAAGTTAATCGCATCAGATTTTCACCAATAAAAATTATTTTCGACAAATATTTGCATAACGCTTTATAAAATCCAAACAATGAGATTACTACAAACAATTACCGTAGCTACAATGGCTACCTTGTTGCTAAGCAACTGTACAACACAAAAAGCGCCACTATATCAAACGGTGGACAAAACTGGAATCGTAGCGAAGAAAACCGCTATTTCAGAAAACGATTTAAAACGCTGGAGTCATTTGGATTTACTTAAAGATAGTATTCCAGGAATGAGTGTTGATAAGGCTTATGAGCTTCTTCTAAAAGATAAAAAGAGTACAACCGTAATTGTTGGAGTAATTGATTCGGGCGTTGATATAGTTCACGAAGATTTAAAGTCGAATGTTTGGACTAACTCCAAAGAAATTCCTGGAAACGGCATTGACGATGATAACAATGGATATATTGATGATATACATGGATGGAATTTTCTTGGTCAGTCTACTAGAGAAAATCTTGAAATGACGCGTATCATTAAGAAGGGCGACGACGGATCGGCTACATACAAGCGTGCAGTTGCTGCTTACGACAAGAAAAAAAGTGAAGCAATGTCTGGTAAACAGCAGGTTGACTTTATCTTTAATGCTGACAAAACAATTTCGGATCATTTAAATAAAAAAGCGTATACATTAGAAGATCTTCAGAAACTCGTAACTACAGATGCAGCTGTAGGTCAAGCTAAACAGGTGATGATGAGCATTATCACACAGGCTGGTCCAGGGTATAGAGAAGATATCGAAGGTTATAAAGATTATATTTATTCTACCTTAAATTACAATTTGAATGTAGAATTTGACGGTCGTAAAATTGTTGGTGACAATGTAACTGACATTAATGATACTAAATACGGTGATAATAATGTTGCGGGTCCAGATAAAAAAGATGCCCTACATGGCACGCACGTAGCGGGAATTATAGCTCAAGTACGTGGCAATAATCTTGGTGGTGACGGAGTTGCTACTAATGTAAAAATTATGGCAATTCGTGCCGTGCCAGATGGTGATGAGTACGACAAAGATATTGCGTTGGCTATTCGTTACGCAGCAGATAATGGTGCGAAAATAATTAACGGAAGCTTTGGAAAAAGCTTTTCGCCAAATAAAGAATGGGTTGATGACGCTATTAAATATGCCGCAAAAAAGGATGTGCTTTTTGTACATGCAGCTGGAAATGATGGTCACAATATTGACAAGGCAGAAAATCAGAATTATCCAAACGATGCTACATCAGGATCTGGTGAATTTGCGGATAATGTAATTACAATTGGTGCTCTTAATAATTTATATACAACTGACTTAGTAGCACCATTCTCTAACTTTGGTGCCATAAATGTTGATGTATTTGCTCCTGGAATGGAAATTTATGCTACTGTTCCTTTTGATAAATATAAATTTGAACAAGGTACATCTATGGCCGCTCCAAATGTTGCCGGAGTAGCTGCCTTGATCAGATCTTACTATCCTTCTTTAACTGCCAAACAAGTAAAACAAATTTTAATGGACTCTGGAGTTGCAATTCCAATGGAAGTTAAATTTGGTGACGATGCAGAGATGATGCCTTTTGCAAAAGGATCACGCTCAGGAAAAATCGTTAATGCTTACAATGCGTTATTGATGGCAGAGAAAATGGCAAAATAATCTATTAGCATATTCTATAAAAAGCGGAAGTCTTTTGGGACTTCCGCTTTTTTTTAAATTTAAAACTCCTATGAAAAATCTTTTTACAATTGCTTTCTTTCTACTTGTAACTACTTTTGCCTCTGCTCAAAATACAGGATATTGGCAGCAGCACGTTGACTATAAAATGGATGTAAACGTAGATGCAAAAAAATACCAATATTCGGGAAGTCAAGAGCTTATTTACACCAACAATTCGCCTGATACGCTGTATAAGGTGTATTATCATTTGTATTTGAATGCATTTCAGCCAGGAAGCGAAATGGATATGCGACTGAGAAATATTGCCGATCCAGACCGACGCATGGTTACAACAACCACTGCGGCAGATGGCAGCAAAAAACATGAAAGCAGAATTAAGCATCTAAAACCTAACGAAATTGGTTATCTAAAAATTAAAAACTTGAAGCAAGACGGTGCTGCTGTCGTCACTTCGGAGCACGGAACAATTTTAGAGGTTACTTTGGCAAAACCATTAATGCCAAATGCTAAAACGACTCTTAAAATGGAGTTTGAAGGTCAGATACCAGTTCAAATTCGTCGTACAGGAAGAAATAACAGCGAAGGTGTTGCACTTTCAATGGCGCAGTGGTATCCTAAATTAGCCGAATATGATTTTGAAGGATGGCACGCAGATCCATATATTGGAAGAGAATTTCACGGGGTTTGGGGAGATTTTGACGTAAGGATAACTATAGATAAAAACTATATTCTTGGTGGTACGGGATATATTCAGAACAACAATGAAGTTGGTTTTGGTTATGAAGATGCAGGTGTAAAATTAAAAAAACCTAAAAATTCAAAAACGCTTACTTGGCATTTTGTCGCACCGATGGTTCACGACTTTACGTGGGCGGCAGATCCTGATTATATTCATGATAAAATAGAAACAGAAAGCGGGACAACTTTGCACTTTTTGTATAAAGACGATTCGAAAATACTTCAGAATTGGAAGAATCTGCAGCCAAAAGCGGTTGAGCT
The DNA here is from genome assembly GCF_033547075.1 of Flavobacterium ardleyense. Taxonomy (NCBI): domain Bacteria; kingdom Pseudomonadati; phylum Bacteroidota; class Flavobacteriia; order Flavobacteriales; family Flavobacteriaceae; genus Flavobacterium; species Flavobacterium ardleyense. The sequence goes on along the minus strand of NZ_CP137891.1, from coordinate 779,458 downwards.
ATTGAGTATTTACAATCAGCTGGTTGGAAAATATCCGTACAAGCAATATTCAATAATTCAAGGTGGCGACGGCGGAATGGAGTATGCAATGTGTACGCTAATATTGGGCGGTGGAACTATGGAAGGTTTACTGGGAGTAACTGCACACGAAATGGCGCACGCTTGGTTTCAAGGAGTCCTTGCATCAAATGAAACCGCTCACGGGTGGATGGATGAAGGATTTACAACTTTCATCGAAGATTTTGCAATGGATATTGTAAATAAAACTAACGCAAATAATCCTTTTGAGGCATCCTACAACGGTTACAGAGCGCTAGTGAATTCAGGAAAGGAGCAATCGCAAGGAACTCACGCAGATAGATACGATGTTAATAGATCTTATAGTATTGCTAGCTATCACAAAGGAAGTATTTTTCTATCGCAACTTATTTACCTGATTGGTTTTGAAAATCTCGTTGGAACATTGCAGCAATTTTACAAAGAATTTCAGTTTAAACATCCAACTCCAAATGATTTAATTCGTACAGCCGAAAAAGTTTCTGGAGCGCATTTAGGTTGGTATCTAACTGATTGGACTCGAACCACAAATAATATCGATTATTCAATTGCATCTGTTAAACAAATTGAGGGAGCTTCAGAAATTTCGCTACAGCGAAAAGGACTTACGCCAATGCCGATTGACATTTTGGTAAATTATACCGATGGTACAACTGAAACTTTTTACGTTCCTTTGCGGATGATGTATTTCTCGAAAGAAAATCCATATCAAAATATCAAAAGAACCGTATTGAGTGAGTCCACTTGGGCTGATCCGAATTTTACATTTAAAATTAATAGACCTTTGAAAGAAATCGCACAGATTATACTAGATCCAAGTGGTTTGATGGCAGATATTAATCTTGAAGACAATTTCTACTCAAGTACAAAAAGCAAATAAAGCGAATGGAATTTAGCTACGGCAAAGAAGAAAAATTAAAATCAAAAAAACTGATTGAAGCTTTATTTATAGAGCGGCAATCTGTTGCAAAATATCCGCTGCGACTGGCTTTCAAAAAGTTGGAAACAGAAGATGTAAATTTGAATAAATCAGAATTACAAGTGGCGGTTTCAGTATCGAAAAAGCATTTTAAGAAAGCAGTAGATCGCAATTATTTCAAACGTGTTTTGAGAGAAAATTACAGACTCAACAAGCATTTGATTCTTGATAAAATCTCCGGAAAATATGCGTTGATGCTGCTGTATCAAACAAAAGACAGATTGACTTACGAGGAAATAAATGAAAAAACAATTCAGCTCTTTGAGAAGTTTGTTGCCAAAGTAAACAATCCACAATAGCAGATAGCTGTTACTTTAATATAAAAGTAGCAGCTATTTTTTTGGAAGATGTTCGAAGTAAAATCTTCCGTTGAATTGCGTTTTTCATATGTGGTCAATAAATTATACATTAGAGCTTCGAAAAAGAATGCGCAGAATACTTTTCAAAAAAAGATAAAAATATGCTTTCAGTTTTAAAAAAAAGATACATCATTCCTGTAGCTGCTGCAGGAATACTTTACGTTGGTGCTAGTTTCAAAGATAATTTGTTTGAAGTCGCAAAGCAGATAGAAATTTTCACGACACTATTCAAAGAAGTGAACATGAACTATGTTGATGAAATTAATCCAGCTGCGATTATGGACAAAGCAATTAAGGGTATGCTTGCAGATCTAGATCCATACACCGTCTATTTTAACGAGCAAGATGTGGTTAAATTTAAAATTAATAGCACTGGAGAATACACCGGTATTGGCGCAATTATTAACAGAAAAGAAGGCAAGCTTACTATCGTGGAACCGTACAAAGATTATCCTGCAGATAAGGCTGGATTGAAAGCTGGTGACGAAATTATCAAAATTGGAGATATCAACCTTTCTGATTTTAAAGAAGATGTTGGTCAACTTTTAAAAGGTGCTAAAAATGCCAAAATAGATATTACCTATTTGCGTCAAGGCAAAACTTTAAAGACAGAGCTTACGCTAAATGAAGTAGCGCTGAAGGCGGTTCCGTTCTTCGGAATGTCGGATAATAAAACTGGATATATTGTTCTTTCGCAATTTAATGTAAAGGCAACAACCGAAACTAAGGCAGCTTTAGAAAGCTTAAAAGCCAGCGGTGCTACCCAAATAATCCTTGATTTACGTGATAATCCTGGTGGACTTTTAAATGAAGCGGTGAATATCTGCAATCTGTTTGTTCCGAAAGGCGAAGTAATTGTAACCACTAAATCTAAAATTCAGAAGCACAATAATACTTATATGACTACTCGCGATCCTGTAGATACCCAAATTCCATTGGTTGTGTTGGTCAATGGCAAGAGTGCTTCGGCTTCGGAGATTGTTGCAGGAGCCTTGCAGGATTTGGATCGAGCAGTTGTGGTGGGCAGCAGAAGTTTTGGAAAAGGTCTAGTACAGCGCCCCGTAGACCTTACTTACGGAACTCAGCTCAAAATCACTATTTCGCGCTATTATACGCCTTCTGGACGTTGTATTCAGGCGCTTGATTACCTTCATAAAGACAAGGATGGAAAAGCCGTACGAACCGATGCTACAAAATACAACGAATTTAAAACTCGCAAAGGACGTAAGGTGTATGATGGTGGCGGAGTTTCTCCCGACCTAGAAATGGACGAAACAAAACATAGCGCCATTGTGGAAGCATTGGTAAAAAACAATGGAATTTTCGATTTTGCGACTGAGTATTATTACAAAAATCCAAATTTAGGAGGTAAGATTCCAACTATTTCGGATGCAGATTTTTCCAGTTTCAAGCAATTTTTGAAGCGTGAAAAATTTACCTTTGATACTGAAACTGAAATGGCCTTGAAAGAAACTTTGGCTGCAGCCAAAAAAGAAAAAATTGACGATGGAATTATGCAGGCCTATCAACAATTATTGACTGCTTTAGAAAAAAGTGAAACTGTACTACTAGATAAAAGTAGTACTCAAATCAAAAATTTACTTCGTGATGAATTAATTAAAAGATACCAGTACAAAGAAGGTTTGTATGACTATTATATTAAAAACAATCCTGAAATAAAACGTTCAACCGCCTTGCTAAACAATTCAGCAGAATATCAAAAATTTCTAAATTAATGCGTAGAATCTTTCTTCAAATAATACTTTTAATATGTGTTTCCACAGCATTCTCACAAGAGGAAATTGTGCATTCAGTGTACTTTCCATTTGATAAATTTAGCTTAAGCGAAAAACAAAAAGCAGACTTAGTAACATTTATAAAGGCAAGTGATTCGACTAGAATTGAATCCATTGAAATCTTTGGCTATACGGATGATATTGGCAAAGACGCCTACAACTTCAAGCTGTCAACAAATCGTGCCAATGCTATCCAGCAAGAACTGATAAATGACGGAGTTAAACAGAAAATCATTGTCACAATCGAAGGAAAAGGTCGAATTCTTATCGACGACGATATTGTAGAAAATCTGCCAGAAGTACGTTCAAAAAACCGACGCGTTGACGTGGTTTTAAATTTAAAGGAACTACCTAAGATTATTCTACCTGGATTTTTTACCACATTAGGAGTGAAGCATGTGGTAGGCGATCATATTTATCTAGAAAATCTTTTGTTTCCACGCGGTAGCAGCAAACTCACTTATAAATCAAAAACAGAATTAGACAAAATAGCAAGAGTTTTGCATCGCAATAAAAAGTTACAATTTGAAATTCAAGGACATGTCTGCTGCGTTGCACCTTATCAAAAAGAGGCAATTGATAAAGACACACGCAAACGACAACTCTCACATAATCGCGCAGAAGCAGTCTATAAATATTTGGTTTTTAAAAAAATAGACAAGAGCAGAATGACTTTCAAAGGATACGGAAATACGGTACCACTAGGCAAAAGTGTAGAATATGACAGAAGAGTAGAATTGGTAATTACAAAGAATTAAGTCCTAGTTAAGTACATTCTGATTGGTGATTTATTTAAATTATTAAAAGCGATCTTTAATTCAAGTGTTACGATGAGCATATTTCATATTAATCAGTTACAAGCAAGTTCAGTCGAAAATACGCAGAAAAGAATCATCCGAAAGGAAAGTTAGTTAATGCAGAAAACTGAAATGCAGAATCGTGAAAGTTTTTCACAGAAATTCAGAAAACTAAAACTCGATACTTAAAAATTTAAATGATTAAAAAAACAAATATAGCACTCTATTTCATTTTTATATTTGCTTTCAATTGTTATGCTGAAGGACAAGATGGAATTATATCAATTTTTAATATTGCATATTTTATATGGGCTTTTATGTGTATTTCAATATACACTATTTTCGGTGGTATAATTATAAAACTGATTTTATATAAATCAAATCTTCTTTTGAAAAACCAAACACTCAAAGCCTTTTCTATTGCTTTTATATTAGCAATTTTAGCATCTCTAATATTTGGAGATGTCTTTTTAAATATTGTATGGAATTGTCTTTAAATCAGTGATTTTTAAGATGACAACAGAACCAGTATTTCTTACTTTGGAAATCATTAAAAAATAATGTGAAAATTGAAATTTGTCAACAAAAACTCGAAAAGTTTGCGGTTGAATTCGTTATTTCGACAAATACAAACAGCCTGTAACATCGCTTTGCATAAATGGCGAAATATGTGGTAAATTCACGTTTTCCGCAAGAAATTTTATCATAGCCGAAAAAATTCGGTCACGAAGTTCGCCATTTCTGCAAGCCGAGAAACGCAATGCCTACTATATTGTCTTTGTAACTTCCTTATTTACTTTTAAATTTTCTCTAGTAAATTCAGCTTCTCAAAAATCCTTAGCGCAGATTAGTAGATGTTAGCGTTACCTTAAATACAAAATCGAAACAATAAGGAATAGGTATATTTGCAGATTCTAATATTAACTGAATTAATTAATAATTGATTAAAAAAAATACTATTTAATAAACTCATGAATATTTTTATCCAATTTCTAGCAAATAGTCAATCCTATTTTATTAATCTTACCCGAATTTCGATTTTAATTGTAATGCTGTGGATTGGTGGATTAAAAGTTTACCAGTACGAGGCGGACGGCATTGTACCTTTTGTAGCCAACAGCCCTTTAATGTCATTTTTCTATAGTAAAAATGCACCTGAGTACAAAGATTATAAAAATCCGGAAGGAAAAACAGTTCAAGCAAATATCAATTGGCATCAAAAAAATGGCACTTATGTTTTTGCCTACGGATTAGGTGCAGCAATTGTAATAATTGGTTTTTTGACCTTTTTTGGAATTTGGAATGACAAAATAGGTTTAATAGGTGGTATTCTTACCTTTTTAATGTCGTTAGTTACTCTTACTTTTTTGATCACTACACCGGAAGTTTATGTACCTAATCTAGGTGGCGATTTTCCAACTCCGCAACACGGATTTCCTTACCTATCGGGAGCAGGAAGATTGGTTTTGAAAGATGTAATTATGATGGCAGCGGGACTGGTTTGCGCTTCTGAGAGTGCTAAGCGAATCATGGTGAAGTCTGTATAATAAAACCCTTGATACATTTATCGCTTCATTTGCACATGTGGGATTCCATCTTCTAAATACTCTTCACCAACCACCAAGAAGCCGTGTGATTGATAAAATTTTAGTAAATATACCTGAGCCGAAATCATTATTGAGGAAGTATCAAATAGTTCCAAAACCGTGGCAATAGATTTTTGCATTAAAACATGACCTATTTTAAAACTTCTGCATTCTTTTGCAACTATTACACGCCCGATTGCAGCATCTTCAAAATAATATCCTGGCCGAAAGATTCTGCAATACGCCACTAATTTACCTTTGTAAAAGCCGCAAACGTGAAGAGCATCTTGATCTTTGTTATCTAAATCTTGATAGATGCAGTTTTGCTCCACTACAAAGACCTCGCTACGCAAAGCCATAATTTGATATAGTTGTTCCAACGAAAGCTCGTTAAAACGCATTATTTGCCAGTTTAAAGAGTCTTTCATTTCAAAAATTTAAATGTTTCGATAATAGCGCGAAGTTCAAACACCAAGTCTCGTTTATTTTTGGACGGCGCATAACAGAAACCTTCTATAATAATCAAACGCTTATTTACAGTGTCTTCTACTGCATAATTTATAAAAGGCCCAGCCATAAAATCATTCTTGAGCTCCCAAGTTCCTTTGGTATGGTAGGTTTTTCTACCATCAAGTGTAGTCATAGTTAAGTAGGGTGCAAAACCTTGCTCGGTTATCATCCTACTCTCTGCGACAGTGCCGTGAATATATAATTCGCCAATAGAATCACGCATCTTAATGATATTATCAATTGGATTGCTATTGCGCTTCAAGCAAGTCTGTGGAACTTGATAAATCAAAATGCTCTGATTACCACTAATATTATCCTTTTTCAACCAAACAAAATTATTTTCGTCCATCGCATATTTATAGCCCGTAGGAACATCCAACGAAATATTAAAGCGGTCTCGTAATCTACTTTTATTTAGAAGTGAACTATCGTTAACCTGCTGACTTAGCTTTATATCAGTCTCCTGAAAAAGTTTAATTATTTCTGCAGCGTTATTGTTTAGGATATCAAGAATTTCAGCTACCGAAGTACCGCCTATATACACTGTATTTTGCGGAATGGCGTATTCGTCTTTTCGAACCTTGTAAGAATTTTTTGTGCTTTTTTTGATTACCATAATATTTCTACTATGCGTCATGTAGCCTTCCAGCAATTTAGCAGGATACTGATTGATAGAGAAAATAGGTTCTTCTTGCGCCAAGCCGATAACTGGAGCGGCGAATTTTGTGCGTACATTATCTCCTATCTCACCATTCCACAACTGATCATCAATGATTATTGCAATATGGTTCAGTTCACCAGTAGAAATTTTCTTTCCAACAGGCTTCTGATTACAAGAAGTTAGCAGTACAATGAAAGCCAAAAAAAAATGGACTTTGTTCATAATATATGAATAAAGTCCAAATTTAAAGAAGATTTCTTTGATTATCCCTGAATTTTAAGTTTCATTCCAGGTTTAATATTTCCGTTGCTTCCAATTCCATTCCATTGTTTTAGATCTGAAATTGTAACTCCTGGATGTTTCTTTGCTATACTAAAAAGTGAATCACCTTTTTGAACATAATATGATTTCTGATTTTGCTTTTCTTTTGCCGCAATCTGAGTGTTTTGATTCTTTGTTTTTTGAGATAAACCACTTTTATCAATCGCAGTTTTTGCTATTATAATTCTTGTTCCGGCATTCACGGTATTGCTTTCAAGCGAGTTCATTTCTTTTAGCTCAGCTAAGCTTAAATTGTTTTGTTTTGCTATAATCCCTAAGAATTCACCCTTTTTTACGACGTGATATTTTAGATTATAATTTGTAGGATCGATTATTACATTCTCTTCTGCAACATCCGCAATAGCAGTATTATCGCTTTCTTCAACTTTTTTGTCAACGATAATTTTTATTCCAGCCACTAAGTTATCTCCACCAAATTTATTCCAATCTTTTATTTGATCCACTGTTACATTATGCTTTTTTGCAACAGCATAAAGACTTTCGCCTTTTTTCACGGTGTAGTATTTTGTATCATCATCTTCCGCTACAACTTCTTTGAGAGACGCTTTTGCAGCGACTGCTTCAGTTTTCTTAGCGATTGCCTCGGGTTGTGCTTTAACAGCAACTGTTTCTGTGCTTACAATTTTTAGAGATCCTCCTGCATTAATTACATTAGATCTTAATCCATTCCATTTTTTAAGGTTGGAGACAGATACTCCGTATTTTTCAGAAATTAAGCCCAAAGACTCTCCTCTCCTTATTTTATGCATCTTAGTCCGAGTGATCGTCGATCTGTCATTTCGCGTAGTTACAGAAGCGTATTGCTGCTGAGAATTTGGTTTTTCACGAAGATTCTTGACATGATTTGCGTAAGCATAAACAGCTTCTTCATTTGCGGTAAATAAAGCTACCTTTTCTCGTGGCATTCTGATGTAATGATTTTTATTTGCATAAAAAGGAACAACATCAAGCTTATAAGAAGGATTTAGTAACTGTAATTGAGAAACTGGTACGTCTAGAACTTCTGCAAGTTGTTTGAAAGTTATGTGATTTTTGATCATCACAGTATCGGTTTCAAAACTTTTTACCAATGCTCTGTTCGGAACAATACCGTGTTCTTTATGGAATTCGTAAATGTACATTGTCGCTAAGAAAGCTGGTACATATCCTTGCGTTTCCTTTGGAAGATTTTTACGAATGTTCCAATAGTTTTGTTGACCTCCAGACCGTCTAATCGCTTTGGCAACGTTTCCTGGACCAGCATTATAAGATGCTAAAACTAGATCCCAATCTCCAAATATTTTATACATATTGGTCATATATTGAGCAGCAGCATTACTTGCTTTAAGCGGATCGCTTCTCTCATCAACATACGAATCGATATTTAAATTGTATTGTTTTCCAGTCTGATACATAAACTGCCAAAGACCTGTTGCTCCCATGTGCGAAACAGCCTTTGGATTAAGAGCAGATTCTACAACCGCCAAATATTTAATTTCCAACGGAACGTTTTTCTTGGCCAGCGCCTCTTCAAACATTGGGAAATAATATTCAGAAATTGCCATCAGGCGCTCAAAAGATTTCTTTCTGTTTTTCAGGAAAGACTTAATAATATTTTCTAATCCTTGGTTGTACTCAATATTGAAAGGAGAACGCGCATCCATGATTGCAAGGCGCTCTTTCAATAATTCAGTAGACAACTCATAATCTACTGCTTCATCAAGATCTATTTTCGCAATATCTGTAGAGATATCATTGTATATATCAAGATTTGTAAGTTCTTTGAGCCATAAACTGTCAATACAGGCAGTCATATCGTCATAAACTAAGGTAGATCTTATAGAATCAAGGTAAGACATTGGGATTTCCTTCTTGAGCATTTCTGCATCTTTTGCAACATCTATGACAGATTCTTGTGCAAAGGCACCAAAGGAAAATAATGATAAAAGAACTAGTGGGGAATGCTTAATCTTCATTTGTACGTTTTTAGATGTTTTTTACTTCAGTAAAATTCTTGTTTAAAAAACCTTTTATTCGTTCGTTCGTTGTAGGTTAATTGCTTTAATCTCAATTGTATGAAATGCAAACATAACAATCATATAATATAAATAACAAATTATATAACTGAAATTTAACCTATTTAGTATAATTTAAAATCATTATTTTAAGATTGCATCAATTCCCGGAAGTGATTTTCCTTCTAGCATTTCTAGCATCGCCCCACCACCTGTAGAAACGTAGCTTACTTTATCTTCAAATTTAAATTCTTTTACCGCTGCAACAGAATCTCCTCCTCCCACTAGAGAAAATGCGCCGTTTGCAGTGGCTTCGGCAATATATTTACCTAATTCCTTAGTTCCATTCGAGAAATTTTCCATTTCAAAAACGCCCAGAGGTCCGTTCCAAAGAATTGTTTTAGATTCTAAAATCACTGTTTTAATTTCCGCTAGTGACTTTTCGCCAGCATCAAGACCTTGCCATCCTTCTGGGATTTCTCCTACAAGAACAGTCTTGGTAGTAGCGTCATTGCTAAAAGAATCTGCAATAACTACGTCAATTGGAAGGTGAACCTGAACGTTTTTCTTTTTGGCTGCAGCCAAAATTTCTAAAGCCAAATCCAATTTATCATCCTCACAAAGAGAATTTCCAATCTTGCCACCAAGCGCTTTGATAAAGGTAAATGTCATTCCGCCACCAATAATCATATGGTCAATTTTGTCCAAAATATTTTCGATAACCGTAATTTTAGAAGACACTTTGCTTCCGCCAAGTACTGCTGTCACTGGCTTTTTGTTGTCTTTCAAAACTTTTTCAATACTTTCGATCTCCTTGGCAAGCAGCAATCCAAAAGCTTTATCCTTTGGAAAATAATCTGCAATAATCGCTGTCGATGCATGAGCTCTATGCGCAGTACCAAAGGCATCGTTCACATAAAAATCGCCAAGAGAAGCAAGTGATTTTGCAAAATCCTTGTCGCCCGCTTCCTCTTCTTTATAATATCTCAAATTTTCCAAAAGTAATATTTCGCCTTTTTTCAGTTCAGAAACCGCCTTTTCAACTTCAGATCCAATTGAATCTGCAACAAATTTTACTTCTTTTCCAACAACTTTTTCTACAGCTGTAACGATGTGTTTCAAAGAAAATTTATCCTCTTTATTTTTAGGTCGGCCTAGGTGCGACATCAATATTACCGTCCCGCCATGTTCAATTATATAATCAATCGTCGGCTTTGCACCTTCAATTCGACTGTCATCAATCACTTTCAAATCATCGTCAAGAGGTACATTAAAGTCAACTCTCACTAATACTTTTTTCCCTTCTAGATTATAATCTTTAAGTGTTTTCATCGCTTTTGTGTGTTTTTAAATTCGGCTGCCAAGATACAAAATTTATAAAAACGCTTTCTAAGAATCGTCTTCGGTCGAATTATGCTTTTTTTTTGGAGCTTTATCCCGCTTTCCGCTGTATCTCTTCATAGTTGCTGCTTCGCGCAACCATAAAGAGGATGCCGCTGCAATCGGGGCTAAAAAAACCCTCACAAGATATTTTGTCTTATCAATTGATATTCAGGAATTAAAATTGCTATCTCTCAGCAAAATCGTCTTTGATTATCTAGCGGTGCAATTTTGCCATTTTAACTTATATTTGCATATGCAATTTTCTGAAATTTTAGGCCAAGAGGCTATCAAAAGTCATTTAATACAAACCGCAAATGAGGGGAGAATTCCACATGCACAGCTCTTTGTTGGACCCGAAGGAAGTGGAACTTTACCTATGGCAATTGCCTATGCGCAATATATTTTATGCGGAAATACTTCCAATGAAAATAGCGAAGGCAATTCTAGCTGCAATCTAAAATTCGAAAACCTCGTTCACCCAGATTTGCACTTTGTATATCCTACCGTGACAGGTCCAGACGGTAAACCGGTACTTTGTAGTGATTTCGTTACAGAGTGGCGCGAGATGCTCAAAGGTGACATGTATTCTAATCTTTTTGACTGGCATTCTGCGCTGGGGGTTGGAAATAAGCAGGGAACTATCCGAGTTAATGAAGCTCAAAACATTCTCAAATTACTTTCCCTCAAGGCTTACGAAGGTGGACATAAAGTGATGATTATTTGGATGGCAGATCGAATGAATGCTGATGCAGCCAACAAACTGCTTAAGATAATCGAAGAGCCGCCAGTAAAAACAATTTTTATATTAATCACCGAAAATGAAGGCGACATCATCTCGACAATTAGATCTCGATGCCAAGTATTGCACTTTGGATCAATTGCTCCAGAAGTAATTGCCGCAAAACTTCAAAAGAAAAAAGGTTTGGAAATTCACGCTGCAATGAAAATTGCACATCAAGCGCAGGGAAATTACAATCGTGCCTTAAAACTCACGCAGTCCAACGAAGAAGAAATTCAGTTTGAACAATGGTTTGTGCAGTGGGTGCGTGCTGCCTTTCGGGCAAAAGGAAATGCATCATCAATTTTGGAACTCATTACTTGGAGCGAAACAATTGCTGCTTTAGGTCGTGAAACCCAAAAAAAGTTTCTTAATTACTGCATTGAGCTCTTTAGACAAGCGTTGTTGTTAAATTATCAAACCACAGAACTTGTATACATGGAACCCAAAATTGATAAATTTAAATTAGAGAATTTCGCTCCCTTTGTTCACGGTAACAATATTCAAGATATATTTACAGAGTTATCTGACGCGATGTATCATATTGAGCGCAACGGAAACGCAAAGATGATTCTAACAGATATGTCCATTAAGTTAACTAGATTAATTCATAAAAAGTAAGTCTAATGAATATAGCCTCAATCCTTGTTTTAATATTTTTGGCAATAACTTTTATACAATCCGGATATGACAAAGTCACTGATTGGAAGGGGAATGTTGAGTACTTAACCGGTCATTTTTCTCAAACTTTTATCCGAAAAATGGTTCCAATTTCTTTAATGATTCTTTTAATTTTAGAATTGATTTCAGGAATACTTTGTGCTGCCGGTGCTATTCAGCTTGCGGCAAATAATGTTCGAACCTTTGGATTTTATGGCGCAGTTTTTTCCTGCGTAACCCTACTCTTTATGTTGTTTGCGCAACGCCTAGCAAAAGATTATGAAGGAGCTCGTACTGTAACAATTTATTTTATACTAGCTGTTTTAGGAGTTTTCTGGCTGTCTTAATTTAAGGTTGCTTTAAAAAGTCTCAATTCGTGGTAGCTAAATTTTTCGCCGTACTTTTCTTTTAATGGTCCAAGTGATTCCTCAGAGTATCCGTGGAACGCTGCAGCTAATTCCTTAATTTTATCTTCTGCCAATACATCTGTGAGTTGCACTACTCCTGTTTGCACGAGTTTGCTCAAGTGTGTATAAATTGTTTGAGGTGTTAATTTTCGTTCTGCGGCTATTTCTTCAACAGATTTTTTTGCTTGCCACATTTCGTACGTTTCCTGTACTGTAGATTTTTTGGGAGCCGAAGTACCCGACTTTTTCTTTACTTCATATTGATTAAAATCAGACTCTTCCAAAAATCCGGGATGATTGGTATTAAACTCAGCCTTAATCTTTTCCTTCTTTTTGAATATGTAGGATCTAATTTCCTCTGACGTCAAAGTTTCTTTTGATATGGGCTGACCATTAACCAATGCATAAATCATGTTTTGAGCTCTAAATAATTGCAGTACGGACTTAGTCTGTATTTCTTCCAAATTAGCCAGCTCGTCATAAAATGCTTTAACTTTCTTGACGTTTTTCACCTGCTGAATTTTATATAATAAATTGTAAACTATCGTGTCCATCGGAGCAAAGAAATATCCAAATGCAGCTTCTATCCTACTCGATATAAAAGGCACATCTGCTTCACCCGAAAGGAATAAACGATTAAGTTGAGTTTGAAATTTTTCGGATGCATCCAAAATTTTATCGATACTATCCAACTGCGTTTTTGCCCAGATATAATGTTTTGACTTCTCTGATCTTTCTGAATCTTGCTTATAACTGTAAACGTGATTGCGCCATTCTTGACCTACTTGCTTGAAATTGAACGCCTGAATCATAAATGTGTGCACAAAAGCCATCGTTTCGCTCTGTAGCAGATTTCCTAATGATTCTTCATCCGCTTTATTGTCCGCATACTTCATAACATCAAGATCATTAGAAATACCATTCATCCTAAGCTCTGAAAGCAAAACAAGCCCATTTAACGATCTTAAACGAGATAATGCCACATATGCCTGGCCTGGCATAAAAACATCCGATACATCGAGCGCTGCTTTGTCAAAAGTTAAACCTTGGCTTTTATGAACGGTTATCGCCCAAGCCAGCTTTACCGGATATTGAACAAATGTTCCAAACAATTCCTCTTCAATTTCCTTAGTACTTTCATTTACGGTATAGCGAATATTTTTCCACTCGTATTTCTCTACCTCAATTGTCCTTCCCTCTTCCGGAAACTCTATTAGCATTTCGCTATCATTCAAGAATTTTACAATTCCCGTCTTACCATTAAAAAAGCGCTTTTCTGGTGATAAATCATTTTTTACAAACATAACCTGCGCACCAACCTTGAGTTCTAAATTTTGCTCAAGCGGAAAAATCTTCTCTGGAAAATCTCCGGTAATCTCAGCGGGATATACATGTTTCTTTCCAGATAATTCAGCTAAAGATTCTGAATTTAAATTATCTGCTTTTGCATTATGGGTAGTCAGCGTAATATAACCTTTATTCGCTTTTAGATCAAAATCTTTATTTATGAATTGATTTAGACATTGCAGATCTTCTTTTGTAATGGTATTATTTCTGAGGTTATTTAAGATAGAAATAAAGGTATCGTCAGACTGTCTGTAAATTTTCGTGAGCTCTATATAAAGCGGTGGATACTTCTGAACTGCGTGCGCGTGAAAAAAGAATTTTCCGGAGTAATATTTTCTTAAAACATCCCACTCCTGATTTTTTACCACAGGAGGTAATTGCAAAAGATCGCCGATAAATAAAACTTGAACCCCACCAAAAACTTGAGAATTTTTTCTGATTGATTGCAATACAAAATCCATTGCATCAAGAAGATCGGCGCGAAGCATACTTACTTCGTCAATGATTAGAAGTTCTAAATTCCTAAAAAGTGATCTGCGGCTTTTATTCATTTTAAAGAAATGCTTCCGCAAACTATCGTGCGACTCAAATTTCACGTATTCAGACACCGATGCTATTTCATCTTTAACAGGAATAAATCCACCTAATGGTAATTGAAAAAGTGAATGTATCGTCACGCCACCCGCATTAAGAGCAGCAATCCCCGTGGGCGCTACCACCATTGCATTTTTATGTGTGGTTTTGATAATTTCCCGCAAAAGCGTAGTTTTTCCAGTACCGGCTTTCCCTGTCAAAAATATGGACCGATTGGTTTGATTAATAAATTTTAAAACATATTCAGCAGAAGGCGCGAAATCTTGCATAATTTGAATTAAATATAGGTAAAATTTAAATCTAAATATAATAAAAAAACCTTCAACTTTTTAAGGCTGAAGGTTTTAAATCGATGTTCATCAATTTATTTCTTTGCTTCTACGGCAGCTTCGTCCTTTTTAGACTCTTCAACTTTCGCAGGTTCAGCTTTCTTGTATTTATCATTCAGAAGTTTTACAACATCATTTGTAATATCGTATTTGTCCTCTGCGTACAAAACTGTTGCAGCTTCGCCAGTACCATAAATATAAGCGTATCCTTTTTCTTTTCCGTAAGACTTAATAAATTTACGAACATTTACCACAAGGCTATCCATCTCTTGCCCGCTTTCTTGCTGCAATTGTTGCAACATTGCTTGTTGAGCATATGATAGTTGTTGTTCTCGTTTTTGAAGTTCAGCTCCTTTTTGCTGCGCCCAAGCTTGTCCATTTGCTTGTGCGTTTTTTTGGAAATTTTGAGCATCAGTTTTAAATCTTGCAACTTCAACATCTAGCTCCTTACCCATCTCTTGAGATTTCGCTTTGTACTTCGCTTCGATATCTTTTGACTCGGTATATTCTTGTAATAATTTTGACGTATCGATATAAGCAGTTTTCAATTCCTTAGCTTCGTTACTCTGATTGCAAGACACAACTGTCAAAGCCAAAACAAATAATGCAAATCCTTTTTTCATTTTTTTCTAATTTTGTGTAAAAGTAATAATTATTTCTATTTTCCGAATTTTATTTATTCTAATCAATTTATAAAGTTTTCAAATTTCAAAAATTGAAAACATTATAAATCTCCCTAAAAAAACGACTTATTTAAACTATGATTTCCGTTTAAAACTTTAATTTTTGATATCAGAATATATTTAAAGCTTCAAAGCTACGGGAAATCGCCTTATTTTAATTTTTTAAGATTTCTAAGGACGTAAATATGTGAAGAAAACTCCCCTGACTTCATTCCCTTAATATTTGATAACAATCCTACTCGTATTGCTTTGAGTACATTCATTTTTCCGTTTTTGTATTTTTCAGATAACAAACTCACATAAAAAGAGTCAAAATACATTGGTCGAATATCAGTCAATTCTATTTGGTGTTTTCCAAATATTTTCGAAATTGAGGTTTTTGAGAAATGCCATAAATGTCTAGGTGCGTCAAAAGCAGCCCAAGATTTTTTGTAATAGTTGGCATCATATGATTTAAAATTTGGAACGGCAATAATTAGCAATCCATCCTTTTTCAAAATCCTTTTTAGTTCTATAATTTGCGTATCATAATCATATACATGTTCTAGAACGTGCCACATCGTTATGACATCAATTGAATTACTTTCGATTTCTGATAAGGATGCGCAAAGATCAATTTCCTTTGCTAATGCAATTTCTTTCGCCAATTGATTTGGCTCGTAACCCAAAATTTTCCAATTCCTTTTTGCGGCTTTCGCCAAAAATTCTCCGGTTCCAGCACCTATATCTAAAAGTAATCCTTTTGAAGGATGCACCTTTTCTAAGAAAGACAACTTCTGATTAATAGAAAAAGATTTGACTAAATGATACACTTTTTCAAAGACTGTTCTCTTAGAATCAGTATGAGAAATATAGTCTTCGCTTTGGTAATATTTTTCAAGAGTATCTAGTGAAGGCCTTGGCTCTGTAATTAAAAGATCCAATTCTTCGTCGTGATAGAGTCTAAAACTTTCTTTAGAAACTGTGTGATCTTTAACTTCTACAAATAATTTCTTTTCTGCCACTTTATATATTTTCTATTAAACCAACACTTCCCTGCAATAGTAAGGCTTTAGGCCGAAGTTCCACGTGAAACAATATCTTACCTTCCCATAAAAATTAAAAGTACCGAAATATCA
Organism: Flavobacterium ardleyense; assembly: GCF_033547075.1. Taxonomy (NCBI): domain Bacteria; kingdom Pseudomonadati; phylum Bacteroidota; class Flavobacteriia; order Flavobacteriales; family Flavobacteriaceae; genus Flavobacterium; species Flavobacterium ardleyense. Next base: position 763,078 of record NZ_CP137891.1, on the reverse strand, counting down.
CTTGGCGAAACTCCACTTATTCTAGATGCTTGAGAGATTGTAACTGGCCGAATTTTTTTGAATTTCTCTTTAGCTTCGTAAGACAATGATTTAATTTTATCATAATCAAAATCTTCAGGAATCTTCACGTCTTCTAATCTGTGAAGCTTATCAGCATTGTTCCTTTCCTTATCAATATATCCTGAATACTTAATTTGTACTTCGGCTTGTTCTAATATTTCTGTATCGAGATCGTGAGTTGCAATATATTCCTTTACTTTTTCGAACTTCATCATATCCTGCATATCAATCTGAGGACGAGAAAACACTTTAAACATCTTATCCGATTGTGTAATCAAAGCAGTTTCTTTCTCAGCCAAAACTACATTCGCTTCCTGATGTGTAACCGATGTTTCCCTGAAAAAATTTACCATTTGTGCAGATGCAGTTTTCTTTACTTCCATTCTGCGCAGACGCTTTTCAGAAGCTAATCCTATTGCGTGCGACATTGGCGTCAATCTAAAATCGGCATTATCCTGACGTAAAAGCGTGCGGTATTCAGCACGCGAAGTAAACATTCTATAAGGCTCTTCAGTTCCTTTGGTGATTAAATCATCAATCAAAACTCCGATATAAGCCTCATCTCTCTTCAAGATAAATGGATCTTTTTCGTTGATTTTTAAGTGCGCATTTATTCCAGCCATTAATCCTTGAGATGCTGCTTCCTCATATCCGGTTGTCCCGTTTATTTGTCCAGCAAAATAAAGTCCTTCTACAAGTTTTGTTTCAAGAGTATGCCTCAATTGTGTTGGTGGAAAATAATCATATTCTATAGCATACCCCGGTCTAAAGAACTTCACATTTTCAAATCCCGCAACAGAGCGCAACGCTTTAAACTGAATATCTTCTGGCAATGATGTAGAGAAACCATTTACATAAACTTCGCAAGTCTTCCAACCTTCTGGCTCAACAAATAGCTGATGTCTTTCTTTATCGGCAAAGCGATTAATCTTATCTTCGATGGATGGACAATATCTCGGACCTAAACTTTTGATACGACCATTAAACATTGGCGACCTATCAAAACCTTCTCTTAAAATATTATGTACTTCCAAAGAAGTATAACTCATATGACAAGATCTTTGATGAACTAATGGTTTTGTACTATCCAAATATGAGAATTTAGATGGCACATCATCTCCTTTTTCTTCATTCATTTTAGAGTAATCCAATGAACGTCCATCAACTCGCGGAGGTGTTCCTGTTTTCATTCTTCCGGCTTCAAAACCTGCTTGAACAAGATCTTCGGTAATTCCGTAAGCTGCACTTTCGCCAGCTCTACCTCCACCAAATTGCTTTTCGCCAATATGAATTAATCCGTTCAAGAAAGTTCCATTAGTCAGAATAACTGTTTTAGAGCGAATTTCTAAACCTAAAGAAGTTCGAATACCTAAAACCTTTCCGTTCTCGATAATCAAACCTTTAACCATTTCCTGGTAGAAATCCAGATTCGGAGTTCCCTCCAACATCAGTCTCCATTCTTCGGCAAAACGCATTCTGTCGCTTTGAACTCTTGGAGACCACATCGCAGGCCCTTTGGATTTGTTAAGCATTTTAAACTGTATTGCAGTGTTATCCGAAACGATTCCCGAGTACCCACCCAAGGCATCAATTTCACGAACAATTTGTCCTTTTGCAATACCTCCCATAGCTGGGTTGCAAGACATCTGCGCAATATTTTGAAGGCTCATTGTAACCAATAAAGTTTTTGAACCTAAATTTGCAGCTGCGGCTGCGGCTTCTGATCCAGCGTGCCCACCTCCAACTACTATAACATCATATAAATCTTTAAACATAAATCAAATGTTCCACGTGGAACAAGTTATCAATTAATAGCAAACATCTTCATTTTTTCGTTTTCCTTGCTTCTCATCAGAGCAGCATCCTCTTCGCTTTTGTCCTTGTATCCACAGTAATGCAAAATGCCATGAGCCATGACTCTAAGTAATTCGGCCTCTAAAGTTACTTCATATTCCTTGGCGTTTTCAGCAACACGTTCTACAGAAATAAAAATATCTCCGTTTATTTCGTTCCCTACACAGTAATCAAAACTAATAATATCGGTTAAATCATCATGTTGCAAATACTCCATGTTGATCTTGTGTAGGTAATCATCATTACAAAAAATGTAATTTATTTCTCCCTCGTTCTTGTCTTCGCTCTCAATAATTGAACTAATCCACTGAGAATATTGTTCTTCATTACCTAGTGTAAAATCGCTTTCGTAGTTATAACTAATCATTGCTTTTAAAATATTGCTGTACCTTGGTACTGAAATTAGGGCGCAAAGGTAAGCTTTGTCTATTTAAAATTTCGATACTATTTAAAAATTTCTGAATTTCCTCAGGTAAGGCTTTCGCCGAATTATTGAAGTCCTTGTTACTACTTTCAGCCTGCCTTTTGCTCTCCTCGCCCTGAGTACGCATAGCCTTTTCTAATTTTAGTAATTCGTACTTGATATTCATCGCCTTCTGAACGGTTTCATCTGTAAAACCCTTGTTCAATAATTGCTTTTCTAATTGTTTCATTTGCTGTATGGCTTGACCATTACCGCCCATTCCATTTTTGATTAATTCATTCTGTAGCTGTTCGCGTAATTGAACCTGCTCTTTATAAATCTCCATAATCTTCTCAGCATCGCCCTCTCCGTCACCTCCTTCACCACCTTGTCCTGATTGTGATTTTCCTTCGCCACCAGGTTTCGAACCTTGACCAGGTTTGCTTCCTTCGCCAGGTTTGGATCCTTCCCCTTTCTTGCCTTTTTCGCCTTTCATCTTCTCACCAAGACCTTCCTGCTTCTTAATAATATCAGGGAGTTGTCCTTCACCATCTCCCTTGCCCTTACTAGGTTTCCCCATTCCACTTCCTGAAAGAGACATTTGCATATTATTCAAAGCATCCGAAAGCATGTTTGCCAAAGTATTTGCGTGGGTCACAGTATACTGTTGCTGACTATTTCCTTGAGGAATTTGTCCCTCAACAATTGAAGTGATGGCTTTGTCTAAATAGTAGTGAACATCACCAACTTCCTTAGTCACTTGTTCGGCAATTTTAGGATTACGCATCGATAGTGCAAATAGTGAATCGTCAATGTGTTTAAATTGTTGCTTCAAGGTTTGCTGTTGTTTAAGATGTTTATTGAAAGATGGTGCTGCCGGATTCAATGCTCGAAATTGCTTCATTAAGCTTTCTTGAGAAAACGAGAAGGCAACAAGATTATCTAAAATCTGACGAAGCATCTTTACATCTTCTTCCATCTGCTCTTTCGAATCCATCTCCAACGAAGATGACATTTTTTGTCCCAATTCCCTCATCTGCTTAGCAGCTTTCTTCTGTTTTGGCTTTGCCTTTGAAGGAGCCTTCTTTTCTAAATTTTCTTCGGCATCCTTTAAATCATTAGAAATTTCTTCCTCTTTCTTGGAGTCATTTTCCAAATCAATTGGAGATTTTAATTCCTTATTGTCTTTTTCAAGCTGCTCTAATTCCTTTTTTAAGTCTTCGAACTCTTTTTTAATGTCTTTTTGTTCCGAAAGTGACTTATCATCCTGTTTCTCAGCTAGTTTATCTTGCTTATCAGCTAATTTTTTAAGATTATCCGCGATTTGCTCCGCTTTCTTTTCAACGTAGTATTTCTTGGTTAACTCCACCAATTGTTCAAGTGTTTTTGTTTGATTTTTTGACTGCTTTTTAAATTGCTCCATCTTCTCGAACAAACGCTCGTTCTGAATTTTGTCCTTTAGTTGATTTAATTCATCCAGAAGCTTTTTGTTTTTCTCAAGTTCCTCAGCTACTTTTTCAAACCTCTTTTGAAGTTCTTCTTGAACATCATCCTTTTTATCTTTGTTTAAATTATCTAGATTCTTTGCCATCTTCTCTGAAAATTCCTTCATCATTTCGTCTTGACGTTTCTGCCTTTCAACGAAATCATCAATCTTTTTCTGATCTTTATATTCCAAATTAGATTTTTCTTTCTGCTCCTTTTGAAGTTTATCCAATTCAGAAAATTGCTTGTCTTGCTCTTTTATAGATTGAGACATCGAATTTATATTAGAATTTTGCTCTTCTAGTAATTGGGTTTGCTTCTCATTATCACTCAAAATTCGGCTGGAAAACACCACAGATTTTGTTGCCTTATAATTTCGAGGAGCATCATTATCTCTAACTTCAAAAAAATATTCGTACTCTTTTCCTAGCTCAACTGGAAGATTTGAAGGAAACGAAAATACAAATTGATCAAACTGCTTTCCCTTGATTGCAATAGATCCACGCTTTTGTAATTGCGGACTTTCTTTTTGATAATAGATAATCTCTAATTTGTGCAATCCATAATCATCGGATATCTGACCTAGCAAATATTTCTTTTCTGATTTTAAAGTGTCCGGTAGCTTCTCGACGTTAATCGTTGGAAATTGATCTTTAACAACTGCGATGGCATAATCTAAAGTTTCATAATTAGAAACACTACTGTTTCCTGTTAGAATTTGATACTCGGTCGAATTTGAAAAGTTCCTCTTAAAAACGAAAGTATTTCCTGATTTAGAAAATAAACTTTTCCCAATTGCATCTTTGTAACTCACATTTTCTGTGGATTGAGTTGCAAGCCTCCATTCTACTAAGGTGCCTTCGGGAATAGTTGCATTTGCAGTTCCTTTAATAATTTCACTATTTCTATTTAGATAAGATGGGAAAATCAATTTGAGCTCTATCTCTTCTATCGAGGGAACTTTTATAACATCAAGTGACATATTTTTACTTTCAACTTGATTGGCAACCAATTTGAAATTGACATTTTCTAGAGGTTTAGAAAATTTATACGAAAAACTTCCTACCGCATCACTTTGCAGAAGGTATTGTTCATCGGCAATTTGAATACTAACTTTCTCGGGAACGACTTTTCCTTCTGTGTGCACTTTAAGAACAAAATCTTTTCCTTGCTCGGTTTGCATTTTTAAATTATCAACCACAAAACTAAAAGGTGCCGGTGGAATAAATTGCTCATTATAATTTACCACTCTATGATAACTCTGGGAAAGAACTTGAATATTATTTGAAAATAGAAGCAACAAAATAATTAACACAGGAATAATGGCAACTGGTAAAAATTTGATATTTCTCTTGAAATCCACCGCTTTTCCAAAAGGAACAAATTTCAAAGAATCTGCTTTTTGATCTATCGAAGCCAACAATAATTCAGATTGATTTTCATCTTTGGACAATTGCAGGAAATTGGTCAACTTATCACTTACTTCAGAAAAATGCTTTCCGATAATTAAGGAAGCTTGTTCAAAATCTAAACCTTTCTGTAATTTTATAAGCTTCGAAATTGGATATAAAATATATCTTCCGAGCAACAGTATTTCAAATAAAACAAAAATAACGAATAGCAACCATCTACCTTTTGGCGAAAGCCATAAAAAATATTCAACAAAAACTGTAAATAAAAAGTATAGTAAACCTAAACCGATAAAGAAAATGCAACCTTTTATAAGTTCGTTTGCGTAGAATCGCCTGATAAAGGCTTGAAGTTTTTCGTAGATTATTTCTTTATTATTCACCACTTTAGATTGATAGATATTTAACCGTTAAATGTACAATTTTATATGTTTGTTGAAATGTTAAAAATATGTAGTAAAAATTGAGAATTTTCATTTTAATACGCAATAATCAAAAGAGTATCTTTGCACCTTAAAATTTTATACAATGTTTCAAGAAGTTCGAGTGCGTTTTGCACCAAGTCCAACTGGACCTTTACATATTGGCGGAGTTCGTACTGCCTTATTCAACTATTTGTTTGCCAAAAAAAATGGTGGAACATTCTACATTAGAATTGAAGATACCGATCAGAAAAGATATGTAGAAGGTGCTGAGCAATATATACTGGAATCTTTGGAATGGTTGGGAATTTTTCCTGATGAAACCATTAATCATAATGAGAAATTTGGTCCATACCGTCAGAGCGAACGAAAAGACTTGTATAAAAAATATGCAGATCAGTTGATTGAATCCGGAGATGCATACTATGCTTTTGACACTTCTGAAGCGCTTGATGAAGCTAGAAGATCGACCGAGGCTGAAGGTGGAAATTTTATCTACAATCATAGTATTCGTGAAAAAATGGATACTTCCCTCCTATTATCTTCTGAAGAAATAAAAGCTAGAATTGGTGCCGGCGAGGATTATGTAATACGATTTAAAACTCCAACGGACAGAACAATCGAACTTACCGATCTAATTCGCGGAAGCATAAAATTTGATACAAATCTTCTTGATGACAAAGTTTTGTTTAAAAGTGACGGAATGCCAACATACCATTTGGCAAATATCGTTGATGATCATTTGATGCTGACAAGTCACGTAATTCGTGGTGAAGAGTGGCTTCCTTCTATGCCATTGCACGTAATGTTGTACGAAGCTTTTGGTTGGGATATTCCGGAATTTGCACACTTGCCCTTGATTTTGAAACCTGTAGGAAACGGAAAACTTTCAAAAAGAGATGGAGACAAACTTGGTTTCCCAACATTTCCTTTGGAATGGAAAAGCGAAGAAGGAGTTTCGTCAGGATACAGAGAAAAAGGATTTTTTCCGGAGGCAGTTATTAACTTTCTAGCACTTTTAGGTTGGAATGATGGCACAGATAAAGAATTATACACTCTTGAAGAATTGGCAGAAAGTTTTGACCTTGCTAGAGTAAACAAGGCTGGAGCTAAATTTGATCCTGAAAAAAATAAATGGTTTAATCACCAATATTTAATTAACAAAGACGACGAAACGCTTGCAAAAGCCTTTGCCCCTATTTTGTACGAAAAAGGAATTGCTGTAGATTATTCTACATTAGTTCGGATTGTTGGTCTGATAAAGGAACGAGCGAATTTTGTGGCTGAGTTCTGGGATCTTGGAGATTTCTTTTTCCAGGCACCATCAGAATATGACGCAAAAGCTTCGAAAAATTGGAAAGATGATACGGCCAATTTGATGAAGAGAACGTCCGAAGAGCTTTCGAATATTGAAGATTTTACTTCTACAAATATCGAAACAATTATAAAAAATTGGATGACCGAGAATGAAATTGGAATGGGAAAAATTATGCAACCATTGCGTCTAAGTTTGGTTGGAGCACTAAAAGGACCGCATTTATTTGATATTATCGAAATAATCGGAAAAGAAGAAACGCTCAGAAGAATCGAAAAAGCGATTGAAACTTTAAATTAGAAATTGTTTTTTTTTTAACAATATAACTCCTGAAATCCTCAGGAGTTTTTTTATATCCTAAACTTGTGCTACTTATCGACATAGCTGTAGTATTTTTTGTATTTTAACGCTCATTATAAAACAAACAAAATTATGGTTAATATTCCCTTGATGATTATCCTTATTTTAGGATTAGTTATTCTATTTTCTTCTTTCTTTACGGTTAAGCAACAGACATCTGCAATCGTGGAACGTTTTGGAAAATTTCAGTCAATACGACATTCAGGTCTTCAATTAAAAATTCCAATAATTGATAAAATTGCTGGACGAATTAATTTAAAAATTACACAATTAGATGTAATTATCGAAACTAAAACCAAAGACAACGTATTTGTGAAACTTAAAGTTTCTGTACAGTTTATGGTGATCAAAGACAAAGTTTACGATGCCTTTTACCGACTCGAATATCCTCACGATCAGATCACTGCCTACGTTTTTGACGTTGTACGTGCCGAAGTTCCAAAGTTGAAATTAGATGATGTTTTTGAAAGAAAAGATGATATTGCAATTGCGGTAAAACGTGAATTGAACGAAGCAATGACAACTTACGGATACGATATTATCAACACTCTGGTTACAGATATCGATCCAGATATCCAGGTAAAAAATGCGATGAACAGAATTAATGCTGCTGATAGAGAGAAAACTGCTGCAGAATTTGAGGCTGAGAGTTCACGTATTAGAATTGTTGCAAAAGCAAAAGCTGAGGCTGAAAGTAAGAGACTTCAGGGACAAGGTATTGCTGATCAACGACGTGAAATTGCTCGTGGTTTGGTAGAAAGTGTTGATGTATTGAATAAAGTTGGAATTAACTCTCAAGAAGCATCGGCTCTTATTGTGGTAACTCAGCATTACGATACTTTGCAAGCTATTGGAGCGGATAGTAATTCAAATTTAATTCTGCTTCCAAATTCGCCACAAGCTGGTAGTGAAATGCTAAATAATATGGTTGCCTCCTTCTCTGCTTCCAATCAGATTGGTGAAGCTATGAAAAGAGGAAATATTAGAGAACGTAAAAAGAAAGAAGAATTTAAACCTTCTGACGATTACAAACATCTAAAGGACCAGACAGACTTTGATGAAGATCAAGAAGAAGAAGAAAATAGAATGTAAATTTTACACCACAAAAAAAGAGGCTTATGGGCCTCTTTTTTATTTTTACTTAGTTTGAACTAGTATTTTGCAACCTGTTTTTTAAGCGAAGCCAGTTTAGTTTCTAAAAACGAAACTACATCCTCTGATTTATGGCTTAAATTATCTACAAGCTCTTCGTATTTTCCTTCTACATCAACCTTAGAAACTTTTTTCTTAAGATCTTTATATTTATTTTTTAAATCATCTGTTGCATCACAATAGCCACCTTTGATTTTCTTTCTAGTTTTTGAACCTTTTTCTGGAGCCATTAAAATTCCTATACCTGCACCAATTGCTACTCCTGCTAATAAAGCTAATGCTACTCCTGTTTTACTTGATGACATAATTTTTAATTTTTTGGTTATAAAAATAAAGATACTAACAAATTGATGAGACCGCTGTTAACAAGCAGTTAAACTCAAAATTTAGCGGTAAAAGTTGAAATAAGAATGTCTCCTTTAAAATAATTTATTGGGATATAATTGATATTAAAATAATCAGAAAGTGTCTTAAAATCAATTTATGGGAGTCAAATTATTCTGAGAAATATTCAAAATCTTGTTTGGAAATAGAACTAATAAAAAAAGCACCTCTTTCGAAGTGCTTTTAGTAACGTTCTTTATTTTTAAGCAATCGTACTAACCGCAGCTTTTACTTTATCGCTTTTATCGCTTTCCTTCATCGTTTGCAAAAGTTCAGAAAATTGCGGATGTAATTTCGAATGTTTTTCTAGAAGTTTTACCGCTTCAAGACGAACATATTCAGATTCACTTTTCAAGGACATTCCGATTAATTTCTCTAAATTTTCGGTTGCAACATCTCTACTAGTGATGTGTGTATTGTATTTTAGAAGCCAATTTGCAAAAAGCAGTGAGCTCTTATTATTATTTGTATTCTTTTTGATTGCATTTTGAAGCAAACTAAAATCAGAAATAGTTTTGATATTTTCAGCAATTTTTGCTTCTATAATATCTTGCTCCTCCTGCCCTACTTTAAAGTATTTGTTGATGTCTTTTAGAGAATTATTAATGGCATTTTCTTCCTTTTTACCTTTCTCTTCCCACGCATCTTTAAGTCCAACAGTCTTATTAAAAACCAATGCCTCGGCAGTTGAATCTTTGTCTACACAAAAATATCCAAGACGTTGAAACTGAAATTTATCTTCGTTTTGAGCTGTTGCAAGGCTTGGCTCTACAAATCCTCTAACAATTTTAAGTGAATCAGGATTTACAAATTCAAGAAAGTCTTTTTCTTTATGAGAATCTGGTGCTTCGTCCACAAATAAGCGGTCGTAAAGCCTTATCTCTGCATCTATCGCGTGTTCTACCGTAACCCAGTGAAGTGTTCCAGAAACCTTACGAGTTGCTGCTTCTGTACCGCTTCCGCTAAGGCTGTCAGTATCGTAAGTTGCGTGAATTTCAGTAATATTTCCATTTGCATCTTTTACAACACTTTCTCCTTTGATGATATATGCATTTTTAAGACGAACTTCTTTTCCTATGGAAAGTCTGAAAAATTTAGCGGGAGCTTCTTCAAGAAAATCATCTCTTTCAATATAAATTTCTCTACCAAAAGGTATTTTTCTAAAACCAGCCGCATCATCTTCAGGATTGTTTTCGGCTTCAAGCCATTCAACCGAATCTTCCGGATAATTAGTAATAATAACTTTTACTGGATCGATAACCGCCATAACTCTCGGCGCTGTTTTGTTGAGATCTTCTCTAATACAGAATTCTAAAACCGAAACACTAATTAGATTTTCTCTTTTTGCAATTCCTGTTGTATTAGCAAAATTTCTCAGAGATGCAGGTGTAAAACCTCTACGTCTAAGACCAGAAATTGTAGACATCCTAGGATCGTCCCAACCGTCGACGTGCTTTTCTGTAACCAATTGAAGCAATTTTCTTTTACTTACAACTGTATGAGAAAGATTACGTCTAGCAAATTCTCTTTGTTTTGGTCGAACGTTATTTGGATCTGAAATTTGATCTAAAAACCAATCGTATAATTCTCTGTGCGGTAAAAATTCTAAGGTACAGAATGAGTGTGTAATTCCCTCGATATAATCACTTTCGCCGTGAGCCCAGTCGTACATTGGATAAATACACCAATCTGTACCAGTTCTGTGGTGAGATTTGTTGATAATTCTATAAATAATGGGATCACGCATCAACATATTGACAGATTTCATATCAATTTTTGCTCTTAGAATATGAGTCCCTTCGGCAAATTCTCCATTTTTCATCCTTTCGAATAAATCAAGATTTTCTGCTATACTTCTATTTCTAAATGGACTATCGGTTCCTGGAGTTGTTGGAGTTCCTTTTTGAATCGCCATTTCTTCAGAAGATTGACTGTCAACATAAGCTTTATCTTGTTTGATAAGCATTACAGCCCAATCATATAATTGCTGAAAATAATCAGAAGCATAACGTTCTTCGGCCCAATTATAACCCAACCATTCTACGTCTCTTTTGATGGCATCAACAAATTCCTGCTCTTCTTTGGCTGGATTTGTATCATCAAAACGAAGATTTACAGGAGCATTGTAATCGGCACCAAGACCAAAATTAAGCGCAATGGCACTTGCGTGTCCGATGTGCAAATAACCATTAGGTTCTGGTGGGAATCTAAAACGTAATTTTTCTTGAGCAAGACCATTTTTTAAGTCGTCTTCAATTATTTGTTCAATGAAATTTAATGATTTTTCTTCTGCTGACATATTCAAAAATTTGAATCGCAAAGTTACCAAATTTGTTGCGTTAATTCTCCATACTTCAATAGATAAAAATCGTTAGACTGAATTGATTTTAGTACTTTTATAAATTCAAAAATTATTCAATATTTTAAATATTTTTAAAAAAAAATGGACACAATAATTCTCAAAAATATACGCCTTTACGCCTATCACGGATGTCTGGATGAGGAAGCAAGAATAGGCTCTGATTATTCTGTAAATCTAGAAATTGAAACTAATTTTGATAAATCTAGAAAGACCGATGAACTTGAAGATACCGTAGATTATGTTCATCTAAACAAAATAGTTCGTGAAGAAATGACGATACGATCTAAACTTCTAGAACACGTTGCAGATAGAATTTTGAAAAGGCTTTTTGATGAAATTAAGGAAGTTTCGAGAGCTGAAATATCTGTTTCTAAATTAAATCCACCGATTGAAGGTGATGTTGAATCTGTAACAATTAGAATTGCAGAAAGTAGATAAAACAAAAAAAGGATTCCGAATTGGAATCCTTTTTTATTTGGAGGCATCGTGCGGATTCGAACCGCAGTAGGAGCTTTTGCAGAGCCCAGCCTAGCCACTCGGCCACGACGCCATCTCTTGAATGGACGGCAAATATACAGAAAACTTTTGATAATGCCAGCCTTCTTTTTTAAAAATTTATTGGATATTCTCTAAGGCTTTTTTTACTAATTCCTGATCACTTGGAAACCAGCCTTGTGACATAATAACAAATCCAAAAACTACTAGTAGAACACTTACTACTTTTTTTACCTTAAAAATATTTTTTCCGGTAAGCTTGTTTTTTAATTGCTTAGCAGCCAAAATCTTGGCGATATCAACAACTAGATAAGTCCCAATAACTGCCCCAAAGAAAGTGGTAATTCGAGAAATATCCATTTCTAATTTTGGTCCTATGGATATTAAAACCAAAAACCAGAAAAGCAAAACACCGACATTAATAAAGTTTAAAAGAAATCCTTTGATAAATAGATTTCCGTAATTCTTCTTTATAATTTCAGTGGTGACATCTTCTTGCGGTTTTCTTCCTTCTTTTCTGAGTTGAATAAAAGAAAATACACCATATCCTATCATTAATAATCCTCCGATAATAAATACCAAAGGATCATCTTTTATGCTTAAAATAAGTCTATAACTACTTCCATAGGCTATTAATATAAAAAGGATATCAGCAATTATGACTCCAAAATCAAATACTAAAGCAGCTCTGAGACCTTTGGTAACGCTAGTTTCCAAAAGAACAAAGAATACTGGTCCTATTAAAAAACTTAATAAAATACCTAATGGAATGGCTGTTAAAATATCTTGCAACATTACACTTAGTCTTTTTTATAAATGAGGTCATTTCTGACCATCAAATTAGTTTACTTCCTTGATTGTACCGCCTAATTTGGTTTTCTTTTTTTGATTCTTTGGACTTCCATAAATCAAAATTTCTCCACCTGCAGTAACATCTGCTTTAATGTAATCTGTTGCATAAATACTAGCTTCTCCCCCAGCCTTTACAGCAACATTTGCTTGAGCAGCAATTAGTTTCTGAGCTTCGATGATGCCACCAGTGGTAATGCTAGCATCTATATTTTTAGCTTCGCCACTTACGTAAATTTCTCCACCAGTACTTGCTTCTAATTCGGCTTTACTAACATCCATTTTGATACGGATTTGCGATCCTTGTTTCGAAATAATCTCCAAAGCAGTTTGACTTATCACTTCATTTGATAAAATAGTCGAACCTTCGCCCGCATTCAGAATATGAATCTTTTTGTAGTAAAGTGTTGCAGTAATATTTTCACCTTGCAATAATTTACCAAAAGGCATTCTAATTTTTAGTTCGCCATTCTTATTGATAACCTCCACTTCTGAGTGGCGACTTCCTTCAATTTCTATCTTATTTTCATTGCTTTGCACAAGATTTACAACAATGCGATCAAAGACTTTTACTTCATTAAAATCACCTAAATTCTTAGCAGTTTGGGCCGTCATAAATTGTGATCCGGCTAGGATCATCATCAAAAATATCTTTTTCATCTTAATCTTTCTTTTAATTATTTTTTACGTAAAAATTTAAAATCCAGCTGTTTCTTAACAAGATCAGCGTTTTTAACCTTTACATAAACTTCATCTCCAAGCTGTAATATATTTTTCGAAATTTCACCCACTAAGGCAAATTGCTTTTCGTCATACGTGTAATAATCATCTTTAATCTCACGGATTCGGCACAATCCTTCGCATTTATTTGCAATAACTTCTACGAAGATTCCCCATTCTGTAACGCCGCTAATAACGCCCAAAAATTCTTCTTCTTGATGATCTTGCATATATTTCACTTGCATATACTTGATTGAATCTCGTTCGGCACTTGTAGCCAAACCTTCCATCTGAGAGCAATGATTACTTTTTGTTTCGTAAATATCTTCTGAAACAGATTTGCCACCATCGAGATAATGCTGTAGTAACCTGTGCACCATAATATCTGGATACCTTCTAATTGGCGAAGTAAAATGAGAGTAGTAATCAAATGCTAAACCATAATGCCCAATGTTGTCGGTAGAGTATTTTGCCTTGCTCATACTTCTAATTGCAAGGGTATCAATCATATTTTGCTCTTTTGTACCTTGTACATCTTTTAGCAAAGTATTTAAAGAAGTAGAAATTTCTTGTTTAGATTTTAAATTTAAGCTGTAACCAAATTTAGAAACTAACACTTGTAGTGCATCCAATTTATCCGGTTTTGGTTCGTCGTGAATTCTATAAACGAAAGTTTTCTTTTGTTTCCCTATAAATTCTGCAACTTTCCTATTGGCAAGAAGCATAAATTCTTCAATTAAATGATTGGCATCTTTGGATTCTTTAAAGTAGACTCCAGTTGGTTCACTTTCCTCATTTAAAATAAATTTAACCTCTACTTTATCAAAAGAAATTGCACCATCTACCATTCTTGCAGCACGAAGTATTTTTGCCAAACGATCCATTTCTAGTGTCGCTTCGACAATATCTGCATCTACTTTATAAGTTTCTCCAGTGATCGAAATTTCTTGCGGAATTGTGTCGTCTCCTTGGGTTTCGATGATATGTTGCGCTTCTTCATAGGCAAATCTTTGATTTGAGTTAATTACAGTTCTTCCGAACCATTGTTCAACAACTTTCGCTTTCTGATCTAATTCAAATACTGCCGAAAAAGTATACTTTTCCTCGTTTGGCCTTAGCGAACAAGCAAAATTTGATAATACTTCTGGCAACATTGGCACTACTCTATCTACAAGATATACAGATGTTGCTCTTTCATAAGCTTCATCATCCAGAATTGTTCCTTCTTGCAGATAATGTGAAACGTCTGCAATATGAACTCCAATTTGATAATTTCCATTTTCTAATTTTTCAAAAGATAAAGCATCATCAAAATCTTTGGCATCTTTTGGGTCAATTGTAAATGTCAACACATCACGCATATCACGACGTTTTGCTACTTCAGTTTCGGAAATGGAAGTATCAATATTTTTGGCGAAAGCCTCAATCTCTGCAGGAAATTCGTACGGCAAACCATATTCAGCAAGAATAGCGTGAATTTCGGTATCATGTTCACCTGGCTTTCCAAGGACATTAATTACCGATCCAAATGGGCTGTCAGCCTTTTTTGGCCACTCATCAATCCTTACAACTACAACGTCACCTTGCTGAGCTTCACCTATTTTATCCTTTGGAATAAAGATGTCTGTGTACATTTTTACATTTGTCGTATTTACAAATGCAAAGTTTTTTTGGATGTCAATCACACCCACAAATTCCATTTTCTTACGTTCTAAAATCTCTACAACTTCCCCTTCAGATTTCTTCCCACTACGTCTTTTGTATACATAAACTTTTACTCTATCTCCATCCAAACCGTGATTTAGATTATTTGTGGTGATAAAAACATCATCTTCGAGTTCCTCACAGACAAAATATGCAGTTTTCCTGCTGGTCATATCTAGAGTTCCTTCGTAGTAGTCTTGGCTTTCGGCCTTAACAAGGTATTTTCCTGGTTCAGTTTCAACTATTTTTTTATTGGATTTCAATATTTTGAGATCGCGAATAATTTCATTTCTACTTTTGGTGTCATCTAAATCTAGCTTAGCAACAATTTGCTTATAATCGTATTCCTTGTTGGCATTGCTTGAAAGAATTTTCAAAATCTTATCTGAATGATCTACATTCTTTCCTCTTGAATTTCCTGGTCTTTTTTTCATATAATTTTATTAATCTCCCGAAATTTACAAAAAATCTTGTTCTGCAAGTTTCAGACTGATTGCCAAAGGTAAAATATTAACGACGAATTATAACATAGTTGTTAAAGTCTACAATTCTCAATCTGCCTCTTTCTGCTCTTTTTTGTTTTCAAACTTGTGAACATCTATTATATATATAATATTTTCTTTAATTAAATTTATAAAAATTAGGAGGTTATTATGGTGTGTTAATAATGGCTATAACTTTCTGAGAAAAGCATTGTAGGTTAAGATTTGCTTTGTTATAATAAGTTATCAACAGCTATTTTGGTAGTTAATATGCAGTGTTTCAATGGAAAATAATATTTAGTAAACAGATCTTGATAACTATCAACATTACCAAATTGTAAATAAATATCATTTTGAAAATTGTTGACTATTGCATTTTTGATCTTGATAACTTTTCTGAAACTTTTCGAAACTTTTCTTGCATATATCATTCCTGTTTTTGCTTGGAAAAATTATTCGGATTCACAAAAAAAAGATATAAAATTCATTAACGACTTATTAACAATTTAGACACAAATAGCTTCCTTTGATTACTAAGACATTAGCTTAAGATGTTAACAACGTCAATTTATTGTTTAAATAAGCTATAATTTGAAGGTAAAGACCCTTTCAAATCTATTAATATCAGTAATTTTACGCTCTAAACTTATATAGTATGAAAATATCAATAGGAAATGACCACGCTGGTGTAGACTATAAAAATGCAGTTGTAAAAATGTTGCAAGGTCGTGGTTATGAAATTAAGAATTACGGAACAGATTCAGAAAGTAGCGTTGATTATCCAGATTTCGGTCACCCAGTTGCAATTGACGTGGCTAGTAAAGACGCAGATTTTGGAGTAGTTATCTGTGGAAGTGGCAATGGTATTAATATGACTGTTAATAAGCATCAAGAAATTCGCTCAGCTCTGTGTTGGACAAAAGAAATTGCAGGTTTGGCTAGGTTGCACAACGACGCGAATATTATTGCTATTCCAGCGAGATATACTTCTATAAACCAAGCGGTAGAGATGGTAGAAGCATTTCTTGATACCAAATTTGAAGGTGGAAGGCATCAAAATAGAGTTGATAAAATTTGTTGTTCATAGATAGTACTTGAATTTTATTAATCCTTCGATCTATCGTTTTTTTCTAAATTATTTTAGGAAGAGAAGTTGTGATTAAGGATTTTTTTATTCAGCAAAATTATAGTTACCTTACTTGATTAGCTAAAGCATAGAAATGAGCGAACAACCACAGTTTAAAAAGAAATATTATCCTATAAACGATACTTTTAGAGCATATTTGCAAAAGTATAAACGACTGACTAAGACAAAAGTTTTTTACGATGACCTATTGCGTTTTCAAGGCAGTGTAGTTGTTTATGATAGAGAAGACAAAGATACGTTGTGGACTCGTGTGTATTACAATGAATTTGAAAGAGTAGAACTGGACAATAGTCTAAAAAAAATCTACACTTTGCTACACTCTGATGGTGATGAGAGTAATTTTGAGCATTTAAATGTTGATAATATCGATTTCTGCACCTTTGGAAATTCAAAACCTTTTCGAGTCAAAGTCCGAAATATTTTGAACGACAATTATACGCATTTCTATATTAAAAAGGCAGATGCATCAAGGGTTTTTGGCTTGGAATTAGAACACATCATTTCGCCAAATAGTATTAACTATCTTGTTTTTGAAGATACTCTGATAGAAGAGCATATTGTAGGGATTCCAGGCGATATTTTCTTAGAAAGAAATTTGCAAAATTGTACTGAACTCGAGAAATCTCAAATTGCAAAGGAGTTTGTAAAGTTTAACGAACGCTGTATGATTGGTCTTTTGGGAGATATGCGTGCGTATAATTTTGTGGTAATTCCAATTTATGATTTTGATCAGCGGATTTTCAAAATTAGAGCGATTGATTTTGATCAGCAGAGCTATGAGGGAAGTTTTAGATTGTATAAACCTCATTTATTTAAAGAAAATTACAAGTTTTCGCACTTGGTTCAGACGAAATTAAAGCCCAAATCCGTTTTACAGTATCAGATAGAAGAGAGATCCGTTCTCGTAAAACGATTATTTGATACCAAGGCGAGGCTAGAAAGTCTAATAGAAGCAATGAAATCGACAAAATTAGCTCCTGACGAGCATATCGCGCAGTTGCAAGAGGAAATTTACCAATTAACTTTAGATGTAAATTTTAGAAATGCAACTTCGATGGGCGAGATTGTTCAAGCGGCACTTAGTTTTATGGAGCGAAATTATAGATTTGAAGATGAATGATCTGGTCAATTTCTTCCAGTTCAATATTTTTTTTTTAATTTTTATAAATCCCTTCCAAAAGAAAGTGCAATTATTTGAACAATTACAATACTCCAAAATTTAATTAAGTAACTGTTTTTGGAAGTTTTATGACGATAATAGAGCATTCCAATTCCTGAACCAATACTTCCACCAACCATCGCAGAGGTCAAAAGTGCTTTTTCAGATATGCGCCTTTTGCGGGTTTTCGCAAGTTTTTTGTCGTAACCCATCAGTAAAAAAGCAAAAATATTGATTGCTAAAAGGAAAAAGTATGTTGCCATAATTTTGAGTAATGTACTATATTATTTCTGAATCAAAGTTATTGGTAAAATAATTAAATCGATATAAAAGTGGAGATAAATCTATTGGATTAAAGCGATTATTTTGATATTAAAACCAAAAAAAATCTTGTTAGACTCATCAGGTCAATAAAATAGCTCTGTACAAGCATACTGTACTCACCGGAAGAGATTTATCAATAATCTTCAGAAATATTAGTTCTAAAAGAGAAATCGTCCATGTAGGGTTTAGTTTTCTGGAGAGAAATAATAGATTTGCAGACAAATAATTGTGAGAAATTAAATGTTACAACTAATTGCAAGTTTGTATTAATAAAATACAAACTTCATAAGAACTTATAGATAAAATGAATCAAATTCAATTTATAAAATCAGAGGTAAATACTTCTGACAAAAATATCGAAGCTACCTTAAAGTTGCTTTCTGAAGACTGTACAATACCCTTTATATCTCGCTATAGAAAGGATCAGACCGGAAATCTTGACGAAGTTCAAATTGAAAATATAGCCAAGAAAAATCAGGAATTTCTTGCAATTCAGAAGCGTAAAGAATCTATTCTAAAAACGATTGAAGAGCAAGGAGATTTAACCGCAGAACTGAAACAGAAAATTTCGAATTCTTTTAATTTAAATGAAATTGAAGATCTTTATCTTCCTTTCAAAAAGAAGCGTAAAACCCGTGCCGATGCTGCAAAAGAGAAGGGTTTATTGCCATTGGCGAAGTTGATTATAGCTTCTAATAATTCAAAAAGTATTAACGACGCTTCCGCGAAATATATAACAGACGCAGTAAAAAATCAGGAAGAGGCGTTGCAAGGTGCAAGAGATATTGTGGCCGAATGGATCAGTGAAAATCCAGCGGTAAGACAGCAATTGCGCTCTTTATACCAAAGACGAGCTACAATTACCACCAAAGTTCAGAAAGCAAAGGCCGAGGAAGAAGGCGCTAGGAAATTTAATCAGTATTTTGACTGGTCAGAAGTTTTGCACAAAGCGCCTTCACACCGAGTTTTGGCAATGCTTAGAGCCGAAAATGAAGGTTTTATAAAAGTAAAAGTTGCAATAGATCCAGAAGATGCATTAGAAAGTATCGAAAGAATTGTGACCAAAGCGGCCAAAAATGATCAGATAATTTTGGCATTAGAAGACAGTTACAAACGACTTTTGGCGCCAGCTTTAAGCAATGAAATTTTGCAAGAAGCAAAAGCAAAAGCGGATACTAATTCAATTCAGGTTTTTGCCACAAATCTGGAGCAGTTATTACTTGCACCACCACTTGGCGAAAAGAGAATTCTCGCCATAGACCCAGGTTTTAGGTCAGGTTGTAAGATTGTTTGTCTTGACGAAAGAGGTGATTTGTTGTATAACGAAACAATTTTTCCACATGCGCCGCAAAATGAAACGGCAGTTGCCATGAAGAAAATTAGATCCATGGTTAATGCTTATAAGATTGATGCGATATCAATAGGAAACGGAACTGCATCTCGTGAGACAGAGTTTTTTATCAAGAAAATAGCTTTTGACAAACCTTTACAAGTCTTTATCGTGAGTGAAGCCGGTGCGTCAATTTATTCGGCTTCAAAAATTGCTAGGGACGAATTTCCAAACTTTGATGTCACCGTACGTGGAGCCGTTTCTATCGGCCGACGACTAAGTGATCCATTGGCCGAATTGGTGAAAATTGATCCACAATCTATTGGAGTTGGTCAATATCAACACGATGTAGATCAGACCAAGTTGAAAAATGAGCTAGATCTGGTGGTCTTAAAGAGTGTGAATAAAGTAGGAATAAATTTAAATACTGCCAGCAAACATTTACTAAGTTACGTAAGTGGTATTGGAGAGAAACTTGCCGAAAATATCGTTCAATATCGTACTGAAAATGGACCCTTTACAGACAGGAAACAGCTAAAGAAAGTTGCAAGATTGGGCGAAAAGGCATTTCAGCAAGGATCTCCGTTTATTAGAATTACCACTGGGAAAAATCCGTTGGATAATTCGGCAGTTCATCCAGAAGCCTACGCTGTGGTTGAGAAGATGGCCAAAGATTTGAAAGTTTCAGTGGCTGATTTAATTCGAAACAAAGAAAAAACCGCACTAATAAAGGCAGAGGATTATATAACAGCAGATTTTGGATTGCTTACAATTCGAGATATCATCATGGAATTAGAAAAGCCGGCATTAGATCCAAGGAAAGCGGCTAAAGTTTTTGAATTTGATCCAAATATCCGAACCATAAAAGATTTGAGAGAAGGACAGATCTTGCCAGGGATTGTGAATAATATTACCAATTTTGGCTGCTTCGTAGATGTCGGAATTAAAGAAAGCGGACTTGTTCATATTTCACAACTTAAAGCGGGGTTTGTAAGCGATGTTAATGAGGTAGTAAAGTTGCATCAACACGTGCAGGTGAAAGTAACGGAGGTTGATGAGGAAAGAAAGAGAATACAATTAACGATGGTCTTATAGAATACAAAAAAGCTTCATCGTTAGTGATACGATGAAGCTTTTTTATATCTGAACCTTAATGATTAAAGTTTCGTTTCTTCTTCTTTTTTAATTATCGGTTCTTTTGGCTCCTCCTTAGAAGCATCTTTAAATTCTTTAATTCCAGAACCCAATCCACGCATTAATTCCGGAATTTTTTTCCCTCCAAAAAGTAATAATAGGATCACCACAATCAAAATAATCTGCGGTGCACCAATAACTCCTAAAAATATTGATAATGTATTCATTTTTTATCCGATTTTAATAGCACAAATGTAAATAGAAAATTTTGTATTAATCTCACTTCCTTGTTAATTATTGTAATTTATAAGCTTTCGCTAAATAAATTTTGTGAGATTTCAAAACCTGATTTCCTCCACAAGTTTGCTAAATTGTTATATTTGCTTACTAAATACGACAGATGCCAAAGAAAAGATTTAAACGCAATAAAATAAAGAAGCGTTTATTTACCAAAAACCGCTTCATAATATTGAATGAAGATACTTTCGAGGAAATTTTTTCTCTACGACTGACCTTGATGAATGTCTTTGTTGTTGCCACGCTTGGTGCTATCTTGCTAATTTTTATTACAACTGTAATCATCGCATTTACTCCGTTAAGAGAGTTTATTCCGGGTTATGCGTCTGCTGATTTAAAGCGTAATGCCACCCAATTAGCCATTAAATCTGATTCGCTCGAAGTAGCTTTACAACGTAATGAGGCCTATATATCTTCTGTAAAAAAAGTTTTATTAGGAGAAGTCGAAGTTCATAAATTCAACAAAGATTCTCTAATTGCGGCAGAGCAGCAACCGTTAGAAACTGATTTAAAACCAACTAATGACGAACTTAAATTAAGGGAGAAAGTAGCCAAGGAAGATAAGTTTAATCTTTTTGATAAGGCCAAAGCCAAGGTGAGTATTGTATTATTTCCGCCAGTAAAGGGTGTTGTAACTTCCAAGTTTAATCCAAAAGAAGAGCACTATGGCATTGATGTGGCTGTAGCCAAAAATACTCCAATCAAAGCAGCATACAACGGTAATGTGATTTTTGCAGAATGGACTCCAACTAATGGAAACGTAATTATTTTAAGACACAATTATGGCTATATTTCTGTTTATAAGCACGCTGCTTCACTCACAAAAGAGCAAGGAGATATTGTCAAAACAGGAGAAGTAATTGCATTAGCTGGTGCTGGTGGTCAAGAATCACAAAATAGTCAGCTGCACTTTGAGTTATTTAAAGATGGTCATCCGATTGATCCCTCAAAATTTATAATATTTGAATAATCCAATATGTCATTAAAATCTTTAGCAGCCAAAATATTTGCCGGAATTATATATAAAAAGACCCAAAGTTGGGCAGCAAATCCAGTGCAAACGCAACAAAAGGTTTTTCATAACCTAATTGCCGCGGCGCGCGATACACAGTTTGGAAGAGATCATCATTTTGATAAAATTCAGAATTTTGGAGATTTCAAAAAGTATGTCGCAGTTCGTGATTATGAAGATTTACGATCTTATATAGACAAAGTAGTTGCGGGTCATGAAAATATATTATGGCCTGGAAAACCTCTGTATTTTGCCAAGACTTCAGGAACCACTTCGGGTGCCAAATATATTCCGCTTACCAAAGAATCAATGCCTTACCATATTGAAGCAGCGCGAAATGCAATTCTGCTTTATATCCACGAAACTGGAAAAGCTTCTTTTGTTGATGGTAAAATGATTTTCTTGCAAGGAAGTCCGCTATTGGAAGAGAAGCACGGAATCAATTTTGGAAGACTGTCTGGAATCGTTGCTCATTTTGTACCCAAATATCTTCAGAAAAACAGAATGCCTTCGTTAGAAACAAATTGTATTGAAGATTGGGAAGAGAAAGTAGATGCAATTGTAGAGGAAACAATTAACGAAGATATGTCGGTAATTTCTGGTATTCCACCTTGGGTTCAGATGTATTTTGAAAAGCTAAAGAAGAAGAGTGGAAAAGAGATTGGCGATTTGTTTAAGAATTTCAATCTTTTTATTTACGGAGGAGTTAATTATGAACCTTATCGCGCAAAGTTTGAAAGTTTGGTTGGTCGAAAAGTAGATAGTATCGAGCTTTTTCCAGCTTCGGAAGGTTTTTTTGCTTTTCAAGATTCGCAAAAGGAAAAAGGAATGCTGTTATTGTTGAATTCGGGAATATTTTATGAATTTATACCCACAGATAAGTTTTTTGAAGAAAATCCTCCTAGATTGACCATTGGCGAAGTAGAATTGAATGTAAATTATGTTCTGATAATTTCAACAAATGCGGGTTTGTGGGGATATAATATTGGCGATACTATTCAATTTGTGTCCTTAAAACCGTACCGCATCATTGTCTCGGGACGTATAAAGCACTATATATCGGCTTTTGGTGAACATGTCATTGGAAAGGAAGTTGAAGCGGCAATTCAAGATGCGGTTAAAAATACGGGAGTTACAGTTTCAGAATTTACGGTGGCACCACAAATTGAAGGTGCGGTGGGACTACCGTATCACGAATGGTTTATAGAATTTGAAGAAGAAGTTTACAATTTAGATGAAATAGCATCAAATTTGGATCATGCAATGCAGAAACAGAATGATTATTATAAAGATTTGATTACCGGAAATGTGCTTCAGCCGCTCAAAATTACTGCGTTGCAAAAAGATGCTTTTCAGAATTATATGAAGTCAATTGGCAAATTGGGTGGACAGAATAAATTACCTCGTTTGAGCAATGACCGGAAAATTGCCGATCAATTGAAACAATTTAAATTATAGCTTCGGAAATGTGGAAGTTGAGTCCGTGCTTATTTTGCAGGAAACTGCCAAAATTTTGATAGTAGGTAGAAAACATTGGTCAAATTAACTTCGGAAATGGCAAAGTAGTTCTTTTTTTTATTTTGCAGGAAACTGCTACAAGATAGGATTCTTTTAACTAAAATTAAAAAGCTAAATTTGCGCGTAAGAATATAGGAATTAATAAATAAGATGGAATTCAACAATATAATTAGATCTAGAGCACAGGAATCTTCAAGCGCGGTAGAAAAGTTGTACATCACGATGCGTCACTTATTTAACCGAGGGTTTTACAAGCCAATGGGTGTTTCGGGTGAGACGTTGCGGGAAGCGTTGCTTTTATTGCGACCGGAAATATATGGAACAATTGCGGACGAAAAAGTGGAGTTAAACGGTTTGCTGTATGTAATTGAGCGTCTGCCTATTGGTATTGAAGAATGCCGCTTTATTAATCTAACATCAGACGAAGGATATTCACGTTCGCATTTCAAAGCAATTATACCGCCAAAGCGACGTCGCAATTGTTACAGAATAGATCAAGAGCAAATGAATGTTGAAATTACCCGTGGGCGATCGGACATTTATGATATTTTGACGCATCTTACATTCATATTTATCGAGTCGCACAAGATAAAAAACAAAGTTCTCCTAGATGAAAGCGGTGAATTTTCTCGCGATTGGCAAAAATTGGAATATGCAGTTCTGCTAAATAGAAAATTATCGCAATCTGAAAAGGAAAAATCTATATCGCACGTTACCAATATTTTAGGAAGAACATTTGGCGAGATTTCTGATATTTATATCTCTTTTGCAACAGCAGAAACTCCAGACCGATTTTTGCACGTAATTTACTGGCTAGGTAAACTTGCCTTAGAAGAAACATTAGAAAACAACAAACGCACAATTACCTTTAGTCCAATTTTGCGTGAGCGTTTAGGACATCATATACACGGAGAAATCTGGGCAAATAGCATCAAACGTGTCCTTAAAGAATACGATTTACTACACAGACCAATCCATATTATTAGTGCGAATATGCACTCGGTAATGAATTCGGTATTTGCATCGCAGGTGCTTCCAGCAAAAGCGCAGGACAACAATCCTTATTTTATTTACGAAGAATTGAGTATGAATGGTGCTTCTGAATTGCGAAGCAAAGTAGAAGATGTTGCCAAAAAGCAGGGAATGTTATTTATACCGGATACTTCTGGGACAAATATTGACGTTCAGATTTTTGATACTTCCAAAATTGATTGGGAAAAATCGGCTTTTCATAATGCGTCGCAGGAAGATATGATGCCAGTTTTGGTGGTGATGGATTATGCTTTTGGCGAGCAGGCTTATGAAACGATTGACGAACTGCTAAAACCATATCAAGAAACAAAAGACGACGAGAAAATTCATCTTAATGTTGCGTCGGTTTCGATCATGGGGAAAGCCGGTATATTGGAAGGTGGCAAAGGCGATATTATGATACCGTCAGCTCATATAAATGAGGGAACCGGCGATAATTATCCTTTTGATAATGAACTTACAGCGGAGATGTTTGTAGGAAATGGAATTCCAGTTTCGGCAGGAGCCATGGTGACAGTTTTGGGTACATCACTGCAAAATAGAGATTTGTTGAATTTTTTCCATAAATCTACTTGGGGTGTTGTAGGTCTAGAAATGGAAGGATCGCACTATCAAAAAGCGATACAATCAGCATCAAAAATCAGAAAGAGTATCAATCCAGATGTTAAGGTTCGATATGCTTATTACGCTTCAGATAATCCACTTGAGACAGGAAGTACATTGGCTTCTGGAGGATTGGGTAGTACTGGTGTAAAACCTACTTACTTGATTACAATCAAAATATTAGAACAAATTTTTAATAATAATAATAAATTATGAGTTTAGATTATCCAAATAGCCACAAGAAAGATGAAGTTGATTTCTCAAATTTCTCGCAAGGTGTTGGCAAAACAATGTCTGGTTTTGGAGGTTTTGTTTTTAAAACGATGCAGTTTATAATTCGGAATATAATTATAGTGGCGCTTCTGTTGATTATTGGATTTGCGTTGGGAATGTACCTGGATTCATCGGCTAAGAAATACAATCATACTCTTACAGTATCTCCAAATTTTGGTAGCGTGGAGTATTTATACTCGAAAATTGAATTATTACAATCAAAAATTGCCGAAAACGATACTGTTTTCCTGAAGGCTGCGGGGTTTTCAAATCCAACTGCAATTAGAAAAATTAAAATCGAACCAATTGTGGATGTCTATAGACTTGCAAAACAAGAAGATATTTACTTTAAAACACTAAGTCTATTGGCAGAAGGTGCGAGTATGCAGCAAGTGATGGAAGATAAAGTGACCGCTCGTAACTACAAATTTCACCAGATTTTATTTTCGTCCAACAATCCAATTTCAGAAAAAGGGCTGATTACTGAACTTCTAGCTTTTTTAAATGACAGTCCATTTTTTGCAAAAATGCAAACACAATATCGCAGTAGCTTGGAAAGTAAAATTGCGGCAAACGAAAGTACTCTAACTGAAATTGACAATATTTTACGTACATCAGTACAAAATTCTGAAGCTGGAAAACCAGCGAGCGGAATGATTGTATATACAGAAAAGTCGCAGCTTAATGATGTTATTTATACCAAAAATATGCTGTTGGACAGACAGGAAGAGAATCGAATTAATTTGATGATGTATGACAAGATTATCAAAGAAAGTGCGGTAATGGTAAATATGAAAAAACAAGCTGCAGCAGGCGGAATTATGAAGATAATTTTGCCGATAATTTTGATTCTAATTTTCGCATTTATCGCTGGGATTAAGAAATTTTACTACCGTCAGAAGGTTAAATATTCTACAGCAACGGCATAAAGCCTTCCAAGAGATTTAAGTTTAAACTATTACTACGGTCAAAAGCTAGAGCTAAAAAGTTCTTGCAAATTAGAGCTAAGAACACAGTATTGGGAAAGTAGGTAAGGTTTTTATTTGAAAAAAGTATTAGATGTTTTGAATAGATTAGAAGTGGCAAAACCAATTATTATAAGAGCGAACGATTTTCGCATTTACTAAGTATTATAGAGCAATAAAATGAAATTTACTCCTACAAACCTTGATGGTTGTTATCTAATCGAACCGAATATAATTAATGATGAGCGTGGCTATTTCATGGAAAGTTTTAATAAAAAATCTTTTCAAGAGGGCGTTCAGCAAGAGGTGCATTTTGTTCAGGACAATCAATCTTTTTCTACTCAAGGCGTGTTGCGAGGGTTACATTATCAGCGTGGAGAGCATTCGCAAGCAAAGTTAGTACGCGTGCTATCAGGCGAAGTACTGGATGTTGCGGTCGATATCAGACCAGAATCGGCAACTTACGGACAGCACTTTAGCGTAGTACTTTCGGGTGAGAAAAATAACCAACTCTTTGTTCCACGAGGATTTGCACATGGATTTTTGGTATTGAGCGAGGCAGCCACATTTTTTTATAAATGTGATAATTATTACAATAAAGAATCTGAAGGTGGCATAATATATAATGATGAAAACCTTTCTATTGATTGGCATTTTTCGCAACAGAAACTTATAATTTCTGAAAAAGATCAGCAATTGCCAATGTTTTCAAAAGCGTTGCAGGTATGGTAGTAGCAGTTTTTGGTGCTGCAGGACAGCTAGGGCAATCGATACAAAGTGTAAAAGGGAATTTCCCAACAATGGATTTTCACTTTTTTGATTCAAAAGACTGCGATATAACATCTGTTGAAGCGGTAGAGCAAGCTTTTGCGTCGTGCAAACCGGATTATTGCATCAATGCTGCGGCGTATACTGCTGTTGACAAAGCAGAATCTGAACCTGAGATAGCTTTTGCAATTAATGCAACTGGAGCAAAGAATCTTGCTGAAATTTCAACTAAATACAACCGTACACTAATTCATATTTCTACAGATTTTATTTTTGATGGAACTTCAAAAATTCCTTATACCGAAAGCGATTCCACGAATCCTTTGGGCGTTTATGGATCGACTAAATTGCAAGGTGAGAAATTTGTTCAGGCTTTCGCCAAAAGACATTTCATTATCAGAACCTCGTGGGTTTATTCAGAGTTCGGTTCCAACTTCTATAAAACGATGTTGAGACTTTCGGCCGATAGAGATAAAATTTCAGTGGTTGATGATCAGATTGGTTGTCCTACAAACGCGGTTAATTTAGCGAAAGCGATATTAAAAATAATTCAGATAGACGCTGAGAATCCTTCTGACACTAATTACGGAATCTATAATTATTCTGACGATTGGCAATGTAGTTGGTTCGAATTTGCAAAGAAAATATTTGAAGATAACAATGTAACTATTATTGTGGATCCGATACCTTCTTCAGCCTATCCAACTCCAGCGGAAAGACCAAAATATAGCGTTTTGGATACGATGAAAATTAAAAATTTTCTTGAGAAATAGCGTTTATGAATCAGATTGATATTTTAAATCAGGCACATCCACACATCACCATTGTAAGCCCAGTTTACAAGGCGGCGGATATAGTGGATACTCTTGTTGCGGAGATTGAGAAATCGCTTAAAACATTGGGTCATTCTTACGAAATGATTCTAGTTGATGACAGAAGTCCCGACAATTCTTGGAGTAAAATGCAGGTACTATCCACTCGCAATCAACATCTAAAATGTGTTAGACTCAGCAGAAATTTTGGGCAGCATTCTGCAATCATGGCAGGATTATCTGTTGCTAAAGGTGAGTGGATTGTGGTGATGGATTGTGACTTGCAGGACAAGCCTGATCAGATAATTAAACTTTATGCCGAGGCTCAACGAGGATTTGATGTAGTGTTGGCGAGGAGGAAAAATAGGAAAGACAGCTATCTCAAAAAGAAGGGATCTTATATTTTTTCGAAGATTTTTGGTTTTCTTACTGATATGGAATATGATAATGAAATTGCTAACTTCGGAATCTATCATAAAAAAGTAATTTCATCAGTTTTGAGACTTGACGATAACATTAAATTCTTTCCACTTTTTGTAAAGTTTGTTGGTTTCAATACGACTTCGGTTGTAGTAGAACATCAAGAGCGTTTTGCTGGAGAAAGTAGTTATAGTATAGGGAAATTGATTAGCTTGGCTTTTAATACAATCATTTCGTTTTCAAATAAACCGCTAAAATTATTTGTGAAATTTGGACTAATCATCTCATTTTTATCTTTTCTTACCGGCTTATTTTATATTTACGAGGCGATAACAAACAAAATATCGGTAGTAGGATTTAGTTCGATAATGGTTTCAATATGGTTTTTGTCCGGAGTTGTAATCACTATTGTAGGTATTACGGGCATTTATGTAGGGAAGATTTTTGATCAAACAAAAAATCGACCTTCATTTATTATTGACGAGATTATATGATAAAACATTTACCTTGGGATTCAGATTTCTTCAATTTAAATATAGCTTCGGTTGACGCAACACACGAAGTTGCCGACATTGAGTTGCAGGAGTTTGATATGTTTTATAGTTTTCATTCGGAGGAAAATAAAGTCTTTAAGAACTTTCAACCAACATTTCGAGAGCATAAAATAATTTTTGAAAAGCAACTTTTGCAAATAGCTGATACAGATGCAGACATCAGAAGTGTCGATGAAAAATTCAAGGACGTATCAACACTTCAAGAGCTTGCGTATGAATCTGGAAAACATAGCCGCTTTAATCTCGACGGTAATTTTGCCGAAAGGCAGTTTAAAAATCTTTATAATCTTTGGATTTCAAATTCTCTAAACAGACAATTTGCCGATGATGTCCTTGTAATTTATCAGAATGATAAAATTGGAGGATTTGTTACTTTTAAAATTAATCAAGAAATAGCAACTATTGGACTTATTGCTGTCCTTCCAGAATTTCAAGGACAAGGCTTAGGAACGAAGTTATTGCAAAGAGTAGAGTACTTACTATTTAGGAAGGGAATTCAAAAACTTCAGATACCAACGCAACAAGAAAATCTAGATGCCTGCGGGTTTTATACCAAAAAGGGATACTCGATTTTGTCCATCACACCTATAACACATTATTGGAAAAATGATACCATTTAACAAACCGTTTTTAACTGGAAAAGAGACTTTTTACATTGAAGATGCTGTAAAATCTGGAAAGATTTCGGGCAATGGCAAGTATACTCAGTTATGTCAGAAGTTTTTTGAAGAGCGCTATCATTTCAAGAAATGTTTGCTTACCACTTCGTGCACAGATGCGCTAGAAATGGCTGCAATATTGTTGAATATCAAAGAAGATGATGAGGTAATTATGCCATCTTATACCTTTGTTTCGACAGCAAATGCTTTTGTTTTAAGAGGCGCGAAGATCATTTTTGCAGATAGTAGAGCAGACCATCCTAATATTGATGAAACTCGTATTGAAGCGCTGATTACAGATAAAACCAAAGCGATTGTAGTTGTACATTATGCAGGTGTTGCTTGCGAAATGGACACAATTATGGATATTGCAAAACGTCATAATCTTTTTGTTGTTGAAGATGCTGCACAAGCGATCGACAATTTTTATATTGGTAAGAATGGTTCGCAGCCTTTGGGATCTATCGGACATTTGTCTGCATTTTCTTTTCACGAAACCAAAAACATTATTTCGGGCGAAGGCGGAATGCTTGCCATAAACGACCCACAATTTTGCGATAGAGCCGAAATTCTTTGGGAAAAAGGAACAAATAGATCTGCTTTCTTTAAAGGTGAAGTTGACAAATATGGTTGGGTAGATGTGGGAAGTTCGTTCCTGCCATCCGAAATTATTGCAGCTTTTTTATGGGCACAACTTGAAAATCTTGATAAAATTCAAGATCAGAGAAAAATGCATTGGAATAATTATAAAGAGAAGCTTGCAGATTGGGCAAAATCCAACAATATCTTGTTGCCTTTTGTGCCCGAGTATAGCACGAATAACGCACACATGTTTTATCTTATATGTGAGAGTGAAGATCAACGATCTGCGATCATCGGAAAGCTAAAAGCTGAGAATATCATGGCGGTTTTTCATTATATCAGTCTTCACGAAAGTGCATTTTACAAAGACAAACACGATGGTAGATTTTTAGAAAACACTCAAAAGTTTACTGATAGGTTGTTGAGATTGCCTTTGTATTATGAGTTGGATACCGAGGTTGTTGTCAATCAATTTCTTCAATTTGAATCAGCAAAAGCAAATTAAATACTTAGAAGAGTCTAGATAATATTTTTATAAAAAACCTACAAATGAACAGAATTATTAATACGGTAAAAGAAAATGGGTATTTAATACTGATTTTACTCGTAGCAGCATTTCTTAGACTTTACCGTCTTGATTTTCAAAGTCTTTGGGTAGACGAGATTTTTACTCTCAATATGTCTGATCCAAGCATGCCGTCTGCACAATTTTACTTTGAAATGGAGTTGAGAGA
The DNA here is from genome assembly GCF_033547075.1 of Flavobacterium ardleyense. NCBI lineage: Bacteria > Pseudomonadati > Bacteroidota > Flavobacteriia > Flavobacteriales > Flavobacteriaceae > Flavobacterium > Flavobacterium ardleyense. The sequence goes on along the minus strand of NZ_CP137891.1, from coordinate 732,299 downwards.
AGGATTTCCATATTTGTATTTCTATCTATTAAAAGGATTTTATTTCTTTTTAGGCTATTCTGAATGGACTGCGCGGTTTTTCTCGGCATTGTCAGGAATAGCCTCAGTTTATGCAATCTATTTGCTAGGAAAAGAACTGTTTTATAAAAATATAGGACTTATTGCTGCAGTACTTTTGTGTGTAAATGAATATAATATCTTTATATCACAAGATGCAAGACCTTATGGATTTTACCTTTTTGCAATAATACTCTCCTTCTGGGCATTGATTCGTTTTGTAAAATTTCCAAGTCTCAAAACAGCTTTATATTACGGACTTTTTACAGGATTTGCATTAAATACAAACTTTTTCACTTTTGTAAATATTCTTTCGCAAGTCATTATTATTCTGTTTTTCATTGCAACACAAGCAAAGGAAGAGCGTATAAAGATTTTGAAATTCTCAATTATTTCAGGAATTTTAGCACTTTTACTATTTGCACCAAATTACAAAATGCTTGTGAAGTTACTGAACTTCAAATCATTTTGGGTGCCGGCTCCAGGCCCAACATCGGTAACTGATTTGATAACAAATTTCTTAGGTGATTTTGAATTTACAAAGTTCATTTTTCTTATTTTATTCATTTACTACATCTTTAAAGTCTTTAATTACGAGAAATCTACAGACATCAAGAAAATACATGAGGACAAGCTCCAATTGAGTTTTGTAGTATTATTTGGATGGACTTTTGTGTTTTTTGTATTCATCGTAGTCAAAAGTTATATGGACATCAGTTTGATGCTTGCACGTTACTTCGTGAGTGCTACAGCAGCAATAACTATGATATTAGCAATCGCTATCGGTTCAATAAGAAATACGATTGCGCGAAAATTTGTGCTAACGGCAGTTGTTATTTTGTCATTGATTAATTTATTTGTGGTCAAGGAATATTATAGCAAAGTTTCCAAGTCACAATTTAGAGAGATATCTGCCGAGATTGTGGAGAAGAACACTAATAGTGACATAGTGGTGTCTTCTTGGGGTTGGCTCTTTAATTTCTATCTAAAAGAAAGCACCGGGAGGAATACTATTGAAAGTCCCCTAAATGAGTACGTAAAAGATATGGCTTCAGGAAAAGTTAGTAATAATTCTTTTTGGTATGCAGATGCAAATGAACGTAATTACCTCTTGCCGTTAGAATTAGAGAACTATCTTAACGAACACTTTATTCTGAAAGAGACGATTGAGAAATATGACACATGGGCAAAGCATTATGTTTCTAAAAACGGAGACTCTCCATTTTTAAATATGAACCTGTTTCAAGATGCTCAATTTGATGGTAGTGGTGCAATGATATTTGTAAGCAATTCAACTTATACCTATCCGAAAATGACACTTGCAAAAGGCAATTATTCCATAATTATGCGCGGTAAAAGTTTGCCTGCTGAACCCATCAATAATGAAAATGCTCACTTTAATATTATTATAAATGGAGAAGTAGTGGGAAGTGGATTTTTAGATAATAAAGAAAATAATTCGGGATTAGTTGTAAATTACACTTCAGAAGTTAATCAGATGATTGTGTTGAAGATTGAGTATGATAATGATGTCAATATTAATGGAAATGACAGGAATGCAATTGTTAACTCAGTTCAAATAAATAAGCAGAAATAGGGAACCCACCAACCAATTAATGAATACTTTTACAAAAAATTTATATATGAAAATACAGTCGATGTGCTTAGTCGTAGTAGCTTTGGTCACTTTCTCAGCTTGCAAAAACGAAAAAAAGGTAGAAGTACCCAAAGAAGTGATTACGCAAGTTTTAGAGCCTAATTTTATTGTGGAGATCGAAGCGAAAGTTTCAGCTAAAGATGATTTTGCTGTGTATTATACAGAAGATAAAAGCAATGAGTTTGATGGAACCATGGCGGTTTGGACAGGAATTGATGGTGGGGATAAATTCCAAAAAGTCGCATTTCACCTGCCACAAGAAGTTGTTCCAACTAATATTCGAATTGATTTTGGTATAAATAAAGATCAGAAAGATATTAGTGTTAAAAATGTTACCATGTTATATCAAGGAATGTCGTTCGTAATACAAGGGGATAAATTTTTTGATTATTTTATTGATACCAAAGAGTTTCCAGCAACTGTTGACCCGGTAAACGGCACATTAGAAATTAAATATGAAGCAGGAAAATTTAAAACACCATATTTTTATCCTACTGAGAAGTTGTTGAAGGAAGTTCAGGCCATCTGTTATCCACAGTAATATCAGAAAAAGAAGTGCGAGATTTTCTAACAATAATCTTCTTCCAAAACTATAGTTTGGGATTAGTAATAGTTAATCTACTGATTATATTTCTGCTTACTGTAGCGCTCACCGAAGTTGTATCCTGATAATAATTATAAAATATTAGAATGATAAAAGCAAAACTCCGAAATCTATACCGAAACAAAAAGCTTAGCGATTTGTCTGTGTACGGATTTGGGCAAGCTTTTAATCTCGTAACTCCAATTCTAGTCGTTCCCTATATTATTGCTATTTGTGGAATAGAAAATTACGGAAAGATTGGCGTGGCGCTGTCCTTAGCATTCTTTCTGATTGTTTTTATCGATTATGGAAGTGAAATTATCTCTGTGCGAGAAATTTCGCTGCAGCGGGATAATAAAGTTACAGTTTCCGAAATATTTTCGACCACTCAGCTGGCAAAAACTATTATGCTTTTTATAATAATAGGATTTTGTAGCATCTTATTTTTCACAATTCCCTACTTCAAAGATGAGTTTTTACTTTACATATTTACGTTAAGCATACTAGTTGGTCAGGTGCTCAATCCAGTCTGGTTTTTGCAAGGTGTGGAAAACTATAAGCTAATTACAGTTGTCAATGTAGCTTCAAAACTGCTCTATCTCAGCTTTATCTTTTTCTTTATTCGTGAAGAAGGAGATTATGTTTTTGTCAATTTGTATTGGGGATTAGGAGCTATTATAGCAAATGTTGGAATGCTTATTTATTTGAATATTCATTATAAATTTAAAATATTAAGCAAAAATTTCGTTTCTGCTCGAAAGTATATTGTGCAAAATTTCCAAATTTTCACCTCTCAACTTTTCACTTCCTTGCAAATGTATCTGCCAATAATGCTCATCGGCTGGTTGGGAAGTAATGTGATGGCGGGACAGTACAAAGTGATTGAGCAAATTGTGGGGATTTTCAGAACATATATCCTGTTATCCTTCAACTTCTTGTACCCGAAAATTTGCTATGGTATGCAGGAAAGTTATAAACGAACAGTCAAATATTGGGCAGTCTCAAACGGAATCAATGCGGTATTTATATTTGTCTGTCTAATTGTGATTGCAACTTATAAGGTCGAAATTATTAATTATTTTACAAAAGCCGACATGTTGAAACTTACGGCTCTATTGCTGTTAGCACTTCTAATTCCTGCTATTCAGGCACTTCAAGTTCCTCTTAAACAGCTTTTGTTGGCCATGAATCATAACAAAGTTTATGTGCGAATTTCATTTGTACAGACCTTGCTGATTTTGTTATTAGTGGTCGTTTCACTCGTCTATTATGAATTATTTGCCGTTATTTGGGCTATAATTATTTCTGAATTAATAATTAGCTTTGCATACTTATTTTTTGTGCTTCGGTACAAAGAACGATAGCAAGGAAACTGCTATAATTTTATTCAAAAAAAGTCATCAATACTAATGCTCAAGAAGACGCTGCAAAAGATCTTGCATAAGAAAGGTAAAACCTACGAAATAGATTCAAATATTCCGGATGGTTTAATATTATATACCTTTCAAACAAGACTATTTATGCTGCTCCGCGGAATTTTATTTCTGCGTAAAAAAGTCTTTCTTGGTGCTGATGTCAAAATTCGAAATAAATCAAATTTTGCTTTCGGGTCGAACGTGACAATCGAAGCGCACACGATTTTGGATGGGTATGCATCAAATAAAATCATACTTGGAGACAATGCAAAAATCGGAATGTATTCCAAACTTTTATCAACATCGCATCTTGCCACTTATGGTAAGGGCATGACTATGGGAAACAACTCAGCGGTTGGCGATTTTTGCCATTTTGGTGCTCCAGGCGGAATTACGATTGGCAACGACGTGATCATGGGCTCGTTTGTTAGTTTCCATTCTGAGAATCATAATTTTCGAGATACTTCGAAGCTAATTCGGGAGCAAGGGGTCAATTCTAAAGGAATTATCCTTGGCAATAATATTTGGGTAGGAGCGAGGGTCACTTTTCTAGATGGGTGCCAAATTGGAGATAATTGTGTGGTTGCTGCTGGAGCCGTGGTCAACGGAATATTTCCTGCAAATTCAGTAATTGGTGGCGTTCCCGCAAAAGTGATAAAGGCAATAGTATAAATGAAACTACAACTTCCTCCAAATATTTTCTGGCAGTTGCTCTATGTGGCGTGTATTGCTGTACCCTATATCGGTAATTTTGAACTTACCTTTTTTACATGGTCGTTGACATTTGTATTGACATTACAGAAGAAATATTCTTTTGAAATTCTAAAGTTAATCGTCCCTTACATTATCATTTTAATCATCGCTTTTATATCTCATTTTAGATACAAAGGCACCGAAATTTATTTTGTATTCAGAGATATTACCTATTTATCCAAACCAATTATTGGATTTTTGGTCGGTTATCAATTATTTAAATACAACCATAAATTTGCGATGAATATGATCGTGAATACCGGCGTATTCATAGCGGTTTTTCATATTTACACAATTTTCTCCGCAATCTTTATTCACCACGCACGCACCGTTGCCGATCTTCGATTTTATTCGGGATACTTTAGTGATTACGAAATATATGTAGTGCTTCTGCTCATTTTTCATAAAGAATTTGGTTTAGAATATTCTAAAAAGAAACTATATATATTGACAACCATTGTCGGATTTTCGGCGCTGATGTATCTGTCTCGAACCAATTTCCTGCAGGTAATGATCTTGTATTTGGCACTAAAAGGAATTTTTGCGGTCAATAAAAAGTCGATTATAATTTTCGCATCTCTCTTTATTACAGGAATTGTGGCTTATTCTGCAGTTGTAAATTCAAATCCGCGACGGTCTGCCAAAGGTTTTGAAGGACTACTTTATAAAATTCAAGTAGCGCCGCTCGAACCTTTTAAAACTCACATCAATCGCAAGGATTACAAAGATTTCAATGACAATTATAGATCTTACGAAAATATTCAAACCATTAGACAAGTTTCTACAGATGGAACAATGGCTATACTTTTTGGTCGTGGTCTAGGTTCAAAAATCGATTTAAAACAATATGTGTATTTGGGAGATATGCGACTGCGCTTTATTTCAATTCTACACAACGGTTTTATGATCGTGTTCTTAAAATCTGGTTTGGTGGGAATTTTTATATATCTGTACACTATATTTTTCTTTTTTATAAATCGAAAAAGTACAAACCCCAAAGTCCGAATGATAAATTTACTCTTTTTAGGAACTGGAATATTCTTATTTATTTCCAATTGGGTATTTTTGGGCTTTTATAATCTAACCGAAACAAAATCTATTTTAATTGGGCTTTTAATCGCCTATCGCAAATATCTAATCGATAATGAAAAACATACTATTCCTGCATCAGTCAGCTGAGTTATATGGTTCAGACAAAACCATTCTGATGTTTATATGCAGTTTGGATAAAACAAAATACAAACCAATTGTTGTAATACCTTTTGAAGGTCCGCTTACTGATGAACTTAGAAAAAATGACATTACAGTTATTATTGCTCCAGTTCTAAAACTTTACCGTAAAATGTTTACGCCTGCAGGGATTCTAAAGTTTGCTCAAGAGTATCAAGACGGAATGAAAGCGTTGGAAGATTTGCACAAGAAATACAATTTCAGTCTAGTCTATTCTCATACTTTGGCAGTTTTAATTGGAATCTTATTCGCAAGAAAATTCAATATAAAGCACTTGTGGCATGTTCAGGAGATTTTGGCTAAGCCAAAGTTAATTAACCAAACCTTCAAGAAACTTCTAAGTTCAGAGTATAATGATGTAGCCATTTACGATTCCAAAGAAACCATGCGTTTTTGGATAGAAGGCAACGATAAATTGACCGCAAAATCAGATTTTGTTTGGAATGGCCTTGATGTTTCAAAATACGAAGAAATTTCAACTGAAACAATTGAGAATATTCGAACTAAATTCTTCAAAGTTAGCAATGAGCAAACTGTTATTGGGCTCGTGGGCCGTATAAATAGTTGGAAAGGACAGCAGTTGTTATTGGAAGCTTTTAATAAAATAGCAACCAAATATCCTGAAATTAAATTAGTCTTTATTGGATCGGCACCGCCTAATCAAGAATTTTTTGAAGAGGATTTAATTGCCAGAGTGGCAGAATTTAAACTTCAAGAGCGCGTTGTAATAATTCCGTTCCAAACGAATATCAATGATTTTTGGGCTTCGATAGATATTGCTTCGGTGCCTTCTACCGAGCCAGAACCTTTCGGGATGGTGGCGATTGAAGCGATGTTGCATGCAAAGCCGGTTGTAGCTGCCAATCACGGCGGACTCACCGAAATTGTGCTTCCGGGAGAAACTGGATTTTTATTCGAAAATAATAATGCAGATTCTCTAGCAGAATATTTGGAGAAACTTATTGTTGATAAAGACTTGCAGAATCGTTTTGGAAAAGCAGGAAAAGAGCGTGTATATTCTACATTTACATTGGAGAAACACACAGAAAAGATTGAAAAAATCTTTGAAGAAATTTTAGATTAATAAATATTTAAAGTCGTCATCACGGCAGAAAATTTTATGAAGATAGCAATATTAGGCACAAGAGGTGTTCCTAACTACTACGGAGGTTTTGAGCAATTTGCCGAATTTTTCTCGGTTTATCTCGTGCAGCAAGGACATGATGTTTCTGTATATAATTCACACAATCATCCGTATCAAGAAATAGATTTTCACGGTGTCAAAATAATTCATCAAAATGATCCCGAACATAAAATGGGAACTTTTGGACAGTTTATCTATGATTACAACTGTATTATGGATTCTCGAAAACGAAATTTCGATATCATTTTACAGCTAGGTTATACTAGCAACTCTATTTGGTATTTTTTACTTCCTAAAAATTCAATTATCATCACCAATATGGATGGTTTGGAATGGAAGCGTTCTAAATATTCAGCCAAAGTGCGTCAATTTCTCAAATTTGCCGAAAGGCTTGCCGCGATGAGCAGTGATCATCTGGTATCAGATTCTTTGGGAATTCAAACATTTTTGCAAAAGCAATACAAAAAAGAGTCTACTTATATAGCTTACGGAGCACATGCTTTTTACAATCCAAACGTAGAAATGCTCAAGGATTACAATGTAGAAGTTGGAAATTATAATATGGTGATGGCACGTTTTGAGCCTGAAAATAATATGGATATGGTGCTTGAAGGTGTTGCTCTCAATAGTGAGCAAGATCAGACGCCAATTCTAGTCATTGGAAACCATGATACCAAATATGGCGAATATTTAAAGTCTAAATTTAAGCAATACCCTTTTATCAGATTTGTGGGTGGAATCTACAATTTAGAACATCTTAATAATCTTAGAAATTACTCAAAGCTCTATTTCCACGGACATTCGGTAGGAGGTACAAACCCTTCGTTACTTGAGGCAATGGCTTCAAATGCGCTGATTGCAGCTCACAACAATGATTTTAATAGAGGTGTACTCAAGGACAATGCATTTTACTTTAAGGATGCCAAAGAAGTTCAGACTTTACTGAATACTGCGAAGAGGTCGGAAAAACTTAATTGGATTAAGAATAATTTTGAAGCGATTGAAAACGATTTTAATTGGGATAAAATAAATGGACAATATCTTGAACTTTTTGAAAAATGTCTATCAGAATCTAAAAAAAGAAACGCTTCAAAATAAAGCATTTTTCTTCCTGCTACTGATGCTTCTCGTGTTGCCTTTGGGTCATGCGGTGAATAGCTTTGCAGTAGCATTATTTGTTTTGGCGGCAATTGTAAGCTCAAGAAAGGGAGGCATCAAACTAGAATTTGTTTTGCTACTTCCAATATTACTTTATTTTCTGATGGCAGTATCGTTAATTTGGACACTGGATACTTCCGAAATTCTCAAGGCACTCGGAAAAGTTGTTCCTATTATCTTGATTCCGATTGCATTTATAATTATGCCCAAGTTTTCTGAAAGTAGCAAACAAAATTTTTTAAAATATTACAGCTACGGAATCAGCATCAGCAGTTTTCTGTTTTTGCTAAATGCTATCGTAAAATACTTTTTATCGGGCAATATCGAAGTGTTTTTTTACCATGAACTTGTTACCAAAGAAGTCAATGCCATTCATGTTTCGGTGTTTGTGGCGATTGGATTTTTCTATTTTCTAAATAAAAAATCTAAAACCTGGGCAGATAGAATCTGTATGATGATTCTAGCATTATTTATTTTACTTCTATCTTCAAAAAATATTATCATAGTATTTGTACTGCTTACCGTAGTTCATGAATTGATTAATTTTTTTAGAAATAAAAACAAAAGTTACATTCTACTATTAATTGTTCCTATAGCATTGGCAGCGGTATTTTTTACTTCAAATATCGCCGATCGATTTTTAATTGAATTTCAATCAAATGAAGAATCAGGAACTATAAATCAGGATATTGGTCAAGGACAAGTATTAAATGTGAGTGTTGCCGAAGCTTGGAATACCCAAAAGTTTTCAGACAATCAATATTTTCCCGGAACAGCTTTCAGAGTATATCAGGTTCGGATTTTTGCCGAACTGCTTCAGGAAGAACCAATCTTTTTTACCGGATATGGCCTCAATGCAACCGACGCTAAAATTTTGGCGAAAGCCAAAGAACATAGCATTTTTATGGGTAGTGAAACCCATGAGGGCTACCACGACAAAAATTTTCACAATCAATACATTCAGTTCTTTGCTGAACTTGGGATATTTGGATTTTTGCTAATCGTTGCGATGTTAGGAATTAATCTTTATAATGGTTTGCATCGCAGAGATTTTGTACATATTTGCTTTGCGATTTTAATGATTAGCCTTTTCTTAACCGAATCTTTCTTGGCTAGACAGCGCGGAATTATATTCTTTACGGCGTTTTATTGCCTTTTTAATTCGGGCTTATTCAATAAGGAGAATTCGAAGATTCAACGGCACTAAGGCATTTGAAACGTTAATTTAACGCTGCACAAATTCTTATTTGTAACTTTACATCTTCAAATAAATATAAAGATACAAGTAGCTATGGAAAATCTTCAAGGAAAAAAAGCAATAATTACTGGTGGTAGCAGAGGTTTAGGAAAGGCAACTGCTCTGGCTTTCGCCAAATTAGGAATCGATGTCGCAATTACCGGACGAGATGAAACTCGACTGAAAGAAACTGCCGAAGAATTGCGTGCTCTTGGAGTAAAAGCGACTTACGCATCCTTTGATGTTGGAAATCACCAAGAAGTAAAAATTGCAATTCAACAACTTGTACAAGATCTTGGTGGAGTTGATATTTTGGTAAATAATGCTGGAATTGCTGCCTTTGGAAAATTTCTAGAAATGGAAGCGGAGCAGTGGGCAAAAATGATGCAAACCAACGTAATGGGAATGTATTATGTAACTAGAGAAGTTTTACCATTTCTAATTGAAAAAAATCAAGGTGATATTATAAATGTTTCTTCTACGGCTGGACTTTCTGGTAATGCAGGAACATCTGCATATTCAGCATCAAAATTTGCCGTTATCGGACTTTCAGAAGCATTGATGAAAGAGGTGCGAAAAGATAATATTAGAGTTTGCACACTTACACCAAGTACAATTGCATCTGATATGTCTTTAGAATTGGGAATTACAGACGGTGATCCCGAAAAAGTTTTACAATCAGAAGATTTTGCCCAACTTATTGTGGCTTCACTTCAACTTCCTAGACGTGCCATGTTGAAATCAGCTTCGTTATGGTCTACAAATCCGTAATTTTTTAGTAGTTTATCTAGACTTAAGAAGCTATTTTATAAGTTCTAATCCATTTCTTTGAGTTGGTCAACTTTACAGTGCAGCACAATTGCAGCGGTAATAAATGGCTTAAATATTATGATGATATTATGGTTTTATCATATCTTGCAGGTTAAATTTTGAAGATGAAAAGAATACTTATCACTGGGGCTGCGGGCTTCTTGGGTTCGCATCTTTGTGACCGCTTTATTGCCGAAGGATATCATGTAATTGGTATGGATAATCTTATTACTGGTAATCTGAAAAACATCGAGCATCTGTTTAAACTTGAGCACTTTGAGTTTTACCACCACGATATAACCAAATTTATTAACGTACCTGGAGAGCTTGATTATATACTACATTTTGCTTCTCCGGCAAGTCCAATAGATTATTTGAGAATCCCTATTCAGACTTTAAAAGTCGGGTCACTTGGGACGCATAATTTGCTTGGATTAGCGCGCGTAAAAAAGGCGAGAATTCTTATCGCATCTACCTCCGAAGTGTATGGCGATCCTCTTGTACACCCACAGACCGAAGATTATTACGGAAACGTAAATACAATTGGACCACGTGGAGTTTATGACGAAGCCAAGCGTTTTCAAGAATCTATTACTATGGCCTACCATACTTTTCACGGTGTAGAAACACGCATTGTGAGAATATTTAATACTTACGGACCAAGGATGAGACTCAATGATGGTCGCGTAATTCCTGCTTTTATCGGGCAAGCGTTGAGAGGTGAAGACCTCACAATTTTTGGAGATGGTAGTCAGACGCGTTCATTTTGTTATGTGGATGATCAGGTAGAAGGAATCTTCAGATTGCTACACTCTGATTACGTTTATCCGGTAAATATTGGAAATCCTGACGAAATCACGATTAAGGATTTTGCTGATGAGATAATAAAATTAACTGGAACCAAGCAAAAAGTTGTTTACCATCCACTCCCGATGAACGATCCTTTACAACGCCAGCCAGATACTACTAGAGCTAAAGAACTTTTGGGTTGGGAAGCAAAAGTTTCTAGAGAAGAAGGTATGAAAATTACGTACGATTACTTCAGAAATCTTCCAGAAGAGCAACTTAAGGAAGAAGAGCATAAAGATTTTACAGGTTTTATTCACTAGCAAATGACTACAGCACAAATAGGTAGATATTCAAAATATATTCGACCATTAAGTATTATCTTCGACCTATTTGTCGTGGTACTTTTTGGATTATACTTTTTGCGAGAGCTAAATCTACACTTCATTGCTTTCGCTTTCTATCAAATTGTAGCATGGCTTACTATTGCAATTATAATTAAATTTTATGCGGTTTATCGTTTTACTACTCCGGTAGAAATTCTGAGAAAACTGTCACAGCAGATGGTGCTTTTTCTATTGGTTGTAATTGCATATTTTCCCTTTGTAGATACCGCTTTTTTTAGTGGAAATGCTGTTGCAAAGTACATGCTAGCAACTTTATGTGTGATAGTTACCTTTAAATTTTTGCTTTTTTATTATTTGAAAAAGTATAGAATTATGACCGGAAGCAACTTTAGATCCGCAATTATTGTAGGTTGCACACCGGAATCAAGACAGTTACGACAGCTATTTGATAAACGTGTAGACTACGGATATCGATTTGTAGGTTATTTTTCAGATAAAGTTCAAAACGAGGACGTTTTAGGTAGGATTGACGATATAAAGTCTTATGTAAAGCAGAATAAGGTAGATGAAATTTATTGTTCTCTTAATGAATTATCCGACGAAAGATTAAAAAAATTAATTACTTTCTCAGAGAATCACGGCAAGACGATCAAATTTATACCCGATAGCGCCCAATTATTTTCAAAAAATCTCGTTACAAATTATTACGAACTTTTTCCTGTATTATCGTTGCGCAAAACCGCTTTGCACGATCCTATAAATAAAATTATTAAGCGCAGTTTTGATATTGTCTTTTCTTTATTAGTAATGGTTTTTATACTTTCTTGGCTTATTCCAATTCTCGCAATTTTGATTAAGTTAGAATCTAAGGGACCAATATTTTTTAAACAAGGTAGACCAGGACTTGACGAAAACGAATTTTCTTGTTATAAATTTAGGTCAATGCGGGTGAATTCAACTACCGAAGTTGAAGCTAGAAAAGATGATCCGCGCGTAACAAGAATCGGAAGATTTATCAGAAAAACTAGTATTGATGAGACGCCACAATTTTTGAATGTTTTAATCGGAGATATGTCAGTGGTTGGTCCAAGACCGCATCTTTGGGCTCAAAATTACGTATACGGGCAAAAGATAAAGAAGTATATGATTCGTCATTATATCAAACCTGGCATTACTGGACTTGCTCAAGTACGTGGGTATCGAGGTGAGATAGAAACAGATGAAGATATGATAAACCGCATTAAATTTGATGTGTTTTATATAGAAAATTGGTCACTACTTTTGGATATCAAAATAATAATTCAAACCGTTATCAATATCTTCAAAGGAGAAGAAAAAGCCTATTAATGGCGCCGCTTGTCTCCATAATTATGCCCGCCTACAATGCCGAGAAGTATATTGAGCAGGCAATTCAAACTATTCAAAATCAAACTTTTACCAATTGGGAACTTCTTATTGTTGATGATCTTTCGACAGATACTACGGTCAAAATTGTTAAGCACGCTTGCGCGAAAGACAGAAGGATTTCAATACAGCAGCTGAATCAAAATTCGGGAACGGGTGTTGCAAGAAATACAGCACTCCAGAAGGCCCAAGGAAGGTATATTGCATTTCTTGATGCCGATGATCTTTGGCGAGAAGACAAGTTAGAAAAACAACTTGCCTTCATGCAGGCCAATAATTATCCATTTTGTTTTAGTCATTATGATTTGATCTCTTCTGATGGCATAGAGACTGGAACGCAGATTACAGCGCCAGACACTTTGAGTTTTTCGAATATGTTTACTTCCAATTGGATTGGGAACCTCACTGCAATATATGATTCTGAAAAAGTAGGAAAATTAACGATAGATAATGCACGTAAAAGACAAGATTGGACTTTGTGGCTTGATATTCTTAGAAAAGTTCCATTAGCTCATGCAATTCCCGAAAGTTTGGCCTTTTATCGAATTGGAGATCAGAGTGTTTCATCTGGTAAAGTCGCGCTTCTGAAACATAACTACAATGTTTACAGAAAATTTCACAAACTAAGTATTTTTGCGTCTCTTGCTTCTATGGTATTATTTCTATGGATTCATTTTCTAGTCAAACCAGTTTATATCAAGAAATTACCTCAGAAGTAAATTGTTTTAACTTTCCTGCTGAACTTCGCTCCAAAGTTTTTTTTCTGTTTAAAATTAAAGTCAGCCCAGGTTCCAAGAATGCCGAAAAGGCACTTTTAATATTTTCAGTTTCAGTGGTTGTCAGAGGGTTATCACTTGTATATATAATCTCAAAAGTATTTGGTTTGAGCTGGACAATTACAAATTCTTTTACATTTCCTTCGTCGTCAAAAAGCTTTTTGGTGATAGAGTAAAAGGTCATTCCCGAAGCGATTTTTCCGCTAGGTAATATTGCAATATCGTTGGTCCGACCGGTCAGTTTTTTTAGAATCGGATATTTTGCGGTACTATTTTCGGACAAAGCGCCGCGATCTCCCACTTCATATCGAATCATAGGATGTGCCTTATTGTACAGAGCAGTCACCACTATTTTTCCTTCTTCGCCCAAAGGCACAGGATTGTTATCATCATCGAGAATTTCGACAAACACGGTTTCGGCATTTACAAGCCATTTTCCTTCGGGATCTTCTAGGGCAATGATATCAAGTTCAGCCGAACCATACTCGTTGATTACGGGCACTCCAAATTGCTCTTCCAGCAAAATCTTATCATCGGCAAAAAGCATTTCGCTTGTCACCACGCAAACGCGAAGAGTAGGGCAGATGTTTTTGAGAATAATTTCTTTCCTCTGCAGAAATTTTGCCAGCAAGACTATCGAACTTGTGTAGCCATTGATATAATAAAATTTCTTATTTCTAAATTTTTCGACAACTTTTTCTAGTGCTTGATCGCTAGAATCAAAAATATTAAAACGAAAGCGATGACTCAGAAAATCTTTGATTCGAACTTTGGTTTTACCTAAAAAATCAACCGGCATGCCGTAGAATCTAGCCTGCCAAGATTTGTTGTAGTTCACGCCGTGCCAGTGCATTTTGCGCATAATGTTTGCCCAAATCAAAGCGTGGTATTCTTTGTCTTTGGCAAAAACAAATGGCGCACCGCTCGATCCGGAAGTTTTGTTGATATAAACATTTTTGATTGTAAAGTCATTCGAAAGTCTTTCAGCTAAAGGTCTTTGCAGATCTTTTTTCTGCATAACGGGAAGATCAGTCCATGTGTTGGTAACTCGATTTCCAATGAATTCTTTATAAAAGGGATTGTTGGCAAGGTGGTATTCTAGGATTTCTTTTTTTACATCATCTGTGAATTGAGCATATTTATCTTCTGAAATACCTACAATCGCAGCTAATTTTTTGCGTGCTTTCGCCATCGGAAAACCATTTACTAGAAGTGATAAATCAAAAAGGTTCAGCATAGATAGTGGTGTTTTACTCAAAAGTACTATTTTTATGCAGGAGCTGTAGGAAAATTAACGGTTTGTTAGAGGGTGAGTGGGTAAGGAAAGTATAAAAGTGCAGGTGAAATAAAAAGGTATCTATGAGAAACTTGAAGTTGTTGAGAATTACACATTTTCTCACTTTATTAGTGGTAATAACTATTTGCAATTCTTGTTTTGAGAATAAAACTGATTTTAAGTCGGAATTCATAAAGAATCTAACGAATGATAGTATTGGCTACTGGGATAAATGGCCGGATGAATATAAATATGGTGTTAAAGATGGGCCAATTTATACGTATGGTTTTAATCAAAGAGGCACTCTTGAGTATTATAGTATGAGACATGATTTGATACTAAGTGAAGAGACAGATAAAAGGGCTCAAAAGTTCGTAGATAGCATTGGAAACACAGTTTATGTCACAACGGAGGCTATTGGAAAAAGAATGTATATTGAGTTGGATTCGATACCACGCCCCCGATCTTTTAAGACAAATAAATGGGTAGTAAGAAATGATAGTACGTTAAATTTCATGGATGTATATAGCTACAAAATAATTCGATATTCTAAAGACAGTATAATTATGAAGCTCACTTCACTCTATGGACATCCTTATGAAGACACTATTAAAAGGTTTGAGATTCTCTATAGGGTAAAAGAGAGTGACTTGAGATTAGACATAGAAAGTAAAAAATTAAAAGATTCTGTGGATAGGTTAAGAAGGTGATTTGCGACAGTGCGGATTTATAGTTCGTGAGCGTAAGCTGATTTTTAGCTTTGCTATTTGAATATTTATAAAGAAAATTACGCTTTGCTTTGGCGAAACACCCCGCCCTTCGGGGAGGCTGCTGAAAAAGTATCTGTTTCTCAGAACATATTAAGAAGGTCGAGTAAATAAACTTCGTTTTATTTACTTGACCTTCTTTTTTGGTGTTTATTTTTTCAAAAAAGTTCAAGCTTTATAAGGCGTTTATACACTTTTATAGGATCGTTATGGAGTCTGTGATGAAGATTTTTGATCTTGTAGATTTTCTACACATTTAATTTAAGTATTCTTTTCAAATTCACGGTGAAAATTGCTAATGCACCCTGCATTTGCATATTTTCTATTCCGTAAGCATTTGCTCGACCATAACCGTGCACATTTTTTAGCTCACTGTTTTTAGCTTCTATTTTATATCTGTGTTTTGCCTTCTCTTTGTAAAGTTCCGATTCTTGAAAATCCATTTGTGCCTTATGTAAATCTGATTTTATAGACACTGAATAACTTTTACTTTTCGCGCCAGGTTTGTAACATCCATCTCTTAATGGACAAGTTTTACATTTCTCCACATCAAAGTAAAAGGTGAGTATTTGATTTGTTCCGACATTCTTTTTTCCTTGCTTTGATTTCTGTATCGCCATATGACCCGCTGGACAAACAAACATATCAGCATCTTTATTGTAGTCAAATTTATCTTCTTCTTTTCTACATCCTTGGGTTATTGAAGGATTTAATCTTGCTACCACTTTTATTTCTTGTCCAGAAGTTAATTCAAGATTTTCTTTTCCAGAGTATGCACCATCGCCAATGATAGTGTCTACTTTTATTCCATTGTTTTGACTGATCTTTAAAAGAGTTGGTAATTCAGGACCATCTCCTCTTTCTCCCGAAGTAACTACTGCCGCTGTAATTATACGTTCTTCGGTCATTGCAATATGAGTCTTATAACCAAAGAAGGAGCTATCGGCTGATTTGTGTCCTATTTTGGCATCTTTATCTTTTGACAAGTTTAAGTTCTCTTGAGTGTCTTCAATTGTTTCTTTCAATAGATTCAATTTTTCTTTCACTACAGGGACTAAGCTCAATGTAGTATCCGATTCAATTGCTTTTATAAGTTCTTTAGAATAGGCGATTTCTTTCTGTAAATCGTTATTCTCATTTTTCTTGGGCATTCGTTCTTTCCAATCTGGATCTAAATTATAGACAGCTTTACGTAAAAGTTTTGAACGTTCTTTCAAAACTTGAAGAGCAGAAAATGGATTTGATTTTGATAAGGTGTGAGTAGCGTCAACGATAATTGATTTTGAATTTACAATTCCTTTTTCAATAGCAATAGCAACCGTTTTCCCAATTAAAAGATTCAACAAATCAGAATCCTTTAATCGTAACTTTCTAAAATTTGTTAATGAACTCGAGTTTATTACGCCATCTTCTGGAGCCATTTCAAGAAAGTATTTAAACGACATATCGAAACGAGAACGCTCCACAACATCAGCATCCGAAATAGAATAGATTGTTTTCAATAGTAAATACTTAAACATACGGACAGGACATTCTGCAGTGCGTCCATTATTGAGGCAGTATTTGCTAACCAATTCATCGTAAATAAAAGAAAAATCAATTAGGTCATTGATTTTTCTAAGAAGATTTTCTTTAGGTATAACTAAGTCATACAAATCGGAATACGCACTTAACTGAATTTTTTGCTGCTGTAATAACATAGTAAAAGCCTTAATAATCAGTACTAAAAATACGAAAAAAGGAGCGTAAACACTACAGTTCACACTCCTTTTAATTGAAAAATATGTCACATTTTTGAAGGGACTTTTTCAGCAGCCTCCCCTTCGGGCACCCCTCTTGAAAAGAGGGGAATTTTGGAGTGTGGACAACTGTTTAATTTTGAAGGATTTTTAGTTATTGTAAAAGTTTAATTTTCTCTTTTCATTCTGATTATTTCAATCTTTTTGATCATTTCGGCTCTCCGTTCAGCCCCGATGGGAATGGAAAGCAATGCCGCAAAACAAGGTAGATTTTTGCTGAGAATAATGAGCGACCAACGGAAGCTCCATTATTATCTTGCAAAATCACCTTGTTTGTGGGATTCTTGGAAAGTACAGCGGGATAAGCTGCCAAAAAATAATCATGAATAAACTTCTAAGAACGCTTCTGCAATCTGTAAATCCTTAAATCATTCAATCTTTAAATTTTTCAATATGGAAAATTCTTAATTCCGCAAAAAACCCGCTATTTTTGCCTGACAACTAAATAATACTTACAGATGACAATTTTATTATTAGGATCAGGCGGAAGAGAGCATGCTTTTGCATGGAAAATGATTCAGAGTCCATTGTGCGAAACCCTTTTTGTGGCGCCAGGAAACGCGGGAACAGCTGCTATTGCTACCAATGTGGCGATGAATCCGAATGACTTTGATACGGTTGCCAAATTTGTTTTGGACAATAATGTAAAAATGGTCGTGGTAGGGCCTGAAGATCCTTTGGTAAATGGAATTGTAGACTATTTTAAAAATCGTGAAGATTTGAAAGATATTGCTGTGATTGGTCCTTCTCAACAAGGAGCAGCACTTGAAGGAAGTAAAGAATTTGCAAAACAATTTATGGTTAGACATAATATTCCGACTGCGGGATATGATAGTTTTACGGCCGAAACGGTAGAGCAGGGTTGTGAATTTCTAGAGACATTATCTGCACCTTATGTATTGAAAGCGGATGGGCTTGCGGCTGGAAAAGGGGTGTTGATCATCGATAATTTGGCGGAAGCTAAAACCGAATTGCGCAATATGCTTATCGATGCCAAATTTGGAAATGCAAGTTCGAAAGTAGTAATTGAGGAGTTTCTTGACGGAATTGAACTGAGCTGCTTCGTAATGACCGACGGAAAAAGCTACAAAATTCTACCTACTGCGAAAGATTACAAACGCATTGGTGAAGGTGATACGGGCTTGAATACTGGCGGAATGGGAGCAATCTCTCCTGTGCCATTTGCAACACCATTATTGATGCAAAAAATTGAGGATAGAATCGTAAAACCTACGGTTGACGGTCTTGCCAAAGACAATATCGATTACAGAGGATTTATCTTTATAGGATTAATTATAGTTAAAGGCGAACCTATTGTAATTGAATACAATGTGCGAATGGGAGATCCTGAAACAGAGGTCGTTATACCAAGAATACAATCTGATTTAGTTGGACTTTTCCATGCAATTGGAAGTCAAAGTTTGGCACTTTCTAGTGTGGAAATTGACGCAAGATCAGCGGCAACTATTATGCTTGTTTCGGGTGGATATCCTGAAGATTTTGCAAAAGGAAAAGAAATTACCGGAATTGATTCGGTAGCGATTGAAGATGCTTTGATTTTCCAGGCGGGCACAAAAGCTGAAGGAGATAAAGTGTTAAGCAATGGTGGGCGCGTAATCGCGGTAACTGCTTTTGGCGAAAACATAGATGAGGCCATAAAAAAATCTTATCAAAACATAAATAAAATTAGTTTTGATAAGATGTATTATAGAAAAGATATCGGATTCGACTTATTTAAAGAATGAATGCGCTGTAGTATCTTGATAATCTTCATTGTTTGATTTGTGCAACTGCAATTGTTTTACCCAGTAAACCATTGCAGTAGTGCAAATTATTACAAAGATCCAATTGATAATATTGGCACCAAACCAAGTAGTCAATTCTAATTCTCTTAGAAAATTCATTGGTAAAAAAAGAAAATCTACAAAGAGTGACTGTATTCCTTCAAAAAATGCTTTCATTTTTAAACTTGTATTATATTTACAAATACAAAAGTATAAAATATCACCATGATAACAAGCCTTTTTAAAAAATCTACACCAATTAATTATGCATTAGTCCTTCTAGTGGTTTTATTTTGTTTTTTTTTATATCATTTTGATAATGCCAAGCCAGATTTTTCTGTTGCTGATTTAATTCAAAAAGCGGGAATATTTGTAATTATTTTAGCGTCTTTATTTTTGTCAAACTTCATAGCAAAAAAGAATTCTCTGAGCAAAGACAGTGCGTACACAATATTTTTCTTTTTTCTGATGCTGTTGTTTTTTCCAAAGTTATTGGACAATGGCAATCTATTAGTTTCTAATTTCTTCATTTTATTATCCACCCGGAGAGTACTGTCCCTGCAGTCTGATAGCAATCAGAAAGAAAAAGTATTTGATGCATCATTATGGGTTTTTGCTGCCGCACTTTTTCATTTTTGGGCTATTTTGTTCATTTTTGTAGTGTTTGTTTCGGTACTTTTTTCGGCTGCTCGCGATTATAGAAACTGGCTCCTGCCATTTATTGCTTTTATCACGGTATTTATAATTTTTCTGCTTTACTCATATGCCATAGATGCTGCGGCTATAGAAGTACTTATAAAAAAGACTACAACATCATTTAAGTTGGATTATTTTGCTAATACCAAGGAAAATATTGCCTTTAGTATATTTGCGGCAATTGCGATTTATTTAATTTTTTCGCAGATAGCGGCCTTGCCAAAGAAGCCAATAATAGTACAGTCGGCTTACAAAATAATAATATTGTCGCTGTTTGTGGGAATTTTTGTATTCTTGATTTCTCCTTTAAAAGGCAATGAATTGTTAATTTTTACATTTCTGCCCTTAGCAATTATGGCAACCAATGAAGTCGAGGGGGCAAAACACAAAGTTCGTCAAGAGCTTACGGTTGGTGTTTTAATTGTTTGTGCGCTGTACTTGTTTATTAGTCAACTATAATTTACTTCCGTATGCCAAATCTCCGGCATCACCAAGACCTGGAATTATATAGTTTTTTTTATCTAGACCTTCGTCTACTGTGGCAATCCATAAGTGGCAGTTGGCAGGAATATGCTCTTTTAGAAATTCAATTCCTTGTGGTGCAGCGACAACAACAGCGAGATGTATTTCTTTTGGAGTACCCCTTTCTAGCAGCTTATTAAAAACGGCGACCATCGATTGTCCCGTTGCTAACATAGGATCTACAAGCAATAAAATTTTTTCATTAATCACCGGAATTGCTTGGTATTCGACAAAAATTTCCGACTCTTTTTCGGCCGTGGCCTGGGTTCTATAAGCCGAGATAAAACCATTTTCCGCTTGGTCTAAATAATTCAGAAATCCTTGATGAAGTGCAAGTCCGGCTCTTAAAATACTACAAAGCACGAGCTGATTTGCAATTTCGGAAGTGTCTTTTTTTCCTAAGGGAGTGGTGATTGTGATGGGATTGTAATCTAAATTCTTGCTTAACTCATAACTCATAATTTCGCCAATGCGCTCAATATTTCTGCGAAAACGCATACTATCTTTTTGAATATCAACATTTCTAATTTCTGATAGAAAGTGGTTGAGTACACTATTGTTTTCTGATAAATGATGTATTTGCATTGAAAAGCTATAATTAGGGTTAGTAACTGAAATTTTTTTCAGACTATAAATGTATAAAAAGTATCTTTGGTTTTTAAATCCAATTAATATGTTTTCACAACTTGCATTTTCTGTTTTTGAACAAAGTATCCATGACTACCATGTTTACGATAGTGTTGACCAACAAATAAACAATCCTTTTCCAAAAGAAAAAATTGAGCATCTATTATATCTAAAAAACTGGATTGACACTGTTCAATGGCATTTTGAAGATTTAATTAGAGATCCCCAAATTGATCCAGTTGCTGCATTGGCGTTAAAACGTCGTATTGATGCCTTTAATCAAGAGCGTACTGACATGGTTGAATATATTGACAGTTATTTTTTGCAAAAATATGCAGGTGTTGAAACTAAGCCAAATGCAAAAATCAATTCAGAAAGTCCAGCTTGGGCAATCGATCGTTTTTCGATTTTGGCCTTAAAAATTCACCATATGCGAGAAGAAGCTGTTCGAACCGAAGCTTCGGAAGAGCACCGTAAAAACTGCGAAATCAAATTAAATATCTTGCTGGAGCAGCGCAAAGATTTGGCAACAGCCATAGATGATTTGCTAGAAGATATCAAAACCGGCGAAAAGTATATGAAAGTTTACAAACAGATGAAAATGTATAATGATGTAGACACTAATCCAGTTTTGTATCAGACTAAGAAATAATTAATCCAATTTGTCTACAAAAATCACACATATAGCCGTCATTCGCCTCTCCGCAATGGGAGATGTTGCAATGACGGTACCTGTGATTTCCGCTTTCGCGAAAAGGCATCCGGAGATCAAAATAACCATTGTTTCAAGAAAATTCCTTAAACCATTATTCGATGCTATTCCCAACTGCGAATTTCTTGCTGTTGATACAAATCAGCGACATAAAGGATTTAAAGGCATCGTACAGCTATACCAAGATCTAAAAAATATTGGGGTAGATGCAATTGCCGATTTGCATAATGTACTTCGGTCGAAGGTTGTGCGCTACTTTTTTTCGGCAACCAATATTCCGACAGCCGCGATAGACAAAGGCAGAAAGGAAAAGAAAGCTCTAGTACGTTTGAAAAATAAAGAGTTCAAACAGCTTAAAACTTCCATGCAGCGCTACCTTGAAGTATTTGAAGATTTAGGATTTCTGATTGATGAGAGTTCGATTAAATTTTTAGAAAAACTTCCATTTTCACGAGGAACAGAGCTTTTTGCGGGAAAATTAGCCCTAAAAGCGTCAAAGTGGATCGGAATTGCTCCTTTTGCACAGCACGATGGTAAAGTTTATCCAGCCGATTTGATGCAAGAAGTAATCAGTCAATTAGCTAAGAATAATGCGAATACGCTGTTTTTATTTGGCGCAGGCCAAGAAGAAATTCAACAATTAAATACTTTTAAAGGAACGCTTGAAAACGTAATCGTGGTGGCAGGGAATTTAAAATTTGGCCAGGAATTAGAACTAATTTCGAATCTTGATGTGATGTTGAGTATGGATTCTGGCAATGCACATCTTGCGGCAAATTACGGTGTTGCCGTAGTTAGTTTATGGGGAGCAACACATCCTTTTGCAGGTTTCGCTCCCTTTGGACAACCTCAAGAAAATCTGATTACTTCAGATCGCGAGAAGTATCCGCTTTTGCCAACTTCGGTTTATGGAAATATAGAAGTTCCCGGATACAAAGATGCAATGCGAAGTATACTACCTGAGCGCGTTGTTAATGTTATTGAAGGAGTTATTTCAAAGTAAACACTAGTAACTATACAGTTAATAGTAATAGGATTGTAGTTCAAAAAAATTGGGAAGTCAAAATTGAAAACGACCTAATTATAATCCAAGTCTGCTATTTCGATTCATTTCAAAAATATAACTACTCAAATTCTGAATGGCTTCAGAATAATCAGGAAGATCATACCCAAAGCGTTCGTGATCCATTTCTTGTTGGCGAATATCTGCACAACTTTTTACAACTTCCTTGAGCATATCAAGCATGATTAGCTCTTTGTTGTTGGCTTTTTCAAATTTGAATTCGACCAACTCATCTTCCAAACTCTCACAATACGACAAAAGTTGTTGGACTTCTGGTTCGTCCAACAACAATTGCGCATTTTTGAATATGTCGAGTTTGTTTTTCAATCTAATTAGGTATTAAGATGGAAGTATAACGTATAAAGATTTAGGTATCAAGACATATAAGCTACTACTCAGAATCTAAAACTTCCTAAACATCATCATAATCGATATACAATTCTTTTGATGTTGGATGTGCCTGACATGTCAAAATCAATCCATCGGCAATTTCTTTATCGGTCAAAATCGCATTTTTCTTCATCTCTGCTGTACCAGATTTAATTCGCGCCAAGCAACTACTACAAATTCCGCCTTGGCAAGAATAGGGCGCATCAATTCCTTGTTTTAGGGCCGCATCAAGCACAGATTGTTTTTGAGACATTTCAAAGATAGTCTCTTCATCATCTACCATTACGGTGATTTTCGTAGTTCCATCAAGAGATGTATCAATTTCATTCTCAGCTTTAGGAGCAAAAAATAATTCGAATTTTATATCTTTTTCTTTAATATTATGTTCTTTCAGAACATCGGCAACACGAATAATCATATCTTCAGGACCACACAGATAGAATTTATCAAATTCAATTTCTTTGTGTTTATTATTGAGAACATAATTGACCGTCGATTTCTCGATTCTTCCAAAAAGTTCGCCTTCAACTTTGGCTTGCGAGTAAACATAATGCACGAATAAACGTCCAGTATACTTTAATTGAAGATCATGGAGTTGTTTTGAAAAAATAGTATGCTCGGGTGACTTATTTCCATAAACCAATACAAAAGTACTGTCAGGTTCATTTTCCATTACATTCTGCAAAATAGACATCACCGGAGTGATTCCACTTCCAGCAGCAAATCCTGCATAATTTTTCTGAGCACCTGCAGATGGCTCAAAAGTGAATTTTCCTTCTGGAGTACCAACTTCGAGCACGTCTCCCGCTTTCATTTTGCTATTGGCAAAAGTAGAGAAGGCACCAACGGTGACCGACTTAATCGCAATACGCAAATCGCCACTGTCTGGAGATGAACATATAGAGTAGGCACGACGAATTTCTTCTCCGTCTAAAGTTAATTTCAGATTAATATATTGACCAGCTATAAACTTATAATGATCTTTTAGTTCTGCCGGAATGTTGAATAAGACTGAAACAGCATTGTCAGTTTCGCGCCTTACTTCTTTTATACTTAATTTATAGAATGACGACATTAATTTGGATTTTTTACAAAAGTAGCAAATTTCTCAGAATGATTGCGAATTAGCATTACTCTAACATCTTTTTAAGAAATTTATATTAATCTGTAACATTTTTCTACTTTTGATTACTTACCCTTTGTAAATGTTTTTATATGATAAAAAAGTTTCTGTATCTCGAATGGAAAGCCTTTGTGCGATCCGCATCCTTTGGCAATTCGGTAGCAATGAAGATTTTGATGGGTTTTGTAGCAGTCTATTTTATGGCTACTTTCCTACTTTTAGGTATTGGAGTATTCTTTATAATAAAAGAAGAATTCAATCTCGAGCCATTGGCCACTGTAAATAAATATCTGATTTTTTATTTTCTTGCAGATATTTCGGCACGTTTGGCTTTACAAAAGATTCCAGTGATAAATATCAAGCCATTGCTTTTGATGAATATTAGGAAGTCGACTATCGTAAAGTTTGCACTTGGGAAGACAGTTTTTTCGGTCTTCAACTTTCTTCAATTATTCTTTTTTGTTCCTTTTACCATTGTTTTGCTTGTTCAAGGATACGATATTTTGTCCACTGTACTTTGGTTTGTAGCGATGATGTCGATAGTTTATTTTTTGAATTTTTTAAATATAATTTTAAATAATAAAGACAATCTTTTTACTGCATTTCTAGTAATACTAGCAGTTCTTGCTGCCTTACAATACTATGAGGTTTTAGATATTACGGTATTTACATTTCCATTTTTTGATGGAATTTCTCATACTACGTTTATGTGGATTTTACCTGTCGCCGCTTTGGTTTTTACAATTATAGCTACTTATAAGTTCTTTCTGAAAGGGTTAAGTCTAGACAGCGTTTTGGTCGAAAAACATACAATTGCGAGTAGTGAAAACTTTTCATGGCTTGAAAGATTTGGAAAATTAGGAACCTTCTTGAAAAACGATTTGCGGTTAATTACTCGAAATAAAAGAGCAAAATCCACTTTGTTTGTAAGTGTAATGTTTTTGTTTTATGGATTAATTTTCTTTAAAAATCCAGAATTTGATTCCCATGTTATGAAGATTTTTGCAGGGATATTCGTTACTGGCGGTTTTCTTTTTACCTATGGTCAATATGTTCCGAGTTGGGACAGCGCATATTATCCCTTAATGATGACTCAAAATATTAATTATAGAGAATATTTAAATTCAAAATGGTGGTTAATTGTTATTGCCACGATAATCTCGACCGCAATTGCGGCATTTTATTTAATGTGGGGTTGGGAAGTTTATCTCGCAGTGCTAGTGGGCGGAATTTATAATATTGGTGTCAACTCACATTTGGTTTTACTAACTGGCGCCTATATCAAAACTCCCATAGACTTGCAGACAAGTAAAGGAATGTTTGGAGATAAAAAAGCTTTTAATGCACAATCGCTGTTATTAACAATTCCGAAACTGATCTTGCCACTTGCCCTATATTTTGCGGGAAATTTCTTTATCAGTCCCACTGCAGGTTTAATTTTTGTTGCAGCAGCAGGAATTTTAGGATTTTTATTTCGAAACTTAGTTTTTGCACAAATAGAAAAAGTTTACAAAAAAGAAAAGTATAAAACCATTCAAGCTTACAAACAAAGCAATTAGTTATGATCGAAGCAATAAATATATCAAAAACCTACAACGGTGTAACCGTTTTAAACATCGAAAATCTAGTTATAAAAACTGGAGAGAGCATTGGTTTAGCTGGCAATAATGGTGCAGGAAAAACTACTTTCTTCAGTTTGCTGCTGGATTTAATCGCGCCAACTACAGGACAGCTTACAAATAATGGTATTGACGTAAGTACTAGCGAAGCCTGGAAACCATTTACCACCGCATTTATTGATGAGACATTCTTAATTGGCTATCTCACCGCCGAAGAATATTTTTATTTTATTGGAGATTTAAGAAGTCAGACCAAATTACAAATAGATGAATTTCTTGCTGCATTTGCTGAATTTTTTAATGACGAAATCTTAAACAAGCGAAAATATCTCCGTGATTTGTCCAAAGGAAATCAGAAGAAGGTCGGGATTATCGCAGCTTTAATTGGAAATCCGAAAGTTGTTATCTTAGATGAGCCTTTCGCGAATTTAGATCCAACAACTGTAAGCAGACTAAAGAAAATTTTGCGAGAAATTGCTTCCGATTCGAGTCGCACATTATTGGTTTCAAGCCACGACTTGCAGCACACCGTTGAGGTTTGCGACCGAATTGTAGTGCTCGAAAAAGGGACGATTGTAAAAGACACACTCACTACTGCTGAAACATTAACAGAATTGGAAACATTTTTTGCAGTGTAGTACGATGTGCTATAATCATGAGGCAGTAAGGAATTAAATTCCCTTTGTTGTTGTGAGCTTCGCGCTGATGAGATTTTAAATAATCATACATTTTTTTCGGCGTAACAAAAAGAAACGTATTTTTACGACTCATTATACTAAAATTAGCTTTTAAAAGTTTAAGAATAAAACGTTTCTACATTGAAAACCACGATATATAAGATTGGCATATTTACTGGCTTGTCAGTTTTTATGATTGCTTGCTCAGTCAAAAAAGACAGCTTCATTTCCAGAAATTCTCACGCTGTGAGTACAGAATTTAATATTTTGTACAACGGCGATTTGGCATTACAGGCTGGAATTAATGACCTGAAAACCAATTATAACGACGACTTTTGGGATGTACTTCCAATAGAGCGTATGCAAATTACCGCCGAAACTTTGCTGCCGGGCCAGAAGAGAAATTCAAATTTCGAGCGTTCAGAAACCAAAGCTATCAAGGCAATTCAGAAGCATTCGATGAATATTGGCGGAACCGAAAAAAATCCGCAGATAGATGAGGCGCACTTGATGCTTGGAAAAGCAAGATATTATGATCAGCGATTTATTCCTGCTCTGGAAGCTTTCAATTATATATTGTACAAATATCCAAGCAGCGACAAAATTTATGAAGCCAAAGTTTGGAGGGAGAAAACCAATATCCGATTAGAAAATGACGAGTTGGCAATTTTTAATTTAAAGCGACTGCTAAAAGATATTAAATTTAAAGATCAAATAGTTGCTGATGCCAATGCTATTTTGGCGCAAGCCTACTTAAATTTAGAAATAAAAGACACCGCTATTGCACATATTAAAGTAGCACAAGAATTTACAAAAGAAAAAGAAGAAAAGGCACGATACAATTTTATTTTAGGACAATTGTACGAGCAATTAGGTCACCAAGATAGTGCTTATGCGGCATTTCAATCGGTTATAGATATGAAACGCTCGTCTCCTAGACGCTATATAATTCAGGCGCATGCGAGACAAGCTGCACAATTTGATGCTACAAAAGGCGATACAGTTGCCTTTATGAAAAAGTATACAAAGTTGCTTGAAGATCGTGAAAACCGTCCTTTCTTAGATGTGTTAAATCACCAAGTGGCATTATTTTACGAGAAAAATAAACTTCCAGAAAATGCCAAGAAATACTACAATGCTTCATTAAAAAGAAGAACTTCTGACAAATACCTTGTAGCGTCAAACTACCGAAATATGGCCGATATCTATTTTGATGATGCCAGATATAGTAATGCTTTTAATTACTACGATAGCACACTTGTACAACTTAATCCGCGAACAAGAGAATTTAATGCCATCAAAAAAAAGAAGGACAATCTAGTTGATGTTATCAAATATGAAGGCATCGCCAACGTAAATGATAGCATTCTCTCGCTAGTTGCAATGAGTGAAAGTGCGCGTACTGTATATTTTGAAGATTATATTGCCAAATTAAAGATTGCAGACGATTTAAGAAAAAAACAAGAAGAGAAGATGGCTGCTCAACAGGGTTCGGTATCTATGAATTCTGACGATGCTGTTTCTGCAACTTCTGCCGCTGCACAACGGTCTTCGAGAATGAAATCCAAAGAAACATCAATGGATATGGTAGCTGCCATCGATGCAAATACTGGAATTTCGCCACCGAAATCGACTCCGGTCACCGCATTTTACTTTTACAATCCTACGACAGTCGCTTTTGGTAAGAATGAGTTTAGAAAATTGTGGGGAAACAGAAAATACGCAGAAAATTGGAAGTTTTCATCATCGAAGTTTAGTGGTATGAGCGACGATGATATTGCAGATTCTGATATGCTAGACGAAGAAGGAAATAAGGTAGACAAGGATTTTGTAGATCCAAAATATACCGTTCCTTTTTACACATCTCAAATTCCGACAGATTTGGAGGAAATTGCGACTTTGGTAAAAGATAGAAATTTTGCTTACTACAATTTGGGGGTGATTTATAAAGATAAATTTAAAGAATATAAATTGGCTTCGGATAAATTAGAAAGTCTTTTGGAAAAGAATCCTGAAGAACGATTAGTCTTGCCGTCGATGTATTATTTGTATAAAATATATGAAATTACGGACTCTCCAAAAATGGCAGGGATGAAGCAACGTATAATGAGTGAGTATCCAGAATCTCGTTATGCACAAATATTATCCAACGTAAATCCTGATGATATTGCAGCAATGTCTCCAGAGGCAGCATACAATAAACTATACGCAAAATATCAAGCTGGACAATACAAACAAGTTTTACCAGAATTAAATAGTGCAATTGACCAATATACTGGTGAAGAAATCGTAGCAAAGTTTGAATTGCTAAAAGCACATTCTATAGGAAAAATTAAAGGCTTGACTGCTTATAAACCAGCGCTTAATTTTGTGGCTCTTACTTATCCAAACTCTGACGAAGGGAAAGAAGCAGAAGCAATTTTGCGAGGAGATTATCTACGATTAGAGAAAATGAGTTACAATGCAAATCCAGATAATAGCTGGAGAATTTTGTACGCTGTAAAAGATTCTACTGACGTTAATACGAAAAAACTACAGGCAAAAATTGCAAAGTTTTTAAAGGATCGACCAATCAGTAATATCAAGGGCTCTTTTGATATGTTTACAGAAACTGACAACTTTGTGGTTATTTATGGCTTTAAGTCGTATGCTGCTGCCGAAGGAATGTCTAGTGTTTTGGCTGAATTTAAAGAGTACAAAGTAACCGAGAAGCCAATTATAATTTCTGCTCACAATTATCAAGTGTTGCAGATGAAGAAAGATTTGCCTGAATTTTTAAGTACTGAATTAAAGGTAATGCCAGTTGAAGCTCCAACAGATATTGCTCCAGTGGCAACTCCAAAAGCAAAACTTCCTCCTGGAACAGTTGGACTGCAAAATCAAAATGATTTAAAAAACGGAGGCAAACCTATTAAGCCAGGCACTGCACCTCAAGTTCAAAATCCTGGAAAACCAGCTACACCAAGTAGTGCTCCACAAGGTCAAAATCCTCAAAAAGACAAAAAAAATAACAGATAATGAGTATGTTTGAAAAAAGCCCTAAGTCCTCAACCGAGCTCTTAGGCAAAACGAACAGAATTGTAGAAGGAACAGTTATCCGAGGTAATATCATCTCGCAAACCGATTTCAGAATGGATGGTGAACTAATCGGAAATTTTGAATCGAACGCAAAAATTGTAATAGGGCCTGCAGGCGTTATTATTGGGGATCTAATTTGCAAAAATGCAGATATTGAAGGAAAATTTGAAGGAAGAATTCAGGTTGCCGAACTTCTTAGTGTCAAGTCCAATGCCAAAATTAATGGAGAAGTTAGTACTTCCAAACTTTCGGTAGAGCCAGGAGCCGAATTTACTGCCTCTTGTACAATGACCAATACCATCAAAAACCTACCAGCTCATGAAGGAAGACTCCAGCTCACCCAAGAAAAAAGATAGTTCAAAGTGGATTCAGATGATGAATATTCCTTTTCAAATGGGAATAATCATCTTTATATTTACCTACATCGGCGTGCGTCTAGATGAGCGTTACGGAATGACAAATTCGATCTTTACCATCTGCCTGTCCCTTTTCTCTGTTTTTATCGCACTTTATAATGTGATAAGGCAGGTAAAAAATCTAAATAAATAATGATGTCCAAGTTCTTGAATTTTCTAAAGTATTTTATTCCCTTCGTAGCGATTTTATTTTCTCTACAATATTTTATCACTGCCCAATTGGCGGCAAAAACCCCATTATTTTACCCGTTGTGGACCATCTATCTCTTTCACGTTGTAAGCGTAATCGTGGTGTTTTCTGCACTGCTTGCCGTGCATAATTTGTATAAAGAATATACAGGTTATGCATTTATGGGTGCAACACTTATGCAAATGCTAGCGGCGGTCGTATTTTTGATTCCGCTGATCAAAGCAAAGCTTGCGGAGCCAGTGCCAGATATCGCGGCATTTTTTATTCCGTACTTCTTATTCTTATTTTTTGAGACAATTTTTGCGATAAAAATCATAAATAGTAAGTAATCGTAATAATATCAAATATTTACGAATTTTAGAAGATTCAAGAAAAATTATATTTTAATATTTTACACTCCGAATTATAAATGTACCTTTGCAAAAATTTTAGAAACTTAAATTCGATACACAAATTAATAATGGTATTTTCAATTAAACCTTTGCAGTTAGTTTTCTTAGCATTTTTAGCTTGTTGCCCACTTGTTGGTTTTGCCAACAATCAAACTGATATTCAGTCACCTACGACAGAAATTCAAGTTGTTGAGCAATCAGAAGCCACTACACTTGAAAAAGTGAAGGAAAAGTTTAACCCAACAGATTTAATCAACGGTCACATTGGAGATTCGCACGAATTTCACATTATGGACTGGGGCGGACACCCAATTTCTTTTTATCTTCCAGTTATTTTATGGACAGATAATGGGCTTGTAACGTTTTCTTCTGAGCAATTTCACCACGATAATAGCGGAGAGCATGTAGTTAACCAAGGAGGACAAGAATTTGTTCGAAATAACGAAATAATTTTCTACAAGGATAAATATGATGCTTTAACAGCAAAAGAGAAAACAGAAGGAGCCTTTAATTTTGATGCAAGACCATTAAACTTCTCAATTACGAAGTTGGTGTTTTCGATGTTTATGTCTTCAATTATACTTTTAATTATATTTTTAGCTGTTGCTAAATCATACAATAAAAACAAATTAGCGCCTAAAGGAATTGCTGGTTTTCTTGAGCCATTAATCGTTTTTGTACGTGATGATATCGCCAGACCAAACATCGGAGAGAAAAAATACGCGAAGTATATGCCGTACTTATTAACGGTTTTCTTCTTTATCTGGATTAACAACCTTATAGGTTTAATTCCTTTCTTCCCATTTAGCGCGAATCTAACTGGTAATATCTACTTCACCTTTGTGATGGCGTTTATTACATTACTTATTACAACTTTTAGTGGAAACAAATCATACTGGGGTCACATCTTTAATACACCGGGAGTTCCATTTTGGTTAGCACCAATTATGATTCCTGTAGAGCTTATTGGAATGTTGACAAAACCTTTCGCTTTAATGATACGTTTGTTCGCAAATATTACTGCGGGTCACATTATCATTTTAAGTTTGTTTTCTCTAATTTTTATTTTCGAAACTGTTGCAGTTTCACCTATTTCTGGAGCTTTCGTATTGTTTATGTCAGTATTAGAAATGTTAGTAGCAGCATTGCAAGCGTATGTATTTACACTGCTTTCTGCATTGTTTATTGGTCAGGCTGTAGAAGAGCATGATCATCACTAAAATGTGTTTTATTAATTATTAACTATAAAATTTTATTAAGATGGTATTAGCTGGAATCGGAGCTGGATTAGCTGTAATCGGAGCAGGACTTGGAATTGGAAAAATCGGTGGTTCAGCAATGGATGCTATTGCACGTCAGCCAGAAGCTGCTGCAAAAATTCAAACTGCTATGATTATCGCTGCTGCACTTATTGAAGGTGTTGCACTTTTCGCAGTAGTTGTTGCGTTAATTACAAACGCATAATTAAAAAACTAAACTTCCTATAGCGGTTGGCTGTAGGAAGTTTTTTCTAAAGACATTCAATTTTTTTAAATATATATTTTTATGAATTTTACATCACCAGAAAGTTTAATATTTTGGACAACGATTATCTTTATCTTGTTCTTTATTCTTTTATCTAAATTTGCATGGAAACCAATTTTGGGAGCTGTCAAAGGACGTGAGGATTCTATCAACAAAGCACTAGCTTCTGCTGATGCTGCAAGATTAGAAATGCAAAGTCTTAACGAAGAAAACCAAAGAATTTTGCAAGAAGCAAGAGTAGAGCGTGACGCTATGCTAAAAGAAGCTCGTGAAATTAAAGAAAAAATGATTGCAGATTCTAAACTTGAAGCACAAGTTCAGGGCGCAAAAATGATTGAGCAAGCAAAAATGGCAATCGAAAATGAGAAGAATGCAGCTATGGCTGAAATCAAAACTCAAGTTTCTTCTTTGTCACTAGACATCGCAGAAAAATTATTGAAAGCTGAACTTTCTAACAAAGATTCTCAAACCCAATTGGTGGAGAAAATGTTAGATGACGTAAAACTAAACTAAGATGGCAGGCACAAGAGCAGCAATTCGCTACGCAAAAGCAATCCTAGATCAGGCAAATGGTCTTAATGCAACTGATATGGTGCAGGAAGACATGAAGCTGATTGCTTCTACTGTAGCTTCAAACCAAGAGTTAGAGCTATTTATTAGCAATCCGATTCTTAATGTTGAGGCAAAAAACGATGCGTTATCAGAAATATTTGTCAGTACACATGCAGTAACAAAAAGTCTTTTCCGTTTATTATTAGAAAATAAACGTTTTGAACTTTTGCACGATATTGCAGTTGAGTTTAGCAAATTGTATGACGAGTCAAAAGGCATTCAGCATGCAGAAGTAACGACAGCTTTTACAATGGATCAAGCATTGGAAGAAAAAGTAATGGCAAAGATCAGAACTTTCTCAGACAAAAAAATTATTATAAAAAATATAGTAGACCCAGCGATTATTGGTGGTTTTATTATCAGAATCGGTGATCAGCAGTATAATGCTTCGATAGCAAACAGCTTACACACACTGAAACGCGAACTAAGCAATTAGTCGCAAAAAGTTACAAAAAGAATTAAATTATAATTAAGTTAATTAGAAACAATTATGGCGGAAATTAAGCCTGCTGAGATATCAGCAATATTAAAGAAACAGTTGTCTGGTTTTGAATCGGGAGCTACGCTGGAAGAAGTGGGATCTGTACTACAAGTAGGTGATGGTATCGCACGTGTTTACGGTTTGTCTAATGTACAATATGGAGAATTGGTAGAATTTGATAACGGTATGGAAGGTATCGTATTGAATCTTGAAGAGGATAACGTAGGTGTTGTACTTTTAGGACCATCAACTGGTATCAAAGAAGGTTCAACTGCCAAAAGAACACAACGCATCGCTTCACTTAAAGTAGGTGAGCAAATGGTAGGACGTGTAGTAAACACACTTGGTTTTCCTATAGATGGAAAAGGACCAATTGGTGGAGAATTATTCGAAATGCCTCTTGAAAGAAAAGCACCAGGAGTTATTTACCGTCAGCCGGTAACTGAACCTTTGCAAACAGGTATTAAGGCAGTAGATGCAATGATTCCTGTAGGTCGTGGACAACGTGAGCTAGTAATTGGTGACCGTCAGACTGGAAAATCAACAGTTTGTATTGACACGATTCTTAACCAAAAAGAATTTTTTGATGCAGGAAAACCTGTATTCTGTATATATGTTGCAATTGGGCAAAAAGCTTCAACTGTAGCAGGAATCGCAAAAATGCTAGAAGAAAAAGGTGCAATGCAGTACACAGTAATTGTGGCAGCAAACGCTTCAGATCCAGCAGCAATGCAAGTTTATGCTCCAATGGCAGGTGCTTCTATCGGAGAATACTTTAGAGATTCTGGTCGTCCAGCTCTTATTGTTTATGACGATTTATCTAAGCAAGCAGTTGCTTACCGTGAAGTTTCTCTTTTGTTAAGAAGACCACCGGGACGTGAGGCATATCCTGGAGACGTTTTCTACCTACACTCTCGTTTATTAGAGCGTGCTTGTAAGGTAATTAACAATGACGAAATTGCAAGAACAATGAATGACCTTCCAGATTCTATCAAAGGAATTGTAAAAGGTGGTGGTTCACTTACAGCTTTGCCAATTATTGAAACACAAGCAGGTGACGTTTCGGCGTATATTCCAACCAACGTAATTTCGATTACAGATGGTCAGATATTCCTTGACGGTGACTTGTTTAACTCTGGTGTACGTCCAGCGATCAACGTAGGTATTTCGGTATCTCGTGTTGGTGGTAACGCACAGATTAAATCAATGAAAAAAGTATCAGGAACATTAAAACTTGACCAAGCGCAATTCCGTGAATTGGAAGCGTTTGCAAAGTTTGGTTCTGACCTTGATGCAGTAACATTAAACGTTATCGAAAAAGGTAGAAGAAACGTTGAGATCCTAAAACAAGGATTAAACGATCCTTATACAGTAGAAGATCAAGTAGCTATTATCTACGCAGGTTCAAAAAACCTACTTAGAAATGTGCCAGTTGCAAAAGTAAAAGAATTTGAAAAAGACTTCTTAGAATTTTTAAATGCGAAGCACAGACCAACTCTTGATGCACTAAAAGCTGGTAAGCTTACAGACGAAATTACAGACGTAATCGAGAAGGTAGCAAAAGAGCTTTCTGCAAAATATAACTAAAAAAAGTATATTGTATAATTGTATACTGTGTTTTGATTGAGTCAAATACAGTATACATTATACAAATTTTTACTATATACAATTCAAATAAAATGGCCAATTTAAAGGAAATCCGTAACAGAATTACTTCCGTTTCGTCAACGATGCAGATTACCTCTGCGATGAAAATGGTGTCTGCAGCGAAATTAAAAAGAGCGCAAGATGCAATTACTGCAATGCGTCCTTATGCCCAAAAACTGACAGAATTATTGCAAAGTTTAAGTGCTACTCTTGAAGAAGGAGCAGGCGGAGACTTTACAACGCAGCGTGAAGTGCAAAATGTTCTTGTTGTAGCCATTACTTCAAATAGAGGTTTAAGTGGTGCCTTTAATTCGAATGTGGTAAAAGAAACTCGAAGAATGCTTGATACAAAGTATGCGGGCAAGAAAGTGGATTTTATTACTATTGGTAAAAAAGGACATGATGTAATCAGCAAAAACAATTTGGTAATTACCAATCACAATGCCGTTTTTGATGCCTTAAATTTTGAAAATGTAGCTGTAATTGCCGACGAGCTGATGTTGATTTTCAAAGAAGGTCGTTACGACAAGATCGAATTGGTTTACAATCAATTTAAGAATGCCGCGACACAAATAATCCAAGTAGAGCAGTTTTTACCGTTGCAGCCAATTGCTTCAGATGTAGTGGTGCCGAGTGTTGATTATATTTTTGAACCATCAAAAGAAGAAATCGTTTTAACACTAATTCCAAAGATGTTAAAGATGCAATTGTACAAAGCCCTTCGCGACTCATTTGCTGCAGAGCACGGAGCGCGTATGACAGCGATGCACAAAGCAACCGACAATGCAACCGAGTTAAGAGATCAGCTTAAGCTTACGTACAACAAAGCACGTCAAGCCGCAATTACCAACGAGATCCTAGAAATCGTAGGTGGAGCAGAAGCATTGAAGAACTAAAACTTCATTTATCATATATTCAAAAGCCGACTTTTACGAGTCGGCTTTTTTGGTTTTACGAGCAATCGAAATAATGGAATAATCGAAATAATCGAAATCAATTCATGACGTTAAAGGATATTTTTTATGATTATTATGTGGCAGCTATTCCCGCTGTACTTTCCAAGAATCCCACAAACAAGGTGATTTTGCACAAAGAAAAAGGAGCTTCCGTTAGTCGCTCTTTTTTTGGCAAAAAACTACCTGGTTTTGCGGCATTGCTTTCCATTCCCATCGGGGCTGGGGGAGAGGTTATATAAGGGAATAATTTCAATGAAAATTAACCGATGTAAGGATTTAAAGAATAATTGGACTATCTAAGTCATTAAATTATAAGCAATACTGACCTTAAGAAAAATCTTAAATATTTTTACATTTTTTGTTAAATGTTCCTTTTTATTTTAGTTTTTTTTAACTAGTATTGTAAATAAACTTTTTCAATGCATATCAGTTATCTAGACTCTGCAAGTACAACAAAAACTTCACAACGTGTACTTGATACAATGTTGCCGTATTTTACAGAATTATATGGGAATGCTAGTAGCTCTCATAAATTTGGCGAAATAGTAAAAGAAGCGGTAGATAAAGCGCGGATGCAAGTCGCCTCCATAATTGGCGCGGAATCCTCAGAAATTATATTTACTTCGGGAGCTACAGAATCTGTAAATCTTGCCTTAAAAGGGTTTGTAGACGCAAACTACGACAAAGGAAATCATATTATCACAGTCAAAACCGAACATAAAGCTGCTTTAGAAACTTGCTCATATTTAGAAGAGCGAGGTTTTGAAGTAACTTATTTAAATGCTTCAAAAGATGGTACAATTTCACTGCAGGAATTAAAAGATTCTATTAGGCCAGAAACGCTATTGATTTCAGTAATGTACGTTAATAACGAAACAGGAGTTATCCAAGAAATTTCGAAAATTGGGGAAATAGCTCGGCAGAATAATATTGCATTTTTCTGTGATGCCACTCAAGCTGTTGGGAAAATTTCTGTCGATGTCGATCGTGATAATATAGATATGCTATGTTTTAGCGGCCACAAAATTAGCGGCCCAAAAGGAGTAGGAGTCCTTTATAAAAAGAGAGGAATTCAACTTACTCCGCTCATTCATGGAGGAGGACAAGAAGGTGGGCTTCGCGCTGGTACTTACAACTCTCCAGCAATAGTTGGTATAGGTAAAGCATGCGAAATAGCAGAAGCTGAAAATTCTAATAATTCTGAAGAGTTGCGCAACATCAATGAATATATTCTGCAAAAATTAATGGATATTGAAGGTGTTCAAATAGTCGGAAATAAAGATTCACGAGTATCGAATATTCTAAATGTCATTGTTCCTGGTTTAGATTCAAATTTATTTATAGCAAGAAATAATGAATTCGCTGTAAGCAATGGCTCCGCGTGCAATTCAAATTTAGTGCAAGTTTCACATGTTTTGAAAGCGATGGGCTTTACTGATAAAGAATGTGAAAGCTCAGTTAGAATTTCCTTTGATTACAATTCTAAAATTGAACAAATCGACCAGGTTGTTAAAATATTAAAAGAGTAATATAATTTTTAAGTATATGTTGAAAGATGTTAATTGGTCAGAAGACAGAGATTATAAAACAGGGAGTGAAGATGAACCATTACAATTCTATTTAGATGGATTGACTAATAGTACTGAATTTCATTTATTGTTAGGTTATTTCAGTTCATCTGCGATCAACTTGCTATCAGCTGGTTTTGCTACTTTCATAAGCAAAGGTGGAAAAATGAGAATGGTAATCAATCATTTGCTTTCCTCAAAAGACAAAGAAGCAATCCATAAAGTAGAAGAAAGTGATATTAACGAATTGAAGGTATTTGATTTGACAGATTCAAGTATTTTACATCGCTATTTAGATGAATATGATACACACTTTTTTGAATGTTTAACTTATTTGATATCGCAAAAAAGAATAGAAATTAAAGTTATCAAGCCAAAAAATGGAAAAGGAATTGCTCACTACAAATCTGGAGTTTTTAGTGATGGCGAAGATAATGTTGGCTATAAGGCGTCTTGTAACTTTACGCTATATGGTTTATCTGAAAATTTAGAGCAGCTTGAAGCATTTCTAAGCTGGGAAGATGGAAGGTCTAATAAGTTGATTAAAAAATAACTTAAAATAATTGATGACTATTTTAGTGAAAAAGATGATGATGTAGAGTATTTACAAACAAAAGATATTGAAGTAGTATTAAAAGACAGATTTGGAAAGAAGGATATAAATGAGTTACTCGTTCAAGAAGAAACACTTCTTAGAAAGAAACAAAAATTGATGTCTTCAAATTCAAAAATGCGTAAAACAATATCTAATATTTTTGCTAAAATTGAAACTGATCGAAAAGCTCCAAAATTTCCATATGTGGAAGGACCTAGGCCTTATCAAATTGAAGCATATAATAATTGGGTTGATAATGATTATAAAGGACTATTTGCTATGGCAACTGGGACAGGAAAAACATTGACTTCGTGTTATTGTTTAATTGAAGAATTTAAAAAATCGAATCTCCAAAAAAATATTATTGTAGTTCCTGGCAAGGAATTAATTAATCAGTGGTCTGATGAATTAAAACTAAGTAATTTTAGTACAATCATAAAATGGGCTTCAAATAACTCAAAATTGAATTCTGACATCAACTACATTA
The DNA here is from genome assembly GCF_033547075.1 of Flavobacterium ardleyense. Classification (NCBI taxonomy): domain Bacteria; kingdom Pseudomonadati; phylum Bacteroidota; class Flavobacteriia; order Flavobacteriales; family Flavobacteriaceae; genus Flavobacterium; species Flavobacterium ardleyense. The sequence continues at coordinate 693,941 of NZ_CP137891.1, read as the reverse complement.
AGCTTTTAATGCACGATTCTAATCTTAAGGAGTTAAACATTGTAATAACATATGACAGTTTTGTTTCCGACAAATTTTTAAAAATTTTCAGAGATAAAATGAAGGACTTTACTGTTGTTTTTGACGAAGCTCACAACATGGGTGCAGATGGTTTTATGAAAATATTAGAAGATATCAAGATTAATAAAACTATAGGCCTATCAGCAACACCACTTAGATTATGGGATGAAAATAATGAAAATATTTTTATCGAATCTTTTTTTAAAACTCAACCACCTTACACATACTCTTACAGTATGGAAGAAGCAATAAAAAATGGCTTTTTATGTAAATATCATTATGAACCATTTTTTGTAACTTTTACAAATTCAGAATGGGATGAGTATCTTAAATTAACTCAACAACTTCATCATAAAAATGAAGGCGAAACCATTAATACAAAGGCAGCTTTAAAACGTCAACTTCTGAAAGACCAAGCAGGAAATAAGAATAATGCTGTACTTGAGGTAATTAAAATGTTAGTTGAAAATAATAATTTTACAAATACACTAATCTACTGTCCAAAAGGTATTGATCATAATTTAGAAGATCGTTATATTTTCTTATTGCAAGATGAAATTAAAGAGAAATTTCCGAAAATTAATACTGCTACTTTCTTGGGAATTACTCAAGGGAGAGAATTACTTTTAAATGACTTCGAAAGTGAAAAGGTTCATATGCTTTTAGCAATAAAATGTTTGGATGAAGGAGTTAATATACCTAAAACCATGAATGCGATTTTTGTAGCATCGGGTCAAAATTATAGAGAGTTTGTACAAAGACGCGGTAGGGTTTTGAGAAATTATGAGACTGATACTTTTATAAAGGAGTATGCACACATTTACGACATTGTCGTACTACCTTCAATCGCTCAGTTTTTTAATGATCGTTCAACAGCAGAACGCTTAATTATTAGTGAATTTAAAAGGTTGTATGAATTTTATGACCTCTCATCCGATAAATTTAATACATACAAAAAAATAAAAAACGAATTAGAGAAATATGGATTAACGGAAGGTTATATTAATACAATGGTAAAAAATGAAATTATAAACTAAAGTGATAATTATGAATACAGATCAAATACTTAGAAAAATACTCTCTGATACTGAACTAAAAAAACATTGGACAGAAATAACGAATGCAGATAGTGAAAATGTAAATACTATTAGAAATAAAAACAACATTTATTTAAAGTACTTAAACGCAGTTTTAGCTGATGAGATCGCAAATGATAATGTTAGAAGGCAAATTGTAGCAAATTTAATTAGTTAATATGGGAGTAGTAATTAAACAAATTCAATTAAAAAATTGGTTTGGATACAAGGGAGAGTACGAAGATAACACATTTGAATTTTCAGATGGTGTAAATATAGTTGTTGCAACAAATGACATTGGAAAATCCAAATTACATAATGCTTTTCGTTGGATTTTTGAAGACAAAGTTATTTTAAAGAATACTGAATCTAATAAGCACGAAATTATTTCTATTAATATGAATAATATTTGTGAGGTGCTAAACCATTTTATTCAAACTTCATTAAAGAACGATGAAAAAACTACTTTAGGTGTAAAACTAACATATGAAATAAAAAATTTAAGAGGTGATTCGAAAGTTAGAATTTTGACTAAAGAAATTTTGTGTGGAAAGGAAGTTAATACTATTAAAGTTGCTGAAACTAAATTTAAAGTTGAAAGATTAGAAAGAGGTAATTTAAAGACAGCAATGGAAAATTTCAGCGATTGTGTTAAAGAATTGATGAGAAATAATTTGAAAGATTATTTTTTAGTTCAAGGAGAAAACGTTGAAAATTTAACCCCTTTAAAGGGTAATAAGTTAGTAGATACAATTAATAATTTAGTAGAATTAGACATTTTAGATAAGAAGTACAATACTTCAGATCTATTATCTAAATCAATAAAAAAATTAAAAAACGATATCGAAACTAAAGACAATAGAGACAATGTCGTTGCAAAAAACAATATTAAAAAGAAACAAAGTTTAGAGAAAGAAATTGAGATACTTGAAGAAATAGAGTTAATTGAAATAGAGGAATTTATAATAGAAAATGAAAAAACAATTCATATATTTTCTTCTCAAGCAAATGAGGCTAAAGAAAGAAAGAAATTAAAAGAAGAAATAGATAAATTTAATAAGGATATTTATTACAAAGAAGGTAATCTTAAGGCTCTATACAAATCATTTGTTGAAAGTTGTATTAACGGTAATTTTTGGATTTCTAAATTAACAGGAAATACATTAGAGAAAGAAATTTTAGATCAAACGTCAATAGAAGTTAGAGAATATGTGGCAAATCGAAGAGCAGAATTGGATGATCGATTAACCGGAAAGGAACAGCAAATGTTATCTGCCTTGGAACGAGATCAACCAAGTCCACTAATTTTAGATCAAATGGTAGTTGAGGGTCAATGCTATGTGTGTTCTCAAAAACTAAATGATGAAGGTAGGATTTATATTAAAGAAAAATTAATTCCATATTTTAAAAAGGAACTAAATCATGATGATATTGAATTAAAAGTTTTGGAAGATGTTCACGACTTCGTAAAAAAATCCCAAGGCTATCTGAATAAATTTTCCCCAATAGATTTGGATTTTATAACACAGCAAAAAAATGAAATAATAAGCATAGGAAAGGAAATTAAAGAAATTGAGATATGTCGTGAACGATTTGTTGAATCTAATGGAACATTAGAAGAAAATGATGATGATAATATTACATTATCTACTTATAATGACGCTTTAATTAAAGCAGAAAAATTAAAAGAGGAAAGAGAATGTAAAATATCAGAATTAAATACTAAAAAACTTGAATTGTCTAATGTCAAGATAAATAATGAAAAAGAAAAAGTAAGTAAAGAATTTATAATAGCGGAAGATTTGCAACGTTTTAGTGAGTTGTTAAGCAATTATCTTTTGAAACTTAAAAATGAAGAATATTTAGCTTTTTGTATAAAATTAGAAAATGTTGCAAATAAAAAATGGAAAGCTTTTACAAATAGTAATGCTGTTTTAAATAATCAGAATATTAAAGTTGAATTCAGCATAAATTCAGCAAAAAAGCCTGAATTCGAGATTAGAGTTGTAGATAAATATGGTAATAATTCCGATCAAGGAGGCGGTGCGTCGCAAGCGATTAGACAACTTTCTGTGATTTTCGGTTTAGTCGAAATTGCAAAAGGAAATGTGGATTATCCATTTATAGCCGACGCACCAACTTCTCATACGACATTAGCTTTAACAGAGGAGTTTTTTAATTATCAGTTAGATCATGCCCAAAATCAAAATATTTTGATTACAAAAGAACTATGGGATGATAGGTCAGATGATTTAAATAGCACTGGTCATTCAATACTTAATAAAGTTCAGAATATAAATAATGCTAGATTTATTACTATAAAGAATGGTGAGAAAAAAAACAGATTAATAACATTAATTAAATAAGATGGATAGTATAATATTTGGTCATTCATTGTACATAGATAAAGAATACGAATCTTTTATTAACAAATTTAGTAGTACAACTGGTTCCGATTTTCCAAAAGGTAAGATGGGCAATTATTTAACAAGTTGGTATGAAGGGTACATATATTGCTTAATGATTGGATTAAATATCAATTCTCGTCATTATAAGGGTTTTGAAAATAAGCATCAAAAAATGCCTAATTGGTCAAATCAAAATATTAACCAATATAAATATTGTATTGCAAGAGTTATCGGGAGAGAAGATATTATTAACGAACTAGAGTTGAATTCACGCGAAAAGATCCTTGAAAACTATAATGGTCTATCTGAATTGCTAAAAAAGGTAAAAGAAATATGTGATCAATTCGCACTCGGTGGTTTACATTATTTAAGGAAGGAATATGATAACGATTCTACTCTTTTTGATGACCCATTTGCATTATCAACGATCTATGAAAACGCTTCAAAAAGTTGAAGATAAATCCAGCAAAATTTATTGATAATTTAAAAAGAGATAAAGCTAGAGGGAACCTTGCTCCGCATCAAATAATTTTATTGATAGCTCTATCTAATATTTATTCTATTTCTAAAAGTGATACAACAGAAATCAATGTTTTAAATATTGAATTTCAACAAGTATGGAAGCAGCATAAAAACGTATTTGTTTCAAAAAACAATACGATAGGTTTGCCATTAAAAGCTTTTGTCAATCGTGAATACTTGCAGTTAACTACTAGTGATGTCATTAATGATTATAGGAATAACTTAGAGCTGCAGTCAAAAATAGAAAGTATAAAAATGGACCGAATACTTACACGATTATTTCACGATTCAGATATTAAAGAGTATCTGATAAGTAGAATAGTGCGGTAGCGAAACAAATAAAAAATGGTTTAGATCTGAAGAAATAAAATCCCTTTTAAAAATAAGTGAATGTGAGTTAATGCACTTACTTTTAGAAGGTAAAATATAATTTGAAAAAGAAGGAATGGCTTTCTTGTGTAAATTTAATAATTTATTTTTTTTATATAATTTCACATTGATTATTTAAAAACACTTTTTGAATCAAATCCAAAATCTGTAAATAATTCTTGATCTTTTTTTGTTTTAACAAATTTAATATTTAAAAAATCTAACATTAGAAGAATGGAATATCTAATTCTTGTTTTTTGAGTTGTAATGTTATTGGATTCTTCATCCCAAAGTATTTTTCTCCAAACAGGGTTGTTTAAGTTAAAAGTGTCTTTCTTAAAATATTCTAAAACATCTTCTAATTTATCATATTTTTTGGCAATCTTTACTAAGTCAAAAAAAATATGCTGACCTATTGGTCTGAAAATTAAATTTGTATTATGACTTTTTCTATCGACTACCCCTTCCTTTATGAATTTTTTAAATGCTGGAATGACATTAAGATAATCATCTAATTCAGTACATATTTTTTTGTATAATTCTTCTAACTCGGTTGAACTTAATCTATTTTTTATAAAAGAATCACTATTACATCCATCCACTGTTATATTAAAAATTTTTTTGTCTGTTAATAAGGTCAAAACCGTAGAATATAAAGTTCTAATGTTTGTGTATGATTCTTTATTATTTACATTTATAGAAGGGCTTTTGTTTACTAAAATTTTATTTTCTAATAATTTAAATTCGTCAATAATTCTTCTAGTAATAATAGCACTATTGTCATCTTCACTTAGGATAATAATTTCACTTAAATCAACTGGTTTTGCATATCTGTTTAACGTTGTGAACAATCTTCTAGTTCTTTCTATTCCATCTATGGTCATTCTATGTGCTAGAAATACAACAGAAACTTCATCATTTAATATTTCTTTATTATCTTTAATTGCTTCTCTTATACCTACTGCTCTATGTTGACCGTCGATTGCGAAAATTTTTTCATTCCCTTCTAATGTTAAAACGCCCATTGTAGATGAAAAATATTTTGCTTCATCTTCACTAAAAAAATCTACACTGTCATTTGGATTACTAATTTTTAACTCTTGCCATACCGGTGCTCCGTCAAAAATACCTAATATTAAACTATTGAAAAATCTTTGAGGTTGGGTATTTATATATTCAACTAACAATTTTGTTTTTTTATTATCCAAATCTCTTTGAATCCATTCACCAAGTTTTAAATCATTATTTAAATAATTTTTATCAATTTCTTTAGGAAGTTGAACTCTATTTGCTATTTCTTTAAAAGACATTAAACCAGTATAATAAAACCAACCATCATCGTCAGTTCCTATTTTTCCTTTTAGACAAGGTATCTTAAGTGTATTATTTTTCATAAATGTTTTTAAGAGCTGTATTAATTTTTGCTTCAGGGATACTTGTATTTACATGGGGTACAAATACATTTAATAACGTTTCTTCATATAAATCTACATCACTTTTATGTGAAATTTCAGTATAATAAAAATAAATATCATCTTTATAAATATTCAACATTTCATAAACTTTATCTCTTGGTTTCCCTTTTCCTGATTGTTCATCTAAATAATTTCCATATCTTGTAAATAACGAATTATTAGTCTTTCCTATATAAAACAAATAATTAGTTGCTATAAAATTGTTATATTTTGGATTAACTATAAAACAATATAAACCAGTCTTTTTTGGTATTTTGTTTTTATTTACTTTATTGAATTTTAATTTTTTCCATTTTAAAGGAATGAGGATTTGCTTAGTAGTATCATTCCAATTGTTTGGATACAAAAAAAACTTTTTAATATGTATTAAATACTCACCTCTTTTTGCAAAATCTATATTATAAGCCATAAATTTATATAAAGCAACTTGCACAACCTTCACCTTCAGCTTCTAAGATTTCATCTTGCCAACTAGTAGAATTTTTTGCGTTCGTTTTGATTTTATGCATTCTTAAATAGTGCTCTTTTTTTATGGATTGAACCCTTTCTGGTTTTTTGAGATCAATTAGTGGTTCAATAGTCCAAGTATATCCTTCTTTTTCATACTCCATTGCTTTGGCATACAATTCTGGATGTTGCTCTAATAACCAAACCCATTCGATTTTTTGTTGATAGAAACAAAAGAAACATCCAGATCGGCTTCTAGAGTATGTGCCAGTCTTTATTTCCCCATCAATTTCAACTGTATAATCCAAGGGTAAATAATAAGCAGGAATACCGACACCTGAATCTTTTAGTTCTTTAAAGATTTCATCTATTCCTAAAACTTCGTCATTATCAATCAGCGAAAAGCTTTCAAGCTTACCAACTGGATAATCGGTCGATTTCAGGAATTCGAAGACCACTCTGTTGAATAACTTTACATCAGTATCTAAAAGTGCGTTTAATTTTTGTTTCTGCGTAAAACGCAAGGAAATAGGTTGTTCGATATATTGCAAAATCATCTGAAGTTGCGATGAAGATGAAACTCGTTCAAATTCTCTTTTCAAAAATTCAATATTGGAATTTGCTAGAAATTTTTTAATTACATCTTCGCTCCAAATGTTTTTTCGGAATGGAAAGATTGATTGGATATTTTCTTTTTTTGATACATAACCTTCGCGATTTTCATCTCCTCTAATTCCTACGTAAGAAATTGTTGGTTTGTCTCCAATTTCATTTTCGAAAGGTTCAAGTTTCATTTTGCCGGTACACCATCGAGCGGTTGCAGAAGGTAAATATCCCCCGTACATTGCTAAAAAGTGATCAAATGGATTTTTTTCTGGAGAATTCAAGTCATCTATAGACTTATATAAGCGAATATTCTTTCCTAGAACTGAATTTAATTTATTGATCAGATCGTAAGTTTCTGTAAGCTCTTTTCCAGTATCGCAAGTATAATATTCGACATCAATGTCTGGATGTTTTCTATTCATATATATCGCCAATGCAGCGCTGTCCTTACCACCTGAAATTCCTAAAACATGTTTTATTGCGCTCATAATTCAATTTCTTCATTTAGTTCTTTCGATAGTAGTTCCATCAAAAGCTGCTTTCTTTTATGAACATCTAAAATACCTAATCTATTTTGTAGTTCGCCCTTTAAAACATCAAAATCTTTATGACGCTCACTAGAAATTATAATTTTATCATTTATAATATTTCCAGAAGTTCCAACCAACTCAATCGAAATCATTTTGGTGTTGTCTTTATTTGAGAAAACATGCAAATCGGAGGCTCTAATAAGGCTAACTAAATAGTGTTGTAAGTTAGTATTTAGGAGTAATTCTTCTTCATCAATCATTTTGTCAATTGATTTTCCAAGAGCCGCATCAGCAACTGATTTTAACCAGGAAGCTCTATCGTCTAATGGAGATATTAATCTTGTGTAAAAAACAGATTGTTGTGTTCCTAAAAGACTTTTGTTAATAGAGGTGAGTCTGGAATTGATTTCTTTTTTGTATTCTTTAAAATCTTTTGATTCACAGACAAAAGAATCTATGATTTTTTGTTCCACTCTATCGATTAAATCGTCAAACGCAGTTCGTATTTCGCGAATTGCTTGCTCGACATGTGCAGTATATGTTTTCAATATTTCTTCATCATCACTTATAGATATGGAATGAAATTCTAAAGCTGAAGGGAATTGATTAAAAAGCGCGTCCTCAGGGTCTTTTGCATTCTTGATTGCTTCTCGTAGACGAATCGCCTTGGGAGAAATCTTTTTAGTATTAATTGCATATTCGTTGAGACCTCTGTAAAACCGCAGAAAATTCCCAAAAATAGAAAGAAAAGTGCTGCTTGTTCCTTGCTCATCACTAGATGCTTGAACCAGTTCTTTGTAGCTTTCTAAAACATTTATTTTTAAGCCAGTTACATCATAGCTTTTAATAGAGTAGTTAGTTGGAGATTTATGAATTAGATCAAAGACATCGTCGCTGAGAAATGGTACAAAACCATTTATTTCATGAAAGAGCGCAAAATCCTCCCGCTTAATTATCAAGAATAGCGGTATCCAAAAATCAATAAAGCCTCTCTTTAATTTGAATGGAGCTTTGGTCAAAACATCATATAGTTCTCCAAGATTACGCTTTGATGAATTTGCTGATTTTAAAAATGATTCACACTCATCCCACAGAGGAAAAAAAGATGGGTTGTCTGGTTTGTGGTAACTAAAATTTTTGGCAGTACTATTTTTTTTATGAATTCCGTTTTCCCTCACTAATGTGATGTAAATAGATTTCTCTGGGGGAAATTTTTCGTAAGGAAATCCTACGTCCTGCTGAGATTCATTATTCATCAAATGTCTGACGAATGATTTTCTTGCTGAGCTTATTTGTGTACTTAGAAACTCTTTGTTTACCAATTCATTTTTAAAGACGGGGCTGCTGTTAAATTCATTTTCGCAGATTCTTGAAAGAGTTTTATTTAAAGTCTTCTTAGAATCAATATTTTGTTTTTTGCCGTTGTATAACCACACATTTTGTTGATCCGACAAAAATAAATTATTTAGAACCTTCTTTTCCAGCTGCTGTTTGTGGAATTCTAAATCATTAATAAGTAATTTTCTGGCTTTTAAATCCTCGGCATGTTTCTCAATTAAATGCTTTAATTTATTGATGTCGAAGATTTCGTTGTAGATTTCTTTAGAGTTTTTGTAGGATACAAAAAGGTTACTTCCTGCTGAACTAGAAACTTTTTTTATGTCTTTTTCAGAAATTTTGCTGTCAAAAATTAGATTGATGTAGCCGTCTACGGCACCTTCAGCAATCGAAACATCGCTAAGATCATTTAATATTTTAAATTCAAAGAATCGCGGAGTGCCGTTTTTGAAAGAATTTTCTTTAACAAGGATAATTGGAAAATCCACCAATTCGGAAATAGCATCTTTAAGAGAAAAGTCAGGATTAATTTCCTTAGTTGCATCAGCTAATTCTTGTTCAATATCGATGTCGGTTCCTTCAAGGAAATTAAGTTTATTACTGTGATTATAAAATCTTAAAACTCCCGCGGCTTTCAATTTGGATATAGCTACATCAACTTCATCTATATGAAATTCACTTGTGTAATGAATATATTTGGCTACTACTTCTTCATTGAGTAAACTAGATGGCTTTGTAAATATCGCCGTAAGACAAATCGTTTTAATAATCTCTGCCAATAAATTGTAATCAATATCTTTAATAAGTTCAGCTCTCTCAAGTGCTCTAAAACAAGTCTGCCATTGCGACCTATGAGGATTACTTAAACTATAAATTTCGCTACCTAAAGTATTGGTTAGATATGTATAAACATTTGCAATGGAGTAAAAGTCGCCTTTGAATTTGCTAATCGAGAAATCTGAATTGTCGTCTAAAAAAGTAAACAAAGATCTTTCATTTTGCCCATATCTTTGAAGAGCTTGAACAAGAATATTTGCAGATAACCAGTCTAAAGGATATAATTTCTGTGCGAGATCACTATTAGTTTCTTCACTATAATTAACCAGATTATTATTTTTAATTAGCTTGTTTAATTGATTGAATCGATTAAAGTTTTTGTTAGGTAAAACATGCGCTTCCAATTTTTTAGACGCAAAAAATAGTAACTGCTCAATGGGTTCGTTAAATAATAATTCAACGAAACGGCCTTTAATTTTTTCCCATTCAAGTTTATCTGAAACGTCTAAGCTGCTACCGTATGAAACAAAGCTTTGATGCAAGGAAATTATAAAGTAAGCTTCTTTTTCATCGTCATTCGCCCATTCTGAAATTAGCTGCAATAAATATAAGTCGTCGGCATCATTAGTTTTATTAATGTACTCTAAGAACTTGCCAAATTCGTCTATTATTAAAACTACTCCCTTATTTTTCTTCGCTGCCTTTTTTCTTCTACTTTCTAACTCAATTATAATTTCTGAAGCAGATAATATTTTGGACGATAGAAGTTTAGAAAGTGAATTACGTAGAGAATTATTTTCACCAATCAATTTTATGAACTCGTACTCTTTATCTTCAAAATTAGCGTCGCTGCTAAAATAAAGTTTTTGTCGTTGTAGGTTTTTTTCAAGCGCCCATAAAAATGTGGACTTCCCTGTACCGTAATTTCCAATAAGAGTAAAGGATTTATTGCTACTTGATGAAGTCTTAAAAATGCGATTATAAATCTGAATTGCGTTTGGAGTAACAACATAATTCAAATCCTTTGATTCGTCTCGTAATATATTGGTTGAGATACTATTGTTTTTCATAATATGCTTGCAATAAATCGTTTTTAAAATTTTGATCTAATCCTTTGATCTGAATTTGCCTTATACCTGCATCGTTTTTATAGACGAATTCGCTATAAACTGTAGATAGTAAATCAATTAGATTATCTAAGGATTCATTTGATAAGCAGAAGTATGCTCCAAGAGTCCTTCTAACTTCGTCGTAATTTACTATTTCTTTACCATCAAATTGATCAAGTAAACAATAAGCAAAAATTGCTGTAGGAATATTTGATCGATCTTCCTTATTCAATCTAAACTGCTTTTCACTACCATCTGTTGCAGATAATTGAGATATTAAATTAAGTTCCAATAGAGGAGAATTGAAATCGTCCTCTATAGTTTTTAAAGTTTTTGTAGGAGTTGTGTATAGCTTTATAAAAGCTTTAAAATCGGAGCTAAGCGTGTTTTTACTAACTTCTCTTTCACTTTTATCACGTATCTTTCTTTCAATAAACTGAATGATTTGAAATTCAGAAAATTCTAGATTCAATTTGTCATTAAAATATTCGGCAAAAATTATATTATAGATGCTTGCATATTGTGTCTTGCAGATTTTATATTGCAATAGCCATAAACTTCCTTCATCTTCTAAATAAGGATCGTAAGATTTTGGTTCAAAAAACATATCTCTTGCAAACTCTTTAATTTCGTGATTTTCACTAATCAAGTCAAATGCTCGCAACCAATGCTGAATTGACTGCACCATATTTTTACCGACTCCTAAATTTGAAATTGCGACTTCGGTGTTATTAAAAGAGTTATATCCATGATTCTCAATAAATTGCAATCCTTTAGAAAGCCATTGTTGTCTACAATGAAAGGTGTCATGACCGGAAAATTTTAAAATCATTTAAATGCTATTTTTTAGGTGCAAGATATGCAATTGGATACATTCATCCAATTTGAATTGAGTGAATGTTTATATAATATCAAATTATTTAAAAGTGAATTTTTGATTCTATTTAAAACGAAAATTAGTTTTAAAATCCTGTAAGTGATGATGTTATCTAGATATTTTGATATTGATGGTAACATCATTTCATATTGGTACTGAAAATCTCGTCGTCTTAATGAGATCCCCTCCCTAAAAAAATCTATTTTAAAACGAAATGTTGTTTTTTGACCTTGGTTATTTGAAAGATTTACAATTTCTAAAAACACTAAACACTCCTCTTCCTCTTTCTTAAAAAGTTTTTCGCTTTCTCGTCTTGCAGTATAAATAACACCCCGTCAATTTCTACTTTCGTAATCTCATTACTTTCAATAAGTCGGTATACATGCTGCCGACTTAACTGCTTTGATGACGCAAAATTTGTTATGGTTAATAACTCTTCAGTATTTATAAGCATTGATTACTATGATGTTATATATTTTATGTTACATTTGTAACATAAAATATTTAGTTATGTCAAATAAAATATCTTTCTCCGAAAAAAGTTACAAAAGAACTATTCAGCAAGATTTATCGTTTTTGTTGCTAGGCAATAATATAGATGGTTATGTAAATGTACAGAATGTATTATTTACAAACTACGCTGATTTGATTTTGCGATTGCCAAAGATTTTGTACAATTTAGAATGTAGTGGCGAGTGGGAACTAAAGCTTTATCAAGTAAAGGATGATTACAAAATCATTAAAAAATATGGTTATTTCAAAGTGCCAAATAAAGGTAAATTGATTTATAGACATGACTATATGGATTATCCAGTTAAACAAATGAAATTCGATAAAACAAAAATTGAAATAGTAGGCGCTCTCGCAGATTGTTGGGAAAACTGGGAAGCAAAGGAAAATGAGGATTTTGTTGACTACGAAGTGGATATCGAAGTAATTAAAATATATACTTGTTAAGAATACCTGGGATGGGTAAATTGATGGTTACTGATGGTCCTCTCCTAAAAAGATTATTCGTTATGAATTCCCCTGACAGGGATCGCAGCGGCATCCTTTTTTGTTGCCAAAAATAGCCTTCCTTTCCCCAAAATCCTCTAACAAAAAAGATACAGCGGAGAGCCCGGCGCGCCTTTTTCGGCGCGGGCAGCCAAAGAAAAATCGAAAAAATCAAAAGAATCAAAACCATCTAAATGAAATGAGAAACCGAAATTATCAAATATAAGATACAATCCATAGTTATATAAACTAGTAGCAGCCGATCAGTCATCGCTACGACACTCTTTCCAATCTCCTTTCGCTAATTTCCAATCGCTAATCAAACACAAATTCCAAATTCCATCTCGTAAATCTAAAATCTAAAATCTAATATCCCTACTATCCATTTCCCTATCTTTGCTCCTCTAAAAAATCAAATCTACTTTGGGATTATTCAAAAGCCTCTTTAAGCAAACTGCCATTTATGGTCTCGCAACCGTTTTGCCACGAATGTTTAGCTTCATTTTGGTGCCACTTTACACCGGACTTTTACCCAAAGAAGAATACGGTCAAGTCACCATAATCTTTGCGTACATGATATTTTTTAATGTCATTTTGGCCTACGGGATGGAAACCTCATTCTTTAGATTCTATAGCAAAGAGGATAACAAGAATTCAGTCATCGAGACCTCGACCGTTTCCATATTTTGGAGTACCATATTGTTTCTCAGCTTGGGACTTATTTTCAAGTCGCAACTCGCCGAATGGTCCGGAATTGGAGCGCAGTACGTCACTTACGCGATTTGGATTCTCGCACTTGATGCATTTGTCATCATTCCATTTTCCAAATTGCGAGCGCAAGGAAAGTCAGGAAAATATGCTATCATTAAGATTTTAAATGTTGTGATAATGCTAGCTTTCAACATTTTTTTCTTGACAATTCTACCCGAAATTAATGAACGAAATCCAAACAGTTTCCTTGGATCTATCTATTTCGAAGATTTCCAAATTGGCTATATTTTCGTATCAAATATCATCGCATCGCTTTTTACATTCTCAATGCTTTCGGACAATTATTTCCGCATCAAATGGCACTTTAATTTCAAATTATGGCGAAAAATGATGCGCTACGGATGGCCAATTCTCTTTGCAGGAATCGCTTTCGCCATCAACGAACACATCGACAAAATCCTTTTAGAATACCTTTTACCGCCAAATACCGCCACCGCGCAGGTAGGAATTTACGGCGCAATCTACAAACTTGGGGTTTTCATGGTGCTTTTCCGAACCGCTTATACGCTCGGAATCGAACCGTTTTTCTTCAGTTACGCCCACAATGAAAATGCACCACAAACCTATGCGATGATCACCAAATATTTTGTGATTTTCGGCGCATTTATTCAGCTGGGAGTCGTGGTATTTGCCGATATTCTCAAAGTTATTATGATTCAAGATAGCAGTTATTGGGAAGCGATGAAAGTACTGCCGCTAATTATTTTGGCAAACTTTTTCTTAGGAATTTACACCAATTTATCCGTTTGGTACAAGCTGATAGACAAGACATATATCGGAGCAATTATCTCCATAATCGGAGCGGCAGTCACCATTGCGCTCAACTTTTTACTCATTCCAAGCATCGGATATTTGGGCTCCGCAATCGCCACATTAGCCGCATATTCCACAATGATGTTAATTTCCTACAGTTGGGGAAATAAATACTACCCAATTCCCTACGATATGAAAAAAATCGTCGCTTATCTCGCAACTTCCATCATTTTCTCGGTCGTTTCCTTCTACTATTTTAGAGAAAACTACTATATTGGCACCGCCTTATTACTCGTATTCGCCTATTTTATTTACAAAAACGAAAAAGATGTGATTTTCAAGGTATTAAAAGTAAAATAAGAATAATAATATGAAGCTATTCGCGCTTTCCATTGCAAGTCCTCACTAAAAAATCGGTATTTCCAATGCCCCAAAAGGAGCTTCCTCCGGTCGCTCTTTTGGTTCAGGAAATTCACGATTTTTTCGCTCCGGGCTTTCCATTGCAATCACGGCTAAAAACGATCAGGTTTCAAAACAACATTAGATATGAAAGTCAAAATCATCAATAAATCACAAAACGAACTTCCTTCTTACGAAACAATCGCTTCGGCAGGAATGGATCTTCGTGCATCAATTTCTGAATCAATTACGCTTCAACCGCTCGAAAGAGCTTTGATCAAAACCGGACTTTTTATCGAACTTCCTGTGGGAATCGAAGCACAAGTTCGACCTCGTAGTGGACTAGCAATCAAAAACGGAATCACTTGCCTTAATGCTCCTGGAACAATTGATGCAGACTATCGTGGCGAAATTGGCGTTATTCTAGTCAACCTTTCCAACCAAGCTTTTACCATCGAAAATGCCGATCGTATTGCGCAACTTGTAATTGCAAAACACGAACGTGCCGAATGGTCAGAAGCTTTAGAATTGTCAACTTCAGATAGAGGAGAAGGCGGTTTTGGTAGCACAGGAGTGAAATAATCTCTGAATAAATCGAACAAAAAAATATAGTATATAACCACAAAGCATAACCGAATGAAAATAATTGTTCCAATGGCGGGTCGAGGATCACGTCTTAGACCACATACTCTTACAATTCCAAAACCACTTATTCCTATTGCAGGAAAACCAATTGTGCACCGTCTTGTCGAAGATATCGCTGCGGTAATCAACGAGAAAATCGAAGAGATTTCTTTTATTATTCACAAGGATTTTGGAGTTCAGGTAGAAAAAGACCTTCTTGCCATTGCCGAAAAGTTGGGTGCAAAAGGAACAATCTGCTATCAAAATGAAGCTTTGGGAACCGCTCACGCAATTATGTGCGCAAAAGAATCTTTGCAAGGACCAGTCGTAGTTGCTTACGCCGATACGCTTTTCCGTGCAGACTTTTCTTTAGATACAAATGCGGATAGCGTTGTTTGGGTAAAGCAAGTTGAAGATCCAAGTGCTTTTGGAGTTGTTCAATTAAATGATAAAAACCAAATCGTAGATTTCGTAGAGAAACCTGCGCAATTTGTTTCAGATCTTGCAATCATCGGAATCTACTATTTCAAAAGTGGCGAAACACTTCGTGCCGAACTTCAGTATCTTTTAGACAACAACGTAATTAAAGGAGGCGAATACCAACTTACTGACGCGCTTGAAAATATGAAGCAGAAAGGACTTCTTTTTGTTCCAGGAAAAGTTGACGAATGGATGGACTGCGGAAACAAGAATGTAACTGTCGATACCAATTCAAGATTGCTAAACTTCCTGATGGCTGATGGTCAAAATCTAGTGTCAGATTCGGTAATCAGTAATAATTCAACAATCATTCAGCCGTGTTTTATTGGCGAAAATGTAGTGCTTACAAATTCAACTGTTGGTCCAAATGTTTCAATCGGAAATGATTGCACTGTTACAGATTCAGCCGTTCGCAATAGCTTGATTCAAAATCATAGCCATATTCACAACGCTAATATTGACAATGCAATGATTGGGAATTATGCCACATTTGATGGAAATTTCACAAGTATTAGTATTGGAGATTATTCGGTTTTGGAATAGTGATAAATTATTTTCTAACAGTTTATTTTAATATACTTATTATAATAACATTTGTAACTCGTTTTAAATCAAATTTAATTTTAAAATATGAAAGAAATCTCTAAGCTGTTTGCAACTGCAGTAATTTTAATATTTTGTTCTTGTGAGAATAATGATGATGTGATGGATTATAATAATTCTCAGCATAGTTCTGGTAAATTGTCAGAACGACATTTTGTTGGAGATTCTTTAAAACTCGAAAACCCTTACACGGTGTCAAATATGAAAATGTCTCTAATGGATATCAAGCGAAAAAATCCAGATTCTCCTTTTGTAGAGTTAGAAAATTTGACAATTGTTGCTTCTCATCTTTATGTGAAGTTCAAGCCCAAAAGCATACAAGAAGAGTCATTATTAAAAGCAGACTCTACATTATTCCTTTTTAATTACAGACTAGATTATGAATATAAAGATGACTTTTTGGATAATCGAAAATTTAAAAAAGATAGTATTCCAGATTATTATAGTGCTATACAAATAAACAAAGCAATTCCTGCCGTGCCTTATGAAGTTTTAGAAGAATTGTATATTCCCGAACAAGATAATTTTTTTAACGATACTGAGGAACAGGAGCGATATCTAATTACATATAAAATCAATAATAAAACTGATTTGTATAATCATTTAATTTTTGACGCATTTGTTAGAACCGGCCACGAAGAAGAAGTTTTAGAAGAAGGATCTACACTCACTAATCGTTGGTTTTTCGGTAAGAAATGGCGTCCCGCAGGAACAATTAAAATAGCAGAAAGTTGCGAGCGCAATCTATCAACAAAGGTTCAATCTCTTATGCCATTAGAAGGCGCTAAAATTCTAATTCGACAATGGTTCACAGTCGATAGCGGAATATCTAATTCAAATGGTTATTTTTCGACGGGTACAATTCGGGGAGAAGCTAGATACATTATTCAATGGGAAAGATATCACTACAGCATTAGGAGTGGTAATTTTGGTCAAGCAGAATTAAGAGGTCCACTAATGAAGAGACAAGATTGGAATAAAAATATACAAGGAGGCTCCGATGAATATTATGGTCATATTCACAGAGCAGCGTTGCATTATTATTATAAAAATATAAAAGGCTTAAGACGTCCACCAGAAAATGGATCGTGGAAACCTCAAATGAAAATAGGCGCATTCTACGAGAATAATATTAATATCAATGGTGATTATAGATGTGCAGCTAGATTTTTAGGTATATTTCCTTCCGTTAGAATTTACAATCCAACTTCTCCTAGTTGTGAAATTTATGCAACAACAATTCATGAATTAGCGCACGCTTCACATTTCAATATGAAAAAAACTGATTATAAAGACAGTCAAAAAATAGTTAAAGAATCATGGGCGAGGGGGGTAGAGTGGGAATTAACAAGAATGACATATCCACTTTTCACAACGTGGTTCGCCCGAAAAAAAGATGGATATAGTGAGCCCTCTTCTAATTATACAGGGATAGTTCCAGATATGATTGATGGAGTAAGCGGATATGACCAAGTTAGTGGTTATACGATAAGGCAAATTGAAGATGCTTTACAAGGTGAAAGAACGTGGAATAATTGGAGAGATAATATTAAAAATTCAGATAACAATGCAACAAAAAATAACGTGGATGCACTATTTACTTACTGGAATTAGTGTTCTTATAATAGCAACCCTCTTTACCTCTTGTGAGAAAGGTGAAATTGATGAAAGACGTACTGCAACTTATATTTATCAAAATACTAGCGACAGAAATCTGATTATGAAGGTTTATGATACTAACAGAGATTTATCAGAGCAATATTCAATCAACGCTGGAGAATCAAAAGAAATCATTTCTGTAGGAAAACCGATAACGGCACCTTTTTATTCTATACAAAGTAATTTTGTCGGAGATTCTTTGGTACTAGTTTTTGAAGATAATAAATGTCTGACTTTTACTAGAGAAATTAATAACGGCGTTGGTGTTAATGGAGGAACTGGACCATTTAATCTGAAAAATTACGACGATTACAATACAGATGTAATAAATAGAAAAAATTACACCTTGCATTATACAATTGGTTTGGACTTATATGATCAAGCAATTGATTGCAATTGAGATTTTTCGGCTGAATTAGTTCGTGGTCTTGCAAACAATGTCCTTGAACCGCTGCCTTATCCTAATGTTATTATTTTTATTTGGACCAAATCGAAAAAAAAAGACACTAAAAATTTTCGTTAAAACGAAACCTTTAGTGTCTTTACTTTATTAAATTATTGGCGATGGCGAAACTTTTCGAAATTATATTTTTGGATGAAGCCTTTGATTTTTAAGTGGATTGGAAAAAAAGCATTACGAGAAAATACTTTACAATATTCGTAAATCGCAAATTCAGGTTGATGCAGAACTTTTTAAAAAATTAAATAACGAAATCTGGGAAACCTAAGGAAGTGGTTCGGCGAAGCCAATTTCGAACTTTATATCAAGGTTTTCAATATCGCCTACTTGCGTTTTGGGATAAAACCTCCGCAACCGAAACTTTGGTTATTTCTACACACGGATTTATAAAAAAGAGGAGCAAAGTTCCCGACCAAGAAATTGAAAAGGCTTTAAGTAGTAGAGAAAAATACTTTGCGGACAAAGCATTAAAACAAAACAAATAATGAACACACATACTTTAGATGAAGTTCAAGATAAATTAATCGGTAAAAGAGGAACGCCTGACCGAGAAATATTTGAATATGAACTTCAAATGGATCTCATTGGAAAAGCAATTAAAGAAGCTAGAAAAGAACGAAATTTAACTCAGGAAGACTTGGGGAAATTAATCGGTGTACAAAAAGCACAGATTTCGAGACTTGAAAGCAACGCTAGTAATGCAACAATGGAAACTTTATTGAAAGTTTTTACAGCCTTAAAAGCGAAAATAAAATTACAGGTCGAATTACCTAATCTGAGTATTAGCGTAGGAAAATAAGTCAATCCATAAATATCTATATCAAATATTATATTTTGAATCTTCGGTGATATCCAATTCGCTGACAAATAAGTTTTTGTTGACTTCTGCAAGCAGAGTAAGTAAATCGACTTAATAAAATCATACTTCATCAAGATAAGTCATTGAAGTTTTTTTTATCTATTTTTGTTGAGCTGCATTTTGAAAATCAAAAAAATGAATTACTACAAAGTTGTTATCTCGGGATTATTTGCAGCAATGTGTTTGTCTGCAAATCCTGCCATGGCACAGGCTGAGCCAGATACAATTCCTCTGGAAGACGATCAGTTTCTGAATAACTTTTACGAGGCTTTAACTCAAAAAGGAATTGGCAATTACGACCGAGCAATTACGTTTCTCGAAAAATGTCTGAAACAACAACCCAACAATGCTGTTTTGTACCACGAAATGGGCAAGAATCTGCTCGCACAACGCAATTATCCTAGAGCTTACGAAGCTTTTGAAAAAGCAACCAAACTAGATCCTACAAATATGTGGTACTACGTTGGGATGTATGATGTCGCTTACGAGACCAAAGATTTTAACCGCGCCATTACAATTGTCACAAAACTGATTGATTTTAAAGTAGAATACAAAGAAGATTTAACCGCTCTTTATATGAGCACGCAGCAATATGACAAAGCTTTAGATTTGATTAATGAACTGAATGAAACTGTGGGCAAGCGCGATATGCGTGAACTTTATAAAGCACAGATTCTGCAAGATGCAAAATACCAAGGTCCAGAAAAGAAAAATCTTTTAGATCAAATTGCCAAAAATCCAAAAGACGAGTCCAACTATTTGGCATTGATTCTAATGTACTCTGAAAGCAATCAAGAAGAGAAAGCGTTGGAAATTGCCAAGAAATTAGAAAAAGCTATCCCCGAATCTGAATTTGCACAGATTGGACTTTTTAAATTTCACGTTAATAACAATGATGGCGAGAAAGCAGTCGCATCAATGAAGCGCGTTTTGGCTAGTAAGACAATCGACAGAAAAATAAAACATCGAGTTCTTAATGAGTTTTTAATTTTCTCACAAGGCAAACCTCAATATGCCGCCGAAGTAGAAAATTCAATCAAATATTTTGATAATGATCCTGTGGATGTTTCAAAAGAAGTAGCAAAGTTTTACAGCAATACTGGCGATTGGCCAAATGTGGTGAAATACTACGAGCAGCATCTAAAGGAAAATTCCGACGATTATAAATCGGTGTTTCTATTAATGGAAGCGTACAGTCATACTGGAGAATTTGATAAAATGCTGAAAACTTCTGCCGATATGATTGATCTTTTTCCGGCCCAACCACAAATGTATTATTACAATGGACTGGCAAATAATCAGCTACAGCAATATAAAAAAGCACTTGCCGTTTTAGATGAAGGTTATTTTTATGTTGTTAATAATCCACAACTCGAAATCAATTTCTTGATTCAGTTGGGCGAAGCAGCAAACGGATTGGGAGATCAGAAAAAAAAGGAAACTTACTTTATCAAAGCTGAAAAATTACTAAAACAATTTAAAAAATAATGCGCAAATTCGTACTACTTCTATTACTACCACTTTTTTTCGCTTGCAAGTCTAAAGCCACAGTTGCGACCGAAAAAGCGGAGAAAAATTTATCTGCCGAAAAGATTATCAAAAATCATTATGCCAATGATGAAATCGACTTTTCAACTGCATACATCAAAGCAAACGTTTCGTACAAGGACAACAAACAATCGCAATCTGTAACCGCCGAAATCAAAATCAAAAAAGACGAAATGATTTTGGTAAGCATTCGATTCTTGGGAATCACAATGGCGAAAGCGTTAATTACTCCAGATCGAGTTCAGTATTATGAAAAGCCAAATTCTAAATATTTTGATGGTGATTATTCGACCCTGAGTAAATGGTTGGGAACTGAATTAAATTTCGAGAAAATTCAAAATTTGCTACTAGGGCAGCCATTGGACAATTTGCGTGACTCTAAATATAATTCTTCCATTTTTGAAGATATGTATGCATTAGAATCTGCAAACAAGTCTACAATAAAACAAGGATATTATTTTGATGCTGCGCAGTTTTTACTCAAAATGCAAACCCTTACCGAAGAATCGCAAGGCAAAAGCTTAACTGTTTTTTACCAAGAACATACAGATTTTCCAGAAGGAACACTTCCTAAAAGATTTTCAATCGAAGCAGCACAAGAAAAAGGAACAAGCTTTATAGGTATTGATTATAAGTCAGTTACCTTCAACGAAGATTTTTCTTTTCCATACTCAGCGCCAAGTGGCTTTGAAAGAATTAATATTGATTAAATTTGTCAAAATCTTATTCAAAAATGCCGAAATTTATTTTAAGCCTATTCTTTATTTTGATCACTTCATTGTCGTGGAGTCAATCGGCCCAAGACAAACTTGAAGCACGTAAATTGCAGATACAAAAGGAGATACGAGAAAATCAAGCGCTCTTAAAATCGGTACGGACAAAAGAAAAATCGACCACTAGCGAATTATTACTTCAAAAAAATAAGATTGGTCTAAAAGAGAAACTTATCCAAACTACCGAAAGGCAAAGCAAACTTTTGGCAAATGATATGTATATCAATCAAAAGAAGATTAACGAACTTACAAAAGAGTTGGTAGAATTGCGTGCAGATTATGCTGAGCTAATTGTCAAGTCTTACAAAAGTAGATCGGAGCAGAGTAGAGCGATGTTTCTATTATCATCAGAAAGTTTTCTTCAAGCCTACAAACGTGCACAATATATGAAGCAATATGCGAGATTTAGAAAATCGCAGGGAGAAGAGCTTAAGAAAAAAACTAAGGATCTGGAAGTTTTAAATGAAACATTAAAAGGTCAGAAAGCCGAAAAAGAAAAACTTCTTGTTGAAAATCGCAAGGAAAAAGAATCGTTGGAATTAGAACGTAAAGACACTGAAAAGATTTTCCAGGGAATTTTGAAGGATAAGAAGAATATTACTACTGATATTCGCAAGAAAGAGCAAGAAAGCAAGAAAATCGACAAAGAAATCGATCGTCTTATTCGTGCTGCAATTGCCGAAGCCAACAGAAAAGCTGCTGCTGAAGCTGCGGCCAAAGCTGCTGCATTAGCAAAAGCAAATCCAAGTTCGGCGCCAGCTAAGAAAGCGGCAGCTGAAGCTGCTTCAACCAAAGCTGCGCCAGTATCATCAACAAAAATTGCATTAACACCAGAAGGCGAAATTGTAGCTGCCAACTTTAGAGCCAACAAGAATAAACTTCCGTGGCCTGTAGAACGTGGAGTTGTAACCTTAGGTTATGGCCAACAAGCACACCCAGTGCACAGATCACTTGTAATTTATAATAGTGGTGTGGAAATCACTACAGAAAAAGGAGCTATCGCACGAGCTGTCTTTGGCGGAGAAGTGAGTAGTGTGATGGTACTATCGCCAATTAATAAAATTGTAATTATTCAACATGGGGATTTCTTCTCGGTCTATCAAAACCTAAACCACGTTACAGTTAATAAAGGAGATAAAGTAAGTTTAAAACAAAGCATCGGAACGGTCAACACCAACGGTGAAACCGGAGCGACAGTTATCAAATTCCTAATCTCCCAAAATGCAACTTACGTAAATCCACAGCAGTGGTTGTCGGGAATGTAGGAGGAGAAATTTAAAGATTTAAAGATTCAAAAATTTAAAGATTTCCGAGAAATCTTAAATAACTGAAATAATCTAAAAAATCTAAAAAATTAAAATAATCTAAAAGATCGAAAATAAGTATAAAGTTACTTTGAAGATTGAACTTTGATCATAAGATTCAGAATAAAAAAAGTCTCTAAGAAGGTAAAAATACCTTCTTAGAGACTTTTTAATTTAGGTCTACGCATCATTAAGGAAAGCTGATAGCTAAAAGCTAATCGCTGACAGCTAAAGGCTAACAGCCTACTTCCTATATGCTGAATTCAAATTCCAATAACTAATCTCTGGAGTTCCAACTAAAAAGGCAGGTGAGTCAGTCATGAATTTCTGGTAGTGTGCAGTTTTCATATGATCATTTTTATAATATGTGGCGTCTTCCCATTCTTCTTGAACAAGAATAGTCGAGTTATCATCTGGATCAACATAAATCTTCAGTTCAACAAAATGATCTTCTTTTTCAGCTTGTTCAACTAATGCTTTTAAGGCAACTATCGCATCGATATTTTTATTTGGTTGTGTTTTGTACTTCACGATAACTAGTAAATTATCTTCAGAATTTGTGCTGCCACAACTGATCAAAGTTGCACAGATTAGTAGCGAAAGGAAATAAAATATTCTCATAGGTTACAGTTTTAATATAGTTATAAGTTTACAGTTATCGGTTAACAGTTATTTTTAGTAGTTGAAAATTTCCAGTTAAGGTTATGACTTCGGAATAGTTTTAATTTGTCACAACTGACGGATTTCAGTTTGCAATTAGTTAATTGATGCTGAAAGATAGATAACAATTTTTAATAAATTGTTACATAGTTCAACTGCAATTAAGTCATCAATTATTATTTATTAAAAACGACAACTCGATATTTTTCCTAAGTCAAAAAGCTAAGAGCTTAATGCTGACAGCTGATAGCTACTCCTCAGCCACTGTAAACTGTCAACTGTCAACTTAAGACTAACTAAATAATGCTTTCAACTCCGTCGCATCATGTGCTTTCATCTTTCCGGCAAGCACAAGACTTAACTGTTTACGGCGCAATGCTGCAGAAAAACGTTCAATCTCAAGTTCTGTTTCAGGTTTAAGTTCAGGAACTTTTGTCGGTGTTCCCGAGTCATCTACTGCAACGAAGGTATAGATAGCTTCGTTAGCTTTACTACGAAGTCCCGAAGTTACCTCTTCAATCCACACATCCAAGAAGATTTCCATCGAAGTATTAAAGCTTCTAGAAACTTTCGCCTCAATTGTAACCACCGTTCCCAGCGGAATTACTTTATTAAAAGCCACGTGATTTACAGAAGCTGTCACGACAATTCGTCTCGCGTGTCGTCGTGCAGCAATACTCGCGGCTCTATCCATACGCGCTAGAAGTTCTCCTCCAAATAGGTTATTCAGCGGATTTGTCTCACTTGGTAATACGATATCAGTAGCGATCGTAGCAGATTCTGAAGGTGTTTTTGCTTGCATTCTTTTTTTTAACAAAGATAGTATTGTGAGTTTACAAATCGGACTGTCTAGGACAAATTTAAGATTTTAGAATAAATCTTCGTTCTGGTAAAAAAAAGATTTGGCAATTCACAAAAAGTTATATATTTGGCATTATGTTAATTAATTGTTAACCATACAGACCAAACCTATGAAAAAAATTTTTTTATTTTTGAGCGCGATTAGTTTCGTCGCACTTTCTTCTTGCTCAAGTAATGATGATGGACCAGCTACAAACCCAGCAGTTACTGATATATTGTTAAAGCGTGCCGTCTATCAGCAAGCAAACGGCGATGGTCTAAATTTCACAGCTGACTATTTTTATGACGGAAATAAGCTACTTAAAGAGCAATATAATGATGGTTCTTTCTCCAAATTCTTTTATTCAGGTGACTTAATCACTAAAGTAGAATATTTTGTAGATGGTACGCTTTACACAAAAGAAACTTTTGCTTATAATCCAGCGGGGAAATTGACTGAATACCGTCACAGATTTATGTCAGATAGTAGTGATGATATTTATACTTACACCTACAATTCTAACAATACTGTAACTCGAACTACAGTTGGACTACCATCCGAAACCAGTACAATGACTTATACAAATGGTGAAATTTCAAAAGAAGTTCAATCCAACGGAAATACATATGTATACACATACGACAGCAATAATAATCCAATGAAAAATGTAACAGGTTATGCTGAAATTGCAGACGCTGTAGTAGGTGATTATGAATTACACGGAAGAGCGAAAAATATTATTTCGATTATATTACAAAATGAAAATCAGAATTATATGATGAATTCTTTCATTTATAATTCAAATGGTTATCCAACAAAAGTTAATTCGGCAGCCATTTTCGATGATAGTAGTCCAAATAACACCGAGTATTTGACTGTAACATACAGTTACTAATTTCTAAAATTTTCAATGACCAGCCTTCAATTCCTGAAGGCTTTTTTGTTTGTATACATCTCGATTATAGGAATAGCCGTCAATTATATTATGATTTTTTTTTAGAGCTTAATCCCGCTTTCCACTTCAATCTGCAGCGGCAAAACTCCTTGCGCACATTGCGCGGCAAGGAGCTTCCGTTGGTCGCTCTTGCCGCGCAGTGCGCAATGTCGTTTGCCACCGCAGGATTTCCGCTGCAATCGGGGCTAGAGAAGTCCAAAAAAGGTGTCTGGTGCTTAAGAATAGGCTGCTTTTTCAAACTTATCAACTTCACTATTCGATATTCTAGCTCTTCGATGGTCTGTGACCTCGAAGCCTTTTGTTCACTCGCAAACCATCTCCCGCAATCTTGTCACCCTGTCGAACGAAGGGTCTCATTTGATGCTAATTCTTCGTTCTCCAAAATTGTAATTTTCGCTATTCGATGTTCTGTGACTCGCTCTTCGATGGTGTGTGACCTCGAAGCCTTTTGTTCACTCGCAAACCATCTCCCGCAATCTTGTCACCCTGACGAAGGAAGGGTCTCATTTGCTACTCAATCTCATTCCTTTGAACTTATAAACTACAACACACCATTAGAAAATTTACTCGCAAACCATCTCCCGCAAACTTGTCGTCCTAACGAAGGAAGGGTCTCATTTGAGGCTCAAACTAATTCCTCTGAACTCTCGCTCTTCGATGGTCTGTGACTCGCTCTCGCTCTTCGATGGTCTGTGACCTCGAAGCCTTTCGTTCACTCGCAAATCAAATACGCAATCTTGTCACCCTGACGAAGGAAGGGTCTCATTTGAGGCTCAAACTAAATCCTTTGAACTCGCTCTTCGATGGTCTGTGACCTCGAATCCTTTAGTTCACTCGCAAACCAAATACGCAAACTTGTCACCCTGACAAAGGAAGGGTCTCATTTGAGGCTCGTTCTTAGTTCTCCAAAATTGTAATTTTCGCTATTCGATGGTCTGTGACTCGCTCTTCGATGGTCTGTGACCTCGAAGCCTTTTGTTCACTCGCAAACCATCTCTCGCAAACTTGTCACCATGACGAAGGAAGGGTCTCATTTGAGGCTAGTTCTTCATTCTCCAAAATTGTAATTTTCGCTATTCGATGTTCTGTGACTCGCTCTTCGATGGTCTGTGACCTCGAAGCCTTTAGATCACTCGCAAACCATCTCCCGCAAACTTGTCGTCCTAACGAAGGAAGGGTCTCATTTGAGGCTAGTTCTTCATTCTCCAAAATTGTAATTTTCGCTATTCGATGGTCTGTGACTCGCTCTTCGATGGTCTGTGACCTCGAAGCCTTTAGTTCACTCACAAACCATCTCCCGCAAACTTGTCACCCTGACGAAGGAAGGGTCTCATTTGCTACTCAATCTCATTCCTTTGAACTTATAAAGAACTACACACCATTAGAAAATTTACGCGCAAACCATCTCCCGCAATCTTGTCACCTTGACGAAGGAAGGGTCTCATTTGCTACTCAATCTCATTCCTTTGAACTTATAAAGAACTACACACCATTAGAAAATTTACGCGCAAACCATCTCCCACAAACATGTCACCCTGACGAAGGAAGGGTCTTATTTGATGCTAGTTTCTTATTTCTCGCTCTTCGACGGCCTGTGACCTCGAAGCCTTTTATTCACTCACAAACCAAATCCGCAATTTTGCACCCTGACGAAGGAAGGGTCTCATTTGATGCTCGATCTTAGGTCTCGCTCTTCGATGGTCTGTGACCTCGAAGCATTTAGTTCACTCACAAGCCAAATACGCAATTTTGTCACCCTGACGAAGGAAGGGACTCATTTGATGCTAATTCTTCTTTCTCCAAAATTCAAATTTCTAGAAAATAATTCGAGTCTAGTTATACAGGAAATCAAATTCAGTATTATGTGATTTGCTTCGCCCGTTCGCTTTGCTCGGGTCTCCTACGTCGAAATGACAAGTTTGAGTATGCAGTTTTAGATAGTGTAGATTTAAAACAATAAATTTTTCAACCACCTCAATTCAATTTTACCAAAAGTTTGCGTGAGGAATGCTATTTGAGTTTTAGATAGAGTAAATATGAAAAGTATCATCTTTCAACCACCTCACTTCAATCTCACCACAAGTCTGCGTGAGGGATTGTAGCGGAACTCCTTTGTTGTGGCGTTGCGGAGCAAAAGCTACAACAAAGAGTGGGAGTGGAAAGCCCGGCCCAAAGGGACACGCCCAAAAAAAAATCCGCAAATTCCTTTAAGGGAAAATGCGGATTGTAAGTATATTTTATGTGACCTTATAATTCCTTGATAAGAAGCCAAGCGTCAGGATTGTCGGTTTTCTGAATCGTTTTCATTAGCTTGTAAGCTTCTGTATAGGATGAAAAACTGCCATAAATAACCGGGGTTAATCCGAAATTATTCACCTCTAGCTTTTTGGATTTATAACCTGCATCACTCAATTTCTGAAAGATTTTGTCTGCATTTTCAACGTTTCTGAAAGCTCCAGCAACAACGTGATACGGCATTTTGGTATCGCGAACATTGAGTGTCACCGAAGGAATTGGATTCTCGATAAAGAAAGTCGCCTCTTGAATTTTGGCACGAACTTCTCGCTGAACTTCATTCTGAACTTGCAGAGTTTCGGCTGCGACTTGTGTTTGGAAAAAATTATATCCTACACTTCCAGTAACTGCCAAAGCCAAAACTAAAACAGCTGCGTAATGCAGGTAAGGACGGCGTTTTTGAGTGTCCATCGCGATAACCGGAGTTTCGGCAACTTCGTCTTGTACAACTTCAACTTTACGCTCAAAAACAGTATTTGGCTGCTCACTTGCTGCCAATAAATTCTCTACTGCAATTCTCTCAATCGCCTCGACATTTACTGCGCTAAGACCAAAGGACTCGGCAAGGTAATTTTTCTGGGTGTTTGGAGAAAACACAATATTATGATCGTCGTTGAGACTTAAAAATCCGATATTATTGAGTGTGACTGCTTGATTTGTATCAAGCATAGACTGCCAAATTGCAACTTCGTGCTGAATCATTACAACCGCTTCTTCGTAAGAGATATTCTCGTGACGTGCGATATAATTGGCAAGAAGTCCGTCGTTATTTTTTATCTGTGCATTGAAAGACAAAAGTTTCTTCGGCGGGAAAAAAGTATGTGTGCCTTGCTGCATTTGTGCCGACTGAGTTTCAGTCAGGAATGCACCAAAACCGGGTACCATAACACATTGGTATCTATACAAAAGCTGCGAAATGTGCTGTGCGATTTTCATAAAAACAAAGTTAAGCAAAGCTTTGAAGGAATATAATTTTATCAACAAATTTTATTAACAATTTCGAGAAAATTGTATACATTTCAGTTTCAAATCGATACCTATGAAAGAAGATGATTTGTTGTACGTTTTGGCGCTTCAGAAAGTGGATGGAGTAGGCGATGTTATGGCCAAAAAACTTATTGCTCATTGTGGCAGTGCCGAAGAAATCTTTAAAACACCCAAAAATAAACTTGCTTCTATCAATCAGATTAGCTCGATAATCATCAAGAATCTTACAGACAAATCAATTTTTGAAAAGGCTGAAAATGAACTACAATATATTCAGAATCATCAGATACAGACGATGTATTTTCAGGATGATAATTATCCGATGCGCCTAAAACATTGCTATGATGGACCCGTACTGTTATTTAGTACGGGAAATATCGATTTGGAAAATCCTCGAATCATCAGCATCGTTGGCACTCGGCAAATCACATCTCACGGAACGGAATTTTGCCGAAAGTTGATTTCAGATCTTGCGCCTCTAAATCCTATTATTGTAAGCGGTTTTGCTTATGGTGTGGACATCGTCGCGCATCAAGCGGCAATGGATATGGGACTTCAGACGATTGCGGTGGTCGCTCACGGAATGAGTCAGATTTATCCGGCGGTACACAAAAAGTATGTTCGCAGGATTGAGGAGAACGGCGGTTTCTTAACTGAGTTTTGGAGTGGTGGAAATCCTGACAAAGAGAATTTCGTTCGGCGGAATCGCATCGTCGCAGGAATGTCTGAAGCTACAATTGTAATTGAATCTGCAGAAAGAGGTGGTTCGCTTATTACTGCAAATCTTGCAAATGACTACAACCGCGATGTATTTGCGGTGCCGGGCAGAACTTCGGATAAGTTTAGCCAAGGTTGTAACAATCTGATAAAAACCCAAAAGGCAAACTTGCTAACGTCGGCGGCAGATGTTATGTATATTCTAAATTGGGAATTGGAGAACAGAAAGAAAGTGATTCAAAAGCAGCTTTTTATTACACTCGAACCTGACGAGCAAAGAGTTTACGACTATATGCAGGCAAACGGGAAATCAGAGATGGATTTGATTGCCATTAAATGTCAATTGCCGATTTATAAATTGTCGTCTATTCTTCTAAATCTTGAACTTAAAGGCGTGGCTCGACCGTTGCCGGGGAAGATGTTTGAGGCGATATGAATTTGTACCTTGATTGAGTTTGTTGAACAATATATAGTGTTTGTAAAAAATGCGAGGTTTATTTAGAAATGAATCTGCTTCGAGGTCAGAGACCATCGAAGAGCGGGAATATATTGTGTTTATAAAATATAAGTTAAATTAGAAATGAACCTGCTTCGAGGTCAGAGACCATCGAAGAGCGGTGCTGAAACTTTAGTGTTGTTATTTCACATCTTCTTTCTCCTACTCGCCATTTTAAGTGAATTTCGCGAGGCACAAAAAATATCTAAAGAAACTAGAACTCGTTTCTATCAATACCATAAATTGGTATTTTGTTTAAAACTGAAAATTATGGCACGAAATAAATCGATTATAATTGGAGATTATTATGAGAATTTCATCAATGGTCAGATAACAACAGGAAGATATAGTTCTGTTAGTGAAGTTGTTAGAACTGCATTAAGACATTTTGAAAAAGAAGAAATTCAAAAACAGTCTTTGCTCAGCGAATTAGAAATTGGAGAAAAAAGCAGAAAGATTCACGATTTTGACAGGAAAGAAAATTTAGATATACTGCATAATCACTTCCAAAAATAATGACGGATTATATCATCAGTGAAAAAGCTCTCGAAGATTTGAATAATATTTGGAATGGATATCAAAATAGAATAAATGATTAAAAAAGAGCTGCCGAAAATTCTTCAACAGCTCTTTAATAATATGATTTACGCTCTATAACCCAATTTCCCTCTTACTCTGCTAAGAACACCTTTTGCAACTACTTGTGCTTTTGCGGCTCCTATTAATAGTGCTTCTTCAACTTCTTCTGGATGCTCCATATAATAATTGTAGAGGCTTCTTTCTTTTTCGAATTTAGAAATAATCAACTCAAACAATTCTTGTTTTGCGTGTCCCCAACCGAAATCGCGGTTTGGATTTTTGTATTTTTCACGTAGTTCAGCGATTTGCGCATCAGTTCCCAGAAGTTGGTAGATTGCAAAGATTTTGCAGGTTTCAGGATCTTTCGGATCTTCAAGTGCGGTACTGTCCGTTTCG
The DNA here is from genome assembly GCF_033547075.1 of Flavobacterium ardleyense. Taxonomy (NCBI): domain Bacteria; kingdom Pseudomonadati; phylum Bacteroidota; class Flavobacteriia; order Flavobacteriales; family Flavobacteriaceae; genus Flavobacterium; species Flavobacterium ardleyense. The sequence continues at coordinate 663,192 of NZ_CP137891.1, read as the reverse complement.
ATACTCATTACCTGCTTGCGCAAAGCTTTGTCAGCTAAGAAAATATTGATGAAATTATTTGCAGACTTGCTCATTTTCCCACCGTTTGTTCCAGGAACATATTTGGTGTTTTCTTGAAGATATGATTCAGGAAGTACAAAAGTTTCGCCCATCTGATGGTTGAATCTCGCTGCGACATCTCTAGTAATTTCGATATGTTGCAGTTGATCTTTTCCTACGGGAACAAATTCGGCATCATATAATAGGATATCGGCGGCCATCAACATCGGATAACTGAAAAGTCCCGCGTTGACGTCGTCAAGTCTATCTGATTTGTCTTTGAAAGAATGTGCTAATGTTAGTCTTTGAAATGGAAAAAAACAACTTAAGTACCACGACAATTCAGCAGTTTCAGGAACATCTGACTGTCGGTAGAAAGTGGTTTTTTCGATATTTACTCCACAGGCCAGCCAAGTTGCAGCAGTACTTAAAGTGTTCGCTCTCAGTTGAGCTCCATCTTTGATTTGCGTCATTGAATGCAAATCAGCTATGAATAGGAAAGAATCATTTTCAGGTTTATTTGATAATTCGATTGCTGGGATAATCGCTCCCAACAAATTTCCCAAGTGTGGTGTTCCAGTACTCTGAACGCCAGTAAGTATTTTTGCCATTTGAAATAAATTTGAAGCAAAGTTAGTGTATTTTTAAAAATTGGTATAGTCGTATTGATTACTTTTGAACTTATGAAATTAATAAAGAAGATTGGCTGGCTCTTGTGGCGCGTGTGGTTCTACATCCTAATGGGACTGCCGATCCTTATAATGTTGCCTTTTTTACTGATTTCGATTTCTAGAGAAAAGTGGTATCCCTACTATTTTGCAATGGCGAGAATTTGGGCAAAAACGATTCTCTTCGGAATGGGTTTTTATTATAAAGTTGAAAAAAGGCAGAAATTAGAAAAAGGCAAAAGCTATATGTTTATTGCCAACCATACTTCGATAACCGATGTAATGTTGATGCTGGCGGTGGTAAAACATCCTTTTGTTTTTGTTGGAAAACAGTCACTAGCGAAGATTCCGTTATTTGGATTTTTCTATAAAAGAACTTGCATCTTGGTTGATAGAAGTAGTTCGAAAAGTAGAATGCAGGTTTTTGAAAGAGCACAAGCAAGATTAAATAGAGGTTTGAGCATTTGCATATTCCCAGAAGGAGGAGTTCCGGATGACGAAAGTATTTTGCTTGACGACTTTAAAGATGGTGCGTTCCGATTGGCCTTAAGCCATCATATTCCGATTGTTCCTTTGGCTTTCGCCGATAATAAAAAGCGATTCTCTTATACGTTCTTTAGTGGAAGTCCAGGCATTATGAGAGCTAAATTCTGCGGGTTTGTAGAAACTGAAGGTCTTGACGATAGCAAAATGAATGTAAAGGGGATTAGAGATAAATCTAGAGAACAGATTTTGGAGGCATTGCTGGAGTTTCAGGGAGTGGAGAAGGTTGAGGAGGAATTGGAGGGAGTGCGCGTCTAAGCCAATACTAAGATTTATATAAAATGGAAAGGAAAAATAAAAACATAACTACTCTTGGCGAACATCTTGACAAAAGATATGGCAAAGTTGGTACTCAAACAAGAACCAGTTTTGAAGCGAAAGCAACTGCGTTTGCAATTTCAGAGTTGAGAAAAGATTTGAATAAAAAACATTAAAAACGCCATTTCAAAGTACAAAAAAACCCGCTAGCAGCGGGTTTTTGAAATTAAAGATTTTCTTTAATTCTGTCTTTAATTTTTTGTTCTAGCTCATCGGCTAGTTCTGGATTGTCTTTGATAAGTACTTTCACACTATCACGACCTTGTCCTAATTTTGTATCTCCGTAGCTAAACCAAGATCCTGCTTTTTTCACGATTTCGAATTCAACTGCCAAATCCAAGATTTCTCCTGTTTTTGAAACTCCTTCTCCATACATAATATCAAACTCAGCAACCTTGAATGGTGGTGCTACTTTGTTTTTTACGATTTTCACTTTCGTACGGTTTCCAATTACGTTATCTCCATCTTTAATTTGAGATGAACGACGGATATCAATACGAACAGATGCGTAAAATTTAAGCGCATTTCCTCCCGTTGTAGTTTCAGGATTTCCGAACATTACACCGATTTTCTCTCTCAATTGGTTAATGAAAAATACTGTACAATTGGTTTTACTAATTGTTCCGGTAAGTTTTCTTAATGCTTGAGACATTAAACGTGCGTGAAGACCCATTTTTGAATCTCCCATTTCGCCTTCAATCTCACTTTTTGGAGTCAAAGCAGCAACTGAGTCAATTACCACAATATCAATTGCGCCCGAACGAATTAGGTTTTCGGCAATTTCTAATGCTTGCTCTCCGTTGTCTGGCTGCGAAATAATTAGATTTTCGATATCTACTCCAAGCTTTTCTGCGTAATTTCTATCAAATGCGTGTTCTGCATCGATAAAAGCAGCGATACCACCAGCTTTTTGAGCTTCGGCAATTGCGTGAAGGGTCAATGTTGTTTTACCTGAAGATTCAGGTCCGTATATTTCAATAACTCTACCTCGAGGATATCCGTTTACACCAAGTGCAAGGTCAAGACCTAGCGATCCAGAAGAGATGGTCTCTACTTCTACGATTGCTTTGTCGCCCATTTTCATTACAGTTCCTTTTCCGTAAGTCTTGTCAAGTTTGTCAAGGGTAAGTTGCAATGCTTTAAGTTTTGCTTCCTTCTCCGAGCTCATTTTAGTAGCGTCTTTTTCTTTCTCTTTGGCCATAATAACTTTTTTGTAAAAATACTATTTTTTTTGCTGTCTTCAAACCATTCTAAGGATGGTAATAGTCAAATTCTTAACTATTTTTTTGTGTTGCTAAAATTGCAATTTAAAGCTTGTTATCGACTTAGATTTAATCTTGTTTGTAGAAGATTTCGTTTTTCTAACTTTCGCGTAAGCGAAAAAATTCTCGTTTTAATTTTTCGATTATGATAAGTGTCATTTAGATGCTAGTAATCGGCTTTAAATCGATGCTGTCTAGCAAAGTCGTCATCTTTATAACTTTCGCGTAAGCGTATAAAAATTATGGTGATGATAGCAAAAAGTGTAGTTTTAAATCTTCGAAAATGAGGCTTGTAAAAGTATAAATTATTAAATTCGTATATTATTGGCTGAAAAAGTATGTAATAAATAGATTTATGATCGTTCAAATGTTCATTTCTGTGCATTATAAAGCCGTTGTAGCTATGAAATTTTAAAATATAATTCATACTTTTGCTTGTTGTTAAAGTGCAGTATGCAAAAGATAGTTTCTTACCCTTTATCGGCGATTTATTACTTATTATTCGGACTTGTTTTGGTGGTTTTTCATCCAATACAATGGGTCTGTTTTAATGTTTTTGGATATAAAGCTCATAAAGTAAGTGTGGATTATCTAAATCTTTGCTTGATAGTTTGCACGAGAATGCTTGGTACAACTTACAAAGTGAGCAATCGAGAATTAATTCCTGAGGGAGTTCCGCTTATTTTGGTAGCTAATCATCAAAGTATGTATGATATCATCTCGATGGTTTGGTATTTGCGTAAATTTCATCCGAAATTTGTGAGTAAGGCCGAATTAGGTAAGGGAATTCCGAGTGTTTCTTATAATTTAAGAAAAGGAGGATCGGTTTTAATTGATAGAGATCAACCAAAACAGGCAATACCGGCAATAAAGGGACTTGGTCAATACATACAGAAATACAATCGGGCAGCGGCGATTTTTCCAGAAGGAACAAGAAGTAAAACTGGCACGCCGAAACCGTTTGCTGCAACTGGCTTAAAAGTACTAATGAAGGCGGCGCCCGATGCTTATGTGGTGCCAATATCTATAAATAATTCCTGGAAAATGATGCGTTTTGGCTTTTTTCCAGTAGGTTTAGGAAATCATATTACAATAAAAATTCATCCTGCGATTGCCGTAAATAGCGCTACTGCCGACGAAATCATCGCAAAAGCTGAGGCAGATGTTGTGGGAGATTTAAAATATAATAATTAAAGACTTATGGCAATTACAAATAAACGATTGGAAGTAATGCAATTCTTGGAAAAAGATATTGATACTTATACAAATCAATTTCTTATTCCGATTGACACTATATGGCAGCCAACAGACTTCTTGCCAAATTCACAGCAAGAAAGTTTCTATGATGAGGTGAAGGAATTACGCGAAATAGCGAAAGATTTACCTTACGACTTTTGGGTTGTGATGGTAGGTGATACAATTACCGAAGAAGCGTTGCCTACTTATGAATCTTGGCTAATGGATGTCGAAGGAATCAATCAGACTGAAGGGAATGGTTGGTCTCGTTGGATTAGACAATGGACAGGTGAAGAAAATAGACACGGTGACGTGCTTAATAAATACTTGTATCTTTCTGGACGCGTGAATATGCGTGAGGTAGAAATTACTGCTCAACACCTGATAAGTGACGGTTTTGATATTGGTACAGGTACTGATCCTTACAAAAACTTTGTTTATACGAGTTTTCAAGAGCTTGCAACTTATATTTCTCACAACCGTGTGTCGCAAATGGCAAAAAAATATGGCGACCATAAATTGTCTAAAATGTGTAAGATGATTGCTGGTGACGAGATGCGTCATCACCACGCTTATAGCGAATTTGTGGACAGAATTTTTAAGGTTGACCCAAGCGAAATGATGCTTGCTTTCCATTATATGATGAAGCAAAAAATCGTAATGCCTGCGCATTTCTTGAGAGAATCAGGAAATAAAATCGGAACAGCATTTGAGCAATTCTCAGATTCTGCACAGCGAATTGGTGTTTACACAGCGATGGATTATGTGGATATTATGGAGCGTTTGATGGTGAGATGGGAAATTGACAAAATTACAAATCTTACATCCGAAGCTGAAAAAGCACGTGATTATCTGATGAAATTACCAGCTAGAATGGCCAGAATATCTGAGAGAATGGTGATTCCGCAAGAGTCTACAATATTTAAGTGGGTTGAGCCAGCTACAAAATAATTTAGATTAAAATTCATAAAAATGTTGGATTTGAAGTTTTGCGCTTTGATTCCAACATTTTCTTTTTACAGAATTTTTTTTTGGCTTTCGCCGAAAGAAATTAGCGCAAGACTTGTGCTAGAAAGGCAGTTAGTAAATTAATAAAGGTATATTCGATTTGCAACATCGGTAAATATAAGTAGTCAGAAAACATTCAAAAATGATCAGTAGCAAAATGAATTTCCATTTGGAAGTCACCTAAATTACATTCATAAAAATTATGCTGTACTTTTAAAATCATCCTTAATATGGATAAATTTATAACTATGAAAAGATGCATTGCTTTAATCTTTCTTACTACGACATCTTGTAATAATTCTCTGCAAGATAATCGGACTTATTTTTTAACCAATAACAATGCGAAGATTTGGTATATAGAGTCAAATGATAGAGACTCTTATAATAATGGATATACACTTTGGTATTTTAATAATAACAATGATTTTTTCCGCTACTCCTACAATTCAAAAACAAAAAACCTTGAATTTTTGGACAATGGAGATAAGATTGACTCAAACAAATTTCTACTTACTAAGGACGATTCAATATCCTTAAATGATTCAAAATTGCACATTCTAAAGATTTCAAAAGATGAAGTTGTATTACAAGATACCAATTCAGACTCTTCCATTGCTTCAGATGCTATTGTTCTAAAAATCTTTAATATCGACAATAAAATATTTAATGAGAACAGCAATGAAGTTTTAAATAGAATAGATTCTCTTAATAGTGTTTTAAGTAAAAGGTTGCTAGAATGATCGGTTACAATTATTTATAAACCGATAGCGCGGATTTACCTAAACCGATAGCGCGGATTTATAATCCGTGCCCCAAAACAAAATCAAGTATTTCAAATCATTAAATTATGATGACAACAAGCGATATAAAATTAATAGAAGACACTAAAACATTCTTGAAACAGCAATTACAAGATGCTGAAGGCGGACACGATTATTTTCACACCGAAAGAGTTTTGAACAATGCAGTAAAGATTGCCAAAGGTGAAAACTGCAATCTTCTCGTGGTTCAACTAGGCGCTTTGCTACACGATGTTGCCGACAGTAAGTTTCACGACGGAGACGAAAGCAGAGGTCCTCAGATTGCTCGAGAATTTCTTTCTAAGCAAGAAGTTGCCACGGAAGTTATCGAACAGGTAATTATTATTATCGAAAATATTTCTTTCAAGGGTGGAAACTTCGATCAGAAATTTAAATCTATTGAACTCGACATTGTACAAGACGCCGATAGACTCGACGCAATTGGCGCGGTGGGAATCGCTCGAACTTTCAATTATGGAGGTTTTAAAAATAGAGCTTTGTACAATCCTGAAATTACACCAAATTTTTCAATGACTAAGGAAGAATATAAAAAATCTGATTCGCCAACGATCAATCATTTCTACGAAAAGTTGTTGCTTTTAAAAGACAAAATGAACACCGAAACTGCAAAGAAAATCGCTCAAGAAAGGCATCAGTTTATGGAGTTGTTCCTCGAAAACTTCTTCGAAGAATGTGGAACGAAGGGATTTTAAGTTTTGATAGATTTATAAAATACAAAAGGAGCAACCGTTGAAGTTGCTCCTTTATTATTTTAGGCTTTTGCCGAATTATTCTCCAGCGAAAACTGCTTTTCTTTTTTCTAAGAAAGCTGTAGTTCCTTCTTTGAAATCTGCAGTTCCAAAGCAATATCCAAAAGCTTTAATTTCAGTTTCGTATCCATTTACTCCGTATTGGAAGTTTGCATTAACCGCTTTAATCGCTTTTCTAATAGCCATTGGAGAGTTCTTGATGATCTTTTGAGCAATACTGTAGCAATGTGCAAGAAGTTCTTCTTGAGTAACTACATAGTTTACCAATTTTAACTCTTTAGCCTCATCTGCCGTTAGCATTCCAGCAGTCATAATAAGTTCCATTGCTTTTCCTTTTCCTACAAGTTGAGGTAAACGTTGTGTTCCGCCATATCCAGGGATTACTCCAAGAGATACTTCTGGCAATCCCATTTTGGCATTGTCAGATGCAACACGGAAGTGGCAGGCCATTGCAAGCTCTAATCCGCCACCAAGTGCAAAACCGTTAACCGCCGCAATTACTGGTTTCGAAAAGTTTTCGATTAGATTAAACAACAATTCTTGTCCTTGTGCTGCAAGTTGAGCACCTTCTTCTATAGAGAAATCTGAAAACTCCGAAATATCTGCTCCAGCAACAAATGCTTTTGCGCCGCTTCCTGTTATTACTACAACACGAACTTCGTTGTCTTTCTCGATCTCTTTCATAGCATCGTGCATCTCCTGAATAAGCGCTTTGTTAAGTGCATTCAGTTTTTCTGGACGATTGATTGTAAGAGTTAGAATCGAATTTTCTTTGGAAATAAGTATGTTTTCAAATGTCATTTCTATGATTTTTTAATTTTTAATAATTGGCAAGGAAACCGTAAAAACAGTTCCTTCGTTTACTTCTGATTCAAATGTAATAGTTCCTTTGTAATTTTCGATGATATTTTTGATAATACCGAGACCTAATCCCATTCCGCTAGATTTTGTGGTGAATTTCGGTTCGAAAATATGTCGATAATTCGCAGTTGCGATTCCCACACCATTATCTTCTACTTTAATATGTACAGATTCATCAACGCGTTCAATGCTAACTTTAACGTATTTGTTTTCTACATTTGAAGGGATTGCCTGAATCGCATTTTTTACCAGATTTGTAATAATCCGAATCAATTGAGTACGATCAATTTTCGTTTTGATAACTTCTTCTTCGCTATGGAAACTTATAAATTCTTCATTGAAAATTTCCAAAGCTAATTCCACAACATCCACAACATTCAAGGTTTCGTTTTGCTGTGCTGGCATTGAAGCAAAACTCGAAAACGCTGAGGCAACTGAGTTCATTGTATCTATCTGCTGAATTAAAATATTCGAATAATCGTTCAGTTTTACAATCAAATCTGGATCGTCGGGATCAAACTTTCGTTGAAAATTCTGAACGGTCAATCGCATTGGAGTCAGAGGATTCTTAATTTCGTGAGCGACTTGTTTGGCCATTTCGCGCCAAGCTTCTTCTCGTTCACTTTGCGCAAGTTTATCGGCACTTTCTTCAAGTTCATCAACCATTGCGTTGTATGCCTGAATCAATAAATCAACTTCTTTACTATTTGCTCTAGCTAAAATCTTCTGATTTTTTTGACGTAAGGTTGTTTCATTAATCTTATCCGAGATCGTTTTTAATGATTTTGTAATATAAGTCGAAAGAATATACGCCAATCCAAAAGCTATTAATAAGGTAAAAGAATAGACCTGACCAAGACGTAACAGGAAATTCTGAAGTTCTCGTTCGTAAAATCCGTCATCTTCAACGTAAGGTAGATTCAAAATCCCCATCGGTTTAAACTTATCGTCCTTAAGCTGACTAAAGGAACTTCGGTTTTTCTTGCCGTCAATATTCTTAATATCAACATATCTTTTTTCAACCGAAGATTGAACAAGCTTTACAATATATTGCGGAATCGGCGGCGATACAGGATCAATTGCAAAAGCTGCTTTAGACGACTTTAATAAATTTCCTTGAAGATCGTAAATGTTGATTTCCAAATTATGAATGTCCGAAAGTTCGTAAATTCTATCTTTAAAAATCAGCGGTAAATTCTCGGTGGTAAGCGGATAAGTGGTGGTCGAAAGAATATAGTTTATATGCTCCTTAATAGCATTTTCCTTATTTTCTAATCGTTCTTGATGGTACTGTTTTGCCTCACTTTTAAATTGAATAATCGAAATTGACGCTAGTAATACAGATGACACTACAATCAGCAATATCATCGTAATGAATATTCTTGTTCGCAACGACAACATCGATATATTAAAGCTAAACGCCATACGCTATTGGTTTTTTTCTCGAATTCTTTTGTACAGTTTAAATCCTAGCATCAAGATAATCGAAAATGCAAAGATTCCGATAACTCCAAAAATCCAATTAAAAGCATTTTTTAAAATCACTAAGAATACCACTGCAAACAAAATCAAAGTCGCACCTTCATTAAAGATTCGCATATAATTTGAGGTGTATTTCACATCATCATTTTGCAAAGAAGTAAATATCTGCTGGCATTTAAAATGATATAAAAATAGCATTAAAACAAAGAATAGCTTGACATGCATCCAATCTTGATTCAGCCATTCGGGCATCATTATAAGTAAGACAACTGCAAAAAGTGTTGCTAATACAGCCGAAGGCCAAGTGATAATATACCACAATCTGTAGGTCATAATCTTATATTGCTTTTGCAAAATTTCCTTTTCGGGAGATTCTTTGGAAGCGGCTTCAATCTGATAAACGAAAAGTCGGACGATATAAAAAAGCCCTGCAAACCAAGTGATTACAAAAATGAGATGCAGGGATTTGATATAATTATAATATTCCATAGAATAATAGGCTAATTTTATTTGGCTACAGCCCAATCATTAATCCAAGAAGCAACAGTATCGGTCCAAGCTTCATCGTCGTTAAGACAAGGGATGGTGTGGAATTTTTCTCCACCGTGAGCAAGAAATTCGTCATTTGCTTCCATTGCAATTTCCTCCAAAGTTTCAAGACAATCGGCAACGAAGGCTGGTGTTACAACAGCAAGATTTTTCACGCCTTTCTCAGGTAATTTATTTATCTCCACATCGGTATAAGGGTCAAGCCATTTGTCTCCAGCAAGTCTTGATTGAAAAGTTTGACTGTATTTTCCTTCTGGAATTCCCAATTTTTCAACTACAAGTCTTGTAGTTTCGTAACATTGATGACGGTAACAGAATTCGTGCGCTGGTGATGGGGTAGAGCAGCAGCTCTTATCTATCTTACAGTGAGATTTGGTAACGTCTGTTTTGCGAATATGTCTTTCTGGAATTCCGTGGTATGAAAATAATAAATGGTCGTACTCAAAATCTTTCAATGAATCCTTAATCGAATCAGATAGATTTTTGATGTAATCTGGTTTGTTGTAAAAAGCAGGTACGTGGGTAAACGTGATTTGTGGAAAATGTTTTTTGCGTAAATCTTCTGCAAGCTCTACAATTGTCATTGTCGATGCCATTGCATACTGAGGATACAGCGGAAACAACATAATTTCAGTTACACCTTGATCTACCAATTCCTGCAATCCAGATTTTAACGACGGCTGTCCATAACGCATTGCTAGGGATACTGGAACTTTTGATTTCGGCTCAACTTTCTTGTGCATTCTTTCAGATAATACAATAAGTGGTGAACCTTCAGGCCACCAGATTTTGGCGTAAGCCGCGGCAGACTTTTTAGGACGTGCTTGCAAAATAATTCCGCGAACCAACAATGCACGCAATAAAAACGGAACATCGATCACATATTTGTCCATCAAGAATTCGTCAAGATATGGCTTTACATCTTTTGGAGTTGGACTTTGAGGAGAACCTAGATTTACTAATAAAACACCCTTCATATTACAGTATATTTATTTTTTTTGAACTTATTTTTTTATTTCGTCTCATTAACTACAAGAGACATTAAATATTTTTTGGGAGTAGTGGCATATTTCTTTTTAAAAGCAGCAATAAAGTGACTTCCGGTGCTGTAGCCAATTTTGAGACCTACTTCATTTACATTATACGAACCGCTGTCGAGTAATTTTCGAGCGTAATCCATTTTGTAATCGAAGAGGAATCCAAATACTGTGTCGCCATAAATTTGTTTAAAACCCATTTTCAATTTCTTCAAAGTCAATCCCACCTGATCTGCCAACTCTTGAAGTCCGGGAGGCTCGGTCATATTGGCGATAATAATGTCTTTTGCTTTTCGAATTTTAAGCACATTGTCTTCATCACTTAAAAAAGGACACTGCTCAGAAACTGGATCCTCGCTCTGATTAAAGTAGAGACTTAAAATTTCGTAACCTTTTCCTTTAAAGTAAAGATTCTTGATTGATGAGTGAAGGTTGTAATGAAACATCTGACTAAGCACGATTGCCATCGACGGACTTACATCTTCTTCTTTGTAATATTTTTTGTCCTTATTATCGGAATTTAGAAAGCTGATATAATTTGCTTCATTGGAAAACAACGCGTGAAATTTTTTGATGGAAATCAAAACTGTGATCACCCAAGATTCTGCGCCTAGTTCTAAATTTAGCGGAAGCTCCTTCTGCGGATTGTATAAAAACAGGGATTTACTATCACGAAGTTCCAATGCATACGAACCATTATTGAAAATAAATTTCGACTTTCCTTTCAGTTGAAAATGAAACTGTATCAGGCCAGTACTCACAGAATGCGAGACAAATTCAGTTTCTGAAGTATTGTTTTCAGATTTGATTATAATGAAATCTTCTTCAATTGTAATAATTTCGGGAGAACCCATAGCGATGTTTTTTTAAAATAAAATTTAACATTTGAGAGATTCTTATTTAGAACAACTCTAAATTGAACCACTCTAACAAGCTGATTTCATTGCAAAGTTACGCTATTTTACTAAAAAGAAACGATTTATAATTCTAAAAGCTTATAGCGTTATAAAAAGTACTTCTAGCGTTACTTTCATCGGTAAGATAGCGATAGTTTTGTATCGTCTTAAAGAGATATCTTCAAATATGGAAAATTACAACTCGTCGAAGCACCTAACCTTTTACGCTATTGGACTAAGCTACAAGAAAGCTGACGCCGGTATGAGAGGAAAGTTTAGTGTAGATTCGGCAGCAAAAACAAATCTTTTAGCGGAAGCGAAGGAAAATGGTTTGGAAAGTTTAATCGTTATTTCTACTTGCAATCGAACTGAGATTTACGGTTATGCAGAGCACCCTTTCCAATTAATTCAGCTTTTATGCAATCATAGTTTAGGTACAGTTGAAGATTTCCAAAAAGTTGCCTATGTATATAAAAACAATGAGGCAGTTAATCATTTATTTAGAGTTGGTACGGGATTAGATAGTCAGATTCTAGGTGACTTTGAAATTATAAGCCAGATAAAAAACGGTTTTGCAGAAGCGAAAAATATGGGTCTTACCAACGCTTTTATGGAGAGGCTTATTAATTGTGTGATTCAAGCGAGTAAGAGAATTAAGAACGAAACTCAAATTAGTTCGGGTGCTACTTCAGTATCTTTTGCATCTGTACAGTACATAATGCGCAGTATCGAGGATCTTAAAAATAAAAATATTCTTCTTTTTGGTACAGGGAAAATTGGTCGTAATACTTGTGAAAATTTAGTAAAGCATACCAAAAATGATCACATCACACTGATTAATCGTACCAAAGACAGAGCGCTAGAAGTTGCTGGAAAATTTAATCTTATCGTGCAAGACTTCAGCGATCTTCAGTTAGAAATTCAGAAAGCAGACGTTCTAATTGTTGCAACAGGAGCTCAAAAGCCAACTGTTGATGCAGCAATTTTAAATATAAAAAAGCCTTTGCTTATTCTTGATCTATCGATTCCAAAGAATGTAGACGAGAATGTGAAGTCAATTCCAGGAGTTACTCTTGTGCACATGGATGACCTCGCACAAATGACTGACGAAACTCTTATCAATAGAAAAAAACAAATTCCTGCTGCCGAAGCGATTATTGAAGAGGTAAAAAGCGAATTTAAAGCGTGGCTAAAAGACCGCAAGTTTGCTCCAACAATTTTTGCACTTAAAGCAAAACTGAATTCGATCAAGCAGAATGAACTAAACTTTCAGCGTAAGAAATTCAGCGATTTTCACGAAGAGCAAGCAGAAATTATTAGCAATAGAATTATTCAAAAAATAACTACTCATTTTGCCAATCACCTTAAAGATGATGACACAATGGTAGATGAAAGTATCGAATGGATCGAAAAGATCTTTCAAATTGAAGCGCTGGCAAAATGACAAAAATCATCAGAATTGGAACTAGAGATAGTGAACTTGCACTCTGGCAAGCCAATCACGTTCAAGATAAACTAAGAGATTTAGGCTATAATACCGAAATCGTTCCCATCAAATCTGTAGGAGATATCGTTCTTGACAAACCATTATATGAGTTTGGAATCACAGGAATTTTCACCAAAACTTTAGACGTTGCAATGATTACCAATCAGGTAGATATAGCAGTACATTCTATGAAGGATGTGCCGACCGCTTTGCCTTTGGGAATAGAACAAGTTGCAGTTTTGGAGCGTGAAAGTACTCTTGACATCATTGTCAAAAAAGGCGAAGTGGATTTTCAAGCGCCTTGCACAATTGCTACAGGATCGTTGAGAAGACAAGCACAATGGCTTAATAGATATCCAAATCATCAGGTTGTAGATTTGCGTGGAAATGTAAATACAAGACTGCAGAAACTTGCCGACAATCCTTGGGAAGGAGCAGTATTTGCTGCTGCCGGACTAAACCGTATCAACAAAAAACCAGCGAATTTTCAAGAACTAGATTGGATGATTCCCGCACCTGCACAAGGCGCGATGGTGGTTGTGGTGATGGCAAACGATGATTATTGTAAGGAGGCTGTTGCCAAATTAAATAATCAGGAAGCAGAAATTTGCACCCACGTTGAAAGAATGTTTTTAAAGACTCTTGAAGGTGGATGTACAGCTCCTATTGGGGCACTTGCTACAATTATTGACGATGAAATTCGCTTTAAAGGCGGATTGTTTTCTCTTGATGGTGCTCAGAAAATTGACATCGAAAAGACAATAAGTATCGATGAGTACGCAGAATTTGGACAGGAATGTGCCAGAGAAATCCTGTCAAGAGGCGGAGATGTTATTATGGCTCAGATTAAGAAAGACTTAAAAAAATAATCCTCCTGATTTTTCTATAAAGAATATTGCGATGCACGATACAGTTCGAGTTTTATCCACAAAAATATTACGACCCAATCAGAAGCAGTTTCTGCTGAATGCTGGGCTGACAGTGGTTGAAGCCAATTTTATTAGCATCGAATATTATGCGGTTGAAATTAAAGACACAAACGAGAATCTAATTTTCACTAGTCAAAATTCGGTAACTTCAGTTTTAAAAACTTCGAAAGTGGGGGATTTAAAGTCTAAACCAGTTTTTTGTGTTGGAATTAAAACCAAAGATTTATTAGAGAAAAATGGTTTTGAAGTGTTGGAATTTACCAATTATGCTGCGGAACTTGTAGAAATTCTCGGTTCGAAATATTCGGATAGAAAATATACTTTTTTCTCTGGAAATTTAAGACACGAAACGATTCCTCAAGGTCTCAAGGATCATAATATCAGCTATAACGAAATTGAAGTTTATAAAACGGTTTTGTCGCCACAAATGATCCAATCTTCGGCGGAAGCTATATTATTTTTCAGTCCAAGTGGAGTAGATAGTTATTTAATGGAAAATTCTTTGGAGAAAGATCAGCAGTATTTCTGCATTGGCAGAACGACTTCCCAAGCGCTAATTAATCGATATGTTTCAGAAGATCAGATTCATATTGCAACTGTTCAAACGGTTGAGAATACAATTATTCAGGTTCTAAATTATTATAAAACATCTAAATCACTTTAGATAAAAAATTTAATTACAATGATAAAAAACGATTTATTTCTAAGAGCTTTAAAAGGTGAATCTGTCGAAAGACCACCAGTTTGGATGATGCGTCAGGCGGGAAGATATTTGCCAGAATTTATGGCCTTGCGCGATAAATACGATTTCTTTACACGTTGTAGAACACCTGAAATTGCTGCCGAAATTACCGTACAACCTATAAGAAGAATTGCTCCAGATGCAGCGATTTTATTCTCAGATATTCTTGTAATTCCGCAAGCAATGGGACTTGAAGTATTGATGAAAGAAGATTTTGGACCTTTTGTTCCAAATCCAATTCGCACACCTCAAGATGTAGAAAGAGTAATAGTTCCAGATGTTCACGAAACATTACAATACGTTTTTGATGCTATTAAATTGACCAAAGAGATGCTTAACGATGAGGTTCCACTTATCGGATTTGCAGGTTCACCTTGGACAATTATGTGTTATGCTGTAGAAGGAAGAGGTTCAAAAAGTTTTGATAAAGCAAAAGGATTTTGTTTTCAATATCCAGAAGCTGCACACGTTTTACTTCAAAAAATTACCGATACCACAATTCTTTACCTAAAAGAAAAAGTAAAATCTGGTGTAAATGCAGTTCAGATTTTTGATTCTTGGGGCGGAATGTTAGCTCCAGCTGATTACCAAGAATTCTCTTGGAAATATATCAATCAGATTATCGAAGCGTTGGCAGATGAAACTCCGGTAATCGTTTTCGGAAAAGGATGTTGGTTTGCACTTGGCGAAATGTCAAAAAGCCGCGCCTCTGCACTTGGAGTAGATTGGACTTGTTCTCCAACAAACGCTAGATACTTGACAGGTGGAAACATCACTTTGCAAGGAAATTTTGACCCTTCAAGACTAATGTCTCCAATTCCTGTGATCAAGAAAATGGTTCACGAAATGATTGACGAATTCGGAAAAGACAAATACATCGTAAATCTAGGGCACGGAATTCTACCTCATATTCCAATAGACCACGCCAAAGCATTTATTGATGCAGTAAAAGAATATAAGCAGTAATAATAAATTATCCTGCAAGGTTTTTCTAATCCCTGCAGGATTTTTAGCATTCCGAAAAACAACAATACCTACAAGGTTTTTAAAACCTTGCAGGAAAGTCTAAAAAACGCGATTAGTGCAACTTGAAGTTTTAGAAAAAGATCATTATTATCACATTTATAATAGAGGTATAAATGGAGGCGATGTGTTCTTTACAGATAAAAATAAAATGTTCTTTCTTAAGCAGTTGAACAAATATTTATCAGGTAAAATTTCATTGTATGCTTATTGTTTACTTGACAACCATTATCATTTAGTTGTAAGATTACTCGAAGAAGGAGAGCTTGTAACACAATCTTTTTCTAATTTCTTGAATTCGTATGTCAAAGCTGTGAATAAAGAAAATGGTAGAACAGGCAGTCTCTTCGAAAAACATTTTAAAAGGATAAAGCTAGATAACGAAGAATACTTAAAACATTTAATTATTTATACCAATTTAAATCCAAAACATCATTTGGATTTGAATTTTGAAGTTTTTAGATTTTCATCGTATCAATCTATACTATCAGAAAAGGAAACAAAGTTAGAAAGGTTAGAAGTTTTAGAACTATTTGGAGGAATCGAAAATTTCAAATTTTGTCACAAGAATCAAAGTGATGCGCTAACGGTAAAACATACGCTTGAGTAAAAAATCTTAAGTTGGCGATCCTGCAAGGTTTTTTTTAAACCTTGTAGGTATTGTTCTAAAGACACGGCTCTCACAATAGCGGTAATTGATTTTGCAAAACAGCTTGATAAAAATATTAGTAAAGAATAAAACAGCAATGCTAAACAAAGGACTAAGAGACGAGCAAGCAGTACGAATCGATAATATTCTAAAGACCTTATTATCACTAGTTTTTGTTCCGAAGTTTTGGAATGTGACGGAACTTTCTTCGATTGACGAACAGCTAGAAAAGTTTGGAATGACCTTAGAAACTATCAGCAATTCGAGTTCTGAAGATTTAATTAAACTTCTAAAGCAGAATAATTTGGAATTTGAACAACTAGAGCAATTTGCAGATATTCTTATAAATCTGTCGAAAGGAAGTCAATATAATTTCGGTGAGAAAGCAATTTCGATTTATAAATTCATTCAGACCGAAAGTCATACAATGTCTTTCTCGATAATGGGGAAGATTACTTCGGCGCAAGCCAAACTATAAAAAATACTTTATACTGATAACTGGTTGATTTTGTGTAAATTGAACTGTAAATACTGAAATTATGACAAAGGAAACAGCGATAAAATTATTTGAGCAGAATAAAATTCGATCATTTTGGGATGATGAGCAAGAGAAATGGTATTTTTCGATTGTTGATATTGTCGAAGTTCTTACTGAAACCGATAGACCAAGAAAATATTGGAGCGACTTAAAATCGAAACTCAAAAAAGAAGGAAGTCAGTTGTCCGATAAAATCGGACAACTGAAAATGGAAGCTGCGGATGGGAAGTTTTATAAAACCGACATTGCTGATACCGAGCAGTTATTTAGACTAATACAATCAATTCCCTCACCTAAAGCAGAGCCATTTAAATTATGGATTGCGCAGGTTGCCCGTGAAAGAATCGACGAAATCGAAGATCCAGAAATAGGTATTGATCGTTTGATGGAAACTTATCTAAAAAAAGGATATTCCAAAGAATGGGTCAATCAGCGGTTGAAAAGTATAGAAGTTCGAAAAGATCTGACGGATGAATGGGATAATAGAGGTGTAAAGAAGGGTCAAGAATATGCGATTTTAACTGATGAAATTACCAAGGCTTGGAGTGGATTATCAGTTAAAGAATATAAAAATCACAAAGGGTTAAAAAAAGAAAATCTGCGTGATAATATGAGTAATCTAGAATTAGTACTCAATATGTTGGCAGAAGCGACAACTACAGAAATTAGCAAAGAAAAGAAGCCAGAGACATTTGTCGAAAATAAAGTTATTGCGAAACAAGGTGGAACAATTGCAGGAAATACTCGTAAAGAAATTGAAGAGAAAACCGGTAAAAGTGTTGTAAATAAATTAAAAGCGATCGACTACCTGAATATTAAAAAAGAATTGGAATAATGAAAGATAAATTTTATTCATATATATTAAACTTACAAGACCAAATCTGTGCAGCCCTCGAAGCTCAAGATGGAACAGCCAAATTCCGCGAAGATCTTTGGGACAGACCAGAAGGTGGTGGCGGAAGAACTCGAGTAATCGAAAATGGAGCTGTCTTCGAAAAAGGCGGGGTCAATATTTCGGCGGTCCACGGAAAACTTCCGGATAGTATGCAAAAGTTATTTAATGTGGGAGAAGCAGATTTTTTTGCTTGCGGGCTGAGTTTAGTTATTCATCCAAAAAATCCAATGGTGCCAACTGTTCACGCAAACTGGCGCTATTTTGAAATGTATGATGCCGAAGGAACGGTTATCAATAGTTGGTTTGGTGGAGGCCAAGATCTTACGCCTTATTATCTATTTGATGAAGATGCGGTTCATTTTCATACTATTTGTAAAGAAGCTTGCGATAAACACAATCCAACGTTCTACGCAAAATACAAAAAGCAATGTGACGAATATTTCTGGAATGCACATCGACACGAAGCGCGAGGAATCGGTGGGTTATTCTTTGATTATCTAAAAGAAACCCCAGAAATGTCGATGGAAGCTTGGTATAACTTTGTCACAGAAGTTGGAAATAGCTTTGTTGAATCATACATTCCAATTGTTGAAAAGAGAAAAAACTTACCATCATCAGATGCAAATCGCAAATGGCAAGAAGTACGAAGAGGCCGCTATGTCGAATTTAATTTAGTTCACGACAAAGGAACTTTATTTGGTCTTAAAACGAACGGAAGAATCGAGAGTATCTTGATGAGTTTACCGCCGCATGTGCAATGGATTTACGATCATCATCCAGAAGTTGGAAGCGAGGAGGAAAGATTGGTGCAGGTGTTGGAGAGACCGGTGGAGTGGCTCAAATAGTTTAAAGTTCACAGTTTACGGTTCACAGTTAAAAGTAGGACGAATGGTAGATTATAAAAAATATCACGTTTGGCAGCGATCACATCAATTAGTTTTGGATGTCTATCGAATTACTTCAACTTTTCCAAAATCGGAAATGTTTACAATTGTTCCGCAAATTAATAGAGCTGCAATTTCCATCCCAACCAATATTGCCGAAGGCTGTGGACGAGAAACTCAAAAAGAATTGATTAGATTCTTATACATATCATCAGGATCAGCACACGAGGTAGAATATTTAATCTTACTAGCAACTGATTTAAAATTTATAAATCAAGACGAGTCAGAGAGATTATTAACTGAGCTTTTAGAAATTAAAAAAATGTTGGGTTCTCTTATTAGAAAGATAAAATCAACATTATAATCAATAATGTTCCAGCAAAAATAATTGAGAAATACTATTTAAAGGAGAAGGAATTTCAATATGGTACGATAAACGGCTGTTAACGATCTACAAAGAACTTTAAACTAAGAAAATTTTCATAATTTGTCAACGTATAATTAATAATATTGGTTCACAATAACATAGAAGTCTGCTTACCCGCAAACCAAAAACTGTTAACCGTAAACCGTAAACTAAACTAACTTATGCTGCACCGAGGCCGCCGACTACGTGTCAACGAATCTATGCGAAGTCTTGTTCGCGAAACTACATTAAGTCCAAGTGATTTTATGTTTCCGATGTTTATTGCCGAAGGCGAAAACGTCAAAATAGAAATTCCATCAATGCCGGGAATTTTCCATCGATCGATAGATTTGACTGTTCAAGAAGTTAAAGATATTTTCGAATTGGGAATTCGCGCGGTTAATATCTACGTGAAAGCTGATGAGTCTGTTAAAGACAATACCGGAAAAGAAGCTTGGAATGACCAAGGATTGATGCAACGCACCATCAGAGCAATTAAAGAAGCTTGTCCAGATATGATTGTAATGCCTGATGTAGCATTGGATCCGTACTCAATGTACGGACACGACGGAATTATCAAAAATGGGGATGTTGCCAATGATGTTACTAATGACGCATTGGTCAAAATGGCTGTTTCGCACGCAAAAGCGGGAGCAGATATGGTTGCGCCAAGTGACATGATGGATGGTCGCGTTTTGAGATTGCGTCAAGGATTGGATGAAGCAGGTTTCCACAATGTGGGAATTATGAGCTATTCGGCTAAATATGCTTCGGCATTTTATGGTCCTTTCCGCGATGCTTTAGACAGTGCACCACGAGAAGCTGATATCGAAGTTCCAAAAGATAAGAAGACCTACCAAATGGATTATGCAAACCGCATCGAAGCTATTAAAGAAGCTTTGTGGGATGTAGAAGAAGGCGCAGATATGGTGATGGTAAAACCAGGAATTGCGTATCTTGATATTGTTCGCGAAGTAAAAAACGCGGTAAATGTTCCAGTAACTGTTTTTCACGTGTCGGGTGAGTATGCGATGATTAAGGCTGCAGCCGAAAGAGGATGGCTTGATCACGACCAAATTATGATGGAGCAATTGATGTGTATCAAAAGGGCAGGAGCAAGTTTGATCTCAACATATTTTGCTAGAGAAGCGGCACAATTTCTAAAAGATAATCAAAAATAAATTCCGGAAATAATCCTTGAATGATACTAGATTAGAATCCGTATATATTGAGTTGCTTCAATCTAAATCTTGTTTAAAATAAAGTTTAGAATTTAAAAAAGGCTTAAATTTGCGGTAATATTTTATGTAATTTTAAATAATCTCAAGTCTTTTGCCATAAATCAGCAATTTATAGACACTCATTAGAAAATAGCAACAAAAAACAACACAAATATTTTAAGTTATGAAAAAAGTAATCGTATTCGCTTCCCTTTTGATGCTTTTTGCCTGTAAAGACAAACCAGTTCAAAATGCAGAAACCGTTATATATGAAGACGAAATGGAGATGCCAGCAGAAGCAGTTGCAGATGCGCCAGATCCCGCTGCCGAAGCGGCTTTAGCTGCATCAGGTTTGGATCCTGCTTTAGTTGAAAAAGGAAAAGCACTCTTCTCTGGAAAAGGAACTTGTATTGCTTGTCACCAACCAGCCGAAAAGACAATCGGACCAAGTATTACTGAAATTGGTACTATTTACAAAAAAGAGGGTGCAAGTCTTGTTGCATTTCTTAAAGATGACGCCAAGCCAATTGTCGATCCAGCTCAATATGTGGTTATGCAAGCCAATTTAGCAATTACAAAAAAAATGAGTGCTGACGAATTAGCGTCTTTGGAAGCATATATGCTTTCAATGGCTAAATAATTGTCTGCAAGTAATTTATTCCATCATCATTCTTTCTTGATTATGAAAACATCTGTGATCAATTCGCCGTTGGGTTTCATTAAGATTATAGGGAATGAGGATGGAATTTTTTATTTAAATTTTTGTGATTCTTTACAAGAATCTCCCGTAGTTGCCACTGAACTTCAAAATGTTGTAAACCAGCTCCAGGAATATTTTGCAGGAAGTAGGAGAGAATTTACAGTTAAAATCAATCCGAAAGGAACAATATTTCAACAAAAGGTGTGGAATTTGCTCCAACATATACCATACGGAAGTATTTTGAGCTATTCTCAGCTTGCTGAACAATACGGCGATCCAAAAGCCAGCCGTGCTGTCGCTTCGGCAAATGGCAAAAACCCTATTCTCATTATTATTCCATGTCACCGCATTATTTCAAAAGATGGTGGACTTGGAGGTTTCTCAGCCGAACTTTGGCGCAAAGAATGGCTGCTACATCACGAACAAAATTGCCAGCAAGAACAATTATTCTAATTTTTGTAACAGAAAAAATACTTGTTAAAAAAAGTTGTATTTTCGTTACGGTCTTCGCATTTTTAATTGTCGGTATCTTATGAAAATTCTCAAATACTTTTTAATTGGCTTAGTTGCCTTTTTCGCATTGCTAATTGCCGCTTTATATATTTTTAAGGTAGACTATCTTATTACCGCAGTTCGAATCACCTATCTTAATGGCCACAAAACAGCATTCTTAGATGATTATAATTATTTCGAAAACCGGATTATAGAGAAGTCAAAAACTCCACAATCCTGGCCAATTTCTGCCAAATACAATTCGGCAAGCAGTAGTAATAGATTAGATTCCCTGCATTCAAAAAATGGAACTGTCGCTTATCTTATCATTAAAAATGACAGTATTCAATACGAACATTATTACGATGATTATAATAAGGATTCTAAGTCAAATTCATTCTCGATGGCCAAAAGTTTGGTCTCGGCAGCTTTGGGAAAAGCGATTCAAGAGAAGAAAATTAAAGGTCTCGATCAACTAGTCGGCGATTTCTTTCCAGAGTTTTCAACTGGAAAAGCAGCTACTCTTACCGTTGGCGACCTGTCATCAATGTCCTCGGGCCTTAATTGGGACGAATCCTATTACAGTCCGTTTTCTGTGACCACGCGAGCCTATTTCGACAAGGATTTACCCGCAATTATTAAGAATTTAAGAGTAACAAGCGAACCTGGAAAATATTTTATTTATTTAAGTGGCAACACACAATTGCTAGCAATGGTCATAGAAAAAGCTACTGGCAAATCCCTTGCAACCTATGTTTCAGAAAAGTTTTGGCAACCAATGGGCGCCGAAAATGACGCGCTTTGGCAAACCGATCAAAAAGATGGAATCGTGAAAGCCTATTGCTGTATAGCATCTGATGCTCGTGATTTTTCACGATTTGGAAAGTTGTACAAACAATTTGGTAAGTGGGAAGGCAAGCAGATACTCGATAGCGCTTTCGTGGCAAAATCGATAACTCCTCGATTTAAAGATGCTCCCGAGTATGGTTATGGGTGGTGGTTGGCAAAATATCAAGGCAAAGATGTCTTTTATATGCGCGGACACCTTGGACAATACGTGATTGTAATTCCCGAAGACGATATTATAATCACCCGTTTAGGACATCGAGCAACGCCTGTAAATGGCGATGAGCACGGCAAGGATTTCTATATTTACATCGAAGAGGCTTATAAAATGCTCGAGCAAATGAACTCGTAAATTCTAAAAACAGCGCGGTATGATAGAAAAGATAAAACTCGAAAATATATTATTTTTAGATATCGAAACAGTTCCCGAAGTTGAAACTTTTTCAGATTTGGACTCAGAAATGCAAGTTTTGTGGGATCATAAAACGCATTATCAGAGGCGGGACGAGGCTAGTGCAGAAGATTTTTACAATCGCGCAGGAATTTGGGCAGAATTCGGTAAAATAATCTGCATTTCTGTAGGATATTTCAATATCAAAAATGACATCCGAAATTTTAGAGTTACCTCCTTTTTTGGAGATGAGGTTCAAATTCTCAAAGATTTTTCGCAACTTCTCAACGATCATTTTTCTGGTCCACAGCATGTATTATGCGGGCACAACGCCAAGGAATTTGATCTGCCATTTATTGCTCGACGCTGTATTATCAAAGGTATTCCATTGCCTACGAAGCTTAATTTAGTCGGAAAGAAGCCTTGGGAAATCCCGCATCTAGACACTCTCGAAATGTGGAAATTTGGTGACTATAAACACTTTACATCACTCAAGTTATTAGCAAAAATTTTAGGCATACCATCGCCAAAAGATGATATAGATGGCAGTGAAGTCGCCGCAGTTTTTTACAAAGAAAAGGATATCGACCGCATCGTGACCTATTGTGAGAAAGACACCTTGACCGTGGCACAAATTTTTCTCCGAATGCGCAATGAAGCCATATTAATTCCCGAAGAAGTTCTTTCTGTTTAATTTTTTTTTTGGAGCTATTTCCTGCTTTTCTCTACAATCCTTAGCTAGCAATTGCCGCAACAGTTGGCATTCAAGGAGCTTCCGTTGGTCGCTCTTGCCTGCCACAGTTGCAAAAAGGCAAATGCTAGCTAAGGGATTTCCGCTACAATCAGGGCTAGGGCAGTTGTTTCCAAAATAATATTTACATTTACCTTATGAAAATTGCTCCTTTATTGTCGGTCGAAAATCTAAATATCGCTTTTGCTTCAGACGGAAAGTGGAATTCGGTAATTCATAATATCAGCTATAGCATTCAGCCAAATGAAATCGTTGGAATTGTGGGTGAATCAGGTTCAGGGAAATCGGTTTCTTCATTGTCAATAATGGGATTGTTGCCCGCAAAAATTTCGAAAATATCGGAAGGAGAAATAATTTTCAATAATAGAAATGTCGCAGATTTTACCGCAAAACACTGGCAGAATTTTCGTGGAAACGAAGTCGCAATGATATTTCAAGAACCAATGAGTTCTTTAAATCCTTCAACAAAATGTGGTGTGCAAGTGCAAGAAATTTTGCTACAGCATACCAAATTATCCAAATCGGAAAGTAAAACGAGAACTATTGAACTTTTTGAACAAGTAAAACTTCCAGATCCAGCACAGCTTTTTGAAAAATATCCACACCAAATTTCTGGCGGGCAAAAGCAACGTGTAATGATTGCAATGGCAATCGCTTGCAAACCAAAACTTCTGATTGCCGACGAACCTACAACGGCATTGGACGTAACCGTTCAGAAAGAAATATTGCTGTTACTCAAAGAGCTGCAGCAGGAAACCAAAATGAGCATCCTCTTTATTTCTCACGATTTGTCTTTAGTTTCTCAAATTGTCGACAAAGTGATTGTGATGTACAAGGGAAGTATTGTTGAGCAAGGAAGTAAAAAAGAATTATTTTCAAATCCTCAACATCAATATACAAAGGCGTTGTTGAGCGCGAGACCTTCGCTTGATGTACGACTTAATCGTCTTCCAACAATAAAAGATTTTCTCGAAAATAAAATCAAATCTGAAATTGTAAGTCCCGAGGAAAGACAAATTCGATTAGACAAATTATACAGTACACCACCATTACTAGAAATTCGAAATCTCGAAAAAGAATACTTTTTTTCGGCAGGATTTCTGGGCAAAACCAAGAGCTTTAAAGCAGTTGATGATGTCAGCCTTAAACTTTATGAAGGTGAAACTCTCGGTTTAGTGGGCGAATCAGGTTGTGGAAAATCAACATTGGGGAATGCAATCTTGCAACTTGATAAAGCAACGGCTGGACAGATTTTTTACCGAGGCCAAGACATTACCAATATCGGAAAAGACGAACTGAAAAATCTTCGAAAGGAAATTCAAATAATTTTTCAAGATCCGTATTCCTCCTTAAATCCCCGAATTCAAGTGGGGAAAGCAATTATGGAACCGATGCAGGTTCATAAATTGTATAATGATGACAAAGAGCGGAAAGCAAAAACTATCGAAATTCTAGAACAAGTAGGACTTACCGCTGAGCATTTTGATAGATATCCCCACGAATTTTCTGGAGGACAAAGGCAACGAATTGGAATTGCAAGAACCGTAGCGCTTCAGCCAAAAATGATTGTTTGTGACGAATCGGTTTCAGCTTTGGATATTTCGGTGCAAGCCCAAGTGCTAAATCTTCTAAATGATTTGAAGGATAATTTTGGCTTTAGCTATATATTTATTTCGCATGATCTTGCTGTAGTCAAATATATGTCAGACCAGGTGGTGGTAATGAATAAAGGAAAAATCGAAGAAACCGCCGACGCTGATATTTTATATTCTAGTCCCAAGAGTGTCTACACTCAAAAACTGATTGATGCAATACCGAAAGGTACTTTAGATCATTCATGATTATCTACAACTATTTGCATATAGATAGTTACAAACCTCTTTAGTATTGTACTAATTTTACAGATTATTCTAATTGTAATATTCAGGCCATACTTTTGTGTGTTAATTCACAGCTAACGCAAAGCAACTTTAATTTTAATGATGGATCATTTAACTTCCGGTACAGAAGAGAATTCGCTGTTATTAAAAGTAGCTGCCGGAGATTCTGTGGCTTTTGCCGAAATTGTTAGGCAACGGTGGCAAAAGGTTCTTCAGCATGCGTTGACCTTTGTCAAATCCTACCAAGTTGCAGAAGAACTAACTCAGGATGTTTTTATTCAACTTTGGGAAAAACGCGAAAAACTTACCGATGTAAAAAGTTTTGATAATTATCTCTTTATCGTGAGTCGGAATCTTATTATTACCCACATTCGCAAAAAACTAGTTGAAACTAGTACTCTCAAAGAACAGAAATTAGAAGAAATGTTTTTCAAGCCTGATGAGCAGTTTGCATTCCAGGAGCTAGAAAGCATCATTCAAGAAGGTGCAGATTTGCTGTCTGAGCCACGCAGATCGGTATTTTTACTTAGCCGAATTGAAGGTCGAGATTCAGATTTCATTAGTGCCGAATTGGGAATTGCCAAAAGAACTGTGCGTTGGCATCTTGCCGAGGCGTTAAATTTTATGCGTACTCATATTCATAATCAATACATTTCCAGCATTTTAGCCTTACTGTTTATTAAAGTCTAAAAATAATTATAAAATTTTTCCTTTTCCATTGCCACTTTGGTCAACTGTTGTCGTCTTTATATATAGAGACTAATACTATCGTTGCCAAATAAATATAATTATGTTGCAGGAAAAAGAATTTAATGAACTGATATCGCGCTATATCTCTGGAGAAATTTCATCTTCAGAAAAGGCGCGGTTGCTTGATTTGCTTGACAGGGACGAAAGTCTAGATTCATTAGATTTGCTATTGAGAGACAATTTAGCGAAAGCGGAAAATAATTTTGCCACAGAAGCACAGACAGAAAAATTTATCAATGCAATAAATTTAAAAATCAACACTTCTCAAAAATCTCAAGAGCCAAAAGTTATTAAGATGTTTGGATGGAAAAAATTGGTAGTTGCAGCGTCATTAATACTTGCAGTTGGAGTTGGAACGACATTTTTCATTAATGATGATCAGCCGGTGCAAACACAAGTAGTAACTACAGATGAAACTATTAAAGACATTTCTCCCGCAATTCCTGGTGCAATACTTACACTTGCAGACGGATCGCAGATTCTTTTGGATAGTCTCGGAAATGGACAAATCGCACAACAATCTAATACTACAATTTCTAACAGAGATGGAAAATTAATCTACAATTCTCAAAAAGGAGCTGCAACGGTATACAATACAATGTCTACTCCAAAGGCACAACGATATAATTTGCAACTGGCCGACGGAACAAAAGTTTGGCTCAATGCTTCATCTTCTATTAAATTTCCTACAGCTTTTTCTGGCGCAAGCAGACAAGTAAGCATCACTGGGGAAGCATATTTTGAAGTTAGTCCTGACAAAAGTCGTCCATTTATTGTTGATGTGGGTGGAATGCAAGTTGAGGTTCTTGGAACTCACTTTAATGTAAATTCATATAATGATGAAGAAGTGATCAGAACAACTCTTCTTGAAGGAAGTGTGGTCGTTACACAAAACATAAAATCCAAAAAATTATATCCTGGTCAGCAAGCGGTTGTGAATACTATTGGAGATATCAACCTTGAAAAAAATGTAAATCTCTCGCAAGTGATGAGCTGGAAAAATGGTTTATTCTATTTTGAAAATTCTAGTCTTCAGGAAGTTATGCGTGATATAAGTCGCTGGTATGATGTGGATGTTGTCTATAAAGGCGATGTTCCAGAGCGTAATTTTGAAGGAGAGATTCAGCGAAACTTGAAACTCTCAGAAGTATTGAGAATATTAGAATTAAATAAAGTAAAATTTAAACTTGAAGGACGTACCGTTTTTATTTCGAATTAAACTGCCTTCTTATTTTATAAAATAAAGAAAAGATTTCAAAAAAAAAGCCGACTGATGTTCGAGCATCGCCGGCCTAAACCTTTTAGGTTTACTGACTTTGATTTCTAATTTTTAGACTGTTGTATGAGTACTATTATTAACCAAAACCATTACGAATGTATGAAATTATTACTAAAAATTAAGTCGAAAAATCATCGACTTTCGTCTAAAACCTGGCAAATTATGAAGCTAGCCTCCATCTTCTTTCTTGTGTTAACATTGCAAGTTTCAGCTGCTGCATCGTCTCAGACGATTACGTATTCTGGCAAAAATATCGCTTTCAAAAAGTTCTTGAATATTGTGAAAACGCAAACAGATTATGTGTTTTTCTATGATAGCGCTTTAGCAAAAGATGCAAAACCTGTATCTCTTGACGTGACGAATCAACCGTTGGAAGAGGTGCTAAATAAAGCCTTTGCAAACGCAGATTTCGATTACGTTATTCAAGGTAAAACGATTTCTTTAGTTGCAAGTCCTAAAAAAACTGTGGTTGCTAAACAGCAAACTACCACCATTACAGGAACTGTATTTAATGAAATGAATGAGAAATTGATTGCTGCAAGTATTCTTGAAAAAGGCACTCAAAATTCAACAATGACTGATGCTCTTGGAAATTTTAAAATGACTGTTTCTGGTAGCAATCCAATTTTATTGGTTTCTTACATAGGTTACGAAGATTTAGAATATACTATTACGTCTCCCGACAATATGAAAATTGTTATGAAGGAAGCGGTAACAAGTATGCAAGAAGTTGTAATTATTGGTTACGGATCTCAAACTCGTGACAAGGTTACAGGGGCTATATCATCAATAAAGAGTGCTCAGATAGAGCAAATGGCAACAGGTACTGTTGGATTTGACAAAGCTTTGGGTGGACTGTCAGAGGGTATGCAAGTTTCTCAAAATAGTGGACGTCCAGGTGAAGCCATCAGAATAAACATCAGAGGTTTAACGTCTCCACTATCGGGGCAATTAAATCAACCATTGTTTGTCATTGACGGAATCGTTTTTAATACCGATGCTATATCAGGAGTTAATCCGTTACTAGCAATTAACCCAAGCGATATCGAAAAAATCGATGTCTTGAAGGATGCTGCAGCAACTGCAATCTACGGATCACGTGGAGCAAATGGTGTAATTATCGTTTCGACCAAAAGAGGTAAGAGAAATCAAAAAGCAAGAGTTAATTTATCGTACTCTTCTACATTTGCGACTCCTGTAAATACTTTAAAAGCTTTAAATGCTTCTCAATATAAAGACTTTTATAACACACTTATTACAAATAGTGTAAATGGGTTGAATGATGGAACTTTAGAATTCTATTATGATTTTGACCTTATGAATATTGCAAATATCGATTTGGATTACGATACTTTTCAGTATACAAATAACGGGATTAGAGATGATTACTTTGGTACCGCAGATACAGATTGGAATAAAGAAGTTTTCAGAAAATTAGCTGTTACAAATCAAACTAACTTTACGATAAGTGGAGGAAATGAAAAAACAAATCACTCTTTTAGCCTGTCTGCTGTAGATCAAGAAGGTCTTACAATTAAAGATGAATTTGATCAATACAATATGAGAATGGCTCTAGATACAAAGTTGAGTGAGAAATTTACAGCTGGAGCAACCGCAAATATCTCTCATACTAAAGCAACTACGGGTGAAGCAGTAGATTTTAGTATTACTAATATCAATACTGCAAATGTTGTAGCTAGACCAGATTTACCTATTTATAATGAAGATGGTACCTTCTTTAATCAAGCTGATTATACTTATGGTTTTGAAACTTTTGAGCCGAATCCGCTTGCAAAATTATCTAATATATATGAATCTCGTGCTTATAATTTTATTGGAAATACTTATTTAGAATTCACACCAATAGATAAATTAGTATTTCGGGCCGACATAAATGGAGGTGTTTTTTACAACAAAACTTCTCTTTTTGTACCTAAGTACACATTAACAGATTTCACTTTTGGACCAAATGAATCTTCTTTGGTAACAAATGATGGTTTAAGCTCTAATATTACGACGAATGTAACTGCAAAATATAATTTTAAAATAGCAGAAAATCATGAATTTAACGCTTTAGTTGGTGTTGCCTACGATAGAACAAAAAGAGAAAGTAGTGGTCATTTTTACCAAGGATTTCCTGATGACGATGTTTTGATTGATGCAAATTCTGCAGCTACAGTTTTGGGACAAAATAGTTTTAAAGGGGAAGTTGGAATAAATTCTTTGTTCTCACGCTTAAGCTATAGCTACAAAGATTTGTATAATGTTACTGTAAATTATAGAGTAGATTCCTCGTCAAAATTTGGACCTGATAATAAAAGAGGCCCCTTCCCGTCACTTTCATTAAGTTGGAATGCCTCTAATGAAAAATTTCTAGCAGACATACCACAAATCAATGTGCTTAAAGTAAGAGCTAGTGGAGGTATTGTAGGATCTGCAAATACTGATGACTTTGCATATATACCATTTTTTGAAATTGTTCCTGGAGGTTATGGAAATAATCCTGGAGTTAGACCTTCAGATGTTTTACCTAATTTGGGAATTGGATGGGAAGGTACAAAAGAGATTAATTTCGGTTTAGATTTCAAATTATTCTCTCATAGATTGTATGGTAGCGTTGATATCTACGATAGATTGACAACTGGAGCTCTTGCTTTGACACCAATTCCTTACGAATTGGGTCCATT
This sequence comes from Flavobacterium ardleyense, assembly GCF_033547075.1. Taxonomy (NCBI): domain Bacteria; kingdom Pseudomonadati; phylum Bacteroidota; class Flavobacteriia; order Flavobacteriales; family Flavobacteriaceae; genus Flavobacterium; species Flavobacterium ardleyense. Next base: position 633,175 of record NZ_CP137891.1, on the reverse strand, counting down.
AAGATATTTCTCAAACCTTATGGATGTTTCTAATAAAGGAATCGAGATTAATCTTGGTGGAGATTTAGTTAGAAATGAGAACTTCACTTGGAATGTAAACCTTAATTGGGCTTCCAATAAAAATGAGTTAAAAGAATTGTATGGAGCAAATATCAACCAATTTAGTCTTGATTACTACGTACAAGGTCAACCAGTAGGAACAATAAAAGGATACAAAGTTGAAAAAATCTTTCAAGATCAATCAGAAATTGATGACTTGAATGCTGCTTCTCCTAATGGATTTTACAGTTCTCAATATGCTGGCGTTGGAGATTACAAATTTGTAGACACTAACGGTGATGGAGAGATTACGACATTGGACAGACAGATAATTGGCAATATTCAGCCTGACTTCTTTGGAGGATTTAGCAATACTTTTACTTATAAAAATCTTTCTCTAGCTGCATTCTTCCAATTTTCTGTAGGATCAGAAACTATTTGGGATGCAATTCCTTCAGGAGTTTACAATCCATTAGGTGCAAACAAACTAGCTGAATACGGTCTTAATACTTGGACTCCAGAAAATACTGGCGCAACTTATGCAAAAGCAGTTTATACTGATCCAGCTGGAAACTCTAGAATTTCAGATAAGTATCTTTTTGATACTTCTTACCTAAGATTGAAAAACATTCAGTTGACTTATAATTTTGACAAGAACCTAATTGAAAGGTTATCGTTAAGCCGTGCATCAGTATTTATCGCAGCTTCTAATATGTTGACATTTACAAAATATCCAGGATTAGACCCAGAGACTTTTGGCGACTCGTCAGGTATTACGGGACAGACCAACAATCTTGATCCTTATCCTTTAGCGAAATCGGTATCTGTTGGTGTTCAATTACAATTCTAAAAAAAAAGTACATTATGAAAAAATATATAATAAAATCGGTTGTAGCAGTGATGTGCTTTGCGACATTCTCATCCTGTAATATTGATGACGTGAAACCATTTAATCAACTTACAGCAGAAAACGTTGTACGAGATGAACTTTCGGCTCAGGGAGTGTTAAATGGAATTTATAGTGGTTGGAAAGTATTAGAACTAAACGCTTTTCCGCTACATCTTGAAGCTTTAGGAACAGTTGGTAATTTTACTGGATCAGTTGCTGGTAGCAATGGTTTTAATTCAAACCAAGTACTTCCAGAGAATGCATACATCAGCAATCTTTATAATGCTCATTACAAAATAATCAACGGATCTAACTTTCTTATTCAAGAATTAGAAGCTGGAAAAGCAGTAGGTATTAGCGAAAGCTCCAAATCTGAAATGCTTGCTCAGGCAAAGTTTCATAGAGCAATGGCGTATTTTAATCTGTTGCGCTATTTTGGGGAATATTTCGATGCAAGTTCTCAGTATGGTGTAGTTGTTAGAACAAACTTCGCAAATGGATTAGAGTATCGTCCTCGTTCATCTGTAGCAGCGACCTATTCATTAATCCTTTCAGATCTTGATTATGCTATGAATAATGGTCCTCAATATGTGGAGCATTACCGTGTTGGTCAAGTTGCAGCTACTGCTTTATTGGCGAGAGTGCAACTTTACAGAGGTGAATATGCAGCTGCAGAAACTTTGGCAGGAATTGTAATTGACAATGCTGAAGGATATGTATTAGAAGATTCTTATGATTCTATTTTCTCAAATGGATATAATTCATCAGAAGTAATTTTTGCAATTTACAATGACATTCCACCATCTAGTGGTAGTGGTATGTATCAGGCAAGTCGTACAAAGTATAGTAATGCTTTCAAAGATATTGCAGACGCTCAAGTACCGGGTGAAGGTAGTCTTGACGCAACGGGATCTGGTTTCGATCCAAGGTTTTCATTTGCCTATTCTGATGCTACAAAAGGAATTAACCTTAACGGAAAGTATCCTGGAAACGAAAATGTGGCAACATCAACTAGAAACACTCTTTACTATATCCGTTTAGCTGAAATGTATCTAATAAGAGCTGAAGCAATTGCAAGAAGCAATGGAGATCTTGATGCTGCATTTGCAGATGTAAACACTTTACGTTTAAGAGCTGGAGTAGATGAGAAAGAAACTACAGACAAGGCAACTTTATTAAATGATATCCGTGAAGAGAAAATGTTGGAAATGTTTTATGAAAATGGAGAATCTTGGTTCGATTTAATCAGATATCACAAAGCCGGCGATGTAAATGCTTTTGACGAAAAATCTTCGTTGACGAGTAGTAAGCAGTTTATATTACCAATTGGTATTAATGTACTTACAGGAAACAATTTAATGATTCAGAATCCGGGATATTAATTACAAGAAGCTTTTTAGCTTTCGCTAAATTAATTGCGAAGGCTAGAAGAATTCAACTAATCAAACGATATAAGTCGCTTGATTTTCACTACAATTAAATTTCAATTTTATGAAAAAAATACTAGCCGCAGCAGTTTTATTTGGACTTATTTCTTGCAATGAAACTCAAGGACAAAAGGACTATGCAAAAATTTCAGGAAAAATAACGAACCCAGTAGAAGGGCAAGCATTTCGTTTATTCAATCCGGAGACGAGCAAAACTCGACTTCTTACAGTTGACAAAGACGGAAACTTCAACGATACTTTACACCTAAAAAAGTCAACCTCATTTAGTGCTACCTACACAGGATATTTTGGAGTCGAATTAGCAAATGGAATGGATCTTAAATTAAATTTTGATTCAAAAAACATCGGAAAAACAATTACTTTTTCTGGAGATGGAAGCGTTGCAAATAATTATATGCGTGAGAAATCTAAATCATTAGGAAAACTTATTGGTGAAGACTATAAGGGTTTCTTTGGTACCGAGAAAGCACAATTTGATAAAGCTGTCGATGAGCATATCGCTAAGGTTTCAAGTCTACTAAATGACAATGCTAACGAATTGGGAACTGCGTTTGTTGCTCGTGAAAAAGCTGCCTTTGCAGATTTCAAGAAAGATATGCAGGTTCAGAATGACAAACAGTTAAAGATAGATAAAAACCTGAAACCAGGAATGATGTCACCACAGTTTACAAACTATGAAGACTATAAAAGTGGTAAAAAATCACTAACAGACTTTAAAGGTAAGTATGTATTTATTGACCTATGGGCAACTTGGTGCGGACCTTGTAAATACGAAGTTCCATTTCTAATTGATTTAGAAAAAAAATACCACGGAAAAAATATTGAATTTGTGAGCATCTCAATCGATCGTCAGAAAGACAAAGAGAAATGGAAAAAAATGATTGCAAAAGAAGGAATGACGGGGACTCATTTGCTGGCAGATAATGAAATCGATTCTGACTTTGTAAAAGCATATTATGTAGAAGCAATACCACAATTTATTTTGCTTGATCCCCAAGGGAAAATCGTTTCAAACAATACTGCCAGACCTTCAGAACCAGAATTAATAGAGCTTTTTGATTCTTTAGGTATCTAATTAAACATTGCTAATTCCCTATAAAGCATGTTTCTATTAAAGGCTATCGAATTTTGATAGCCTTTATTGTAGCTTTTTTTTCGTACCCAAGGAACGTAGGTACAACCATATTAATAATTTCTATAAAACGATAATGAAAAAATCAATTTACCTATTATTAGGTTTTCTAATAAGCATTGGAGCAACTGCACAAGAGTTTTCCTCAACAACGCCGCTTAAACCAAGTGACAAGATCACTAGGGGAGTCTTAGCAAACGGACTTACATATTATATTTATAGTACAGAAGTTAACAAAAATACTGCGAGTTACTATATCATTCAAAATGTAGGGTCAATTCTAGAGAATGACGATCAAAAAGGACTAGCGCACTTTCTGGAGCACATGGCCTTTAACGGAACAAAAAACTTTCCAGACAAGGCAATTTTAAATACTTTGCAAACACACGGAGCTGTTTTTGGTCGAAATATTAATGCTTATACGGCATTGGACGAAACAGTTTACAACCTTGATAATATCCCTACAAATGTCCCTGGACTAGTTGACACTTGCCTTCTTGTATTGCACGATTGGGCTGATGAACTTTCTCTTGAAGAAGAAGAAATTGATGCCGAACGTGGTGTCATTACAGAAGAGTGGAGAACAAGAAACGATGGTGGACAGAGAATTTATGATCAGTTAACGCCTATCTATTACAATAATAGTAAATATGCAGACCGTAGTCCAATTGGTACTATGGACATTGTTCAGAACTTTAAATATAAAGCTCTTAGAGATTTCTACCACGATTGGTACCGCACAGATCTGCAAGCAATCGTTGTTGTAGGTGATATTAATGCAAAAGAAGTTGAAGCTAAAATTAAAACTCTCTTCTCAAAAATCCCAGCGATCAAAGATCCAAAGGAACGTTATGAGGTTACTATTGCAGATAATAACGAACCTAACTTTAAAGTTGCTTTAGACAAAGAAGTTACTAGATCGACAATTACATTCCTGATTTCACAAAATCAGAAAATGAAATATAATACTTATGCAGATCTTCAAGCTAAACTCGAAAACGAAATTGCTTCTTCACTTCTAAATATTAGATTAAAAGAATTGACACTATCGGCAAGCGCACCCTTCAAAGATGCGTACGCTGGATTTGATAAATTACTACGCACAAATATGGCGCTTAGTTTGGATATTATGCCAAAGCCAAATTTGCAAAAAGAAGCTTTTGATGCAGTTGTCACTGAATATATGCGTGCTAAAAAATTCGGATTTTCTGAAGGGGAAATTGAACGCGCTATTGCTTCAAAGAAAACTGCTTACGAGAATCTTATCGAAAGAGAAAATGAAACTTCTCACGCTGCAATTATCGAAATCACCAAGAGCAATTACCTTGACGGAAAAGTGATGAGAGATGTTAAGGCTGAATATGAAATGGCAAAAGCTATCTTCGCCGGAATTAATTCTGCACGTTTGCAAGAAAGATTAACTGAAAATTTTACTTCAAAAAACAGAGCAATTGCAGTTACAGGAGTTATTGGAGAAAAGAATATTACACGCGAAGAAGCTCTAAAAGTTCTCGCTGATGCTGAAAATAATACTGCACTTACAGCTTATGTTGATAGTTTTGCTGGTCGTACTCTATTAGAAAATGAAGATGTAAAACCTGGGAAAATTAAAAAAGAAAAGAAGAGCAAGAAACTTGGTTCAACAACATTTACTTTAAGCAATGGAGTGGTGGTTCATTATAAATTCGCTGACAAAAATAAAAGTGAAGTATTGGTTACGGCCGAAAGTTATGGTGGATCATCTTTATATGAGCCAAAAGATTTCCCGTCATTAAGACAAACTGCAGCGCTTGCGCAAATGTCTGGCATAGCAGGATTTTCTAGTTCTGAATTAAAGAAATTACTTGCAGGGAAAACGGTTCAGACAAGAACTTCAATTAATTCGATTACCGAAAAAATTGAAGGATATTCTACGGCAAAAGATCTTGAAACATTGTTGCAGATTTTTAGATTGCAGTTTACTGCCCCAAGATTTGATTCGGCAATGTTTGATTTATTGAAAAATAACTTAGAAAATACGCTAGTTGCTAGAGCCGAAGATATCAATGCTAAAATGAGCGATAGTCTTTCGATTTCTATTTACGGAAAGAACAATCCTGAAATCCGTATGATGAATCAGTCTTATATTGATGATTTATCTTTTGAGAGAATGCAACAAATTTACAAAGAGCGTTTTGCAAATATCGCTGATTTCCAATTCTACATTGTTGGAGATGTAAGTGCAGATGCTGTGAAACCATTGCTAGAAAAGTACATTGCTGGAATTCCAACTACAAAGAGCAGAGAGAATTTCATAGACAATACTACAAAATGGATTTCTCCAAGAATCGACAAAGATGTTTATTTACCGATGGAAACGGCAAAAAGTACGGTTATTATTCAGTTTGAAGATGATATGAAATACGATCAGAAAAACAAATTGATGGGAAATATGCTTGCAGATGTTTTGTCACTTCGTTATATGGCGACTTTGCGTGAGCAAGAAGGTGGAACTTATGGAGCTTCTACAGGATTTGATGCACAAAGAAGACCTCAAGAATTAGGAAAACTGTTTATTAGCTTTGAGTGTGACGATGAGAAAGTAGAATCTCTATTGCCAATCGTTTATCAAGAAATTGACAAAATCAAAGCTGGTAATATTCTGATGGAAGATATTGAGAAAGTGAAAAACAACTATTTCAAATCAAGAGAAGATAGTAAAAGTTATAACGGCTACAGCTATGACGTACTTTACAACTTCTACACTGACGGATATAATATGAATGACCCAAAGACTTACGAGTATATTATTAAGTCAATAACAAAGGCGGATTTACAGAAATTCGCAAAAGAGTATTTTGATAAAAGCAGATCTTATGAAGTAGTCTTTAAACCTGCCAAATAATAAGGTTGTAAGTAAATTTAAAAAGGATTGCCTTTCGGCAATCCTTTTCATGACTAAAAGAGAATTTCTGTTATTATATATTTATGAAACTTTATTTCAATAATTCCTTCTTTAAACCAGTGGCTAATTTTATTTTCTAATTAAGCCAGTTGCTAGTCTTTCTTTTATAAATTTTACTCGATGTTCATCTTGATTTCTCGCGACTCCGCACCAAAATCGGGTAGGTGTTGAATTTTCAATATTAGCAATATACTTTTGTGCTAGGATATAATCTTTCTCCTCTATTGCTATATCAGCTAAGTCGAGAAAAGCCTGTCGTATATAATAGCCATTAGATTGATCAGATTCGATGACCTCAAGTAAATGTTTTTTACTCTCCGCCAATTTTAATTCACCAAATTCAAAATGACCAACGTAATATAAAGAAGTTAGATAATATTCCGAATATGGATACTCTTCAACAATTTTTTTAAAATTCTCAAATGCCCTCTTAAGACAATATTCGTCATCCGTAGAATTTCTTACAGCATTTATATCTGCCTCAGATGTCAATACATTAACATCTCCACTATTGTAAACTTGGTAAAATGCATTGGCATCATTATAAAGTTTAATATCAATCGCAGTTTTAGTCTGCGCAAATAGAGGTAGCGAGAAAAATAATAATGAATATAATAATACTTTCATGTTGAATTGGAAATTGAAACCAGCACATTAAATCTTTAACCAATCACCATCTCAGGAATTTCTCCTTCAATAATAAGTTCTGCTTCGGTACTTTTGATGATGTGCTCAACACTTACACCAGGAGCGCGTTCAAGCAGCTTAAATCCTTGCGGAGTTACTTCCAGAACAGCCATTTCGGTTACAATTTTCTTAACGCAGCCAACGCCGGTTAACGGCAATGTACAACGTTTTAAGATTTTGCTTTCGCCAGCTTTGTTTACGTGCATCATTGCGACGATGATGTTTTCGGCAGAAGCCACAAGATCCATTGCGCCACCCATTCCTTTTACCATTTTGCCTGGAATTTTCCAGTTGGCAATGTCTCCATTTTCGGCAACTTCCATTGCTCCAAGAATCGTAAGATCCACTTTTTGGGCGCGAATCATTCCGAAGCTAAATGCTGAATCGAAAAATGATGCTCCCGGAAGGGTCGTAATAGTTTGCTTTCCTGCGTTGATGATATCGGCATCTTCTTCTCCTTCAAATGGAAATGGCCCCATACCTAAAACGCCGTTTTCACTTTGAAATTCAACGTTGATGCCTTGGGGAATATAATTTGCTACGAGTGTTGGAATTCCAATTCCGAGGTTAACATAGTAGCGATCTTTAAGTTCTTTTGCGATGCGTTTTGCAATCCCTGTTTTATCTAACATATCTAATGTTCTTTATAATGTCTTGAAAAATTGTCTTAGCTTTTACTGCTTTTTAACGCTGTCTTACGGTGCGTTGCTCAATGCGTTTTTCGTACTCTTTACCTTGAAAAATGCGACTTACCATGATTCCCGGAATGTGAATTGAATTCGGATCCAGTTCGCCTGGCTGAACCAATTCTTCTACTTCGGCAATGGTAATTGCAGCCGCTCCAGCCATTACAGCATTGAAGTTTCTGGCAGTTCCTTTGAAAATCAAGTTTCCAGCAGTATCGCCTTTCCAAGCTTTTACAATTGCGAAATCTGCTTTGAAAGCTTCTTCCATAATGTGCATTTTGCCGTTGAATTCACGTGCTTCTTTTCCTTCAGCTACTTCAGTACCATAACCTGCCGGTGTAAAGAAAGCAGGAATTCCAGCTTGTGCAGCGCGGCATTTTTCAGCTAATGTTCCTTGAGGAGTTAATTCTACATCAAGTTCGCCCGAAAGCATCTGACGTTCAAATTCGGCATTTTCACCCACGTAAGACGAAATCATTTTTTTAATTTGTCTTTTGTGAAGTAATAACCCTAATCCAAAATCGTCTACTCCAGCATTGTTCGAAATGCAGGTAAGATCTTTTATTTCTAAATCTACTAATTCGTTGATGCAGTTTTCTGGGATTCCGCAGAGTCCAAAACCACCCAACATAATTGTATCACCATCTTTAATTCCTTCTAAAGCGTCGTGAACGCTCTTTACTTGTTTGTCAATCATAGTTTACGTAAATTTTTTAGCCCGGATTGTAGCGGAAAGCCCGGAGCAAAAAAAGCATTTTTGTAGTTGCAGCTGCACAAAAGCGACCAACGGAAGCTCTTTGTGTAGCTAGCAAATACTGCTTTTTTTGTGAGGACTTGCAGCAAAAAGCCGGAAATAGCTCCAAGTAAAAATACTTGGAAATTATAATTTATTACAATTCAAATTCGTCTGTGCTTTGATCATAGGTGGTCGAATCTTTAACCTTTGGCACCCAACAATCTACTTTAATCGACAGGTTTGCTGGACGCTCAAAATCTGATTTAGAAATGTCCAAATCCTTATCTGCATACACTTTTTTCATCAGAATTCCCCAAATAGGCAAGGCTGCCGTGGCTCCCTGACCGTAGGTAATCCGTTTGAAATGCGCTGATCTATCTTCGTTGCCGACCCAAACTCCAGTCACTAAATTTGGCACCATTCCCATAAACCAAGCATCAGATTGATTTTGCGAAGTACCAGTTTTTCCAGCAATTGGATTGGTAAAAGCGTAAGGATAACCTGTCACTCTGTTATAGCCATTTCCGCCGCCAGTAGTACGTAAACGTGCTCCAGATCCTGATTCAGTTACTCCTTGTAGTAATTTTATTACAGCAAATGCAATGTCTTTGTTCAATACGTCATGCGATTCTGGAATCGGCTCGTAAATACTCACGCCATTTTTGTCCTCGATTCGAGTTACAAATAGCGGTTTGATGTAAATCCCTTGATTGGCAAAGGTACTGTAGGCAGCGACCATATCGCGAACCGTGATTTCTACGGCTCCTAGCGCAATTGAAGCTTGCTCTGGAATGTCAGATTCTACACCTAATTTTTTGGTCAGAGTTACCACCGCCGACGGTCCTACTTTGTCAATCAACTTTGCCGAAACTGTATTGATCGATCCAGCAAGTGCTTGTTTTAGCGTTACCATTCCTCGGAATTTATGGTCTGAGTTATTCGGACTCCACGATTTAGTTACGTTGTGACGACCAGCTGGAATTGTAAAAGGCCCATCAATTATAGAGTCGCAGGGAGACATGTTTAATTGCTCGATTGCGGTGGCGTAAACAAAAGGTTTAAAAGTAGATCCTACCTGTCTTGCGCCTTGTCCTACGTGGTCATATTGGAAATATTTGTAATTGATTCCGCCCACCCAAGCCTTGATGTGACCAGTACGAGGTTCCATTGACATCACTCCTGTTTGCAAGAAACTTTTAAAATATCGGATAGAATCGCGAGGCGTCATCACTGTATCGCGCTCACCTTTGTAGGTAAAGACTTTCATGTCAGTCTTTATGTCGAATGATTTAATTATATCTGCATCCGAAATATCTTGTGCCTTCATCAATCTCCACCGTTCTGACGCCTTTATCGCACGCATCATAATACGATCTGTTTCCTCTTTGGAAATGTTGACAAACGGTGCGTTTTTATTGTTTTTGGACTCTGCAAAAAATTCCTCTTGCAGATTAGAAAGGTGCATAGTTACTGCTTCTTCAGCATATTTTTGAATACGCGAGTCAATTGTAGTATATATTTTGAGGCCGTCGCGGTAAATGTCATAATCAGATCCGTCTGCCTTTTTATTGTCTTTGCTCCAACCTTTTAGATATTCGCGAAGAAATTCTCTAAAATAAGTTGCTGTTCCTTCTTTGTGAGACTCTGGTTTAAAGTCTAGCTTGATAGGTTTTGCTTGGTATGTTTTCTTTTCCTGCTCGGTAAGAAAGCCATTTCGCTCCATTTGTTTAAGTACAATATCACGTCGCGCTTGAGTTTTTTCCAGACGTCTTAAAGGATTATAGTATGATGGATTATTGAGCATTCCTACAAGCATAGCGCTCTCATCTATGGTTAGATCTTTTGGTTCTTTGCCAAAATACACTTTTGCAGCTGAGCGAATTCCAACTGCAGTGTTTACAAAATCTGCTTTGTTGAGGTACATGGCTATAATTTCCTGCTTGGTATATTGCCGCTCAAGACGAGTAGCAATGATCCACTCTTTCCCTTTTTGAATAATTCGGAAAATGATAAATTTTGAACCTTCGCCGTGGAAGAGCAGTTTTGCCAATTGTTGAGTAATCGTACTTGCTCCACCTCTAGTTCCTGCACTCAATGCTGCCGAAGCAGTACGTCTGAAGTCAATTCCAGAGTGCTTGTAAAAACGCTCATCCTCTGTAGAGACTAATGCGTTAACAAGATGAGGCGGAAGATCTGAAAATTTGATCTGTGATCTGTTTTCACTATAAAATTTACCTAAAACTTCGCCGTCAGAAGAAATAACTTCTGTTGCTAAGTTTGAATCTGGATTCTCTAACTCTTCAAAAGAAGGCATCGATCCCAGAAGTCCCCAAGATGCAAAAAGGAAAAACAATAGGAAGAATCCTAAAGTGATAAAGAATATTTTCCAAAACAAAGCTTTGTAATAGCTTACATCCTTTACCTTTTTGGTTGTGCGTGATTTTGTAACTTTTTTCTGAGCCATATTTTATTCTAAGGATTCAATTCTAAAACCAACTTCTGTAATTCCGGGCAATTCCTGCAGACCATCTACTTTTCCAGTCTCTCGAACTGCTTGTTTTATCTGGACTCTGTATTTTCCGGATTTAAATTTCATTTTTTCTTTATAGTACAACTTACTCTCTTTAATATCTGAGAAACCATTGCCCAGCATAGTGCCATCAGGTTCAGCCATCTGGTATTCTAATGTATCAACTTTGGTCATTCCATCTGGTTGCTCAAGAGCAACAATCAAAAATAGATTGGAAAAAGGATACTTATTTGATGTTCTGAGATTGACAAATAAGTCATAAGACTTAGTTGTATCAAGCTTTGGCAGATTGTAACTCACAATAGAATCACGGTGCCAAGCGCTGCCCACCGAATGGAAGTCGTCAAATACGCGGCTCTTATCGCAGGACACTAGTGTGACTGCTGCGATAAGTATCACGATATGCTTACTCTTTAGAATCATCTTTCTTATTAGGAGTTATTTTTATTCTAGCTTTTGGAGTTTTTGGTTCTCTAAGGTTATCCTTATTGTTTGAAGGATTATTCCCTTTTTTAGGCTGACCGTCAGCTTTTACAGCATTTTTCTTAGCAACAATAGCGGGAGTTCCTGGCTCTCTCGCCACGGCCGCACCTTCTTTCTCGCCGGCTGGTTTTTTCTTCTTGGTAGGACGTTTCTTTTTCTTAGGCTGATCAAAGCGAGTCAGACTTTCTTGTCCCATTGCATTATTATAGTTCTGTTCTGGTTCCGCAGCAATTTCTACCGCAAAATCCTCTAGAGCAGAAACACGTCTTTTCTCTTTATTTTCTGCAACAATTTCACGCACTTGCTCAATTTTAAGCACATGCCAATTAGAGTAATTATCGGTATAGGCAAACCACATCAAACCTTTGAAGATGTCTTGCTTTTGGCAAACTGCTTCTCCCTTTTCGGTCATCAATCTAGTGTCGAAATCTGGAAAACCTTTTAGCGCATCCATATAAGTATCAAGCTCATAGTTCAGGCAACATTTTAATTTTCCACATTGTCCCGCAAGTTTTTGCGGATTTAAAGACAATTGCTGATAGCGTGCAGCCGAAGTATTTACACTTCTAAAATCTGTAAGCCAAGTACTACAGCAAAGTTCACGTCCACAAGAACCAATTCCGCCCAAGCGAGCTGCTTCTTGTCTAAAGCCTACTTGCTTCATCTCAATTCGAGTGCTGAATTCCTTTGCATAATCTTTGATTAACGTTCGGAAATCGATACGATCGTTGGCTGTGTAATAGAAAGTTGCCTTGCTACCATCTCCTTGAAATTCAATGTCAGAAATTTTCATTTCCAATTTCTGCTCAATCGCAAGTTCACGCGCACGTACCTTCATGCCGTCTTCTCGATCACGAGCAACCGACCAAATATCAATATCTTTCTGAGAAGCTTTTCTATAAATCTTCGCAACAGCATTGGATTTGTGGTCAACTCCTTTCTTTTTCATTTGGATTTTTACCAATTCACCAGTAAGAGTTACAATTCCGATATCATGGCCTGGCGAAGCTTCTGTAGCAACAATATCGCCAATGCTGAGTGTTAATTTTTCGGTATTTCTATAAAATTCTTTTCGACCATTTTTAAATCTAACTTCCGCACAATCAAAAGGTTCCTGACCATCAGGTAAGCTCATATTTGCCAACCAGTCAAAGACTGTGAGTTTATTGCAGCCATCGGTGCCGCAAGTCCCATTATTTTTGCAACCCTTTGGCGCACCGCCATCAGAGGTTGAACAACTTGTACATGCCATAATATATAGGTAGTGTCGCGATAAACACGACTTAAGTTCTTAAAACGTTTTGAGGGTAAAGATAGTATATTTTGAATTAAACATACTAGAATCAACACCGCCGCCAAAATTGAATTTATATCTATTAAAATTATTTTTTGAAGCTTTATCCCGCTTTTCTCTACAATCCTTAGCCAGCATTTGCCGCAACAGTGGGCAGTTAAGGAGCTTCCGTTGGTCGCTCTTACCTGCCGCTGTTGCAAAAAGGCAAATGATGGCTAAGGGATTTTCGCTGCAATCGGGGCTAGGAAACTTGTTGTTACCACAATTGTCAGTATAATTAAGGACGAACTATTTTTCAAAGTAAAATTCCTAAGAAAATTTAAATATTCTTCAAAAGATCGTCGTAGCTAGGTTTTAAGATGGTAGTAATTCTGTACTACTGGAATTTTTTCGAAAAATTTCTAAAAGCTTTTGCGTTGAAATTCTAAAAAAATTATTTTGATGTCAGCAGTTCTAAAATCCAAATTGCAATAATTATAGTATCTTAACTCAAAATACGCCCGTATGCAAAGTCCCGAATTACCGGCAAATGAGCAACAACGCCTACTTGCTGTTTCAGAATACTGTTTATTAGATACATTGCCCGAAATAGATTACGATAATATTACTAAACTCGTCTCTACGATTTGTAATGTTCCGATTACATTAATAACACTTCTTGATCAAAATCGAAATTTTTTTAAATCCAATCGTGGAATACCTTTCCGCGAATCACCGCGAGATATTTCTTTCTGTGGACATGCCATACTTTCTGACGAACCTATATTTATAATTGAGGATGCCAGAATTGATAATCGGTTTAAATCAAATCCGCTCGTACTTGATATGGGAGCAGTGTTTTATGCAGGTGTAAACCTTATAAATCCCGAAGGATATGCACTAGGGACATTGTGTGTTTTTGATTATGAGCCTAGAATATTAACAGAGACACAGAAAGACGCCTTATTAATACTAGGAAAGCAAGTGGTGAATTTGATGGAACTTCGTCGACAAAATTTAAAGCTTGAAGTAGCGCAGGAGCAACTAAAGCAACATAATCGTGAACTTCAGAAATTTGCCAGTCATATCTCACACGATTTAAAGTCACCCTTGGCAAATATTATTTCGCTAACCAATTTTCTTAAGGACGATCTTGCGGGAGCAATTACAGCTTCTGCCGAAGAATACTTGGGTTATATAGAAGAATCAGCTTTGATACTTAAAGATTATATCGATGGAATCTTGAAGCATTATCAAGCAGACGAATTATTAAATTATCAAAATGAAACGCTTAAACTTTCAGATTTATGCTCGGAAATTCAGAAGCTTCTTTTATCAAAAAACGATATTTTACTTTGCAAAAATGATACAGAAATAGTAAACATCAATAGGGCTGCAATCACTCAAATTCTTTTAAATTTAGTTGATAATGCTTTGAAATACAATACAGCTCCTCAGCGTAGAGTTAGCATCGAATATGTTGATGATGCAGAATATCACAAGTTTGTCGTTGTAGATAATGGCATCGGGATTAAAGAAGATCAACAAGAAAAGATATTTCAATTATTTGCCACTATTCCTCATGAAAATATAAAACCTAGCACAGGCATTGGATTAAACACCGTAAAAACGCTTGTTACAAAACTTCAGGGCTCAATAAGTGTTAAATCTGAGATGGGTCGTGGAAGTGCCTTCACTGTGACAATGGCGAAGTAGAGAAAGTCACATGCAGAATGTTACGCTTTTTCACCCATATTTAATGCTCATTAAAGGTTGAAAGTTTCAATATGCTTTACCCCATATAAACACCCTAAAAAAATTCGGACACAATTATAGATCAAAAACTATAAGGAAGTACGATGGAAAAATTTAAAATTCACCAAAGATGATAAGTGTGACTTCTTTTCATACTACTGACTCGATTGACAAGATTAAAATTGGTTTTCATCTACGTGTTTTGCACCGTGGTAGAAATTGAAGAAATAGAGTTGGGCAACGGTGACTGTAAATTCAGGAAATAAGCATGAAAAGGCTACTAAAAAAGGATTCGGCACCTTAAAAACAGTATAGTAACCAAAATCGAAATTTTAAGGAGGAGTTTTCACAATGCAATATGGTCTTAAATTTCTCATTATAGAATCCTCGATAGCGATTAAATTTCACTCATAGAAATTCAAATCTAAATTTACTACTCGAGCAATAACATACAGAACAAAAAAAGCGCCCTCACAGACGCTTCATTTATTATATAAACATATTTTACAATTTGTAGAGCTTATCTGAAAGTCTGATTCTAAAAGGAAGTTTCATCGTAACAATGTCGCCTACTTTTGCCCTGTCAGTGGAGATTTTGTCAACAAATAATTCTTCAACGATTACCGTTTGTTCGCCAGTAGTTGATCCAATGATCTGAATTTTATCACCAATTGCTAGATCATTTTCTAAAATTTCAAACTGTCCAATTCCCGCTTTTACAAAGTAGTGCATAACGTCTCCTACAAAGGATCGAGCAATCTTAGTTTCCTTCTTGATTCGCTTTGGTCTTTCAACTATTGTACTATTCGCGGAAGCGGCAGCCAAATTGGCTTTGAACAACAATTTGTCCGACTTTCCTTTTTTGAAAATCATATTTCCATTCTTAATTCCGCTACGAAGTTTCTTTTGCTCGTCTTCTGGCAAATGAATTACTTCCTGACATTCTACAGAACAACAGCCTTCCATTGCAACCGCACAAGCATCGCATTGAATAAATAATAAGTGGCAACCTTCGTTTTCGCAATTGGTATGAACGTCGCAAGGTGTTCCGCATTGATGGCATTTTGCAACTACATCATCTGTAATTCGCTCGCCCAACCGGTGATCGAACACGAAGTTTTTTCCGATGAATTTACTTTCCAGACCTTCGGCTTTTACCTGACGTGTATATTCGATAATTCCACCTTCAAGCTGATAGACGTTGGCAAAACCTTTATGCTTAAAATACGCACTTGCTTTCTCGCAACGAATTCCGCCGGTGCAATACATCAATAAATTTTTGTCTTCTTTATGAGCAGAAAGTTGTTCCTCGATAATTGGCAATGACTCTCTAAAAGTGTCAACGTCTGGTTTGATTGCTTTGGTAAAATGTCCAATCTCACTTTCGTAGTGATTTCGCATATCTACCACAACTGTATTTGGATCGTCAAGCATGGCGTTAAACTGCTGAGCTTTAAGGTGCGTCCCAATATTAGTTACATCAAAAGTTTCATCAACAAGGCCATCGGCGACAATCTTATCACGAACCTTGATGGTAAGTTTTAAAAATGAAAAATCGTCCTGTTCCACGGCAACATTCAGCCTGATACCTTTCATAAAATCGTACTTTTCTATGGTATCCTTAAAAAGGTAGAAATTGTCCGCGGGCAATGATAATTGTGCGTTAATTCCTTCTTTTGCGACGTAGATTCGACCAAGAACCTCAAGAGGATTCCAAGCTAGAAATAGTTCGTTTCGAAAAGTTGTGGGATCTGAAATTTGCGCATAAGCATAGAAGGACAAAGTAAGTCTTTGCTTTCCGGCGTCATCAATAAGGACGGCTCTTTCTTCTGCGCTTAAGGTGTTATACAGTTGCATGCTATAAACGGTTTAAGTTAAGAAATTATGCATTTTTATTTTCCAAAATGCTGTGCAAAGGTAAATAAAATAGGAGCATAAAAAAAGGCTTTCCAGAATTTCCGGAAAGCCTTTAAATACTATTTTGCTTGATTAGCAGTATTCGTTGTAAGCGTTTTGTAGGTTTTCAGCAATTAATTCTGCTGGGCGACCTTCAATATGATGACGCTCTAACATGTGAACTAATTCACCGTCTTTAAACAATGCCATACATGGTGATGATGGAGGAAAAGGCAGCATGAACTCACGTGCTTTATCAACTGCATCTTTATCTACACCTGCAAAAACTGCAACTGTTTGGTCTGGTCTTTTTGCTCCTTCTAAACTCATTTTTGCTCCTGGGCGTGCATTACGTGCAGCACATCCACAAACAGAATTGATAATTAGTAAAGTTGTTCCCTCTTTGTTAATTGCGTTTTCTACTGAACCTGCTGTATATAAATCTTCAAAACCTGCATCTGAAAGTTCAGCACGCATTGGGTTAACCATTTCTTCTGGATACATATCGTGTGTTTTTAATTTTTGTAAAGTTACAAAGATTTCAGATGACCATTTGTACACAACCGCTAAAGTTTTGTTATTCTACAAGACGCTTTTTATTCTTAGGCTTCTTATTGAGTTTATTAATCCAAATTATCATTCCGGTTATGGGAAGACTTGTTGCAATTAGACAAACAATGAAGTAAATAATTTTCGAAAATAATCCATAAATCTCACCTGTATGAATTGGTTTTATCTGCGCCGCAATTTTTTCGCCAAAACTCTTATCTGCAAAGATTTCGGTTTTAAGAATCTCTGAAGTATATGGATTTATAAAAGTGCGATCGGTACTAACCTTATTTAGATTTAGAGCATTCCTTTTCGTTACTTCAAATGCATCATCCGCTTTTTTTGGTACCGAAATAGTAGTGATTCCTTTATAAATAAATACTTTAGAACTAATAGAAGCTACTTGATCCATTGTAAGAATCTTGCTCTGCTTTGGAATTTGGACAGTTGGCTTTATCTCATTTCTTCCTGCAAAAACCTCAGCATTTAAAACCGTGCTTAAACCATTTTTATACCATTCAAAAGACCAATTTAATCCTGTTAGTGATACTATTAATAGAAAAATTAATGAATAGAAACCCAGAACATTGTGCAAATCATGATTGATGCGTTTCCAGTTTGCGGAGAACTTGATATTAAGTCCGCCTTTGAAACTTTTCCGACCTTTAAATTTTTTTGGCAACCAAATTATCAATCCCGAAAAGGAGAGAATAACAAAAATTAAAGTCGCAACTCCAACGATGGGACGACCTATTTCTTGATCGAGCAACATCCATCGGTGCATTTTGAACATCGTCATCATAAATTTAGAAGATGGACCATCGCTGTTTCCTAAGATTGCATTGTTATACTGATTAACGTAGAAAGTTTTGCCTCGTTTGTCTTCTTTTCCCATCAAAACTTGCAATTCGTAAGGCTTTTCTCGATCATCTGAATACGTAATTCGACTTACTTGTCCTTTGGTTTTACTTTTGGTATTCGTAATAATTTGCTCCAATGCTAGTGGATTTTTGCCAGTTTCAATTTGGTATTTTTCGGGTTCTAAGAGTTGGGCAATTTCTTTATTAAAGGTATAGAGAGTGCCGCTGAGGCAAATTATAAACAGTGGTATGGCGCTCGCAATTCCCAACCAAAGGTGGATGTCTCCAATAAATTTTCGAAACGTATATTTCTTTTCTTTCATCATCTGAATCTTCTAAATTTTAATATAAAACGGTTGGAAGCTATTTCAAATCAAACCGTTCTCTACAATAACTAACAATAAATAAATTATTTTTTTAAAAATGATAAATCAACATTCCTGAAAAATTGATAGGATCGATTGGATTTATGTAAGAGGTTCTGTAGGCATTATAGCCAAATTCATTGAAGGCATTATTTACATATCCCAAAACTTTCCAATTTTCGTTGAATTTATAGCCAACTTGAAAATTCACAGTTGTATAGGCAGCCAAGTCAAATGGTTTTACATTCGGAACAATTCCCTCATGAGTTATTGGACCTTTTGACCAGTCATTTACAGGTCGATCTCCTAGGTAATAAACTCCAACTCCAACCGAAAGTCCTTCAAGACTGTTGTTTAAGAATTTGTAGTTTGCCCACGCATTCGCTGTATGTTTTGGGGTATTTAATGGTGCCGAATTATACACGTAAGAAGTATGTTCTTTGTATTTTGCATCGATAAATGAGTATCCAAAAATAACTTCAAGATTTTTTAAGACACGACCAGAAAGTTCAGTCTCGATTCCTTGACGTTGGTCATTTCCACCTTTTTGATAATATCCAGTTTCTGTCCAAGTGTTGTCATAAACTGGCAGATTCATATCGCGGTTGTTGATTTTGAAGAAGGTCGTATTAAATCTCAATCGATCGTCAAGCCAAGATGTTTTCCATCCTGCTTCCCACTGATCCCATCTTTCATTTCCTAGAGCATTTCCGTTTATATCCTCTCTTGTTGCTGAGCGAGGGTTGGAACTATTGGTGTAAGAAGCAAAAAGGTTAACGTTTTTGGTTGGTATAAACATTACTCCAGCTAGCGGATTTACGGCATTACTAGATTTTACTCCGATATTGATATTAGCGATTGATTCAACTTTGCTGTAACGAAGACCTACAAATGTTCTGAACCATTTTGTCCATTCTGTAACGCCTTGCGCCAAAACTCCAAATCCTTTTGAACTTTCATTGTTTGTAGTTGCAGCTCCGTAAGTTACTGTTTCTGGCAAATAATTGTTGATTGGTTGGTAAACGTCAATTACATCAAGAACGCTTGTTTTTTCGCTAAGAGTTGAGGTAGTGTTTCTGTTATAATCAAAACCTACTTGGAATAAATGTTTAATGCTTCCTGTATAAATATCTTTTGCAACAAGGTCTAATTGAAGAACTTGATTAATATCTTTTCTGGTGCTATGACTTAAAGATCTATTTCTTTGCGAAAGGGTCAAGTTATTTTTACTTGCCAAAGCTGCGCCAACATCATCGGTTGCCAAGTCAGATTTGAAATAAGCCGCTCTTACTGACAGTTTTTCATTAATTTCTCTGTCAAAGCGAACTGTGTAGTTTGTATTAATCGTATTGGTCTTGTCATTTGTATAACCCAAGAATTTGTTGTGAGGAAGATCGTAGATTCCGTTTACATCAGATTCGCCGATATTAATTGTACCCAAATCCGGAGTTCTATTGTCATCTAGATAATCCATTTCAAAAGTTAGCGTGGTTTTATCATTCGCTTTCCAAGCAATAGATGGATTTACATAAATCTTGTCACTGTTCACGTGGCTTCTGTAACTATCTTTCGTTTCGTAAGCTCCTGCTATTCTAAAAGCTACTTTCTCTTCTTTGTCCATCGGACCGTAGAAGTCAAATTGTGGACGGACCTGTCCCCAACTTCCAGAACGAAGCGAAACTTCTCCACCCGAATAAAAATTTGGCGTTTTTGTTACGATGTTTATTACTCCTCCAGGGCTTCCAATATCGGTGGCAACGCCTTGAGTAATTGCCGAAACTCCTTTCAAAACTTGTATATTATCAATACCAGCAGCATCAGTGAGAATTCCCGTACCTCTAAAATCAGAGTTCACACGTACGCCATTTTTCAGGATCGGAATACCTCTATATCCTCTTGACGCCATGCTTTCACGCTTGTTACCATAAGTTGCAAAGGCGTAAACCCCAGGAACATTTCGAGTGGCATCATTAATAGTAAGCGCCCCTTGTTTTTGGATCAATGAACTTGAAATTACAGAAATACTCTGAATTTGATCTCTTGCTTGAAGTGGCAATCTTGTCAATGTTTCCAATTTTTCTGGAGCAATATTGCTGCGCCCAAAAACCTCAACTTCTTTGAGTTCACTGTTTTCTAAGGAAAGAGTTATGTTGAGGGTTGTAATATTCCGATTAATATTTACAGTAAAAACTTTTGATTCAAAACCTGCGTGATCGATCATAACAGTATACATACCGTATGGGAGATTTATTGCGGTAAATTCACCCGCTTTGTCGGTAAGCAGAATATTGGTAAGTTTTTCTATTTTGACTTTTGCTAATGAGATAGGTTCATTTTTTGAGTCGAAGATGTGACCTTTTAGAGTTCCTTGTTGGGCTACCGCAACTGCGGTGGTGGCTAGAGCAAATATTGCTGTTGCTAAGTATTTCATATAAATTGTTATTTAGACTGAATTAAAACAACGCAAATATAGAAGCAATAAATGCTATTTAAAAGAATTCTAAATAATAAATAATAAAATTTTAAAAGACTATTGAACAGCGTTTTATATTTTTTAATTTTTTAAAAAATAAATAGGGATAGTCATAATATTCAGTTTTAAATCTATGTTTTTATTAAAAATTAATTAATAAAAAGTATTAAATATAATTTCTAAGTAAAAAAGGAGTGAATTGTATAAATTCAGAAAAAATAGTAAGTGTCAATGATATTTACTTCAATAATTGAAAAATTTCTCAGAAAAACGGCTGGAATTGCAAATTTTTGAAGTCTTACGATCCAAATCATAGAATACTTGGGAAGAGATATTTTGTTTTGGCCGCCTTGACCTAATTAAAAATTTTCTCAGATTTAATAACTGTAGAAGTAATCATATGAACAGGAAAAATAACTTTGCGTAGTAATCAAAAGGAGCAAAATCGAACTTCTAATTCAATTTTGCTCCTCTAAATTTATTATATATATATCTAAACTGTCTTCCTTAGAATTTCTAAAGGAGAACTATTTAAAACTTCTCGAATATTGCTTAAACCAATTGCTACTACCAAAATAGAAATTCCCGGTATAAATACTAAAAATGGAATCCAAGATGGCACAAAGGGCTCTTGGAAAACGAAAAATGCCAGTAGAAAACTACTTAGTAAGGCTAACAATATTCCCAATGCACTGCCCAGTACTCCCAAAAGCAAATATTCTAATGCGGTAATTTTCAAGATTTGTTTATTGGTAGCGCCCAAAGTTCGAAGCAAGACGCTTTCTTTAATACGTTGATATTTACTCGTACGGACCGATCCAATCAAAACGATGATTCCAGTAAAAATGCTGAAAATTGCCATAAAATTTATTACCCAAGAAACCTTGTTCAAAATTCCTTCCACAATAGTGTAGACCTGCCGTAAATCAATTACAGTAACATTCGGAAACTTTGTTACCAATTTTGCTTGCAAATTTGCCGACTCTTTCTCAGTTGCGGCGTAGGTTGTTAAAACATTAAATTGAGGGGCATCTTCCAAAACTCCTGCCGGAAAAACGATGGTGAAATTTAGTTGAAGGTTTGCCCAATCCACTTTCCTAATACTACCAACAACTACTTTTTTAAGTACTCCTTGTATATTAAAAACAATATAATCTCCGACGGTTACATTGGCATCTTTGGCTAGATTATCAGAAATAGAAATTGCCACTTCTTTATTACTTTTTTGTGTTCCATTCCATTTGCCTTCTATAACTTCTTCAGATTTTGTGAGCGCACTGCGATAGGTGGTTCTGAATTCGTGATTTAGAACCCAACTTTTTATTTGCGATGTAGTATCTGCTCTTAAAGTATTTGCCAGTTTATCGTTTATACTATGAATTTGCATTGTCACGATTGGAATAGAATCCAACACCGGAAAATCGTTGGAAGTAAATAATTTCTGAACCGAAATCAATTGATCTTTTTGAACGTCCAAAGCAATTAAATTTGCTTGTTTGCTAGACTGATTTAAGGCAGTTTTCTCAAGTAGAATATCTTTTGTAAAAAAAAGTGTGCTAACTAAAAAGGTTCCCAATCCAATCGCTACCAACAAAACCAAGGTTTGATTATTGGGTCGATACAAATTAAGCAATGCTTGCCTTGAAGTAAATTGAGCATCTTTTGGAAAGTATTTTTTAACCAATTTCATTGTTCCAATGGCAATTCCTGCAAGAATCGCAAAAGTTATAAAAACAGCCACAATAAAGGCGAGAGCAAATAGCCAATCTTTTAGTAACCAAAATGAAAAAGCGTAGAGAAACAAAATAATTACCGCGATTGAGATGTATTGAGCTTTGTTTGAATCTTTGTTATCAACGGGTTCTTGAGTTCTCAAAACTTCCAAAGGCGACACATACCAAGTGCGTAATAATGGAAGCAATGCAAATAATACTGACATTATTAAACCTAAAAAAACGCCCATAATCAATGGTTGCACGCTTATACTGATGTCTAAATCAAAAGGTAAAAATTCTTTTAAGATTAGCGGGAAAATTTGCTGCAAGACTACGCCAATCCCAGTTCCTATAATTCCTCCTAGAATTCCTATGCCCGCAATTTGGATTAGGAAAATCAAAAAGCTTTGTTTTCGGCTTGCTCCCAAACATTTTAATACTGCAATGGCACTTATTTTTTCTTTGATGTAAATATTTACCGAGCTTGCAATTCCAACGCATCCTAATAGCAGTGCGATAAATGCCGTGAGATTTAAAAAAGAACCCACATTTTGGTAATTTCGACCCAATCTTTCGCTGGAACTTAGGTGTGTTTTCAAACTTATGTCTTGGGCATCGAGAATTGGTTCTAAGCGTTTTTCTAAGGCTACTAAATCAGTATTTGGTTGATTAAAGAAATATTGATATTCCTTTCTACTGCCTTGCTGAAGTAGCTCGGTTTTCTTTACAAATCGATACGGAATAATCACTAATGGCGCCACCGAACTCGAAATCGCATTATCGCCAGGAATGGCCTTTAAAGTTCCGGAAATGGGAAGTTTTACGAGTCCTACTTTTATTGAATCTCCTGGTTTGATGCCGTATTGTAAGAGTAAAGTGGCGTCTACCAATGCACCTCCGTCTCTTTGGTAAATATCAGCTGCCATTGTTGGCGTAGTTTCAATTTCGCCATAAAATGGAAAATTACCATCTATAGCGCGAACTCGAACAAGTTTTGTTCCGTTATTTTTTGGAAAATTTATCATCGACACAAACCGGACTTCCTGAGCATCAGGTTTTAATGAATCGATAATTTTCTGCGCACGATCATTTGGAAGTTGTCGACTTTCAATCACAAAATCGGCACCGAGTAGCGATTTAGATTGCCCCTTTATAGTATCGCTTAAATTTTGACTGAATAGCTGAATAGAAACAACTGCAGCAATTCCTAATACAATAGATGCCATAAATAGCAGCAAACGCACTCTGCTTGCTTTGGCATCGCGCCATGCCATTTTGAAAAGCCAGGCTGTATTATTTTTAGATTTTAAATTGCTCATTTTAGACATGTTGCGTTTTTTGGTTGCTCAAAATATGTCCGCCTTTAAGCCGTAAAATCTGCTGTGTTCTCGAAGCTAATTCCAAGTCGTGCGTAATAATAACCAGCGTGGTTCCGGCATCTTTATTAAGGTCAAAGAGCAACTGAATTACCTTTTCGCCCGTTTCTTCATCTAAATTTCCTGTCGGTTCATCAGCAAAGAGAATAGAAGGTCTATTAGCAAAGGCTCTTGCCAAAGCAACTCGTTGCTGTTCACCTCCAGATAATTGTGATGGATAATGTTGCATTCTATTTCCCAATCCTACTTTTTCTAATAATTCTTTTGACCTAGCCACTGCATCTTTCGCGCCTTGCAATTCTAAAGGGACACTCACATTTTCGAGTGCAGTTAATGTTGGCAGCAGTTGGAAATTTTGAAAAATAAATCCTACTTCTTTGTTTCGAAGCTGCGCACGTTCATCCTCGCTCAGAGAAGTTAAGGAATAACCGCAAAGTTCAACCGTTCCCGAAGTGGGTTGGTCTAAGCCGGCACACAAACCCAGCAAGGTGGTCTTACCGCTGCCGGAAGGACCTACGATAGAAAATGTCTGTCCTTTTTGTATTTCAAAAGTTACACCTTGAAGTACCGTTAATTGGTTCGAACCACTGATGTAACTTTTTTCAAGCCCGCTAATCTTTAGTATATTTGTCATTCAAAAAATATATAATCATTTAATAATATGCTGAAGCCTAAAACTACTCAAACTTTATCAGATAGCTTTCGATTTATAAATCAGAAGCTCATAAAGTTTTGTTATTTCGCTACTATGCTCGTGTTGCTTTCCTGTGGTGATAAAACAAAAAGCAACAGCGCCGCAGACGAGAAAAACGAAGCAGCTGAGGAAAATACTGCCGAAGGCGCGGGCAAAAAAACCATTTTATTTTTCGGAGATAGTATCACCGCTGGCTATGGTCTGGAAGATACTAAGAATGCTTTTCCGTGGCTGATTCAATCTAAAATAGATTCTCTCAGTTTAGATTATCAAGTAATCAATTCGGGTGTGAGCGGCGAGACTTCAGCGGGAGGAAAAGGTAGAATAGACTGGATTCTAAATCAAGATATCGACGTTTTTGTTTTGGAGCTTGGCGCTAATGATGGACTTCGTGGAGTACCGCTGACGGAAACCAAATCAAATTTGCAAGCCATTATTAATGCTGTAAAGTCAAAGAACCCCGAAACTAAAATTGTCTTAGCTGGAATGCAAATGCCTCCAAACATGGGACAAGATTATGCTTCTGGATTCAAAGCTATTTTTTATGATTTGGCCAAAGAAAATAAAATCTTCTTTATTCCATTTATTTTAAAAGATGTGGGTGGAATTGCTGCATTAAATCAACGAGATGGCATTCACCCCACAGAAGAAGGTCATGAAATTCTGGCTTCAACAGTTTGGGAAACACTTTCTCCAATTCTTAATACTCGCAAATAAACAAGCTTAATAAGTGATCTATTCAAAGCCGGCAGATTTTTAAGTAGCCTGAATATATTTGGCGAAAGCCTTAAAAAAAAGAGTGCAGACGTAAAAATTTGCACTCTTTTATAAATTTATTCAAGCGTATATCGTATGCCAATAAAGCTTCTGATGCCTTGATTGGGTCCATAAACATAGCTAGGATCGAAGGTCAAAGCATACGGATTTTCGGATGTTGCCATTATCGACCCGTCATTGTTGTAACTAACATTCTTATCGAATGGATCGTTGGCGCGGGCAATAATAAATGGATTTCCCTTATTAGGTGTCCAATTAAGTAGATTCTTGACACCTCCGTAAATTTCGAAATTTTTAAATTTATCGTATGTAAATTGAATATTCTGGATGCTAAAAGTTTCTGAATACTCATTTCGAGGATCAAGTGGTCCCAAAAGCGGGAGTCGCATCTTGCCGTAAACATTTCCGGTATAATCGACTTCGAGATTCCAAGGTCTTATTTTGTAAGAAATAGCCCAGGTTCCGGAGAATTTTTCAGTTA
Organism: Flavobacterium ardleyense; assembly: GCF_033547075.1. NCBI lineage: Bacteria > Pseudomonadati > Bacteroidota > Flavobacteriia > Flavobacteriales > Flavobacteriaceae > Flavobacterium > Flavobacterium ardleyense. Next base: position 607,387 of record NZ_CP137891.1, on the reverse strand, counting down.
AAATTTGATTGGTTGTTATTTGATTTTCGGTTTTTTCGACATTCATATATGTTGCTCCTAGAATGAATTTTAGGCCGCTGGTCAAAACTAAATCGGCGTTGGCTGACATTCCTAAGGTATTGGCGTGACCGTTAAGGTTTTTGTAGATGATTTTGTTTGGATCGCTATCGTAATCCGGCGTAATTTGATTGGTGAAATAAGTAAACCAAGCGGCGGCCTCAAAACTTACAAAAGTGCCATTGTCCGAATATATTTTTTTTAAGAAATTGATATTGACATTGTAGGACTGCTCAGGCTTTAAGTTTTCGAGAATAACCACATCCCTAGCGCCCGATAATGCGGCATGTTCTTCAGTAAAAATATTCACGATTCTAAAACCAGTTCCAGCATTTAAGCGAAAAATATCGTGCTCATTAATTTTCCATTTGTAAGCAAATCTAGGAGTAAAAATTGAACCGTGATTGTCATTGTAATCGTAACGGGCGCCTAAAAGTATGCTGTGTTTCTCGCTAAATTTCATTTCATCCTGAATAAATATTCCCGGAATCCAATTTTGCTCGGCAACTTCGGTTGCGGGTGTATTGTCATTATAATATTGATAGCGAACTGCGGCGCCAAATAGTAGGTCGTGGTTGCTGAGTTTTTTGTCCCAAGTAAGTTGAGTGAATCCTATTTTCTGCTGCGCCATATAGGGAGTATCGCCATAAAAGGAGTTCTGATCGTGATTGGTATAAGAAAATGATAGCAGCATTTTTTCGGCCATTGGTAATTCGTAAGCACCAATTGCTTCCCAGCGTTTGGTAAAAATACTTTCGCCGTACACTTCGTCGCCACCTCGATATCCGCGATTAAAGTGCATTTCGCCGCCCCACCGATCTTCATAGAAAAATCGTCCCGCGAGCGAAAATAATTTGTAATCGTCCCGCTGAAAATTAAATTTCTGAAAAACTGATATCCTGTCTTGCAAGGTGACATCGGTAAAATTATCGTGATTATTATCAATTGGATTGCTGTAATTGAAGTAATTCACGCCTGTTAAACTAGAAATATTGTCGGCTAAATTTGCTTTAAATCCTAAATCGGTGTTGACTTCTCCCCAACTCGTTCCAAAAATATCTGCAGAAAACAGTGGTGCCTTCAATGGATTCTTGGTTATAATATTTATTAATCCGCCCACGGCTTCACTTCCATAGAGAGAAGATGCGGGCCCCTTTACAATTTCGATCCGATCTAGTAACGAATTGGGAATCCCAGATAGGCCGTATACAGATGAAAGTCCACTAACAATGGGCATTCCGTCAATGAGTACCAAAGTGTATGGACCTTCCAGACCATTGATGTGAATATCTCCAGTATTACAAATGTTGCAATTGAGCTGTGGCCGGACGCCGTTGACGTTTTGCAACCCTTCAAATATATTAGCGGTGGGATTTTTTTTGAAGAAACTTGCACTATAAACTTCCACGGGTACCAAGCTTTCCATTCGGCTCACGGCTTTCATAGTTCCTGTGATTACCACTTCGTCGAGACTAATGTCTTCTTTAAGATTAAAATTTAAATTCAAAATTTCTCCGTCGGTGAGTCTGATTTTCTTTTTTTGAGTTCTGTAATTGATGTAGGAGACAATTATTTCGTAATCGCCATTTGGAATGTTTTCAAAGCTGTATTGCCCTTGCTCATTGGTGGTGGTAGTGATGTTTGCATTTGCCAAAGCCACATTGACACCTCCAAATCTATCAAACTCTGCGGTTATGGTTCCGCTTATTTTATTCTGCGACCAAGCAATACTAGTGATTAAAAGTAATAGTAGTATGAATAAACTTATTTTCATTTTTAGATATGTATTAAATATTATTTAGGCAAATCTAACATATAATTTTATTATATTAGCTATATGTAAAATAAGATTTAGACAAGTCTAAAAAAACTGAATAGAATTTTTACTATTTGTAAGGGTAGGGGAATAGTTGGGATTCCGATATCGTAAAATGCTAACTCCTAATTTTCGCTTTTAGAGTTGTCTAAAATAGTACTGTCTTCCTATTAAATTTTTGTACTTTTACTTTCTTAAAACAATTCAATGACACATTCTGCAGAAAATTATCTAAAGACGATTTATCACTTATCGCAGGCAAGTCCTGATGGCGTTTCGACCAATGCGATTGCTGCTATGCTTGACACGAAGGCTTCTTCGGTTACAGATATGATAAAGAAGTTAGCAGAAAGAGATTTGATTCTTTATCAAAAATATCAAGGAGTTGTGTTGACCGAAGGAGGAAAGATGGCAGCGAAAATGATTGTGCGCAAGCATCGATTGTGGGAAGTCTTTTTGGTAGAAATATTAGATTTCTCCTGGGATGAAGTGCATGAAATTGCAGAAGAATTGGAGCATATTAAATCTGAGAAATTAATCGAAAAACTGTCGGCATTCTTAAATCACCCAACTTTAGACCCTCACGGAGATCCTATTCCAAATTCAAAAGGAGAAATTCCCACCGTTGAAAAAAAGTTACTATCTGAAATTGAGGTCGGCAAAGACGCGGTTTGCGTTGGAGTTAAAGATACATCTACGGCTTTTTTGAAATACTTAAACAAAAACGGAATAGCATTAGGCGAAGATTTGAAGATTTTGTCTAAAGAAGAATTTGACGGGTCAATGGTATTAAAAGTTGGTAATCACGAAATTACCATTTCGAACAAGATTGCCAATAATCTTTTTGTAAAGAAGAAGTAGTATTTACTGAAATTAGTGAGATTCCCCTTGCGCTGAAAGCAGAATAATAAATTAAGGTACATCTTCGGAAGTTATAACCCATTGTTGTTGGATTAATACCTACTTTATTAGAACAATTAAAAAAAAGTATTTCGCTCTAGAAGGTGCAATATCAACTATTAAGTAAGCAAAATTCTTTGGACGAAAGCCAAAAAAAGATCAATGAAGTGGATTGAAAAACTTCAAAACCTTTCATTGATCTGTGATCTTAATTGGCAAATCTTGCAACGGCTTATCCTCATATTACTTTCCTAGCAGCACGACCTCGTTAATAGTCACCTCTGTGATGAATTTCTTTTCTCCATTTTTATCATCGTACGTGCGGTGAGTCAACTTACCATCGACGGCGATTTCTTTGCCTTTTTTTACAAATTGCTCAATAATTTCGGCGGTATTTCCCCAAGCAGTGAGACGATGCCACTCCGTTTGTTCCACTTTTTCGCCTTTTGCATTTTTGTAGTGATCATTGGTAGCTAGCGTAATTGTGGCTAATTTTCGTCCACCTTCAAATGTTTTGATTTCTGGATCGTTTCCTACGTGTCCAATCAACTGTACTCTGTTTCTTAAATTATTCATGGCGTTTAAATTTTGTATTAGTAAGGCTTTTATATTTTTTCGTTCTAGATTTAGGATTGTTTACCGAGCATTACAACTTCAGCAACGGTTACTTCGGTAATAAACTTTTTTTCTCCACTTTTGTCTTCGTAACTACGGTGAGTCAATTTGCCGCTTACTGCGATTTCCTTCCCTTTTTTTACATATTTCTCGATAATGTCGGCGGTTGCTCCCCAGGCTGTCAACCGATGCCACTCGGTTTGTTCTACTCTTTCGCCTTTGGCATTTTTATAATGATCATTGGTGGCAAGTGTAATTGTGGCAAGTTTATTTCCACCTTCAAATGTTTTGATTTCTGGATCGTTTCCTACGTGTCCAATCAACTGTACTCTGTTTCTTAAATTATTCATGGCGTTTAAATTTTAGTATTAGTAAGGCTTTTATATTTTTTTTCGTTCTAGATTTATGATTGTTTACCGAGCAAAACTAGCTCATTGATTATTACATCTGTTACAAATCGTTTTTCTCCATTTTTATCATCGTAACTACGGTGTGAAAGTTTGCCTTCAATGGCTATTTCCTTCCCTTTCTTTACAAACTGCTCAATGATTTCGGCGGTTGGTCCCCAAGCAGTTAAACGATGCCACTCGGTTTGCTCTACTCTTTCACCTTTGGCATTGGTATAGTAGTCATTGGTGGCTAAAGTGATGTTGGCCAATTTTCTACCTCCTTCTAATGTTTTGATTTCTGGATCGTTTCCTACGTGTCCAATCAACTGTACTCTGTTTCTTAAATTGTTCATGGCTTGTACTATTTATTTGTTATTATTTCTACGTGATGATTGTTGTTTCAAATCAACATTGCAAAGATGTGACGGCTTTCAAAACTTAATCGGTTGAAAAACAATTGATTTCGTTTATTATTGTTTGTAAACGTTTGTAAATGGAATGAGATTATTTATATTTGTCAAAAAAGATAGATGCAGACTAAGATTAATAAAGTAGAACTTCGAAACTTACAAATAGAAGATTACAAAGAATTGAAGACTTCGATGATGGAGTCGTATGCCGAAATGGCCGAAAATTACTGGCGTGAGGAAGATATTGAAAAGCTTTTAAAAATTTTTCCGGAAGGTCAATTGGTAATTTTGGTTGATGATGTTGTAGTAGGATCGGCTTTATCTTTAATAGTTAATGAAAGAATAGTTTACAAACCTCATAATTATAATACCATTACAGGAAACTGCACCTTCTCTACTCACAACGAAAATGCAGAAATTTTGTACGGAATTGATGTTTTTATTCATCCCAAGTACAGAGGACTTCGTTTGGGACGAAGATTGTATGATGCTCGAAAAGAAATTTGTGAGAATTTAAATCTCAAAGCGGTGGTATTTGCAGGGCGTATACCTAGTTACTTGCAATACGCGGATGAATTTACACCCAAGGTTTATATTGAAAAAGTGAAACAAAAGGAACTTTACGATCCTGTACTCTCTTTTCAGTTAAGCAATGATTTTCACGTGGTGCGAATTATGAAAAACTATTTAGAGGGTGATAAAAGTTCCAAAGAATTTGCGGTATTGCTGGAGTGGAATAATATATACTATGACGAAAGTCCAAAGATAATTAATGTAGAAAAAGATATTATTCGCCTTGGATTGGTTCAATGGCAAATGAGATCTCTCAACAATCTTGAAGAATTTTTCGAACAATCTGAATTTTTTGTTGATGTAGTTTCGGGGTACGGCTGTGATTTCGCGCTTTTTCCAGAATTATTTATTGCACCATTGATGGCCGATTACAATCATATGCAAGAAGCAGATGCCATACGTGAAATCGCCAAACACACCACTGCAATTCGCAAACGCTTTCAAGAGTTTGCAATTTCCTACAATATAAATATCATTACCGGAAGTATGCCATTTCTTGATGAAGATGGGCACTTATATAATGTGGGATTTCTTTGCAAAAGAGACGGTACATCAGAAATGTATACCAAAATTCATATAACTCCTAATGAAGTGAGCCATTGGGGAATGCAAGGTGGCTCCAACATTAGAACATTTGATACAGATTGTGGTAAGATTGGAATTATGATTTGTTATGATGTTGAATTTCCAGAAATGGCGCGAATTATGGCCGACGAAGGGATGAATATTCTCTTTGTTCCATTTCTAACCGACACTCAAAATGGATTTACTCGAGTAAAAATCTGTGCACAAGCAAGAGCTGTAGAAAATGAGTGTTATGTCGCAATTGCAGGATGTGTTGGAAATCTTCCAAAGGTGAATAATATGGATATTCAATATGCTCAAACAGCAGTTTTTACACCTTCTGATTTTGCATTCCCAAGCAACGGAATTAAAGCAGAAACTACTCCAAATACTGAAATGACCTTAATTGTTGATGTGGATTTACGACTATTAAAGGAATTGCATGAATATGGAAGTGTACGAATCTTGAAAGATCGTCGCACCGATTTATATCAAATAAAAAAGAAGTAAATTATGAAAACATGTCTGGAATGCGATGAGAAGATAATTGGTAGGGAAGACAAAAAATTTTGTAGCGATGGCTGTCGCAATTCTTACAATAACAAAATCAACAAGGACAGTAATAATTATATGCGCAACATAAACAATAAGTTGCGCAAAAATTATCGCATTTTGCTGTCTATCAATACCGATCAAAAAATCAAAACTTCCAGATCAAAACTTTTAAGTAAAGGTTTTGATTTTGACTACTTTACTAATATCTTGCGTACAAATACAGGGAATACATATTATTTTTTGTATGATCAGGGTTATATGCTTTTGGACAATGACTTTCTAATAATTGTCAAAAAAGAATTACATTAGAATCTACTTAAAATCTTCCTTATGAAAAATAGATTTGCCTCGATTATCACTCTGATTGTCTTTATAATAGTACTCACGACCGTCTATTTCTCAATGATGCCACATTTCTATTCAGAAGAATTGGCGCCGCTCTCAGATTTCTCGGTAAAACGAGCAGTAGAACACATCGATGTCATTGCCGAGAAACCTCATTATGTAGGATCTGAAGCACATTCGGATGTTGCAATTTACCTCCAGAAAGAATTACGTGAGCTTGGTCTTTCACCTGAAATTCAGGAAGGAACTACACTGTCTGACTGGGGAAATTTGGTAAAATCTCGAAATATTATTGCCAAGATTAAAGGTACTAACAATAGCAAGGCTTTAATGTTACTATCGCATTACGATAGTGCGCCACATTCCTATTCTCACGGTGCAGCCGATAATGCAACTGGAGTTGCTACGATATTGGAAGGTGTGCGCGCTTATTTGCACAATAAAACTTCTCATAAAAATGATATTATTATTCTGTTTTCAGATGCTGAAGAGTTGGGATTAAATGGTGCCGCACTTTTTGCAACCAATAATAATTGGGCCAAGGAAATTGGTTTAGTTCTAAATTTTGAAGCTCGTGGTACCGCTGGCCCAAGCTATATGCTAATGGAAGTAAATGATGGTAATGCTGCGATGATTAAGGAATTTGCTGCTGCAAAAACAAGATATCCAGCTAGCAATTCGTTAATGTACAGTATCTACAAAATGCTTCCCAACGATACCGATCTCACCGTTTTTAGAGAGCAGGGCAAGATTCCAGGATTTAATTTTGCCTTTATTGATGATCATTTCAACTACCATACAGCCCAGGATGACTCCAAACATTTAAGCCATAATTCACTTGCTCATCAAGGATCATATTTGATGCCATTGCTAAATCACTTTGGAAATGCCGATCTCAAAGCACAGAATTCGGCCGACGACGATGTATATTTTAATACACCTTTCTTCTTTTTTCATTATTCTTTTTCGTGGAATTATATTTTGGTTGGAATTACAAGCATTATATTTCTTTTTCTTCTATTTATAGGACTTGGAAAGAGAGTTTTAACTCCGTCAGAAATTGGAAAAGGATTTATAGTCCTAATTGCAACTTTGCTTGTAGTAGGGTTGTCATCATTTTTATTATGGAAATTTATTGTGGTAATCTATCCAGAATATACTGAAATTCTTCAAGGATTTACCTATAATGGACATAGCTATATAGTCGCTTTTATTGCTTTGAGTATTGCTATTGGTTTCTTATTTTATGGCCACGCCAAGTCTGAAGCTACAATTATAAATTACTCTGTAGCGCCAATTTCATTTTGGATTCTTATTAATCTTGGAATAGCAATTTTTCTGCCTGGAGCAGGATTTTTTATAATTCCTGTTTTGTCTGTGCTTATTATGTTTGGCTTTTTTGTAATAACACAAAAATCAAATCTCGCTATTAATTTGCTAGCGGCAGTTCCCGCACTTATAATTCTGGTGCCATTTATTGTTTTATTTCCAATAGGTTTAGGACTCAAAATTCTTTTTGGCTCTTCACTATTAGCACTATTAATTTTCAGTTTAATTTTGCCATTAGTAGGGTCATTTTCTCATAAGTGGTTTTGGTCTGCAGGAATGTTTCTAGTTGCATTTGGATCCTTGATGCACGCTCATATGAAATCTGGTTTTGGAGATACCACTGCCAAGCCAAATAGTATGTTGTATGTTTATAATGTAGAAATGGATAAAGCAGTCTGGGCATCTTACGATAAAATCCTCGATGACTGGACTAAAATTTATATTACAGATACCGTTGCAAATTCAAGATTCTTAAATGACTATCCGCTTTTCAGCAAATACAATTCGGATGTAGTTTATACTTCTCCCGCATTAGTTAGAAATATTCCCGAACCGACCATTTATTTTGAAAAAGATTCAGTTGTTGGAAAAAATCGATTTGTAAAAATCCGAATTACTCCAAATCGTCGGGTGAATAGAATTGATATTTTTGCAAATGAGAATATTGAATTTAGAGATTTCAAAGCAAATAATGCTTCTGCATTAGGTCAGAAAGGTCCAATCTATCCTAGAAATGGCAAAAAAATAATCAGTTATTATGTTGTTGATAATGATCCACTGCTTCTTGAATTCACAGTAAACAATGAGACTGTTCTTGATATGAGTATGATGGAATCGTCGTTTGATTTGATGACAAATCCTTTATTTGGCATGCGAAAAAGAAATACTTGGATGATGCCAAAACCGTTTATTCTCAATGATGCAGTTGTTCAAATCAAAAAGATAAATCCAATTCCGAGATTATATATTCCGCAATTGAGTCCAGAATTAAGGCTGAGAGCCGAAGATAGAAACGATACGATTCGAGATATGGACAATATTCCGTTGCCAACATCTTCTGACCTTTAAAAAAAAAATATGAAACAAGTAAGTATTTTAGGCTGCGGTTGGCTGGGGTTTCCATTGGCAAAATCATTCATCCAAAAAGACTGGATCGTAAAAGGTTCAACAACCTCATTAGATAAGATGGAAGTTTTAAAACAAGCCAAGATTATTCCCTATCAGATTGAGCTTTCGGTCGACGACGTTTCAGGCGAGTTTAAAGAATTTTTAAAAGGTTCTGACATACTTATTATTAATATTCCACCTCAAATAAAAACTGCAAAAGGTCCTTTTGTCGAAAAGATGAAACTATTGATGCCAATCATTAAAGGATCTACAATTTCAAAATTGCTTTTCGTTAGTTCAACTTCTGTCTACTCTGATAAAGACGGAGTAGTTACCGAAAAATCAAATCGCGATGGATCCACAGAATCAGGAACGCAGTTGATCGAAACAGAAAAATATCTGGAAAATTTAGATTTCTTGCAGACCACTATCGTACGTTTCGGCGGATTAATTGGAGCAGACAGAAATCCCGCAAAATATTTAGCTGGACGTAAAGGAGTGGATAGTCCGAATGCTGCAGTAAACCTAATAGATCAGCAAGATTGTATTGCAATTATTCACGCAATTATCGATAAGGAGGCTTGGGGAACCTCATTTAATGCTGCGACTCCAGATCATCCTACAAAGGAAGATTACTATACTAGAAAAACTTTAGAAGCTAATTTAGAGCCACCTTCTTTTGATTACTCAAATCTTGGAACTGGGAAAATAATCTCTTCAGAAAAGCTAATCAAAGAACTCGATTATCATTTTAAAACCTCGAAGCTATAAACAAAAAATCCCAGTATAAGCCGGGATTTTTTTTATAATTATAACTGGAAATTACTACCAGATTTTAACTCTATCTGATGGTTTTAAATACATTCCGTCTCCTTCTTTAATATTAAATGCTTCGTAAAAAGCATCCACATTTTGAAGTGGCACAAATGCTCTAAACATTCCAGGAGAGTGTGGATCAGTTTTTACTTGAGATTTAATTGCTTCATCTCTCATTTTTGTACGCCAGATTGTAGCCCACGAAATAAAGAAACGTTGTTCAGCTGTCAATCCATCTATAAGTGGTGCTGGTCCATTTTCCTTTAAGAAAATCTGCAGTCCATCGTAAGCAGAATTCACGCCACCAAGATCGCCAATGTTTTCTCCAAGGGTAAATTTACCATCTACAAATATTCCAGGTAGTGGCTCAAGTGCAGAATATTGGTCAGCTAAAGCTTTTCCTAATGCAGTAAATTCAGTTAAATCTTTTTCAGTCCACCAGTTTACTAGATTACCATCGGCGTTATATCTTGAACCGGAATCATCAAATCCGTGAGAAATTTCGTGTCCAATTACAGCACCAATTCCACCGTAGTTTACAGCTTCATCAGCTTTATAATTGTAGAAAGGTGGTTGTAAGATTGCTGCTGGAAATACAATCTCATTAAATGACGGATTAAAATAAGCATTTACAGTTTGTGGCGACATTCCCCAACGGTCTTTATCAACAGGTTTTTGCAAATCAGCAATATTTTCTTCAAATCGCCACTGTGAATAACGTTTCATATTATCAAAATAGTTTCCGTCTTTGTCAGTACTTAAAAGGACAAGTTTTGAATAGTCTTTCCACTTATCAGGATAGCCAATTTTTACGCGCGATTTCTGTAGTTTTTCAATTGCACTCACTCTTGTTTCAGGACTCATCCAAGTAAGATTGTTAATTCTGTTTTCGAAAGCTTTAAAAACATTCTTAATCATCTTTTCCGCTTTTACTTTAGCTTCAGCTGGAAATTTTTTCTCAACATAAAGTTTACCCAAAGCTTCACCTACCGTTCCGTTTACAACTTGCAACGCTCGCTCTTCACGAGGTCGTTGTTTCATCGCTCCAGTTAATGTTTTTCCGTAAAAATCAAAATTAGTATCTTCAATTTCTGTAGAGAGTAGGCTTGCAGACCCATTTAATAGTGTCCATTTCATATATGCTTTCCAGGCTGCAACATCACCTTTTGCAACGATGTCTTGAAATGCAGTCATATATTTAGGTTGAGAGACGATAAGTGTATCCACTTTTGCAACTCCAACTCCGGTTAAATAAGTGTTCCAATTTATCGCAGGAGTCAATTTTTGCAAGTCAGCCACCGTCATTGGGTTGTATGATTTTCTGCGGTCTCTTCTCTCCACGCGGTCAAGGCGAGGTGCAGACATTGCTGTCTCAATGGCCAAAATTCTTTCGGCATTCTTTTTTGCTGTAGCAGGATTATCGCCTACAAAAGCCAGCATCTTTGCAACATGGGTTTCATACTTTGCGCGCTTTTCTTTTGAATCAGCATCGTCAGACATATAATAATCGCGGTCAGGCAATCCTAAAGAACCAGGGCCAATGTATAAAACATTTGTGTTGCTGTCTTTTGCGTCTGGACCAACATAAACGCCCATAAATCCAACTCCACCAATTGGCTCCATTTCAATTAATAAAGCCTGTAGGTCTTTTGCATTCTTGACAGCATCAATTTTCTTTAAATAAGGTTTTAATGGAGAGATTCCAAGTTTATTTCTTTTTGCAACATCCATTACAGATTCAAATACGATTACTGCTTTCCCTTGATCAGTAGTTGCAGAATAGGCGTGATTTGAGGCTGCTTCTTTCAAAATTGCAAGTGCATCTTCGTCTGTACGTTGTCTTAGTTCGTCAAAACTTCCCCAACGCGTTCTATCGGCAGGAATTTCTGTTTTGTCTAGCCAAGCACCATTTACATATCTGAAAAAGTCATTTGAGGCTTTGCTCGACTTATCCATGTAAGAAATATTGATTCCAGGCTCTTCCTTCGCTTTTTCCTGTGCAGTTACAGTCGAAATACCAACTAAAATTGGCAGGGCGAAAAGTAAATTTCTTTTTATAGATATACTCATTCTTATTTTAGATTATTATTAGTTTTACAAAAATACGTTTTAATCTCACTTAATCTAATAGTTTAACTTTGGGTTAAATGTCTCGCGTTGCGCAAGCTATTTTGTACTTTTGCCAAAAATATTTTACTATGTGGGAAATTTTCAAAAAGTATAAAATTTATTTCGGGACAATGTTAATAGTTTCGATTGTAACATTAACACTTTTTTTTAACGCATTAACGCCCCAAAAATCCCTCCCAATCTACAATCCGTCGATGGTAAATCCTGAACTTGTAGATACGACCATTCAATATATTGCCAGAAATCATACAATTGGGGATTTTTCTTTTCTAAATCAAAATGGCGAAAAAATAACCCAAGCAGACTACGACAATAAAGTGTATGTGGCCGACTTCTTTTTTACCACTTGTCCCACGATTTGTATTGCAATGACAGATAATATGGTTCGGATTCAGGAAGCACTCAAAGATGATAAGAACGTTAAGCTACTATCATTCTCTGTAACCCCCGAAATTGATAGTGTTCCTGTATTAAAAGCGTACGCCTTAGAAAAAGGAGTTATAGATTCGAAATGGAATTTACTGACGGGCGATAAGAAAGAGATTTATACGCTTGCGCGAAAGTCATATCTTGTGGTCAAAGAAGGAAAGCCAGAGGAATTATACGATATGGTTCATACCGAAAATTTCGTGCTTGTAGATCGTAAAAAAAGAGTTCGCGGTTTTTATGATGGTACTAAAACAGAAGATGTTGATAGATTAATTGAAGATATAAAATGGCTTTCTACACGAAAGAAAAATTAAGAATCTTTCGCTATCCTTTGTCAACAATAATCCGTACTTTTGCGCTTATTCAATCTAAATAAACATTGAAAACTACAATAAGTAATCTTAAAATTGGTGATCATGCCACAATCATGGAATTTGATGTTGACAGCATTCCTCTCAAATTATTGGAAATGGGTTGCTTGCCAGGGAATTTGGTCGAATTAATTCAAATTGCTCCTTTTGGAGATCCTTTATACTTGAACATTAATGGCTCACACCTAGCCATCCGAATCGAGACAGCATCACAGATTGTTGTTGATGTGCATCCCAAATAGACTTTATAATGAGCGATCATCATATTAAAATTGCCTTAATCGGTAATCCAAATACCGGAAAAACTTCCGTTTTTAATCAACTTACTGGCCTCAATCAACAAGTGGGGAATTATCCGGGCATTACCGTCGAAAAAAAGATGGGTCATTGCAAACTTGCCTCTCATATCAAAGCAGACATTTTAGATTTGCCAGGTACCTACAGTCTAAATGCTAGTTCGATTGATGAGAATGTGGTTATTGAGCTGTTGCTAAATAGAAATGATCCAAATTTTCCTGATGTCGCGGTTGTAGTTTCGGATGTTGAAAATCTTAAACGAAATTTACTATTATTTACCCAAATTAAGGATTTAGAAATTCCGACGATTCTTGCCATCAATATGGCAGATAGAATGGAGTATAAAGGAATTTCACTAGATATTCCTCATTTAGAAAAAGAATTAAATACTAGAATTGCACTTATAAGTTCCAGAAAAGGCTACGGAATTGATAAATTAAAAAAATTAATTTTAGAATACGAAGAATTATCTACTGAGCCATGCTTGAATGCCTCCAGTATCGATCCTGAGTATTTTAGCAAATTAGCGAAAGCTTTCCCAAACCAGCTTTTGTACAAATTATGGCTTGTAATTACACAAGATGTCAATTTCTTAAATCTAGAACGAAATGAAATTCGAAATACATTTACCAAAACACATTCTGATTTAAAACGACTCCAACAGAAAGAGACTATCAAAAGATATCAATTTATCAATGATGTTCTTAAAGTGGGTCAGACCATAAACCTTGAAACGGCAAAAGACTTCCGTATAAAACTTGACAAAGTTTTGACCCATAGAGTCTGGGGCTATGCTATTTTCTTCGCAATACTATTTGTGATTTTCCAAGCAATTTTCAATTGGTCAGAAATTCCAATGGACTTTATCGATGAGTCTTTTGCTTCGTTAAGTGCATACACCGAAAATAACTTGCCTGCTGGTGTATTTACAAATCTACTAGCACAGGGAATTATTCCGGGTATTGGAGGAATTATCATATTTATACCACAGATTGCATTTTTATTTCTGTTCATTTCGCTGCTCGAAGAAAGTGGTTATATGAGTAGAGTAGTGTTTTTGATGGACAAATTAATGCGGAAATTTGGTCTTAGCGGAAAAAGCGTCGTACCACTAATTTCTGGTACTGCCTGTGCTATTCCGGCGATTATGGCAACTCGAAATATTGAAAATTGGAAAGAACGACTAATAACTATTCTGGTTGTACCTTTTACAACCTGTTCAGCAAGACTTCCTGTTTATGCCATAATTATTTCTTTGGTTATTCCAGACAAGAGTTTATTTGGATTTTTGAACCTTCAAGGACTTGTCTTAATGGCATTATACCTGATGGGATTTGGAATGGCAATTATATCCGCTTGGATTCTTAATATGGTTTTGAAAGTAAAAGGCAAAACATTTTTTGTGGTAGAAATGCCAAATTATAAAATGCCACTATTAAAGAATGTTGGACTAAATGTCATCGAAAAAACCAAAGCTTTCGTCTTTGGTGCAGGTAAAATCATTCTCGCAATCTCAGTAGTATTGTGGTTTCTGGCTTCTTATGGCCCTGGAAACAACTTCAATAATGCCGAACAAGTAGTTTCAGAAAACGCACAATCTCAAGGTCTTGATTATACTCAAGACGATCTAGATCATGAAGTAGCATCATTTAAATTGAGACATTCATATATTGGGATAATGGGTAAAGCAATCGAGCCTGTAATTAAACCTTTGGGGTACGATTGGAAAATCGGAATTGCGGTTATCACATCATTTGCGGCGAGAGAAGTTTTTGTGGGGACTCTAGCAACAATTTACAGCGTTGGCGATAGTGGAAATGACACAACCATAAAAAAGAAAATGTCTGAAGAAATTGATCCATATACAGGAAAAAAAGTATTTAACTTTGCCACAGGTATATCGTTGTTACTATTTTATGCTTTTGCAATGCAGTGTGCAAGTACGATAGCGATTACCAAAAAAGAAACCAATGGTTGGAAATGGCCGATGATACAGCTTTTCGGGATGACCGGATTTGCCTACATTCTAGCATTCATCGCCTACCAACTTTTAAAATAATTGATTATGATCCAAGAAATTTTAGCAGGTGCAGCGCTCGTTATAGCTGTTGGGTTTTTAGTGAGAAAATTCTTTTTTAAGAGAAAGAGAAAGCAGGAATCTAGTGATTGCGGCAATTGTGCAGGTCATTAAATTCTGCTAATTCTTAATTTCCACCAATCCTTTTCAATAAAGTTTTTAAAGTCGCCATTCCTTGTTGACGGCTTTTCTTAACTTCCTTTGCGGTATATTCTCCACTTTCGTTTGGAATAAGTTCGTAGCTAAAAGCAAATTGTTGCTGATTATCCAAGGTCGAAATAAGTCCAAATCTAAGGTCGTTAAAAAAATATTTATTATCGTTTTCGCTAATAATATACCAACCTTCAGAAATATCGATTAACTTCTGAACCACTACTTGGTCTTTAAATTTCGCGTTCAGTTCGTGACTTTTAGGATATGCATCAAACTGAATTGGCTGTGAATCGAAAAACGAATATGTTCCAATAAAATATTCTTGTTCATTTTGCCCGTGAGCATTCCACAAAATCAAACTTAGCAATCCCGGTTTTACCGACATTTCAGTATACGGAATGTTCTGCCGAGCAGTGGCTTTTTCAAATTTAGCGTAAGCGAACATTTTCAAAGCCATTCCCAAAATAAGGTAGCTACTGCTAATAATTAATCCCCAACTATTCCATTTTCTGCGTATTGGAGACAGTTTTGGCAATCTAACCGCCATAATCAGACAAAATAGCAATGGCAAAGTATAAAGAAAATCTACTACAGCGACTGATTTAAATGCGACACGAACTTCCGATGGCCAGAAGAGTTGAACACCCCATGAAGTACAACTGTCGAGTAGAGAATGCGTAAGTAAAACCCAAAACACCATCGAAGTGGCATTAGTAAATGTAATGAATTTCTGTTTTTCAAGTTTATAAATCAACCATCCGAAGATTGGCGAAACTATTAAAAACAGCAAAATCGAATGACTGATTCCGCGATGGAAAGCAACGGCATCTACATCGTCAAAAAAGAATCCTGAAAGCACGTCAAGATCTGGCAAAGTCCCGAAAATTGCTCCATAAATCAATGCTTTATTTCCCAAAGTCTTTCCGCTTATCTTTTCGGCCACCGCCGCACCCAAAACAATTTGTGTAATAGAATCCATAAAGCGAAAATACAGATTTATAAATTGAAGTAACTTTAAGTTTTTTTACTTCGATAATTTTTCATTCTAATGCCGTATTGTTGCAGCTCTTTGATGGTCTCTGACCTCGAAGCAATTTTTTGCTTTTTTTATTCGATAAGTTTTTCGTTTTGATGCCGTGCTGATGATGCTCTTTGATGGTCTCTGACCTCGAAGCAGATTTTTGTCTTTTTTACTTTGATAAGTTCTTCATTCTGATGCCATGCTGCTGACGCGCAGCTCTTCGATGGTCCCGCTTATCTTTCCGGCGACCGCCGCACCCAAAATAATCTGTGTAATAGAATCCATAAAGCGAAAATACAGAATTATAAATTGAAGTAACTTTTAGTTTTTTTTACTTCGATAAGTTTTCGTTCTGTTGCTGTATTGTTGCAGCTCTTCGATGGTCTCTGACATCGAAGCAACTTTTTGCTTTTTTTATTCGATAAGTTTTTCATTTTTGATGCCGTGCTGATGATGCTCTTCGATGGTCTCTGACCTCGAAAGAACTTTTGGACTTATTTGCTTTGACAATTTTTTCATTCTAGTGTAGCACTTATGCAGCTCTTCGATGGTCTCTGACATCGAAGCAGATTTTTGTCTTTTTTACTTTGATAAGTTTTTCATTCTGATGCCGTGCTGATGATGCTCTTCGATGGTCTATGACCTCGAAGGAACTTTTTGTCTTTTTTACTTTGATAAGTTTTTCGTTTTGATGCCGTGCTGATGATACTCTTCGATGGTCTCTGACCTCGAAGGAACTTCTCGTTGCAGTTGAATTAAATAATTCTTGTATTAACTTAAAATTCGTCAATTTTAATATAAATCAAATCTTTGAACATTTTTTAAATTTGAAGTGTCTATAATAGGATTATCTGCTTTTAGAATAGCTATTAAGCCTGAGTTATTAATATAATTACTAGCACTTGAATAAACGTAATGCGAAGCTTTTTCTACTAAACCAGCACGTACAGGATTAAGATGAATATAATCAAGTTTTGACCACATAAAATTATTTGAATATATTTCCTCAGGATGATTACCATATTGCCAAAACTGATAGTATTTATTTCTAGAATGACTTTCGGTTGATAATTTAAATCTTTCTAACATCCATTCTCTTCGACTTTCGGGCTCTGTTTGAATTTTATCCAAAATACTGGCAGCTGTAAATTTTTTATAGTCTCGAATTAAATCAGATAGCTTATCCTCTTTTGACTGAATTATTAAATGGATATGATTACTCATAATTACATAGCCATATACCATCATTGCTTTATTATTTATGCAATAAATTAGACTTTCAATTAGCACATCACGATATATTTTCCGAGAGAATACGTCAATCCAATCTACAACCGTCATTGTTACAAAATGTGGAAGTGCTTGATTTCTAATTTTATAACCATCATTCATTTCTGTTTTTATATAAATGTAGAAAAAAATAATCTAGTTTCCTTGCTTTAGATATTTTGAAAATTAAAACAATCGATGGCAATAGTAGCTTAGAGTTTAAATAGGAATATACGCTGCTTCGAGGTCAGAGACCATCGAAGAGCAGCCTTCGAAGAGCGATTGTGTATAATAGGAATATACGCTACTTCGAGGTCAGAGACCATCGAAGAGCAAGTGTCGAAGAGCGATTAGGATAGTTTAAAGTTTAAATATGAATATGTGCGGCTTCAAGGTCAGAGACCATAGAAGAGCAGCCATCGAAGAGAAAGTGTCCAAGAGAGGTTATTAAATATAAAAATAAGAATGGGTTTAGAAAAGACAGCCAATAAAACATTTATATCAATTAATGTCAACAGTCTCGATCACCCAACTATTTCAAATTGACAGTCACTGTCTTGCTATCAACAAGCTCAACCACCGTCATTGTAAATACATCTTACTTCACAATATTATTAATCATCTTCTTAAACAGCACTCCGTGAAATGGCAATACAGAATACCAATAAACTCGACCCCACAATCCAAGTGGGCGGAAGGTGGCAGTTTGGGTCAAAGTATTGTCTTCATCCAATTTGAATTCTAGCCAAGCCTCACCAGGAAGCTTCATTTCGGCGAATAGTAGTAAACGTTGATCTTCCTTGTCAGAAATTAGAACTCGCCAGAAATCCAATGTTTCGCCTACACGAATGTCAGTAGGGCTTCTACGTCCGCGGCGAAGTCCAACCCCACCTACAATCTGATCCATAAATCCGCGAATCTTCCAGAGCCAGTCTCCATAATACCAACCAGTTTCTCCACCTATTGCCCAAATTCTATTTAATGTTTGTTCAGGGTTTTCAGTTTTGCGAGTGCGAACATCCTTAAAGCAACCATAGGTTGGAACTTCCATATACTGTTGCATACCACGGCGGAAAATATTTGAAGTCTGAGCATCTTTCCAACTAGATAAAACTTGATTTTGTTCAATTTTGTCGAAGGCAAGGTTGATGGCTTTTGAATAGGTTAGGAGTTTAATATGTAAATCCGTAGCCAAGTCATTTGGTTCAGCAATTACCTCAATTTTCATACTATCAACAAGATTTTTCGCCAGTGCGTAAGACGTTGATGTTACAAAATACAACCAATACGACGACAGGCGTGGAGTCATTATCGGCACAACGTAGATATATCGCTTCAGGCCACGAATCTCTGCAAATTTTAGTAACATCTCTTTATAGGTAAGAATATCAGGTCCACCAATATCAAAGCTAGCATCATAAGCTTTTTTGTGGCCAATTACTCCTACCAGAAACTCCACCACATTTCTGATGGCAATTGGTTGGCATTTGGTTTTTAACCAAATGGGAGTAATCATTACTGGCAGTTTTTCTACAAGATCTCGTATGATTTCAAAAGAAGCACTTCCAGAACCTACAATTATGCCCGCTCTTAAAGTTGTCAACGGAATAGTGGAGCGCGAAATTATCGTTTCTACATTCATTCGTGAACTTAGATGTTTGGAAAGTTCTTGATCGTTTACAATTCCGCTCAAATAGATTATTTGCTGTGCATTGGTTTCTTGAATTCTGTCGATAAAATTTTCTGCACAAATCTGCTCCATATCTTCAAAAGAACCAGAGTTAGTAGACATAGAATGTATCAGATAATAAGCGATATCAATATCTTGGGGAATATTTTTCAATGTTTTTTTATCAAGAAAATCCACTTCGGCAACTTCAATATTGGGAGAATTATATTGATTTCTGAAACGTCTTGCATCTCGAGCGGTACACACTATGTGATGTCCTTGCTCTAATAAAACTGGCAAAAGTCGTTGCGCAATATATCCAGTTGCTCCGGTAAGTAATATTTTCATAAATCAGAAATTTTGAGTTTGTGAGCTTTTGAAATTTTGAATAATCCTTCTATTTCAAACTTCCACTAAAGTTAGTAAGATACTGCCGCAGTTGCGCACGGTTGTTACAAAATTTGCAGTTTATTTCTGATATGTTTTTTAAAAAATCAAACTTTAAATTAGTCTTAGTGAATTATGATTTCCATAATCTTGGATTTCAGATTACTCCTGAAGTAGTCGACAGTATTAAAGGTAATTAGCGCAGTAAATCCTTTTCTAACCATTATTTTCGGTATGAAAGGTGGAATGTTTAGTCCGCCCAAGAGGAGCTAACGGGCGAAGTAATAAAGCTAAATATAATAATGTTTTGAAATCTAATTCTGCATTCCTTTAGTCGAAATGTCCTTTTTCTTTTCAAATTGCTTTGGAGGCTTTGTCTGTAGTGAAATTATTTGAAATTTTGAATCAAATTCGGAAGTATCCAGGTTGTCTGTAGTGATTTTTAGAAGGAAATTTTCATCGACATAAAATTGTGAATAGTCGGAATTAACTATATTCCCATTAATTTTGAAAATTAGATTTTCGGGATCTATTTTGAATTGTTTTATTGCTAAATCCTTTAATGTGATGAAATTTGGTTCATAATTGGACTTCAATTTTATTGATATAGTTCCATGATAATGAATACCATCGTTTTCAAAGGGATCTTTTCTAACCCTAACGGTCTCAATTTTATCGTGATCTATAGTAACTAACATTTCTGAATTAAAAACCAAGTCGTTCACTATATAAAAAACAGGCTGCGGCAGAGAATTCCATTTTGGTGTTTGTTGATGGTTATTAATCTCCTGCTTCATATCTGGCAAACCTTTGTTGTCTTTTGATAATTTTGACTGAGCAAAAGATTGAATTGAATAGAACAATACCAGCGTGATAATAAAAAGTTGCTTCATTTTATGATGGTAAAATTTCTAAATGACGATCGGCAGGAATGGATTCTAAAATAGCATCTAATTGTTCTAAACCTTCTGGATCAAGAAGTTGTGTGTTAATCACTAATTTTGAATTTTCAGTTATTAAGGTGTAATCTCCAGCAAACTTTTTGAATTCGATTACGTCGGCAAGAATAATCGATTTGCCAAGTGGCTGAACATTTAGAACGCCATCTCTGATCAATAAACCTGCTTTAGAATACATAAAAAAGTAAAGATATATATATCCTATGCCAAATAGTAGATAGCCATAATTAAAAATATAATTATCAGGCGTATTGAAAAATCCAATTGCTGAGACCACTATAAATGCAATGGCGAGAAAGCGGTTGAATTTAATTCCTTTGTAATTGTAAGGAATTATGATTTTGTCTGATGAGAGTAATTGTGAAGTCATAATCAGCTTATTGAATTTTAAATATACAAATTTTGCCGTTATAATTAAAAGAAATAAAAGCTGATATAAGTAAGTAGTAGGGTGAAACTTTATTCAAAAAGATTTATCTATTTTCAAATAAGAAATTTTAATTGACGAAAACAAACTTCTTCGGCCGAGTGCCTAGCCCTGATGGGAACGGCATCCTTTCCTGCCCTTTTTTTGGGCAGGAAAGATATAGTGGACAGCAGGAAATAGCTCCAAATAAAAAAATTAATTGTTGTAAAATTTTTCTTTTAAAGCCTTTTCGGTGCTTACAAATAAATAGATGCAAGATGAAATTAACATAGATAATCCGATTACCAATTGAAGATTTTCTGACATACTCACAAAACCTACTAGAATTCCGACTAAGCTTAAAATTATCCCAGATAGTATTGCTTTCTGCGCGGCGTAAATTTGTGCAAAATCCCAATTTTCCTGAGATTTCATCGAGGCAGCGGTGCGGTAGCCGTATAATCCATTAATTTTTTTGGGAGGGAAAAAGTAAAGAATTATCCCTGCGAGAATAAAGATTACTCCGCTTAATACCGTTATTGAGGTAATTTCATTTTGAAAAATAGATTCTAGATTCATACTAATATGGTTTAATTTTTATCTAAAAATGTGGAATCAATTCGTTCTAAAATGGTATCTAATTGCTGTAAATCTGAATTTTCACCTCTTTAGATTTTTATTGAAATGAGGCTATTTCATTTTTGCAGTTTGATAGTTATAATATTTTTTCTAAATCTTGCTTGCCAATAATTGCCATAATATCTACTGTATCCTCATTTATTTTAAAAAATATACTATCCGAACCACAAACGCAACGTCTGTAGCCGGTTTTAATTGAATTTACTGATTCAAAAGAATATGGTCTTTCTGCAATCATTTCAAAATATTTGAAAAATGATTCATAATACTTATCAGCTTGCTTTTCTCCAAATCTCTGCACGCCGTAATGATATATTCTGATCAAATCCTCTTTTGCTTCGATAGTTATTTTGTATCTAGCCATTTAGTGATAATTTGGCTTGAGCTAAAATTTGTTCTTTCGTATCAGTCGTAAAACCGCTTTTTTCAGCTCTTTCTAATTTAGCTCTAATCCAATCCACTTGTACTTGTTGACTTCTAGCTTGTCTTATCAAGTCATTTACGAGTTCGCTTTTACTCGAGTACTCTTCTTTTTCTACTTGATCCTTTAACCAATCGTCATTAGGTTCTGTTAATGAAATACTTTGCCTTGCCATAATATTATTGTTTGCTGTAAATGTACACCAAAAACGCACCAAAACATATTTCTCAACTTGCTAAAGGTGAAATTCTCTCAAGGCAGTAATGTCGTAAATGGTCAATCGCCTAGCCCTGATGGGAACGGCATCCTTTCCTGCCCTTTGTTTTGGGCAGGAAAGATACAGTGGACAACAGGATAAAGCTCCAAATAAAAATTATGAACTCTAAATTAAGTTTTGGATAAAAGAATTTACGCTGACTTTACAGCAACAGCGGCAAAATATCCGAAATCTTTTTACAACTTCTAAAATTATTATGCACAATCTCGTGATCAATTCTTTCGTGCTCCCAAGTAGTGTGAAAAGGCACGTGAATCGCCCAACCGCCGCTGTTCAGCACCGGGAGAACATCAGATTTTAGTGAGTTTCCAATCATCAGGAAATTAGCAGAATTGATGTCCAAACGATTAAAAAGTTTCTCGTAATTTAGCTCCGCCTTTTCTGACATCACTTCGATATGGTGAAAATAGTGTCCTAATCCTGAATCGTGCAATTTTCGCTGTTGATCTTTAAGATCGCCTTTGGTGGCAACAATTAACTTGTATTTTCCGTGTAACTGTGCTAAGGTATCTTCAACACCGTCCAATAAAACGATAGGTTGTTGGGCTAGTTCTTTTCCAATTTCTAGAATTTTACTCATCATTTTGGTGCTTCCTGTACCGTTAGTGATTTTTATAGCAGCTTCAATCATTGACAGCACATAGCCTTTAATGCCGTATCCGTACAATGGAAGATTGTCAACCTGAGTTTTAAAAAGCATATTTGACAAACTTTGATGCGACAGATAATCTTGAAACAAAACGCAGAATTTGCGCTCTGCTTCTTCAAAATATGGTTCGTTGATAAAAAGTGTATCGTCAGCGTCAAAAGCAATTACTTCAACACTCGAAATTATAGTAGAATTAATCATAATTTTTAATTTTCTGTTTCTGAAACAGTTTCATAGAGAATAAATTTTGAGAATAGAAGGTGATTCTAATTCCCAGCAACATAATTAGTCCGCCGATAATCATCTGCATTGTGATTTCTTCATCAAGAAAAATATAGGCCAAAATCGCGGCAAGGACGGCTTGCGAAAGTAAACTTAGCGAAACTCTGGTCGCTCGCATATGTTGCGTCGCATAACTGATGCAAATCCAAGCGAGTAGTTGGCAAACAATTCCTTGAATAAAGAGAACAGTCCAGGCTTTATTGGAAAATCCGAAGAATGCTTCGCCTGCAAAAAGGCAGATTATTCCAAGAAAGATGGTCGAAGCAAATAATGTCAAAGTCATAAAACTCAAAATTTCAACTTTGTCCAAAATGCTTTTGCTAAGCAAAATGTAGAGTGCGTATAAAATTCCCGAAAGTACGGCAAGGCCAAATGCCATATCAAAACTGAGGTCCAAAAAGAAGTGGAAACCTACCAACATAATCATTCCGAAAATCGCCACTACGGTGCCAATCCAGAAATTTGTTGCCGGTCGAATTTTCAAAAAAACAAAAGATCCAATTCCGACCCAAACCGGAGATAAGTTGGTCAATAAAGTGGCTTGAGTCGCGGAAGAATGCTGAATTGCAATATTCCAAACTGCCACATCCGAAGCAAATACAACTCCCGATAATAAACTCAACCAAAGAATTTTACCTTTTGGCACCTGTAGTTTTTTGCTAATCAAAACATAGGGCAACAGAAAAAGCAAAGCAATCGCCATTCTGTAAAATGCCGAAATCAATCCAGAATTCAAAGAAAGGCGCACCAATATCGGAAAAATGGAAATAGCCAAAATTCCGATTAAGAGTGCGCCTTTTGCTTTTTTATTTTCCAATTCTAAAAATCTATTTAGTTTATTGTAGCTCCGTTTGAGATATTTTCTCCTTCAGGATTTACAAAAGCAAGATTCCCAGCTGCATCTGTAGTCATCAAAACCATTCCTTGACTTTCTACACCTCTTAAAGTTCGGGGCGCAAGATTTACAAGAACTGTAACTCTTTTTCCAACCACTTCTTCGGGCGTAAAACTTTCGGCAATTCCCGAAACAATTGTGCGAACGTCAATTCCGGTATCAATTTTCATCACCAGAAGTTTGTTGGCTTTTGGCATTTTTGTCGCCTCCAAAATTGTTCCAACTCGTAAATCCATTTTCGAAAAATCTTCAAAAGTGATTGCGTCTTTTTCAGGTTCGATGGTTTTTGCAGCAGCAATATTCGCTGCTTTGCTATCTTCTAATTTCTGAACTTGTTTTTCGATTTCCGAATCTTCAATTTGTGCAAACAAGATTTCTGCTTGACCAATCTGATGTCCGGATTTCAATAAAGCATCTTCCTCCGAAACTGAATTCCAAGAAATTGGAGTTTCAAGATTTAATATTTTTCTAAGTTTTGTAGCTGTAAAAGGTAAGAACGGTTCGCAAAGAACACTAAGCGCAGTCGCAATTTGCAATGCAACATACATTTGAGTTTTCACTCTCTCCGGATCAGTTTTTACCATTTTCCAAGGCTCTTCGTCCGCAAGATATTTATTTCCAAGTCGAGCCACATTCATCACTTCGCCCAAGGCTTCGCGGAAACGGTAACGCTCAATACTGCTGCTAATTACTGCAGGATAAGCACGAAGTTCGGCAAGTGTTTGCTCATCTATTTCGTGAAATTCTTGAGGTTCCGGAACAATTCCATCATAATATTTATTAGTTAGAACAATCACACGATTGATGAAGTTTCCATAAACCGCCGCAAGTTCATTGTTGTTGCGTGCTTGAAAATCTTTCCAAGTAAAATCATTATCCTTTGTTTCTGGAGCATTTGCCGTCAAAGCATAGCGCAAAACGTCTTGTTTTTCAGGAAAATCTTTCAAATATTCAGGCAACCAAACCGCCCAATTTTTGGAAGTCGAAAGTTTATTTCCTTCAAGATTCAAAAATTCGTTCGCCGGTACGTTGTCAGGCATAATAAAAGTTCCTTCCGCTTTTAGCATCGCTGGAAAAATAATACAATGAAAAACAATATTGTCTTTCCCGATAAAATGAACCAGTTTTGTATCGTCTTTTTTCCAGTAATCTTCCCAATTTTTACCTTCTCTCGCTGCCCATTCTTTGGTGCTCGAAATATATCCAATTGGCGCATCAAACCAAACATAAAGTTTTTTTCCTTCGGCGCCATCCACCGGTACATCTATTCCCCAGTCAAGATCGCGGGTTACAGCGCGCGGTTTTAGTCCATCGTCAAGCCACGATTTTACTTGGCCCAGAACATTGGTTTTCCAATCTTTTGCGTGTCCTTCCAGAATCCATTTTGTCAAGAAATCTTGGTAACGATCCAAAGGCAAAAACCAATGTTTTGTCTCTTTCATCACAGGAATATCTCCGGTAATTGTAGATTTTGGGTTTATTAAATCGGTTGCATTTAGCGTCGAACCACATTTTTCACATTGATCGCCGTACGCTTCCTCATTACCACATTTTGGACAAGTTCCGGTTACAAATCGGTCAGCAAGAAACTGCTCCGCTTTTGCATCATAAAGTTGCTCGGTCACTTCCTCGATAAAATCGCCTTGATCGTATAATTTTTTGAAAAATTCCTGAGCCGTATCGTGGTGAATTTTCGCAGAAGTTCGAGAATAATTGTCAAACGAAATTCCAAAATCCTGAAACGACTGACGAATAATTGCGTCATATTTATCGATAATTTCTTGCGGACTCACACCTTCTTTTTTCGCCTTCATCGATATCGCAACCCCGTGCTCGTCACTCCCGCAAATAAAGGCAACATCGCGCCCTTGCAGTCGTAAATAGCGTGAATAAATATCGGCAGGAACGTACACTCCAGCAAGGTGACCAATGTGAATCGGCCCGTTTGTATAAGGCAAAGCAGCCGTAATCGTATATCTTTTTGGATTCTCTAACATCGTTTCAATTTTTTTAAAGTCGCTCAAATTTCTTTCGCGATTTGCAAAAATAAGCATTAGTTAGCAGACATTATATTTTTTGTTTTGGAGCTTTATCCGGCATTTGCTTCGCCAGCTCGCTTCGCTCGGGTGCTCTACAATTCCTCGGCACAAAACTTTTTTTGGAATGCCTACAGTCCCGATTACTATCGGGACCGTTGGTCGCTCTTCTGTGTCAGCAAAAAAATAGTTTTTGGGCCTCCGGGATTTGCTTCGCCAGTTCGCTTCGCTCGGGTTCGCTGCATTCCGGGCTAGGGGAGTTGGGAACAAAGACGATTTTGAGTGGGATTGGAATAAAGGTTTTTGCAGATGCTTTCCGAAAAAGAGAGAGAAAATTTGACCGAATCAATAAATTATTTACTTTTGATAGTATCATATGATACTATCACGTGATACTATCAAAATGAAACCACCTTACGAAATCACGACTTCAATTCTTAAGTATATTTCTTCAATCTCTGAAAAGATTGGAGAAGTTAATGCAACATATCTTGTCAAGACAAATCCTAGTTTAAGAAAGCAAAACCAAATTAAAACAATTCAATCGTCGTTGAGTATTGAAGGGAATTCTTTGTCCGAAGAACAAATTACCGCAATTCTTGAAAACAAAAGAATTATTGGGCCGCAAAAAGATATTGCAGAAGTATTGAATGCATTGGAAGTTTACAAGAATTTGAACCGTTTTAAATATCATTCTGAAAAAGATTTTCTGAAAGCGCATAAAATTTTAATGAAAGGCCTTGTTGAGAATGCTGGTAAATATCGAAATAAAGGCGTGGGTATAATCAAAGGATTGGAAGTTGAACATATCGCACCGCCACATTCTAATCTTCCTTATTTAATGCAAGATTTATTTGAATATCTTAAAGATAAATCTGAAATCTCTTTAATCAAAAGTTGTGTGTTTCATTACGAAATGGAATTTATCCATCCTTTTATGGATGGCAACGGACGAATGGGAAGGCTGTGGCAAACGTTAATTTTAATGAATGAATATCCACTATTTGAGTTTTTGCCTTTTGAAACTTTGATTTCACAAAATCAATCAGCATACTATAAAGCATTATCCGATTCAGATAAAGAGGGGAAATCAACAAAGTTTATAGAATATATGTTGAGTATTATTGATAGTTCGTTGAGTGAACTTCTAGAAAATTCTACCAAAAAACTCACAAGTGACGACAGAATTAAAATCTTCGCTGAAAATTGTGGAAATGATTTTACTAGAAAAGATTATATGAATTATTTCAAAGATTTGTCCTCAGCAACTGCGAGTAGGGATTTAAAGAAAGCTGTTAATATTGGAATTATCGAGAAATTTGGTGATAAGAAGACGACAGTTTATAAAAGAAGATTGTTATAATGTGCTAATTCAATGTTACTAATTAATTTCGTAATGGACGCCAAGGTCTTCTGCTGCTCGGTTGCAACGAGTACCTACTTTCTTCTAAGTCGAAAACAGAGCGTTTGCTACGCGGATTGTATCAACGAATTTTTTTGGAGCACCCGCGTCACAGACGCTTTGAATAATTTTCAATTGTAAGTAGGCACTCGCCACAGGCAAGCGCCAGATAACGTGGTGACAAACTTCATTTACTAATTGCTTCAACTTTTGCGGTGTACTTCAACCGAAGACAAATTAAAACCCCGCGCCCTCAAACTCTTACTCACCCAGAATATATTCGGCGAAAGCCAAAAAATTCTCTCACTTTTAATACAAAAAGTTCGCAATGCCACCCAAAACTCAACTTTTATCAAAAATTGCAATCTTGTCATTTAGAGAATTGCTACTTTTGAGAATGAGAAATTTTGGATCGATAAAAATCGGCGCTTTAATCGGCGCATTCGTATTTTTATTTGCAACAAGCATACAAGCACAGGAAAAAATGATAACACCACCATACCTAAAAAAGGGCGACACCGTTGGAATTTTGGCAACCGCCAGAAAAATAGATCAAGCAACTCTAAAACCAGCAATCCAGCTTTTGGAAAGTTGGGGTCTGAAAGTAGTTTTGGGAAAAACCATCGGAAAAGAAGAAAATCAACTTGCTGGAGCGGATTGGCAACGCGCAACTGACTTTCAGGAAATGATTGATAATCCAAATATTAAAGCAATTTGGGCCGCAAAAGGTGGCTATGGAACGGTGCGAATTGTAGATAGAATCAATTTTGCAAACTTCAAAAAGAATCCAAAATGGATTATTGGTTTTAGTGATGTGACCGTGGTGCACAGTCATATCAACAATATGAATATCGAAACTATCCATGCTATGATGGCGATAAGCAGTCGAAGTGCAACAGACGAAGCGAAAAGAACTTTGCACGATGCACTCTTTGGACAGAAACTTTCTTATAAAATGCCTAAAGATGAATTAAACAGACTTGGCACAGCAAAAGCTGAAATCGTTGGTGGAAATCTATCTGTAATTTATAGCGTTCTCGGATCGGAATCGGCAGTTGATTGCAAAGACAAAATTCTATTTATTGAAGATTTGGACGAATATCTCTACCACATCGACCGAATGTTGATGAATATGAAACGAAATGGCTATTTTGCAAATGTTAAAGGAGTACTAGTGGGCGGAATGACCAGTATGAATGACAACGATATTCCGTGGGGAAAAGATGCTTTGCACATTATTCAAGATGTATTAAAGGATTATAAATTCCCGATTATCTATAACTTTCCAGCTGGACATACTAAAGACAATCGCGCGATAATAATGGGCCGAACTGCTACGATGAAAGTTACAGAAACTGGAAGTACAGTGGTTTTTGAATAGATTTCTTCGATAATAATGCTGGTTTTTAATTTTATAAAAATATGGCAGAGCACAATGAACTTGGCGAAATAGGCGAAGCTTTGGCGGTCGAACATCTCGAAAAAAAGGGATACAAAATCCTTGCTAAGAATTATACTTTTGGCAAGGCTGAGGTTGATATTATTGCACAAATTGGCGATCTGCTCGTTGCTGTTGAAGTAAAAACTCGATCTTCTATAGATTTTGGACTTCCGCAAGAAGCTGTGAAGCAAAAAAAAATCCAATTACTAGTTTCTGCCGTAAATGAATATGTAGTCAGCAATGAACTCGAACTTGAAGTGCGTTTTGATATTATTGCGGTGCACAAAAATCGAGGAAAATATGATTTAGAGCATCTTGAGAATGCTTTCTATCATTTTTAACAGTTAAAATGCTAAAAATCAAAGATTCTTTTAGCTTATGCTGAATGATTTAGAATTACTTTTACAATCCTAATAAAATATTTTATGAGATTTATCTTTACTCTTATGTTGATGTTTGCTGCGCTTGTAGTTTCTGCTCAACATAAAATTGCCGACAATGTGAGCACTATGCTGCGGAACAATGTCGAATTCACAAATGTTCAAGTACTTATTCCAAGTCCGGCTCCCGCGACAGGTGCAATTTTAAAAGCTGTAGATGGCGCGACAATGGCAAAAATCAATAAGCACTCAATTAACCAAATTGTAGCTAATAAATATCCTGCAATCGAAATTGAAATTCCTTACAACGGAAAATCAATCAAAGTTCTCTTGTACAAACAAGAAATACTTGCGGACAATTTTCACGTTGACACAGACAAATCGGTGAATGTAGCTTTTGAAGCAGGTGTTCATTACCGCGGAACAATTCGTGGAAACAACACAGCAGTAGCGGCTTTTAGTTTTTTCAAAGATCAAATGCAGGGAATTGTTTCTGCGGATGAGATCAACAATCTTGTGGTTGCGAAAATTGATGTCAAAGGAAATACCGAAGATTATATCGTGTATTCTGATAGCAAATTAAAGGTTTTGAATGAATTTAGCTGCGCTGTGAAAGATGAAGATACTCACAACGACTCTCAAGAAATTCCGCAATCAAAAGGAATTCAAAGTACAAAGTGTGTAACAATGTATTTTGAAATAGACTATGATTTGTACTTAGCAAATAATAGTAGCATTCAAGAAACTGCAAATTGGATGACTGGAGTTTTTAATAATGTACAGACGTTATATGAAAACGATGGAATCACCACTTCTCTAAAATCAATTTTTATTTGGACAGAGCAAGACCCTTACGAAGGCGACGGCTCTTCGGATTATTTATATCAATTTAATGAAGTTCGACCAGTTTTTGATGGTGATCTTGGACAACTTGTTGGTATCGATCCAGGAGGACTTGGAGGTGTTGCAGTTACAATCAATGGACTTTGTAAATCGACAAATTTTTGTTATTCAGATGTCAATTTTAGCTATTCGACAGTACCAACGTTTTCATGGACTGTTCAGGTAATTTCTCACGAAATGGGCCACCTTTTTGGTTCACGTCACACACATTCTTGTGCTTGGAATGGCAACAATACGGCAATTGACAATTGTGCTCCTTACGCTATTGGATCGACAGCCGAAGGATATGGCTGCTTGCAAAGTCCGCCTTTATTGCCCAACACAGTTGTAAAAGGAACCTTAATGAGTTACTGCCACTTAGTGAGTGGTATTGGAATTAATTTCGCAAATGGTTTTGGACCACAACCTACCAGCGCAATACTGAATACTGTAAACAGTAGAACTTGTTTAGGTACAGATTGTATTACGACGTGCATCAATACAGTCTCGTCGATTAATATTGAGCAAGAAACAACAGGAAGTGTGCTAGTGACGTGGCTTGATGAAGTTTCGACAGGACCATGGCAGGTTGCAGTGCAGCCAAATAATAGCACCTCGACTCCTGTTTTTACAACAGTTAGTAGTACATCACTCGCGTTAACGGATCTATTACCAAATACATTTTACAAGGTGATTGTAAAGCCAATTTGCAGCGGATCGCTTGTAGCATCTGGTAGGTCGTTTATGTTTGTTACAGATGTTACAAATATTTGCCAAGGAACTACCATCTACGATAGCGGTGGACAATTTGCAAATTACGGAGATATGGAATCCTACGTTCGAGTGCTAATTCCGAATATGCCAAATAGCAAAGTCAAACTTACCTTCACACAATTTGACTTAGAAGACGATTACGATTACCTATATATTTACAACGGAGCAAGTATCGCCTCGCCAATTCTTACCGCTCAAGGATTGACAGGAAGTACAATTCCGGGAGTTTATGAATCGACTGCTACAGATGGATCACTAACCTTACAATTTAGTTCAGATCAAGCAGTAAACGGTGCAGGTTTCAAGATTTTAACTGACTGTACACAAGAATTAGGAGTTAATAATTTCGCTAATATTGACTTCACTTATTATCCAAATCCAAGCAATGGAATTGTGAATATTAGTAGTAAAACTCCAATTAGTGCTCTTAAAATTTTTAATATTCAAGGGCAGTTATTGTACTCAAATGCTGTAGATTCGACAAATGCGAAAGTGAATATTTCACAATTTGCAAGTGGAACTTATTTCTTTAAAGTGGATTTCGAAGGTAAGGAAGTAAATTTCAAAATTCTTAAAAATTAAGATTTTATAGATTCGATTTTTAGTTTAACAACTTAAATAACAGGCAGTCAAGAAGAGTTTAAATCTCCGATTGACTGCCTGTTTTTTGTTGTAGGATTTTCTTTTGGGCGCGCCACTCGCCAGAGGTTTTTGTTTAACATTCAAAATTTCGTAGGCTCGTGTCAGGCTGTCCACTGTATCTTTGCTGCTAGAAATAATTCTCTAAAATTTCAAATTTATTTAGGCAGCAAAGGATGCCGTTCCCATCCTTCGCGCGGGTTGGGCGATTTTGAAGTAATTGTTAAGAATAACTTTCATTACAAATGGTAGTATATGCTCCAATTTTCTATAGAATCCTATTCAGTTCAGCTTCTAATTCTTCTATAGAAGGCAAACTATTCTGAATAGTCTTTGGTAATTCACTAAATGTAAATTCACTTATCCCCATTGGTTTTTTCATGTCTTGTAATGCATACTCTACTTCCAAATTGTCTTTGGATTTGCATAATATAATACCAATGCTAGGATTGTCTTGATCGGTTTTTAGAAGTTTATCTATTGCCGAAAGATAGTAGTTCATCTTACCAGCATATTCTGGTTCAAATTCTCCCATTTTTAAATCTATCACAACATAGCAATGCATTTTTATGTGATAGAAAAGCAAATCGAGTTTACGCTCTTTGTTCCCAATTTGTAGAGTATATTGTCTGCCAACAAAAGCAAAACCTTTTCCCAACTCCAATAAAAATTTTGTAATATTTTCTGTAAGATTTTTTTCAAGTTCTAACTCTTGAACATCTGTTTCTAATGTCAAGAAATCAAATTTATAAGGATCTTTTAGTGTTTCGTAGGCAAGATCGCTTAGAGGTTTTGGAAGAGTAAGATTGAAATTGTTTTGAGCCTTCCCTTGTCTATCAATTAAATTTGAATTCAATTGAATTTCTAAAATGTTTCTACTCCAATTATTTTCGATTGTCTTCTTAATATAAAATTGAGCTTCTGCTACATTAGTGCATTTACTCATAATAGCAATATGATGTCGCCAAGGGATTTTTCCTAATAGACTTTCTCTTGATAATAGTTCACCAACTTGGTGAACTATTTCTGTGTTTATCACTTTTGCTGGAAAGGCAGGTGTGAAATCGCGATTTTCTAATTGTTCACCAGCTTGGTGGACTATTTCATTTCCAGAATAAAATAAGTAAAATCTGCGCATAGCAAATAAATTGGTACGAGAAAAACCGTTGGTGTCGGGTAATTCTCTTTTCAAATCTTTTGCCATTTGCTCAACGACTTTGCTGCCCCATTCTAATGAGTCTTGCTTCTGAATAATACTCCTTCCGATTTCCCAATACAAAAGTATCATCTCCACATTTACCGCAACACTAGCTTTGAGCTGAGCTGCTCTGATTTTTAGTTTAAGTGTTTCAATCCAATCTATATATGTTTTATCCATAATTTTGAAATATTAACGAAAGAATTATAAATTTAGAGTTGATATTATTCTGACCATCTTAAGCAGTATCTGCAATTTTTGCACATACTGAATCCTTTTCAAATTCGTTGGTGACAAAGATATTTTTAAGATGCTTTGTTATCACAATTCTATCCACGCCAAACAGCTCGACAATTTTAACTTTGCCGTTGGCGTCTTGATATAATATGATTTCCTGCATGTTCTTTTCCTTTTTTGAGTTAAAATAGAATTTCCCTCAGCCTACTAAAATAAACTATAATTCTCGATTTATAGCAAATGGAATTTGAGATTATTCTATGATAAATCTTTATTTGAAATAACCCCAAAATCCCTAGCCCAGATTGTAGCGGAAATCCCGCAAGCAGCAAAGTGGAAAAGAGTTTTAAAAGAGTTCGTAGTCATAATTTCCTATAGATGCAAAAGTACGTCACGATATCGCGGAATTGCAGTCCGTGCCCATCAAAATAATTAGACGAATCTGGATTCACTATATTGAAGTATACACGCTAATACAAAAAGGGAATCAAACTGATATAAAAGTTCAAAGAAAAAGCTCCAAAACAACTTAATTAATAAGTTCCCTTGAAGCTTTTCAATATATGTTATAATATGATTACAATTTAAGCTGATTCATCACTTCCAGCGCTCTTCTTATAGAACGAACATTGTCAAATGTCAGCAACAATTTCAATCCACCCGATGTCTGCTTTTCTTTCATCTTACACAAGGTAGGATTGCGCTGTACAAATTGTAGGATCTCAGTGAATCTATCCGATTGATAAAAACTCGACTGCTGATCGGCGATAAAATAGCCAATCATTTTTCCTTGCTTCATTACCAGTTTCTCAATTCCAATTTTGGTAGCAATCCACTTGATTCGAATACTATTAAGAAGTGAAATTGCTGGTTTTGGCAGAGGTCCAAATCTGTCGATAAGCTTCTGCTCATAAGCCATTAATTCCTCTTCGTTCTTGACATTGCTAAGTTCATTGTAAAGGTTCAATCGTTCAGAAACGTTGTTTATATAATCGTCTGGAAACAACAATTCGAAATCAGAATCTATCTGAAGGTCTTTGACATATTCTTTTTCCTTCTGATTTTGAGGTTCTACTTCGTCGTAAAGATCCTTGAATTCATTCTCTTTAAGTTCTTCGATTGCCTCATTCATAATCTTTTGGTAGGTTTCAAAACCGATTTCATTAATGAAACCACTTTGCTCTCCACCTAATAAATCTCCGGCACCACGAATCTCCAAATCCTTCATCGCGATGTTAAATCCGCTTCCCAATTCGCTAAATTGCTCTAGCGCCTGAATACGTTTCCGTGCATCTTCGGTCATTGCAGAATAAGGCGGTGTGATAAAATAACAGAAAGCTTTCTTATTACTTCTACCTACACGACCACGCATTTGATGCAAATCCGAAAGTCCGAAGTTATTCGCATTATTAATAAAAATCGTATTGGCATTCGGAACGTCCAAACCACTTTCGATGATCGTAGTTGCGACAAGAACGTCAAATTCGCCATTCATAAACGCAACCATCAATTCCTCAAGTTTCTTA
Source organism: Flavobacterium ardleyense (assembly GCF_033547075.1). Classification (NCBI taxonomy): domain Bacteria; kingdom Pseudomonadati; phylum Bacteroidota; class Flavobacteriia; order Flavobacteriales; family Flavobacteriaceae; genus Flavobacterium; species Flavobacterium ardleyense. The sequence continues at coordinate 573,065 of NZ_CP137891.1, read as the reverse complement.
CCATCCATCTGTCCGTGGCCAATTCCCACGCGGGCGTCGGGCACAAGTCGCTGAATCATTCCAGCAACTTCTTTGATATTCTCAATGCGGTTATGCACGAAGAAAACCTGACCATTTCGCTGAATTTCATAGGAAACCGCATCGCGAATTATTTCTTCGCTAAACGAAACTACGTGAGTTTCAATCGGAACACGATTGGGAGGAGGCGTGGAAATAATCGATAAATCTCGCGCCGCCATCAATGAAAACTGAAGTGTTCGCGGAATTGGCGTGGCGGTTAATGTGAGTGTATCAACATTGGCGGCAATTGTTTTTAATTTGTCTTTTACGTTTACACCAAATTTCTGTTCTTCATCCACAATCAGCAATCCCAAGTCCTTAAAGACAACATTCTTGCTGACTAATTGATGTGTTCCAATAATAATATCAAGTCTGCCTTCGGCTAGATCTTTTAGAGTTTCTGCTTTTTCTTTGGCAGTTCGGAAACGGTTTACGTAGCCAATTGTCACTGGCATATCTTTCAACCTTTCGGTAAAAGAACGGTAGTGCTGATATGCTAAAATCGTGGTTGGAACTAAAATCGCTACCTGCTTGCCGTTGTCCACCGCTTTGAAAGCTGCACGCATTGCAACTTCGGTTTTACCAAATCCAACATCGCCACAAACCAATCGGTCCATTGGGCGATCGCTTTCCATATCGGCTTTGACATCCAGAGTAGATTTTGTCTGATCTGGAGTGTCTTCGTAAATAAAGCTAGATTCTAATTCTAGCTGTAAATAACTATCTGGTTTATATTGAAAACCTTTTTCCAACCTCCTTTTAGCGTAAAGCTGAATCAAATTAAAGGCAATATGTCGAACTCGAGCTTTGGTTTTTTGTTTTAAAACTTTCCAAGCATTCGATCCGAGTTTGTATATTTTTGGCGGTGTTCCGTCTTTTCCGCTGTACTTTGCAATTTTATGCAATGAGTGAATACTCACATACACAATATCATTATCGGCGTAAACCAATTTTATCGCTTCTTGTAATTTTCCTTCAACTTGAATTTTCTGAAGTCCGCCAAATTTTCCAATTCCGTGGTCAATGTGAGTTACATAATCGCCCACAACTAGCGTATTCAGTTCTTTTAAAGTCAGCGTTTGCTTTTTTGAATAGCTATTTTTAATATTAAATTTATGATATCTTTCAAAAATTTGATGATCTGTATAGCAAGCAACTTGATTTTCTAAATCGATAAATCCTTGATATAAAGGAAAAACGATGGTGTCGTATTGTTTCGAAATATCTTCTTTGTTGGCTTCGTCTAGGGTTGCGAATATGTCGTGAAAACGTTTCGCCTGACTTTCGCTTGCGCAAAAAAGGTAATTCCGAATTCCATTAAAGTGATTGTCGCTAAGATTGTTCAGCAATAAATCAAACTGCTTATTGAAAGAAGGCTGCGGCTGAATTAGAAATTCATAAGTGCTTTTAGTTTCTAAATAGCTTTTAGAACCAAGTTCAGCAACCGTGAAAAGTTCAACCTTTTGCATAAAAGACTTGCTGTCCGAGAAAAGTTCTTCGGGAGAAACGTGTTTAATTCCACCTTCTAATTTAGCGAAAGCATCAATTGCTCTTTCAAACATTTTGTCTAATTGCGCTTGAAGTGATTCGGTGTTCTGAATAAATATCGCAGTCTTATCAGAAATATAATCTAGAAAAGATTCTCGTTTATCTCTAAAGAATTTATTTTCGACATTTGGAATAATCGTAATTTTCTTCTTCTTTTCGATCGAAAGTTGGGTTTCTACATCAAAAGTTCTGATACTATCAACTTCATTTCCAAAAAATTCTATTCGGTAAGGATTTTCATTCGAGAACGAAAACACATCCACAATTCCTCCACGAACCGAAAATTCTCCAGGTTCGGTAATAAAATCAACTCTTTTAAATTCATATTCAAAAAGAACTTCATTTATAAATTCCATCGAAATTTTATCTTCAACCGCCACTTTGAGTGTATTGCTGTCAAGTTCTTTTCGAGTAATAACTTTTTCGAATAAAGCTTCGGGATAAGTAACAATTATTGCAGGCCTTTTTCGAGAATTGATTCGGTTAAGAACTTCTGCTCTTAATAAAATGTTAGCATTATCGGTTTCCTCAATTTGATAAGGTCGGCGGTATGATCCTGGGTAAAAAAGAACATCTTTTTCGCCAGCCATCTGCTCCAAATCATTTAGATAATATGCAGCTTCTTCCTTATTTTCTAAAATAAGCAGAAATGGAAGTTCCGTTTTTTTGTAAAGTGCGTGGGTTACAAAAGACAATGACGAGCCAATCAAACCTTTGATATGTAGCTTGTGTCGGGGTTTTAGTAAATCATCGCTGATCTTTGAAACCTTTGTATTGCCTTCGTATTTATTAAAAAGTCTTGTTTTGCTCAAGAGTAAATAGTATTAAGTTTAATTTGGTATCGCGCGAGATGTATCCAACAATTTTAGCATATCTGCTTCGCCTTGCTCCAAAGGAATAGCATCTTTTATTTTTGTTTCTTCAAGTTGACGTGATAATGAAGCCAGTTCATCGTTGACTTCTTTGATGTTTTGTAACACCTTTTTTTCAGGAATATCATTTAGATTCATGTAAAGATTCAAAGCATTAACTTTCGTAATCAAGGCGGTAACTCTACTTCGGACTTCTGGCCGGTTGTATGCCGGCGGAACTGTTTCTTGCAATTGCAAAACTCGTGTTGACAAGGTTTTTGCCTTTTGCCGAAAGGCAGTTACAGAACTTTTGGGCTTTTGTTCTAATTCATTCACAAAAATGCGCCATTGATCCCAAACTGCCAGAACTTCTCTATCTGCAGCTGAGCGCGCTTGAGTATTAAAACTCCATGCCTCATTTAGATTTTTGAAAACCAACTCTTGTTTTTTAAGCTCGCGAGCATTGTCTGCAGCGCGTTTTGCTGTGTCGTCCTGACAGGACAAAATGCTAAAAATGAGTATAAATACTAAATTGAAACGTTGAGACATAAAAGAAAAATTTGAACGCAAAGTTACGAAGTACAAGTTAGTAATCTGAAAACTGCTATGAGAATTATTTGTTAACAGATATTATGATTTTCAGCCAATTACAACAATTCTAAAATCTTATATTTGCAGTCAGAAAACCCTAAAGATATATGTCTACAAAAATATTAATAATTGGCGCCTGCGGGCAGATTGGTACTGAGCTAACTCAAAAATTGAGAAGTATTCATGGAACTGATAATGTTATAGCTTCGGATATACGAAAACTGAATGTTCCAGTAGTAAACGACGGACCTTTTGAAGTTCTAAATGCTTTAGACTTCAATCAAATCGAATCACTTATTGAAAAGTATGAAATAACCGATGTATATCTGATGGCGGCACTGCTATCTGCAACTGCGGAGAAAAATCCAGCATTTGCTTGGGATTTGAATATGAATTCACTTTTCCACGTTTTAAATTTAGCGAAAGCGGGAAAAATTAAAAAATTATTCTGGCCTTCATCAATCGCAGTTTTTGGACCGACTACTCCAAAAAATCAAACACCACAATTCACAATTGCTGAGCCAACGACGGTTTACGGAATTAGCAAGCAATCTGGAGAAAGATGGTGCGAATATTACCACAATATTTTTGGCGTAGACGTACGAAGTATCAGATATCCTGGACTTATTAGCTACACGACTTTGCCTGGCGGTGGAACTACAGATTATGCTGTAGATATTTACCACAAAGCTTTAAGCGATGGCACTTATGAGTGTTTCTTGAAAGAGGAAACTACAATGCCGATGATGTATATGGATGATGCTATTAGAGCAACAATCGAAATTATGGAAGCTCCGGCAGAGAAAATTAAGATCCGTTCCTCTTATAACTTAGCGGCAATTAGCTTTGATCCAAAAGAAATTGCCGAAGAAATTAAGAAGCACATTCCAGATTTCACCATTACATACGAACCTGATTTCCGTCAAAAAATTGCGGACTCTTGGCCAGCGAGTATAGACGACAGCAGCGCTCGCGAAGATTGGGGATGGAAACACGATTTTGATTTGGCAGAAATGACCAACATTATGCTGGAAAATCTAAAGAAATAAAAACTAATCTTTCGATTTAAGTTTTGATAATAGCGCCTCTTCTTGAGGCGTTTTTATTTCCACTACTTTGGCAGAATTTTCATTTGGCACAGTCATAGAAAGTACATATTGTGCAATTTTCCATTGACCATTTTCTTTTTGCATTACGCCGGAGCCTCTGCAAATTTTCATTTGAGTATCTAGTAACTCATCAAACCAGGCAGTTTGATGGTCTTTGCTAAAGGAAATTGTTCTTTGAACGCTAGTAAAATTCCACGCTTTGCCTTTTGCGAAATGTGGTTGTGCATATTTTTGGAATTCAGATTTTGACCAGTGCTCTGTAGCATCTGTGCCAATAAATACCGCCTCGGGAGTCATCAAATCAAAGTAAGATTCGAAGTTGGTGGTTGCAGCATAGTGATGCCAATTGTCAAGAACTTTGGCTACTGCTGCGGAATCTGCAGTATTTGGGAAAATGGATTTCTGAGCGTTGCAAGAAACGAGCATCGTCATAACTAAGAACAGTGTCGCGAGCATAACAAACAGTTTCCTGTTAGAAAATTTCGCATTCCTGGGTCGATTTTTAGTGGCCATGGTACTTAAATGTAAGGTTTTATTTTATTAATTATTTCGGTTTTGGACATCACACCTGATTGCTTCCAAAGTTCTTTTCCGTTCTTAAAAAGGATTAGCATCGGCACTCCCCGAACGTGGAATTTTGCCGCTACCGCTTGATTTTTATCTACGTCAATCTTAATGATGTTTAGAGATTCTCCCATTTCAGCTTTTACATCGCTTAAGATTGGAGCCAAAGTTTGACATGGTCCGCACCAAGTGGCGAAGAAGTCTACTAGTACTGGATTGTCTTTATTTATTATTTCTTGGAAACTTGCCATAAATTGTATTTTGTAATTATTGCTGGTTTGTTGCGTCTTTTTCGAAAAAGTTCACATAAAAAAAATGATTTGAATCAATATTCAGATCATTTAGTGCGTTGTCTACCCGCTCTTCGTCCACGGTAGAGCTTTGCGAATGCAAAAAATCTTTGAAATCAGCAACGTTTTCAAATTTAAAACTCAAATCAGTATTAAGATTATACTCTGTAATTTTAAAATCGAGTTCGCGAATAGGCGTATCAGCGGTCGATTTGACAAAACCTGCGTTGCTAAGTGCCTCTATTATGGAATCATATCGATTATTCATAGGTCTTTATTTGATAAGGCTAATCTACGGACTATTAACATTTTAAAAAAACTAAAGTTTTATTAAAATCAGAAAGTGCCTTTATACATGTACGGTTGACGCGTATTAATAGCAAGTTTAGGGAAAAATTTAATAAAGTAGAAAAACCAGAAAATTTTATTAATGAGCAGTGCAATTCATTTAATTTGAACTTTTATACGAATATGTCTCCAACAGCTACAATGGCATTGCCATTTGTGTATTTAAGGTTATTTAAAAAATTCTGAAAGTCGCGTTTTCATACTTGCAGACTAAAACAAACCCACAAACAAATTCCTTCGTTTATGGGTTCACTTTATAAATTTTGCCGAAAGGCATATTTTTATTCTACCAGATTTTTACACGTTTTTCAGGTGCAAGGTATAGAGAATCTGTAGGTTTCACATCAAATGCTTTGTACCATTCTGGAATATTACGCACGATTCCGTTAACTCTAAAACGAGCTGGAGAGTGCGGATCAGAAGCGATTTGATTACGCAGAGCTTCGTCACGAGATTTTTCCAACCATACTTGAGCCCATCCAATAAAGACACGTTGTTGTCCAGTAAAACCATCCATTACAGGAGCTTTTTTACCTTTCAAGCTCATATTGTACGCCTTCAATGCAATCGTCAATCCGCCAAGATCTCCAATATTTTCACCAAGAGTAAAAGCACCATTTACATTCAGGTCTGGAAATACTGAAAAACCATTATACTGCTCAACAAGGGCATTTGTTTTAGCTTTAAAAGCTGAAAGATCTTCTGGAGTCCACCAGTTTCTCATTACACCATCACCATCAAAAGTACTTCCTTGATCGTCAAAACCGTGACCGATTTCGTGTCCAATCACCGCGCCAATTCCACCGTAGTTAATTGCGTCTTCTGCTTTCAAGTCAAAGAAAGGAGGTTGTAAAATTGCTGCTGGAAACACAATTTCGTTTGCCATCGGATTGTAATAAGCGTTTACCGTTTGAGGCGTCATTCCCCATTCAGTCTTATCAACTGGCTTTCCAAGTTTATTTATTTGTCTTTTATATTCAAATATCGAAGCGTTTTGCAAGTTGGTATACAAATCACCTTTTGCAATTTTCAATGCCGAATAATCTCTCCATTTGTCAGGATATCCAATTTTAATCGTGAATTTACTGATCTTTTTCAAAGCCTCATCCTTCGTTGCTGGAGACATCCAATCAAGATTTTTGATGCTTGATTCATAAGCTTTCAATAAATTCTGAACCAATTCAGTCATACTTTTCTTAGCCTCAGGCGAGAAATGTTTTTTTACATAAACTTCCCCAACAATTTCCCCAAGATTATTATTTACAACCCCTACCGCACGTTTCCAATTAGCTTCTTGCTCTGGTTTTCCGTACAATGTTTTACCATAAAACGCAAAATTCTCATTATCCATTTTCTTAGTAAGCGCAGTGGCAGAGCTATGAATTAATTGCCATTTAAGGTAATCTTTCCAAACATTCATTGAAGTTTTAGTCATTATTTCCGCAAGTGAATTCAGATAATCTACTTGAGTTACAATGATATCTTTCTGAGCTGGAATTTCAGCATTTTCAAAGTATGCGGTCCAATCGAATGCCGGTAAAATCGAATCTAATTTTGTGGTTTCATACAAATTATACAAACCCGCCATATCACGCGTTTGTTCCTTCGACATATGCTGAGTGGCAAGTGCAGTTTCTAATTTTAAAATCCCTGCAGCTTTTTTAGTGCCATCTTTTATGCCCGCAAGTCCGAGCATTTTTGCAATATGCTGCTCGTATTTTGTACGTAAAGTTTTAGATTTCTCGTCAGTAAGCATATAGTATTCCTTCTCAGGAAGTCCCAATCCACTTTGCCAGCTATAAATTTTATAAATCGTTGGATCCTTAAAATCCTCAATTACACCTACCGAAAATGGAATATCAATTCCACTTTTATTCGCATAACCAAAGTATGCTGCAAGATCCGCTTGATTTTTTAATGCATCAATTTTCGCCAAATCAGCTTGAATTGGTTTAATTCCCTGCTTTTCTCTCGCATTAAAATCAAGATATGACCCATACAAATCACCTATTTTCTGCTCCGCACTACCATCTGCAAATTCACCTTTAGACGCTTCTTCAATAATCGCTTTCACATCCTCGCGAGCCTTGTCGTTCAGCATTGACCCAACTCCGTAGCTAGATTTATCCGCCGGAATATCGTTTAATTTATCCCACGCACCGTTTACGTAAGCCGCAAAATCGTCACCTGGCTTTACCAAAGTATCCATATTTGCAAGGATAATTCCCGAGTGCTGCTGCGGAACTTCGGCTTTTTTCTCGCCACAAGATTGTAGCATCAAAGTAGTTAAAACAACAATTGGCAAAGCAATTCTAGTTGAAATAATCGTCATAATAATAGTATGTTTATTGGGTTTCAAATATACAGAAAAATTGTGCGGACAATTGTCCTATAACTTTTTTTTAAGGAGCTATTTGCTTCGCCCGTTCGCGTTGCTCGGGTTCCGCTTTTCACTTCAGTCCTTAGCGGCATTTGCCGCATCAGTCGGCATTTAAGGATCTTCCTTCGGTCGCTATTGCCTGCCGCTGCTGCCAAAAGGCAAATCCCCACTGAGGGATTTGCTTCGCCAGTTCGCTTCGCTCGGGCCCGCTTCAATCGGGGCTAGGGCAGTAGTGCAATAATCAAATAACTTCTAATTTCAAGATCTTTAGTTATTATCTGAGATTTAAAAATGTTCATTTTCTTAAAGATAAGGCAGATAATTGAATGTTCAAAATTCTTTGAAATTCTAAATGCTTTCTTGGAATTTTTTTACTGCGCCGCAATTCTTTCAATATCAACTGGAAGTCTTGCCAATAATTCATAATTCAACTGATTACTAAGTTCACTAAACGACGCAACCGAAATTTCACTTTCGCCGTCGCTTCCAATCAATGTCACAGTATCTCCCAAATTCGGATTTTCTACATACCGCAAATCGATAATTAGTGAATTCATATTAATGCTTCCAAGAATCCCCGCGCGGATTCCGCCAATTAAAACTGTTCCAGCATTGCTCAACATTCGGCTGTAACCATCAGAATATCCAACCGGAACAACTCCAATGGTCATGTTCTCACTGGCTTGATAGGCATTCCCATATCCAATAAAATCGCCCATTTTCACTTTCTTGATTGCCATAATATGACTTTTCCAAGTCAGCAATCTTTTCAAATTAAAATGGTCAAGCTTTTTCCGAATCAGATATTCCATTTTAACTTCCTGACTTGGCCAGAATCCAAATTGCAGAATCCCAATCCGAACCATATTAAAACGCATTTTCTTCATTCGCAAAGCTGCCGCACTACAAGATGCGTGAACATATTCGGCGTTATAGCCTCTCTGTTCAAACATCGTTTTCAATTTCAGAAATAATTTTTTCTGTTGATCCACTCGAATGTGATTCGAAATACTTTCTGCTCCGGCGAAGTGGGTGCAAAGTCCTTTCAAAATATAATGTTCTGAATTAGCTTCCAAAATCGGAAAAACCAAGTCCGAAAGTGTCGGCTCCGAGATTCCAGTTCGATTCATTCCAGTTTCAAGCTCAATATGAATCAGTGCCTTTTTTTCTAATCGTTTTGAAACTTCAATAGCAATTTCCAATTTCTCAATATCCGAAACAAAGAATTCAATATCATTCTCAATCACCCATTCCAATTGCGAATCGCTGGTATATCCCATAATCATAATCGGAATGTCAGATTTCAAAACCTTTTTTACTCTCTTCGCCTCCTGAATACTAAAAACCGAAAAATGCTTGATGCCGCAATCTTCCGCCATCGGAACAAAAGTTTCGATGCCGTGACCGTAAGCATTTCCTTTTACCACAGAAGAAATTAGGACTTCTTTGCCCATTTCCTTGCGTAGAAAATCGATATTGAATTGTAGTGCTTGTTGACTTATTACTATTTCGCTAGTGTACTTCTTATCTCTCATTCAAAAAATTTCTGGAAATCTGTTCAAAAATATCGCTTCCAATCACGATTAGTTCATCAGGAAAATCATAATCAGGATTGTGTAGAGCGGGTTGATTAATTCCCGATCCAAGTCCAAACATTGCACCTTTAAAGTTTTCGGTAAAAAGACCAAAATCTTCTCCCCATTTCATCGGCGTTGCTAGATATTTGATGTCCATATTTAATTCCGTAGCCGATTTCTCAATCAAATCCACCATTTCTGAATCATTATTATTGGCTTGAAATTCTTGAGTCCAACTTACCTCAGCGCGAAGTCCGTGTGCCTTGCATAAAGCCAAAGCAACTTTTTCAAGGTCAAGAGATTTTTGTTCTAATATTTTATTGTCCCAAGACCTGATAGTAATATGCACTTCGCCATATCCAGCCGAGATTCCGTAAGATTCCTCACCCATTGTGGTATAAACAGGAGTGACAAGAAAGAATTTATCGTCATTGATGTTGGTTGTTGCCATACCAAGCGCATCTGTTAGAAATTCCGCCATCGCAAGTGCAGGGTTAATTCCCTTTTCAGGTTCCGCCGCGTGAGAGGTTTTTCCGTGAAATTTCACAATCATCGAACGCACTGCTGGAGTAAAAGCTCCTTTCCTAATTCCTACTTGACCCATTGGAAAACCGGGAGTATTGTGAAGTGAAACTACTGCATCAATTTTCAGATTTTTGAATTTAGGATCTGCACTGACTTCTTTCGCGCCCATTCCGTTTTCTTCCGCAGGTTGAAAGAGCAAATAAACCATTCCATTATTGGGTCTGTTTTTCGAAAGATTATAGCCAAGTCGACATAAAATCACGCTATGACCGTCGTGTCCACATTTGTGACTCACGCCTTCAAAAACTGACTGATGTTCAAAAGTATTGATTTCTTGAATTGGCAATGCATCAAGCTCGGCGCGAATCATAATAGATTTTCCGCCCGAATTTCCAAATCCAAATAATAATCCTGTTTTCCCCACCTCAAGTGCAACATCGGGTTTTAATGGCGCAATAAATTCTTGAATCCGTTTCTTAGTTTCGAATTCAAATTCAGAAACTTCTGGATATTTGTGTAGTATACGTCTAAAATCTTGAAAATCTTGGGTGGTGAGAGATATTGTATTTGCAGTCATAACCGTAAATATAAAGAATCTCAAACTTTTTGTTGGAATTGACCTTGTTAAAATAAAGTTTAAGGATTGCTGAGAATGTTAATTTAAAGTGGAATTAATCAAGTGTTCATCATAATTTCTGAGACGTAATGAGCATCAAAAGTGTATAATTCACATATTATAGAATACTTTTAAATAGTATTGTAGTGCGTCTATTTAATGTGAGTTTTAATAAAAATAACGAACTATGATTAATTTTCCGTCCACACAGTTTTCTAGATTCCTAAATAAATATATCAAAGTAGAACTTGAACTAAATATCATTTTCAATTCTTGTAATATTATTCTTCGTGCTGTATTAAACTGCTCCTAATTTCGCAAAGTTGGAAATAGTTTACCAATCATTTCTCGTATTTTTACACTCCTAAAATTATTTTAATACGTGGACTACGAAAGAGTTAAAGAGAAATTAGAAATCCTTGCCGATGCGGCAAAGTACGATGTGTCTTGTTCTTCTAGCGGTGGAAATCGCAAGAATACAAACAAAGGTTTGGGCGATTCGTCCTCATCTGGTATTTGCCATACTTATACCGAAGACGGACGTTGTGTTTCTCTACTCAAAATTCTTTTGACTAATTTCTGTATTTACGATTGTGCGTATTGCGTAACCCGCAAAAGCAACGATATTCAGAGAGCCGCTTTTACGGTTGATGAGGTTGTAGATTTGACAATGAATTTTTACCGCCGTAACTTTATCGAAGGACTTTTCTTAAGTTCGGGAATCTTCAAAAATGCCGATTATACGATGGAGCGCTTAGTTCGAGTGGCCAAAAAATTACGTCTTGAGCACAAATTCAATGGTTATATTCACTTAAAAAGTATTCCCGGCGCAAGTGATGAACTAATGCGGGAAGCAGGCCTTTATGCGGATAGATTGAGTATGAATCTCGAAATTCCAACTCAATCTGGTTTGAAGTTATTGGCTCCCGACAAAGATCATCAGCAGATGATTAAACCGATGGGATTTGTCAAAAACGAAATCAGTTTATATAAAGACGAGCGCAAGAAATTCAAATCTACTCCCAAATTTGCTCCAGCAGGGCAAAGCACTCAGATGATTGTGGGTGCAAGTCCAGAAACTGATTTCCAAATTATAAAAGTGGCAGATCATTTCTACAAAAACTTTAGTATGAAACGCGTTTATTACTCGGGATATGTTCCAGTTTCCAATGATGCGCGATTGCCAGGTTTAGGAAGTCAAGTGCCGCTTGTGCGAGAAAACAGATTATACCAGGCAGATTGGCTGATGCGATTTTACGGATTTAAAGCTGATGAAATTTTGGCTAAAAACAATCCATTTTTAGATTTGGAAGTAGATCCAAAATTAGGTTGGGCTTTGCGAAACATCGATGACTTCCCAGTTAATATTCAGACTGCTGCTTTGGAAACAATTTTGCGCGTACCTGGAATCGGTGTAAAATCAGCTTATAAAATTGTGAATGCGCGTAAATTTCAAAATCTTACACTCGAACATCTTAAGAAAATGGGCGTTGCGACCAACCGCGCAAAGTATTTTGTGTCTGTTGCCAACTTCAATAAGGATTTGATTCACCTTGAATCAGCTCATCTTAAAACGCTAATTGTTGGAGATACCAAAAGCAAATTCGAAAATCCTTTTAGCAATCAAACTTCTCTGTTAAATGACGATACTTTTTTACGATAGTACTTTTGATGGCTTTCTGACTGCTGTTTTTGAAGTTTTCGAATTCAAATATCAAGACGTTCAAATCGTGCACGCAGACACTTTTCAGAATTCTTTTTTTACTGAACCAATTCAGATTATCACTAATCAGGAAAAAGCCGAAAGAGTTTTAAAGCGCCTGGAAAAGCAACTAGAAAAAAGCGGCGTTCAGGATATTCTATATGCGTTTCTTTCCGAAGACTCAACTCGCGAAAGCATTTTATTACAAGCAATTTCCTACGCAATCGAAAATCCTGGAAAAAATGTTTTAAAAGATTATTCAAATCCTGCAGTGCTGCAAATTTCAAAATTTGTAAAATCTGTAAATCGCGAACGCCACCGAATGAAGGCCTTTATCCGTTTCGAACTTCTCAAAGACGGAATTTACTTCGCCGAAATTTTCCCAGATTTTGATGTTTTGACTTTGATAATTACTCACTTTAAAAATCGCTATCAAGATCAGAAATGGTTAATCTATGATGGTAAGAGAGGTTACGGAGTTTATTACGATCTCGAAAATGTTGAAATCATTTCTTTTGATCAAGAAGCGCAAAATAATTTAAAAAACAAAGACAATCTATTTGATGCCAAAGAAATAGAATATCAAAAACTTTGGATTGAATATTTTGATCATACCAATATTAAGGAGCGAAAAAACACCAAACTTCACGTGCAACACGTTCCCAAGCGCTATTGGAAATACCTGACTGAGAAGAAAATACTTTAGAAAGAAAATTTAATATCGTAATTTTGCCAAATGATTAAAATTGGCAACATACAATTACCCGAATTTCCATTATTACTTGCTCCAATGGAGGATGTAAGTGACCCACCTTTCAGAAGACTTTGCAAACAGCACGGTGCAGATTTGATGTATAGTGAATTTATATCTTCAGAAGGACTAATTCGTGATGCAATCAAAAGCAGACAGAAGCTGGATATTTTTGATTACGAGCGACCTGTGGGAATTCAGATTTTTGGTGGAGATGAGGAAGCAATGGCAATGTCCGCGCGAATTGTCGAAACGGTAAATCCAGATTTAATCGACATCAACTTTGGTTGTCCTGTAAAGAAAGTTGTGTGCAAAGGTGCAGGTGCGGCTGTTTTGAAAGACGTAGATCTGATGGTGCGACTTACAAAAGCGGTGATCAAAAGTACAAAGTTGCCAGTTACTGTAAAGACGCGTCTTGGTTGGGATGATAACTCAATTAATATTCACGAAGTTGCCGAAAGATTGCAGGATATCGGTGTTCAAGCATTGTCCATTCACGGACGAACTCGCGCGCAACTTTATAAAGGAGAAGCAAATTGGGGACCTATTGCCGAAGTAAAAAACAATCCTAGAATTACAATGCCAATCTTCGGAAATGGCGATATCAATTCACCCGAAAAAGCTTTAGAATACAAAAATCGCTATGGCATTGACGGAATTATGGTTGGTCGCGCCGCCATTGGATATCCTTGGATTTTTAATGAAATTAAACACTATTTCAAAACTGGCGAAAATCTTCCTCAGCCTACAATTGCCGATCGTGTGCTTGCCGCTAAATCTCATTTAGAATGGGCAATAGAATGGAAAGGACTTCACGTGGGAATTGTCGAGATGCGCCGTCATTATACCAATTACTTCAAAGGAATTCCAGGTTTCAAACCATATAGACAAGTTTTGGTGACTAGCGATAGTGCCGACGAATTATACGAAACATTTAATGTGATTACTGAGGTTTACGAAGAATTTCAATTTTCTTAGTTTTGAGGAAGGGTAATTTTTTTTTCTAGAAATAAAACTTTTTTGATCTAGTATATTTAGTTTTGGAATCGACTTAAATGATAACTTCGGAAGAGTCCAAATCGTAGTATTCTATAAAATTTCAGAACTGGCTGAGGCGAATTTTTTTGAGGAATTGTTCTTGAAAGATGTCGATTTTTTTTCTTTCGGCGAAAGCCAAAAAATTTCCGAGAAGTACATAGCGATCAATTAGATAATTTGTTTTGGAAGCGACTTAAAAATGATAACTTCGGAAGAATCCAAATCGTAGTATTCTTCAAAATTTCAGAAGTGGAAGAGACGAAATTTTTCAGGAATTGTTCATGAAAGATGTCGACCTTTCTTCTTTCGGCGTAAGCCAAAAAATCCTTATTTTACTGCTCCAACAGACGTTTGCTAACTCTCGAAGAAGCGATAAGTGACGCCACAAACCCCAGAACTATGATGGTTGCGAAAACTATTAGCATATTTTCCAGCGAAAAAACTACGGGATAGGCGAGGGTGGAAGTGATCATAATTAATTCGAATTTTTGCTGTAAAAGCACAATTATTGCACCCAAAGCAAGTCCGATTAATCCGCCTGCAACGCACAAAAGCGAGCCTTGAAATAAGAAAATCATTCGGAGATTTTTTATTTCGGCACCTAGATTTAATAGTGTATGGAGATTTTGCTTTTTATCCAAAATCATCATAATCAAAGCGCCAATTAGGTTGAAAAGTGCGACGATTAAGACGAGCGTAAAGATGAGGTAAACGGCAAGATTTTCAGTATTCAGCATTTTGTACAACGCATCATTTTGAGCCGCTCTATTCTTGATAATTATTCCCGATCCTAGAATTTCTGATAGTTGAGAAGTGACAATTTCTTCGTCTTTTGCCGATTTTAATTTGACTTCAAGCCCTGTAAATTCATTCTTTTTGTACTGCAATAATTCCTGAACGAGACCTAAATCTGCAAAAACATATTTGCCATTTATATCATCATTAATATCGTAAATACCAGCAGGCAAAAGGTTTTCTTTGACAAACGCATCGTCAGGATTTTCGATAGTTCCCTTTCCAGCCTTTGGCACAAAAACTTCTAGCGGATTGTAATTATCAAAGATTCCTAGAGATAATTTTTGCGAAATAGTGTAGCCAATAACCGCCTGATAAGTATCAGGTTCAAGCCATTGTCCAGTAAAAAGTGACTTATTGACGTCGTTAACATTTTGGAAAGTGGAATCGATACCTTTGAGATACGCGACGTGCTCCTTATTGTCATACATAAAAAGAACGCGCTCTTCTACAACCTGAGAAGTCGCAGCAATACCCGTAATTTTCTTGATTTTTTCTGTTTGAGAAGCATCAATTTTGAAAGACTTCCCAACTGAAGTGCTGACTTTTAGATCTGGATCGAAATCATTACTAAAAGAAAGACTGAAGTCTTTAAGTCCGCTAAAAACCGAAAGAACTACAAAAAGAGAGAGTGTTCCTACGATAATTCCCACAGAAGCGATGCCTGTAATAATATTGATCGCATTATTTTTACTGCTGCTCAATAAATACCGACGTGCTATGTAGAACGGAAAATTCAATTTATGATTTTTTGCGTTTTTCCAAAAGATCACGGTTATCGATAGGATTTTCTCTGCTGTTTAGGGCATTGTCAATCTTCTCGATATAATCTAGTGAATCGTCAATCTTGAAAGTTAGGTTTGGCACACGTCTCAACTGCAATTTTACACGTTGCGATAAATCGTGTTTGATAAGTGGAGTATTTGTTTTTATTGCCGCCAACGTTTCTGCTGATTTCTCTGGAGGAAAAATGCTTAAGTGTACAGTAGCAAAAGCAAGATCGCTCGTCACATATACTTTTGATACTGAGATTACAAGATTTGATACGCCGTTTTTGCGCACTTCTCCTTGCAAAATATCAACAAGATCCTTTTGGATTACTCCGGCAATTTTTTTCTGTCTATTCGTTTCCATAGCGCAAAAATACGACTTTTTGTAGATAGTCTGTTAGAATCTTAATTACACTATAGAATTATTTAAACTAAACACCTAAGAAGTTAGAGTCGTTCATAAAGTCAATTTGTATATTTGTTCTTTATATATTGAACTATGAGAAAAATTGAACATATAGGAATTGCGGTGAAAAACCTCGAAGAATCAAATGATTTATTCACTAAACTATTTGGTGCAGCGCCTTATAAAATGGAAAAAGTTGCGAGTGAAGGTGTAAATACTTCTTTCTTTATGAATGGTCCAAACAAGATTGAACTTCTAGAAGCCACCAACGAAGACAGTCCGATTGCAAAATTTATCGCCAATAAAGGTGAGGGAATTCACCATATTGCCTTTGATGTAGAAGATATAGTTTCTGAAATTGAGCGACTTAAAGGCGAAGGTTTTATTGTGCTGAACGAAGTTCCAAAAAAGGGAGCGGATAATAAACTTGTGGCTTTCCTACATCCAAAATCTACAAATGGGGTTTTGATTGAATTATGTCAAGAAATAAAATAGCATTCCGCTCAAAAATATCGTTGCAAAAGCTTTGTGGCAATCAAAAAAAGTCATAATATTGCAACCTCAAAATAACCGGTCCTATAGCTCAGCTGGTTAGAGCACCTGACTCATAATCAGGTGGTCCCTGGTTCGAGCCCAGGTGGGACCACTAGTAAACACTAGCCTTTCAGAAATGGAAGGCTTTTTTTGTGGGGACTTTTGAGTGATTTTTAATTTTAGAAATTAAGAGTCTGCCGAGTAAGTATCAAATTTGAATATTGTTATTTATGCATTTTCAATCCTGGAGAAATTTATTAAGTCTATAGGTTTCGCTATTGATAGTTGGCATGTTAGTTATCAATACTTTATTTTAATTTACAAATAACAGCAGATAGTAGCATTGGGGAAATTTCTTATAGAGTTGTGCTTTTGGTCTGCTTTTCAGCACATATTGCCGTTTATTTGCGGAATAATTGATAAAAAAATGTAAAGTATGCTGAACTATTTGAATTTTATTTACATTTACATTTGAAATAGACTTTTCATGAAGATTTTAATCCTACTTCTATTATTTATAACTAATGTCTTCGCGATACCAAATCCGCCTGCGCCTGCTGCGCCAGGACCTCCAGGTCCGCCAATTGTACCTATTGATGCTAATATAGATTTTCTTTTGCTTGTGGCGGCTATTTTCGGCCTATATATGATCTACTGTAGAACAAGGCAGTCGCCTGTCTAATTACTTCCTATACTCCTGCAACCTCGATACATATTTTCCAATAACATCAAATTCTAAATTCACTTTAGTTCCAATTTCTATTTTTTTGAAATTAGTGTGCTCAATTGTATAAGGTATAATTGCAACGCTAAATTCATCCTTTTTAGAATTTACTACGGTCAAACTGACGCCATTGACTGTTATCGACCCTTTTTCGATAGTAAGGTTACCAATGCTGCTGTCATAGCTAAAAGTAAAATATGTGCTTCCACCAGCATCTTCAATCTTGCTGCAAATGGCGGTTTGGTCTACGTGACCTTGCACAATATGACCGTCAAGTCTATCGCCAAGTTTCATTCCGCGTTCCAAATTTACGATATCACCTACTTTCCAATCACTTATTGTGGTTTTATCTGCAGTTTCTTGCACCGCTGTTACTAAATATTGTGAGTCGAAAATTCCTACAACAGTCAGGCAGATTCCGTTATGGGCAACGCTCTGATCAATCTTTAATTCATTTGTAAAAGTGCTCTCGATTGTGATATTTAGATTGTTGCTTTCTTTTTCAATTGAAGCAACGCTGCCAAGGGTTTCGATAATTCCGGTAAACATGATTTTATTTTTGTAAATTCGCACTTCAAAATTAGCAATAAAATCTTGTGTCCATGACTAAAAAAGCAGAAAACATCATCGTAGGGATTTCAGTTGGAGATTTAAACGGAATTGGCAGCGAAGTTATTCTAAAGACATTTGAAGATCTTAGAATGCTAGAATTTTGCACGCCTGTTATTTTTGCAAATGTCAAGTTGATGTCGTTTGTAAAGCGAAATCTAAATTCGAACATCGCTTTTCATGGCATTGATTCGCTGGATCAAGTGCTAACTTCGAAGATTAATGTGCTGAATGTATGGAAAGATGTTTTTGACGTGAAGCTTGGTCAGAATGATCAGGAAGCAGGAAAATATGCTATTCAGTCATTCGTTGCAGCAACCGAAGCTCTAAAAGCGGGAAGTATTGATGTACTAGTAACCGCGCCTATTAATAAATATAATATTCAATCTGAAGCGTTTAAATTTCCTGGTCATACAGATTATCTCGATCAGCAATTTGATGGAAATGCGCTGATGCTAATGGTAAACGGGAATCTTCGCGTAGGTCTACTTACCGATCATATACCGGTGAGTGAAGTTGCTGCTCATTTAACCCCCGAATTAATTAAAAGAAAAATCGAAACAATTAAGCAAACCTTAATTCAAGATTTTAATATCAATAGACCTCGGATTGCAGTTTTGGGATTAAATCCGCATGCTGGAGATGGTGGTGTAATCGGTCATGAAGACGAGGAAGTTTTAAGGCCGGTAATTGCTAAGATGTTCGAAAAAGGTACTTTGGTTTTTGGACCTTATCCTGCCGATGGATTTTTTGGCAGCAATCAATATGAAAAATTTGATGCTGTTATAGCGACCTATCACGACCAAGGACTTATTCCTTTCAAAACTTTATCTTTTGGACAAGGAGTTAATTACACTGCTGGTTTGGCTAAAATTCGAACTTCACCAGATCACGGTACCGCCTTTGATGTTGCAGGAAAAGGCTTGGCTGATGCCAATTCTTTTAAAGAAGCAGTCTATTTAGCGTTGGATATTTATGAGGCTAGAAATAATTATGCAGAGATTAGTCAAAGACCTTTAAAGGTTAAAGATAGACATTAATAAAAAATTCCTAGATTTTCGTTTGAAATTCTAATTATTTTATATCTTTGCACGCTCAAATTGATGGTGAAATGAAAAAGATGAATGATTTTTTGATTCCCTTTATCGGATTGAAATTAGGTAAGCACCAGTTTGAATACCAAGTAGGTAATACGTTCTTTAATACTTTTGAATATGAGGACTTTAATAGTTCTGATATTAATGTAGAAGTAAGTTTTGAAAAAAAATCTACTATGCTAGAGCTTTTGTTTAAGCATAGTGGTACTGTTAATGTCGCTTGCGATGTTACCGGAGAAGATTTTGACATGCCGGTAGATGGCAATCTAAAGCTTGTTGTTAATTTTGGAGACGAATTTAACAATGACAATGAAGAAATGTTAATTTTGCCTCACGGAGAACATCAGATTGATGTGTCACAGTATATCTACGAGATGATTGTACTCTCTGTTCCGCTAAGACGCGTGCATAGAGGAGTGTTAGATGGTAGTTTGAAAAGCGCTGCGCTCGATAAGTTGAATGAAATTTCGGTTACAGAAATCAATACAGATTCTGAACCAGAGGCACAAGAAATAGATCCCCGCTGGGACAAGTTAAAACAATTATTAAAAGATTAAATAATACAGTAAAATGGCACATCCAAAGAGAAAAATCTCCAAAACTAGAAGAGATAAGAGAAGAACACATTACAAAGCAACTCCTGCACAAATTGCAACTTGTCCTATCACTGGAGAGGCACATTTGTACCATAGAGCTTACTGGCATGAAGGAAAAATGTACTACAGAGGTCAAGTAGTTATTGATAAATCTGTTGCTGCTATATAATTACTTATAGCATAAAAACTTAAACTCCTACGTTGTGGGAGTTTTTTTTTATTATTTAAAACTTTCAGGCGCTATATATTTAAGAATATGCAAAAAAAACCTAGGTTCGGATTTTTTTTTGTAAATTCCACGTCCTTATGGATACCTGTGTGTTTATAAGAAAATAATTGAATTTTTATGAATAGAATTACAGCTGCAATTACCGCTGTTGGCGGTTATGTTCCAGAATTTGTACTTACAAATAAAATCCTCGAAACAATGGTTGATACCAATGACGAGTGGATTACTAGCCGAACTGGAATAAAAGAAAGACGTGTTTTAAAAGACAAGACAAAGGGTACTTCTTACCTAGCTATTATGGCTGCCAAAGATCTAATTGAAAAAAGCAATCTCGATCCAGCAGAAATAGATCTTGTCATTGTCACATCAGTTTCTTTTGATATGCCAGTAGCAGCAACTGCCGTATTTGTGGCAACTCAAATTGGTGCTGTCAATGCTTTCGCGTACGACTTGCAAGCAGCCTGCTCAGGTTTCCTATTTGCAATGTCTACTGCCGATGCATACATTAAAAGTGGAAAATACAAAAAAATTCTCGTTATCGGAGCCGATAAAATGTCTTCCATTATAGATTATACTGATAGAGCAACCTGCATTATCTTTGGTGATGGAGCTGGAGCAGTTCTTTTTGAAGCCAACGAAGAAGGTTTGGGTATTCAAGACGAAATTCTTAAAAGTGACGGTATTGGTCGCGACTATCTTAAGATTGACGCCGGCGGATCATTACTTCCTGCATCGATTGAAACTGTAGAAAATAGACAACATTTTGTATATCAAGATGGAAAAACTGTTTTCAAGTATGCAGTAGTAGGAATGGCTGATGTGAGTGAAAAAATTATGCAAAAAAATAATTTAACCAATGATGATGTCGACTGGCTCATCGCGCATCAAGCCAACAAAAGAATTATCGATGCTACTGCCTCAAGAATGAATCTTGATCCAGACAAAGTGTTGATTAATATTCAAAATTACGGAAACACAACCGCTGCAACTTTGCCGCTTCTTCTATTTGATTTCGAAAAGAAATTTAAAAAAGGCGATACGTTAATATTTGCTGCCTTTGGAGGTGGATTTACCTGGGGCTCAATTTACCTTAAGTGGGCATACGATTCAAAATAGTTTAAAATAAAAAAAATAGATCATGGATATCAGAGAAATACAAAATTTAATAAAATTTGTTGCTAAGTCTGGCGCTACAGAAGTGAAGCTTGAAACAGATGATTTTAAAATTACAATCAAGACTACAAACGAAGCAAGTGCTCCTGAGTACACTTATCTTCAAGCTCCTATGAACCCGGCATTTCCTACTGCAGGAACTCCGCAACCAGTTATGCCAACGCCAGTTGCACCAGTAGCCGATGCAGCAGTTAGCGATGTTGATTCAAAATACGTGACCATCAAGTCACCTATTATTGGAACTTTGTACAGAAAACCATCTCCAGACAAGCCTGTATTCGTTGAAGTTGGAACTACAATTGCAAAAGGCGATGTTCTTTGTGTAATTGAAGCTATGAAATTGTTTAACGAAATAGAATCTGAAATTTCAGGCAAAATCGTTAAAGTTCTTGTAGATGATTCATCTCCAGTTGAATTTGATCAGCCTTTATTTTTAGTAGATCCGTCTTAATTTGAAGTAGAAAAATGGTAGTTATTAACTGCCCTTTTAAATTTCAATTTGTCTAATTTTTCAAATTATAAAGGATGTTTAAAAAAATTCTTATTGCAAATCGGGGTGAAATTGCACTTCGTATTATTAGAACCTGTCGCGAGATGGGTATCAAAACTGTAGCGGTTTACTCTACAGCAGATGCCGAAAGTTTGCACGTTCGCTTTGCAGACGAAGCGGTTTGTATCGGGCCTCCGCCAAGTAATTTATCCTACTTGAAGATGTCAAATATTATTGCTGCTGCCGAAATTACTAACGCAGACGCCATACATCCAGGTTACGGATTTCTTTCAGAAAATGCAAAATTTTCGAAAATATGTGGTGAGCACGGAATCAAATTTATCGGTGCTTCTCCAGAGATGATTGACAGAATGGGTGATAAGGCTTCGGCCAAAGCAACTATGAAGGCTGCCGGTGTTCCTACTATCCCAGGATCTGAAGGTCTGTTAGAATCAGTTGAACAATTAACAAAACAAGCCAAAGAATTCGGATTTCCAGTAATTATCAAAGCAACCGCAGGGGGTGGAGGTAAAGGAATGAGAGCAATTTGGAAAGAAGAAGAAATTCAAAAAGCTTGGGACTCTGCACGTCAAGAAGCAAAAGCTGCTTTTGGAAACGACGGAATGTACCTTGAAAAGCTGATTGAAGAACCTCGTCATATCGAGATTCAAATTGTTGGAGATTCTTACGGTAAAGCGTGTCACTTATCAGAACGTGACTGCTCTATCCAAAGACGCCACCAAAAATTAACCGAAGAAACTCCTTCCCCTTTTATGACTGACGAATTGCGTCATGCAATGGGAGAAGCAGCTGTAAAAGCAGCCGAATATATTAAGTATGAAGGCGCCGGTACTATTGAATTTCTTGTTGATAAGCACAGAAATTTCTACTTTATGGAAATGAATACTCGTATCCAAGTAGAGCACCCTATTACAGAGCAGGTAATTGATTATGATCTTATTCGCGAGCAAATTATGGTCGCAGCAGGTATTCCGATTTCTGGAAAAAACTACACGCCAAAACTACACGCGATTGAGTGTCGTATCAACGCCGAAGATCCTTACCACGATTTTAGACCATCACCGGGCAAAATCACCACACTTCATGCTCCAGGTGGGCACGGAGTACGTTTGGACACGCACGTTTACGCCGGTTATACAATTCCGCCAAATTACGACTCAATGATTGCAAAATTAATTACCTCTGCACAAACCCGTGAAGAAGCGATTAATAAGATGAAAAGAGCTTTGGACGAATTTGTTATCGAAGGTATTAAAACAACAATTCCATTTCACAGACAGTTGATGGACGATCCCGCTTATGTGGCTGGAAATTACACCACCGCATTTATGGATACTTTTGTAATGAACGATCCAGAATAAAATTTTAGCCTCACTTTTTAGTGGGGCTTTTTTTATAGGTATATTTCCACAACTATATTTATAATCTTTTTTTGGAGCTATTTCCTGCTGTCCACTGTATCTTTCTCGCCCAGAAAAAGGGCGAGAAAGGATGCCGTTCCCATCAGGGCTAGGGCACTTCTGCTAATTTGAAATAATTTTTCTCCAATAGTTATCCTATTTATATTAATCCCTTCGATTATTCTATTTTTTTCAACTTCCTTTCCAAAACGTGACTTTACTTACTCAGTCCGGATACAGCGGTAGATACAACTCCGATAGCGCGGATTTATAATCCGTGCCCGTCAACTGCATCACATTTCTCATTGAATAAAATTTCGGCTTTTCGCGTTTTAGTTTATTTACCTTATTTCGATTATTCTCTTATTTCGATTTTTCTATCGCCCGATATCCGATAGCGCAGATTTATAATCCGTGCCCGCCAACTGCATCACATTTCTCATTGAATTACATTTCGGCTTTTCGCGTTTTAGTTTATTTAGCTTATTTCTATTATTCTATTATTTCAATTTTCACTTATTTCGACTTTTCTATTCCCGATAGCGCGGATTTATTTCAGCAGACCATCTAATTTGTGTACAATTTACACAGTTATAGTCGCTATTTACCCATTCTAGAAAACGTAGACATTTGCAATAATGTTCTCAAAAGTCTATAGGTAAAGAGATTATATAGGAATAGACCGCCAGTCGTGGTTTGGCACAATTTTCCCAATAGGATATATAACAACCAAAAAAATCAATTATAATTTATAAAATTTAATATTATGAAAAAGTTCATCCTACCAGTTACCATTTTAATAGCATCATTAACTTTTGCACCAACGGCGAATGCACAGACAAAAAGTAGTGAAGCAAAAACAACTCAGGAGCAAGAAGCACAATACAAAGAAATTCAAGTTAGTGAAGTGCCAACAGTAATTACTGACGCTCTTAAAAAAGCTTATCCAACTGCAATTTTGCATAAAGCATCAGTGGGTACGGAAAAAGATTATCAACTAGAAGTGGAAGTTGAAGGTCAAAGAGGATTACTGTTTGCAGATGCGAATGGTACTTGGCTTAACAAATAAAAAGTAGAAAACTAAATAATTTGGGTAAGTTATTTTAGGATTGGGGGAACTGTCTATGGCAGTTCCTCCTTTTTTTTAGCGATATTTTGTGAGCAGCTGATTATAAATATTTCTAATTTAGCAAAAACTCTAATTGCAGATATGAACAGAATTTTGGTTATTGATGACGATGTTGCTTTTTGCAAAATGTTATCTTCCTTTTTGACGCGAAATCATTATGACGTGCAAACAGCGTATTCTGCTCAATCAGCGAAGGAGTTAGCAGCGGAGCACTCATTCGATTTATTTATAACAGATTTGAGATTGCCCGATGATGACGGAATCGATTTGATGGTAAATTTATTAACGCAGTTTCCAACAACTCCAGTCATACTTATGACCGGTTATTCTGATGTCGCGACGGCTGTAAAAGCCCTTAAAAATGGCGCTTCAGATTATATTACAAAACCTCTTAACCCTGAAGAAGTTTTACTTGTCGTTGCAAAGATCTTGAATGACAAAACAGTTCCCGAAACAAAAAATGAACAACCAAAACCTACCGATAAAAAATCTAATTCCGAATATGTTTTAGGAGTTTCTGAAACTTCAAGACAACTAGCTGAACATATTGATCTGGTTGGTCCTACCGATATTTCGGTATTAATAATTGGAGAAAGTGGGACTGGAAAGGAAGTTATAGCTGCCAATATCCACAAAAAAAGCTCTAGGAGTAACAAAGCATTTGTAGCGGTAGATTGCGGAACAATTCCGAAAGATCTAGCGGCGAGTGAATTCTTTGGACATCAAAAAGGATCTTTCACCGGAGCGGTCAATGACAAAATTGGCTATTTTGAAGCTGCGAATGGTGGAACAATTTTCCTGGACGAAATAGGGAATTTATCGTATGAAAACCAAGTACAACTTTTGCGTGCTTTGCAAGAGCGGAAAATTAAACCGGTGGGAAGTAACAAAGAAATCGCGGTAGATATTCGAGTTATTTGTGCTACCAACGAAGATTTAAGGACAGCTGTTAAGAACGGAACTTTTCGAGAAGATTTGTACCATCGTATTAATGAATTTTCCATCTCTTCTCCCGCTTTACGTGATCGAGGGGCGGATTTAATGGTCTTTGCGGAATTCTTTCTGCACAAATCAAACGAGCAATTAAATAGAGAACTCGTAGGGTTTTCTTCTGAAACGATTGCGATTTTTCAGAGATACAAATGGCCTGGAAATCTACGCGAAATGCAAAACGTGATTAAACGTGCGACTTTATTGAGCAAAGGTGATTTTATCGAAACATCCGTTTTACCACAAGAGCTATTTGATATAGAAATTTCAGATTCGGATGATTTGATATCAATCAGCGACAACGAAAAAGCAGCGCTTATCAATGCGCTAGAAATGACTAACAACAACAAATCTGAAGCAGCAAAACTCCTGCAGATTAATCGTAAGACTCTTTATAATAAGATCAAGAAATACGATCTGGATTATTAACACTGTCTTCTATTTCATTTAATAAGTCCGAAATCTCATTTTTTATATTTGGAAAACCTTCAGCATTTATAAAAATATTTGCTGGCTCTCTCTCGTATTCCGATAATTGATTAGCAATTTTTGTTGCTCTCAGTTGTCTGAGCATTGGCTGCATTTGATGGCAAATGTTCGATATTGTATTTTCATCTCGACCTTCATAAGCTGTTTGAAGTGCTTCTAAATTTAATCTGCTTTTATTGATAAATATCTTCAAAATCTCCACCAACTTATTCTCATCAGAAGCTGTAAAAGCTCGGAGATCATCCAAATAAAAAGATTTGTTATCAATCGTTTCCGAAGTTAATTCTAAATCATTTTGCTGTGCTTGGAACAATTTGGAAATGCAATTTAGCAGCGCATTTGGGGTATACGGTTTCTTTACGACTTTTGTAAAACCTGCATCGTAGTATTCTGAATCTGCCAAATCTGTTCTTCCAGTCAAGGCGATTGTCGGCTGTTCGGAAAAGTTGTTGTCAGAGTCAGTTTGAATCAATTTCAAAAGTTTGAAACCGTCAATAATCGGCATCTGAATATCCGAAATTATAAAATCGAAATCGTTGTTTTTTGCTGCTTGCAATGCTAATAGAGGATTGCTGAAACTCAGGACTTTTATTTTGGCGTTTTGCAAAACTTCCGTAGTTAAGGAGAGTAATCCTTCGTCATCATCAACGACAATCGCGGTCAAGTTTAGACTAGAAAGCGGAACTAAATCCTCGACTTTTTCTATCTTTGTAGATTTGATTAGTGGAAAAATCAGAACGAACGTACTTCCAACACCAACTTCACTTTCAAGTTGTAGATTTCCACCCAAAAGTTCCGCCATCTTTTTGGAGATAGTTAAACCAAGTCCGCTACCGCCATATTTTTTCACGACGCTGTCATCCGCTTGACGGAATTCTTCAAAAATAATTTGCTGTTTACTGAGATCGATTCCGATTCCAGTATCAATTACTTTTATGGTAAATGTCTTCAGAAATTCATTTGCAGCAGCTTCGATTCTGATGCTTCCTTCGTTGGTGAATTTGTACGCATTTCCGATCAAATTGGTTAATATTTGTCGAAGTCTAAATGAATCTCCAACAATTAATCCATCAAGACTTTCGTCAATATAAATCTCAAGTTCGATGGGTTTTGTATGATAAATTGCTTGAATGTTAGTAGCCACTTCTTCGATATATTTTCGAAGTGAAAATGGCAAAGCTTCGATCGAAATTTTACCTGCTTCAATTTGGGTAAGATCTAGTAAATCCTGAACTAGTTTGGAAATATATTCAGATGATCCTTTTATATTCGAAGTGTAGTTGAGTTGTTTTTTAGATAATTCAGAAGTGCTGAGCAATTCAGTATAACCAAGAATCGTATTTAAAGGTGTTTTTAAATCGTGACTAACCGTGGCAATCAGTTGTTCGCGATTTTTAAGTAGTTTCTCAGTAGCTCTATTCGCGGATTCTAATTGTTTCTTGTACGATTGTGATTTCGAAAAGTCATTTAAAATTAGTACTAAAAACGAAATGGTTAAGACAAAACCCACCAAAGCGGCGTAGGCAACAATCTTATTGGTTTTTTGAAGACTTTTTTCGCGGTTTTCAGTGTTGATAGTGATGTTTTGTACCAGCTCTTTTTCTAGAATGTTTACAATTCGACGGAGCTTCTCAGAGATAAGAATTTCGTTATCTAGAAGTTTTTGTTCTTGTACGGCGAGAGATTCCTTTTTGCTTGCGGTGGCAAGGACAACATCTTTCAGCGCCTTTTTTGATACTGTAAGCATAGAATCCAATGCCTTCTGACTCAGAGTATTCGTGCTATCGTTAGGAACGTTGCTATTGATGTATTCGACGTATTTTTCCCAAACGCGTCGTTGATTGCTTTGTAGTTTGGATGGATTTTTAAAGAGATCTTCAATCTCTAGTTTACGCAATCGACCTTCCATCTTGTCAATCTTTTGCAGGGCTGTTTTTATAGCGAGATCATCAGTACCTTTTGATTTTATAATTTTCAATTGGCGGATATTCTCGGTTTTCTGAGAAAGAAGTATTTTGACACTATCAAGTAACACCTTTTGGTAATCGCTATTGGTCAAAGTTTTTAGCGAATCAATTTCGTTTTTTAACGTATCAATCTGCTGTGTATAATTATTAAATTCTGCATTCGAATCAGATTGAAGTGTACTTCGCACAAAACTCTCTGCTTTGTACATATTGGATAGCAGCTGGCTAACTTTTAAAATCTTCTGATTTTCGACAGTTATCTTATTTTCATTTTTTGTAAAAAGCGTATTTTCTGAGTACAAAAACCAGGCTACCACACCTACTAGGGCCGCAAGCGCTATATAACTCAATAGCAGTTTTAGCGGAATGTAACTTTTTTTAGCACTCATTTTTCAAAGATAGAAGATTTCAAAAATGCCATCGTTTAATATTTGTTAAAAGCAAAAAAAACCTCACTGTTGAAAGTGAGGTTTTAATAAAATTACAAAGTTTCTTTAAGCCATCTAAAATATTCTGCTTGCCATACAAGTGCATTTTGTGGTTTTAAAACCCAATGATTTTCTTCTGGAAAGTAAACAAATCTACTTTTAATTCCCATCAGCTGGGCTGCTTGAAAAGCTTCTTGACCTTGTCCGATTGGCACTCTAAAATCTGTTCCTCCTTGATAAATCAAAATTGGAGTATTCCATTTGTCAACCAAATTACTTGGGTCAAATTTCATAAATGTTTTCTGAGCTATAGCATTATTTTTATCCCAGTAGTTTCCACCCGAATCCCAGTTGCTAAAGAAAACTTCTTCAGTTGTTCCGTACATACTCTTTAGGTTAAAAACTCCATCGTGAGCGATAAATGTTTTAAATCGGTTGTTATGAATTCCCGCAAGGTAAAATACAGAATAGCCGCCATAACTTGCTCCAACTGCGCCAAGCCTGTCTTTGTCTACGTATTTTTCTTTTGATACATCATCAATCGCAGATAAGTAATCGTCCATTACTTGTCCACCCCAATCTTTACTAATCGCTTCATTCCATTCCACTCCGTGACCTGGCATTCCTCTTCTATTTGGTGCAACAATGATATAACCTTGTGCAGCCATTACTTGAAAATTCCAACGGAAAGAGTAAAATTGAGTTAGCGCAGATTGTGGTCCACCTTGGCAATATAATAAAGTTGGATACTTTTTGTTAGCGTCAAAATTTGGAGGAAGAATTACCCAAACCAGCATTTTTTTACCATCTGTGGTAGTAACATAACGTTTTTCGGTTTTGCTCATCGCCATTCCGTCATACATATCTTTATTTGCATTCGAAATCTGGTTCCAAGATTTTTTCTTCAAATCATATGAATAAATTTCCGAAGCATGATTCATATCTGTTCTTGATACAATCACCTTCCCTTTTGCAAATCCGACGATTGCATTTACATCAAAATAGCCATCTGTAAGTTGGTTCACGTGAACTGCAATTCTTGATTTTCCTGGGAAGTTCACTTCAAAAAGTTGTTTTGTTCCATCAACAGCAGCTAGAAAGTAAATCTTCTTTCCATCTTCGCTCCATTTAAAACTGTCAACTGTTCCGTCCCACTGAGCGGTAAGGTTCATTTTGACACCCATAAAATCGACAATGATGTCATTTTTGTCTGCTTCATAACCATCTCTCTTCATCTGAAGATAGGTGAGATGTCCTTGTGGAGAAAATGCTGGTTGCGTGTCGTAACCCATATTTCCTTCAGTACGATTTATTGTTTCTTTAGTTTCTAAATTATATTCGTAAATATCGGTATTGGTAGAAGTTGCATAGTCTGTACCTGCTTTCTTTTTAGAAACATATAAAATGCTTTTACCATTTGGCGACCATAAAAAATCTTCGTCTCCACCAAAAGGCATTTGTGGCGAATCGAAGTTTTCACCCTCCATAATATCAATTGGATTGGATCTTTTTTCGTTTTTTTTGTAAAACACGTGGTTTCTAAAGCCCATATTCCACTTATCCCAATGACGGTAATTCAAGCCATCATATATTTGAACTTTCGAAAGTTTAAGCGCGGGATAATAATCATTACCGGTGATTTGCTCGGTTTTTACTTGCTGAAAATAAACCGTGTATTTGCCGTCTGGCGAGATGCTTTTATCATGTAAAAGTGGCTGGTAATCTGAAATTTCTACCGCTGCGCCTGAAAGAATTGGCTGAGAATAGAACCGTGTATCAAGACGATTGCCTTCAATTGCGGGAGTCGATATTTTATAAACTACATTATTTCCATCTTTAGAGATTCCTAAAGGCGATACTCTTGCGGTTTGCATCAGCAACTCGGGGGTCATTACTTTTTGTGCAACAAGCGTAGAAAACGGCATTTGTAAAAGAATTAATAAAAGAACTTTTCTCATAATTAGGGTGAATTTTTTAAAGATCTAAAGGTAAGGTAAAAATCGAAAAGAGCGAAATGATCTAAAAAATCAAAATGAATGAGGAATCTAAATAATGGAATAATCTAAAAAATCTAAATTAATAACTATGCCGATACATTTTCAACTGAAATTCTTGTTTGATTTGCTTCCCAAAATCTCTCTTTTTCACTTATTGTGAATAGTGACGCTCAGCCTTCGACGAAAGCCAAAAAGATCAAAATCTAAAAAATTGAATAATCTAAAAATCTAAATAAACGAGAAATCTAAATAAAGGAATAATCTAAATAATCTAAATGAATTACGATGGCGATATATTTTCAACTGAAATTCTTGCTTTAAGTAGTTCGTAAAATCTCTCTGTTGGCAATTATCTTGAATAGTGACGCTCAGCCTTCGGCGAAAGCCAAAAAGTTCAAGATCTAAAAAAAGGAATAATCTAAAAAATCTAAATTAATTTGGAGTGTTATAGAATCTATTAAAAGATTTTTTTTTAAAAGCATGATGGTTTATTTAAAACATCTTTAAAATAAAATTGCTGAATTATAATAGATACAAGTATCTTGCAGCCTTAATAAAAGTGAATTTCTATGCTCAAGTCCGTTTTTAGATTTATCGGAAAACTTATTCTATGGTTTTTAGGATTGTCGATTTTATCTGTGGTAATTTTCAAATTCGTGCCTGTTCCTTTTACGCCATTGATGTTGTCACGTACAATTGATCACGTGGTTGCGGGCGAACCAATAAAACTAAGTCACGACTGGGAACCGATAGAAAATATTTCGAAAAACCTACAAAAGGCCGTAATTGCTAGTGAAGACGGAAATTTCTTGGAGCACAATGGTTTTGATTTTGAAGCGATTCAGAAAGCATTTGAAAATAATCAGAAAGGGAAAAAGCTCAAAGGTGGAAGTACAATTTCTCAGCAAGTTGCCAAAAACGTCTTTTTGTGGCAAGGCCGAAGCTATATTCGTAAAGCAATTGAAGCCTATTTCACGGTATTAATTGAAGCTATTTGGAGCAAGGAGCGCATTATGGAAGTGTACTTGAATAGTATCGAAATGGGAAATGATGTTTACGGAGCGGAAGCTGCCGCTCAACATTGGTACGGAAAAACCGCAGCAAATCTTAATGTTCGTGAAGCTGCAGGAATCTCCGCAATATTACCTAATCCTCGTAAATTTAAAGCAAAAAATTCGTCGTCCTATATAGAAAGAAGAAAGGGGCGAATTGTCAAAATAATGAGATACATTAAGTTAGATTATTAGAATTCTCAATATTTTCTTTTCCCCACTGTAGTTCATCTTGAAACTTTTAATAAATTTGATTCTAAATAATTCTGATTATGAGAGCACACGAGATAGATTACGAGATTTTTGGCGAAGAAATGCAGTATGTAGAAATTGAATTGGATCCGCAGGAAGTGGTCGTTGCCGAAGCAGGAAGCTTCATGATGATGGACAACGGTATTGCAATGCAAACCATTTTCGGCGACGGATCAGCTCAAGACACTGGTATTTTCGGTAAATTACTTTCTGCTGGAAAGCGTGTTCTCACTGGCGAAAGTTTATTTATGACTGCCTATCTCAATCAGAATAGCGGAAAGGCCAAAGCTTCTTTTGCTTCTCCTTATCCTGGAAAAATTGTCGCTCTTGATCTTCAAAATTTACAAGGAAAATTTATCTGCCAGAAGAATGCTTTTTTGTGTGCTGCCAAAGGTGTTTCAGTAGGAATAGAATTTTCCAAGAAACTCGGAACTGGACTTTTTGGAGGTGAAGGTTTTATAATGCAGAAATTGGAAGGCGACGGAATGGCCTTTATTCACGCTGGTGGAACCTTGGCTAAAAAGGAATTGGCAGCAGGTCAGATTTTGAAAGTTGATACTGGATGTATTGTAGGTTTTACCAGAGATGTAGATTATGACATCGAATTTGTGGGCGGAATTCGTAACTCTGTCTTTGGAGGCGAAGGACTTTTTTACGCCACACTTCGCGGTCCTGGAACAGTTTATATACAATCATTACCCTTTAGCAGATTAGCAGACAGAATTATAGCTTCGGCACCAAGATCTGGAGGAAGTGATAGAGGAGAAGGCAGTATTCTCGGCGGCCTCGGAAATCTTCTTGATGGTGATAACCGATTTTAATAATATAAAAAATGCGTCTCGATTGAGACGCATTTTTCATTTTTAAGCAATTTAGATTGCAAACTTTAATCCTACAATGATACTTCTTCCAATGTTTGGAATCTCATCAACCTTCAATCGTGATAGATGTGAAATATATTCCTTATCAAAAATGTTATTGGCGCTTACGCTAAAATCAAAGCTGTTATTCGCCATTTTTATTTTACCACCAAAACCTGCATTTATCAGGGTGTAAGCGGTAGAGGTAGTCTCATTTAAATCTGTATTAGTCTGTGCAAATGTACTGGTCGAATTTACTCTCGCGTATCCGCTGCTTAGCCATTCTTTAATTCCAAATTCAGTTCTAATCGTGTTACTCCAAGTATTCGCAGGAATTAATGGAAGATAATCGCCACCTTCTTTTTTCGCAGTTACAGTTTCAAAACTTGTTTCGATATGCAACCAATCTAAAGGATGCGGATGAAAATGGAAACCTACTTCTCCACCATAAAGTCGAGCATTGTCTTGGGTATAATTAAATATAACATAGTCTTCAATCATTGCTGCCGAAGGTGCCGCGTAAATATAATTGTCGATATAATTATAAAATGCATTTGCAAAAAATTCGAAATGTTCGCTAGTGTATTCCAAATTTAAATCAACTTGAAAATTTTGTTCTTTATCTAAATTGCTATCGCCAATTTCGTAGCGATTTGTTCCTTCGTGAACTCCGTTACTAGTTAATTCAGCAAGATTGGGCGCTCTAAAACCTGAAGCAAGATTCAATCGAAGTAAAAGTTCTTTAGTCAAATCTGTTTTGTATCCCAAAGAAGCATTGAAACTATCGAAATCTAAATCTAGCGCTTCAAAAGAACCTTCTTCCCCAGAAATTCCATTTGCTTCAGAACTTAAGTTTCTGTGATCATAACGCAAGCCTGCTTGCACAGCACTTTTTCCCCATTCGTAATTGGCAGTTCCAAACACTCCAAAATCGTTTATAGTTGCATTCGGGATAAGTGATTCTTCTCCAAAATTCTCATTCTGTTGATGCATTCCTTGAATTCCGGCAATCAGTTCAATTTTGGTAGTTTTTGGGAAATTGTATTTTAAGTCATAATTAAAAGTTCGTAAATGCATATCCAAAGCAGCTTCGGGCGAATCTTCAAACTCCTGACGGAAATTCATAATATAACCAAAGTCAGCATCTAATGATGAATTCTTGAAAAATATCTTATTGTGCAAACTCATGATATGATTGTCCACAGCTTGTCTTGGAAATTCGGTTTTCTTACTATTGCTTTGCTCGGCAATGCCATCCTCGGTCATTCCTAAATCAAGACGGTTGAAATTGTATCTAAAAATACTTGATACGCTCTGCGTATTATATCCAATTCCACCTTTCAAATCAAGTTCGTTGTAACGTGTATTGGTAACTTTATCACCGCCAGGAATTTCGTAATCAGAATGTGCTGAATAGCTACCACGCCCTAGAAATTTCCATTTATCCGTAGAGCCTTTTACTCCAACAGAAGTGGATGTACCTTCGGTATTGCTGTAGTATTTCTGATCAACATCTGCTTTTATAGTATTTGCATTAGCGAATTTCTCAGGAATAAAGTATAAAACACCGCCCAGTGCGTCAGACCCATAAAGTAAAGAAGCTGGACCTTTGATAACTTCTACACTTTCTATTCCCGAATCATTCAGACCCAATCCATGCTCGTCTCCAAACTGCTGATTCTCTAATCGAACACCTTGTGAGTAAACCAAAACTCTATTTGAACTTAATCCGCGAATAACGGGCTTTCCAATCGAAGCGCCAGTCGAAATCTG
Source organism: Flavobacterium ardleyense (assembly GCF_033547075.1). Taxonomy (NCBI): domain Bacteria; kingdom Pseudomonadati; phylum Bacteroidota; class Flavobacteriia; order Flavobacteriales; family Flavobacteriaceae; genus Flavobacterium; species Flavobacterium ardleyense. The sequence continues at coordinate 539,334 of NZ_CP137891.1, read as the reverse complement.
AGATACTCCAGGAATCGTAGTCAATCCTTCGATAAGAGTTGTGATTCCTTTTTGCTGCAAGGATTTGATTGACTCGTGCTCAACCTTCATGACATTTTGAGATTGCAATTTGTTGAAAGCAGTCGAGATAATTACTTCATCCATAAGATGCACGTCTTCTTGCAAAATAATATCTGCTTGAATTCCATCTTCGGAAACTTGAAAATCTCTTTGAAGTGTTGTGAAACCTACATAAGAGAAAATAAATGAGATTTTACCTGATGGAATTCGACTAAAGCTATAAAAGCCATTAGCATCAGAAGTGGTACTTGCTTGAATTGCTGGTGCGTAAATCGAAACGCCTGCAAGGGGTAATTTATCCGAATCGGTGATAATACCACTAATTTTATTTTGGCTTAAAGCCATAACAGAAAAGCCCAAAAATAAGGCTAAGAAAAAATATTTCATTGAGAATTTGTTTTATTGTTTAAATAATCAGCTTACGCTAAATCTGTAAAAAACAATAAAGTGGGTGGCCCCCGAACTAGGTAGTGAAGACCAAAATAATAAGAAACCTGGTCAACTACAAGGTCAAAATAACTACTATGAATTGGTGCAAAGTAACGTGGAACAGAAAAAATATCTGTTTTTACGTAATTACTAAAGTGAAAATCGCACGAAAAACAATGATCAAAATCGTGATGCTCGTGCGTGATTTGCTCGGTTCCAGTATCGTAAAGGTGTTCACACTTATCATCTGAAAACTCGGCAAGAATATGCTCAAAAGTATGCACAGACTGAAACAGTATTGAGGACAATACTGCAACAAGAATCGAAATACTTATGTGATTGAGATACTTTTTCACGGTTGCAAAATTAGCCAAAGTATTTGCAAGCAAGATTTATTAGGATAAATTTTAAGATTCTTTAACTAATTGAGAGTTAATTCTTATTTCTTGAAATAAAAAAGCCTCTTAAAAAAGAGGCTTGAAGTGTTAAACTAGATTATTCTGAATCAGATATTCTGCAATCTGAATGGTATTGGTGGCAGCACCTTTTCGGAGATTATCTGCAACAACCCACATATTTAAAGTATTTGGCTGACTTTCATCTCGTCTCAAACGTCCCACAAAAACCGCATCTTTACCTTCGGCATACATCGGCATCGGATAGGTAAAAGTATCGGGATTATCTTGAAGAGTTATTCCATCGGTGTTGTGCAGTACTCTGCGAACTTCCGAAAGATCAAAATCATTTTCAAACTCTACGTTGATTGCTTCGCTGTGTCCTCCTACAACTGGAACTCGTACTGCAGTTGCGGTAACTGCAATGGTGCGGTCGTCAAGAATTTTTTGAGTCTCGCGGACCAATTTCATTTCTTCTTTGGTGTAGCCATTTTCTTCAAAAACATCACATTGCGGAATTACGTTGCGGTGAATAGGGTATTTGTATGCCATCTCACTTTTGATTCCCGCATATTCATTATCGAGTTGTTTCACCGCTTTAACGCCTGTACCTGTTATAGACTGATACGTAGAAACGACAATTCGTTTGATTTTATATTTTTTATGTAATGGCGCTAAAGCCAAAACCATTTGTATTGTCGAGCAATTTGGATTCGCAATAATTTTATCTTCTTTGGTAAGTGAAGCTGCATTTATTTCTGGAACAATCAATTTTTTGCTGTGATCCATTCGCCAAGCCGAAGAATTGTCGATGACAGTTGTGCCAGCGGCGGCAAATATAGGAGCCCATTTCTGGGAAGTTTCACCCCCAGCCGAAAATAAAGCAATTTCAGGTTTCATAGCAACTGCATCTGACTTCGAAATGATCGTATGCATTTTTCCTTGAAATTCAATTTGATTTCCTACAGATTTTTCAGACGCAACTAGAATTATTTCGGTAAACGGAAATTTTCTTTCAGTGAGTACTTTCAGCATTATTTCGCCAACCATCCCGGTGGCACCAACTACTGCAACTTTCATATAGATATATTTTTAGAATTTTTGCTTTTGTAAAAGTATTTAGAAAATAACTCTAAGGAAAGTAATTGCCTAAAATAAATAAACCACCTGCGGGAGGTGGTTTAGAGTATTCATTTTTGTTGAGATTTTACATTTTCATTTTGATAGCGTCACGAATTTCCATAAGCAACTTCTCCTCGGTAGTTGGACCTGGAACTTCTGCTGGAGCTGCGGCCTCTTTTTTACGTGCTTTTTCTGCTGCTCTTAATACTACAAAAACAAAGAAGGCAATAATCACAAAGTTAATAATTGCTTGGATAAGGTTACCGTAGGTTATAACTGCAGCATTCGCTTCTTTTGCAGCGTCTAAAGTTGGATAACTAACTCCATTTAAAGAGATAAATTTCTGAGAGAAATCAATTCCTCCAGTAATCAAACCAATAATCGGCATAATCACATCTTCTACTACAGAAGTGACAATTTTTCCGAATGCTGCTCCAATTACAACCGCAGTTGCTAGGCTAAGCACATCGCCTTTCATTAATGATGCTTTAAAATCGCTAAAAAATCCCATAGTTTTGTTTTTTAAGTTAATTAACAAAAATAAATATTTCTTTTAACTTTTTGTGAAAAAAGAAAGCAAATCTTCTTATTCTCGATAAAAAACTCTTTTTACCCGTTGAGATACACCAGTCAAAACCTCATACGGAATTGTATTTAATGCCTCGGCCATCTCGATTACCGTAGGATTTTTGCCAAACACCTCTACCTCATCACCTTCCTTGCACTGAATATCAGAACAATCTGCCATCAACATATCCATGCAGACATTTCCTACAATCTCGGCTTTTTGATTATTAATCATTACATAACCCACTTTATTTCCCCATCCACGATCAATTCCATCAGCATACCCAATCGGAATTGTAGCTATTCTAGTAATTTTTTCAGCAATAAATTTTTGGCTGTAGCCAACACTTTCTCCTTGCGAAATTGTTCTGATTTGCGAAATGATCGATTTTAAAGTGCTGACGTTTTGCAGATACTTTTGCTCTGCTGGATCATTGGAAATTCCGTAAGTGCCAATTCCCAATCGTACCATATCGTATTGATGCTCTGGGAAATTCGAAATCCCCGAAGTATTCAAGATGTGTCGTAAGGGTGAAATTCCTAAATCAGAAATTATTCTGGAAGATAATTTTTCGAATAAATTAAGTTGATGATGTGCAAAAGATTGATCTTCTAAGTTGTCGCTTGTCGCCAAATGAGAAAGGATGCTTTGCACCTTGACCGAAGTTGTGTGTTTTAGAACCTCGATTAATTCGTCGATAGTATTTTCTTCAAATCCTAAACGGTGCATTCCTGTATCAATTTTAATATGAATAGGATAGTTCTCGACTTTTTTTTCTTCGCAAACTTTTATAAAAGCTTTTAGACCTTTGATACTATAAATTTCAGCTTCTAATTTAAACGTGATGATAGAAGGAAAGCTAGAATTTTCTGGATTCAAAACCATTATTGGAATTTTCAAGCCAGCATTTCGGAGGCTTATTCCTTCATCGGCGAAAGCCACACCTAGATAATCCACTTTGAGATATTCTAGAAGTTTGGCAATTTCAAAACCACCACTTCCATAAGCAAAGGCTTTTACCATCACCATCAATTTGGTAGTAGTAGCTATTTTGCTTTTAAAGAAACCAACATTGTGCGCAATCGCATTCAGATTTATTTCCAAAACCGTTTCGTGGTTTTTCTCCGCTAATAGAAGAACGACTTTTTCAAACTTGAAAGATCTCGCACCTTTCACCAGGATACTTTCATCGGCAAACGTCATTTCTTCAAATTTCTCTAAAAAATCAGCGGTGGAAGCAAAGGTTTCAATATTTACGAAAAGATGCTCGTAACATGAAATTACTTCGCCAATTCCGATAACTCTGCTTATTTGATTCGACTGCATCAAAGAAGCGACTTTTCTATAAACCTCTTCAAGTGGCAATCCACTTTGATAAATATCCGAAATAATCACCGTTTTCTTCAAATGCTTTTTCTGACTTTCTAGAAAATCCAAAGCAATTTTGAGAGATTGAAAGTCCGAACTATAGCTATCGTCAACAATCACACATCGATTTATTCCGTTTTTCAATTGCAAGCGCATTTCTACCTTATATAAGGAGGAAAGTCTGGATTGAATTGTAGCGACATCATATTTTAGGTATAGCAAAACCATCAAACACGAAGTAGCATTTTGAATAGAAGCGTCGTCTTGAAAAGGAATTTTTACTTCAAAATTTTGATTGTCGAATTTAACTGAAAGATTAGTAGTGTCGCTGTTTTCTACTTTTGAAGCATTAATCAAAACATCTGCGGCAGCATTATTTCTGCTCCAACTAAAAATCTTTTGATCTTTTGCAATAAGCTGTCTAACTGCTGCCGACTCTTCCAAAATTAGAATGTCAGAATTTTCAAAAAGTTCAAGCTTTTCAGATATTTTCTGCTGAATATTTTCGAAACCTTCATTGTGCGAACTTCCGATATTGGTAAAAATTCCAATAGTCGGTTTAATTATGGGTGCCAGAAATTTCATTTCGTTTACGGTCGAAATTCCTGCCTCAAAAATTCCAAAGTTGTGTCGTTCATTGGTCGATAAGACCGAAAGTGGTACTCCAACTTGCGAATTGTAGCTTTTTGGACTTCGGATAACATTATAATCTGGACTTAAAAGAAAATTTAGCCACTCTTTCACAATCGTTTTTCCATTGCTTCCCGTAATTCCCACTACTGGAAACTCAAACAATGATCTATAGTATACTGCAAGTTGTTGCAAAGCGATTAGAACATTATCAACTACGAGAAAATTGGCATCTGCAACAAATTCTTGTGGAGCTTGTGAAACCACAAAACTGTGAACGCCGCGAGAAATTAGGTCAGGAATAAACTGATGAGCATTGTAATTGGGTCCCGAGAGTGCAAAAAATAAGGTGTTTTCTTTATTTTGTAGCGATCTACTATCTACAGAAATAGTATCAATAAATTGATTCGAATTGAGTGTAACCTCGGCTTTTAATATATTTTTTATTTCTTGAACAGATAAATTCATAGTGTAGTTTTAATAATTTTCTTCTGAAAGTTTCTGCTCGAAAATATCATTCCTTTTTTAGGATTCTTTCGGCGGAAGCCTCCTGCTCTTTAAGCGCATAATAATATGCGGCACGGCTCAAAGGTTCATATTCTTCAGTCTCGCCAAGCATCACCAGATTATCATTTGCTGCTTTTCTGAAACTGTAATTCGCGAGATTACCCGTGCGAGTGCATACCGCGTGCACCTTTGTCACATATTCCGCAGTTGCCATCAGTGCAGGCATCGGCCCAAAAGGATTCCCCTTAAAGTCCATATCAAGACCCGCAACAATTACCCGAATTCCCGAATTTGCAAGATCGTTGCAGACAGAAATGATTTCGTCGTCAAAAAATTGCGCTTCGTCAATTCCCACAACGTCACAACCTTGGGCGAGAATTCTAATATTTGCCGCAGCAGGAACCGGCGTAGAGCGAATTTCGGTAGAATTGTGAGAAATTACTTTCTCATCATCATAACGAGTATCCACTGATGGTTTGAAAATTTCTACTTTCTGTTTTGCAAATTGAGCACGGCGCAAACGACGAATCAGTTCTTCAGTTTTACCTGAAAACATAGATCCACTGATTACTTCAATCCAGCCAAATTGTTCTTTATGATTTACGGTATTTTCGAGAAACATTTTGTAATTTTCAGCCTTTAAAAATGAATAGTTTTTATTACTTTGTAACGTAAACAAATTTATCAAAAAAGATACGCCTTACCCATTATAATTGCAAAAGTTATGAAAAAAAAGCTCGAAGCCGAACTTATGAGCATTGCTCACAAAATATTAAGAATTAAGGATAGATCTGATATAGCAGTATTGCTTCAGGAAACTCAAAATTTATATCAAAAGCTTTCGGTTTTGCAATTTGTGGAGGAAAATTTCTCACACTTGCAGCCGTCAATCGGGAAGATTGAGGTGGAAAAGGAGATGGAAACCGCTTTTGAAACCAAAAATAATGGTAGCCAAAATGATGAAAATGAGCAGGCTTTCGCCGAAAGAACTCAGGAAGATGACCGTACCATAAGAGTAGACGACGACTCCGAAGCTACTACAGCAGACTCCGCCGCCGAAAAAGAAGAATTATCTGAAATTGACGAATCATTTGAAAAAGAGGAAGCCATTGAAGAAATTGAAGAACAACAAGTAGGACTAGAATCTGATGAAGAATCTGAATCTGACGATACTGATAAAGAGGAATTAGAAGTAGAGGAAGTAGAGGAAGTAGAGGAAGAGGAATCTGAAGAAGAAGAAGAGGAATCTGAAGAAGAAGAAGAAGAAGAGGAATCTGAAGAAGAAGAAGAAGAAGAAGAAGAAGAAGAAGAAGAAGAAGAAGAGTCGGACGATGACGATGATGATTCGGAAGATGACGATGAATCTGATAAACACCATTCTGATGATGATGATGATTTGGAAGATACTGACGAAGAAGAGTCTGATGATACTAACGAATACGAGTCAGAAGATGATGATGAAGACGAATCTCAAGAAGATGACGAAGTTGAAGTTTTAGAATCTCCTGCTGCCGAAGATACTCCTGAGCAAGAAGAAAAATTGGCAATGCCAGAAGCATTCAGTTCTGAACAAGAATCTCAAGTAAAAACTTTGGAAATTGGAACTGCAGAAGCAATCGCCAATGATGAAGTTTTGCAAGATAAAACTGAAGATGGAAAGTCTGACGATTCAGAAAAATTATTCAAACCATCGTTTGATTGGGATTTTGTTGAAAAAGAAGAAAACAAAGTAGCAGTTGAAGAAGATAAAGTAGAAGAAGTTGAAAAACCAGTCGCTCCTGCAACGAGACAATTTACTTTTGACGATCTTTTAGGCTCAAGTTATAAAGATCCAGTTTTTGTAACTCCTGCCGATTTGGAGCGCGAACGACTTCAAGCTGAAGAAAAACAAATCTCTGAAACTCCAGCTTTCAAACAAGAAGAAGTTAGCAAAAAAGAGCCAATCATTATTCCAACGCCAAGAGCTTACGAAACTTCGAGACCACTTTCTATAAACGATAAACTTTCAAAAGGAATTATTGTTGGTCTTAACGATAGAATCGCTTTTGTAAAACATCTTTTTGCCAACAGCAACGAGGATTACAACCGAGTTTTATCGCAAATGATGACTTTCAATTCAATGGAAGAAGCACAGGAATTTATCGAGCAAATGGTAAAACCTGACTACCGAAATTGGGAAGGAAAAGAAGAGTACGAAGAGCGCTTTCTAGAAGTAATCTCAAAGAAATTCTCTTAAATAATACAACTGAATTGCCTGAGCAGTTTTTTTAAATATTCTTATTTTTATGTCGAAATTATATATTGTTCCTACACCTATTGGCAACCTTGAAGATATGACCTTCCGAGCGATTAGAATTCTTCAAGAGGCAGATTTAATTTTGGCAGAAGATACGCGTACCAGTGGGAAACTGCTCAAGCATTATCAGATTGGAACTCATATGCACAGCCATCACATGCATAATGAGCACAAGACAATCGAAAACATTATTGCCAGACTAAAGGCGGGCGAAACTATCGCCTTGATTTCTGATGCTGGAACTCCCGCGATTTCTGATCCCGGATTTCTGATCAGCCGCGCTTGTATCGAAAATGATATTCCCATCGAATGTCTTCCCGGAGCAACCGCCTTTGTGCCTGCTTTAGTAAATAGCGGTTTGCCAAATGACCGATTTATTTTTGAAGGTTTCTTACCAGAAAAAAAGGGCAGACAAACTAGATTTTTGGCTCTTGCCGAAGAATCTCGCACGATGATTATCTACGTTTCTCCACATAAATTGATGAAAACGCTAGCCGAATTTAAAACTTATTTTGGGGCGGAAAGACAAATTTGTGTTTCTAGAGAATTATCAAAATTACACGAAGAAAACTTTCGAGGTACTGTTGATGAGGTGATTGCACACTATGAAGCAAAACCTGCCAAAGGAGAAATTGTGGTAACTGTCGGGGGGAAACCATCTAAAAAAGAACTATCCAAATCTGAAGAGAAAGAGTCAGAAGTCTAATAACACAGCTCTCTTTACATAATTATCATAGAACGGTTTTTTATTTGCCTTACAAACATATACTAAATTCACTTCAGCTTTTTCTGTACCTTGCAGTAATTAACTAAGATCATAATCTTTTTAAATTATTGTTTTAATTATGCAGATGCGCTGGAAAAAATCGTCCGAATCAAATAATCAAATTGTTCAGAATCTTGCAAAGGATCTCGGAGTAGAAACCATTGTTGCTAAGCTGTTGGTACAACGCGGAATCACTACTTTGGAGCAAGCGCGTACTTTTTTCAGACCTAGCCTTTCAGATCTTCATGATCCGTACTTGATGAAAGATATGCATCAAGCAGTTATTCGAATTCAAAAAGCAATTGCAAAAAACGAAAATATAATGGTTTTTGGTGATTATGATGTTGATGGAACAACCTCGGTTGCACTGCTTGCATCTTATCTCAAAAGTTATTACCCAAATGTTGCTACTTATATTCCTGATAGATATGACGAAGGTTACGGCATTTCTTATAAAGGAATTGATTTTGCTGATGATAATAATATCAGTCTGATCATTGCGCTGGATTGCGGTATCAAATCCTGCGATCACATCGATTACGCTACCAGCAAAAATATCGATTTTATAATTTGCGACCATCACCGCCCAGGACCAATTCTTCCGAAGGCGATTGCAGTTTTAGATCCAAAAAGAGAAGATTGTGATTATCCGTATGATGAGCTTTGCGGTTGTGGAGTAGGGTTCAAATTAGTTCAGGCGCTTGCGCGAAATAAAGGGCAGACTATCGAAGATTTGATACCTTATCTCGACCTTGTCGCCACTGCTATTGCCGCCGATATCGTTCCGATGACCGGAGAAAATAGAGTTTTGGCCAAATTTGGTTTGGAAGTAATTAATTCAAATCCACGACCTGGTGTTAAAGCTTTGATGGGAAGTATCAAGAAAAATATTCTCACCATTACTGATGTTGTTTTTGTAATTGCTCCCCGAATAAATGCTGCTGGAAGAATAAAACACGGCATCCACGCGGTAGAACTTTTGAGTGAATATGATTTTGACCAAGCACAAATTTTTGCAGCAGAAATCGAAAAATACAATTCCGAACGGAAAACCTTGGATAAAGAAATTACGATTGAAGCGCTGGATCAAATAAAGAATAATAAAGAAGAAAATAGATTTTCAACTGTGGTCTATCAAGAAAATTGGCACAAAGGTGTTATCGGAATTGTTGCTTCGAGACTAACAGAAAAGTATTATCGACCAACCATCGTTTTTACAAAAAGTGGTGATAAATTGGCTGCATCAGCTCGTTCGGTCAAACATTTTGATGTTTATAATGCATTAGAAGCGTGCTCTGAACATTTGGAACAATTTGGAGGTCATATGTATGCGGCGGGAATGACAATGCAAGAACATAAATTTGATGATTTTAAAAATGCTTTCGAAGCCGAAGTCAAAAACACCATACACCCAGATTTACTTATTCAGGAAATAGCTATTGACTGTGAAATAGATTTAAGAGACATCACTCCAAAGTTTTTGAGAATCTTAAAGCAGTTTGAACCTTTTGGTCCAGATAATATGAATCCAATATTCTGTGCTTCAAATTTATTTGATACTGGTTATGCCAAAACAATAGGTGCAGACTCAGAACATTTAAGAGCATTTGTTAGGCAAAATGGGTCGGAGGGAATTGGTGTAATAGGTTTTAATTTGGGTTCTAAACTTTCTGCTATTCAAAACAGAAAACATTTTGAAGCCGCTTTTTGTATTGATGAAAACGAGTTTAAGGGTGAAGTAACAGTGCAGTTGAGGTTGTCGGATATTAGATAGATGATTCAAATTTTTTCAATTCAAAGGTCTTGCCGTCAAAAACTCCGTAGGTAAAATACCCAATCCAATCTCCAAGATTTACATACTGCGATTCATCTCCAACTTTAATAATCATTGGCAAATGGCGGTGTCCAAAAATAAAATAATTGTAATGTTTAGTTTCCAATTTACGCTTGGCATATTGCACCAGCCATTCATTTTCTTCTCCTAAAAACTTCACATCTTCACTTCCAGAAATTAGCTTATTTTTCACAGATAAATGCTGCGCCAAAGAAACACCAATATCGGGATGAAGCCATCGAAAAAGCCATTTTGAAAAAGGATTGGTAAAAACTTTCTTCATTCTTTTGTATCCCATATCCCCAGGTCCTTTGCCGTCACCATGTCCGATAAGAAAAGTTTTTCCGAAGAATTGAAATTCTTTATTGTCGTGATAGACAGGAATGTCTAATTCAGTTTGAAAATAATCGTTCATCCATAAATCGTGATTGCCTACAAAAAAATAGATTGGAATTCCACTGTCTCTAAGTTCGGCTAATTTTCCAAGTACCCTTATAAAACCTTTTGGAACTACTTTTTTATATTCAAACCAAAAATCAAAGAGATCACCTAGAAGAAAAATAGCTTGGGCGTCATCTTTAATTGTGTTCAGCCAGTCTACAAATAATTTTTCTCTCGGTCTACTAAGTTCAGTTGTGGGAGCTCCAAAATGCTGATCTGAGGCGAAATAAATTTTTTTGAAGGACTGACTTGGCATTTTGGTGGATTTGTTGGCAAATATAGTAATTAAGCTTTAAATCAATTATGGAATTAAATAAAGTGGTTCAAAGTTTTTAACTTCCAAATAAAATCATAAATTTACGCATTAACCTTTTTTTAACTATTTATTCATTAAGATAATAATTTATGAAAAAAATTACATTATTACTTTTAATGCTTTTCATCTCCTTTGCGGGATTCTCGCAATTCAGCGAGGGATTTGAAGGCAGTACCGTTCCCAACCTTGCTACCAAGCAATGGACTTTGGGTTCTGGTATTTGGGGTGTTTTCGATAATGGAGTCGGAACCACCAGAAGCTGGGGCGTCAATAGCGGTGTGACCACACCTCCTACGCCACCTCTTGTTCATAGTGGCGCAAATGCTGCCTACATGAACAATGAGAATATTGGAGTAGGCAACACCTCTCAGGATTTTCTAGCCACTCCTTTGGTTACAATTCCCGCAAATGGCGAATTGAAATTCTGGACACGTACACTTGCAAATGGAAATCAAGGAACTGTCTTTAAAGTAATGGTATCAACCACTACGCAGACTGATCCTGCGGCATACACTTTAGTGCAGCAGTGGAGTGAAGATAATCTGACTGCAGTGTATAATATTTATGAAGAAAAAACTGTAAATCTTTCTGCCTTTGCAGGCGCAGCTGGTCCAATATACGTCGCTTTCGTGATGCAATATACGCAACCAAGTCCTGCTATTGGTGGTGACAAATGGCTAATTGACGATGTTCGAATTGTTGAAAAATGTTTAGATCCAACCAATCTAGCAGCAACAGCAATCACTCAGAATTCAGCAACTTTAACTTGGGCAAATCCAGGGAATGCTACAAATTTTGAAATCCAAGTGCTTCCAGCAACTGGAACATTGGGGTCAACAGGAGTGCCTATTACAGGAACATCATATCCTGCAACTGCAACAACAAATCCTAATGCTCCTCTAACACCTAGTACTTTATATAAGTTTTATGTAAGAGCAATCTGTGCTGGTGATATAGCGAGTGCATGGGTAGGTCCTTTTAGTTTTTCTACTTCATCACCAGGACTCACTTGTACTTCTCCCATAATAATACCTTCGGCATTACCATATACCACTACAGATAATACTGTAGCCTATGGAGATAGCACCGACATTATGCAAGCCGGTAACTGTGCGGGAGTTACAACTAATTATATGGCAGGAAACGATGTGTTTTATTCGTACACACCTACTTTTACTGGAGCTATTCAAATTACAATGACGCCCGGAGCAACTTATTCGGGAATCTTTGTTTATGAGGGTTGTCCTAACGTAGGAATAAATTGTGTAGCTGGTGTAGCCAATGCTCAAAGTACAATTAGATCAATACCTTCACTTTCGGTAACTGCTGGAACAACTTATATCATTGTTCTTTCATCAAATTCAATTACTCAAACTTTTCCATATACTTTAACTATTCAACAATTAAACTGTGCCTCTCCAACAGCGCTATCAGCTGTAGGTACAGGGCCAACAAGTGCGAATCTTTCTTGGGGTAATCCTGGAAATGCTACTTCTTGGGAAGTGGTTGTACAAACCGCAGGTTCACCAATTCCAACTGTAGCTGGTACAACTGCGAGTACTAATACAAATTTTCCAGTTACTTCGGTAACGGGAAGTGGCGCAGCACTACAGCTAGGAACTGCTTACCAATATTGGGTTCGTGCAAATTGTGGCGATGGAACATTCAGTATATGGTCAGGCCCTTATGTGTTTAATACTACTTCATGTGCGTCAGGATGTAATTACATCTTTACAATGACCGATACCTACGGTGATGGATGGAATGGAAATACAATGAATGTAGTTCAAAATGGTTTGACAATCGCTACACTTACTGGTCCAACTGCTGCTCAAGGGCAAGCTCCCATTCAGCAATCTGTTCCAATGTGTGATGGACCATTTGAACTTGTTTGGAATGCTGGCGGAAGTTTCGGAAATGAGGTAGGTGTTACAATCACCAATTCATTTGGTCAAATTATTTATACTAAACCAACCACTGCAACGAATAATTCCACATTGTTTACAGGAATAGTAGATTGTACTAATTTAGCTTGTCTTGGACCTTTGTCTGTAGCAGCTGCAACTCAAGTTACTACCTACGGAGCTACATTGTCATGGATTTTAAATGGACCTGCTCCTCAAGCGTGGGAAATATTTGCGGTTCCTCAAGGTTCACCTGCGCCAACAGCGGCTACAACGCCTACTGCAACGGCAACTACAAATCCTTATATAATTTCAGGATTACTAGCAGATACTATTTACGTGTACTACGTAAGATCAGTATGTTCACCTGGAACTACCAGTCCATGGTCTGTAGCTTCAGCACCATTTACAACTTTGCCTACTTGTCCTAAACCAACAAATTTAACGGCAACAAATAGTGGTATGACATCTGCAACTTTGGGTTGGACTCCAGGAGGTACAGAAACTACTTGGAGGGTGTTTATTCAAGCAGCAGGCCTTCCTGCTCCCGCAGCAACAGCCGCTGGATGGATTACAACAACAAGCAATCCATTGGTCGTAAATACGCTTGCAACGGCAACAAATTATGATTTCTACGTGCAAGCAGTTTGTTCTCCTACAGATTCAAGTACGATTGGCCCAAAACTGAATTTTAATACTATGCTGTGTGAAGCCGCAGACCAATGTAACTACGTTTTTACGGTTACAGATACATACGGTGATAGCTGGAATGGAAATACTATGAATGTCACTCAAAACGGAATCATAGTGGCAGTTTTAACGGGTCCTACAAATGCTCAAGGAAGCGTTCCACAAGATATTACCGTTGCAATGTGCAACAATTTACCATTCCAATTATTTTGGAATGCAGGTGGAAATTTCTTTAATGAGGTTGCTGTTTCGATTAAAAATTCTTTTGGTCAGACAATTTATAGCAAACCAGGAGGTACTGGAGCACCAAACTCTATACTTTACGATGGTGTTGTTGACTGCGATAATGCGCAATGTCTACCACCTTTAGGACTAACATCAACTAATATTACAGCCGATGGTGCTACTTTGTCTTGGACGATGAACGGTACAATTGCGCCATTATCTTGGGATATATATGCGGTACCGGATGGATCTCCAGCACCAACTGCTACTACAGTTCCTACGGTAAATACTACAAACAATCCTTATACTATAACGGGACTTTTGGCGGATACTGACTATGTGTACTATGTGAGAGCAGTTTGCGGAACTTCAGGAGGCAATCCTTGGTCTGTAGTTTCTGCTCCATTTCACACTTTGCCAACATGTCCTAAACCAACAGCGTTTCAATTATTTGGAAAGACAGATACCACTGCCATTTTAGGTTGGACCGCCGGTGGAACTGAAACAACTTGGAATGTCTTAGCGCTACCAGCTGGATCACCAGCTCCTACTGCCACAACTACAGGTTGGCAAACGGCTACTGCACTTCCACATATATATACTGGATTAACAGCAGGTACATCTTATGTATTTTATGTAAGAGCAGTTTGTTCGGATACAGATTCAAGTACTTGGAGAGGTCCACTTTCTGTTGTAACATTAGCTTGTCCACTATCAGATATTTGTACTTACACATTTTCTATGACTGATGCGTACGGCGACGGATGGAATGGAAATACGATGAATGTAATGCAGAATGGATTAGTCGTGGCAGTTCTTACGGGACCTACATTTGCAGATGGTCAGAATCCATCCCTTGTAAGTGTGAATTTATGTAACAATCAGCCATTTAGCTTATTCTGGAATACTGGTGGGTCATTTGCTAGCGAAGTTGGAATTTCTATTCAGAATTCTACTGGTGCGACAATTTTTACTCATACTGCTGGAACATCGCTTCAAGGCACTACATTATTTACTGGAACAGTAACATGTGCTCCTAATGCCTGTCCAAAACCTATTGCGCTATCAGCAACTTCAGTTACTGAAACATCAGCGGTTCTTAACTGGTTTGAAGCGGGAACTGCAACTGAATGGGAAGTAATTATTTTACCTGTAAATGCGCCAGCTCCTACTGCGGCAACGCCTGGTATTGTAGCAACCAACCCATATCTTGTCGAAGGCTTAACTTCAGCAACGGCATACAAGTTTTATGTTCGTGCTCTTTGTTCTTCAACTCAAAAAAGTGACTGGGCTGGACCTAAAAACTTCTTTACTTTAATTACTAACGACGAATGTTCAGAAGCTACTGTTATACCAGTAAATGCTGATCAAAATTGTGGTCAAATTGCAAGCGGTAGTCTAACTGGTGCAACTGCATCATTACAACCAAATACTTGTTTTGGAAGTGCGGATGACGATGTATGGTTTGAATTTACGGCCGAAGCTACCACTCATTCAGTTAAAGTATTTAATATCACAGGATCTACGACCAATCTTGCTCATGCATTATATAGTGGCGATTCTTGTGCAAATTTAACACTGTTGTATTGTGGTAACGGAAACACTAGCATTGCGTCAAATCTTACCATTGGACAGACTTACACAATTCGCGTTTACTCTTTTACCGATGCACCAAATCAGATTGTTAATTTTGATATTTGTATAGGTACAATTCCACCGCCAATCACCGTGACTGACGATCAATATACCCCGCAAGAATTAGTAGAGCAAATTTTGCTTGACACAACTTGCGCAAACGTATCAAATGTAACTTGGTCTACAGGATCAAATTTTGGTTCGGATAATGGAATTGGATATTTTGAGAAAAATGGTTCTTCTTTCCCTTTTGAAAATGGAATTGTTTTGACGACTGGACTAGCTACAAATGCAGTTGGACCAAATGATTCTTCGTTAAACGATGGAGATTTTGGTTGGGGTGGTGATGCAGATCTTCAAGCAATTATAAATGGTCTGGGGCAGAATGGTCAGACTCAAAATGCTACTAAATTAGAATTTGACTTCGTACCTTTAGTTGATAATATTAGTTTCAACTTCCTTTTTGCATCAGAAGAATATGGTATTTTTCAGTGTAGTTATTCTGATGTTTTTGCCTTTATTCTTACAAATGTTGCGACAGGTGTAAGTACGAATCTTGCGGTTTTACCTAATGGTGCTCCAATTTCAGTAACAACAATTAGGGATCAACTTTATAATAATAGTTGTCCTTCTGTGAATCCGGATATGTTTGGTGCTTTTTATGACGGAGGTCAAGGTTTAGATCCGTTAAGTTCTCCAACAAATTTTAATGGAATTACAATACCTCTTACAGCTATGTCAGCAGTGATTCCTGGTCAACAATATCATATCAAACTTGCTATTGCAGATTATTCTGACTCTGCATTTGATTCGGCTGTATTCCTTGAAGGAGGAAGCTTTGGACTTGGAAATATAAGTTTAGGTGATGACCTTCTGATTATCGAGGGGACTGCATTATGTAGTACTGAGAGCATTGTGCTAAATTCAGAACTTGACACTACTCTTTTCAATATTCAGTGGAGTGTTAATGGTGCTGATATTGCAGGTGCTACTGCAAATACCATTACAGTTGATGAACCTGGTACTTATACAGTAACCGCTACTTACATCGGTACTACTTGTTCTGGTTCAGATACGATTACAGTGGAGTTTTATCCTGATGTAGTTATGGGTACTCCAGAAAATTTATTTATCTGTGGTACTGAAACTGCTTCGTTTAATCTTAGTTTGAATGATGATAATGTAACAAATGGTTCTATAGATTATGTAGTTACCTATCATATCTCTGAAGAGGATGCCATTGCTGATGCCAATCCGCTAAATGCGACTGCTTACACTAATGTCGCAAATCCTCAAACTATCTATGTTCGTACAGAATCGGTAATTGGTGGTTGTTTTGATACTACAAGTTTCCAAATAGAAGTACAGGATTTAAGTGCTGACTTTACTTTACCGGCAGATACGACGATTTGTGAAGGTGAAACGCAAACAATTGCAATCACTCCTATTAATTTTGATCTTGCCAACGCAACTTACACTTGGACCTTAGATGGTGTAGCAATTGCTGCAACTACAAGTTCTATCGATGTTACTGAGGCAGGAACCTATGAAGTTACAGTAAGTTTTGGAGGATGTACTTCTTCTGAAAGTTTTGTCCTCACAGTTTTAGATACAATTATTCTTGATGATCCAGCAGATGTTGAGGTTTGTGATTCTTACGTATTGCCAGCTCTAACTTTAGGAAGCTACTTTACAGCTACGCAAGGTGGAGGCGAGCCATTGTTCGCAGGTAATATAATCACTACTACCCAAACAATTTTTGTTTATGCAGTATCAGGAAGTTGTAATGCAGAACAATCATTTATGGTAACGATCAATGCAACACCAGTTATTGCTCCAATTGCAGATGTGGTTTCATGTGGACCTTATACATTGCCAGTTTTAGCAGTAGGAAACTACTTTGATCAAGCAAATGGATTAGGAAATCAAATTCCAGCAGGAACAGCGATCACTACAGATCAAACAGTTTATGTTTTTGCAACTACTGGAACCACTCCAGATTGTACAGCATCAGCTAGTTTTACTGTAACAATTGTAGATGCAGTTGTTTTGGCACCGATAGACAATGTTTCAATCTGTAGTCCAGATGTTTATACATTGCCAGCACTTGCACAAGGAAACTATTACACCCAGACAAATGGTGGAGGCAGTATGCTTGCAGCGGGCGCTACGATTGCGCAGACACAAACTATTTATGTGTTTGAACCTGGAGCTACACCAGCGTGTAATTCAGAGGTAAGTTTTACAGTTACTGTAACTACAAGCCCAATGTTTGTCGTTCAAGGAAATTGTGTAGGCAACCAGTACATTTTGACTTCTACAGCAGTAGATAGCGACCTTACCGGAGCTGTATACAGTTGGACAGTTAAATCTGGTGCAGGTACTATTGTTGGAAGCGCAAGCGATGCAACAGTTACCGTAGAAGGCGCAGCCACCTACACACTTACCGTAACAGTTGGTGGATGTAGTACAGCACAAGACTTTGTTGCTGATAATACATCATGTATGATTCAGAGAGGTATCTCACCAAATGGTGATGGTCTTAATGATTACTTTGATTTAGAAGGCCAAGGCGTAAGCGAGTTGGAAATTTTCAATCGTTACGGAACCAAGGTTTACAATCAGAACAATTACAGCAACCAATGGGTTGGTCAATCTAATAAAGGCGATGAACTTCCAGACGGCGTTTACTACTATGTGATCAAACGCACAAGCGGAGAGAACAGAACAGGATGGATATACATAAACCGCTAACCAACTAAATGGAGTTAATAGAGCTTATCAAAATCCTCTCAAAGGGGAGGATTTTGATTAAGTTTTATTCCACAAAAATATAACTACGATGAAGAAACTATATTTCACGGCCTTCTTAGCGTTTTTAGCCTTTACAGATAGCTATGCGCAACAAGATCCCCATTATACACAGTATATGTATAATATGAATGTCATCAATCCAGCTTATGCAGGAAGTAAAGAAGCCTTGTCTTTTGGACTTTTATACAGAAAGCAATGGGTTGATATCGAAGATGCTCCTACTACCTTCTCTCTATCTGGAAGCATGCCAGTAGGACGCAATGTAGGACTAGGACTTTCACTTATCTCTGATGAGATAGGACCCGTAACCGAGCAAAATGCCTATGCCGATTTCTCATACACCCTAAATCTAGGAGGTGAACACCGCTTAGCATTAGGATTAAAAGCAGGAGCTACTTTTCATAAAGTAGGCTTGTTTACAGAAATTGGACAAAGCAATGTGCCCGATTTAGGCGACCCTGCTTTTTCTGAGAACACATCCAATGTGTATCCAAACGTAGGAACAGGAGTTTTCTACTACACACAGAAGTATTATGTTGCTTTCTCTGTACCAAATATGCTAAAATCAAAACACCTTGACATTAATAATGTGAATGGTAAAAAGCAATTTGGAACAGAAAGTTTGCACTACTTCCTAACGGGAGGGTACGTATTTGATCTGAGCCCAAGTGTGAAGTTTAAGCCCTTTGCGATGCTTAAGTCAGCCTTTGATGCGCCACTATCGGTGGATGTATCGACCAACTTTTTATTCAATGAGAAATTTGAAATCGGAGCCACTTACCGCATCGACGATTCTTTTGGCGCCATGGTAAACTATGCCATCAGTCCATCGCTTCGTATCGGATACGCCTACGATCACATTGTATCAGATCTAAATATTACCACACCGTCCTCGCACGAGGTAATCTTATTGTTTGATATTAATTTCTCTAAGAAAGTATCACAATCTCCAAGGTATTTCTAAACACATAAACCAGCAAAAACATGAAAAAACTATATATAGCATTGAGTTTTGTGATTAGCACCGCGGGACTTCAGGCTCAAAATACAGACACCGCCAAGGCCGACAAGCTCTACGAAAGGTATGAGTTTGTGTCCGCAGCCGAGCAATACACCAAGCTAGTAGATCAAGGCAAAGCAGACGGATACGTCTACAAACAACTTGCCGATACCTACTTCAATATGTTCAATACCGCCGAGGCAGCCAAATGGTATGCCAAAGCAGTAGAGACCGATCAAGATGCCGAGACCTACTACCGTTATGCACAAATGCTAAAAGGAAACGGACAGTACGAAGAGTCAAACAAGCAGATGCGCAAGTTTGCAGCCGCAAGCCCAAACGATCAGCGTGCCAAAACCTTTATGGAAAATCCAAATTACATTCCCAAGCTAATGGGCAAGGAGAAAATGTACGACATCACAAGTCTTTCTGTAAGCAGTGAGAAGTCGGATTTCGGACCCGTATTGAACAACAATACATTGTATTTTACATCTGCTAGAAATACTTCTAGAAAAACCTATGGTTGGAATGATGAGCCATTTTTGGACATCTATACTGCAACCTATAATACAGATGGAAGCATTAACGAAGCGACAGCCCTTACAGAGCTAAATTCACAGTACCACGACGGCCCTGTGACGCTAAGTGCCGATGGAAATACGATGTACTTTACAAGTGATAGCTTTCGCGAAAGCTCTTTTGAAAGAGACCGCAAAAACAAATTAAAGCTTGGAAAGAATAACTTGTTTAAAGCCACAAAAAATGGAGATAAATGGGGGAATGTACAATCACTTCCTTTTAACAGCAAAGAGTATTCAACCAGCAATCCAAGTTTGAGCCATGACGGAAAAACACTTTACTTCTCATCGGATATGCCGGGGAGTTTAGGTGGAGTAGATATCTGGAAAGTAGCAGTAAATGCAGATGGTAGCTACGGAACGCCAGAAAACTTAGGCAAAAGAGTGAACACTGAAGGAAATGAAAGTTTCCCGTTTATAGCACAAGACAATCAGACCTTGTACTTTGCTTCGGCAGGAAAACCAGGTTTTGGAGGTTATGATGTTTTTAAAGTAAAACTAAACGATTCATCAGAAGCAGTAAACCTTGGAAAACCAGTAAACTCTGAGAAAGATGACTTTAGCTTTAGCTATGACCAAGAGAAAAATATTGGATTCTTTGCTAGTAATAGATCGGGAATGGACAATATTTATGGTGCTAATCCATTGTGTGGTTTAGAAGTGTTGACGGTAGTTACTGATTCTAAAACAGGAAAAATTCTTTCAAATGCGAAAGTATCGATCTTGGACGACAAGAACAATGTGATTGCAACAGAGATGAGCAACTCAAAAGGAGAAGTTGGCTACAATGTAGAGTGTAATAAAACCTTTACTATCCAAGCATCAGCTACAGGATATGAGAGCAACACATTTGCCGTAGCGGCAGTAAAAACTGGAACGACTACCAAAGTAGCAGCGATGCTTAATCCAATTGCAGAAATCATCAAAGAAACACAAGTAGTACTTAACGATGTATTCTTCGAATTTGACAAGAGCAATATCACAAGAGAAGGTGCTTACGAGCTAGACAAATTAGTTGAGGCAATGAAAGCCAATCCTACGATGGTGATTATGGTAAAAGCACATACTGATAATAGAGGTAGTGATGTTTACAATATGAGATTATCTGATAGAAGAGCAAAATCTAGCGTTCAATACATCCTATCAAAAGGAATTAAGAAAGATAGAATCTCTGGAAAAGGATATGGAGAATCAGAGCCTAAAGTTAATTGTGGAGAAGGTTGTACAGAAGCCGAGCACGCAGAGAACAGACGTTCTGAGTTTATTATCGTAAAGAAATAAGCAAAAAAGGATTTAATTATTATTGATTCAAAAAAGGAAAGCCGAATACTGAGAAGTGTTCGGCTTTTCTGTTTTTTATAGTTTACGGTTGACAGTTTACGGTTAAGAGTTTTGTTGATGGCGGGTAGGCAATGGGTGATTATTTGGATAATGATTTTTGTGAAAATTGATTCTGCAGAGACAAAGCATGCCTTGTCTGTACGTTACGGCACAACGAGACGTGTTGCCTGCACGTCGATGTTAAGATATTAAAAGTGCTGAGTTTTCGGTTTCGACATTGCAACCACCGACTTTAAGTACAGATGACTAAGCCTATCGAAGTCTCATATTGATATAGTACCATAATTTGACTTACGAGAACGAGTGAAGACGCTCGCAGCAGCGCGGCTTGCGGAAGTGTGTAGCGAAAGATTGCGACTGAGTTTTAATCATAGCCTTCGAAGACGTTGTGGTTTCGACATTGCAACCACCGTCGTGATTTATCGGCGACTGAGCGTGTAATAGTCACCACTAGAACCGCCCTCAAAATACGCTAATAGCTAAAAGCTGACAGCTGACTTCTCCCCCGTGTGAGGCATAGCAACGGCATCCTTTTTTATAGCTTTGCGAATGCAAAAGCTATAAAAAAGATATAGTGGATAGGCCGACCTATTTCCTGCTCCTTAAAAGCAGGAAATAGGGCACACCCAAAAGGAAATTATGAATCTTGAAATTTTATAGGTAAGAAATTTTGCTAGCGAAGTACTAACCACAGAATAACTTCTCGGTGAAACCGCTTGAAAATATTACCTAAGATACAATGTTTGACTTGGCTTGTGGAAACGAGCGAGTACTCTCGCACTAGCGCGGCGACTGAACCGTTTAAAGTCAGATCAATTTCCGCCATCAAAACAGGCTAAAAGCTAAAGGCTGACAGCTTAAATATTATCCGATGCATACCACTCTGCAAATGAGCTTTCAGTCTCTTGAAGGCGAAGGGAAAATAATTTGATATCTTGAGGCAAACGACTTTGTATTTTTTCGGCAAAATCAATTACCATATTCTCACTTGTAGGCTGATAATCCACCAAAATTACGTGGTGACCTCTAGTGCTTAGTTCTTTTGCAAGCTCAACGTGTGGCGTATTTTTATTGAAAACAGTCGCGTGGTCAAAGACATCTACAACTTCTTCGAGCACAATTTTCTTAAGATCAGAAAAGTCAATTACCATTCCGAATTTCACATTTGTACTGTCTGTGATAGGCCTTCCGATTACCGTTACCGACAATTTGTAGCTATGCCCGTGCACATTCCGACACTTGCCATCATAGCCGTATAATGCGTGACCTGTTTCGAAATTAAACTGTTTTGTGATTCTAATTTTGCTCATTCTGATTGTATTTGAGATGCAAAGTTAGTCACTTTTAAACCCTTTTGAGGCAAAAAGGTGGCTGATTATAAAAATAGAAAATAGGAACGATTGAATAAAGCTTACAATAAATCGATGATTGCTGATGGAAATAATCCCATTAATATATTAATCAAAATTGCAATTCCCGCTACAGCGCTGTAAATCATAGGCACAGGCCTAGAGGTTTCCTCAGCATCTTTGGTATACATTGCCAGGATTAATTTGAAATAATATCCGATACTCACAATTGACATCAATACTGCAACGATAACTACATAAAGATATCCTGACTGAATTGTTTGGGTAAACAACATGAACTTTGCAAAGAATCCAGAAAAAATTGGAATTCCACCCATCGACAAAAGTGCCGCGGTAAGCATTGCTGCCAAGAACGGATTCGTTTTACCTAGTCCATTAAAGTTTACGATATTCTCGTTGTCTTTACCTTCACAAACGTGAATTAGTACTGCAAACGCCGCAATACCAGCAAGGGCATAAGCACCTGCATAGTATAATAAAGTTCCGTGTGATGGCGAATTGCTCAAGAATACCATTAGCATAAATCCTGCATGCGAAACTCCAGAGAATGCAAGCATACGCTTCACATTATCTTGTCTCAACGCCATAATATTTCCAACTACCATTGAAGCTATAGATATAACTACAATCAAGATTTGAAACTTATAATCTACAATTGATTCCATTCCTGTAATCAATTTATAAAGTGCTGCAATTGCCACCACTTTTGTCAAAGTACTCATCAAAGCGGCTGTAAGATTTGGCGATCCTTCGTAAACATCGGGCGCCCAAAAGTGAAAAGGTACAGCTGCAATTTTGAATAACATTCCAATTGTAAGCAACGCCATTCCGATAAAAAACCAAGCAGGCATTAATCCTGATGTCGAAAGTGCGTAGATTTCGGTGATTTCAAATGAGCCTGTAGCGCCGTAGATAAGACAGATTCCAAACAAAACAATTCCCGAAGCAAAAGCTCCCATCAGAAAATACTTCATTCCGGCTTCGTTACTTTTCAAACTTAATCTTTCGCTTGACGCTAAAATATACAATGCGATTGATAACACTTCAAGTCCCAAGAAAAACATAGCAAGGTTTCCAAAAGTCACCATTGCAACTGCTCCTGCTAGTAAGAATATTTTGATTGATACAAAGTCACTGATTTTTGTAGGATGATCTCTATAAAATTCATGGCTCATTGCTACTAAAAATGTGGTCAGCAAAATGAACAACGATGAGAATACTACCGAAAAATTGTCGGTAATAACCATATTGTTAAAATATGATGACGGCACATCGTAAGTGCTAATAGTTAAACCCAAAGCGGCAAGCAAACCGATCGTTGCAAACGGAACTATGAATCTTCTTAGATTGAAAATTTCAAATAAAAGACACAAAACACCTAATCCTGTAATCGCTAATAATGTAATCATTGTGGTATTTTCTAATTTAAAATTTTAGTCTTGGCAATCGCTATGGCTAAAATCTTTATTGTTTTATTTATCTATGATAAGCTAAAAGCTATTTGATTATTGAACTGTTTGTTTAAGCTGATCCAAATTATTGATACCCGCCAAAATCTGCTCGAGACTTGGAGTAATTAGTTCCAATAATGGTTTTGGATAAAATCCGAAGAAAAGCAAAACTCCGACAATAAGCACAAGTGACGTTCCTTCGCTAAAAGTTACATCGGCAAATAATTTGGTATTCGTTTCTCCAAGCATCGAATTCTGAAACATTTTCAGCATATAGTAAGCACCAAGAATGATTGTTGATCCTCCCAAAACGGCAAACCACATATTGATTTGTGATAAACTAAACAAAACCATAAACTCAGCAACAAAGTTGAAGGTTGTCGGCAGTGCTACCGAAGCCATTACTAATATCAAAAAGAATGATGTAAGTTTTGGTGCTTGAGAACGGATTCCGCCCATTTCGGCAATTTCTTGTGTGTTGTAACGTCTTTCGATAATTTCGGCAACAATAAATAATCCTGTCACTACAAATCCGTGTGCTAGCATTTGCAAAACTGCTCCGCGGAAACCATCAATTGTAAGTGTATATGCACCCGCAGCGATTAGTCCAACGTGGGCAAGAGATGAATAAGCTAGTAATCGTTTTAGATTTTTCTGACGCAGTGCTACAATAGATCCGTAGATAACACCTGCTATTCCAAGAGAAATCAAAATCGTCATATAATGTCTCGCTGCAAAAGGAGCGATTGGCAATTGCCATCTGATAATGCTATACAATCCCATTTTTAGCATAATTCCCGAAAGGAGAATCGTTCCCACAAATGGTGCTTTTTGGTAAACTTTCGCTTGCCAAGTATGAAAAGGAATCAACGGAATCTTAATAGCGTAAGCCAAGAAGAATGCGAAGAAAATCCAAGTTTGTTCTGTTTCTGATAAAGATGCTTTTACCAAATCTGTTAGCAAGAAGCTTCCTGTTTTTTGGAATAAGTACACAAATCCAACTAGCATAAATAAAGAACCTGCAAGCGTGTAAATAAAGAATTTCAAAACCGCCTTCTTGCGAGATTCCGCATCTCCATTACCCCAAACAAGTGCGATAAAGTAGATTGGTATTAGCGAAAGTTCCCAGAAAATATAATACAGGAATCCGTCTGATGCCAAGAATGTTCCTGCCATCGCAAAAGCCATAAACATAATTAATCCGTAGAAAGTCTTTGCATTGTTGTAGGTACTTCCAAAAGACGAATAGATAATGATTGGCAATAATCCCGTTGTAAGTAACAACATCGCTAGAGCCAGTCCATCGCCAGAAAGAGCAAAGAATATTTTTGGGTTTGTTACCCAAACTTGCGCGAAGTCTAGTGACTGTCCTTGAGCGTGCATATTTACAAGCATCAAAGTGATTACTAATGCTGCAACCGAAAAGATCAGCGCAACTTTTGAAGCCAATTTATCGCCGCTTAAATAAGTAGCAATTGCACCGGTAAGTAAGAGTATTAATAGTATAGATACATCCATTATCAAAAAATTATTGTCCTAAGAATAAGTAGATTAAAATAGCGCTGATGCCGAATACAAAAGCAAGAAGGTACAGACCAATATTTCCGTTTTGTACAAGACGTCCCTGAGCCGAAATTCCGTTTACAACTTTACCGAAACCGAAAACAATTGCGCCCAATGCCGGCTCTAGCATATCTCTAAAGAAAGTAGAAAGTGCGTTGATTGGTGTAATTATTATAGCGTTGTAAATTTCGTCAACGTAAAGTTTGTTGTAAAGAACATTGGCAAAACCTGTAATCTGCGCATCTTCTGCAGGAACTTGTTTGTTTTTCATATACATCGAATATGCGATTCCAATACCGATAAGTCCACCGATAATTGCAACGCCCATTAAGATATATTCTGTTGTTCCTAATACATGTGCTTCTGCGCCTGTACGAGAAATAATCGGAGCAAGATAGTCGTTCAGCCAACTGTTACCAGGAAGCGAAATAAGTCCACCAACTGTTGCTAAGAATGCAAGTACGATAAGTGGAATCGTCATTGTAGCTGGACTTTCGTGAAGGTGCTTTTCTTGTTCTGCCGTTCCGCGGAAGTCGTTAAAGAAAGTAAGGAAAACCAACCTGAACATATAGAAAGCGGTCATCACCGAAGCGATAGAAGCTACTGCCCATAATGGAATATTCTGGTGGAAAGCTACTAGTAAGATTTCATCTTTAGAAAAGAAACCTGAGAATATCGGAATTCCAGATATTGCAAGAGCTGCAATAATGAAAGTGATATAAGTAGTTTTCATATATTTTTTAAGTCCACCCATCTTGCGCATATCTTGTTCACCACCCATCGAGTGAATAACTGATCCTGAACCCAAGAATAAACAAGCTTTAAAGAATGCGTGTGTAATTACGTGGAAAATAGCAACTTCATAAGCGCCAAGTCCAAGTGCCAAAAACATTAATCCCAATTGAGATACCGTTGAGTAAGCAAGAACTTTCTTAATGTCATTTTGCACAAGCGCTATACTCGCAGCTACAAGAGCCGTAAGTGCACCAATGATTGCAATGATATTTAGAATTTGTGGAGCAAGATCAAATAGGAAATGCATTCTGCTGATCATAAAGATTCCCGCAGTTACCATCGTCGCTGCGTGTATAAGAGCTGATACTGGAGTTGGTCCCGCCATCGCGTCTGGCAACCAAGTATAAAGTGGAATTTGAGCACTTTTTCCTGATGCTGCAATGAATAATGCTAGAGCAGCAGCAGCAATCCAATATGCCGAAGCAGTTGATCCGCTAGCAAGTATAATTTCTTTCAATTCAAGGAAATTCACCGTTCCAAACAAGGTTAGAATAATAAATACTCCAGCAAGGAAACCTAAATCTCCAATTCTGTTCATAATAAACGCCTTTTTTGCCGCGTCATTAAAGTCTTGATTTTTATGCCAGAATCCAATAAGTAAGTATGAACAAAGTCCAACGCCTTCCCATCCGATAAACATTACAACAAGATTATTTCCTGCTACAAGTGTGATCATAAATAGAACGAACAAATTTAGATACGCAAAATATTGTGACATATTTTTGTCATCGTGCATATATCCAATAGAGTATAAGTGGATAAGAGCACCTATTCCGGTTACGAACATCAGCCATAATAATGAAAGCTGATCTAACAGAAATCCGAAGTCAATTGTAAAAGTTGAAAAGTTAATCCATTCAAAGAACGAAACTTCAATTGCTTGCTTGGTATCCAAAACTTGCAAAAACAAGATAAGGGTTGCCACAAATGAAACCGATACTGCAAGCGTTCCTACAGCGCCCGAAATTGTTTTTCCAGCTGCTTTTCCAAAGAATATGTTGAAGAGAAATCCGGCGAGTGGAGCCAGTAATAAAGTTAATAGTAAGCTTGTTTCCATCGCGCGTTATCCTTTTAAATTTTTTAATTTATCAACATCAATCGAATGTAGATTTCGATATATTGATACTAATATCGCCAGTCCTACTGCTACTTCTGCTGCAGCAACAGCCATCGAGAAGAAAACAAAAACCTGTCCTTCGGCATCTTGATGATAGGTTGAAAATGCTACAAATAGCAAGTTCACCGCATTAAGCATAATTTCTATAGACATAAACATTATGATGGCATTGCGGCGATAAAGCACTCCAAAAACACCAATACAAAATAAAATTGTAGACAGATAAATGTAGTTCTGAATTCCTATTGCTTGTAAAATATTTTCCATTATACTGTAGCTTTTTCTTTTTTAGACAATAAAACTGCACCTATCATTGATACTAATAGTAGCACAGAAGCAAACTCAAAAGGCAACATATATTCGTTTAGCAATACTTGTCCTAGTACTTTGATTGATTGATAATCCTGTCCCGAAATATCGTATTCTGTAATTACCGGTTGCGCTTTCATAAATACGGCAAGCATTACAAAACATAATAGGCAGAAGGAAATTACCGCTGCAATTTTGGATAATGACGACTTATGAGGTTCATCTTCCTTGTTGAGATTCATAAGCATAATGGTAAATAGGAACAAAATCATGATCGCCCCCGAATACACTATAATATGCACTACCGCTAGAAACTGCGCATTAAACATTAGGTAATGTCCAGCAATCGAAAAGAAACTAATCACCAAGTAAATGGCGCTGTGAATTGGATTTTTACTAATGATAGTCAGCAATGCTGTACCCAAAGTAACTGCCGATAGAATGTAAAAAATAATTAAAATCATATCTTATGCTTTTTTCTTTGTGTTAGAAATTGCTTCATCAAGTGGCATTACCAACTTCTCTTTGCCGTAAATAAAATCTTCACGATCATATTCTGAAGCAACTAATTTTTTAGATTTTGTAAGATAAATTGCCTCTTTTGGACAAGCTTCTTCACACAATCCGCAGAAAATACAACGAAGCATATTAATCTCATAGATCGATGCATATTTCTCCTCACGGTACAAATGTTTTTCGTCTGCTTTGCGCTCAGATGCCACCATTGTTATGGCTTCTGCTGGACATGAAAGTGCACAAAGTCCGCAGGCAGTACAGCGTTCGCGACCTTCATCATCACGCATTAGCATGTGTTGACCGCGGTAAACTGGACTAAATTCTCTTGTCTCTTCAGGATATTTTATGGTCACTTTTCTAGTAAAAAGGTGCTTCAAAGTAGTCCATAATCCTTTAAGGATCGCAATCAAATACATACGCTCCCAAAAAGTCATCTCCTTATTGGAAACCACTTTTTTACGGCCTGATAATGATATAGTTTCTATTGACATTTTATTTTTTATTTTTTTTTGGAGCTATTTCCCGCTATCCGTTCCAATCTTTTATGTTTTTTAAAAGAAAAAACATAAAAGGATTTCACTGCTATCGGGGCTAGGGCACTCCGTCATTTAAGATTATTCAAATAATAGAATCACAAGTCCTGTTATCATAATATTGAAGATCGAAAGCGGAATCAATATCTTCCAACCTAAGTTCATCAATTGGTCATATCTAAAACGTGGTATCGTCCAACGAACCCACATATAAAAGAATATAAACGCACATATTTTTACAAATAGAACAAGCATTCCTATAACGTTCGCGATATTAATTCCCCAATTTTCAACCGCCCATGACATTCCAGGATAATTGTATCCTCCAAAATATAGTACGGCTAGAATTGTAGCAGAGATAAACATATTGGCATACTCAGCAAATAGGTAGAATCCCATTTTCATCGATGAATATTCAGTATGATAACCACCTACAAGCTCTGTCTCACATTCGGCAAGGTCAAAAGGTGTTCTATTGGTTTCTGCAAACGAACAAATTAAGAAAATCAAGAACGATAGTGGTTGGTAAAAAACATTCCAATTCATTCCAGACTGCTGATAGGATATTTCGCGTAAGCTCAAAGTACCTGTCATCATCAATAGTGCAATAATCGAAAGACCCATTGCAACTTCATAAGAAATCATTTGCGACGATGCACGAACAGCTCCCATAAGTGAAAACTTATTGTTTGAGGCCCATCCACCAATCATAATTCCGTAAACACCAACAGATAATATTGCAATAATATAAAGTAGCGCATTATCAATATCCGCTGCTTGCAAGATAATATCTCGACCAAATAGATGCAGTCTATCTCCCCACGGAATCACAGCACTTGTCATCAAAGCGGTGCTCATCGCAATTGCTGGACCTACAATAAATAGAAATTTATTCGGCGTATTTGGAGAAAACTCCTCTTTCGAGAAAAGTTTTAATCCATCTGCCAATGGCTGCAAAAGTCCCCAAGCTCCCGCTCGGTTAGGACCAATTCTATCCTGTAGGAAAGCCGCAACTTTACGCTCAGCCCAGGTAGAGTACATCGCCATAATCATTGTCAAGGCAAATACCGCGACGATTATAACACTCTTTTCAATTATAATTGTACTATCCATCTATTTATTTATCTAATTCTTTACCCTCAACAGTTTCATTATATCCAACCATCGGCATACTCAGTTTGATTCTATCCTGATCACGACCAAGTAAAATATTCTTCTCAGTATTGATATTAACTGTATCCAATTTCTGAGTATAATTATTCTGATTGATAACAGAGAATTTTTCGAATTCACGTGGTCCCTCAATTGTCCAATCGCTCAATTCTTTATGGTCAAATCTACAGCCGTTGCAAATAAAATCTGCCACTTCGTGAAACTCATCTTTTCTACCTGTAACTCGTTGGATTTCCTCTCCAAACATCCAAACCGTAGTTTTTCCGCTGCAAGTAGGGCAATCTCTGTGAGCATTATAAGGTTTGTTAAACCAAACTCTAGATTTGAATCTAAAAGTTTTGTCGGTCAAAGCTCCAACTGGACAAACATCAATCATATTTCCAGAGAACTCATTATCAATTGCTTTTGAAATACAAGTCGAAATATTTGAATGATCACCCCGATCCATAACTCCGTGAACTCGATTGTCTGTAAGTTGATCTGCAACCATCACACAACGGTAGCACAAAATACATCTGTTCATATGAAGTTGAATTTTATCGCCAATATCTTCTGGCTCAAAAGTTCTTTTCTCTTCAATGAAACGAGATTGCGATTTTCCGTGTTTGAAACTTAAATTCTGCAAATCACATTCTCCTGCTTGATCGCATACTGGGCAATCTAGTGGGTGATTAATTAGCAAAAATTCAGTTACAGATTTACGTGCGTCCGTCACTCTTTCAGATGCTGCACTATTAACTTCCATCCCGTCTTGGCAACCTGTTACACAAGAAGCCATCAATTTTGGCATCGGTCTTGGATCTGCTTCACTACCTTTTGCAACTTCTACAAGACAACAGCGACATTTACCACCACTACCTTCCAACTTGGAATAATAGCACATAGCGGGAGGGACAACTTCGCCTCCTATCATACGCGCAGCCTGCAGAATCGTCGTTCCTGGTTCTACTTCAATTGTTTGACCGTCAATTGTTACTTTCATAACTATATTTTTTTAAAGCTTCAAAAGTGTTTCAACTTTTTCGCAGGATAATCTGCCGAAACTTCTTAGTATTATTTTAGATTTTGTAATCCTGTATCTATTTGGCGAAAGCCTAAACTGTCTGCTTCTGTAATAAATGACGCACTTTTTCAAAAGGCTCATCTACGAAGTGTGCTCTGTTTTTCACTTTCTCCGGGAATCTCACGTGGTATTCAAATTCATCTCTAAAGTGTCTAATCGCAGCCGCCACTGGCCAAGCCGCAGCATCTCCAAGAGGACAAATTGTGTTTCCTTCAATTTTACGCTGTATATCCCAAAGCAAATCAATGTCTTCTTCGCGACCGTATCCATTTTCGATACGATTCAACACTTTTTCTAGCCAACCTGTACCTTCACGGCAAGGAGAACATTGTCCACAACTTTCGTGGTGGTAGAAACGTGCAAAATTCCAAGTATTTCGAACGATACAAGCGGTGTCATTATAAACGATAAATCCACCAGATCCTAACATAGACCCTGTTTCAAAACCACCATCACTTAGAGATTCATAAGACATCAATCGGTCTTCACCAGCTGCTGTTTTGTAAATCAAGTTATGAGGAATAATTGGCACAGAAGATCCACCAGGAACCAATGCTTTTAACGGACGATCATCAATCATTCCTCCGCAGTACTCGTCAGAATTCATAAATTCGTAAACGCTTACTCCTAATTCAATTTCGTAAACTCCAGGTTTTTTGATATGTCCCGAAGCTGATATTAATTTTGTCCCTGTCGAACGTCCGATTCCAATTTTTGCATAATCATCACCAGAATTATTGATAATCCAAGGCACAGATGCAATAGTTTCGACGTTATTTACCACGGTTGGATTCTGCCAAAGTCCTGATACTGCTGGGAAAGGTGGCTTGATACGAGGATTTCCACGTTTGCCTTCTAGAGATTCTAGCAAAGCTGTTTCTTCTCCACAAATATAAGCTCCTGCACCGCAATGAACGTAAAGTTCCAAATCGTAACCACTTCCAAGAATATTTTTTCCTAACCATCCTGCAGCTTTTGCCTCAGCAATTGCGCGCTCAAGGATTTTGTAAACCCACATATATTCTCCACGAATGTAGATATATGAAAGGTGTGCTCCCAAAGCAAAACTTGATGTAATCATTCCCTCAATCAATAGGTGAGGAATGTACTCCATCAAATACCTATCTTTGAAAGTTCCAGGCTCAGATTCATCGGCGTTGCAAACTAAGTGACGAGGCTTTCCTGATTTTTTATCAATAAAACTCCATTTTAATCCAGCCGGGAAACCTGCACCACCACGACCTCTAAGTCCTGATTTCTTTACTTCTTCAACAACATTATCTGCACCCATATCGTTGATAGCTTTTTCAACAGAGGCGTAACCACCATTCTGTCTATAAACCTCGTACGATTTTATTCCAGGTACATTAATCTTATCTAATAATATTTTTTTTGACATCTTATTTATCTAACAATATTATTTTATCATTTTTACAATCATCAATAAGCTGATCGATTTTTTCTTTGGTCAAGTGCTCTTTGTAGAAATCACCCAACTGCATCATCGGCGCATAGCCACAAGCTCCAAGACATTCAACACCTTTTACGGTAAAAAGTCCATCCGCAGTAGTTTCGCCAACTTCAACTCCTAGCTTTTCGCAAGTATAATCCATAAGATCTTCAACTCCGCGAAGGCAACAAGGCGATGTTTTGCAAAATTCAAACATATATTTTCCTTGAGGAGATCTGTTGTACATTGAGTAAAACGACACAACCTCATAAACTTCAATCGGTTTAATGCTCAGAATCTCGGCAACTTTGTCCATCAATTCAATGCTCAACCAGTTGTCGTGTGCATCTTGTACTTCGTGAAGCACAGGTAGCAAAGCCGACTTTTTCTTATCTTCAGGATAACGACTTAGCAATTCATTGATGCGGTTCATCAATGTTTCACTCATATTCAAATTCTGTTTATATGCAGTTTCCATTTTGTATTGTGTTGTTTTTTTTGAATTCGAAAAAAGTTTTGGCTTTCGCCGAATTAAAAAAAGGTCATTTTTGAATTTAAGCGTCCAGTTCTCCAGCGATTACGTTCAGACTCGAAAGAATTACAATCGCATCCGAAAGCATCGATCCTTTGATCATATCAGGATAAGCTTGATAAAATATAAAGCAAGGTCTTCTGAATTTCAATCTGTATGGAGTACGACTTCCATCAGTGTGCAGGTAAAAACCAAGTTCACCATTTCCACCTTCTACCGCCTGATATACTTCGGTTACTGGAACAGGAATTTCTCCCATTACAATCTTGAAGTGGTAGATTAATGCTTCCATATCATTATATACATCCTCTTTTGGAGGCAGATAATAATCAGGAACATCCGCGTGGTAAGGTCCTTCTGGTAATTTGTCAAGAGCTTGTCTAATAATTTTTAAACTTTCCCAAACTTCAGCGTTACGAACGCAAAAACGATCATACGTATCTCCCGATTGTCCTACCGGAACGATAAAATCAAAATCTTCGTAAGAACTATAAGGTTCATTTACACGTACATCGTAGTCAACACCACAAGCACGTAAATTTGGACCAGTAAATCCGTAACCAATTGCTTGCTCAGCAGATATTGCTCCTACGTTTACCGTACGATCAATAAAGATTCTATTTCGAACAAAAAGACTTTCAAACTCTTCCCAAGCAACTGGAAATTCTTCTAAGAAAATCTCTAGTTTTCTGAAAGCTTCATCACTCCACTCTCTTTCAAATCCGCCCATTCTTCCCATATTCGTGGTAAGTCTAGCGCCACAAATTTCTTCGTAGATTTCGTATATTTTCTCTCTAAATTGGAAAACGTACAAGAAACCTGTAAAGGCTCCTGTATCAACTCCCAAAATTGAGTTGCAAATAATATGATCGGCAATTCTAGCAAGCTCCATTACAATTACTCGTAGGTATTGCGCTCTTTTTGGAACTTCAATTCCCAATGCTTTTTCAACCGTCAACCACCAACCCATATTATTAATAGGAGCAGAACAGTAATTCATTCGGTCTGTAAGCGGGGTAATTTGATAAAACGGTCTATTCTCAGCGATTTTTTCAAATGCGCGGTGAATATATCCAATTGTTGGTTCGGCTTCGAGAATTCTCTCACCATCCATCAATAATATATTTTGGAAAATTCCGTGGGTTGCTGGGTGTGTCGGACCTAAATTTAGAATAGAAAGTTCGTTTCCTTCTTCATTACGTTTCTGACGAATTATTTCAGCATATCTGTGCTCGGGTGGTAAAAGTAATCCTGACATAATGTGAAATTAAATTTTGTTGATTGTAGACTGATCGTCTAACGGTCGGTTTTCTCTAGTACGGCCAAAGAAACGGTCATCCTTGTCTGTACGTCCTTGATCTTCCAAAGGAAATTCTTTACGCATAGGGAAAGAAGTCATCTCATCCATATTCAAAATTCGCTTCAATTGTGGATGCCCAATAAAGTTGATTCCGTAAAAATCATAAGCTTCGCGCTCCATCCAATTTGAACAAGCGAAAATATTCGAAATCGTTTTTAAGTCTGGCTTCTCTTGGTTGAAGTACGTTTTGATTAAAACACGTTTGTTATCAATCCAGTTGTGCATGTGATACACAACGCAATAAGTCCTTTCGTCTTCATTTTTTGGATAGTGAATTCCACACATATCGGTCAAAAAATTGAACTTCAAGATTGGGTCATTTTTCAAAAACAGAATAACCGCCTGATTGATTTCAGCGGTTATTTCGAATGTAAAAATATCTTTATCTGTTTCAAAGTTAAAAACATCGTTGCCAAAAGTAGCTACGAGTTTCTCTTGAATAATATTATTTTCTAAAGCCATTATTTGATATTATAAGAGGCTAATAATTCCTGATATTCAGGCGAACTTCTTCTGCGTACTGACTCGCTTCTCACCAAATCTTGAAGGCGTAAAACACCATCTAAAATTTGCTCAGGTCGAGGTGGACATCCAGGAACGTAAACATCTACAGGAATCACTTTGTCAATACCTTGCAGCACCGAGTAAGTATCAAAAATTCCTCCTGAAGTGGCACAAGCTCCAACCGCGATAACCCATCTAGGCTCAGCCATTTGCTCGTAAACTTGACGAAGAACAGGTCCCATTTTTTTAGCGATTGTTCCCATTACTAGCAACATATCAGCTTGACGTGGAGAGAAACTCATTCGCTCAGATCCAAAACGTGCAATATCGTAGTGAGAAGCCATCGTTGCCATAAATTCAATTCCGCAGCAAGAAGTAGCGAAAGGTAAAGGCCAAAGCGAATTTGCTCTTGCCATACCAACTACATCGCTTAATTTTGTAGCAAAAAACCCTTCGCCGGTATAGCCTTCGGGTGCATCTACTATATTTATTTTTTGATCGCTCATAATTTTTGTTTTTGCAGACCTTAACTATCCATTGGAAGTTTAGATCATTTTTTCAAATAAATCAGAAAACTATTTTAGACTTTTTCGAAAATTATATTATTCCCATTCTAAAGCTTTCTTCTTTAAGATGTAGAAGAAGCCAATTAAGAGCAGTACCATAAAAACAGACATTTTGATAAGACCTTCCATTCCCATTTCGCGGAAATTCACAGCCCAAGGGTATAGAAATATCACCTCTATATCAAAAAGCACAAATAAGATAGCTACTAGAAAGTATTTTACAGAGAATGGAACACGTGCGTTTCCTACCGATTCGATACCACACTCAAAGTTTCGGTCCTTGTTTCGGGACTTACGTGATGGACCTAATAAGCCAGAAATAATGATGGTTGTCACTACAAATCCAACTGCAAGTAAAAATTGCATTAAAATTGGAATATAATCCGCCTGAGTTGTTTGCATTATCGTAAAATTTTCAAAAATTGTTTAGGCACAAATATACATTTGTATAATTTAATATACAATCCAAATAGAGAATGCATGGAGTAGCACAGACGATTGCGGGTAATTTTTACTGAGTATAAATAAGGAGGGAAATATTTAACACTATTGTACAAAAAAAGCGCCTCAATTGCTTGAGGCGCTTTCCTAAATCTTAGGTAACAAAAATATATATATTTTAGTCTTCCAAGGCAACTACCTGAGCAGCAACTTTACCTTTTCTTCCCTCTTCTTCTTCATAGCTAACTCTGTCACCTTCTCTAAGCTCTTCAGCTCTGATTCCTGAAGCGTGAACAAAAATGTCTTTTCCTGTTTCTTCGTCTGTGATGAATCCGTAACCTTTTGACTCATTGAAAAATTTAACTGTACCTGTACGCATTGTAATAGTAATAATAATTTATAATCCAGCAAATGTAGACTATAATATAATATGTCAACGCGTTTTTTAAAAAAATATTTAAAAATATTTTCAGCTCAAGTCAAAGAACCCATATTTTTAAAGCGCTGACACTGATATTCTTATAAAACTTCATTTTAAAAATGCGAAAATTTATTTCAATAGATAGGAAAATACCTATTTTCTAATTAACATTTCGAAGCTTAGAGTAGAGCTACTCTAGAATTATGAATCGAATTTAAAGCGTATGACGCATAGTTTTTGAATCGAAAGTAAGTTGGAATTTTTATCAGAGAAGTTATTAAAGCTTTTCAATATTTTTCAAAACAGAAATTGCTCTCTCTTTTGTGGTGGCCAGATCTGAAGGTTTCATTTTTTTTAAATATTCTTTCTTGTCATCTAAAAAACACGACTAGATTCTAATGAGTGGTTGCAATCATTTTATTACCCAAAACTTCGCCCGTACTCCATTGCGCAATTTCGTGATCTTTTGGAGCTATTCGCGCTATTTACTTCAATTCCTCGTTGCAAGGCTTATTTTCCTAAAGCCCAGAAGGAGCTTCCGTTGGTCGCTCTTCTGGTCCTGGAAACAATAGCCTTGCTGCCTGCGTGATTTCCGCTACTATCACGGCTGTGGGATTGGGTATCAAATTAAGCAAAATGTAATCTTAACAATGAGAAATATCAAATCCAGTATAAAAGCGAATCAGATAAATGAGTCTATTTACCGAGAAGTGAAGCGATATAAAACTATTTACCGTGAGTAATTTTAATCACTTTAGAGTTCCGAGCATCAATGATTATCAAGAAGGTTCCACCATCTTTATTTGTTGGAAGTGTTCCATTTATAATCCAATGATTGTCGATTAGGAATATTTCGTAAGGTTTTTGTTTTTCTATGCTTTTTTTGCTGTAAAGTTCAAATAGCATTGTTTCAGCAACAGCTATTGCCGTCAAACTATCTTTAATGATTAATCTTTTGTCATCAATTAGATTATGCTGAACTTGATTACTTAACGCATATTTTAATTCCATCGTCGCTCGTAATTTTTGTTCAGAATTGTTATTGTTGCTTTGGGCTGCAATGGAAAAAGTCGATAGTAATATTAAAATTATGGAAAGGCATTTGAGAGTTTTCATCTATTTGCAAAATTGATTTTAGTACGAATCAGAATTGTGGTTTTTTAATTTAATTAAGTCTATCTGAAATTTATGATCTATTAATATAAATGTTATACGCTATAATTTTAATATAATTAAATGATTTCTTTTCTCAGGGAAGACTACTTAAAATCCTTTATTTTTATTACTTCTTTATTAGATTTAAATAATATTTTAAAAGTTGATTATAGTCATTATCAATAATAGAGAATGATCGCTTTTCAAGTAAATCTGTTTCCGTCTCTTTTATTTGCGATGGATAAATAGGCAAGTAATCTTTGAACTTGTATACAAATATATTAATCTGCGAATGTTCATACTCGTTCTCCAAAATATAGATTTTTTCAACATTTCTGTCGTGTATATGCATTATAGAAGGAAAATTTAATGTAAATATTTTAGTACTTGAAATAAAAAGCGTTGTGATGTCTAAAAAATCTTCAACATCTTCCCTGCTCGGTTTTACAAACTGGTGTTCAAGCAGATTTCTTTGTTTGTTTATTTTTCTAAGAATGTTAGGCGCTATAATTCCTAAGTCGTTAATCAACTCTACTTTTTTAGGAAAACTCCAAAACTTTTTTTGAGAGAGATTATAGTATCCAAGCAGTATTAATATTGAGTCCAACTGACAATCTAAAGCTCGTTTTGCGTTTGATAATGCGTTTATAGTATTATGTGAATAGTCATTCGCCAAATCAGTTTCCGCATATGTGATGAATTCCTGTGGAGATATGTCAAAATTAGTTTTGATAGAGTCAAGTGTTGATAACGCCAAAATTGCACTTTCGGAATTAAGTTCTACTATTGTTTGATTTATCACAGTCCTATATGATTTGTAAATTTTATTATTCAAAATTGAAATATAAATAAAATTAATTAGTATTTCCTTCATCTAATGAGTTTTTGCAAATACTCCACCAATTTACCTCACACCAACCTCAATAAAAACTTCAATCTTACCTCAATCCCCGCGAGAGGGATTACAATGGACCCGAGCAAAGCGAACTGGCGTAGCAAATCCTTTCTTGTGGCTTTGCAGAGCAAAAGCTACAAGAAAGATTGGGAACGGAAAGCCCGACCTGAGCCAGATTACTGCTTCTATTTTGCATAGTCGTTCTGGCGAAGGGCTCGCCCAAAAAATCATTATTTCGATCTAAAAAGAAAAAGCAGAACCAAAAATGAATTTGATTCTGCTCTTTATAAGTATGTCGCTATTGCTTCGACTATATCACATTTTATTTTGCGGTAACCGCAATCGATAATTCGGCTAATTGCTTGTCGTCAATCGTAGCTGGCGCATCGATCATTACATCGCGGCCTGAATTGTTTTTTGGGAAAGCAATGAAGTCACGGATGGTTTCCTGGCCGCCCAAAATGGCAACCAATCTGTCCAAACCAAAGGCCAAACCACCGTGAGGAGGCGCGCCATATTGAAATGCGTCCATCAAGAATCCAAACTGATTTTTGGCTTCTTCCTCAGTAAATCCAAGGTATTTGAACATTAATTGCTGAGTCGCTTTGTCGTGAATTCTGATTGAACCACCGCCAATTTCGTTTCCGTTCAAGACCATATCGTAGGCATTTGCACGAACTTTTCCTGGCTCGGTGTCCAAAAGATGCATATCCTCTGGCTTTGGAGAGGTAAAAGGGTGGTGCATTGCGTGGTATCTTCCGCTTTCTTCGTCAAATTCCAATAGTGGGAAATCGACTACCCAAAGTGGTGCGAAAACCTTTGGATCTCTCAATCCTAATCTCGTGGCAAGCTCCATTCGCAACGCTGATAATTGAGTACGAGTTTTGTCCGCTGGTCCAGAAAGTACCATAATCATATCGCCGGCAACCGCGCCCGTAGCTTTCGCCCAAGCCGCAAGATCTTCCTGATCGTAGAATTTATCTACCGAAGATTTATAGGTTCCGTCGTCGTTACATTTCACATAAACCATTCCCGTAGCGCCTACTTGTGGACGTTTGATCCACTCGATAAGTGCATCGATTTCCTTACGGGTATAAATTCCTGCTTTTGGAACTGCGATTCCCACAACTAATTCGGCAGCATTGAAAACTGGGAATTCTTTGTGTTGTGCAATTTCATTTAACTCGGCAAATTTCATATCAAAACGAATATCTGGCTTGTCGTTTCCGTAAGTTTTCATCGCGTAATCGTAGGTAATACGAGGGAATTTCTCCACTTCGACACCATTGATTTCAAGAAGTAAATGTCTGGTAAGTCCTTCAAAAATATTCAGAATATCTTCTTGGTCTACAAAAGCCATTTCGCAGTCAATTTGAGTAAATTCAGGCTGTCTGTCTGCGCGAAGATCTTCGTCACGAAAACATTTCACGATTTGGAAATATTTGTCCATTCCACCAACCATCAATAATTGTTTGAAAGTTTGTGGCGATTGTGGCAACGCGTAAAATTGTCCTGCATTCATACGTGAAGGCACCACGAAGTCGCGAGCACCTTCGGGTGTTGACTTAATTAAGTAAGGAGTTTCAACCTCACAGAAATCTAAATCTGATAAGTATTTGCGAACTTCCATTGCTACTTTATGACGGAAAAGAAGGCTGTTTTTTACAGGATTTCGTCGGATGTCCAAGTAACGGAATTTCATTCGGATGTCTTCGCCACCATCAGTTTCGTCCTCAATTGTAAAAGGAGGCGTGATTGATGCGTTGAGTATAGTAAGTTTTGTAACTAGAATTTCAATTTCTCCAGTTGGAATATTTTTGTTTTTGGCTTCACGCTCAATTACGGTTCCAGTTGCCTGAATTACAAATTCACGGCCTAGCGTTTTAGCAAGTTCAAAAACCGATTTTTCTGTACGACTTTCGTCGAAAATCAGTTGCGTAATACCGTATCTGTCACGTAAATCTACCCAATTCATAAATCCTTTGTCGCGCGATTTCTGAACCCATCCGGCAAGTGTAACTTCTGTATTGATATGCGTAGCGTTCAGCTCTCCGCAATTATGACTTCTGTACATAGGAAAAATTTTTAAGTTGCAAAAATATGGATTAGTTTGATGTTTGGATAACTTTTGAAGCTTTAAAGTTGAAAGATTTTAGTTCGAAAGCTCTAGATCAGTTTCAAAATACACTAAAATATCTATAAATTATAAGTAGTTGATGTGCTATAGCAGATTATAAATTTTAATTTTACTAAAAATATACAATACTTATTATGAAGAAATTAGTTTTATTACTACTTGTTGGTTGCACAGCAGGTTTCGCGCAAACGGCGACAATGAAATTTAAAGCAGAGATTGCCAACAGAAACAGCGACACCATTTATATACAGTCACAAAGTCTTTTGGAGAAAATCGTTGTGAATAATAAAGGAGTTTTCGAGAAAACTTTTAATGCGCCTAAAGGTGTTTACCAAATGTCTGACGGTGCCGAATACACTCAAATGTTTTTGCAGCCTGGATATGATCTGGTTCTAAAAATGGATGCAAAGAAATTTGATGAGTCGATTATGTACTCTGGAAATGGTTCGAAAGAAAATAATATTCTAGTGAATTTCCTTCGTGCTAATGCTGAACTTGATGCGATGATGGATACAGCAACAAAAGATGATTTTGCTTCTAAACTTGCAAAATCTACCGCTTCGACCGAAGCAGCTTTAACAGCAACTGGAATTGATGCAGAATTTAGCCAGAAACTTGGCGCTTCTGTTAAGCAACAAGCGCAGATGATGCTAATGATGTATGAGCAAAATCAAGTTGTAAAAGCTCTTGTTGGAAAACCAGCACCGGCAACAGCTTTCGAAAACCATAAAGGTGGAACTACAAAACTTTCTGATTTTAAAGGAAAATACGTTTATGTTGATGTTTGGGCAACTTGGTGTGGTCCTTGTCGTGTAGAGATTCCGCATTTGCAAGAAATCGAAAAGAAATACCACGGTAAAAATATCGAATTTGTAAGTATCTCAATTGATGCTAAAAAAGATTACGATAAATGGAAAAATCTGGTAAAAGATAAATCACTTGGTGGCGTTCAGCTTCTTGCTGAAGGCGATTGGAATTCTGAGTTAGTTAAACAATTAGGTATCTCTGGAATTCCACGTTTTATCTTAATTGATCCAAAAGGAAATATTCTTGATCCTAATGCGCCAAGACCTTCAGAGCCGAGATTGGTGCAGGTTTTGGATGGATTATTGAAAGGATAATCCTCACCCCAGCCCATCCTCCCCCCATCCCCCTCCGAAGGAGGGGGAGCTAGAACCTTGGATGATAGACTATTGTAAAGGAGAGGGAGAGTTTGCGTTAAGGAAAGTTTGAAATATAGAATCAGCTGTGGAAGTTTTCTGCAGCTGATTTTTTTTGGCTTTCACCGAATTTATTTTGGATGGCTGATCGTGATCAATCGTAAGCCTTGCGCGCAAACTTGTCATCCTGACGAAGGAAGGATCTCATTAGGGACTAAGTTTTAGCAGTAAAACGGTAAATAATTTTTTATTTCAGATGAAATAGTAACTAAGTACGTTCGCAAACTTGTCATTTCGACCTAAGGGAGACCCGAGCAAAGCGAATTGGCGAAGCAAATCACATAATACAAAGCTTAAGTACTTTTAAAAGAACAATACATTTTATTAAAATTAACAATCGAGTGAAGCACTCGAAGACTTACTTTATGTGATTTCTCCTTCGTCGAAATGACAAATCTTGCGAATATGAATTGAAAAGTTCCAATAAGATTGGGGATAAAAATAAAAGTTGAGAATTACCTTTTTCCGCAAACCATACTCGTAAATTTGTCATCCTAACAAATGAAGGTACGAGCAAAGCGAACTGACGAAGCATCTTAATTAGATACTCAATATCAGTTGTAAAAAGGTAAAAATTCCTTGTCAGCAAAAGGTGTTTTAAAATTGCCTATTCAAATAAAGTCTTAATTGTATTCATCGGTAAAAACATTTTTCCGCTGTCGGGTAATTTTATGAAACCATACTTGTCGTAAAAGTTTTCTGCATCATTATCGATTGGATCAACGATAACTGCAAATGAACC
Source organism: Flavobacterium ardleyense (assembly GCF_033547075.1). Lineage (NCBI taxonomy): Bacteria > Pseudomonadati > Bacteroidota > Flavobacteriia > Flavobacteriales > Flavobacteriaceae > Flavobacterium > Flavobacterium ardleyense. The sequence continues at coordinate 497,102 of NZ_CP137891.1, read as the reverse complement.
GATGGATTTTGAAATTTCGTAACTACGATTTAATGCATCGACTAAGAGAAGTTTTCCGACTCCTTGCTTTTGAAATCTTTTATCAATTGCTAATCGCCCCAATAAAGTTGTAGGAATAGATTTATAAGAAAAAGGAAGTTTTTTTTGAAATTCTTGCGGAATCAAATCTTGTGTTATGCTATTATTTGCCAAAGTATAAAAACCTTTAATCAAATTTGAAACTTCGTCGTTGAGTACAAAACAAGCGGATAGTTTCCGCTTTATATCTTGACTTGCCTGATTCCGAAAATAATTATCAAGCATATCATTGCCAGAAGAAAATTCTTTTTTTCTGTGGTTTGAATTTAAACTTTCGGTTAAGTATATCATTTGGATAATTGATTATTGTACTCAGATACAGCATCAACCAAGTCTTTATTGGGTTTTGGCGCATTGGTGATTGCATTAAAAAATAGTTCCGCATCTCTTTGAGAAGCGATAACCTGCTCTTTTTGCAATATAATTTCTTTGGCTTTTTCTTGAACAGCCGAAACTACAAAATCGGTTAAATTTCTGTATCCTCCAATAAGTGCAGCTTTTTCAAACATTAATTTTTGCTCTTTACTTAAACGAGTGTCGAATCGTGCTTTTTCTTGTTGATTAGTTTCTTTAGTTGGCATAACTCAAAAATTTTAATTTCAATAAATGTACGGATAAATAGCGTACAATTAATAATTTTTCTATAAAAAAATATTGCGCAAGCGCTTTTCGACTTTGCAAACAAACATTAATGATTTATCATTTTGAACGAGATTCAAAGAATCACATAGTTCAATACTTAAGTACTTTTAAAAGAATAATACATTTTTTAAATTTAACAATTAAGCGAAGCACTCGTAGACTTACTTTATGTAATTTGCTTTGCCAATGTGCAAAAGCTAGGGTCTCCTTAAGTCGAAATGACAAAGCTGGATTGTAGGAGCCAAAAGTTCCAAAAAGCATTAGGTAAAAAATTTAAAGTTCAGTAGCACTGGTTTCTCCATATACCATTTTCGCAAACCACTTCCTCCGAATTGTCATTTCGATCAACTGGAGACCCGAGTAAAGCGAACTGGCGAAGCAAATCACATAGTAAGACTCAAAAAAAGCTCTTAGTTTTTGGATGCAATTTTTTAAAATTAAAATATTTCATAGAGGATTTACAAACTTATATTATGTGATTTCTCCTTCGTCGAAATGACAAATCTTGCGGGTATGAATGGAAAGGTTCCTATACGATTTAAGATTAAACCTGAGGTTAAGTAGCTTATGGTTTTTTCGCAAACTTCGTCCGTAAGACTTATTGGTAAACTTGACATCCTGACGAAAGAAGGATCTCATTATTGCCTCGACGATAGTCGTGAACAGATGAAGTATCCTCAATTATCCAATACACCTTCAACCGAAGCAAACTCAAAAAATCCCCACTTCCTATGAAAAGTTCACTTATAAAAAGTAGACTAATCGTCTTTCAACCCTGATACATTTCGCGAAAGCGTAAAAAAAAACCTCAGCGTAAAACTGAGGTTTCTTAATGATATATTTTGAAATTTATGTGTGCTTAGTAGTAAAACCATCTTCACTAATTTCTGCCGGAACGTAATCTGCAACCATTAATTCTGGATAGTTTGAAGGTTCTTTACCACGGTTGAAACGTGCTTGAATACTATCAAAAATCGCGTAAACAACCGGAACGATAATCAAGGTTAGGAATAAAGATGAAAGCAATCCACCGATAATTACCCATGCAAGACCGTTGTTCATTTCGGCAGCAGCACCATTTGCAAGAGCAATTGGCAACATCCCGAAGACCATCGCGATCGTGGTCATCAAAATTGGACGAAGCCTAGCGTGGTTGGCTTGAACAAGTGCATTGTGTGTGTTTTCACCTTCGGCTTTTCTGTGATTGGCGAAATCGACCAGCAAAATGGCATTCTTACAGACCAGACCAATCAACATAATGATACCCAAAATGGTAAAGATGTTCAGTGAGTTGTTCGTCAAAGCAAGTGCGAGAAGTGCTCCAATAAATGATAAAGGAATCGAGAATAATACGACAAATGGCGTGATAAAACTATCGTAAAGTGCAACCATCACTAGATATACCAACAAAATTGCAGCAATCATCGCAAATCCTAAAGTACCAAAACCTTCTGTCTGATTTTCCATATCACCGCCCCAAACGTAGTTAACTCCCGTTGGTCTTTCCATTTCTGTAAACTGTGCTTCCCAATCTGCAGCTACAGATCCGGTTGGCCTACCCACAGTTTGTGCCTGAATAGTTACAGCAGTACTCTTGTCACGACGCTCGAGCATTGATGGACCTGAACTTTGAGTGATGCTTGCAAATTGAGAGAGCTTAATTTGCTGTTGTTGGTTGTTGGTAAACACGATATTACTTACATCTGTGATGCTAGAACGGTCATACTCGTCATACCTAATATTAATGTCGTACTCATATTCTCCAGCTCTAAATTTTCCGTCAGTGTTACCACTAAAGGCAGTTTGCATTGTCATACCCACTGTTGAAAGTGACAATCCGAGAGCAGCCATTTTATCGCGGTCAACTTGGACATTGATTTCGGGATTTCCATCTTCGGATGTTAATTTGACTTCTGATGCTCCATCAATCTTAGATAATTTTGCCGCAGCTTTTGTGGCAAAATCCATAACGCCTTCTAGATCTGGACCAGTTACAGTCAGGGCAATTGGCGCCTGATCTGCTCCTAATAATCCCATCGGAACTGTTTTAACTTTTGCGCCAACAAGCTCTTTTTCTAAAGTTCTTTTTATCTTGGCAGCAAAAATAAACGAGTTGTCTTCACGTTCATCTTTTTCGACTAGCTTAACGTGAATTTCAGATTTGTATGCTGTTGATTGTGAAGCTCCCATTCCTTCACTTGTCTGACCTATTGTAGTAATTAAGTCGACAATATCTGAATTTTTACGTAAGAAAGCCTCTGCCTTTTGAGTCATAAAATTGGTTTGCTCAATACTTGCATCTTTTGGAAGCTCAATCTGAACTAGGAATTCTCCTTTGTCTGTTTTGGCAAAAAATTCTCCCCCCACAAATCCGAATATTGGTAGTAAAAGTGACCCGACAAATATGGCAACAACGATTAACAATGTGGCAATCTTATGCTTCAATGACCAGTTTAAGATATTTGTAACTGTATGAGTAAAGCTATCTAAACCTCTTTCGAAAGCAAGGACTACACGTCCAAAAACAGACTTATTAGTCAAATGTTCTAATTTTCCATATCTAGAAAACAACCACGGCACTATAGTAAAGGAGGTTAGTAATGAAAGAAGTGTTGCGATAATTACCGTTACACAAAATTGCGTGATAATATTCGAAACCAATCCTGTGCTCATCGCAATTGGCAAGAATACAACCACAATAACCAGCGTAATGGCAACTACAGTGAATCCAATTTCGGAAGCTCCGTCGTAAGCAGCTCGAACTTTATTTTTACCCATTTCCATATGCCTGTGAATATTTTCTAATACCACAATAGCATCATCCACAAGAATACCTACCACAAGTGACAATCCAAGTAAACTCATTAAGTTTAAGGTATAACCCATCAAATAGATTCCGATAAAAGTTGCTATTAGCGATATCGGAATAGATACCATTACGATCAGTGCATTTCTAAAACTATGAAGGAAAAATAACATTACGAATGCCACAAGTGCTACTGCAATAAATAAATCGTGCATTACGGAATTGGCTGCAGCCAAAGTAAACTGACTACTATCGTTGGCAACGCTCAACTTTAAACCTGCATCTTTATATTCTGCTTGAAGCCTTTGGATTGTTGCGTTTGTCTGCTCACTTACCGATACTGCATTGGCATCAGATTGTTTTACAACTTGAAGAATAATCGAACTTTGCTGATTTACTCTGGAAATTTTATCTACTTCTTTCTGACTATCTTGAACATCTGCAACATCCGAAAGTCTAATTTGAATTCCGTTTTGAGATGAAACCACAAGATTTCTAAGTTCTTGAACATCTTTATATTTTCCAGAAAGACGAATCAAAGTACTATTTTCTCGTGTCTTGATATTTCCAGTAGGGAAGTCAAGATTTGAACTCAACACCGCTTGCTGAATTTGAGGGATAGAAAGTCCAAAACCTTTAAGCTTTTCTGCATCAAGACTTACTTGAATTTCTCTCTCTTGACCACCCACAAGATTTACTTGAGCAACACCTTGCACACGTGATAAAATTGGCTGAATTTTCTTGTCCAAAAGGTCATAAAACTCAACATCGTCCATATTTGCGGTGGCACCGATGGTCATAATTGGCAAATCGCTCAAAGAGAATTTACTTAAGGATGGTGGATCTACATCTTCTGGCAAATCTTTAAGTACTGCGTTAATCTTTCGTTGCGCATCATTCAAAGAATAATCGGCATCGGCATCTGAGGTTAATGTAATCATCACCACCGAAAGGCTCTCGTACGACTTAGATTCAATTTTCTTTACGTTCTCAAGGGTAGAAACCGCATCTTCTAACTTTTTGGTAACCGTATTTTCAACCTCTCCTGGCGAAGCACCTGGATAGATTGTTGAAACTGTCACCACGTTTACTTCAAACTTTGGGATCAGTTCATAGCTCAGCTGACTGTAGCTGAAGATACCACCCACTAATAGTATTATAAATAATACAATAATTAGGGAAGGTCTTTTAATGGATATATCTACTAATTTCATAGGAATCTATAGTTTTATAACTAAATTATTTAACAACATCCACTTTCGTACTGTCGCTCAAGTTTATTTGTCCGCTGGTAACTACAACATCACCGTCATTAAGTCCGTCAAGAATTTCCACTTTGTCTCCAAGAATTCTTCCTGATACTACTTTCGTTAAGAGTGCAGTTCCATCTTTTACCACAAATACTTGGTTACTAGAAACACTTCCTACGAATGCACTTCTTGGCGCAGTTTTGATTTGACTTTTTGCAGCATCAGTATTGCTAGTCACAAAAGTGGCTGTTCCGTACATTCCAGCTTTCAATTTATTATCTGGATTTTTTGCGATTTCAATTTCTACAGGGAAACTTAAAGAAGCATCTGCCACTGGAGCGATGAAAGTAATTTTACCTTCAAATGAGTCATTTGGAAAAACCGAAGCTTTTACATCTACTTTATCTCCTTTTTTAAGCGTTGTAATCTGTCCTTCGTTTACGGTAACTTTTAATTTTAAAGTCGAAATATTTACAAGATCAAATAATGGAGTTCCAGGCGAAACGACAGATCCTGGTTCGATATGCTTTTTATTTACGACACCATTAATAGACGATTTGATTGTAGCGTCTCCAAAAGAAATATTTGCCTGAGACAAACGCGCTTTTGCATTAACGGCAGCGAGTTTTGCTTGCTCCAATTGTTGTTGGGTTACACCTCCAGTTGCAAAAGCATTTTCGTAGCGTTGACGATCTGCAACTGCATTTTCGTAAGCCGCTTTTGCATTATTTACATCAACAGAAAGTCTATCTCCTTTGATAATAGCTAGAGTTTGTCCAATTCTTACTGAACTTCCTTCTTCTACAAGTACTCTTGTTACTCGGCCTGAATTTTCTGCAGAAAAAGTTAATGATTGTGATGGTTCAAAATTTCCGTTTGCTACAAAATCTGTCTCCACAGCTGCAGTTCCAATGGTATCAACACGAACTGCAACCGAAGCGCTTTTTTCTGCTACAATAGCTACATCGGCAGCGTTTTGTTTTTTATTGCCCACTAAAGTAAAAACAACGGCAGCTACCAAAGCTACTCCAATTACGATATATATTATTTTTTTCATCGGTTACTAGTTTAAAAGTGTTTTAAGTTCTCCTTGTGATTTGATTAATTGAATTTCTGCTAATTTATACTCTAATAAAGAATTTGAATAAGAGTTTTTAGCATCGGTTAAAGCATTTTCTGCATCGAGTAAGTCAGTCAATGGAGTTAAGCCTTGTTGATAATTATTACGTGTATTATCTAAAACTAGCTGAGCCAAATCCACATTTTCTTTTTGCGAATCAATCGTGATTAGCGTATTCTCAATTCTTGCCTTGGCGTTGTTGTAGGCTAAATCTAGTCCCAACTGAGTGTCTTCTAAATCTGCTAAAACTTTTTTAAGTTTAATATCCGATTGTCTTACTCTCGATCTTGTTGCAAATCCTGTAAAAATTGGAATTCGAAGATTTAGACCAAGTGTGGCAAAGTCTGACCAATAAACCCCATCAGCTGGCTTTCCGCCAAGAGGAAATTCTCTTCCTTGCCCTTGATAGCCGTAGTTTCCTGCAAGGCTAAGGGTTGGATAATACGTTGCAACAATCGATTTTCTTTCGTAATTAAGTAGTTCTTCCTGTTGCTTGAGTAATCGATATTCGGTTCTCTTACTCATATCGGGCGTTTCTGGAAGTAAAACCGCAGGCGCTTTCAAATCTGCTTCTGGCAATTCGATGTTGGTCTGTATCGGCATTCCGATAAGAAATTTTAGAGAATTTTCTTGCTGCTCAACTGCGCTTACGATCTGTTGGCGTTGCGAAATAATATTCGAAAGTTTTACTGTAGTTCGATCTAAATCAATTTTCTTAGCCAAACCATTTTCATACTGACCTTTTATAATGTTTTTAACGCGGGTGGTGTTATTGATGGTGCTATCAATAATCGTAAGCTTTTGCTTTTGAATATAAATTTGATAATATGCACTTGCAACACGCTCAATTACTTGCTCATCTGTAAGCTCCTTATTGACTTTATAAAATTCTCTAGTTGATTTCGCGGCTTTCAGTCCTGTAAAAACTGAGTAATCAAACAGTGCTTGAGTTACAGAAACAGTCCCAGTACTTGACCATTCTTGGCCAAACGGAATTATAACAGTAGTTCCTGGCTGGCCAAAAACTTCTCCGGGCAAAGCAGTTTCTTGCACGATCGGGTTGTAATTTAAAGCACCATTTACAGATATCTGCGGTAAAGCTCTAGAACGAACTTCCTGAATTAGGTATTCGCTATTTTCTACATCAAGTTGGGCTTTTTTGGCCTCTATTTTATTTTGTAGCGCGTAATTGATCGCCTCTTTTAGGCTGAGCACTTTTACTTCCTGCGCCTGAGCGAAGAATTGTAGCAAAATGGCACTTATTAAAAATACTTTTTTCATTAGTAATTATCTATTGGTGGATATTCAGTTGTTTTTCTAATTCTAAAATTCCTTTTTCGGTAGCAATCGATCGTGTGTGATATTCCAATGCGCCATATTCCATCTGCTGACTATCTTTTTCTAAATGGATGCTTTCGTTTATAGCAAAACATAAAATAAAATAAAGTCGGGCGGTCATCTCAATATCAATATCTGCCCTATAATATCCCTGATCGATTCCTTTGGCAAGATTGTTTCGCATAAATTGAACTCCTTCGAGATTTTCCTGCTCTAAAACTTTTTCATAGATAGATGGATAGTACTTTCTTAGTTGGTACAAAGGTGATGTTTCGCCCAAGCTAAAAATAGTTTTAAAGATCTTTCTAATTTCAAAATTTTCTTCAATCGCATTAAAACTGCTATTGGCAACTTCCTGCATCAAGCCTCTAAAAATCTTATGTGAATTCTCTGTACATTCGGCAACCAAAACTTCTTTATTTTCAAAATACTTATAAATAGTCTTTTTGGAAATAGACATCTCTGTCGCCAAATCATCCATCGTAATACTTTTAAAACCAAGTTTCAAAAATAAATCCGTCGCCTTTGTTATAATTTTCTCCTTCATAATACACAATTTCAGAGTGCAAAAGTAATTCAGAAACTTTATGTACCGAAATAGTTTCCAAAGTATTTTGATTAATTTAACATTCTCATTTGTCTGCCATTCTGAAGGGTTTGGTTAATTTAGCCACAAATTCAAACTCAATGCATACAATAGAAGCTTATCGCTCCTTTTTTCTAGACAGAATAAAACAAGAAACACTTAATAGAGAACCGGACAATCTCTATGCGCCAATTCGTTATATCATGAATTTAGGAGGCAAAAGACTTCGTCCAGTTTTAACCTTGCTCACTGCCGAAATTTTTGGAGCATCTTATAAGGATGCACTTTCTGCTGCAATTGCCATTGAAGTTTTTCATAATTTCTCACTTGTTCACGATGACATAATGGATGCTGCGCCAGTGCGTCGCGGTCAGCCAACAGTTCATGAGAAATGGAATACTACCACTGCGATTCTTTCTGGAGATGCGATGTTGATTTTGGCCTACCAATATTTTGAAGATTATGAGCCTAAAGTTTTTTTGGCTTTGGCCAAATTGTTTAGTAGGACCGCACTTCAGGTATGCGAAGGGCAACAATGGGATATAGATTTTGAAAATTCGGAAAAAGTACTTCTGAAGGACTATCTGAAAATGATCGAATATAAGACCGCAGTTTTAGTTGCCGCCGCAATGGAAATGGGCGCCATTATCGCAAATGCTTCAAAAGAGGATTGTGCTGCAATTTATAATTTTGGTTTAAACCTAGGAATCGCTTTCCAAATTCAAGACGACTATCTTGATGCTTTTGGCAATCCAGAAAATTTTGGTAAGCAAATTGGCGGTGATATCATCGAAAATAAAAAAACCTATTTATATCTAAAAGCTTTGGAATTTGGATCTAAATCGGAAACTGTAGAACTCAAAAAATATTTCACTGCTCAAAATCACGGAAATCAGGAAAAAGTAGAAGCAGTTAAAATGCTGTTCTTATCCAGTGGCGCTGCCAAAGAAGCTTTAAAAGGAATTGAAGAGTACACCCAAAAAGCTTTCGAAATTCTTAAAAGTATAAATATTGATGCAGATAAGAAAAATATTCTTCATCAATTTGGTAAAAATTTAATGAAGCGTACTGTCTAAAATAATGGAAATGTTTACAATGCCCGCCACCATAGACCAACTTCTGTCACAAGCTGAAACAGAAATGCTTTACGCTGCTTTGCTAAGTCAAGTTAACAAAGATTTTAACTTAGCAAATGAAGCAATAGATTTTCCCAAAAGCACAACTCCAAGTGAATTAAAGATTCAGCTTCACGAGAAAATTTACCGCCTTATTCAATACAAATTCGCCGAGTATCTCAACCTTTTGTATATCGTCGATGTAAGCGAAGAAGAAATTAAGAAACTCGACGGATCAGATCTGTCTGAACTTTCTGAACAAGTAGCTTTTTTATTATTAAAAAGAGAATGGCAAAAGGTATGGTTTCGTCATAAATATAGCTCTTAAATATTTTTTAAAAGTAAACTCTTACAAAAGGCATAAACGGTTCAGAATATACATTCTTGCTTTTTTCATGCAGTACATTATAACGAGCGCCAATTGTAACATTTCTCGTTCGATATCCTGCGCCTAAAAACAAAGCAGTATTCCAGAAGTCATCATTTATATTTTGCACTATTGCATTTGTAATCACTTTTCTCTCGGTATTGACCCGCAATTGTTCTATTTCGGCAGAAAGCTGAATGGATTGTATAGGATTAAACAAGGCTATAACACTTCCTCCGTAAAGATTGCTAGTGTACTCGACAGTTTGATTAGCGTTAAATACGTACGGTTTCTGGTTTATATAGGAATATTGAGCGCCGAGACCAATTGCAAAATAATCATTAAAGTTATAAATAGCTCCTGGTGCTACCGAAATATTGGTATATTTATTACCGAAGCTTAAGCCTAAGCCTCCACCAAATTGCACACGTTGCCAGAAATCACTTTTTGCTTTTGGAGCAATATTCTGCGCTTGAATGTTAGAAAATCCTAAAACGACAAATACCGCAGAAATAAGTAATTGGTATCGAAGGGTGCTGACTTTTATCATTTTTTCTGTCTTATGGTTATTAAAACATAAAAGTATTTAAAATTATTCAGATTCTATTTCAATTATTGTACTTTTGCCTAACTACTTTAACAACTTAGTATATTCAAAAAAAATATGGATAGGTTTTCATTTTTAAACGCAGCACACACTGACTTTTTTGCCGAATTATACGAACAGTATCTTGAAAATCCGGACAGTGTCGAGGCAAGCTGGAGAAGTTTTTTTCAAGGATTCGATTTTGGAGCATCCGCAGCCAAAGATGAAAGTCACGTTCAGCAAATGGCAGAAGTTGCCAACGGAACGATGGATTGCTCATTTGTTTCGGACAAATTGCAAAAGGAATTCAATGTTCTTAAACTCATAGATGCTTACAGAAATAGAGGTCACTTGTTTACCAAAACAAATCCTATTCGCGAGCGCAGACAATACGAGCCATCACTAGCTATAGAGAATTTTGGGCTTTCGGGTGCCGATCTTAATACTGTTTTTGATGCAGCGCAAGCAATGAAATTGCAACCTTGCACACTTGAGGAGATTTTAAGTCACCTAAACAAAATTTACTGTCACTCTATCGGTATTGAGTATATGTACCACCGAAATCCAGCAGTGATCCAGTGGATTCAAGATAGAATAGGATACAATGACAATCAACCAAAATTTGATGCAGACCAAAAAAAGCATATTTTAGGTAAATTAAATGAAGCTGTTTCTTTCGAAACTTTTTTGCATACCAAATATGTAGGACAAAAACGTTTTTCACTCGAAGGTGGAGAATCTTTAATCCCGGGACTCGACGCGCTTATTGATGCAGCAGCAGAAAAAGGTGTAGAGCAGTTTGTAATGGGAATGGCACACCGTGGTCGTTTGAGTGTTTTGGCAAATATCTTTGGAAAATCTACTCAAGATATCTTTTCAGAATTTGATGGGAAAGATTATGATGACGATGTTCTTTTTGATGGTGACGTTAAATACCATTTAGGATTAACTTCTGACCGCAAATCAAAATCAGGTAAAAATATAAATATAAATCTTGCCCCAAATCCATCGCACCTTGAAACAGTAGGCGCCGTGATCGAAGGAATAACAAGAGCTAAGCAAGAGCAGCATTTTGCATCTGATACCAAAAAAGTACTTCCAATCGCACTTCACGGTGATGCGGCAATTGCTGGACAAGGGATCGTTTACGAAATTGTGCAAATGGCAAATCTTGAAGGCTACAAAACCGGTGGAACAATTCATGTGGTGGTTAATAATCAAGTAGGATTTACTACGGATTATCTAGACGCTCGCTCATCTACTTACTGTACCGATATTGCCAAAGTTACTGGGTCTCCAGTCTTGCACGTTAATGCAGACGACGTAGAAGCGGTTGTTCACGCAATGCTTTTTGCCTTAGATTTCCGTATGGAATTTGGAAGTGATGTGTTTATCGATCTTCTAGGATACCGTAAATATGGGCATAACGAAGGTGATGAGCCTAAGTTTACTCAACCTAAATTATATTCATTAATTTCAAAACATACAAGTTCACGTGATATTTACGCTGCCAAATTAATTAGCGAGGGAATTATTAATGAAGGGTATGTCAAAGAAATTGAGACAAAATACAAAGATGCTTTAGAAGAAAATCTAGAAGCGTCGCGCAAAAAAAACTTGACCGTCATTACGCCTTTTATGCAAAATGAATGGCAAGGTTTTAATCAAGTACATCAAGAACAAATGTTGGAGCGTGTAGACACTACAGTATCACTTCAAGTTTTAGAAGATGTAGCTGAGGTTATTACAAAACTGCCAGAAGATAAAAAGTTTATCAATAAAATCAAGAGATTGATTGGTGATAGACGCACAATGTTTGATACAGACAAACTTGATTGGGCTATGGCCGAATTACTAGCTTACGGAAGTTTGCTTACAGAAGGTTTTGATGTTAGAATTTCGGGGCAGGACGTAGAGAGAGGTACTTTCTCCCATCGTCACGCGGTAGTAAAAACAGAAGATTCTGAAGAAGAAATTATTCCGCTTCAAAATTTAAAAAATCAAAAAGGAAACTTTCATATCTACAATTCATTGCTTTCTGAGTACGGAGTCGTAGGTTTTGATTATGGATATGCTTTAGCAAGTCCTAATACTCTTACTATTTGGGAAGCTCAATTTGGAGATTTCTCAAATGGAGCACAAATTATGGCTGATCAATATATTTCGGCCGCAGAGCAAAAATGGAATAATCAAAACGGAATTGTACTTTTACTACCTCATGGTTATGAAGGACAAGGAGCAGAGCACTCATCAGCAAGAATGGAGCGCTACCTACAAATGTGTGCAAGCGAGAATATGTTTGTTGCAGATTGTACCACGCCAGCAAATTTCTTCCACCTGTTAAGAAGACAGATGAAAACAAGTTACCGCAAGCCACTTATCGTGTTTACACCTAAGAGTTTGTTGCGTCATCCACTAGTAGTTTCGTCGGTTGATGAATTTGCTAATGGTCATTTCCAAGAAACTCTAGATGATACTACAGTTGATAAAGCCGCAGTAAAATCACTTGTGTTTTGTACTGGAAAATTCTATTACGATTTGCTCGCAGCACGCGAAGAGAAAGGTAGGAATGATGTAGCATTAGTGCGTATTGAGCAACTTTTTCCGTTACCAGTAGAGCAGTTAAAAGCAATTATAGCTTCGTATCCAAATGCAGACGATTACGTTTGGGCACAAGAGGAGCCTAAAAACATGGGAGCCTACAGCCATATGTTGATGCATTTTGATCTAGTCAAGTTAAGATTAGCATCATTAAAAGCATATAGCGCACCGGCAGCAGGAAGCTACGCAAGAGCAAAAGCACGTCACGCAAGGGCGGTTGAAATGGTATTTGACAAGGAAGCATCTAATTAATTTTATTTAGGAGCTATTTCCTGCTATCCGCTGTATCTTTTTCTTTTTTCTAAGAAAAAAAGAAAAAGGATGCCGCTGCTATCAGGGCTAGATAACTAGAAAACACGACCACTTTAAAATAAAATAAATAATATAAAATTATAAGAATATGATTTTAGAAATGAAAGTTCCTTCACCAGGAGAATCGATTACAGAAGTAGAAATTGCAACCTGGCTAGTAAAGGACGGCGATTATGTAGAAAAAGACCAAGCCATTGCTGAGGTTGATTCTGATAAAGCTACCTTAGAATTGCCTGCAGAAGCAGCGGGAATTATCACGCTAAAAGCAGAGGAAGGCGATGCAGTACAAGTAGGTCAAGTAGTTTGCCTAATTGATACAGAAGGCAAAAATGATGCAGCTCCAAAAGAAGAAGCAGCGAAAGAAGAAGCTCCAAAGGCTGAAACTAAAGCAGCTCCAGCTCCAGAAAAACCAAAAGAAACTGCTCCAGTAGCAGAAAAAACATACGCATCTGGGACACCATCTCCAGCAGCGAAAAAAGTATTGGCTGAGAAAAACATCGATGCAGCATCTGTAACAGGAACTGGTAAAGATGGTCGTATTACTCAAGACGATGCGCAAAATGCAGTTCCATCAATGGGAACTCCAACCGGAGGAAACAGAGGATCTGAGCGTAAAAAATTGTCTATGTTGAGACGTAAAGTAGCAGAAAGATTGGTTTCAGCGAAAAACGAATCTGCGATGCTGACTACTTTCAACGAAGTAAACATGACGCCAATTAACAAATTGCGTAATGAATACAAAGAAGCTTTCAAAGCAAAACACGGAGGTGTAACTCTTGGATATATGTCTTTCTTTACAAAAGCAGTGACTAGAGCATTGCAAATGTATCCAGACGTAAATTCAATGATCGATGGAGATTACAAAATCGCTTACGATTTCTGTGATATCTCGGTAGCAGTTTCTGGACCAAAAGGACTTATGGTTCCTGTAGTTCGCAATGCCGAAAATCTAACTTTTAGAGGTATCGAAGCAGAAATTAAACGTCTTGCAATTAGAGCTCGTGACGGACAAATTACGGTTGATGATATGACTGGTGGAACATTCACTATTTCAAATGGTGGTGTTTTTGGAAGTATGCTTTCTACGCCAATTATCAACCCTCCACAATCTGGAATTCTTGGAATGCACAACATTATCGAAAGACCAATCGCGGTAAATGGTAAAGTTGAAATTCACCCAATGATGTACTTGGCATTATCTTATGATCACCGTATCATTGATGGAAAAGAGTCTGTTGGATTCTTAGTGGCGATCAAAGAAGGATTAGAAAGTCCAGCTGAATTATTGATGGACAATAACATTCAAAAAGCATTAGAATTGTAGTAGGCAGTTCTAGTCAAATTATATTTTTAAGGAAAACGTTCTGTTGCAAAACAGAGCGTTTTTTTGTTTTATGTAAAGAGTAAGTTTGATCGGATTGAGAGCGAGAATTCTCGAATATTTATTTTAGATATAAAATAGAAGTCGCGTAATTCACAATTCCATTTCCTTGAATCAACACATCAGCTCCAATGATTCCTTGCACAGGCTTGGCTTTGTAAGCTTTTAGCGCTTCGTTGACGTGACTAAGGTCAAAGATTACCAGATCTAGAGTGTTCGTGCTCCAGCGCCCAAGATTGAGTGTATTGCCGTGAGAAACTTTAGTTACCATTCCGGTCCCTCCAGCTCCCGCAGCCGTTGTATTAGAACTTGCTGCATCAAGCTGAAAATGTTCGATAAATTCAAATCCCACACAACTATTAGAAGCGCCAGTATCCAGAATAAAATTCCCTGAAACTCCATTTATTTTCGCTTTTACCAGCAAATGATTTGTCTTTGATATTTTAAAAGTAGCCTTCTTATATTTCTTGCTTTTAAGAAACAATTCTAATTCTTCCATAATGATGATTGAGTTTCAAAAATAAGGTAAAATAGGAGAGAAGTGTTTTAAAGATTTGGTAAAATGTGGGGGATGGTTTACTCAGTTGCTGGTGTTTTGACCCCTATAAAACAAGAGTATTATTCTAAATTTCGATTATTAATTATGCGGTTAATTTTTTCATTAAAATTAGATGTTTATCAGCGCTCCATTTCTCCATAGGAGTTATTCTTCCTAAAAGTCCGTGAAGCCTTTGATTGTTGTAAAATGGTACAAATCGTTTTAATATTTGCTCGATTTCTCCAAACGTGCGATAGTCGAACCTGGCGAATACTTCTTTCTTTAGAATACCATGATAAGCTTCTATATGAGCGTTTTCTTCTGGTGTTGCAACGTGGGTGAATTCCTGCTGGACACCTATCAAACCTAAATACTCGCGCACACTTTTAGCTATAAACTGACTTCCATTATCGCTTCTAATAACGACACTTTCAGGATATTGATAGTCTTCAAAGAGTTGTGAAAGCAATTCTATAACATGATTTTGTTTTATAGTGAAAGAAAAATAATCTATTAAAATTCTTCTAGTATGAACATCAATTATAGATAGTAAATAAGCATTTTTACCAACATTTGGCACCCACACCATTTTAATATCCATCTCTAGACATTGCAAAGGTCTCGAGGTATAAACCTTTCTAAACTTCACGAATTTACGACCAGAACCACTTCTACTAATTCTATTCTCGAGTTTTAATAGACCTTCCTCTTTCATAATTCGGTATAGTTTTTTATGATTTATCTTGTAGCCATCTCTTTTTAAGTAGCTAGTCATCAGTCGATAACCACAGTCTATAAATTCGTGTTTTAATATCTTTTTAATAGACTTTACAACCACGCACTGGCTTACAAAACCTTTAGTTTGATGAAAAGTGGTTGTTGTGGCAGTATTTCCTTTTCGACCAAGGCTAGGCTTCCTATAATAGCTACTGGCAACTATGCCTACCATCTTTATGATTTTAGCTTTACTACATTTATACTTCGCATAGATAATGTCTACTAAATCTTTCTTGGATCGGATGTCCCAAACTTTTTTTTTAAAAGCTCTCTTTGTACTTCCAACTCAATTTCCCGATCGCTTAAGAGCTTACGCAGAATACGATTTTCCTCAACCACTTCTTTATGCTCCTTCGTTTTAGTATCGTATGTCACTTTTAAGCCAGCCTCTCCTTTATGCTCATGCTTTTTCTTCCAATTATATAAAGTACCTGTACTAACGCCATATTTGCGGCAAGCCTCCACAATACCTATTTCTTCTGAACTAGCTAATATTTCTAGCTTCTGATCTAAAGTCCATTTCTTGTATTTCATATCTCAAATATATAAGTTTGAAATTTAAAATAACACTCCGAACTTATCGGGGGCTAAACTAGCTGGACACGGATTATAAATCCGCGCTATCTGGAGTTTCAAAAATAAGGTAAAATAGAAGAGAAGTGTTTTAAAGATTTGGTAAAATGTTGGGGAAGGTTTACTCAGTTGGTGGGCACGGATTTCACCCGAGGCTTTGCCGAACTGACGAAGTAAATCCGCGCTATCGAAATATCTGTGATCTCTTTTGAGACAGCTCGAATTATTTTTTTTTCAATTATGCTGCTCATTAATTAGTTGCAGTTATAAAGCTTTTCTTTAATTACCTTATATTCGTTGTTCTCTTGAATTTGAAGTCCCCAATAAGAATAATGGATTGCTGAATAATTTGAATGGCCAATATACGAACTTAAGTTTATGTAAAATCCTGAATGCGTAACAGGAATTTTTTCATCATTTACAATAAACAAAATAGTATCATCAAGAAAAGTTGTTAAAATATTTTTCGATCCTATACTAACTATTAGATTTGCAATATCGATTTTGCTTATTATCAAAACGCCATTTGTTTGAATCTGAATGTACCAGTAAAGGCCTTTAGTATCACAATTTTCTTTTTTAATTATTATATTTGAAATTAATTCCTTTAGACAATTATCTTTTATAAAGACAACTTCAGAATCATATTTTAGATTTGTAATTTCTTGTGAGTAAGAACTGTTGGAACAAAGCATCGCTAAAAATAAAACTGTCAATATTCTCATTATAAATATGTTTTTCAATGGTTGCAAATCTGCGCTATCGTGTGAATCATTCATCTTAATGTAAGGACCTGAAAGCTCGCACAAATTACTTACAGAATGTTGATATTTCATCTACTGTAAAATCTGCATTTTTGTAATTATAATTCCATTGTGAAAACCTGTCGTTCACCAAAAAGTATAGAATTGGTGTCTCTCCTTCCTTTGGCTGAAAGCTTTCATCACTATAATCGAAAAATTTGAAGATTTTCTTATCATGCGTTATTGAGAAAATAGCGTGAGGATTAATTCCTCGAACAATAAATATATGCTTTTCAAATTTAAAATAACCGTAAGCTTCGTTTGAAAGTAAAATATTGAGATCATCTATCGATGCAATTGTAACTGACAGAAGGTTTTCATTTTCACTAACATAAATTGAAAATGATAATTTTGAATTGAAGTAGTAGCAATCTCTTTCGTGTTCAACAATCCGTTCTAAAATATCTGAAAATTTATCATTATTAATTTTCAATTTATGTAATTCTACGTGCTTTTGTAAGTGTTGAGCATTCAAATTGACAGCAAAAACTAAAAGTAAGAGTGAAAGAGATATTTTTAAATTTGGAGGCATTGTTTTTAAGTTATTATGGATGTTAAAACTTTGCTAGAAATTAAAGATATAGAAATTAATTGATTTTATGATTTGCCCTTTGGAGCAAAACTTTAGATAATCCTATTTCTAGTCTTTAAAGCATATAGCTATGTAATAGATATCCGTTATGTTTATATAATATGTGGCTAAACAAGATTTAGTATCATTAATACCTTCTCGTCCAGTCTCCCCCTCCTTCGGAGGGGGTTGGGGGGAGGAGGCCAAATAAAATACTAAATTTCTCAAATGTGACAAATGTTACATTTCGTTCCTTTTATAATGACTAATTTTGCAATTCGAAAACTATAATATTATGGAAAATAGCATCAAAAACGCTCTATCAAAAGCTGTCGACTACGCAACTTACAGATCTACTGTGACCAAACTTATTGCGGAGGGGAAATCTACGGGGAATGATCAATCTGAAGAAATTCTACAATATAGCATCCTCAACGAAAGTAGAATGAATAGACTTGATAAAACCATGAAGGTGGACGGCGAAATTGAGGCAGAATTCAAGGCAATTGATACGGCTTATACTTGGCTTGTGCTTTCGGAAGGATGGTGTGGTGATGCTGCACAAATTCTTCCAATTCTGCATAAAATGTCTGAACTGAATTCACATATTGATTTGAAACTGGTGTTTAGAGATGAGAATCCTGAATTGATGGATCAATTTCTAACAAATGGTGGTAAGGCGATTCCGAAATTGATTGTTCTAAATTCCGATCACAAAGTTGTTGCGCATTGGGGTCCACGCCCTGCTGCTGCTCTCAAGTTAATTGTAGATTATAAAGCAGAGCACGGAGTTGTGGATGAGCCTGCAAAAGCGGCGCTTCAAATGTGGTATCTTCATGATAAAGGACTTTCTACTCAACGAGAATTGTTGGATATAATGAAGAATGTAGAGTCTAAGAAATAACCATTCTTATTATTTAAATCTGCTGTATTTATTTACAGAGAGATTTAGTTTTACTAAGTAGTAACTGAAAAAAATTTCTTTGGTCTTTTCAATTTAGTAAACTGTCCCAATAATTTTAAGTTTATCAGAAGTGGAAATTCCTCCAGGATTGCAGCCAAGCTCTCCTTCTGGGATTTCCATTTTTAGATTTTTGTAATATTCTTCCCAAACTTCGAAGTACTTATTTGTCTTTGGTGATTTGAAAGTCATTGGAAACATTTGGAACAATGGCTTTTTGTAAGCTTCTAGAAAAGCATCATAAATTAATTCCGAACAATAATATTTTCCGTTATCATAGATATATTCTTCATCGTAAGGAGTGCCGATTTGCTTTAAAGAAAATGCAATCGCTTCAGGAATATACTTGCGATACTTTGGTTTTAATCTACCTACATACATCTCTTCGTTTGTATAGGTTTTAAAGGTTTTGTAGGGCGTTAATTTCACTTCCTTTCCTCCAGCTTCAATAATGTAGATGCTGTCATTCTGAATCAGAACAAGTCCTAAGTGGCTAAAGTCTTTTCCTTGATATCCTTCGGTAACTTCATTAATTGCTTCGCAAAGTGGTCCGCAGTTCATCGATTGAAAAATAATATCGCCCGTTTTTAATTTTACATTTTGTGCAAAACTCAAAGTGCTGAATAAGCAAAATAATAATATTCTTGTCATTTTAAAAAGATACTAAAGCAATTCCGATGCTGATGCTTTGTTGATTTGTATTATTAAAGTTGATCCCGTACGAAACAAATTCGATAAAAAGTTGTCTTCCATCTGACTCAAGATTTAGTTTGGCTCTTTTAAAAGTTCCTTGTAAATTTCCTCTACCGAGCGCGAAAGACTGGCCTAATCCTAAATCAATTCCCAGCCTAGTTTCTTCTCCAACTTTTGGCATAATCCGAAGGTTTGCAAAAATTGGAGCTATAACTAACTTGTCGGATAATTTCATTCCAATTCCTGTATTTGCGCTTAGACCAATTACATTTTTGTAGTGTATTCCGTAGCCAAAATTAGCATTTACACCATCGGGCAAAAACCAATTGTTATTGGAAGTTCCATCTGGAAATTGGTCGCCTCGGTTTTTATTTCCTTGTAGAGGAATTGAAACTTCGAATTGTGCAAAGTCTGAAAAGGTTGGATGAGATATTTCTTCTTGAGAAGATGCGATAGAAGTAAAAAGTAGAATCAGAATTAAAAGAATATGTTTCATTAACTAGATTGAAATAGTTTTGATGGATTGTTTGTAATCTGGAGAATGACTTCCGTGCCAGGCGGTTTAAATTTCACTTGTCGTTATAATGCGGCTGATTATTAGGTAAAAGTTTTCACGCTACAAGCATCTTTTTTATTTTCTATTAAGTCTCCATTCTTCAAATCTTTTATCAAACTCATCCAGACTCATAAACTCACCTTCCTCTGCCTCTTTTATCAAAGAAACAAATTCTTCTTTTGACATTGGTTTGCCAGGGATTGCAAGATTTTTTGGCTTTTTATCTTCAGTTTTCATTTGAATGAAATTTTAATTCTAAATATAAAATTACGAAAATATCAATAGAAATTATCTAATTTTCAGCGATTTGGCTAATCTGATTTTCGAACTCTTCTGGCGAAATCCCATCTTCTACAGAATAATCGCCAATCTTAGTTCGGCGTAATGCGGTAAGGTGTCCGCCTGAATTTAGCGCGGCTCCAAAGTCAAAAGCTAAGGATCTGATGTAAGTTCCTTTGCTACAGGCAACTCTAAAATCTATTTCTGGTAATGCAATTCTAGTAATTTCGAACTCGTGAATCGTAGTTTTTCTAAGGGGAATATCTACAGTTTCACCAGCTCGTGCATGCTCGTACAGACGAACTCCATCTTTTTTGATTGCTGAATATATCGGCGGTCTTTGGTCTATTTCGCCCAGAAACTGCAATGTTGTTTTCTGAATTACTTCAGGAGTAATATGGTCTATCGGAAAAGTTTGGTCTATTTCTGTTTCCAAATCATAAGATGGAGTAGTAGCACCAATATAGAAAGTTCCGGTGTATTCTTTTTGCTGCGATTGAATTTCGGTTATTCTCTTGGTAAATTTTCCAGTACAAACAATCAATAATCCCGTGGCAAGTGGATCCAAAGTTCCAGCGTGGCCAATCTTAATTTTCTTTAAATCAAGTTTGCTTTTTAAAGCCCACTTCATTTTATTAACCGCTTGAAATGAGGTCCAAGTAAGTGGTTTGTCTATTAAAATAACTTCTCCGTTGACGAAATCTTCTGCATTTTTCATCTTGAACTATTTTATATATGAGAAGTAAATAAGTAAAAGTACGCCAACTATAATTCGGTAATAACCCCAAGGTTTGAAACCATATTGTTTGATAACTCCTATAAAAAACTTAATGGCAATAATCGAAACTACAAATGCAATTACATTACCAATTAGAAACATAGTGGTATTTTCGGTAGATTTCAAAATTAGTTCATAGCCTTTCATTTGTGTTTGCTCATAAGTCTTCAAGAAAACAGAGTAGCAAGTTACTGCCGCCATTGTTGGTACAGCTAGAAAGAACGAAAATTCAGCAGCAGTCTTACGATCAAGTCCTTGTTGCATACCACCGATAATAGAAGCAGCAGAGCGGCTTGTACCTGGCATCATTGCAAGACATTGCCAAAAACCAATTGTAATTGCCTGACGAACGCTGATATCTTCTTCTTTGAAAACTTTAGGGTTTTTGAAATAATTATCGATAAACAGAAGTACAAAACCTCCAAGGATTAATACGATAGCAATTGGAATAGGATTTCCTAAAACTGCTTCAATCATATCATCAAAAAATAATCCTAGAACAAGTGCAGGAATTACAGCATATATAAGTTTTAGGTAGAAATCGAATTTAGAAAAGTCAAAAAACTTTTTCCAATACAATGCCACAACCGCCAAAATGGCTCCGAACTGAATTGATACTTGAAATAGTTTTACAAAATCTTCATTTTGAATGTCAAAGTAAGAACTTGCAAAAATCATGTGTCCTGTAGAAGACACGGGTAAATATTCTGTAAGCCCTTCGATTATGGCCAGAATAATAGCTTGAAAAAAGTCCATTAATTATTTTTTGGGATTTCTTAATATTGAATATATCGCAACGCCAATTCCGATAAGTACCATTGTAGGCGCTAACCTGATTCGTCTAAAATTGAAAATTTCTTCATTAAAAACTTTCGGATCATCACTTCCCCCACCAGACATTAAAATAAATCCAAGTGCGATTATACACAATGCGATAAGTAGAATTTTGTAATTTTCTTTATGAAAAAGAAATTCTGTCGGTTGTTGCTCGTTCATAATATATTAATATAAATCGTCTGTGCGAAGGTTTAAAAATCTCTGAGTGGCTATAAATGTACTTATCCAAGTGATAAGAATTCCCACTAGCAGTACGGCTAATAGTACCGCACCAATCATTGGTTTGTCTTGTATAATTTCTAATCCAGGGTAATTTGTGTCAACATAGTACAAAACGGCAAGTAATGCCAATATTGCCAAAACAGCACCTATTATTCCAAGTCTAATACTACGCCAGATAAAAGGAGAACGAATAAATGATTTTGTTGCTCCTACCATCTGCATCGTCTTAATAATAAAACGGTTGCTATGAATGGAGAGACGCATTGAGCTATTAATTAGCAATACCGCAACGAGTGCAAGAAATCCACTGGCAATAAGAATCCACATGGTGATTTTCTGAATATTATCATTGACCAAATTTACAAGTTGCTTGTCGTAAACAATGTCTTCGACCATTTCGTTTTTACGAAGTTCCTTTTCTATTTTGGCAATGCTATCATTTACAACGTAGTCTGCCTTTAGATGAATATCAAACGAATCTTGCAGAGGATTTGCACCTAGGAAAGTGATAAAATCTTCGCCTATTACGTCGGTATGTTCTTTTGCTGCTTGCTCTTTGGTTACGTAAACAAAAGTCCTAGCAAAATCAGATTGTTTTAATTGTTGCTCAAAAGCTGCAAAAGTGGTGTCCTTAGCTTCAGTTTTAAAGAAAACAGTCATCGCGATCTCTTCCTTGAAATCGTCAGAAAGTTTTTTAGAATTTATAATAAATAATCCCAAAATTCCTAAGAGAAAAAGTACTAGAAAAATACTTAAGATTACAGAGAAATAAGAGGAAATTAGTCGGCGCTTTTGAAATTTGTCAAACTTAGAGCTCATAATGGAATTTAATTGTGGTGTAAAAATAACAAAGAAATTTCTTAATCATAGTTTATAACGTCAAAGTTTTGGTTTTGATACAATAAATGTAAATTTGTTCTCTAAATAAAAAAGATTTCCGACTTTGTGAAATTTTTTCATTCTCATCCTTTTTAAACAAAAATGAAATACAATCCGAGCAAAATAGAAGCCAAATGGCAAAAATACTGGGCTGAAAACCAAACTTTCGCAGCTCAGAATCCTCCAACTTCCGACGGATTAGGGAAGGAAAAACCAAAGTATTATGTGCTTGATATGTTTCCTTACCCTTCTGGCGCTGGACTCCACGTTGGTCATCCACTAGGTTATATCGCTTCGGATATTATTGCGAGATACAAACGCCACGAAGGTTTTAATGTGTTGCATCCTCAAGGATATGACAGTTTTGGACTTCCTGCCGAGCAGTATGCTATACAAACAGGGCAACATCCTGATAAAACTACCAAAGAAAATATCTCGAGATACCGCGAGCAACTAGATAAAATCGGATTTTCTTTCGATTGGAGTCGTGAAGTTCGTACTTCTGATGCTTCTTATTATAAATGGACTCAATGGATTTTTACCGAATTATTTAATTCTTGGTATTGCAAAGAGTCAGATCAAGCGAAGTCAATTGATGAACTTCAACGTATCTTTTCAGCAGAGGGCAATTCCAAAGTAAATGCTGTAGCAGCAGACGATATACCCTCATTTACCGCTAATGACTGGAATGCATTTAGCGAAAGCGAAAAACAGAAAATGCTCCTTAATTACAGAATGACCTACCTCGCCGAAACCGAAGTGAACTGGTGTCCAGGTCTAGGAACCGTTTTGGCAAATGACGAAATCGTAAACGGCGTCTCTGAACGTGGTGGTTTTCCAGTGATGCGCAAGAAAATGAAGCAATGGAGTATGCGTATTTCTGCTTATGCCGAAAGACTTTTGCAAGGTCTGAACGTCATTGACTGGAGCGAAAGTATTAAGGAGAGTCAGAGAAACTGGATTGGAAAAAGTGTTGGGGCGATGGTCCAATTTAAAGTCCTCCCCCCGACCCCCTCCGAAGCAGGGGGAGGCGAACCGAAATATATGACCGGTGACCCTTTATTGTCTAAACATTTACTTGTGCACGCAGCAGGTATGAGACAAGAGCCAACTTTTGCTGAAGGTGTCTTATGGTCTAAACTAAGAAGACAAAATTTAGGGTTTAAATTTAGAAGACAGCACCTAATTGGCAAATACATAGCAGATTTTGTTTGCTTGGAGAAAAGATTGATAGTTGAGGTTGACGGTGAATATCACAATGATCCCGAACAACAATTAGCAGATGAGGAAAGAACTTTGGCTTTAGAACAAAAACATTTATTTAAAGTACTTCGTTTCACGAACGATGAAGTAGCGCAAGATATTTCTGCCGTTCTAAGTAAAATAAAAAATGAATTAGACACAAGAGTTAGTCAGCGCTCCGTCTCCCCCTCCTTCGGAGGGGGTCGGGGGGAGGATGTTGAACAGATCGGGGTATTTACAACCCGCCCCGACACCATCTTCGGTGCCACTATCCTTACCCTTGCGCCAGAGCACGAATTGGTTGAAAAAATCACCACCGAAGAGCAGAAAGAAGCTGTCGCGAAATATATAGAAACTACCAGCAAACGTAGCGAACGTGAGCGTATGGCCGATGTGAAAACTATTTCGGGAGTTTTTACCGGTGCTTATGCTGAACATCCTTTTACCAAAAAAGCAATGCCAATTTGGATTGGGGATTATGTTCTAGCTGGATATGGAACGGGAGCTGTAATGGCTGTGCCTTGTGGTGACGATAGAGATTATGCTTTTGCGAATCACTTTAAAGGAGAAGAAGGAATGCCAGAGATAGTTAATATTTTCAAAGGTATTAGTTTGGAGGACCAAGCTTACGGATCAAAAGAAAGATTTGTTTTAGAAAATTCTGATTTCTTGAATGGCTTAGCCTATAAAGAAGCAACTGCAAAAGTTATCGAAGAACTTGAGGATATTGATCAAGGATATGGAAAGATAAATTACAGACTTCGTGATGCGGTGTTTTCGAGACAGCGTTATTGGGGAGAACCATTTCCGGTATATTATAAGGATGGACTTCCGCAGATGATTGCCAAGGAACATTTGCCAATTCGTCTTCCAGAAGTTGAAAAATATTTGCCAACCGAAGATGGGAAACCACCTTTAGGAAATGCAACGGTTTGGGCTTGGGATACTATTTCGAATACAGTTGTAGATAATTCTTTAATTGATGAGCAAACTGTTTTTGCTTTAGAATTAAACACAATGCCAGGTTGGGCAGGAAGTTCTTGGTATTGGTTGCGTTATATGGATCCGCATAATACGGAGGAATTTGTTTCGGCCGAAGCAGAAAATTATTGGGAAGGTGTTGACTTATATATTGGAGGTAGCGAGCACGCGACTGGTCATTTATTATACTCAAGATTTTGGAATAAATTCTTGAAAGACAGAGGATATGTACATCAAGAAGAACCTTTCAAAAAACTGATTAATCAGGGAATGATTTTGGGGATGAGTGCATTTGTTTATAGATGGGAATATTCAACCGATGCAACTTCTACAGAAGGAAATCGAAAAACTGTTTTCTTTAGTAAATCCTTGATCGAAAAAGCGGTCAAAAGTAGAGAATTCATATCTGAATCTAACGAACAAGCAAAAGATGTTTTAAATAAGTTAGTAGCTGATTACGGAAATATCAGACAGTCTGATTCTGATTGGAGTCATTTTACGCCAATTCACGTTGATTTAGCTGTAATAAATGACATCACCAACGAATTGGATATTGAAGCATTCAAAAATCATCCATTATATTCAGACTATAAAAATGCTGAGTTCATTTTGGAAGACGGCAAATACATCGTCGGTCGCGAAGTAGAAAAAATGTCTAAATCAAAATACAATGTTGTCAATCCCGACGATATTTGTAATGAATACGGAGCAGATACTTTGCGTTTGTACGAAATGTTCTTAGGACCACTCGAACAAGCAAAACCTTGGAATACTGCAGGGATTACTGGAGTATTTGGTTTCCTTAAAAAATTATGGAGACTGTACTTTGATGATAGTGGTTTTATTGTTACTGCAGATCCTGCAAGTGCTGAATCTTTGAAATCTCTGCATAAAACAATTAAGAAAGTTCAAGAAGATATTTCGACATTCTCATTTAATACGTCGGTGAGTTCATTTATGATTTGTGTAAATGAATTAACGGCTCAAGGTTGTCATAACAGATCTATTTTAGAACCGCTTGCCGTATTAATTTCACCTTATGCTCCACACATCGCCGAAGAACTATGGAGTAGTCTTGGACATCAAGGAAGTATTTCGGAAGTTCCATTTCCAATATTTAGACCAGAATATTTAGTTGAAAACTCTAAAGAATATCCAGTTTCCTTCAATGGAAAAATGAGGTTTTTACTAGAGTTGCCTTTGACTTTAACTAAAGACGAAATTGAAGCAATCGTTCTTGCAGACGAGCGTACCATCAAACAATTGGATGGCAAAACGCCCAATAAAATAATTATAGTTCCTGGAAAAATTATCAACCTTGTTGGCTAAAAACATGGATTCTAAAAGTTTCTAGGACAAAATGACTGATTTCTGCCCGAAATATTCGAAAGAATTTTTTTGGCAGAAATTTTGCTATCTTAGAATTTCATTAAACACAAAATTACTATGATGTCATATTGGATTATTATCGGTATAATTATGCTTGCGAGTTGGGGTGTAAGTGCTAGGCTTAAATCCAAATTTGAAAAGTATTCAAAACTGCATTTGCAGAATAATATGAGCGGTGCTGAGATTGCTGAGCAAATGCTTGCTGATCACGGAATTCGAAATGTGAAAGTTATTTCTACTCCTGGTAGATTGACAGATCATTACAATCCTGCCGATCGTACTGTAAATTTAAGTGAAGCAGTATATAGTCAGCGCAATGCAGCAGCGGCGGCAGTTGCAGCTCACGAAGTTGGTCACGCTGTACAACACGCAACTGCTTACAGTTGGCTTACACTAAGGTCTAAACTTGTTCCAGTGGTATCTGTTGCTTCCAATTATGTGCAGTGGATTTTAATTGCAGGAATCTTGATGGTCAATACTTTTCCACAGTTATTATTAATCGGAATTGTGATTTTTGCAGCTACAACAGTTTTCGCATTTGTAACTTTGCCTGTAGAGTATGATGCTAGTAATCGCGCTTTGGCTTGGTTAGAAAATAAACGAATGCTAACTCGTGAGGAGCACGCAGGAGCAAAAGATGCACTTAAATGGGCAGCGCGAACGTATGTGGTTGCGGCAATTGGTTCGCTAGGGACATTGCTTTATTATGTGATGATTTACAATAGCAGAAGATAAGAAGAAACCAAAAAAAAATCGAAATATCACTATTTCGATTTTTTTTTATTTTTAAATTTTTAGAACTACTTTGTCGGGATTGTATCCAATATATGGAAGTTCTATTTCATTAAATATCACTCCATAGTCTTCTAATTCTTTTAGAATTGGAAGATAAACTTCCGGGGTAATTGGTAATTGTACACCTGGAGTTTTAATTGTTCCGTTAAGAATATGAATCGCCGCCATTGCAACAGGAAGACCAACCGTTTTGGCCATTGCGGTATAAGTTTGATCTTCGCCCAGGCATACCATTTTACTATCAATCTGCTTTTCTTCACCGTCAAGGATGTATCCAAATTTATGATACATAACAATCATATCTTTGTCCTCTGGATCAAGAGTCCAGCTATCAGTCAAGATTTTCTGCAACATCTGTGCAGGAGTAGCATCTTTGATACCGATAATTTTAGTTCTAGAAAATAAATCAAGCTCCTGGAGTTTTTCCCACATGATATCATCCTGCTCGATGCCAAGTTGCAATCTCATTTTGATTTCGACCGAATCGGTCGGGTGAAATGGTAAAAATAAATTCACAAACTGACGGTTGCTCATTGTTTCAGATTCATCAACGATATAGGTATCGTCGGTCATTCCAAGTTGGACAAACATATTCCAAGCTTTGCTGTAGCCAACTCTTCTGATGGTTCCACGGTATAAAGTAAGTACATCGTCTAAGTCATAAACACTTCGGTATTTCAACGAATCTCTATTTGCGTAAGCTTCAAATTTTCCGTATCCTTCTACTTTTAAAAATTCGGTACGTCTGAATACTTTGTGGTAAGGAATGTACTTATAAGTGCCTTCTTGAATAAATTTTGCTGCACCACCTTGACCGGCAAGAACCACATTACGGGGAGCCCAAGTAAATTTATAATTCCAAAGATTATTGTCAGATTCGGGAGCTACAAGTCCGCCGCAGAAAGATTCGAACAGAATCATTTTTCCGCCCTTTTCTTTAATTTCGTGAATGGTTTTCATTGCACTCATGTGATCGATACCTGGATCTAATCCAATCTCATTCATGAAAATTAAGTTATTCGCTTTTGCTTCGGCGTCAAGACTTTGCATTTCAGGACTGATGTAAGAAGCAGTTACCATATTTTTCTTGAAAATAATACAGTCTTTCGCTACTTCAATATGTAGATGTGCGGGCAGCATAGATATTACGATATCAGCTTTAGCGATCTCAGACTGTCGAGATTCTTTATTAAAGATATCGAGAACAATAGCGGAAGTATTTGGATGATTTTGAGTGATTTTCAGCGCATTTGCAAGGACTAAATCACCAACTGTAATATGAAGATTTTCTGATTTGGATTTTTCTAACAAATAACGAATTAAAGAGGATGCAGAACGGCCTGCACCTATTAGCAAAATATTTCTCATTTTTTAAAATTTGATAGACAAATGTACTAAAATTTTTAGGCGCACCGTAAAACTTTGACGTAAGACTAGGTTAAATATGACAATAAGAACTAAATTTGTTTTTCATCAAGATTTGAAAATAATGGACAGAAAGATTATTGCAACAGCAGCAATTTTAGGAATGACGGCAGTTGTTTTGGGAGCTTTTGGGGCACACGCATTAAAGGATTTATTAGAAGCTGATAAATTAGTTACTTTCGAAACTGGCGTTCGGTATCAAATGTATCATGCTCTGGTATTATTATTTGTTGGAGCAAGCAATATTCTTTCGGCGAAAGCCAAAAAATCTATATACTATTTGTGCCTAACAGGCGTTATATTGTTCTCTGGTTCAATATTTTTGCTTGCTACCGACTCATTAAACTCAATCAATTTTAAGGCTATCGGTTTTATTACACCTATCGGTGGACTACTACTTATAATAGGTTGGCTAGTATTATTGGTTGATATTCTTCGGAAGCGGGAAAATTCTCTGGGAAACAAAACAAATCTGAATTAAAATTTTTACTTTTGCCTTCTATACATACACACAACTTAAAGCATACATTATGGATAATACCGATCTTACAGCTAAATCTATATCACTAGAGAGTCTGGGAATAAAAAATTCCAATGTTCATTACCAATTAAGTCCGGACGAACTTCAAGATCTTACCGTGAAGTTGGGCCAAGGAGTGGAGAGCTCTAGCGGTGCTTTGGCAATTAACACTGGTGAGTTTACAGGTCGTTCTCCAATGGATAGATTTATTGTAAAGGATAGCATTACAGCAGATAAGGTTTGGTGGGGAAAAGTGAACATTCCTTTTGAATCAGCCAAATTTGATGCTTTATATGACAAGGTTATCAAGCACCTTGACGGAAAAGAGATTTATGTAAGAGATAGCTACGTTTGTGCTGACGAAAAATATAGATTAAATGTTAGAGCAATAAACGAAACTCCTTGGGGAAATATGTTTTGCTATAATATGTTTTTGAGACCGGACGAAAGTGAACTAGCGGGTTTTGCTCCTGACTGGCACGTAATCTGTGCACCAACATTCATGGCAGATCCTGCCATTGATGGTACAAGACAACACAACTTCGCAATTTTGGATTTTACTCGTAAAATTGCTCTTATTGGTGGAACAGGTTATACAGGTGAAATTAAAAAAGGGATTTTCTCTGCTTTAAATTTCATTTTGCCAGTAGACAAAGATGCTTTGCCAATGCACTGTAGTGCAAACGTTGGAAAAGACGGAGATACAGCAATTTTCTTCGGACTTTCGGGAACTGGAAAAACAACTTTATCTGCAGATCCAAAACGCAAACTTATTGGTGACGATGAGCATGGTTGGACAAACGAAAATGTAGTATTCAACTTTGAAGGTGGATGCTATGCAAAAGTTATCAACCTATGCAAAGAGAATGAACCTGAAATTTTTGATGCTATCAAAAGAGGTGCAATTCTAGAAAATGTAGTTTTCAAAGAAGGAACAAACGAAGTTGATTTTGATGATGTTTCTATCACTCAAAACACTCGTGTAAGTTATCCAATTTATCATATTGATAATATTCAGCCAGGGTCAAAAGGAGGAAATCCACGTAATATTTTTATGCTTACAGCCGATTCTTTCGGAATTTTGCCTCCAATTTCAAAATTAACTCCAGGTCAGGCGGCTTACCACTTTATCTCTGGATATACTGCAAAAGTTGCTGGTACAGAAGCGGGAGTTACTGAGCCACAACCTAACTTCTCAGCTTGTTTTGGCGCGCCATTTATGCCGCTGCACCCAACAAAATATGCCGAAATGTTGAGTAAGAAAATGAAAGATGCTGGCGTAAAAGTTTGGCTTATCAATACTGGTTGGACCGGCGGTGCTTACGGTACAGGTAGCAGAATGAAATTAAAATATACTCGTGCAATGATCGATGCTGCTTTGGGTGGAGATCTTGATAATGTGGAATTTGTAGAAAACAAAATCTTCGGAATCAGTATTCCTACAGACTGTCCTAATGTGCCAAACGAGATTTTAGATCCTCGTAATACTTGGGATGACAAAGACCTTTATGACGAAAAAGCAGTTGAACTTGCGCAGAAATTCAAAGCCAATTTTGCTAAGTTTGAAGAATTTGCAAACGAAGAAATCATGGCTGGAGCTCCAAGAGCTTAATCTCAGTTTAAATTATATAGAAGGAGCTACTTTTTTAAGTAGCTCTTTTTTTATGCTTTAGGATTTCTATTCAGTAATTTAATTGGCTTTCGCCGAAAGAACTGAACAACAAAACTTATTTTGAAATAGAATTGAATTCTTGAAAGATGTTGCAGCAAGCATCGCTATTGAACAGAAGTTGGATTGTTTGAAGGCAACTCTTTTGAATAACTGAAAGTAGTTTTAATAGAATTAGAAGTAGGCTTTCGCCGAAAGAATCCAGCAACAAAGCTACTGTAACTAAGGGAAGACACCTTCGAAGATGTTGCTGCGGATTCTGCCATTTACCAGAAGTTTTTTTCTTGAAAGGCAATTCTTTTAAATAAGTAAAGTGCAGATTTTCATTTTACTTCTAAAAATTCTAAATCAAATAACTTGACAGAAACAGAGCAAAAAAAAAGAGCTACTAATTAAAGTAACTCTTTTTATTGGGTAAAAACCGAAGAGGAATCGGATCCGCGATGGTTTATTTATCTTTTAATTCTTTATTTGCCTGCAATACATATTTTTCCAAAGCCATTGTCATAGAAGGACAGTCAGGAGAAGGTGCCATGATATCTACTCGAAGACCAAGGTCTAAAGCTTCTCGCTGCGTAGTGCTTCCAAAAACCGCAATACGCGTATTGTTTTGTTCAAAATCAGGGAAGTTTTTATACAATGAACGGATTCCAGTAGGGCTAAAAAATGCAATAATGTCATAATAAACATCTGCAAGGTCAGAAAGATCACTTATTACAGTTTTGTAAAAAGTAGCTTGTGTCCAATCAACTTTCAAATTATTTAAAACTGTCTGTGGTTCAATACTAGATTGCTCTGATGCCGGCAATAGAAACTTTTCGTCTTTATACTTTTTTAGAAGTGGTACTAAGTCAGCAAAATCTTTTTGGCCAACATAAATTTTTCTTTTTCTATAAACCACGTATTTCTGAAGATAAAACGCAACCGCTTCCGACTGGCAAAAATACTTCAAAGTTTCAGGAATTTTGAAACGCATTTCGTCTGCAACCCTAAAGAAGTGATCCACTGCATTTCTGCTAGTTAGGATAATCGCCGAATAGTTGTTAATGTCTATTTTCTGCGCTCGTATTTCTTTGGCATTTACTCCTTCCACGTGAATAAAAGAACGGAAATCTATCTTTACTTTTAATTTTTGTTGTAAATCGAAGTAGGGTGAATTTTCTACTTTAGGCTCGGGTTGTGACACCAAAATTGTTTTCACTTTCATATTTGTTCTCTAATTCTAGCTTTTTGTAAACCAATAATACATAAAATAGTAGGGAGCTATTTCCAAAGCGCAAAGATACAAAATAAAATAAAACAATTTGCCACTAAGGAATTTTTGATAATTCTTTAATGACGCAAGGTAAATTAACGCATTTGCTAAAAGAAAAAGCGCTAAAACTATTAAATAAATGCTAAAATTGACACTACTGTAGAAGAATAGACCAAAACTTATTGGAAGTAATAGAAGTCCGAAGTATGTGCGGTAGGTGATCTTACGGAGATTAAACATTTCAGCAAACTCCTCAATATTAAACGTTAATGCTATAATTTTATCAATTAAGAATTTAATTAATACAAAACTTGTAGTAAGTGTAAATATTCGAACAAATAATATCCAATCTGTCTTACTGCCCATACCGGCGGCACTAATAAAGAGTTGTATGAAAAACGACAGAGAAATCAATTGCAAAACAAACAGCAGAATATTAAAGCCCGAAACTAGATTGCTACTTTCACGATAGACTTTTACATATTTATCAGAAATTCCTAAACGCAAAAAGTCCGAAAATCGCTTTTCATATACATTGCTTACAACTGCTATAAGAATAAGTGAAACCAAAAAGATAAAGGTTGCCCAATCATTGCTCTCCAATTGCCGTGTATGTAAAATCATTTCGTTCATCGGATGCAAAATTAGTAATTTTAAACTACGCTAGAGCAATATTTTCTGCATTTGAATTAATAATTTTTTGGTTTTTTGGTGCTTTATTTGTTTCTAATAAAAACTCTTTTAATCTTAAAATGCACCGTTTTTTTATGAGCTATAGCGCGCTGCGCATAGAGTTTTATTATTATTAAATATTTATGAAGCGAAGTATCTTAAATAGTTTATTTTTGCCACAAATAGAATTTCAATGAGCGATAGTATTGTTATAATTCCAACTTATAACGAAATCGAAAATATCGAAAGCATTATTAGAAAGGTTTTTTCGCTAGAAAAATCTTTTGATGTTCTCATTGTTGATGACAATTCGCCAGATCGCACTGCCGATACGGTGAGAAAGTTACAAATTGAATTTGTTGGAAAACTGTTTTTAGAGAACAGAGCAAAGAAGTCGGGACTCGGTACTGCATATGTTCATGGATTCAAGTGGAGTCTCGAGAGAAAATATGATTATATATTTGAAATGGATGCAGATTTCTCTCATAATCCCGAAGATCTGATCAAACTTTACAATGCTTGTGCAGTCGAAAATGCCTCTGTCGCCATCGGTTCTCGTTATGTAACTGGTGTAAATGTTGTCAATTGGCCACTTAGTCGTGTGCTCATGTCCTACTTTGCATCTGTGTATGTGCAGATGATTACTGGAATGAAAATTCACGATGCCACGGCAGGATTTATTTGTTACAAGAGACAAGTTCTAAAAGCTATTAATCTCGATAGAATTAAATTTGTTGGATATGCTTTTCAGATAGAGATGAAGTACCGGGCTTATGCAAAAGATTTTCTAATCAAGGAAGTGCCGATTATATTTACAGATAGAACAAAAGGTGTTTCAAAAATGAGCAATGCCATTATTACCGAAGCTGTCTTTGGGGTGATTACGCTTAGATTAAAAAAATTATTTAATAGATTATAATTATAATAAGATGGGAAAGGTTTTAATCAAAAATGCAAAGATTGTTAATGAAGGTGTCATTTTTGAAGGAGATGTATTTATAGATGGAGAATATATCGTTGAAATAGAAGAAAATATTAGCCCAAAATCTGGTGATTGTCTAGTTGTTGATGCGGAAGGTAATTTTTTACTTCCTGGAATAATTGACGATCAAGTGCATTTTAGAGAGCCAGGTCTTACTTATAAAGGTGATATCGAATCTGAATCTCGTGCAGCAGTTGCAGGTGGAATCACATCCTTTATCGAGCAACCTAATACAGTACCAAATGCTGTAACCCAAGAAATACTTGAAGAGAAATATGGTCTTGCTAGTGATAATTCATTTGCAAACTACTCTTTCATGATGGGGGCTACAAATGATAATCTTGAAGAAGTTTTAAAAACCAATCCAAGGAATGTTGCAGGAGTGAAAATCTTTTTAGGATCCTCAACAGGAAATATGCTTGTCGATAATCAAGCAACTCTCGAGAACATTTTTGCTAATACCAAAACGCTAATTGCCGTTCACTGCGAAGACGAAGCGACAATTAAAGCAAATCTTGAAAAATTTAAGGAAGAATACGGAGATAATATTCCTGCCGAAGCTCACCCGCTAATCAGAAGTACCGAAGCATGTTATATCTCATCATCACAAGCAGTTGCTTTGGCAAAGAAAACTGGCGCAAGACTGCACGTTTTTCACGTTTCTACTGCCAAGGAATTAGACTTGTTTACAAATAAAATTCCATTAGAACAAAAGAAAATCACCGCTGAAGTTTGTATTCACCACTTATGGTTTTCTGATGAAGATTATAAAACCAAAGGAAATTTTATCAAATGGAATCCAGCAATTAAGACCGCCGCTGATAGAGATGCCCTTTGGACGGCACTTCTTGACGATCGTATTGACGTAATTGCAACAGATCATGCGCCTCACACTCTTGAAGAGAAAAAATTGCCATATCTAAATGCTCCATCTGGCGGGCCTATGGTGCAGCATGCACTAGTTGCAATGCTCGAAAATTACCTTCGTGGAAAAATTTCTATAGAGAAAATTGTTGAGAAAATGGCTCATAATCCTGCCAAATTATTTCAGATTGAAAAACGAGGTTTTATAAAAGTTGGTTATCATGCCGATCTTGTAATTGTAAATACTGCCAAACCATGGAACGTTAAGAAAGAAAATATTCTTGCCAAATGTGGTTGGTCTCCTTTTGAAGGTTTAAACTTCAAATCCAGGGTGACTCATACTTTTGTAAATGGAAATCTTGTTTATGCAAATGGTAAAATTAAAGATGTTCGCAAGGGACAGCGTTTGTTATTTGATAGAAAATAAAATGAAAAATATTTTATCTATAATTCTACTTTTTCTTCTTTCTATCAGCTGTAATTCTAATGCTACCAAAAAGCCGGAGAATCTGATAGAAAGAGAAAAGATGGTGGATATCATTTATGATTTATCAATTCTGGAAGCAGCGAAGTCCCAAAAACCTATTGTTTTGGAGCAGTATCAAATTGAAACTAATAATTATGTTTACAAAAAGTATTCAATAGATAGCCTGCAATTTGCCAATAGTATAAAATATTATGCCGCTGATATTGAAAATTACCACTCACTTTATGACAGTGTAAATAAAAGGCTCGAAAAAAAATTAAAGACGCTGTCTCCAAACTAGTCTTTCTACGATTCTTTTTTTTTGAATTTCTTTAAATAATCCTTTATCGGAATAAAAGTTACTGAAGTTGCCTCTGTTATTGCTTTATTGCTGTACAAAGTTTTGCTGTGAAGTGACTGTGCGGTAATTTTCGTCAAGTGCCTTCTTCCTCCAAAGAGTGTCGTTTTCAAAGCATCAAGACGCCAAGCGATATTAGTCATCCATTTTTTTGCTTCAATTGTTGGTCGTGGTTTCTTGAGTGTATCTGCAATCCAATTGATTAAATCTCTATAACTGATATTTTCAGCTGATAAGATAAAACGTTTTCCAGAAATATCCGATTTCATCAAGGCAATCATCTGTTCTACTACATCAGTTACTGCAATAAAGGCCGCCATTCCTAGTGTGTAATATTTCAAACCTTTCTCGACATTAGAAAATATTTCGCCGCTTCCAGAATCCCAAAATCCAGGTCCTAAAACAATCGATGGATTTACAATCACCACATTTAGTCCTTCTTGTTCTCCCCGCCAAACCTCTATTTCGGCGCCGTGCTTGGTAATGGCGTAGTCGCTATGAAGCTTTTCGGCATTCCACTCTGTAGATTCAGTTATCAAATCACCTTCGGTTTTAGCATCACCCAAAGCTGCAATCGAACTTACATAACAGAGTTTTTCGACCTTGTGATACAAGCAGAAATTTACAATATTGGCAGTACCTTCAATATTGATTTTGCGGAGTTTCAGCTCAGCCCTCGGGTCAAATGATACCAAGGCAGCACAATGGTAAACGTGGGTAATTTTAGCGAAAGCGATATCTAAAAGCTCAATATCATTAATGTCTGCTTCTACCCATTCAATTTTTTCAAAAAGATGACTCTTATTATAAAGCTTAAATAAGTTCCTAGTTTTATTTTGACTCGATTCAGTTCGAAAAATGGCACGTACGCGATCATTGGTCTCGGTGAGTGAGAGTAGTAGATGTGCCCCGATTAGTCCTGTGCCTCCTGTAACTAAAATCATAGCTGCAAAGTTATGCTAATTAATGCTCAAAATATATGTTTTGGATTTCCAACTGAACATAATAGGTTATCTTTGCCAAAATTTATTTTATAATGAAAAATTTAGTTGAAGAATTACGCTGGCGTGGACTTTACCACGACAGTATGCCGGGAACCGAAGAACAATTGCTTAAAGAATGTACTACAGCATATATCGGTTTTGATCCAACGGCAGATTCACTTCACATCGGGAGTATGGTGCAAATCATTTTGCTGGTACATTTAAAGAATTTTGGACACAGACCTGTCGCTCTCGTAGGAGGTGCAACGGGAATGATTGGAGATCCTTCTGGGAAATCTGATGAGCGTAATCTACTTGATGACGAAGCTTTGGCCAAGAATGTTGCCGGAATTAAAAGTGTTTTGTCACGCTTCCTAGATTTTGATTCGGCCGAATCAAATGCGCCTTTCATGGTGAACAACTATGATTGGATGAAGGAATTTAGTTTCATCAATTTCGCGCGTGAAGTGGGCAAGAGAATCACCGTCAATTATATGATGGCAAAAGATTCAGTAAAAAAACGTTTGAATGGAGAAATCGGCGACGGAATGTCGTTTACAGAATTCACCTATCAACTAATTCAAGGATACGATTTTTATTATCTATATAAAAACCACAATGTAAAACTGCAAATGGGCGGTTCTGATCAGTGGGGAAATATCACTACTGGTACAGAGCTTGTGCGCAGAATGGGTGGTGAAGGAGCAAAAGTTTTTGCAATGACAACTCCACTTATTACTAAAGCTGACGGAACTAAATTCGGAAAATCTGAAGGTGGAAACGTGTGGCTTGATACAGACAAAACATCGGTGTACAAATTCTACCAATTTTGGTTGAATTCAGCAGATGAAGATGCGGAGAAATACATCAAAATATTCACTTTTTTCGATCAAGAAAAAATCGAAAAATTAATCGAAGAACACCGTCAAGCGCCGCATTTGAGAACTTTACAAAAAGCTTTGGCGGAATCAATTACGGTATTTGTGCACAATCAAGAAGAGTATGACAAAGCGGTGAAAGCTTCAGGAATTCTTTTTGGGTCAGCAACAGCAGCAGATTTAAAAGAACTTGACGCAGCAACTTTCTTAGATATCTTTGATGGTGTGC
This sequence comes from Flavobacterium ardleyense, assembly GCF_033547075.1. Taxonomy (NCBI): domain Bacteria; kingdom Pseudomonadati; phylum Bacteroidota; class Flavobacteriia; order Flavobacteriales; family Flavobacteriaceae; genus Flavobacterium; species Flavobacterium ardleyense. Next base: position 459,745 of record NZ_CP137891.1, on the reverse strand, counting down.
CTCAAGCACAGATTTCGAAAGAAGATCTTGGTGAAGGATTAGAAATCATCACTGCTCTAAATGAGAAAACTGGATTTTTCAAGTCAAACGGAGAAGCTAGACGTGCATTAACGGCAAATTCGATTTCTGTAAATAGAGAGAAAGTGACCGAAGAGTATAAATTATCTACGTCAGATCTTATAAATGATGAGTTTATTTTGCTGCAAAGCGGAAAGAAAAACTACTTCATTATTCAGGTTAAATAATCTGAAATCAATTCAATAAAAAAAGCTGTGTTTGTAATGAACACAGCTTTTTTATTTTATAAAATGTCCCGTCCTGAAATAGCGATACACAAAATGTATCATTATGAAAGAAGATCAGGGAAACCGCTACATCAAGCGCACACAGAAAGACTACACTATGTCTTTTAAATTACAAATTGTTCAAGAAATAGAGAAAGGATCTCGGTCTATTTCTGAAGTAACCAAAGAATATGGGATACAAAGTCATAGTACGGTTCTTAATTGGTTGCGAAAATTCGGTAACTTTGATTGGGAGAATCAAATACCAACTACTATGACAAAGTCACCAGAACAGAAGGTAATGGAGCTTGAAGCCAAAGTAAAACTACTGGAGAAGCAGAAGTCGCTTTTGGAACACCAAGCTTTTGTTGCAGATAAAAAAGCAATCATTTTCGATATGATGATTGATCTCGCTGAGAAAGAATATAAAATTGATATACGAAAAAACTCCTCACCCGAACAATCGACAATTTTAAAGAGCAAGAACACCAAACAGTAGTGTTCGCCTGTAATTTGTTCGGGGTAGACAGACAGGTTTATTATCGAAATATTAAAAGAAAGTCCGTAAAAGAGTCTAAAGCAATTGAAGTTGTATCGATGGTTCTATATATTAGGAAATCTATGCCCAGACTTGGTACAAAGAAATCGTACCATCTTTTAAAGGATCAATTGAAACCATTAAAAATAGGCAGGGATAAATTATTTAATATATTAAGGGCTAATCACTTACTAATCCAGCCTAGACGCAGCTATCACATCACAACTAACTCACATCATCACTTTAGAAAACATAAAAATCAAGTCCTTGGTTTAGAAATAAACAGACCTGATCAAGTATGGGTCTCTGATATAACATACATAGGCAGAAGAGAAAATCCTTGTTATTTAAGCATCATTACCGATGCATATTCTAAGAAGATTATGGGACACTACGTTGCCGACAATATGAATACTGAAAGCAGCGCATTAGCATTGAGGATGGCAATTAAACAAAGGAAAAGCAAGCAAGTTCCACTAATTCATCACTCGGATAGAGGCCTACAATATTGCGCAAAGGATTATCAAAAGATCTTAAGAAAAAATGGAATAGTAGCTAGTATGACACAGAACTCAGATCCGTACGAAAACGCCGTGGCCGAAAGAATCAATGGGATATTAAAACAGGAATTTATGATTGACAAATACAATCTAAAATTGAATCTAATGAAGAGCCTGGTTAAGGAATCAATTGACACTTACAATGAACTACGACCACATTATTCTAATTATATGCTAACTCCTAACCAAATGCATTTGCAGAACATAATTAAAATGAGAACCTAAAAAACAAAAAAAAACACTTGCGAAAATGATTTTGCAAGTGTTTAATTAAATATTTTTGTCTAATAATCTGTATCGCTTATTTAGGACTAGACAAAACCATCAGATTGCAACCTCGAATATCCGAATTGTCAAATCTGCCGAGTACTTCAAAAGTACCATTATCGTATTTTTTTCCTAAATCCTGCGTCGCAATAAACGAGCAAGAATTGATATTTGCAAGATCAATCACATTGATACCTCCAGTTTTTCCGTTCCCAATATAACTGAGGGGATCTTCGGTATCGCGCATCATCACATCCATCCATTGCGGACAATTAAAAACGCCATCGCCAAGCGAATAAGCCTGAGACAACAATTCGGTCATTCCATATTCTGAATGTATGCTGCTTACGCCAAAACCATCACAGAGAATTTCGTGTAATTCTTCGCGAATCATCTCTTTTCGGCGACCTTTCATTCCGCCAGTTTCCATAATAATCAGATTTTTGAGATCGAATTTCTCTTTTTCAATTAAATCCAAAAGCGCATAAGTCACGCCCATCAAAATAACGTTTTTCTCTAGTTTATCAAATTCCCGAAGCTTTGCAATCAGATCGTCGTGGTTGTAAAGATAAAAACCGCTGTCCTCATTATGTGAAAGTGAAATCAGATCTTCCACCATATAAATTAGCGAAGAGCCCGATCTTTCCTGATAAGATGGCAAAAGTGCCAGAAAAATATAATCTTCGATATTGCCATAAAATTCCGCAAATCCCTGTCTGTAACTCTGCTCATACAGACTCACATCTGTCACAAAATGCTGAGAAGTCTTGGTTCCGGTCGTCCCGCTACTCGTAAAAATCACTTGAGGTTTGTCAGTACTACTCACCACTTTATGACTTTTGAAAAACTGAATCGGCAAAAACGGAATTTCGTCAAGGGTTTTTACCAGATGTTTTTCCACCTTCAATGCCTCGCAAAATTCTCGATATACAGCATTGTTTTCATACTGAAACCGAAAAACCTTGAGTGCAATTTTTTTAAATTCTTTTTTAGAGGATATATTAAAGATATCAGGATAGATGTTCACAGCAAATATTTTTGTAAAAATACGGATTTTTCTAGAAAGCCACAGCCGTGATCGTTCCTAGTGAAGAATAATTGGTTTTCAGTTGATAATCTTTTTTTGGGCGTGTCCCTTTGGGCCGGGCTGTTCACTCCCACTCTTTGTTGTAGCTTTTGCTCCGCAACGCCACAACAAAGGAGTTCCGCTGCCATCCCTCACGCGAGACTGGTGCTAAAATTGGAGTGAGGTTTTTGATTTGGAATTACGTTTTTACATTTTGGTAAATGTTATTTAGTCTCAAATGAGATTGCTTCGCCAGTTCGCTTTCGCTGGGGTCTTCCTGAACCAGAATGATAATTTTGAGAATATGACTTGTTGAGAGACTTCAAATGTAAGGGCTCTTTCAATTTATACCTATAAGATTTTGTAAGACCTTCGAGAAGGAGAAACCAACAGTATCAATATTAAAATAAACGAAATTTAAGCAAAGGGAATAATTTAAACAATTTCTTAAAATTGGATTTATCACCGGATAAGTATAGAATCCGTATGCTATATTTGTAAGTACAATTCTCATCCAATATTAAAATAAAATTTTGAAAACAATAACAAGCTTATTTCTATTAATCTCTTTAAATGTTTATAGTCAATCGAATCAAGCTATTTATGATAACGCTTTGACCTTTTACGACAATAAAGATTATAATAATGCAGCTTTGGAGTTTTCAAAATTGTTTGAAGTAGCTGGATATGATTTACCCAACTATGCACTATACAATGGAGCTCGTATTTTTTCTTTAAACCAAGAACGTAAAAAAGGCTTTGAAATCTTAGAGCATTTGGCTAACCAAAAATTTTATTCAAATACTCAACAGATTTTGATAGAAGAGGATTTTGCATCTTTACAAGTTTTGCCAAAGTGGACTTCCTTCATCAATCAAGTGAAAGCTAACGAAGAAGCATTGCCAGAGAGAACAAGAGAGAAGATTAAATCGGAGCTGTTCAAATCAAGAGATCTGCTAACTGTTGACAATGGTAAACTCTGGGGTTATAATTTGTGGAGTGAAGACATTCTAATTTTAGATCAAAACAATGTTATTTATAGTCTGATTCAACTTCCTGACAGTCAAACTACAGATTCTATTATATTCTTTAAGACCGTTCCAGAAAATACAATTTTTCAATCCAATACAACTCAAGAATACAATGGAAAGCGATATGCAATCGTCTTAATTAATTCTCTGGATGACAATTCTTCAACCATTATACACGAATTGTTCCATGTTCTACAAGAAAAGCAAATTACCTTAAACGGTTTGCCAATCCTTTATTTGGAGAATTATGATGCTAGAGAATGGCTCAGGTTAGAGTTTCAAGCTTTAAGAAATACGATAGACGCCATCAAAGAAAAGCAACCTAGAAAGTCAGTATTAAATTTCTTTAATGATGCACTTATTTATAGAAAACTACGGCAAGAAAAATATAGCGAATTCTTGGACAAAGAACTTCAAATAGAAACTTCAGAAGGATTGGCAAATTATACTGCTTTTAAACTGTCTTCTCATTCCGACAAGTACAAACAAGCACTACAACAACTTGATAAAAGAGAATCTGCCGACACTTATACAAGAGCATTTCCTTACGCAACAGGCCCAGCGTACGGGCTTATTTTTGATTATTTTGAACTGGATTGGAAGCAAGGTTTAAATAAGGTATATAATTTTTTGAATATCTACGAAACTAAACTTTTGAAAAAGCCATTAAAGATTTCAAAATTAGATTTAAAAACTGCAAATCAGAGATCAAATTTTGCCACTATAGGGAAGGAAGAATTAGAGCGGGAAGAAAATCACAAAAAGAATGTTTTACATTATACTAATCTCCTTGTCGATAATCCAACATTGTCTGTCACTTTAATTGATAAGCGATTTGCAAAAACTTTTGATATGAATGGAACTTTGATTCTAAAAGATGTAGGCGTTGTTTATTCCGAATTAGTCGGGATAGATGGATCGGGAGGTTTGAATTTTGGAAGTTTTAAAACCCTTCAACGAAAAGAGAAATTAGGGACTTCTGGAATCTTAGAAATACCAAAAGAATTGAAGTACATTTTTCCTATTCCTTTACATATTGATGGACAAACGATAGTGGGTGAGTTTTATGAAATAAAACTAAACAAAGGTTGGAAAGTGGAGAAATTGAATGAAAAAGGAGATTTGATTATTGTAAAGGAATAAATATGAAAGTTTCTTTCTAGCGATTACTGTGATGAATTGAACTTATAACTTAAAAAAAATCAGCTTGATCTCCAAATGAGATTACTTGGCCAGTTCGCTGCCGCTCGTGCCCTCCTGCGTCAGGTTTACAAGTTTGTGAATACAGATTGTGAGGAAACTTCGAATAGAAACCAATTTTAAATTAGTACCTACATCGTTTTGGAAACCTTGAAGCAAAAATGCAAATCTCACAAATGTTGTCAATACAATCCGGAAAATTTGGCACGAAGAAACTAAGTTCGTCTTTTAGTATGACATCAGACATTTATGTATCCAGCCAGTTTTTAAACTTATTTATTTCTTTCTTGCTCAAAATAATCGGCTCAAGATCGGCAGGTTTTAAAGTAAGAATAATTTCTATCTTCTGACTTGAATGCTTGACAATCTGAGCAATGGATTTTGATCTATCGTAAAAAAATAGGAGTGCAACATCTCCAAATCTATGTCATAGCCATATCGAACAATACTTCCATCAGATCTGAGGGTTTTGAAAAATAATCGCAAAAGAAAAAAATTGTCTTCTTTAATAATCTGATTAAATTCGCTTTTATCACCGCTACGTTGTAGTAAATCATCTACTTGAAACTGTAAGTCGGCACTATGAGTCGGTTGCGTAAATTGAATTTGTTGCTGATTAACCTGAAACCAATTGTTTTTGATTAAACTGTCATTCTTATGAACAGCACTTAAGACTAGGAGATTATTGCTTAAATTATCAAGAGAGCTTACCTCAACAACAGTTGCTACTTGATCCTTGATTTTTTGCAAGTTCAAAAATTCTTGTGCTAATACTTCCTGTCTTTTAAGAAAACTACGCTCCGTATTTACCGCATTTGCCTCTTCAGAAATATCAGTAATCAGATTTCCTAATACGTAAGTTGAACAGAATGTTATTATAATAAGTAAAATTCCGAGTATAAAGAAATTGCGTCCTGAAAAGAATTTTTTTATGGTTACGTTCAAAGCGTGCTATTTGTATATTTCGAAAACTGCAGTGAGTTGCAATTAAAGGTTGCAAAGTTATAACTTTATTACGGTTGCCATTTCTATGATTGAAAAAATTAACAATCAGCTAGTTATAGTGCTCGACGTAAAAACTTAGAAATAGCAAAAAGATTAAAATTTAGTATTGTAAGCAAATTATAAAGAAAATATCTTTCCTATACCATTACCTTTATACGCGGAATAAATTTGTAAGCGAACCTGATTAATTCTAAAAAAGAGGTCCATAGTTTTTTATTTTTAAGTACAAACAATGAAGATGATTTTCGATAAAGTAGAAACCCAAAAGGTTATAGATAGAATTAATCTATTAAGTCCAAACAGTGAAAGGATTTGGGGTACTATGTCAGTTGATCAAATGCTTGCCCATTGCAATGTGGCTTACACTATGGTTTATGACGATACAATTGCGAAGCCCGATGCTTTTAAGAAATGGCTGCTTAAGACTTTTGTCAAAAAAGTTGTGGTCGGCGACAAGCCTTACAAAAGAAGCGCACAAACTGCTCCTGAATTTATGATCGAAGGGACTAGAGATTTTCAAGTAGAGAAAGAAAAACTGTGTGCCAACTTACTAAAGACACAAAGATTAGGTGGCAGTTACTTTGATAATAGAGAAAGTCATTCTTTCGGAAAGCTTACAAGTCAAGAGTGGCATTATTTATTTTACAAGCACTTAGATCACCACCTAAAGCAGTTTGCAGTCTAATCTAAATCTTCAGTTTTACCTAAACCCTTATTTGCAAGTTCATTAGATGTCTTATCTAAATAAAAAAAGTGCTGCTTTGCATAATTGTACGCAGGCAACACTTTGCATGTTAGGCTTATTCTTAATCGTTAAAATATTTCGATATTTCGGGCAGGCTTTTGTTTAGCCTCTTCCTTCTTTGGCAAGGAAATATTAAGAATTCCATCCTTATATTCAGCTTTTATACCTTCTTCGTTTACCGTTTCTGGAAGAGTAAATGATCTTTTAAAAGAGCTATAGCCAAACTCTTTTCGTCTATAATGCTCGTTTTCCGATTCATTTTTGACCTCTTTTTCAACGGCTATGCTTAATACTCGATTTTCTAAATTAATTTGAAAATCAGACTTTTCGAGTCCTGGAGCTGCAGCCTCAATGATAAAGGATTCTGCATCTTCTTTTATATTTACTTTTGGCAAGCTTAAAGTTGAATCATAATTTGACATTAATGACGACGGCAATTCTTTTGAGAAAATATCGTCTAGAAAGCTTGACCAATTTTGGAAGTTTGAATTTGTATTTTTGCTTGCAAAACTTCCGTTTTTAGGAATCATTACTGATGTACTCATAATTAAAAGTTTTAAATTAAACAATTTCTGATCTATTCGACGTCGATTTCTTGATTAAATACAAAAGAAATACCAAACCAAAAAAATCATATTCTGATAGTCAATTTATGTAAAAAAGACAGAATAGTGTTGAATTTTTGCTGTTCTAGCTATATTAATGTGACAAATTGTCGGTGAAGTGGATTGCAGTCACCATCTATTGAATCAATCTGTTTTCAATGCATTGAAATCCAAAATAGCCGAGGCGAAAAATTTATATTAATGAATTTAGTTTTATAATTGAATATTATTTCTACATTTGTCGCAGAATCAAAACAACAATGAACACATCTATTATCATTTCTTCAATTATTATCGCTATTGTGATTATCACATCTGCGAAGGGAATGCTATAGATTTATATAAATTATATTTAAAGCCTCCCGAGAAATTAGGAGGCTTTTTTTGTGACTTTTTTCAAACAACTATTAAAACAGAAATCGAATGACTACAATGCAACAGATAGAAAGTGAATTAGCGCCTTTGCGCATTCAATTAAATGAGCACAGATTGTATCACAATTTGAAAACCATAGAGGACATAAAACTATTTATGGAAAGTCATGTCTTTGCGGTTTGGGATTTTATGTCACTTCTAAAAAATTTGCAACAAAACTTAACAAACGTTAGTACTCCATGGGTTCCCGCAGAAAATGCTAAGCTATCAAGATTTATTAATGAAATTGTTCATGGAGAGGAAAGTGATATAAATGAATTGGGCGAACCTAAAAGTCATTTCGAAATGTACTTAGACGCTATGCATCAAATAGGAGCAAAAACCAGTGAGATAAACAAGTTTATAGATTTAATAAAAACTGGCAACAGTGTAGATAATTCTCTTAATCAGGTTAACATTGATCCTAGAGTGCTAAGTTTTGTAAAGTATTCTTTTTCTATAATCGAAACAAATAAACCTCATCTTGTAGCTTCAGCATTTACTTTTGGCAGGGAAGACGTTATTCCAGATATGTTTATTGAAATTCTAAAAAACTCAAATCCAGAAAAAAACACTTTTAGTAAACTGAGGTATTATCTCCAACGACATATAGACTTAGACGGAGATGAACATAGGCCACTTTCACTTGAAATGATCACTGAGTTGTGTAAAAGTGATCAGCAGAAATGGGATGAAGCACTATTTGTAGCCAAAGAGTCCTTAAAAAAACGCATTGAACTTTGGGATTCAATTGCAGATATGATCATAAATAAAAACGCATTGCATCAGTTAGCCAATTAGGTAATAGAAATTTCCTAGAATACATATTACAATTATCAACATATCTAAAATGACAAGATCTACAATTATTATTAGCATTATTATTCGCTCTTTCGGGTGAGTCAGGCTGGTATTGTCCAAGTTTAAGCCTTTCTCATTCAGTTGAGAAAGGCTTTTTTATTTTAAATCAATTCATATTATGACAACATACACAATTATTATTATCAGCATTATTATCATTTGCCCCTTCGGGTGAGTCAGGCTGGTATTGTCCAATTTTAAGCCTTTCTCATTCAGTTGAGAAAGGCTTTTTTTATTTCATAAATTATCAAAATCACCAATAAAATGTACTACAACAACGAAACTTTAATTTATCTCAACGGAAAATTTGTCAAAGCAAGCGAAACTTCAACCGACTTATATAGTCAGACTCTACATTATGGCTATGGTGTATTTGAAGGAATCCGTGCTTATGCCACTGCAAATGGAACCAGCGTTTTCAAATCAAGACAACATTATCAACGTCTTAAAAACTCGGCTGAGTTAATCAATATTCCTTTCAATTTTGATGTTGATCAATTGGTGGAAGCGACCTACGAGCTTCTAGAAAGAAACAATTTATCAGATGCCTACGTGCGACCGCTAGTTTTCTGCGATCCAAATATGAGTTTGTCCCGACCAAATAATGTTTCGATAATGATTTGCGCGTGGGAATGGGGCGCGTATCTAGGTGATAAGCAACTTCGATTGAAAGTGTCGTCCTACTGCCGTCCGCACTCTAAATCTGTAAAAATCGAAGCCAAGGTTTGTGGTCATTATGTGAATTCAATCTTGGCCACTAACGAAGCGAAAGACCATGGTTTTGATGAAGCATTACTGCTTGATAGCGATGGCTTTATAGCCGAAGGTCCAGGAGCAAACTTGTTTTTTGAGAAAGGTGGCGTCTTGTTTACACCGCAATTAGGAAATATCCTGCCTGGAATTACTAGAGCTACGGTATTAGAAATGGCGGCAAAGTTTGGTGTAGAAGTGAAGCAAGGCCAATTTCAACTAGAGGAATTACAGTCTGCCGATAGCGCTTTTTATTGTGGTACCGCTGCTGAAATCATAGGGATTGAGTCGGTTGATGATTATAAATTCCCATTGGATTGGAGTGATTCTATTGGTAAGAAATTACAAAATGAATATTCAGAATTAGTTAGAAAATCAGAAAAAGTATTAACCACCACACACTAATGACAACATTAAATAAATACAGCCGAACTATTACGCAAGACGAAACACAGCCAGCCGCTCAAGCTATGCTGTACGGAATTGGCTTAACCGAAGAAGATCTGAATAAAGCACAAGTAGGTATTGTTAGCACCGGTTATGAAGGCAATACTTGCAATATGCACCTAAATGATTTGGCTAAAGCCGTAAAATTTGGTGTGGTTGCTGAAAACTTAGTAGGACTAATTTTTAATACAATTGGCGTTAGTGACGGAATCTCAAACGGCACTGACGGAATGCGTTTCTCATTGGTTTCTCGCGATGTTATTGCCGACTCAATAGAAACGGTGGTTAGCGCGCAATGGTACGACGCAGTGTTGGCGGTTGTTGGTTGTGACAAAAATATGCCAGGTTCGATCATGGCTATGGGACGGTTAAATCGACCATCGATAATGGTTTATGGTGGTAGTATTCATTCTGGAAAATGGAAAGGTGAGTCGCTGAATATAGTCTCGGCTTTTGAAGCTTTGGGTAAAAAGTTTAATAACAGCATAACTCCAGAGGATTTTAAAGGGGTAATCAAAAATGCGTGTCCGGGTGCAGGCGCTTGCGGCGGAATGTACACTGCAAATACAATGGCATCAGCGATTGAGGCATTGGGAATGAGCTTGCCTTTCAGTTCTTCGAATCCTGCATTGAGTGTCGAGAAAAATCAAGAATGTTTGGACGCGGGAAAAGCAATCCGATTGCTATTGGAAAAAGATATAAAACCAAAAGACATTATGACCAAACAAGCATTCGAAAATGCGATGACTATGGTAGTGGTTTTAGGTGGCTCGACCAATGCGGTGATGCACTTAATCGCAATGGCACATTCGGTGGACATCGAATTAACATTGGAAGATTTTCAAAAAGTAAGTGATAAGATTCCAGTCTTAGCCGATTTAAAACCTAGCGGTAAATATTTGATGGAAGACCTGCACAAAGTAGGCGGCGTTCCTGCCGTGATGAAATATTTGTTAGAAAACGGACTTCTTCATGGCGATTGCTTAACTGTAACGGGTAAAACAGTAGCAGAAAATTTAGCAGATGTTTCGAGTTTGAGTAATGGTCAAGATGTTTTTCTTCCTTTAGATAAGCCATTAAAAGCAACCGGACATTTGCAAATATTGTACGGCAATCTCGCGACAGAAGGCAGCGTTGCCAAAATAAGTGGCAATGAAGGCGATTTTTTTGAAGGACCAGCCAGAGTTTACGACGATGAATACGCGGTTATTGCCGGTGTGAAAAATGGAGAGGTAAAAGCGGGTGATGTTGTTGTTATCAGGTACTGCGGACCAAAAGGCGGACCGGGAATGCCCGAAATGCTAAAGCCAACTTCGGCGATTATGGGTGCCGGTTTAGGAAAGGACGTTGCATTAATTACCGATGGTCGCTTTTCGGGCGGTACACACGGTTTTGTAGTTGGTCACATTACGCCCGAAGCGCAAGATGGTGGCGTAATTGCTTTGGTGAAAAACGGCGATATCATCACGATTGATACAAAAAACAATAGTGTTGATTTAAAAGTTAGCGCTAACGAATTAGCAAAGCGAAAAGCAGAATGGCAACATCCCGAACTCAAGGCAACCAAAGGGGTTTTATTTAAATATGCCAAATGTGTTTCTAGTGCATCAACGGGTTGTGTAACTGATAAATAAATCTTTAAAAAATGGATTCGACAATAATAACAGGCGCACAAGCGGTCATGAAATCGTTGGTTGCAGAAGATGTAAAAACAATTTTCGGATATCCTGGCGGCGCGATTATGCCAATTTACGATGCGTTGTACGACTATCAAGGTTCGGTAAACCACATTTTGGTTCGGCATGAACAGGGTGCGATTCACGCGGCACAAGGCTTTGCACGAACTTCAGGAAAAACAGGAGTTGTATTTGCAACTTCTGGCCCTGGAGCCACAAATTTAATCACGGGCTTGGCTGATGCATTGATCGATTCGACACCACTGGTATGTATTACGGGTCAAGTTGCTTCGCATTTATTGGGAACGGATGCTTTTCAAGAAACTGATGTGGTGGGAATTTCAATGCCTATTACAAAATGGAATTGCCAAGTAACCAAAGCAGCTGATATTCCTGCGGCTATTGCTAAAGCTTTTTACATCGCACAATCGGGAAGGCCGGGACCGGTTTTGATAGATATTACCAAAGATGCACAATTTGGTGAAATGGAGTATAACTATCAAAAATGTACTGAGATAAGGAGTTATCGTCCAAAACCAAAATTAAATTTTGCAAAACTAGAAGAAGCGGCGAGTTTAATAAATAGCGCGAAAAAGCCATACCTCTTAATTGGACAAGGAATTATGCTATCAAATGCCGAGGAAGAACTGTTGAAATTTGTAGAAAAATCAGGAATTCCGGTGGCATCAACTTTATTAGGTTTGGGCGCGTTTCCAAATAATCATCCACTGTACGTGGGTTATCTCGGCATGCACGGCGATTATGCACCAAACATCAAAACCAACGAATGTGATGTTTTGATTGCTGTCGGAATGCGATTTGACGACCGAGTTACTGGCGATGTTTCGCGATATGCCAAGCAAGCAAAAGTCATTCATATTGATATTGATGCGTCCGAATTGAATAAGATTATCAATGCAGATGTGGCAGTTCACGCTGATGCGAAAGACGCCTTGAAAGTCCTAACTGATTTGGCTGAAAGAAAGCAACATTCAAATTGGCATCAAGAATTTAAAAAAGCAAAAGAATTAGAAATATCCACGCTGCAAGAAAGCGCTGATAAGCTTTTTTCGGAGGAGATGAAGATGGACGAGGTAATTAAAATGCTTTCAGAAATCACCAATGGTGAGGCGGTGGTAGTTACCGATGTTGGTCAGCATCAGATGATGACTGCGAGATATTATAAATACAATAAATCGAAAAGCAATATCACCTCTGGCGGATTGGGAACAATGGGTTTCGCACTTCCTGCCGCAATTGGAGCCAAATTTGGCGCACCCGAAAAAACGGTAGTAGCCATCATTGGTGATGGAGGTTTCCAAATGACCTTACAGGAATTAGGGACGATTTTGCAAAGCAAGGTGGATATAAAGATCATTATACTCAACAATCGGTTTTTGGGAATGGTAAGGCAATGGCAGCAATTATTTTTCGAAAAACGCTACTCGTTCACCGAAATGATTAGTCCAGATTTTGTAGCGCTTTCCAAAGCGTATAGTATTGAAGCTAAAAAAGTAGAAGCTAGAGAAGATTTGAAAAGTTCACTTTCAGAAATGCTGAATCACCAAGGATCTTATTTATTGGAAGTTATGGTTGCAAAGGAAGAAAATGTTTTTCCGATGATTACTACGGGAGCATCGGTTTCTGAAATACGATTAAGCTAAAATTACTATGGAAAAAACATATACAGTTTCTGTATTTACAGAAAACAGCATTGGGATGATGAATAGAATTACCATCATTTTTACTCGTCGGCATTTGAATATCGATAGCATCACGGCTTCAGAATCTGAGGTGAAAGGCGTATTTAGATACACGATTGTGCTGAGAACTTCGAAAGAGCAGGTTGATAAGGTAATTGGTCAGCTCGAAAAACTGATTGATGTGTTAAAGGCCTTTGCCCATGAAGATTCGCAAATCGTACATCAAGAAATTGCTTTATATAAAATTAGAACTGAGATGCTGACCGATGGCGATGTGGAAAAAGTGATTCGCGAACATCATGCGAGAATTTTGACGGTTGATCCCAAATTTATGGTGATTGAAAAAACCGGTCATGTAGAAGAAACGCAATTGCTTTTTGAAAAACTGCAACCTTTTGGAATGTTAGAGTTTGCTCGTTCGGGAAGAGTGGCGGTGACCAAACCGATGAAAGAGCTGAGCAGTTTTCTGGAAGAGTTGGCAAGCTAAATTAACAGCAAAATTTGAATAATTGCAGGGTTTGCGTTAGGGATGGCAGCGGCATCCTTTTGTGGAGCTTGCGGAACAAAAGATATAGCGGACAGCCCGACCCGACCTTTTTCGGGAGGGAAACGCCCAAATTAAAATAATTAATAAATATAAAATAAGAATATAAAATGGCGACAATAAATTTTGGAGGAGTACTTGAAAACGTGGTTACAAGAGAAGAATTCACGCTAGAAAAAGCGCAAAATGTATTAAAACGTGAAACTGTTGCCGTAATTGGATACGGCGTGCAAGGTCCGGGACAAGCTTTAAACTTAAAAGACAACGGCGTAAATGTAATTGTGGGGCAGCGAAAAGGCACAAATAGCTGGAAAAAGGCATTAGCCGACGGTTGGGAAGAGGGGAAAACCTTATTTGAAGTAGAAGCAGCCTGCGAAAAAGCGACAGTAGTGATGAATTTATTGTCGGATGCGGGGCAAATTCAAGCGTGGGAAGGCATCAAAAAACATTTATCAAAGGGCAAAGCGCTGTACTTTTCGCACGGATTTGGAATCACATTTCATGAAAAAACGGGAATCGTGCCACCAATAGATGTGGATGTGGTTTTGGTTGCGCCCAAAGGATCGGGAACATCGTTGAGAAGTTTGTTTTTGCAAGGGCAAGGATTAAATTCGAGTTATGCTGTGTTTCAAGATGCCACCGGAAGGGCCGAGGAAAGAGCATTGGCGTTGGGAATCGCAATTGGTTCAGGATATTTGTTTGAAACAACATTTCAGAAAGAGGTTTATAGCGATTTAACTGGCGAGCGTGGCGTGTTGATGGGCGCGGTTGCGGGAATATTTGAAGCACAGTTCAATGTTTTAAGGCAACGTGGGCATTCGCCAAGTGAAGCTTTTAACGAAACGGTGGAAGAATTAACTCAGAGTTTGATGCCACTAGTAGCGCAAAACGGGATGGATTGGATGTTTGCTAATTGCTCTACAACTGCGCAACGTGGCGCTTTGGATTGGAAAGATAAATTTCGCGCAGCCACCGAGCCAGTTTTGAATGAACTATACGATAGTGTGGTTTCGGGAAGAGAAGCCGAAAATGTGATTAAAGCCAATAGCAAAGATGACTATCGCGAAAAATTGGAAGAAGAATTGGCCGTAATGAAGAACAGTGAATTGTGGCAAACAGGTTTGGAAGTTCGCAAATTAAGACCTAAAAAATAATGAGTTTACTAGCAAAAGTGTACGAAGCTCGAGAGCGAATAAAAGGGGTTGCGGTGCATACACCACTGATGAAAAATGAGAACTTGAGCGAGGAATTCTCTGCTGCCGTTTACTTGAAACGCGAAGATTTGCAACCCGTGCGTTCCTACAAATTACGCGGCGCTTATAACAAAATTGTTTCACTTACAGATGCCGAAAAAGCCAAAGGTGTAGTTTGCGCGAGTGCGGGAAATCATGCTCAAGGCGTGGCTTATGCTTGCTTTAAATTGAATATTAGAGCGACGATTTTTATGCCGGTGACCACGCCTTTGCAAAAAACAAAGCAGGTTAAACTTTTTGGGAAAGACAAAGTTGAGGTTGTCATGAAAGGCGATACGTTTGACGAATCGTTTGCAGAGGCAACAAAATTGTGTGACGAATTGGGAGCGATTTTTATTCATCCGTTTGATGATGAAATGGTCATGGCTGGTCAGGGAACAATAGGTTTAGAACTTTTGGAAGATCACAAAACTCCAATTGATTATTTGTTTGTTCCAATTGGTGGCGGCGGATTGGCAGCAGGATTGATTTCGGTATTTAAGGAATTGAGTCCGCTGACCAAGATCATAGGAGTTGAGCCTGCTGGAGCGGCGTCGATGAAAACATCGATTGCTATGGGCAAGAATACGACTTTGGAGGATATTGATAAGTTTGTTGATGGCGCGGCGGTAAAGCGAGTAGGTGAGCAAACCTTTCAGGTTTGTAAAAACGGTTTAGAGGACATTATTCTCGTTCCAGAAGGCAAAGTTTGCTCTACGATTCTAAGATTATATAACGAGGAAGCGATCGTGGTAGAGCCTGCGGGCGCGTTGACCATTGCGGCATTGGATTTTTATAAAGATAAAATTCAGGACAAAAAGGTGGTTTGCATTGTGAGCGGAAGCAATAATGATATTACAAGGACAGAGGAAATTAAAGAGCGGTCGCTACTGTACGAAGGATTAAAGCACTACTTTTTGTTGCAATTTCCGCAACGGCCGGGCGCATTAAAGGAGTTTGTAAATGACATTTTAGGTCCGGACGATGATGTCGCTTACTTTCAATATTCTAAGAAAACAAATCGTGAAACGGGGCCAGTGATTGTGGGGATCGAATTGCAACACAGAAATGATCTTTTGGCGATTGAAACAAAACTGAGCAATAGAAAAACCAACTATCAATATTTGAATGGGAATCCAGATTTATTCACACATCTAATTGTTTAAACAGATATTTCAGAAAACGTATTGGCTAAGTGAATGATGAGAAGTTAAGGAGTCTAATAATAAAAGTGTCTATCCGAAGTTTCAATACTTTTGGTAGGCACTTTTTAACAGTTTTATAGGATTGGGCATACGGAAACAAGTTCTAAATTTTATACGTTTACAAGAGCAGAATTTAATAAAGCAAGAATTATGAGTGAAATAATAGACCGAGTGACAAGAATGGAAAACATTTTGGATGAACTTGCTGCGGTTGTAGCGAAATCGGCGCAAGCGATGGACGAGCTTGAGAATCACGTGGAGAAACTGAATACTATTAAGAAGTATTACGAATCTCAGTATATGAAAGATTGGTCGGCTGACGAGCGAGGCGAACTTCCAAAAGATTTGAAACGCGGCGTTTTAAGTGAAGACGGAATTAATACTGTGCTAATTGATTTTTTTGAACTCTCTACTAAGATGAAGGAATTGGCGAAGAAGATTCGGTAGAATGTTGTTATAAGTAGATAATTTCAATCTATTACGGACTGCTTCGACCGAAGACAAAATCGCTTCTTATTATGGTGCAATCAAGGTTAGAGCTGAATCTTTTTACACTACCATCTTGCGAGCTTTATTCTTTCGGCGAAAGCCAAAAAAAAAAGGCCTCAATTTTCATTGAAGCCTTTCGTTTAAGAAATTATGAACTTACTTGATAACTAATTTTCTAGTAGCAGTAGATCCGTTTTCTGTAATTTTCAAGATGTAAACACCACTAGTTAAAGCTGAAACATTTACAGCATTATTAGTTTTAGTTTTTAAAACTTGTTTTCCTAATACATCAAAGATGCTTACAGACTTTACGTCATTTGAATCTGTGTTGATGTAAAAAGTACCTGCAGTTACAGGGTTTGGATATACGTTAAGACCGTTGATTGAATTTTGGCTAACTTTCATTGGAGACGTTACTGACATATCGTCGTAGTAGATTACTCCACCACCAGCAGTACCATCAGCGTATGATCTCATTTCGAATCTAAGCTTTGCAGCACCTGCAGGAGCTACCACTGTTGTAGTCCATAATTGCCACTCTGGATTATCAGTACTATAAGTCGCTGGTCTAAATTCAGATTCGTTTGCTGGAATTGTAGAAAACGCGTCATTCAACCAGTAAATCCATGGTCTTGATTTTGCCGCAGGATCATTATCCAAATACCAATACGAAATTGTATACGTTGTTCCAGGAACAACTACCGCTGTTTCATTCTGAATTTTTACAGAAGTTCCACTAGATGAAGGCAAAGTTGGAGTTGTGTGCTTTGCCGAAAACATTCCACCATGTTTAATGTTGGCTTCTTTGCTTACACCAGCAGTATAAGGCGCTGGCGAGAAAGATTCTGGCGTGTTGTTGTCAACCCAGTTTTCTAGGTTTCCGTTGGTAAGTTGTGCATTAGCAGTAAAAGAAACTGCTGCAGCAAATAATAAAGTGTAAAGTTTTTTCATAATTGTTTGGGTTGTTATTAAATATTAGTTCAAATATAGGAACATTTTTAATGAAAACTTTACATTCAAAGTTAATAAAATGAAAAGAAACCGTAAATTTTTACTTTATTATGAGTTTTCTTGTTGCAGTGCTGTCATCTTCCTTTATTTTGATAATATAAACACCGGGAGTTAAACTAGAAATATTTATTTCCTTGGCACTACTAAGGGTTTGAAATACTTTTTTACCAAGCACATCATAAATAGCTATTTCTTTGGCAGTATTAGATTTAGATGCAATAAAAATCTTACCGTTTGTGGCGGGGTTTGGATAGAAACTCAAACCATCGATAGTAGAATCGTGATTGATCGTCGATTTTCCACCTTGAGCAAAACTGCTAAAGGAAAAAATGATGAATAAAATGATTGTATATAGGTAGTGTTTTTTCATAGTAGATAATATGCTGTAAAGATACTGAAACTATTTCAAATATTATACCATAAAAAGAGCCTGCTTTTGGGGCAGGCTCTGATAACTAACTAACACAAAATCAATCTTATAATCTCGTCCAAGATGCCGCCCAAGATGGCATATTTTCTCCATCGCCAGCTCCAGTTGCTGTTGCGCTCTCGATGAAAACTGGATTAACATCAGCAGTTGCACCCGCAGTGTCTTTTCCTTTTGCTTTAGACGTAACATTTAAAAAACGAACATTTGTAATTTTAATCTCCTGAGAAGCAACATAACCTATTCCTTCTGAATGCTGAATATCAATTCCTGTAACAAAGTTACTTAGTACTACATTTTCAAATATACCTTTCGTTCCAACTCTCAATTTTATGGCTTGAGATTCTGTCCCTTGATCACCTAATCCAATTAATGTAAGGTTTTTAATTTGTGGATTAGAAGTTGGTTGTGCCAAGTGGTTGTTCGAATTATTATCTGCTTCGATTCCTCTGTTTCCGCGACCTAAACCTAATTTTCCAAACCAAAATTCATTTGTACCATTCCAGCCTTCTGTCCAATCAAATTGATCATCTTCATTTGAAGTAGAAACTAAGTAACGAGTATCAACTGTACCTCCAAAGAATTCGAAACCATCATCTGCTCCTTGGTATACTTGTACATATTCGATAGTAGTTCCTTTTCCAACTCCAAAAAGTGACAATCCGTTAAATTCTTTTTCGCTGTTGTAAGCATAGCCAGAATATTCAATTCTTAGATAAGAAATCGATCCAGAGTTGTCATCAGAATTTGTTCCGCCGTAAGTCAATTCTGAAACTTCTGCTGATGCTGTTACCCCTTTATTGATTGGTGCTTTTCCGCAGATTACAAGTCCACCCCACTGTCCAGGTGCCTTCATTGCAGCTCCACTTGTCATTACTACCGGTTTTTGAGCAGTTCCATTTACAAATATTTTTCCGCCCTGCGCTACGGCGATGTACGAGGTTCCAACGGTTCCTTCGATTACGGTTCCAGCAGGAATTATGAGTTTGGCACCATCTTCAATGGTCAAACTTCCAGTAAGTTTATACACAACAGCAGGATCTAATGTCACATCGCCATCTGTAATTTTTCCTTGAAAATCATTGGCTTTTAATACAAAACTACTGCTTGCAATTGCTGGACTGTCATCTTTGCTACAAGCGCTAAAAATACTTACTGCCATAAATAATACTCCTAATTTCTTAACTGTGTTTTTCATTTTTTGGTTTTTGTTTGTCTTTTTAAATTCTTTTACAAATATTAAGTTTCTGCTTTATTTGGAGGTTAATCAACTGTAATTAGATTGTTACTATAATTGCGGTTGTGTAACCAAATCGTAAAGTCTAAAATTGATAGTTTATTCCTAATGAGAAGTCAATTCCGTTTTTGTAAGATAGTACCGTTATTGGTGATCCATTGTTTTCTTGAACTCTTTGAACCGAAGGATCTGTCAAATTTTTTGCTGAAAAGCTTAGACCTATTTTATCCGAAAGTGATGATTTCAAGATAAAGTCAAAACGTCCAATAGCCTGATCTACTAAGTTTCCTTTCATTTCTGATCCTAGGGCGTAAAGTCTATCTGAACTGTAGGCATAAGCAACTGTCATTTGAAGGGATTTGTCGTTATTCCAAGTTCTATTAAAACTCAAATCTGCATTAAGCAACAAGTCCGAAGCTCCAGTAAAACTGCTCTTGTCGTGGGTAAGGTTGATGTTGTAAGCCGTTTCCGCACGTACTTTTTCAGAACTTAATTTCTGTTCAGTTTTTAGATACGAAGCATTTAGTCCCGCAGAGATTTTGTTGTTTTGGCTTTCGCCGAAAGAAAGAAGGTTCTTCTTTACTTCAAATTCCAAACCTACGGCATGACCTGCATCTCCGGTGTTGATAAACGAAATATCGTTGGTTGAAGAGGCAAGGGTTACTTCATTTATAGGATTCTGAATGTATTTTCCAAATGCCGTTAAAGAGATTGTCTCGTCCGGTTTTGGGAAAAACTCGTATTTTAAATCGAAATTATAATCATCAGAAGGATAGAGATTTGGATTACCAACTTTGATTTCAGTTACGTCTTCGTAAACGAAAAGTGCTTTTTCTTTAAATTGGGGCAGTGTGTACGTCTTACTTGCGGCAATTCGCAAATTGCTTTTTTCAGTTAAGCTGTATTTTCCAATTATGCTTGGTAACAATTTATTTTGATCAAAAGTGTTTTTGCTTCCAATATTATCCAATTGTGTTTTCCATTTTACTTCTTGTAACAATTGTTCTGACCTAAGTCCCGCAACTGCCGTAAATTTCTCCGAAAATTGGTAGGTTATCGTTGCAAAAGCAGCATGAATATTTTGCGTACCGCTATAGGTTTGTGGCTCTAATGTTCCGTTGAAAGTATTTATATTAAAATGATTTTGATCAAAATTTGATTGATTAAAGAAAGAATCAAGATTGTACGGGTTTACCGTAGTTGTAGATTGATTGTTTGCAATTTTGAAGTTGAACTGTATTGCTTCGAAATCTCTAGTTTTAAATTTCCCGTCATAACCAACTGTAAAAGTTCCTTTGAAGGTTTCGTCAGTAGTTTTTGCGAATTTATAAGCTGCAGACACAGAAGCTGCAATTTCATTTTCGGTTAATTTCTGAAAATATCTGTGATTATCAGAAGTTGTATTGGTGGCAAAAACGTAATCGTTAGTTGAGGTATTCATGCGCAACGTATTTTGAGTACGATCCGGCATTTCACTTTTTACGGTATTATAAGATGTACCCCAATTAAGAGCTAATCGGTCATTAATTTTATGATCTCCTAATAATTGATTTACATAAAGTTGAGTTTGATTGTAAGTTCCTCTTCGGATAAGCCCGTTGTTTTCTTCGGCAATATCTCTAATAAAGCCTCTATACTCGTCATTTTCTTGCTCGGCAAAATTTACAAATAGAAAGTTATATTTAATTTTAGAACCAGGTTTAATATTCAATCCGGCATTAAACATTCCTACGGCAGAAGTATTGTGAGAAAATTTCTTCTGATCAAAAGATTTTAATTTCGCTCCTTGTGCACTAACACTTTGATTTAATCCTTCACGATAATTGAATTTACTATCAAAATTTGCGGTTGCAAATAATGATAATTTCGATTGTGCTCCGATATCAAATGATTTACCAGCTCTTACCGAAACGCTGCTTCCGATTGGCATTGTACTTTCTGGATTTAGGCTATTTGAAAATCCAAATGACGAGAGGCCATTTTGCGGAAGCGAATAATTAGAAAATCCAAAATAGCTTGGTCCTTCCTGCAACTGAAAGTCTGATTGACTTACTGCATTGCTATTGATATTTGATCCAATCTCAACTTCAAATAGTGAACGTCCTTGGAAGTCTTTTGAAACTATATCAATATTTCCGCCGGCAAAATCTCCAAACATATTAGCGCTATAAATTTTGTCGATTCCGATATACTGGATAATGTCGGTTGGAAATAATTCCAAATCGATATTTTTCTTTTCCGTATCATTCGATGGAATTGGAAGCCCATTTAGCGAAGTCGAATTATATCTATCGCCCAATCCACGAACATACATGGTGCCAGAACCTTCTTCTTTGCTAATCCCCGTAACTTTGGCCACAGCAGCTGCAGCATTGCCCACACCTTTCTTGCTAAATTCTTCAGCGCCGATATGCTGTTTTATTTCTACTAAATTTTTCTGCTCCATCAGCAAAGCACTTTCTTTCTGGCGGTTGACTCTGGCTTTAATAACTACTTCGGTAAGGACTTCGCTGTCTGCCAATAATTTCTTGTCAAGGTTTTTCTCTTCGGCAGGATTTACAGTAACATTTTCAACAGAAGTTAAATATCCCATATAGCTAAATTCAACAGTATAAAATCCCGGAGTTACATTGATGGAGTAATGTCCATTTTCATCAGAAGTCGTGGCGATGTTCGTGCCTTGAAGGCTAATGTTTACATAAGGTAATGTCGCTGTTTCCATATCGTTGTCAGTTACCGTCCCCGAAATTGTGGATGGTCCTTGCGCGAATGTGCAAACAGATAAAAAGAAAACAAATAAGAAGAACAAATGTTTCATCAGAATGATTTTTAAATTTCAGCAAAGTAAAGGCTGGTATTTTAAGGCTAGGTTATCTCAATATTATTACTAGGAGTTCTTATTGTTAGGGTAATGTTACCATATTAAATTACGGTTAACTCCATTATTGGTAGCTCAATTATCTTTACATTTACGACTTAAAGTGATTAAAAACCAAAATGAAAAAAAGAGATATAAAGATACTATTGGTCGATGATGATGCGGATATTATCGAAATAGTTCGGTATAATTTATTGCAAGAAGGATATCAAATTTTTACCGCTTCTAATGGAAAAGAAGCGATTACTGCGGCAAAAAAAGAACTTCCACATCTTATAATAATGGATGTGATGATGCCCGTTATGGATGGGATGGAAGCTTGCGAGCAAATACGCTTAGTGCCCGAATTGCAAAATGTTATAATCACTTTTTTAAGTGCTCGAAATGAAGATTACTCCCAAGTAGCAGGATTTGAAGCTGGAGCAGATGATTATATTGCAAAACCTATTAAACCCAAAATTTTAGTAAGTAAAGTAAAAGGACTATTGCGCAGACTTAAGGATCAGAAGGAAGGAAGTGCAACTCTCAATGTCGCAGGACTCGAAATTAATAGAGAAGAATACAAAGTAGTTCACGAAGGACGAGAGTTGGTATTGCCACGTAAGGAATTTGAATTGCTTTATCTTTTGGCGTCAAAACCTGGAAAAGTTTTTAAACGTGAAGAGATTCTGGATAGCGTTTGGGGTAATGAAGTAGTTGTTGGAGGCAGGACCATTGATGTTCACATTAGAAAATTACGTGAAAAAATGGGCGATGATCTCTTTACTACAATCAAAGGAGTTGGTTATAAGCTTGACGCATAATGATTAGAAAATTGAAAAACACGTACAAATTTGCAGCGATTTCTACGCTGTATATCACGTTGTTTTCTACCGTACTGATAGGTACATTGATGTATTTTTTCGCGATTTTCTCTTGGCAAATATGTCTGTATTTTGCTTTGGTAATGTCGTTGTTTTCATTTTTCTCAGTTCAATATAGAGTAGAAAGATATATTTATTCGAAAGTAAAGAAAATATACAGCGACGTATCTTTATTGGAATCGTCCTCATTTACATCGCAGTCTGTCACTACCGATATGGCTTCGCTCACGCAGGAGGTAAAAGAATTTGCTACGAGCAAAAAATTAGAAATCGAAACTCTAAAAGTCCGTGAAGAATATAGGAGAGAGTTTTTAGGAAATGTTTCGCACGAACTTAAAACGCCCCTATTTACCGTTCAAGGTTATTTGTCCACACTTCTTGATGGCGCAATGAATGACAAGTCTATTAGAAAGAAATATATCAGTCGAGCTGAAAAAGGTGTTGAAAGATTAATTCTTATCGTTCAAGATTTGGATATGATCGCCAAACTTGAAACGGGAAATCTGAATTTGCAGATGGAGAACTTCAACATTGTAGAAGTTATTGAGAATGTCTTTGAACTTCTCGAAATGAGCGCTTCTGAAAAAGACATCATCCTACTTTTTGATAGAAAATACACCAAACCGATAATGGTTTATGGAGATAGCGAGAAAATACACCGGGCAGTTGTTAATCTAATCGTTAATACTATCAAGTACGGAAAACAGAATGGCTCAACTGAAGTTAGTATCGAAGAACTTACAAAAGATAAGGTGATTGTTAGAATTAGCGACAATGGTGAGGGTGTCTCATCCGAAAATATCGGCCGATTATTTGAACGATTCTACAGAGTAGACAAAAGTGGGTCTCGCGACGTAGGAGGTAGCGGGCTTGGTTTGGCAATCGTCAAACATATTGTAGAAGGTCACGGAGAGAAAATTTATATAGAAAGTCAACTAGGTAAAGGTTCGGAATTCTCATTCACCCTCAAAAAGGCAAAATAGTTGTTTCCAATTTACTTCTTCCTTTATTTCAGGTATGCCATTAAAATTTTCCACTTTTTCCAAATCTGAAATGCTGAAATTTTCTTGCTTTGCAAATGGCAGCATCTCTTTTTTATGCAGTCGTTTTGCAAGATATTCTTGTTCATATTGTCCAGGAGTAGGAATTAGGAGTGCTTTTTTCTGAAGTTTCGCAAGATCCATAATCGTTGTATAGCCTGAACGGCAAATGACCAAGTCGCTCTCATTAATCTTCTGCTCCAACTCCTCCGAAGTCATAAAGTTGTAGTAAGTGCAATTGTCAACCTTTACGATTGTTCTTTCTTCCTGAACAACTCCTCTTACGAAAATAATGTTTCCAGTATAGCTTTTAAGTTCAGAGGTCAAAATTTCCTCTAGTAGCGATCGTTGAGGTTCGGGACCCGAAAGTAAAACCATCAGATTATATTTTTGAGGTACTTTCTTTTTCACCATACGGCTTAACGGACCAAGGTATTTAACTGAATCTGAAGGATTTTTTAGATGCCCTAATTTTCCGCTCAGATTTGGCTTTGCTTCAGAATCAGGAATCCAACATTCGTCAAATTTTTTAATTATCAGTCGCTGAACTTTTCCGGTTAGCCACGAAGTATTTCCGCTAAGAACATTTAGTTGATGGGTAATAAAAACCGAGGGAACTTTTTTTGAATAAGCACCAAACCGTGAATCCGAAATTATTCCTTTTAGATTGTATTCAGAAACCCACTTCTTTACGAGTTTTTTTTCTGCCAACATCGCGTCAACTACTCCGGGAATATTTTGAAGCATTTTAAATTTAAAATCCGACTCTTTTTCGGGATATTCTATATTGTAGGAAGGCAGTTCCAGACACTTTAGTTTTGGAAATTCTTTTTGTAATAGTATTAATGCCATTCCATCCGAGGCAATTATTGGATTGAAACCTAATTCAAGAAGTGCTTGAATTATTGGAATGCAACGGGTGGCGTGGCCTAAGCCCCAATTAAGCGGTGCTACAAGGATGTTGATTTTCAAAACGGTATCAGATTTTGACATATAAATAAAAGTAAATTAAGGTAGCAAGATAAATATATCTAAAGTTTTATATATTTCCTTAATTTTGCCAAAATATTATTTTATTGTGGGAAGCAAAAACAAACTTAAAAGATTTTTAGAGAACGACACATTCAGCAACGTATTTCAGCCAACGAGAGAAGAAGTTGTAGGCAATGAATTTCCTCTAAAGGGCAAATGGAATTCTGATTTTTTCAAAAATGACAATCCTATTGTAGTAGAACTTGGTTGCGGTAAAGGAGAATATTCTGTAGGTCTTGCCGAGAGATTTCCTGATAAGAATTTTGTGGGAATTGATATTAAAGGAGCGCGTTTCTGGAGAGGTGCAAAAACTGCAACTGACACAGATCTGAACAACGTTGCCTTTGTAAGAACTCAAATCGAAATCATCGATGGAATTTTTGCTGAACATGAGGTTGCTGAATTCTGGATAACGTTTCCTGATCCACAAATAAAATACAAACGCACCAAGCATAGAATGACCAATACAGAGTTTTTGCAACTTTATAAAAGGATTCTAAAACCTGATGGCGTTATGAATCTAAAAACAGATAGCGAATTTATGCATGGTTACACGCTTGGACTTCTGCATGGAGAAGGTCACGAAGTGCTTTACGCAAATCATGATGTCTACAAAAATGAAGGTTCGCCCGAAGAAGTTACGGCTATTCAGACGTTTTATGAAAATCAATACCTACAAGTAAACAAAGCAATTACATATATAAAATTCAAAATTAAATAGATAAATATGAATTTTATATTGCCGCTTATCTACGGTTTTTTTGCTGCTTCATTAGGAATTTTACCTCCCGGTATGATTAATATGACTGCGGCAAAATTAAGTATGCAAGAGGGAAGAGTGAGAGCTCTCGTATTTGCAGGCGGCGCCTCATTGATTGTAATTTTGCAGACCTTAATCTCACTTTTTTTTGCTGAGATCATTGATAAGAATCCTTCCATTTCACTTTTATTACGAGAGGTTGGTTTTGCAATTTTTTTAAGTCTCACTATTTTCTTTTTTATAAAAGGAAATAAAATTTCACCGCAAAAGAAGCATCTGGAAAAACATTCGAAGAAAAGTAGGTTCTTTTTAGGAATGTTTCTGTCTGCAATTAACGTGTTTCCAGTACCCTTCTATGTTTTTATTAGTGTGACCTTGGCATCTTATCAATATTTTTCTTTTTCAAATGCAGAAATTTGGTCCTTCGTCATTGGTTCTGGTCTTGGAGCTTTCAGCGCCTTTTATATCTACATTGCTTTTTTCAATAAATTAGAACAGAAAGCGGCTTTCTTTATGAAAAACATGAACTATATCATCGGAAGCACCACAGGCATAATTGCTTTTTTTACACTATTGCGAATTATAAATCATTATTGGTAAAATGGAGCATGAAGCGGAGCAGATAAGTTTCTTTGAACGGGTTTATAATGTTACTTGTAAAATTCCGTATGGAAAAGTAACTTCCTATGGCGCTATTGCGAAAGTTTTAGGTTCGCCAAAATCTGCCCGAATGGTGGGTTGGGCACTCAATGCCGTACACAATCAGAGCGATGTTCCCGCTCATAGAGTTTTAAATAGAAATGGTCTTCTTACCGGCAAGCATCACTTTCAAGGAACAAACTTGATGCA
The DNA here is from genome assembly GCF_033547075.1 of Flavobacterium ardleyense. NCBI lineage: Bacteria > Pseudomonadati > Bacteroidota > Flavobacteriia > Flavobacteriales > Flavobacteriaceae > Flavobacterium > Flavobacterium ardleyense. The sequence continues at coordinate 433,026 of NZ_CP137891.1, read as the reverse complement.
ACAACTTTTAGAAAGTGAAGGTCATATAGTTATAAATAATCAACTTCAGGATTTCGAAGAAAATTTTTGGAATCCGCCAATGGATGTGTTATACTAAGGTATGCCTAGACCAAGTTCATTCTATTTGGAAAAATACCGCATTTGTAGCTGAAAATTTACTCTTGAGTTCCGCCCTTCTTCGGGGGAATTATACATTTAAATATCTTTCAAATCAGAACTTTTCAAGCTATCTTTGCAATATGAAATCAGTTTAAATAAAAATAACTCTAAACTGATAATTTTTATATTTTATATCCATGAAGTTAGATAAAAAAGCAGTTTTAAACGCCCTAGAAAGTATTTCAGTTGCCGGAGAAGGTAAAAATATGGTAGAGAGTGGCGCTGTCACCAACGTTGTAGTATTTGGTAATGAAGTTATAGTAGATCTTGTGCTTGCAACTCCTGCAATGCATATCAAGAAAAGAGCAGAGACTGATATTATCAATACAATTCGCGAAAAGCTTTTAACCGAAGCTAGCGTTAAGGTAAATATCAAGGTGGAAGCTCAAGAGAAAGTAGAAATTAAAGGGAAGCAAATTCCTGGAATTAAAAATATTATTGCCGTTGCCTCTGGTAAGGGAGGTGTGGGTAAATCTACTGTAACTGCAAACCTTGCGGTTACCTTAGGTAAAATGGGTTTTAAAGTTGGAGTTCTTGACGCCGATATTTACGGACCATCAATGCCAATTATGTTTGACGTGGAATCTGCAAAACCTACTTCAATGGAGGTTGATGGAAAGTCAAAAATGAAACCAATCGAAAGTTACGAAATCAAAATCTTATCTATCGGTTTCTTTACCGCTCCAAGTCAGGCTGTAGTGTGGCGTGGGCCAATGGCATCAAAAGCATTAAACCAAATGATTTTTGATAGTCACTGGGGAGAACTAGATTTTCTTTTGATTGATCTCCCTCCAGGTACAGGAGATATTCACCTTTCTATTATGCAGGCTTTACCTATTACAGGAGCTGTCGTAGTAAGTACACCACAGGCAGTTGCACTTGCAGATGCTCGTAAGGGTGTTTCTATGTTTCTGTCAGAAGCGATTAATGTTCCTGTTTTGGGAATTATAGAAAACATGGCTTATTTCACTCCCGCTGAGCTGCCAGATAACAAATATTATATCTTCGGACAATCGGGTGCCCGCCACCTAGCTGAGGATTTAAAAGTTCCATTCCTTGGAGAAGTACCACTAGTGCAATCTGTAAGAGAAGCAGGAGATATCGGTCGTCCAGCTGCCCTGCAGGAAGGTTCGATAATTTCAGAAGTTTTTAAAGAAATAGCTCGTAATGTTGTTGAAGAAGTTGTAGCTAGAAATGAAAACCTTCCAGCTACCGAAGCAATTAAAATTACTACTATGGCCGGATGCTCGAGTGTAAAAGGGAAATAGTTCGAATTTATCAATAAAGAATCAGCGTCGCGCTATTCTTATATTTTACTATTATGACAACAGACGAATTAACAATTGAGGTACAACGCGCATTAGAGGAAATCAGACCATTTCTAAAATCAGATGGAGGCGATATTAAGCTTATTGGTATTACTGACGACAGACATGTTACAGTCCAGTTGCAGGGTGCTTGTGTAGGTTGCACCGTCAATCAGATGACGCTGAGAGCGGGAGTAGAAACGACTATTAAAAAGTTTGCTCCACAAATTGAAACTGTAACAAATATTGGTTTGTAGTTCTTTTAAAAGCCTAAAAATATCCACTTTAATAACTCCTGCCTATGAAAAATATTTACAATATTTTATTGCTGTTCTTTCTTGTAGTGTCTAATTCACTTGTTGCTCAAATTACATTCAAACCAGCCTTTTATGTAGATAATTCGGGGACTAAAATAGATTGTCTTATCAAAGACGTAGATTGGAAATCCAACCCAACCACTTTTGAATTCAAACTATCCGAGAATGAGATTGTGCAAGTTGCGGTTATTGATAATGTTCGGGAATTTCAAGTTGGCGAAGGCGTCAAGTATACTCGAAAGACGGTTGAGATAGATCGTTGGGATAAATTTTCTCCTCCTACAGTGCAAAAGGGGCCTATCTTTAAAACTGAAACATTGTTTCTTAGAACTTTAGTGGAAGGTGCTGCAACATTATATTCCTATTCTGAAAATAGTTTTAATACATACTTTTATAGCATTGACGGCAAAAACCCACAGCAATTGATTCAAAAACAATATGTTATCAATGATGGTGTTAAAGATATTGTCTACAAAAATGACCTTTACAAGAAGCAATTAGAATCGGAGTTGCTGGGCGATAAAGTAAAGGCTTCAAAAATTAACAATCTTTCCTATTTTAGATCAGAGTTGATAGATGTTTTTCAAAAGTATAATGGTGATAATGGTCAGACGGAGATGGCTTCGGCACTTAAGACAAAAATTCATATTACACCTAGAATCGGTTTGAGTAGTAATCAAGTCGACGTGCGTCACCTCGTCTATCAAAATTACGCTTACGACTTTGGAGCGAAAACAAATTTTCGAGTTGGGGTAGAGTTTGAGAGTTTATTACCATTTAATAGAGGTAAATGGGCAATTGCATTAGAGCCTGCTTATACATCATATAAAGGTGATGGGGATGGGTCCGACTATACCGATGATATTGATTATCAAGCATTAGAATTGCACTTGGTGGCGAGACATTATATGTTCCTTAAAAGTAATTCGAAATTATTTTTGAACGCGGGTTTCTTATATAGTAAAGATTTAAATAATGCTGTTTACGCTCCATCTGGACGACCAACATCCGTAGATATTGATTTAGGTTTCCAAATTGTTTTAGGGGCGGGCTACAAGTATAAAAAAATTAGTGCAGAATTTAGATATATTGGAAACCAATCAATGATAATTAATCACAGTACTTGGAATGCTAATTATACTTCCTACTCCTTCATTTTAGGTTATACTATTTTCTAAATTTAATCACAACTTTTTTAATTTGAGATAGTTTATTTATTGTAACAAGAAAATAAATAATCTCCACGTTAAATTGATTATTTCCGATACGAAAAAGTGCCAATAGCATTTTATTGCCCATTGCCTCAGGAGTGAGTGTAGAAATTGTTTACAATATAAAGGATTATGTAGCGCTATTTACTATTTCAGATTTAGGTAGATGGCAATAACCTTTTTTCAAACTTATAATAAGAAAAATTACTAATAATTGACCCAATACTAATCGACAGTTACCAATGAAAAAAATTTCTGGAATTCTACTATTTATTATCATGGTTTGCTCTAATTCAATGTTAGGACAAATTACCTTCAAACCAGCTTATTTCATCGATAATTCAGGAAGTAAAGTTTCTTGTCTAATAAAAGATGTGGAGTGGAAATCAAATCCGACCAATTTTGAATATAAATTAACAGAGGATTCTACTGTACAAATTGCCACTATTGATAACGTACAAGAATTTCAAATAGAAGATTTTTCTAAGTATATCCGTAAAACCGTTGAGCTTGATCGTTGGGATGTTTTTTCTCCTGTTACAGAGCAAAGAGAATCGGTTTATAAAACAGAAACATTATTGCTTAAAGAAATTGTAAAGGGAGCTGCAAATCTATATGGTTATGCGGATGGATCATTTACAACTTATTTTTACGAAGTAAATCAAGCCCCAATTAAGCAATTGGTTCGTAAGAATTATTATGTTACAGATGCAATTGGAAACAGAAAGAAGTATTCCAATAATATGTTTAAACGTCAATTGTACTCAGATTTAAAATGTGACGATATAACTGAGAATAGAGCTAAAAATGTAAATTACTTCGAGGGTGATTTTGTGCGATTTTTTAAAAAATACAATGCTTGCATGGGCGACACCGTGGACGTTGCGGAGTCAGGTGAAACCAAATTTCATCTTGGCATTAGGGCAGGTGTTGTGCAAAATTCTTTTTCTATAGACCATAATAGTGATGCGCGATTTAGCTACGATTACGGCGATAATACTCAACTTAGAGTAGGGCTTGAAGCCGAAGTAATTTTGCCATTTAATAGAAATAAGTGGTCCATTCTTTTTGAGCCAGTGTACGCTGCCTTTAAAGGTGAAGGAGATCAAACTATGTTTACAGGTACTGTAGATTATAAAGCAATTGAGTTTCAAATGGGAATTCGGCACTATATGTTTCTTAAATCAGAATCAAAAATATTTGTAAATGGAGGTTTAGTTTACGCAATCAAAATAAATGATAAAAATTATTATATAGAGCAAAACGTATACCCGATTCTATTCAAACCTCAAGTTCAATTGATGGTGGGTGCAGGTTACAAATATAAAAAGATAAGTGCAGAAGTTCGGTATTTAGGTCCGCAACGGTTATTAGCAGACAGTACATTGTGGAACTCTAAATTTACTTCTTTGGCTTTTGTTCTTGGATATCAAATTTTTTAAGACTCGTTAATGATGTGATAAATGTCATAGATACCACAGAGTAGAAAGGCGACCTTTGCGAATGAAAACAAGTTGAAACTTTTCGAAAATATTAAACCATGATTGAAACAGATATATTAATTATTGGTGCGGGTCCCACAGGACTTTTTACCGTTTTTGAAGCAGGATTATTAAAACTTAAATGCCATATTATTGATGCTCTTCCACAACCGGGAGGGCAGCTAACCGAATTATATCCAAAGAAGCCTATTTTTGATATTCCGGGTTATCCCGAAGTATTAGCGGGTGATCTTGTAGATAATTTGATGGAGCAAATCAAACAGTTTCAGCCCGGATTTACCTTGGGCGAGACTGCCGAAACTATCGACAAACAAGAAGATGGAACTTTTATAGTTACCACTAATAAAGGAACAAAACACCACGCTTCTGCCATTGCAATTGCCGGTGGTCTTGGAAGTTTTGAACCTCGCAAACCAATTATTGAAGATCTTGAATTCTACGAGAAAAAAGGTATCAAATACTTCATCAAAAATCCGGAGAAATTCAGAGATAAGAAAGTTGTAATTGCAGGAGGTGGAGATTCGGCATTGGATTGGAGTATTTTCCTTTCGGATATCGCTTCCGAAGTTACCTTAGTACACAGGCGTAATGAATTTAGAGGAGCTTTAGATTCTGTGGATAAAGTACAGGAATTAAAAAATCAGGGTAAAATTAAATTAATTACTCCAGGAGAAGTGGTTGGGCTGCACGGAGATGAGCATTTAAATGCAGTAACAATTCAGGAAGGAGCATCTAGCCGAACAATAGATTGCGATTATTTGATTCCATTATTTGGGCTTTCGCCAAAATTAGGAGCAATCGCAAACTGGGGGTTGGAAATAGAGAAGAATGCTATCAAAGTAAATAACGCTTTAGATTATCAGACAAATATTCCGGGAATTTACGCTATTGGCGATGTCAATACGTATCCGGGAAAATTGAAGTTGATTCTCTGTGGTTTCCACGAAGCGACTTTGATGTGTCAGAGTGTGTATCAAATGTTGAATCCAGGTAAAAAGTATGTGCTTAAATACACTACTGTTGCTGGAATTGATGGTTTTGATGGAACTCGAAAAGAAGCTGAGAAAGCAGTTGTAAAAGCAATTGAGTGAGCTTTTATTCTAAATTATAAAAACTTTGATTATGTCACAAGACGTAAAGATTACCATAATAGATAGAGATGGAGTTTCGCATACAGTTGATGCGCCGACCGATATGAATATGAACGTAATGGAACTAGTTCGAATGTACGAGCTTGCTCCCGAAGGCACAATTGGCACTTGTGGCGGGATGGCGATGTGTGCTTCTTGTCAATGTTATGTTATCAATGACGTTCCACTACCTGAGCGCAATGATGACGAAGAAGCGATGCTGTCTGAGGCTTTTAACGTAAAAGAAAATAGTCGTCTTGGCTGTCAGATTAATTTGACTCAAGAGATTGATGGACTTTGTGTGGAATTGGCGCCAGAATCATAAGATTTTAGCTGTCAGCTATCAGCTTTTAGCTTTAGTTGCTGAGGTTACAATTGAATAATTATATAATAAAAAAGCTCCGAGATTCGGAGCTTTTTTTGTGAATGGATTTCTTGTCACCGTACCTTACTCGCTCCAACTACCCGCAAACTTGTAATCCTATCCCGATTGCTATCTGGAGAAGACCCGAGCGAAGCGAACAGGCGAAGCAAATCACATAATCAGAATTTTGCAAATCGAGTCGACGTTGACATAGATGTTCATATTTACAAAAAATATTACAATAATTGCGAAACCTATATTATGTGATTTCTCCTTCGTCGAAATGACAAGTTTTGAGAGTAGAGTAAGTTGACGCTAAAGGTCCTCGCCATTCCCAACCATTTATTTGTCATTTCGAGCAGAGCGAGACCCGAGCAAAGCGAACAGGCGAAGCAAATCACATAATCAGAATTTTGCAAATCGAGGCGACGTTGACATAGATGTTCATATTTACAAAAAGTATTACAATAATTGCGAAATCTATATTATGTGATTTCTCCTACGTCGAAATGACAAGTTTGAGAATAGGCTAGTGTTGCTATAGATTACAGCCAAGTATTTTAGCAACCAAATTACTAATGAGACTCAATTTTATTTCTACAAAGACTCCAGTTTCTTGCTACGCAAATCATGATGGCCATTGATTTCCCAATAAACCACCTCACACCAACCTCACCACAAATTTGCGAGAGGGATAGCAGTGGACCCGAGCAAAGCGAACAGGCGAAGCGAATCCTTTCTTGTGGCTTTGCGGAGCAAAAGCTACAAGAAAGATTGGGAACGAATAGCCCGACCTGAGCCACATTCAACATGACTTTTTGCACAAATCGTTCTGGCGAAAGGTCTCGCCCAAATAAAAAACATCAAGCAGAAACGCCCAATTTCTTAAAAACAAAAAAGCCTCCTTTTCAGGAAGCTTTCTGTAAAATATATTGTAATAAAAATACTATTTAAAAGCTGGAATTCCAGTGATATCCATTCCTGTAATAAGCAAGTGAATGTCGTGAGTACCTTCGTATGTGATTACTGATTCAAGGTTCATCATGTGACGCATAATCGAATATTCGCCTGTAATTCCCATTCCACCTAGGATTTGTCTCGCTTCTCTAGCAATATTAATCGCCATATCCACATTGTTACGTTTTGCCATCGAAATCTGAGCTGTAGTAGCTTTTCCTTCATTGCGCAAAACTCCTAAACGCCAGGTAAGTAACTGCGCTTTTGTAATTTCGGTAATCATTTCAGCAAGTTTTTTCTGCTGCAATTGAGTGCCAGCAATCGGTTTGCCAAACTGTACACGCTCTTTTGCATAACGCAAAGCCGTGTCATAGCAGTCCATGGCAGCACCAATAGCGCCCCAAGCAATACCGTAACGTGCAGAATCAAGACAGCCAAGTGGCGCGCCAAGACCCGATTTATTAGGAAGTAAATTCTCTTTTGGAACTTTTACATTATCAAAAATAAGCTCGCCCGTAGCAGATGCACGAAGCGACCATTTGTTGTGCGTTTCTGGAGTCGAAAATCCTTCCATTCCGCGCTCTACAACAAGACCGTGAATACGACCACTTTCGTCCTTTGCCCAAACAACGGCAATATCCGCAAATGGAGCATTCGAAATCCACATCTTGGCACCATTCAAAAGATAATGGTCGCCCATATCTTTAAAATTTGTCACCATACTGCCTGGATCAGATCCATGATCAGGCTCGGTAAGTCCAAAACATCCTATAAATTCGCCAGAAGCAAGTTTAGGAAGATATTTCATACGCTGCTCTTCGTTTCCGTATTTCCAAATTGGGTACATCACAAGAGAAGATTGCACAGAAGCAGTCGATCTAACGCCAGAATCTCCACGCTCTATTTCCTGCATAATAAGTCCGTACGAAATTTGATCTAATCCTGCACCACCATATTCTTCCGGAATATATGGGCCAAAAGCACCAATATCTGCAAGACCTTTGATAATTTGTTTAGGAAATTCAGCTTTTTGAGCATAATCCTCAATAATTGGCGAAACTTCACGCTTTACCCATTCGCGGGCTGCATCACGCACTAATTTATGTTCTTCGGTCAATAATTCATCAAGATTGTAATAATCCGGAGCTTGAAATAAATCTGGTCTCATAGGTTGGTATATTAATGGGTGCAAAAGTACGTATTCTATTGATTGCAATCAAATTCGAAATAGTAATTATAAGATTTTTCAGGAGCTATTCGCGCTATTCTCTGCAATTCCTCGTGACAGCACTTTTTTTCCAGTAGCGAAAAAGGATCCCGATTGCTATCGGGACTAAGGTCGCTCTTTTTCGCTAGGAAAAAATAGCGCTGCTGCCTGCGGGATTTGCTTCGCCAGTTCGCTTCGCTCGGGTACGCTACTATCACGGCTAGGGGAGTGGTGTTGAAGAAGATGGTGAGAAGTTAGATCAAATTGAAGTAGTTGCGGAGATTGAATTAAGAATGTTTTGTTTTTTCTATAAATTTCAAAATCGTATATTTACTTTAGATTCAAGAAAATAGGTGATGTTTTCCTCAAATATATAATTATGAAGACACAAATTATTAAAGATGACAACGGAAGACCAACAGGCGTATTTATTCCAATAGAGCAGTGGGAACGTCTAAAAAGTATGTATCCAAATATTGAAAAAGAAGAAGATGATCTGCCTCAGTGGCAAAAAGATCTTTTGGATGAGAGATTGACAGACATAAATAATCCTGACAAAATTGAGGCTATTGAAGAGTTTTATAAAGCATTAGATGCTGAAATATGAGTTTCGATCTAGTAAATCATAAGGAAGTTAAAAATGATATTTATGAAATAAAGCATTTTTACAAAAGTAAGTTGATTGGACTGGAAAAGCGATTCGTTTCAGAGGTGAAAAAGACAACCGCATTTATTGCGCAAAACCCTTTGTTGTTTCAGAAAAAATATAAAAGCGTGCGAATGGCATTGACCGATGTATTTCCTTACGGAATATACTATCACCTAAATGAAAGTAAAAAAGTCATTACTATTCTTGGAATCTTTCACACGGTTAGGAATCCAAATCAATGGAGGGAAAGAATTTAGTTTTATTTATTTAAATTGATTGTTTGCTTATACAACTTTGTTGTCCATTATCATCTATAATTACAAACCTTCTCATTTCAACATCTTATTCTGATTATCTAAAATTAATATTATATTATTCATGTGCAATGGGAATAAATTCAATTTACTCCTTTTGAGTTGTATTACTTACTATCAATGATCTTATTATGTTAATACAGCAGCATTTCAAACTATACTACTAGGACTTTCACTTTATCTTTTCTCAAATTTATCCCACTCAACAAATTTAACAAAACATTTTCATCCCAACCTTTAATTCACGTTATTGCGTACTTTATATTTTGCCGTAAAACCTTATTCCAAGAACTAATTATAAAATCCATTTTTCCAATATAATGATTGACAATAAAAAGATTATTGTGGTTTTGCCTGCTTATAAAGCCGAAAAAACATTAGTACAGACTTACAACGAAATACCTTTCGAAATCGTAGACGATGTGATTCTAGTCGATGATAATAGTCCCGACAACACCATCAATGTCGGCAGACATATTGGAATCAAACACATTATCAAACACGAAAATAATCTAGGTTACGGCGGAAATCAAAAAACCTGCTACAACAAAGCCTTGGAATTAGGTGCCGACATCGTGATTATGCTGCATCCAGATTACCAATACACCCCCAAGTTGATTCATTCTATGAGCTATCTAATTGCAAGTGATTTGTATCCTGTAGTGATTGGATCTAGGATTTTAGGGGGGGGGTTATTAGAGGCGGAATGCCGCGGTATAAATACATCGCAAATCGCTTCTTGACATTCTTCCAGAACGTGATGATGAATCAGAAATTATCCGAATATCACACAGGTTACAGAGCTTACAACAGAGAAGTTTTGGAAAGTATCAATTACAATTCAAACTCTGACGATTTTATATTTGACAATCAATTTCTAGCTCAAATTTTTTTTAAAGGATACGAAATCGCCGAAATTACCTGCCCGACAAAATATTTTGATGACGCTTCATCGATAAATTTTAAGCGAAGTGTGCAATATGGTTTGGGAGTGATGAAAGTCTCAATTAAATATTTCCTTGCAAAAACTGGAATAATCAAATCAAAGTTATTCTAAGAATGAAAATTTCAGGCGCAGACAAAATCAAAAGCAACATTTCACTTTCGTTATTTTTGTTTATCAATCTGATTTTCTCGATCAAATATCTCAGTAGAGTTACGGATTTCGCAGTACCTATTTCGGTGTTAATTACAAGCTTTTATTTTCTGATCTTCAGATATCAAGACAAACTTAAAAGCTTTGGAAAACGGCTAAAATTTGTCAACATTATAGGATTTATTGTCTTATTTATCACATCTTATTTTATCTTCCAAAAAGTTCCAGTCGAAACCTTAAATGTCGACAGATGGAGCGTGATTACATCGTTTTGGGATAATTACTTCGCTGGCGAATATGTTTATTTTGCACTCTCGCACATGAACAATTATCCCGGACCAATGCCGTTTTATTATGTCGTTGCCTTGCCTTTTTACCTTCTTGGAGAATTGGGGTATCTGTCGATTATCGGACTTTTGGCATTTATTCTGTTGCTAAAAGTTCTCAATAAACCTTTGCCAACACAAACTGCTTACTTTATTATTATCGCGACTTCCCCATTTTTGCTATGGGAAATTGTGGGCCGAAGCAACATCTTTTTCAATAGTACACTCATCTTAATTTCGATCGTTTATTTCTTCAAAACCATCGAAAAAAAGAACTTATTATGGAACGGAATTATCATCGGATTGCTGCTTTCCACACGTAACGTCTACGCAATTCCGTATGTGGTTGTGTTTTTATTTGCACTCAAAAATCGAGATATTAGCATAAAAAACACCATAATAATCGGAATAATAGCAGTGCTAACTTTCGCGGCAACTTTCCTGCCTTTTGTCATCGGGCACTTCGACGATTTCCTAAAAATGAATCCATTCATCATTCAGTCGTCCTATTTAATGCCTTTCGAATTCAGTTTTGCTTGCATTATTTTGAGTTTTCTAAGCTATTTTATAGTCAAAAATCGTCAAGATGTATACTTTTATAGCGCCATAATTTTGTTCATAACCATCGCATTACATTTCGTTTGGATGTCAATGCAACATAGCTTGTACGACGCGTTTTACAATAGTAAAGCAGACATTTCCTATTTTATTTTATGCGTTTCATTCCTGCTTTTCCACATAATAAGTTTGCAGAGTTCAAGCAGAATTAACCTTTAAATCCTACTTTTTTGGGCGCATCCTCGCCAGAAATTGTATCTTAAATTAGAAGTTTTCGGTGGCTCGGGGCGGGCTGTCCTCTATATCTTTGCTGCCAAAAATAATGGTTTAAAAATTTACTATTTTTTTGGCAGCAAAGGATGCCGCTCCCATCCCTTGCGCAAAATCGCGTTAAGAATCATCATCTCGTTGAAATAGAAATTCTATCTCTGTAAGAGATGGCGGATGAAAATATGGATTTATGAATTTTGAAAGATTACATCTTCAAATAGAAATCTTTGGTCAGCTCTTTATATTCTTCAGTATAATTATGACGTGAAATTTCGATAATCAGTTCGTCAATCGTAGGATTAGAATTTTCATCTCGAGAAAAAGCCATCAAACTTCTTTTGATTTCGGTTTCAGGAGTTCCTTTTACGTGAGTAATTTTTTGAGGATATAATTCGAAATCTTTGGCGATTTTGATAAATTTCTCTTCTTCTTTGAAAGGAATGATAACAGAGAGAATTCCATTTTCTGAAAGTAATAAGTCTGCTGCTTCAACAAGTTCTTCAAAAGGCAAAGAATCTTGAAAACGTGCAGTGTTTCTACTTTCGTCTGGAGTTTTATAATCCTCGGAGTAGAAAGGAGGATTGCAAACAATAAGATCGTATTCATCTTCTGGATCTTCAATCAGTTCGTCCAAACCTGCGTGGTAGCAGAATAACCTTTCCGTCCAAGGCGATTGATCAAAATTTTCTACACATTGCAAATAAGCATTGTCGTCAATTTCAATTGCGTCAATTTGTTCGGCATTACTGCGTTGTGCTAGCATCAATGCAATAAGTCCTGTTCCGGCGCCAATATCAAGAATGCTATATATAGGAGAAGTGATTGGTGCCCAAGCGCCAAGTAAGACACCGTCTGTTCCGACCTTCATCGCGGTTTTGTCTTGATTGATACTGAATTGCTTGAACTGGAAAGTGCTCATATTTAAAAATGATTGTTGAAGATAGCAAAAGTGCCCTAGCCGGATTACCTACGGTCCGTTCGCTACGCTCGGGTGTAGTGGAAATCCTTGTTTGTGTGCTTGCGGAGCACAAGCATACAAGCAAGATTGTAGCGGATAGCGCGATTAGCTCCAAAAAAAATGCTCTATCTAAAGATACATTTCAATCAGACCTTCGGGCAAATCCATTAATACTTTTTTGTTGGGACGATCTATTTTGACCAAAAACTGGTCGATCATTGGAATCAATAGTTGCACCGCGCCGTTTTCAACTTCAAAAAGCGGTTGCGCCGTAGTGTCATTTATAGATACAATCTTGCCGAAAACCCCTAAGCGCTTGTCTTCAATTTCGAAACCTATAACCTCGTGAAAATAAAACTTATTACCTGAAAGCTTTGGTAGCATTGAGATTGGGAGGTAGATTGGGCAGTTTATAATTGAATCTGCATCTTCCTCGGTATTCATATCTTCAAAGCGGATTCGGAGAAAATCGTTTTTGTGCAATGAAGAACTTACAATAAAAAATGGAACCAGATTTTTGTTGAATTCAACAAAAACTGATTCCAAGTTTTCATATAACTCGGGTTCGTCTGTATCCAAATAGGCCAGAACTTCACCTTTGAAACTAAATTTTTTAGCGATCTTACCTAAGTAGAAACAATCTTCTTTACGCATAACCGCCAGTATAATTAAGCTTGAGTTTCTTCATTGTTTTCTTCAGAAGCTTCTTCGGTAGTTTCTGAATTAGCAGCTTCTGAAGCAGCGATTGCATCGTCATTAGCTTTTTTAGTAGCAGCGATACGATCAGCGTTTACTTTTTTCTCAGCTTCGATAGCTTTTGCTTTAGCATCTGCTTTTCCAGTTGAAAGACCTTCTTTTTTAGCTTCAACTTTACCAGATTTAGCATCTAGCCATTCAGCCAATTTAGTGTCTGCTTGTTCTTGAGTCAAGGCTCCTTTACGGATGCCTCCATCAAGGTGGTGCTTAAGTAAAGCTCCTTTGTAAGATAGAATTGCTCTTGCAGTATCTGTAGGTTGAGCTCCGTTGTGAAGCCATTGTACAGCACTTTCAATGTTCAATTCGATCGTTGCAGGATTTGTGTTTGGATTGTAGCTACCAATTTTCTCTAGGTACTTACCATCTCTTTTTGCACGTGCATCTGCTGCAACAACCCAGTAAAAAGGCTTTCCTTTTTTTCCGTGTCTCTGTAATCTAATTTTTACTGACATAATCTTTTGATTAAATTTTGAGGTACTCGACCTCTGTTAATTAAGGGTGCAAAGATACTTTTTTATTTCAATTTTATTATTTTTATCTTTAAATATTTTTCGTAGTGCGATTATATACAATTTTTCGATTTAAATAGTTTTGCTTATTATAGCTTTTTTGCTGTAAAATAGTATTTTTGTCTTCTTAATACGATTTAGATTATGAAAAAAATAGCTGCCCTTTTTGCTCTTGTACTTACGATGAGCGCTTGTACTGATGAAATTACCCGAAATAATCCTGGATTTGAAGGACTAAAAAATGGTGACAGTTGGCGTGCTGCAGATGTGACAGCAGTTCGATCTGCCAATGGAACTGTCGTGCTAACAGGTTTAACACAATATGAAAGTCTAGTACTTAAAACGAGTTCTGCTCTTCCGTCCACCTATACTTTAGGAACTGGAATTGCAAACCAAGCAAGTTTTCTTATCAATCAAAATACCCAAGAAATATCTTACCAAACCGGAATTAACAAAGGTGAAGGTCAAATTATAATTACCGAATTTGACGATGTTAATCAGACGATTACAGGATCATTTGAATTTAAAGCTCCAAAACTTGGACCGACACTTCCAACGGATTTAGAGCCTGCTGAGCTGCATTTTCAAAAAGGTATTTTCTATAAAATCCCCGTAGAGCCATCGTTGTAATTACAGAAATTTGAAAGAATAAATAAAATTACAATTATTAACTACTATGCTGAATAATAATAATTCATGATTTAGTTAGGAAAGTTGAAAAAATATTTTATATTTGTTGTAATTATTATAAAAAAGGACCTATGAATATTTTTGTTGGAAGCCTTCCATTCAGTATTGAGGAAGCAGATTTAAGAGAATCGTTTGAAGCATACGGAGCAGTTGACTCTGTAAAAATTATCACTGATAAATTTACTGGAAGAAGTAAAGGATTTGGTTTCGTAGAGATGCCAAATGACGAAGAAGCTCAAAAAGCTATTGACGAATTGAACGGTGCTACTGTTCAAGGTCGTGCTATCGTTGTTAACAAATCTGAGCCAAAACCAGAAGGTGAAAGAAGAAGCTTCAATAGCGGCGGTGGTCGTGGTGGAGATTCTCGCGGTGGTTACGGTGGCGGAAACGGTGGAAGCCGTGGCGGAGACAACCGTGGTGGTGGAAACAGAGGTGGTTACTAGCTAACAATCAATTTTTTCGCAAACGCGATTCTATATTATAAGGTTATTCTGTAGCATTACGATATATAGTATAAAACCATTCATATATGTGAATGGTTTTTTTTTGGGGTAAAGTGAGGGGAATGGTCTTTTTGCGAACTAAGGTTATGAGTGCGAAGGAATGCAATTAGTTATGGCTTCTATTTTTAATTGCGATGATTTTTTAATATGCGAGCATTGCTTGTCGTGCGCACCCACCCCGCCTTGGGCCATCCACCTCGCCTTCGGGCATCCACCTCGTCTTCGGTCATCCACCCCGCCTTCGGGCATCCACCCCGCCTTGGGTCATCCATCTCGCCTTGGGTCATCCATCTCGTCTTGGGTCATCCATCTCGCCTTGGGTCATCCATCTCGTCTTGGGTCATCCATCTCGTCTTGGGTCATCCATCTCGCCTTGGGTCATCCATCTCGTCTTGGGTCATCCACCCCGCCCTTCGGGCACCCCTCCGTTGGAGGGGAATGGTTTGCGCACAAATGATTTGGGGAGTAAGTGTTGAATTTGGTAATTTTAGCACTTTTATCTAGACTATATTTAAAAGTATTATGAATACTAAGATATTATTCTTGTTTCTTAATTTGCCATCTATTTTCAATTCTACAGTCAATTTGATTTAACCTATCTTGACATATCTGCTGCGAGAGGGATGGTAGAGAAAATCCTTTCTTGTGGCTTTGCGCAGCGAAAGCTACAAGAAAGATTGGGAACGGACAGCCCGACCGGCGCCACATAAAATTTTAAATGTTTCCGGAAAAGTTCTGGCGCCGGTCTCGCCCAAAAAATTATAAAAATGATACTTGTTCCTAAAATCGAGTTTTTTTTACGCTTTCTTTGCTATTATTACGCATTTTTCAAGTCCTCTTCTTGTTTAGATTATTTGGCTTTTTTATCTCGGCGCAAATTCCCCTCCTAGGCAATTTTTAAATCTTTCAATCTTTCAATCTTTGAATTTCCTTTCGTAATTTTGCCCTATGTATATAATTTTTGACACAGAAACTACCGGATTACCTAAACGTTGGGATGCGCCAATTACTGATGTAAATAACTGGCCACGTTGTATTCAGATTGCTTGGCAGTTGCACGATGAGATGGGGAATTTAGTCGAACATCAGGATTATCTGGTTAAGCCAAATGGTTTTAATATTCCTTATGATGCCGAAAGAATTCACGGTATATCTACAGAACTTGCTGACGAGAAAGGTTTTCCGCTTGATGTTGTGTTGGAGAAATTTAATGCTGCATTGGCCAAAGCTAAATTTGTGGTAGGACAAAATGTGAATTTCGACCTTAATATTATGGGTTGTGAATTTCATCGTGCTGCAATGGCATCGCCACTTTCTACGATGGCAGTGCTTGATACTTGTACGGAAGTTACGGCCGGACTTCTAAAACTTCCAGGAGGTAGAGGAGGAAAATTTAAATTGCCAACTCTGACCGAACTACATCAATACCTCTTTGGTCAGCCTTTTGGTGAAGCCCATAATGCCGTTGCCGATGTGGAAGCGACTACAAGATGTTTCTTGGAGCTGATTCGACGGCAGATTTTTACAAAAGAGCAACTTCAGGTCACTGCAGATTATTTTAATAATTTCTTGAGAGTCAATCCTTCTGAAATAAAATTAGTTGGACTAAAACCAACGAATCTTAAGAAAGCTTCTGATACAATTAGAGCTCGTTTGGCGAAATCTCAAGCTTCATCGACTGTTGTTACAGAAGATAAAGAAACGATCGAAGCACTACAAGAGGCTAGTTTTGTGCATCTTCATAACCATACGCAGTTTTCGGTTTTGCAATCAACCATCAGTGTTCCCGCGCTTGTGGCTGCTGCTGCAAAATTTAAAATGCCTGCGGTGGCAATGACAGATCACGCCAATCTTATGGGAGCATTTCACTTTGTGCGAGATATTCTAAATTATAACAAAACGGCTGATGCGAAAAATAAAGTTTCATTAGCAAATGGTGAAGAGCCAACAGCTATTGAAATGAAACCTATTGTTGGTTGTGAGTTTTTTGTCTGTGAAGATCATTTAGATAAAAGCCGAAAAGATAACGGATATCAGGTTGTGTTCTTGGCAAAAAATAAAAAAGGCTATCATAATTTGGCCAAAATGTCGTCCATCGCATTTACACAAGGTTTTTATTATGTTCCTAGAATAGACAAGAAAGTTATAGAGCAATACAAAGAAGATTTGATTGTATTGACTGGAAATTTATATGGAGAAGTGCCAAGTAAGCTTCTAAATATGGGTGAAAGTCAAGCTGAAGAAGCATTGCTCTGGTGGAAAGATACTTTTGAAGATGATTTGTATGTCGAGATTATGCGTCACAATCAGGAAGACGAAAATCGTGTCAACGAAAGTTTGATTTCGCTAGCCGAAAGCCACGACATCAAAATTGTTGCGACCAATAATACTTACTACTTAGAAAAAGAAAATGCCAACGCACACGACATTTTATTATGCGTACGTGATGGTGAAAAACAGGCAACGCCAATTGGTCGTGGTCGAGGTTATAGATTTGGATTACCAAATCAAGAATATTACTTTAAGTCTCCGGATCAGATGAAAGAGTTGTTTCAGGATATTCCTGAAGCGATTCTTAACCTTTCCGAAATTGTAGATAAGATTGAAATTTATAGTCTTGCTCGCGAAGTTTTGCTTCCTAAATTTGATATTCCTGAAGAGTTTTTTGTTGCCGAAGATGCAGTCGATGGAGGCGTAAGAGGTGAAAATAAATACTTAGAATTTCTTACCTATCAAGGTGCAGAAAAACGTTACGGAATTATAACCGATGAAATTCGAGAACGACTTGATTTTGAATTATTGACGATTCGAAATTCAGGATACCCGGGTTATTTTCTAATTGTACAAGACTTTATTGCTGCGGCAAGGGCGATGGATGTGTCAGTTGGTCCCGGTCGTGGATCTGCAGCAGGATCAGTTGTTGCATATTGCCTGAAAATAACCAATATTGACCCGCTGAAATACAACCTGCTTTTTGAGAGGTTTTTGAATCCTGACAGGGTTTCGCTTCCCGATATCGATATTGACTTTGACGATGAAGGTCGTAGTAAAGTTATGGATTATGTGATCGAGAAATATGGTTCAAAACAAGTAGCTCAGATTATTACCTACGGTCGAATGGCAACAAAGTCGGCTATTCGAGACACTTCCAGAGTATTGGATCTGCCTCTATTTGAAGCGGACAAGATTGCTAAACTTATTCCAGGTATGATGCCTAGTAAGTGGAGTCTTGCTCGATTCTTTAAAGAAGATTTGTTTGCAATCAAAAAAGTAATGCGTCCAGAGGAATTTGAACGCATCGTCGAATTGATTGCGGTGGCAAATGAAGATAGCCTTGGCGGCGAAATGCTGATGCAGGCGCAGGTGCTTGAGGGTAATCTACGAAATACTGGTATTCACGCTTGTGGTGTAATTATCACTCCAAGCGATATTACAAATTTTGTACCTGTGGCTACAGCCAAAGATTCAAGTTTATATGTCACGCAATTCGATAACTCGGTAGTAGAAAGCGCTGGGCTTTTAAAAATGGACTTCTTGGGTCTAAAAACTTTGACGCTAATTAAGGATAGTGTAAAGCTAATTCAATATAGAACAGGAGTGCTTCTAGATCCTGATGAGTTCCCGATTGATGATGTAAAAACCTACGAACTATTCCAGCGCGGTGAGACTGTGGGGATCTTTCAGTATGAATCTCCAGGGATGCAGAAGTATATGAAGGAGTTAAAGCCTACGACTTTTGATGACCTTATTGCCATGAATGCGCTTTATCGTCCAGGTCCAATTGCCTATATTCCCAGTTTTATTAAACGTAAAAACGGCGAAGAGGAAATTGTCTATGATCTTGATGCCTGTGAAGAATTACTAAAAGAAACATACGGAATTACCGTTTACCAAGAGCAGGTAATGCTCTTGTCTCAAAAATTGGCTGATTTCTCTAAAGGTGATGCCGACGTTTTGCGTAAAGCAATGGGTAAAAAGCAACGAGATGTCCTTGATAAAATGAAACCTAAATTTATCAATCAGGCAGCAGAAAAAGGTCATTCAAAAGAGAAATTAGAGAAGATTTGGAAAGATTGGGAAGCTTTCGCTGAATATGCATTTAACAAATCGCACTCCACCTGTTATGCGTGGATTGCGTATCAAACGGCATATTTAAAAGCAAATTATCCTGAAGAATATATGGCGGCGGTTCTTTCAAACAATATGAATGACATCAAGCAAGTCACTTTTTTTATGCAAGAGTGCAAAAGAATGGGACTTGAAGTTTTGGCGCCAGATGTTAATGAATCTATTTATAAATTTACTGTAAACGAAAATAATGCTATTCGTTTTGGAATGGGTGCGGTCAAGGGTGTCGGGATGGGCGCTGTAGAAACAATTGTCAAAACCCGTCAGGCGGGAAGATATAAGTCCGTTTTTGATCTAACCAAAAGAGTCGATTTGCGAGCAGCTAATAAAAAAGCTTTCGAAAATCTAGTCCTTGCCGGAGGATTTGATTCTTTTGAAGATACTCACAGAGCCCAATATTTCCATAATGAAGGTGATGGAATTACTTTCTTGGAAAAAGCGGTGAAATATGGAGCGAAGTTCCAGGAGAATGAAAATTCTGCTCAAGTAAGTTTATTTGGAGAGTCGAGTGATGTGCAGATTCCTGAGCCAATTGTGCCGCCGTGTGAGGAGTGGAGCGCAATGGAAAAGCTCGCTAGAGAAAAAGAAGTTGTGGGAATCTATATATCTGGACATCCGCTGGATGACTTCCGATACGAGATTAAACATTTCTGTAAAGATAAATTAAGTTCATTTTCAGATTTGGGGCCACACGTCGGAAAATCTTTACAAGTTGCGGGCGTGGTGAGTTCTGTTCAATATCTAACTAGTAAGAACGGAAAAGATTGGGCAAAGTTTACAGTCGAAGGTTTTGATGATAGTCAAGATTTCAGCATTTTTGGTGAAGAGTATCTCAAGTTTAGGCATTTCCTTGTGGCAAAGAATTTTATATTTTGCAAGATAAACGTCAAACCAGGTTGGGCAAATAAAGAAACAGGAAAAATGTCAGATCCTAGAATTTCTTTTACAGAGATTTGTCAGCTTCAAGATTTATTAGAGTCTCAGGCAAAAAAGCTAACATTGAACCTTAATATTGAGCAGTTAAATTCGACTTTTATTCACGATTTAGGTGCTATTCTGCAAACATTTAGAGGCGATTTGCCAGTTTCATTTGATGTGATGGAGCTCGAGCAGATTACACCCGAAGAAAAAACTGCCGTTACAGCTGTTGTTCCAGAACTTGTTGCTGCGACAATGGGTGATGAAAGCGATGATGATGAATCATTAATCTTTGAAGATATTACCGAGGATGGTGAGGTAGAAACAGAGTTAAATTTTGTTGAAAGTATGGAGGCAGTCGAAACTGTAAAAATTGTAACCTCACTGCCAATGCCTAGCAGATTTTTAAAAGTAAAAATTTGTGAGCCACTTTTGGCTGCGCTTGAAAAAGAGGACATTAAGTATAAATTGAACTAGATAATGATCATCAGGATGCTAAAATTTATCTAGTAAAATTATTTATGAAGCTTAATTTAAGAAGGCCATATGGATTTTATTAACAGAATAGTAGAATATATTCCTTAAATTTGTTTCTTTCAAACGACAATTAACTTTAAAAAAATAATAATTATGGCATTAGAAATAACAGATGCAAATTTTGAAGAATTAGTATTAAAATCAGACAAACCAGTATTAGTAGATTTTTGGGCAGCTTGGTGCGGTCCATGTAGAATGGTAGGTCCAATCATTGATGAAATAAGTTCTGAATTTGAAGGAAAAGCTGTAGTAGGAAAGTTAGACGTAGATGCTAATCAAGAATTTGCTGCAAAATATGGTGTAAGAAATATTCCAACTGTTTTAGTTTTCAAAAACGGTGAGGTTGTTCAGAAGCACGTTGGAGTTTCTCCAAAACAAACCTATGCAGATTCAATTACTTCAGCGTTGTAATTCATCTCATATAAGATTTAAAAATGTCCGACAAATGTTGGGCATTTTTTTTGCCTTATAATTTCAACTGCAGTCACAGACACATTAGTTTTATCTGCTTATATTTGGATATATGAAAATCGAATCACAAATACAGACCGTTTCACAATTTGAACATTTAGAGCTATTAGCAAATCAGGTTGTCGAAGGATTTATTTCTGGAATGCACAAAAGTCCATTTCACGGCTTTTCTGCAGAATTTGCGGAGCATAAGGTTTACAATGCTGGCGAAAGCACAAAGCATATTGATTGGAAATTGTATGCTCGTACGGATAGATTATATTCTAAACGCTTTGAAGAAGAAACCAATTTACGGTGCCATTTAATAATTGACAATTCTTCGTCAATGCACTACCCAAAGTTAGGTAAGAATGATCAATTCTTTAAATCGAAAATTGGATTTTCGGCTTTGGCTTCAGCAGTATTGATGAATTTACTTAAAAGACAGAGAGACGCTGTTGGACTAAGTATTTATAGTGACTCGTACGAATTCTACGCATCCGAAAAAGGAAGTGGCAGGCAGCACCGAATGTTGCTGGATCAGCTAGAGAAACTTCTTGATACGCCCAAAGAAACAAAGCAAACAGATACTACCAAGTATTTACATCTTATTGCCGAAAAGATTCACAGACGTTCGATGATAGTACTTTTTACAGATATGTTTCAGTCAGGAGATCAAGAGGCACTCTTCAATGCTTTGCAGCATCTAAAGCACAATAAGCACAAAGTAGTTGTATTTCATGTATATGACAAAGAAACCGAAATGAACTTCGATTTTGATAGCGCTCCTCGAAAGTTCATTGACTTGGAATCTGGCGAAACCATTGACTTATATTCCGATTCAATAAAGGACGAATATGAGAAAAGAGTTAGCAGTTACTTTAAAGAGGTAGAGATGCGATGTGCGCAAAATCAAATTAAGTACGTTCCTGTATCGGTTTCAGAAAATTTTGAAAAAATAATGACCACCTATCTAGTAGAAAAACAGCGGTTTAAATAATAGAGCAAAAGTTTTTTAAAAATAAGTGTCAAAAGGTATTGCGCAAATCAAAAAGAGTCCTATATTTGCACTCGCAATAAGGCAGTTGGTTTGGTAGTTCAGTTGGTTAGAATACATGCCTGTCACGCATGGGGTCGCGGGTTCGAGTCCCGTCCAGACCGCTAAATTGAGTAGAAGCACTTCAGAAATGAGGTGCTTTTTTGCCCAATATAAGCACCAAAAGTAGTTGTGTTGTTTTGCCCAGAGATGGGCCGGTTTAGTAGTTAAACCAATGAAAAGCTTTCCACTTTGTGGATGGCTTTTTTGATTTTAAATGATTGGATATCTAAAAAGTGTAGTATATTTGCACTCGCAGAAATATAGTAGGTTTGGTAGTTCAGTTGGTTAGAATACATGCCTGTCACGCATGGGGTCGCGGGTTCGAGTCCCGTCCAGACCGCTACTTTTTACAAAAGCACTTCAAAATTGAAGTGCTTTTTTTAATTTAAGCAACTTTCACTCTATGTATGTCAAAAGATTATGTCCCCAAGAAGTTGTGCAAATTAAGAATTAAGATTGTTTTTTCTATGAAGTTGCTATTCCAAGCATACAACTCGTACTACCATCAAAATTACGAGCAAGCATAATAATACCAAAGCATTTAAAGGCGGTGGACTAAGTCTTAAAACAGAATCTCCCTGTAATCCCACACCACACCAATAAAAATCCCCAAGAAAATCACACAAACCAGAAATTGGATAAATGCTGATGCCAAAAATCCAATAAATGACCCCGTAGCTGCTTTAAAAGAATTGGTATGGCTTTGCTTAGAAAAAACAAATTCCCCAACAAAAGCTCCTATAAAGGGGCCAATGATCACTCCAAATGGAATAGGAGCAATCAAACCTAGTACAAGGCCGATATTGGTGCCCCAAATACCATATTTTGTACCTCCATACCGTCTCGTTCCCTTTGCGGGAACTACGTATTCTAGAATCGCAACTGTTAGTGCAACTGCTAGAGTGATGCCCAAAACCCAATAATTCATCGGAATTGATGGTGCCAAGTACAGCAACAAAAGTCCAATCCACGCTAATGGAGTTCCGGGAATTACCGGTAGAATACTGCCCGCAATCCCAGTAATTAGGCAACAAAAACCAAGAACAATTAGAAGTAAATCCATAAAATTTATTTTTAGTACTTTTGGCAATTAAAATTTGTATTTTTAAAGATACAAAAGTGTTTTTTCTGACACGACAATATGAGAAAAAAATATCTTTCAATTATCGCTTTTGCCTTGCTTTTTTGCTCCTGCGATTTTGCAGGCAATAAGGTGCCTAACAAAGAAAAGTTGCTTAAAGAAGAGCTTCAAAGTATTAATTGGAACGAAGTAGACGAATTTCCATCGGTTCCAAATTGTGAAACAATTGACGATGAAGCGTTGCAGCGACAGTGTTTTTTCGAATTCCTCACTCAAACTATTCAGCACAAACTCAATTTCGATACACTGTCGGTTTTGTATCCGGAACTCGACACTATTGAAGTAAAAGTTACGGTTTTCCCAGACTCGACCATCAAATTTGAACCCCATTTTCCGAAGGATAGCATCGCCTATGACACCATCAAAATAGATAGTATTTTGCGCCACCGACTGATCGATTTTCCCAAAATTCACCCAGCATTAAAGCGTGGGACTCCAGTAAAGACGCAGTTTATACTTCCGGTGATTCTTAAAATGGAACATTAGAATATTTTTTTGGAGCTTTATCCTGCTTTCTACTACAATCTGCAAGCGCAAATTCCTTGTGCACAATGCACGGCAAGGAGCTTCCGTTGGTCGCTCTTCCCGCACAGTGCACAATGTCATTTGGCACTTGCAGGATTTCCGCGACAATCAGGGCTAGGGCTCTAGGTTTCAATTGAAATATTGTTTCTAAAATTGACGACCTTTCCAATTGTACTTCATTCCAAAAATCAGAATATAAAATCCAATCAAAACACTGAAGAAAGGATAGATAATTGCCGAAAGAAACGGAATCATCACTTTTTCTGCTTTCAAAAAGTTATTCCCCAAAGTTAGAAGCCACAAGTCAACTAGGTACTTTACGATTATTATAACTGCCAGAATCTGTAATGGCAATAAGTTAAATACAGCCATAATTACACTCACAACAAACGAAAGATTTCCTATAAATACAAACACCGCGAGCATTTCGCCATATTCGCTTTGATAGGATGTGGCTTTCGAAGCCCAACGTACTCGTTGATTAAACAATCTCTTCCACGAAATTTCAGCCGAAGTTGTCACAATTGTGTCTTCAGATTTCAGGTATCGAACCTGCTGCGGATATTTGGCGAAAGCCTTTTGAAGCAAAAAAACATCATCGCCCGAAGCAATATTATTATCACTTTCAAATCCATTTAGTTCCTTAAAAAAAGATTTCTGATAGGCGAAGTTCGCGCCGTTTGCCATAAAAGCATTGTTCAAACCAAAACTTCCAATCGTGGTTGCTTGCAAACTAATCAGATCTATCTGTTGAAAACGTTCAAGAAATCCTTTTGCTTTTTCATAAACTACCGACGATGCAATCATCTTCACATCATTTTTCTGAATATAATTGTCATAAGTGGAGATAGACTTTTCATTCCACCTGCAGTCGGCATCAGTGGTTATAATCCACTCATATTGTACAATCGGAATCGCCCGGTTTATCGCATCTTTCTTGGGAGAATTGCTCATCCTCACATTTTCGATCATTGTGGTGGCAATTGCAGTATTCAGCATTCGCCATTTATTAATGATTGAAGCAGAATTATCGGTCGAATCATCATTCACAAATATTATTTCGAATAGAGAATATGGATATTTTATATTTTCGAAACTTGTTAAGAGCTCAGAAATACTTTCGGCTTCATTTCGCAAAGGAACAATTACCGAAAATCTAGTTCTCGCTTCAGAATTATCAGCTTTAAAAGTTTTAATCTTATTGAAGCCCAAACACAATCGCACGATGCTGAAAATATAGCAGACGATGTAAAATCCAATTAGCGTATAGAGTACAATCATTTCAGTTTGAATTTCATGACATAAAAACTTCCGATTACAACGGGCAAAACCACATTTAGAAACCACATAATCGTAGTTACTAAAATTGGAATCCAATCTTCAACCCCAAGTGGAGCAAAGAATAATAAAGCGACACTTCCCTTAATTGCAAAGTCAAACATTTGAAATGCTGGCAATGAAGATGACAGAAAATATACCGCCGTGATCGCCGCCATCATTGTAAAGTATGGCAACTCAACCCCGAGTAGTACAAAGAGTAATAAATTTTGATGCGAAAATATCATATAACGCGAAATAGCCAATCCTATATTTTTCCTGTGAATTTTCTTGGGAATTGCATTTATCTTTTCGAAAAGTTTTTGAATTGAATACCCGCGAATTTCAATTCTCTGTAAACTAACAACCAATCCTATAATTACTGCAAGAATTCCAAAAGCTAGCAGTAACTGAGTGTTCGAAATTATTTTGGTAATTTGATTAAACCAAACCAAGCCTGCAATTCCGAAAAGGATTGATAGAATCATCTGAATTCCGTTGCAAACCAGATTTAAAAATACAATTTCTTTGGTCTGCGTTTTTGGATAGAATAACGCTTTTCCAGCATATTCCCCAATTCCGTTTGGTGTAAAAATCGATAGTGTAAGAGCGGCCAAGACTTGCTTGCTTGCTTCGCCAATCGAAATTTTCTTGATGGTAGAAATAAGGTTTTGCCACTTTATAATTTCGAGAAATCTATTTAGAAAACTCAGCAAAAGCAAGATAAAAATTGCTGTAAAACTAAAGTTACTTTGAATCTTTTCTAGAAACAAACCACTTTTTACCGCTTCATCATTGGCGAGTTTATAGTAGATAAAATAAAATGCCGCCGCCACAACCAAAAGTTTGGCGACAACGGCCAAGAATTGTTTAGCTTTGTGAGAAATTAAAATCATTGCTGCAAAATAAGGAAATAAAATCGGTAAACGAGCGCATCATTTTAGGAATAGATCCTGGGACTACAATTATGGGTTTTGGAATTATAAAGATCGTGCAGAAGAAGATGGAATTCGTCCAGCTCAACGAATTAATTTTGAATAAATACGACGACCATTATCAGAAATTGAGAGTGATTTTTGAACGTACAATCGAACTTATCGAGACGCATCATCCAGACGAAATCGCGATTGAAGCACCCTTCTTTGGTAAGAACGTACAGTCAATGTTAAAATTAGGAAGAGCGCAAGGCGTTGCAATGGCGGCGGGACTTTCGAGACAAATTCCGATTACTGAGTATGAACCGAAGAAGATAAAAATGGCAATTACCGGAAACGGAAATGCTTCCAAAGAGCAGGTTGCCAAAATGCTTCAGCAATTATTGGGTTTGAAAACACTTCCAAAAAACTTAGATAGCACTGATGGTTTAGCGGCTGCGGTTTGTCACTTTTTTAATTCGGGAAAACCAACCGGTGAGAAAAGCTATACTGGCTGGGACGCTTTTGTAAAACAAAATGAAGACAAGGTTCGGAAGTAATCTCGAAATCAAAATTCATTTAGAACTATTCTTTCAACTCCACAAAATTCTATGGCTGGTATTTATATTCATATTCCTTTCTGCAAACAAGCGTGTCACTACTGCGATTTCCACTTTTCGACTTCAATGAAGTACAAAACAGAAATGGTTGAGGCATTAGCGCTAGAAATTACGATTCGTAAAAATGAAGCAGTAAATGAAAAAATTGAAACCATCTATTTCGGCGGAGGAACGCCATCGGTTTTGAGCAATGATGAAATCATTTTTCTGATCGACAAAGTGTATCAAGAATATGATGTTGTAGATAATCCTGAAATTACCCTCGAAGCAAATCCAGACGATTTAAGTCCTGAGCGAATTATAGAGCTTTCTAAAACACCAGTAAATAGATTGTCAATTGGGATTCAGTCATTTTTTGAAGAAGATTTAAAAATGATGAATCGCGCGCACAACGCCGAAGAAGCATCAAAATGCTTGGAAGCGGCGGCAAAGTATTTCGATAATATTTCGATTGATTTGATTTACGGAATTCCTGGAATGTCATTAGTGCAGTGGGAACAGAATATCGAAAAAGCGCTTTCGTTTGGCGTGCCACATATTTCGACTTACGCACTAACTGTCGAACCTCGAACTGCACTTTTTCAACTTATAAAAGAAGGAAAGATCGAAGCGCCAAAAGATGAAATTGCTCAGGAACACTTTGCTTTTTTGATGGACAAATTAAAAGAACGAGGATTTATACATTACGAAATTTCGAATTTTGGCAAAGAAGGTTACTTCTCTCAGAACAATTCAAGTTACTGGTTGGGCAAGAAATATATCGGAATTGGCCCTTCGGCACATAGTTATGACGGAAAATCCCGCTCTTGGAACATTCCGAATAACGTTAAGTACATCAAAGGAATTACATCTAAAAAACGAGATTTTGAACAGGAAATCTTGAGCAGTCAAGATCGTTATAATGAAACCGTAATGACGGGACTTCGAACTATTTGGGGAATTTCACTTTCAACTATTCAGAATAACTTTGGAACTGAAATTTCGGATTATTTAATAGATCGCGCTCAAAAATTTTGCGATGATGGTTTACTTGTTTTAGAAAATGGAATCTTAAAGACTACAGCAAAAGGAAAATTTCTCAGCGACGGAATTGCTAGTGATCTTTTTCTGGTGGAATAACGTTTCTTTTTTACTCTTAAAATTTCATATTCACTTTATTCACGATATTTGAATTGAAAATAAGTGCCCTAGCCCCGATTGTCGCGAAAATCCTGCAAGTGGCAAATGACATTGTGCACTGCGCAGCAAGAGCGACCAACGGAAGCTCCTTGCCGCGCATTGTGCACAAGGAATTTGTGCTTGCAGATTGTAGTAGAAAGCGGGATTTAGCTCCTGAAAAAAAATCTTACTCAATAGGAGAATTGAAAAGTTGAAACTTCTTTATAATTTTTATCTTTGATAAGCAGTAATCCCAATAATTTTATGAAAGCACAGATTCGAAATTTTAGAGTAGACTTGTCGAAACCGCTGGATATTTCCATTCCGATTACGGCTGATGGCGAAAATCCGATTGCGTGGTATATTGAGCAGCCGAAAATTGAGCCTCAGGTTTTTGGCGAATGGGTCGGGAAAGTTTCGGAAGGGAGCAGTACGAATTTTAATAATATTTTCTTTAATCCGCATGGGCACGGGACGCATACCGAATGTGTTGGGCATATTACGC
Source organism: Flavobacterium ardleyense (assembly GCF_033547075.1). NCBI lineage: Bacteria > Pseudomonadati > Bacteroidota > Flavobacteriia > Flavobacteriales > Flavobacteriaceae > Flavobacterium > Flavobacterium ardleyense. The sequence goes on along the minus strand of NZ_CP137891.1, from coordinate 404,931 downwards.
GAGAATTTTTTAGCATAAATAAGTGTCTAACACAGTTTTTTTTCCTCGCTGAACTACTTACAATTCAACCAGAAGAACGCGAAGGAGATCTGGTTATCAGTAAAAAACAGCTGATGTTGGCACTTGAAAAGTCAAATTCTCAAGATCATTTTGAAGATACTGAGGCTTTGATTATTCGAACACTTCCAAATTTAAAATCAAAAAAGAATAATAATTATTCCAATACAAATCCGCCATATCTGACTGAAGATGCTGCGAATTTTTGCAAAAAGAGTGGAATAAAACATCTGTTAGTTGACTTGCCGAGTGTGGATAAGGAGAAAGATGATGGGAAATTATTGGCTCATAAAGCGTTTTGGAATGTTACAGATGTTGACAATTTGAATTCCGATGCGAGAATGGATGCCACTATAACCGAAATGATTTTTGTGAGAGATGCTATTGAAGACGGGACTTATTTGCTGAATTTGCAGATTGCCTCGTTTGAAAATGATGCAAGCCCGAGCAAACCAATTCTGTATAGAATTGAAACGTTGCATTACTAAGATTTATGAACATTGAAGTATTATATGATTTTTGCGCTTCGTTAAAAGGCACGAGTGAAGCTTTTCCGTTTGATCAAGATACTTTAGTTTTTAAAGTCGGCGGAAAAATGTTCTGCTTGACTGGACTTGATAGTTGGGAAAAAGGTAATCCCGCTATAAATTTGAAATGCGATCCAGAAAAAGCGATTGCACTCAGGCAGGAATATGAGGCGGTCGCGCCCGGTTATCACATGAGCAAGGTGCATTGGAATACGGTTGCAATCAATCAAGATGCATCGGATAAGTTGGTTTTGGAATGGTTGCAAGACTCTTATAATTTAGTTTTTGTGAGCTTGACCAAGAAGATTCAAAAGGAAATTGAGGAATTAGGAAAATAGAAAAAATAAAAGCTACGAGCGATGTTAGATAATTTAAAAAAGATATTAAACGAAGATCAAGATCCAAAGGCGATTGAAAAAATTAGCGCAAAGCTAGAAAGTTTGCTAATGAAATCTGAGGAAATAGGATATATTGCGGTTCAGAAAATGCCGGCGATGACCATACTTCCCGATAGTATTGTGGTAACAAATAAGCGAATTATTTTGTGCCGACCAAAGAATTTAGGCTTGTCGATGGAATTCATAGATTATGACTGGGAAGATGTAAATGCGTCGTTTGTAAAAGAAGGAATTTTGGGCGCTGAATTCACATTTACTACAAAATCTGATATTACTCATACAATGGAATATCTGCCAAAAAATCAGGTTCGGAAATTATATACTTACGCCAAAGAACGACTTGAAGAATTAAAAGCTCCAAAACCAAATTTGGCCGCCGACTCTCCAATTGAGGAAGAAATCAGCGTTTTTGAACTTCCAATTGAGCATGATGAGAAAGAACCTGAAGTTATTGAAGTCGAGGAAGTAGAAGCGGAGGAAGTGACGAATTTCGCTGAAATAATTCCATCTACTTCTTATGAACTTTACGAAGAACCAAAAACGGAATCTACAAATGCGGGCGAGAAACGTTTGACAGATTTATCGCAAGACGAACTTTTTGACAAACTTCAGAATTACAAAAGGCTTTTGGATAATGGATTGATTATGCAAGGCGAATATGATCGATATAAAAAAGAGATTTTGGCTTTGATGTAGACTGTAATACTTTATTTGTAGAACTGCTTGGTTAATTTGGAGCAGTTTTCATTAGAAGAAAAAAAATCCATTCTGACAAAGAATGGATTTTTGTGTTTTACACCATTTTTGATTTAACATATTGTGAATTTTCTTAACCGCTAATTAATTCTAACTGATATTTAGCTTAACACAGTGATTCTAGATTTGCATCAGAAATTAATTAATTTATTAAATCAACAATGGAGAAGATTTACTTATTTGCATTACTCTTTTTAACAACATTATTTGGATTCGCACAGAAGGGTATCGTGTCTGGAAAAATTCTGGATTCTGAGGACAAACTTGCATTGCCTGGAGCGATAATTACTATTCACGAACAAAAAAAATATACAATTTCAGACCATAACGGTAGTTTTGAATTTTTAAATGTATCGGAAGGAACTTTTGAAATGGAGGTTACATATATGGGCTATTCTTCTTCTGTTCAGACAATTGTTGTGAGCAACGGCAGAAATACTGTTATAAATTTCGAATTAGGTTCGGGATTGGAGCTTGATGAGGTCATTATTGGTGATGCATTGAAGGGACAAGCGAAAGCATTAAATCAGCAGAAAAATAGCAGCACAATTGGGAATATTATTTCGTCCGATCAAGCAGGTCGCTTTCCAGATGCAAATGTCGGCGATGCACTTAAACGGGTTCCAGGAATAACGATGCAAAATGATCAGGGCGAAGCTCGTAATATCATTATTAGAGGATTGGCACCATCTTTAAATTCGGTTACGCTAAATGGTGATCGAATTCCATCTGCTGAAGGAAACAACAGAAATGTTCAAATGGATTTGATTCCGTCAGATATGATTTCAACAATCGAAGTCAACAAAACTTTAACTCCCGATATGGATGCAGATGCTATTGGAGGATCGGTGAATTTAGTAACTCGAGCAACTCCAAATGGTGAGCGAATCTCCGCAACTCTCGCTGGAGGTTTTATGCCAATCCGTGAAAAAGGCACTTATACGGCAGGATTTGTCTATGGAAACCGTCTTTTTGATAGTAAGCTTGGAGTGGTTTTTAGCGGATCTTATAACAACAATACCTATGGTTCTGACAACATCGAAAATGTTTGGACTAAAGACAAATTTGGGAATGACTATTTATCAAAAGCTGAAATAAGAAAGTATGATGTGCAAAGGATACGACGTAGCGGCGCACTTTCATTAGATTATAAATTTAATGATAACCATACTATTTTCGCAAACGCCATCTACAACTGGAGAGATGATCGTGAAAATCGTTTTAGAACTACATACGATGATATTAAACCGATCTATCAGGGAGAATCAATAACCGGTTTTGATGGAAGAGTTAAGAGACAAACCAAAGGTGGCGCAGATAATAGTCGCAATAAAAATACAAGGTTAGAAGATCAGAGAGTTCAGAATTATGCCTTGAGAGGAGAGCATTTAATCAGTTCTAATTTAGATTTAGATTGGACATTAAATTATTCCAAAGCTAGTGAGTTCAGACCGCAGGAGCGTTATATCGAATATCGTCAAAAAGGACTAGGGCTGACTCAAGACTTATCCGATAATTATTTTCCATTAATATCTACAACTGGTGAATCTCTGGATAAATTCAAATTAAATTCTGTTACCGAGAATACCAACAATACTAGCGAGGACGAACTAGGAGCAAAATTAAATTTCAGATTTCCATTTTCGGTTATTTCAGGAGAAAAGGGTCGAATTAGAACGGGTTTAAGAATGCGATTAAAGGAAAAATCGAGAGATAATAACTTTTATTCATTTGATCCTTTGAATGATCATCTTTCAACGCTGTCAGCTGTACCAACAGATTATTTTGACGGAGTTGGATTTAATCCAGGTTCAAAATATGTTGCAGGAACTTTTGCTTCAACGTCATTTTTAGGAAATTTAGATTTGGAAAATGGAACTTTGTTTGAAAAGGACTCAGATGCATCTAAATTTCTAACGCAAAATTATAAAGCAAAAGAGCAACTACTTGCTACATATATTAGATGGGATCAAGATATAAATGAAAAATTAACGATGATCACCGGAGTTCGAATTGAAAACACAAATATCGATTATACCGCAAATCGCGTTTTGGACGAAGATCAGATTGAAGATGTGATAACGACCAAGAATTCATATACAAACATTTTGCCGAGTCTTACGTTTAAATATAATACGACGGAAAGTTTGGTTTTGAGAGCCGCTTTTACAACCGCTTTGGCAAGACCCAACTATTACGATTTAGCGCCTTTTGTGAATAATAACGCTGCCGAAATGCAGATCTCAGCAGGGAATCCGAACTTGAAAGCGACAACCTCATTTAATTATGATTTTATGGCGGAAAACTATTTTAAATCCGTTGGTCTAATTTCGGCGGGAGCATTTTATAAAAGTCTAAATAATTTTATTTATAAATATAGCAGTCAGTCTTTTACTTCTGTAGATTTTGGAAATAGCTTTCCAGAGCAGATTAATCCAATTCCTAGTGGCGAAAACTGGAGTTTTGTGCAATCTAGAAACGGAGATAATGTGAATGTTTACGGATTTGAAGTTGCCTTTCAGCGACAGTTTGACTTCTTTGAAAACAAGATTTTAAAAGGATTTGGAGTTTATATCAATTACACCTTTACACAGTCAAAAGCTAAGGGAATTGCAGATGAAGATGGAAATGAAAGAGCAAATGTAAGCTTGCCTGGTACAACTCCTCATATGTTCAACGGTTCACTTTTTTGGGAAAATAAACGATTCTCCGCAAGAGTTTCTACCAATTTTACTTCTGATTATTTAGACGAGCTAGGACCTGACGCTGACCGAGATTCTTATTATGATAAACAGTTTTTTGTAGATGCAAATGCATCTTTCAAAATTACTAAACAACTTCGGCTTTTTGCGGAAGCGAATAATCTAACAAATCAGCCATTACGCTATTATCAAGGAGTTAAACAACATACGCAGCAAGTAGAATATTACCAAGCTCGCTACAATGTGGGATTGAAATTAGATTTTTAATAATTTATTTATAAATAAAAAAGTGGAATAGTAGTAAAATGCTGTTCTGCTTTTTATAATTCACAAAAATGAAAAATATAATTTTAATTTTTTTATCGGTATTATTTTTTAAAACTGTTAATGCTCAGGAAGTTCAGCAAAAGGAATTATCGGGATATTCCGAAGGTTACATTTCTAACTTACAAAAGGTTGATAATAGTCTAAATTTTTTATTGATGGGTGATTTCGGTCGCTATGGTCAGTTTCATCAAAAAGAAGTAGCAAAGCAGATGGGAAAAGCCGCCGCTACAATTGAATCTGAGTTTGTGATAACTGTAGGAGATAACTTTTATCCAAACGGCGTTCAGAGCACTAAAGATTATTCTTGGACTGCCTCTTTCGAGAATATTTACACTGATTATAGTTTGCAAAATAATTGGTATGCAACTTTAGGAAATCACGATCACAGAGGAAATGTGCAAGCTCAGATTGATTATTCAGATCACAGCCGACGTTGGCATATGCCTTCCACATATTATAAAAAGGAATTCGAATTGGAAGATGGAAACAAGGTTTTAGTTTTATTTATGGATACTTCTCCATTTATCGAAAAGTATTATGATGCAGATTCTGGAATGAGTGAATCTATGAAAGCTCAAGATACTACGACTCAAAAAAAGTGGTTGTTAAAAGAATTAGCGACAACTGACAAGAAAGTAACGTGGAAAATTGTTGTGGGTCATCATCCTTTGTATAGTGGCGGAAAACGTAAGAGTAGTGCTGAAACTAAAAGTTTCGAAAAGAATTTTGCAGGTGTTTTCGATAAGTACAAGGTAGATGCTTATTTCTGCGGACACGAGCACGATTTGCAAATTATAAAGCCAAAAGGACGGTATACAACCCAATTTCTGTCAGGATCAGCCTGTACCGTTCGTCCTAGTGGAGCAAGAGAAGGGACACTATTTTTTGCCGAAAAAGCTGGTTTTATGACTTTTTCAATAACCAATTCAAAATTATTTGCACAAGTCGTTGATGCCGACGGAAATATTTTATATAAAACGCTAATACAAAAGCAGTAGGATGAGAAATTTATATAAAATAGCAGTTACAATTGGACTTTTCGCATCGATATCTTGTAGTGATAAGCTTGTTTCAATCCGAAAAGATGCTTTAAAACCAACTATTATTACCCAAAAATTACCGCACGACACAGACGATCCTGCCATTTGGATTAATCCGGTCGATGCTTCAAAAAGTTTGATTATAGGAACAGACAAAGACACAGAAGGTGGTTTGTACGCCTTTGACTTAAAAGGAACTATCGTTGGCAAATCTCAAGTATTGAAGCGACCTAATAATGTGGATGTCGTTTATGGTTTATTTTTAAATGGGAAAAAAATAGATATTGCCGTTACGACAGAACGTGAAACAAATAAAATTAGAATCTTTACTTTGCCAGAATTAAAGGCTATTGACAACGGCGGAATATCTGTTTTTGAAGGAGAAGACCTGAGAGCCCCAATGGGAATTGCAATCTATACTAGAAAAACTGATAATGCGATTTTTGCAATTGTAGGTCGAAAAAATGGACCTTCTGGAACTTATTTATGGCAATATCAACTCAGCGATAATGGTAAAGGAGAAGTTCAGGCGAAAGTTGTTAGAAAGTTTGGGAATTATAGTGGTAAAAAGGAAATTGATTCAATTGCAGTTGATAACGATTTGGGATTTGTCTATATACTCTGATGAGCAATTCGGAATCCGTAAATATTATGCCGATCCAGCACTTCAGGACAATACAGAACTTGCTATTTTCGGACAGGGAGATTTTGTAAGTGACAATGAAGGAATTGCGATTTATAATACTTCAAAAACCGAAGGCTATATCTTGGTTTCCAATCAGCAGGCAAATACTTTTATGGTGTATCCAAGAGAAGGAGCAAAAGGAAATAAAAATCATCATTCAGTAATAGCCGAAATACCAACAAATACGATTGAATGCGATGGAGCAGACGTGACGAATCTTAATTTGGGGGGAAGTTTTTCACAAGGATTATTTGTTGCAATGAGTAACGGCAAAACTTTTCACTATTATAGTTGGGAAGAAATTCAAAAATTAATCGATTCTCAAAAGAAATAATCAAGTTTCAAATCTGACTAAATTTCAAAAAATATTAAACAAAAAAAATCCGTTCAGTCTCAAACCGAACGGATTTTCTATTTATAAATGCGGAAGATTTTACTTACTCATCTCCACAAAATACTTATAAAACAACGGAATAGTTTCAATTCCTTTCAAGTAATTGAAAATTCCAAAATGCTCATTTGGCGAGTGAATCGCATCGCTATCAAGACCGAATCCCATCAAAATCGTTTTGCTTTTCAGTTCTTTTTCAAATAATGCCACAATTGGAATACTTCCACCTGAACGGACAGGAATCGCAGGAACACCAAAAGTTTCAGTATATGCTTTATTCGCTGCTCTGTATCCAATACTATCAATTGGAGTTACATACCCTTGACCACCGTGATGCGGAGTAACTTTTACAGTAACCGCGTCAGGCGCGATACTTTCAAAGTGCTTCTGAAACAATTCAGTAATCTCGTGATGATCTTGATTTGGAACCAGTCGCATACTAATTTTGGCGAAAGCCTGACTAGCGATAACCGTTTTGGCACCTTCACCAGTATAACCACCCCAAATTCCGTTTACGTCAAGCGTAGGACGGATCGAGTTACGCTCGTTTGTAGAATATCCTTTTTCGCCATAAACATTCTTGATGTCAATAGATTTCTTGTAATCTTCAAGATCAAAAGGCGCTTTTGCCATTTCAGCACGCTCCTCAGTCGAAAGCTCTTCTACATTATCGTAGAAACCAGGAATCGTAATATGATTATTTTCATCGTGCAACGACGCAATCATTTTCGCTAAAATATTAATCGGGTTCGCTACTGCACCACCGTATAAGCCAGAATGTAAATCACGATTTGGACCTGTAACTGCCACTTCTACATAACTAAGACCTCTCAATCCAGTAGTAATCGAAGGCTGTTTATTCGAAATCATTCCAGTATCCGAAATCAGAATTACATCATTTTTCAGTTTTTCTTGGTTGCGCTCCACAAACCAGCTGAGACTCGTAGATCCAACCTCTTCTTCACCTTCGATCATGAATTTCACGTTGCAAGGCAGCGTATTACTCTTGATCATATATTCAAAAGCCTTTACGTGCATATACATTTGCCCTTTGTCATCACAGGCTCCACGAGCAAAAATAGCACCTTCAGGGTGAATTTCAGTTTTCTTAATCACAGGTTCAAACGGAGGAGAAGTCCACAATTCTAATGGATCTGCCGGCTGAACGTCGTAATGTCCATACACCAAAACCGTTGGCAGGGCAGGGTCTATAATTTTATGTCCATAAACAATTGGATATCCAGGCGTATCACAAATTTCCACCACATCGCAGCCAGCTTTTTCAAGGCTCGCTTTCACCGCATCGGCCATCTCAATTACATCTTGGGAGTAGGTAGCATCAGCGCTTACGGATGGGATTCTCAAAAGTTCCATTAATTCATCAACAAGTCTGTCTTTATTTTCTTGAACATATTTGTTTATTTCGTTCTTTTCCATTGCTTATTTTTGATTTTTTGTTGTCCCTCAAAATTAGCGAAAAATAATTTAAAATTTTTTTCAAAAAAACGTTTTGCAATTAAAAAACTTGTGTATATTTGCACCACAATTACACGCGGATATGGTGAAATTGGTAGACATGCCAGACTTAGGATCTGGTGCCGCAAGGCGTGTAGGTTCGAGTCCTATTATCCGCACCAAAAGCTTCTCAACTGAGAAGCTTTTTTTATTTATAGATGTTTCCAGCCATGATTTGAAGTTCTACCCCATTTGTTTTTACCGACATTTTGCCGACAATTTCCATTTTTATAATTATTTGGGTGTTGCGTCGGCTAGAAATTCCCTGCTAAAATTCAAATATACGTTAAGCCGCCGCCGGGCTGTCCACTATATCTTTACTGCCACAACGATTAGTTTTCAAAATTCAAATTTTTGTTGGGCAGTAAAGGATGCCGCTCCCATCCCTAACACAAAATGACTTCGCTGTAGATTGTAAAAGGTAACATTCAGAATTAAATTTATTTTGACTTAATGTCCAATAAAGAGGATGAGATTTCTCAAGCATCATATAATTTGATAAAAATCATCTCAGTAGATTTTTTTAGAATAGGCAGATGATCTTTCCAAATGTTTAGAATTCCTCCAAATATTAACTTGACGAATATTAAAGTAGCACAGTAATTCTTGAACCCAGCGGGATCACATGTTTATAGAAGATAATTTGCGTAAATCTTCTACGACCCCGTAGGTGGTCGCACCTTTACGATTATCATAAATCCCCAATTATCAAGTTGTCAAATATTTAAATACCACTTTTATTTATAATCTCGCATTCATCAAATGCTTATAGAAAATAATGTTGCATATATTTCACATGAAATAATCTTAGTCAAACCTATTTTTAATCCAAAAATTATTAAAGTAAAAAGCCAAAGGATTTTGTTTCAAAAAGTCTTTTTTACAGCACTAAATACCCGACTTTCTAAGCTTTCAATTAGCGAAATTTCATAAAATCCAAAAATTGAGTTTGTTTTTACCAATTATATTCCTTTATATTTGTCCCGACTTTAGGGGTGTCTACAAAATGTAGGCTGAGATTTTACCCTCTGAACCTGATGCAGTTCATACTGCCGTAGGGAAAAGTAAGATGACTCGTTATGCGCATTCGTGTGCACTTCTGTAGCCATTCCTAAAGTTTTTATACCTAAAAAAAACTGGAATGGAACTTACAATCAACAATCAACTAAGACGTTTTCCCGAACAAAATCTGAGTATTCAGGATTTGATGAACATCGAAATGCCCGAAAAACAAGGTGGCATTGCTGTCGCTGTAAATAATACTGTGATTCCCAAAGTTCACTGGGCAAATCATAACCTCTCTTCTTCAGATTCTATTCTAATTATTACTGCCACTCAAGGCGGTTAGTCTTTTTACGTACCTGTACTATTAAATAAAAATATAAAAAAGCATAATGAAAAATTCAGATAACGAAATTTCAAGAACGCCATTTACGGGTTCGCAAAAAATTTATGTCGATGGAAAACTGCATCCCATCAAAGTGGCAATGCGCGAAATAAACCTCCACGACACCAAACTTTCCAATGGGGAAATTGAGCGAAACCCCGCAGTTACAATCTATGATACTTCAGGTCCTTATACCGACCAAAATATAGATATTGATATTCGCAAAGGACTGCCAAGAATTCGCGAACAATGGATTCTTGACCGGAATGACGTAGAAGAATTAATGGAAATTTCGTCAGATTATGGTCAACAACGTCTCAATAATAAAGAGTTAGAACATCTGCGTTTTGAGTATTTGCATAAACCACTTCGTGCAAAGAAGGGTGCTAATGTAAGTCAATTATATTACGCCAAAAAAGGGATTATCACAGCTGAAATGGAATATATCGCGATTCGTGAAAATCAGCAACTTCATAAATTTGAAAGTGAGAATCCTAAAATTTCAATGCAGCATGCGGGCAACAGTTTTGGTGCAAACACGCCGAAAAGAGAAATTACTCCGGAGTTTGTCCGCAGTGAAGTTGCGGCTGGAAGAGCGATTATTCCTAATAACATCAACCATCCCGAAAGTGAACCCATGATTGTAGGACGTAATTTCCTTGTAAAAATCAATGCTAATATTGGAAATAGCGCGGTAACTTCAAGCATCGAAGAAGAAGTAGAAAAAGCGGTTTGGGCTTGCCGTTGGGGAGCAGACACCATTATGGATCTATCGACTGGTAAAAATATCCACGAAACCCGCGAATGGATTATTCGAAATTCACCCGTACCAATCGGCACTGTGCCAATCTACCAAGCACTCGAAAAAGTAAAAGGTGTGGCAGAAGATTTAACTTGGGAAATTTTTCGTGATACACTAATTGAGCAAGCAGAGCAAGGCGTTTCATATTTCACAATTCATGCGGGTGTCCTTTTACGATATATCCATCTTACCGCAAATCGAGTTACAGGAATCGTCTCTAGAGGAGGGTCAATTATGGCAAAATGGTGTTTGTTTCATCACAAAGAAAACTTTTTGTACACTCATTTTGAAGAGATATGCGAAATCATGAAGCAATATGATATTGCTTTTTCTCTTGGTGACGGCCTTCGTCCTGGATCAATTGCAGATGCCAATGACGCTGCTCAATTTGCCGAATTAGAAACGCTTGGCGAACTAACAAAAATTGCTTGGAAGCACGACGTTCAAGTATTTGTCGAAGGACCTGGCCACGTGCCAATGCACATGATCAAAGAAAACATGGACAAGCAACTCGAGACTTGTGGCGAAGCACCATTTTATACTCTAGGACCATTAACCACAGATATTGCTCCCGGATATGACCATATAACTTCTGCAATTGGAGCAGCAATGATTGGATGGTACGGCACGGCAATGCTTTGCTATGTAACGCCAAAAGAGCACTTGGGACTTCCAAATAAAAAAGACGTAAAAGACGGTGTGATCACTTATAAGATTGCTGCCCATGCCGCCGATTTGGCCAAAGGTCACCCTGGAGCTCAATACCGCGACAATGCATTGAGCAAAGCTCGGTTCGAATTTAGATGGGAAGATCAATTCAATCTGTCGCTAGATCCTGACACCGCAAGAGAATTCCACGACGAAACTTTACCAGCTGATGCTGCGAAAGTGGCACATTTTTGCTCTATGTGTGGACCTAAATTTTGCTCTATGAAAATATCTCAAGAAATACGAGAAGTAGCCCAGAAGGGAATGCAGGAAAAATCAGAAGAATTCATTCTGAATGGCAAAGAAATTTATTCCTAAACAATGATAGTCGTAAGCAGTCCTAAATTTCTACACAATGAAGCTAGCTGTATAAATCAACTTTTTGATGCTGGTTTAGAAATTTTCCATCTTCGAAAACCTGATAGTTCAAGGGAAGAATTAGAAAGACTTTTAGCTTCGGTAGAGGAAAAATATTATTCGAGAATTGTTCTGCATCAGCAATTTGGCGTAAGCCTAAAATTTAATATTAACAGAATTCATTTTAATGAAAGAACACGCTCGAGAAGACACGAAATTCTACAAGATTTTGATATGCAAAAGCTGATTCTCTCAACATCTGTTCATAGCATTAATGATTTTAATGAACTGCCGAGAGTTTTTGAATATGCTTTTCTAAGTCCAATATATCCAAGTATTTCGAAACCAGATTACAAGTCAAAAGTTGATTTAATTCAATCGGTCAAATCTAGGACGAATTTCGAAACAAAACTGGTTGCTTTGGGCGGTATCGAGGAAGGAAATCAGAAGAGTGCAATCGAATCGGGATTTGATCACGTAGCTGTTTTAGGTACTATATGGAATGCTGAATGTCCTATAAAAAAATTTAAATCTATGAAATTGAATAAATAAAATGAATGATAAAATTCAATATATATCCCAAGGTGAGACTGCCGCAGAGCAAATGCTAAACATCGAGAAAGTTCTTGATGCGGGCGGAAAGTGGATTCAGCTTCGGTATAAAAATCCTTCTCAAACAGAAGTTCTAAAACTTGCAATTCAGGTTAAAAAAGCCATAGAGTCATACGGCTGTACTTTTATAATTAATGACTCACCAGCAATAGCAAAGGAAGTTGATGCTGATGGAGTTCATCTAGGATTCAGCGATATGTCAATTTCAGCAGCCAAAATTATTGTGGGAGCTGATAAGATAGTTGGTGGCACGGCAAATACTTTTGATGATGTTTTACAACGTTCTCAGGAAAACTGCAGTTATGTTGGTTTAGGTCCCTACGCATTTACTACTACTAAAAAACATTTAAGTCCAATATTAAGTCTTGCGGGATACAAGAACACGATGAATAAACTGCGCGAACTCAACATAGAAATTCCAATTTATGCCATCGGAGGAATTCATCTCACTGATATAAAATCAATATTGGAAACTGGAATTTACGGAATAGCACTTTCTGGCGCAATTACGCGTCACGACAATCAACGAGAATTATACAATCAACTTTACCAACTATGCAATCATTACAAATAGCCGACAAGATTTTTAATTCCCGACTTTTTCTAGGGACAGGAAAGTTTGGATCTAATAAAGAAATGCTAGATGCCATTTCTGGTTCAGGAACTGAACTCGTAACCGTGGCGCTCAAACGGATCGATTTTCAAACCGATACCGATGGATTGCTTGCTGAACTGAAATTCTGCAAGGCCAATCTATTGCCAAATACTTCTGGGGCTAGAAATGCAAAAGAAGCGATTTTTGCCGCAGAGCTAGCGCGAGAAGCAATGGAGACAAACTGGCTGAAACTCGAAATTCACCCAGACCCCAAGTATTTGCTCCCAGATCCGATAGAAACATTGAAAGCGACCGAAGCACTTGCAAAACTTGGATTTATTGTTCTTCCTTATATCCATGCAGATCCTGTTTTGTGCAAACATTTGGAAGATGCTGGAACGGCAGCGGTAATGCCGTTAGGCTCTGCCATTGGAAGCAATAAAGGATTGAAGACTGTCGATTTTCTCGAAATTATTATTGAGCAATCTAAAGTTCCAGTAATTGTAGATGCAGGATTAGGAGCGCCTTCACACGCGGCTTGGGCGATGGAACTTGGTGCTGATGCCGTTTTGGTAAATACAGCAATTGCCGTGGCCGGAAATCCTACATTGATGGCAGAGGGCTTTAGAGACGCCGTAATTGCTGGCCGAAAAGCTTTTGAAGCAAAGCTAGCAAAACAAAATTCGTTCGCCATTGCATCAAGTCCGTTGACCTCGTTTCTAAATAATTAAAACCTTTAATTTCTAAATATGTTTAAAGATATTTTCGAAAAATATGATTGGGATGAGGTTCAGAAAAAGATATATCAAAGTACTTCTGCAGATGTAGAGAACGCCCTTTCTGCCAACAAGCGGGATTTGAACGATTTTATTGCAATGATTTCGCCTGCAGCAGCACCTTATCTCGAGCAAATGGCAATGATGAGTAAAGAGCTTACACAAAAGCGTTTTGGCAAGACTATACAAATGTACGCGCCAATGTACCTTAGCAACGAATGCCAAAACATCTGTACCTATTGCGGTTTTAGTTTAGAAAATAAAATAAAGCGAAAAACTCTGTCTGACTCAGAAATTCTGCTCGAGGCAAAAGCGCTCAAAACCGCGGGTTTCGACCATATTTTGCTTGTAACGGGCGAAGCAAATTCTACCGTAGATAGTTATTATTTTCTAAATGCCGTAAAAATCTTGAAGCCTCATTTTGCAAATATTTCACTGGAAGTTCAGCCTTTAAATACAGATGAATATCTAAAATTGCATTTGGCGGGAATTCATTCAGTATTAGTTTATCAAGAAACCTATCACCGAAAAATTTATAAAGAATACCATCCCAAAGGGAAAAAATCAAATTTTGATTTCCGTTTAGATACACCCGATCGAATTGGCGAAGCGGGAATTCATAAACTTGGAGTAGGTGTTTTGCTCGGACTTGAAGACTGGCGAACCGATAGTTTTTTTAACGCACTGCATTTAGAATATTTGCAAAAAACATATTGGCAGACTCAATTCTCAGTTTCGTTTCCCAGATTACGACCGGCTGAAGGAATTATGGAGCCAAAATTTGTAATGAGTGATAGAGAATTGGCACAACTAATCTTCGCTTATAGATTGTGGAATCAAGATTTGGAACTGTCTCTATCAACTCGTGAAAACGAAAAATTTCGAGATAATATGATTTCGCTAGGCATCACAACTATGAGTGCAGGATCAAAAACAAATCCCGGCGGTTATGCTGTAGACATTGAATCTCTGGAGCAGTTTGAAACTAGCGACGAACGCTCGGCCATAGAAATAGCGGCAGTTATTGCGAATGTTGGCTATCAACCAATTTGGAAAAACTGGGATAAAATCTATAGCTAAATTTAATACTATATGACTTCACTAAATGATTTTTTAAGGTACAATCGGCAGATCATGTTACCCGAAGTAGGAATGGAGGGACAGCATAAAATAGCGAATTCTAAGGTACTAGTAATTGGCGCTGGAGGATTAGGTTGTGTAATACATCAATATTTAGCCGCAGCTGGTTTAGGAACATTGGGAATTTTAGATTTTGACACTGTTGAAATTCACAATCTACATCGACAGATTTTATATAACGATACTCATATCGGAAAATCCAAAGCTATAGCTGCAAGGGAGGTTCTTGTTGCACAAAATCCGAATGTCAATCTACTGGTTTTCGATGAAAAGCTCACGGAGAGGAACGCAGTTTCAATCCTTGAGCAATTTGATATTATTGTTGATGGTTCGGATAATTTCTCAACTAGATATTTAGTAAATGACATTTGTGTTAATCTCCAGAAGCCACTTATTTACGGAACAATTTTTAAATTTCAAGGTCAGTTTGCAGTATTTAATTATCAAAGTTCAAAAAATCTTAGAGATTTATTTCCCGAACCTCCAAGCGCTCAAGATGTGCCAAACTGCAGTGAGAATGGTGTTCTTGGTACATTGCCGGGAGTTCTTGGCACCATGATGGCGCACGAAACTCTCAAACTTATTTGTGACATGGAAGTCTTGCGCAACCAACTCGTATTATTTGACACTCATAACTGGAACTTTAAAAAGGTCAATTTTTAAAAAATGAAAACTCAAAGAAAATATCCCGTTGTATTAACCATCGCCGGTTTCGATGCCAGTGGTGGGGCGGGAATTCAGGCAGATATTAAGACTATTTCGGCCTTGGGGTGTTATGCTACCTCGGTGCTCACTGCTTTGCCTTTGCAAAATACTAAGACCGTAAAATCAATTTTCGAAATCCCCGCCCATATTGTCACGGAGCAATTACACCTACTTTTGGAGGATATTGTACCCGATGCGATTAAAATTGGAATGGTAAATTCTGCCGAAAATATTTTGGGCATCGCTAAAATTTTAAAATTATTTCCAAATATTCCAGTCATTTTAGATCCAATAATGATTTCAAGTAGCGGTACTGTCCTGATTCAAAATGATGCAAAAGATACTTTACAAAAAGAACTTTTCCCCCTCATCAGTTTGCTTACTCCTAATCTAGACGAAGCTGCTTATTTAGTTGGTTTTCCAGTTATTTCGGCAGATGACATGCTGCTCGCAGCTCAGAAAATCAGCGATATGGGTGCGAAAGCTGTTTTGGTAAAGGGAGGTCATCTCCGTTCCAACATCATTCCGTCATTATATTTAGATGCCAACAATAAAAGTCATTTGATAGATCAAAAGAGAGTCGATTCCCCAAATACTCGCGGTACAGGATGTACACTTTCGTCTGCGATTGCTAGTTTTTTAGCCCAAGGACTGCCTCTTTTTGAAGCAATTGCAGCAGCGCATAAATATGTTTTTAAGGCAATAAATTCGGCGAAAGCCATTTCTATTGGTAAAGGAAATGGACCTATGAATCATTTTTTTGACCCTCAGGAAATGACTGCGAGCACCTTCAATAATTAGAATATCGTTTTTTGGAATTTGGGTGTTGCGTCGGCTAGAACATCTCTGCTAAAATTCAAATTTTGGTTAAGCCGCCGCCG
The DNA here is from genome assembly GCF_033547075.1 of Flavobacterium ardleyense. Lineage (NCBI taxonomy): Bacteria > Pseudomonadati > Bacteroidota > Flavobacteriia > Flavobacteriales > Flavobacteriaceae > Flavobacterium > Flavobacterium ardleyense. The sequence goes on along the minus strand of NZ_CP137891.1, from coordinate 388,570 downwards.
GGCTGTCCACTATATCTTTACTGCCACAACGATTAGTTTTCAAGTTTCAAATTTTCGAAAATGCAGTAAAGGATGCCGCTCCCATCCCTAACACGGAAGGGCGTCGCTGGAGTTCGTCTATTTTATTTTGAATTTCAATATGAATTATTTCTTTTTGTCTATAATGCTATTCCATTTTCCAGTTTACTTCCCCCAAATCCAAAGTGCCATTCATCTCGATTTCCAACCAATCTTCAACTGGAGTGCAACATAATTTAATACTGCATCCAGAAAGACTATCAGACAATCCATTTAATTCAGCACCTCTTTTTTTGTGGGCTTCCATTTTTTTGTATTGTGCATCGGTCAGTTCTATTATTATCTTTTTCATATATAATTGTTTTAAATTTATAGTTGAGGTACTATTTTTCTTTTATCAAAATTAAGACAGCATACCGCCAATAAGTGTCGGAGAGAAAAGATTTTAGAAATACTGTTTATTATTATGTTGCTAAGTTCTTCCGAAATAAATTTTTAAAAATGTTTGTTTGATCCCGTAGGGATCATATGTTTATAGACAAGGAATTTCGGATAGGTTTTTTCGACCCCGTAGATGGTCGCACATTTTCGGTATCATCATAAATTCTTAAAAATAATTGTTTTGCATTGCCGACTTGCTGAAAATAAACATACTACCACCTACGGGGTCAACGCCAATTTCGACGCATAGCTCTATAAATATATGACACAGATGGGGTCAGTTGCAACGGAAATACATCATTTCCACCTAGAGCTTTGATAAGATAAAATCTAAATATCTCTATCAAATTTTTTAAAATAAATAAAATGACAGCAAAATTCCTAATATGATACTACATCATCGTTCTTGATCCCGTAGGGATCATATGTTTATAGAAAAGGAGTTTCGGATAGGTTTTTCGACCCCGTAGGTGGTCGCACATTTCCGGCATGTCCCCAATGACGAATATTTTAATCAATCTTCAATCCACTCGAATAAATACTTCTCATCAAATTCGATCTCAAACTTGTTTAATATTAAATGATACTCTTTTTTAAATGACTTCACTTTATGATGCTCTTTTTGATTATTTATATAACCAATTATATTATCTAAAGCTGAATGACTATAAGAAAAAGCACCATATCCTTCCTGCCATTCAAATTTTCTTGAGCAAAATCCATTATCATTTATAAAATCATTTGACGATTTTTTTATTTCACGAACTAAATCAGATACTGTGCAACTAGGCTTCATTCCAATTAAGATATGGATATGATCAGGCATACCATTAATTGCTAATAGCTTCTGATCTTTATTTTGAACTATGCCTGTGATATACTTGTACAGATCTTCTTCCCATTTAGTAAGAATTAAACTTTGCCTTCCTTTAACCGCGAAAACAATCTGAATATAAATCTGAGATGAAGTTGATTTTAGCTCAATATTATTTTATTAATGTAGATAATTTGAGAGGTTGTATTATGAATGCCTTTTGAGTTAAATATAAAATTTTCATATAACATTGCTGCTGAGCTGTCCAAGTTTGTATGTTTAAATACCACCAACATTAATCTTATATTCATTGTATACCGTTTCCCAGATAAGTTACAATTTATATTGAAACTCTTACCATTAAAGGATTGTTCAAAACTATCATCCTTTTGTGAGTAACTATGATTTTTTTTAAGGTAAAAAATTCCAAACTTTGTAATAATAAAAGGAGCAATTCTATTGCTGCATTTATTGGAAATAAAAAAACCTTAGCGGGAACTAAGGTTTGCGTTTCAAAAAATTAATAAGTTAACCAAAAATCAAAAAAAATGGATCAACTACCTTTTTTGATGTTTATCGTTCTGATGAGCATTATTGCAATCAAAAATTAATTAACCAATCATCCACTTCTTATGAAGTGGTTTTTTTGTTTCACAAATGTAATAAAACAAAATATGCGAGGACTCGAAATTTGGCATATTAACAATTTTAAAAGCAATTTTTACAATTAGTACTAGTAAGCTAATCTTACATTATAGCCACAGCCGGCTTTTCTTCGTACCTTACACACTATCAAAAACACTCATCTATGAAAACCGCATTAATAATTGGAAGTACAGGCCTCACCGGATCGCATTTACTGCAACAACTTTTAGATAGCAAACAATACGACAAAGTCATCAGCTTCTCCCGAGAAGTAGAAGTTGAGCATCCAAAACTTGTCAATCATATTGTAGATTTTGATAAACCTGAGGAGTATTGCGATATGGTAAAAGGCGATGACTTTTTCTGCACCATAGGCACCACCATCAAGCAAGCTGGAAGTAAGGAAGCTTTTCGAAAAGTAGATTTCGTCTTCCCGAAGAATTTTGCACAATGTGCTATGGACAATGGTGTTTCGCAATTTCTGATAATTTCGGCTTTGGGAGCAGATTCAAAAGCATCGAATTATTATATGAAGACAAAAGGGGAAATTGAAGATTTCCTAAAAGTCACAACTTTCAAAAGTGTCGCGATTATGCAACCATCCTTATTATTAGGAAATCGAAAGGAATTTAGATTTGCGGAGAAAATTGGCGGCGCGGTGATGAAATTATTATCTTTTGCATTTGTAGGATCTTTAGCAAAATACAAAGCAATCGAATCTACAACCCTCGCTAATGCGATGTTTATTATCGCAAAGAATGACACACCGGGATTTACGGTATATCAATCGGATGAAATCCAAGAAATTGGTAAAATAGAATAGACTTCTTTCGTGAATGTGATAAATGTCATTTGGTTTGCTCATCATACAGACTACCTTTAGACTTAATTAAAACACTTATGCTATGAAAGATACTATATCGGTTGCTTCAATAATGACCAAGAATTTAGTTACGCTTAAAGTGGATGATGAATTATCTCACGCCGAATCACTTTTCAAAAAGAATAAAATTAGACATATTCCTGTAGTAGAAAATGGTGAAATTATCGGGATGTTAAGTTTTACAGATTTACTTAGAATTTCGTTTGTAGACGCGGTTGATGATGATGCCGAAGATGTAAATGCAGAAGTTTACAATCTGTTTACAATGCGTCAAGTAATGACCAAAAATGTCGTGACAATTACGGCTGATACAACCATTAAGCAAGCAGCAACTATGTTTCTCGAAAGTGAATTTCACGCTTTACCAGTGGTAGAAAATGGAAAAATCACAGGAATAGTGACTACTACCGACTTGCTTAGATACTTTATTAGTGAATAAAAATTAATGTTTTTTTTACCAGATTTTTTTTGATAGGGAAGTACTGAAATGAATGAGAACTTAGGTCTAAATTTGTTTCAGTATTTTTTTTATGTGCAACATCGAGAGGAGTTCGATTTAATTTTGAGCGAAAATCTTGTAAACAATTACAATTCAAAATGCTCTATTTTTGTAACGAATCCATTTAGGCGAATCTATGAAAATCTCAAAAAAAATTCTGATCATTTTAGGGTCTATATTTCTACTCTTAGTGTTGCTAGATGTTGGACTTAACACCTATATAAAAAACAAACTTCCTGAACTTCTGAATTCCAAGAAAGATGCGGCTTTCCATATTTCATATAAGGATGCTGATTTTTCACTACTAAAAAGAAGAATTAGCGCCAACGATGTCAAAGTTATTCCTACAGAAGCACTAAAGAATCCAAAATTTAAAAAAGGAATTTTTGCCGAAGTAAAGTCGATTGAGATTATAAATATTGACCTCTATAAAGTCATCTTCAAGAATACAATCAAAGCGGATAAGTTGATTGTGTTGACTCCAAAGGGAATTATGTTTGAGTCTGATCAAGACAAGGAGAAGCCGAAATCGAATACGACCGATCTAATTAATAAGATAATTTATGTTTCTAATATTGTCATTAAGAACGGAACTTTCCAAATCATCAATGATTCTGAGAATACTCCTAAATTAAATGTCGCAAACATCGATGTTGAAATACAAGGAATTCTGGTTACTGACAACAGTTTGAAAAGAAAATTGCCATTTGATTTCTCAACTTACGATTTTTCCTGCGACAGCATTTACTTCAGACCATCTAAAGAATATCATATTTCTGCAAAGAAAATTAAGACCAATAATACTAGTCTAATTGTAGAAAAATTCGCTTATGCTCCCGAATTTTCCCGTCCTCAATTTGTAAAAAGGATGAAGACTGAGAAAGATATTTTCGGAATTTTGGCAGATACTATCAAACTGAACAATATGAAATGGGGGTTTGTCAATGAGGAGTTTTTCTTTAAAACTGAAAGCCTGGTTGTCGAAAATCCTTCAGCAGACATTTACCGACCAAAAATGCCTGCGGATGATTTGACTAGAAAGAAAATGTATTCGGAATTATTGCGAGGAATTCCCTTTGACATGAAAATTGATACTCTAAAACTCAACAATGCTAAATTGGTTTATGAGGAAGAAAAAGGTTTTGATAAAGGTCCTGGGATTTTAAGCTTCGATCAGTTTTATATGAAAACCACTGGAATTACTAGTGCCTATAAGCAGAATAAAGTCGAAGATGTCAAAATCCGAATCGATTGTAGATTTATGAAAGTGTCGCCATTTAAAGTTAATTGGAGTTTTAATGTATTGGATAAATCGGACGCTTTTAATATCAACGGAACAATTTTCGACTTTCCTGCGGCAGATTTAGCAGTTTTCACCAAGCCATATACCAACACTCAAATGGAGGGAATTCTGGAAGAAGTACGATTTAATTTCAATGGGAATAATCAAATTTCTAAGGGAACTTTCGAGCTTAAGTATGATGATTTAAAAGTCGAAATTCTTAGAAAGGATAGAGAACGTAAAAACAAAGTGGTAAGCGCTATTGCGAATATATTCGTGAAGAAAAGCAGTAAAGAAGAACTAAAGAAAGCAGAGGTTGCCGTTGATAGAATACCTGAAAAATCATTTTTTAATCTTCTATGGATAAGCATCGCCGATGGTCTAAAACAAATCCTAATTTAGATTGTGTCAATGTCTGAACTACTGAAAATCGCGCATCGAGGATTTACTAAATCGTTTCCGGAGAATACTTTGGAAGCTTTTGGAGCCGCGATTGCTGGCAATTTTGAAGCTATCGAACTTGATATTCAGTTTTCTAAAGATGGTCACCCAATCGTTTTTCACGACGAAAATCTGAGTCTGCTAACTGGTGATTTTGCTGAAATAAATGATTTAGCTTTGCCGCAGCTAAAGGAGTTGAGAATTGATAAAATATATTCGATTCCCACTTTGGCCGAAGTTCTTGAATTCGTCGGCGCTAACGTGATAGTTATTGTTGAAATTAAGAATCCAAAAGCAGTTCTAGAGGTGGTAAAACAGTTCGAAAAGTCTATAAAAGAAGATTCGTGGAGTTATAATCACTTTATAATTTCGTCTTTTGATTGGACAGTATTAACTGAAGTAGCACTTTTGAATTCTCAAATAAAACTTGGCGTTCTGACTTTTGATGAATTGGAAAAAAGTTTGGCTTTCGCCGAAAAAACAAAAGCAGATTGCATTTTTCCTCATTTTTCACTTCTAAATGCTGAAATTTGCGAAGAGATTTCTCGAAAAAATATAAAAATTTATCCTTGGACCGTCAATGAAATTGAAGATATCCAAAGGATGAAAACTTTAAAAATCAACGGAATAATTAGTGATTTTCCGCATAATATATGATGCACAGATTTGATGTTATAATAGTAGGAGGTGGCGCAGCAGGATTTTTTTGCGCTATAAATGCAGCTCAGAAAAATCCAAAATTAAAAATCGCCATTCTCGAGAGAGGAAGTTCGGTCTTAGAAAAAGTCCGAATTTCTGGTGGTGGCCGTTGCAATGTCACGCATTCTTGCTTTATAGCAAATGACTTGGTGAAATTCTATCCTCGTGGCGAAAAAGAACTGCGTGGACCTTTTCATACTTTCGGTGCAAACGACACTATCGAATGGTTCAAAAATCAAGGAGTCGCTCTCAAAACCGAAGCTGATGGCAGAATGTTTCCAACTACCGATTCATCTCAAACGATAATCGACTGCTTTATTTCGGCGACAGCCAAATACAATATTCAAGTCCTCACGGCACAAAGCGTTCAATCCTTATTCAAGAAAGACGATTTGTGGAAAGTTGAAACAAAAAACGATCAATTTATTTGCGAAAAGCTGGTGATAGCTGCAGGAAGCAATCCGAAACTATGGCAAATGTTGGAAGAATTTGATCACACAGTTGTACCCGCAGTACCCTCATTATTTACATTTAATATCAAAGATTCTCGAATTAGAGAACTTCCTGGAATAGCTTCAGAAGCGGAAGTTAAGGTTTTGGGAACCAAATTGTCATCTTCAGGACCGTTGCTTATAACACATTGGGGAATGAGCGGACCGGCGATTTTGAAACTATCGGCTTGGGGCGCGAGAATTCTTGCCGAGAAAAATTATCAATTCAAAATTCACGTCAATTGGCTTGCAGGTCAAGATCGCGAAGAGGTAGAGAAAATAATCATGGGCTTAAAACTTAGCAACGCTAAGAAAAATATTCGTTCTCATTCACCATTTCCTTTTCCTGGTCGACTTTGGGATAGTTTAACCGAGGCTTCTGGAATTGCCGCAGATTGTAAATGGGCAGATTTGAATAAAAAACAAACCACAGCTTTGCTAAATGAATTGACTTCTGGCGAATATCAAGTCAACGGAAAAAGTACTTTCAAAGAAGAATTTGTAACTGCTGGTGGCGTAAATCTGAAAGAAGTCAACTTCAAAACGATGGAAAGCAAAAAACACGAAAATCTTTACTTCGCGGGCGAAATCTTAAATATCGATGCAATTACTGGCGGTTTTAATTTCCAAAATGCTTGGACAACAGCATTTATCGCGGCAAATGCATTAGCTTAATTTAGCTATTGATAAACCAAATTGTTGCCGAAAGCGCGGTAACAAAAGCCAGCCACAGCAAATAAGGAATAAATAACACCGCGGAAAATTTCTTAATTTTTCCAAATTGAATATAAGTTTCATAAGCAATTAACCATGTCAAAGCGATTTCGATTGTTGCAAGCAAGGGGTTTTTTAGACTAAAAAATAAATATGCCCAAAGAAGTGCAAGTGCCAACTGAATCCAGAAAAATAGCATTCCTTTTCGCACTGGCTCTGGAGTTCTTTCAATTTCCGCATAAAATAATCCGCCTCCAAGACCAATGAGTACAAAGAAAAATCCCCAAACGGGAGCGAAAATTTCTTTTGGCGGCGCAAAGGATGGTTTAGTAATTGTTTCATACCAAGTTTGCAGCCCGTAATCTGCAATCTGATTCCAGAAATAGGCTGCCGCAAGACAGGTCACAATCATTACAACAATCTTTATATACTTATTCATTTTGGATTTTTTTATGCTGTGGCAAATTTAGGAAGGAGCAATGCAATTGTAGGTCTTTAATTAGAATATTTTAGAAACCCATTATTTCAGTAAATATCTCATAGATTTTGGCAGCTTTAGAACTAGCTTAGTAATCGCAATATGCCAATTCTCAAAAAACGATTACCTTTGCAACCAACCTATATTTTAAGAAATGGAAATTCGTGATTTTGTTGCTACAATGCCAGAAAACTTGGCTATTCAAGGAGATTTTGAATCTAGCGCGCCGAGTAATATTGCTCTAGTGAAATACTGGGGAAAACTAGACAATCAAATCCCGGCAAATCCATCTTTGAGTTTTACGCTTAGCAATTGTAAAACAATTACAAAATTAGGTTTTAGACCAATCGAGCCACAAGATGATTTCTCTTTCGACTTTCGTTTTGAAGGACAGCCAAAACAAACATTTAGACCAAAAATCCAACAATTTTTAGAGCGAATTTTTGTCTACCAACCTTTTTTAAAACATTTTCACTTCTTTATTGATACCGAAAATACTTTTCCGCACAGTTCAGGAATCGCATCTTCAGCTTCGGGAATGGCCGCTTTGGCGGTAAACTTAATGCGATTGGAGCGTGAGCTGAATCCAAAAATGACTGAAGATTATTTCAATAAAAAAGCTTCTTTCCTTGCAAGATTAGGATCTGGATCTGCTTGCCGAAGTATAAAAGGCGAAGTGGTAGTTTGGGGAGAAACAAAATCAATCTCGAAAAGCAGTGATTTGTACGGAATTTCCTTCGAAGAAAAACTTCACGACAACTTCAAAAATTACCAGGACACAATTCTTTTAGTTGATAAAGGTGAGAAGCAAGTGAGCAGCACAATTGGCCATGATTTGATGAATGATCATCCTTTTGCAACAGCACGTTTTGATCAAGCTCACAAAAACTTAGCCTCGCTAAAAACCATTCTGAAAAACGGAAATCTTTCGCAATTCATAGCGTTAGTTGAGAGCGAAGCCTTGACTTTGCACGCAATGATGATGAGTTCCAATCCATATTTTATCTTGATGAAGCCTAATACATTAGAGATAATTAATGCAATTTGGAAATACAGAGCGGAGACCAAAACTCCAATTTGCTTCACACTAGATGCGGGTGCAAATGTGCACTTGCTATATCCAGAGTCGGTTAAGGATGAAGTCTTAGAATTTATTAAGAAAAATTTAGTTGGCTATTGCCAAAATGAACATTATATTTGTGATGAGGTGGGAAGTGGAAGCGTCTTTCTTTCTTAGAAATTACTATTTAACTCCTGCTTCAAAAGCCCAACAAAATAAATACGGAAGTATGAAAGGACCTTTATTTTACTCGAAAATTTTACTGTTTGGAGAATATGGAATTATCAAAGATTCTAAAGGTCTCTCAATTCCTTATAATTTCTTTAAAGGTGCTTTAAAAACTCAAGAAAACGATTCGGCAGTTGCACAAAAATCAAATGAAAGTTTACGTCGTTTTGCTACTTACCTTGCAGAGATAGATAGTAGTATTGTAACATTTGATATTCAAAGTTTGCAAACCGATCTTGACGAAGGAATGTATTTTGACTCAAGTATTCCGCAAGGATACGGTGTAGGTAGTAGTGGCGCATTAGTGGCGGCGATCTACGATAAATATGCTTACAAAAAAATCACTGTTCTGGAAAATCTTACGCGCGAAAAATTATTGCAACTAAAGACCATATTTTCTCAAATGGAAAGTTTTTTCCACGGAAAAAGTTCTGGTCTTGATCCACTAAATAGTTATTTAAGCATTCCGATTCTTATCAATTCGCACGATAATATCGAAGCGACTGGAATTCCTACACAAAGTTTTGACGGGAAAGGCGCAGTGTTTTTGTTAGATTCGGGAATTGTGGGCGAAACTGCTCCGATGGTCAATATTTTTATGGAAAACCTCAAAGATAAAGGCTTCCGTAAAATGGTAAAAGATGAGTTTGTAAAATACACCGATGCTTGCGTAGAAAACTTTCTTGGTGGCGACATCAAGTCTCTTTTTACCAATACAAAGCAATTGTCCAAAATTGTACTCAACAATTTTAAACCAATGATTCCTGAGCAATTTCACGGACTTTGGCAGCAAGGAATTGATAGTAATGATTATTATCTAAAACTTTGTGGCTCTGGAGGTGGAGGTTATATCTTAGGATTTACTGAAAATATCGACAAAGCAAGAGAATCCTTAAAAGATCATAAACTAGAAGTTGTTTATCAGTTTTAAGCACTTTTTTTCAACTTCAACTCGGTCAATTCTTAAAGTAATTATGTAAATACGCATCAATGGTCAGTAGAAGGAACAAACTTCTTTTAATGAAAATAGTTAGTTTGTTTTCGGTCGTGCGCGGCTATAATATCCCAATTATCATCCTTGCCCAATATCTTTCGGCAATATTTATTTTAGCTCCAGACACTTCTGCAGTCGAAATTTTATTGGATTGGCGACTATTTATAATCGTTTTTGCATCTTCGTTAACTATTGCTTCGGGTTATATTATCAATAATTTTTACGATTCACAAAAGGATTTAATCAACCGACCTAGAAAGTCGATGCTGGACAGATTGGTCAGTCAGAAAACCAAGCTGTACGTTTACTTCTCAATAAATTTTATAGTATTTTTTATGGCGTTGCTTGTTTCTTGGCGAGCAGCTTTATTTTTTTCAGGCTATATTTTCTTGATTTGGTTTTATTCCCACAAAATAAAAAAATTCACCTTTATCGGAAATCTCATGGCAGCAATGATGGCAGTTTTGCCATTTTTCGCGATTTTATTCTACTATAAAAACTTTTATCAAGTAATTTTTGCCCACGCTACCTTTTTGTACTTGCTGTTATTAATTCGCGAAATGGTCAAGGATTTAGAGAATTTATCTGGCGATTTTGTGGCGAATTATCGAACCGTTCCAGTAGTTTTTGGCGAGCGTAAATCCAAAGAAATAATTACCGTCTTAGCACTTTGCAGCATCATTCCAGTCTACTTGTTAATCGATGTTTTCGAAATAGGTTATATGGACATTTACTTTTACTCCAGCATCTTCGTGCTCCTTTTTCTGATTATAAAACTGTGGAATGCTACCGAAAAAGCAGATTATTTACGTCTTCATAATGTCTTAAAAATCCTTGTCGTTGCGGGAGTTTTCTGCATTGTTCTAATTGAGCCCGCGGTTTTAATCCACGGTCGGAAGATGTTACTACAACTCAGTATTTAAGGTAGAAGTATCGTTATTTTTTGGGCGCATGCCTCGCCACAACGATTTCTACTACCATAGAAAATCACGTAGGCTCGGCACCGGGCTGTCCGTTATATCTTTGCTGCTAGCACGATTTTCTTTAAAATTCATATTGATGTAAGCAGCAAAGGATGCCACTGCCATCCCTTGCGCGAGGAATCGGTAAGATCGAAATAATCTAAGATATCCAAATGATCTAAAAAATCCAAATGATCAAAAAAGGCTAAATTAAAATTGGATTCTACGACTTGAAAGGATGATATTGTGAGAATGTCTTTAAATCTATAAAAAATTCCAATCGGCATTCATTCCCCTCCTTTCGGAGGGGTGCCCGAAGGGCGGGGTGGGCTTTTCGGAGCGCATCGTCGGGGGTTACAAATTAACTTCATTACTGTAATTTGCTTAGGCCTTTGGTTTTGTTTACATTCTTCGACTAATGTGGCAAGCGGATTTAACTTAAAATTTCACCACAAAATTTCAATTAAGCACAAGTGCCCTAGCCCTGATAGTAGCGAAAATCCTTTTTGCCTCTTTTTTAGAGGCAAAAAGATTGGGAGTGGATAGCAGGATGAAGCTCCAAAAGAAAAATTATGCGCTAATTATCAATCAGTTCGCATTCAGAGGTCTATAAAAATACTTCTAAGAAAAGCAAACAAATTGAAAAAATTAAATACTATCTTTGCAAAAATTTTAGAATTTATGAATACAAGGGACGGTGGTAATAAAAGAGGTGGTGCAGGGCGCCCAAAGGGTGTTGGAAGACCAAATTCTAGCAAGCCAAAACCTCCAATGCAAAAACGTGCGCAAGGACCTAAAAAGGTAAAGCCAGACACGAAGACTGCAGATAAATCGGCTGAAAAAGTTTCTGAAAAGGTAGCAAAAACACCAAATCAGGCACCTAAAAGAGCGAAGACGAATCCGGATGAAATCAGGTTAAATAAATATATTTCTAATTCAGGGGTATGCTCACGTAGAGATGCTGATATCTATATCACGTCTGGAAATGTAAAGGTAAACGGTGTTGCCGTTACTGAAATGGGATACAAAGTAATGCCTGGAGATGTGGTCAATTTTGATGGGACAACGCTTACTCCAGAGCGTAAAGAGTATTACCTGCTTAACAAACCTAAGAATTTTACTACTTCGGTAGATGAGAATGAATTGCACAGAAATGTTTATGAACTTGTAAAAAGTGCTACAAATGCACGCATTCAGCCAGTAGGAAGAATGGACAAGAATACAACAGGATTGTTGCTTTTCACCAATGATACTGATATGATTCGTAAGTTTAGTCTTCCAAATCAGAAGTCTGCGAAGATTTATCATGTGTCTTTGGATAAGAATTTAAAGTTTGAAGATCTTGAGAAAATTGCTGGTGGTGTAACACTTGACGGCCATAGACTAGCAGTTGAAGAAGTGACTTATATTGACAATGAGCCAAAAACAGAAATTGGACTGAAATTACGTACGTCTAACGTAAAAGTGGTTCGTGCGATTTTTGAAAGCTTTAAATACGACGTTATCAAAGTGGATCGCGTTTCGTTTGCAGGTTTGACCAAAAAGAATTTACCTCGCGGTAACTGGCGAGCTCTTACGGAGCAAGAAGTTATCAACTTGAAAAATATGTAAGCTACAAATTGTAGTATTTAAAACCGCTAGAGTTTCTTTAGCGGTTTTTTTATTTAAAAAATCAAAGTACACCATACTTTTAGTAAGATCATGCGATAGGGGAAGCAACAATTCTACGCGGAAAAACATTCATTTCAGTAGCGAGGTGCAGATAATAGAGCCGTAGGTCCGACATTATTGTAGCTTCCGCTCGTAAAAACCATCAACATTTCAATAAACATAATGCAATCAAGCTCAGAGCCGTAGGCTCGACTTTATTGTAGCGCAGGATTTTAATCCTGCGTAAATCAATGACCGAAGAATAAAAAGAGCCCTAGGCTCGGTTTTATAAATTCTATGGAAGATTACGCGCACAATAGGAAGATATCTAAGTATAGGAATTCTTAAAAATAGCATGCTCTAATTCATAAAGCCGTTCCTACGGAACTTAAAGCTACATTTGATTTGATTACAACGGATTAAAATCCGTTGCTAGAATAAAGTCATCCCTACGGGATTATAGTTGCGGAAAAAGATGGTGGGGCCATTCTTACGGAACTTAGAGCTTCACCGGTCCCATTTATGGATTGAAATCGATTGTGCCAATTAATGCATTCCAAAGAGTACACTAGCGACCAAATTTTTGCCCAGTAAAGAAATTTCTATTATCTGATACGTTGAGGCGCTGCCAATGAATGAAAACTCGAGGTAAAAAAAGTATATAAAAACGCCAAATGGAAATCACTTTAATTAGAACTTTAAAAGCTCAGAGCCGTAGGCTCGACTTTATTGTAACGCAGGATTTCAATCCTGCGTAAATTGATGATCGTAGAACAAAAAAGAGCCGTAGGCTCGGCTTTATTTTTTTTTAAAAATTCCAGAGTCAATAACGTTGTTTTTAAAGTGGAAGATTTCACAATATTGTGTGTAGTAATTTATAAAGCCGTTCCTGCGGCACTTGAATATTCACCAAATCCAATTACAACGGATTAAAATCCGTTGCTACAATAGCATCATACCTACGGGATTATAATTGCGTGAAAAATTGCAACGGCTGCTTCTTTGAAATTTAAAGCTATGCTGAACCCACTATCAACATATTAAAATCCGTTGCTACAATAAAGTTGTCTCTACGGGATTATAATTGAGTAAAAAAAATGTAGGGACGGTTCTTCTCAAATTTAAAGCAACTCTGAAACTATTTGCAACAGGTCATAATACGTTTTCACAAAAAATCCATCCCTAGAGGATTAGCGAGAAATTAAAAATGGGTTTATTCTTTTTGAAAAAATTGATAATTCACTTGATAGAGATTTAATATTAGACCTACATTTGCCAATTAATCTGCAGTCTGTTTCTGCAACATTTCAAAAAAATAAATATGACTCCAAATAGTTTACAGCAAATTGCTTTTAAGTGGTTTGATGCTTTTAATTCACATAATCTGGACCAATTATTATCACTTTATGATGATTATGCTGAGCACTATAGCCCAAAATTAAAAGTTAGAAGACCGGAAACCAACGGAAAAGTCACTGGAAAACAAGCGCTTTCGGAGTGGTGGAAAGATGCTTTTGACAGATTGCCGACTTTGCATTATAAAGTAACGTCGTTAACTGCAAATGAGCGGCACGTGTTTATGGAATATTTACGTCAAGTTGATGGCGAAGAAGATATGATGGTTGCAGAAGTATTGGAAATTCGGGATGGCAAAATTATCGCATCGCGTGTGTATCATGGATAAAAAAAAGTCCTGTAAATATGCCAAAGGATATCTACAGGACTTAATATTTACTGCTATAAATTAAAGTGCCAATCCACGTCTAATTAATAAAGGCTTTACTTCTGGTTTTTTACCTCTAAATTTATTGTATAAAATCATTGAGTCTTCTGTGCCACCTTTTTCAAGGATGTGTGTTCTAAATTTTTTAGCCAATTCAGGGTTAAATAAAGATGTTTTCTTAAAGGCATCAAATGCATCAGCATCGAGAACTGCAGCCCAGATGTAGCTGTAATAGCCCGCAGCATATCCTCCAGAAAACACGTGCGTAAAATAGGTGCTTCTATATCTAGGAATAATTGCATCAGTAAGTCCGATTTTCTCTAGAGATTGCTTTTCAAATTTCTCAGCACTCATTGTAATAGGTTTGCTTTGAGTGTGGTAGTCCATATCTAAAATTGCAGCAGCTAGATATTCAACTGTTGCGAATCCTTGATCAAAGGTACCCGCTTTTTGGAATTTGCTGATCAAACCATCTGGCATTACTTCTCCAGTTTTGTAGTGGCGAGCATACATCTTCAGCACTTCCGGATCTGTAGCCCAATTTTCCATTATCTGAGATGGCAATTCAACAAAGTCACGACTTACGCTAGTTCCGGATAAGCTTTTGTAGTTTACATTTGATAACAAACCGTGCAACCCATGACCGAATTCGTGAAAGAAAGTAGTAGTTTCGTCAAATGTAAGTAGCGTTGGTACATCTCCAACAGGTGCAGGGAAATTGCACGTTAACGAAATGATTGGCAATACTCTCTTTCCATCTTTCATCTGCTGTTTTCTGTAAGATGTCATCCAAGCGCCACCTCTTTTTGAAGGTCGAGCGTAAAAATCCATGAGCAAAATCCCTAATTCGGTGCCATCTGCATCTAATACAACCCAAGTTGTAATATCTTCATGGAAAGTTGGAATGTTGGTTAGTTGCTTGTATTTTAGTCCAAATAACTTCTCTGTAACGGCGAAAATTCCATTTTGTACATTGTCAATACTCAAATATTGCTTTAATTGTTGTTCATCAAGGTCAAAACGCTCTTTTCTGATTTTCTCAGTATAGTATCTCCAGTCGTAAGGTTGAACTTCTCCAGAAATCTTATCGGCAACCATCATTTTTTTGATAGCGGCACTTTCATTCTTTGCATTTTCTAATGCTGGTTTCCATAAATCGGAAAGGAGTTTAGAAACGCTTTCGGGATTTTTTGCCATTGTTTCTTCAAGTCCATAATCAGCGTATCTGTTGTAGCCCATCATTTGCGCTTTCTCAGTGCGTAAGTTGGCAATTTCTAGCAGAACCTTATTGTTATCGTATTCATTATTGTTATTAGCACGATTTTGATAAGCTGTCCATATCTGCTTGCGCAGTTCACGGTTTTCTGCATATTGTAGAAATGGCATCACGCTCGCATTTGAAAGCGTGAAAAGCCAACCGCTTTTTTTCTTTTGCTTAGCAGCTTCGGCAGCAGCGTCAATAATATTTTGAGGTAATCCGGCAAGATCTTTTTTATCTGTGATTATAAGTTCAAAATTGTTTGTTTCGGCTAATACATTCTGACCGTAGGTTAATGTAAGTAATGAAAGGCGGGAGTTAAGTTGTCTTAGCTTTCCTTTGTCCGCGACAGAAAGATTAGCGCCGCTACGTACAAATGATTTGTAGGTCTCTTCTAGAAGTTTTGACTGTTCGGTTCCTAACTTTAATTTATTTCTGCTGTCATATACAGTTTTTACTCTATTGAAAAGTGCTTCGTTTAAGTAAATATTATCGTTGTGGGCAGATAGACTTGGAGATATTTCTTTTGCAATCGCCTGCATCTCGTCATTAGTATTAGCGCTATTGACATTGTAGAAAACGGTTGTTACATTATTGAGCAAAAGACCAGCATTTTCTAAAGCTTCAATGGTGTTTGCAAAAGTTGGTACTGATTTGTCAGTAGCAATTTTGCTAATTTCGGCCTCATGTGCCTCGATTCCTTTGGTGATTGCCGGTTTGTAATGTTCGTTCTTGATTTTGTCAAAGGGCGGAACAGTATAAGGTGTTTTGTATTCTTGTAAAAGCGGATTTTGGGTGTCGCTTTGACCTTTTTGTGCTTGTGTTGCCATTGTTGTTGCTACAATTGTGAATAGCAGACAGATTTTCTTATTCATAATTAAGTTTTTAAGTACCAAGGGTAAATTTAGAGTAATTGTTTCGAAAAAGAAAGTCGGAAGTAGCTGCAGAGGTCTGGAAAGGAAAACTTTATGATGGTTTTTGGAAATGGGAACGTCTATTAATTAATAATATGGTAGTTAAGCGGAGTTTGCGAGAGGGATGGTAATGGCATCCTTTGCTGCCAAGATATTGGTGAAAATTGAAAATGTTACTTGTGGCAGCAAAGATATAATGGACAGCCCGACCTGAGCCAAATTCAATATTCTCATGAAAATTGATGGGATAATTAATCTTAAGAGCTATAAACACTGTGGCGAAGGTCTCGCCCAAATAAGATAGGTGGAAATTTGGAAATTTTAGCCAATAAAAAACCCGAATATTTCTATTCGGGTTTTTCGTGGTACCTCCAGGGTTCGAACCAGGGACACATGGATTTTCAGTCCATTGCTCTACCAACTGAGCTAAGGTACCGTGCTGATGCGGGTGCAAATATAGAACTCTTTTTTACTTCTCCAAAACTTATTTTAAAAATAAATCATTGTGTATCTTTGCAACATCAAATTTTAAGGATGAAATTAGTAATTGACATTGGAAATACTTTGGTGAAAGCTGCTGTATTTGAGCAAAATACAATGATGGAATTAGAGAAATTCGCAAAAGAGGAGCTTGAAAAAAAACTTTTAAATTTTTTTAAAAATTTTCCAAATATTAAAGATTTGGTCGTTTCCTCGGTTGGAAATAGCGATTTATTGGATAATTTGCCTCGCCAAATAAGAGTGCATTACCTATCAAATGACTGGAAATTCCCTTTTAGTAATCATTATAGTACTCCAAAAACTTTGGGAGCAGACAGAATGGTGCTTGCATCGGGAGCGGTTTTGCAATTTCCGAAACAGAATCGGCTGATAATCGATGCGGGTACCTGTATAACTTACGACTTTGTAGATAGTAGCGATTGCTATCAAGGAGGTGGAATTTCGCCAGGTTTGGGATTGCGACTTAAGGCGCTTCATAATTATACTGCTAAACTGCCGTTAGTAGCTTTGGACAATCCAGAAGATTTTGTTGGCAATAGCACTAAAGAATCGATACTTAGCGGCGTGGTGCAGGGCGTTGTCCATGAGATTGATGGATTCATTTTGGAGTACCAAAATCGTTTTCCTAACATTATCACAATTTTTACCGGTGGCGATGCAGTTTTTTTGGCTAAAAGATTAAAAAATACCATATTTGCCAATTCAAATTTTCTATTAGAAAGTCTGAATCAAACTTTTCAATATAAAATCACAAATGATTAAAAGAATCCTTGTTCTTGCTTGTCTTTTCTTAACCTTTATGGCGCAGGCGCAAGACGCTACATCCTCTCCTTATTCTTTTTATGGTCTTGGCGACCAGAAATTTAAAGGTACCATAGAAAATCGTTCAATGGGCGGTTTGTCTGTTTTTCAAGATAGTATTCACATTAATTTGCAGAATCCTGCACAATATGCACACCTTAAAAGAACTACGCTTGCCACGGCAGCAACTTTTCAGACAGCGACATTAAAAACGAATGAGCAAAATGAAAATGCACGTCGTACCAACCTTGATTATTTAGCTTTTGGTTTTCCGATGGGTAAATTTGGAGCTGGTTTTGGATTAATGCCATATACAGCGGTGGGGTATCAGATAACTGCTACGGACGATTCAAATTTAACTAGAGCGTACGAAGGTAGTGGTGGTGTTAATAAAGCCTACCTTGGTGGAGGTTACAAGATTAATAAAAACTTTAGCGTTGGAGCCGAATTCAATTACTACTTTGGAAGTATTGAAACTAGTAGTTTGTATGCTGTAACCGACGTTCAGTACGGATCGCAAGAATTTAATGAGTCGCAAGCGAGTGGATCAAGTATTAATTTGGGTCTTACTTACAAAGGAAAAATAAATTCGAAAGTGGTTGCAATGGGGTCTTTAACCTATTCGCCAGAAGGTAAAGTTAAACTGGATAATATTCGAAAAATTAGCACTGTACAAATTGGTGCCGATGGAGGAGTCGTTATAGTAGATCCAGTTTCTGTAGAGGTTCCTAAAACGGAAGTTGCATTGCCTTCAAAAATTTCTGTTGGTGGTGGATTTGGTGTGCCAAGCAAATGGATGGTTGGAACTGAATTTACAATGTCTGATGATAGTTCTTTCGGTAACAGGTTTAACGATATTGATAACGTTAGTTTTGACAATGGTATGAAGTACAGTTTGGGTGGTTACTATACTCCAAATGCTAATTCATATTCCAATTATTTTAATGTAATTACCTACCGTGCTGGTTTTAAATATGAAAAGACAGGTTTGATTGTAAATACACGATCAATAGAAGATGTGTCAATTTCTGCAGGAATGGGCTTTCCAATTGGTGGGAATTTTTCTAATATTAATCTTGGTATCGAATATGGAAAACGTGGCACAACCGCTTCAGGTCTTGTTCAAGAAAATTACCTTAACGTAAGTGTGGGACTTTCTTTCAGCGATCGTTGGTTTGTGAAACGTAAAATTGACTAATTATTAAATCGCACTTTATGAAAATTGCATTGAATATTTTTCTTGTTTTGACACTAACATTGAGCAACTCTTTGATAGCGCAGCAAAAACAATGCGATGCTACCATTGCCGAAATAAACAGGCTTGTTGCAGAGTCTGATTTAGATCAGGCTTACGCCAAATTTAGTGCGCTTGACAAAAAATGTATTGCTACCGAAGACCTTTTCTATCATAATATGCAGCGAGTGCTGATATCAAAAACAATTGGTGCTGCTAATGAGGAGGAGAAGCAGAATATTTTGAATCAACTTTTAGATTTATATACTACGCACGATTATATTTTACCTAAAAACAAATCGAGCAATAAAGTTCGCAAGGCGATGGCATTGCAAGTGAATAGACCGGATGATCAAGACAAAATTTATAAGCTTTTGGACGAGGCTTTCGCCAAAGATAGAGTGAATTTTGTAGATCCAGAAGGTTTGGTTTTATACTACAATCTGTTTTTTAAAAAACTTACAGCAGAAAAGAAAGATGTTGATTATTCAGCTCTGATCAATAAAAGAGACGAAGTGCTAGCTCAATTGGAAGTTGTGAAAAACCTTGCTTCAGTGGACCGTCCTTATAATCTTGCAATCCGGTCAGTACGCAAATTGACAGAATCTGTTCTTAACTGCGACCGTATTGCTACACATTACAATTCGATTTTCGAAACTAGAAAAAGCGATGTCATATGGCTTTCTACGACAGCAACATCACTTTTAGACGCTAAATGTACTACCGACTCTATTTTCAAGAAAGTAGCAATGGCTTGGTATGATGTAAAGGTCGATTCTAGATCTGCAGGAAACTTGGCTGTGGCCGAGTTGCGAAGTGGTAATCATGACAGAGCAATTGCATTGTATGAAGAAGCTGCAAATTTAGCTTCTAAACCTGAAGAAAAAGCGACATATTATTATACTCTAGCGCGACAATTAATGGCTATAGATAAATTAAAAGTTATAGAGTTTACAAAGAAAGCGGTTCTAGCAGACCCTACTATGGGCAAAGCGTATTTGATTATGGCTGATGCTTATGCGGGAATAAAAGATTGCGGATCTTCTGAATTTGAAAAGAAACTAGTGTATTATTTAGCTGCAGAAGCTAGTGCTAAAGCTGGGATTGCAGATCCGACGTACGTGAAAATCGCGGCTAAAAAATCAGAACAGTACTTAAAATTAGCTCCATCAGCAAATGAAATAAAAACTTCAAAAATGGGTGGAAAATCTGTATTAGTTGGTTGCGGCCTCAATCAGAAAGTTTCTGTCCCTAAGTCATAATGATTTCCAAATCGCACATATTCATTATTCTAATTACACTTTTGGCACTGTTTGCTGTAAGTTGTGATCGGTCTTTTAAGGATGTTCAAAATATTGGATATTCAGAATTTGTTCCGAGTGGCCGAGCCGAAGATTTTAATTTAAAATATACCGATAGCGGAAAAATCACCTCAATATTAGTAAGTCCTTTGATGCTAGATTATGCCACAGTGTCATTTCCATTTACCGAATTTCCCGATGGAATGAACATTACATTTTTTGATAAAGCAGGAAAAAAGACGTTTGTCAAATCGGATTATGCAGTAACATACAAAAACACAAATTTATTTGATTTACAGGGAAATGTGAATATTTCGACCGAAGATGGTCAAAATCTCGCAACCTCTCAATTGTATTACGACCAAAAAAACGAATGGTTTTTTACCGAAAAAAAGTTTAAGTTTACCGACCCAAAAGGGGTGTCTTACGGTGAAGGAATTGACTTTAGTAAAGACTTTAAAATTATAAATTCTCAAAAAATTTCAGGCGAAATAGATCGTGCTGAATAAATAAATTACGATGAACTACCTAAAATATACTCCCTATGCATACTTACTTGCTGCAGCTTTCTTTCTTTACGATGCTTTTGCGAAATATACGGACAATGATAATTCTTATTGGATAAGTCTACTTTTTGCAACAATTGCAGTATTTGTTTTTCTATTTAGAAAGCGGTATGCAAAGAAATTTGAAGAGCGAAGCAAACAATTTAAAGAAGGCAACAATCCAGAATAATTTGAGACTTTGCAACCAATTAAATCGGACATTATTTTTATGAAAAGCAATTATCTTTTAAAATATTAGTGAGTAACTAAAATTATTAAATAACTAATTGTATTTTCGCAACCTAAATTAAAAAAATAACATATCAGAAATGGCAGTTTTATCAAAAATTAGACAACGTTCTTTGCTTTTAATACTCGTTATTGGCTTCTGTTTGCTAGCATTTATTGTTGGTGACATCTTTAGTAGCGGAGGTTTTAATTCACAATCCAAATATGTTGGATCTGTTAATGGGAAAGATATTAATTTTGAAACTTTCAGAATTAAAGTAAGTAATGTTGAGAAAGATGGACAAGGAATGTCTTCTACTCAAGCATCTTCTAGAGTTTGGGATCAAGAAATTGCCCTAGCTATATTAGAAAATCAATTTGATGAGCTTGGTATTCAGGTAGGTCAAAGTCATATTGTTGAAGTATTGAAATCTGATCCAAATATCGGACAGAATCCAATGTTTTTGAATGAGGCTAAAATGTTTGATTTGGCAAAATTTCAAGAATTTTTCAAAGCGAATCCTGCACAAGCACAAGCCTTGGTAGAGCGTGAGAAAGATGCTGAGCTAAATGCGAAATTTGGTATGTATAATTCAATGATTCGTGGTGGATTATTTACTACCAACAATGAAGCACAGTTAGCGTATCGTTTAGAAACGGATAAAGTATCATTTGATTATGTTGCTATTCCTTATTCTTCGATCAAAGAAAGCGATGCCAAAGTCTCAGATGATGAGATTGTAGCATACATGAAGAAAAACGAGAAAGATTACAAAGCAGAAAAATCTAAAGAAATAGAATACGTTGTTATCGAAGAAAAGCCGTCAGTAGAAGATGATGCTGAAATTAAAAAGCGTTTGGATGAGTTAATGACTTCTCAAGTAGTTTACAATAATGCTACTAAGAAAAATGATACGGTTGCAGGATTTAGAAATACAAATAATATCGCTGACTTTATAAATTCAAATTCAGACGTTCCATTTGATTCGACGTTCGTAGCCAAAAAAGATTTGCCAGCAGAACAAGCAGATAAATTATTTTCTGTTCCTACAGGTGAATTTTACGGACCATATAAAAGAGGTAATTATTATGTGATTTCAAAAATGTTAGGAAGACAAGCTGGAGCAAGCGCAAAAGCAAGTCACATCTTGATTAGTTATGAAGGAACACAAGTTCCTGCCAAGAAAGAAGTTAGAACCAAAGAAGAAGCGAAAGCGAAAGCAGAAATGTTATTGGCTCAAGTAAAAGCTAATCCATCATCATTTACATCTGTTGCAATGATGAATTCTGATGATTCTTCTGCAAATAATGGTGGAGATTTAGGTTTCTTTCAACCAAATCAAATGGTGAAACCATTTAATGATTATGTTTTCAATAATAGTATTGGATCAATTGGTCTAGTAGAAACAGATTTTGGATACCACATTATTCAAGTTACGGACAAAGAAGATGCTATCAAATTGGCAACACTTGCTTTGGAGATTAAACCATCAGAAAAGACTACAGATCAAATTTATACAAAAGCTGTAAAATTTGAAATGGATGCTAACGATAAGGATTTTGCAACAGCAGCAAAAAATGGTGGAATTGCTATCATGCCAGCAGTAACTGTTGGAGTAATGGACGAAAATTTTGGTTCATTAGGTGCGCAACGAAATATTGTCAGATGGGCTTTCGAAAAAGGAACTAAGGTAGGTGACGTTAAAAGATTTGAAGTTGCAAATGTAGGAAACGTTATCGCGAGAGTAAAAAAGGTGAATGATGCAGGACTAATGGCTGTTGCTCTGGCACGCCCATCTGTGGAGCCAATTATTATGAATGAGAAAAAAGCTGAAATAATTACCAAAAAACTTACTGGATCTTCTCTTGAAGAAATGGCAAAAGCCAATGCAACTGCTGTGCAAAAGGCAGCAGATCTTACTTTAAGAACTGCAATGATTCCAAACTCTGGTCCAGAGCCTAAAGTTGTAGGTACCGCAATGGCAATTGGTCAAGGCAAGATGTCAAAAGCAATTGTTGGTAATTCAGGTGTGTACGTTGTAAAAACTACAGCTGTTACAAAAGCAGAAACTTTAAAAGATGTTGCTCCTTATGTACAGCAAATAAAAGCTCAAAAAGCAGGTGATGCCAACAGAGTTTTACCAGCCTTAAAAGGGAAAGCTGATATTGAAGATAATAGAGCAGAATTTCAATACTAGTCTCAAAAATATAAAGCAAAAAAGAGAGCGACTAATTATTTAGTCGCTCTTTTTTTTTATACTTAAAGATGTTTTATTCCAATATCATTTTGCTATACGGAATTACCGTTTCATATCCTTTCGCTTGGAAGTATGTGGTAGGATTTTCTTTGGTTGCAGCCAAAATAAAGTCACCTCCCCAGCCACCTAGACTTTTAATTGTCCCATGAAAATCTTGAAATAGTTCTTCCTTTATGGTGGGAACTTGAATGATTTTTGAAATTATTTGCTCATGATTTTCTAAACCTAAACAAAACTGATCAAAGCTCTCTGCAGTTTTAATTTGCTCGGTTAGTTGGTTGATCTTACTGATATCCCTTTCAGAAACTATTCCTTTTCTTTTGTAGTTTTTGATGACAGCATTGCTATCCTGCTTTTTATTTAAATGTACGAAATAGATCAAATCACGAAATTTTGGTGAAAAATTTATGGATTCAAATGTTGATTGACCTTTTTCAATTTTATATATAATGGCGCTTTTTGCTTTTGCCACAGCGATGTCATAACCGCTACCTCCAAACGTTGTTTTAAGAAGCGTAAAAGCATCGGTCTTGGTCCACTCGGCTATATTGTTAATTAGCGTAGAAGAAGTCCCTAAGCCCCACGACCTGTCAAAATCAAGGTGCGTTTCTATCAAGAGGTCGTGCTCCGCCTGCAGACACTTCGGATTCTGAAGATACGCTCCGTGTAAAATATTAATCAACATATTTCTAACTTCGCGATTCTCAGGATCTGCGCCGAGGACTATTTCATTGTAGCTAATTTGAGTTTCAAACCAAAGGATATTGTGATGGTCAAAACTTCGCCACTGTATTCCAGGTATATCATTTTTGGATATACACAGATCCTGACCGTATATAGTGGGCAAAGCTAGGGCTTTGGCACCGTCAAGAACTAGATACTCGCCGGTGATCAGTAATTTCCCGTTGCTATAAAATCGCTGTTTCAAAGTGGAAGTATTAAATGGTATTTCGAGTTTTTTTGATGAGCTCCACGACAGCAGCGTGTGTTACAGTATTCGATTTAAAATGATTTCGAACTTCGGTTCTCTCATCATCCGACGCTTCGAGTTGATTCAGAATATTATTGAGGTGCATTTTCATATGTCCTGCCTGTATACCGGTTGTGGTCAAGGATTTGATTGCGGCAAAATTTTGAGCAAGTCCTGTGGCGGCTACAATTTGCATTAGCTGTTGAGCGGATGGTTTTTTGAGCATTTCAAGACTAAATTTCACCAATGGATGCAAAGAGGTTAGACCGCCTACTGTACCGAGTGCAAGTGGAATTTCCAACCACATCGTAAAGATTCCATTTTCGACTTTTGCGTGCGATAATGATGAGTACTTTCCGCTACGAGATGCATAGGCGTGAACTCCAGCTTCTATTGCTCTAAAGTCATTTCCAGTGGCTAGAATTACAGAATCAACACCATTCATGATACCTTTATTATGAGTTACAGCGCGATATGGCTCAACTTCTGCAATTTGAATCGCTCTCACAAATTTTTCGGCAAACTCTTGAGGATTTTTAATAGTAGAATCTGCTAGGTCTTCTACTTTACATGACACTTCTGCTCGCACTAGACAATTAGGGACATAATTAGACAGAATACTCATAATTACTTGTATATTCTTTTCGTCTTCGCTAAAGTCTGTGCAAAGTTCTGCCTGTGACAGCAGCGTTTTGCTAAACTCCTCTAAGCAAGTATTGATAAAATTTGCTCCCATACTATCTTTAGTTTCAAAAGTTGCATGAAGCTGATAGTAATTGGGTACTAGATCTGTCTTATCTTTTAAAATAATATCTAGAATACCGCCTCCGCGTTTCTGCATATTTATTGTAAAATGATCTGTATTTGAGTAGAATAGCGGCTTTATTGATTGGATAAATTGTTGAAGTTTTTGGGAGCTTCCGCTAAATAAAAAGTGAACTTGACCTATTTTTTCAGTTCCAATAATGGAAGTTTTAAATCCGCCGCGATCACTCCAGTACTTTGCCGACTTTGCTGCTGCCGCGACTACTGAACTTTCTTCGATTGCCATTGGTATGGTATAAACTGTATCGTTAATCAAGAAATTGGGTGCAACGCCAAGAGGAAGGTAAAAATTAGTAATGGTATTTTCTACAAATTCATCGTGAAGTAACTGCAATTTCTCATCCGCATTCCAGTAAGTTGTAAGCAATGCTTCTACTTCTTCTGGTGTAGAGAAATACGTATTCGCTATCCATTTTATTTTTTCTAGTTTAGACAACTTAGAAAATCCCGATATAAACTTGTTCATTAAATCAAAGTATTAATCCGCAAAGGTAATTTTTTTATTCTTTAAGCCATTTGTTTAGATAAAGAAAGGCCATCTCCTGCGGATGGAAATGGCCTTACTAAACAAACTAAAAACTAAACTAAATTATTACTAACATCATATTTTGAACTAAAAAAGTAAAATTCCCTCAAAATTTAAGATGAATACTACATTTTAGATTTCAAAATTTCAAATAAAAACCAATTATTTGTTTAACTATTCGAAGGTAAAGCTAAACAAGCTGATAGTTAGTTAAAGACTCGTTAAAACATAATATACAGTTCTCCAAATCAAAATCTAAAATTGCGGTGGCAGTTTGCCAAATCAATCATTTCTAATTTTAAGGATCTATAATAAGCATTTTATAATAAAATTTTTCAATATGTATAGAAATTCAAAAAATATAAATACGATCTTGAAACGTGTACTTTAACAGCTAAAAGTGCTGATAAGTGCAAATTTTTCACTAAAATTGACAGTTTTTATATTTATAAATTTATGATGAATTCAAAGAGGCTTGCCCTGATGCTGTTATTCTTCTGTATATCAGCAGTAGCACAGCAAAAAATAACGGTTGAAGGTATATATTCTGGTGCGTTTAGAACCAAAGGAATGGACGAACTTCAATCTATGAAAAACACAAATCAGTATACTGTACTTAATTATGATCAGTCCAAGCGCAGTTTTTCTATAGATTTATATAATTATGCAACTTTAGCGAAAGCGGACCAAATAATCTCATCTGAAGATTTTGGCACACTTAAATCTATTGATAGTTACGTATTTAGTCAAGATGAGAAGCAATTATTAATTGCCACGAACACAAATGCAATATACAGGCACTCTTTTACTGCTAATTACTTTTTGTACAATCGTGCAACTAAAAATCTTGTAGCAATCGCCGACTTTGGAATTCAAGAACCTACATTTTCTCCTGACGGAAAGCAAATCGCTTACGCAAAAGATAATAATCTTTTTATCTACACGATTGCTTCAAAGGAAACGAAACAAATTACCTTCGATGGAGCGAAAAACAGTATCATCAACGGTATTTCTGACTGGGTTTATGAAGAAGAATTTGCATTTGTCCGCGCTTTTGATTGGAGTGCAGATAGTAAAAAAATTGCCTATATAAAGTTTGACGAAACCTTAGTTCCTGAATTTTCAATGGATATTTTTGAAGGAAATTTATATCCAACTAGTCAGACTTTTAAATATCCTAAAGCTGGCGAAAACAATTCGAAAGTTTCTCTGCAAATTTATTCAGTCGATACTAATAAAACTTTGACCGTTGATTTAGGGAAGTATGAGGATTTTTACATTGCTAGACTTCAATGGACAAAGGATGCAAATGTGCTTAGTGCGCAAGTTTTAAATCGCCATCAAAACAATTTAGACCTTCTGTTTGTTGATGGAAAATCAGGAAAGACCTCGATTACTCTTAATGAAACCAACAATACTTATGTTGATGTTACAGATAATCTAACTTTTTTAGACAATAATAGTTTTGTTTGGACGAGTGAAAAAGATGGTTTTAACCATATTTACCTTTATGATAAAAGCGGAAAGTTGATCAATCAAGTGACCAAAGGTTCTTGGGAAGTAAGTAGTTTCTACGGATTAGATGCAAAAAATTCAAAAGTTTATTTTCAGTCTACCGAAGATGGCTCTATTAACAGATCTGTTTATAGCATCGATTTAAATGGGAGAAATAAGAAGAAGCTTTCGCTAAAAGAAGGAACAAACTCGGCTACTTTCAGCCCGAACTACGAACATTTTATCAATAATTTTTCGAGCTCGACTCAACCCACTATTTTTACTCTAAATGCTGCTTCAACTGGTAAAGAGTTAAAACTTATCGAAGATAATTCTGCACTTCTTAACAAGGTAAAGGACTTTGGAATCCCGAACAAAGAATTTTTCGTACTTACTACAGAGAAAGGACATAATTTGAACGCTTGGATTTTGAAGCCAAAAGATTTTGATCCTTCAAAAAAATATCCGCTGTTTATGTTCCAATATTCAGGGCCAGGATCTCAGCAAGTAGCCAATCAGTGGAATATTACAAATGACTACTGGTTTTCGATGCTAACTCAGCAAGGTTATATTGTTGCATGCGTAGATGGTCGCGGAACAGGATTTAAAGGAGCTGAATTCAAAAAAGTAACTCAACTTCAATTAGGGAAATACGAGGTAGAAGATCAGATAGATGCAGCGAAAGTTTTGGGTAATTATAATTATATCGATCAATCTCGCATTGGAATTTTTGGTTGGAGTTACGGAGGATTCATGGCGGCAAACTGTCTGCTTAAAGGAAATGACGTTTTCAAAATGGCAATTGCGGTAGCTCCTGTAACAAATTGGCGCTATTATGATTCAATTTATACGGAGCGTTACATGCACACGCCGCAAGAAAATCCTTCGGGATATGATGATAACTCACCAATAAATCATGTTGATAAGCTTACCGGAAATCTTTTGATTATTCACGGATCTGCAGATGACAACGTGCATGTGCAAAACACCATGGAAATGATGGAAGCATTAATCCAAGCAAACAAACAATTTGATTCGCAGATTTATCCAGATAAAAACCACGGTATTTATGGTGGAAAAACTCGCGTTCAATTGTTTAATAAAATGACAAATTACATTAAAGAAAAATTATAACTACCCACAATTAAGATGGCACAAACACTAAAACCGACCTTAGAAGAGATTCAAAATTTTGAGGGCAAATATCCAAAGCAGCTTTGGTATTTATTTCTTGTAGAAATGTGGGAGCGTTTCTGTTTTTACGGAATGCGTGGCGTTCTAACAATTTTTATGGCAGATCAACTTTTAGGTTTGGCATTTTCAGATAAGGAAGCAAACCTAAAATATGGTGCTATTCAAGCATTTGTTTACGCTTTTACCTTTGTTGGAGGTGTTTTTGCTGATAAGATTTTAGGATTTAAAAAGTCCCTGGTTTTTGGAGGAATCGTAATGATTTTAGGAAATCTACTGATTGCGTACGATCCGCACGTCTATTTCTTTTACGGAATTACCCTCACAATCATTGGAACAGGATTCTTCAAACCAAATATCTCATCAATGGTGGGAGATTTATATAAAGAAGGAGATCCTCGTCGTGACGCAGGTTTCGGACTGTTTTATTCAGGAATTAATATCGGAGCATTATTAGGAGGAGCAATCTGTGTTTATCTTGGAACAAGTGAAGACTGGGGTTGGAGCTATGCCTTTCTTGCAGCAGCTTTCGTAATGTTTATTGGTTTAATTACCTTTGCAATAATTAAAAATAGTCTAGGTCCGATTGGAGACAGTCCGATATTAGAACTTCCAAAAACAACGCGTACAACTCGTGAAGTAGCCGTGTATGTAGGTTCATTTTTGATTTTACCATTAATTTACATTATGATTATTAATACCGACTATACAGATTACTTCATGTATACAATCGGACCGTTGGCACTTGTTTATTTCTTGTACGAAACCTTTAAGGAAAAAGATGCAGCTAGTCGTAAAAAGCTTTTCGCCGCTCTTATATTTATAATGTTCTCGATTGCATTCTTCGCATTCTTTGAGCAGAGTGGTGGTTCGCTAGCATTATTTGCACGTGAAAACTTGAGTCACAACTTATTGTTTTTTGATATTAATCCAAATATCGTAAACAACTCGGCAAACTCATTATTCGTAATTATCTTCAGTCCATTGCTAGGATTATTATGGTTAGCTATGGCCAAAAAGAAAATTGAACCAAACACAGTCGTTAAGTTCGGTTTAGGATTTGTTCTATTAGGAGCAGCTTTCTACGTGTTTTATTACACTAGATTTTTCGCAAACGTGGAAGGAATTACTTCTCTAAACGTATTTACTGGAGCCTATCTAATTGTAACAATTGCCGAATTATGTCTTTCGCCAATCGGACTGAGCACGATGACTAAGCTGTCGCCAAAAAGACTTGGTGGAATGATGATGGGATTATGGTTCCTTGCGAGTGCTTACGGGCAATATGCAGCAGGAATCTTAGGAGCTGGAATGTCTTCTCCAGATGAGAATGCATCTTTAGTGACAAAATTACAAGGTTATACCGAAGGATATTATCAATTAGCAATTTATGCTTTTATAGCAGGAGCAATCTTATTAATTGTATCTCCAATTATCAGAAAACTAATGATGGAGGTAAAATAATTACATCAATTCATTTTTCGAGATAGCATTTAACTGTTTTTCTTCAAAAACATCTATTGTTTTTTCAATAACGTATTGGAGTTTTGATAACAAAAAGTTAGATTCGCAAACGCATAGTGATAAAACCTTTGAAAATTCAATTTCAAATAGTAGGTTACTGATCAAATGACATTAAAGTTCTCGCAAGAGAATTAATAAAATAAACAACTACAACAATGGCTTCACAGGATGAATTATTATTAAAGCACTTAGATAATAGAGGAGTAGATCAATCAATGTTGATGAATCATCCTGCTTCATTATTCATTTTGTTTTTTACCGAAATGTGGGAGCGCTTTTCGTATTACGGAATGCGAGCGCTGCTAACAGTTTTTTTGGTAAGCGAATTAACTAGTGGTGGATGGGCTTGGACCAATGAGGAAGCTCTTAAGCTTTACGGAATTTATACTGGTCTTGTTTATCTTACTCCATTATTAGGAGGGATGATTGCAGATAAATTTACAGGGTATAGGAAAGCTATTTTGATTGGAGCTTTAATTATGACTTTGGGGCATGCTTCTATGGCGCTCGAAGGTTTTAGTCAAAACTTCTTTTACGTTGGATTGCTGTTTATGATCTTGGGTAACGGTATGTTTAAACCAAACATCTCATCAATGGTTGGTCAATTGTATCCTGATACTAGTAGCAAAAAGGATGCTGGTTATACTATTTTTTATATGGGAATCAACGCTGGAGCATTTTTAGGAATGTTGCTGTGTGGATATATTGGTGAAAAAATCGGCTGGCATTATGGTTTTGGATTGGCTGGTATCTTTATGTTTTTCGGAATGCTCCAATTTTACTTTGCACAAAAGATTTTTGGAGTAATAGGTCAGGACGTCAATATTAAAGAAAAGGAAAATGCAGTTGTAGAGGAGGAAGTGCCTACAGCACCACATATTGTGAGAGATAGACTTATCGTAGTGGGAGTGTTGATGGTGGCTAGTATATTTTTCTTTTTTGCATTTGAACAAGCAGGTGGATCGATGACTTTGTTTGCAAAGGACTATACGCAGCGAGCGCTTACTGGTGATTCGGCCACATTTTTTAAATGGGTTGATGCGATCTTAACAATATTTCCTATTGCCATTGTAACCTATGTTTTATATGGTTTAGCTAAGCAAATTTATTCAAGATATCCACTGACAATTATTTTTACAACCGTGTCATTTATTATTATCTGGATATTGGGTGTTTGGAAAGTAAACCGCGAATTTAATTTAGAAACTACTGAGGTTACGGTTTCATGGTTTCAAATTTTAAACTCGTTTTTCATTATAACACTTGCTTCTTCATTTAGTAAGTTATGGGAAAAAGTATGGAATCCATCAGGACCAGTAAAATTTGCAATGGGATTGATCTTTGTTGCTGTAGGTTTCTTTGCGTTGTCGTATGGTAGCTTGAGTATTCCAGATGGTGCAAAAACCGCATCAGTTAGCATGATTTGGTTGATCTTGGCTTACTTCTTCCATACTGTAGGAGAATTGTGCTTATCTCCGGTTGGATTGTCTTATGTGAGTAAATTATCTCCTAAAAAATTCGTAGGTCTTCTATTTGGACTGTGGTTTACAGCCTCTGCCATTGCAAACTTTATAGGAAGTTGGACGGGAGCATATATTGATAAAATTTCAGAAATTTATTCGATCTCTACCTTTTTTATTATTATTGCAGGTGTACCGTTATTTGCCGCAGTCATGCTACTGTTATTCAATAAGAAGCTAGTGAAGATGATGCACGGTATCAATTAAAAAACTAAATTTTAAAGATTATAAATTAACTATAAATGTCACAAACTACTGCGAATCCAGATTTTTTTGAATCTAAAGTTTTAGGTCATCCTGCTGGACTTTTTGTCTTATTCTTTACAGAAATGTGGGAGCGATTTTCATTCTATGGAATGAGGGTTTTATTAATATTATTTTTAACGGCTGCCTTGATGGGTGATAATCCTGGATGGGGTTGGACATCAGAAAACGCCGGAGCACTTTACGGGACTTATGCTATGCTGCTTTATATTACGCCAATCTTTGGTGGAATAATCGCTGACAGATATATTGGATATCGTTGGGCGGTGGTAATTGGATCGATCATAATGACTCTAGGGCACGCAGCGATGGCTCTTGAGTCGGAGTTTATGCTTTATTTAGGTCTTGGATTATTAGTTATCGGAACTGGTTTCTTCAAACCAAATATGACTTCTATCTTATCAGAAATGTATAAAGCATTTCCGGAGAAAAAAGATGGAGCATATACAATTTTCTACATGGGTGTAAACGCTGGAGCATTCTTTGGTATGATGCTTTGTGGATATTTAGCTTCAAATTTAGGATGGCACTATGGTTTCGGACTTGCAGGAATCTTTATGTTGCTAGGAACAATCCAATTTTGGTTGGCAAAACCCCTTTTTGGAGACATTGGAGATGTTCCAACCAAAGAGAAGCGTGATATAGAAACCGCAAGAGCAGCTGCCTCAAATAATGACGATGACAAGCCGAATCCATACACTACGCTGGATATAGCATTAATTGTAATAACTACAATCATTGGTCTTTTATATGCCTTTAACGATCCATTATCCAAAATTGGAGGAATCAATTTATTTGATTTCAATGTTGGTAATCTAGATGGTTCAATTTTTATGATTTTAATCGCTCTGGTATTATTTTTATATTTAGTGATTTCTCGCTTATTGCGTTACACAACTGTAGTGCGTCATAGAATGATCGCAGTAATTATCTTCGCATTTTTTACCATATTCTTTTGGATGTCATTTGAGCAAGGTGCCTCTTCATTGATTATTTTTGCAAGAGATAGTGTTGATAGGTCACTTGTGGGAACTTCCCTAACAATATTTAATGTTGTGAATACTTTACTAACTGTTGTTCCTTTGATAATTATTACGTGGGTTTTAGTTTTGTTATGGAAACAAACCTATAAGAAAGCACTAATGTCAAATATTGTTCTAGCCATTACCTTTCTGAGTATTTGGGGAATTGCACTTTGGATGTTGATTAATGAATTTACCAAAACCGCTTCAGAAATTGATCCTAGTTGGTTTTCAATACTAAATTCATTTTTTATAATCGCTTTTGCTTCAACTGTTTCTAAACTATGGGATAGCAAATACAATCCTTCAGCCGCAGTAAAATACGGACTAGGTTTAATAATTATGGCACTTGGTTTTGGACTTCTCGCTTATGGTGCTCACGGAATTCAAGAAGGGGTGAAGGTTTCAATGATTTGGTTAGTACTCGCATACTTATTCCATACGTTGGGAGAGCTATTCCTTTCGCCAGTTGGATTGTCATACGTAAGTAAATTAGTTCCAGCTCGTATGATTGCCTTTATGTTTGGAATGTGGTACCTGGCAATTGCCATCGGAAATAAATTAGCCGCGGTATTAGGTGGACAAATTGATAATATCACAGAACAGTATAGTTTATCTACATTCTTCTTAATTTTCACGATTATACCTATCGTGGCAGGTTTATTGGTAATGGCATTAAATCCTGTACTGAAAAAATTGATGCATGGTGTTCGCTAATTTTCTATAAATTAAAATTATTATAATGAAAAAATATATAGGTTTACTTTTTCTAGCCATTTCTTTCTCTGCAAATGCACAAGAAGTTTGGCATACTGATTTGGATAAAGCTGCGGCAATTTCTACAAAAACAAAAAAACCATTGCTGCTATTTTTTACTGGTAGCGACTGGTGTGGATGGTGTATAAAACTTCAAAAAGAGGTATTGCATACGCCTGAATTTGATGCGTGGGCAAAAAATAATGTAGTGCTTTTGGAACTTGATTTTCCTAGAAGATCTAAATTAGATCCAAAAATTGCTCAGCAAAATTCTGAGTTACAACAAGCGTTTAAAGTGCGCGGCTATCCAACGGTGTGGATTGTCGATCTAGTACAAGGAACAAATAAAGTTAATTTCTCTGCTTTAGGAAGCACTGGATATGTTGCCGGCGGACCAACAGCTTGGTTAGCGGGAGCGAATAAAATTTTAGAAAATAAGAAAAGTTAGTTAATTATTATTTCACTCTAAAAAATCCCTCTTCACTTGTTTTGTGGAAGGGGATTTTTTGTTTTAAAGCTGTCTCTTCCCACCGTCTGACTTGAGTTTTATAGTTCGATCCGTCAGCAACAACAATTTTTGGATGCAAATCTATTAGCAATCTCTCAAAATTTATTTTTGCAGATTGGGTTAGTATCAAAACATCAACAGTGGCGTTTTTAGGATGCACGGCTGCGCTATCAATTAATAAAATACGCTTATCGCGAAATGTAAAAACATTGGAGACAGATTTAATTTGTGGTTTTTTGATGAAGTTATTTACCAAATATCCTTTAATTGCGCTGTTCTCAAGAACTTTTGAAGCGACGGTATCAGATGAATATACAACTACATTTTTACCTGAGCGGGAACTAAGAATAGTTTCGGCTGTTTTGTGAAATATAACAAACTCACTTGAAGATTGCGAGTTCTTTTTAGTCAATATAAGTGCAGTTTGTACCGAAATTATGGCAATAAGTACAAGGGCAATTCTATTAAAATTTCTTTTGTAAATAAATAATGCTATGCTAATAATCAAAAGGTAGAAAGTTGATAATAGCATTTTATTGAAAGGTATATTACTGATGATAAATTGTTCTTCCGAAGCAATTTTATTAATGACATAATTTATAATTTTGACGCCTTCAGACAATAATTTCATAGGATAAAGTGGTACATAGTCAAAAGCTGCTAGTACTAGAACGGCTATTCCTAGAATCATAATAATAGTTAGTGCAGGGATTATCAGGAGATTTGTTATGAAAAACAATCCTGGGAATTGGTGAAAATAGTAAATACTTAGTGGCAAAGCTCCAATTTGTGCTGCAACCGAGACAGATAATATGCCGTTTAAATAGGCTAAGATTTTATGACGTGGATTCCAAATCCTTTTGAGTTTTGGCTGTAGCCAAATAATGAAAAACAAGGTAGTATAACTCAGTTGAAAACCAACATCAAAAACAAATGCCGGTTCTACAAGTAGAATTACAAATATCGAAAGTAAAAGAATGTAATAGATGTTTGTTTGACGGCGTAGCAACAGACCCCACGCCACAAACGAAAACATAGTTACAGATCGTACAACCGAAGGCGAAAGTCCCGCAATTACCGCAAAAGTCCAAAGTAGGGTGATGGTTATTATCAGTCGTACAAGATTACCGCTATTATTTTTGGGAAGTGGCCTCATCAAGAAATTTATAAAAATTAAAATAAACCCTACATGCAATCCCGACACTGACAAGATATGAACCGCGCCTGCAAGTTGGTAGTCTCTCAATACAGAAGCTGATATATCTTGCTGTTTTCCCAAAAACAATGCTGATATAATAGGTATTTCGGCTGGCGGAAAGCCATGTTTTGAGAGATTCTGAATTATATGGAGTCGAATTTGATCAGCATAATAGCGCAAATTCCGGTGTGGTACATTGCGCAATTCAATAGTGCTTGCATCAATAGTAACTTGTCCGTGGATTCCTTTGGTCGCGAGGTATTTTCCGTAATCAAAGCTATCTGGATTAAGAGGTGGCTTTTGGGCTTGTATAACTGTAGAAACGCGAAATACACTCCCTACAGATAGCAGGTGGTTTTCTTCATTATTCGCGAAATTAATTAGAATTTTACCCTTAGAATTTTCTTCGTCTATTTTTTGAATCTTGCCAATATAACGTTCTGAATAAGCGGTAGGCTTAAGTCGTTGCAAGAGTACAATTTGGAGCTGATTTGATTTAGAAAATACACTTTGCTTTTGCGAAAAGTGACTTGGATCTTGCTTTAAATTGTGCATTTCTTGAGCAAGCATGCCTAGGGAAAATGCAGCTCCAACAAATGACGCAGCGAAGTAAGGAGAGTACGCCTTGTGTAAGGTGGCGAAGTAGGTAATGATAAATGTTGCAAGTGCAAAAGCTGTTATCGTGACAATAGATGCTCTACCAAGCGGGAAGTAGACCGCAACCACAATACCTGTGACAAAACAGATAGAAACTTTGGCTATGGGATATTTGAGTACAAGCATAGAGCTAATGTACTCATTTTAAAGACTGTAATTGATTTTTTTTAAAGCACTCTGTTCACTTGTGCAAATGCTTTTTTATAGTAAGATTCTTTTGTTGAGGATACAATAACGCCTTTACTAGTAGAAGAATGAATAAATTGAATTCCTTCTTCATCTGCTCCAATAACTAATCCTACGTGATTAATGCTACTACGACCATTTGTTTTAAAGAAAATCAAATCGCCCTTTTGAACTTCTTTGTCTGCGATTTTTTGTCCAATTTGCGCCATGTCTCTTGAAGTGCGTGGGATTGATTTGTCAAAAATATTGAATACTGCAGTAACCATTCCAGAACAGTCCATTCCTGCTTTGCTAGTACCACCAGTGCGATATTTTACACCCATAAATTCCATAGCATTATTAATCATCTGAACTGCTAGGTAATTTTCGGTAGCCGTAGGTGCAATATCTTCTCCGCCTTTTTCATTTAGCAAAGATTTTAAAGTTTTGCTATTAATAGGTTTGTTAACTGCTTTTGATTTTTTATCACTATTTGAAGTTGCAACAGTGGCTTCGGTAGAAGGTTTTTGGTATATTCCTTTCCTTTCAGCTGTTTTTTTACTTGTAACTACCTGTGAGAATGTCACCGAAGATACAAGCAGACAAGTTAGGAGAATCAGTTTCTTATGCATAACTATGTTTTTGTGTACAGCGCAATCGCTATTGTACTTAAATTTATATCTTAATTGAGTACATTTATAAACGTTGGTTATCTATAAATATTATCTTTTGAAATGTAAATTTAATAAAATTTCCATATTATCAAAACTTTTTGACGACAAAAGAGACTCCGGAATTTGATAAGTGTAAAAAAAAGAGCGAGTTACTGTAAACTTTGCACAATCCTCATAGCAGTTTTCTTTGCTGCGCCGTTACGTCCTAATTGTTCTTCGAGCAATTCATAATCATGAAATAGGGTAGCTCTATGGTCAGGGTTTAGTATTTTTTTTAAAGCTTTTGTTAACGAAGTTTTATTAAATTCTTCCTGAATCAATTCTTCAACCACCAATCTATCCATTATTAAATTGACAAGGGAGATGTATTTTAATGTAATTATTCGCTTCGCAATTTGGTAGGAGGCCCAGTTGCCTTTGTAGCATACAACTTCGGGCACTTTGAATAACGCAGTTTCTAATGTGGCCGTTCCTGAAGTTACAAGTGCGGCATGTGAAATACTTAGTAAATTGTATGTCTGATTACTAACAAAGAGAATGTTTTTATTGCTTAAGAATTGTTCGTAAAATGAATCTTCTTGTCCTGGTGCTCCAGCAATTACAAATTGATAATCGAGAAATGAGTCAGCCACAGAAGTCATAACCGAGAGCATTTTGGTAATTTCTTGTTTTCTGCTTCCTGGTAGCAACGCAATAATTGGTTTGTCGGAAAGATTATTTAATGTTCGGAATTCGGAGAAATCTGCATCTTTCTTTTTATTTATAACATCTAATAAAGGATGGCCAACAAATTCCACCTTATAATTGTGTTTTTTTTCATAAAAATCTTTTTCAAATGGGAGAATCACGTACATATGGTCAATATCGCGTTTTATTGCCGTAATTCTGTTCTCTTTCCATGCCCATATCTGTGGGGAGATATAGTAGTGTGTTGGAAATCCATTGTTTTTTGCCCATTTGGCAATTCGCATATTAAAGCCTGGATAGTCAATAAATATGATCGCATCTGGTCGAAATTCTAATATATCTCTTTTACAAATTTTGATATTGCCTAGAATCGTCTTGAGGTTAAAAAGAACTTCTGCAAATCCCATAAAAGCCAAATCGCGGTAGTGTTTAACTATTGTGCCGCCAGCTGCAGCCATCAAATCGCCACCCCAAAACCGGATTTCGGCAGTGGGATCTTGTTTTTTCAACTCTTTCATTAATTCAGCTCCATGCAAGTCACCCGAAGCTTCTCCAGCTAGTATGTAATATCTCATTGAATTAAAGTACTAATGTCATTATTGCTAGTAAGATAGTTGCCAAGACAACTCCACGTGCCATTAAATCTTGTTTTAATTTAAGCAGTGTGAAGAAAATTAGTATATTAAGAATGGCGCCCAATGTGATGATCTTTCCAATGGTGCCGTTTGACGAACTAAATCTCAACCCTTCCACAAAAGAAAATTCAGTAAACAGCTCAAGAAATAAAGCAGTTCCTATAACTGTACTAATGATGCCGATAAGCAATCCGTAAACTATTTTAATTTTGTTCATTTAGATTCCAAGTGTTAATTTGTTGCATCGCATGATGTGCGGTCAGATCAAACTGTACAGGTACAAGCGAAATATAGCCATTTTCCAAAGCCCACTCGTCAGTATCTTCGCCTTTATCTTCATTTACAAATTCGCCCGTGAGCCAATAGTAATCTCGCCCGTGGGGGGTTTGTCTTTTGTCAAAACTTTCTTTCCAAGATGCTTTTGCCTGTCTACATACTTTAATTCCCTTAATTTGATTTTCAGGTAGTTTCGGGAAATTTACATTCAGAAGAACTCCGTCCGGAAGTCCTTGTGCTAAAACTTGCGTAGCAATTGTTTTTACAAATTTCTTTGTTGGTTCAAAATTGGCATTCCAAGCAAAATCTTGTAGTGAAAAGCCAATGGCAGGTATTCCTTCAATTCCAGCCTCTACTGCTGCACTCATCGTTCCTGAATAAATTACATTTATAGAAGAATTAGATCCGTGATTTATTCCTGAAACACATAAATCTGGTTTTCTATGGAGTATTTCGCTAACCGCCATTTTTACGCAATCTACTGGAGTTCCGGAGCAACTATATTCAACAATTTCAGAATCTGCAGTCGATATTTTATTAATAAATAATGTACTATTAATTGTGATGGCGTGACCCATTGCACTTTGGGGTTTGTCAGGTGCAACAACAACTACTTCGCCCAACTCTTGCATTACCTCGATTAGAGCGCGCATTCCCGGAGCAGTTATTCCGTCATCATTGGTGACAAGTATTAAAGGTTTCTTCATAATAAGTATTTGATTGACATTGTATGTAGAATTACCAATCTATTGGCATAATGATTGTAAAAACATTAACAGCTAAGAATAAATATTATATCTACATTTGAAAAACAAAAATAGGCAATTTTATATCTTTGAAGCTATTTTTTGATCTTTAACTAAAGATTGTAGTCGCTGGCATTTGCGACTTTATTTTTCAAATGCAAACGCTTTATTAGATGAAAACTATATTAAATTTTATGAGAAGGAATTACAAAATTTTGCTGCTTGTGATGGCACTATCGCTGGCATTTTGGAGCTTTATGCCCAAAGCCAAAGTAGTTGATCCAGAAAAAGATAAATTATTATTAGAGTTGTTAACTTTTGTAATACAGCGCGGCCACTATGACCCTGTTGCCGTTGATGATGAATTTTCGAAAGGATTATACAAAGATTATGTGCAAGCACTCGATCCTTCCAAAAGATTTTTTTTACAAGAAGATATTGACGCTTTTGCAAAATATGAACTAGATCTTGACGACCAGATTAAAAATCGTGATTTAACATTTTTTGATTTAACCTATAGCAAATTGATGCAACGTATCAAGGAAAGTGAAGGTTACTATAAAACGATTTTATCAAAACCATTCAATTATACTATTGACGAAGGCTTTGACACCGACTACGATAAATTACCGTATGCAAAAAATACTACAGAGCTAAAGGAAAAGTGGCGCAAACAGATCAAACTTTCAACTTTGTCCTCTCTGTCTAATAAACTAGAACTTCAGGAAAAAGCAAAAGATCCTGCAGTGCGAGATTCAATTGCAAAAAATTCAAAAAAGAAGGAAAAAGATTTAGTTGAAATCGAATCAAAAACCTTCGAACAGTTGGAGAAAGAGACGAGAGAAAATTCACTTAAATCACTTGATGAATATTTCAGCTTTGTTGATGATCTGGATAGAAATGATTGGTTTGCAGTATTTGTAAACTCAATTGCGGCTAGATTCGATCCTCATACTTCATATTTTGCTCCAGATGATAAAGAACGTTTTGATGTTAGTATGAGCGGAAAACTTGAAGGAATAGGTGCCAGGTTGCAAAAGAAAAATGACTATACCGAGATTACAGATCTTATATCTGGCGGTCCAGCTTGGAGGCAAAAGGAATTAGAACCGGGGGATCAAATTTTAAAGGTAGCTCAAGGTAATAAAGAACCTGTAGATGTTGTAGGAATGCGCCTTGATGATGTTGTAAAGAAAATTAAAGGACCAAAAGGAACTGAAGTAAGATTATCTGTAAAAAAGACAGATGGAACATTAAAAGTAATTTCGATTATTAGAGATGAAGTAGAAATTGAGGAAACTTATGCTAAATCGAGCATTGTCATCAAAGACGGACTTAAATATGGTATTATTTACCTTCCGAAATTTTATATAGATTTTGAAGATCGCAATGGTCGAGATGCTGCAAAGGATATGGCTCTGGAAGTCGATCGTCTAAAGGCTGAGGGTGTCAAAGGAATTGTAGTAGATGTTCGTGATAATGGCGGTGGTTCGCTTAAAACAGTGGTAGATATTGCTGGACTTTTCATTGAAGAGGGTCCGATTGTACAAATTAAATCGGCCAATAAGCGTAAAGAAATTTTATCCGATACAGATAAAAAAGTGCAGTGGGATGGACCTCTTGTAATTATGGTAAATAGTTTTTCAGCTTCAGCATCAGAAATTTTGGCTGCGGCTTTACAAGATTACCATAGAGCGGTTATTATCGGAAGCAAGCAGACCTATGGTAAAGGAACGGTTCAAAATGTGTTTGATCTTAACCAGTTTGTACGCAACACAAGTTTTGGCGATTTGGGCGCATTAAAAACGACAACTCAAAAATTTTACCGCATTAATGGTGGTTCTACCCAGTTAGAAGGAGTACATAGCGATATTGCAATTCCAGACAGATATGCCTATGTAAAAATGGGAGAGCGTGATATTGATAATGCAATGGGCTTTGACAAAATTGATAAGGCTAACTACAAGCTTTGGACGAAACAATATAATTTTGATGCAGCTATTGCAAATAGTAAATCGCGAGTGTCCAAAAATGAAGCTTTTAAATTGATTGATGAGAATGCGAAGTGGATAAATGATAGAAGTGAAGAGACAGTTTACACTTTAAAACTCGATAATTTTCAAAAGGAGCAAAAGGAACTTGAACTAAAAGCAAAAAAGTATAAAGCTTTGGCAGATTACAGCAATCACCTTACCTTTAGTTCACTTCCTTACGAGGATGCGATAACTGCAAAAGACACTGTTTTAAAAGAAAAACGTGACAGATGGCATGAAAGCTTAGCGAAAGATATTTATATTCAAGAAGCTATTAATGTTTTGGATGATCTCCAAAATTCTGAAACTAAAGCAAAAGTAACTCCGATGGTTGGAAAGAAGAAAAAGGATAAAACTGTCGTTGGGTCATAAATTTTGACCGCAAAGTTTAATAAAACTCTCACAATGTAAGTTGTGGGAGTTTTTTTTTGTGGCTTTCGCCAAATAAATATGAAATACTGATGCTCGAGCTATCTTTAAAAGAAAAAAGGTTTTATTTTCGCCTAAGCT
This sequence comes from Flavobacterium ardleyense, assembly GCF_033547075.1. Lineage (NCBI taxonomy): Bacteria > Pseudomonadati > Bacteroidota > Flavobacteriia > Flavobacteriales > Flavobacteriaceae > Flavobacterium > Flavobacterium ardleyense. Next base: position 347,327 of record NZ_CP137891.1, on the reverse strand, counting down.
AGAAAACAATAATTTAAAGTGTCACAAGAAACCCAGTCTCTATCGGCTATTGCATTTCAAAAATTCAAAAAGAATATTTGGGGTGTCTCAAGTTTGGGTCTAATTGGAATTTTGGTGTTCATTTCCATATTTGCCTACGTACTAGCACCTGACAATTCAGAAAATGCCAATCAAATGCATTTATCGATCCACTCAAAACCACCTGGTTTTAAAGTTCAGATATTAAAGATTCCCGCGCTTCAAAAGGAGGAAATAAAACTCCAATATTATTTAGTTGGCTTTCCGAATTCAACTTCCGAAATTCCGATCAAGTCCTATACACTCGTTGATAATGCCATCGTGTACGAAGAATATTCAGAAGAAGCCACCTTGCAACTGCAAAAAAGTATTACGCTGCAGGCATTCCCAAATTATAGCTCAATTGATGATGTTGCAAAGGAGCAGATCACAACCAAATATTTTTGGCTAGGTACCGATAAGTACGGTAGAGATTTGTTGAGTAGAATGATTATTGGCTCTAGAGTATCACTTGCGATTGGATTTGTTGCCGTTATAATCTCATTGGTGGTAGGAATATTTTTTGGGGCATTGGGTGGCTATTATGGCGGTAAAATTGATGCTGTAGTAATGTGGATTGTCAACGTAATCTGGTCTATACCTACCTTATTATTGGTAATTGCAATTACGCTCGCATTGGGCAAAGGATTTTGGCAAGTGTTTGTAGCAGTTGGACTCACGATGTGGGTCGAAGTCGCGCGCGTGGTGAGAGGACAAGTAATCAGCGCAAAAGAAATGCAGTATGTTACCGCGGCAAGAGCGTTGGGCTTTGGGAATTTTAGAATAATTGTAAATCATATCTTGCCAAATATTATGGCGCCGGTAATTGTTATTTCGGCGGCTAATTTCGCTTCAGCTATACTAGTAGAAAGTGGACTAAGCTTTTTAGGTTTGGGCGCTCAACCGCCAATCCCAACTTGGGGAAGTATTATCAAAGATCACTATAACTATATTATTTTGGGTAAACCATACCTTGCAATGGTTCCTGGAATAGCAATAATGCTTCTCACCTTGGCATTTATGATTGTGGGTAATGCTTTGAGAGATGCTCTTGATCAGAAAACTGCTTAGAACAGAAGAATCTAATATAAATTTTTGCTTTTTAATCTACTATTAGGTACTGCAGGTAATTAGTCCGTAGATTTCTTGGCGCTTCGCAAAAAAAACCTCTATAAAATATTTTTCTCATTTGGTGCTGGAAAAAAATTCTTTAATATGATTAAAGTGCTAAAGACTGTTTAAAGTCGGGGCGTCTTTAAATCAGATTTTTTCTGATTGAACCCCTTTGTCACCTATAAATAAGTACAGTTGAAATCATTCAGCGATTTTTCATTCGTCTCAATGTAATTTTTCTTAATTAAGGATTGGAACTTAATAGAAAATTTCCTGCAACTGCCGAAGATAAATCTGCCAGCTTGAAGGATTTTTTAAAGATAATTCAGTGTTTATAATTATCGAATTGTTAAATGTATTAGTTGACGGCATTTTTTTTTGTTTTTATAAGAATATTTTGAATAACTTTAAGAACTAATTTAAATTGAATTAACATGAAAAAAATTTACTCATCACTAGCAATGCTTGGTTTTGTGTTTACTTCTTTTGCACAATTTCCAGCACCTTATTGTCCAGTTACATTCCCTTCTGGAGCCGAACCTATTTCCTTAGTGCAATTTGCAGGAATTGATAATGCCAGTGCTGCAGCATTAGCTGGAGCTGTTCAACATGAAAATTTTACAGCTATTTCTGGAGCTGTGGCTGCGGGTACGTCCTACCCCATAACCATTAACGGAAATACTGGAGGTAATTATACCAATGTAGTTACTGTATATATCGATTGGAATCAAGATAATGATTTTGACGATCCGGGAGAAAGTTATGCAATTGGCGATCTTGTTAATAATAATGGAACTGGAACGGCAATTACATCAAATATCGCAGTGCCTGTTACAGCAATGGCTGGAACCGTACGTATGCGTGTTATGAAAAAATTCTTCTCGGCAGGTCTTCCTTGTAACTCTGCAGGTTTTGGACAGGCGGAAGATTATAGCCTAACTGTTAGTGCCGCACAAGATTGTACCGGAACTCCAGTGGTAGGAGCAGCGACGGCAAGTGCAACAAGTACGTGTGCTGGAAAACAAATTGCTCTTACTGCAGCGGTAACTCCAACGGCAGGATTTACTTATCAATGGGAAAAATCTGAAGATGCTGGTGCCACATGGACAGCTCTTGGAACGGTGCAAACAAATGTTGGATACTCAGTTGCATCTCAAGAAGTTGCCACATCTTACCGCCTTATAGTGACTTGCACAGGAAGTGGATTGTCTGCTACGTCAGCTCCGGTTGCTATTGCACAAAATGCTTACACTGAGTGTTATTGTATTAACGAAATTGACTACAATTGTGAAGAAGGTGATGTAATTACCAATGTTACTTTTGGAGATCTTAATAATGATTCTGAATGCTCTGGACCTACAGGCTACATCAATTACTCAGCAACTGTGGACGCTGTTGATATTATGAAAGGTTCAAGTGAGAACATTTCGGTAACAGTGGGACCTTCAGCTGATGGTTGGATGTTTGAATCTGCTGGAGTTTGGATTGATTACAATCACAATGGTGTATTTGATGAAAATGAGTTTACTTATATTGGTACAGGGTTGGACGAAGTACTTACGCAAACTGTACTAATTCCTGCTACTGCAATGGAAGGACCAACAAGAATGCGAGTAATTGTAAGAGCAGCAACCGCAGTTGGATTTGGTGCAGATGCCGTTTGCGGGCCTGCAGCAGTTAATAACCCTTACGGTGAAGCAGAAGATTATACAATTAATATTGTACCATTCTTGGCAACTCAGTCTTTCAGTCAAAATGCAATTGCAATGTATCCTAACCCTACTACTTCGCAAGTGACAATTGATCTTGGTAAGCAAATGAACCTTCTAACGGTAGGAGTTTATTCACTTTCGGGTCAACAAGTAATATCAGAAACTGTAAATAGTAATACTGCAAATCACACTCTAAATGTTGGCAGACTTGCAACAGGAGTTTATATGGTAAAAGTAACTACAGATTCAGGAACATTCACTCAACGACTAATGAAGAAATAGGCAACTACGAATCTTCATATTAAAACCATCTCATAATTGAGATGGTTTTTTTTTGAATTTGAGTTCTACCATGCTGTGCTTTTTTAGAGGGGAGAATTTTTGTACTCGAGATTATAAACAATAATAGCTGCAATATGGCTCAGGTCGAACTATTTGGAATTTCTAGTAGCTTTTGCTCTGCACAGACACATTAGAAAATATATTTTCCCAGCTATTTACTGAAGATCACTATCAAATTTCTAGTAGTACAGTAGTCGCTCGCACATAAACGAGTCGTTGTTTAAAAAGCGTGGAGTATTTGGAATTTGAGATAATGGTGTAAGAAAAATCGTCGTAGAAAGATGAACGTCTAAAAGTTGACGCTCCATACAACAAGTGTTTAAAATCCCCAAAAAACCACAATTTTCTGGCTAGAGTTCTTTCCGCGGAAGCGTAATTTTTGCGATAATTATTACCACTCATTTACTTTATTTGCATCCATTTTTAGAAAAATAAATAGCAAAATTGTAAATGCCCAAAGTCCAGATCCACCGTAAGAAAATAAGGGAAGAGGTACTCCAATCGTGGGGAAGACGCCGACTACCATTGCGATATTAACGAAAAAGTGAATAAAAATAATTCCCGCAACGCAATAACCGTAGACTCTGCTAAACTTTGTTTTTTGTCTTTCGGATAAGTAAATGACGCGTAAAATTAGCGCGACAAAAAGACCAATTACAACTAGCGATCCCAGGAATCCCCATTCTTCGCCAACGGTTGTAAAAATATAATCGGTATGTTGTTCGGGTACAAATCCACCCTTGGTTTGCGTGCCTTCCAGAAATCCTTTTCCAAACCATCCTCCCGAACCGATGGCAATTTCGGATTGATTGGTATTGTATCCCACTCCTCGTAAATCGACTTCTTTGCCCAACAAAATATTAAAACGATCGCGGTGATGCTGTTTAAAAATATTATCAAAAACATAATCGACTGAGAACACAAATCCGGAGATAAGCACCATCACTATTGCACTTGCGAGTATATTTCTATTGGCAATTCGACTTCTTAAATAAACGATTGTAGTAACTACCGCAGCAATTAAAATGATGATGTAAGGCTCAAACATAAGTGCCATCATAAAGAGTACAATAGCGATAAAACCAGTCCAAATATACCAAGCCGGAAGGCCTTCTCGATATAAAACGATTAAAAATATTGTGTAAATAAGTGCACTTCCAGGGTCAGGTTGAGGCAAAATCAGCATTATTGGTAGGAATACGATGAGTAATGCTTGTACTTGTCGCGCTGGATCCTTAAGATTTACTTGTACATCACTCAGATACTTGGCTAATGCCAAAGCAGTAGCGGTTTTGGCAAATTCTGACGGCTGAATGGTAAAAGATCCAATTGCGTACCAGCATCGTTGTCCTGCAATGGTTTTTCCAAAAAGGAATAAGCCCGCCAGCAGAACGAGGGAAATGGCAAAGATTATGGTTGCGTACTTTTCGTAAAACTTTCCGTCAACCGATAGAATTACAATTATTAGAGGAATTGTAAAAATGATAAATAGTAGTTGCTTGCCGTAAAATTCTCCAAAATCAAAAGTTGTTGTGGTTTCAATTGGTAAGGAAGAAGAGTAAATATTTAGCCACCCCATAATGAGTAGCGCGGTGTAGATTATTACACTAAGCCAGTCGAGATTGCTTTTTACACTTTGATTTTTCATTTACGGAATTTGCTTTTTTTTTAATTTTCTACTTCGCTGCTGTCAATGACTGTAGGTTTTAAAACTTTTTTCATCATAGCATTTATCTCTTCCATATTGCCTTCTTTTACTTCGTATTTGGCATATTCTGCTTGCAAACTTCCTTCAAGCATCCTTTTCTCAAGATCTGTGCGAGTGATGGTGCCTCTAATGTATTTTTCGATCATTAAACTTGCCATTGGACCTGCCCAACGAGCGCCCCAGTAGCCATTTTCGACAAATACAGCGATGGCAATTTTAGGATTATCTTTAGGTGCAAAAGCGACGAAAATTGAGTGATCTTGCAGTTTGGTTCGCTTTCCATTTATTTTGGCAAAGTTTTCGGCAGTTCCTGTTTTTCCGCAAATTTCTATACCTTCAACCTGTAGAGATCGAGCGGTACCCATATTATACACGTCAAACAATCCATCAATCACAGGCTCAAAATATTTCTTATTGATTGTTGTAACATGTTTAGTTACAAATTTTTTATCAATATTTTCGTGCTCGATTTTCTTAATGATATGAGGGGTATAATAATGTCCTCTATTTGCAACCGTCGCCATCATATTGGCAAGTTGTATTGGCGTCATCAAAACTTCACCTTGGCCAATTGCATTTGATACAATTGTTGTGCTTCTCCAGCCTCCATTTGGATAAATTCTTTTGTAGGTTTTTGAATCTGGTGCATTACCTTTCTTTCCTGTTGGAAGATCATAACCCATAAATTCCCCTAATCCAAAACTTTTTAAATGGTCTGACCACACATTTACACCATCGGCAGGTTTTTTATACTTATTTATAGTCTTCATAAAAGCGCTAGCAAAATAAGTATTACAAGAATTATAAATTCCGGCGTGTAATCTAATTACTCCAGAATCGTGGCACTTCATAAAGCGACCTCTAGCATAACTAAAACCATGGTTGCAAACAAATGAAGTCTGTTCATCAATTACTTCTTCTTGTAAAGCAATAAGTCCCGTTAAAATCTTGAAAGGTGATCCAGGAGGATATTCGGCAAGTAATCCACGATCATAAAGTGGTTTGGCAATAGAATCATGGTACAATTTGGTGTAATTTCTCGAGCGTTCTCGACCCACTAATATTGAAGGATCATATGAAGGCGCTGTTACCAAAGCAAGGATTTCTCCCGTAGCTGGTTCAATTGCCACAATTCCCCCACGTTTATTGACCATAAGTTCTTCACCGTACTTTTGAAGTTCCAAATCGATGGTTAGTGTTATGTCTTCACCTTGAACAGCAATTGTATCGTATTTACCGTCTTTGTAGGAACCGATATCGCGATTAAATTTGTCCTTCTGAATATATTTGACTCCTTTTACTCCGCGTAGTATGTTTTCATAGCTTTCTTCGACTCCCTGACGGCCAATTAAATCTCCACTGATGTAATAAGGATTTTTGTTGATGATCGCTTCATTTACTTGCGTAATAAAACCAAAAATATTAGCACCAAAAGTCACTTGGTAATCTCTCAAAGACCTCTTCTGAATTTCAAAACCTGGAAATTTTCGAATTTTTTCCTGGAAAGCGGCATATTCACTCTTATTGAGCTGTGGCAAAAATACAGATCGAAGACGCGGGCTATATACTTTGGCCTTTTCTACTTTACTAATATATTCTTCCTTTGTAATATTTAAAAGGCGACAAAATTCTAGCGTATCGATATTTTTCAGCTCACGTGGAATAACCATTATATCATATGAAGGTTGGTTGGCAACTAGAAGTTTGCCTTTCCTGTCGTAGATATAACCCCTTTCGGGATAGTCATATTTTATTTTAATGGCATTATTATCAGATTTCAATTTGAGAGTTTCGTCCACTACTTGCAAATAAAATAGCCGCATCAACAATAATACTGCTGCAACTACAACCATTGATGGGAGCAATAACTTTCTCATCGTCTTGAAGGTTTAAAAATGTAGATCAAAATAATACTCAAAACGATGGTAAATACTGTGCTGCCTATAGTTCGCAACAAAATATCCCAAATATTGCTAAGTCTAAAAACTTCCAGTAAAAATAATGTGAAGTGGTGAATGACTACGGCAATAAGAAGAAACGAAAATCTTTCGGAGGTCAGTACATCATTAAGTCTAATGGTTTGATACTCATAACTGACTCCAAAAGAGAATTTGAAGATAGTAGGTCGTGTGTATGCTAGCATCACGCACGCTGCGGCGTGTACACCTCCTGAGTTAGAAAACATATCGAGCATAATACCCAACACAAAACTAGAAACAAGTAGCGCTGCTTTATTTCCATCAACTGGATAGAGAATAATAAATAAGATATACGGAAATGGCGTAAGAAAGCCAAACAAGTGAATATTATTAAAAATAATTACTTGTGCAGCAAGCAGCAAAATAAAACGGACGATATTGAGCACAATTGTACTATTCACCTTTACTAGCTTTTTCTAAATTAATAATTTCGTCTCGGTGCTTGCTTTTAATAATATACACATGACCTAAATTTGTCATATCATTAAACAACTTAACATTCAACGTATAATAGTTGGTTTCGTTGTCAATGTAAATTTTATCAATAATTCCGATATTGACATCAGAAGGAAAAATTCCTGATTGAACTCCTGTTACCACAGTGTCTCCCTTTTTTATTGCAGCCAATCTCGGGACGTCTATTAATTGTACAAAACCGGTGCTTTTCCCGTTCCAAACTAAAGTGCCAAAGTGATTTGATTTTTTAATCTTCGCGTTGATTTGTGATTTTGTATTAAGAATGCTAATAACTGTCGCGTAATTTTTGGATGTTCTGTCCACAATACCTACCACTCCAGCATCATTAATGACACCCATATCAGCTTTTACATCATCTTTTTCTCCAACATTTAGTGTTAGGTAATTTTCAAATACATTGTAAGAATTATGAATTACTTTTCCTAAAATGATATTCGTTTTATCAACACCTGGAATACTGTCGTAATTTTGCAAAGACGTAGAATCTTTCATATTAAAAAACAACGTCTTTAAACGAGCATTTTCTCGAGCTAATTGTTCATTTTGATCTTTTAGATGGAAATATTCACTAACCGAACTTACTTGCTCGTATACACCTCCAGTTAGGAAATTTGCCGAACTGATGATTTTACTTCTGTGAAAAGAATGTGCTTGTATAGTAAGTGCGAACGAGATTATTAAAAGCAACAAAAACAGTATCCTAGTACTGTTTTTTAATATAAAATTGAATATTTGTTGCATTTGTTAAATCAGATTTGCGATTGTAATCTTTGTTTTTAAATGTGCTCTGCGAGACAATATCTGAGAAACGAACATTACTTTATAAGGATACTTTTAAATTTGGTAATATTTTTCAAAGCCATTCCTGTTCCTCTTACTACTGCTCTTAAAGGATCTTCGGCAATATAAACTGGAAGGTCAGTTTTTTGCGAAATTCTTCGGTCCAGACCACGTAACATAGATCCTCCACCAGCAAGGTAGATTCCAGTATTGTAAATATCAGCTGCTAACTCTGGAGGTGTCTGAGACAAGGTTTCCATAATTGCATCTTCAATTCGTTGAATAGACTTGTCTAAAGCTTTGGCAATTTCTCGAAACGAAACTTCTACTTGTTTTGGTTTTCCCGTAAGAAGATCACGTCCTTGAACAGACATATCATCCGGAGGAGTTTCAAGATCTTCGTTGGCAGCACCAATGGCAATTTTTATTTTTTCGGCCGTACTCTCTCCAACAAATAAGTTGTGCTGTGTACGCATATAATATACGATATCATTAGTAAAAACATCACCTGCAATCTTTACAGATTTGTCACAAACGATTCCGCCAAGAGCAATTACTGCAATTTCAGTTGTTCCACCACCTATATCAACAATCATGTTTCCTTTAGGTTGCATAATGTCAATACCAATACCGATTGCTGCGGCCATAGGTTCGTGGATTAGATAAACTTCTTTACCATTTACACGTTCACAAGACTCTTTTACAGCACGCATTTCAACCTCAGTAATTCCAGAAGGAATACAAACGATCATACGCAAGGCTGGTGTAAATAGACGTTTTTTAAGAGCTGGAATACTTTTAATAAACATACTTATCATCTTTTCTGACGCATCAAAATCGGCAATAACTCCATCCTTCAAAGGACGAACGGTTTTTATGTTTTCATGGGTCTTTCCTTGCATTAAGTTTGCCTCTTTTCCCACGGCTATAATCTTTCCCGACATACGGTCACGAGCAACAATTGACGGACTATCAATAACTACTTTGTCGTTATGTATGATTAGAGTGTTGGCTGTACCAAGATCTATCGCAATATCCTCGGTCATGAAATCAAAAAATCCCATACGTTTTTTCAGGGTTAAATATTATTAAAAAAGGAACGGACAAAGTTAAACAAATTAATGTTTGAAATGACGTGTTCCAGTAAATACCATTGCAACATTATTTGCGTTGCAATAATCGATGCTCAGTTGATCCTTAATTGATCCTCCAGGTTGAATCACCGCTGTAACACCTGCATTATCTGCAAGTTCGACACAGTCTGGAAAAGGAAAAAAAGCATCACTCGCCATCACAGCACCAGCTAAATCAAAATTGAAGTTGTTTGCTTTGTCAACCGCTTGCTTCAATGCATCAACGCGAGAAGTTTGTCCCGTGCCTGATGCAATAAGTTGCTTGTTTTTTACAAATACAATTGTGTTAGATTTTGTGTTTTTGCATATTTTCGATGCAAAAAGTAAATCTTCAATTTCTTCTGAAGTTGGGGCAGTAGTTGTAACGACCTTTAGGTCTGCTTTATTGTCTGTGATATTATTTTTGTCCTGAACCAAAAGACCATTCAGACAAGTACGGACTTGCTTTGATGGTAATTCTTGATCGTTCATCACAAGAATAATTCTATTTTTCTTCTCACTTAAAATTTCTATTGCTTCCTGATCATAATCTGTTGCAATCACAACTTCACAAAATAATTTATTGATTTCGTGGGCTGTATCAATATCGATTGTACCGTTGCTAATCAAAACTCCTCCAAAAGCAGAAGTTGGATCGGCAGCAAGCGCAGCTAAGTAAGCTTCTTTCATACTGCTTTTGGACGCTAAACCACAAGCATTGTTGTGCTTTAAGATTGCAAAAGTGGGTTCGTCTTCTTTAAATTCTAAGATTAAATTTACAGCAGCATCTACATCCAAAAGATTGTTGTAAGAAAGTTCTTTACCGTGAAGTTTGTTAAACATCGCGTCAAAATCTCCAAAGAAGAACCCTTTTTGATGTGGGTTTTCACCGTATCTCAAAGTCATTCCGTTGGCGACACTTTCTTTATAAAATGTCTCGTCTGTATTAAAATAATTAAAAATTGCCGAATCATAGTGAGACGAAATATGAAATGATTGAGTTGCATACAATTTTCTTTCTTCAATTGTAGTCGCCCCATTTCCTTCGTTAAGGAGATCTAGAAAACCTGAGTATTGAGAAACTGATGATACAATTACTGTGTCTTTAAAGTTTTTTGCGGCTGCACGAATTAGAGAAATACCACCAATGTCAATTTTTTCAATAATATCTGCTTCATTTGCTCCCGAAGCGACAGTATCTTCAAATGGATATAAGTCTACAATAACCAAATCAATTTGCGGAATTTCAAATTCCTGCATCTGCGCAACATCACTCTCATTATCTTGACGGTTCAAAATTCCACCAAAAATTTTTGGATGCAACGTTTTTACACGGCCACCTAATATTGATGGATATGAAGTAACATCTTCAACTGCAACAACTGGAATACCAAGGTTTTTGATAAAATCTTCTGTTCCACCGGTAGAATAAAATATTACATTTTGTTCGTGCAATTTTTTTACAATTGGCTCTAATCCTTCTTTTGAAAATACCGAAATTAAAGCTGTTTTGATTATTTTAGTAGTTGTCATTTCTAATAATTGTGTTTGTAGCTGCAAAAGTAGTTTTTTTGCGCATAATGCCAATTTCTTTTTGGCACTTTATATATATTTTACAATTGTAATCTATTAGGATTTTCGTAATTAATTATTGAATTTTACCTGATATAATATTAGTTATGATAATTTATCTCCGTCTTGTTGGCGAAAGTTTCAATTTTGCTCTTAATGCTTTGCGCAATAACAAACTGCGCACCCTTCTTTCGCTGCTTGGAGTCACCATCGGAATCTTTTCGATTATCGCAGTATTGGCCGCGGTGGATTCGTTAGATAAAAAAGTGAAGGGAACTTTAAGCAATCTCGATAAAAATACTATTTACTATACAAATGTGTCTTTTGGACCTACCGAAATTCCTCGTTGGAAATCTGAGCAGTTTCCAGACGTGACTTTTGAAGAATACCAATTTCTAAAAAAATCGCTTGGAAATACTGATAATGTGGCGTTCAAATACTTTACTCAAAAAGAAAATATTAAATACGAAACCGAGACAGTGAACCAAATTACCGCAGTTCCTGTAACCTACGAATTTTTAGATGTGCAGCTTTTAGAATTTGAAGAAGGCCGTTTTTTTAATGAATCAGAATCTAATTCAGGTGCACAAGTTGTCGTGCTAGGCTACGAAATTGCGCAGAATCTTTTTAAAAACATCGCACCATTGGGCAAAACAGTTAGGATGTATGGTCAAAAGTTTACTGTAATTGGTGTGGTCAAGAAGCAGGGCATGGGTATGTTTGGTGAGGACAATGATTCATCAGCGTTTTTCCCCGCCAACTTTATCCGAAGAATGTTTGGCGATAAGAGTGACTTTGTGTTGCCAGTAGTAATTATCAAACCAGAGAAAGGCGCTGATATTCCCGCATTAAAAGCAGAGTTGATTCAGAAAATTCGCTCCGAGAGAGGTCTAAAGGCTGGGGAGATGGACAATTTCTTTGTTAATGTACTTTCAGGGCTTACAGATCTGATTGATAATATTGTTGGACAGATGAATGTTGTGGGTTGGATTATCAGTGGATTCTCGTTGCTTGTAGGAGGTTTTGGAATAGCCAATATAATGTTTGTCTCGGTCAAAGAGCGCACAAGTTTAATCGGAATTCAGAAAGCATTGGGTGCGAAAAACAATTTTATATTGTACCAATTTTTATTTGAAGCGGTGATATTATCACTATTTGGAGGAATAATAGGATTAATACTAGTGTGGGTTATTGCAATTGTCCTCACCAATGCGCTGGATTTTGAATTTGTTTTAAGTTTTTCCAATATACTTTTAGGAACATCTTTGGCCGCAGGAATTGGTTTAATTTCGGGAATTCTTCCGGCAATTGCAGCATCGAAATTAGATCCAGTTGAGGCGATTAGGACCGGGATGTGATCCTGATTATCTCCTTAAATAAACCTATGGTATTCTTATTGCGAGCGACGATGCGATCTCCGTTGAGGCTAAAGCTTATTCCATAAAACTAGATAATTTTATAAGTTTCCTTAATTAGAATTAGGCTTGCGCCAAATATATGCAGGCCGCTCAAGAAGTGGATGACTCAGGGTTTTGATTAGTCTTCGGTTGAAGCACTGCGGAAAGTTGAAATTGAAAGGCAGTTAGGTGCAGTTATTTTATGTAATTAAATGAGTTTTCAACCTTAAATTTTGGACTTCTTTTCAAAAAGTCCATAAAAAACGCAGTATGAGCACCTCCCATTATTATAAAAATTCTATCATCTTTTGTCATTTTTATTTGATTTAAGTTGGAGAACATAACTAAATTTCTGTGATAAAATTTTGCAGCTGCGTCAGCACCTTCAGATTTTCCTTTGTTCGAAACATAAGTATACAAATCTGCATTAATATTTATTAAACTTTCCAGATATTGGGGATGATTATTTAACTTGAACATTTCGATAAATGGAATACCTTCTTCGGGATTATTTTTCTCGTTTTGCTCTAGCATAGTCCAATATTTTGGATTTGTTGTCACATCAACTTGATTTGTAATTTCTCCATCTATCTTATATTCCTCCTTAAAATTAATGCCGTAAATTTTTTTTGTACCGCCTAATCGACCAACTTCATATGCGAGCAATTCTATTTCAGTAGGATGATCAAAAACTTTTTTTGGATTTTTTAAATAGTCGTAATATTTATATTGAAGCAGGCTGTCATTTTCTGGTACTGATTCAACTATAATTATTGTAGGTTTAAATTTAGCAAGCATTTCTGCAACTTTTTTAACTTCAGTTTGATTTGTTTCATTCTTCTCATCAAATTCCGTTGTAATTGCATCTGGTGTTTCTCCAAAATGAAATGTAGCAACATTCAACACTGGAATTGCATCGTCAAATTTCGTCTTGTAAATAGCAGTTTGTTCGTATGGAAGCTTTTGAACACTGCAGTTTGTTAGCAATAAAGAAATACTAAATGAAAATATTAAATTTATTTTTTTCATATGGTTTTTTTTAAAATTACAGCTAGCGTCAGTTCGTCGAAAAATCCTATTTTGTTCCTCTTCAAGTCAAATTCTAAAGTAAATATAGCCTATTTAAGCAGTAAAACATTCTTGCTTAAAAAAGGACCAACATTTATCTCAAATTTTACAAAAAAGATTTGTACTAATCTGACATTGTCATTTTTTTAAGCAAAGGTAGGCTCAGTCAATGCATCAATACTTCGTCAGTTCAATATCGCTCGGGTGTTGGCGTTTCAAGACCACCGAAGTGTTTGCTGTTAGGCAACACTTTTGTCAACGTACTGCTTTATTGCGTTTAGTTCTTTTGCTTTATTTTCTTTTTCCTCTTCTATGTCATAATCATTTTGAATTCCAAGCCAGAATTTTGCCGAATTTCCAAAATACTTACTCAGTCTTAAAGCTGTATCCGCGGTAATTCTGCGGTTTCCTTTTATGATTTCCGAAATACGAGTTTGAGGTATTTTCAAATCTTTCGAAAGTCTATAGGCCGAAATTTTCAATGGCTCAAGAAACTCGTAATTCAATATTTCTCCTGGATGTACATTCGCTAACTTTTCCATAATTTCTCTTTTTTAATGATAATCAATTATTTCTACTGCACTTGCGTTTCCATTGTGCCATAAAAAGATAATTCTCCATTGGTTATTACTTCTTATACTGTAGAAATCGCCTAATTTGCCTCCCAGCTTTTCGAGTTGGTTGGATGGTGGGATTCTTAAATCAGTAATGTCTTGCGAGTTATTCAACATCCTCAATTTCCGCCGTCCAGCGGTTTGAATGTCAAATGGCATTTTCTTAACTCGAATTCCATTCCAAATTTGTTCGGTTTCTTTTGAGCCAAAGCTTGTAATCATCTCTTTCGCGTTACTAACGCCAAAGGTAAGTAAAATTTATAATATTTTGGGTTTAGCGGTACTTTGTGTTTGTTGTCCACTTATTTCGATTGATGATTTTTTTCTGGAATTGAAAACCTCATTTCAATGTTACAAAAGGTCTGCGTGAGGGATTGCAGCGGCATCCTTTTGCTTACCAAAGTCATTCTAGTTTTGCGAAATATTTCTAAGCAAAAGATACAGCGGAAAGCCCGACCCAAAGGGGCACGCCCAAATAAAAAAACGTCAATAACGAAAAAAGCCATCTCTTTCGAAACGGCTTCTTCCTATAATTTTTTAATCTTTCAATCTTTCAATCTTTCAATTTTTAAATCTACCTTACTGGATTATTCTGAACTAAATCTAAATATAAGTTGACCTTGTTTTTTAGCTCGCGTCTGTGGGTAATGAAATCCAAGAAACCGTGGTCTAGCAAAAACTCCGATGTTTGAAAGCCTTCTGGCAAATCTTTTCCGGTTGTATCCTTGACAACTCTCGGGCCCGCAAAACCGATAAGTGCTCCCGGCTCCGAAATGTTGATATCGCCCAACATCGCGTAAGATGCCGTTGTACCACCCGTTGTAGGGTCTGTACAAAGCGAAATATACGGAAGTCCCGCCGTAGCTAATTGATTCAACTTAGCCGATGTTTTGGCCAATTGCATAAGCGAATATGCAGCTTCCATCATACGAGCACCTCCAGATTTGGAAATCATCATAAACGGAAGTTTGTGTTTAATGGCATAATCTACGCCACGCGAAATTTTCTCGCCCACAACTGCACCCATAGATCCACCGATAAAGGCAAAATCCATACAGCAAATGACGATGTCTTTTCCCTTAGACTTACCAACTCCTGTGCGCACCGCATCCTTAAGTTTGGTTTTGTCCTGAGCTTCGCGCAAACGATCTGAATATTTTTTGGTGTCAACGAAATCCAAAGGATCTTTAGACGTCATCTTGGCGTCTAGTTCTTTAAATTCATTATTGTCAAATAAAATTTCAAAGTACTCTTTACTTCCTATTCTTACATGAAAACCGTCTTCTGGACTTACATAAAGATTTCTCGCAAGTTCATCTGCATCTACAATCGTTCCAGTTGGAGATTTATACCATAATCCTTTTGGAACGTCTTTCTTATCTTCGGTTGCGGTTGTAATACCTTTCGCAGTTCTTTTAAACCAAGCCATATATTATTTGTTCAAGTGAATTTGAATGCAATTGTTGTCTCAATTAAAAAATGTGAGACGGTAGCAAACTATAAAGTCTGTACGTTATTTAAATCCTCAAATGCTTGCGAAAGTCTTGTTACAAAAGTAAGCTCGCCTTCACGCATCCATTTGCGAGGATCGTAATATTTCTTGTTTGGAATGTCGTCTCCCTCAGGATTTCCAATTTGTGTTTTTAAATAATCATTGTATTTTACAACATAATCACGAACTCCTTCGGTAAATGCAAACTGCATATCGGTATCGATATTCATCTTGATTACACCATAAGTGATTGCTTCGCGAATTTCTTCTAGTGTACTTCCTGATCCTCCGTGGAACACGAAATCTACTGGATTGTGCGCTGTGTTAAATTTCTTCTGAACGTACTCTTGTGAGTTTTTCAAGATAATCGGTGTCAATTTTACATTCCCCGGTTTGTATACGCCGTGTACATTTCCAAAAGCTGCTGCGATTGTAAAACGAGGGCTGATTTTCATCAACTCTTCGTAAGCATACGCAACTTCGTCTGGCTGTGTGTATAATTTTGAACTATCTACATCTGTATTATCCACGCCATCTTCTTCACCACCTGTAATTCCAAGTTCGATTTCTAATGTTATGCCAATTGCTGACATTCTAGTAAGATACTTTTTGCAAAGTTCGATATTTTCTTCCAACGGCTCTTCAGACAGATCAATCATGTGAGAACTGTAAAGAGGTTTTCCTGTTTCTTTAAAGTGTTTTTCGGATGCGTCAAGCAAGCCATCAATCCAAGGAAGTAATTTCTTTGCACAGTGGTCTGTATGCAATATTACCGCTGCACCGTACAATTCTGCTAATTCATGAACGTGTTTTGCTCCTGCAATAGCACCTGCAATTGCTGCTTTCTCATTTTCGTTTGAAAGGCCTTTCCCGGCATTATAAGCAGATCCTCCATTAGAAAACTGAATGATAACGGGGGCATTAAGCTTTGCAGCTGTTTCCATCACCGCGTTTACAGTACTTGATCCTGTTACGTTTACAGCAGGTAAAGCGAAGCCTTTTTCTTTTGCATATCTGAAAATTTCCTGAACTTGGTCACCGGTTGCAACTCCGGGTTTTATTGTATGAGCCATTGCGTTTTGGTTTTTTTATTTGCGGTACAAAATTAATAATTATAAACTTAGAACGGATAATTAATTCCGATATTTAAAACAGAGTTGCCAAAGTTGTAATCTCTGAACCATTTCTTATCTAATTCGGCAGGATTATACGTTTTGAAACCTAAATCCAATCGAACTACAAAGAAGCTAAAATCATATCGAACTCCAAATCCTGATCCCACCGCAATATCGGCCAAAGATTTAAAAGAATCAAATTTTGCCCTTTCATCAGTAACATTATCAAGCGCATTCCAGATATTTCCAGCATCTACAAACAAAGCAGCATTAAATCCGCCCACAAGATTAAATCGGTATTCGGCGTTAAAAGCTAATTTGAAATTCGCCTCGTTAAAGTCATTGATAGACGCGACACTTCCTGGACCTAATCCGTACGATTTCCATGCTCTATTATCATTTGAACCTCCGGCAAAATAGGATCGTGAAAACGGAATGCTCTCAGAATTTCCGTACGGAATAGCGATTCCGGCAAATCCTCTTAATGCAATAATTTTCTGCCGACCAATTTCCCAGTGCTTGATAAATTCGAATTCGGTTTTTATATACTGTGAAAAAGCAACGTCCAATATGGTTTTTTTGCCAGCGTCATTTCGCTTATTGCTAGCTCCTGCAACTAGCGAAAGTAGATTTCCTGCCGACTCGATCTTAGTTCTAAATAGATGAAAATCATTGTCGTTCAAATTTGTCTTGCTAGTTTTTGAAAAGCTAAAACTAGTGGCAAAAATTAAATTATTTTCAGTCAATCTTAATCGGCGCTCTTCGATATTATTGATAGTTTTTTTATCCACATCTGTCACAGGTAATTGTGCTGGGTCATTGAGCACATCGCCAATAAAATCGGGAGTAAATTCAACAGCAAGATCGTTGGCAGGATCATTTCCTTCAAAATATGAGGGATTCGCAGGATACTGATGTGCGAGGTTATTTAGTACATTATAGGATGACTTATAAACTTTAAAATAGTTGTCAATATTTACATTATTTACATATTGAATATTAAAAAGATCCAATCTCGCACTGCTGAAACGTTTTGGAGTCCAATTGTAAGACATTATTCCAGTAAAATTTTCTTTGTCTAACCCAATGTTATTTTGCTTGGCTATACCAAAGCTAATTGTTGTTGCCGGCAACATGTTTTTCGGAACAATGCGATCTAAACTAACCGGAAAAATAATTCGAGGCACTGTCAATTTTATATCGGCACCATATTCCGATACATTGAAGAAATTGTCGTTGGGATTGGCAAAATCTTTCGATGACCCTATGTTTCCTCTGCCTGAAAGTTCTAAAATCTCTGCGCCATTAAAGACATTTCGAATAGAAATTGCACTATTTCCTGAAATTCCAAACTCCTGAATATTGGATGTTGTAATATCAAAACCGTTTTTCCAGCTGTACTTCGGGCGTGATACTAATAATATATTTGCCACGAGCGAATCGCCGGATTTGTCAATTTCGTAGGTAATTGTGGGATAATTAAATACCCGCAGATTGCTTAAATAACGAGAGGTTAATGTAGTCTTATAATCGGCAAAAATTCCATCTTTAGTAATAAAGACAGGGTTAGTTAGTGATTTTGAAGAATAATGCTGCTTGCCATTGCTATACAAATTAAAACCCTTGTAGGTTGTGCTATCTACTTTTTCAAACTTTTTATTGGTCTGATCAGTTGTAAAAATATTAACCTCCTTGATGTGGAATATTTTAAATGGAGTTGTTTTTGTCGAATCGCCTACCCGATATGAGAAGTCGTCAATAATCATATCTACGTTGGCTTTGTTTTTTTCGATGCCGACGGTATCAATATCAAAGCGCACATAATTTTGCTGAAACTGAAAGACGCCGGTATTACGAAACTGTGTTGTAATTCGATCCTTTTCTGCTTCAAAATCTTTGGTCTCATAAATTTTACCAGATTTTAAGAGTGCCGAAGCCTTTGTTGTATTGAACAACGAATCCAATACGGGCGAGGCAATAATGGTATTCAAAGAATCAATATAATAAGGACTTTTAGTTTCGATTGTATAGGTGATTTCAGCTTTTTTCGTCGCTACAGTGTCTGTGGTTGAAGTGGCTTTTACATCAAAGAAACCTTTGTTAAAATAATAAGCTCGAAGTCGACTTTGAGATTTTTGGGTGCTTTTAGTATCTACAATGACCGGTACCTCACCAGTTTTTTTTAAGAAATTGTGAATGCCCGAATACCAAAAAGACTTCCCAAGACGATCAACTTGCTTTTTTGAAAGAATTTTAGAAAGTCTTTCGTACTTTTTTGGATTATTTATAAATTTAGCCTGATAAGTTGAATCTGGATTTGGATTTGCTAGATTATAGAGATTCAAACGCAATTTATATCCAAATATTGAGCTATTTGGCTTTTGATATAGTTGTGCTTCAAGCGCATCATCCTTTGATTTTTGCTCATTTACAACCAATTTGTTTTTTACAAGCAACTGTTTCCCCTCAGGAACCCTTTTTACAGCATTACAAGCAGATATAATCACCGCAATTACGATAATTAATGATATTTTTGCAGACGAGGTTCTCAAGTTTTCAGGTAATTTTAGTTCAAAAGTACATTATTTCTATGGTTACAAAAAACCAAATAAAGCATATAACTGCTTTGCAGCAAAAAAAATATCGTCAGTCCGAGGGATTGTTTATCGCCGAAGGTCAAAAGGTTATAAATGAGCTGCTGCATTCGCAGTTCAAATTGCAACATTTATACTTTACCGATGCTATTTTTCCTACTATTACTCAAGATCAGAAGACCCAAATTTCTGACGATCAGCTCAAAAAAATTTCGGCATTAACTACCCAAAATAATTGTTTGGCAGTTTTTGCGATGCAGCAAGAGCAACCCATAAATACGACTGGCCTTGTGGTGGCTCTTGACAATCTTCGCGACCCTGGAAATATGGGTACGATTATTCGTTTATGCGATTGGTTTGGCATCACGCAGTTGTTGTGTTCGCACGGCACGGTGGATCTTTACAACCCAAAAGTGGTGCAGGCCACGATGGGTTCGCTCACTCGAGTGCAGGTAAATTACGTCGATTTGCCAAAGTTTCTCGAGCATCAGGATATTCCGGTTTTTGGAACTTTTATGGATGGCGAAAATATTTACACGCAGCAGTTGCCTCAAAATGCTATTATTGTTTTAGGAAATGAAGCCAACGGTATTTCTGCCGAGATCGAAAATGTGGTAACTCAGAAGTTGGCAATTCCGCGTTTTGGTGATCTTCAAGCCACCGAAAGTCTGAATGTCGCTTCGGCAACCGCGATTATTTTAAGTGAATTTTCTCGGAATAAGAACTAGTATTTTCTTTTGGGCGTGCCCTTTCGCCAGAAGGTTGAGTGCAAACATTCAGTAGTATTTTGGCTCAGGTCGGGCTGTCCTCTGTATCTTTTGCTTGGAAGATTTTCGGTAAATTTCAACTAATTGGGTAAGCAAAAGGATGCCGTTCCCATCCCTCACGCAGACTTGTGGTAAATAGTAAATGAACTTGTATTTTAAGGAAAAAAGCCTTTCATTCAAATTAATCTTTTTGTAAACAATAGTAAATTTTACCGCAAGGTACGTAAAGTTTAGAACGTTAAGGTCGCAAGGCTGTGCGTGAAAGTTGTGGATATATATCTAATGACATTTCTGCTGATACGCGTTTACAACCTCATCTGGTGCTCGTTGTAAACGAGCACCTACTTTCTTGTTTTCCTTAAACAAAGCGTCCGTGACGCGGGTTCCATGATTTCGCAAGGCTATGGGTGAAAGTTGTAGATGATCATCTAATGACATTTCGGTTGATACGCTTGCAACCCTCATCTGGTGCTCGTTTACAACGAGTACCTACTTCCTTTTTTTCCTCAAACAAAGCGTCTGTGACGCGGTTTACATGAGTTAAATGTTCTATCGAAATAATTCGCGTCACAGACGCTGTGATTAGTTCTTTTAAGAAAGTAGGTACTCGCCACAGGCAAGCACCAGAATTTACCAGCGGATATTGCTAAGAAGAGTCTTTTTGCATGAAATATTTCTTGATTATCAGCTAGGCTATTGGTGAAAGTTGTAGATAAACATCTAATGACATTTCGGTTGATACGCGTTTACAACCCTCATCTGGTGCTCGTTTACAACAAGTACCTACTTTCTTATTTTCCTTAAACAAAGCGTCTGCAACGCGGGTTCCATGATTTCGCAAGGCTTTGGGTGAAAGTTGTAGTTAATCATCTAATGACATTTCGGTTGAACCCTCATCTGGTGCTCGTTTACAACGAGTACCTACTTTCTTATTTTCCTTAAACAAAGCGTCTGTGACGCGGGTCACATGAGTTAAATTTTCTATTGAAATAATCCGCGTCACAGACGCTGTGATTAGTTCTTTTAAGAAAGTAGGTACTCGCCACAGGCAAGCACCAGAATTTACCAGCGGATATTGCTAAGAAGAGTCTTTTTGCATGAAATATTTCTTGATTATCAGCTAGGCTATTGGTGAAAGTTGTAGATAAACATCTAATGACATTTCGGTTGATACGCGTTTACAACCCTCATCTGGTGCTCGTTTACAACGAGTACCTACTTTCTTTTTTTCCTCAAACAAAGCGTCTGTGACGCGGGTTCCATGAGTCAAATGTTCTATCGAAATAATTCGCGTCACACACGCTGAGATTAGTTTTTTTAAGAAAGTAGGTACTCGCCACAGGCAAGCGCCAGAAATCACCAACGGATATTGCTAAGAAGAGTCTTTTTGTATGAAATATTTCTTGATTATCAGCTGAAATTGAGCTTCTAATGAGATTGCTTCGCCCGTTCGCTATCTCTCGGGCCTTCCTTCGTCAGGATGACAAGTTTGTGGGAGGGATTGTGAGGAAATGTAAAGATTTAAGACATTTAATAGTATAATTCTTTTACCACGTTCTAGCTCCCCGTTCCTTCGGAGGGGGTTGGGGGGAGGACGGGAATACAAGATTATATTGGTCTTCGAACCCTAAAATGTCTTGACAAACAAACAACCTCTTAAATGTCGTTCTAGCTCCCTCTCCTTTGGAGAGGGCGGGGGGGTGAGGATTCCTACTGAAACGTAAAATTCACCATAATCGCTCTAGTTTTCATCGACTCAATATTTCCAGTCCACGGGCTGTTTGGATTATTGTCCCGAATTAATTCGTCTTTAAGTCCGAAAACACCTCTTATCGATGGTGAGAATTTGAAATATTCAAAATATAAGTCAATTCCAAAACCCAATTCGTAGTTGTTGGTCCATTGTTTTACACGAAAACGCTGCTCCACATTATCTTCTTGAGTATTAGAATTACTAGAAAGATTGAGTGTTGTGGAAACTCCTCCTAATAAAAACGGTCGGATATTTCCGGTACGCAATGCCGAATATTTTACCAAAAGTGGAAAGTGAATAAAAGTGGATTTCACGGGTCTCTCAGCATCAAAAGTTTTTTCGAAGCCGGGAAAAGTCAAGTCACGTTGTGCGTAATAAAGTCCTGGTTCAAATCGCAAATCAAAATATTCGTTGAGGCGTAAATTACCAATTAGACCCACGTTAAATCCTATGTTAGTTTTTACCGCGATATCCTCTTCGACCGCGTCCTTGTAATCAATCTTAAAATCGTACGAGTTGAAACCAAGAAAGTAACCCCAGTGAACTCGCTGCTTGTCCCAATTTTCAAGGTTGGTTAAGGGATCTTTGCCAAATTGTGCTTGAGACTGCAATGCAAAAACTAAGAATGTGAGTAGAAATATTTTTTTCATACTATTTTTTAGACGCTGAATAGATAGTGGCTACTCCAAAAGTTTGTGGCATAGCTCGTACGTCTATAAACCCAATTTTTGATAAAATATTGTTTAAAGCCTCACCATAAGGGAAAGCTGCTGCCGATTCGGATAAATATCCGTAAGCGACATCATCTTTAGAAAAGATTTTTCCAATTAGGGGAAGAATGTTTTTTGAGTAAAATTGGTAGCCTTGCTTAAATGGAAACTTCTCTGGTACTGATGTTTCGAGAATTACAAATATTCCGCCCGGCTTTAAGACACGTAGTATTTCGGCCAAACCTTTTTCTAATGTTTCAAAATTTCGAATTCCGAAAGCTACGGTTACAGCATCAAAAGAATTGTCTGCAAAAGTCAATGCTTCTGAATCTTCTTGTCTCATTTCGATTTTTTGAGAAAGATTCTTTTGTGCAATCTTCTTCTTACCGATGTCCAGCATTCCTGCCGAAATATCAATTCCAACAATTTCTTCTGCGGGAGTACTAGAAAGCATAATCGCAAGATCGCCAGTTCCAGTAGCAACGTCAAGAACGTTTTTTGGGTTGGTGGCGCTAACTAAATTGACAACTTTCTTACGCCACTTCTGATCGATTCCAAAAGAAATTACGCGGTTTAAATCGTCATAATTTCCAGAGATATTGTCAAACATCTGCTCGACCTGCTCTTTTTTGCCCAGATTTGAATCTTTGTAAGGAGTAACTTTTTCTGACATCGTTGTATATTTCTGTAAATATAAAGTATGCGAACTTTATATACCTGTTTTTTAATTATTTCCTAACAAAGGTTTGAAATGTAAAAGCAAAATTGTGCTTTTCGTCTTTTTCGTGTCTTTCTTCCCAAACTAGATCCCATTTCTCAGCATCGATTTTTGGAAAAAAAGCATCACCCTCAATTGTGGTATGAACTCTAGTAAGTTCAATTTTATCAGCAATATTTATTGCCATATCAAAAATGTCTCCGCCACCTACAACGTAAGCATCTTCGCCAACTGGTACTTTATCAATCGCCGTTTTTAAATCGTGAACAAGAATGCAACCGTCACAATTGTAATCAGTTTGTCGCGTAATTACTATATGGGTACGATTGGTAAGTTGAGTTGGTAGACTTTCAAAAGTCTTGCGGCCCATAATAATATGGTGTCCTGAAGTAATGTCTTTAAAATGTTTAAAATCTAAAGGCAATCGCCAAGGCAATGCATTGTCTTTTCCTAACACATTATTTTCGGAGGCCGCTGCAACAAGTATGATCATACTTTTTATAATTTAAATTTCACAAACTGCCAATGCAATTCCTAACTATTTTGATTTTTTTCTAATTTCTAATTTCGCACTACTAAACTGCTACCGCACCTTTAATTCCAGGGTGTGGATCGTAATTTACCAAAGTAAAATCATTAGCTGTAAAGTCCAAAATATCTTTGATTTCAGGATTTAATTCCATTTTTGGCAATGGCCTCATATCTCTAGAAAGTTGTAATTCTAGCTGTTCAAAGTGATTGTTGTAAATATGTGCATCTCCAAAAGTGTGGATAAAATCTCCTACTTCCAGATTACAAACTTGTGCGATCATCATTGTAAGCAATGCGTAAGAAGCTATATTAAAAGGAACCCCCAAAAATATATCGGCACTACGCTGGTACAATTGACAAGACAATTTTCCATCGGCTACATAAAACTGAAAAAACGCGTGGCAGGGCGGTAAAGCAACTTTGCCGTCAGCAACATTTTCTGAAAATGATTTGGAAGTATCCGGCAAAACAGAAGGATTCCAAGCAGAAATCAGCATTCGTCTGCTGTTTGGATTGGTCTTCAAAGTTTCGATCACTTCCTTAATTTGGTCAATTTCTTCGCTATTCCAATTGCGCCATTGATGGCCATAAATCGGACCAAGGTTTCCGTTTTCGTCAGCCCATTCATCCCAGATTTTTACACCATTTTCTTTTAGATAAGCAATGTTTGTATCACCTTTCAGGAACCATAGAAGTTCATGAACAATAGACTTTAAATGCAGTTTTTTTGTTGTTACCATCGGAAAACCATCACTTAGGTCGAAACGCATTTGATAGCCAAAAACACTTTTTGTTCCGGTGCCTGTGCGATCGCCTTTCTGAACGCCGTGATCCATAACGTGCTGTACTAAATCAAGATATTGCTTCATAATACTGGGGAAATGTAAATTTTGTTTGTTGTGGACTATTCTCTTTTTGAAATTTCGTCTCGTACTTTGGCTGCTTTCTCGTAATCTTCCTCCGCAACGGCTGCATTTAGCAGATCTGTCAGTTCTGACAAACTAAATTTTACATACGCACCTTTAGACTCATTACTCTCTTCTTGACCAAAAGTATCAGGATTAGAAAGTACATCGTCTACGTCTTGCCCATCTTCGTCGGTTTCTTTATTTCCTTTAAGGTAAATTCCCGCCTTGTCAAGGATATTTTTATAAGTAAAAATTGGCGCGTGAAAACGTAAAGCTAGTGCGATAGCATCAGAAGTACGTGCATCGATTATTTCTTCAATTTTATCGCGTTCGCAAATGATACTTGAATAAAACACGCCGTCTACCAGTTTATGAATAATGACTTGTTTAACCACAATGTCAAAACGGTCGGCAAAATTTTTAAATAAGTCGTGAGTGAGTGGACGAGGAGGCTTAATTTCCTTCTCTAATGCGATTGCAATTGATTGTGCTTCAAATGCACCTATAACAATTGGTAATTTGCGATCACCATCAGCTTCATTCAAAATTAAAGCATAGGCACCATTTTGTGTCTGACTGTAAGAAATTCCTTTTATAGTTAGTTTTACGAGGCTCATATTATAGATAAGTGTGTCCGATTTTATAAAAATGTCAATCCAACAACGGTCAGATTTCAAAATAATTATATTCTACAAAGTTCGGACTTATTTTTTTATGGAAAAAGTAAAGGGCCTCTTTAATAATTAAATCAAAGCTGCCCTTTTATTATAAATAGAAAAGTGTTTACGAATTTGCCGCTTTAAACGCTCTTAGTTTTTCTGTCAATTTTGGAACTACTTCAAAAGCATCTCCTACGATTCCGTAGTCAGCAACTTTGAAGAATGGTGCATCTGCGTCAGGGTTAATTACCACTTTTACCTTAGAGGCACTAATTCCAGCAATATGCTGAATAGCACCTGAAATTCCAATGGCGATATACAGATTTGCAGCGACAGGTTTTCCTGTCTGACCTACGTGCTCATTGTGAGGTCTCCAACCTAGATCTGAAACAGGTTTACTACAAGCAGTAGCAGCGCCCAAAACAGAAGCTAATTCTTCGATCATTCCCCAATTTTCTGGTCCTTTCATTCCACGACCTGCAGATACAACAATATCAGCATCAGCGATAGTTACTTGTCCAGTTGCTCTGTCAACAGATTCAGTTTTAACACCAAAATTATTCTCACCAATTGATGGAGAAAAATCCTCTTCGGTCATGTTTGAAGCACTTTCTACAATTCCGTAAGAATTTTTGGCTAGAGCTAAAACTTTTACATCTGTAGTAATATCGGTCATCACAAACGCTTTGTTAGAAAAAGCATTACGTTTAACTTCAAACGGACTTGTACTTACTGGCAATCCAACAACGTTTGATGCGTATCCTGCTTGTAAGCTTACCGCCAACAATGGTGCTAAGTATAAACTGTCTGTAGTTGAAGAAAGTACGATTACTTTTTGATCTTCTTTTTGAGCTGCTTGCTTTAAAACATCAGCATAAGCTTTCGCCGAAAAATTTTTAAGTTGATCGTTGTTTACTTTTAAAACTTTATCAACTCCGTATTTTGAAAGTTCACTTACATCAGTTGCGTTGATGGTAAGTGCTGTAACTGTAGTGTTTAATGTCTCAGCAAGTTTTTTTGCATAAGAAGCAAGCTCAAAAGCTACTTTCTTAAATTTACCTTCTGCTGATTCTGCGTATATTAATATTGACATGGTAATTGCGATTTATTATTTATAATTGTTGCACTCATGAAGCGCTCAATAATTATTTTATTAGATTACTTTGGCCTCTGTGTGCAAAAGATTAATTAGCTCATCAAGATTGTCTGGGCTAATCATTTTTACGCTAGACTTAGCTGCTGGTTTTTCAAACTTAACTGCTTTTGTATTTGCATTTGCATCTACTGGCTCAAGTACTGTTAGAGCTTTTGTTCTTGCAGTCATAATACCACGCATATTGGGAATACGTAAATCTTTTTCTTCAACTAGACCTTTCTGACCACCAATTATAAGTGGCAATGTTGTAGAAACAGTTTCTTTACCACCGTCAATTTCGCGAATTGCAGTAACATTTGTTCCGTCAACTTCGATATTGATACAAGAGTTTACAAAGTTTGAACTTGTAAGACCTGCAATCATTCCAGGTACCATCTGACCGTTATAGTCTAATGATTCTTTTCCTGCAATCACAAGATCGTAACCGCCGTTTTTAATTACTTCGGCAAGTTGTTTTGCAACAAAAATTCCATCGGTAGGAGTAGCGTTTACACGAATTGCTTCGTTTGCACCAATGGCAAGAGCTTTACGCAAAGTAGGCTCTGTTTCTGGTCCTCCAACATTTACAACTGTTACAGTTGCGCCTTGTTTTTCTTGAAACCAAATTGCTCTTGTAAGACCAAATTCGTCATTTGGATTGATAACAAACTGAACTCCACTTGTGTCGAATTCTGAGTCACCATTTGTAAAATTTATTTTTGAAGTCGTGTCTGGCACGTGACTAATACAAACTAATATTTTCATTATTTTAAATATTTTTTATCAAACTAATTTCAGGTCACGAAATTAAGAATTATAATTTTAAATTGTGCTATGCGTGCATAATATTTTTTCAAGAGTTCTTATCTAATTCGGTCAATTTCAGTGGTTGCAAAGAATTTTCTTCAAAAGAATGCGGTTATTTCTTTTGAAAATGTCATTCTAGCCCCGATAGGCGTGGAAATCCCGGAGCGAGCAATGCTATTTTTTACTGCTAGAAAAGAGCGACCAACGGAAGCTCCTTTTCTAGCATTGTAAAAAAAGCATTGCTGCGAGGAATTGAAGCAAATAGCGGTATTAGCTCCAAATGAAAATACTACTTGAGCTGATCAAAAAGTGTATTTAAAGACTCAGAATAGGAGGGATGCGAGAATATGCCGTCGCGAATATCCGTCGCTTTATGATTTCCCTGCATAGCCATTTGCAAAACCGTCGCTATCTCGCCGCCTTCTGATCCAATGATCGCCGCGCCTAAAATTTTATTGGTTTTCTTGTCGATAATTGCTTTCCAGAGACCTTCAGTTGTGCCACTTTCAATGCCTCGAGTAATGCGACGACCGGGAATACTGATAATTTCGACATCTAATTTCTGCTCTTTTGCATCCTGCTCGCTAATGCCAATTCGGCCCAATTGAGGATCGGTGTACATGCAATACGGAATCGGTCGGTTCTTATACGAACGCTTTTTGCTGTGGAGAATATTGTCTCGGACAATGCGAAAATCGTCGTAAGCGATCTGGGTAAATTGCGGTCCGCCCTTGATATCGCCAAGTGCAAAAACGCCTTTGACATTAGTTTCTAGATTGTTATTTACCAAAACATGACCATTTTCGTCAGCTTTGATCCTGGCGTTTTCGAGATTTAGTAAGTCGCTATTGGGAATTCTGCCCGTCGCAATAAAAAGATGACTGCCGTGAATTTGCGTCTCTTTTGCACCTTTTTTAATGGTTACCGAAATTTCGCCATCTTTCTCTGAGACTTTTATAGCTTCTGAATTGAAGTGAAATTGCATCCCCTCATTTTCGAGACATTCTAAAATAGATTCGGCAACATCGTTATCTTCTTTAGACATCAGTTTTGCAGAGCGCTCAACTATTGTAGTGGTTGCTCCCAGTCGGCTAAATGCCTGACCGAGTTCGAGTCCGATATAACTTCCGCCGAGAACGATTAATTCTTTCGGAATCTCTTTGAGTTCTAATAAGGAAGTCGAATCGTAATACTTGACATTTTCTAAACCTTCGATTTCCGGAATCATTGGTCGGCAACCAGCATTTATAAAAATATTTTCGGCGGTATATTCTTGAGTCTTTCCGTTTTTGTCGGTTACTGTAATGATTTTAGCATCCGAAAAAGAAGCGGTGCCAATGATTACTTCAAGGTTTTTGGTTTCTTCAAGTCGTTTGATAAGTCCCTTTCGAGAATCTAAAACGATTTTATCTTTACGCTTTTGAGTAGTGGCAAAATCGATATTCATTTTTTCGGTAGTAATTCCGTGCTTTTCTGAAGTATTGATAATATGCGCAACTTTGGCCGAAGCGATAAGAGTTTTGGACGGTGTGCAACCATCATTGAGACAAGTGCCACCGATATGGAGTTGGTGTTTTTCTATAAGAATCACTTTCATTCCCGAATATGCGAGTGACATCGCTAAAGGATTTCCGGCTTGACCTGATCCGATTATTATGGCGTCTACTTTTTTCATCTCGGAAAGTTAGGGATAAGAAAGTAAGATTGAAAGATAATAAGATTGAAAGATTTAATGATTTAAAGATTGAAAGATTTCAGAATATACACTAATTCTGATAAAAAGATGTTTTGCTAAAAAGGAATAATAATTTCAGTTAACTTTAAGTATCATTATCCGTCAGCCAAAAAGCTAATAGCTGACAGCTAAAGGCTAAAAGCTCTTTCTTCATAAATCTTCAACAACGCATTCACGGTATTATAATTCCGAATCGTGGCGGTAAGATTCAGCTTTTTCTCAATATATTTTCCGTCAAGGCGAGTTTTACCCGCGCCTACATCATATTTTATATACAATCTACTTTCGTCAATTACAGCTTCGTCCGGTTTGATCTGACTAATTTTCAAATCATTGATGCTTCCGGTTTGCAACGACTTTGACATAAATGCAACATACAATTTCTTGATATCGGCATTTTTGTCTTTTAAATATGGATTGTTGGTTAGACAGGCTTTCAAATCTTCGATGCCAATTACTATTACTGGCACATCGTGGCCAAAAGCTTTCGTAATCTCTTGTCGGATTTTGAAACCTACTGATGCTGGATTTGGATCTTCTGAATCTACAAACACATTTCCGCTTTGAATATAAGTAGTGACATTTTGGAAACCAGCAGTCTGCAAGGCGGTTGTTAGCGCATCCATTTTAATCATATGATGTCCAGAAACATTTATTCCGCGGAGAAGTGCCAAGTGTGTAGTCATATCCAAATATTTTCAAGCAAAGATAATTTTTTTGAATCGGTTTTTTTATAAATAGAAAATAATCAGAAAGGTGCGCGAAGGAATATTGGAGCACCGCCACTTTTTAAAATGCAATTTCGAAAAGAAATTAGTTGGTATTTTTAGAAATCCTACCGCTTCACCAGATTCATTTAATTGCCGAAAGTTGTGGTCATTTGGCAAAAGCAGAAGTAAACAAAATTTTAAGTCAAATAGTTGTTTAAAATAATTAATTTTGCATCCATATTTTCAATGCGATAATAATACCTATTATGAAAACAATACAATTCAGAGAAGCTATTTGTGAGGCGATGAGCGAAGAGATGCGCCGCGACGAGACCGTATATCTTATGGGCGAGGAAGTAGCTGAATATAATGGTGCCTATAAAGCATCAAAAGGAATGTTGGACGAATTCGGCGCAAAGCGTGTAATTGATACTCCAATTGCAGAGCTTGGTTTTTCAGGAATTGCTGTAGGATCAGCTATGAACGGCTGTCGTCCAATTGTTGAATTTATGACTTTTAACTTTGCATTAGTTGGAATCGATCAGATTATCAATAATGCGGCAAAAATGCGTCAAATGTCTGGCGGACAATTTAATATGCCAATGGTTTTCCGAGGACCAACTGCTTCTGCAGGTCAGCTAGGCGCAACTCACTCTCAGGCCTTTGAAAGTTGGTTTGCCAATACTCCAGGTCTTAAGGTAGTGGTTCCGTCAAATGTCTATGATGCTAAAGGTCTATTGAAATCTGCAATTCGTGATAATGATCCAGTTATTTTTATGGAATCTGAGCAAATGTATGGTGACAAAGGTGAAGTTCCCGAAGGTGAATATACCATTCCACTTGGTGTTGCCGATATTAAACGAGAAGGTACTGATGTAACAATCGTATCTTTCGGAAAAATCATCAAAGAAGCATATGCCGCTGCCGAAGAACTTGAAAAAGAAAATATCTCTTGCGAAATTATTGACCTTCGTACTGTAAGACCAATGGATTATGATGCGATTATCAAATCAGTAAAGAAAACAAATCGATTGGTGGTTCTTGAAGAAGCATGGCCTTTTGCGAGCGTGGCTTCAGAAATTACATATATGGTTCAAGAACGCGCTTTTGATTATCTTGATGCACCAATCCAGCGGATTACAACGGCAGATACTCCTGCGCCTTATGCGCCAACGTTGCTCAAAGAATGGTTGCCAAATGCATCTGATGTTGTAAAAGCGGTGAAAAAAGTAATGTACAAGAAATAGTAGTTTGCTTTAAATTAAAGTATGATCTAGATACTAGAAACGTGAATATTTTGTTCTACAACAGATATTCACGTTTGCTTTTTATATTAAAATTGCAGCTGCAATCTTGCAATCTTACTTGAAAAATTCATAACACTCAAGTACTTCAAAATAAAGTATATTTGAAATCGTTCAGAAACCCATCTGAAACAATTCGTTTTTTATATGAAAATAAGATTTTTATTTACCCTATTATTGCTTTTAAGCGCATTCATTACATCTGCACAAACAAAGGTTAGCGGAATTGTGCTTGATGAAACAAATCTTCCTTTGCCTTATGCAAATGTTCAATTTAAAGGTTCAAACCAGGCAATAGTTACCAATGAAGACGGACTATTTTATTTGGAGTCTAAAGAAAATTATCAAGGCATAGTAGTCTCATATGTGGGCTATACCGATAAAGAGGTGATACTTACCAAATCTGTGACCTACAATATGAAAGTAATTCTTAGTCAAGGTCAAGAGTTGAGTGAAGTGGTTATCTACACTGGCAAGACCTCTAAGAAAGATAATCCGGCAATAGATATTTTGCGAAAAATTTGGGAACGAAAGCGTAAAAATGGACTAAAAATGTTTAGTCAGTATCAAATGGCAAAATACGAGAAGGTCGAATTTGATATGAATTCTATTGACAGTACTTTTATGAAAAGTAAACTTTTCAAAGGGATGGAATTTATCTTTGATCAAGTTGACACTTCAAGCATAACTGGAAAAACATATTTACCGATATTTATTAATGAGGCATTATCTGACGTCTATGGCGACAATAAAATAAATAAAACCAAGGAAATTCTCAAAGCCAACAAAAATTCTGGATTTTCAAACAATCAGCAGATTCTGGCTTTTATTAAAGATTTATATGCCGAATATAATATCTACGATAATTACCTGACTTTCTTTGACAAAAGTTTTACAAGTCCATTGTCTCGCACCGGAATTGACGTCTATAATTATGTCTTAAAGGACAGTGCGTATATTGATAATAAGTGGTGTTATAATATCGTGTTTTATCCAAGGCGAAAAAACGAACTTACTTTCAAAGGAAATTTCTGGGTAAATGACACAACATTTGCAATCAAAAACATCAATATGGCAGTCACCAAAAGTGCCAATATCAACTGGGTAAAAGACATTTATATCGAGCAGGAATTTGAGGTTTTAAATGATTCGGTTTTTCTACTTCGTCGCGATCATATGATGTCGGATTTTGCTTTAAATAAAAAGGAAAAATCCAAAGGAATTTACGGGAAGCGAACCACCTTATTTCAAGATCACGTTTTTGATCGTGAGAAACCTGTCGATTTTTATCGGGAACGTGTCAACTTTAGCGATGATGCTATCTACGCAAAGTCGGAAGAATATTGGGAAGAAAATCGATTCGAGAATCTAAACAAAGATGAGCGCGGTGTCTACAAAATGTTGGACACTTTGCAGTCAGTCAAGCGCTTTCAACAAGTTACTAATCTGGTTACCATCTTAGGTAGTGGTTATGTCGCTTTCGGAGATTTTGATTATGGACCAGTATTTTCAACCATTGGGTACAACGAAGTTGAGGGCGTGCGAGTGCGCACTGGTGGTCGTACTTATTTTGGACCCAACGATTTATGGAGACTGCAAGGCTACACCGCTTATGGTTTTGGCGATGACAAATTTAAATATGGTATTAGTGGAAAATGGATGATAGATCCTCGCAAGCGGATTATACTTTCGGGCGGAAACCGTCGTGACATTGAACAAATTGGCGCAAGTCTTACTACTACCAACGATATTATGGGCAGAAGTTTTGCTTCTTCCAGTATTTTTAGCGCTGGATCTAACGGAAAATTAACAAATATAAATTTGAGTAATTTCTCTGTTGAGATGGAGGTGGTCAAAGATTTCGTCATTCAAACTGGAATTTCCTACAGAACGCTTCGGTCGGCTTCTGACGCTTTTAGCCTCGATTATTACACCCAAATTCCTGACGCACTCAACCCTCTCGGCGTGATTGAAAGCGAAGTGAAGCAGGCCGAAACGGGCATTCAACTTGAGTGGACTCCCAACCGAAAAACAATTTGGTACGGTGTCGAGCGCAGTGATGTCACTTCAGATTATACTCGAATTTTTCTAAATTATAGCGCTGGAAACAAGCAACTCTTCAATAGTGATTTCGATTATCAGAAACTGCAATTTTATTACCGTCAGCCAATTACGATTGGACCTTTGGGACGAACAAATTTGATTGTTGAGGTAGGAAAGACTTTTGGAGAAGTGCCACTTGGATTATTGAGTGTCATTCCAGGAAATCAGACTTACTTTACCATCGAAAACACTTTTAGCAACCTTGATTATTATGAGTTTGTCTCAGATCAATATGCAACTTTTCAGTGGACTCATAATTTCAATGGAAAGATTTTTGCACGTATTCCGGCACTTCGCAAGCTCAACTGGCGCGAAATAATTGGTGTTAAGGGAGTGTACGGGAATATTTCGGATGCCAATAAGGCCATAAATGCTTCAGGTTTAATTTACCGTGCACCAACCGATGGATATTGGGAATATAATGCAGGAATAGGGAATATATTCAAAGTTTTTCGCATAGAGTGTAGTTGGAGAGGCAGTTATTTAGATGTGCCTGACGCCAATAAATTTTCGATTAAAGGTTCTATTGGGTTTCATTTTTAGGACCTTATTCCGGCTGTCTGTAGGGATCTTCAACTTTTATAAACTAAGTTGCCAAAATCCACCTCTATATTTTCTGAAATCTAAATTAAAATGCTTGCCAAAATCCACATTTCTTAAAAGATTTACTTAATTTTTATTTATTAAGTAGAACAAATTTCGCCAAATGCCAATTTTTGGCTATTTTTGCACCCGATTAAAAATTATAAAAATGACAGCTGACAAAATTCTAACTTTTGACGTATTGATTGAAATACCAAAAGGAAGCAGAAACAAATACGAATACGATTTCGAATTCAAAAAAATACGTTACGACCGAATGTTGTTTTCGTCAATGATGTATCCTGCAGATTATGGATTCATTCCAGAAACTTTAGCGCTTGATGGAGATCCATTAGATGTTTTAGTTTTGGTAACTGAGCCAACTTTTCCTGGATGTGTAATGGAAGTAAAGCCAATCGGTGTTTTCCACATGGCAGATGACAAAGGTCAAGACGAAAAGATTATCTGTGTACCAGTTTCAGATCCAATCTGGAATAGACTTGAAGATCTTAGCGATATCAACCCACACCTTCTTAAAGAAATTGAGCACTTTTTTCAAGTGTACAAAGATCTTGAAAACAAGAAAGTTGATGTTGGTGGATGGGGAGATGCAAACGAAGCAAAAGAAATTATTGTTCAGTGCATCAACCGTTTTGAAGCAATAGAAAATAGAGAAGAAGGATTATTCAGTATAAAATAATCTAAATTTTATCATAATAAAAAAAGACAGCTTTTGTAAAAAGGCTGTCTTTTTTGTTTAAATTTGAATTATTAGCAAACAATATTTCAATATTTAAACCTTTTATCTATGGATTCATTAATGATTTATGTTCCTATTGCCATGGCAATTTTAGGACTGGTATTTATGTGGGCAAAACGAAGTTGGGTTCTTAAACAAGATCCGGGCGACGGTAAGATGAAAGAGATTTCAGATTATATATATGAAGGTGCTCTTGCTTTCCTAAAAGCAGAATACCGGCTACTTGCAATCTTTGTGGTTGCTGCGAGTATTGCACTCGCAATAGTTTCTTATTTTGTGCCTACAACTCATATACTGATTGTCGTAGCCTTTGTTTTCGGAGCTTTTTTCTCTGCACTTGCAGGAAATATGGGAATGAAGATTGCCACAAAAACCAATGTCCGCACCACACAAGCTGCTCGTACTAGTTTGCCACAAGCACTCAAAGTCTCTTTTGGCGGGGGTACAGTAATGGGACTTGGAGTTGCAGGTCTTGCAGTTTTGGGACTTACTGGGTTCTTTATTATTCTCTTTCATTATTTTATGGATGGCGTTTGGACCAATGTACATCAAATGACTATTCTTCTCGAGACACTAGCAGGATTTTCGTTAGGTGCCGAATCAATTGCATTGTTCGCTAGAGTCGGTGGGGGAATTTATACTAAAGCAGCCGATGTGGGTGCCGACCTTGTTGGAAAAGTAGAAGCTGGTATTCCAGAAGATGATCCTCGTAATCCTGCAACTATTGCCGATAATGTAGGTGATAATGTAGGTGATGTAGCAGGAATGGGAGCCGATCTTTTTGGATCGTATGTTGCAACTGTACTTGCTGCAATGGTATTAGGAAACTACGTGATTAAGGATATGGGTGGCGCAATTGATGATGTTTTCGGTGGAATCGGACCTATTTTGCTTCCGATGTCAATCGCTGGTTTTGGAATTCTGTTCTCGATTATTGGAACTTTGGTAGTGAGTATCAAAGATAATAATGCTAAAGAAAAGCAAGTTCAGTCGGCTCTAAATGTGGGGAATTGGATTTCGATTGCTTTGACGGCCGGTGCGTGTTTTGTTTTAGTAAAATATATGCTGCCACCTACTCTAAAAATGTCGTTTTACGGAGAAGGAATTAAAGAAATAGAATCTATAAACGTCTTTTACGCAACCATTGTCGGGCTAATTGTGGGCGGAGTTATTTCGTTTGTTACAGAATATTACACAGGATTGGGAACAAAACCAGTTATGGCAATCGTTCAGAAATCTTCTACGGGAGCCGGAACAAACGTTATTGCAGGATTGGCAACAGGAATGATTTCTACTTTTCCAACCGTGCTATTATTTGCAGCAGCGATATGGATTTCCTACGCTTTTGCAGGGTTTTATGGAGTGGCACTTGCCGCTTCGGCGATGATGGCAACCACTGCAATGCAACTTGCCATCGATGCTTTTGGGCCAATTGCCGATAATGCAGGCGGAATTGCCGAAATGAGTGAACTTCCAAAAGAAGTTCGTACTAGAACAGATATTCTTGATGCGGTAGGAAATACAACGGCAGCGACAGGAAAAGGCTTTGCAATCGCTTCGGCAGCATTGACATCTCTGGCATTGTTTGCAGCCTATGTAACCTTTACAGGAATCGACGGAATCAATATTTTCAAGGCGCCAGTTTTAGCGATGTTGTTTGTGGGTGGAATGATTCCCGTTGTTTTCTCTGCTCTCGCAATGAACTCTGTTGGAAAAGCTGCAATGGATATGGTAAATGAAGTGCGTCGTCAGTTTAGAGAAATTCCGGGAATTCTAGAGGGAACAGCAAAACCAGAATATGCAAAGTGTGTGGATATTTCGACAAAAGCCGCTTTGCGCGAAATGATTCTGCCGGGTGTTCTAACCATTGGTTTTCCAATTGCAATTGTTCTACTTGGTAAAATGGTTTACGGATCTAATAATCTCTTGATTGCCGAAATGCTTGGAGGTTATATGGCAGGAGTCACCGTTTCTGGTGTACTTTGGGCAGTTTTCCAAAATAATGCTGGAGGCGCATGGGATAATGCTAAGAAATCTTTTGAAGCAGGAGTCATGATCAATGGCGAGATGACTTTTAAAGGTTCAGACGCACACAAAGCTGCCATTACAGGAGATACAGTTGGAGATCCTCTTAAAGATACTTCAGGGCCATCGATGAATATTTTAATAAAACTGACTTGTCTTATCGGATTGGTAATTGCGCCAATCTTAGGATCAGATTTGCCAATTGAAACTTTGGAAGTGAAACCGCTCACAGAAGTGGAAGCTACAATCGCAACTACTGCAGTAGTTCCGGCAACCGCGGTGGTTTCAAAAGAAGTTCGAATAGAAAGTACTAAAGATGCCGATGGAATGATGAAAACAATCATTACCACAACTCAAGACAATAAAGTCTCCACCAAAATATTAGAAGGAACGGAAGCTGAAGTAAAAGCACAGTTGCACGATTTTAGAAAATAATATTTCAATTTTTACTAAAAAAAAAATCCCCTTAGAAACACTTCTAAGAGGATTTTTTTGTTGTGTTCTGATTCTAACTATCTACCTTTTCAATAATTTGGTAGTTGTCTTATTGCCAGAGATATCTGTTGCTGTTAATAAGTACAATCCTTGTGATAGACCGCTAATATCTATATTGGAAGATTGAATAGTTTCTAAAACTTTCTGCCCGTTTAAAGTAAAAATTCCCACATTTATAATGTCGGATTCAGAATTAATAGATACTGAATTTGTCGCTGGATTTGGATAAAGAGCCAAAGATTGTTTTGTAAAATCAGCTGTATTTAAAGGTCCTGTCGTGATTTGGATATTATCATAATAAGCATCTCCACCGTAATTGTTGTGCAACATATTAAAACCTAGAATGTCTAAAGAAGTGCTATTTGCAAAAGTTCCTTGTAAGATATTATCAACATAATATTTAATATCTGTGGCAGTTACTTCAATCTTGATGTTAATCCATTGGTTAATTTCCCATTCTGAAGTTGCGTATTCAAAACCATAATCGATGTCTTTTATCATATAAATAAAACCTCTATTCTCAATTCCGATCCCCGCAATTGGAACAAATTCCTCTTGATCATCGATTGCGTATAAAGTAAATTCGAAATCAGCGCCTAATTTTTCTGTAGCTTTTACATCGTAGGATATCGTAAAGTTGTTATGATTTGCAGGAGTTTCAAACGTTTTTACCGCACCAAAAATCGGAAACCACTGATCTCCAAAACCTGGTTCATTTGCATTTTTAAAAGAGAAATTTCCTACTGATGCTGTCTCGTCTGTAATAATTTGGTTCGTCACAAAACCATCAGATCCTTCGGTAACAACCCAACCATTTTGATTGTGAATCGTTCCTAAAGTGAAACCTTCAGAAGCTTCGAAAGAAGTTGATTGTTGTGCAAAACCTAGAGAAGAAATAAAGGCCGCGGCAAAAATGTAAAATTTGTTCATGATATAGATTTAATTTAGCCTGCAAAATTATTGATTATAATCATGCTTGGTAAATTCAAAATCTTAAAGATTCGCTAATCTTAGGAATTCAGCAATTCGCAAAGAACTAATAGGGCAGAAGTAATTCAGCCAAAGACTAAAATCCCCGCAAGACGTCTCGCGAAGAAATATTTTCTAACAATTTCAAATTCGTGCTATGATAGTTCTTTCCGCGAAAGCGTAATTTTTCTAAGTAAAATAGTTGCAGTACACATTCTCGCTGCTACAAAAAGCTAACAGCTAAAGGCTGACAGCTAACAGCTAAAAAAGTCCATGCAATTCAGCATCAATTCTATTGATAATTGTTCCCAAATCTTCAGGATTATTTACAAAATCAATTGTGTCAACGTCGATAATCAGAAGTTTTCCTTTGGTATAACCGTGAACCCAAGCTTCGTAACGCTCGTTAAGTCGGCTCAGATATTCGATAGAAATTGAGTTTTCGTACTCACGACCACGTTTGTGAATCTGTCCAACAAGATTTGGAATAGAACTTCTTAGATAAATTAGCAAATCTGGTGGCGAAACCAGCGATTCCATTAGCTCAAATAATGAAGTATAATTCTCAAAATCCCTATTTGTCATCAAGCCCATTGCGTGTAAGTTGGGTGCAAAGATGTGTGCATCTTCATATATTGTTCGGTCCTGAATTACAGACTTTCCGCTTTCGCGAATTTGCAAAATCTGACGAAAACGACTGTTAAGGAAATATATCTGAAGGTTAAACGACCAACGCTCCATCTGATGGTAAAAATCATCCAAGTACGGATTGTCTACAACCTCTTCAAAATGGGGCTCCCAACGAAAGTGTTTTGCCAAAAGTGTGGTGAGAGTTGTTTTTCCTGCTCCAATATTTCCTGCTATTGCTATGTGCATTACGGTAGTACGAATTTATAATTTATAATATCACGATTTGTAAAAATAGATAAAATATCGCCTTGAAGTTGAAAACTAGTTGCCGACTTATTAACGTTTTTAAGCACTACTGCTTCCTCCATTCCCGCTCTTCTGAAATAGAACAAATTATCTTTTTTGAAAATGATGCTGCGACTATCAGCAAATTGTACAAATTCTGATTTGCCAGTAGTGGCAATCTTTTTAATTTTCCCGTAAATATCACAGCTAAACCAATTGTCATTTTCGTCAATCCACGAAAACTGATTTTGATCTGTTTTATAATATTTTATCGGTGATTCTAAAATTGTGCTTAGTTCTTTTAGAGTGTTTCTGGAAGTATCGTATAAACTGATTTTCTGAGTCAGATTATTATAAATCCATAAATTATTTTGCGTGCTAATTCCGATCGCGCTACAAACTATCGGAGTTTCATTCTGCGAAAAGTCGAATTTTATAATTTCGGATAATTGCTTGTCCAGCAAAACTGCGGTATTAAATCGCTCGTAGAAAATTAGAATTTTTAATGGATTTTGGAAATCAACTTTTGATATTTTCCCAAGTGAAAAATTGTTGTATTCCACTTTGGTTGAATTTATTGTTTTGTAAAGCGTATTTTCGTTGATGTAATAGAGAGAATTGAAAGTATCGTAACCTAGAATTGTATCAGCGTCTACTGATGTCTGATTGATCTGCGTAGTTTCTACGAATTTCGCTTGCGCGAAAAGTATAGAAGTTGAGAGAAATAGAAAAAGAGAAAATAATTTTTTCATAGGAGCTAAAGTACGGAGATTTTGAATATTAAGGGAGGAGTTTTTACCATTAAGAAGTTATGATGCATTAAGCAAACCGTTTATGATGGTCTGAACTTCATTTTCTTAATGCCTTAATGGCGAATAATTAAACCATTAAGAAGTTAAGATTCATTAAGCATAGGGTTTAGAATGGCCTGATCTTCATTTTCTTAATGCCTTAATGGTAAAAACATTAAACCATTAAGAAGTTAAGATTCATTAAGCATAGCGTTCAGAATGGTCTGATCTTCATTTTCTTAATGCCTTAATGTTGAAAAAATAAACCATTAAGAAGTTAAGATTCATTAAGCATAGCGTTCAGAATGGTCTGATCTTCATTTTCTTAATGCCTTAATGTTGAAAAAATAAACCATTCAGAAGTTAAGAATCATTAAGCATGCCGTTTAGAATGGTCTGATCTTCATTTTCTTGATGCCTTAATGGCGAATTATTAAACCATTAAGAAGTTAAGATTCATTAAGCATAGGGTTTAGAATGGCCTAATCTTCATTTTCCTAATGCCTTAATGGCGCATAATTAAACCATTAAGAAGTTAAGATGCATTAACCATACCGTTTAGAATGGTCTGAACTTCATTTTCTTAATGCCTTAATGGCGAATAATTAAACCATTAAGAAGTTAAGATTCATTAAGCATAGGGTTTAGAATGGCCTGATCTTCATTTTCTTGATGCCTTAATGGTAAAAACATTAAACCATTAAGAAGTTAATATTCATTAAGCATAGCGTTTAGGATGATCTGATCTTCATTTTCTTAATGCCTTAATGTTGAAAAAATAAACCATTAAGAAGTTAAGATTCATTGAGCATAGGGTTTAGGATGATCTGATCTTGAATTTTTAATGCCATTATGGTGAAGGCATTAAACCATTAAGAAGTTAAGATTCATTGAGCATAGCGTTTAGAATGGACTGATCTTCATTTTCTTAATACCTTAATGGTGGAAAAGCTATTAATTTCTAATTACTGAACTCCCTTCTAATTACAAAATAATTGACATTTCTTAATTTTCTAAATTTATATTACTTTATTAGTCAAATAAATAGCTAAATTCATAACTTAATTCCGAACGTTATGCATTCAAAACAATCCGTCACTCAACTTTCGTACGAAATAACTGGTTTGGCTATAAAAGTGCACAAAGCTTTAGGACCTGGACTTTTGGAAAGTATCTATGAAGAATGTCTAAAATACGAATTACTTAAAAATGGATATGATGTACGCCATCAATTAATTGTTGCAGTTATCTACGATGATTTGAAAATGAATATCGAACTTCGGGTTGATTTGCTGGTGAATGACCTTGTGATTGTAGAGTTAAAAGCAATTGAAAATATCTTGCCAGTGCACAAAGCGCAATTGTTGACTTATATGAAATTACTAAAAAAACCGCAAGGACTTCTGATTAACTTCTTTACTGATAACATTATCAAAACGATGCAGCCTTTTGTAAATGAATTCTTTAGTGAGCTACCTGATTAATGACTTTTATGAATTAAAAAAGCAAAACTATTAAAATCCATAAGTTCATTATGTGATCTGCTTTAATTCCCCAACTGTATTATGGGCCGAAAAAGAACAAACCATTAAGGCATAAGATTATTAAGCTTTGTAGTGGTCTCTTCTGCCGAACTTCCTTAATCACTTAATGGTTCAAAAATTTAATGTTTCAAAAGAAAACTTTATTTCTTAATAAAAATACGCTTTTCTACATTCGAGTCCTGCGAGATCACGATCAAATAACTACCTGATTCCATTGCCGAAACATCGAAAGTTTGCCCATCATTTGAAGGCACATTGCATTTTCTGCCCAACATATCGTAAACTGCCGTTTGAACCGGAAGTCCAGATTTGGTAGAGATATTCAAGATTGTAGATGTTGGATTCGGGTAAATTTTAAAATTCGAGTTCTTGAAATCATTGTTGGATAATGCAGAGACTGTCACCGTTTGAGTAGTAGTTTCAGACTTTCCACAGAGTGTAACGGTAAGAGAAATAGTATGCGTTCCAACCGTAAAAGTGTGAGTGGCTATAATTTCTTGCGAAGATGTTCCATCGCCGAAATCCCAACTGTAAGTTGCACCTTCCTGAACTTCGGCGGTGAAAGTCAAAGTGGTATCGTCGCCGGTAATTTCGAAATCTGCCGATGCATCGTATTTACCGATAAACCACTGCGGAAAGTTGGCAAAAACCACTTGATTTACCGCAGCTTTCACGATCGCAACTTGATCTGCGGGAAGATTCGCAGTGTATAAAACCTCATCTGCAGATTTGCGGAAAATAGTAGTATAGAAGCAAAGTGCCGCAGCGTACGATCCCAAGAGTGAAGGGTGGCTATCATCACCGCTGTACAATTCTAAGCTAGGATTTTGAGTGATTATTGCGCGCCAAACCGCTCCCACGGGCGATACTTCGGCATTATTATCGGTTGCCATTTGCATATAACGCTGCGCTAGCAAATCGTCCATTCCAACATAAGTGCAGACCGGTGGCCACATTGGGCAGTTTTGAGCATCGCCATTTTTACGACCCCAAGTCATGTAAAACAAGGTTTCGGTACAGGCATTATTCGCAAGAATCTGATTGTTTAAAGCTGCTGCATACGGATAAACCGAATTTTCAACTTGACTGTCCGGAAACGATGGCAACTGACTTTGCTCTTGCAAAACCACATAATCCCACGGTTTCGAATTGATTTTGGCTAGCGTTTGCGCATTTGTACTGTGCTGCTGCAAAGTCGTTCCGCCGGGCATATTGGCGTCAAAAATTAGTTCGTCACCTGCAGAGGCCGTCGCCAGCTTAACCATTTCGGGCAAGTTATTAACCCCTGTGTAGGAATTTCCAATAAATAGCACAGACTTCGATTCTTGCGAAAATCCAAAAAGCGTCGAGAATACTAGAGGTAAAATGTAAAGGTGTTTCATAAGTATTGTTAAAGTTGTTCAAACTTAAATAATTATGATGATTTTTTACGCGTCAAGTAGGAGAATATTTTTCAGGAGCTAATCCGGCTGTACTTTTCAATCTTTTTTGTCAGCCGCCATTTTTGCAAGCCGCATAAGGAGCTTCCGTTGGTCGCTC
Organism: Flavobacterium ardleyense; assembly: GCF_033547075.1. NCBI lineage: Bacteria > Pseudomonadati > Bacteroidota > Flavobacteriia > Flavobacteriales > Flavobacteriaceae > Flavobacterium > Flavobacterium ardleyense. The sequence goes on along the minus strand of NZ_CP137891.1, from coordinate 304,735 downwards.
TTCTGCAGCAGCAAAAAATAGGCGCCTGCCTAAAAAAGGATTTTCATTTCCATCCGGGCTAGTGAGTGAAGTCTTCGATTGGAGTGAAGTTTAAATATTTATAGTACTTACATTTAGATTAATGCGCAAAAAAAGTGGTTTCATTTCCATAAAATTTTATTGGTTAAATCGCGTATTTATAACACCGTCCCTACGGGATTTTTGTAACAATCATACAATTACCTACCCGCAGCTGAAGCTACGGGCTACAATAAAGTTGTCCCTACGGGACTGATACATTTGTGATTGTCTTTGAAAGATAAGGTGAAAATTTATCTCATAAATCATTATTGGTTTATTCGCAACCGAAACTACTGGCTACAATAAAGTCGTTCCAACCGGACTGATACATTAAAAGCTAAGTCCCATCGGGACGACTTTATTGTAGCCCACGGTTTTAACCGTGGGTCAATTAAGGCAGTTAGATTTTCAAAGTCCCATTGGGACGATGTTATAATAATGGCCGGCTTCAAAGTTTCCTGAATTTAGAACCCGATAGCGCGGATTTGCAATCCGTGCCGCAAACAACTTAAAACCGATCATCTGAAAAGGTCAGTAATTTAATAGTGGGAGGAAGCACGTGAGGATTTTATAGAATTATTAGTTTATATATAAGATAGCGTGGATTTGCAATCCGTGCCGCAAACAACTTAAAACCGATCACCCGACAAGGTCAGTAAACTAGTAGTGGGACGTTGCACGTGAGGATTTTTTAGAATTATTAGTTTATAAATAAGATAGCGCGGATTTATAATCCGTGCCCGCAAAGAAGACTTTTGCCTACTAGCGACCCTTTCTTCTTTTAAAACAGCGACTTTTTCAGTGATTACTAGGAAGAAGAAAAGAAACCTGCTATTATTTTATTGGTTAAAATCGCGTATTTATAATACCGTCCCCACGGGGAACAATCATACAATTACCTACCCGCAGCTGAAGCTACTGGCTACAATAAAGTCGTTCCTACCGGACTGAAACATAAAAGCTAAGTCCCATCGGGACGACTTTATTGTAGCCCACGGTTTTAACCGTGGGTCAATTATGATTGTTTAGATTTCGAAAGTCCCATCGGGACGATGTTATAATAATGGTCGGCTTCAAAGTTTCCTTAATTTCGAACCCGATAGCGCGGATTTGCAATCCGTGCCCGCACACGACTTAAAGCTTCATTCCTTCCAACTACATCATAGCCGTGACAGTAGCGGAAAGCCTTTTGCCTACTAGCAGCCTCTTTTTCTTGGTAGGAAAGAGCGACCAAAGGAAGCTCCTTTGCTGCCTTAGAAAAAAGCGGCTAGTTGCAAAAGCTTGAAGTGAATGGCGCGAATAGCTCCTAAAAAATCTAAAAAGATCTAAAAGATCTAAAAGATTTAAAAGATCTAAAAGATCTAAAAGATCTAAAAGATCTAAAAGATCTAAAAAATCAAAATAAATTAGAAAAATGTCATCTTAGTCACGAATCCGATACAGACCAAAATCTAAAAAAAATGCCTCGCTAAAAAACTTTCAACGAGGCATTTTCTTTATAAAAAACTTCGAATATTACAATCCGAAAGCAGTTTTCACTTGATCAACAAAATCCAATTTCTCCCAAGTAAACAGCTCAACCGTAACAGTTTTTTCTTCACCATAGGGAGTCGTAAAAACTTTAGTTACAGTCTCCGGAGTACGACCCATATGCCCGTAAGCCGCCGTCTCGCTGTAGATAGGATTGCGAAGTTTCAGTCGTTGCTCAATCGCGTAAGGACGCATATCAAATAGACCTTCAATTACTTTCGCAATTTGGCCATCGGTCATATCAACTTTGGCGCTTCCGTAAGTCTCAACAAAGATTCCCATTGGTTTTGCAACTCCGATCGCATACGAAACCTGAACTAGAATTTCGCTCGCAACACCTGCCGCAACAAGGTTTTTGGCAATATGTCTAGTTGCATAAGCAGCACTTCTGTCCACTTTACTTGGATCTTTTCCAGAAAATGCGCCACCACCGTGAGCACCTTTTCCGCCATAGGTATCTACGATAATCTTACGACCTGTAAGACCTGTATCTCCGTGAGGCCCACCAATTACAAACTTTCCAGTTGGGTTGATGTGGTAAGTAATATCGTCATTAAACAAATGACTATACTCTGGATATTTCTTTTGAATTCTAGGAATCAGAATTCCTACAATATCTTCTTTGATTTTTGCCAACATCGCTGTTTCTTCGTCAAAATCATCGTGTTGTGTCGAAATCACGATTGCTTTAATGCAATTAGGGTGATTGTTGTCTTCATATTCTAAAGTTACCTGCGATTTTGCATCTGGACGCAAATAGGTAATTTCAGAATTCTCTCTGCGGATTTCTGCTAATTCCTGAAGTAGTTTGTGAGATAAATCAAGTGCCAATGGCATATAACTCGCAGTTTCGTCAGTAGCATATCCAAACATCATTCCTTGATCTCCGGCACCTTGCTCTTCTGGAGTCGTTCTGTCTACACCTTGGTTGATGTCTTGTGATTGCTCGTGAATTGCCGAAAGAATTCCGCAAGAGTTTGCATCAAACATATACTCGCTTTTTGTGTAACCAATTTTTCTGATTACTTCGCGGGCGATAGATTGAACGTCAAGATATGTTTTGGATTTTACTTCACCAGCAAGAATTACTTGGCCAGTAGTAACAAGAGTTTCGCAAGCTACTTTTGAATTTATGTCAAAAGCTAAAAAATTATCAATTAATGCGTCTGAGATTTGATCTGCAATTTTATCAGGATGTCCTTCGCTAACAGATTCTGACGTGAATAAATAAGCCATAATACTAGTATTTTTTAAATAAATTTAAAATCGAGAAAAATACTAAATTGCCGGAATGCTAAAGGAGGGATTTCTGCTTTAGCATTTTTTACGATACTCATTATGAGTATCAGAGGTTGCAATCAGTTCAAATTTTTCCTCTTATTTGTGTGTTGCAAAGATAGATAAGGATAATTTATAAAAGCTACTATTTTAGTTTTTTTTATGGAGTAGCTGTTTCATAAATTACTTAAAAATTATCTGCCGAGCTTTTAATATTCGATTGTAATTGATATATTTGGAGTTCAGTATTAAACTAAAATTATTATTATGAAAAAAACATTACTATGTGTAGGTCTTTTCTTAGGATCTTTACTAACCGCAAATGCTCAGGTTATCTTTTCTGATAACTTTAATGACGAAGACGTATCAGATTGGACTTTAATTGATGCTGATGGAGACGGAAACAATTGGGCAGACATTTTTGAAGTTACTGATGGTGGAACACCTCCAATATCTGCAACTCCAATTTCTCTCATTTCTAGATCATGGCAAGGTTCTCCGCTTACTCCAGACAACTGGATTATTTCGCCAGCAATCGTTATTCCAGCGGGAGAAGGTGCTGTTAACTTAACTTGGAAAGCACAAGCTGCTGCTGCAGCCTGGAGTTTAGAAAAGTATGCTGCTTATGTAGCGACTTCTGCTGCTCCAGCTGATCTTCAAGCTTCAACTGTTAAATGGGTAGGAATTCACGAAGGTGGACCTGCTGGAACAATTATCAACAAAACTTTAGATCTTTCTAGCTTTGCTGGTCAGACAGTTTACGTAGCTTTCAGACACTTTGATTGTACAGATCAGGATTTCTTGTCTATTGATGATGTTACTGTTACTAGAACACTTTCTACAGAGAATTTCTTCAAATCAAACTTTGCAGTATATCCAAACCCTGCAACTTCTGTGTTAAACATTACTTCTAGTAATAATGCTACTATCAACGCTGCATCTATTACAGATATCAACGGTCGTACTGTAAAAACTGTTTCTATGAACGCAGTTTCAGAAGCGCAAATCAATATCTCAGACCTTACTGCAGGAGTTTATTTCCTAAATGTAACTTCTGATGCTGGTACAGGAACTAGCAAAATCGTTAAAAAATAATTTAGTATTTCTTACTAGATTATAAGAAATCCCGCTCTATTGCTGAGCGGGATTTTTTTTGTTCTAAATATTTTTAGAATTGATTCAACACTATTATATAGATTGATGATTTTTTTTTGGGCGAGACCTTTCGCCAGAACGACTTCTGCAAAATTTCAATATTCGTGTGGCTCAGGTCGGGCTGTTTGTTCCCAATCTTTGTTGCAGCTTTTGCTCCGCAAAGCCACAACAAAGGATTTGCTTCGCCAGTTCGCAAAAGCTCGGGTCCACGACCATCCCTCTCGCAAATTTGCGGTTGCACAATATATATATATATTAATAATTTGACATTATTATTTATGCCATTTCCATAATTTAGCAGCAGCATTTTTTTTGAGTTTTGGAAATTACATAAGCCATTATACATCTAGAAATCTTTCGATTGCTTTAATTAAACCGAGCTAAATATAATTAGAAACAATATATTTGCGCGTTTCTTAGAATTATGAAAATACCTTCTTTCCTATTATTCTTCATGCTTTCAGCTGCTGCAATGGCTCAGTTTTCTGAGCATTCGTATGTTGCGGAGCTGAATGCTTTTCGGGGAAATATCATGTTGCATTCTCCGGATATGCATCATTTAATTACTGATCATCCAACTGGAACGATATTTTCTATTTTGCGAAAAACCGAAGGTTCTCAAGAATGGCATTCAGTTTTTAACTATCCCGAATACGGTGGTTATTTCTTGCATCAGGATTTCAAAAATGAATATCTGGGAGAAAATTATGCAGTAGGATTGCAGTACAATTTTTATTTTCTGAAACGGAATTTACAGCTAAAAGTTTCGCAAGGTCTTGCCATGACAACTCATAAACATGATAACGAAACCAACTACAAAAATGGCGCCTTCGGAACGAGATTCATGGAAAACACTAATTTTGCTGTCGCTTACAGCAAGCAGGATATTTGGAAAGGTTTTGGATTGCGAGCAGGATTCTTGTTTACGCATTTCTCCAATGGTAAAATAAAATCGCCTAATTCCGGAATTAACACTTATAATGTCGATGTCGGTGTGACTTATGAATTTGGTAAAACGCATGAATATATTCCTAAGGTTGACTCGCTAAAAGTTGATTTTTCAGAAAGGGTTAAGTACAATATCATCCTGCGCTCGGGAGTGAATGAAAGTTATGTGATCAATAGCGGGCAAAAACCATTTTTCCATATTGCAACTTACGCGGACAAACGACTGAATAGAAAAAGCGCCTTACAATTCGGAACGGATATCTTTCTAACATTATCGCAAAAGGAAATCATCAAGTACAAGTCGGTTTCTTATCCAGAACTTGAAGTTTCTCCAGATCTAGATTATAAAAGGGTGGGAGTTTTTGTCGGTCATGAGCTATTTATCAATAAGCTTTCGGTCGAAACGCAACTTGGTTATTATCTTTACGATGAACTAAAAGCTGATGGTTCGATTTACGACAGAGTAGGACTTAAATACTATTTTAGTCCAAAGGTATTCGCAGGAGTTGGTGTGAAAACCCACGGATTTATGGCCGAAGCGATGGAATTTTCAATTGGCGTAAGACTGTAATTTATGAAATCAATTTATAAAATATTTATTATACTGCTCGTTTTCGCATCTTGCGAGAAGCCTTCTGATTGTTTTCAAAATGCAGGAAAGATAATCAGTAAAGATGTCGCAGTAACTCCCTTCAACAAAATTGCGATCAGCCATGGAATTGCGGCAGTTATCACACAAGGCGACGAGCACTCTCTAACTATTGACGCGCCCGAAAATCTGATTTCTGATATAAAAGTAGAAATTATTGATGGAATTCTAAAAATTTCAGATAATACGACTTGCAATTTCACCAGAAAATACGGGCTGACTACTGTTCATATCACTGCACCCAATTTGGAAGAAATTCATTCTCAAACTGAGAAAAATATTACTTCAAATGGAGTTCTAAATTATCCAAACTTAACTTTATTTGCTACAGATTTGCAGGATGAGGTTGGGACTGGAGATTTTATTTTGGAATTAAATTCGAATAATCTTACGATTAATACCAACAATATTTCTGGATTTTATATTAGTGGAATTTGCGCGAATCTTAGTGCTAATTTCTATGAAGGCAACGGGATTTTGAGAGCAGAAAATCTTGAAGTTACAAATGCTCAAATTTTTCAACGGAGTTCAAACCATCTTCATTTAAAGGTTTCGGAGTCGTTAAAAGGCAAAATTCTTAGCACTGGAAATGTTTATTGCTATGGACTTCCTGCCGTTGTAGAAGTTGAGCAGCCATATATAGGAAAACTGATTTTCTTATAGACTAATCTAAAAGTTATTATAAGTCTCGCTACACACGCTTTATATCATTTAAGAAAGTAGGTACTCGTTGCAAACGAGCACCAGAAGTCGATGAAACTAGCGTCAGAAAGTTATGAGATAAAATACCTAAATGGGCCACAATTCCAGTTACGAACGCTGACGTAATCTGGTGCTTGCCTGTGGCGAGTGCCTACCTACAATTGAAAACTACATATAGCGTCTGTGACGCGGGTAATTAAAAATATGGTCGTTTGAACCCGCATTGCACCAGAACACGAAGCCGTAGAAATTCTACATCAGGCGACAGGAAGGTAACGCATAAATCTACTAAAAAGATAACCTACTTCGTAATCTCTCTAAAAATGGTTTCTAGATTTTTCTGTTTGTTCACGATTTGCAGCGCTTTTAAATTATTTGCCGCAGCAAAATCAAAAACTGTCGCGCGCATATCTTCAGAAGTTGCAAAAGTCAAATCCCACACAAAGTCGTGAGTATTTACTGCCGAAAGTAGATTTGGCATTTCAAAAAGTAGGTTTTCATCAACTTGAGAGTTGAATTCCACCATAATAATATGAGTTTCTTCTTGAATAAGATTGTCTAGTTTTCTGTCGGCAACAATTTTCCCTTTGTCGATAATTATCACACGGTCACAGATAGCTTCCACTTCTTGCATAATGTGTGTGCTTAAAAAGACAGTTTTGTCTTTTCCAGCATTTTTGATCACGCGGCGAATTTCTAATAATTGATTTGGGTCTAAACCTGTGGTGGGCTCATCGAGAATCAAGACTTCTGGATCGTGAAGCAAAGCGGTGGCAAGACCAACACGCTGTCTATATCCTTTGGATAACTGACCGATTTTCTTATGACTTTCATTGCTTAAGCCAGTCAATTCGATAACTTCTTCAATTCTACTTTTAGACACAGAATAAACCCCAGCATTAAATTCTAAATATTCTCGAACGTACAGATCCAAATATAATGGATTGTGCTCTGGCAAATATCCTACAGATTTCTGAACAGATTTCTGATCTAACTCCACATCAAAAGCATTGACTTTTGCTGATCCGTTATCGGCGCTGATATAAGTAGTCAAGATTTTCATCAAAGTTGATTTTCCAGCTCCGTTTGGACCAAGAAAGCCGACGATCTCTCCTTTGCTGATGGTAAATGAAACTGCATCAAGCGCTTTTTGTGAACCGTAACTTTTCGAAATGGATTTAACTTCAATTGACATAATGGAGATTTAAAAAACAAAAGTAAGCAGAAAATTAAATTTAAGCACTTTATTAAGAAAAATTAGAAATTTGAGAAGTAAATTTGAATAAAGAAAAAAATAAATTGGAGAATACAATAAATTTTAAAGGATGGGTTGATGCATTTGAGCTCACACATCCGATGGTGATTGCTGGTCCGTGCAGCGCAGAGACAGAAGATCAAGTAATTCAGATTGCACAACAGCTGAAAGATTCGGACGTAAGTGTCTTTCGGGCGGGAATTTGGAAACCTCGTACAAGACCAGGCGGCTTTGAAGGTGTTGGCGCAATTGGATTAAAGTGGATGCAGAAAGCTAAAGCAGAGACAGGACTATTGTTAGCGACAGAAGTGGCAAATGCCGCGCACGTAAAACTCGCCATCGAACACGATATTGATATTTTATGGATTGGCGCACGTACAACCGTAAACCCTTTTGCGGTACAAGAAATAGCCGATGCTCTAAAGGGAAGCGATAAAATTGTACTAGTAAAAAATCCTGTAAATCCAGATTTAGGATTATGGATTGGCGCAATTGAAAGACTTTATAATGCTGGTATTACCAAGTTAGGAGCTATTCATCGCGGATTTTCGACTTACGAAAAAACAATTTACCGCAATATTCCCGAGTGGCAAATAGCAATTGAGTTACAAAGTCGCTACCCAAAACTTCCTATTTTCTGTGACCCGTCACACATTACCGGAAATCGCGAAATGATTTTGGAAGTGTCTCAACAAGCACTTGATTTAAACTATAACGGATTGATGATAGAAACTCATACAGATCCAGAAAATGCGTGGAGCGATGCAGCACAGCAAGTGACACCAACGAAGTTGAAAGAAATTTTCAAAGATTTGCGAATTAGAAAGTTGACTACTGATGCCGATGGTTATAATGAAGAAATGCAGAAACTCCGCAGAGATATTGACTTTACCGATGGGAAATTATTTGATCTTCTTGGTAACAGAATGCAGATTGCCGAAAAAATGGGCGCACTCAAAAAAGAAGAGAATATCGCAATCCTTCAAAGTCAACGTTGGAATGAAGTCTTTAAAAAAATGTTGGAAATGGGCGAAGCTCGTGGATTAACACAAGATTTTGTCGAAAGAATTTTCAAGGCAATTCACCAAGAAAGTATTACCCATCAAGGTAAAATGATGAAGTAATTTTAATTAAATAAATCTAAGACTTAGGATAGAATCTAGATATTTTTGCTTGAAAGATCAGACGCTTTTAAGCAAAAAATCTATCTTCAAAAATCGTATATTTGCACTATGACAGGAATCGTTTATAAATCTACAGGAAGCTGGTATAACGTAAAAACATCTGAAGGTGATTTTATTGACTGCCGCATCAAAGGGAAGTTTCGTATGAAAGGAATTAGGAGTACGAATCCTATTGCTGTGGGCGACCACGTAGAGTATGAATTGGAAGAAACTTCGGATAAAATTACGGGCACGATAACGGAGATTCACGAAAGGAAGAATTATATCGTTAGAAAATCTGTGAATTTATCAAAGCAAATGCATATCATTGCTTCCAATATAGATTATATTTTTCTGCTTGTTACCATTAATAATCCTCCTACAACAACTAGTTTTATCGACCGTTTTCTTGTAACCGCCGAGGCGTATGGAGTAGAAGCAATTTTGGTTTTTGCAAAAATCGATACTTATGATGATGCAATGCTGGAAGAGCAATTATATTTACAACATATTTATAATGAAATTGGATACAAATCCTTAAGAGTTAGTAGCGAAACAGACAAAGGTCTTGAAAGTCTTAAAGAAGTGATGACTGGACACGTTTCGATGTTTGCAGGACATTCAGGAGTTGGAAAATCTACGCTTATTAATGCTCTAGAACCTGGATTAGATTTGCGAACAAAAGCTATTTCTGAGCAACATATGCAAGGACAGCACACTACTACTTTTGCAGAAATGTACGATTTAAAGTTTGGTGCTTCGATAATCGATACGCCTGGAATTCGCGGCTTTGGAATTGTAGATATGGAGAAAGAAGAGATAAGTGGCTATTTTCCTGAATTCTTTAAACTTCAGCATAAATGCAAATTTAATAATTGTCTACATAAAGACGAACCACATTGCGCAGTAAAAGAAGCTCTTGACAATAATGAGATCGCTTGGTCACGTTACAAAAGTTATCTACAAATTCTGGAAGGTGACGAAGAGCATTACCGCGCTGACATACATAATGAAGACCGAATCCGCAGCGACGAAACTAGAAAATCTTAGAGTATGAAGGTTGTTATTCAAAGAGTTTCTGAAGCTTCTGTCAAAATTGAAGGTGAAATAGTTGCTCAAATAAGAGCTGGTTTTCTAATTCTCGTTGGAATTGAAACCGAAGACACCGAAGAAGATTTACTTTATTTAGTATCGAAAATCATTGGCTTACGTATTTTCAACGATCAGAATGGGGTGATGAACCTTTCTATAAAAGAAGTTGATGGCGAAATTTGTGTGGTAAGTCAATTTACTTTGCACGCTGCCACCAAAAAAGGCAACCGACCTTCCTACATAAAAGCTGCCAAAGCAGATCTATCAATTCCCCTTTACGAATCATTCTTAGAGCAATTATCTAAAGAACTTGGCAAAGAAATTCCAAGTGGACAATTTGGTGCTGATATGACAGTAGCACTTGTCAATGATGGTCCAGTTACTATTTTGATTGATAGTAAGAACAAATAAAGTTCTCCAACTTTTATTCAAACTAATTTATTTTCCACTTACAGAAAGATCAAAGCGCTCTGCTTTATCCTGATCAGCAATCACTTTGAGTATACTGCGCTATCTCAATTATAAATATTCCCGAAGTCTTTCAATCATGCAATTTTGACTTATTCTAATTTTATAAGTCATTTTAATCGTTATCATTATTTCAATTTCTCTTTTAAGAAAAGGATAGAAATGGATACAAGCTTTTGCAAACTGGCGAAGCAAATTCTTTTTTATGACTTTGCGGCGCAAAAGGTATCAGAAAAATTGGGAATATAAACTCTGACTTTTACCCAAAACATAATTTCTTAGGAAGCAGAAGTCGTTCTAGAGTAAGGATTGCCATAAAGACTCAAATAATATGTAGTGCCCAAGTTTGATTAAAATAGTTTTCGAATATTGTTAATATTTTCTAAATATTTTGTACTCTTGTTATTCAAATCTAAATGATGAGATCCTACCTATTTTTATTTCTATTCTTTACTGTTCATTTTGTATCTGCTCAGAAAGATGAGTACAGCTTTTCTAAGATTTCCGACTCGTTAAAGACTAATGCTAACTCTGTTATTCGCAATCAAAAAGTTGATATTACTATATTGTCGCAACGCAAGATGAATATTAAAACTTTGAGAGTTGTGACAATCTTAAATGAATTGGGACAGAATTCTATCAATGCTGAGGAACATTATAATAAAGCAACTTCGCTACGCAATATTGAAGCGGTGATTCTTGATGCGAACGGCAAGGAAATAAAAAAAATCAAACAAAAGGATTTTAAGGATGTAACGGCCGCGGGAGGAAGTACACTATTTTCGGATAGTAGATATATATATTTGGATTATACACCAATCGTTTATCCTTTTACAGTTGTCTACACGAGTGAGGTGGAAACTTCTACTACTGCTTTTATACCGCAATGGTTTCCAATCGATAATTATATGTGCAGTGTAGAAAAAAGCACCGTAAATCTAGTTTATCCTATTGAATTAGGGTTTAGGAAAATGGAATTAAATTTTGAAAATTATCCCATAAAAAAGGCGCAAGATATTGATGGTCAATTGTCATATGTGATGACAAATATGCCTGCTTTAAAACGAGAATCGTACAGCCCTTCGGTACTGTCAATTTTTCCGCGCGTAATGATGAGCTTGAATAAATTTCACTTAGAAGGTGTGGATGGAGAAGCAAGTACGTGGATAGAATTTGGAAAATGGTATTCTGAAAAGGTGCTTGAAGGTACTACTGAATTGCCTGCAGAAACGATTTCAGCAATAAAAAAGTTGGTAGGCACGGAGAAAGATCTTGTTGAAAAATCTAAAATTGTTTACAATTATGTTCAGCAAAAGTCGAGATATGTGAGTATTCAAGTGGGAATTGGCGGATGGAAACCAATGCTTGCAAAAGATGTAGACCGACTGGGCTATGGCGATTGCAAAGCGCTAAGTAATTATACGAGAGCACTTCTTAAAGAAGTGGGAGTAGAATCTTATAACACTTTGTTGTATGGTGATAGAGATAAACGAAATTTAGAAAAAGATTTTGTTTCGATGCAAGGAAATCATATGATTTTGGCAATTCCACACAACAATAATTATATCTGGCTCGAATGCACTAGTCAAGATGATCCATTTGGATATCAAGGAATCTTTACTGATGATCGTGAGGTTTTGGTAGTAAAACCTACTGGAGGCGAAATAGTTCGAACTCAAAATTATGCTGATAAGGAAAATATACAGTTTAGCAAAAGCAATTTTGAGCTTTTCGCTGATGGTTCTATGACTGGTAAAACTGAAATTGAATCGAAAGGGTCTCAATATGCTAGAAAGGTGCGATTGGAGAAATACGTTCCTTTAGAAATTGAAAGATATTATAAAGATTATTGGAGCTCAATTCCAAATTTAAATTTGTTAAGCACCAAATTTGAAAATGATAAGAAGAAAATAAGAAGCACTGAAAACGTTTCGATTAGTAGTCAAGGATATGGCAAACTCTCTGGAAATTCATTGATTTTTAATGTAAATGCATTTAATATGTATCAAGATAATGTCCGTCGCGTTCGAGGTCGAAAGACGCCTTTTGAAATAGACCGAGGATTTTCTGATTACGACGAGACAGCTATTAGCATTCCATCTGGCTACACGATAGAATTTCTGCCTACCGCTATAGAGATCAAAGGTAAATTCGGAACTTATAAATCTGAAATTATTAAAACAGATAATACAAATTTGGTCTATAAAAGATCGTTACTTCTAAACCGAGGTCTTTATCCAAAAGAAGAATTTGATAATTACAGACAATTTCTTGATGATGTTGCTCGCAACGATAACGCTAAAATTATTTTAACTAAGTAAAATCCCATTCTATGAAATATATAAAAAATGTATTGCTATTTGTGCTAATGATGACGGCTGTTTCAGCAAGTGCACAGAGGTATAATTTAGGCAAAGTTACAGTCGAAGAATTGCAAGAAAAGCAACATCCAAACGATACTACGGCCGCAGCGGCAATATTATTTAAAAAAGGTTTAGTTACTTTCCGCTATGACGACATTGATGGCTTTGTGATGATAACAAATGTAAAAGCCAAAATAAAAATATATAAAAAAGAAGGCTATGATTGGGCAAACCATGCGGTAGATTTCTACACGGTTAGTCAAAGTCGTGATAAGTTGTCATTTCATAATGTGGCAACTTACAATTTGGTTAACGGGAAAGTTGAAAAAACGAAGATGAAATCTGATGGCGAATTTACAGAACAAGTAAATAAATTTTGGGGTCGTAAAAAAATTACTTTACCTAATGTTAAGGAAGGCTCTATTCTAGAATATGAGTATCAAATAGAATCTCCAAGAATCGGAGTTTTTGATGACTGGAAATTTCAATATGGTATTCCGGTAAATTATTCAGAATTTGAAACGGTTGTTCCTGAATATTTTTATTATAAATCTATGCAAAGAGGTACTATAAATGTAAAAAAAACAACTGCATCGGTGGTAAATGGGGCGAGCAAAGATCAGTACGCAGATATTATTACAAAATATACTGTAGAAAACCTTCCTGCAATGCGAGATGAATCTTTTGTAAATAATATTAATAACTACAGACTTTCGGTTTCGCACGAATTGACCTCCGTCCAATATCCTCGCCAATTGCGAAAATTGATTTCTACGGATTGGGAAGCTCTAGTAAAAACAATTTATGACCACTCAGATTTTGGAATGGAATTAAATAAAACTGGTTATTTTGAAGATGACTTAAATCTAGTTTTAAAGGGGCTTATTTCCTCAGAAGATAAAATAGCAGCGATTTTAGCATTTGTGAAAAGCAAAGTTAAATGGAATGAATATTATGGATATACTTCTAATGATGGCGTTCGTGCAGCATACAAAAATGGATCAGGCAATGTGGCCGAAATAAATTTGATGCTTACAGCTATGCTACGTTATGCCGGATTAGATGCCAATCCAATTTTAATTAGCACCAGATCAAATGGAATTCCGATTTTTCCGAGTCATTCTGCATTTAACTATGTAATTGCAGGTGTCAATTTATCAAGTGGACTTGTTATGCTTGATGCAACCGAAAAATATTCATTGCCTAATATTCTTCCGATGCGTGATTTAAATTGGTTAGGAAGAATGATCAGAAGAGACGGAACATCTGTAGAAGTTGATTTAATGCCAAACATTCCCGCCAAAGAGGTGGTAAATATGCAATTTTCGATTGATCCGCTTGGAAAAATAAATGGTGTTATTCGCTCGCAACTAACAAATCACGAAGCTCTTAATTATAGAGACAATTATTTAAATCTAAACGAAGAGAGCTATTTAGATAATTTGGAAGGACGAAACAGCAATATTGAAATTAATAAATATGCTAGGCAAAATTCAAACGATCTTACCCAACCTATTATAGAAACATATGAATTTTTAGATTCAAAGAGTTTAGAAGTTATAAATGACAAAATTTATGTAAGTCCACTGTTATTCTTAGCTCTCGGCGAAAACCCTTTTAAGCAATCAGTGCGTACATATCCAATAGATTTTTCGTATCCCAATCAAACAAAGTACAATATTATGATTGATATTCCAGAGGGCTATACGGTAGAAACACTTCCAGAAATGGCTAGTATTGTAACCGGTGAGGGGATGGGAAGTTTTAAATATGTTATAGGTGTAAACAACAATAAAATTCAAGTTGCAATGAATCTAGATCTCAACACATCTATTATTTCACCTAAATACTACGATGTAATTAAGTATTTCTTTCAGACCTTTGTAGATAAACAGAACGAGAAAATCGTTTTAAGAAAAATCTAGATATGGACATTCAGAATTCGCAGTTGGCAGTAGATACGTGGATTAAAGAACATGGTGTTCGCTATTTTAATGAGCTTACAAACATGGCGCAACTTACAGAAGAAGTGGGTGAGGTGGCGAGAATTATTGCTAGACGGTACGGAGAACAGTCAGAAAAAGAAAGTGATAAGAATAAGGATCTAGGAGAGGAATTGGCCGATGTGGTATTTGTTGTACTCTGTCTTGCCAATCAGACAGGAATTGATTTGCAGGCTGCTTTTGACAAAAAGTTGGATATAAAGACCAATAGAGATCATGAAAGGCATCAGAATAATGAAAAATTAAAATAGGCTTCGTATGAACTTATTTTTAAAGCATTGTTCTAAAATAAAGTTTGCCGAGATTGCTATTAGCGGAAGTAAATCTGAAACAAATAGAATGCTGATTCTTCAGGCATTGTTTCCGGAAATTCAACTAAAAAACAGTTCAGATTCAGATGATTCTCGAGCTATGACTTTAGCTTTGCAATCAGATTCTGATGTGATTGATATACATCACGCAGGAACGGCGATGCGATTTCTAACGTCCTATTTTGCAATTTTAGAAGGTCGCATGGTGATCTTAACAGGATCTGAAAGAATGCAACAGCGGCCTATTGAGAAATTAGTAGACGCTTTGCGCGAAATGGGTGCAGACATAGAATTTACGAATAATGACGGATTTCCACCAATTAAGATTGTTGGACAAAAGTTATCAGCTTCTAAAGTTTCGATAGATGCATCGGTTAGCAGTCAATTCATAAGTTCACTGATGCTAATAGGTTCCAAACTTCCGCGAGGTCTTGAGATTCAATTGCAAGGAAAAATAACTTCAAAACCATATCTTCAACTTTCAATTGATCTTCTCAATTCAGTGGGAATCGAAGCTGTCATGCGAAATGATAGCATTCTAATTTCGGCCAAAGAACAAATTGCAAAAACAGTTTTCGCGGTTGAAAGCGATTGGTCGTCTGCCTCATACTTTTATAGTTTTGTAGCCCTTTCTTCTTTCGGCGAAAGCCTAAAATTAAGCACTTTTAAAAAGAATAGTAGTCAAGGAGACAGTTCTTTAATTGAAATTTACAAAAATTTTGGAGTGCAAACTAGCTTTGAAGATGAAAGTATTGTACTTACAAAAATAAGCACTGATGATCCTGATTCGGATTTATTTTTTGATTTGTCAGATACACCAGATCTAGCACAAACTATTGTGGTTACCGCTTTAGGACAAAATAGAAACTGTATCCTTAAGGGACTTCATACTTTGAAAATTAAAGAAACCGATCGCCTTGTGGCACTTCAGGCTGAATTAACAAAATTTGGAGCGAGTGTAAATATTACAGAAAATTCTCTCGAATTGTCTTCGATACCCCGATTAAATAATAATGTTTTGGTACAAACATATCAAGATCATCGCATGGCAATGGCATTTGCTCCACTGGTTTTGCGAACCAATCTAAGCATCTCAGAATCAGAAGTTGTGACAAAATCCTACCCAAACTTCTGGAGTGACCTTTTTAAGCTAGGAATAATTGTCAAAGAAGTTGAATAATAAGGTTTATGCGTAAAAAATTCTAGATATAGCTGAGATTCGTTTAATAATTACTAAATAGATGGCAAAATACTTGACTTTGCCTAGTTGACGATAGTATCTTTGCAGTCTTAAAAAATATACATGAAACTATCTCATTTTCAATTTGATTTACCGTCTGAATTATTAGCTGAGTTTCCGTCAGAGAATAGAGACGAGGCAAGATTAATGGTAATTGATCGCAAAAAACAAACTATTGAGCACAAAATGTTTAAAGATGTCATCGACTATTTTGACGATGGAGATATTATGGTGCTTAATAATACAAAAGTTTTTCCTGCGCGTTTATTTGGTAATAAAGAAAAAACAGGGGCACGTATTGAAGTTTTCCTGCTTAGAGAATTAAATACTGAGCAAAGACTTTGGGATGTTCTGGTAGATCCAGCGAGAAAAATTCGAATTGGTAATAAACTTTACTTTGGTGATGACGATTCGCTTGTTGCTGAGGTAATTGACAATACAACCTCTCGTGGGCGTACATTGCGATTTTTGTACGATGGCTCTTACGAGGAATTTAGAAGTAAACTTACAGAACTTGGAGAAACGCCAATTCCAAAATACATCAATCGTGAAGTAACTCCCGAAGA
Organism: Flavobacterium ardleyense; assembly: GCF_033547075.1. NCBI lineage: Bacteria > Pseudomonadati > Bacteroidota > Flavobacteriia > Flavobacteriales > Flavobacteriaceae > Flavobacterium > Flavobacterium ardleyense. The sequence continues at coordinate 287,952 of NZ_CP137891.1, read as the reverse complement.
TGCTGATAGATATCAAACAATTTATGCAAAGGAAGAAGGTGCGGTAGCAGCTCCAACAGCAGGTTTGCACTTCTCGAAACATTTGTTAAAACGTCTTGAAATTAAGGGAATTAAATTTGCCGAAGTAACGCTTCACGTTGGATTAGGAACTTTCAATCCAGTTGAAGTAGAAGATTTGTCTAAACACAAAATGGATTCTGAGGAATTAAAAATAAATCAAGAAGCTGTAGATATCGTAAATGATGCTAAGGCTAAAAAGAAACGAATTTGTGCGGTAGGAACTACCTCTATGCGTGCGATAGAAAGCGCGGTTTCGTCGCAAAGAACGTTGAATACCTATGATGGATGGACAAACAAATTTATTTTCCCTCCTTACGATTTTAGTATTGCCAATTGTATGATTACAAATTTTCATACTCCAAAGTCAACACTTCTTATGATGGCTGCAGCTTTTATAGGGCACGACTTAATGAAGAAAGCATATGATATTGCAATCGAAGAAAAATATAATTTCTATTCTTATGGTGACGCAATGCTTATCATCTAATTTGAAATTTAGACTGTAAAAAAGATCCCGATTCGCAATTGATGTGAATCGGGATTTTTTGTGGAACATAATAGGTGATGCTATTCCACCTCGTAAACTAATCTTACGGTAATATTAGCAGTCTTGTTTTTTGAAACTGTATTGAATGATCCACCATAAGTAAAATCTTCAGATGAATTTTGACCTGTAATCTGAAAAACACCCATATCAGATTTTTTCAAATTGCCTAGTGAAGCACCCGCATTTTCGGCAATACTTTGTGCACGCGCTTTGGCATCTTTAGTTCCTTCGGCAATCATTTGAATTTTAAGCGCAGCGAGTTTTGTATAGTAATATTCTGGAGCATTTGAGTAGAATTCAATTCCGGAGTTAATTAAGTCACTTGATTCCCTGGAAATTTTTTCGGTTTTATCAACATTTTTCGATTGAACCGTCACCGTTTGAGTTAGATTATAACCTGTAAATATTTGCTCTTGAGTTCCGCCATTTTGATTATAGGTATAACGGTAATCTTTATTGAAGTTTACCGCCGAAAAAACTATTTCTTCTTCGGGAACTCCTTTTCCTAATAGATATGATTTTATTTGCTGTCTGTCTCTATCAATGGCGCCGTTAGCATCTTTGAGCTCCATACTTTTTTGTGAAAATGATGCACTCCAGACAATCAAATCTGAAGTAAAATCCTGATTTCCCGATCCCGTAACACTGATTGTGTTGCTGCTTTTATTTCGGTTGGTAAAAGCGTTTGTAAATAATAATGAAGCAATCAAGATCGATAATGCAATAATGCCGACACTAATGTAGTTTTTCATTCGGTATTTTTTGAAGTTTTATAAAGTCCATGCTGTTTGTCTGTATTTACTAAACGTACATTCTTATTTTTTCTTATTTTTACAAACATCAAAAAAATAGTATGGAATTTAAAAATACAAAATCTTTCGCAAAACAATGTGATCAAGAGGACAAATTACAGAAATATCAGAGTGAGTTTATATTTCCAAAAGTAAAAGGTGAAAAAGTGATTTACTTCACAGGAAATTCCCTCGGGCTGCAACCAACTCGGGCAAAAGCCTATGTTGATGAGGTGATGGACGATTGGGCAAACCTTGCGGTAGAAGGGCACTTTTATGCCAATAAACCGTGGTGGGATTATCACGAAAGATTTGCAAATCCTTTAAGTAAGGTTGTAGGGGCATTACCAGAAGAAATTACCGTAATGAATACTTTGACGGTCAACCTGCATTTGATGATGGTTACGTTTTACAAACCTACTCCTAAGAGATTTAAGATAATTTGCGAATCAAAAGCTTTTCCTTCTGATCAATATATGTTTCAAAGTCAGGTTTGCTTCCATGGATATAAACCATCTGATGCGATAGTAGAAATTGACAGACGGGAAGGAGAACATAATATTCGCCTTGAAGATGTTCTAGCAAAAATTGAAGAAGTTGGAGATGAACTTGCGTTGGTTTTGATTGGCGGAGTTAATTATTATACAGGACAGGTTTTTGATATCAAAACTATAACCGAAGCTGCACATAAGACCGGAGCGTACGTAGGTTGGGATCTTGCACATGCGGCGGGTAATATCAAGCTTGAATTGCATGATTGGAATGTTGATTTTGCGGCTTGGTGTTCTTATAAATATATGAATTCAGGACCAGGAAATGCATCGGGAGTTTTTGTACATAAAAGTCATCATACCGATAAAAGTCTAAATCGATTTGCAGGTTGGTGGGGACACAATAAGGAAAGACGCTTTAAAATGGAACCCAATTTTAATCCAGTAAATGGAGCAGATGGATGGCAAATTAGTAATCTTCCCATTTTATCATTAGCTCCATATTTGGCATCATGCGAAATGTTTGACGAAATTGGAATGGATGCATTAATCGAAAAAAGAGATAAAATTACTGCGTACTTAGAATTTATCTTACATGAAGTTGAAAAGGAGGTGGGAGGAAACTTCGAAATAATTACACCAAGTAATCCAACTGAAAGAGCTTCGCAATTATCAATCTTGCTTCATGGCGAAGGTCGTGCGTTGTTTGATTATTTGATGGAAAATGGTGTTATTACAGATTGGCGTGAACCAAATGTTATTAGACTTGCCCCTGTTCCGTTGTATTGCTCTTTTGAAGATATGTACAACTTTGGACAAATCTTGAAAGCTGGACTCGCTAAATAAATTTTTTTTTAAAAATTAATAAATTTACTATGAACAAAGAAAATAAAATAAAAAATTTTGATCCTTCTCAGCCAGGATTAGCGGATCAGAATATATTTGGACTGCCTTTTACTGCAGAAGAATGTGAAATTATCATTATTCCAGTACCTTGGGAAGTTACCGTTAGTTACGGCGCTGGAGCTTCGGACGGACCAGATGCTATTTTAGAATCATCGTTTCAGGTAGATTTACACCATCAACAATTTCCTGAATTGTGGAAACTCGGAATTTATTTAGATAAAAACAAACAGACAGAGGAGTGGGCCAGTCAAAGTAAGAGATTTAAAGCGTTGGCTCAGCCAATAATTAGTGCGTTAGAAAATGGAGAAGAAATCTCGAAAAAACCAAAATTGCAGGCTTATTTAGAAGATATCAATAAAGCTTGTAGTACCTTTAATTCAGAAGTGAAAGATCGTGTACTTTATTGGGCAAATCAAGGTAAGAAAGTGGTGCTTTTAGGTGGGGATCACTCCACACCTCTAGGATATTATCAAGCTCTAGCAACGATGCACGATGATTTTGGGCTATTACATCTTGATGCTCATATGGATTTGCGAAAAGCATACGAAGGTTTTGAAAATTCGCACGCATCGATAATGTACAATGCATTAAAGATTTCTCAAATATCAAAAATTGTGCAGGTTGGAATTAGAGATTTCTGTGAGCAAGAAGTTGAGGTTGCTCTAGCAGATAGAGTAGTAGTGCACACAGATATGGATATAAAGAGTGACAGCTTCTCTGGAATAACGTGGGATGAGCAGTGTGATATCATAATTGCGGCGCTTCCGCAAAAAGTAGCTATCAGTTTTGACATTGATGCACTTCAAGCTTGGTACTGTCCAAATACAGGTACGCCTGTTCCAGGAGGATTATCCTTTGAAGAAGCTACTTATTTGCTGAGTAAACTTGCCGATAGCGGAAAGGAGATTATAGGTTTTGACCTAGTAGAAGTTTCGCCAGGCGAGGACGACTGGGACGGCAACGTTGGATCTCGATTATTGTTTCATATGTGCGGAATTTTAGCAAAGAATAATAAAATGGCAGTAGGTAATAAAATTAATTTCAAAAGAAGTTAACAATCAAATAGATACATTTAGATCTGCCACTAAACATAATAATTATTGGTAGATTTTTTTCAAAAACAACATTCAGACACATTAGCGTTTGAGTCATTATCATTTCATATTAGATATATGCAGACACCATTAAAGATTGCAGTTGTAGGTTCAGGATTAGTAGGGTCTTTATTGGCAATTTATCTTAGAAAATACAATCACACAGTTCACGTTTTTGACCGGAGCCCAGATATTCGAAAGTTAAGTTTATCAGGACGCTCCATAAACCTTGCTGTGTCAGACAGAGGTTGGAAGGCGTTAGATTATGTTGGTATTGGCGATGCTATTCGTGATATCGCAATTCCGATGGATAAACGCGCTATACATACGGATGAGAATGTAAAGTTTCAATATTACGGAAAAGATGGCGAGGCTATTTATAGTATCTCCCGAGGTGTTCTGAACAGAAGAATGATCGATCTTGCAGAAGAAGCAGGTGCCGAATTTTACTTTAATACTAGAATTTGGGATGTTACACTTGCTACCGCTACTTTGCATATAGGTGAAAAGGAAGAAGGAGAATGGACTCCGTTAAAGTACGATATAGTCTTTGGTGCCGATGGAGCTTTTTCTAGAGTTCGTCATAGAATGCAGCGTCAAAATATGTTTAATTACCAGCAAAATTTTCTTTCAACTGGATATAAAGAATTAAATATTCCTGCAAATCCCGATGGAACTTATAAACTAAATAAAAACTCTCTGCATATTTGGCCTAGAGGCGAATATATGTTGATTGCGTTGCCCAATTTAGACGGAAGTTTCACATGTACGTTATTTATGCCGTTTGAAGGTCAGAATTCATTTGAAGAATTGACCGATGTGCGATCTGTAGAAAACTTTTTTTTAAAAAACTTTCCAGATACCATCAATGCAATTCAAAATCTTACCGAAGACTTCTTCAAGAATCCAACCAGCTCATTAGTTACTATGCAATGCTATCCTTGGACATACCACGACAAAGTTGCTTTGATAGGAGATGCTTGCCATGCAATTGTTCCTTTTTATGGTCAAGGTATGAACGCCGGATTTGAGGACATTAGTGTCCTTAACGAAATGATTGAGAAATATGGTGATGATTGGCTAAGAGTATTTTCAGAATATCAAATAAGTCGTAAACCAAATGCTGATGCAATTGCAGAGTTGTCGTATCGAAATTTTATGGAGATGAGTTCTGATACTGCAAGCGAGAAGTTTCTACTGCAAAAAGAAATCGAAAAACATTTCTCAGAAAAATATCCCGAAAAGTGGATGCCATTATACAGTCGAGTAACCTTTAGTCATCGGCCTTATTCTGAAGCTTTGACTATTGGAGATAAACAAGATCAAATTATGGATCAAATTATGAAGATAGACAACATCGAAAATATCTGGAAAACAGAAGAAATCGAGCAGAAAATAATTGAACTGCTCGAATCTTAATAACCTAATTATCAGCTTTTCTTGTAGCAGGTTTTATCATTACTCTCAGAGTGCTATCATTGCTAAAATAGCTTGATGCCCAATTAATAAAAGTAATTAATTTATTTTTCACACTAAGTATTAACATAAGGTGCACAAACATCCACGTTAACCATGCGAGTCGTCCCTGAAAACTAAAAGAAGGTAGATCAACTACAGCTTTACGTTTTCCAACTGTTGCCATTGATCCTTTGTCGTGGTATTCAAATTCTTCTAGAATTGTAGCGTGAGAAAGTTTTTTAAAATTCTTTGACAAAACCTTCCCTTGTTCTATTGCTACACTAGCAACTTGGGGATGTCCTGTTGGATATTTTGGAGTAGCCATCCAAGATATGTCTCCTATGGCATAAATATCGTCTAATCCTATTACGTCGTTGTAGCGACCTACGACCATGCGACCACCTCTTGTGTAAACTTCTTCAGGAAATCCTGCTACTTGATTTCCTGTAATTCCTGCCGACCAAATAACATTTTTTGCGGCAATAGATGATCCATCACCCAACAACACTGTGGTTCCATCATATTCTTTTACTAGCGTATTATTCATTACCGTGACGCCCATTTCGATTAAATATTCTTTGGCAGCTTTCTTGGAGTCTTCACTCATTACGTTCAAAACATTCGGAGCACTTTCAATGACGTAAATGGTAAGTTTTGAGAAATCTTTGTCTGGATAATCTTTAGGTAAGATGTTGGTTTTCATTTCGGCTAAAGCTCCAGCAAGTTCAACACCTGTAGGCCCGCCGCCAACAATTACAAAATTGAGAATTGCCTGCAGTTCATCGCCGCTTTTTGAAACAGCTTCCTCAAAAGTTTCTAAAATTCTGTTTCGAAGTTGTAATGCTTCCGGAACTGATTTCATCGGGAAAGCGTGCCTTTCCATCTCTTTATTTCCAAAGTAATTAGTTGTACAACCCTGTGCCATTACCAAATAGTCATAAGAGAAATCTCCGGCACTAGTACACAGTTTTTTCGCAGAAATATCCACACTTTCTACTTCTCCAATCCTTATACGAACATTTGTCGAATGCTGAAAAACTTTTCGCAACGGGAAAGCAATACTTGCAGGTTCCAGACGCGCTGTGGCTACCTGATACATTAAAGGTTGAAATTGATGGTAGTTGTTTTTGTCAATAAGTAGAATCTCGTATTTAGATTTTTCCAAATCTTGAGCCAATCGCAATCCTGCAAAACCAGCTCCCACAATAATTATTCTTTTTGATGAAGTCATAATTTGAAATTTTGTTCAAGTATTTAAATTTTAGTAGTATATCTATTCCAAATCTCGGTTTACATTATGGATAGAAAACGCCGGTGTACAAATTGACAAATATTCACATGCTTCATCAAACGGGTTGGAATATTGTACTTGAGCACCTCTACCGATTTTGATAGATTGTCCACTCTCTAATACTAACACATCGCCATCTACAATAAATTGTTTTCTACCTTTTATAATAAAAGTATATTCATCAAAATCTGGTTTCTGAAATGGCTCGGACCATCCAGGAGGAGCAATCATAAAGGCAATTGATAGATCTTTATTATTAGTTGTCGCAAGACCGTGGTGTTCCTCTATGTGTTTGCCGTCAGTTGTTGGAACAACAAAAGGCTTAGATTGAATAAAATAGTTTTTCATAAGTAATATTTTTTGATGGTAGCCAATGTAGATTTTATCTTAAAATTTAAAATTCGCGATAATATATCCAATTCAAAAGCAGCTTCACAAAACTTTAATTGATTGTGGTAACTCAACTTCATTAAATTAGATAGTTTTACGCTTTTACTTTCCCTTCATTAATTTGCTCATCACGCCAAAAAAGCCCCTTATAAAAGTGGCACTCGTTACAACTTTGATTACAGATTTTGCGGCCGGACTCATAGTTGTCTCACTCGAGGTGGATTTTTGAGGTTTTGCTTTCTCTTCTTGAGCCTGTTTCTCTTCTGCTGCAACCTCCATTTCAGAAATTTTCTTATTCAAAATTTCGTAAGCACTTTCTCTATCAATTACTTCACTGTACTTCCGAACTAGTTTTGACTTATGGTTTATTTCGTCAATCTCAGAAGTGGTAAGAATATCCATTCTGCTCTCTGGAGCTCTCATCATTACTGCCGCGAGTGGAGTGGGAATTCCTTTTTCATTCAGTACAGTGACCAGTGCTTCACCAATTCCTAAGGAAGTAAGAACTTCAGCCGTTTTATAGTAATCTGAAAGTGGGTAATTTTCTGCGGTCATCTTTATGGCTTTCCTGTCTATTGCAGTAAAAGCCCGCAGAGCATGCTGAATTTTCAATCCCAATTGCGCCAAAATTCCCGAAGGCACATCCATTGGATTCTGCGTTATAAAGAAAATTCCTACTCCCTTTGAGCGTATGAGTTTTACGATTGTCTCGATCTGATTTAGCAACGCTTTACTTGCTTCTTGGAAAATAAGATGCGCCTCGTCAATGAAAATTACAAGCTCTGGCTGTTCGGCATCGCCCTTCTCTGGCATCTGCTCATAAATTTCAGCCAGTAAACTCAGCATAAATGTTGAAAACAGTTTGGGTTTATCTTGAATGTCGGTGAGGCGAAGAACATTAACATAGCCTTGTCCTTTATCATTTATTCTCATTAAATCGTGGATATCAAATGATAATTCACCAAAGAAAATATCACCACCTTGTTGTTCTAATTCAATAATTTTTCTTAAAATTATTCCGGTCGTAGCCGTTGAGATTCTGCCATAATCCTTCTCAATTATAGACTTACCCTCTTCATTAATATAATTTAGAACTTTTTTGATGTCTTTTAAGTCTAACAGTGGCATTTTATGATCGTCACAAAATTTAAATAGGACAGAAACCACTCCACTTTGCGTGTCGTTTAAATCTAGAATTCGTGAAAATAAAATTGGACCAAATTCAGAAACTGTCGCGCGAAGTCTCACGCCATTTTGTTCACTGAGTGTCAGTAATTCGGTAGGAAAGGGTTGAGGCGTAAAAGGGAGGTTTAATTTTTGCATTCGCTCAGTAATAAAAGATTTCTCTTCTCCTTCCTTAGCAATTCCGCTAAAATCACCTTTTATATCCATCATTAATACCGGCACTCCCTGTGCGGATAATTGTTCAGACAATACTTGAATTGTCTTGGTTTTACCTGTACCGGTGGCGCCCGCAATTAGCCCGTGTCTGTTGAGTGTTTTTAAAGGAATGTTGACGCAAGCCTCCGATATGACTTCTCCGTCTAACATTGCAGATCCCAAAGTAATACTTCTGCCTTTGTGAGTGTAGCCTGAAATAATGTGCTTAATAAACTCTGCGGACATTTCCATATATGCGTGTTTTTAAAGTTAGGAATATAGTTTCGACACTGCAAGATACTTCAAAAATTGCTCAGCACTCTTAGCAGCTCTAATAAAATTATAATAGTGCCGTTATTGTTTGAGGTCAAGTTTGAAAATGGATTGCATTTCTATTGTTATTGCAATGTTTCGTATGTTACGGTAATGTTGTCACATCATAATAAAAGTAAAAAAAGTTTTTTTATATGAAGTAAAAATTTAAATTTGCTCCTATCAAAAAAATCAAACTGATAATTAAACATTAATCAAAAGAACATTAAAATTTACAAAAATGGCAAAAGTTAAAAAAGAAGTTGGTATTACAGGAGGAAATATATTTTCTTTAATTGTAATCGTTGCGTGTATCGGAATGGGAGCTTTGATTTGGAGATATATCATGGGTAATCCTGCTAACTTCGAAAATGGTGACAATACAGGACATCCTTTAGCGGGTAATCTTTTAGGGATGGTTTATAAAGGAGGAAAGATTGTACCAGTTCTTCTTGGTTTAGTACTTATGGTAGTTGTGTTCTCAATTGAGCGTTTCTTCGTAATTTCTAAAGCTACAGGTACAGGAAGTTTAGATAAATTTATGACAAAGGTACAAACAGAAATTAGCGCTGGTAATATAGAAGGTGCAATTGCTGAATGTGATAAACAAAAAGGTTCAGTTGCAAATGCAATTCGCTCAGCACTGATTAAATACCAAGAAGTTAAGAAAGAAGGTTTTGATAGTGAAAGTGCTGCTGAAACAATTCAAAAAGAAATAGAAGAAGCTACTTCTCTAGAAATGCCTATGTTGGAGAAAAATATGACTGTATTGTCATCTTTAGTATCTCTAGGAACATTAGCTGGTCTTCTAGGAACGGTAATGGGGATGATTACAGCGTTTGGTGCACTTGCTACTTCTGGAGCACCAGATCAAGCTGCGCTTGCAAATGGTATTTCTGAGGCACTTATTAATACTGCAACTGGTATTTTTGCTTCTGCATTAGCAATTATCTCTTACAACTTCTTTACATCTAAAATTGACGTTCTTACTTATGCAATTGACGAAGCGAGTTCTACAATTGTAAACACGTACAGACGTTCAAGAGGAAGCTTAAAAAACTAATTAAAAAATAATTTGAAAAATTGAGGTTATAAAATTATAGCCTCATTTTTTTCTAATTTTAAATATTTAAAATGGCTAAAGTAAAAACGAGAAATAATGCGACCGCTGTCGATATGACTGCGATGTGCGACGTTGCCTTCTTACTGCTTACTTTCTTCATCTTAACTGCAACCGCAAAACAACCAGAACCGTTGGCAGTAGATACACCAGTATCTAGTGTACAGACAAAGTTGCCAGATACTGATCTAGCAACAATTACTATCGGAAAAGGAAAAGTGTTCTTCGGCGTTGTAGGTGGAGATGTTAGAGTGCGAACGTTAGAATTAATGGGTGAAAAGTACGGAGTTACTTTTTCTGAAAATGAGAAGAAACGTTTTTCTCTTATCGAAGGATTTGGAGTCCCAATAGAACAGCTTAAATCTGTGATCGCGATGTCTAATACCGAGCGTATGGAAGAAGGATCACAAAGTACAATTCCTAAAGATTCTCTAAATAATCAATTAGCAGACTGGATTAGAAGCGCACGTCAAGCTAACATTGATTTGGCAGACAAGCAGTTACAATTTGCGATAAAAGGAGATGCAGAAGAGCAGTATCCTGAAATTAAACAAATTATTGATATGTTACAAGAGCAGAAAGTGAATAGCTTTAATCTGGTAACGGGCTTGAGAGGAAAAGATTTTTAAAAATAAAAAGATAAACAATGGCTGAATTAAATAGCGGAGGCGACTCTGGAAAAAAGGGCGGCAAAGTTAGAAGTAAAAAACTAAGTTCGAAAGTTGACTTAACTGCAATGGTGGATTTGGCATTCTTATTGATTACTTTCTTTATGCTAACTACCTCTCTATCAAAACCTCAATCTATGGATTTGGGTATGCCAGACAAAGATGAAAAAGTAGATACCGAATTCAAAGTCGATGAGAATCGTACAATGACCGTATTACTGGGGGCAGATAATCAATTGCAATATTATATGGGTATTATGAATACTCCTATGGCACCAGCAAAAATTGCTTATGGTAGAGATGGTTTAAGAAAAGAGTTAATTAAAAGAAAGGCGGAGGTTTTGCAGTATTCTACGAATAAAGGTAAACCAGAGCAAGGACTAATAGTTATTATCAAGCCGAGTAAGAAATCAAATTACAGAAACTTGGTTGATGTATTAGATGAAATGGCAATAGCAGATGTTCCTACATATGCAATTGTTGATATCTCGCCAGAAGAAGTGACTGTGTTAGAAGGTGGGAAATAATTTTTTAACCTAATAACCTAAAAAACAAACCAGATGAAATTAGACATATTTAAACAAAAATGGGTTGATCTTGTTTTTGAGGGTAAAAACAAAACGTACGGCGCGTATGATTTGCGTACTCAAAACCCAGGTACAACTTTAAAAGCGCTATTATTGGGTGTTCTAATTTTTAGCTTTCTTGTTGCAACTCCTATGATATCCAAGTTTATGGGTAAAGATAAAGTGGTAGTTGAAGAAGATATGGACAAGAAAATCGTGACAATCAAATTGCCGCCTAAAAAGATTGAAGAACCAATAGTGCCTCTTGCACCACCACCGCCACCACCTCCACGAGTTGATCAGGTGAAATTTGTGAAACCAGTGGTTGCAAAAGCAGAAGAAGTTGTAGAAGAACCACCAAAAATTAAAGACATCGTCAAAAAGCAAATTGGAGACGAAACTATTAAGGGTGATCCTGATGCAAAATTGACAATCGAACCAGTAGGGAAGGGTCCAATCGACGCTACAGGAGGAGAAGATACTAAAATTTACAGCACGGCAGGAATTGAGCAAAAACCTGAATTTCCAGGTGGTATTGCCAACTTCTACAAATTTGTTGGTAATAACTTTAAAGCCCCAGAAGAAGAAGGATTAAAAGGGAAAGTTTTGGTAACATTTGTAGTTGAGAAAGATGGAACTTTAACAGATATTAAAGTTGTTAGAGACATTGGATTTGGTACTGCAGCCGAAGCAATTAGAGTACTTAAGAAATCTCCAAAATGGGCACCAGGAGAACAAAACGGTAAAAAGGTTAGAGTTCAGTACTCATTGCCTATTACAATACAATCTGCTTATTAATGAGCCGATTTTCCGAAAGAAATGAAATGAAGAAATCGCCCAAAGAGCGATTTCTTCTCATTATAGGTGTTTTGTTTTTTCTGGTATATTTAGTGCTGGGATTAATTGTGATTTTCTGGAAAGAATTCCCACTAAATTTACAGCCAGCCTATCGTATGGCTTTCGGTATACTTTTGATTGTTTATGCCTTCATACGATTTTTAAGATTTTTTAAATAACTATTTTAATATTATAATTATGAAAAATATCTGGAATGTACTAGCTTGTTCGATTGTTATTCTTGCTGCTATTTCTTGTAAGGATAAAGAAGAAGGAAGAGAAACCGTCCTTACCGGTGAGGCAACCGTGGCTGTAGATGAAAGTATTCTGCCAATAATGCAGGATCAAGTAGAAGTTTTTCAAGATGCTTATAAAGCCACCATTAATTTAAAAGCTAGTTCCGAATCGGAGGTAGTTAACGCATTAATGCAAGATTCTGTACAGATTGCAGTATTGGCGAGAGATCTTAGTGATACGGAAATAGGCGTTTTTAAAAATAGAAAAGTTACTCCAAAAGTTACTAAATTTGCTATAGATGCAATTGCTTTGATTGCAAATAAATCAAGTAACGACACAATTATAGCCTTGTCTGATGTAGTAAGCTTTCTGAAAGGAGAGAATATAGCTGGAGTCGATGGAATCGTATTTGACAATTTAAATTCAAGTATCGCCAGACAGATTTTAGAAATGGCAAATATTGGAAAAGAGATTCCTAAAAATGTTTTCTCCTTTAAGACAAATGAAGAAGTTGTAAAATATGTGTCAGAGAATAAGGGAATGATTGGTGTCATTGGAATAAATTGGATTCTGCAACCTTCTCCAAATATGCAAAAGTACATTGATAACGTCCACATTCTTAGCGTTAAAGGTCTTAACTCTGACAAGTATATTGCGCCAACGCAAAACAATCTCGCAGAACGTTCGTACCCTTTGGCACGTGATTTGTTTATAGTAAATATACAAGGAAGAGCTGGACTCGGAATGGGTTTTGCCTCATTTGTTGCAGGTGAACGTGGACAGAGAATAATTTTGAAAGCAGGTTTGCTGCCAACAAGAATGCCTGGAAGAAATTTGATACTTAGAAAGACTATTAACGTAGAAAAGAAATAAATACTACTATGAATAATACAAAAATGAAAATGGTTACAATGACCCTTCTAGCGACTGGTTTTGTAATGAACGCACAAGATATTAATCAAGCAGCCAAAGCTGTGGATGCTGAGAAATATGATACTGCCAAAACAATGTTGAAATCAATTATACAATCAAATGAAAATGATGGTAGAGCTGCATACCTCTTAGGTCGCGAATATTTGCGTGAAGAAAAAGTAGACTCGGCAAAAATTTATTTTGACAAAGGTCTTGCGGCAGGCAAAGACAACAGAATGAACTATATTGGTTTGGGGCAAATTGAGCTCAATAAAAATAATATAGCTGCTGCGGTTTCAAATTTTGATCAAGCAACGCAAAAGATGAGACGCAAGGATACTGAGGAGTTGGTGTATGTAGCGAGAGCTTATATGAATGCTGATAAACCAAATTACAACAAGGCGATCGAAGTTTTGAACAAAGCAAAGATGGCAAATCCAGAAGATGCTCAGGTTTATTTGGCACTAGGAGATGCCTATTACGGTCTTAGTAATCAAAATGAGGCATACTCTAATTACAGAAATGCTTTTAGGCTAGATGACAAATTGCTTCGCGCAAAAATGCAACTCGGTGTTTTGCTTAAAGGTGCAAAAGCATATAATGAAGCGATTAAATCATTTAATGAAGTTATCGCAATAGATAAATCATATGGTCCTGTTTACCGTGAACTTGCTGAAACTTATTACAAATGGGGAGCAAATGACAAAAGTAAGTTTGATGCAAATATCAAGATAGCCTTAGGGTTTTATGACAAATATATGTCACTTACAGATTATTCGTTAGACTCGAGAATGCGTCATGCAGATTTCCTGATTCTTGCCCGCGACTATAAAGCACTGGAGCAAGAAGCAATTGCTATGCAGAAATTAGATAAAGTTAATCCACGAATCAAACGCTATTTAGGATATGCAGCTTACGAAAATGGAAATACAGATCTTGCTATTTCATCTTTAAATGAATATATTTCAAATCCAGCAAACAAGATTATTGGACGAGATTACTTGTACCTAGGTCTGGCAAAAATTAAAAAATCTTCGGAAGTAGAAGGGAAAACTGATACAGCAATGTACGAAAAAGGTATAGCCGATATCAGAAAAGCAGTTGAACTTGAGCCAACTACCACAGCCGATTTAAATCAATTAGGACAAGAAGCGTATACAAATAGAGATTTTAATAAAGCAGCTGCGATTTTTGAAATTGCGACTTCTAATCCTCAATCACCAAACTTTTTAATTGATAATTTATATTTAGGAAACTCAATTTATTACGCTAATACAAGAAAAGATGTTGTAAAAGTTGATAAGTTAGCTCTAGAAAAGGCGGATAAAGCTTTTGGAAATGTAATTACCGCTTCACCAACTACGGCCGATGCATACATTTTTAGAGCTAGAACCAATAAATTATTAGAGAAAGATGAGATGATGGCTCAATACTATGAAGATTTCTTGAAAGTAGTAAAAGAAAAAGGTCCAGAAGAAATGGAAGCTAATAAAGTAAAAGCAGTTGAAGCTTACAACAATATTGGAGCACATTATGCAAATTCAGATAAAACAAAAGCTATTGAATATTTCAATAAAGCACTTGCCTTAGATCCTGCAAATAATTATGCAACTCAATCTATTCAGTCTCTTAAATAAGACTGTTTTTATACAAATCTTTCAAGGCCGACAATTTTTGTCGGCTTTGTTGTTTTAATAAACCGCTTTAATCTTCGGAATTCTTTTGTGGGTGAGACCTGCGCCAGAACGTTTTCGTAAAAGAAGGACCTTCAATGCGGCGCAGGTCGGGCTTTCCACTCCCAATCTTTCTTAAAGCTTTTGCTCCGCAACGCTTCAAGAAAGGATTTGCTTCGCCAGTTCGCAAATGCTCGGGTCCGCTGCCATCCCTCTCGCAAAATCACCGTCAAACTAGACGACTTGCTCTAAAAAATTCAGAATGCGATACTTCTTTTAGATTTAAAAGACTTAAATAATGATTTGCTAAAGTTAAAGAATCTCACAACGCAATTGCATACCTTTGCAAAATATTAAAAAATTATGTTGACAAAAAGCGCCCAAGACCAAGTAGACCAAGGTACAATGCTTCCACTGATGGAAGAATTTTACACAATACAAGGAGAAGGTTTCCACACCGGAACCGCAGCCTATTTTATTCGCGTTGGCGGATGCGATGTTGGCTGTCATTGGTGCGATGTCAAAGAAAGTTGGAATGCGGATCTTCATCCACCCACCCATATTCACGCCATGGTTGCAACCGCAACTGCACAAGCAAATACAGTAGTCATTACAGGTGGCGAACCACTAATGTGGAATATGGCTCCGCTTACACAAAAATTAAAAGAAAAAGGAATGAAAGTTCATATCGAAACCTCGGGAGCCTATCAGCTATCAGGTGTATGGGACTGGATTTGCCTATCGCCGAAGAAAAATAAACTTCCAACCGAATCTGTGTATGAAAAAGCAGATGAGCTAAAAGTAATTATCTTTAACAAACACGACTTCATCTTTGCCGAAGAGCAAGCAGCTCGTACTAATCCAAATGCGATTCTATTCCTGCAACCAGAATGGAGCAAGCGAGACGAGATGACACCGCTTATCGTTGACTACGTAATGAATAATCCAAAATGGAGAATTTCGCTACAAACACATAAATTTCTAAATATTCCTTAAAGTCTTTGTGAGATATTTTCATATTCTGCCAATCGTTTTAGAGGGTCTAAAAAGCATTTTAAAAAGACATTTCAAGTTTTAGTATTTTCGCGAAAGCATTCTTCCACTAATTTGAAATGTAAAATAAGAGAATAGAAATTATCTTTTAAATTTTCAACAATTTAGGTAAGTAGTCATAATGCTCATCTTCAAGAATTACTTATCTCTTTAGACCATTAGCGAAAGCATTTTTATAATAGTTTAAAATGTAAATCAATGGATTTGAAATTACCTTTTAAAGATGCGTCAATTTTGCCAAGTAGTCATAATGCTCGCCTTCTAGAATCATTTCGGCTTTTAGTCCATTCGCGTAAGCGGCATTCTGCAGAGTATTGTAATCAATATACAACCAATCAAAGGTGTCCTCTTTTTCACCTTTATAGCTGATATCAAAAGTAACCTCGCCGTAATATTCCGCTTCATTGCTAATCCATCTTCCGCCGTCTTCATCCTCGTCAAACATATAGATGATATCTGAACTGTCAATTAATATTTGACCATCTACATTCAATAAAGACTTTAGCTTCTGCAAAAATGCTGGCAGCTTTTTCATAGTTCCAGCCAGTCCGCAGCCGTTCATCAATAGCAAAATCGAATCATACTTGCCGTCTTCGTCTGTCATGGTCATCAAATCTTGCACGTAACATTGTTCGAGTCCTCTTTCGGCGCAAGCCAAAACTGCATTATTCGAAATGTCAATAGAAACAACATCTAGATTACGCTCCTTTTGCAAATATAAACTGTGACTGCCTGCTCCACAACCAACATCAAGAACTTTTCCAGATGCCAACTCCAAAGCTTTCTGCTCAATCTTCGGCATCTCGTCAAATGATCTAAATAAATATGAAACGCTCATTTCGTCAGCTTCAGAAATGGAAGTTTCAGTGATGATGTTTTCAGGATTGTTATTGGTTTGAAAATCTAAAATCGCTTTACCAAAGAGGTCTTTCATAATAATGTTGTGAGCAATGAAGATTTGAAATCGTCATTATTTGTTATTTCTGTAATATTTAAAACTTTGAGTCACTACTTTTGCAGAATCAACTTTAGAAAACAAAAATTGAAACCTACTTTAAACGAACTTCCAAAGCTCGCCAAAGATAAGCATATCGAAAACAAAAAGTATTTTGATAAATTAAAAAAGAAACCCCCTCGCGATTTGGACTATCAAATGCAAGAATTGCACACGTCCGAATTTAAGAAAACAGATTGTCTTGATTGCGCCAATTGCTGCAAAACTACTGGTCCACTGTTTACATCGGCAGACATTGAGAGGATTTCAAAACATTTCAGAATGAAATCTCAGCAATTTATCAGCCAGTTTCTAAGAGTTGATGAAGATAACGATTATGTACTGCAATCTGTGCCCTGTCATTTTTTGGGAGATGATAATAAGTGTAGCATTTATGAGGTGCGCCCCAAAGCGTGTCGCGAATTTCCACACACCGATAGACATAAGTTTCAGCAGATAGCAGCAATCACCTTGCAAAATATACCAATCTGTCCCGCAGCCTATAATATTGTAGAGGCAATGAAAAAGAAAATTCCACTTTAGTGAAAATAATGGTCAAAAAAATAAGGGCTGTCAGTAATGACGGCCCTTATTAGTGAATTAATTATACGAATAAATAATCTTCGGTTAGATGATCCTCAACTTGTTTTCTGCGACCACCTACAGATTCTACAAGTGCATCGATCCCTTTTTCAACATAGTCGATTATTCTTTCCAACCACCTTTTAATGTTTCTCATTATTTCCATTCCTCTTTCTATATAAGAGTCTACAATATGAATGATCTCTTGAAGGCTATCCATATAGCTCAAAAGTATTTCTGCTGTTTTCATAGTTTGGTTTTTTTGGTGTTAGCTAAATTTTTCACTAAAATAAGAAAAGTTCCTTGAACAATTTTAATAGATTTCATAAATCTTTCTTATTATTTTAAAACTTGCCAAGTCCTTCTCCCAGGATTTTCTGATAGATTCCTCAGACATACCGGCTTCTATTTGTTCTTGCAGTTTTTTGCTACCAGCAAGTTTGGTAAAAAAGGAGTTAAAGAATTTGGACTTATCTGCCGTTTCATCATAAGCTTTAAGTAGCCACTTTAATTCCAGCTTATCTAGAAGTGCAATTTGAGATAAATCTTCACCGTAACATTTGACTCCATTGTACGGAGGCGTTTTTGCACCCTCATTCGGCTGTGGTGTAAAACTAAAACCATTTTTATTTAGAAATGGTGAACCATAAATTTGAAACTGCTTTTCAGTTCCGCGACCTACGCTCACATTAGTTCCTTCAAAAAAGCAAAGACTCGCATAGAGATTCACGCTCTGCGCATTTGGTAAATTTGGCGAAGGTTTTACAGGTAAATCATACTTCATTTTTTTCGAATAGTTCTCGCACGGAATTACCGTCAGCCTACATTCAACTTTATTTTTAAGCCATTTTTGCACATTTATCATTTTGGCATATTCGCCCATCGTCATTCCATGCAAAACAGGAATTGGGTGCATTCCAACAAAACTCGTATAAGCCATATCCAAAACGGGACCGTCAACAATGCCACCATTCGGATTGGGTCTGTCCAAAACAATTAGTGGAATATTTGCTTCTGCACAAGCCTCCATAATATAATGGAGAGTCGAAATATAAGTGTAGAAACGCGCGCCTACATCCTGAAGGTCAAATACCATCACATCAATATTTGCAAGTTGCGCAGGTTTTGGCTTCTTATTGTCGCCATAGAGCGAAATAATCGGAAGGCCAGTTTTGCTGTCTTTGCCATCAACAATATGTTCACCCGCATCTGCAGTACCACGGAATCCGTGCTCTGGAGCGTAAATTTTCTGAACATTAACTTTGTTTTCAATAAGAAAGTCTACAAGACTAACTGTTTTGTTTTCGTTAGCGATTCTAACTGTTCCAGACTGATTTGTCACAATTCCTACTTTTTTGTTGGCAAGTAGTGGAAGATATTTTGTAGAGTTTTCAGCGCCTGTTATTATTTGCTCTTTTAGCACCTCTTGTGTAACCTCCACGTTAATGGCTGTAAGTGGTTTATCAACAATATTATTATCGTGTTTCTTCTTACTATTTGCACAAGAAATCAACGTTGCGATACTCATCAAAAATACGAGCGTCGAGTTAGGAATAAAATTCATAAAAATTTGTGTTAGAATTGTAATGATAGCCAAATATGCAGTGCCCAAACTTTCAGTATATTTGTAGTTCAAAATAAAAGCAACCCTCTTGAATCTACAACACTTTATCGCCAGAAGACTTATTAACGCCAAAGAGCATAAAAGTAGTATTTCTGCACCAATTATAAAAATTGCAATTGCCGCAGTAGCTATCGGAATGCTGATGATGATTGTTTCGGTTGCTGCGGGTATGGGGTTGCAGCAAAAGATACGCGAAAAGGTTTCGGCTTTCAACGGCCACGTGAGTATTACCAACTTTGATGATAATCAATCCGAAGTATCCGTTAATCCAATTAATATTAATCAACCTTTCTATCCAAAGTTCAAAAACATTCAAGGAGTCTCCCATATCCAGGCCGTCGCATCCAAAGCTGGAATTATTCGCACGGAGAACGCTTTCGAAGGAATTGTTTTCAAAGGAGTAGGCAAGGACTTTCAATGGAAAAATATTGACGAATATATCATTCAAGGCAAAATTCCCAATTTATCCGAAGATTTAAATTCCGAAGTCCTCATTTCCCAACACCTTGCAAATCGCTTGCAATTAAAGTTGGGCGACAAATTCAACACCTTCTTTATGAAGGATCAGAATAATCAGCGGCCAAATCTCAGAGTTTTTACAATCGTAGGGATTTTCAACTCCGGACTCAAGGAATTTGACGGTACTTATATCGTCGGCGACATTCGCCACGTACAGCGTATCAATAAATGGAAGCCAAACCAGATTGGGGCGTTTGAGGTCTTTATTGATGATTTCTCAAATATTGAGGGCAAGTCAAAGGAAATATATGGCGAAATCGGATCAACCCTCGATACTCAAAGCATTACCAGCAAATACGCATTTATTTTCGAATGGCTCAAACTATTCGATTTCAATATCATTCTTATTATTGGAATAATGATTCTTGTCGCCACAATTAATATGGCGGTTGCGTTGTTGGTCCTTATTCTAGAGCGCACCAGAATGATCGGAATATTAAAAGCGCTTGGTGGCAACAATGCATTTATCCGAAAAATCTTTTTGTACAATGCATTCTACCTCATAGTTCGAGGACTATTTTGGGGAAATTTAATAGGTATAGGATTGTTATTAATTCAGCAATACACTGGCGTAGTGACTCTCAATCCTGAGAATTACTACGTAGACCAAGCGCCAGTAGTTATCAATTGGTGGTATATCGCTGCCCTCAATATAGGGACAATGTTCTTTTGCTTAATCATTTTGCTAATTCCAAGCTATATTATTACCAAGATTTCGCCGGTTCAAGCCATACGTTTTTCTTAAATTCTTTTTTGGCAGCTATTCCCGCTATACTCTTCAATCCGGCATGGGCATTTGCCGTAGCAGTCGTCGGGCAAGGAGCTTCCGTTGGTCGCTCTTTCCCGTCGCTGCTACCAAAAGGCAAATTCCCAAGCCGGGATTTGCTTCGCCAGTTCGCTTCGCTCGGGTCCGTTCCTATCGGGGCTGCGGGACCTCGACATTTCCGAAATGTTATTTTAATTACACAAACTGTCGTTAACCGAATATGGTTGTTATTTCATTCCCCAGTCCCAAATGAACAATATTGTAAACAACAAGCGTTACACGCCGCCAGATTTAGAATAATTTCATAAAACTTTTGTTGTCTATATAAGGACTAGAATTACCACATTAAAATTTCACAGCCATATTCATTCCTCAGTCTCATCGAGACGACTGATCTCATAGCCCAGGGTTTCAACCCTGGGTTAATAATAGATGAAATACATCCAAGTCCCATGGGGACGATTTTATGAACCACAAGTTTTGTTGTATCTCGGTAATTAATATGATTTTTCCAACAATGCTTATATATAAGGGATGGAATTATTATTAAAATCCCATAACCATTTTCATTCCTCAGTCCCAGAGGTACGACATAATATAGCCCAGGGTTTCAACCCTGGTTTTTAAAAAATGAAAAGTCATCCAAGTACCATGGGGACGAATTTATGACACACAGGTTTTGTAGGATCGCGACAATTTATATGATTTTTGTTTCCTATATATAAGGACTAGAATTATCGCCTCTAAAATCCCACAACCACATTCACTCCTCAGTCCCAGAGGGACGGCATTATTGTAGCCCAGGGTTTCAACCCTGGGTTTAATAATAGATGAAAAGACATCCAAGTCCCATCGGGACGATGTTATAAACCATAACGTTACACACGGCCAGATTTAAAATAATATTCGTAAGATTTTTGTCTCCTATACATAAAGACTACAATCATCCAAAAAATCATCATTCAACAGCCACCATTCACTCCTCAGTCCCAGAGGGACGGCTTTATTGTAGCCCAGGGTTTCAACCCTGGGTTTTAAAAAAATGAAAAGCCATCCAAGTCCCATCGGGACGATTTTATGACACACAGGATTTGTAGGATCGCGACAATTAATGTGATTTTTCCAACAATGCTGATATATAAGGACTAGAATTATTATTAAAATCCCACATCCACTTTTATTCCTCAGTCCCATAGGGACGGCTTTATTGTAGCCCAAAGGTTTTAACCTTGGATTTAAAAAAAGTGAAAAGCCATCCAAGTCCCATCGGGACGATTTTATAAACCACAAGTTTTGCCACATTCCAACAATTCAAACCATTTTCGACCCAATTTCCGTAGGTTTATAAATTCGCCAAAGTCGCTTTGTAAAGTTTTCAGGACTTTACAAGTCTTAAATTCCGTAATGTTGCTTCCTTTAGCTCTTTTCAATCTTTCAATCTTTCAATTTTTCAATCTTTCAATCTTTAAATCAAGGTCTTACAAAATAATTATATTTTATTACAAAATTCTGCTTGTTTATCTAGAAAGAAGTAGTAGTTTTGCACCCGCAATGGCGCAGAAGTTATTTGAAATTTTAGAAGGAATAAGTTTTAAATCTAGAGTAATTTAGATAGAATAAAATTTGTGAGATTCTAATTTTCGATTTACATTTGCCAGCCGAAAGGGAGCAAGTTCTTTGAGACATTTTGAGTGAGTTATGAGGTTTAGAAAACATTGAAAATTTATTTTCAAATTATTTTCACCAATTACTTGCGAGAGACGAAAAGAGGTTGTACTTTTGCACCCCGCTAAGCGCGCAAGCGACAAGCGGAAAAACAAGAAGACACGTTCATAGACATATTGAATTGACAGCAACATTTTGAGAAGCAATTTTCAGAATGATTTAAGAGAGAGTAAGAAGAGAATACGTTAGAATATAAGAACGAGCTTTGAGTCTTTATTGTACAAGTTATTAAAATTATACGATGAAGAGTTTGATCCTGGCTCAGGATGAACGCTAGCGGCAGGCTTAACACATGCAAGTCGAGGGGTAGAAGAAGCTTGCTTTTTTGAGACCGGCGCACGGGTGCGTAACGCGTATGCAATCTACCTTTTACAAAGGGATAGCCCAGAGAAATTTGGATTAATACCTTATAGTATTAAGTTTTGGCATCAAGATTTAATTAAAGATTTATCGGTAAAAGATGAGCATGCGTCCCATTAGTTAGTTGGTAAGGTAATGGCTTACCAAGACTTCGATGGGTAGGGGTCCTGAGAGGGAGATCCCCCACACTGGTACTGAGACACGGACCAGACTCCTACGGGAGGCAGCAGTGAGGAATATTGGTCAATGGACGCAAGTCTGAACCAGCCATGCCGCGTGCAGGATGACGGTCCTATGGATTGTAAACTGCTTTTATACGGGAAGAAACCCTGGCTCGTGAGCCAGACTGACGGTACCGTAAGAATAAGGATCGGCTAACTCCGTGCCAGCAGCCGCGGTAATACGGAGGATCCAAGCGTTATCCGGAATCATTGGGTTTAAAGGGTCCGTAGGCGGCCCTGTAAGTCAGCGGTGAAATCTCCCGGCTCAACCGGGAAATGGCCGTTGATACTGCAG
Organism: Flavobacterium ardleyense; assembly: GCF_033547075.1. NCBI lineage: Bacteria > Pseudomonadati > Bacteroidota > Flavobacteriia > Flavobacteriales > Flavobacteriaceae > Flavobacterium > Flavobacterium ardleyense. Next base: position 265,080 of record NZ_CP137891.1, on the reverse strand, counting down.
GGCTTGAATTAGTAGGAAGTAACTAGAATATGTAGTGTAGCGGTGAAATGCTTAGAGATTACATGGAATACCAATTGCGAAGGCAGGTTACTACTACTATATTGACGCTGAGGGACGAAAGCGTGGGTAGCGAACAGGATTAGATACCCTGGTAGTCCACGCCGTAAACGATGGATACTAGCTGTTGGGTTGCAAGACTCAGTGGCTAAGCGAAAGTGATAAGTATCCCACCTGGGGAGTACGAACGCAAGTTTGAAACTCAAAGGAATTGACGGGGGCCCGCACAAGCGGTGGAGCATGTGGTTTAATTCGATGATACGCGAGGAACCTTACCAAGGCTTAAATGTAGATTGACCGGTTTGGAAACAGACTTTTCGCAAGACAATTTACAAGGTGCTGCATGGTTGTCGTCAGCTCGTGCCGTGAGGTGTCAGGTTAAGTCCTATAACGAGCGCAACCCCTGTTGTTAGTTGCCAGCGAGTCATGTCGGGAACTCTAACAAGACTGCCAGTGCAAACTGTGAGGAAGGTGGGGATGACGTCAAATCATCACGGCCCTTACGCCTTGGGCTACACACGTGCTACAATGGCCGGTACAGAGAGCAGCCACTGGGCGACCAGGAGCGAATCTACAAAACCGGTCACAGTTCGGATCGGAGTCTGCAACTCGACTCCGTGAAGCTGGAATCGCTAGTAATCGGATATCAGCCATGATCCGGTGAATACGTTCCCGGGCCTTGTACACACCGCCCGTCAAGCCATGGAAGCTGGGGGTGCCTGAAGTCGGTGACCGCAAGGAGCTGCCTAGGGTAAAACTGGTAACTAGGGCTAAGTCGTAACAAGGTAGCCGTACCGGAAGGTGCGGCTGGAACACCTCCTTTCTAGAGAATACAAAAAGACGCAAAGTCTTATATATCGAAGTGTTTAATCACTTACTCTCGCTGTTGGTTCATATTATTACATTTTTTAAGCAAAAATAAAACAGAGTCTCGTAGCTCAGCTGGTTAGAGTACAACACTGATAATGTTGGGGTCGGCAGTTCGAGTCTGCCCGGGACTACTTTTTCAAAAGCAAGCGCGATTGAAGATACTGTTACGCTTAAAGAAAAAAAAGGAAATTTTAGAGGTTAAGCTAACCGTTTTTAGAGACTGTTAACTGTAAACTGTTAACTAAAATACTAAAAAGGGGAATTAGCTCAGCTGGCTAGAGCGCCTGCCTTGCACGCAGGAGGTCAACGGTTCGACTCCGTTATTCTCCACAAGATAGTATCAAGATGGTAGTATCAAGTATTAAGACGTAAGTCTTGCTGCTTAATACAGACATCTTCATACGGATCAAAGTTCATTGACATATTGGGATAAGAAATACAAAATAAGTAGAAAGAAAAATATAGCTACAAGTTAATTGTAGTTATTTGTACACAAGATTTATCTTGATGTACATTATACAAGCAAAATAAGGGCGTATGGGGGATGCCTTGGCTCTCAGAGGCGATGAAAGGCGTGATAAGCTGCGAAAAGTTACGGGGACGAGCACACATCGATTGATCCGTAAATACCTGAATGGGGCAACCCGGCATGTTGAAGACATGTCACTCCGAATGGAGAGCAAACCCGCTGAACTGAAACATCTAAGTAGGCGGAGGAGAAGAAAACAAAAGTGATTCCGTAAGTAGTGGCGAGCGAACGCGGATTAGCCCAAACCAATGTTGTTACGGCAATATTGGGGTTGTAGGACCACGACATTTTATGCATGCAGAACCGGAAGTTACTGGAAAGTGACACCATAGAGGGTGATAGTCCCGTATGGGTAATAAATGTAATGAATAGTGGTATCCTGAGTAGGGCGGGGCACGTGAAACCCTGTCTGAATTTGGCGGGACCATCCGCTAAGGCTAAATACTCCTGAGAGACCGATAGTGAACCAGTACCGTGAGGGAAAGGTGAAAAGAACCGTGAATAACGGAGTGAAATAGATCCTGAAACCATACGCCTACAAGCGGTCGGAGCCCCTTCGTGGGGTGACGGCGTGCCTTTTGCATAATGAGCCTACGAGTTAACGTTGCTGGCAAGGATAAGTGGTTAAGCCACGGATCCGTAGCGAAAGCGAGTCTGAATAGGGCGCTTTAGTCAGTAGTGTTAGACGCGAAACCGTGTGATCTACCCATGGACAGGTTGAAGTTTAGGTAACACTAAATGGAGGACCGAACCCGTTGACGTTGAAAAGTCTTGGGATGATCTGTGGGTAGGGGTGAAAGGCCAATCAAACTCGGAAATAGCTCGTACTCCCCGAAATGCATTTAGGTGCAGCGTTAGTTATAAAGTTATATAGAGGTAGAGCTACTGATTGGATGCGGGGGCTTCACCGCCTACCAATTCCTGACAAACTCCGAATGCTATATAATGTTCACTAACAGTGAGGGCTTGGGTGCTAAGGTCCAAGTCCGAGAGGGAAAGAACCCAGACCATCAGCTAAGGTCCCCAAATATATACTAAGTTGAAAGAACGCGGTTTGTCTGCCCAGACAGCTAGGATGTTGGCTTGGAAGCAGCCATTCATTTAAAGAGTGCGTAACAGCTCACTAGTCGAGCGGACGAGCATGGATAATAATCGGGCATAAGTATATTACCGAAGCTATGGATTTACGATTTATTTCGTAAGTGGTAGGGGAGCATTCTAACAGGGTTGAAGGTGTGTCTTGAGACATGCTGGACCGGTTAGAAAAGAAAATGTAGGCATAAGTAACGATAAAGGGGGCGAGAAACCCCCTCACCGAAAGACTAAGGTTTCCACAGCTATGCTAATCAGCTGTGGGTTAGTCGGGACCTAAGGCGAACCCGAAAGGGACAGTCGATGGCCAACGGGTTAATATTCCCGTACTACTGATAACTGTGATGGGGTGACGGAGTGATGAAAGCGCCGCGAACTGACGGAATAGTTCGTTGAAGTACCTACCTATAAGCTGCGCAGGCAAATCCACGCGGCTTGGGGAAATACGATAGTACTCAGAGTCTTCGGACAACGAGATAGTGCGCCTAAGGGCTTCCAAGAAAAACCTCTAAACTTCAGGTTATTAGTACCCGTACCGTAAACCGACACAGGTAGTCGAGGAGAGAATCCTAAGGTGCTCGAGAGATTCATGGCTAAGGAATTAGGCAAAATAGACCTGTAACTTCGGGAGAAAGGTCGCCAGCAGCAATGCTGGCCGCAGTGAAGAGGTCCAGGCGACTGTTTATCAAAAACACAGGGCTCTGCAAAATCGTAAGATGAAGTATAGGGCCTGACACCTGCCCGGTGCTGGAAGGTTAAGAGGAGATGTCATGGGGTAACTCAGAAGCATTGAATTGAAGCCCCAGTAAACGGCGGCCGTAACTATAACGGTCCTAAGGTAGCGAAATTCCTTGTCGGGTAAGTTCCGACCTGCACGAATGGTGTAACGATCTGGACACTGTCTCAGCCATGAGCTCGGTGAAATTGTAGTAACGGTGAAGATGCCGTTTACCCGCAGTGGGACGAAAAGACCCTGTGCACCTTTACTATAGCTTAGTATTGGTCTTGGATAAGTGATGTGTAGGATAGGTGGGAGACTTCGATCCAGCGTCGCTAGGCGTTGGTTAGTCATTGTTGAAATACCACCCTTTGCTTATCTAGGATCTAACCCCGGAATCCGGGGGACATTGCTTGGTGGGTAGTTTGACTGGGGTGGTCGCCTCCAAAAGAGTAACGGAGGCTTCTAAAGGTTCCCTCAGTACGCTTGGTAACCGTGCGTAGAGTGCAATGGCATAAGGGAGCTTGACTGAGAGACATACAGGTCGATCAGGTACGAAAGTAGAGCATAGTGATCCGGTGGTTCCGCATGGAAGGGCCATCGCTCAAAGGATAAAAGGTACGCCGGGGATAACAGGCTGATCTCCCCCAAGAGCTCATATCGACGGGGGGGTTTGGCACCTCGATGTCGGCTCGTCACATCCTGGGGCTGGAGAAGGTCCCAAGGGTTGGGCTGTTCGCCCATTAAAGTGGCACGCGAGCTGGGTTCAGAACGTCGTGAGACAGTTCGGTCTCTATCTACTGCGGGCGCAAGAAATTTGAGTGGATCTGACTCTAGTACGAGAGGACCGAGTTGGACAAACCGCTGGTGTATCTGTTGTCCCGCCAGGGGCACCGCAGAGTAGCTACGTTTGGCAGGGATAAGCGCTGAAAGCATATAAGCGCGAAACCCACCACAAGATGAGATTTCTTTTAAGGGTCGTGGGAGATGACCACGTTGATAGGCTATAGATGTAAAGGCAGTAATGTCATAGTCGAGTAGTACTAATAACCCGTAAGCTTGTATACTCCTCCTTGCCGGTCTTCGGATAGGCAAGGGGCGACTTTCTTCTACAAAATAGTATATTTCTTTATCCCAGTGTGTTAATAATATTAGTTTACAGCTATCAGTCCACAGTTGACTGTTATATGTAAGCAAGTTGTCCAAAGCAACTAACGACTTAAGGTGGTTATTGCGGCGGGGCTCACCTCTTCCCATCCCGAACAGAGTAGTTAAGCCCGCCTGCGCAGATGGTACTGCAGTTATGTGGGAGAGTATGTCGTCGCCTTTCTTTTTAAAAACCCCGTTCTAACGAACGGGGTTTTTTGTTTTTAATCTATTTTGATAAAAAAATAGTGGTAGTTGGTTGAGACAAGGCATGCCTTGTCTGTACCAGTGGGTCTTTTCAAAATTCTTTCCGTAGGATTTCACCTCCTTTTAGAAATCTTTAGTTTATGAATTGTTATATCCGTTCATTTAGTTATGAAATAATTGATTGGTCATTTCGAGACGATTTGATTGTGGACCGTAGTTTAAACTGCGGAGTACAGAGATATGAGAAATAGAGGTTTCATCAGGACGACCATATAAAACGAAACAGTTGGAACGCGACGTTAATTAAAGATCGTATGGCATACAATCGACCTCACAAGTAATTTTTGGAATAGAGTATTATTGTGACATTGATTATAAACCAATAATCTTTGTGGCAATAGATTCACCTATATAACATTGTCCATACTAAGCTCTCTGTTTATGGGTAATTTAGTTACCCACTACTGATGCAGCGACCTGTATTAATACCATTTAAATAACAATCTGTTGTATCGAAAAAAATATTTATTTTTCTGCAGTGGAAGGAAGCATAGTACTATTAACTATATTAATTTGCTGCAACGAAGTCATTTGCGAGAGGGATAGCAGTGCAAATCCTTTCTTGTGGCGTTGCGGAGCAAAAGCTACAAGAAAGATTGGGAACGGATAGCCCGACCTGAGCCAAATAAAAATTGCAATGTTACCGAGGATGTTCTGGCGAAAGGACTCGCCCAAATAAATCTGCAAATTCAATTTATATTCTTTGTGATTCTGAAACTATAAAAAACTTAGTAGTTCGTTAGTAGGTAATTCAACAGCTTCGTGATTTTGTCTAAATAATCGGGCTTTGTACTCACCTCTTAAAGTAATGGTATCCCCCTTTATTTCAAGCCAACTGCCTTCGCGCAAACCTACAACTGGGACTTTATTGAATTTGTGATACTCTTTGATACGGGTTTCACGGGTTTCTCCCATGTGTGTGGAATTTTCCACTGGATCAAGGTAGTGAGGATTTAAATTGAAGGGAAATAGACCCAAGGTCTTGAAAGACGATGGATAAATAATGGGCATATCGTTGGTGGTCTGCATGCTCACCCCCGCGATATTGCTGCCCGCACTTGTGCCTAAATATGGAATTCCGTTCTCAAGGACATCCGCAAGTTTTTGCATCAATTCGTGTTCATAGAGTGTGTGAACTAGCAAAAAGGTGTTTCCGCCACCCGTAAAGATAGCTTCGGCATTCTGTATGGCAATAACTGGATCAAAATACTGGTGGATTCCTTTAACTTTTTTATTGATTTTAGCGAAAGCTTCCGACACTTTTGCAGTATAGTCATCATAAGTAATTCCGCCAGGGCGTGCGTAGGGGATAAATAGAATGGTTTCGCAACCATTAAAATGGTTCTCCAATTCAGGTAAAAGATATTCTAAATAACTGCTGTCGTGTACGGTAGACGTACTTGCAATAATTAAATTTTTCATTAGTCTTCGGTAAATTTCAAGATTTTATTATCCATCTCAAAGTTACTGTATATTTTGAAATATTTTTTTGTAATACCTTATTAACATGAAATTAATAGTACGTTAGGGATTTATTATAAGCTGTTGCTAATACTTTTACCATCGTAACATCTTAATTACCAATAAGTGCTTAAAAGTTTTTTACTCCTTTTTTTAATATCGTTCACTCATTCTGTTTTATCTCAAAATTCTGTTGTAATAGGAAGAATTATAGCCGATTCTACTGCCGTTCAAGGGGTGGAGGTGATAAATTTAGTGACTAAAGAAAGTACAAAGACGGATATAAATGGACGATTTAGCATTAATGCGTTGGAAGACCACCTTCTTGTGTTTTATGATAAGCGGCTCGATTATATGAGGCATTCTATTTCAAAAGAAGATCTGACGGTGATTTTCACAGTTGTAATGACTTATAAGATTGAAGAGCTGAAAGAGGTACTGGTCAATAATTATTCACATATTAATGCAGTTTCTTTGGGGATAGTTACCCCAGGTTTTGTAATGCCAACAAAGCGTGAGCGACTTATGCGATCATCTGGCGGTGGAATATTTACGGTAGTAAACGAACTTACGGGTCAAGCTCGAGATTTGAGAACAGCGTTGGCCTATTCAAGAAAAAATGAAAACCTTGAAAAACTTCAACGTCTAAATCTTCGATCATATTATACCAAAAGCTTTGGCGTTGAGGCGGATTACCACGAGGATTTTGAACGATTTCTTGTTGAGGATGCAACATTTCTGTCAGCATTGAAATCGCAACACAAACATCGTGTATTATTTCAAATGGCGAGGCTTGCAGTGGATTATAATGTAATTATGCAGAGTGAAACCAAATGATTAATTTTGAAAAATGAGAAAACTTTTATTTGGAGTATCCCTAATTTTTATTTTACTTACTATTTCGGCTTATTCTGCTCACAGATTTTATGTGAGTATTTATCAAATTGATTATAAACCTGCCAAAAAAGAACTTCAAATTATCAGCCGTATTTTTCTCGATGATTTAGTAGAAGCGGTCGAAGCTTCGTCAAAAAAGAAAGTAGCTCTTGGCGAGAAAAGTCAATCAGCAGAAGATATTTTACTTTTCGAAAAGTATCAGAAAAGCCATCTTCTCATCAAGATTAATAATAAAATTGTCACATATAAATATTTGAGCAGCGAGGTAGAAAACAATGTTTTCATTAGTTATTTTAAAGTTGAAAATCTAGGATCTGTAAAATCTATCGAAGTAAAAAACACTTCTCTGCTTGATATTCTTCCCACACAGCAAAATATTATTCAACTTACAATTGATAAAGAGAAGTCCAGTTTGCTTTTAACGGCAGAAAAACCTTCGGGACGACAGACTTTTTAATTAATAGTACTATTTTTATGCTTCAAATTTTTTTAGAAATTTATGAATAAAATTATCACGCTTCTAATTCTTGCGAGTTTTGCCACGACATTTGCTCAAACCGATAATCCTAATCGGATTAATAATAATAAGTTTAGACAAATGTATGATGTCTTGGCCACGCCAAATATGTATCGTACTGCATCAGGTGCGCCAGGTCCAGAATATTATCAGCAGCAGGCGGATTACAAAATTGATATAACCCTAGATGATGATAAGGCTCGAATTTACGGGACTGAAACTGTCACCTATCACAATAATGCTAAAGAGTCGCTGGATTATTTGTGGATTCAGCTAGATCAGAATATCAACGCACAAGATTCGCAGTCACCATTAGCGCGAAATGATAAAATGAGTTCGTCAATTAGTGCATCGGCATTTTCTAGAAATTACTTTGAAGAAAAGTTTGACGGTGGTTTTAAAATCGATTATGTAAAGGATGTTCAAGGCAAAGATCTTCCGTATACGGTAAATCATACAATGATGCGAATTGATCTCGACAAGCCTTTGAAGCACGGCGAAAAATATTCTTTTTCGATAAAATATTGGTATAATATCAATAATTATATGGAAGTTGGCGGTCGTTCTGGCTACGAACATTTTAAAGAAGATGGAAATAACTTGTATGTAATCGCCCAATTTCATCCGCGAATGGCAGTTTACAATGATGTTGAAGGTTGGCAGAATATGCAATTTTGGGGAGGTGGTGAATTTGCGCTTCCTTTTGGGAATTATGATGTTTCGATTACCGTGCCAGCAGATCACTTTCTTGATGCAACAGGAAGTTTGCTAAATCGCGAAGAAGTTTATACCAAAGAACAACTGAAGAGATACAAGCAGGCGGAGAAATCATTTGATAATCCTGTGGTAATTATCACACAAGCCGAAGCAACTGAAATAGAAAAAGGTCGCAGTAAGAAGACAAAAACTTGGAAATTTCGAGCAGAGAATGTTCGTGATTTCGGAATTTCCACTTCTCGCAAGTTCATCAGCGATGCGATGGCAGTAAAGATTAATGACAAGATTGTTATGGCTGTTTCTCTTTATCCAAAAGAAGGAAATCCACTATGGGAAAAATATTCGACTAGAGCTGTTGCACATACTTTGAAATCGTATTCTTCTTATACTTTTGACTATCCGTACCCAAAAGCAATCTCGGTAAATGCACAAGATCAAGGAATGGAATATCCAATGATTTGCTGGAATTTTGGCCGTCCGGAGAAAGATTTGACCTATTCAGATAACGTCAAATACGGAATGCTTGGAGTAATTATACATGAAGTGGGACACAACTTTTTCCCGATGATTGTCAATTCAGACGAGAGACAATGGACGTGGATGGACGAGGGTCTAAATACGTTTCTGCAATATTTGACTGAGCAAACATTTGATACAAACTTTCCATCGAGACGCGGTCCTGCCAAGAACATAGTTCCGTATATGAGCGGAGATCCAAAGAGCTTGGAACCTATAATGTCTAATTCTGAAAATATTCATCAATTTGGAAATAATGCCTATGGAAAACCGGCGACTGCGTTAAATATTTTACGAAATACTGTGATGGGTCCTGAACTATTTGATCACGCTTTTCGTACATACTCCAAACGGTGGAAATTTAAACATCCAACCCCAGAAGATTTTTTCCGTACTATGGAAGATGCGTCTTCGGTAGACCTTGACTGGTTTTGGAGAGGATGGTTTTTTACGACAGATTACAATGATATTGGAATTAAAGATGTTGTCAAATTTCAGATAACTGATAAAGCTCCAAAGGATGTAGAAGTAGTTGAAGTAACTCGTAGAAATAGAAAAACTGCCGCAGGACCATTGGTCTATATGGTTGCTGATGATAAGATTTCTAGTAAAAACAAAGGATTAGATTTTAAAAACGTCAAAACTTTGGAAGAATATCTTACAGTGAACTTTACTGCAGAAGAGAGGAAAAATTTAAAAAATCCTAAGTTTTTCTATGAAGTAACTTTCAATAAACCGGGAGGCTTGGTTATGCCAATTATTGTCGAATTGACTTTTATAGATGGAACATCAGAAATTCAGACTTTTCCAGCTCAAATTTGGCGATTAAATGATCAAGAGGTCAGTCGTACATTTGCAACGGAAAAAGAATTACTAAAAATCCAGATCGATCCAAAGCTTGAAACCGCAGATACAGATGTAACAAATAATGTCTGGCCACGAGAGCTGATTAAGTCAAAATTTGATTAAAATTATTATGAATAAATTGCGCATTTTAAAAGTCACAACTTTGTAACTTTGCTTAAAATAGATGTCTTATGTTTGGAATAGGAGGAGGAGAATTAATTTTTATAATTTTGATTATACTAATGCTTTTTGGATCTGATAAGATTCCAGAATTTGCACGGGCTTTCGCCAAAGGCATGGCACAGCTTAAAAATGCAACCAACGAAATCAAAGACAACATTCACGGAAGTGGCCTTAATATGGACGAACTAACCGGCGGAATTTCTACAGAAATAAATAAGGCCAAAGAAGGATTTACAAAAATGGTCCAGGAAACTGCAATCCAAGAAAAAGTAACTTCAGAGATAGATCAATTGCGAAACACCTTCAAGAAAGAAAGTACAGATTTAGACGATTCTATCGCTGATAGTAAATTAAACGAACCAATTATCGAAGAGCCAACGCAAGACGGCCCAATAAAACGTAATTAAATGCTTGAAGAATTATTACGACTTGATTCAAATCTTTTGGTTTATCTAAACGGCCTTGGCAGTTCATGGCGAGACCCAATTTGGTTAGCGATTACAAGACAGGAACATTGGACACCTCTTTTCCTTTTTCTACTGTATGTCATGTACAAAAAACTCGGTCTGCAGCAAACTTTGCTCGCTATTGGAGTAATTGCACTTTTAGTTTTGTTCACAGATCAAACTACAAATTTTGTAAAAGGTCATTACGGACGACTCAGACCAACCAATAATATTCTCATCAATATGGGAATGAGGCAGGTGCAAATGCGTTATAGTTTTAGTTTTTGGTCAGGTCACGCGGCAAATTCTATGGCGGTAGCAATGTTTATTTACCTCATTGCTCGCAAGCAAATAAAATATATTGGCTTCTTCTTTTTATGGTCGTTAGTATTTGCTTACAGCCGTATTTACTTAGGATTGCATTATCCTAGCGATATTTTATCAGGTTTTTTCTTTGGTATAATTATGGGATTCCTAGCCTATTTACTATTTAATTTTATCAATAAAAAGTATCTGATTCCAAGAATGGAAAGAAGAAATTCGGCTATGGAAAATGAATAAATTTTTAGTTCATCGATAATAAGGATTTGGCTTTCGCCGAAAGAACGCTCGCAACATCAATTTCAATAAATTGAGGTCATGCACTAGTATCACATCTAGATTTTTTTGATTTCGCCACTACCGAAGAATTCCGTCGACAACAAATTTCGATAGCTTACAAAACCCTCGAAACCGTTAATCCATCACGTATTGGCAACAACACAGTTTCTACACGTGGATCTTCCTGAAGCAATTTATTATATTTCAATAAAACTGCGGTACTAATATCTTTTGGATTTAATTCTTCCAAAACTTTTCCGCTCCACAACACATTATCAGATAAGATAATTCCGCCTTTGTTCATTATTGGTACAATCATCTCATAATAGTTGAGGTAATTTTCTTTGTCAGCATCAATAAAAACCAAATCAAATTTCAAGTCCAAAAGCGGAATAATATCCGTCGCTTGGCCCAAATGCTGCACAATTTGTTTTCCCCAAGGAGATCGATCAAAGTATTTGCGCTGCAAATCTACCAATTCTTCCTTGATGTCTATTGTATGCAAGGTGCCAGAATCCTGCATTCCTTCGGCAAGACATAAAGCCGAATAACCTGTATAAGTACCAATTTCCAAAATATTGACAGGTCTTATCAACTTAGAAAGCATACTCAAAACACGACCTTGAAAATGGCCACTCAACATTCTCGGCAACAATACTTTTTGGTATGTTTCGCGGTTGAGATCAGCAAGTAGTTGAGGTTCATTTTCAGAATGCTTCTCAACATAATTTTCAAGTTCGGACGAAATAAAGTGCATTTTTAAAGTTTTGGACAAAGTTATAAATTCCTAAATGACCTATTCAAGAAATAACCATTAAATTTGCAACCATGGAAATCACTAAGAAAGACATACGAGCATTAAGTAAAGAGGAATTAAGAGAATTTTTCAGCATAAACGACAAAGCTTTTCGAGGCAATCAAGTGTATGAATGGCTATGGAGCAAAGGCGCTCACAGCTTTGAAGATATGACAAATCTCTCTAAGGCAACTCGTGCGATGCTCGAAGAAAACTTTGTAATTAATCACATCAAAGTCGATCAGATGCAGCGCTCTAGTGACGGTACGGTCAAGAATGCCGTGCGTCTTCACGATGGTCTCGTTGTAGAATCGGTGCTTATTCCTACAAATACTCGTACTACCGCCTGCGTTTCTAGTCAGGTAGGTTGTAGTTTGGATTGCAATTTTTGTGCAACAGCACAACTCAAGAGAATGCGTAACCTAAATCCTGACGAAATCTATGATCAAGTAATAGCAATCGATAAAGAAAGTAGATTGTATCATAACCGCCCACTTTCTAACATTGTTTTCATGGGTATGGGTGAGCCATTGATGAATTACAACAATGTACTTAAGGCAATAGATATGATAACTTCGACAGAAGGACTTAGTATGTCGCCAAAACGAATTACAGTTTCTACTTCGGGCTTGCCCAAAATGATTAAGAAACTAGCAGATGATGAAGTAAAATTCCAATTAGCAGTGTCACTACACTCAGCAATTGATTCAATCAGAGCGAGCATTATGCCTTTTAGCAAAAATTTCCCTTTGGTAGATCTCAAAGAATCTCTGCAATATTGGTATGCAAAAACCAAGAGTAAGGTGACCTATGAATATGTGGTATGGAAAAACATCAATGACAATAAGGAATCTGTAGATGCGCTTGTCAAATTTTGCAAATATGTTCCTTGCAAGGTGAATCTTATTGAGTACAATCCAATAGAGACAGAAGGCGAATTTCAGCAAGCTTCAGATGAGGCTATAGATGCTTATATTTCAGCTCTAGCCGAAAATGGAATTGTGGCCAAAGTACGTCGCAGCCGTGGAAAAGATATTGATGCTGCCTGTGGACAACTCGCCAACAAGTCCTGATTAGGGCAAACATATTCTTAAATTAAAGTTTTAATAAAAATCATCATCACTGTTGTAGAATGAAAATCACCGAGCAAATAAAAGCGCCTATTGTTGTAGAAATGGCTGTCTTCGAGAAGAAGTTTTACCAATCTATGACTTCACAGGTAGCGCTCCTCAACAGAATTACCCACTATGTGGTTAATCGAAAAGGAAAGCAAATGCGTCCAATGTTTGTTTTCTTAACCGCCAAAATGTTAGATGCAGCAGTTAATGAACGCACTTATAGGGGTGCCGCCGTAATCGAACTTATTCACACTGCCACTCTTGTGCACGATGATGTTGTGGATGATTCTAATCAAAGACGGGGATTTTTCTCTATAAATGCACTTTGGAAAAATAAAATTGCAGTTCTCGTTGGAGATTATTTACTGTCAAAAGGATTGCTACTTTCTATAGACAATGGCGATTTTGATCTTCTAAAAATTATCTCAGTTGCCGTTCGCGAAATGAGCGAAGGTGAATTACTTCAGATAGAAAAAGCCCGCCGACTCGACATTACCGAAGATATTTACTATGACATCATCAGAAAGAAAACTGCCACTCTTATCGCCGCTTGTTGCGCTCTTGGAGCGAGATCAGTTCTTGAAAATGATGATGCTCAGGTCGAAAATATGCGACTTTTTGGCGAATTAATCGGAATGGCTTTTCAAATAAAAGACGACTTGTTTGATTATACAGATGATGCTATCGGAAAGCCTACAGGTATTGATATTAAGGAGCAAAAAATGACTCTTCCATTAATCTATGCTCTCAATCATTCTGATAAATCTCAAAAGAGATGGCTGATCAATTCGGTCAAAAACCACAATAAAGATAAAAAGCGGGTCAAAGAAGTTATAGCATTTGTCAAGCAGCAAAATGGTTTGAAATATGCCGAAGAAAAAATGATTGAATTTCAACAACAAGCACTTCAGCTTTTGGAAGTTTACCCGCAATCCGAATTTAAGGACGCCCTCGTTCTTATGGTAAATTATGTGATAGAACGAAAAAAATAAATTTATAAATAGCTTATTATCAGTTAATTATTTTTATTTTTAAAAAATAATTACAATCCCGTACAACCTTTTCTAGGCTATTCTCGTCTATACTAATAGAACCACTTTTATAAACCACTTTGAAAGTTATTAAACTACATCAGCAATTAAACACTCTTATTGATTTGGCTATAGCCAAAGATCGAAAAGCGCAACAAGAAATTTACGGTCGATTTGCACCAAAGATGTTGAGCGTTTGCCGATTGTATATAAAGGACTTGCAGCACGCCGAAGATGTAATGCTCACGGGATTTATGAAAGTTTTTTCGAACATTAAAAATTTTGAGGATAAAGGAAGCTTTGAAGGTTGGATGCGAAGGATTATGGTAAATGAATGTTTAGATAGAATCCGAACAAATAAGAAGATTCATTTTATTGATGACGAGTTAGAAATTCAAGACGGTGTGGGCGAAATCGATTGCAACCTCGGAATCGAAGAAATTCAAACAGCGATAGACAATTTGCCGGAAGGCTACAAAATGATCTTCAACCTTTATGCAATCGAAGGTTACAAACATAAAGAGATTGCCGAAATGTTGGGGATAAACGAAGGAACTTCAAAATCGCAGTTGTCAAATGCTAGGAAGATGTTGCAAGTGCAGATTAATAAATTAAATGAGTACCAAAAATGGAATTAAATAAATACGATACAGATTTTCGAACCAAACTCAATGATAGGGAGATTACTCCTTCGGCAGATTCTTGGAATAAGCTTGATACCATGCTGAGCGAGACTCCAAAGAAAAAGAAGAAACCGATGATTTGGCTTTATATCGCCGCTTCAATTCTTGGATTTTTATTTGTTGGTAATATATTTATGATGCAATTAGGAGGTGACAGCGATGCTATTCAAGTCGTAAATCAAGACAACTCTGCAATAACTACTCCCATAGATATTCCGCAGGAAATCAATAGTAATCAAGAAGAAGTTGTAGAAGTACAAGGTGGGCAACAAACAAAGAAAGTAAAAGAATCTCGAAATGCAATTGCAAAAATAGTTAGCCCTATTTCTACTAAGTCAACCAAATCAGTTGAAGAAGAAATTGCCAATGTAAGTAGTCCCGCGATTCCTAATAAAATAATCAGAAATTCAGTTAACGATGATAATTTAGAAAAACTTCTCGCTGATGCTACGTCATTACAAAAACCAAATTCAGCCGTAAAAGTGAGTGCGAAAAATCTCTTATCTCAAGTTGATGGCGAAATCGAGCTCACATTTAGAGAGAAAATGATCAGATCAGTATCCAAAAATTACCAAGAAATTAAAGTTGCCGTTTCCAATCGAAATCTAGAATCGTATTAGAAACACCCCCTCAAGAATTTTATAAACCACCAAAACACAAACAAAATGAAAAATTTTACACTTTCGTTAGCGGCATTCCTATGCCTTTTTTTAACCCAGGTATACGCCCAAGAAACCTTTGAAGCGCGAGCCTACGCCATTGCCGAGAAGATCGAAAAAATCACTCAAGAGGAGAAAGATGCGCTCAAAGTTGAGGTTGAAACTATCAATGATCTTTACGCAAAATCGACCATCAATAAGGAGCAAGCAGACAGTCAAAAACTTGCCGTTGCCGAGAAAAGAGCGAAAAATATAGAAGAGCGAACTGCCGTGGCGCATCAAGAGTTAAGTGATCTTGTTCAGGAAAAAGTTAATGGCACAGTTGGTAAAGACTACCGTTCAAAATTTTCTAAACATATAACTGCAAGTATTATTGTTGGCGCTGAGCAAGAAAAGGATACTTTGGCAGACAAATTTATAGAAAACCGAACTGTAAGCCAGTTTGTTTTCGCTGCCGGTCTTAATAATCTTATAACAAACAATGCTGTTGCGCACTCAGATTATAGATATTTAGGTTCACATTTTTACGAGTTGGGTTTTACTTGGAATACCAGAATCTTAAAAGATCACAATCTCTTACACGCAAAATACGGAATGTCTGTAATGTACAATAATCTCCGTCCAACAAATAATAGAGTTTTTGTGGAGAGCGAAGATGAGACTATGCTAGAGACAAGTTTGATAGATTTAAAAGATTCTCGTTTCCGAAATGTTTCGCTAGTTGTGCCGTTGCATTTGGAATTTGATTTTTCTAAAAGTGAAAGAATTGCGAATTCTGATGGTTTCAAAACGCATCAAGGTTTTCGGGTAGGTTTAGGCGGATATGCTGGACTTAACATCAAATCTAAGCAAATTTTAGTGTATGATTTGGACGGAAATAACAACCGTGATCGCGAGCGTGGCGATTTTAATGTCAACGATTTTGTCTACGGTATCAGTGCCTATGTTGGTTATCAAGCAGTGAGTTTGTATGCAAAATATGATTTAAATCCGCTGTTCAAAAACAATGGAATCGATCAAAATAATGTTTCGTTAGGGGTGCGAATCGACCTCAATTAATATTTTTTTTAGTTAGTTAAAGTTGAAAACGCTTCTGGAGAGAGGCGTTTTTTTTATTTGGAGCTAATCCCGCTATCCGCTATATCTCTTTCTTTTTTCTAAGAAAAAAAGAAAGAGGATGCCGCTACTATCGGGGCTAGGAGTTTCCGTAATATTTGAGCAAAAGTATTTAATCAATACGATTATTTGTAACTTTGACCTCCTCAATAAAAACAAACAACATTGATTTCCAAGTCCACAATAGATGCCGTTTTTGATGCCGTAAGAGTCGAAGAAGTAATACAAGATTTCGTTCAACTCAAACGTGCTGGTAGTAATTACAAAGGTTTGAGTCCGTTTTCTGATGAGCGCTCACCATCATTTATGGTATCGCCAGTAAAACAGATTTGGAAGGATTTTAGTTCAGGAAAAGGAGGAAATGCCATTGCTTTTATTATGGAGCACGAGCATTTTACTTATCCCGAAGCAATCAGATATCTCGCCAGAAAATACAATATCGAAATCGAGGAAACAGTTGCTTCCGAAGAAGAAAAAGCTTTGATCGACGCACGCGAAAGCATGTATCTCGTTTTAGAATATGCCAGAAAATATTTCCATGATAAGATGCTCAACAGTGATGAAGGGCAAGCGATTGGACTTTCCTATTTCAAAGAGCGTGGATTTACGATGGACACGATCAAGAAATTTTCACTTGGTTTTTCGCCAGAGCAGTGGGATGCTTTCTCCAAAGAAGCACTCGGTCAAGGTTATAAATTAGAATTTCTGGAATCAACCGGAATGACCATTAATAAGGAAGACCGACTTACAGATCGCTTCCGCGGTCGAGTAATGTTTCCTATACTTAGTATGTCAGGCCGGGTTTTAGGATTTGGAGGACGAATTCTTGGTAACGATAAGAAAGCGGCAAAATATTTAAATTCTCCAGAAAGTGATGTTTACCATAAAAGTAAAGTTCTTTACGGACTTTTCCAGGCAAAGCAATCAATTGCCAAATTAGATACTTGTTATTTGGTCGAAGGATATACCGATGTAATCCAGATGCATCAAGCAGGGATAGAAAATGTTGTTTCATCTTCTGGAACAGCACTTAGTCCAGATCAAATTAGATTAATCAATAGATTAACCAAAAATATTACTGTGCTTTTTGACGGTGATGCTGCCGGATTACGTGCTTCCCTTAGAGGAATCGATTTGATTCTTGAAGAAGGAATGAACGTAAAAGTTTGTGGTTTTCCAGACGGTGAAGATCCCGATAGTTTTGCTAAAAAGCATTCTAGCGAAGAGTTGCAGGAGTATTTTGCCAAAAATTCAAAAGATTTCATTCAGTTTAAAGCCTCATTATTAGTCGACGATGCCAAAAATGACCCTGTAAAAAAGGCAGGGTTAATTCGTGATATGGTTACCAGTATTTCAAAAATACCAGATCGTATACAGCGTGAAATTTATATTCAGGAGTGTTCGCGAATTATGGACATTTCGGAGCAAGTACTTACGAGTACTTTGGCGCAACTTGTCAATAAAGAGAAATTAGATGAACTAAAAGGGGATAAAAAACCGCAGAAAGCCTTTGAAGTTGTTAAAAATGATGCTGCGACAAATTCTGAAAAAGTAGATGTAAAATATGAGTTAGAACGGAGAATAATCGAAATTCTGCTTTTATACGGAAATACCGAAGAAGATTTTGAAGAAAGTTACCTTCAATCTGATGATGAAGGGAATATCCAAACAATTACGAACATTCAAAAGAGTAAAGTTTTTCAGAAAATTTTCTTGAGTTTGCAGGAAGATGAGGTTGAACTTGCAAATCCACTGTTTAGAGATATTTACAATGATTTAATCGAATATTTTAATCAACATCAAGAATTTGTAATGGAGCATTATTTAATGCGTCTTCCTGCTCAATATAGTTTAGAAGTTACAAATATTTTAATGGAGGAGGAGCGTGAACATCTTCACAAATGGGAGGTACAGCAAATCGCTGTCAAGGAAAAAGCTGAGTCAATTTCGCAATATGTTTCAGAAACTATTCTCACACTGCGCTGGTTTTTAGTTCACGGTATCATTGACGAGCTTAAAAAATCCTTATCTACAGATCCCGATGCTGACAATGCAGAAATTTTAGGGTTGGCAATGGATTATTATCGCCTGATTAATGCATTCTCAACAAAGCTGGGACGTGTAATGTCTGGATTTCGTTAAACGATATTTAATGTTTTTGCTTTATTTACTAAATCTACCAAATTGGTTACATTTAGTTTGGTAAGTAAACGCAATTTATATGTACTAATGGTTTTTTCATTTAAATCCAAAATTTTAGAAATTTCATTATTTTTCTTACCGTCGCTTAGGTAACGTAGCACTTCAATTTCTCGATTTGATAATTTTCGATAAAGACGATCACTCTTGTTTTGTTTAGCGATAAGAGCCAAATCTTTTTTGACATTTTCGCTCATAACAATAATTCCATTGCTAACTTTAACAATTGTTTGTCCTAAATATTCCAATTTCGCTGTTTTATGAACGTAAGCTGAACAGCCTGATTTGATTGCATTGGGAGCGTATATTTGCTCTGGAAGACTGCTAAATATAATTACTTTTGTATTAGGATATTCACGAATGATTGCTCGAATTTCGTAAATACTAGTAAATCCGTCAAGTTCGAGATCCATTACTAGGATATCGATTTCTTTATTTTTTAAGGCTTCGGCGATCATTCCAAAATTACCAACATTTGACACTATATTGATGTCGCTGTGGTCTTTGAAATATGATTTCACCCCAAAGTGAACTACTGGGTAGTTGTCGGCTAAACATACTTTAATCATAACTTTTGTTTTAGTGGTGTTGGTAAATTTTTTCTAGCTTCTTTTTATTTATTATGTACTATATAATTCTGCTGGAATTTTACAGACAGGTATTGGTTGTATTTTATGTTGATTTGCTCGGTTTAACTTTCTATAAATGGCCAGCACTTCTCGCTGTCTTTCAGAAAGACCTTCTTCTCCTTCTCCTTGATCTACTCCTTGTGACATTGCCCACTCTAATTCGTTATAAGTTGCTCCCAACTGCTGTTCATCAGTACGAGAATCTCCAAACAATCCATCTGTAGGAGAAGCTTTCTGGATAGAGGATGGTATTTTTAAATGGGCTGCTAAAGCAAAAACCTCTGATTTCAATAAATCCGCAATGGGACTTATATCCACTCCTCCATCACCATATTTGGTAAAAAAGCCTACGCCGAAATCCTCAATCTTATTTCCTGTTCCTGCTACTAATAGTCCATTTAATCCTGCAAGATGATATAAGGTAGTCATTCGTAACCTCGCTCTTGTATTGGCCAAGGTCAGAGCGTTTAATGGGTCATCTATACTTTCAAAAAGGCCAGAATAATTATCAAATGTGGTAGTCAGATCTATTAAATTTTCTTCTACATTAGAAAAATGCTGTTGCAAAAACCGAATCTGTTCGCTTGCTCTCGTCAATTCACTATTTGACTGATGAATTGGCATTTGGACGCACAAAGTTTTAAGACCCGTTTTTGCGCAAAGAGTTGAAACAACTGCTGAATCAATTCCACCTGAAATTCCAATAACAAAACCTTTAATATTTGCTTTCGTGGCATATTCTAAAAGCCATTGCGATATAAATTCTGATGCTTTGCTTGCATTAATCGCTTTATTATTGACCATCTATTTATCTATATATTGAAATGTGAACTGTATATTTGCAAAACTATAAAAGCTAATTAAAAACCGTAGGCTGCATTATTAAGTTAATTTAATAACAAGCATATTTCTTGCGAGTGCCTATTAAAGCGAAATTAAACCAATATATGAAGAATTATCTTATATTATTTATATTTTTTATTGTACTTACTTCATGTGACAAGAAAAATAAGACAGAAAAAGCAATCGAAAATATACCTATAAGTATAGATGTAGATCGATTTGATCAGGCTTTTTTTGAAACCAAACCTGAAGACCTCCAATCGCTCAAAAATAAATACCCGTATTTTTTTTCAAGCAATGACGATGCGGCTTGGAAAGAAAGAATGACAGATCCTCAGTGGCGTGACTTATACAATGAGGTTCAGAAAAAGTATAAAAATTTTGACAGCGAGAGCGCTTCAATTGCTGAACTACTGAAACATATTAAATTCTATTTTCCAGAAACAAAAGCTAATCCCAAGATTATCACTGTTATAGGAGATATGGACAATGATATGAAAGCTATTTATACCGATAGTTTACTAATTGTTTCTTTGGAACTCTATTTAGGGAAAGACCATAAATATTATGACTACCCTGCCTATATCAAGAAAAACTTTGAATCAGAGCAGATTGTATCTGACCTGGCGCAGGACTTTGCCGAAAGAAAAATTGCTCCACCACGTGATAAAACATTACTATCGCAAATGATTTATAACGGGAAGATTTTGTATCTCAAAGATTTACTGATTCCGTCTGCTACAGATGCCCAAAAAATAGGATATACATCTGAAGAAATAGTATGGTCAGAAGAGAATGAAAATTACATGTGGCGCTATTTTATCGAAAACAAACTGTTGTTTGATACCTCATCAAAACTTGCCAATAGATTTATAAATCCTGCGCCATTTTCTAAGTTTTATTTAGAAATAGATAATGAAACGCCAGGCAGTGTGGGTCGATGGATTGGTTGGCAGATTGTGCGATCATATGCAAAAAATAATGATGTTTCATTAGAAACTTTATTGCAAACAGATTCAAAAGAAATATTTGATAACTCAAAATACAAACCTAGAAAAGAATGACAGCAAAACATACCTCAGAAATTAGATTTGAAGTGGAATTAGATGAAAATCGTGTTCCAGAAAAACTTACGTGGAGTGCAAAGGATGGTGGAATAGAAATGCAAGAAACCAAAGCTGTTCTGCTTTCTGTGTGGGATAGTAAGGCAAAAGAAATGCTCAGAATAGATCTTTGGACGAAAGAAATGCCTGTGGATGAAATGAAAATATTTTTTCATCAAACACTAGTGGCAATGTCTGACACCTTCTTGCGTGCAACGGGTGATGAGAAAATGACCGAAACGATGAAGGATTTTTGTGCCTATTTTGCAGAAAATCTCGACCTAGTAAAAAAGTAATTTCTCCGTTTAAATACTTAAAAAAAGTCGGTTTAGATCTTGATCTAAACCGACTTTTTTTTATGACTAAAACTCGCTGTCCTGTTTGAAGACGTCTTGATTTACTTCGTCAATAAATTCTAATAATGTATCTTTTCCTGTACCCTCTGTAGCAGAAGTTACAAAGTGCATCGGCATCTCTTCCCAGTTATTAGCTAGCATTTTCTTTTTGTACGCTGCCACGTGTGAATCAATTTTCACTTTGCTAATTTTGTCAGCTTTTGTAAAAATAATGCAAAAAGGAATTTCACTTTCTCCTAGATAAGACATAAATTCTATGTCAATGTCTTGAGCTTCATGTCTAATATCAATTAGAACAAAAGCTGAAACGAGCTGTTCTCTTTTTTCAAAATAATCAGTTATAAACTGTTGGAAAACAGATTTCGTCCGTTTTGAAACTTTTGCATAACCATATCCTGGCAGATCGACTAAGAACCAATTATTATTGATTTTAAAGTGGTTGATCAGTTGTGTTTTTCCTGGACGACCAGAAGTTTTTGCTAACTTTTTATGATTGGTCAGCATATTTATCAGCGAAGATTTACCTACATTAGAACGACCGATAAAGGCATATTCGGGCAAAAATTCTTTAGGACATTTGTCTACTTCTGAATTGCTAATTATAAATTCGGCGGTGTTAATCTTCATTGTCTTTTCTTTATTCTAAATTACTTAGGTTTTCAGTTTTGCTTTCTGCAACCACTCGTACATTATTGTATTAAATTCATCCGGATGCTCCATCATTGCAGCATGTCCACAGTTGTCAATCCAATATAAACTTGAATTGGGTAATTTATCATGAAACTCCTTTGCGACTTCCGGCGGAGTTACTTTGTCATTTTTACCCCAAATAATACAGGTCGGCACGTGCATTTTTGGTAAATCTTTTGCCATATTATGGCGGATGGCACTTTTGGCAATTGTAAGAGTTTTGATGAGTTTGATTCGGTCATTAGCCATTTCATATACTTCATCAATAATTTCTTTGGTAGCAATTTTTGGATCGTAAAATACATCTTCCGCTTTCCTTCTGATATACTCATAATCGCCGCGTCGCGGATAGCTATCGCCCATAGCACTTTCGTACAAGCCAGAACTTCCAGTGATGATAAGTCCAGCCATTTTTTCTGGATACATTTTCGCGTGGTATAATCCAATGTGACCTCCAAGTGAATTTCCTAATAAGATAACACGGTCAAGCTTCTTGTAAGTAATAAAGTCCTTTACATATTTGGCGAAAGCCTTGACATTGGTCTTCAAAATATTTTGCGTGTAAATCGGCAATTCAGGAATAATTACTTTATATCCTTTGTCTGGAAAAAAAGATGCAACTCCTTCAAAGTTGCTTAATCCACCCATAAGTCCGTGCAGTACGATGATGGGAGTTCCTTCTCCAATTTCTAAGTATTTATATTTTCCTTCTTTATTCACGGTATCTTCCATAGGTATGCCAAGCTTTTTCTTATTGGCAAATATATGATTTTCTCATTTATTATAAGAGAAAACTTTGGCTATATCAAACTCTTTAATAATCTACTGATTGTAGCTAAAAATTTATTTAAATGTCTCAAAATCAGATTATAATATTATGCTATAAGAATTGTAGCACAAAAAGTTTGTGAAGACTCTGCTCATTTTCGTGGTAAACTTTAATTGTCAGTGCTTAAGACCATTGGAAGTGGTAAAACTTATCAACAATGTGGTATATTGTGGTATATTGTGGTAATTTTTTTTATATTTTTGTCCATACACTAATAACTAACGCAAGAAGTTGAATACAATCATCGGAACATATGAGTGCAAAGTTGACGCAAAGGGAAGGCTAATGGTGCCCGCTCCTTTGAAGAAGCAGATTGCTAGTTCGTTACAAGATGGATTTGTGATGAAGCGGTCAGTTTTTCAGCAATGTATAGAATTGTACCCGATGAAGGAGTGGGAAGTGATGATGAAGAAAATAAACAAACTAAATAAGTTTGTTAAGCAAAATGACGATTTTATAAGAAAGTTCACGGCTGGAGTTAAGATTGTAGAAATTGATGCTCTTGGAAGATTGCTTATTGCAAAAGATTTAAGCGCCTTTGCAAAGATATCAAAAGATGTTGTGTTAGCATCAGCAGTAAATATAATTGAGATCTGGGACAAGGATTTATACGAAAAGTCGATAGAAACTACAGATTTAGACTTTGCTGCTTTGGCAGAAAGTGTAATGGGAAATTTAAATGATGACGAAGATGGAATATCATAATCCAGTATTGCTAAAGGAATCTGTTGACGGTTTGAATATCAAGCCAGACGGGATTTATGTAGATGTAACCTTTGGTGGCGGTGGACACTCACGTGAAATATTGAGCCGACTTGGACCAAACGGAAAGTTGTTTGCTTTTGATCAAGACGAAGATGCTCAAGCTAATGCAATTGATGATGAACGCTTTACATTAATTCCAGAAAACTTTCAGTATTTAAAGAGATTTCTACGATTTTACAATGTCAAAGCAGTTAATGGAATTTTGGGTGATCTGGGAGTCTCGTCACACCAGTTTGACGTTGCCGAACGTGGTTTCTCGACTCGTTTTGAAGCTGAATTGGACATGCGAATGAGTAAAAAAAATGATCTTGATGCTTTTAAGGTGGTCAATGAATATGAACAAGAACAGCTTAAAGATGTCTTTCTTAATTATGGCGAACTTAAAAATGCTCCAGCAATTGCAAGAGTAATTATCGAGGCAAGAGAGCAGGAGCCAATTAGAAACAGCGAAGATTTAAAATTTATCCTTGCTCGTTTTTTACCAGCTCACAAAAGCAATAAAATATTAGCACAAATTTATCAAGCAATACGTATTGAAGTTAACAAAGAAATGGATGTGCTGAAGGAGTTTTTGCTTCAATCACTAGAGATTTTGGAGCCGGGTGGTAGATTATCTGTAATCTCCTACCATTCTTTAGAAGATCGATTGGTAAAAAGGTTTGTCAAAAATGGATTGTTTGAAGGTGAGCCTGAAAAGGATTTCTTCGGAAATTTTACAGTTCCTTTTAAAACTATTGAAAAATTAATTGTTCCAACGGCAGAAGAGATAAAATTGAATAACCGCGCTAGAAGTGCGAAATTAAGAGTAGCAGAAAAGTGCTAAAAAATGAAACAAAATATTTACAACATATTAAAAGCTCGATTTTTAATCAAAGAGGATTCGCTAAAAAACTGGCGATTTATAGTCTTTTTGATTTTCCTTGCCATTTTGATGATTGGAAATACAAATCATTTTGAACGTAAGATTTTTAAAATAGTAGCACTATCGTCAGAAGTCAAAGAATTAAGATCCGAATTTGTAGATAGACGTTCGGAGTTAATGAAACTTAAAATGGAATCGACAGTATCAGAAAGAATGGAAGCTAAAGAGATATTTCCATCGTCTGTACCGCCACAGAAAATTAAAGTAAAGCAAGAAAAGAAAAAGAGTTTAGTAGATAGATTATGGCAGTAGAAGATAAACATATCACCTATCGTATTTACCTTGTAGCATTCATGATGTTTCTCGTGGCTATTGCTATTTTGGTAAAGCTCACAAACATTGAGTTTACAGAAGGTGATTACTATCGAAAATTAGCCAAAGAACGTACTGTGCGTAATTTTATTATTCCAGCCAACAAAGGGAATATTTACTCTGCAGATGGTAGCCTACTTGCTACTTCTATACCAAGTTATAAAATAAGATTTGATGCAGTGGCAGCGAAGTCGGCAGCATTTGAGAAAAATGTAAAGCCTCTTTCTGATTCTTTGTCAGTGATGCTAGGAAAACCAAGTTCATATTATCAAAATCTTTTAAGAAGAGCGAGAGCTCAGAATAACAGGTATCTCTTGGTAGCACGCGATTTGAGTTATACACAATACATACGGATTAAAAATTTTCCACTCTTTGAGTTAGGTCCTTATAAAGGAGGCATTATCACCGAGCAAAAAACTGTTCGTGAACATCCTATTGGAAAAATCGCAGAACGTACAATTGGTTACGAACGTACCACAGAATCGGGCGCTTTAATTCGCGTTGGCATCGAAGGGGCATTTGGAAAGTATCTAAACGGAAAAGATGGACGCGTTCTCAAACAGAAAATAGCCCAAGGTCAATGGAAACCTATTAGAAATAACAATGAAGTGGAGCCAAAAGATGGGTACGATGTGGTTTCGACGATAGATGTCTATATTCAAGATATTGCACACCACGCGTTGTTGAAGCAATTAGAATATTACGAAGCTGATCATGGGTGTGTCATCGTAATGGAGACAGAGACAGGCCACATAAAAGCAATTTCAAATTTAGGAAGAGCCGACGATGGATCTTATTATGAAACTGTAAATTATGCTGTCGCCGAAACACAAGAACCAGGATCTACTTTTA
Organism: Flavobacterium ardleyense; assembly: GCF_033547075.1. Classification (NCBI taxonomy): domain Bacteria; kingdom Pseudomonadati; phylum Bacteroidota; class Flavobacteriia; order Flavobacteriales; family Flavobacteriaceae; genus Flavobacterium; species Flavobacterium ardleyense. The sequence goes on along the minus strand of NZ_CP137891.1, from coordinate 239,315 downwards.
AGTTAATGGCTTTAACCGCAATGCTTGAAGACAAAGTGGTAGATACCAGTACTGTTTTTGACAGTTTTGATGGTATTGTTAAGTATTCTGGCAGAAGTGTTAGAGATTCAAAAAAAGGAGGTTACGGAAAACTATCCCTTGCAAGAGGTTTTGAACTTTCGTCAAATACCATATTAGTCCAGGCAATGATGAAAAGTTACGAAAACAATCCTAAAAAAGTTGTTGACCGCTTTAATAGTTATGGTTTAAATAGGAAATTAGGATTGCCTTTTCAAGGGGAAGGAAACCCACATATACCGCAATTAAGTGATAAACTTTGGAGTAAAATTACGCTTCCTTGGATGGGATTTGGATATGGTGTGTCATTAACGCCGCTACAAACTCTTACCTTTTATAATGCTATTGCTAATAATGGAAGGATGGTAAAACCTCAGTTTATTACCGAAGTAAAGGCATGGAATAAAACCATTAAGAAATATGAGACCGAGGTAATAAATCCACAAATCTGCTCGCAAGAAACTATTGATAAAGTTCAAGCAATTTTAGAAAATGTAGTTAAACGTGGCACCGCATCAAGATTATATTCAAAAGATTTCTCGATGGCCGGAAAAACCGGAACAGCTCAAGTGAATTATGGACACAGTGGTGGTAGTGAGAAATATTATTCTTCGTCGTTCGCAGGATACTTCCCCGCAGTAAATCCTAAATATTCCTGCATCGTCATTGTCCATGAGCCCAATGTGGCCAAAGGATATTATGGCGGAGATGTTTCTGGGCCAGTTTTTAAGAGAATAGCACAAAAAATCTTTACAGATAGCCCCTCGCTTAATGAGATCGACAATCTTAATAAAAAGAATTTACAGCAAGAAAATAGTTACAAAAATTATTTTGCAGCAGCAAATACAAAAATGCTGACCATGCCAAATCTTCATGGAATGAATGGAATGGATGCAGTGGCACTATTAGAAAATCAAGGATTTAAAGTCAAAGCTATTGGAACTGGACGAGTGAAATCTCAATCTATCAAAGAAGGTGAAGTACTAGAGAAGCTTAAAACTATAACAATCGAATTGTCGTGAAGAATTTAAAAGAAATATTATACAAAGTAGCAATTGAATCTGTAAAGGGCTCAACTGATATTCCTGTGCGAAAAATTGAATTTGATTCAAGAGCGATTCAGCCTTCAGATATTTTTATAGCCATCAGAGGAAGTATTGCTGATGGACATAATTTTGTTCAGACCGCGATTGATAAAGGAGCAACAACGATTGTATGCGAAACTCCACCTGCGGTGATGGATGACGACGTAACTTTTATAATTGTAAAAAACACCAATAGTGCATTAGCAACTATGGCTGCAAATTTTTACGAAAATCCTTCGGCCAAACTAAAATTGGTGGGAATAACAGGAACAAATGGAAAAACTACGGTGGCTTCATTATTATATCAGTTATACAAAGATGCGGGTTATAAAGTTGGGCTAATTTCTACCGTAAAAATTATGGTAGATGAGTTAGAATATAAAGCTACTCACACAACGCCAGATTCGCTTACAATAAATAAATATCTGCAGCTGATGTTAGATAATGAAGTTGATTTCTGCTTTATGGAAGTTAGCTCACACGGCATTCATCAGAAGCGCACCGAAGGACTCTATTTTGCAGGTGGTGTATTTACAAATTTGTCCCACGATCATTTAGATTACCATACCAGTTTTGCAGAATACAGAGATGTCAAGAAATCATTTTTTGATAATTTGCCTCGTACAGCATTTGCAATTTCCAATATTGATGATAAGAATGGCGCGGTAATCCTTCAAAATACAACGGCAAAAAAAGTTACCTACGCTCTAAAATCGTATGCTGATTACAGAGCTCAAATTTTAGAAAATCAACTTTCAGGTTTATTGCTAAAAATTGAGGATAATGAAGTGTGGACGAGACTGATTGGAACATTCAATGCTTATAATCTTTTAGCAATTTATGCAACTGCTGTAGAACTTGGAATGGAAAAGATTGAGGTTTTGAGATTGCTTTCGCTGCTTGAAAGTGTTTCCGGACGCTTTCAATTTATAGTTTCAGACACTAATATCACAGCAATTGTAGATTATGCACACACGCCCGATGCATTAGAAAATGTCTTGCAGACAATCAATTCTATTCGCACACGCAATGAGCAATTACTCACAGTTGTTGGGTGTGGAGGAGATAGAGATAAAACCAAGCGACCATTGATGGCAGATATTGCTTCTGTTTTAAGTGACAAAGCAATTTTAACGTCTGATAATCCTCGCACCGAAGTGCCTGAACAGATTATTGAAGATATGGAAAAAGGTGTGCAAATTCAGAACAGAAATAAAACCCTTTCTATAACCGATAGATTCCAAGCGATTAAAGCGGCTTGTCAATTTGCAAATGCAAATGATATCATTCTAATTGCAGGAAAAGGTCATGAAACGTATCAAGAGATTCACGGCGTTAAGTCGGATTTTGATGATATGAAGATAGTAACAACATTGTTGAAGCAACTTAATAAATAAACCATTATGTTATACTATCTATTTGAATATCTCAATAACGAAATGGACATTCCTGGAACAGGTGTATTTCAATACATTACGTTCCGTTCAGGATTGGCAGTTGTCTTTTCATTGCTTATTTCTACCATTTACGGAAAGAAAATTGTCAACTTTTTGCGCAATCAGCAAGTAGGTGAAACAGTTCGCGAATTAGGATTAGATGGACAAACGCAAAAGGCGGGTACTCCTACAATGGGTGGACTTATTATAATAGTCGCCACATTGGTTCCAGTTATATTATTAGCAAAGTTGGATAATATTTATATCGTGCTGCTTATTGTTACAACGCTATGGATGGGAACTATCGGATTTATTGATGATTATATTAAAATATTTAAAAAAGATAAAAAGGGTTTAAAAGGTGGGTTTAAAGTTATTGGTCAAGTAGGATTAGGACTAATTGTGGGAACTGTTTTATATTTTGATCCCGGGGTAACTGTGAGAAATGAAACTCAAAAGGCAGTAGTTAATTTTAACCAGACCGAGAATATGATTCATCCAATTCCTCTTGAGAAGAAATCGACCGCTACTACGATTCCCTTTATGAAAAATAATGAATTTGACTATGCCGAACTTCTTGCTTGGACAGGGGAAGGATATCGCGATATGGCCTGGTTGATTTTTATTCCAATTGTAATTTTTATCATCACCGCCGTGTCAAACGGTGCAAATCTCACTGATGGAATTGATGGACTTGCGGCGGGCACGTCGGCAATCTCCGTCCTCGCACTCGGGATATTTACTTTCGTTTCGGGTAATATTATTTTTTCGACTTATTTAAATATAATGTACATACCCAACTCGGGTGAAATGACTGTCTTTATAGCAGCATTCGTGGGAGCATTAATCGGGTTTTTGTGGTACAATTCATACCCAGCCTCGGTTTTTATGGGAGATACGGGAAGTTTAACCATCGGAGGAATTATAGCTGTTTTGGCAATTTCGGTTCGAAAAGAATTATTAATTCCTCTATTGTGTGGAATATTTTTGGTAGAAAATTTATCGGTGGTAATTCAGGTGGGGTATTTTAAATATACCAAAAAACGCTTTGGCGAAGGCCGTAGAGTGTTTTTAATGTCACCTTTACACCACCATTATCAGAAAAAAGGTTATCACGAAAGTAAGATTGTGACACGTTTCTGGATTGTTGGAATAATGCTCGCAATTCTGTCAATCGTAACTCTAAAATTAAGGTAGTATGGAAAGATTAGTAATTTTAGGTGGAGGCGAGAGTGGTGTAGGTACTGCGATATTAGGCATCAAAAAAGGCTACGATGTCTTTGTGTCTGATTTTGGAAAAATAAAAAATCATTACAAAGAAGTTCTTGTAATTAATGGTATCACATGGGAAGAAGAGCAGCATAGTGAAGAACTTATTCTTAACGCCGATGTAGTTATGAAAAGTCCAGGAATTTCGGACAACTCACCAATAGTAAAGAAAATACGAGACAAGAAGATACCGGTAATTTCCGAAATCGAATTTGCATCAAAATATACAGAAGCTATATTAATTGGAATCACCGGTAGTAACGGCAAGACAACCACAACCATGTTGACATATCATTTGTTGAAAAAGGGAGGTTTGAATGTTGGAATAGGTGGAAATATCGGGAAGAGTTTCGCATGGCAAGTTGCAGAAGATCAGTTTGACTGCTACGTTTTAGAGCTGAGTAGTTTTCAACTAGATGGAATGATCAATTTTAACCCACATATTGCTATCATTACCAATCTGAGTCCCGATCATTTGGATCGATATGATAATCTTTATCAAAATTATATTAATTCGAAATTTAGAATAACGATGAATCAAAGCAATGACGATTATCTTATTTACGATGCAGATGATGTTGAGATAAAAGCCTGGTTAAGCCAAAATAAAGTAAAAGCACAATTAATTCCCTTCTCGTTAACGCAAGAGCTAAAAGAAGGAACATACATAAAAAACAATAAAATGGAAATCAACATAAACCACGAAGAATTGAATTTTGATACAGAATGCATTGCTTTGGAGGGGAAACATAATCTAAAAAATGCAATGGCAGCAACTTCTGTGGCTAAACTGATGAAGATACGAAAAGCTACAATCAGAGAAAGTCTGTCAAACTTTCAAGGTGTAGAGCATCGGTTGGAAAAAGTTCTAAAAATTCAAAATATTCAGTACATCAATGATTCGAAAGCAACTAATGTAAATGCAACATTTTTTGCGCTCGATAGTATGAATTCGCCAACAATTTGGATCGTGGGAGGTGTTGACAAAGGGAATGACTATGCTGAATTGTTACCTCTAGTAAATGAGAAGGTAAAAGCAATTATTTGTCTTGGCCTTGATAATCGTAAAATTATTGATGCTTTTGGAAATATCGTTGATGTGATGGTTGAAGTTTCGACTATGAATGACGCGGTAAAAATGGCGCAACGTATTGCCGAAAAAGGGGATTCAGTGTTGTTATCTCCAGCTTGTGCAAGTTTTGATTTATTCGAAAATTATGAAGATAGGGGAAGGCAGTTTAAACAAGCTGTTCAGAATTTATAAAATATTCCAAGTTAAAAACGTACTAAAGCAGGATTAAAATGAAGGAGTTACTACAAGGTTTAAAGGGAGATAAAGGCATTTGGTCATTCGTGGCTCTGCTTGGTCTATTTTCTTTTATGCCTGTTTTTAGTGCTAGTAGTAATTTGGCATATATGAATCACGGTACTGGAAATACTATTAGTTTTCTGGTGAAACACGCGGTTCATATTTCTATTGGATTTCTAATGATCTTTGCAGTTCACAGAATCCCGTACAATTATTTCAAAAGATTATCAGTTGGATTATTAGCAATAGTAGCAGCTCTACTGTTATATACTCTTTTGCGAGGTCAAGTAATTGATGGAGCAAATGCAAGCAGATGGTTGGAGATTCCATTTGTAGGATTCACATTTCAAACATCAGCGGCGGCATCTATCGCTCTGATGATATACGTAGCTGGTTACTTATCTAATTATAATGTTAGTCCGCAATCTTTTGGAAAGTCATTATTGCATTTGTGGCTTCCTGTAGGTATCATAATTATACTGATCTTACCTGCCAATTTCTCCACCGCCGCTTTAATGTTTGCGATGGTTTTGATGTTGGTTTATGTTGGTAAATATCCGTTGAAATATATTGGAATAATCGTGGCGGTGGGAATCACTTTTCTAACGATCTTCATTCTAACGGCGAAAGCTTTTCCAGATGCGTTCCCAAATCGGGTTGATACTTGGATGTCTAGAATCGATAATTTTGTAACGGACAAGCCCGACGAAGATGATTACCAAATAGAAAAAGCAAAAATTGCAATAGCTTCTGGTGGTTGGTATGGTTTGGGTCCAGGGAAAAGTGTTCAGAAAAACTTTTTGCCGCAGTCATCCTCCGATTTTATATTCGCAATTATTGTTGAAGAATACGGATTAATTGGTGGTGCCGCAATAATAGTTTTATATCTGCTGCTGTTTTTTAGATTTATTGTGGCTGCTCATAAGGCGAATACCTTGTTCGGAAAATTAGTCGTCGTGGGTCTGGGTTTTCCAATAATTTTTCAGGCACTGGTCAATATGTGTGTTGCTGTCGAACTTTTGCCAGTAACAGGACAAACTTTGCCGCTTATCAGTAGTGGAGGAAGCTCTATCTGGATGACTTGTGTTGCAATAGGAATTATAATCGGAGTTACTAAAAAGGATGAAGAAATTGCCGAAGAGCTAAGCGCAAAACAACGTCGCGATGAAACAATGGAAAGGATGATTGATGAGCAAATAGCGCGTGAAAATGCAGCTTATGAAGAAATGGATTCCGAAGATTTAAATTATGCAGTTGAGGATGCGACAGGATCAAATCCAATGAATGCAGTTTTAAATAAAGCATAAATGAGAAATTTTAAATTCATAATTAGTGGCGGCGGTACTGGTGGACATATCTATCCAGCAATTGCTATTGCAAATGAATTGAAGAGCAGATTTCCTCAAGCCGAATTTCTGTTTGTGGGAGCAAAGGGAAAGATGGAAATGCAAAAGGTTCCACAAGAAGGATATAAGATAGTAGGACTTTGGATTGCTGGATTGCAGAGGCGAATAACTGCTGACAATCTATTATTTCCTGTAAAATTATTAAGCAGCTTACTGAAAGCAAGAACAATCATTCGAAATTTTAAGCCTGATGTAGTAATTGGTACAGGTGGTTTTGCTAGTGGGCCATTGTTGCAAGTTGCTGGAATAGCCGGGATTCCAACGGTGATTCAAGAACAAAATTCATATCCTGGAATTACAAATAAGATTCTTGGCAAAAGAGCCAATGTCATTTGTGTTGCTTATGAAAATTTAGATAAATTTTTTAATAAAAACAAAGTAGTACTGACTGGAAATCCAGTACGTCAGGATTTATTAAAAGTTCGAGAAAATAGGGACGAGGCCATAAAGTTTTACAACTTAGATCCTTCAAAGAAGACGGTAGTTATCTTGGGCGGTAGTTTGGGCGCACGCCGCATTAACCAATTAGTTGCTAGTGAAGCTGTAAATTTTGCTGCTCAAGATGTGCAAGTAATTTGGCAGTGTGGAAAATTATATTGGGAAGATTATAAACAATATAATGACAACCAAAATATGCAAGTTGTTGCTTTTGTAGATAGAATGGATTTATTGTATGCTGCTGCGGATGTTATAATTAGCAGAGCAGGTGCTTCATCAGTTTCTGAATTAGCGCTGGCGGGAAAACCAACAATTTTTATTCCTTCGCCCAATGTTGCCGAAGACCATCAAACGAAGAATGCGATGGCAATTGTAGAAAAGGAAGGTGCTATTTTAATCAAAGAAGTGGAGCTTGAGACAAAATTTTCTGAAGTGTTCACCAATTTACTCGCAGATCGAAATCTTCAGATAAAGATTAGTGAGAATTTTAGAAAATTAGCTACGCCAGATGCAACGTCACGAATAGTAGATCAAATAGAGAAATTGATTATAAAGTAAAGTCATAAAATTAAATGGATATCAAGCAAATTCAAAATATTTACTTCATTGGAATCGGCGGCATTGGCATGAGCGCACTGGCACGTTATTTCAAAAATTTAGGTAAAAATGTTGCTGGATATGATCGACATCCAACTCCAATCACCAAAGGATTAGAGGATTTAGGAGTTCAAATTCATTTTGATGATGAGGTTCACCAAATTCCTGAAGAGTATGATGTTGAGTCAACCTTGGTAGTAATTACACCTGCAGTTCCAAAAAACCACAAAGAGTGGAATTACTTTATTGAGCATCAATTTACAATAAAAAAACGTGCAGAAGTATTGGGAATTATTACGAAAGACACCTTTTGTTTTGCAGTTGCAGGCACACATGGAAAGACTACAACCTCAGCGATTTTGGGACATATTTTATACGAAAGTGGTGTTGATGTTACTGCTTTTGTGGGTGGTGTAGTCGAAAATTATAATAGTAATTTAATTGGATTAGGAAAAACGGTTACAGTTGTTGAGGCAGACGAATTTGATCGTTCATTTATGCAACTTCATCCAGATATAGCATGCATTACCTCGATGGATGCCGATCATCTTGATATATATGGAGATAGTGCCGCAATTGAAGCTACATTTTGTGATTTTGCCGATAAGATTAGTGATAAATCTAATTTGTTTATAGCAGATGGCTTGCCATTACAAGGTAGAACGGTATCGATTAATCAGCAGGCGGATTGTAAAGCTTTTAATATAAAAATTGAAAAAGGAATTTATGTTTTTGATGTTGAGATTGGAAATAAAGTTTTAAAGGAACTGGAATTTGCATTGCCTGGAAACCACAATTTGATGAATGCTACTATGGCTTTGGCAATGGCTTACAAATATGGAATTTCGGAGAAGCAAATTGCTATAGCTTTAAAGTCCTTCAAAGGAATACAAAGGCGTTTCTCATATCAAATACAGAGAGATGATTTAGTCTATATAGATGATTATGCACATCATCCTACAGAAATTAACGCGGTGCATCAGGCTGTTAGAGAATTATTTCCAGGGGAAGATGTTTTGGCAGTATTTCAACCACATTTATTTAGCCGAACAAAAGATTTTGCTGCAGATTTTGCCGATAGTTTATCAAATTTTGATAAAGTTTTGTTGTTAGATATTTACCCAGCCCGAGAAGTTCCAATACCCGGAATTACGTCTCAGTGGTTATTAGATCAAATTTCGATTAAAAATAAAGCATTAGTTTCGAAAGAAAATCTAATCGAACAGATAAAGTTGGCAAATTGTAAGATAGTTGTGACTATTGGTGCAGGAGATATTGGCGAATTGATATCATTAATTAAAGAGGCATTATTATGAAATTATTAAACAGAAAAAACATTCAGTTAGTAGTCATGATAGGCGTAGTACTATTTCTTTTTGCCTTCACGTCAAAGCGAAATGAGAGTCGTAAAATTGAAAAAACCGATGTGCAATTTGTCGGAGAGAACAACCTTTTGGTGACAACCGAAATAGTTAATAAAATGTTGATAGATAAAAGTAAACAAGGTAAAAGCATTGATAAAGATAAATTAGATTTGAATACTTTGGAGAAAACTATCAGCAACCACGATATGATTGAAAAATCAGAGGTATTCGTGAGCATAGATGGGACGCTAAAGGCAGTGGTAACTCAGCGCACTCCAATTGCTAGATTTATAGACGACGATACGTCCTTCTATATTGACAGTAAAGGAGATAGGATGCCGCTTTCAAAGATTTATGCAGCGCGAGTGCCGCTGGTTTCTGGCCGATTAACGTCAGAAAATCAGCAGGAAATTGCCGCGCTTTTAAAGATTTTATATACTGATGATTTTTTGAAGAAAAACATCACCGGAATGAGAATTGAGAACAACGGCGACGTTTTTCTGCGGACAAGAAATTATGATTATGACATATTGTTTGGAAAAACGATCAATATGGAAGCTAAGTTTAATAATTACAAAGCTTTTTATCAGAAAGCAGTTTCTGATAGTTCGATAAATTATTACAAGAAAATTAATCTGAAGTTTACGCAACAGGTAGTGTGCACAAAATAAAGGGATATGGAAAATGAAAACATTGCAGTAGGTTTAGACATTGGAACCACAAAGATTGTTGCCATGATTGGCAAGAAAAATGAATATGGAAAACTAGAAATTTTAGGTATAGGAAAATCTAAAAGTCTAGGTGTGTCACGTGGTGTAGTAAATAATATTACGCAAACAATTCAATCCATCCAACAAGCAGTGGCAGAAGCCGAAGCTGTTTCGGGATATAAAATTAGAGATGTTGTTGTCGGCATTGCTGGTCAACACATTCGAAGCATTCAGCATCCAGACTATATTAGTCGAAGCAATCCTGAAGAAGTGATTGATGGAGAAGATATTCAGAGGCTTATAGATCAAGTAAATAAATTGGCAATGCTGCCGGGAGAAGAAATAATTCACGTTTTACCACAAGAATTTAAAATTGATGGTCAGACCGAAACAAATGAGCCAATTGGAATGTCTGGTGGACGCCTTGAATCAAAGTTTCACGTTGTGGTTGGGCAGGCTTCTTCTATTAGAAATGTTGGAAGATGTATCCAAAGTGCGGGAATTGAACTTGCCGGGTTAACATTAGAACCTTTGGCTTCTGCCGATGCGGTGCTGAGTTTGGAAGAAAAAGAAGCTGGTGTAGCGCTAATCGACATTGGTGGTGGTACCACTGATTTGGCAATTTTTAAAGGAGGAATTATACGACATACTGCCGTTATTCCTTTTGGAGGAAATGTTATTACCGAAGATATAAAGGAAGGATGTGCGATAATAGAGAAACAAGCAGAACTCCTAAAAGTTAAATTTGGATCGGCTTGGCCTGGAGAAAACAAGGACAACGAAATTGTTTCTATTCCAGGATTAAGAGGTAGAGAACCAAAAGAAATCTCGCTTAAAAACCTATCAAGAATTATTCATGCTCGAGTTGTGGAAATTATTGAACAAGTTTTCAACGAAATTAAAATTTATGGTTACGAAGACCAGCGTAAAAAACTTATCGGTGGAATTGTTTTAACTGGTGGTGGAGCTGAACTACAGCACATAAAGCAACTAGTAGAATATATTACTGGGATGGATACGCGAATTGGCTACCCTAATGAGCATTTGGCGGGAAATTCAGACGAAGAAATTTCTAGTCCGCTGTATGCTACCGCTGTAGGTTTGGTAATTAACAGTCTTGAGAATAAATCTTTTGGAACTATAAAAAGATCAGGAGCTCAATCAGCTGTTTTACAAAAAAATAGTGCAGCTGTGGATGAAGTTGTAGAAGCGCCAATTGTCAGAGCACCAGTAGAGGCGCCTGTCGTAGAGCAAATTATTGAAGAGGAAGAAGAAGAGGAAGTAGACCAGACAACGAGAGGGAGAATACGACGCTCATTCTTTGATAAATATGTGGATAAAATTAAAGAATTCCTCGACAAAGCGGAGTAAAGAAAGAAATTAGAAAAAAAAAGAAAAAGAAATAATTAAATACCGATAGATATGATAAGCAACTCAGAATTTGGAAGTATTTCATTTGATTTACCAAAAAACCAGTCAAATGTTATCAAAGTAATAGGTGTAGGAGGCGGAGGAAGCAACGCAATCAATCACATGTTTAAACAGGGAATAAAAGGCGTAGATTTTATAGTTTGTAATACTGATTCTCAAGCCTTGGCAAATAGTACAGTGCCAAATAAAATTCAATTAGGTGTAAATCTTACCGAAGGTTTAGGCGCTGGTGCAAACCCAGATGTTGGTCAGCAGTCTGCAATTGAGAGTGTTGCCGAGATTGAAAAAATGTTGGATAGCAATACCAAAATGGTTTTTATCACTGCCGGAATGGGTGGTGGTACAGGAACTGGTGCGGCTCCAGTAATTGCTCAATTGGCAAAAGAAAGAGATATACTTACTGTTGGGATCGTAACAATTCCATTTCAGTTTGAAGGGAAAGTGAGACAACAGCAAGCACTTATAGGTGTTGAAAAGTTAAGAAATCAAGTAGATTCTCTTATTGTCATCAATAATAACAAACTGCGTGAAGTGTATGGAAATCTTGGCTTTAAAGCGGGATTCTCGAAAGCAGATGAAGTTTTGGCAACAGCCTCAAGAGGAATTGCCGAAGTAATTACGCACCACTATACTCAAAACGTTGATTTACGTGATGCGAAAACAGTGCTTTCTAATAGCGGTACTGCAATTATGGGGTCTGCCATTGCACTTGGTGAAAACCGTGCAAAGGAAGCAATCGTTTCTGCCTTAGATTCTCCTTTATTAAATGACAATAAGATTACTGGTGCCAAAAACGTGTTGCTTTTAATTGTTTCTGGAACTAATGAGATCACGATTGATGAAATAGGAGAAATCAATGATCATATCCAAATTGAAGCAGGTCATAATGCCAATATTATTATGGGTGTTGGTGAAGATGAGACCCTTGGAGATTCAATCGCTGTAACAATCATCGCGACTGGTTTTAATATTGAGCAGCAAGGTGAAATTGTAAATACAGAACCTAAAAAGATTATTCATTCATTAGATGGTGAGCAAAAATTAGTGCACGATTTATCACCAAAAAATGTAATCTCGGCATTTGATTTTGAAAAGGAAACGCCAACTGCCGAGCCGAAAGTTATTTATAGTCTTGACGAAGCAATTGTTGTTGCTAACAAAGAATTTGAAATGGATATTGTTCCAACATCAGAATTCATCAAAAACCTTGAAGTAACATTCGAAATCGTTTCACCTCAAGTAGAACAAGAAGAAGAGGAGTTTTATTTTATTACTAATGAGACTAAAGAAATAAAAGTTGTGGAGCCAGAAGTGGTGACCAGAGAAACGGCCAAAGCTTTTACTTTTGATATGCCAATTACTAAAGCGACGACCTATAATGAATCGCTGCTATTTGATCTTCCTGAAGAAGTAAAAAAAATTGAGGTAAAGGAAGCAGTGGAGATGAGTCCGAGATCAGAAGTAAATGAATCTGGAGTTATCAAATATTCTCTAGAGGATTATATGAAGATTGAGAGCGATTTAACTAAACCTCAAGCTAAAATTGAAGTTCAAGAAGAGGAAATACCAGTTGAGATGAATCTTACTGTAAAGAAAGTTCCTGTTCAGGAAATTCCTTCTAAGCAAGCTCCAACAACAGAAGCGTATGAGACTTTGGATCCTTTGGAAATGAGTATAGAAGAAACTCTCAAGCTACGTGCTGACGAGCGTCGTAGAAAGTTGAAAGACTTTAACTATAAATTCAACAACGTTGGTTCAAGAGTAGAAGAATTAGAGAAAGAACCTGCTTATAGACGTTCTGGTGTAGATTTAAATTCAAAAAATCAATACAATAGTGCGTCACGCACATCAATAGGAATGGATAGTAATCAAGATCCTCAATTAAGATCAAACAATTCGTTTTTGCACGATAATGTAGATTAAATTTCTAACCAGATTTAATATGCCCTAACCCGAAAGTTTTGTATTGAACTTTCGGGTTAATTTTTTAACTTTGTCGCACTTAAAAAAAATAGAAGATGAGCCTACAAGTAATTATCATGGACGAGATTAAAAGTGCCATGAGAGCAAAAGATACTGTTGCTTTAGAGTCTTTAAGAGCTGTAAAATCAGCTTTATTGATGGCGCAAACAGAAACTGGTTCAAAAGAAGAAATATCACAAGACGAAGAAATAAAATTACTACAGAGATTGGTAAAACAACGTAAGGACAGTGCGGCTATATTCACTGAGCAGGGCAGAGAAGATCTTGCTGAGCCAGAATTATTGCAAGCAGCCGTTATCGAAAAGTTTTTACCAGCTCAATTATCAGAAGAGGAGGTATCGGCAATTGTTTCGAAGATTATTACAGATAATGACGCTTCAGGAATGGCATCGATGGGAAAAGTAATGGGTCTCGCTTCGGCAGAACTTGCAGGTCGCGCAGATGGAAAAATGATCTCGACAATAGTAAAAAAACTATTAATGTAGTTTCTACTTTATAATAATGGCCTCGTAGTTCAACTGGATAGAATATCAGATTTCGGTTCTGATGGTTGGGGGTTCGAACCCCTCCGAGGTCACACAAGAATGGAACAGAAAGATTAGTCTTTTTGTTCCATTTTTTTTGTGGAATATTTGAGAGGTTAAATGGATTTCGTAGGTCGTTTTTTTACTAGATGAAATTATTTAAATCAGTTAAAGTATAATTCGTTTAGATTCTTGTTTATTAATAATACTTCTATATATTTAATATGCTTTACATAATGAATTGATTATGAGAGGATATATGTATATTTAAGAATGTGCTGACGGATCTTACTATATCGGAAGTACGATACATCTTGAAGTTAGAGTAGAACAGCATCAAGATGGTAGAGGTGCAAATCACACTAAAAGGAGATTGCCAGTAATTCTTGTGTGTTTTGAAGTATTCGAAAGAATCGATGAAGCTTTTCAAAGAGAAAAGCAGGTACAAGGTTGGAGTAGAAAGAAGCTTTAATCAATACTCAGTATAATAATCTTCCATTGCTCTCTAGAAATTATACTCAATTTCCACCAGAACTATAAATTTAGGAGGATTCACTTCCAATTTTAGGAGTCGTACGGTTTCGACAAGCTCAGACATCGTAGAAATTATAATTTAATCCAAAACTATTAAAAGTAAATAAATTAAGTGCATTTTACCTAAACAGCCATTTTCGTTTCTGTTGTAATTATTCTTAAGCTCTCTTGAGTTAGTACAACTATTCTACCGTCTACTATTTGTTTGATGATAAGGTTTCTTTCAAAGTCCCGGTGGCTGAGCTTGTCGAAACCCACCTAAAGAAAATGGCAATGTCAATCCCTCTCCAGCCTCTTAAACTCCTCGTTCTTCCTGATCAACAACTCCAACAATCCCAGTTTGTCTTCGCTTTCTTTGACAGAATAAGCTTTCGCATCAGCCTCACAAAATTCTAGAAACAGTGCAATTTCATCTTCCTCTAGCTTAAAAGTTTTTTTGAGATATTCTTTGTCATAAGTTGCTTCAACAAACTGCTTGAAACCTATTATAGGTTTCGCCGGCGCAGCATCCTCCTTTGGCTTTTTAAGTAAACCTGCAACCAGACTTACCATCTTAATTAAATCTGGTCCATATTGAATTTCGGCAGTATACATATGTGGATTTTTAACTCCATCCTTAAAGCTTTTATAATCTCTATATCCAATAATGTCTTTCGAATTAAGGATTGGCTGCACCTCATTGTTTATAATAACTTCCTCCAATTCTTCGATTTTCTTGTACAAGAATACTTTAAAATTTGGATTTGCAAAATCGGATTCTTTAAGGCGAATCTTCTTCGCTGTAAAATCAGTTGAGTGGAATATTAAAGTGTCACCAACCTTAGCTTCAATTGAAAATTGTCCAGCGCTATCGCTGGTATGAGATGTTCGAGTTCTGTCGTTAATCACATCAACGCCCGCAATTAATATATCGTTGGCAACTACAACTCCCGTAATATTTTTTTCAGTTTGAGCAAGGCAGCATTGAATAGAAAAGAGAAAAAGAAGTAGAATTTTAGGCATCGGCAACTATTTGTTCTCAAACTTATTCAAAATAATATGTAAGAAAGTTAAGATAGTTCTAAATTTTTTAGCAAGTATTTATTTGATTCAGAACTTTCTACCCATTACATCAGGTAAATTTAATCAACTACTGCTTTTGCGATTTGCCATTAAAGTATAAATTGTATAGTATTATTTACAATTACTATTTATTTTTTATCTTTGCGCATCACATTTAGGCAATGATGTCTGCCTCAAACCGCCGAAAGTTTTTCTTGGAGCTGATGACGTCTGTTTATAGCTTTTTGCTATCAGATGGTAATATCATAATTTCAAGAAAATGACAAAGTCTAAACTCACATTCAGCGGTAGTGAAATTCCCCAAGTAAACTACTTTTTATTTTTGCTAAAATGGCTAGTTATTGCTAGTTTCATCAGCATTTTCATCGGTTCTTCGGTAGCATTTTTTCTGCTATCTTTAGATTCAGTAACTCAATTTCGGGAGTCCAATCTCTGGATCATTTGGTTATTGCCAATTGCAGGTTTGCTTATCGGGCTGTCCTATCATTATTTTGGCACATCGGTTGTCAAAGGAAATAATCTACTTCTAGAAGAATTTCATACTCCCAAACAAATTATCCCGTTCAAAATGGCGCCTCTAGTGCTGTTCGGAACGTTGCTTACACATTTGTGCGGAGGCTCAGCAGGAAGGGAAGGCACCGCAGTACAAATGGGTGGCGCAATTGCAGATCAATTCACCAAGCTTTTGAAAATCAGTCCGTCAGATAGAAAACTTCTATTAATCATCGGAATTAGCGGTGGTTTTGCTGCAGTTTTTGGAACTCCAATTGCAGGTGCTATTTTCGCTCTCGAGATGATGGTTGTTGGCCGAATGAGATACGAAACTTTACTTCCAAGCATCATTGCCGCCGTCGCTTCCAATTATGTTTGTTTACTTTGGGGCGTGCATCACACTTCGTACGTCATTCCCGAAGTCCCGACGATGAATCTTCAAAATCTAATTATTACAATATCTGCAGGGATTTTATTTGGACTAACCGCATTGTGGTTTTCCAAAAGCATCCATTTTGTATCCTCATTTTCTTCAAAATTAATCTCTTACGCGCCACTTCGTCCTTTTATTGGGGGAATCTTTATTGCACTGTTTGTGTTTTTTATGGGCTCGACAAAATTTATCGGATTGGGAATTCCCACCATTGTCGAAGCTTTTCAATTTAGTCTGCCAGCCTCAGATTTTGCAATTAAATTACTAATTACCGCCTTCACTTTAGGCGTTGGCTTCAAAGGTGGCGAAGTGACTCCGTTATTCTTTATCGGTGCTACTTTGGGAAGCGCACTTTTTATGTTTCTGCCCTTGCCAGTCGCACTTTTGGCAGGAATGGGTTTCGTAGCAGTGTTTTCGGGCGCTACCAATACGCCAATCGCCTGCACATTTATGGGAATCGAATTATTTGGTGCCGAAAGTGCGCTTTACATCGCGGTCGCCTGCTTCGTGTCTTACCTTTTTTCGGGTCATACCGGCATTTATAGCTCCCAAATCATCGGTAGCAGCAAGCATTTTATCTACGCTAAATTAAAGGGTAAAAGATTATCAGATTTATGATTTGGGCGCGCCCTTTCGCCAGAACGTTTTAGGTAAAATTGATATTTTTCGGAGGCTCAGGTCAGGCTGTCCACTATATCTTTTCTGGCCGAAAAGGCCAGAAAAGGATGCCGCTCCCATCCTTCGCGCGGACTCTGCTATCATCGGAATTACATTTTATTTTAGAGAGTCATTTCTTTAATCAAAGGAATTGCTTAAAGATCAATCGTAAAATTCTACCGCAAAGTTCGCAAAGTTACAACGCAAAGTTCGCAAGGATTTTAGTAAAACAATTGAATAATTCCGCGCTACATTAGAATCCCGACCATTCCAATTTTTTTCTATCGATAGTCTTTCTTTTTCGCTACAATAGAATAAACCATAGGAATTTTATTTCCCAAATGTTCAATTCTAAATTTGTTAGGTTCAAATTCTATGGTCTTATTAAAACAATTGTAAGGAGAATAATCGTATTCAGAAAACGAAGTTATTTCGAGTCCATTTTTAATAATGCTTGTAATTACTTCCGACAAACCGTGATTCCACATTACATATTCTTGTACTATATCGGCATTCTTGTCGCTTTCAGATTCTATGATTGCACCAGAATTAAATTGATTTTTTCAAAATCATCATCAAACATCCATACCACTGGATGAAATTCTACAAATACAAATTGTCCATTTGGTTTTAGAAATTTGGAAATAATATCTGCCCATTTCTCCAAATCTGGCAACTAACCGATTGTTCCGTAACTAGTATATACAATGTCAAATTGTTTGTCCAAATGATTTGGTAAGTCGTAGATATCGCAACAGATGAAGGTCGCATTGCTTTTTGTTTCGATGGCAAGCTGTCGAGCACTTTCAATAGCTTTGTCCGAAAGATCTACTCCGGTCGTTTCTGCGCCAAGTCTGCTTAGTGAAATTGTATCTTGTCCAAAATGACACTGCAAATGCAAAATTGTTTTACCAGAAATATCTCCAAGTAAATCGAGTTCAATTGTATTCAAAGAGGTTTTTCCCTTTACAAAATTATCAAGATCGTAAAATTCCGACTGTAGATGTGTGTTCGTTCTATTATTCCAAGATTGCCGATTGATTTCTATGTAATTGGCTTCTTTGCTCATATTTTTAGATTTTTGTTTTTAATATGTTTCTTCATAAAAAGAATATTATAAATGCTAAGAACCTAGGGAGATTACTAATGTTTTTTATGATTTTCACCGTTCAAAATTATTAATGTCGGGTTAGCTAAATTTAATTTATATTGATACTTCAACAGAAAAAATTTACCGTAAAGGACACATTGTAAGTATCTTAAAAAATTATTTAGTCATTTTGTATCAACATCATTTAATTAATTTAGACTTTAAAAATTCCCCTAATTCATAAGATTTTTCTTTAGACCAACCCCTTGAAAGATGATTTACGGCTAAGACATTGGTTTTTGTACCGAGGATGTCAATATTTAAAATTTCACCTTTCTTAATATTTACATTATAAAATTTATTGAAATTTTTAATCACCTCATTTCCGTGAATAAGTATAATTTGAGGTTTTATTGTTTGCAATAAGAAATCAAAAACACAAGGTTTTCTGTCTTCAGACTTTAATTCTTTCGCTGTTGGTGTAGCTTTTACAAATAAATTTGTTTCTAAAGTTTTGAAAGGTTTAATCTCGTCAACGATCCATTCAATTCTTTGTCTAGTATTACTCAATTTGTTCCCCCGTGCTTTACCAGATTTCAGTGATTTTAATTCTCGTTCACGAATATAACTTTCGAACCATTCGGATTTATTGAATCCATAATCATCTTTCCAAAATTGCCAAAAATCTTCTTCCATTTCTGTTGCTGCATTAATTCCAACAATAAATATTTCGCATTCTAATGGATTTCCTTCACAAATCAAAGGTCGGGGTTTATCGAACTTTTCTAATTTTGTAATAAGCTCAGCTTTAAATTCTAATAGAGTCATTTATTATTGTTTTTTAGTGTCTTGATGTTTAAATAAATATAGCTTATTTATTAGATTATAAATAATCTAAGTATTATAATTGATCGAATTGATATTTAACAATATCGTAATCTTTCGACCTTTCCGCCGCTTTCAAATTTTGTATCTTAGCCGTTGCTATTGGCGAGAAAATCAACAATTCTCTATAATGTCAAAATTAAAAATGATTGCCTAGCCCTGATGGGAACGGCATCCTTTTTCTTTTTTTCTCAAAAAAAAGAAAAAGATACAGTGGACAGCAGGATAAAGCTCCAAAAAAAAATAGCATCTATTTTAACAAACTTATTATAATGAGAAAACTTTTATTTGTCGCCGTTTCCATACTTTTTGTAACTGCGGGATCGGCTCAAAAAAACAAAAATGCCCGAGCAGATGGATCTCCAAAACTTGTGGTTGGAATTGTAGTCGATCAAATGCGCAACGATTATTTGTACCGCTTCGCGGATAAGTATGGCGAGGGTGGATTTAAGAGAATGCTGAAAAATGGTTTTGAATGCCGCAATACCAACTACAATTACGTTCCAACCTACACAGGCCCTGGCCACGCAGCGATTTACAGCGGGACAACGCCTTACTATAACGGAATTGTCGCAAATGATTGGTATGATGCCAAAACGGGGCAAATGATGTATTGCACGCAAGATGACGCTGTGGAATCTGTTGGTACGACTGGGGATGCAGGTAAAATGTCACCTAAAAATTTATTAGCAACCACAATGACTGACGAGCTGATGTTGTCTAATAATAGACAGTCTAAAGTTATTGGAGTTTGCATAAAAGATAGAGGGTCAATTTTGCCAGCAGGTCATATTCCTACGGCTGCCTATTGGTTTGATGGCGATAGTGGAAATTGGATTTCAAGTACATATTATATGGAGCAACTTCCGAGTTGGGTGGGTAAGTTTAATAGTTCGAAAAAAGTGGATGCTTATCTTTCAAAGCCATGGAAAACTCTTTTCGATATAGATACCTATACTGTTGGATTGCCTAACGGTGGCGATTATCGCAAGCCTTTTAAGGGTGCAAAAATCAATGCGTTTCCGCACGATCTGCCTGCTCTAAAGGAGCAAAACGGACTAGGACTTATTCGGTCAACACCTTTTGGAAATTCATTAACGGTTGATTTTGCAATAGAAACGTTGCGCAACGAAAAAATGGGGCAGGGGAAGTACACAGATTTCATGGCTTTAAGTCTTTCGTCTCCTGATTATGTTGGACATCAATTCGGAATAAATTCGATTGAAGTTCAGGACACTTATGCGCGTCTTGATAAGGATTTGGAACGATTTTTTGATTATTTGGATAAAACAATCGGCATGGAAAATGTGTTGATTTTCTTAACAGCAGACCACGGTGCTGCACAAACGCCGCAGCAAATGATGGATATGGGAATTCCAGCAGGAGTTTTGGATACTGATAATATAACAAAAAACCTTTCGGATAAGATTGCTGAGAAGTACGGAGAGGGAAATTGGGTTTCAAAATATTACAATCAACAATTCTGGTTGAATCAAGATCTAATTAATAGCAAGAAGATTAATCAGAATGAGCTGATTGAATCGGTTTTGCCATTTTTGAGAAATATGGATGGAGTGCAAGCAGTTTACAATACTTCTACGGCCGACTGGAAGGCTTCAAATTTACTTACCGAAAAAATGTTGAATGGGCTGTCGCCAATCAGGTCAGGTCAAATCGCATTTTTGCTTCAGCCAAATTGGTTTGGAGGTTCGTATGCGGCAAAAGCGGGAACGACTCATGGGAGTAATTATACCTATGATACTCATGTGCCTTTGGTTTGGATGGGTTGGAAAATAAAATCTGGAAGTACTGCGCAACCGTTTAATATTACGGATATTGCCAGTACGGTTTGCGATATTTTACGCATCAGCACAACAAATGCTTCGATGGGAACGCCAATGACAGATCTAATAGTCAAATAATAAAAGATAATAACTATAAACTAAAAAAAACTATTTTTACTTTTTATAAAGCTGTGCTTCGTGGTCATAACGTTCACAGCTTTTTTTATTCTAAGCAATGGAGGATTCAATTTTACCTATCATAGTTGCAATAACTAGTTTTGTAGTTTTATTGTGGATACTATTCGCCATGATAGAGCGAGGCTATGCCTTGATCTTTAAAAAGCCGCTTTATGTACATTTCTATTTCAAGCTCCACAAATTACCTGCAGACTTAAAAATGCATTTAAGATTACATTGCAAGTATTTCTCTAAATTAAGATTCAGAGATCAGTTGTATTTTGAACATCGCGTAATGTGCTTTCTAAGGAAATACACCTTTAACAGTAGTAAGGGCGCGCTGATTGATGATGAACTTAGAATTTTAATAGCTTCAGCCTATGTTATGCTAACTTTTGGGATGAGACGGTATCTCACGAATGTTTTTGAAACAATTTTGATTCAACCTGATTCCTATTATTCGGCTGAGGAAAGTCAGTTGCACAACGGTGAATTTAATCCGAAATACAAAGCCGTAGTTTTTTCTAGAAAAGCATTAGAGGAAAGTTTTAGGAATGACTCAGACAATCTGAATATTGCTATTCACGAATTTGCGCACGTTTTGACCTATAGTACTATGAAGAGAAGAGATGTGAGTTCGTCAATTTTTACCGATCAATATCACAAGATTATTAAGGAAATCAAACAATTTGATAATGCTGAGCAGTTGAAAAATTCGGAGTATTTTAGAATTTATGCTCTTACGAATCAATATGAATTTGTGGCGGTTATTTTAGAACACTTTTTTGAAACCCCAGATCAATTTCAAAATGAATTCCCAAATCTTTATAAAGATGTTCGATTAATGATTAATCAATAAATGCGGAGGCGCATTCGCTATGCTGTGCAACTTACGATCAAGGCAGGGATAAAAATGTTGTGGAGATTAATACCTACTAAAATTACCGCGAGAATCATATAATAAGAAGTTTTTTAGAAATTTTTAAGCAAATATTTCATTTAACATAATTGCCAAAAATAGCTGTAGCAAACTAGGGTAAGATTTTTAACTTCCTATAATTGTAAAGTTAGTTTTCTTTTACTGTAAAGCACATCTTATTAATAGCAATAGAGTTAATTTGTTTTGCTATATGTAACAAAGGTGCAAATTTTAAGTGCTATTTTGATTTAAACGTGCCATTATTTCGAATAAGTTGTGAAAAGCGCATTTCTATCATGCTGTGTAGTGGATATTATAAATTTTGTTAGATTTGTTTAAATTAAAAACTTAAAATCATGAAAAAAACATTACTTACACTTGCTGCATTTAGCCTTGTTACACTTGCTTCTGCACAAGCTCCAATTAGCTTAGATTTCAACGGACTTACTATTGGAAACGTTGGAACGGATATCACTGGAGCTACTCCAGGACAAGGTGGAATTTTCACTTTAACTAATAATGGTGCTCCACCGACAACATCTACGAATGCTGGAAATGACAACTTTCAGATTGTAGCTGGAGATGCTGCTCACGGCAATGTGTTGCAAATTACTGGACCTAATGGAGATAAAGGAGCGCGTTTTGCATTTGCTGGTGATCTTTTTGACTTTTGGGACGGTCGTACAGCAGGAAATAACATTGTAGAAGTAGAATGGAGTTTTTATACAGGAGCGCCAACTACAAGTAAAAACAACTTTAGAGGAGCTTTATACAATGACGACGGTACTAAAATTTTAGGTGGACTTTCTTTTGCGAGCGATACAAAAATTTTGAGTGGTTTATCTTACTATAACAACGCAGGGACATTTGCTAACTACCTTTTTACTCTTGAAACTGGTGGTCTTGTCTTAGAAGCTTCGACATGGTATACATTTGGATTTAGTTTTAACTACAATACAGGTGAAATCATCGTTAGAACTGGAGATGGAACAGTAAACGGTACAATTGCTGGAGCTGCAATGGGTGTTGATCCAATGGAATTTGATATTGTAGCTTCTTCTGGAACCAATACTGCTGGTCCAAATGCATCTGCTACTACAGGATTATATGACAACTTAGTAATTAGAACATCAAGTACTGATACTTTATTAGGAACTGCTGATTACCTTACTGAAGCTTCAAAACTATCAGTGTACCCTAACCCTGCATCTGATGTTGTAAACATTTCTGGAGCAGACGTAAAATCTGTTTCTTTTGCAGATATTAATGGTCGTACAGTAAAATCAGTTAATGTAAATTCTACACAAGCAACTATCAGTATTTCTGATCTTTCTACTGGAGTTTATATGATGACTGTAGAAACTGCTGACGGAGCATCTACAACTAAAAAATTACTTAAAAAATAATTTAAAGTCATAAATTTAAAGATGGCAGTGAGCTTTTGTTCACTGCCATTTTTTTTGTTTTAAACTTTCATGAACTTGCAGTATAATAGTCAGAAGTGGTGAAATATCATATTTTTATAATTCTATGATTTGTAGTTTTGCATTTAGAAGATAAGAGTAAAATGAATCTAAAACACCAGAAGGAATTTTTTGTCCAAGAATTAAAGAATTTTTTTATTCTAAAATCATCAGTGCGTAGTTGGCATATTCCAGTGTTAGCGGGTTTGTCGGTTGGAATCCCGTTGATGGTTGGTTTGTATTTTGATCAAAGTAAAGCAGCATTAACTGCGAGTTTGGCTGGGTTGGTGATTTTGTATATGCCAATTACCAACAGTATTTTCAA
Organism: Flavobacterium ardleyense; assembly: GCF_033547075.1. NCBI lineage: Bacteria > Pseudomonadati > Bacteroidota > Flavobacteriia > Flavobacteriales > Flavobacteriaceae > Flavobacterium > Flavobacterium ardleyense. The sequence goes on along the minus strand of NZ_CP137891.1, from coordinate 215,885 downwards.
AAGAATGTTGGTGATGTTTGTCTGCTCTTTTGGAATGATGCTGTCGTATAGCGTGGGACTTATTTTTAGTTTTAATCCGATTGTTGCGGTTTTGGTTTTTGGTACTTTGGCCATTGTTGTGCATTATGTAGCACGGACTTTTAATATGAAACCACCCGGAAGTTTCTTCTTTATAATGATTGCCGCAATTGCATTTATGATGCCGAATGACTTGAGCCTAGCACCGCAAAAAATCGGAATTTTTACTTTAGGGACAATGGGCGCTTTTCTCTTAGCACTTATTTACAGTCTGCTGATTAAACACGATTTAAAAGAAAACACATCGCAACTTTCGATAATTATTGATAGAAATCCTTATCATAACGGAATTGAGTCAGCCTTAGTGGGATTGTTTATGGCAATATCGTTAGCGGTCAGTTATATTTTCGAAATGAATAACGGTTATTGGATTCCTATTTCAGCTTTGGCAGTGTTGCAAGGTGCGAATAGCTACATTGTAGGGAAAAGAGCAATTCACAGAATTATCGGGACATCGGTAGGGTTGATGCTCTGCTTTTTTATACTTAGCTATTTCAACTCTAATGTTGGTATTGCCATAAGTATTATTGTTTTGCAAGTTATAATAGAGTTATTGATTGCCAGACATTATGCGCTTGCAGTAGTTTTTATTACACCAATAAGTATTCTCCTTGCCGAGGCTGGCAGCGTTTCTCGACTTGATCCGCAGCAACTTATCGAAAGTCGATTTTTGGATATTTTGATTGGAAGTGCAATTGGAGTGGTGGGCGGATTTTTTATTTATAGTCAGAAGGTGAGAGTTTATTCTACGGTTCAGTTGAGGAAGATGAGGAAGTAGCTGTAAGCTGTAAGCTGTAAACTGTCAGCAATCAGCCTTTAGCTGTTAGCGTTCTTGGTTTGTGGATATAAAAACGTCGATTATGTTTAGTAGAAAAATATTATCTGTAGTTTTTCTGAGAGAAATTAAAAACTTTTACCGAAATGCTTAAAAATAACAAAGGAGAATCGTTAGATTCTCCTTTGTTATTTTTAAAAGCTAAAAGCTAAAAGCTAAAATCTAAAATCTAGAAATTTTCTTCAAATGCGCTATTGTCTCCGTTGGATTCTCGGCTCTAAAAACATAGTTTCCAGCAACTAAAACATCTGCTCCAGCGGTAACAAGTTGAGCTGCATTCTTGTCGGTAACGCCACCGTCGATTTCGATAATGGTTGATGCGTTTTTGCGAAGGATCATTGCTTTTAGTTTTTCAACTTTAGCGTAAGTATTTTCGATGAAAGACTGTCCGCCAAAACCTGGATTCACGCTCATAATACAAACTAGGTCGATATCATTGATGACATCTTCTAGAAGATCTACACTTGTGTGGGGATTTAGTACAACTCCCGCTTTCATTCCTTCGGCTTTGATTCCTTGGATGGTGCGGTGGAGGTGTGGACAAGCTTCGTAGTGAACGCTCAAAATATTTGCTCCTAATGCAGCAAAAGTTTTGATGTAACGATCTGGGTCTACAATCATCAAATGTACATCTACGGTTTTCTTGGTATGTTTTGTAATAGCTTCCAATACTGGCATTCCGAAGGAAATGTTTGGAACAAAGACGCCATCCATAATATCGATGTGAAACCAATCTGCTTCTGAATTATTGATCATTTCGATATCGCGTTGCAGGTTTGCGAAGTCGGCGGCAAGTACTGATGGTGCTATAAGTGTGTTTTTCATTGTAGGTTGTGTTGTGTTTTTTTGCTTTTGCAAAGATAGTTTATTCTTAGGTTTATTTTCTATCGAAGATTAGTGCTGAAATTCTACCAAGGTCTGCGTGAGGGATTGTAGTGGAAATCCTTTGTTGTGGCTTTGCGGAGCAAAAGCTACAACAAAGATTGGGAACGGAAAGCCCGGCCCAAAGGGACACGCCCAAAAAAAACTAAAACGTCTTAAAACAAAAAAACTCCGAATAAATCGGAGTTTTCAATTTCAAATAGGAAGATTATCCTAAATAAGTTTTCAAGATTTTACTTCTTGAAGTATGTTTCAATCTGCGAATTGCTTTCTCTTTAATCTGACGAACACGCTCTCTTGTAAGATCGAATGTTTCACCAATTTCTTCCAAAGTCATCGGATGTTGATCTCCCAAACCGAAGTAAAGTCTTACAACATCTGCCTCACGAGGAGTCAAAGTTTCTAAAGAACGCTCAATTTCTGTACGCAAAGACTCTTGAATAAGCTCTCTGTCAGGATTTGGCGACTCTCCAGAACGTAAAACGTCATAAAGATTTGAATCTTCACCTTCCACAAGCGGCGCATCCATTGATAGGTGGCGACCTGAGTTTTTCATACTTTCCTTAACATCATTCACAGTCATATCCAGCTCTTTTGCAATTTCTTCTGCAGAAGGTGGACGCTCATTTGACTGCTCCAATAAGGCGTACATTTTATTAATTTTGTTGATCGATCCAATTTTATTAAGAGGCAAACGCACAATACGCGACTGCTCTGCAAGGGCTTGCAAAATTGATTGACGAATCCACCAAACGGCGTAGGAAATAAATTTAAATCCTCTTGTTTCGTCAAAACGTTGCGCCGCTTTGATAAGTCCTAAATTACCTTCGTTGATAAGATCGGGTAGTGTCAGTCCCTGATTTTGATACTGTTTTGCTACAGAAACCACAAAACGAAGATTGGCTTTAGTCAATTTCTCTAATGCTCTTTGATCTCCGGCTTTAATTTTCTGTGCTAATTCTACCTCTTCATCTGCGGTAATAAGGTCAACTTTTCCAATTTCTTGTAAATACTTGTCTAGGGAAGCAGTTTCACGATTGGTAACCTGCTTGGTAATTTTAAGTTGTCTCATAAAAGGTGCTGTACTTCTTTAAGTGTACAAATAGTTATACGTGCGAAGGGCTGAAAAAGTTACAATTTATTGAAAAGTTTTTTGATAATTGTGCGAATTATTTAAAATAATTTTGTAAGTAGTTGAAAATCAAGTTATAGTGTTTTTTCGCTTGCGCTAAATTTATTCTAGGTTACATAGAAATTTCCTTAATTCTATGGTAAATGTCGTGTATGCGCCGTTGAGATTTTGTAAATTCGACAATAACTTTTTTGAAAAACACTAAAAGAAAAATAAAATGACCAAATTTAAATTCAGCGTTACCAATATTGAAACATTAGAAGAGGTCCCAAATTACTGGACAAATCAGGATTATATTGAATTGCTAAAGCTGTTCAACTTCCCTGATGCCGAAACTATCAAGCCAGAAAATCTACGCGAAATGCTGTTTATGGCGATAAGTGATGAGGAAGCGAACGAAGCGGCTAAAATTGTCTTAACCTACAAATTTTCCGACGATCTAAACGAAGGACAGATCGACCAACTATCAAATGATATGTTGCTAGATAAAATCTCTGAGGAGTACCCGGAAATTCATCTGCATTACCCGCTATACAGCATTAACCAACTTTTATTTCACGCGTATAATGGAACTTTCCTCAATACAAAAGCTACTAGAATTTTGATTGAGATTGACGAAGCGCAAGAAAATGTTACAAAAGAATTCATGCTAAAAGCGTTGAATTCGGCATTGTCACCAAGCAATATTATTGTGCGTTTGTTTGAAGAGCCGATGACTACCGAAACTAGATTTCCAGATGCGGAATCAATTATTTGGCAGTTGAATTCGTCAGATAATAAAAATTTCGAGTTACTGACTTCGGATTATTGGATCAATAGAGATGATTTACCTACTGGAGATTATGAAGGAGAAGTATTGATTGCAGAGGAAGTTGAGGAATAGTATTACAGCGATATTTTAAAAATATAAAGCCTTTACGAATTTTTGTAAAGGCTTTTTTTAGTAAATAAATTTAGAAATAACTACTCTCAAAAAACTATTTATTTTTTAAACAACTCACTAAAATTTATTTGCAACCCCACTTGAAAATTTAGAGAATATGGTTTGTTTGTCACTTCGAATGAGCGGAAATAATATTTGAACATTGGTTCGACATTCAGTTGTAGATTTTTTCCAATTTTATAACTAAGTCCTGCACCAAGATTCAGCGAAGCACTGGCTTGTAGGCCGTTATTGACTTTTCCTAAATAGAGAAACTTATTATTTGCCTCAGCTTTTACTTCATTTTTACTTAAAAATAAAGTGCTGATTCCGCCGATTGCTTCTATCCCAATTGTTCCGTCATAAACCTTATATTTTGCTTCTAGCGGAATTTCGACAAAGCGGATATTCTGCGCTAATGTCACATCCGAAGCACCTAAATATTCAGCAAGTTGCTCGTTGCTTAGAGCTGTATTGTAATTTACATTTGAGAAATACCCAGAAATCGCGTTGTTTGGATTTTGAGAAATCAGCGGAACATTTTTGGTAGTTAAGCTCAAAGCGGATTTACTAAGACCAATTCGGATATTCAGTTTTTCGCTCGCGATAAAGCCAAAATAAATTCCATAGTTGTACTGCAACTCTGTAGTTGTTTCATAAGTATCAAGTCGTGGATCAATAAAAGATTGTTTTCCGAAATGATTAAAAGCTGAAATGTCGGCGTGTACAAACAGATAATACTTTGGTTTCGCAGCTTCGATTGAATCTAATTTCTTTTGAGCAGCAACACGAAGTTCCTTTTTGGCTTTGCGCTTGATTGCGATACTGTCAATTTTGAGGCTATCGATTTCTGTGGGAACTTCGATTTTGGTTCGGTTGAAATTTGCGATAGTTTCTTGGTCAGATTCTGAAGCATCGGAATTTTTAGAATATTTGGTTATGGATGAATCATTGCTAGCATTACCTTCAGTTTTAGCTATTGTTTGATTATGCAAGTGGTTTTGATTAGCTGAAACAGTATTATTAGTTCCGGTCGACTTATTAGTTGAATTCTTTTTCTTATCTATATTGTTATTGTTTCCAGTAATAGAACCCGCAACGGAATTGTCGTTTTTAGTCGAAGTTGTCGTTTTATTTTTCTTTTCAGTAGAACTATAATTAGAATTACTTTTTACTGTTGCTTCTGAATTAGATTTTAAAGTATTTTCGGCATTTCCTTTAGAATTAGCATTTGTAGTCTTTCCAGAACTTTTTTGGTTGTTAGTACTCGAAGAATTTTGAATACCATTTTCTGATTCATTATTCGACGAAACTTCAGAACTTTCCCCTGATATGTCTGCATTATCAGAATTTATTCCGCTTTCAATATCAGCTGAACTGCCATCCTTTGTAGTAGAAATTGATTTTTGATTTACAATCTCATTTTGCTCATCTCCGTCCACTGCATTCGAATTTCTATCATTTAAAGTTGAACTATTTTCTATACTATTGAAATTTTGAAACGCAGGCATCCAAAACGACTTTGTTGCAAAACCAATAAATAATAGAAGTAATGCAACACCGGCATAATAGAAATAGAAAGGAATAACTCGTCGCTTCTTTTTCTTATCTTGAAGTTCTTCGTTTATCGCCGCCCAAAGATTTTCGTTTGGAGATTTTTCCAAACCATCAAGCTTTGCTTTAAACAGTTTCCCTAGGTCTTTTTTATTTTCCATTGCTAATGCTGTATTTGGTATGAGACGAATTGGCGGCGATAATTTTGGTTTTCAAAATGCACTTTGCTCGATGTAGATTTGATTTTGATGCACTTTCGGAAATCTCCAGCATTACCGAAATCTCCCTATGCGAGTAATCATCGAGTTCGTAGAGCGAGAAAACCAGTCGATATTGATTTGGCAATTCTTGCACCATTTTCAAAATCTGATCTAGCGGCAGATTCATCTCACTTTCGTCAATTTCAGTATTTTGATAATCGTCTTTTAGTGCGACTAGATTGAATTGCTTTTTATAGCTGTTGATTGCTTTGTTGATAGTAATGCGCTTCATCCAACCTTCAAATGAACCAGTACTGTTGAACTTTTCGATATTGGTAAATATTTCGATAAAGGCATTGTGCAAATTATCTTCAGCCTCCGCTTCGTTGCAGCAATATTTTAAGCTTAGCGCAAAAAGACTGTCCTTGTACAAATTGTACAGCTCTTCTTGCGCCTGCCTTTTGTGATTAATGCAGCCTTTTATGATTTTTTCTAAATTCAAAAGAAGAATATTGTAAGGGTTAAATCTAGCTATAAAAATTAAAAATATCGAACTGCTCTTGCGCTAATATCGGTCGGCGGATTCTTGGCAATGATAATCACCTGTTCATTTTCGAAATTAATTCCTTTTACAGTTGAAGCATCAACTTCTGTACTGCTCCAATATATAGCTGGATTAATATTTCCGAAGTTTTGCGAATATAAGTTTTGATAAATTAAAAGCAGCTCCTGCTCTGAAGGTAAAAACCAATCTTTAGAATTATAGAGTAATGCTGTTTTTGAAATTACTGTTCCATCATTTAGTGCGTTGCAAACTGCAGGATTTGTGTAATAATTGGCCAAGCTGTTATGGTAATTTACTACTTGAACTGAGTTGTAAAAACCTTTTCCAATCTCCGAACTAGTTGATGATGTTGCTGCGCTAGAGCATCCCCATTCAGAAATTGTTAGATCTATAATCGAAGCTTCCATATATCTCCAACCATTGCTGTAAGATCCTTTGTCATAAAATACGATTCCTCCGCCAGAACCTTGCGCGCCAATTGCAAAGGTTTCGGTTTGCTCGCATTTCTTTTGCAGAATAATATTTGATGATCCATTAATGATAGTAATCTTAGTTTCGGTCATTTCGACTCTGCTACTAAAGTTCCAATATTGTGCAACTGCTGAATTTCCTTCAAGATTTATATTCATTTGAAATTCGTCATTCACAAAAAGGAAAGTCCAAGTTCCGATATAGTTTTGACCATTGTAATGGAATTGTATTGTTCCGTCCATATTTGCCGAAAATACTCCGCTAGAATACGAATTATCGCCATTTAAAGAAAATGGAACTTGCCACACACAGGCAGGATCTCCACCAAACAATCCGCTACAAATACTTATTAAGTCTTCTCTAGCACAGCTATCAATTGCGATTTTAAGTTCATCATTATTATTTACAATAAATTCTGTACCATCCGCCAAAGTTGTACTTATAGGATAGCTAATGCTAATTGCTTGCCCCGGACTTAATGCTCCTAGAAATGCGCTAAACTCATCATCACCACCTAAAGAGTGTGTGCCCGTAACTTCTAAATTTTCATTGTATATCAATAAAGTAAAAGGATAGATAAAATCAATACAAACAATTTCAGCCATTGGATCATTTCCGTCTACAGTAACTTTCTGAATTAGTTCAAACAGCGGTGAACCTTGAGCAATTAGAGTTCTATCCAAGCCAACCGGTTCATTATTATTCCAATCGCTCGAGCAGCTGCTTAAAGCTAAGAGCATAAATGCGCATATAAATTGAGATAGGTTTTTCATGATAAAATATTATTTGAGGTTGTATATTCTATAGTATTAGAAAAGGGAAAAGGTTGCGTTGTCTCTAGAACTATTTATTTTTTTTAGTTGATTTAGTTAAAGTGTTCATTAATGTTTTGCACAACCTTTCTAAATTTCTGAAATTTGTACTTTATAAAATCAAAAATGTCATTTACAAAATCTATCTTTATTCTATGCTGCACTTGCTCTAAGCGAGAGAGTTATGGGCTATTGTAGGTATTGATAAATTTTCCAACATAGTGAAGCTCTCCAATTTTATGGGGAGTTTTTTGTTTTTAATACATTAGAAATTACATTTAATGACTGCAAATAATAAACAGATTTACCAGGCTAATTTTTCTGAGAAAAAATTATTTTTCAACCGAAAGAAAATCAAATATTGGCTTAACGAAATGTCCGAATGGCTATTCTGTACCCAAAGAAAGTATCAAGATTATCATTATTTTCAACAGAAAGAGGAAGAATTAAACGCACTGTTAATTCAATTATTAATGGCCGAACAATTTACTAAGGAAGAAGCAACGGCAATTGCTTCAACTTTCTTTGCTGACTGTGTGGAGTTGCATCGGGTGCTATCGAATGACCTTGATGCAATATTCGAATTTGATCCAGCGGCAAAATCAAAACAGGAAGTTTTAATTGCCTACCCTGGATTTTATGCAATTACCGTGCATCGCATCGCTCACAGATTATGGAATAAAAAAGCTAGAATTGTTGCGAGATTGATGTCAGAATATGCGCATAGTAAAACTGGTATCGATATCCATCCATCCGCAACCATTGGCGAGCATTTTCTGATAGACCATGGGACGGGAATCGTAATAGGGGAGACGGCAATAATTGGCGAGCACGTAAAAGTTTATCAAGGTGTAACTCTAGGCGCTTTAACAGTAGAGAAAGACGCGGCCGAAGTTAAAAGACATCCTACAATAGAAGATAATGTGACTATTTATGCCAATGCAACTATTTTAGGAGGGAAAACCGTAATTGGAAAAGACGCAGTAATTGGTGGAAACGTTTGGATTACCAACTCAATTCCGGCTAAATCCTTGGTTTATCATAAAAGTGAAGTAACTATCAGAAACAAGGAAAAATTTCCTGAAGCAATAAATTTTGTTATATAAATAAAAAAAAATCAAGACTATGAAAGCAAACAATATACTCGAAACCATCGGAAATACGCCAGTGGTTAAATTAAGCAGACTTTTTGAAAATAGAAATGTTTGGATTAAATTGGAGAGAAATAATCCTGGAAATAGTATCAAGGATCGAATCGCTTTGGCAATGATCGAAGATGCAGAGAAAAAAGGATTACTAAATCCTGATAGTGTAATAATTGAACCTACTTCTGGAAATACTGGAATTGGTTTGTCGCTGGTTGCGGCGGTTAAAGGGTATAATGTGATTTTGGTAATGCCAGAATCGATGAGCATCGAAAGAAGAAAATTGATGGAAATCTACGGTGCAAAGTTCGAATTGACCCCAAAAGAAAAGGGAATGAAAGGGGCAATCGAAAAAGCCGCTGAAATGGTCAAAGAGATTCCTAACGCTTGGTCGCCACAGCAGTTTGACAATCCTGCAAATATTGAAATTCACAAAACCGCGACTGCTGCCGAAATTATGGCAGATTTTCCAAATGGTTTAGATTATATCATTACAGGAGTAGGTACGGGTGGACATATTACGGGAGTGGCCGAAGGATTGAAGTCCAAATTTCCAAACTTGAAAGTAATCGCGGTCGAACCCGAATTATCTCCGGTGCTTGCTGGAGGAAATCCTGGTCCTCATCAAATTCAAGGAATTGGGGCAGGTTTTATCCCAGAAAATTATCACGCCGAAGCTATTGATGAGGTTATCGCTGTAAGTAAAGAGGATGCTTATGAATTTGCACGTCAAATTGCTCGAAAAGAAGGAATCTTGGCGGGAATTTCTACTGGAGCTTCATTGGCTGCAGTTTCAAAAAAGCTCGAAAGTATTCCCCAAGATGCGGTAGTCTTGACATTTAATTACGATACCGGAGAACGTTATCTCTCGGTAGAAGGATTGTTTTAATACATTTAAAAACCCCATTTCAACTAAATGAAATGGGGTCTTTTTTAAATAATAACTCTTAAGGTTGAAGTCTAAAATTGATTATTCTGAAAGCGTTGTGCTCATAAATACCTCACTTTGTAGGGTTTTATGAACCGGGCATTTAGCTGAAATTTGAAGGAGTTTTTCTCGCTGGGAATCGTCCAAATCTCCAATTAATTTTAGTTTAATATCTATGAAATCAAGAAAGCCAGTTTTCTCCACCTTCAGCTCTAGCTCTCTCGCATGTTTTTTTGAATGTGAAATATATACATAAACCTCGTGCAAATCCCATTCTTTACGTTGTGCATACATTTTTAAGGTCATCGCCGTGCAAGCTGCAAGACCCGCGCTCACATATTCGTAAGGAGAAGGACCAAAATCATCTCCTTTAAAACTTAGCGGTTCGTCGGCAATCATGCTGTGATTTTTGGTTTGAATTTGAGTGGTGAAATTATCATGTACTAAATCCAAATGGCCTACAAGCTGCTCATCCTGTGTGTCGAGCAAAACATTTTCTTTATTAGGAAAATACCTTTGTGCCCATGCGCCAATCATTAGGCCCGCATAAGTGCTATCCACTTCATTAGTCAGGAGATGGTCGGCAGGATCAAGGCTGATAAAACTTTTTGGATGCATAGCATTTTTATATAATTTTTCGGCATTTTCGATTCCCACAGTCTTATCAAAGGGAGTGTGCATAATCAGAATTGGCTTGCGTAACTCTTTTACAATATGCAATAAATTAATCTTTGCAAAATCTTCTACAAAATTTTTATTTATATTAAAAGGTACGCCACCAATATTTACTTGTACATCGCCTTTTGCTTCTACTTCATCAAACTGATGCGAAAAAAGTTGGGTAACATGATTTACATCTGCCGGAGCACCAATTGTTGCCACGGCCTGTATATTATCTAGTTGTGACGCTGCAACGATCGCCGCCGCACCGCCAAGCGAATGTCCAATTATTAGAGAAGGTGCTTTGTAATTTTGAATAAGAAAATCATTAACCGCAGTTAAATCTTCAATATTGGCAGAGAAATGACTATCAGCAAATTCACCTTCACTTTTTCCAAGGCCAGTAAAATCAAAACTTAAAACACCAAAACCGTATCCTGTGAGTTGCCGTGTAATATTTCGGATGGATTTAAAATTACTGTTGCAAGTAAAACAATGCGCAAAAATGGCGAAATAATTTGGGCGCTGATTGGCTGGAAGTTCCATCTGCGCAAATAATTTTTCTCCTTGCTTATTTATAATTTCAAGTTTTTCGTGTTTCATTTGATTGTTTTTTGAGTCAGTGTTTATCTGAACGAGGACTAAAAGATATTTATTTTTTAAAGCTATGAAGTTATGAATAATTCCAATTATGGCTCATCAAAATAACAAATACTATATAATACCTTCAGTTTAAAATTTAATATTCTTGCAGGCTTTTTCCTTATATAGTAACTTTATGATAATAAAAATTACTGTTTTAATGTAAAAATAATTCATTTAATCCTATATTTAGGAGCGTAATTCTATTTTTATAAAATTCGATTTTGGAAATTTATAAAGATGTTTCGAATTCAAAATAATTTTCAACAAAAAAAACACATCATGGCTGATCAGACTCTATTCCCAGATCTTCCATTGCACGAATGGATTAAAACAAAAGAAACGCTACACCGTTATTTGCAAATAGTTGGAAAACTGCGAATGTCATTGATGCCAAAGCAAAATCATTGGTGGCACATCACTTTGTACGTTGATACCGTTGGAAGCACTACGCGACCTATCCCGAATCGCGATTTTACTTTTATCGTAAATTTTGATTTTATCGACCATCAACTAAATGTGACTACTAGCGGAGGCGAACGTCTTTACTTTGATCTTGTCGATGGTCTTTCGGTTGCGGACTTTTATAATAATTTGAAGGACATTTTCGCAGAATTAAATATTGATTTTGATATCCTATCCGAACCGTATGATTTGTCTGATGCAATTCCGTTTGATAAATGCCACATTCATCACAGCTACGACAAAGCTGCCGTGCACAACGCGTGGAAAATTCTACGAGAAGTAGATGTGATTCTCAAAGAATTTAAGGGAAGATCTTTTAGCAAAACTTGTCCAGTGCAGATTTATTGGCACCATCTTGATCTAGTGGTAACACGCTTCTCGGGAAAAAGAGGCCCAGAAATGAATACTACTTCGCAAGTAGAATTAGAAGCTTACTCGCACGAGGTAATTAGTTTCGGATTCTGGTTTGGTGACGATACCATCAAAGAGCCAGCTTTTTATTCGTATACGTATCCGTCGCCAAAAAATATCGATCAAGAACCTTTAGAGCCAAGCAGTGCAAAGTGGGTAGATTCTAATGGAAGTCCAATGGCATTGCTGCTTTATAAAGATATTAAAGACGGTAAAAATCCTCAAAAAGATATTTTAGATTTCCTAGAAAGTAGTTATCAAGCTGGAGCTAAATTGGCAGGTTGGGATATTAAAGATTTAGAAGTTCCAAAAGGATAACATTTGAAAGTAGTTTACAACAATTAAAAATTATAAATAATAATACGATGAGCACAAAAATTGAAAAAGAAGATAACGGAAAAAAAGGACGTTTTGTGATTTATGAAGATGATAAAGAGGCGGGCGAAATGACCTTTACTTGGGCTGGCGAAGAAAAATTTATTATCGATCATACTGGAGTTGACGAAGCTTATGGAGGAAAAGGATACGCCAAGCAACTTGTCTTGGCAGGAATAGATTTCGCTAGAAAAAACGATCTCAAAATTATTCCACTTTGTCCGTATGCTAAAAAAACCATCGATAGAGATCCGAGTTTGCAAGATGTGTTAGCGTAATTATAGAATTTTAAAATTTTTAAAGAATACTAAAATATGTCAAATACCGAATTGATAATAGAAGAACGCGCCGCCGATATTGGAAACTTTATGGTGGGCAGACTTTTGCCATTTAGGCAGAAACGTTCAGTAGGTCCTTTTTCATTTATAGATCACATGGGGCCAGCTGCGATGACCAAAGATGAACATCTTGATGTGCCGCCTCATCCGCACATTGGTTTATCTACTTTAACCTATCTTTTTGAAGGCTCAATTCAGCACAAAGACAGCCTTGGTTCCGATTTAGAAATTAAGCCAGGAGCGGTGAATTGGATGACTGCGGGCAAGGGAGTTGTACATTCAGAAAGAACACCTGAATATTTGCGCAATGGCGACAAAACCTTGCATGGACTGCAAATATGGGTGGCGTTGCCAAAACATTTGGAAGATTCCGAACCTAGTTTTACGCATATCGAAGAAAAAGATATTCCGCAATGGCAAGAGCAAGGAGCATCATTTAAATTGATTGCAGGAAAGGCTTTTGGCAAATCTTCACCAGTTCCAGTACACAGTGACTTGTATTTTATCGAAATAAAAAGCACTACTAAGCAGCAAATTACAGTTGGAGAAGATCTTTATGGCGAAAGCGCACTTTATATTTTAGACGGTAGCATCAATGCTGACGGTCATAATTATGGGAACAAGCAAATTTTGGTCGCCAAAGACACCAAACTTTGCTCTTTTGAAATAGAAGAAAACAGTGCAATTTACATTTTTGGAGGAATTCCGTTTGAAGAGGAGCGCTTTATCCATTGGAATTTTGTTCATTCAGATAAAGAGGTAATAGAAAAAGCAAAAATAAATTGGGAGAATCAAAACTTAGAGGCTTTTCCTAAAGTTGTTGGGGATGATCAAGAATATGTGCCTCTGCCAAAACCACGCAGATTATGAAAACTGGCCGACTAGAAGCCTTTAGCGATGGCGTTTTGGCGATTATCATTACTATAATGGTATTAGAATTAAAAGCACCAGAAGGCTCGGGTTTTGCGGCATTAAGGCCGGTCTTACCGGTTTTTCTGACGTATTTGTTAAGTTTTGTTTATGTGGGAATTTATTGGAACAACCATCACCATCTTTTTCAAGCGGTAAAGTTGGTCAACGGAAAAATCCTTTGGGCGAATCTAAATCTTCTATTTTGGCTCTCATTCTTTCCATTTGTCACCGGTTGGATGGGGAAAAATCATTTTGAAGCTAATCCTACTGCACTTTATGGCGCGGTTTTATTGATGGCTGCTATAGCTTTTCGAATTGTAATTTATTGCGTCGTGCAAAATGAAGGTGAGGCATCAAGTATTGGAAGAGTTTATAGCACAGATAAAAGAATGAATCTTTCACTTTTTTTATATACTTTGGGAATGGCAGTTTCCTTTATCTTTCCAATTATCAGTTTGCTCATTTACTTAGGAGTAGCACTGATGTGGATAGTGCCCGATCCGAGAATCGAAAAGGCCTTGAAGGATTAATTCCTCATCTTTTTTAAAACTAAAGCCTAGAGTGTGATATTTCTAGGCTTTATTATTTAGATGCACTTCAGTATAAAATAATTGTATTATTTCAAATATCCGTTGTGTTTCAATTCTTTATGAATGGCATTAATGTCATTTGGAATTTCCCTCGAGATTAACCAATTGACATCTAATCCGTGATGTATCGCCGTTTTCATCAACGAATGATTTTGTCCAATTAGCTGACCAAGCAAGCTCAAATCTTCCTTAAGTTCGATAAAGTAATCATCATCAATAGCATTAATCAATAGCAGTATTTTAAAGGCACGTGCAATGATGTAGATACACAAAGTATATGACTTTGAATATTTTTCATTCTGAATTCTTTCGTTGTTGTGTTTTAAGACTTCAATGAGCATCTTGATGTTTAGACTTATTTCTCCAAATTTATCTTTGGTAATTTTCACGTGGTGACTAATATCACCACTCATATATCTGGTGTCTTGGAGTAAGTAACCCACGGAATAAAATCGCTGAGAATAAGACCTTATTTTTTCAATCATTAGATTTTCGAAGGCAAGTCTCTTGTCATCTACAGTTTCAATATCAACCAATTCAAAATGCAATCTTTTTGCAAGATCATTGTCTTTTCGTAATAGACGAAATATCAATTTGTCTTTCTCTGCACTTGGAAGTTCCTGTATTGCTTTTTTTAATTCTTTTGAAATCATATTCTAATAAGGTGAATTCAAATATAAGAATTCTTGACGATTTCATTTAGCAATCTTTTGAAGAGATTTATTCTAGTTCAACTGTGGTATTTAAAGCTAAAAATTATCCTGAGATTTTAAAGAATTTACTTTGGAAAAGTTATAAACTTAAAAACCCCACTTCAAATAAATGAAATGGGGTTTTAGTTGAATTAAACCTATTATAGTATTAATCTTATTTTCGGTCGTCACGTCTTTCTGGACGCGGCGCTCTTTCTTCTCTTGGAGCATTTTCGTCTCTAGCAGGTCTTTGCATCAAAGCTTTCTTCGATACTTTTTCCTTTCTAGTTTTTGGATCAAGTCCTAAGTATTTCACTTGGAACAAATCTCCCATATTCACAACATCAGTCACATTTTCAGTACGTTCCCATGCCAATTCAGATACGTGAAGTAAAACTTCGTTTCCTGGTGCCGCAAGATACTCAACTACTGCACCAAAATCAAGCATTTTTATAACTTTTACGTCATAAGCTTCGCCCATTTGAGGTTTGAAAGTAATTGATTTGATTTTTGCTAATACTGCTTCGATTCCAGCTGGATCAGTTCCTAAAATTTCAATAATTCCTTCTTCGGTAACCGGATCTTCATTAATAACAATTGTAGTTCCAGTAGCTTTTTGTAATTCTTGAATCACTTTTCCACCAGGTCCAATCAAAGCTCCAATAAATGCATTTGGAATTCTTCTTGTAATGATTTTTGGAGAGTGTGCTTTTACATCTGCATTTGGTTGAGCTAGTGTTGCCACTAATTTCTCCAAAATATGCAAACGTCCATCACGAGCTTGAGCTAATGCTTGCTCCATGATTTCGTATTTCAATCCATCAATTTTGATGTCCATCTGACATGCTGTAATTCCTTCAGAAGTTCCAGTTACTTTGAAATCCATATCTCCTAAATGATCTTCATCACCTAAAATATCAGATAAAACAGCAAAACGATCTCCGTCAGATATCAATCCCATCGCGATTCCAGAAACTGGACGAATCAATTGAATACCAGCATCCATTAATGATAATGTTCCAGCACAAACTGTTGCCATTGAAGACGAACCGTTAGATTCTAATACTTCTGAAACAACACGAATTGTATAAGGACAATCAGCAGGAATCATATTTTTCAACGCTCTTTGAGCCAAGTTTCCGTGACCAACTTCTCTTCTTGAAGTTCCTCTTAGTGGACGAGCTTCTCCTGTAGAAAATGGTGGGAAATTATAGTGCAAATAGAATTTTTCTTCTCCTTGTTGTGAAGGTGAATCAATTTGGTTAGCTTCTCTAGATGTTCCTAAAGTTGCTGTAGCCAAAGCTTGAGTTTCTCCACGTGTAAACAAAGCCGAACCGTGAACAGATGGTAAATAATCTACTTCACACCAGATATCTCTAATTTCAGTAGTCTTTCTTCCGTCTAGACGTGTTCCTAAATCTAAAGTTACATTACGAACAGCTTCTTTATTGACTTTCTTGAAGTATTTAGAAACTAAATCTCCATCTGTAGCCAATTCTTCTTCTGTAAATAAGGCTTTTACTTCTTCTTTTACTTCGTCAAATGCAGCCGAACGTTCGTGTTTTGCCGAACCTTTGCTAGCAATGGCGTAAATTTTATCATAAGATGCTGCTTTTACTTTAGCGTAAATAGCTTCATCTTCTCTTTCGCCTTCATACGTACGAACTTCTTTTTTACCAAAAGCAGCTTGCAAACGCAATTGAGCAGAAATTTGATTTTTGATATGTTCGTGAGCAAATTTAATTGCTTCTAACATTTCAGCTTCTGAAATTTCTTTCATTTCACCTTCTACCATTGCGATAGAATCCATAGAAGCTCCAATCATCATATCGATGTCAGATTCTTCTAATTGTGCACGAGATGGATTGATGATGAACTTTCCATCAACTCTTCCAACTCTAGCTTCAGAAATTAAAGTTTCAAAAGGAATGTCAGACAAAGCAAGAGCTGCCGAAGCTGCTAAACCTGCTAATGCATCTGGCATTACATCATCGTCATGAGACATCAACTGAATCATAACCTGAACTTCAGCGTGATAATCATCTGGGAAAAGTGGACGTAATACACGGTCAACTAATCTCATTGTTAATACTTCGTTGTCACTTGGACGAGCTTCTCTTTTGAAAAAACCGCCTGGGAAACGACCTGCTGCAGCAAATTTTTCTCTGTAATCTACCGTCAATGGTAAAAAGTCGATACCTGGACTTGCTTTTCTTGAGGAAACAACTGTACCTAAAATGACAGTTTTTCCAATTCTTACTACTACAGATCCGTCAGCTTGTTTAGCTAAACGACCTGTCTCGATTGTGATGCTTCTGCCATCACCTAAATCGATGCTTTCTACAAATAATTGTGGAATCATATTAATTCTCTTATTGATTAAACATGGGTTTTAGTTGTGTTGTTGTTGCGTAGTTAATGCTCTAAAACCCAATGAAAAACCAAACTTTTTAGTAATATTATAAAAATGAAAAGAGGCGCGTAGGCACCTCTTATCTGTTGGATTATTTTCTAATACCCAATACTTTGATAATCTCTCTGTATCTGTTGATCTCAGAATTTTTAAGATAATCTAGTAACGATCTTCTTTTACCTACCAGTTTCACTAGAGAACGCTCAGTGTTGTAGTCATGACGGTTCTTTTTCAAGTGCTCCGTAAGGTGGTTGATACGGAAAGTAAACAAAGCAATTTGAGCTTCTGATTTTCCTGTGTTTTTTGCTTCTCCGTGTTTAGCGAAGATTTCTTCTTTTACTTCTTTAGTCAAGTACATGCAAATATTCTTTAAATGATTATTATGTAGGTATATAGTTTTTATACACGCCCGGCAAAGGTAGAATTAATTTTAAAATAAAACTATTCCAAATACCATTAACCTATTGAATTTTATACAATTTGGCAATTTCAAAATTCACATAGGTCAAAAAGTCCTCGTCTTCTTCATTAAAAGCATCGATGATATTTGAATCGATATCAATTTGACCGATATTTTTGTCATCTACAAATAATGGAACCACAATTTCTGATTTCACGTTCATATTGCAGGAAATGTAATTATCTTGTGCTGCAACATCTGCAACTATAAATGTTTCATTGCTTACTGCAACTTGTCCACAAATACCTTTGCCAAACGGAATTACTTTATGATCAGTGTCTTCTCCAGCAAAAGGTCCTAAGATTAGTTCGGGCTTGTCTCCATTGACGAAGTAGAATCCTACCCAGTCATAATAATCAATATTGTCACGAAGTAAATGACAGATTTTCTTCAGTTTTTCTTCTCGTAAACTTTCAGTTTCGGTGATAATGTCATTTACTTTTGGTTTTAGCTCTTCAAAGGTCATAATTTTGTCTTTTTACAAAAGTATTTATTTTTAAATGCAATATTTCCATAGATTTGTTAAAAAAGTTACTCTTGAAAACTTACTTTATTAAATACAAGCCATTCCTAACTTTTGTCGCAAAATTTTTTCTGATCTACATTTTATTATCCTGGATTTATGGATTTTATTTAGAACAATTTGACGAAAAGATTTTTGAGCCTGATGGTATCACAACTATAGTCTCAGATCAGACTAGAGAATTACTTCAATTTTTTGGAGTAGATGCTGCAACAGCAGCGCACGAGTCTGAAGCAAGTCATCGATTTTATATTAACGGCAAATCTGTGGCTCGCATTGTTGAAGGTTGTAATGCTGTAAGTGTTATGATTCTCTTTGTAGCATTTGTAGTAGCGTTCAAAGGGAAACTTAAGCATACGCTTCTCTTTCTGTTTGGAGGAATTTTAATAATACATCTTTTAAATATTGTTCGAATCGCTCTTTTGGCGCAAGCTCTATACCATTATCCGCAGTATCAGGATTTTCTGCACGGTACATTATTTCCGCTAGTTATTTATGGGGTCGTTTTTATTCTATGGGTAATTTGGGTTAACAAATTTTCAGTTTATGCTCACAAAAAGTAATAAGGTCGGTCGAATTGCAGTTGCCTTTGCGCTAATCATAGGGTTGGCATTGGTTAGATTGTTTGAATCAGAACTTTTTTATGATCCGCTACTAGCTTACTTTAAGTCGAGCTATATGCAAATGAATTTGCCAGAAGTGAACTATCAAATGCTATTTGCTAACATCAGTTTCAGATATATTATAAATACAGTTCTTTCGCTCGCTTTATTGTATGCTATTTTTAGGGACAAGGGGATGATCAAGTTTACGGCAGTTTTATACTTTGTGTTTTTTATAGTTCTAATTTCCATTTTGCTTTTTGCACTATCATATGAAAATCCAGATAAAATGCTGATTTTCTATGTTCGAAGATTTTTAATACAGCCCATTTTTATCTTACTCTTTATTCCCGGTTTTCTCTTTCAAGAATATGTTAATAAAAAGCCAGAAGATTCGGACGCTATTTAAACCTTGTTTTTCAGTACATTTGCAAAAGAATAGAAACTATTGGAATGTAATTAAATGAAAACGCTCAAACCCACTTCGGTCTTCCTAGCGCTACTGTTATTAATTTATAGCAGTGGATTTTCATTTAGTGTTCATTTCTGCAAAGATCAAATCGCAGCCATAAGCAGTGTTTTTTCTGATGAAGTAGTTTGCGAAATGCCCGAAGTACCTGCTGAAAAAGAATGTTGTGTTAGCAAAGAATCATGTTGTCATAATGTATCGCTTTCGCTAAAAGACGCCTCAACAGATACTGTTGTTAAAACCTTCACGTATTCGTTTTTTACGCCGTTTCTAGCTGCAAGTTTTAGTTTTCTTCCGAAGATTGAATCGCAGACACAACTTATAAGAGCTGAGTTGCCAGTGCAAATTTGTAGCAACGGGCCACCATTTTATATCTTATATAGCCAAAATATTCTCTACGCCTGAAATTTCTAGTTTTTTGATCAGAACCTCCTTGTTATGCAGTGAGGTAACAATTATTGATTAATAACTTGAAATTTATTTTATAATGTTTAAAAAACATATAGTAGTTGCAGCACTTTTGCTGTTTGCTACCAATTTCTTTGCACAAGTAACAAAAGATACTTTGGGCGAGGTGATCGTTCGAGGATCTGCAAAAAGTATCCGAAAATCCTACAGTGTTACAGGAAATTCCGCCACACTAAGTTCCAAAGAATTACTAAAAGCCGCTTGTTGCAATCTTGCCGAAAGTTTTGAAACCAATCCTGCTATCGATGTTAATTATGCCGATGCAATCACCGGAACTAAGCAAATAAAAATGCTAGGTCTTACAAGTCCTTATCTATTAATTTCTGAAGAAAATGTTCCTTCGGTTCGCGGAGCATCACAAGCTTATGGACTTTCTTTTACGCCGGGCACTTGGGTCGAAAGTATTCAGATTACCAAAGGTGCGGGAAGCGTGGTCAACGGTTTCGAAAGTATTTCGGGACAGATTAATACCGAACTTTTAAAGCCAATGGATGACATTCCGTTTTATTTAAATGTTTACGGCTCATCTGATGCGCGATTTGAAGTAAATACACATCTCACTCATAAATTATCCGAGAAATGGGCAACATCACTTTTACTTCACGGAAATACGAGAGTATCAAAAAACGATATGAACGATGATGGATTTCTTGACAATCCACTTTCAAAACAAATCAATTTTTTAAATCGCTGGCAGTACGTCGATGCTCAAAAAGGTTGGGTAAGTTTTATAAATCTCCGATATATGGACGATGAAAAACAAATGGGGCAGTTGGATTTTAACAAGGATCGCGACCGTGGAACAACAAATTTTTGGGGAGCAGAAATCAATACCGAAAGGTTGGATGTTTCGGCCAAACTTGGTTATGTTTTTCCAGATATGCCGTATCAAAGCATAGGATTTCAAACCGCCTACAATACGCACAATCAAGAATCATATTTCGGACTGCGTACTTATGACATCAAGCAAAATAGCTTTTATTCGAATCTGATTCTGAATTCAATTATCAGTAATACAATGAATAAGTTTGCTGTTGGAGTTAATTTCACTTACGACGAATATTCAGAATACTTTTCAAATTTAGACTTAAGTCGAATTGATAATTCGCTAGGTGCTTTTTTTGAATATACTTATGATAATGCTGACGACTTTAGCTTTGTTGCTGGTCTTCGCGCTGATGGTCACAACAGATTAGGGTTTTTCTTGACGCCGCGCTTGCACGTACGATACAATCCTTGGGATCAAGCGGTTTTACGCGTATCTGCAGGTAGAGGTAAAAGAGCTGCCAATATATTTGCCGAAAATCAGCAGTTATTGGCGAGTTCAAGAAGTTTTGATATTCAAAACAACAATGGCGATATCTACGGGCTGAATCCTGAAATTGCTTGGAATTATGGAATTTCGTTTATGCAGAAATTCAATTTATTTACAAAAAGTGCCGAAGTAGTTTTCGATTTCTATCGAACAGATTTTCAAAATAAAGTGGTAACGGATTTATATCAAAGTCCACAGCAAGTAGCTTTTTATGATCTCGAAGGTAGCGCTTACGCGAATAGTTTTCAGGCTGAATTCAATTTGGAAATCATTAAACATTTGGATTTGCGTACCGCCTACAAATTCTATGACATTAGCACAGATTATACAAGTGGCAAAATGCAACAACCGTTGCAAGCTGAACATCGTTTTTTTGCCAATCTAGGTTTTCAAACCCATATTTTGGACAAAGGACAGCAATGGAAATTTGATGTAACCTACAATTGGAATGGTGAACAGAAATTACCATTTACAGCTACAAATCCGGTGGAGTATCGACTGCCTGAAAACTCTCCGTCTTATTCTCTAGTAAATGCACAGATAACTAGGACATTTAGTTCTACTTTCGAAATTTATGTAGGAGGGGAAAACATCGGAAATTACAAGCAAGCAAATCCTATATTGGGAAGCGATGCGCCTTTTGGAACATATTTTGATAGCTCAATTGTCTACGCGCCAGTATTTGGCCAAATGTATTACGCAGGATTACGTTTTAAAATAAAATAATTAAAAATTAATAAAAGGTATAAAATGAAGAATTTACTAATGATGCTTGTGATGTTTCTAATAGTTTCTATCACGGCAAATGCACAAGAGAAGAAAAATAAAAATGCAAAACATGATATCGAAATCAATGGAAATTGCGACGATTGCAAAAAGAGAATTGAAAAAGCAGCTTATAGCGCTCCGGGGGTAAAATCGGCAGTTTGGGATATTGAGACACATAATTTGCATCTTATTCTAAATGAGCAAAAAGGTTCTGTAGCTGAGGTTAAGGCAAAAGTAGCTGGAATTGGTCATGATTCTGACGATGTATTTGCATCAGATGAAGTTTATGAAAATTTGCACCACTGTTGTAAATATGATAGGAAAGCGCAAGAATAAGTTAGAAATACCGTTATAATAAAAGCACTCACAAAGTCTAAGATATAGGGATTGTGGGTGTTTTTTTACACTGTATTTTCGCACACAAGTGAGAAACTACAACGAGTTAATTATTGATTAAAGTTACTTTTTATATTGCCTTTACATTATTTTATTGCTACTTTCACGCGCAAAACAACCCAATATCACCAATAAATGGATTTCAACTGGAAAGATTTAATTGACCCTTTATTCTACATCAATTTTGAGGTCAACAATGTCAAGATGGGTATTTACATTGTTCTTTTTATTGTATTTGCGGAGACTGGTTTGTTTGCTGGATTTTTCCTTCCTGGAGATAGTTTGCTGTTTTTGGCTGGTATTTACAGCAATGAGTTAGTAGGGTCTTTTATGAATATTTCAAGTGATTTTGCCAATGTAACTATTTTGGCTAGTTTGGTTGCAGTCGCGGGAATAATCGGCAATATCTGTGGTTATTGGTTTGGAAGTAAAAGTGGTTATTATTTATATAACAAAGAAGATACATTCTGGTTTAAGAAAAAATACCTAGTGCAGTCTAAAGAATTTTTTGACAACCACGGGGGAAGAGCAATAATCTTTGCACGATTCCTACCAATCTTTAGAACCTTCGCACCGATTGTTGCGGGGATAGTGATGATGGAAAAAAAGAAATTTATGTTCTATAATATCATCAGCTCTTTTTTGTGGTCTTTCAGTTTAATTTTTGCGGGACATTATCTTTCAGGTTATTTGTTAGAATCTTACGGTATAGATCTAAAACAACACATTGAACTTATTGTCTTAACACTTGTATTACTTACAACTGTTCCAGTAATTGTGAAGTTTGCTAGGAAATCAAAAACAACTTCGGAAGAAGAAGTAGAGGAGTAGTTGTTTTATAAAAATATAGAATTGATAATCTGAAGTGAAAGCTTCAGATTTTTTTTTGCTTTTCAATTTCGAGATGATTTAGCTACTTTATTAATTGCATTTTGACTAATAATTGAGCTCTAAACTAGTAATTGCAAGCATACCTCAATATTTAAACTGAATGTAACCCTTATGCCTTCAACCGAAGATGAGTGCCTTTTTATTGAGTTCAGCGAGATTTTGTTTTGAAATATTCTATCTCTATTTAGCACGAATGCTTTCGGCGAAAGCCCAATACTAATGAGCTCGAAACCAGTAATTGCAAGCGTTCCGCAAAGATATAACTGAATGTAACCCTTATGCCTTCAACCGAAGTTGAGTGCCTTTTTATTGAGTTCAGCGAGATTTTGTTTGGAAATAATCTATTTCTATCCACAAGAATGCCTTCGGCGAAAGCCAAATAATAATGAGCTCGAAATCAGTAATTGCAAGCGTTCTGCAAAGATTTAAACTGAATGTCATCCTTATAGTTTCAACCGAAGATGAGTGCCCTCCTATGGTGAATTCAACGGCAATTTCCTCTGAAATAATCTATTTCTATCGCACAAGAATGCTTTCGGCGAAAGCCCCATAATAATGAGCTCAAAACTGGTAATTGCAAGCGTACCTCAAAGTTTTAAACTGAATGTTATCCATATAGCTTCAACCGAAGATGCCTTTCTTTGGTGCGTTAAACGCCAATTCCTCTGAAATAATCTATTTCTATCGCACACGAATGCCTTCGGCGTAAGCCAAAAAAAAATGCCCGAAACCATACAGCTTCGAGCACTTTCTATAAAAATTATTTGAGAATTACATCATTCCCGGCATACCGCCACCCATTGGGTTCGAGTTATTTTCTTCTTTAATGTCAACCAATGCACACTCTGTAGTCAGGATCATCCCCGCAACCGAAGCAGCATTTTCTAGAGCAACTCTCGTTACTTTCTTAGGGTCGATAATTCCTGCTTCAAGCATATCTACATACTCATCAGTTTTGGCATTATAACCAAAATTTCCAGTACCTTCGGCAACTTTTGCAACAACTACTGATCCTTCAAGACCCGCATTTTCAACAATCGTACGAAGTGGCGACTCGATAGCGCGAGCCACGATTTGGATTCCCGTTAACTCATCTGGATGAGAGGCAACGATAGTGCTTAGAGAAGCTTTTGCTCTCAACAATGCAACACCACCACCGGCAACAATACCTTCCTCTACAGCTGCACGAGTTGCGTGAAGCGCATCATCTACACGGTCTTTTTTCTCTTTCATTTCAACCTCAGAAGCAGCACCTACATAAAGTACAGCTACACCACCAGCAAGCTTTGCAAGACGTTCTTGCAACTTTTCTTTGTCGTAATCTGACGTTGTAGTTTCAATTTGCGTTTTGATTTGAGAAACACGATTCTTTATCATATCTGCCTCACCAGCACCGCTCACAATTGTAGTATTGTCCTTATCGATAGTTACGCGTTTTGCAGTACCCAACATTTCAAGAGTTGTATTTTCAAGTGTGTAACCACGCTCTTCAGAAATTACCGTACCACCTGTAAGGATCGCGATATCTTCTAGCAAAGCTTTACGACGGTCACCAAAACCTGGAGCTTTTACGGCTGCGATTTTAAGTGCTCCACGCAATTTGTTTACCACTAGAGTAGAAAGTGCTTCACCATCTACATCTTCTGCGATAATCAAAAGGGGTTTTCCAGATTGAGCAAGAGGCTCAAGTACTGGCAATAATTCTTTAAGAGACGACACTTTTTTATCGTACAATAAGATATAAGGAGACTCTAATTCGGTTTCCATTTTATCAGGATTTGTTACGAAGTATGGAGACAAATATCCTCTGTCAAACTGCATTCCTTCTACAACATCCACGTAAGTTTCTGTTCCTTTTGCTTCCTCTACAGTAATTACACCTTCTTTTCCAACTTTTGCAAAAGCATTAGCGATTAGCTCACCAATTACTTCGTCATTATTTGCAGAGATAGATGCAATTTGTTTGATTTTTTCGCTGTCGCTTCCTACAATTTGAGTTTGTTTAGCAAGATCAGCTACTATTGCTTCAACTGCTTTGTCAATTCCACGTTTTAGGTCCATTGGATTTGCTCCAGCAGCAACGTTTCTTAATCCTTCTTTTACGATGGCTTGTGCCAAAACAGTTGCGGTGGTTGTACCATCTCCAGCTAAATCATTGGTTTTTGAAGCTACTTCCTTAACCATCTGAGCACCCATATTTTCTAATGGATCCTGCAATTCTATTTCCTTTGCCACTGTTACCCCATCTTTGGTTACGGTTGGAGCGCCAAAAGATTTCCCGATGATTACGTTACGACCTTTTGGTCCTAATGTTACTTTTACGGCATTTGCTAATGCATCTACGCCGCGTTTTAATCCGTCACGTGCTTCTAAATCAAATTTTATATCCTTCGCCATTTTATGTTTTGATTAAATTTTTATAAATAAATTTTACTATTAAATGTTTTCTTAAACGATTGCAAAGATGTCTTCTTCCTTCATAATTAGGTAATCTTTACCGTCAAGTTTTAATTCGGTACCAGCATACTTACCGTACAAAACTGCGTCACCTACTTTTACAGTCATTTCGTATTCTTTTGTTCCTTTTCCAACCGCAACAACAGTTCCACGCTGTGGCTTTTCTTTTGCAGTATCTGGAATAAAAATCCCTGATGCTGTCTTAGTTTCAGCAGCAGCTGGCTCGATCAATACTCTATCCGAAAGTGGTTTAATAGTTAGTGCCATAATAGTTATTTAGTTTTTTAATTAATTTATTAAGTGTATTCTAAGCTTTTCAGAAATTGTGCCATAGGCTATAATCTGCCAAATTTACAGCATAAAAAAATGCCAGCACCAAGGATGCTGACATTATAGTATGAAGAGTAGCAAATGCTACTTATTATCTAGTTTTGAGGAACCTCAACTGGCGCAACCGGAGTCGCTGGCGCAGGAGTTGTAATTGGAGCCGTAGCTGGAGTAGAAGATGAGGTTTGGTCAATAATTTTCGACTCGCTAGTTCCCATCGCACCTGTAAAGCTTAAACTTGACATCAGAATCAAAACGATCAACATAGTTGCAAGCGCCCAAGTACTTTTGTCCAAGAAATCGGTCGTTTTCTGTACCCCACCCATTTGCTGACTTCCACCAATTGTTGAAGAAAGACCACCACCTTTTGGGTTTTGAACCATTATTACGACGATTAATAGAAAGCAAACAATAGTTATTAAAACTAAAAAGATTGTAAATGTACTCATTTGGAACTAGTTATTTTGTTGTATATTTTTAATATCTGATATTCGGTCTGCAAAGAAACTACTTTTTTCTGGATATTTCAAAATTAATATCTGATAAGCTTGTATCGCTTTTTGATATTTCTTCTGTTCTAAGTAAACTCGAGCCAAAGTTTCGGTCATCAATGCAGAAGTATCTGCGGGATTGTCCCGTATCACTGGAACTTTAGTGTCATTTTTTACCGGCGGAATCTTTGGACTTGCAATAATAAATCGATCTATAAGATCTGTTTTTTTAATCTTTTCCCGCTCAATCTCACTTAATTCTTTCTTCTCTTCCGGTAGTTCTGCACGAATAATCGGCTGCGCTTTCGATAATTGTAACCATTCTTTAAATGAATGTTTCTCGTTGCTAGTAAATTCTAATGGAGTTCCTAACTCGGCTTCTATCGAAATTTCTTTTGTTGCAGAATCTTTCGGTTCTAATATTTTCGCTTCCGCTAAATTGTCTTTGATAGAAAATTGGTCGGTTGAAATTTCCTCAAGGTATCGATCTTCGGCTGATGCTTGGGTGTTCGGATTAATTACTAAGACAGATTGGTCTGATGAAATCGTCTCTTGCTCTTCTGAAATTTGATTTTCAACCTCTTCTGAAGCAACTTCGGCACTCTCGATCGAATCTAATATAGACTGCTTTTGTGGTTTAACTTCAGCTAGCGGTTCTTGTGTTGTATTTTCGGTCTCAAATTGCGGTCGGTTACTATCAATTTCGTCGCTGACAATTGCCGAATTTGAAACTTTTGCAAAATCTTCAGAAGTGATAAAATCAAATAACACCGTTCTATCGGTAGTGTACGCCGCGGCAAGTTTTAATGCATGATTGTACTGATAACTATTTTCGTTGTACAAACCTTTTAAACGCATGGCGTAAGCACTTTGCAAATAAGGATATTGCTTTAACAATAGTTGCAAAGCTACTGTCTGATCCGCAGTAACAGTTTCTGGCTGTTGAAGCAACAATTTATATTCTTGTAGATTCATAAGATACTTTTAATAACGCTAAAAAATTGCCACTGCAAATTACCATTTTGCTAATGATTCATTAAAGACATCTTGAGTTATTCTAGCGTAAATTTTTTCTAAAGCTGCTGCTAATATAGGACCAGTTAATTGCTGATCTCCACCGTAATCGTAATAATCTGAAAAACGTCGTTCAAAATCATCTTCTTCTTTATTTCTATTAACGTATCTAACATTAACAGAAATTGTCAGCCGATTTTGCGCAGCACGTTGATCGGCCGTAGCTGTCATTGGACTGATATAAAAGTCTACAATTTCTCCCTCATACAAAAGATCTCCATCAGAAGTAACCAAATTCAAATTTGATTGATTCATTATCACATTTTGCAGTTCTTGAGTAAATATAAGCTCTATACCTGGCTCAATTAGAGTTGCATTATTTTGAAAATAATTTACCTGAAACGTCTTGGCATCGATTTTACCCGTGCCTGTAAAGTTGTAAACTGAGCAACTTGTAGCTAATAATACTACAAACAATAATAGGAGAGACTTAACTGCTTTCATAAAATAATAGTTGATGTAATATTAAAGGTCAAATTGTTTTATTTTTCGGTACAAAGTACGCTCAGAAATTCCCAGCTCGTCTGCAGCGGCTTTTCGTTTGCCTTTGTTTTTTTCGAGAGAGCGCTTAATCATTTCAATCTCTTTTTGTTCAAGGCGCAAAACCTCTTCTTCCTCTACTGTCTCAGCAAGGACATAACTTTCGTCTTCGTCTTTATAGCTGCTTTCTGTAGATGGTTGCAACATCGTGTTTTCAGGTTGCTCCTCGTACTCAATTTCCGAATTGTCGTTATTTCCGTAAATCTTATTAATCAAAGGTTGCGTTTGCTCTTGAATTTTAACATTTCCATTCTGCATAAGCTCCATCGTTAATTTTTTCAAATCGTTCAGATCACTTTTCATATCAAATAGCACTTTGTACAGAATCTCTCTTTCGGTGCTAAAGTCACTGTCTTTTTTCTGATCCTTGATTACAGAAGGCAAATTACTTCCCTCAACAGGTAAATAAGATTGAAGAGTTTGCAGAGTTATCTCACGGTTTGTTTCCAAAACCGAAACCTGCTCTGCTACATTTCGCAATTGTCTAATGTTTCCGCTCCAACGGTACTTTTGCAAAAACTGAACTGCATTATCGTCCAATTTGATTGCTGGCATTTTATATTTATAAGCAAAATCTGAGGCAAATTTTCTAAAAAGCAAATGAATATCTCCCGCACGGTCACGTAATGGTGGCAAAGTAATATCGACTGTACTTAGTCTATAATAAAGATCTTCTCTAAATTTTCCTTTTTCGATTGCGCTAAACATATTGACATTTGTTGCAGCAACAATCCGAACATTCGTTTTTTGAACTTGCGAAGATCCAACTTTTATAAATTCACCGTTTTCTAAAACTCGTAATAGTCTCACTTGAGTTGTAAGCGGCAATTCGCCCACTTCGTCAAGAAATATTGTTCCGCCATCAGCGACTTCAAAATAGCCTTGTCTCTCCGAAGTAGCTCCAGTAAACGATCCTTTTTCGTGTCCAAAAAGCTCACTATCAATAGTTCCCTCGGGAATTGCACCACAGTTTACAGCAATATATTTGCCATGTTTTCGGTGAGATAATGAGTGAATTATCTTGGGAATATTTTCTTTTCCCACACCACTTTCTCCAGCAACAAGCACCGAAATATCTGTAGGAGCAACCTGAATTGCCTTCTCAATTGCTCGGTTAAGTTTTGGATCGTTTCCGATAATTTCAAAACGCTGTTTTATAGATTGTATAGTATCCATCTTGTCTAAAATGCTTGTGTTTTTTAAAATTGACTTTATAATTCCTTTAGAATATTATATGGTAGCCAAACTTACAGCTGTTCCTATTAATGTTCCGCTGGTGCAGTCGGTGATGTGGACATTTACAAAATCTCCAACTTTATAATCTTCTTTTGGAAAAACCACGGTTAAATTTTGTGAAATTCTTCCTGCATAATCATCGGTAGATTTTTTCGAGTTTTTCTCAACCAAAACTGAAAGAGTTTGTCCAACAAATTCCTGAGTTCGCATTGCGCTATGCTTGCGCTGAAGCGCTACAATTTCTTGCAATCTTCTCAGCTTTTCATCTTCTGGCACATCGTCAACGAGTTTTCTTCCCGCTAATGTTCCTGGTCTTTCAGAGTACGAATACATATAGCCAAAACTATATTGTACATACTCCATCAAACTCAAAGTGTCTTCGTGATCTTGAACAGTCTCGCCCGGAAAACCAGCAATCATATCTTGAGTAATAGTCGCTTCGGGAATGATGGTTTTAATTTTATCAATCAGCGCCATGTATTGTTCACGAGTATGAAGCCTATTCATTGCAGCAAGAATCGTATTACTTCCTGATTGAACAGGTAAGTGAATATGCTTACAAATATTTGGATATTTTGCGATGATATGAAGCACACTTTCGTGCATATCCTGCGGATTTGAAGTCGAAAACCGAATTCTCATTCCCGGATATTGACTTGCGACCATTTCTAATAATTGATCGAAATTTATTGCAGTGCTTTTTGCAATTTCGCTAGCATTTACAAAATCTTTCTTGAGTCCGCCGCCGTACCACAAATAGCTATCAACGTTCTGACCAAGAAGTGTGATTTCTTTAAAACCTTTTTGCCACAGATCTTCGATTTCCATCAAAATGCTTTGCGAATCGCGACTTCTCTCGCGCCCTCTTGTAAAAGGAACGACGCAGAAAGTACACATATTATCGCAACCTCTAGTAATCGACACAAATGCCGAAACTCCATTAGTATTCAATCTTACTGGCGAAATATCACCGTACGTTTCATCTTTGGATAA
This sequence comes from Flavobacterium ardleyense, assembly GCF_033547075.1. Lineage (NCBI taxonomy): Bacteria > Pseudomonadati > Bacteroidota > Flavobacteriia > Flavobacteriales > Flavobacteriaceae > Flavobacterium > Flavobacterium ardleyense. The sequence goes on along the minus strand of NZ_CP137891.1, from coordinate 185,853 downwards.
TAAAACATTGATCGCGTCATTTCCATCTTCCACTTCTGCAAGCAAATTTGGCAAATCTTTGTACGCGTCAGGACCTACAACAAGATCAATGATTTTCTCTTCTTCAAGAAATTTACTTTTCAATCTTTCGGCCATACAACCCAAAACGCCCACTTTCATATTAGGATTAATGTCTCGCTTTACCGCATTGTATTTCTCCAATCGCTTGCGAACGGTTTGTTCGGCTTTGTCGCGAATAGAGCAGGTGTTGATTAAAACTAAATCTGCTTCTTCAAGGATTTGAGTCGTATTATAACCATCATTAAAAAGTATCGACGCCACAACTTCGCTATCTGCAAAGTTCATTGCGCAGCCGTAACTCTCAATAAAAAGTTTCTTTGTATTTGTTGGCTTGCTATCAAGAACTAAATTTTGTCCTTGTTCGCTTTCTATTATTGTGTTCCCCATTTTTGTTTCAGAAAAAACTGCATTTATTATAGGCGTCAAAGATACGATTAATTGTGTGGAAGTGACAAGATGGCAGACTCGCTTTAACAATTTTTATTTTTTCGCTTTCGCTAAAGTTAGAACGTGTTCCAATGGATAATAAAAGTTTGAGTCGAAATAATTTCAAAAGATACGTTGACTGCTCTTCTTTTCGCAAAAGCGTACTTCTAATTTTTCTGCTTTAGCTAAAGTTAGAATGTGTTCCAAAGGATACTAATCGTTTGAGTCGAAATAATTTCAAAAATTATGTTGGCCGCTCTTCTTTCCGCGAAAGCGTAATTCTATTTTTTTGCTTTCGCTAAAGGTAGAAATTGCTTCGATTAACAACGATAGCTTTGATAGAAAACAATTCAATAGTTACGATTGCCGCTCTTCTTTCCGCGAAAGCGTAATTCAAATTTATTATTTATGCAAGGTGTAGAGTGCGATTCGATTGATGGAGTTGCTTAAAGTCGAAATGGTTTAAAAAGCTATGAATGTCGTTTATTGTTGATTCATTATATATAGGAAGGAATTTTTTTTAAACGGTGGTTTTGCTAGGAAGAATCAGCACACAATCTTTTAGCAGGAGCTTAGTAATTCTAATCGGCGACTAATTTTTAAACGTGAAATTATACGGTGAGTTTATGAGTTCACTTGAGAATCTATTTGGACTCTATTTACTATAAAAACTTTAAAAAATTTGATATTTAAAAAAATCACATACTTTTGCGGCACAAACAAATTGATTATGGCAAAGAATTTAGTGATCGTTGAGTCCCCTGCAAAAGCAAAAACAATAGAAAAATTCCTAGGAAGTGATTACCAGGTAGAGTCCAGTTATGGCCATATCGCAGATCTTCCGTCCAAGGAAATAGGGGTGGATGTTGAAAATGGATTCAAACCAAAATATGAAGTTTCACCAGACAAAAAAGCTTTGGTTACCAAACTTCGAGGTCTTGCCAAGAAAGCCGATATGGTTTGGCTAGCAAGTGATGAGGATCGCGAGGGTGAGGCAATTTCGTGGCATTTGGCCGAAGAGCTTAAACTTGATAAAGCAAAAACCAAGCGTATCGTTTTTCACGAGATTACCAAAAATGCTATTCTAAAAGCGATAGATAATCCACGATCAATAAATTATGATCTTGTAAATGCACAACAAGCGCGTAGAGTATTGGACCGTCTTGTTGGATATGAATTGTCTCCAGTTTTATGGAGAAAAATTAAAGGTGGACTTTCTGCGGGTCGTGTGCAATCTGTTGCAGTAAGACTAATCGTTGAACGTGAACGCGAAATTCAGAATTTTAAAGCAATTGCATCTTATGCAGTTTCGGCAGAGTTTTGGACAAAAGAAGGAAAGTCTGTAAAAGCAAAACTTCCAAAAAACTTTAGTACAAAAGAAGAAGCAGAAGCTTTTCTGAAAAAGAATATTGGCGCATCATTCGAAGTTGCCGACCTAGAAACAAAACCTGCAAAGAAATCTCCTGCGGCACCTTTTACAACCTCGACCTTGCAACAAGAAGCTGCAAGAAAATTGTATTTGCCGGTTGGAATTACAATGCAATTGGCGCAAAGATTATATGAAGCTGGACTTATTACTTATATGAGAACGGATAGTGTAAATCTTTCGGCGGATGCAACTGAGGCTGCAAAGCAAGAAATCATCAAATCTTACGGGAAGGAATTTTCTAAACCTAGACAATTTACCACCAAAAGTAAAGGAGCTCAAGAAGCACACGAGGCGATTAGACCTACAGATATGTCTCGACATACTGTAGATATTGATAGAGATCAGGCTAGATTATACGATTTGATTTGGAAACGTACATTGGCTTCGCAAATGAGCGATGCTCAATTAGAACGTACAAATGTGAAAATAAAAGCAGACAAGCACTCAGAGATTTTTGCTGCATCGGGAGAAGTTTTACTTTTTGAAGGTTTCCTAAAAGTATATCTTGAAGGAAATGATGATGACGAAGAAGAGCAAGAAGGATTGTTGCCCGCGTTAAAGGTTAAAGAAAATTTAGATAATAAAAGCATTACTGCTACTGAAAGATATACTAAACCTGCCGCAAGATATTCTGAAGCTGCATTGGTTAAGAAATTGGAAGAATTGGGTATCGGTAGACCATCTACATATGCACCAACAATTTCGACTATAATCAGCAGAAACTATGTAGAGAAAGGAACATTGGAAGGGCAGAAGAGAAATTACACTCAAATCGTCCTTGCGAATAGTAAGATAGACGAGAAATTGCTTTCAGAAAATACTGGTTCGGACAAAGGGAAATTGGTTCCTACCGATATTGGAACAATCGTAACAGATTTCCTTGTGAAAAATTTCGCAGCGATTCTAGATTATAATTTTACCGCAAAGGTAGAACAGGATTTTGATGAGATTGCCGAAGGAAATGTAGACTGGGCTATTATGATGAAAGATTTCTACGATAAGTTTCACCCTAATGTAAAAGATGTTGAGGCCAATGCCGAAAGAGAATCGGGTGAAAGAATTTTGGGTACAGATCCAAAATCGGGCAAGCCAATTAGTGTAAGACTAGGCAAGTTTGGACCGATGGCTCAGATAGGAAGTCAGGAAGATGAAGAGAAGCAATTTGCTAGTTTGCTTAATGATCAAAACATTGGTAACATTACTTTGGAGGAAGCTTTGAAGTTGTTTTTACTGCCAAAAGATTTGGGTATATATAAAGGAGAAGAAGTTGAAGTAAATAATGGTCGTTTTGGACCGTATATACGTCACGGAAAAGCATTTATCTCATTGCCCAAAGATGAAGATCCACTTGATGTTACCTCAGAAAGAGCGATTGAACTAATTACTGAAAAAGAAAAAGCGGATGCTCCAATAGCAACCTTTAAAGGAGAACCCGTTCAGAAAGGTGTAGGGCGATTTGGACCATTCCTTAAATGGAACGGAATCTTTATTAATGTAAGCAAGAAATATGATTTTGACAATTTGAGTCAAAATGATATTATCGAACTGATAGAAGACAAGGTTCAAAAGAATATTGATAAAGTAGTTCATAATTGGGAAGAAGAAGGGATTCTCGTAGAAAAAGCAAGATGGGGACGATCTAATCTTACAAAAGGAAAGATAAAAATCGAACTTTCTAAGGATTTTGACGTTGCAGGATTGACTCTTGAAAAAGCTCAAGAAATGATTGCAGCGAAAACGCCTGCGAAAAAAACGCCTGCGAAGAAAGCGACAACTACCAAAACTGCAGCGGCAAAGAAGCCGGCAGTTAAGAAAGCAGCTACAAAAATTACTAAGCCTAAAAAATAACAGTATATGATTTTCGAATTTTTACAGCCAGTAGATTCTTCAATTATAGACTTCTGTCGGCAACTTAGTGCACCACACTTAGGTCAGAAGGTAACATTTCATACTGAATCCGAAACTCCTATTTTAGATGATGTTAAGATCGCCATTGTTGGAATACTTGACAATCGAGGTTGTGGTAGCAATACTCAGTCGGATCTATATAATGTGAGGATGCAGCTCTATTCATTATTTCCGGGTAACTGGGCGCTAAATATGATTGATTTGGGAGACATACTTCCTGGAGATACGATTAGCGATACGAATTATGCTGTGAAAGAGGTATTTCAGCAATTGCTGAAGCTAGGAATTACACCAATTGTTATAGGCGGATCTCAGGATTTGACCTACGCCCTATATCGATCCTACGATCAACTAGAGCAAACGGTGAATCTGGTCACAGTGGATAGTAAGTTTGATTTGGGTAGTGACGAAGAGATTCTTAGTAGCACATCTTATTTATCAAAAATAATTATTGATGAACCTACCAATCTATTTAATTATTCAAATGTTGGCTACCAAACCTATTTTAATGCACAGGAAGAGATTGATTTAATAGAAAAATTATATTTTGAGGCATATAGATTGGGAGAGTTGAGTAATAATATTACATTGGCAGAACCAATTTTCAGGGATGCTGATTTAGTCTCGGTAGATTTAAATTGCATACAGTCGGCAGTATCTGGGATTGACAATCCATTTATGCCCAATGGTTTTAATGGTAAGGAGATTTGTACATTGGCGAGATATGCTGGCATTAGCGACAAAGTGAGTGTGTTTGGTTTGTTTAATCACAACAGTTCTAATAAAGAATCACTATTAATTGCAGAGATAATTTGGTATTTTATCGAGGGTTTTCACTATAGAAGCATGGAATATCCATTTGGTACAAAGAAAGATTATATCAAGTATACTGTGCCTCTTGATGCAGATGTTCTTACATTTTTTAAGAGTAATAAAACCGATAGATGGTGGATTGAGATTCCAAATAATGTTAATGCTAATAATAAACTAAAAATTAACACGTTATTACCATGTTCTTATGAGGAGTACTTAGATGCTTGTAATCAAGAACTTCCGGAGAGGTGGCTGAAGGCACAGCGTAAGAATTTTGGTGTGTAAAAAAAATTAACACATTAATTTTAGTAAAAATCTCAATGTTTTCGGGGGTTTGTCGATAATTTTTGTAGTTTTAACGAATAATAGTTTTTTTAAGAAACATTTATGTTTTACTTTTGAGAACCTTAAAAATAAAAAAGTTACAAATTTTTGTTTTTTAAATAAATAATAAATAGGTTTACGACCTGAAATTTACAATACAATAATAACCCAAATTTATATGAAGAAATTCTTTGCATTTACAGCAATTGTCGCCTTGTTAGTGAGCTGTGGTCGTTCCAATGACAAAGGTGAATTGGTTGGAGTAAAAGGAAAAAAGTGGCATCCGGAGAAACCTTATGGAATGGCATTAATTCCTGGAGGCTCTTACATCATGGGAAACTCTGGTGAAGATGTGGCTGCGATAGGTGATGCGCCAACGAAAACTGTTACGGTTCGTGCATTTTATATGGACGAGACAGAGATTACAAATAGCGAATACCGCGAATTTGTAAACTGGGTACAAGATTCAATCATCAGAACGCGTCTAGCTATTCTTGCCGATGAGGTAGGTCAGACTACTGGAGAAGGTGGTAAAAATGCTAGCAGCATTGGAAGTTACGCTTTTAGTGATGCAGATCCAGAAAAAATGACTCCGTACGATAAATATATGTATGAAAATTACTATAGCATCGGAACAGATGATGATCCTTTCGCAGGTCGAAAGTTAAATAAGAAAGTAAAGCTGATTACCGATACGTCAAAATATCCTGATGAGCACTATACTGAAGTAATGGATACAATGTATCTTCCAGTTGCTGAATCATACAATGGACTTCGTACCATAGATGTGACAAAACTAAAATTTAGATATTCTTGGATGGATATTCAAGCTGCTGCTAAAGCAAAAGTTGGGAAGAGAAGCGACTTTATTAAAACTGAACAAGTTCAGGTTTATCCAGATACAACTGTATGGATTAAGGATTTTGCATACTCATACAACGAGCCAATGCATAATGATTACTTCTGGCACCAAGCATATAGCGAATATCCTGTAGTGGGTGTGGCTTGGACTCAAGCAAAAGCTTTTTGCGCTTGGAGAACACTTAAGAAAAATGCTTATATTAGATCTAAGAAAAAAGGACGTAATCTTATCAACTCATTTAGATTACCAAGTGAGGCAGAATGGGAGTATGCGGCAAGAGGTGGTCTAGAGTCAGGAATGTATCCTTGGGGTGGTCCTTACACTAAGAACGATAGAGGTTGTTTCTTAGCAAATTTCAAACCTAATAGAGGTGATTATGCAGCTGATGGCGCTTTATATACTGTAGAGGCAAAATCATACGATGCAAATGGATACAACTTGTACAACATGGCAGGTAACGTTGCAGAATGGACAGACTCTTCTTATGACGCAAGTTCATATGAGTATGTTTCGACAATGAATCCAAATGTTGGAGACTTAAAAAACCAACGTAAAGTAGTACGTGGAGGTTCTTGGAAAGATGTTGCGATGATGCTAAGAGTTGGGACTCGTGACTTTGAGTATGCTGACACCGCTAGAAGTTACATCGGCTTTAGAACTGTTCAAGATTATATGGGTACTCAGACAACTGGGAACACAGCACGCTAAATTGAACTATATTAAATCAACTATAAATTAAACTAACCTAAAACACAAAAATTATTATGGCATTATTAAGCAAAAAAGTAATGAACTTCGCTTACGGAATGGGAGCGGCAGTGGTAATCATCGGAGCACTTTTCAAATTGATGCACTGGCCTGGAGCAGGAATCATGCTTATTGTAGGACTTGGAACTGAGGCACTTATTTTTGGTCTTTCAGCATTTGATCCAGTAGATAAAGATATCGATTGGTCAATTGTTTTTCCTGAATTAGCTGGAGGAGCTGTAGCTACAAAAACTGCTCTAAAGGCAGAAGAGCCTAAAGAAGCTCAAGGTATGCTTTCTCAAAAGTTAGACAATATGCTTAAAGAAGCAAAAATTGATGGTGCGCTTATGTCAAGTCTAGGTAATAGCATCAAAAATTTCGAATCTGCTGCAAAAGGAATTGCTCCAACTGTAGATTCAATCGCTTCAACAAAAAAATACAGTGAAGAGCTTACAGTTGCTGCTGCTCAAATGGAGTCGCTTAACGGTCTTTACAAGATTCAATTAGAAAGTGCTGGAAGAAACGCACAAATCAACCAAGAAGTTGCTGAAAACAATTTGAAACTTAAAGATCAAATGCAATCTCTTACTTCAAACTTGTCTTCATTGAATCAAGTTTATGGTGGAATGCTTTCTGCTATGGGTTCTAATAGAGCAAAATAATTCTCGCCCACTTTTTTTTTAATAACCACTCAAAAATCAATTACAAAAAATGGCCGGAGGAAAATTAACCCCTAGACAGAAGATGATTAACTTGATGTATCTAGTTTTCATCGCAATGTTAGCGCTTAACATGTCAAAAGAAGTATTATCTGCTTTTGGTATCTTAAATAATAAAATAGAAGAATCAAACACAATTACAAAAGTTCGTAACGACGCTTCTTACCAACAGTTAGTTCAGAAAGCTTCTGAGCAACCATTACAGTACGGTGAGAAAAAAGTGAAAGTTGAAAAAATCAGAAAACTATCTGCAGATTTCAACAAGTATATCGAAAATCTTAAAACTGAATTTACAAGCAAACTGGAAAGAGATGCTGATGGTAACTTGCCTTTCGAGCAAATGGATCAAAGTAGTCAAATTGACGAAAAATGGTTTCAAGCTGAAACAACTACTAAAGACGGAAAAGCATTTTTGGATCAAATTGCAAATTATGTAGCTCAATTAAAAGCAATTGGAGGGAGTGCTATCACTGCTGACGAAATGAAGAAAATTGAAAACAGATTCGCAACAAAACCGGTTTTCTCAAAAACAGAAAACAAAAATGTAGAATGGTTGTCATATAACTATAAAGGATTTCCTCTTATAGCGTCAATCACTAAGCTATCTCAAATTCAGGCAGATGTTAACACGACAGAAAGCGATATCATCGCTGGAATGTTCCAATCAGATTTGATTGCTGCTGCATCACTTACAGCTTATCAGCCAATAGTTGTGCCAGACAAAACTGTGTTCTTCCAAGGAGAAGCGGTAACTGGAAAAATTATCTTAGGAAAATTTGACCCAACTTTGCAGGCGAAATCTGTAGTATTAAATGGTCAAAATCTTAAAGCCGAAGCTGGACAAGCTACCTTCTCTTTTGGAGCTGGTAATGTTGGAGAGCATCAAATGATAGGTTCATTTAATTTTGAAGAAAATAACAAACCAGTTAATTTGCCTATCAAAGGTTCTTACGTTGTTGTTCCAAGACCAAAATCTGCTACAATTTCTGCAGACAAGATGAATGTAGTATACCGTGGGGTTGTAAACCCAATGACAATATCATTCGCTGGTATCTCTGCTGATAAAGTTTCTGCAAGCGCACCTGGACTTAGTTCAGCTGGAGGAGCAGGTTCTTATAAAATGAGCCCTGGAGCTGGAAACGAAGTTACGATTAACGTTACTGGAAAGTTACCTGATGGTAGTTCAGTTTCTGACAAGAAAACTTTTAGAATTAAAGGTATTCCTAGCCCTACTGGAACTATCCGTGGAGAAATGGGAGTTGTTAAAGGACCAAAAAGCAGTTTAGAAGTATCTACTGTGGGTGCAAAACTAGTAGACTTTGATTTCGAAGTAGGATTAAACGTAACTGGATTTAATATCAAAGTTACTGGACAACCTACAGTTGTAGTACAAGGTGACAAAATGAATGCGCAAGCAAAAGCAGTAATTGCTAGAGCTGGAAGAGGAGATCAAGTAACGATCTCAGAAATTAAAACTAAGTTAGTTGGAGCTGGTAACTATATGTTGCCAAGAACTTCTCCAGTTATCTTTGAAGTACAATAATAATTTAAGTCTGACGTTTTTATACTCAATATACTTAGAATAATAAAAGATATGAATTGTAGAAATTTTTTAATGTTGGCGGTTTTGATAGCTGGAACTACGGTTTCTTTCGCTCAATCAAATTTGCTAAACGCAAAAACCCCTGATGAAATTGGCAAGAAAACTGCCGCGCAATTAATTTCTGACAATGACAAACCTTTACCTTACGGTTATGTCCACGACAGAGATGTATTGATGGGAAAAACCGTTTGGGAGATCATTGACCTTGATGAACGTATTAACTTTCCTTTGTACTATCCTGTGGATAGTTTGAACGTAGGAAGTGATCGTCGTTCTCTTTACGATGTGCTTACAAAAGCAATGAAATCGGGTGAGATTACTGAAGTTTATTCTGATAGTTATTTCAATACAAAGAAAACTATAAAGGACATTGAAGCTTCGTTGAGTCGTGTTGATACTACAGACCCAGGTAGAGAGCAGTATAACGCTGGTCAAGCTATTGATCCGCAGTATATTGTTCCAACTAATCTTAGTTCTTACGATGTATCTGACTATAAGATTAAAGGTTTTTGGTATTTTGACAAACGTCAGAGTGAATTAAAATACAGATTGCTAGGAATTTGCCCAGTTACTCCAGATGTTTACACTGTAGGTAACGACGAGCCAGATTACATCGAATTGTTTTGGGTTTACTTTCCAGATGCACGCGAAGTTTTGCATGAAAACAAAGCTTTCAACGATCGCAATACTGCAATGCCTATCACTTTTGATCACTTGTTAAACTCACGCAGATTTAACGCTACTATTTACAAAGAAGAAAATGTATATGGTGACAGGGAGATTAAAGACTATATGAAAGACAATGCGCAAATGCAGTTGTTAGAATCAGAAAGAGTGAAAGACAAAATTCGTGATTTCGAATCTGATATGTGGAATTACTAGCACTTTGCTAAAATAAATTTAGAAAAGCTCTTACCTTTGGTAAGAGCTTTTTTTATGCTAAATATTATGATTGATTACATTATTGTTGGTGGAGGTCTAGCAGGTATTTCATTTGCAGAACAAGTGCGAAATGTCTCAAAATCGTTTGTAGTCTTTAATGACTCATCTCAAAATTCATCTCTTATTGCGGGTGGTTTATACAATCCTGTTATCCTTAAGAGGTTTAGTGGTCTAGCAAATGCGCAGGAGCAGTTGGATGAAATGAAAAAATTCTATTTAAATTTACCTACTCAGTTAGAAGGGAAGTACGATTTTGCTTTGCCAGTTTTGCGTAAATTCTTCTCGATTGAGGAGCAAAATAATTGGTTTGCTGCTTCGGATAAACCTACAATGGCACCATTTCTTTCAACAGAATTGGTTTTAAAGAATTACGCAGGAATAAGTTCTCCATTAGGCTACGGAGAAGTAATGCAGACAGGATTTGTAGATACTAAAAAGCTAGTACAAGACTATCACACTTTTTTAGCAGAGGGTAATTTGATTCGAAATGAGTCTTTCGATTATTCAGCTTTGGAAATTAATGAAGAATCTATTCGTTATAAAGGAATTGAATGTAGAAAGATTGTATTTGCCGAAGGTTTTGGAATTATTAAGAATCCATACTTTAATTACCTTCCACTTGATGGGACAAAAGGAGAACTATTTATAATTAAAGCGGAGGACCTTCGTCTAGATGTCATAGTGAATACTAGCGTCTTTATTTTACCACTTGGAAATAATATGTACAAAGTAGGTGCAACGTACAATTGGGAAGACAAAACCAGCCACCCGACGGAAGCTGGAAGAGCTGAATTAATTTCAAGAATCGATGAAATTATCGATTGCGATTATCAGATCATATCGCATCACGCAGGAATCAGACCAACGGTCAAAGACAGAAAGCCCCTTATAGGCGTTCACTGGCAATATAAAAACTTATTTGTCCTTAATGGATTGGGCACGAGGGGTGTCATGCAGGGGCCAGCATTAGCCAAAGAGCTATTTGAGTATGTAGAGTTTGGTACGGAACTTCGTGTGGAGAATGATATTAAAAGAATTAGGAAAAAAAGCTAATTAACTTTTTTATAACCCGGTTCGTATTTGACAAACATATTTATATATAAAGTTCGAGAAAGCCTCATGACTATCGGGAAAAGTATTAGTAATGTGATAATAATCACAATAAATGATGTTTTAAGACTTTCACTAAAATAGTAAGCTATAATAAATGCCGCAATACCAACTGCGACATTAAGACCATAACTCACATACATTGCTCCGAAAAAAAAACCAGGTTCAATTTGATATTTGAATCCACAATGAGAACATTTTTCGTTCATTTTAAGCAAATTATGCACATGTAGCAAATTTGGGTCAGAATACATACTCTCATTTTGACATTTGGGACAAGTTCCTGTTAAAATGCTATATAATTTGGATCCTTTTTTTAACATTTGCAAAAATTATTTAATTGTGTATTTGGTTTGTACAAAAGTACGAATGTTAAAATACATAAACCCTATCATAATGCTAAATATACATAATTTGTCAGTGTCTTTTGGAGGCACATATTTGTTTGAAGAAGTAACCTTTCGTTTAGGTGCAGGTGACCGTGTAGGCCTTGTAGGTAAGAATGGTGCTGGAAAATCTACGATGCTCAAAATTCTAGCTAGAGACTTTTTACCAGATAGCGGGAGTATCGCTTCGGAAAAGGAAATTAGGCTAGGTTTTCTTCGCCAAGATATTGATTTTGAACAAGGACGAACAGTTTTGGAAGAAGCATACCAAGCTTTTACTGATATTAAACAAACCGAAAAAAAACTAGAAGAGTTAAATCATCAATTGGTAACTCGTACAGATTATGAAAGTGAGGAGTATAGTAAAATAATTGAAGATCTTTCTGATTACACACACCGATTTGAATTATTAGGTGGTTATAATTATGTGGGTGACACTGAAAAAATTCTTTTAGGACTTGGCTTTAAAAGAGAAGTGTTTGACAATCTAACCGAAACTTTTTCTGGAGGTTGGCGAATGCGTATTGAACTTGCCAAACTGCTTCTGCAGGCAAATGATGTGTTGCTTCTTGATGAGCCTACAAATCACTTGGATATTGAAAGTATCATTTGGCTAGAAAGTTTCTTGCGTAATTATCCTGGAGTTGTAGTGATTGTATCGCACGACAGAATGTTCTTGGACAATGTTACCAATAGAACAATCGAAATTTCTTTGGGAAAAGCATACGACTTTAACAAACCTTACTCACAATACTTAGAACTTCGTCACGAGATTCGCGAAAAGCAATTAGCAACTCAAAAGAATCAAGCTAAAAAAATTGAAGAAACCGAGAAGTTGATCGAAAAATTTAGAGCGAAAGCTTCAAAAGCATCGATGGCGCAGTCTTTAATCAAGAAATTAGACAAGGTTGAGCGCATAGAAGTTGACGAAGATGATAATTCTGTTATGAATATTTCGTTTCCGCTTTCAAAAGTTCCAGGAAAAGTTGTTATCGAAGCTGAAAATGTCACTAAGAGTTATGGTGACAAAACAATTTTAAAAAACATTTCACTTCTTGTAGAACGAGGGAGTAAAATTGCATTTGTGGGCCAAAATGGTCAAGGTAAGTCTACCTTTATTAAAGCAATAGTTGATGAATTTGAATATGAGGGAAGTATCAAACTTGGACATAATGTTCAAGTGGGTTATTTTGCTCAAAATCAAGCCGAATATCTTGATGGCGAAATCACGTTACTACAAACGATGGAGGACGCTGCCACCGATACTAACAGATCCAAGGTGCGCGATATGCTGGGCTCTTTTCTGTTTAGAGGAGATGATGTAGAGAAAAAGGTGAAAGTGCTTTCTGGAGGCGAAAGAAACCGTTTGGCGCTATGTAAACTGTTGCTTCAACCGATAAATGTATTGCTGATGGATGAGCCAACAAATCACTTGGATATAAAATCTAAGAATGTTTTGAAAACCGCACTTCAAAAATACGAAGGAACGTTGCTCCTTGTTTCTCACGATAGAGATTTCTTACAAGGAATGTCAAATATCGTTTATGAGTTTAAGGATCAAAAAATCCATGAATATTTGGGTGATATTAATTATTTCTTAGAGCAACGCAATCTTGAAAATATGCGCGAAGTTGAGAAAAAAGATGTTGCCAAGAAAGAAGTTGTTAAAGACAGTAATAAAGCTTCTTACGAAGAACAGAAGAAAAATAAAGCACTTTATAACAGATTAAATAAAATTGAATCTCAAATTAAGCAACTAGAAATTAACATTCAACGAGATGATAAGTTATTAGACTCAAACTATGACAAACACATTGAAGATGCCAATTTTTTCTCAGCATATAATAAAAAGAAGGCTGAATTAGATCAATTACTTCTAGATTGGGAGGATGCACAAATGGCAATTGAGTTGGCTACTAACTAATCAATAATTAGTCCGATACTCTTTGAATGAGCAATAGCTTCAGTACTACTTTTAAAATACAAAGTGGAGACATCTAGAGAACTAATGTTTTCTAGTGTCTTCACTACTTTTTGTTTTTTCTTACTTCCAGTTTGCCTTATATAAACTGCCTTTACATTTACCGGAAATATTTTGCAGATTGCTTCATATAGGAAAGCATCCTCCTGACTATCATCGCCCAACAGAGTGTAATTGAGTTGAGGATAAAATTCTAGTATATGCTTTACCTTTTCGAATTTGTGATTATGATCACCTCTGCCAGTGACAAGAAAATCAAGTAAGCTAGTCTTAATGTCTTTTAATAGCATCACCGCTTTTGGCAACTGGTGGATTTTTGTGAATTCTACGATAAATCGATACAAATTCCATTCGCTGCTACTCACATAAAAAAATGCATTTTCTTCGGCTCCAGTCCCTCGACCAGAATTGCTTAAGGCCTGATAATGGGCGACAACATCTTCAAAAATTCTGCGGTCATTTACATTTTTGAAAAGTAATATGTACATTTTCTTGAAAATGTTTCTGGTGTGAGACACTAGAAATGTATCATCAATATCAGAGATAAATCCTAGTTCACCATCGTGAGGGCGCACATAGCTCCCTTTTTCAATGATTTCTTTGCCATTGTGCATAATACTCACCCGGTAATTATTCCAGCCAAATGCTAAGTCATTTTTTAAGGGAATACAAAATTTAAAATAGCCATCTTCTAACGCTTTTGTGTGAATTTTTTCGCCATCGTGGTATAAAAACACGTCGGCATTTCCTTTTGTTTTCACACGAAACATTCTGATAATACTTTTAGCATTCTTAAAACTTCTTTTCTGAAAATCATACTCCTCTTTGGTCGTTGGACAAAATACATGTCCCATTACTACCAGCTCTTGCTGATTTGCATAACCTCGATATAATTTTAAAAGTGGCTTCATTAAAAAAATCATTTATATTTGGAGTACAAATTAAAAAGAAATCTTTAATAACATACAGATGCAGTCCGAAAAGAATATTTTAATGATCGTAAATCCAATATCAGGCGATTTGGATAAGTTAGAGATTGTAGAGTCAGCATCACTTTATTGTAAACTTAAAAATCTGCAACTCACAACATTTTATACCACGGGCAAATCTGACGCATATGAAATAAATCGACTTTATAAGAAACTTAAACCTCAAAGAGTTATAATTGTTGGAGGAGACGGTACTATCAAATTTGTAGCAGACATCTTACAAGCCGAAGATGTTGTTTTTGGAATTATTCCGGCGGGATCAGCAAATGGATTATCCGTTGATCTTAATTTTTCCAAAATTCTTAGTGATAATATTCTTGTAGCTTTCGAAAATGAGCCAATCGAAATAGATATGATTTGCATAAACGGACAAAAAAGCCTGCACCTGAGTGATATTGGTCTTAATGCAGAACTAATTAAAAATTACCAAAATAGTGGCGTAAGAGGCAAGATGGGTTATATACTGCAATCCATAAATACTCTCACTGATGAAGAACTTCCTTTTAATGCCATAATCACTACTCCAGAGGGTATTACCCAAGTAAACAGTAAAATGATTGTGGTGGCAAATTCACAAAAATATGGTACCGGCGTCGTTATCAATCCTTTGGGAATGCTTAATGATGGTAAATTTGAAATTGTTATCCTTAAAAATTTAAATTTAATTCTATTTTCCAAAATATTATTTGGCAATATGCCATTAGATAATGAAGAAGATGTAACTATTATTTCTACTAGATCAGCAACTATAGAAACCGATGTTGACGTTCACTTTCAAATTGACGGAGAATATCTAGGGCTGACGAAATCTCTTGAAATAGAAATTCTCGACAAAAACTTTAAACTCGCGGTCCCGCATACTCAGCTTTAAAAGGATTTCTGTTCCTCCAATCTGCCTTGGGTTCGACAGATCTAAAAATTATAGCAATAAAGAAATTAATTACAGGATTCGAGTGCTTTATAAAACCAAATAATTCTAATGGTTTCGCGCCTACACTACTTTTAATTTCCAATGCAGTTCGGCCAAAGGAAATAGTTTTAAACTTTTTTGCAGAAGCATAACCAACAATATCGTACAACATATTTAGATAAAGAAGGCTACTCTTTTGCTTTTCTGCATCATATCCAAGAAAGTATGGCTCAAGGGTTTCGCCATTTTTTACGATGGTATTGAACCCGATGAGTTCTTTGTCGAGAAAGTAAGCGTACAACTGAAAATCAGCACCCAAATTCTTTTTTAAAGCTGCAAAATGGTCTTTAGGCAGATAAAATGTATTAAAGGAAGCATTGGCCACTGTCGTTGAGTACAATTCAAATAATCGCTCCTGATAAGTTTCTATTTCTGATATTGATAGTTGGCGCTTTTCAATTTCTATCGCCTTTTTGCGTGCACGTTTGTATTGGTCTCGGTATTTTTTCGATAATAAATTTACATAATCCAATTCGCATTGTATCGTATCAGGAAGATTAAATACCATCGAAGGTTGAATTGCAAATTTGTAATATTCGGTAGAAATTGACTTTTCTATTTGGGTACCTTCCATTTTACTGAAATCCTTCCACACGGTAATGTGAATTCTTTGTCCCTTTCCTTTCAATTTGCTCCTCAAGGAATTTGCAGAATCACTTAGCAATTTAAATTTTTCTTGTTCTGTTATTTTAGAAGAAAATCGAAATGCATTTTGTCCGCTCATCATATTATTTCCGATAAATAGTACTGAGGAAGCAAACTTATTCAATGCCCAAGATGATAGTTTGGATTTTAAAGAAATATCAACTTCTTGAAATGGCTGAATATTTTTTAAATCAATTAGTTGCAGTAATGCAATGCCTACTAAGTTGGAATCAGAGAAATATTCAACATAAAAATTCTGCATATTTGCAGGCATACTTTGTTCTAATCCTTTTAGAAAATCTTTTCTTAAAAATATAGTGTCGGCACAAAATGACTCCCAATTAGCGTGGGTTTCGGACACGGATGAATGAATGGTGAAATCTAACAATTAGAAAATGAGGTTTTTACAATTAATAAAAAGCACTAATAAGACCAGGAGAATTTCTAGTCAAATTTCGAACCAAAGATTTGTAGAAGATGTAATTCATCTCAATTTCGTAAAATAATATAAAGTTTAATTGTTAATTTATAATCAGCTGTAAGAATTATTAGGTAACTTTATAAATCACCCAAAACTCCTTTAATCATGACAACATTTTACACAAGACGAAAAATTGTTGAGAGAAGAAATCATGAAAAGCTACTCAAAGAACAATTAGAGCGAACCATTCAGCACCATGCCGATTCTATTACTGAAAAAATGGAACCATTAAATCTACAAATTAGCAACTTGCTCAGAACCAACTTGTCGTTACTGAAGTTTTTTGACGTAAGTAATTCGATGATGTTTTAAAATAATAAAAAAATATAAAATCATGAAAGAACACAATGAGAATAATCAACCAACAAAAGGGGAGAAATTAAATCAGAATCCGCCACGAGAAGATGGGCCAAATACAGAAAAATATCTCGATATAGAGCAACCGGGAGTTACCTATACTGATCAAGGAAATCCAGTTTCTAATTCAGATTTATTTGAAAATGAAAACGAACAGCTTCAGCCAGGAAAATTCGAAAACAATAATGATAGCAGAAATTCAGATGCCTTTAGTCAAGATGAATTTATTTTGAACACCAACATCGATTTAGATGAAGATCAAAATACGTCAATTTCAAATGAGGATAAGCAGTAGAATTATCCTGCATTTTTGTAGAAAGTAAAAATGCCTTTAAATATTTGAAGATATTTAAGGGCATTTTTTTATAATTTATCTATGGCCGTTTTCAAATCATTCCTATTTTCGAAAAAGTCCGCCCACAAATCCCCTTTTTCTGCTAGACGCTGATCTATAGTTTTGAGATTAAAAGAATTTAGATCTAGTTTATCATTCACTTCCTCCCAATCTAAGGGAGTGCTAACACCTGCGTGGTCTCTCGGCCTAACCGAATATACAGTAGCCATTGTTTTCCCTTTGGCATTTTGCAAATAATCTAAATATATCTTCCCTTTCCTTTTAGAAGGGCTGCGCTCCAGACTCGTAATCTCGGGCAACGCACGATTTACCATCTGACTCAGAATGTGGCAGATGTTTTGAGTTTGTTTGTATGTATAATCTGCTTTTATTGGAATGTAGATATGCAATCCCTTTCCACCCGAAGTTTTAACGTAGCTCTTAAGGTGCATTTTATCAATAAATTCTTTTACTTTCAGTGCAGTAGTAACTAATTTTTCAATCGTAGCATCAACAGGATCTAGGTCAAAAACCATATAATCGGGTTTGTTGATACTTCCCACACGACTAGTCCACGGATTCATTTCGATACACCCCCAATTCGCTAAAAACAGCAAAGTATCTTTATCTTGGCAAAGTAGATATTCAATCGATTCGTCGTTAGATTTTGATTTGATTTTCCGTGTAGAAATCCAATCAGGAGTGAGGCCAGCAACATTTTTCTGAAAAAATCCATCAGTCTTAATTCCATCAGGATTCCTGCGGAGAGACTGTGGTCTGTCAATCATAAATGGTAAGATCAGCTTAGCAATGCGAGCATAATAACTCACCACATCTCCTTTCGTAAGTTGTAATTTTGGCCAGAATAGTTTGTCAAGATTCGTAAAAGCAACTTTATCACTTTTTAAAGCTGAACTGTTACTAGATTTTTCATTTATAAACTCTGGTTTAAAATAGTTGTTTTCCAATACCACATTTTTTGCGTCTTTATCTATTTTTAAACCGACAAACACAGGATGACGCATTGATCCTTCTGCCGTCCATTCCATAAATTTAATTTGTGCCACTAGGGAAGGAGTAACCCAATGAGATTCCTTAAGTTTGGGTTCAGTTTTAAACGGGCTAGTTTTACGATCTAATTTTTTGAGTTTTTTCTCTAGAGTTTTAAGGGTTGCTTCATCAAATCCACTACCAACTTTTCCAGCATAAATTAATTTACCATCCTGATAATAACCACAAATGATCGCCCCAATTCCGGTTCGGCTGCCTTGAGGTGAGGTGTATCCGCCAATGACCATTTCTTGTTGTAGAGTAGATTTTAACTTTAACCAGTCTTTACTACGTTTGCCATCATAGTATTTTGATGATGCTTTTTTCGCGATAATGCCTTCCAAATTATTTTTTTCCGCTTTCGCGAAGTAGTCTCTGCCACGTTCCACAATATGTTCAGAATAGTGTATATTTCTTAATTTCGGTAGGATCCCTTTCAGAATTTTTTTTCTAGTTAGTAGCGGCAATCCACGTAAATCGTATCCGTTAAAATACAGAAGATCAAAAATGTAGTACTTCAGTTCGCCTTTTGAACGTTCTTGATCATGATTTTGCAGCCATTGAAATTGATCACGACCTTTATTATCCTGAATTACAATCTCACCATCTAGAATTAAGCTGTCCTTGAATTTAGCTAGTGGTTTTAAAAGTTCTTTGAATTTCTCATCAAAGGATTTTGCATTCCGCGAGAATAGGTGAGGCTCGCCGTTTTGAATATGAGCAAGTGCTCGATAACCGTCATATTTCGCTTCAAATATCCAATCTTCACTATCAAAAGGTTCGTCAATAAGTGTTGCTAGTTGTGGAGACCAATCAGCGGGGAATGCTTTTAGTTTTTTTGCTCCTGCCAAATCTTTTGCAGAGAATATTTCAGATTCTTCTTCTTTAGAAATTAATTTTTTTTTTGAAGATTTTCTGTATCTTCTTTTTGATGTTCAGCTTCTGTAGACCATTCGGTGTTGGATTCTGAAATTTCATCCATAGTTCTATCGCTAAGGATAGACTTTGAGGTAAATTCTTTCTGCTTGCTCAGCGCATCAGATTTGTTCTTCATTAAAAGCCAATTCTTGTCATCACCTTTCATTTTTACTAAATGCCAGGTGCCTTTTAATTTGGTGCCTTCAAGAACTATTTTAATTGAACCATCCTCAATTTGTTTTTGCATCAGGGAATTATCCTTTTTGATGTCCTCATTACCTTCCGCATGATACGTTCCAGTATCCCAAACCATCACTGTGCCGCCACCATATTCTCCTTCTGGGATGGTACCTTCAAAATTGATGTAATCCATCGGATGATTTTCAACATGAACGGCCAATCTTCTGTCAGCAGGATCTGCAGATGGACCTTTAGGTACTGCCCAACTTACTAAAACACCATCGATTTCCAACCGGAAATCGTAGTGCAAATGCGACGCTGCATGTTTTTGCACTACAAAGCGAAGTGCACCTTGAGATTTTTTAGTTCGCCCCTTTGGCTCTTTAGTTTTATCGAAATCGCGTTTCTTATTATATGTTTGTAAATCCATAATCCTAATTTTTAATGCTATCAAGACTAGCTTTTAACAATTCTAATAGTTCATCAGCACCTTCTTCTACCTCTTCAGACTCCGTAGGTTTTTTACGTTTACCTACTTTTTTTGCTGGTTTAGCGGATGATTTCTCTTTTATAATTTTCAACAAATCTTCTTTGTAAGTATCCTTGTATTTTTCAGGTTCAAATTTTTCTGTCAATTGATCTATAATGGATAAAGCCATTTCAACTTCCTTCTTTTCTAATTTAACTGATTTGGGTATTTTAGCTTCGAATGGGTCTCGTAAATCTTGATCAAATCTAATTTGAATTAAAAGAATAGCATCATTTTCTACTTTTAAAATACCTAAGTGAGGAGCAGTTCGTAGGACAAATTTTGCCAGTCCAACCTTTCCTGATTTTTTTAATGCTTCACGCAATAGAGCGTAGGTTTTAGTAGCTTCCTTTGCTGGTTCGACTATATAAGGTTTTTCAAGGTATTGAGAAGGAATTTCGTCCTCTAAAACAAATTCGAAGATATCGATTGTCTGAGTTTTTTCGGGAGTAGCTTTTTCAAAATCGGCCTTGTCTAAAATAACGTAATCACCATTTTCTTTTTTATAGCCTTTTGCAATTTCGTCCCAAGGGACTTCTTTCCCGTCAGCTTTGCAAACTCTAACATATTGAATTGCACATTGATCTTTCTTGCGAATCATGTCAAGATCAATTCTGTGAGTTACAGCGCCGCTATACAATCTCACAGGAATATTTACTAGTCCAAAGCTGATTCCGCCTTTCCAAAGTGCTTTCATCTTATAAGTTTTTTAGGTAAGTGTTGAATTATTGCAAAAAAAAAGATGATGAGAAACCCCTACATTTCTCATCATCTAATAAAACTT
This sequence comes from Flavobacterium ardleyense, assembly GCF_033547075.1. Taxonomy (NCBI): domain Bacteria; kingdom Pseudomonadati; phylum Bacteroidota; class Flavobacteriia; order Flavobacteriales; family Flavobacteriaceae; genus Flavobacterium; species Flavobacterium ardleyense. The sequence goes on along the minus strand of NZ_CP137891.1, from coordinate 165,306 downwards.
TATCAGGTGTAAAACAAATGTACTAGTCCCTAATAAAGAGTAAAATTATGAAAGTGTGTCGCAAAATATTTATATTTCTTTTAGAATCCGTTATATAATTTGATCAATATCTTTAAAATGGGTATCCGATGGCTAGATTAAATACTAGATTCTCTCTTCTCCAGCTACCATTTCCTAAATTAATTTTATCCAAAACCCAGCGATCTCCCTCGGCCAAATAGGGCTTTCTTAGTGGAAAAGCCAAGTCGGTTCTCAGGATTAAAAAGGATAAATCAAAACGCAATCCTACACCTGTACCTACCGCGAGTTGATTCATAAAATCTTTAGTAATTTCAGCACCAGGTTTATTTTCGTCTTTATTTAGCAACCAAATATTTCCAGCATCTACGAAAACTGCGCCATGCACTACGCTAAAGAGTTTTGCACGATATTCTATATTCATTTCCAACTTTAAATCTCCAGACTGATCTGGCAGGAAGGGACTATCATCCTTATTTGGATCAAATGTACCTGGACCAATTGATCTTGCTCTAAATGCTCTAATGCTGTTGGTACCACCATTAAAGAATTGTCTAATAAATGGAAGTTCGCCTGAATTTCCGTACGCATATCCGGCCCCGACCATAACTCTACTCACTAATTGCGAATTGTTACTCAATTTTAAATAGTGACGAAAATCGCTATCAACTTTTACAAATTGACTAAAAGGAACCCCAAAAACAGTAGTAGTATCGCCTTTCTTTACATTAGAACCAGAAATAAGTCCAGCAACATTTCCTGCCAACTCAATGCCTCCTTTATAATAAAAAGTGTGCTTCTTTCTTTTTTCCATCGTATTGGTATACGTGTAGGAGTAGGTTGGTCCAAAGATTAATTGCTTTTCAATCACCTTTAAAAGTCCTGGAATAGAATCGGCTTGATTTAAATACAATTCAGAAACGTTAGTTGGACTTACATAATTGACATTTGCTACAATCAGCTCATGCTCTTTACGTAAATTCTCTTTCCATTGATATCCAAATGAACCTTTAAATGAATTTAAAGAATATAATTTCTGTCTATTTTGATATTCGTAGCCTATTGTTGCCTTTGTACGTGGAACATAGCCACTAGCAGAATGTATTTTGAAAGGTGCAATAAATCGTGGCCAAACTAAGTTTGCCTCACCACCAATTCTATAAACATTATACCCTTTATTTTGACCAGAAACTTGCATTTCTAGTCCGCCAGAGGTCGAAATTGTGAGTAGCTCAGCACCTCTAAAAGTGTTGCGATTGCTCCAATTGACATTCAATTCTGTACCTGCGTAGTTGGCAGAGTTGGTCTTACCGAGGATTTCGGCTCTGATTGACTTTTTAGGAAGTAGGGTTAGATAATAATAAGTGTCGAGTAAGTGCTCTTCCGAATCAGCGAGCTTGAATTCGTTTTTCACAAATTTAAAAGTTCCCATATTTACTAACCGATTTAACGATAAATTATGGTCTCTTCTATTATAAATGTCTCCTTTTTTAAAATATAAAGTTCGATCAAAAATTCTAGGATCAAATGTTTTTGCCGAATCAATAATAGTTATGTCATTATGAGTGATCGCATCAGATGCACTAAATCTAATTGTGTCTGTTGATAAAGTGTAATTTGGATATACAACTACGTCATTAATCTTGTAGATGTTGGTAGCGTTTTTAGGCGTTTCTTCTTTGATTGTTAAATTAATATCAACTTGATACTTACCAACAGTACTATCAACTTTTGCTAATATATAATCAGGATTAAAATAATAAAAACCTCGCTGTTTTAATCTGTCATTAATTCGCTCGCGTTCGGCTTTGATGTTTTCCAAATTATAAGGTTGATCAGTTTTTAAAATTGATCCTTTTTTAGTTCGTCTAATTGCCGAAGCCAATTCGGTAGAGTCTTGCGGAAAGTTAATTTCACGTATTTTATACTGCTTTCGAGGTTGTACAGTATACTCAGCAGTAGCTCTCTTTCCTCGTCTTGTAGAGTCTGCCGAGGTTCTAGCCTTAAAATATCCTCTATTCTCGACATTGCTTTGCAGTACATCCGAATTGTACTCGAGATTTACATCGCTAAAGAGTACTGGCGCTTCGCCTACCTTATTGCGTAGCCAATATTGAATTCCCTTCTCTTTTTTAGGCTCGCCGGCAAGATTGTAAATTAGCAACTTTGGACGTAATCCTAAAATGGAGGAATTGGGTTTTGGTCGCAACAAAGTTTTTAATTCATTTTGCAGAGCTTTGCGTTCACTTTTCTTAATAATACTATCTTCAACTTTAACTTTGCCACCTACATAGAGTAGCTCCCCTTCTTTTAAGTACTTAGTATTGCTACAAGAAGCTACTATGAGAGCTATAGAAAGTAGACAGTAAGGAATATAACTACTCTTCATTATTTTTATCTTTTTCTTCTTCAAATTCTTCTTTCTTTTTTTTTGCCTCGCGTTCTTTCTGTTCTTCTTTGCGCTTTCTATCTCTAGCCAAAAGATCTTTCTCCTCTTGTGATCTATGAAAAAGCTCGCGAAATTTATTATAGTCCATAGTAACTACAAATGCAACTCCAGTCTCGATAACTTGACCCTGAAGAGCCATCTGATATTCATTTTTGCGGTAAGCTCTCACTTTATATCGTCCATCAGATGTTAGGCTGTATGCTGCAGACAAATCTCCTGCAATATTATTTGCTTCCTGATTTTCACGTTGCTCTCCTTCCAGACCAAACGAACTTCCTACCGTAACCGTAAGTCTGTCATTTAATAATTGTTTTGAAAGATTTACATTCAAATCTGTTCTATTCTCCATCTGACCAGAACTGTAATCTTCTGTTGAATCCAAATCAAAATCAAGTTGTACACCTTTGATAAGATCTCCTGCCAAATCATTTAACTGTTGAGATAATATCTTACTTACAGATTGTCTAGCAAATGATTCGGCACTTGCCCCACCAGCTTCACTAGAAAATGGATTTTCGCCAATAAATCTATTTAGCAGTAGTAATGCAAATACCTGTTTATTTAATTCAGAAGGCTGTTGTCTTAGTTGTTCCAATTTTGTTTGTGACGCAGTTATGATATCACTTGCAACATTGTAATTTCCTGATGGCAATAAAATATCAAAGCTAATTTCAGGTTTTAATAATTCACCTTCCATTTTAAGCAAGGTTTGAAAAGGTATTTTCTGCTTATAGGTGTTGCGAACTGCTGCACTTGTTGCTCCAAGTTGATCACCTAATAAATCAATCGGCGCTGTTTCAACTTCGTAAATCGCAGTAATATCAATATTTGCACTCGTCGGCTCGCCGTTCCAGATTAGGTAACTTCCGGCTTTAATATCAAATTTTCTACGAATTAGATTGAACGACATTTCGTAAGCACCTTCGGTAACTTCATATTTCCCGGTTAAGTTCGTTTTTCCAGAAGGATCGATTCCACCGCTTAATTCTGCTTCTCCCTGAAGCTTTAAAAAGTCGCCGTTACCTTTATCGATAATTAGCGAGAGCTCTGCTTCTTTTACAATACTGATATTAACCGCTACATCCATTCCTAATAGCTCGCTGCTGTTTACAGCCGATTTCATCTCTTCTGTTTGTTGAAGCATGACATTATCTTGATCCACAAATTCTACAATTCCTTCTCTGTCGGCAATTCCAGGGTCGGATTGTGGTAATACAACTGTGAACTTTGTGTCTTCGTTTATTTTTAAGTTTCCACTAATAATAGGACTCTCAACAGATCCTTTTACGAGTAGGTCCATATCGATAAATAAATCCCCATAAAATAATTCATTGTCTTTGGCTTCAGAATTTATCGCTCTGAAATTTTCGGATTTTACGGTAAGATCAAATTTGTAATCTCTAAAATCGGAGGTGAGAACTCTTCCGTCAAGCACGAGATCATTATCTTTTTCATCGAAAATGGAAAATTTATCAAAGATTATTTCGTCATTTCTTACCACAACTTTCTCGTCAATATTTTTAAAAACAGAATTTAATTGTGTCACTCTCATAGCAACATTATTAAAATTCAAATCTCCATTTACCGATGGTTTATCTGCTGTTCCAGTAATTTTAAAAGCACCAGAAAGGTTTCCGCTAGCATCAGTAATAGCGCCCATACTAAAGCCTTGAGCGCTTTTCATTTGGAATTTATCCAAATCTAAATTTAAATCAATTACGCCTGAATTAATGCCATAAGTTCCTACTAAATTAACTTGATTATCATTTCCACTGATACCTATATTGGCAGCAAGAACTTCTGGTCCTTTACTTTCTACTTGGACTTTTATGGTTCCAACTGCCTCTTCTTTAAAAGCAAAGTCATCTATCTGAAGGTCTGAAGTAAATGTTGGTTTGCCAGTAAGGTTACTAATTACTGCATCACCATTGATCCTTCCGCTCATAAGTTCTTGATCCTTCTTGATGATATTGAAAACTGTTGCAAGTTCAAAATTTGTAAAATCAACCTCAAGAGGCGCGTTTTTCTGAGTTCCTTGCGATTGCAATTTTAATATATTTCCCTCGTGGCTTATCTCAAACTGATCTGCGTTGAATCCATTAGGTCCAAACTTAATCACGTTATCAGGATTCACAACCCATGAATCATAATTTAAAATCAACTGATCCGCCCCAAGTCTTATCTCGGTTGTACCCTCAACTTGCTTTACATTTCCTCCAATAACATATAAATCCTCTTTCTTTTTGTCACGCATGCGCAAATCGTAAGTCAAAGTATTGTCCTTGACGTCTCCGGTCAAACTTGTGTAGGGAAGTCGATATTGATCATTCATGATTTCATCAATATTTACCGCATAAACTAGAGCATTCTCTCTAGTTTCTACCAAAATCGATCCGCCCGAAATTGTATTCGTTCCATAAACAAGTCGCGGAATGCTACCATTTATATTTATTGAATCATTTACACTTTTATAGCTTCCGCTAATATTAATCGGTTCTAAACCTGTGAGAGCCGGAATTAGTTGCTTAATTACGGGATCATTGTCAATGTAAATATTAAAAGCCAATTGCTGATCAGCAGTTTCCTTTTTAGGTTGTTTTGTAGTATCGTAGTAATGCGAAATCGTGTTTTGAAGTGCTATAGGAAGTTGCGATAATTTATATTTTCCTTTAAAATCAGCCTTTATAAATTGCGATTTTACTTGTAGAGATGTAGTATCAGCTGTCGTGATGGCGACAATACTGATCGAATCTAAAATGATCGGGTCTTTATCTTGCACAATCTGAATCTTATTCAGGCCGATTGTCCCATTCAGCATATCAGGATCGGCATTCGCAATATCGGCATCGATCTCTCCGCGCAGTTTCATGGGACCCGCGTGAAGGTTTAGCTTTTGCAAATCGGCAATATCAAGATTCAATTTTAATTTTACTTCGGGGTATTTACCATCAAACTTTCCATCTGCAACTAAGTCAAAATCCAAGTTCGGGTCATTCATTCCTGCTGAGATATCAAATAATCCACTTCTAATTTTTCCATCCAATTTCAAATCTTTGTATGCGTAGCCATTAAATTCGGCTTTCGCCAAAAGCGCTTTGACAGTAGCATTAGCAGTCTTTGGATCAAGACCAGTTCCTTTAACATCGGCATTGACCGAAATTCTTCCTAAAGAATCATTTTTAATCAATCGACCCACATCAAAATTTAACAGCGTCACTTTCATATCATACTTTTCACGATCTTTCTGACGTTGGTCAAAAAAACCTTCTGCCTTCGCATTACCAAAGCTTGAATTTAAAACAATGTCAGTGCTGAAATTTGTAATCGCTCCAGTAAACTTTCCTTCCAATGAAAATTGCTGCGGAATTTCGATAGAATTGGGGATAGTGCCTTTTGGCAAAAACGCGTAGATATCTTGTGAAGTTGATTTTAAATTATTGATAGTAATGTCAAAATAAGCATTATCCATATCAGGAAGACCAGTAATTCTTCCACTCGCGGCTACTCTGGTTGAACCGATCCCGCTTATTTCGAAATAAGGAAATGACAAATCATTTACTCTGCCTTTCAATTCAGTGTTGAGCAATAAAACCGCGTTTGGATTACTAGCAAAAGGATTTGTTTTGCTAAGTTGAGGTGCAAAAATTAAGATATCCGAAAAAGCAATTTTACTGTTATTTAAAGATGCATTTAGTGCCATCTGACCCAATTCATCCCCGATAGTGGCAATGTCATTATAGGAAACTTCAATTCTATCTTTTAATAAAGTCTTCGGCGTTTTTAGATATAAATCTTTTAAAAATGCTTTTTTTGGACCGTAGAAAAACTCAGTAGTCAATTTCTCTATATTCAGTCCGCTTTTTTCCTTCACGGTAAGAGATGCAATTTTACCACTTATTTCCTCATTGCTATAAATAATATCTTTTGCTTGAAAATTAAAATCCTTTAAATCTAGGTGCGCGTAATCAATTCCTCTAAGAGTTTTTGCTTTTTTCTCGTCATCAAATTTGAAGTTGGTTTTGGTAATCTTTGCATTTTTTAATTTCACATTCCAACCTTCTTGCTTGATAGCTGTAGTATCCGCATCTGGAGTTTTAATTTTTTGATCAAATTTCCCTAGCAAAAGTTGCCCATTCAATTCGTGCAAGTGGAAATCTTCAAAATCTAAAAGTTGTTTATTAAGATCAATCTCATTTACTTTTATCGAAAGTTCCTTCAGTTTGATCCCTGTGTCTAAATTGGTACTTACATTATCATAGCCAACATCAATATTGGTAAGTTTGATTGTTCCAAGTTTCAAATTAAAGTCTGGTCTTTTAGAAACTGTATCCGCTACTTGAACAGAAGTTTCTGCAACTTTTTCGACCGCACCTTGATCCAACATCAATTTCACTCCGTCCAAATTGATGTACGGAATGTCAAACTTCATATTGTCAAGATCAAATTTGTTGAATTTAGTGTCAAAGTGAACTAGTCGAACCGCCACATCATTTTTACTTGTCGCATCTTCAAACTTAAATTTCACATTATCTAATGTCACTTTGCTCACCGATATTTTCATCGGCTTTGCATTTGGGTCCTTCGGCTCACTACTAGCAAAAGCCTGAACGATATAGTCAAAATTAAATACTGAATCTTTGGTTTTTTTAATTTTTGCAACAGCATCTTTAAGTTCAAAATTGCTAATTTCGACCTCACTACTTATCAATTTAAAAAGGCTAATATCAACAGCAATTTGTCCCGCCGAAATAAGCGTGTCTCTACTTTCGTCTTCTAGATATAGACCTTCAATTACAACCTCTTTTGGGAAGCTAATAGAAATATGATCTAATCGAACGGGAGTTTTTATTTTATTTTGCAAAAACGTAACGGCCTTATCTTTTGCGAAATTTTGCACCGGAGGTAGCTGTATCAATACTGCAATTAAAATTAGCAATGCAAATAATACTCCAATAATCCACAGAATTATTTTGAAGCCTTTGCGCAGGTAGGGGTGTAACTGTTTTGTCATGTTGTTGCGATGAGTCCTAGGATTAAGTGCCTAAAATCATAGAAAATAAAGTAGATTCAAAGATGAGAAAAATCCACATCATTCATTTATATAATTTAAATTTTATTTTGTAGGACTTGAGCGTACTGTACAGCAAAATAAGACCTTCGGCGATTAGGAGATTGCTATTTTTCATGCCAAATATTTATTTTCCTGATAGAAAATAAAGTTAAATAGTAATTTTTACAATATATTTGAATCAACTACAACCACAAATGAAAATGATGCAACTTAAAAAAATACGCATAATTGCCGCAAAATATATTGCGCTTAGTACTCTTTGCATAACTCTGGCAGTGAGCTCTTGTAGTTCTAACGATGATACTTATACAGAAGTTCCGCCACCTTCTGTCTCCATTAGCAATACCATTTATCCAAAATTAAGCGATTACAATTTCTTCAAAGGAGATATAAAACTTCAAATTCCCGCTGACGAAATGCTGCCTTATGAACCTATTTCGTCACTTTTTACAGATTATGCCAAGAAAAAGCGATTTGTCTATATTCCTAAAAATAAAAAAGCAAATTACACCGCCGACGATGAGTCATTAAATCTGCCGATTGGTTCGGCACTTGTCAAAACTTTCTATTACGAACAGGTGTTGCCGTCCAATAACGCACGGATTATAGAGACTCGCGTAATGATTAGGAGAGATACCGGTTGGGTTTTTGCAGAATATGTGTGGAATGACGCTCAGACCGAAGCTTATCTTGATATGAGTGGGAGCACGACGGCTGTAAATGTTCAGCGTAATGGGATTACTTTAGCAATTAATTACGAAATTCCTTCCGAAAGTAATTGTGCCACTTGTCACAACAGTGCTGAGCAGCCAATTCCTATTGGTATCAAACCGCAGAGTTTAAACAATTCATATTTATATGCCGATGGCGTAAAAAACCAGTTAACCAAGTGGATTGAGAAGGGATTTCTTCAAAATACAGTTCCTTCACAAATTTTATCGGTTGTAGATTATGCTGATACTTCCAAAGATATTAATTTGCGTGCTAGGTCCTATTTTGATATCAATTGTGCGCATTGTCATCACGAGGATGGCAGCGCCAATTATGTCGATTTAAGATTTTCATTTGCAGATTCAAATAATTTTGAAAACCTCGGGGTCAATCAGGGTGCGGGAATTCCGGTTCCTGGCGTTTCTCACGGCTTAATTGTCGCCCCTCAAAATGCACCACAATCATCATTGTATTATATGATGGGCACAAATAATCCAGCGATCAAAATGCCACGTTTGGGCCGCACAATTGTAGATCAGGAAGGATTGGCATTGGTCGAAGCATGGATTAACTCGCTAGATAATTAATTTTCAATTGATGTTTTTTATTTGGGCGCAACCTTCGCCGTACTTGCTAGCAATTCTCGATAGTAATAACTGCATCAAGTTTTTCAAGACAACTCTCCTGAGCGAAGGTCAGGCTGTGCACTGTATCTTTGCTGCCAACACGATTTCTGGCTGAAAGCTAATTATATATGGCAGCAAAGGATGCCGTTCCCATCCTTTGCGCAAACGATCATATTATTAAGATGTAAAGATTTGCAAATCAACGGTTAAAAAATTTTAACAAAACTTTTTCGATTTACGTATTGATTTACTCAATAAAGGTTGTAGATTTGCACTCGAAACAACGCGGGATAGAGCAGTAGGCAGCTCGTCGGGCTCATAACCCGAAGGTCACAGGTTCGAGTCCTGTTCCCGCTACTAAGTTAGAAAGCCATTCAGAAATGAATGGCTTTTTTTGTGGCTAAAAGTGATGCCTTTTAGGTTCCACTTTCTACTCACAAACCTTCCCATCCTCTGGAGGGGTGTCCGAAGGACGGGGTGGGCGCGCGAAACATTTCCGCCAATCCAAAGTGAATTTTCTAAACATAAACTATTCGAAACACAACATCCTCTAAAACCCATAACTCAACTGCAAGCCACCATAATAATTTCTAGGATTTCCTGGATAATAATACCTTGGAGCTTGACTTCCAAAGGCTACGGCATTGGTCACAACGCTCGCAGCATATTGTTCATCTAGCGCGTTATTTACTCCGCCATAAAGATTTAGTTCAAAACTTTTATAGATTTTGAAACTATAACTAGCTTTAAAATTTAGTAAATTGTAAGAATCTGTGAATTCAGAATTTGCATCATTTAACGGCAATTCGCCTACATTTCTAAAATTTGCAAAAAACTCAAAACCATTGAAGGTTTTTAAATCCACTCCTACATTCATTGTGTATTTCGGGACGCCGGGAAGTTTATTGCCAGAAAAATCCTTGTCATCATTTATAAATTGATCAAATTCAAAAAAGTTGAAAGCAGCGTTTAGATAAGGTTTAACTAAAATCGACTTTGACAGTTGGAAATTATAGTTGGTCAGAAATTCAATTCCGTTGTGATTCGTTTTTCCTGCATTCATTCCAATATATTGGTCTTCAGCAATTCGCTGTGCCACTAGTAAATTGTCAATCTGAATGGAATAGACAGATAGCTCTATGTACAAATTATTATCCAGCCAATTTCCTTTAAAACCGACTTCGAAGTTGGTGCCAATTTCTGGTTTCAAACTAGTATTTATTTGACCATCTGGAGTTAAAGTTTCAGAAACTGTTGGCGTAGAGAATCCTTGACTGATCGATGCATAGATGTTTTTTCCTCTTACAATTTCGTAGCTACTTCCAATTCGAGGAGAAAAAATTGTTTCGAAACTATAGTTACCACTCTGATTTATCTGATCACTACTAAATAAATCTGTCAGGCTATACTTTGTGGTATTTAAATTTGCACCTACTTCAAGACTCCATTTTTCAGTTAGGTCCAGATTAATTTGTGCAAAGAAGTTCGAGTAGTTTCGATCTTGTTCGTTGTTGCTAAGTCTGTCACCTAAAACACTTCCTTGGCCTGGAAAATCTTTATAAAGATTTTTAAAAGTTCCAGTTTCATACCACTCATTATAGTACTGCGCACCAAAGCTGATTTCCGAAGGAAGTTTGAAAAGTTGAGTGGCTAAATTAAATTTGGTGCGGATTCCAGCAGAAACGGATTCTTCTTTTAAAATGTCAAAAGGACGAGGTTCGTAAGCATCTCTAAAACTAATAAAAATGCTGGTCGTATTGGTAAAATTATCAGAAAGCGAGTGCGTGTAGGAGCCGCCAAGAAGTCCGCGGTCATAGGATTCGAAGCCTTGAGCTTGCTTCCAAGTGAAGGATGCACTTTCGGGATTATTTAAATAATCATTTTTGTTGAGCGAACTTGGAATGAAAGCTTTAAGTTGAGTGAAATTGGCGATATAGGATAATTTACCTTTATCGCTGGTAGAAATAGCTCCATTTACTAAAGCGGATTTACGATCATAATTTCCGTTTTCGCGGTATCCATCGCTTTCTAAACTTGAGAAAGTTGCAAATATTGAGGAGTTTTCGGTTGAATTTGATGCTTGTAAAACGTGTTTTTGGGTGTTATAACTTCCAAATTGACTGCCCAATTTTGCTGATGTTTCGGCTTTAATAGATGTTTTTGAATATAAATTAATTGAGCCTCCAAGACCTGCTCCATATACACTCGATGTTGGTCCTTTGATAATTTCTACTCGCTCTACAGCTTCTTGGTCAAAATCGTCTAAAGTTAACTCACCTTCGGCAGTGGATAATGGAATGCCATCATAGTACGCCTGAATTCTATTGGTGCTATACTGCGATCTCGCGCCAATCCCACGAATATTAATTTTATTAGTGTTTAGAGCGCCTTGATTGATGTAAATTCCAGGGACATTATTTAAACTCTCTAGAATGTTTGTTGCATCGGTTCTTCTAAATTCTGCTGCACGAATTACACTGATAGAGGACGAAATATTTTGAAGTCCTGTAGGAATATTTGTACTTCGAATTTGCACTTCGGATAATGCCTCTACCAATGTAGATAAATAGAACACTCTTTCTCCACTAGTTGACGATAGCTGAACCGACAAATTTTGGTAGCCAATAGCTTTCAATATATAGTTTTCAGAAATTGAGTCCAGATTTACAATGAATTGTCCCTCTTTGTTAGAGACCGTTATCCATTCTGCACCTTTATAAATATTCACTGCAGCTATAGGCTGTTGGCTTAATCTGTTTAAAACTTTGAACTGAACTTGCTGAGAGAATAATTGTCCAACAGATGAAATGAATAGTAGAAGTATAAAATATTTTTTCACGATAGCGGTTATTTAATTGATTAAAAGAAAATAAGATTACTGTTTGTCTAGTGTTTAGCTTTAATAAGATTCACGTCTTGCAATCCGAGATGCTTCGGTAGAGGAAAAATGCTCAACAACTGCCGATCTGAAAGCCTGATTTGAAAGATACTCATTTTATGAACTTGAATTCTTTCGGCGAAAGCCATCTTACTAAAAAATGAACGCAAATATTTTTTGAGAGACCATTTACGAACTTTTGTGATTAAAGATTTACTGTCGTTTGCATTGTAAAAGTTATTTTTAGTACTAATTGCTGTTAATCTATGGCTCAAAACTTTATAAATTGATTAATTTCAAAAATTATTTTAGAATAAATTTCAACATAATAAACTTAATAAAATTAAATTATACGTGGATAAAAGAAAAATCAGCAGTGAAAACAAAAAATCATTAGTGCAATATGGCATAATCGCTGTAATTGCGGCCGCACTTTACTTTACAGGACTGCATACCGAAGTGATCGCATTTGTGCAACGTGGCTTGTTATCGACGGGAATTTTAAATCCAAATGTTGAGAAAATAATAGAATCTCGTTCTAAGGAAACGGCAGATGGAACGCTGTCTAGTACTAACAAAGCTAATTTGGATTTTACACTTATTGACAAAGATGGGAATGAAATTTCGCTTGAAGAAATGCGAGGTAAAGTAATATTTATGAATCTGTGGGCTACTTGGTGTGCACCTTGCCTTGCCGAAATGCCGAGCATAAAAAAACTGCATAAGGAAATGGGGGATGAAGTTGCATTTGTGATAATATCGCTTGATGACGATTTTGAGAAAGCAAAAGCATTTAACAAACAGAAAGGGTATAATCTGCCAATTTATGCGCTTGAAAATACTATGCCCGCTATGTACGACTCTTCTACAATTCCCACTACTTATATTATAGATGCAAAGGGAAATTTAGTATTAACTCATAATGGAATGGCAGATTATAATTCGGAAAAATTCAAGATGTTTTTGAGAAGCTTGAAGTAGAGTTTCTTTAAATAAACTTCAGGTAACTAATTAATCAAAATTCTAATTTTTTTCTTTCTTTAAATTGAAAATTCACCTAACATAAATCATGAAACTAAACCTCTTATTTATAAATGATGTTCATGGTTACATTGCGCCACATCCAGAGTTGTTTTACGACGAGACAGGAGAAAAAGTAGAACTAGCCGGAGGTTATGCATATATAGCTGGATTGGTTGAGGAAATACGCAATGAGAATCCTAACACACTGTTGTTTGACGGCGGTGATACACTGCACGGCACAAAGCCTCTTGTTGATTCAGAAGGAGGGGCCGTCGTGCCTATTTTAAACGCTATGAAGGTAGATGGTATGGTAGGACATTGGGATTTTGCTTATGGTCCTAAACATCTAATAGAAGTTGACCGAGAGCTAGACTTTCTAATTTTGGGTTGTAATGTTTTTAACGAAGATGGTTCGAATTTCTTAATGCCAACTGCAACTTATGAAATCGATGGTTTCAGAATAGGGGTCATCGGAATCTGTGCTATGATTGTAGATAAAGTAATGCCTGAAAAAATGGGCGAAGGTCTTAAATTCACTTCTGGAGTGGACGAGGTTCCGCGGTACATAAAGAAATTAAAAGATGAAGGTGCAAATCTAATTGTGCTGCTTTCGCATAATGGTTTTCCGCAGGATGTTGCCTTATTGGAAAAAGTTGACGGAATCGATATCTGTTTGAGCGCACATACGCACAACCGACTTTACGAAGCTGTTGAAATTAATGGGACTAAAGTTATTCAGTGTGGTTGTCACGGAGCTTTTCTTGGGAAAATCTCGCTAGATATTGAGAATAAGGAAATTCAAAACTTCAATTACGAACTTATAAAAATCACCAATAGACTTCCTAAAAGTACCGAAGTTAACATTTTAGTTGGGCAAGCATTACAACCGTATCAAGAATTGAGAACTAAAGTTATTGGTAGCACAACTGAGATATTACATCGTTACAATACTTTAAATTCATCCATGGATAGTTTTCTCTTGGAATCAATTGCGCATTCTACAAAAACTGAAATTGCATTTTGTAACGGATGGCGCTATGGTGCACCGATTGCGGTTGGCGATATTACCGAAGATGCATTGTATAATATTACCCCAATGAACCCTCCAGTGTCTACCGTCGAAATGACAGGAACTGAAATTAGAGAAATGCTCGAAGAAAATTTGGAACATACTTTTTGTAATAATCCTTTTGGACAAATGGGCGGTTATGTAAAACGTGTTTTTGGATTGCAAATTAATATGCGAATAGAAAACCCGAAAGGATACCGCATTCAAGAGATATACTTTCGGGGCTCTCATCTTGACTATTCAAAAATTTACAAAGTTAGTTTTGTAACTACTCAAGGAGTTGCAAAGAAATACGGTAAGAATAGGCAAGAGCATACTCATAATGCAGTGGAAGCAATGAAAGCTTTTCTAAAAGAAAGGCCTGTTTTTACTCTGAGCAAAGTACAAAGTTTTAGACTGGTGTAAAGGTTTTGAATTCTTTGGCAGATTTCCCTATTTTGATTTTATAAAGCAATGGTAGCAAAAGTCTGCGTGAAGGACAGGAGCGGCATCCCCCGATTGCTATCGGGGATATAGTGGATGGCCTGGCCCAAAGGGACACGCCCAAAAAAAAAGTCTTATTCAGAAAATACTTATGCCTTTTTTAATCTAGATGAACAATTTTAATTATGTTTACAAGTACCGAAACTATATGTACAAATTTTAATTCTACATCTTAATAAAATCGAAAATGGAAAAATTTTTAAATATGAAGATTACCGCAAAGCATTATTTTGCTGTTGCTTTTTGGGTAATTACGATTATTACAGTCGGTGCGCAGGTCTATAATTCTTAAAATTCTTCACCGTTTACACCTTTATTTTATGAGAAATATTTTTTTGATGCTTATCGTTTTAAGCAATTCGATCTGGGCGCAGACTGCCAAAATTGAAGGCGTAATCAAAGATGCGGAGACCTTGTTGCCGATATCTTACGTGAATATTTTTACAGAAGCCGAACTTAAAAACAATTCAACCGGATCGATTTCCAACGAAAACGGAGAATTTGTGGTGGATGAAAGTAAATCAAAAACGACTTTTTCTCATATCAATTACGATTCTTATACAGTTGAAACGAATGAAGCTTTGAAGGAAGTCTTTCTGATTCCGAAGAATTATGTATTGGATGAAATTGTAGTTTCTAATGAAAAATCTAGCGCTTATTTAGAGAGAATAATTGATTTTTCGAAGAAACGATTGGACAAAAATATTCTTCTAAAAGCTTATGCACGGGAGATTGTAAAGGTTAATAATGAGTACACAAAATATTCGGATGCGCTTTTGGATTATTATGTAAAAAAGGATAATGGGAAATCTACGGTGATTATGGGGCAGCATCGAGCATTGCATAATTCGAAATTGGATGAGGAAGAGGAAGGAAATATGAATAATGTAAATTCAGCTTTTAACGTAAAAGACTATGTTAAAAGTTCTTACAATTTTGACGAGATCGAGAAAATTTTGAAGGACAAAGATTACGAGTTTGAAAGGCGAATAAAAAAGGAAGCGGACGGCAGCGAGTATGAATATGTGACCGTAATACCAAACGAGCAAAGTAAGAAATTCTTGCTAAAGGGTTACGTTATAATTGATCCAACGACAAAAAGTATTCTTGAATACAAGCTTTATAGTTCAGAAAGTCACTTTAAAAATTCTAAGCTGATGAGTATCTTAATTGCGAAAGTGAAGCTTAATAAATTTTTAATCTGGTCGAAATTTAAAAACATCAACGATCAATATATCTTAAATTACAATAAAAAAGAAATAGCAATGTATATAAAAATGGGTAAAAGAGTCGATGATTCCTTCGATTTTTCTAACGATTTATTTATATATGAATTTAAAAAAGATGTGCAAATTCCTGAAAAAGGCTATGATAAAAAAACGATTTTTGAGGCGGGCACAGATTTTACAGAGAATTTTTGGACAAAATATAATGTATTTCCACTAAGTGAAAGCGACGAGAAATTTATCAATTCTGTTCAGCCAAAATAATTTCAATTTTACTATTCTTTGATAACTTCTGACTTAGGAAGGGGAATATCAATGTGATTATTCTTGAAATCAAACCATTTTTTTGCCATCAAAAATTCAAGTTCTTCAAAACTTTTGGTTGCGATGAGGTTCATAACTTTTTTGTCTTCGCAAAGGTGAATGATAAAACTTCCGATATCTTGGGAGTCGATTTTTAATTGTTCTGTAAAGTATTCTTGAAAATTGTCGGTTAAATATTCCTGATATTTTTGCTGTTTTTCTATCGCAACATATTTCTTAAGTCGTTTGGTCCTGCCGCTAATCGCATTAATAATTGGATCAACTTGCAGGCTACCACCTAGTAATCCGAGCAAATGAATTGGTTTGAAATCGCCAGCGGTTAGAAGTTGTCTTTCGTATTGGGTCGGCGTCTTTACAGGTTTGGGAATTATTCCCAATGAATAGGCGCTGATTTCAGAATTTGGTCTGATTTTGACCTCGTTGAGCTGAATAGTATTTTGTGGAATCAAAAATGTTAATGTGTCGGTTCTGGATGTCGCTCTTTTTTGGAATTGAGAATTTCGAATAGAATCTTTCGCTTTCGCTAAATTTTGGAAAGCTTCCTTCTCTTGAGAAAATGACTTTAATGAACAGAGAAGTACAACCGACACTAATATTTTCATCTTGAGATTTTTAAGATATTTAGCAACAGAAAATCTCGTGAAATGACAGTGTTTTTTTTTCTCAAGATTAGATGAACAATATAAATAAGTTTTGGCTTAAGTGCTAAATTCTCAACATCTTGAAGTATTAAATTTTTGATAAATTATTTATCGGATTTCTTTCAAACTACTTAATTGCCTGTTTGAAAACATTCGCTAAGCATTTTATAAAGCTCAGGATGTTTCTTTTCTAATTTTTCTGGCTGTTCAAAAAAATATTCAGAAGCTACAGCTAGGAATTCCGCTTGGCTTGTGCCGCCGTAATGTCTGATGTCAGATTTATTGTTGTTGATTTCTTCCATCTTACGGTGAATAAGTTTAAGCCACTGATCAATATAAGGTTTTTGAATCAGTCTCTCAGGGACACCATCAGTTACACCGTCCATTTTATCAATTAGATGTACAAATTCGTGAACGGCAGTATTGTGCTTATCCGAAGTGATATTAAAGCCGTCGTGAAGTGCTTTGCGTGACAGAATCATTTGATTTTCAAATCTGCCAGTGCCTACCAAACCAAGAATAGTTCTCTTCTTATGTTTAGTGTCAAATTGCAGATCATCATTAAAAGTATCAGGATAAAGCAGTACTCCACTTAAATTGTGATAATGCCATTCTTTAAAGCCAAAAACTGGAATTACTGCACTCGCGGCAACCAGAATTTTATCCAGTTCAGTCAACTTTACTTTCACCGTATCGATATAAACTTCGCTTAAGAAAACCATCATTCTTGATTGAAATCTCTTTTGTTCTGTAGGAGATAAGTTTTCGTAAAACTGCACATTTTCCAAAAGTATTGGATGCCAATGTTCAGGAAATTCGGCGAGTTTACGCTTTTGCGAACTTTTGAAAAGGGAAAAGATTACTAAGATGATTAAAATCGAAAATATTATAATAACGTAAGTCATAATTTATAAAGCTGAAAGAGTGAGGATTCTAGGTTAAAAAATCAGTTTTCTCAAAGCTATAATAAATTTTAGCAAGAGAGTGATTTATAATATTTCATTAACAAAATCGTGGTAATTAGATTGGAAATCGACTTTTAGTAACTAAATTATAGAGAGGTCAATTTTGATGAGGTTTACTCTGCATTCTCTCAGCATTTTCAAGTATGCGTTATTTGAGAAAAAATATAGCACAAAACTTTATAGCCAAATTTGTCGACTTGTAGGAAGCTCTTGATTTTATTGTGTCACAAATCTAAATGTTGTTTGAAATTATTTTGCAGGCGACGTCTGAGTAGAATTTCCGTTAGATAGAATAAAATTCCAGCAGCGATCTTGATTAAACCAGATATTAATGTTGCGCTGTTTATAGCATTTAATCCAGCTTTAAAATTTATTTAGTTTCATTTTTGACTTTCTTATGTTCTGCGAAACTCGATTTTGAAGTACAATAGAACTTTGAAGATACAAAACTCATATTTTAATAATAGTTGAACTACTGATTTGAAGTAAATATATCTAAAATTTACGAAGCGATATTATATAAAATTTCTATATTTGCATTGCGCGCAATTTAATTTTAAGCAATTTACATGAAAGCTACTTTTGGACAGAATTTATTAAGAATAATTTTAGGGCTATTTATGACAACGGCTGGAATTGGACATTTAACTTTTCAGCGAGACGAATTTCAAGCACAAGTTCCTAGTTTTCTGACAGACAACGAATCTTTTATAGATTTCGTAGTTTTATCTTCGGGTGTGGTGGAGATTTTATTTGGATTAAGCCTTCTGTTTGTGGTCAAATATAGGCCACATGTTGGCATCGCTTTGGCAATTTTTTATATTTTAATTTTCCCAGGAAATATTTCTCAATACACGAACGGAATCGATGCTTTTGGCTTGGATACCGACTTAAAAAGATTGGTCAGATTATTTTTTCAGCCTGTGTTAATTCTTTGGGCTTTGTGGTCGACAGATGGTCTTAAATTTTTAAGTAATAAGTTTAAAAAATAAATAAAAAAAATAATGGAATTTTACAATTTAGAAGCAAAGAAGATTTCTGGCGAGACGGTCTCAATGTCAGAATATAAAGGAAAAACTATAGTGGTTGTTAATACCGCGAGCAAATGTGGATTTACTCCGCAGTACAAAGGTCTTGAAGAATTATATCAAAAATATAAAGATCAGGGATTGGTAATTTTAGGTTTTCCTTGCAATCAATTTGGCAAACAAGAACCCGGGAAAGCGCAGGAGATTCAGGAGTTTTGCGAAATTAATTACGGAGTTACCTTTCCAATTTTTGACAAAGTTGACGTGAATGGATCCAACACACATCCTATTTTTAAATATCTAAAATCGAATTTAGGTGGGTTTCTCGTGAGTTCGATCAAATGGAACTTCACCAAATTTGTAATCGACAAAAACGGAAAGCCAATTAAGCGATTTGGCCCAACTACTAAACCTGAGGATATGGAATCTTTTGTAGGGAGTTTGCTGTAGTCGTTATAAACTATTATTATGAGTTCTTAAACTAGTATCGAATAAAACAGTAAATGGGAATTATTCGGTTAGGAGTAATTTTGTAAAATTTCAAAATCTTCTTATAATCCCATCTTATTTTACTGTGGTATCCTTATTTTGATTGAATTTAATATCTAAAGATGTATATTGGAACAAATCCACTTGCGCCAGCATAAAGGAATGGACTATTGAGCATTTCGTCTTGAGCATTTACATTTGCTCCCGCCGAAATTAATAGTTTTGCAATTTCTGTATCTTCATTATAGGTTGCAAGCATCAAAGCGGTTCTGCCTTTATTGTCCTTCATTTCTAGATTTGGTCTCGATTTAAGGATTTCTGAAACCAATTTTAAATCTTGTTTTTGAACTGCAGAAAGTAATTCTAATGTTGATTCTTGAGCTGAATGTGTCATAGTAGTATTTCCTTTTGAGTTGCCGCAACCAATCACGCCGAGACTTGAGATAATTAAAAAGAGCAGATATTTTGAAATTAGTTTCATAATACAAAATTGAAAATCATTCGAAATACCAATATAGGTAAACTTGTTAAGAACCCAAAGATCAAGGTAGATTTTTTGGATTTCATGATGGCTTCTGATTTAAAAAATGGAATTTATTATTTTCAAAAAGTAAAAAAATAATAGCGACTCGAATTAGGGATCCAAATCGCTACTACCAGTCAATTGCAGGGACTTTTGATTATATTTTTAAAGTTTTTAATACTGCCAGAAGCAGTTCGCCGCTCAATCTTTCTTTATAATTTGGATTAATGTATTCGAATAAAATTTTCCCAGCTTTGTCAACTATCAAAACTGTTGGCACAGGCATAACGTCAGATGTTTTTCCAATTTGTGACTTTGATGAAATATAATCAGTAAGTGATGCTGGCGTCGAAAAAGCGATTCCAATTTCTTTTATAAATTTTCCGCCTTGATCAGACAAAACGCTGTATTTGATCTTTTCTTTTTCTTCGGTGTTTTTTAAATTTTTGTAATCGTCTGGACTAATTGCTATGATTTGGTAGCCTAACTCTAAAATTTCTTTTTCAATATCTACCAACCCAGAAAGTTGCTTGTTGCAGTAAGGACACCATCCACCACGATAAAAGACCATAACAGTAGGTTTTTGAGACAGGATTGTGCTCAATTTTAGCACTTTGCCATCTGCATTTTGCAGCGATGCTTCGGGAAGTATTTCGCCAATCAGCAATGGACTTACATCTTCTGCTTTTGTGGGAACTTGAGCAAAAGTTGGAACAGTAGCAGAAATGCTAAAAAGAATCAGGAATGTTTTGAAAATGTTTGTCATAATATTTTTTTTGTGTTAGTCGCATTTTAAATTGCGGTTGTAATTATTTTAATCGTGTGAGAATCTTAGCTACTTTGCCCAAGTCGCTCTCAATGATTTCGGGTGTAGCTGCGAGTGGAAATAACTGTTGCCCCGGTCGGCTAATAAATGCTGCACGCCATCCCGCCCAGAGTGCACCTGCGACATCCCATCCGTGAGCGGCAATAAGCATACATTCTTCAGGCTTGGCATTCATAGTTCGTGCCGCCCAGTCGTAAGTATCTCTAAAAGGTTTAAATTTTCCAATGTCCTCAACACTTAATCTGTGGTCAAAGAAATCTGTTAATCCAGCAAATTCAAATTGTTTTTTAACGCCAGCATTGGATGAGTTCGTGAATGAAACTAAGGTATAACCCATGCTTTTTAGTCGTTGCAAAGCCGGAATTACATCAGGATGCGGAGGCAATGCCTGAAGAGAGTTTACAATTGTTTTTCGTGCATCTTCTTCAGAAATGCTAATTCCATTATTGGCGGCGACCATCTGCAAAGCTGCCGCTCCAATATTTCCAAAATGTTCGTATTGACCACTTGCAGTAGTTACTAATGAATATTGCAACATAGTAGTAAACCACAGCGACAGTAAGTCAGATCGTCCATTTAGGGCTTGGCCCACAATTGTTTTCATTTCGGTCAGATCCAGTAAAGTTTCATTGACATCAAAAAACAAGATTTTTGGTCGGGTCGCAATAGCAATTGTATCCGCTTGCTCATTCAAACTAGCAGCCATCGCGGCAGTTGGCATAACCAAACTAGATGCGCTCATCACTCCCAAATTTTTAATAAAGTTCCTTCGATTGTTGCTCATTTAATGTGCTTTATAGATTTTTAGCTACACAATTGTGTACAGCTGTCCGTTGACGGGTTTACTTAGTTACTTTTTTTGTCCATGCATATTTTTCTGACGATGAATCGAGTGGAGTCGCGGCAACGCTATTGGTATAATTGCTAATTACTTTTTGTGACAAACCTAGAATTATTTCCAAAATGTGGCTTTGCGAATATCCAGCAGCATAAAAATCAGTAAGCTCTTGTTGACTTACAACACCACGATTTCGGGTCATTGACAAAGTCATCAAGTGAAGTGCTTGCAGTTTTTCTGTTGGCATTTCTGTTTGATTTCGCAAGGCATCTATAATTGCATCGTCCACTTTCATCGCTTTTGCAATCCCGGTATGGCCTGGAACGCAATAGTGGCAATTGTGCTCCACATTAATAGTTTGCCAAACAACTGTTAGTTCGTCTTTATCAAAAGAAGATTTCATAAAATGCTTGTGTAAATCTATATAAGCTGCCAAAGCGGTAGGCGCCTCAGCTAATACTCCGTGTAGATTTGGAATAAATCCGTGTGCTTTTTTAGATTGCAAAAGCAATTCTTTACTTCCTTCTGGCGATGTTTCGATAGTGTGTATGGTCATTTTTTCTGTTTTTTCGGATAAATTTATAATTGGTAATTTTAAAATATAAAAAAGAATATCTAAACAATCGGTTAGATATAGAGTAAAAAAATATTAGAGGTTTTTAAAAATATTTTCGATGTAATTAGTTAGTTGTTTGTGGCTAAAAACTCTACTAGCCGAAGACAATCCGAACATCGATATCAGCAAGAAATCAGACTGCTGTTCCAGAATCTCTTCAGATATTGAAGTATCTCGTTTCAAAATATCTTTAAATAAATTTCGCACATTTTTGGTAAAATTACCCAAGGCTAAGAGAATTTCAGGGTATTCATTCTGGTTGATTTCATTTGCGACATTAGTGATTAAACAGCCTTTTCTGAGGTCATTTTCAGTCGAAAACTCGAGAAAATCATAAAAGTATTGCTTGATCCCTTCCAAACTATTGGCCGAATTATGAAGATTCACCGAAAGTTCTTCCAACTTGGCTTTGTAGCATTTGATGCACTCTAAAAAAAGCCCATCTTTGCTTTCAAAACTCGAATAGATCGAGAATTTATTAATTCCCATTTCTTTTTCCAGCATCGACATTGAAGTAGATTCATAGCCGTTGCGCCAGAAAAGATTCATTGCTTTTTCTATCACTTCATCCTCCCGATAAGCCTTTGTACGTGCCATAATTATTAGATTGAGTACAAAACTAAACAATCGGTTAGTTATGAGAAAGTAATTGGGATAAGTTTAATATTCTACATTATAATAGTGTTTCCGCTTTCGCGAAATTGCCAATGACTACGCAACAGCGATTAGAAGAAAGTAGAGAATTTAGGTTTACAAGCACAGAATTTCCCGCTGGCTGAAGTTTCGAGACGTTGGTCTCCATACAATTATTGTTATAAAAAACTCGATAGCGCGAATTTGTAATCCGTGCCTGCAACTAAAGATGCTGTTTATAGATTGATAATAAGATTTCCACTTCGTTACGGAGTAAATTTTCTGATGGCGTTAATAATCCTATAGAATATGACTATGATGGTCACGGCAATATGATACGTGTTGACAACAAAGGAATTACAGGCATTCTATTTAACCATCTAAACTTACCAAATTACTTTCTCTGGTGGCACAACTCGCAAAATTAATTACCTTTATAATTCAGTTGGTGCAAAGCAAAAAAAGATAGTCTTCAATGGAACGGTTATTACTACCACAGATTATTTAAATGGTATTCAGGACACAAACGATGTTCTTGAGTTTTTCCAGCACACAGAGGTACATTTAAAACTTACAGGAGGATTTTTTAATTATACCGATCAATTAGGTAATGTACGTTTGAGTTATGCAGATGATCCTGATGATGGAGCTACAAGAATATTAGAAGAAGCCGATAGCGCGGATTTGTAATCCGTGCCCGCAACGAAAGATCACGTTTGTAGATTGAAAACAAAAAAGCATTTCATTACGGAGTAATTTTTCTAATGGCGCTAGTAATCCTATATAACATCGGAGATTTGAGTTTACTATCAAAAGCCATTGCCTACCCTGGAATTACCGAAAGCGGTAGAATCCGTTTTGACGGTCAGGTTGATGTGAAGTACGGTTTACCTTTAGATTTCTTTATCAAAGTTGGAATTACGGTCAATTATGACAACAGATCTGTAACAACGGCAAGCGATACTGATTATATTTTCCAAACTTCTTTTGCGTGGGAATTGTAGTGATTTAGGGTTTTTTAATATGAATTTCAGATCTTGGGTTTGCAAAAGCTGGAGTTTTAGTGGGAGTAACATTAGGTTCGTTTATTCCACTAGTAGGAACTGGAGGTGGAACAGGTGGTATAGTTTTTTATCTGCAGGAATAGGATTTGTTTTTATTAGTTGTTGGTTTATTGTTAATCCTTCTAGCTTTGTTAATTTTAGTACACGGAATGAAATTATTGTATTTATAACAGGGATTTTGGGAGTAGTTATTTTTGGAGTAGCTTCTGTTTTTTTGTTTATTAAATTATTTGGCAATAAATCGGGCTTGGTAATAAATAAACAAGGAATAATAGACAATACTAATTCTAGTTCTGTGGGACTAATAAGCTGGTCAGAAATCACTAAAATTTATAAAAAAAAGGTAATTTCAATAGAGATTTTAATAATCGAAATTAAAAACCCTGAAGAATATATTCAAAAAGCAAATGGATTAAAAAAATTAGGATTGAGACAAAACTTAAAATCTTATGGCACGCCAATCACGTTAACATCAGTGGGCTTAAAATGTTCCTTTAATGAATTGGAACGATTAATTTTAGAAAGCTATAATCAAAATAAACAAATGAAAAATTAGCCAAGCATTGCGAAGATTTGCTTTCGCTCTTTGATGGTCTATGCTGTTATTCCTGGAATTGTAACATTCAAATCTGTTACAAAAAGTGAAAGCTATCGTATTGATCTTATGATTATAATGGATTCAGTTAGAAAAGCTAAAGAAGCTGAAATTAAGAACAAAGAATATAATAACAGATTTGGTAACTAATAAGAGGAAAGATATGCTAAATAATAAATTTTTACTTGTAGTCTCACTATTTACGTTACAACTAATAACTTATTCTTGGCAAGAAAACAAAAAGGATGTAAATGAAAGTTATCAGGTAAGCGAACAATATTTTGACAAACGAATAGATTATAAAATAGAATTTCCAGACACAGTATATTCTGATAAATCATATCAGGGCATTATAAGATATAAAAGTTTGTTAGATACAATTACGACTAGTTTCGATGATAAAGAAAAACTTCGATACGTTATTTTTTATTCTACTATAGCAGAAAAAATAAATCCCGACCACGCTGATGTAAAAAAAATAGGCAAAAAGTACGGAGCTACTAATAATAGAGAAATTGAGCTCGATGAAATTATATTTACAAAACCAGGGGATTATTATATTGACGGTATTATTCATGACTTTGTGTTTATTGATGAAAATAAGAAGAATAAAGAGGGAGAAGAACTTGTAAGAATAATAGAAAATGAAGAGCGAGCATTTAAAAAAGTATTTGTTATAAAAAATCCTAACTAACCAATGAAAAAATTAGTTTTATTACTGTCAATCGTTTTTATCAGTTGCGACAAAAATATAGAAAAATTAAATTTAGAAATAGATTCGTTAAAGCAAAAAAATGATAGTTTGTTGAAGATAACCAACGCGTTAGAAGATAAATTTGTTTTTGACGAAGCTAGAATTAATGTTGTTCCTTCCGAAAAAAACAGCAATAAATTAGGCTCTAAGTACGAAGGCACTTTTGTAATTGAGGCTTATAATAAATCTGATGAAGTTTTGTTTTCCAATAACTTAGATGACTCGAATGAATTGGTTAATCCTCAAGCGCTTAAAAATGATGATGGAGTATACCCATTTGAATTTAAACTCACTCAGAAAGAGAATAGAGTTTATTTTATTATAAAAAATTCCAATAGTATTGGCAAAAGTTTTGATGGCATCATTATTTCAGATAAAGCGGATTAGCAAAACGAAATATAAAGAATTAAAATATAAGCCAATTGCGCGAAATGTCGTTTTCCCAGTTGTGAGAAGTTTAGCTGTAGCTCCCAGCTTTGCGAATTTTAGTTCTCGCTCTTCGATCCCCGATAGCTATCGGGGTTGACCTCGAAGCGTACTAAATTACAATTGAAACCCCGCTTCATTTCGAAGCGGTTTTTGATTTTAATAATTCTTCCCTAGAACAAAAATAAGTGTTATATAAAACATCTATGAATAGCCTAAAAATATAAAATTTATTACAGTTTTAAATAAGTAACTATTTTAGAGCAGAAATATTTTTATCGTGAACATTTTTTGAGCATTTTCAATGTAGTATGCAACTGCATTTTCAACATTTTTAGAAGCAATAGGCGAAACTATAATCTTATAATTCATACTTATTCTTTAAATCAGAATAAAGAGTTTCGGCATCAGTATAAGTAGTTTTGTCGGAGTCCAGCTGTCCGTATAAAATTTGCTGTTGGGTTGCAGACAAGTTGTAAGGTTTAGTTTTTATGGTTGGTTCTACAAGTGCATCAACATATCCAATAACACGTTCTAAAACACCTTGGGGAGCTTTTTCAAGTTTTTTAATCAGTAAATCAATAGATGTTGCTTCCATAGTCAATATTTTTTATAGAGCGAGTTGTATAATTATCTTTTTATGACAAAAGCATCAATCAAAATTTTGATTAACATTTTATCAGAATTCTGCATTTTTTTTCAGCTTTAAATTTTTTACATTAACCTTTATATATCGTTTGGGTATTTCTGTTGGCGGGGACTTTTTATAACAAGTCTTTGTAAATATAACAAATTGAACAACTAGCAAAAATCTTGCTGATAGGAACTTCCGACCCGCTAATAGAAATACCGTGTTAGCCAACAGTTTTTTATATTATTAGTTTGTAAGCAATAATAATTAAAAATGGCAAACTATTATTTAATGCGTGAAAAAAGTAAGAATAAAAAATATTATATTTTCGGGTAATATAACAGAAAAATAAACCAGCAATTATTTTCTCTGTTATACCTAATAAATTTATATATTCAAAATTATGGAAGTTTGATAAGTGCATAAGACCAAAAATAATTGAAGAAATCCAGATTAAATATTTTAAATTATCATTAATATAAAGCAAAAATTTTTCATAGCGTTGATTTTGAAAGTAAATAAAGCCTGTTAAGATAATTAATACTATTATCGATGAGTTTCGATAGATGTCGACTTTGATAAATGTTGCTAATAAAATTATTAAAGCAATGACACTAATTATAAAAATATTTTTATTCTTAAATCTCAAAAATCCTCTATAACCAAATTCTTCAATTAACGGAATTAAAATTAGATATGGAAAAATTTTTTCAATATTATATAATGTCAAATCACTTTCTTCAATAAATGGTTCATCAGTATAAAAAGATTTAATAAATAAAACCAAGAAGTTTAAAATTGTAAGAAAAATGAAAATTATAAAATCTTTTCTAAAATTTCTAATACTCTTTTTGTAAGGATTATTTATGAATTTTAAAAAATCATTTTTTTTTACACATTCAAAAAGATTCGTCATTCGATATTGGCAGTTATTATTAAAATTGTTGCTAACAATAAGCTATCGGCTAAATTGTTAGAGAATCCGCTCATTGCTAACTCAGAAGACACACGAAGTGTATTGATAATGTTTTCTACATTATCAGAAGAAGAGTAAGCTTTCTTCTTCATACTATCCTACCTACGAATATTGAATTCAAACAAGTTTTAATAAATCATCTTCACACACTCCTTTTTAGGATGTAATTGCTTCCGTATCTGATGAAAATATATTTGCGCAAATTATTTATTAGTATCACAAATATACTAATTACGTATCAAATTCAGTATTTACTGCGGTAATAGATTTATACTATTCCTTTTCCTTGTTCTCTTTTTTAAATGTGTCGGTCAAACCTAATTCTTTCTTAGTTGTAATGAGGAAGAAAATAGAAACTATAGCAAATGCGCCCCTATAACTGTAGTTATCAGTTCGTTTAGCACAACCAAATAAAATAATTAGAACTGCCCCTGAAGAAATTGACACCGTTTAATTGTTATAAGTATCCGCTCGCATTCCATTGTTTTAAAAGAGTATCAGCAAAATCTAAGATCCCATAATAGAACGATATCGGGATTACACTACCCTAATTTTTTATATGAATTTCGGTCAGAATGCTTCACATTCCATCTAAAATTATTTCCCAAACAGCCATTATCTTCCATCTACAGTCATATCATATTCGAATTCCGAATTATGTGTGAAATCAAAATTGTATATTTGCACTTTATTTAAAATTATGACACACAAAGCAGGATTTGTCAATATAATCGGAAACCCAAACGTTGGGAAGTCAACTCTTATGAATGCCTTTGTAGGTGAAAGGCTTTCTATCATTACATCTAAGGCCCAAACCACAAGACATAGAATTCTTGGAATCGTCAATGGAGAAGATTTCCAATTGATCCTTTCGGATACGCCTGGAATTATCAAACCAGCCTACGAGATGCAAGCTTCTATGATGAATTTTGTAAAATCGGCGTTTGAAGATGCGGATATTCTGATTTATATGGTCGAAATTGGAGAACAAGATCTGAAAGATGAAGCGTTTTTTAATAAAATTATTCACGCGAAGATTCCCGTTTTGCTATTGTTGAATAAGATTGACAATAGTAATCAAGAACAATTGGAACAACAAGTAGCTTTTTGGAGTGAGAAAGTTCCGAATGCTGAAATCTTCCCGATATCGGCACTTAAGAATTTTAATGTGCCAGAGGTTTTTTCTCGTATTATCGACTTACTTCCAGAATCGCCAGCATATTATCCAAAAGATCAATTGACTGACAAACCCGAACGTTTCTTTGTAAATGAAACAATTCGTGAAAAAATACTTCTCAACTACAGTAAAGAAATTCCGTATGCTGTAGAAATTGTAACCGAAGAGTTTTTTGAAGATGAAAATATCATCAGAATTCGTTCTTTGATTATGGTGGAAAGAGAAACACAAAAAGGTATTGTGATAGGCCACAAAGGAGCAGCATTAAAGAAAGTAGGAGTAGAGGCAAGAGCAGATCTTGAAAAGTTTTTTGGAAAACAAATTCACATCGAACTTTATGTGAAAGTCAACAAAAACTGGAGAAGTAATGCGAATATGCTTAAAAGATTTGGTTATAACAACTAGATTCTTCTTCTTTAATTTCTTTAAACTCAAAGATTTGAAAATTCATTTAAATGTCTTTCGAAGATTTGATCCCTAGCCCTGATGGGAACGGCATCCTTTTTCTTTTTCATTTAAAAAAAAGAAAAAGATACAGTGGACAGCAGGATAAAGCTCCAAAAAAAAAGCTTAAAAACTTAAATGTCAAAGGTTCTTGAAAAAATGTACCTTTGCAAAATATTTCAGAAAAAGATGATGAACAATATTGTAGCGATTGTAGGACGGCCAAACGTGGGGAAATCCACGCTTTTTAACCGTATGATACAACGTAGAGACGCCATAGTTGACTCTACTCCGGGGGTAACTCGCGATAGAAATTACGGCAAAAGTGAGTGGAATGGTAAGGAATTCTCGGTAATTGATACCGGTGGATATGTGCGTGGCTCGGATGACGTTTTTGAGGGCGAAATCAGAAAACAAGTAGAATTAGCAATTGATGAGGCGGATGTGATCATCTTTGTGGTGGACGTTGAAGAGGGTATTACTCCGATGGATGATACTGTTGCGAGACTGCTTAGAAAAGTGACTAAACCAGTAATTCTTGCGGTGAATAAGGTAGATAATGCAATGCGTGAGAAAGATGCATTGGAGTTTTACAACCTTGGATTAGGCGACTATTTCACATTTGCAAGTATTTCAGGATCTGGAACGGGCGACTTGCTAGATGCAGTTGTAAATGCGTTTCCAGACAAACCAATCGAAGAAGATACTGACTCTGATTTGCCAAGATTTGCTGTAGTTGGGCGACCGAATGCAGGAAAATCTAGCTTTATAAATTCGTTAATTGGTCGTGATCGTTATATTGTAACTGATATCGCGGGTACCACTCGTGATTCTATTGATACTAAATTTGACCGTTTTGGATTTGAATTTAACCTTGTGGATACTGCGGGAATCCGTAGAAAAGCCAAGGTAAAAGAGGATTTGGAATTTTACTCTGTAATGCGATCTGTACGTGCAATTGAGCACGCAGATGTTTGTATCTTGATTATCGACGCTACTCGTGGATTTGAAGGTCAAGATCAAAGTATTTTCTGGCTTGCTGAGAAAAATAGAAAGGGTGTGGTAATTCTTGTGAACAAATGGGATCTTGTTGAAAAAGATACGATGAGCACAAGAGATTACGAGAACAAAATCAAAGAGGAATTGATGCCATTTACGGATGTGCCAATTTTGTTTGTTTCGGCTCTTACAAAACAACGTTTGCTGAAAGCTCTTGAGGCTACAGTTGAGGTTTTTGAAGCTAGAAAACAACGTATTCCAACTTCGAAATTCAATGATTATATGCTTAAGATTATCGAAGGTAATCCGCCGCCAGCATTGAAAGGAAAGTACGTAAAAATTAAATATTGTATGCAATTGCCTACTGCGACGCCACAATTTGTGTTTTTTGCAAATTTACCGCAGTACGTAAAAGAACCGTACAAACGTTTCCTTGAAAACAAAATTCGCGAAAACTGGGATTTTTCTGGTGTACCGATTGATGTTTATATTAGGGAGAAGTAGGATAGGTGACAGTTTACGGTTTTCAGTTAACAGTTTAGGTTGACGGAAAATTGATTGTTGAATAGATAAAAAAGACAGCTTTGGATGATGAATCTTGAGTTGTCTTTTTTTTTGGCTGTTAGTTGTCAGCTTTTAGCTTTTAACTTTTCCGACTTTTATCGGAAGCTAGCTACTTAAACACAGAAGTGCAAGAGGGGAGGCTGTTCTGAAAATTACAGCCAAAAAAAGACAACTCCCAAAATTTCTCGAGAGTTGTCTTTTATGTTTTTTCTAATAATATATGTTCAAGCAGTAACTGCATAGTAAGTACGATGCTTAGAGCGCTGCGAAACTGTTAACAGTAAACTGTCCACCGTTAACTCTAAAGACCTACCAACTCCCTCCAGCACCACCGCCAGAGAAGCCACCGCCTCCAAAGCCTCCACCAAATCCGCCGCCGCCGAAACCGCCGCCAGAAGATCCTCCAAAGCCACCGCCGCCGCCCATTCCGCGACCGAGACTGCCTAGAATAATCATATCAGCAAGATCAAAACCGCCGCCTCTATTGCCAGAATTCCCGCCGCCACGACCATTGTTCTTGTTTTTGGAAATAATAAAAATGATGATGACGATAATTATGATAAACGGCAAGAGAGGAAGACTCTTTTCTTTATTCGCCTTTCGAGTTCCTTTGTATTTTCCATTCAGAACATCAAAAATCGCATCGGCACCCTGATCAAGTCCCGCGTAATAGTTATTGCTTTTGAAGTTTGGAAGAATAACATTTCGAATTAATTCACCATTTACACCAGCCGTCAACCTATCTTCGACACCATATCCTGGTGCGATCCAGATTTTACGCTCTTGTAGGGCGAGTAA
Organism: Flavobacterium ardleyense; assembly: GCF_033547075.1. Lineage (NCBI taxonomy): Bacteria > Pseudomonadati > Bacteroidota > Flavobacteriia > Flavobacteriales > Flavobacteriaceae > Flavobacterium > Flavobacterium ardleyense. The sequence continues at coordinate 134,441 of NZ_CP137891.1, read as the reverse complement.
AATTAAAATTCCATTATCTTCCTTGGCTTGACCAATTCCCCATTCTTGAGCCCATTTTGGAGCCAGTATTCCAATACTTTCTCCTTTAATAGTTGGCGTCGTAATTACTACAATCTGTGTGCTTGTCGAATCAGAATAGTTAATCAGCTTTTGCTCTAAAGCTTGTTTTTCTTGAGCGCTCAGTACATTTGCATAGTCGTAAAGACTTGTCTGCATTGTTGGTTTTTTCGGAATATCAAATTGCGAATACCCCAACTGCACAAAGCACAATAGGAAAAGTATTTTTATATAAAAGTGTCTTGTCATTATTTAGTTTTTGAGGTCTCCACGCGAAATCTCGTTCGGTAGTTCGTCGATGTCATCTTCCTGCCACGGAAAATACTTTTGTAGTTGCTCGCCAGCATTTTTAATACCTGCAATAAGGCCTTCTTTAAATTCACCTTGCTTAAAATGAGCACGCATTATGTCCTTACTTGAATTCCAAAAAGTCGCACCCACAACATCATTGATGCCTTTATCGCCAAGAATCACAAAGGCGTGATCTTCGACTGCAACATAAATAAGTACGCCGTTTTGCAATTCGGTAGTGTCCATTTTGAGTAAATGAAAAACTTCTGTGGCGCGAGTACTATGCGCCACAGAAGCTGTTTTCTCTATATGTACCCGTATCTCGCCAGAGGTTGCTTTTTCGGCTTGCTTGATAGCTTCAACTATTTGAAGCTCCTCATCTTGGGTTAAAAAATCTTCGACTAAGGACATATAAATTTATTTTTAGAATTGAACTTCAACTGGTCTTTCAGCTCCTTCAACAGCATTGAAATATGCTTTTTCTTGGAATCCGAATATCCCTGCAAACAGGCTGTTTGGGAATGTCTTGATATGATTGTTATAAGGTTTCACAGCCTCATTAAATCGTGTTCTAGCAGTAAGAATCTGGTTTTCTGTACTAGCCAATTCGTCTTGCAATTTCAGGAAGTTCGCATTCGCTTTCAGTTCAGGGTAACGCTCAACGCTTACCAATAATCTAGATAGTGAAGACGAAACTCCACTCTGCGCAGAGTTAAACGCTGCCAATTGCTCAGGCGTAATATTTGTAGGATCTACAGTTACTTGAGTCGCTTTTGCACGTGCTTCAATTACCGCCGTCAAAGTTGATTTTTCAAAATCTGCAGCACCTTTTACAGTGTTTACAAGATTTCCGATCAGGTCATTACGTCGTTGGTAAGATGTTTGCACATTTCCCCAAGATTCTTCAATGTTTTGGTTTAATGTCACCGCAGTGTTGTTTACTCCTTTCATCCAGAAAAATAGAATCACTATTATTCCTCCTACTATAATCCAAGGCAAAAATTTTCTCATCGTTTTAGTTTTTTTAAGTTTGTTAAGGTATTTATTTATTGGTTGTTATAATTCATTTTTAATTTTCGTCAGTTGATCGCGCACCGACTGAAGTTTGGCAATAATTTCAAATTTATCCAAAGTTTTCTTCTGCCCTTGTTTTAAATGTAATCTTGCGCCTTCAAGTGTAAATCCACGCTCTTTTACAAGATGGTAAATCAATTTTAAATTGGTGATATCCTCCGGGGCAAACATCCTATTGCCTTTGGCATTCGTTTTTGGTTTAAGAATATCAAACTCTTTACACCAAAACCGAATCAGAGATGCGTTGACATCAAATGCCTCCGAAACTTCGCCTATGCTATAATATCTTTTTCCGGGTTGTAACTCTTTTTGCATCAGTCTAAAGATTGATTTTCTTGATTTGCCGCTTTGGAAATCGCTATATATTCTTCCGCCGAAATATTTCCGTAATAATAGTTTAAAGGATTTACAACTTGGCCATTTTTATGAACTTCATAATGCAAGTGCGGCCCTTCACTTCGACCTGTACTGCCAACAAAACCTATGATGTCGCCTCGTTTTACCTTTTGTCCAGCGCGCACATTATATTTGCTCAAATGCCCATACAGCGTCTCATATCCAAAACCGTGCTTCAGCACTATATGATTCCCGTATCCACTCGCATTATTATCCGCTCTTGCCACAACAGCATCGCCGGTGGCAAAGATAGGGGTTCCCGTCTTAGCAGAAAAATCCATTCCCTCGTGAAATTTTCGAGCCTTCGTAAATGGATCAGTCCTATAGCCATAACCCGAAGCAATTCGCTTTAAATTTTCATTCTTCACCGGCTGAATCGCTGGAATTGCCGTTAATAACTTCGCTTTCTCTTTGGCCAGTTTTATAACCTCATCCAAAGATTTTGATTGAATCGCAAGCTGTTTTTGCAGCACATCCACGCGCTTGCTAGTATTTATTACAAGCTCCGAGTTATTGTAGCCTTCCAATTTTTTATACCTATTTATACCTCCAAAACCCGCTTTTCGCTGTTCGTCTGGAATAGGCGCCGAATTAAAGTAAGTTCGATAAACATTATTATCCCGATCTTCGAGATGTTCCATCACATTACTCATCTGATTCAAATTTTCATTCAAAACAGCATAATTCAAACGCAAATTTTCTATCTCCCTCGTTAGTAATCGATCTTTTGGCGTTTCAAAAAATGGCGTATTTAGCACTAATACAAATCCCAAACCTCCAAATAATGCAGATGCCACCAAAAATAAGGCTGCATATCCTATTTTCGTTCGCTTTTTAGCCTTAATTTTCTGATAGGCTAAGGTTTCCGAATCATAATAATATTTTACCTTTTTCATATTTTAAAATATCCTATTTTTGCAGTCAGAAAATAGGACTCAAAATCCATTTATTTTAATTGTTCAAAACAAATTTAATAAATGTTTTCACGTGAGTCGTCTTTTTTTAGATTATTATAGGCTTTTGTGCCTTGATCCGGCTGTCCATTGCAAGTTCTCAACCTGAAAGCTTTTTTTTCAATGTGCCGGCAGGAGCTTCCGTTGGTCGCTCTGCCTGCCCAGAAAAAAATAGCTTTCAGGCCCTCGAAGCTTTCCATTGCCATCCGGGGCAGTAGCACTCCGCCACACAACATATTAAAAACTAGTTTAGAACATTCTATTCAGAAACATATTTACGCAATGACTTCAGATAATATCCGCAAGCAATTTCTAGATTTCTTTCAAAGCAAAGGACACCTTATCGTTCCATCTGCACCTATCGTTCTTAAAGACGATCCAACCTTGATGTTTAACAACTCAGGAATGGCGCAGTTTAAAGAATACTTCTTAGGAAATGCCGTGCCCAAAGCAGCAAGAATCGCCGATAGTCAGAAATGCCTAAGAGTTTCAGGAAAGCACAATGACCTTGAAGAAGTGGGAATCGATACGTACCACCACACAATGTTCGAAATGCTTGGAAACTGGTCTTTTGGAGATTACTTCAAAAAAGAAGCAATCCAATGGGCTTGGGAACTTCTTACCGAAGTTTATAAAATTGACAAAGACATTCTTTATGTAACCGTTTTTGAAGGTTCAGAAGAAGACAATGTGCCTTTCGATCAAGAATCTTGGGATATTTGGAAAGAATTAATTTCTGAAGATCGAATCCTTTTAGGAAATAAAAAAGACAACTTTTGGGAAATGGGTGAGCAAGGTCCTTGTGGTCCGTGTTCAGAAATCCACGTCGATATTCGTTCAGCCGAAGAAAAAGCGATTGTTTCAGGAAAAGATCTTGTCAACGCAGATCATCCACACGTGGTGGAAATTTGGAATAACGTATTTATGGAGTTCAACCGAAAAGCAAATGGCTCTCTCGAAAAACTTCCTGCACAACACGTAGATACAGGAATGGGTTTTGAACGTCTTTGTATGGTTTTGCAAAATGTAAAATCAAATTACGATACAGATGTTTTTACACCACTTATCAATCAAATCACAAAAATCACCGGCGCTACTTACACAATCGTAGCAAAGGATGACGAAGAAGAAAAAGTTAATATAGCAATTCGTGTTATTGCAGATCACGTTCGTGCGGTTGCATTTGCAATTGCAGATGGTCAGCTTCCAGGAAACGGTGGTGCGGGATATGTAATTAGACGTATTTTACGTCGTGCCATCAGATACGGATTTACATTCCTTAATACTAAGGAAGCATTTATTTATAAATTAGTCGAAACTCTAAGCACTCAAATGGGTGGTTCTTTCCCAGAAATCAGAACTCAAAAGGATTTGGTTGCGAATGTAATTCGTGAAGAAGAAACTTCATTCCTTAGAACATTAGATCAAGGACTTCAATTATTAGAAAAAGTAATTAAAGAATCAGATAACAAAATGGTCGATGGTCGCAAGGCTTTCGAACTATATGATACTTTCGGATTTCCAATCGATTTAACTGCACTTATTTTAAGAGAACGCGGATTAGATCTTGACGAAGCAGGATTTGCTGCAGCAATGCAAGAGCAAAAAACTAGATCTCGTTCAGCTTCAGAAATTTCAACTACAGACTGGACAATTTTAGATGATTCAAAATCTGAAGAATTTGTTGGGTATGATGTTGATCAACAAGCGGTAAAAATTACAAGATTCCGTAAAGTCGATTCTAAAAAAGATGGAGCATTATACCAAATAGTTTTAAATAAAACACCTTTTTATCCAGAAGGTGGAGGGCAAGTAGGAGATAAAGGAACATTATTTACTCCAAACCAAGCAATCGAAATCTTTGACACTAAGAAAGAGAATAACTTGATTATGCATTTCGCCAAAGAACTTCCAGAGAATGTAGAAGGAAAATTTATGGCGCTTGTCAATACAAATTTACGTGCCGAAGCAGCAAAAAATCACACCGCGACGCATTTGATGCACCAAGCATTGAGACTATTTCTAGGAACACACGTTGAGCAGAAAGGATCTCTTGTAAGTCCAGATTATTTACGTTTTGACTTTTCGCATTTCGCAAAACTTTCAACCGAAGAAATTGAGCAAGTAGAGAATTTTGTGAACTTGAAAATTCAAGAGCAACTTCCGCTAATTGAAAGACGCAACGTACCTTTCGCGCAAGCGGTAGAAGAAGGAGCGATGGCATTATTTGGTGAGAAATACGGCGACACTGTTCGTGCAATCAAATTTGGCGACAGTATGGAACTTTGCGGGGGAATCCACGTGAAAAACACTTCGGACATTTGGCATTTCAAAATCATTAGTGAAGGAGCAGTAGCAGCGGGAATCAGACGTATCGAAGCAATTACTGGCGAAGCGGTGAAGAATTATTTTGCTGATCAAGAAAGCACTTTGGCGGCGATTAAAGAAAGTTTAAAGAATCCACAAGATACTATCAAAGCTGTGGCGCAGTTGCAAGACGAAAATGCCAAACTTAAAAAACAAGTAGAAGCATTGCAACGCGACAAAGTAAAAGGTCTAAAAGCAGAAATGGCCGCTGAATTCCAAGAGAAAAATGGAATTAGATATCTTGCTAAAGAAGTTGATCTTGACGCTTCAGCCGCAAAAGATCTAGCGTACGAACTTGGGAATTTGGGAACAAATATCTTTATTGTTTTTGCTACTCAAGACCAAGGAAAACCGATGCTAACTTGCTACGTTTCCAAAGAGCTTGTTGCCTCGTCAGATATTAACGCCGGCAAAGTTGTTCGCGAACTTGGAAAATTCATTCAAGGTGGAGGAGGAGGACAGCCATTTTTCGCAACAGCGGGAGGTAAAAATCCAGCAGGAATTGCAGAAGCGCTCAGCAATGTTGCAAATTTCATCGCATAATTTAAAAAATACGAAAACTAATTTCAGATGCAGTTTTCAACCACTATAAATATAGAAAAGTCTAAATCTTCGATTGATTATCAGTCGAAGATTTTTACTATAGGCTCTTGTTTCGCGGTCAATATGGCTCAGAAACTAGAGTATTTCAAATTTCAAAGTACTTGCAATCCTTTCGGAATTTTATTTCATCCAATTGCAATTGAGAAATTTTTGAGGAACTGCTTAGAAGGAAAAATCTTTTCAGAAGAAGATGTGTTTTTTGCCAATGAGCGCTACCATCATTTTGATGCACATTCAAATTTAAGCAATCCAAGACTTCAAGAAATGCTAAAGAATCTGAATTCCAATTCTCAAAAAGCGGCGCTAGATTTAAAATCCGCAACTCACATAATTATTACCCTTGGCACCGCTTGGGTTTATAGAAATATCGAGACCAACGAAATTGTTGCCAATTGTCATAAAGTTCCACAGAAAAATTTCACCAAAGAAATTCTATCTGTAGATCAAATTTTTGAGAGTCTTAGTTCGATTGAAAAACTATTACAATCTCATAATCCCGAAGCTCAAATCATTTTCACGATTTCGCCAGTGCGTCATATCAAAGATGGTATTGTTGAAAACCAACGCAGTAAATCACATCTTTTTGCAGCCTTGCATCAATTGCTAGATTCCGCAACTTCAAAGACTGAATATTTTCCATCCTACGAAATTATGATGGACGAACTCAGAGATTACAGATTTTACGCCGATGATATGTTGCATCCGTCAAACCTAGCCATAGAATATATTTGGGAGTCATTTCTGGAGAGATATTGCTCAAGCGAAACACTTAGCACGATGAAAGAAGTTGGTCGCATACAGCAAGGATTGGCGCATCGCTCCTTTTCTGCAGATTCGGAAGCGCATCAAAAGTTTTTGGATAGATTGGAGAAGAGGATTGAGGTGCTGAGGGGGAAATGGCCTGGGATGAGGTTTTAGGGATATTCAATCTCTCATCCAGAAATTATCTGTCAAATAAAATACAGTATCAATAAAATATAAAATTTCATTTCTTGTAAGCACATTTTCGTCGTGCAAGTCTTCCAAGATTATTCCCAATTCTGAATTAATATAGTCGTTATTTCGATTATTTTCAAATCCATTTTGAGTTAGAAATTTTTTTACTTTTGATAAGTCGGTAATGGAAGTAACCGCAACGTAATTCTGTTGAACAACTGCATATAAAATACCGTTGTCTTTAGTAAACCCTACTAATTCATAAGCAGTGTCGGAGAAAAAGAAATGGTGGATTAGTAAGTTGTAAAAGTAATCTTTCCAAGAGCTGTAATAAATTGCGTCATTCAATTTTAATACGGATTCTGTGCCTCGTAAAAAAACTTATTGTTTTGCACCTTCACTAACGTATTGAGAAAAATCGATATTCTCAACCCAAAGATTTTTATCAGAAATATAATGTTCTAAACTCTCTGCTTCTTATTTTTTGAAATGCTTTTCTTTTTTAAAAGTTCCACTTGCTTCTTCGCCATTGTTAAGGTAACAGGCGGTTGCTTGGATAGCTCCTCCAAACCTAACTTGGCTCGTTCCTGAAAGGATATTGTGTAGCTCATTTTTTTTATTTTAAATTTTTGGATCAGTTTCAGAGGAGGATGTTGATAAATTGAAGAGAAAGTCAGCAACGGCTAACTGCAAGTTTTGGTTTAGGCGGGACATTTTTCACTTTGTTGATGGCCACGGGCTTATAGATCTGCATTATCGCGGAAAGTTTCAAAGAATTTCAAGATCAACAAAATATTTGTTGTTAGGCGTGGATTCTTATTCTTCTCTTTCTCTCGGTAAGAAAAATCCTTTAATACAATTAGGATTAATTATTGAAAGTTGAATGTGGTTTTTATCTCTAAACCCAGCTGACGGATATAATTCATTTCCTTCTACGAAAACTCCGCGAACAGAATCGAAGTGCTGTAGCCCATTATCTGCTCTAAATTGATGATGAAGATTAATTACAGCACAATCTAATTGTCTCCAAAGATTATCGGGATTATCAGATATTGATTTAGGATTGGTATTTTGTAAAACTTCCCAACCTGAAGCTTTACTTAAGTCCTCATAATATTCGTACGCTTCCTTTAAAATTTTAATTCCGTAATAATCTGTTAAATCTAAACAATAACCTAAATCTATAACTGCTCCAACTACCGCCGGTTTAACAATGGTTATTTTATCTTTTTGAGGATTGTTACATAGGTCAGTTATAAATTCCAAGGCTCTTAACGGATTATTTTCCCAGAAATACATACCCTTTCCCAGCCAATCGTATTTATTAGCACTTGGTTTAAATATAGTATTTTGTAAGACAAGGTCGTGTGCTATCTTCTCATCACAACCGTGAAATCCCAGGATTAAACCTGACTTGGTTGTGTACATATATCTTTGTAAACTTTTTTCAAGTTTCCTTTTTCAGTAAATATGCCAGCATTAACCAAAATAGAACGAGCTTCTGTTTGATTATTTTTGATGTCTTTTCTTTTCTGCTGAAGAAGTTTTTTTACAGCTTCATATTCTGACTTACTCATACTATAAAATTTTAAAGTGCTTAACAAAGATACAAAAAAAGTATCTCGTATTAACTTCCTGTTTTTCAGAAATTTATATCGTAAATTGCCTTTCCTGAATACTAGTGATTCAGCATTAATTGATATTTAGATTTCGGTACACTATAGATTATTGAAAATTATCTGTTTTTTTTCAATACTGCTCTAAAGTCTTTTTTATTTCTGCTTTTATTTCCTCCGCCAGCCAAGTTGGTTTTATGACCTTAATTAAGGAACCATATTTCAATATTTGCTGCTTCAATTCAAAATTGGGATGCACTAGAATTTCAATATTATAGCGCTCATCATCAGCAACAACCCGCTGACTATGGTGAATTGGTAAGGATTCAATATAATATTTTTGGGAAGCAGGAAAGGAAAGTTGCACAATCTCTCTCTTGTGATCAGAAAAATTTAAACCTACCACGCTGCTGAATTTCTCCAAAGCATCTTCAGTTTTAACCTTGATCTTTTTTGTGCCAAGTGTGATATTTGATATTCGATCAAGTCCAAATGTTCTATAGCCTTTTGAAGTTTCGCCAATTACATACCATCGGTTTTGGAATTGTTTCAAAGCGTAAGGTTTCAGAGAATACTGAGATTCTTTTTGATGGTAGAAACTGAAATGTTGGAATTGAATTTCGAATTTTTTTTCAATTGCATTTACAATCTCTTTGAAATTTATAACGGTGTCATTATTCTCATTCTTTTCAAAAGAGATAAAAGACAAACTTTCGGCCAAATTATCTTTAGAAAATAAATAATCCGACATCGACATCGTTTTGACAATCGTCAGAAATGATTCTAAATTAATGCTTTTCTCCTCATCAATAAAATAACCGCCTTTTGAATGATCGAAGGTAATTTCAATTTTGAAACGAGTCCTTAAATCTCTATTTAATCTGTAAAAGGTCCTTTCATTTAAAGGCAAATCGTAAGATTCGAAATAATCGACAATAGCGTCTAGACTACTATAAGGTTTGCGTTGCAGAAGTTCGATTAATAGATGAATACGCTGCAATTGATTCATATTAAGATTTGCCATACTATGTTTTTTAGATGTTTTCAAAACTACAGATTGAAACTGACAAAACGTGTCATTCAAAAATTATTTTCTCACTGACATCTTTTGGCAGTTTGCTGGATTACTATTGCAGTTCAAACTATAAACCTAGCCACTATGAAAATCTTAAAACGTTCGACCAAAAAAGAAGTTACAATGCAAGACGCTTCAAAACTCGGAGCCACTGGTGCAGCTGCTGGAGTTGCAATTTCAGAATTTACAGGAACTGACAAAAAAACTGGAGCCATATTAGGAAGTGGATTTACACTTCTTGTCACTGGTTTAATATTGGCCCTTAATCAAGATTAGATCTATTAAAATATCTAAATAAAAATATACTCAACTGACGAAAGTCACAAATCTAAAGCCTATGTTATTCGAAATCATTTTAAATATTATTGCATTCTTTCTAAAAGTCGCCCTGTGGATTGCCGCAGGATTATTAGCAATTCCTGCCGGTTTGTATTATTTGTTATATGAGTTTTTTCCAAATTTCGTCAATGACGCCAATGCCTGGTTTTGGATAGTTTTCTCAATTTTGACGTTTGTAGCCTATGTCATTTTGTGGAAACCAATAGTTTATATAGCCGGCGCAGTAAATGTACTAGGCGCTGGACAGTAATTTATTTGCTTGTTGTTTTTAATTGTTTTTGTTCTTTGTTATAGGTAAGTGATGAATTTAGACACATTGCTTACCTATTTTTTTTGTCTAAAATTGAGGTTGATTAAAAGATTGTTTATCTTCTGAAGATAAATTAGAATGTCAAAAAATCTCTATATAATCGGGTTATTTCCGATTATATAGTTGTAATTTGACAGGAATGATAATTTTTGTAAATGTGTATACCGCAGTTTCGACGTTCACCTAGAAGTTTTAGAGTAAATTCCCCCATTCTAAACGTTTTCAATTTTGACAATCCAAAATAATTTCTATATTTTTATAAAAAATTCAAATGAAAAGAATAATCCTTATTATAGTTGTTGTCGTTGGAGTTTTGCTTTCATTTAAATACTGTGCTTTCAAGGATAACGACGATTCGCTTGAATATAATACCAATCTAATTCAGCAGCAGATTGTAAGTGTTGGAAAACTGATTGTTACCGAAGGACATTTTTCTGAAGTGCTTACCTATAAAGATAAAGATAGCAAGTGGTTGACTCTTTTAACTTTCGAAAAGAAAGCTTTGGTAGTTGTTAATGCTGATGTTACAGTTGCTTTCGACCTTCGTCAAATGGAATATAAAATTGACGAAGAAGCAAAGACCATTACAATTTTAAATATTCCTGAAGCGGAAATAAAAATTAGTCCAGATATCAAATTCTACGATGTGCAGACAAGTAGGCTGAATCCTTTTGACGGAGATGATTATAATAAAATCAACGAATCTGTCAAGAAAAATCTTGCTAAAAAGGTGGAAATGTCAACCTTAAAATCAAATGCCAAGAATCGGCTTGTAAGTGAGCTTTCAAAAATTTTAATCCTGACCAAAACAATGGGTTGGACTTTAATCTATGAAGGAAATGCTATTCAGGATGAAATTGATCTTGGTGAAAAAATTAAGCTTTAAAAAGAAATTTATTTTCTGTTCTAAACTATTTAGAAACAAATAATGTCAGTAAAACTCGACCGAAAATCAGAAATTGTAGCAATTGCGTCCAAGCTTTTTCGGGAGAAAGGCTATAGCGCGGTGACGGTTCGTGATATCGCGCAAGCACTTGATATTAAAGCGGCAAGTTTGTACAATCATATTAGTAGTAAACAGGAGATTTTACGCCTGATGATTATTAATATTGCTGAAAATTATACCAACACAATCTCTGAAATTTTAGACTCTTCAGAAAACACCGTTTTTAAACTTCAAAAAGTTATACAACTGCATATCGATATTACCGTCGATAATCCTGATGCGATGGCTTCGTTAAATAATGACTGGATGCATTTGCAGGAAGATGACCTTAAGTATTTCCTGAAAATGCGTGACGAATACGAGCAGAAATTTCGAATAATTGTCAAAAACGGAATTGAAACGGGCGAATTAAAAAATCATAATTCCGAAGTTTTGATCTTTTCAATGCTTTCTACTTTGCGTACTTTATATTTGTGGTACGGCCGAAAAAATGGTTTTACCAAAAAAACCTTACAAGATCATCTTGCTCTAATTTTGCTAAACGGAATTATTTAACTTTTATATTTAGCAACTTTTCCGTAAATTTGCATGGTTAACTAACGGTTGTTAGTTGGATTTTAAAAAATTTACCGATTATATAAATGGCAAAGTTTCATAGCATTAAGGTTGCAGATATCTACAAAGAGACTAAAGATTGTTCTGTAGTTACCTTTGAAATTCCAGAAGAATTAAAACAAGATTTTACTTTTAAACAAGGTCAACACCTTACTCTCAGAAAGAATTTTGAAGAAGGAGAACAAAGACGTTCGTATTCACTTTGCTCTAGTCCAACCGAAAATAAGTGGCAAGTGGGAGTCAAAAAAATCAACGGAGGATTGTTTTCTGCTTATGTAAATGACGATCTTAAAGTTGGTGATATTGTGGAGGTTATGCCGCCAAACGGAATCTTTTTTAGTGAAATTGAACCTGAAAAAGCTAAAAATTATATTGCTTTTGCGGCTGGAAGTGGAATTACGCCAATTCTTTCGATTATAAAAACGCACCTGGCACTCGAGCCAAATAGTTCATTTCAGTTATTTTATTTGAATAGAAGCGTGAAGTCAATTATCTTTAAAGAGGAAATTGAACTTCTTAGAAATAGATATTTTGGAAGATTTGAAATTTTCCATTTCTTAACGAAAGAAAAAAGAAATATTCCGTTGTTTAACGGACGATTTACAAAAGAAAAATTAGATATTCTTACAAATAAAATAATTGACGTTCCATCTATTGATGAGTGCTTTATTTGTGGACCAGAAGAGATGGTTTTCTTAATAAGAGACGCTATGCTCGAAGCAGGAATGTCTAAAGAAAAGGTACGTTTCGAACTATTTAATACAGGGCTTTCAGAAGAGCAGAAGTTAAGAACCAAGCAAATTCTTGAAAAGAAAGTTGAAGGTACAGAGGTTACGATTATTGATGGCGGAAAAGAATTCCATTTTGTAATGGATGATGATTTCGATAATATTCTTGACGGTGCACTAGCCGCAGGTGCAGATTTACCTTTCGCTTGCAAAGGTGGAGTTTGTAGCACGTGTCGTTGCAAAGTGATCGAAGGAGAAGTGGAGATGAAAGTGAATTACGCTTTGGATGAAAATGAAGTTGCCAAAAATTATATATTAAGCTGTCAAGCAGTGCCAATTTCGAAGAAAGTGGTGGTGGACTTTGGAGCTTAATTAAACTTAAAAAATGATAGCTATGTCAGAAAAAGAAATAAAGAATTTAGAAGATATTTTCAATAAACGAATTGAAAATGACGAAAAAATTGAGCCTAGAGACTGGATGCCTGAGAAATATAGAAAGACACATATACGTCAGATTTCACAGCACGCACATTCAGAAATTATAGGAATGTTGCCAGAAGGAAATTGGATTACTCGTGCTCCTTCATTGCGCAGAAAAGTAGCGCTATTGGCCAAAGTGCAAGATGAAGCTGGTCACGGATTATACTTATATTCTGCTTGCGAAACTCTTGGAATTTCGCGCGAAGAATTATACGATCAATTGCATTCTGGTACAGCCAAATATTCTAGTATCTTCAATTATCCTACCGTAACTTGGGCAGATATGGGCGCTATTGGATGGCTTGTTGATGGTGCAGCGATTATCAATCAAGTGCCACTTACTGCAACTTCTTACGGACCTTACGCTCGTGCGATGGTGCGTGTTTGCAAGGAAGAAAGTTTCCACCAAAGACAAGGTTTTGAGATTATGATGACTCTTGCAAAAGGTACCCCTGAGCAAAAAGAAATGGCTCAAGATGCTTTAAACAGATGGTGGTGGCCTTCATTAATGATGTTAGGCCCTACAGATGCTGAGTCTGTACATACTGAACAATCGATGAAGTGGAAATTGAAACGTAAAACTAATGACGAATTACGTCAGCAGTTTATCGATCAGACCGTTCCTCAAGCTGAGCTTATCGGTCTTACAATTCCAGATAAAGATCTGAAATGGAATGAAGAAACTAAACGATATGACTTCGGTGAAATCGATTGGGACGAATTTTGGCAAGTTGTAAAAGGTCACGGACCTTGCAACAAAGAAAGAATGTCGGCTAGAGTGAATGCTTGGAATAACGGTAAATGGGTGCGTGATGCAGCTATGGCTTACGCCGAAAAACAAGAAGAACAACAGCAGATAAAAAAAGCAATATAAATTTACAACCGCACTTCGGTCGAAGCACCGCGGTTAGAACAAAATAGAATCTTATGAAAAATTGGCCTCTTTGGGAAATATTCATTCGCAGTAAAAACGGATTAGAACACCGCCACGTGGGAAGCCTTCGTGCAAGCGATGCAACAATGGCAGTAGAAAATGCACGTGATGTATATACTCGTCGCAATGAAGGTGTGAGTATTTGGGTAGTTCCATCTGCGCAAATTACAGCTTCAAATCCTGATGATAACGCAGAAATGTTTGATCCTGCAAATGATAAAGCATACCGCCACCCAACTTTTTATGAACTTCCAGAGGAACTAAAACACATGTAAATGATGCAAGATAATTTAGTTCAATACATTTGCGGAATTGCGGATAATTCATTGATCTTGGGTCAAAGAATTGGAGAGCTTACAGGTCACGGTCCAAGTCTGGAAACAGATATTGCAATGACTAATATTTCACTAGATCTTTTTGGTCAAGTGAGAAGTTACTATCAATATGCAGCAAAGATTGTTGGAAACGACGCTACGGAAGATACACTTGCATTTCTACGAACAGAACGTCAGTATAAAAATGTTCTTCTTGTAGAGCAGCCAAATACTGATTTTGCATATTCAATTGCAAAGCAGTTTTTATTTGATCATTTTCATATTTTGCTTTTGCAAAAATTACAAAGTAGTACAGACGAAACTTTGGCTGCAATTGCGGTGAAAAGCATCAAAGAAGTTAGCTATCACAAGCGTTTCTCATCTGATTGGGTAAGAAGACTTGGAGATGGAACTTTTGAAAGTAGAGGTAAAATGCAAAATGCAATAGATGATCTTTGGGTTTATACAGACGAATTATTTCATATGACTGATGCAGATATCGCAATTGCAGAATCTGGGGCAGGAGTAGATGTTCGTTTGCTTAAAGAAGAATATTATAAAAATGTTTCGGCAATTCTAGAAGAATCAACTTTAGAAATTCCTAAAATTGAGTACTTCCAAAAAGGTGGTAAACTTGGAATTCACACTGAGCACATGGGCTATATCCTAGCGGATATGCAATATATGCAACGTACGTTTCCAAATATGACTTGGTAAAAAAATGGTAAGCAATCTCAACGATATCGATTCTCGCTTCTTAGAAATTCTTGGTTCTGTTTCAGATCCAGAAATTCCCGTACTTTCCATTATGGATATGGGAGTGGTTCGATCTGCGAATATGATTGATGGTATTGTTCACGTTGAAATTACTCCAACTTACAGCGGTTGTCCAGCAATGGATGTTATTGGAGATGATATTACCGCAGCGCTCAATAAAGAAGGTTATCAGGCAAAAATCCATTTGATATTATCTCCCGCTTGGACTACAGATTGGATTACTCCAAAAGGCAGAACAGCATTAGAGAAATATGGAATTGCCGCACCCTTAGAAGCAGATGCTGATAAAGACGCGCTTCTTCACGATAAGAAGCTAGTCAAATGTCCGCAATGTGGATCCTTTAATACCAAGTTAGTCAGTCAATTTGGTTCGACGGCCTGCAAGGCATTTTTTCAATGTCAAGACTGCAGCGAGCCTTTTGACTATTTCAAATGTCTAAAATAAAACTATATAAAAAACTTCAAGTTCTAGCAACGTGAAGTTTTTGCTTTTAATACACTTTAAATTATGAGTTCAATTTTATTAAATATTAAAAATAATATCGCTTTTGTTACATTAAACAGAGCGGACGTTTTTAATAGCTTCAATCGCGAAATGGCCTTGTCACTTCAGACGATTTTAGATGAATGTGAAGCAGATGATAGCGTTCGCGCGATTGTTTTAACTGGTGCTGGAAAAGCTTTCTGTGCAGGTCAGGATTTAAAAGAAGTTACTTCGGCTGAACTCAATCCAGGATTCAAAGCGATATTAGAAGAACATTATAATCCAATAATTTCGAGACTACGAAGCATCGAAAAACCAATTATTGCGGCGGTAAATGGAGTTGCAGCAGGAGCAGGAGCCAATATCGCACTTGCTTGTGATATTGTGGTAGCAAACGAAAACGCAGCATTTATTCAGGCTTTCAGCAAAATTGGACTTGTGCCAGATAGTGCTGGAACGTTCTTTTTGCCAAGATTAATCGGAATGCAAAAAGCAACTGCCTTAATGATGCTTGGAGATAAAGTTGGCTCAAAAGAAGCGGTTGAATTAGGAATGATTTACAAATATTTTCCAGCCGAACAGTTTGAAGAAGAAGTAAATAAACTTGCTGAAACGATGGCGAATATGCCAACTCTTGCACTTGGATTAACAAAAAGATTATTGAATAAATCATTGACAAATTCTCTTGAAGAGCAACTTGCAATGGAATCAAAACTTCAAATTCAAGCAGCAGAATCTCACGATTACAACGAAGGTGTTACCGCTTTCGTAGAAAAGAGAAAACCAGAATTTAGAGGAAACTAATAATTTAGAACGATATATTTTAATTGATGAAAGTAGCAATAATAGGTTCAGGTACTATGGGAAGTGGCATCGCACAAGTGGCGGCAACTGCTGGATGTACCGTAAAGATTTTCGATAAAAACACAGAAGCTTTGGATAGAAGTAAATCTGCTTTGGAGAAAACTTTGAACAGACTAATTGAAAAAGAAAAAATTTCAGAAGAAGAAAAAAATAGAATTCAGCAGAATATTATTTACGTAAATGAAATTCAAAATTTGTCTGATTCCGAATTAGTGATTGAGGCAATCATCGAAAATTTAGAAATAAAAAAACAACTTTTTGCTGAACTTGAATCACTTTTATCTGAAACTGCAATTTTAGCTTCAAATACGTCTTCTCTGTCGATTGCATCGATTGCTGCTTCTTGCAAAAATTCGGAAAGAGTAATCGGAATTCACTTTTTTAATCCTGCACCTTTGATGAAACTTGTTGAGGTAATTCCAGCAATTCAGACAAGTGACGAAGTTTTAAATAAAGTAAAAGCTACCATTTCATCTTGGAAAAAAACCGTTGCGGTTGCAAAAGATACTCCTGGATTTATCGTAAATCGTGTGGCTAGACCTTTCTACAGCGAGGCTTTGCGAATCAACGAAGAGGGAATTGCTGATTTCGCAACTATTGATGCCGCAATGAAAACTCTTGGGAATTTCAAAATGGGTCCGTTTGAACTAATGGATTTTATTGGAAATGACGTGAATTATGCGGTTACCGAATCGGTATTTACAAGTTTTTATTTCGATCCAAGATACAAGCCTTCTTTTACTCAAAAACGTTTGAGCGAAGCTGGATTTTTTGGAAGAAAAACTGGAAGAGGTTATTATAATTATGCAGAAAATGCAGTTAAACCTGAGCCGAAAGAAGATTCAGAATTGGCAAATATGATTTTTGACCGAGTGCTGATTATGCTGATAAATGAAGCTGCCGATGCACTTTTATTTAATGTGGCTTCCGCCGAAGATATAGACAATGCAATGACCAAAGGCGTGAATTATCCAAAAGGATTATTAGCTTGGGCAGACGAAAAAGGCATCGGATATTGTGTTGATAAATTGGATGAACTTTACAACGAATACCACGAAGACCGCTACAGATGTAGTTCAATCTTGCGTAAAATGAAGCGTGAGAACAAAACATTTTACTAAGATGCAAGGACAAGATATACCGCACAA
The DNA here is from genome assembly GCF_033547075.1 of Flavobacterium ardleyense. Classification (NCBI taxonomy): domain Bacteria; kingdom Pseudomonadati; phylum Bacteroidota; class Flavobacteriia; order Flavobacteriales; family Flavobacteriaceae; genus Flavobacterium; species Flavobacterium ardleyense. Next base: position 117,134 of record NZ_CP137891.1, on the reverse strand, counting down.
AATGTTGAGTCTCGATCCGTTTTCGCAATGGTTGGGAATCAAGATTATCTCCTCAGAAGTTGGGCAAGTTAAGGTTGGTTTGATCGTAAGACAAGAGATGCTAAATAGTATGGGAAAAGCGCACGGAGGAATTGCATATTCATTAGCGGATACAGCTTTTGGATTTACTGCAAACACCAACGGACGTAAAGCAGTTTCGATAGAAACGTCAATAAATCATATTGAAGCGCTAAATGAAGGAGATGAAATTTACGCCGAAGTATCTTTAGAAAGCTTGAAAAATAAATTGGGATTTTACAATATTCTAATCAAACGCGACGAGACTGTTGTTGCGATTTTTAAAGGTGTTGCTTTTAGAACATCTCAAGAATGGGAAGATTAAATAGTTACAAATGATCAGGATATAAACTGATTTCAAAATATAAAGAATAGATGGAAGCATATATAATTGATGGAATACGTACTCCAATTGGGAGTTATCAAGGAGCATTATCAGAGGTGAGAGCGGATGATTTGGGTGCTCTAGTTATTAAGGCTGTTGCCGAAAGAAATCCAGAAATTCCATTATCAGCTTATGATGATGTTATTTTAGGCTGTGCAAATCAAGCTGGAGATGATAATAGAAATGTTGCTCGTATGTCATTACTTTTGGCGGGATTACCAGAAACGGTTCCTGGCGAAACTGTAAACAGACTTTGTAGTTCAGGATTATCGGCAATAATTCACGCAAATCGCGCTATAAAAGCGGGTGATGGTGATGTCTTTATTGCAGGTGGAGTTGAGAATATGACTCGTGGACCATTAGTTATTTCTAAATCTAGCAAAGGGTACGGAACAGATTCAAAAATGTATGATTCTTCTTTTGGGTGGCGTTTTGTAAATCCAAAGATGAAAGAAATGTATGGAGTTGAAGGTATGGGCGAAACGGCCGAAAATCTTGTAGCAAAATACAATATCTCTCGTGAGGATCAAGATAAATTTGCTTTAAACAGTCAGATGAAAGCTAAAAAAGCTCAGGAATCAGGACGTCTAGCAGAAGAGATTGTAAATGTTGAAATTCCTCAGCGCAAAGGAGACGCAAAAGTTGTTGCTCAAGATGAATTCTTAAAACCAACTTCTACACTTGAAGGTTTAGGAAAACTAAGAGCTGCTTTCAAAAAAGAAGGAAGTGTAACTGCTGGGAATTCTTCGGGTTTAAATGATGGTGCTGCAGCGGTAATTGTTGCTTCAGAAGATGCGGTAAAAAAGTATAATTTAAACCCACTTGCTAGAATTGTAAGTTCGGCAGTAGTTGGAGTATCTCCAAGTATTATGGGAATTGGCCCAGTTGAGGCGGCAAATAAAGCTTTGGCGAAAGCCGGATTAAAAATGGAAGATATGGACATTATCGAACTTAACGAAGCGTTTGCAGCACAAAGTCTTGCCTGCATCCGTGAGTGGGGATTAAAAGATGATGACGCTCGTATCAACCCGAATGGAGGTGCAATTGCAATTGGACATCCTCTAGGAGTTACAGGAGCTCGAACTGCGTATTCTGCAGCTTTGGAATTGTATAAAACTAAAAAAAGATACGCTTTGGTAACAATGTGCATCGGAGTTGGACAAGGTTATGCAGCTATTTTGGAAAGATACCAATCATAGTACAGCGGTAATTTAGCGAAAGCGAAAATAATATTTTTATAAAAATACAAGATGAAAATAGGAAATTATATCAGCGGAAAATGGACGGATGGTTTGGGCGAAGGTTCAGCATTATACGATTCTGTTAACGGCGAAATTATAGGTCACACAACAACTGAAGGTTTAGATTTTGGAGAAATTCTTCATTTCGGACGTACAATTGGTGGACAGAAACTACGTAAAATGACTTTTCAGGAGCGTGGAAATATGATTAAAAACTTAGCACTTTATCTTACAAAAAGAAAAGAGCAGTTTTACGAAATAAGTTATAAAACGGGCGCTACGAGAGTAGATTCTTGGATTGATATTGAAGGTGGTTTTGGAAATCTTTTTGCCAATGCAAGTTTGCGAAAACTATTCCCAAATCAGCCGTTTGATGTTGAAGGAGATCCAATTGATTTATCAAAAGGTGGGCGTTTTATGGCGCACCATATTCTTGTTCCTAAAACAGGAGTTGCGATTCATATCAATGCTTTTAACTTCCCAATTTGGGGAATGTTGGAGAAATGTGCGGTGAACTGGATGGCTGGAATGCCAGCAGTAGTAAAGCCTGCAACTGCAACTTCATATTTGACCGAAGCAGTTGTGAAGTCGATCATCGAATCTGGAATTTTGCCAGAAGGCGCTTTGCAATTGATTAGTGGATCGGCAAATACGATTTTGGATCACGTAGAATCTCAAGATGTTGTAACATTTACGGGATCTGCGGCGGTTGGTCAAATGCTGAAATCTCATAAAAGAATTATTCAGGAATCTGTTCCTTTCAACCTTGAAGCGGATTCATTAAACTGTTCGGTTTTAGGGAAAGATGCAGTGGTTGGAACACCAGAATTTAATTTATTTATCAGTCAGGCGAGAAGTGAAATTACCGTGAAATGTGGTCAGAAATGTACTGCAATTCGCCGACTTGTGGTTCCTGCAAACCTGGTAGAAGATGTTCAGATCGCATTAGGAAAAGCACTTGATAAAGTTACAATTGGTGATCCACGTTTAAAGGAAGTTCGAATGGGATCTTTGGTAAATCATAAACAAGTTGAAGAGGTTTATGAAAGAGCTAGAGAGATTGGAAAAACTGCCGAATTAGTTTACGGAAATTACGATAAAGCACAGACCATCGGTGAGAATACTGATAAAGGTGCTTTTATCAAACCAATGCTTTTTGTAGAGCACGAGCCTTTCAAAAATACTCTTGTCCACGAAACTGAGGCTTTTGGTCCAGTTGCAACAATTATGCCTTACGATACGACCGAAGATGCAGTGACCATTGCCAATATGGGTAAAGGTTCGCTAGTTTCTTCGATTGTTACAAATGACGACAATATAGCTCGCGAATATGTGATAAATGCAGCTTCGCACCACGGTAGAATTTTGGTTTTGAACCGAGAAAATGCCAAGCAAAGCACAGGTCACGGATCGCCATTGCCATTATTGGTTCACGGTGGACCAGGTCGTGCTGGAGGTGGAGAGGAAATGGGTGGAGTGCGCGGTATCAAGCACTTTATGCAGCGTTGCGCTGTTCAAGGATCGCCAACAACTCTTACCGAAATTACTGGAATTTATCAGCCGAATTCAAAATATAAAGAAGCGCCTCAGCATCCATTTAAATATTATTGGGATGATATCGAAGCAGGAATGTCGCTTAAAACGCACAAACGTACCATCACCGATACAGATATTATAAACTTTGCAAATCTTACTTGGGATCATTTTTATGCTCACACCGATGTAACTTCTTTGCAAGGAAGTATTTTTGAAAAACGTACAGCGCACGGATACTTTATTCTTGCTGCTGCCGCGGGACTTTTTGTTTATCCAAATAAAGGACCAGTAGTGGCGAATTATGGTCTTGAAGACTGTAGATTTTTACGTCCTATTTACGATAATGACACGGTTTACGTTCGTCTTACTTGTAAGCAAAAAGTAGATAGAGACAGCCGTGGCGAGGAAACTCCAAGCGGAATTGTGAAGTGGTTTGTAGAAGTTTTTGATGTAAAAGACGAATTGGTAGCAGTTGCAACAATTTTGACAATGGTTAGCAAAAAGAGTCCATTTGCTGAAATTAATGCTGAAACTATCGAAAATCATATTTCGAAATTAACAGATTCAACGGTTGCAAATTGGGGAATGATGTCTGCACAAAATATGCTGGAGCACCTTGAATCTTCTTATAGAATGGCTTCAGGAGAAATTCAGAATTTTGAAATTGCAACTCCAGAAGAGCATCTGGAAATTTACCGCGAGACGATTTTTAATCACAATCCGATGCCTTTAAATCACAAACATCCTCTGATGAATCCTGACGCTCCCGCTGAATTGATCCACGCAGATTTGGCTACAGCCAAGAATAAATTGCTGGAAGCAATTGAGCAGTACGAAGCATTTTTCAAAGAAAATCCAGAGACAAGAACTAAAAATTCGGTCTTTGGAATGATGAATAAATATGAGTGGGATTTGTTAAATACAAAACATTTGAATCATCACTTTAAGCAATTTGAATTGCTAGATTAGATTTAGAAAATTATCGCTTTCGCTAAAGGTATCACGAATAATTGATGCTGTAGAAGTTGAACAATATATAAGATTATGACAGAAGCATACGTAAAACAACATATAGAAAATAATATTGCTACGATTGAATTTTTTCATCCAGAGCAAAATTCACTTCCTGGTGAAATACTAGGAAAACTTGCTGCTACTATTGAAGCAGCAGGAAAAAACGACGAAATAAAAATCATCATTCTTAAGAGTGGTGGTGATAGAACTTTCTGTGCAGGAGCAAGTTTTGGAGAATTAATTTCGATCAATGACGCTGCTACAGGAAAAGTTTTCTTTTCGGGATTTGCCAATGTTATAAATGCAATGCGCAAATGTCCTAAATTTATCATCGGAAGAATTCAAGGAAAAACTGTTGGTGGAGGAGTAGGAATTGCCGCTGCTGCAGATTACTGTATGGCATCGAAATTCGCTTCTATCAAACTAAGTGAATTGAATGTTGGAATCGGACCATTTGTGGTAAGTCCAGCAATCGAGCGTAAAATTGGAGTTTCGGGAATGTCTCAAATTGCAATTGATGCGAATACTTTTTATGATGCCAATTGGGCAAAAGACAAAGGTTTGTATGCAAATGTTTTCGAAAGCATCGAAGAGCTTGATCAAGCAACTTTAGCAATGGCAACGCATTTATGCACGTACAATCCTGAAGCAATGATGGAAATGAAAAAGATCTTTTGGCGCGGTTGCGACAATTGGGATGAACTTCTTGAGGAAAGAGCAGCAATTTCTGGGAGACTGGTTTTGTCTGATTTCACGAAGGAAACGCTTAAGAGATTTAAGTAGAAGAGGAATGTATATTGTAAAAATTGTATAATGTAGGAATGTATACTGTAGGATTGTATACTGTATATTGTAAAAATGTATACTGTAGAAATGTTGTGTAAATCAACTTTACAATAATAGAATATACAGCGATTCATTATACACTTATATAGCAATACAACAATACAATATACAGCAATACAGTATACATAAATACAGTAATACAACAAAAATATGATTTACGAATTTCAAGGATTTATTCCGGTTGTGCATCCAAGTAGTTTTGTACATCCACTTGCAGCAGTAATTGGGAATGTAATTATTGGCAAAGATGTTTATGTTGGCCCAGGCGCTGCGATTCGTGGTGATTGGGGCGAAATAATTATTGAGGATGGTTGCAATGTTCAAGAAAACTGTACAATTCACATGTTTCCAGGAAAGTCGATTACTTTGAAAAAAGGTGCGCACATTGGACACGGAGCAATTATTCACGGAGCAAATATCGGTGCGAATTGCCTTGTGGGAATGAACGCTGTATTAATGGATGATGTTTCACTTGGAGACGAGTGCATTGTTGGGGCTTTGACTTTTATAAAAGGAGGAACAGAAATTCCGAATAGAAAAATGGTGGTTGGAAATCCTGCGAAAATCATAAAAGATATTACCGATGATATGATTGCTTGGAAAACAAAAGGTACTGCATTGTATCAAAAGTTACCAGGACAATGTCACGAAACGCTTAAAGAAGTTGAGCCATTGCGAGAAATTCCTGAAGATAGGCCGGCAGCACAAGAAGCATTGTATCAGACGTTGGAAGAATTTAAAAATAAATAGCGAGAATTGGCTTTATACTAAAAAAGCTATAAATAAATATTATGCCAATAATTGAATTTAAAATGCCCAAGATGGGCGAAAGTATTTCAGAAGCAACGGTCATAAATTGGCTCAAGGAAGTTGGCGATTACGTTGATGCCGAAGAGACAATTGTAGAAGTTGCAACTGATAAAGTTGATAGCGAAGTACAGTCGAATATCAGTGGTGTTATTACCGAAATCCTAGTTCAAAAGGACGAAGTAGTGGCTGTAGGAACAGTCTTGGCTCGAATCGATCAATCTGCAAGCGGAGACAATTTAGCGAAAGCGAAAAAAACCGAAGCCAAGGTCGAGAAAGATGCTCCGAAACAAGCAGTAAAGTCGAATGCTTCAACTCAAGAAGTTGTTCAGAATGCAGCGCCTTTAAAATCAAATCCAGAGGCATTTTTATCTCCTTTGATTATCAGCATAGCACAAAAGGAAAATCTTTCATTAGAAGAAGTTCAGAGCATTGAAGGAACAGGAGCTGAAGGACGAATTCGCAAAAGCGATGTTTTTAATTATTTAAAAAATAGAAAATATCCATTGCAGAGATTGCAAGTTGCAGCTGTGGCGCCACAAGCTACAAGTCCTGCACTGTCTTATCCGAAGCCAGTTATCAATTTTGTAGAGGGCAAAGATTCGATTGTAGAAATGGACAGAATGAGATCGATGATTGCTGATCATATGGTTTATTCTAAGCACACTTCGCCCCACGTGACCGCGTACATGGAAGTTGATGTTACCGATCTTGTAAATTGGAGAAATTCAATTAAGAATGATTTTCAAGCAAAGCACAATCAGAAATTGACATTTACACCGCTTTTTGTTGATGCTGTTGCAAAAGCCATAAACGATTTTCCGTTGATTAATACTTCGGTAGATGGGAAGAAAATTATCGTTCATAAAGATATAAATGTTGGTATGGCGACTGCTTTGCCAACTGGAAATTTAATCGTTCCTGTAGTTCATAATGCGAATACTAAAACGCTTGCAGAATTGGCAGCGACCGTAAATCACCTAGCAGAAAGTTCTCGAACTAATAAGCTAAAACCAGATGAAGTAAAGGGAAGTACTTTCACTATTTCGAATGTGGGAACTTTCGGAAGCTTGATGGGAACGCCAATTATCAATCAGCCAGAAGCAGCAATATTAGCTTTTGGAATTATTAAAAAGAGACCAGAAGTTATTCAAGGGAAAAACGGAGACGAAATCGCAATCAGAAGTATGATGTTTTTATCACTTTCTTTTGATCACCGAATAGTTGATGGATTTTTAGGAGGATCTTTCCTGAGAAGAGTTGGAGATTATCTAGAAAAATTCGACACAACAAACGCACTTTAAAATAAAATTAAAAACATATACAGAATGGCTTATTCAATAAAAAAGACAATTACAGAAAAATCAGCGGTAGGAGAAGTGGATTTTGACAACCTTTCGATGGGAAAAAGATATACGGATCATATGTTTGTTGCAGATTATGAAAATGGAGAATGGAAAAATCTTCGAATTGAACCTCTAGCGCCAATCGCTACACATCCAGCAACAATGGCCTTGCACTACGGTCAGGCGATTTTTGAAGGTATGAAAGCAACAATTGGAAAAGACGGGAAAGCAGTTATTTTCCGCCCAGAGCAAAATGCAAAACGTTTTAATTTAAGCGCGCAAAGAATTGGAATGCCTACGGTTTCAGAAGATTTATTTGTTCAAGCGTTGAAAGAATTTGTAGCGATCGAAAATGAATGGGTTCCTAAAGCTGAAGGATCTGCTTTGTATTTAAGACCATTTATGTATGCTGACGAGCATTTTATTGGAATGAGAGCAGCGACAAATTATAAATTTATAATTATTGCATCTCCTGCTGGAAAATACTTCAGCAAGCCAATTAAACTTTATGCTGAAACAAAATATGTTCGTGCCGTAAATGGTGGAACAGGAGAAGCGAAAGTTGCCGGAAATTATGCAGCAGCGATCTTGCCAACTGAACTAGCTAAGAAAAAAGGATATGACCAGGTTTTATGGTTAGATCCACATAATTTTGAATATGTTCAGGAAGCAGGAACAATGAATATCTTTTTCAAAATCGCAGGTAAATTTATCACTCCAGATCTTAACGGATCAATCTTAGCTGGAATCACTCGTTTAAGTTGTATCGAGCTTTTGAGAGACAAAGGTTATGAAGTTGAAGAAAGACCAATCAGTATTTCTGAAATTATGGAAGCTTCGGAAAATGGAACTTTAGAGGAAGCTTTTGGAGCAGGTACTGCGGTTGGAATTGCACTAGTTTCAGAAATTGGTTATAAAGACAAAACAATCAAATTTCCAGCAGAAAATCCAGTTGCAACGGATGTAAATAATACGATGAACGCAATTAAAATGGGAACTGCAGAAGATAAATTCGGTTGGATGGTTGCTGCAGAGTAATCATTTTAATCAAAGCACTTATTAGTGACTAAATTGTCACAGTTTTAATAGAAGAAATATTTTATTAGATGACCAAAATAACAAAATCCGTTTACGAAAAAGCATTTGCTACAATGGCTACAGCCAAAGCAATGACCGAATTGTATGAGGAGAATTTTAAAATAGTTTCCAAATATGTGCACGCCACATCTAGGGGACACGAGGCGATTCAGATCGCGGTTGCGATGCAATTATTACCACAAGATTATGCATTTCCGTATTATCGCGATGATGCAATGATGCTGGGAATCGGAATGCAACCGTACGATTTGATGCTGCAATTAATGGCGAAGAAAGACGATCCTTTTTCTGGAGGAAGAACTTATTATTGCCATCCAAGTTTAAAAGATGATGACAAGCCAAAAATTCCACATCAGTCCTCAGCAACTGGAATGCAGGCAATTCCTGCAACTGGAGCGGCGATGGGATTTTGGTATAGAGAGCAAACGGGAATTGATGATAAATCTTTATCTGAAAAGCCACTTGTGGTCTGTTCACTTGGAGACGCATCAGTTACCGAAGGAGAAGTTGCCGAAGCTTTCCAAATGGCTGCTTTAAAGCAATTGCCGATACTATATCTTATTCAAGATAACGGTTGGGATATTTCTGCAAATGCTGCCGAAACAAGAGCTCAAGATGCTTATCAATATAGCAAAGGTTTTCACGGATTAGAAGCGTTTACGATTGACGGAGCAAACTTTGAAGAAAGCTACGCGACTGTTCAGAAAGCGATAAAAATTATTCGTGAAGAGCGCAGACCAGTTTTGCTTCACGCAAAAGTGCCATTGCTAAATCACCATACTTCTGGAGTTCGAATGGAATGGTACCGCGATGATCTTGAAGAAGCAAAAACTAGAGATCCTTATCCCGTTTTGATCAATCAGCTTAAAGCTGCAGGAGCGACTGACGAAGAAATAGATTCGATCGAAGCAAAAGCAAAGAAAACAGTTGCAAAAGACTATTTGAAAGCATTAGATGCTGAAGATCCAGAACCTTCGGATCTGTTTACAAATGATTTTGCGCCAACGCCAATTACCGAAGAAAAAGGAGAACGCAATCCGCAGCGCGACGAGAAAGTTGTGATGGTTGATTGTGCACTCTTCGCGGTTGAAGAAATTATGCGCGAGCATCCCGAAAGTCTTTTGTACGGTCAGGATGTTGGAGGTAGACTTGGTGGAGTTTTCCGCGAAGCCGCTACTTTGGCACAGAAATTTGGAGATCAGAGAGTTTTTAATACACCAATCCAAGAAGCGTTTATCGTTGGTTCAACGGTTGGAATGTCTGCGGTTGGTTTAAAGCCAATTGTTGAGGTTCAGTTTGCCGATTATATCTGGCCAGCGCTGAATCAATTATTTACAGAAGTCAGCAGATCTTGCTATCTTTCTAATGGGAAGTGGCCAGTGAGTATGGTGCTTCGGGTGCCGATTGGAGCTTATGGTTCTGGTGGTCCGTATCATTCATCTTCTGTAGAAAGTGTGCTTACAAATATCCGAGGAATCAAGATTGCCTATCCAAGTAATGGTGCAGACTTGAAAGGATTGCTCAAAGCAGCCTATTACGACCCGAATCCCGTGGTTATCCTCGAACATAAGGGTCTTTATTGGTCTAAAGTAAAAGGAACGGATATGGCGCGTTGTAATGAGCCGAGTGAAGATTATGTTCTGCCTTTCGGCAAAAGTAATATAGTGCAAGAAATTTGGCCGAGCGATACAGTTGAAACGTTAACCATTATCACCTACGGAATGGGAGTTCATTGGGCTCTTAATGCTTCGGCTGATATGAAAGAATCGGTAGAAATTATAGATTTAAGAACTTTGGCACCACTTGACGAAGAAGGAATTTTGACTTCTGTTCGAAAAAGTAAAAAGTGTCTTGTCGTTACAGAAGAACCAACAAATAATAGTTTCGCAAGAAGTCTTGCCGGTATGATTCAAGAAAAATGTTTCAAATATCTTGATGCTCCAGTAATGGTAATTGGTTCTGAAAATATGCCAGCAATTCCTTTGAATAGCATTTTGGAACAAACAATGATTCCAAATGTTGATAAAGTAAGAGCAAAGATTGAAGAGTTGATGAATTATTAAAACTATTTCAATATTATTATACTAAGCCGTTTCAATTTTGAAGCGGCTTTTTTTTATGAATTTGTTTGTGAGTATTATTAAACAATTTTGTTGTGTGAGCAAAATGAGTTTTTTTTACCGCAAAGTTCGCAAAGGGAAGACGCAAAGGTTAGTGGAACTTTTGATTTAAACTAAGATTGACTTTGATGGCCGGCACGGATTGCTCTCGAGGAGCTAGCCCTAATGAACAAGTAAATCCGCGCTATCAGAGGTAAAAGATTTGATGATTAACATTACAAACAAATCCACACGCCTGTCATTTCGACGAAGGAGACTCGAGCAAAGCGAACAGGCGAAGCAAATCACATAATAAAGGACTTAAGTTCAACTTTATCACTTTAATTTAAATTTCTTATTTTTGAGGTATATACTTTGTAAAATGGATATTCAAGCAGAAAAAATACAATTGGCAAAATTACTTCTAGCAACTGACAATCCTGAGATTCTTGCATCTATTAAGATGATTTTCAAACAGGATATAGCAGATGATTTTTGGAATGAGCTATCTCTTAAACAGCAAAATGAAATTGATACAGCTTTGCTGGAAATTAAAAATGGAGAAGTTAGTGACTACGATTTATTTATGCAAAATCACAGATAATGCAGCGAAAGGTCGTACTATCAAAAACGGCAAAAAAAAAGTTAGATGCTCTTTTTGTGTATTTGATTGAGGAATGGTCACTTCAGGTAAAAGATAATTTAGTAAAGAAAATCGACCGCTGCATTGATATAATAAAAGAACAGCCTGAGGTTTTTCCCGAATCTACAATAAGAAAAGGATTAAGAAAATGCGTCGTGACTAAGCAGACTACACTATTCTATAAAGCAGATTCTAAAACTATAACGATCGTGACAATCTTTGACACTAGATCAAATCCCGATAAACTATTTAAAGATCTTGAGAATATTTAAAGCACCTATCTCCTAACACTCTTCTCAACTTTCATTTCATTAGCAAAAATCTCCCCAACCGCTTGCTTGTACTTAAAAGAATTTGTGGCTTTTTTGATCGCTTTATAGGTTTTATGAGGATTGGAAGTAGTTTCCGAAAAGTACTCCCAAAAGCCAAGCATCTTCATTTGAATTGGCGTTGGTCCGCTTAAATATTCGTCGTATTGCTGATAAATAGTATCGTGAAAATCAGAAAAAATAGACCAGCGGTTCTCAGGATATTCAGTCGTGTTATTTTTTATCATGCTTGGCAAGAAAGGATCTGCAATAATACCGCGTCCTATCATAAAGTGGTCAATTGATGGAAATCTCTCTTCAATTTTTTTAAATGCCGCTACACTCGTTATATCACCGTTATAATATAATTTATGTTTTGTTCCGCTTAAACATTTTTCAAATGCATCCAAATCTACTGGACCTTTATAAAGTTGTTTTCCAATTCGGGCGTGAATTGCGATATTCTTTAAGGGATATTTATCTAAAATTGGAAATGTATCTAGAATTTCTGAAGCATTATCATAGCCCATTCTCATTTTCATCGAAACCAAAATATCAGTTTCGTTATGAGCTCTATCCAAAATTTCATTGATTTTTGGCGTATTGCATATTAATCCAGAGCCCATTCCAGATTTGGCTACCATCGGATAAGGGCATCCTAAATTCCAATTCAGTTCTTTATATCCTAAACTCTGAACATATTTTGCCACAAACAAAAACTCTTCCCCATCGTTGGTGATAATTTGCGGTATAACTTCAAGGGTAGTGTTATTTTCTGGCAAAATGTCATTCTCATACGATTGCTTAATTTTCAACTTTCCGTTTAGTCGAATATAGGGAGAATAGAAAGTGTCGATCCCACCGAAGTAATGATTGAAAGCATTTCTGAATCTGAAATCCGTAAAGCCTTGTAAAGGAGAGGAAAGTAGGGTATAAGAGCCATAGTCTGAATTAGATTGCAAAGATAGAAAGTCTTGGTATCTGTTTGCTATAAATCAGACGAATTCTGAAGTACGTAATTAGAATCTGAAAACAGGAACTTTTTTTTCAAATTTAGAAGAAAGCTTAATTAGAGAAAATTTATAAATTGAAACAGTTAGTTTAACGACTGAATTCTTTAGGGAATTATTTGATTAGTGCAATAAACCAACATTCTTTAAAATTTTCAGCAAAGAGTTTTTAGAAACATTTTCGATTTCGCTTTTATCGAAGATATGGATTAGATAAATTTCTTTATCTACTGAAAGATAGAAATAAATGACTCTAGCTCCAGAGGATTTTCCTTTATTCTTACTTTCTATTGCAAATCTAACCTTAAAAAGATTGTTACCCAAAGGTGTTCCAATCAAGTAATCATTTTCAAGCTTATTTATGAGCTTAGACAAGTCATCTTTTAGAGATGGATACTTTTTATAAAGTTGTTTGAAAAATTTCCTGAAATCGGGAGTAATAATTACATCATAACTCATTCAAAAAATCTTTAGCAGACTCTTTAGGAAGCGTTCCACTTATAATTTCTTGAACCTGATTTAGGCTACTTTGCAATTCTTCGTAAAAATAAATGGAATCTCCTTTAGCAGTAACTTCAAAATCAATCTTGATTTTTTTTGCAAAAGCTTTTAGCGCATCTATTTGCTCATTAGTAGTTGGATGTGCAATAAATAATTTATCAGTCGCCATAACAATAGATTTAAGTACTAAATGTAAACAAAAATGCCAACTCAAAGCTGGCATTTTTAATATTTATTTCTTCTGTGGTGGATATTGCGAAAGGATTTTTGCAACAAATTCCTGAATACGTTTTTCTTTGTCTCCAGTATTTTGAGTCAAAACTCCTGTTCCTTCTCCTTGCCAAATCAATTCTTTTTTCTTCGCATCAATTAAGTCGATATACAATGTTCCTTCAGTTGATGTGCTAACGTAAGATTGCGCTCCGTACATCCAAGGATTGTAGCCAAAACCGTAGCCATATCCAAAACCGATTCCGCTATTGTAATTATTTACATTAACTTGTTCGCTCGATTTTGTAAAAATATTTACAAGAACATCAGGCGTCTCACTTTTAGTAAAACCTTTAGCGGTCATTTCTTGCTCGATGGCACGTAAAATCCTTTTCTTGTCAAGATCTGATATTTCTACTTTATCAATTCCTGCTTTGAAGAATGCGAATGATTTATAATTTGTAAAATCTACATTTTTATCAAAATCTTGTGCAACTCTTACAGAGCTACAAGATCCCAAAATAAAGAGTAGAAGTAGTGGTAGTAGTTTGAAAGTCTTCATAATGCATTTCATTTTTTAATTGTTTCGTGTCTTTTTTTCTTTAAAACTCTTGATGATTGCCAAAATACTCAAAACGATTGATAGTGAAAGAGCCACAATTTGCACATAGTAATTGGTTGTAAAAATTCCAACTGGAAGTAACAAGCCACCCATCACAAAAAGAGAAATACTATTAATCTTCTTCATATTTAAAATTTCAATATAGATTCGTCTACAAGATTTGGAATAGTAACTTTAAGTAGCGGCTCAGATTCCATTGCGCGTTTTATGGCAAAAATAGCTTCATCATTTCGAGCCCAAGAACGACGGGAAATTCCGTTGTTTACATCCCAGAACAGCATAGACCTCAATCGTTTATCTGCTTCGTCAGAACCATCAAGAACCATACCGAAACCACCGTTAATTACCTCTCCCCAGCCTACGCCACCACCATTGTGAATAGAAACCCACGTTGCGCCGCGGAAACTATCTCCAATTACGTTTTGGATAGCCATATCTGCGGTAAAACGAGATCCATCATAAATGTTTGAAGTCTCTCTAAAAGGAGAGTCAGTACCCGAAACATCGTGGTGATCACGACCTAATACAACAGTTCCTAGTTTGCCTTCGCCAATTGCTTTGTTGAAAGCTGCAGCAATTTTTACACGACCATCAGAATCAGCGTAAAGAATTCTAGCTTGAGATCCAACCACCATTTTATTCTCTTCGGCGCTTTTGATCCACTTGATATTGTCCTCCATTTGCTGCTGAATCTCCGCTGGAGCAGTCGCAGCCATTTCTTCCAAAACTTCCCTAGCAATCTTATCTGTAAGTGCAAGATCACTTGGTTTTCCTGATGCACAAACCCATCTAAAGGGTCCGAATCCATAATCGAAACACATTGGTCCTAAAATATCCTGAACGTAACTAGGATATTTAAAATCAATTCCATTTTCAGCCATTATATCAGCGCCTGCACGAGAACATTCTAATAGGAAAGCATTTCCGTAATCAAAGAAATAAGTTCCTTTTGCCGTGTGTTTATTCACCGCATCTGCGTGGCGTCTTAATGTTTTCTGAACTTCAATTTTGAATTGCTCAGGATTTTCTGCCATCATTTGTTTAGCATCTTCAAAGCTAATGTCAATTGGGTAATAACCTCCCGCCCAAGGATTGTGAAGTGAAGTCTGATCACTTCCTAAATCTATAAATATATTGGCTTCATCAAGCTTTTCCCAAACAGATACGATATTTCCAAGGAAAGCGATTGATACAACTTCTTTATTTTCTTTTGCTTTTTTGATTCGCGCAACCAAGGCATCCAAATCGTCAATAACTTCGTCCACCCAACCTTGTTCGTGTCTTGTAGCAACTGCTTTTGGATTTACTTCGGCACAAACCGTAATACAGCCCGCGATATTTCCTGCCTTTGGTTGAGCACCGCTCATTCCGCCAAGTCCAGCGGTAAGGAAAAGTTTTCCAGCTAAATCTTCGCCGTTTTTAGCAATTTTTCTTCCAGCATTCAAAACTGTGATTGTCGTTCCGTGTACGATTCCTTGAGGGCCAATGTACATAAAACTTCCAGCGGTCATTTGACCATATTGAGTTACACCAAGTGCGTTGAATTTTTCCCAATCGTCCGGTTGAGAGTAATTTGGAATCATCATTCCGTTTGTTACCACAACTCTCGGCGCATTTTTGTGAGAAGGATACAATCCCATTGGGTGACCAGAATACATCGTGAGCGTTTGCTCATCGGTCATTTCTGATAAATATTTCATGGTTAAAAGATACTGAGCCCAGTTTTGAAAAACAGCTCCGTTTCCACCGTAAGTAATCAATTCGTGTGGATGTTGTGCAACCGCGTAATCAAGATTATTCTGAATCATTAGCATAATTGCTTTTGCTTGTTCAGATTTTCCAGGATACTCTTCAATTGGTCTTGCGTACATTTTGTAATCTGGTCGAAGTCTGTACATATAGATTCGGCCGTAAGTATTTAGTTCATTCAGGAATTCAACTGCTAATTCTGCGTGCTCTTTTGGTTCAAAATATCTGAGTGCATTTTTAACTGCTAATTTTTTTTCGTCCGGAGATAAAATATCTTTTCGCTTTGGAGCGTGATTTACCGTAGTGTCGTATGCCTGCGGTTGTGGTAAAACCGATGGAATTCCTTGTTGAATCTGTTCTTTAAAAGTCATTATCAAGTTTCGTTATGTTGTTTTGTACGTGGTAATTTTATGCGTTAGGGATGTTGCAATTTGTTTGAGCTCCTTTCTGTGAAACAGAAAGAGCGAGTTGCAACAGCCCGACCGCATTTTTCATGCGGGAACGCCCAAATTCTATTTATTATTTTTATTCAAATCGTTCAAACCTGTCTTTTTATTAAAGCCGTAAGGACAATGTCTACAGCCGTTTTTGCAGCAATAGCCGCGCTTGAGATGATGAGCTTCCGTAAAACATTTGTAACCTTCGGGCGTTAAATAATAATCTGCTTCGGGCGCAATTTTTTTTTCTTTATCTTGCTTGTCCATAACGACAAAGTTATAAAACTTAAGAGAATGTTGATACTTCAAAGCCGATATTTAATACCTAAGGGTTTTAATGGGATGACGATTTTTCCGTTTGTGATAATTTCGACTCAGGCAGATATGTCCGATGAGGTTTTGATAAATCATGAAAAGATACATTTGAAGCAGCAATTGGAAGTCGCAATTTTACCATTTTTTGTAATTTATTTTTTTGAGTATTTAGTGCGGTTGATTCAATATCGAAATCGTAGAGATGCATACCACAATATTAGTTTTGAAAGAGAAGCTTACGCGAATGAAGGAAATTTAGAATATTTGAAAAAACGGAAGTTTTGGTCATTTCTAAAATATTTATAGGCTTTAAAAATTATTTTTCTTTCAAGCTTCCGCTAAATTACGAACAGCTAAGTAGAGCTGCAGTTAATTTTGATCTAATAGAATCGTAGAGAATTTATTAAAGTACGCTTCCGCGAAATTTATAAATACATTACGATCATTAAATTGGATTTTTTTTCCATTTTTGAAGTATATACAATTCAGAAATCGTGACAATAAGCAATGTGCTGGTTAATAAACCTTAGATTTGCAGAAATCACTGCATTTTTAATGAATCAAAAAATCCCTATTTCTTTTCCTAATAATATTACCGTCGAAATAAAGCGTGAAGATTTGCTACATCCGTTTATTTCTGGAAATAAATTTAGAAAACTTAAATACAATATTCTTGAAGCTCAAAATTTAGAAAAGAAGACACTTCTTACTTTCGGTGGTGCCTTTTCCAATCATATTGCTGCAGTTGCGGCGGCAGGCGAGAAGTATGGTATTGAAACAATTGGTATTATTCGTGGAGAGGAATTAATTAAGAAAATTGATGCAAATCCAACTTTGACTTTTGCGCAAAATTGCGGAATGAAATTCGAATTTTGGACTCGCGAGCTATATCGGCAGAAAGATAGTCAGGATGTTCTTAAAAAACTTTACGAAAAGTACCCATCTGCATATATTTTGCCGGAAGGCGGTACAAATCAGTTAGCTATAAAAGGTTGTGAGGAAATCCTCAGCCGAGAAGATGCAAAATTTGATTATATTTGTTGCGCAGTGGGCACAGGCGGTACAATTTCGGGCTTGATTAATAGTAGTTTTTCAGATCAAAAAGTTTTAGGATTTCCTGTAGTGCGAGATCTGGATCTTGGAGAGATTGTTGCTGAAGCGACAAATAATAGGAGATGGAATTTGATTTGCGAGTACCATTTTGGCGGTTATGCTAAAATAAATGCCGAATTAGTTCACTTTATCAACGATTTTAAAAATAAAACTAAAATTCAATTAGACCCTGTTTATACTGCAAAGATGGTTTTTGGCGTTGTAGATCTTATTAATAAGAATTACTTCGAATCAAATTCTAGAATTTTGCTTATTCACACTGGAGGTCTGCAAGGTATTTCTGGAATGAATAATTTTTTAAGAAACAAACAACTCCCTATAATTCAATATAATGACTAGAACTATTTTTATTTTACTGTTCAGTATGCTTTTATTTAGCTGCGGCGCGAGTAAGTCTAAGAAAAAATCTTCATCCAAAAAGCACAAAACAACAAAAACGGTCACACGAAAACCTGCAGTTAGAAAACCTACAGCAGTGGTGTCCAAACCCACCACTACAACTTCTCCTTCAACTCCCGAAGTATTAACGGCAACCTCAAATGTAAGAGTAACTACCGAGATTGTGAATTCCTATATTTCTACTTATAGAGGAATCGCGCAAAGCAATATGCGCGAATACGGAATCCCGGCAAGTATAATTATAGCACAAGGAATTTTAGAGTCGGGATCCGGCACAGGAACGTTGTGCACAAATGCTAATAATCATTTTGGAATAAAATGCCATACCGGATGGGAAGGACCAAGTGTGAAGCATGACGATGATAGCGAGCAAGAATGCTTTAGAAAATATAATCATCCAGCAGAATCATATCGCGATCACGCTCTATTTTTGACTGGTCGTGCAAGATATAATTCACTTTTCTCATTAAAGAAAGATGATTATAAAGCTTGGGCAAGAGGATTAAAAAACGCTGGTTATGCTACAGATCCAAAATATCCAGACAAGTTAATTAGCTTGATTGAACGTTACAGGCTTGATAGATATGATGCAGAAGTTATGGATAGCAAATATAATCCAAATGACTACGCTAGTAACGACGATAGTTATTACGAAGTTCAAAAAGGTGACACTTTGTATTCTATTTCAAAAAAATTTAATATTAGTATCGAAAGTCTTCGTATTAAGAATAAAATTATAGACAATGCCATTTCTATTGGCCAATCATTAAAGATAAAATAAATAAAGATGTTGTATAAGAGAAGCAGCGAATTATTTGCTGATGCAGAAACTGTAATTCCAGGAGGAGTAAATTCGCCTGTAAGAGCTTTTAAAGCCGTTGGTGGAACGCCAATTTTTATTAAAAATGCAAAAGGAGCCTATCTTTTTGACGAGGATGGAAATAAATATATCGATTATATAAATTCTTGGGGACCGATGATTTTAGGTCATGCGTACGATCCTGTTGTAAATGCTATAACCGAGCGTGCTAAGTTGGGCACTTCTTTTGGAGCACCTACTGAATTAGAAACTGAAATTGCAAAACTGGCAGTTTCTATGGTTCCGAATATTGATAAAATTCGTTTTGTGAATTCAGGAACCGAAGCTTGTATGAGCGCGGTGAGACTTGCTAGAGGATTTACAAACAGAGATAAAATTATAAAGTTTGCCGGCTGTTATCACGGGCATTCTGATTCATTTCTGATTCAGGCGGGAAGTGGCGCGATTACTTTCGGTTCGCCAAATAGTCCGGGAGTAACAGCCGGAACTGCGAAAGATACGCTTTTGGCGAAATACAATGATTTAGACAATGTTGCGAGCTTGCTTAGCGCAAATAAAAATGAAGTAGCAGCCATTATCGTCGAGCCTGTTGCTGGAAACATGGGATGTATTCCGCCAGCAGAAGGATTTCTAGAAGGTTTAAGAGCTTTGTGTGATGAACACGGAGCAATGTTAATTTTTGATGAGGTAATGACCGGTTTTCGTCTTGCAAAAGGTGGTGTTCAAGAATTATACAATGTAAAAGCAGATATTGTAACTTTTGGAAAAGTAATTGGTGGAGGTCTTCCGGTTGGAGCATTTGCTGCTCGTGCAGAAATAATGAACTATCTAGCGCCACTAGGTCCTGTTTATCAAGCGGGCACATTATCAGGAAATCCACTAGCAATGGCAGCGGGACTTGAAATGTTGAAAGCACTGAACAACGATCCAGAGATTTACACTAGAATTAATGCTAAAACCGAGTATCTAGAAAATGGAATGCGTAAAGTTTTGGACAATTCGACTTTAGATTTTACGATTAATCGTAGAGGATCTATGATTTCGGTACATTTTGCTAAAGAAGCAGTCACAGACTTTGCAAGTTCGGTAGCAGGAGATAATAAAATTTTTAAGGCATTTTTTCATAGTCTGTTGCAAAGTGGAGTATACATAGCTCCATCAGCATACGAAACTTGGTTTATCACCGATGCTTTGACTTACGAAGATTTAGATCATACAATTTCGGCTGTGGCCAAATTTGCAGAGGATCAAAAATAAAGAGAGAGACGTAATACATAAGAATGGCGGTAAGGAAATTATATATAACTTCTTTACCGCCATTCTCTTGTAAAGGAATGTCCTAAATCTATCTTTCAGTTTAAGTAAATTACTTTTTAGCAGAAGTTATTCCAGTTAATTTATTCAAAAGGGCTGGATTTGTTTTTAGTTTTGCCATTTGCTCAGGCGTAAGGATTTCTGTTAAGCTTGTCATCATATAATCGCCCAATGCTGCTTTGCGAGCGTCCGAAAGATTTGGAACTTGGTACGCATCATGCTTTGTAGCAAAATACATTGCTAATTTGTCCTGCTGTCCTTCTTTAAGCTCCACAAATTCTGATAAATTTTTTGCGTCAGTTTTTCCAGCTTCTTTTGGGTTTTGTGTTTGTGCGTTTGCAGAAATAGAAACAACGAACATAAATGCTATAATAGAAAGTGCTTTTTTCATCTTAAAATATTGGTTTTCGGTAATTAATAAAATCAAAAATAATTTATTTTTACTGATAAACAAATTATTTTTAAAATTTTGTTAATAAATGAGCTACTTAAATATTATATTCACGTGAATATAGATAAAAAAAAAGCGGAGTCAATTCAATGTGAATGACTCCGCTTTTCTTTGAAATTTTTAGTAACTAATTTGCTAAAACTACGGTTTTACTATCTCCTTCAACTACTACTTTTACAACATTATTTTTGGTCAAAGCTTTCATCGCATTGTCCCATTTTTTACCGCTTAGACCTGCCTGATTCTTCAGTTCGGCAAGTGCAATTTCGGGAGTTTCTTTAAGAAAATTATAAATAACTTTTTCCTCTTCACTAAGATCAAGAGCTTTCTTTTCTGGTCTCATTTGCGGAAACAAAAGTACTTCTTGAATAGATGCATTATTAGTTAAATACATCATTAAGCGATCCATTCCAATTCCTAATCCTGATGTTGGCGGCATTCCGTATTCCAATGACCTCAAAAAGTCGAAATCAATGAATTCAGTTGCTTCATCATCACCATTTTGCGACAGCTTCAATTGATCTTCAAATCGTGCCCGTTGATCAATTGGGTCGTTAAGTTCAGAATAAGCGTTGGCAACTTCTTTACCGCAAACCATCAATTCAAATCGCTCTGTAAGCTCCGGATTGTCACGGTGAACTTTACATAAAGGGCTCATTTCTATAGGATAATCAGTAATAAATGTCGGCTGAATATAATTCCCTTCGCATTTTGCGCCAAAAATTTCATCAATCAACTTCCCTTTACCCATCGTATTATCAACGTCAATACCCATTCCTTTTGCAGCATCAAAAAGTTCTGATTCAGATTTTCCTGAAATATCAAAGCCAGTAAAATGTTTTATAGAATCGGTCATTGTAACTCGAGCATACGGAGCCTGAAAATTAATTTGATGTTCACCAAATGTTGCAGTGCTCTTGCCATTTACGGCAATTGCGCAATGCTCTAACAGATTTTCGGTAAATCGCATCATCCAATTGTAATCCTTGTATGCCACATAGATTTCCATCGCTGTAAATTCAGGATTATGCGTTCTGTCCATACCTTCATTTCTGAAGTTTTTCGAGAATTCATAAACGCCTTCAAATCCTCCAACGATCAATCTTTTTAGATACAATTCGTTTGCAATTCTCATATATAACGGAATGTCAAGCGAGTTGTGATGTGTCATAAATGGTCTTGCCGCAGCTCCACCAGGAATAGGTTGCAAGATTGGTGTTTCAACCTCCAAATAACCTTTAGCATTAAAAAACGAACGCATTGCATTAAACAATTTCGTGCGTTTTATAAAAGTTTCTTTTACGTGATCATTAACGATTAAATCTACATAACGACGACGGTATCTTTGCTCAGGATCTGAAAATGCATCGTGAATTTTACCATCCGCATCAGTTTTTACAATCGGAAGTGGTTTTAGAGCTTTTGCCAGAACAGTCAGTTCATACGCATGAATGGAAATTTCGCCCACCTGAGTTTTAAAAACTGTTCCACGAATTCCGATAAAATCTCCAATGTCCAAAAGTTTTCTAAAAACAGTATTGTACATCGTATTTTCGTCATCCTTGCTTACGTCATCGCGTGCAATATATACTTGAATTCTACCTTCAGAATCTTTTAATTCAGCAAACGAAGCTTTACCCATTATTCTGCGCGACATCATTCGGCCGGCAAGAATTACTTCTTTTCCCTCAAATTTGTCAAAGTTTTCTAGAATTTCAGTGCTGTAATTAGTGGTAGTGAATTCTGCTGCAGGATAAGGTTCTATTCCCAATTCGCGCATTTGCTGTAAAGCTTCTCTACGCAATATTTCTTGTTCTGATAATGCCATTGTCATATTTTAAGGCTGCAAAGATAGAAAATTAAAAAGTTTTAAAGAATCGGTTTTGCATATAGTGTATACGATATGATTTGAACTATAAATTTTTTGTTTTTACTCGAAATGTTCGCTCCCTTATTTTTCTCTTGGGCGTTGAGAGTCAAATTCTGTTGTTGATAAAGCGTTTTCTTCATCTAAATGATTGCTAGAAGATAGATTGCTTTAATTTGACTTATGCTCTGTTTGTTTTTACTCGAAAAGTTTGCTCCCTAATTTTTCACTTGCGTGTAAAGAGTGAAATTCGTTGTTGATAAGTCATTCGCTTTTTTTAAAATTGATTAGAAGGTAACTATTCTTCATTTGATCTATAATTTTATTGTTTTTGCTCGAAATGCTCACTCCCTAATTTTTACCTGAGCGTTAAGAGTCAAATTCTGTAGTTTATAATACGCTCTCTTTTGGTAAATAACTATCTGAATTGCGATGCCGCCTTTATTGATATCAGTACCTTTGCAACATTAATAATTTATAAGATGAACAAAATAGTATTGCTAGAGAATTTAGGTCTTGCAGACTACAAGGAAGTTTGGGATATTCAAGAAGAACGATTCAAAGATATTGTTGCCGTTAAAACTCGCAATCGAAAAGAAGAGACTTCGGATGCAACTCCCAATTATTTTTTATTTGTTGAACATCCTCACGTTTATACTTTAGGAAAGAGTGGCGATATTTCACATTTACTGCTTAGCGAAGAAAAACTTAAAGAAAAAGGTGCAACATTTTATAAAATTAATAGGGGAGGAGATATTACATATCATGGACCTGGGCAGATTGTAGGTTATCCAATTTTAGATCTTGATAATTTCTTTACCGATATTCATAAGTACTTGCGATTTCTGGAGGAGGTAATTATTTTAACCCTGTCTGACTTTGGCGTGACTTCAGAAAGGAGTCCAGGCGAAACTGGTGTTTGGCTTGAAGTTGGAACGCCCTTCGCGCGAAAAATTTGTGCAATGGGTGTACGTGCTTCGCGCTGGGTGACCATGCATGGTTTTGCATTAAATGTAAATGCCGATCTTGGTTATTTTGATAATATCGTTCCATGCGGAATTCGAGGAAAAGCAGTCACTTCTTTAAATGTGGAGTTAGGGGTAGAAACTGTCGATTTAGTAAAAGTTCGGGAGCGAATATTATTTCATTTTGAAAATGTCTTTGAAGCGCAAATTAAAAATCGCTTCTAATATAATTAAAGTTTTAACAATTGTTGCTTTTCAACGGAGGGCAATAATTTGAAGCTTTGACGATGGAATGGTGTATGTCCAAACTTACTGAGTGCATCACGATGTTTTTTTGTAGGATAACCTTTGTTATTATTCCAATCGTACATTGGGTATTCTAAATGCAACTTTTGCATAAGCTCATCTCTATAAGTTTTTGCCAAAATCGAAGCAGCAGCGATGCTTAAATATTTACTATCACCTTTCACAATGCAACTATAAGGAATATTTCCTACTGCTTTAAATCGGTTGCCATCAACTATTAGATATTCCGGGACAGGATTAAGATTTAAAACAGCATTCTGCATTGCCATTATCGAAGCATTTAAAATATTAATTTTATCTATTTCTAGATGGTCAACATGTACTACGGAGTAGCAAATTGCCTCAGCTTCTATTAATACTCGCAACTCATTCCGAATCTTTTTTGTTAGCTGTTTTGAGTCAGTAAGAAGCTCATTGCAAAATCCTGCCGGCAAAATAACAGCCGCAGCTGTAACAGGGCCTGCAAGGCAACCTCTTCCAGCCTCATCAGTACCTGCTTCAAGGATGATCTGACTATAATTAGAAAGTAGCATTATAACTTTTTGGCAAAAGTAGCTATCTTTTATTTAACGTTTTGAATTACTTCGCCTAAAATCATCGTATTAAAGTACTTAATAGTGCGCTTTATGGAGGCTTTAACACTAACTCTATGATATTATTAACGCATAAATTTTTTTATTTAATAAATTTTTAGGAAGTTTGCGGAATAACTAACTCAAAAAATGTAATAATGAGATCAAAGTTCAAATGGATTTATACGCTACTGATAGCGTTGACTATGCAGCTTTCCTTTGCACAAGGAAAAACTGTATCAGGTGTTGTTACTGATGCTTCGGGAGCACTGCCTTTCGTAAACGTTGTTGTAAAAGGAACGAGCAACGGTGTGCAAACAGATTTAGATGGAAAATACTCTATCACAGCAAAGCCTGGTGATGTATTAGTATTTTCGTTTGTAGGAATGAGTGATTTCACTGCGGTTGTAGGAAACTCTTCTACAATTAATGCAAAGATGGTTGACGGAGTTTTACTTGACGATGTAGTTATTACTACAGACTTAGGTTACTTCAAGAAAGCTGCCAACACAATTACTTCAGGAATCTCTGTAGTAAGTGGAGAAGAGCTAACAAGACAAGCGCCAAACGTATCTGTAGAGAATGCTCTACAAGGAAAAGCGGCGGGTGTTCAGGTTACTTCTCTTAACGGACAGCCAGGACAAAGAGCTTACGTAAGTGTACGTGGATCTGTAGGTATCACATCTGGTAATGCTAATGCGGTATATGTAGTTGACGGTGCTTTTGTGAGTGCAGGTGAATTTACTGCTATTGCTGCTGCTGATGTTGAAACAGTTACAGTTCTTAAAGATGGTGCTGCTGCTGCAATTTACGGTGTAAAAGGTGGTAATGGTGTTGTAGTAGTAACTACAAAAAGAGGATCGGCTACTGGGAAAACAAAATTCCAAGTTTCTAACTCTTTCGGTTTTACAAACAGAATCGAAGATCCTTACAGAATGATGAATGCTGCTGAAAAAATTGCTTATGAGGAGCAATTAGGAGAAGGTCCAGCTTTTGGAGTATCGCCTGCAGAGAGAAATTTATTATTATCATATGATCACGATTGGAAAGAAGATTTGTTGAGAGAAGGTTACCTTCAAAATTTCGATTTCTCTGTTTCTGGAGGAAGTGAAAAAATGACTCACTATCTATCTGTTGGTTACAATAAAAACACTGGTATCATTGACGGAATGAAAGGTTATGATAGAATAACAGGTCGTTATTCTTCTGATTTTCAAGCAAACGAATGGCTAAAAACTGGAGTTTCTATCGGAGCTTCATACGAAACTAATACTGCTCCTAGAGACAGAAATAACGTTCAGAATCCTTTTAGAGCAATGTATGACTACAATCCATACGAAACTCTTTATGATAGAGATCCATTAACTGGAGAAGTTATTTACGATTTAAATGGAGATCCTGTTTACAGTGCTACAAATTCAGGTCTAAATATCGCTGAAGCTACTAGAAACAATACGAGTATTAGTAGAACTCTAAGAACTTACGTTAGACCATACCTTGAGCTAACTTTATATAAAGATCTTGTTTTCAATACTAAATTCAGTATGAACTATGAGAGAAGACAAGGTGAAAGTTTCACTAAGCCTGGATCTCAATTAGATTTAATTCTTAATGGTGGAAAACCTGTTGGTCAAAAAACTGATTCGGGATGGGATAATTTTGAATACCAGTGGACTAATACATTGTCTTACAAATTCAATTTTAACGAGGCTCACAATTTTGGAGTTATCTTGTTACAAGAATATTATAACACAAACTACAGATCTTACGCTGCTACTAGAAAAGGTTTTGCTAATCCAAATATTGACGTAGGAGGTGGTACAACTCCACTTACTGCAACATCTGCACACTTACAAACGGGAACTATTTCTTATTTTGGAAACATTGACTATGATTTCAAAGAAAGATATTTACTTTCTCTTTACGCTAGACGTGATGGTTCTTCAAGAATTGGAGAAAATAACAGATGGTCAGTTGCAAAAGGTGCTTCTGTTGGATGGAATATTACAAAAGAAGATTTCTTCCAAGTTAAAGGTATTGATTTGTTAAAATTCAGAGCTTCTTACGGAGAGCTTAACTCAACAGCTGGAACAACATCTTACAATGCACAGATTGCTTATGCTTGCGCAAACTACGCAGGACAGTCTGGTACTACTATCTTAGGTGGTGATATCGGTAATCCTGACCTTAAGTTTGAAAAAGCTGAAAAACTTGACTTAGGATTTGATGCTCAGTTCTTTAAAAATAGACTTGCATTGTCTGGTTCATATTTTGAAGATAAAAGAAACGATTTCTTATATGATGGTTCTTCTCTTAACGGAACAACTTGGGATGCAATTGCAAACGTAGGTGACTGGACTTCAAAAGGATATGAATTTGAAGCAAAAGGTTTCATTATTAAGAAAAAAGACATGGGTCTTTCAGTTTACGCGAATTTCGCTCAGTTTGACAGAAAGATCAATTTGCTAGATGATCCAGGAAATCCAACTAATGCAATTCCACGTGGATTTACAATCAATCAAGTTGGTTATGCTCCTGATACATTCTACCTAATTAAATATGCAGGTGTAGATCCAACAAATGGTGATGCATTGTACTATGCTCCAGATGGTTCTGTAACGAACGATTTTTCTCAGGCTACTGAAGAATTATTAGAAGGAAAAACTCCTTATGCTAAATATGAAGGTGGTTTTGGTTTAGAATTTAATTACAAAGGATTTGATGTTTCTGGAGATTTTGTTTTCAAATCTGGAAACTATGCAGTTAACTTAAGAAATTTTGATCACCTTGCTGATGGTAGTGGTGGTGTTGCAGCAAATCAAGATGTTAGAGCATTTGACTACTGGACACCAGAAAACACTGATGCAACTTTGCCTGCTCCATATCAATTAAATGGTGGTGTTGAGACAAATTATGTAACAGATAGATTTTTGGAAGATGCAAGTTATATTAGATGGAGAAATCTTAACGTTGGTTATACATTCAGCGGAGATATGTTCAAACAATTGCCTTTAGACAAAGTTAGAATTTATTGTACTATACAAAATTTAGCGACTTGGACTAAATTTGACGGAGATCCAGAAATTGGAATTGGTAATAATGAAGCATCTGATGGTTCTAGTACTACCGAATCATTAGTTCCAGGACAGTTCTTAGGATATTCTTATCCAACAGTAAAAACTGTATTATTTGGTTTAACAGTTAATTTTTAAAAGATGAAAAAGAAAATAATTTTATTGATGGCGATATCACTATCTGTCTTGTCATGTCAAGAAGATGATATTACGTATCGTCCATTAAATGCAGTAAATGAAGCGACTGTGCTGAAAAGCGCAACTGACTTTGAAAACGCTGTAAGAGGTGCATACGTTTATATGAAAAGTGGGTCAGGTTACGGAGGTGAATTTATAATTGACACCGAAGTTATGACTGATAACCTTATATACAACCCGGGTGGTAGAGGTACTAACCTAGATGGTTTTAGATGGTTGTCAACAGAGAACTCAGCACACTTTGATTTTTACGAGGCAGGTTATAGGCCAGCTGAGATGGCAAGTAAAGTAATTAATGCAATTGGAGTTTTACCTCCAGGTCCTGAAAGAGATAACTTTGAAGGTGAAGCTAGATTTGTACGTGCATTGGGTCATTTTGACTTAGTTCGTTCATATTCAAAAATTCCAACTCAGTCAGGAGATGCTCTAGGATCTTTAGGAGTTTATTATCTAAAAACATATGAGCCGTTTTTTAGACCAACTAGACCTACTGTACAAGATTCTTATGACAATATCATTAACGATTTATTAATCGCTAAAGATAAAATAAGTGCTAGTAATAGCGTTGTAGCGGGTCGCGCATCATTGTCGGCTGTAGACGCTTTGCTTTCAAGAGTATATTTGTATATGGGTGACTATCCTAATGCTGCTTTGTACGGACAGAAAGCTTTAGACAATGCAACAGGAACTATGGGTACAATTGCTACCGGTACAAACTTTGTGAAACTTTGGGATGACGCTAACGTAAACGGAGTATTGTTTAAAGTGGCAATCCAGGATGTAGATCAAATTACTGCAGGTAATGTATTCTTCCAAGGTGGAGCAAATGCTAGAAAATCAGAGTACGTAGTTTCAAAAGAGTTGATGGATCTTTATAAAGATACTGACATTAGAAAAACTGCATACATTGCAAATTCTAAGTATGCAGGTAAATTCTACAACCACGTAATTAAATACGATGGTAGAGGAACCGGAACTGCAAATCTTGGTGATATTAAAGTAATCAGAATTGAAGAAGCTTTACTTAATAAAGCTGAAGCTGAATACAGAATGAATGGTGGTGGTTTAGCTACTTTGGATATGTTAAGATCTAAAAGATATTCTGACTTTACACCAGGTACAGAAACTGGACAAGATTTGCTTGATGCAATCTTACTAGAAAGAAGATTAGAATTAGCGTTCGAATTTGACAGATTCTATACCTTGAAACGTCTTGGAATGGACCTGAATAGAAGTGAAACTGATGGTCAATTTTCTGACGGAAGTGGAACTCCAGCAAATGTTACTTTTATCGCTGCAGGTGATTTTAGATGGCAAATGCCAATTCCAAAATACTACAGAGAATTAAATCCTAATTACCAGCAAAATCCTGGTTACTAGTTTTCATAATTTGAGTTTTAAAAGGGCTGTCAGAAATGACAGCCCTTTTTTATTTTTAATACTTTCTCTGTCATAAAGTTATATATGAAATAGTGTTTTTATATATTTCTTGATTATATTTGCTTTTCTATTAATTTATTACAAATCCATAAATGAAGTATTTAATTACCCTAATTCTCGCTTCTTCGGTAGCAATGGCACAGAGCAACAAAGAGCGTGCAAAGATTACCGCTACCTATGATTCCAAAGCAATAGCAGAATTGAATCTTAAGATTGAACAAGAGTCGAAGAATAACGAAACAAAGATTTCTGAATACATCAGAAACTATAAATTCGGAGGTACAGATGTAAAGGTACCTAATCGCTTTATTGGTGATATTCCAATATTTTATACCAACAATAATGCAGGTTCGGCCACTACAATGGGGGCAACAGATGTTTATCCTGGAGGTACTCTTGGCTTGAGTGTTACTGGAGCTGGAATTACTGCTGGAGTTTGGGATGGCTCTGGAGTAAGAGATCAACATAATGAATTAGCAGGAAAAGTTACTTTAAGTGATGGAGCAACAGGCTATGCTTCGCATGCAACTCACGTTACTGGTACAATCATCGCATCAGGAGTATCAAGCACACGTAGAGGAATTGCGTACGGAGGTTTGGCAAAAACGTATGACTGGACAGGTGATATTGCAGAGATGAACACGTTTGGACAAGGTGGATACTTAGTTTCTAACCACTCTTATGGATATAATACTGCAAGCTTACCAATGTGGATTTTTGGTAATTACGACGGTGGAGCTTCTTCTATCGATAATATTGCAAATGCGTATCCTTTTTATCAAATTGTAGTTGCGGCTGGAAACGACCGTAACAATCCAAACTTAGATCAGATTGATTATAAGGAAGGTTACGATATGCTTACTGGCTACGGAGTTTCTAAGAATGCTTTAACGGTTGCTGCGGTAAATCAAGTACTAAATTACAGTGGTCCTGCGAGTGTAGAGATGAGTAGTTTTAGTAATTACGGACCTACAGATGATGGAAGAATTAAGCCAGATATCTCGGCAAAAGGAGTTAATGTTAATTCATGTGGAAATCTTACAAATGCGCAATATTCTATTTCAAGTGGAACATCAATGGCTGCTCCAGCAGTAACAGGCGCGGTAATGTTACTTCAAAATCATTATAATAATTTGAATGCGGTCTTTATGCGTGCTTCTACAGTGCGTGGACTTATTTGTCACTCTGCAAAAGAAGCTGGTAATAATGTTGGACCTGACTACGAATTTGGTTGGGGACTTATCGATGTATCCAAAGCTGCCACCATTATTTCAGGAAAAAATACTACTTCAATTATTGAAGAGAATACACTAGCTAACAATCAAACGTTTACTAAGTCTTTCGCAATTACCACGCCTCAAGATATTATGGCTACAATCTGTTGGACAGATCCAACTGGCGCGCAAAATGGTGCTCAAGAAGATATTAGAATTGCTAGATTAAAAAACAATTTAGATATAAAAGTTTTTAAAGATGATATGCCATATTATCCTTGGAAATTAAATGTAGAATCTCCTACCGATGCGGCTACGAGAGATACTGACAACAATGTTGATAATATCGAGAAAGTACAGATTGACAATGCTCAACCAGGAGTTTATACAATTCAGGTTACGCACAAAG
The DNA here is from genome assembly GCF_033547075.1 of Flavobacterium ardleyense. NCBI lineage: Bacteria > Pseudomonadati > Bacteroidota > Flavobacteriia > Flavobacteriales > Flavobacteriaceae > Flavobacterium > Flavobacterium ardleyense. The sequence goes on along the minus strand of NZ_CP137891.1, from coordinate 86,768 downwards.
GTTCTTTAACTGGTGGTTCGCAAGTATTTTCACTTATTGCTAGTGGAACTACAGGAATTACTTTAGGTGTTGCAAGTTCTGATTTTTCTAACAACATCGTTCTTTACCCAAACCCTACAAGAAGTACTTTAAATTTCTCAACTCCTAATGATGAAACTGTAGAAAATGTTTCATTCGTAGATATGTTAGGAAAAGAAATTCAATTAAATTCTTCAGTGGTTAATAATGCAGTTTCTGTTGAGTCACTTTCAAATGGTGTTTACTTCGTGAAATTCCAATACCAAGGGAAAGTAATTGTTAAGAAATTTGTGAAAGAATAATTTTAAATAACTTTGTTATAATGAGAGTTGTCGAAAGACAACTCTTTTTTTGTTTTTAAGCTAGTCAATTTGAAGTTTTACATAAAATAGATATAGTTTTATGTATTTTTGCGAACGATTTAATGACTATGAAATTACTAAATATATTTGTTCTGTTTTTATTGTGTAGCAGCGTCCTTTCATTCGGCCAAGAAGAAAAGGAGGTCGGCGACGACAATGCTTTCAAAAAAGAGGAATTGCCAAAGGCTAGCATCGACCAGTATAAAATCTACTCCTTGCAGGGAGATACAATTTATGCTGATACTTCTTTGACTATTCAATCGGAATATAAATATAATTATTTGCGTAAAGATTTATTTGGGCTTTTGCCATTCGCAAATGAAGGTCAATCCTACACCAGACTTAAGTTTTCTTTGAAAAAGTATAACACTTTGCCATCTTCTGGCCACCATGCAAAGAAGTTTAATTTTATGGGTACCGATGACATCAATTATTATTCTGTAGCAACGCCTTTTACTGAACTGTATTTTAAAACCGTAATGGAGCAAGGTCAGAATCTCGACGCTTTTATTACAGTTAATACTTCACCGCAATTTAATTTTTCTGTTGCCTACAAAGGACTACGTTCGTTGGGCAAATATATCAATCAGCTTTCTAGCACCGGGAATTTTAGATTTACTTCTAGTTATGCGGCGGATAACAAACGTTATGTTGCCAATGCGCACTTTGTAGCACAAGACATAATGAATGGCGAAAATGGCGGTCTAACATCTGACGAAGATTTTGAAGGTGAAGATGCTGCTTTTAATTCGAGGCCGAGACTTGAAGTGTACTTTAAAGATGCCGAAACACTATTAAAAGGGTCTAGTGTTTTTTTAGATCATTCATTCCGAATTAATAAAGAAAATGCCAGTTCCAATTGGAAGATTAACCATCAGATTAATTACGAATACGAAACCTACAATTTTAAACAAACAACTTTGATTTCGAGTATTCTTGACAGTGATGGTACTACAACCGATCTGCAACGATTTGGTGATGCGAGTCAAACTGGTGAAATTATTAATAAAAGTCGCTATAATAAATTATATAATAGATTTGGAGTCGAATTTGAAAACTCCTTATTAGGTAGATTTGAATTTTTTGTTGAAGATTTTAGAGATAATAATTATTATAATAAAATAATAATTGCGGACAATCAAATTATTCCATCTTCAATTAATACAGAACTTAATAGAGCAGGAGGAAAGTACGCTTACGCGAAAAACAATCTAGAAATTAGCGGCTTAATCAGCAGTAGCTTTAATGGTCCTGCGTCTTCTACGATCAAAGGAAACCTTTTATATAATTTCTCAGAAAGGATGGCTGTCGAATTCGAATATACAAATCTTTCAAAAATCCCTGATCATATTTACAACTTGCAACAAAGTTCTTATTTGGGCTATAATTGGTCGAATAATTTTAAAAACGAAAAAATTAATAGCTTCAGTGCGTCGGTAAAAAGTCCGTGGGTTGACGTTTCGGCTAATTATCAAATTTTGAATGATCATTTGTATTTTACGGATGATGTTGAAGATTTATTTCAAATAATCACGCCACAGCAATATACAGAGTCAATTAATTACCTAAATATTCAGGCGGGAAAGGAATTTCGCTACGGGAAGTTTGCTTTAGATAATACAGTACTATATCAACAGGTGCAGCAGTCCGAGGCAATTTTAAACGTCCCTGAGTTTGTGACTCGTAACACCTTGTACTATAGTGATCATCTATTTAAGAAAGCACTGTACTTTCAAACAGGGGTAACTTTAAATTATTTTACAAAATTTTATGCAAATGAATACAATCCAATCTTGGGAGAATCGTTTGTGCAAAATCAGAAGGAGATAGGGAATTTTCCTATGGTAGATTTCTTCGTGAATTTACGTATTCAGCGGACTAGAATTTATGTAAAGGCCGAACACTTTAATTCTCCATTTACGGGAAATACCTTCTATTCTTCACCCCACTATCCGTACCGTGACTTTATGTTGCGATTTGGTCTTGTGTGGAACTTTTTTCAATAAAATCAACCGCAATTTACATCGATTCGGTCAGGTTTAAAGTAATCTGTATCTTTGTGTTTTTAAAATTATAAATAAAAAATAGTATAATGAACTATTCAGAAAATATACTTGGAACAATTGGTAACACGCCATTGGTTCGTCTAAATAAAGTAACTCAAGAAGTTGAAGCTCTAGTTTTGGCCAAAATTGAAACTTTTAACCCAGGAAATTCGGTAAAAGACAGAATGGCAGTCAAAATGATCGAAGATGCGGAAGCAAGCGGTGTATTGCAACCCGGTGGAACAATTATCGAAGGAACTTCAGGAAATACCGGAATGGGTCTGGCTTTGGTCGCAATTGTAAAGGGATATAAATTAATCTGTGTGATTTCTGATAAACAATCCAAAGAGAAAATGGATATCTTGAGAGCCGTTGGTGCCGAAGTTATTGTCTGTCCTACTGATGTCGAACCGACAGATCCACGTTCATATTATTCAGTTTCTAAGAGACTTTCTGAGGAAACTCCAAATTCATGGTATGTAAATCAATATGACAATCCATCAAATGCAATTGCACACTATGAGCAGACAGGTCCTGAGATTTGGAAGCAAACCGACGGAAAGATTACTCACTTTGTTGTAGGTGTTGGAACGGGTGGAACAATTTCAGGTGTTGCTAAATATCTAAAAGAAAAAAATCCAAATATTAAAATCTGGGGAATTGATACTTACGGATCAGTCTTTAAAAAATACCACGAAACAGGAATTTTTGATGAAAACGAAATTTACTCATATGTTACCGAAGGAATAGGTGAAGACATTCTTCCAAAGAATGTAGACTTTTCTTTAATCGATGGATTTACGAAAGTAACAGACAAAGATGCCGCGGTTTATACCAGGAAAATTGCTCTTGAAGAAGGAATTTTTGTTGGAAACTCTGCTGGATCTGCAATCAAAGGATTGTTGCAATTAAAAGAGCACTTTAAAGCTGAAGATGTTGTAGTAGTTCTTTTTCACGATTCGGGGAGTAGGTATGTTGGGAAGATGTTTAATGATGAGTGGATGAAGGAAATGGGTTATCTAGACGAGGATTTCCAAGTTGTGGAAGATGCAATCAGATCTCATATTGACAAACCGCTTATTACTGCAAAGACAGAAGAGTTGGTTTCGCACGCAATTATGAGAATGCGCAAATTTAAAATCTCGCAAATTCCAGTAACTGATAGTACAGGATTTGTAGGGTCTATTGATGAGTCAGACTTAATTCAAGCATTCGCTGCCGATCAAGATGTCCTGAACAAACCTTTACACACCGTAATGGGCAAACCGTATCCAATTGTAAAAGCCGGATCCTCAATTAAAGAATTGATGCCTTTGTTTACCAAAGAAAATCAAGCTGTGCTGATTGACTTCGGTAGCGATAAATTTCATATAGTAACAAAACATGATCTTATAGCAATTATATAATCTGAAATGATTCTTAATTTACAGAAGGCCATCGCAGGTATGCGGTGGCTTTTTTACTTTTATGCCAATTCCTTGTCAGAATTATTGCTTGATTGCGGAAGGAAGTCAGTAAGATAAAACTTGTTTATTAAACTGTAAGCTCTTTTCAGCGCGGTTTTGCGAGAAGGATGGTAGAGAAAATCCTTTCTTGTAGTGTTGCGGAGCAAAAGCTACAAGAAAGATTGGGAACGGACAGCCTGACGGAAGCCAAGCGATAAAATTCAACTTTACCGAAAACCTGATGGCTTCCGGCTCGCCCAAATAAAAATCGTCTTTCTACAATAAAATTTCATCTTACTTTAAATTTTAATTCGATGCTTTAAGTACTGTATATCAATTTTTTGACTATTTTTAAGTGTCGAAAATTTGCTGCCATGAGAGAAGAATTTTTACATCACCTTTGGCTTTATAAGAAATTTCAGATTTCAAATCTGCAATCTACTTCGGGCAAATCTGTGCAGATTCTAAGCGTGGGACAATACACTAAGCTTGCAGGTCCAGATTTTTTTAACGCTCAAATTATTATCGACAATCAAAAGTGGGCAGGAAATGTAGAGATTCATCTCAAATCTTCAGATTGGTATGTGCATCATCATGAACAAGATTCGGCCTATGATAATGTAATTCTGCACGTTGTTTGGGAGCACGATATTGAAATCTTTCGAGAAGATAATAGCGCGATTCCTACTTTAGAGCTCAAAAAATACGTTGCATCAGCTACATTGGAAGGTTATGAAAAATTGATGGCGCCGAAGAGATGGATTTTCTGCGAAAATGATATTGCTATAGTTGACCCCTTTCTATTTAAAAACTGGCAAGAAAGACTATTCTTTGAACGACTCGAAAGAAAATTGTTACAAGTCGATGAGCTTCTAAAATCAATGAACAATGATTGGGAAGCAGTTTTATTTATAATGCTTGCAAAATCTTTTGGATTAAATAGCAATGGAAATGCATTTATGCAAATGGCGCAATCCATTCCCTTCCCGATAATACTAAAACAAAGCAATGATGTTGATAAATTAACTGCATTATTTTTTGGACGGCTCGGATTATTGGATCAAGAAAGGGAAGAAGTTTATTATCAAACACTCAAGAAACAGTATCAATATAGTCTGCATAAGTTCCAACTCCAAGATTGTATCCTTCCAGAGCCAAGTTTCTTTAAACATCGCCCAGACAATTTTCCGACCATCAGACTAGCGCAATTAGCACAATTATATCATTTGCAACAAAATCTCTTTACAAGTGTTATTGCAAGCGAAAATAATCAGGAAATAGAGAAGATTTTTACCCTAAATATTCCAGAGTATTGGGAAACGCATTATCAGTTTGATAAAGTAAGTCCCAAGAAACGAAAATCGCTAAGCAGATTATTTGTCGAGTTGCAAATAATTAATACTATAATTCCTCTAAAATTTGCTTACGCTAAAAGTTTAGGAAAGGATATATCTGCCGAGATAATTGCACTAATGGAACAATTGACTCCAGAAAATAATAGCACAATTCAGAAATTTTCTGAATACGGAATTAGAGCAGACAACGGATTCGATTCCCAATCGTTGCTGCAATTAAAAAATGAATATTGTGATAAGAAGCGATGCCTTGAATGTGCAGTGGGTATTGCATTATTGAAAAGGAATGAAAACGATTATAAAGTTTGTAACTTTGAAGCCGATACAAATAGCCAATAAATGTCGTTAATATTAAAGTTAAAATATTTTTCTGAAAAGCACGGTTTTAATGCGGCCTCCAGACTTGCCGACAAATTAGGGATGCGCACAAGTTCCGTGCGTCTATTTTTTATATATATATCTTTTGTCACCGCAGGTCTTTGGTTTGGAGTTTACTTAACACTGGCATTCTGGCTCAAACTCAAGGACCTTATTAGAGGCAAACGAACATCTGTATTTGACTTATGATTTAAAATAATTGTATATGAAATTTCGAGAACTCCGGACGCTGCTCTACTTTAGTAAAAATCATCGCCGTGGACTCGCCGTTTTGTTTGTAATTATTTTCGCACTTCAATGTTTTTATATCTTTGTCGACTTTACCCCCAAAGAAGATCCGCTTGCAGACACTTATGAATGGAATAAATTGCAGTCGGTCGTTGATTCGCTCAAAATTGAAAAAAAGAATTTTAAACGAAAGATATATCCATTCAACCCTAATTTCATAACTGATTACAAAGGCTATCAACTCGGAATGTCAGTTGCAGAAATTGATCGGTTATTTGAATATAGAAAGTCAAATAAATATGTAAATTCAGCCTCAGAATTTCAGCAAGTAACCAAGGTTTCTGATTCACTACTTGCAACAATTTCACCTTATTTTAAATTCCCTGATTGGGTTACTAAAAATAAAAGAAGTGCCTTCAAAAAGTTTGAAAGCTTCAAAACTACAGAAAAACTTGTAGTCAAAGATATTAATTTGGCAACAGCCGAAGATCTAATTAAAGTGTACGGAATAGGGCCGGCTTTGTCTGAAAGGATTTTGAAGGAACGATCAAAGTTTGGTGCATTTCTTTCGATGGAGCAAATAGACTTTATTTGGGGACTTTCGCCAGAGGTGATAGAAAATACTAAAAAGAATTTTAAAATTTTACATCAGCCACAAGTATTTAAAATTAAAATTAACGATCTTTCTATAAAAGAACTTCAGCAGTTTCCCTATTTCGATTATAATATCGCAAAAAAAATTGTTGTTTATAGAAGTATGAATGGCAGTATACAATCAGTTAGCGAATTAACAAAAATAAAGGGCTTTCCCGCTGAGAAAGCTCATATTATTGCCTTATATTTGGACTTCTAAAAATTGAAATTAGACATTTATGAGATCAACATATTTTTCAGAAGAGCATGATTCGTTTAGACAAAGTCTAAAAGACTTTTTACAGAAGGAGGTTGTGCCGCATATTGAGAAATGGGAGGAAACTGGGACGATTGATCGCTTTATTTGGAAAAAATTTGGCGACATGGGCTTCTTCGGTATCAATTATCCAGAAGCGTATGGTGGGATGAATCTAGATTTATTTTACACTGTTATCTTGTTAGAAGAACTTCAGAAGATAAAATCATCAGGCTTTGCCGCTGCGATGTGGGCACACGCATATTTAGCAATGACACACTTAAATGCAGAAGGAGATGAGCGAATTAAGCAAGATTATTTAGCGCCAAGTATTGCTGGTGATAAGATTGGTGCACTTTGTATTTCAGAACCTTTTGGTGGTAGCGATGTAGCAGGAATGAAAACTACTGCGGTTAGAAGCGGAGATAAATATATTATTAATGGCTCCAAAACTTTCATAACCAACGGAATTTATGCTGACTACTATGTAGTGGCGGCAAAAACAAGTCCTGAACTTGGAAACAAGGGAATTAGTATTTTTTTAGTCGACACAAACTTGAAAGGTGTATCGGCTACAAAACTTAATAAGTTAGGTTGGAGAGCGTCAGATACTGCGGAAATAGCTTTTGATAACGTAGAAATTAGCGCAGACAATTTGATGGGTGAGGAAGGAAAAGGGTTTCCTTATATAATGCAGCATTTTGCTTTTGAGCGTTTAATCATGGCGGTTAATGCACACGCTAGAGCTGAATATGCTTTAGATTACACGATTGACTACATGGGCAGCCGTGAAGCTTTTGGCACTACAATTAGCAAATTTCAAGCTTTGCGTCACACGATGGTGGAGCATGCTACTGAAGTTGCGCATTGTAAGTTATTTAACTATGACGCAGTTGCAAGATTAAATCAAGGCGAATATGTCGTAAAAGAAGCTAGTATGGCAAAATTAAAATCAACAAAAGTTGCTGACGATACAATTTACAGTTGTTTGCAAATGCTTGGCGGATATGGATATATGGAAGAATATCCATTAGCGCGTTTGATGAGAGATAGTCGATTAGGGCCAATTGGCGGAGGAACTTCAGAAATAATGAAGGAAATTTTGTCAAAAATGATTATTGATAAACAAAATTATCAACCAGCAGTTAAATAAACTTTTACTTATCTTTCATCTTTACTAGAAAGTTGATCTATGAGCTTAATTATATATATGAGAAAGTCGCGAAAGCGACTTTTTTTGTGTTTATTAGTTTCCTAATTTTTTAATTATTCTGCGCTTTTATAGGACGGTAAGTGATTTTCAAGATTTTTCGTTTTTCGTTTAAAAATTTTTAAGTGAGGTTGTTATTGTGCGCTGAGTGGTATTGCAACGGGCGATGTAAAGTTGCGATCCTCCATCTTTTTTGCAGGTATAATCAACAAGTTTACAAAAATCGCAGTAGATAATAGATAGTTGTATCAACGTTCGATGTTGAAAAATTAGTGTATAGTGCACAATTTTAGATTTTTATCTTACTTTTTATTGGTTTTGAAATTTGCTATATTTGATTTCGCTAAAGAAAGAATTGTTTATTCAAATAACTTTCGTACTTTTGCACACTTAACGAGAGGAGGTGTCTACATTATGTTAATAATACCAATTAAGGACGGAGAAAATATCGATAGAGCATTAAAGCGCTATAAAAGAAAGTTCGACAAAACGGGAACTGTTCGTCAGTTACGTGCGCGTACGGCTTTCATGAAACCATCAGTTGCAAACAGAATGAAATTGCAGAAAGCAGCTTACATTCAGAACATGAAGGACAATTTAGAGAACTAGTATTTCTATTTTATAAGTTTTAAATCCACTATTTCAAAGGCATTTGTCTCTGAGATAGTGGATTTTTGTATTTTTTTGGACGAGCCGCGAGCCAGAACTTTCAGAAAAAATACAGCGTATCAGGTGGCTCCCGTCAGGCTGTCCGCTCCCAATCTTTATTGTAGCTTTTGCTCCGCAAAGCCACAATAATGGATTTCCACTTCCATCCTTCTCGCAAGATAGCGGTTGATTAGAAAATTTAGTTTCTAGAAGTTTACTTCTTGACTGGTTTTTTCTAACTTTACCTTTCATTCAATTTCTACGATGACAACAAATCAACAAGCATTTACAGATTATTTAGAAAAAGAAAAAAAATACTCGCCGTTGACAAGGTTAGCCTATCAAAAAGACTTAATCGAATTCGCTGCTTTTCATTTCAATTTATTTGCAGATAGCAGTTTGGAAGATGTCCAGTATGCAGATATTCGAACTTGGATTATTGAACTTGCAAACTCAGGAATAAGCAATCGATCGATTAATAGGAAGATTGCATCACTAAAATCCTTTTACAAATTTCTACAATTAATCGAAATTAACTCCACAAATCCCTTGCAAAAGCATCGGGCTTTAAAGACGGAAACCAAATTGCAATTGCCCTTCTCAGAAAAAGAAATGAGCGCTGTTTTAAACGATATTAAATTTACCGATGATTTTTCGGGAGTACGAGATAAACTGATAATCGACCTTTTTTACGCAACTGGGATAAGGCGTGCCGAATTAATCGAGTTAACAGTAAATAATGTTCAGGCCGACGTAATTAAGGTGTTAGGAAAGCGTAAAAAAGAACGGCTGATTCCTATACTTCCAATTATTAGTAAAAAGATTGCAGAATATAGAATATTAAGAAAAACTGTTAATATCTCATCCGAGACCGACTCTCTTTTTGTCACCGACAAGGGTAAGAAGTTAAATATTTCGTTTGTCTATAGATTAATAAATTCGTACTTTGGTCTTGTGTCCGAAAAGGCAAAACGAAGTCCGCATATAGTACGACATTCGTTTGCTACACATTTGCTTAATAATGGAGCTGATCTAAATTCAATAAAGGAATTATTAGGACATTCGAGTTTGGCATCAACTCAAGTGTACACACACAGCAGTTTGGCTGAACTCAAAAAATCGTATGCGGGCGCGCATCCAAGAGAACAGAATGATAGTTAGTTATTTATTAACCTTTAATAGTATAGAATATGAAAGTAAATGTTCACGCGGTCAACTTTAGTGTTGATCAAAAGCTAGTTAATTTCATTCAAGAAAGAATGGATAGTTTGGAAAAATATTATGATAAAGTGGTTTTTGCTGACGTGTACTTAAAGACGGAAAATTCCAGTGAAAAAGAAAATAAATGCGTCGATATCAAAATGAATGTTCCTGGCGACGAATTTGTAGTCCAAAAAAAATGTAAAACCTTTGAAGAAGCAGTAGTTTCTGCGGCTGAAGCATTGGAAAGATCTCTATTAAAACGAAAAGAAAAATTAAGAACACATATTTAGCAAAATAAATCGATAAATGTTTTGAATAAAAAACAAAATCATATACATTTGCAGTCCGTTAGAAATAGCGGACTTTTTTTATTGAATAATGCCAGCGTAGCTCAGTTGGCTAGAGCAGCTGATTTGTAATCAGCAGGTCGTGGGTTCGAGTCCCTCCGCCGGCTCAAAAGAATGAAGATTTCTTATAGAAGATTTCTGAATTCAAGGTCGAAATTGCCTGTAAAATGTACAGGTCTGAAATAATGGAAAGTGATTTTGTTGATTTCGTTTTTATATTTGGCTCAATGCCTAGATTTAAATTCCAATATCAAAGTCAAAAGGGGGAGATACTCAAGCGGCCAACGAGGGCAGACTGTAAATCTGCTGTGTAAACTTCGCAGGTTCGAATCCTGCTCTCCCCACAAACTTTTTAATAAGAGTTAATCCGAAAGCTCGCTTTCGAGTAAACTTGCTTAAAAAGTTTGTGTTTCGTTTTTTAACGAAACACATTAAGTAAAGAGCTCTGCCGATGTAGCTCAGGGGTAGAGTGCTTCCTTGGTAAGGAAGAGGTCACGGGTTCAATTCCCGTCATTGGCTCAAGAATTTGAACACTAATTATATATAACTAAGATTAAAATTAAGTAAAATGGCAAAAGAAACCTTTAACCGTAGCAAGCCCCACTTGAACATTGGTACAATTGGGCACGTAGATCACGGAAAAACTACTTTGACTGCAGCGATATCAAAATGTATGACTGATGCAGGTTATTCTAAAAACGTTGCAAAGTCGTTTGACCAAATTGATAACGCTCCAGAAGAAAAAGAAAGAGGTATTACAATTAATACATCTCACGTTGAATATGAAACTGCTAATCGTCATTACGCTCACGTTGACTGTCCAGGTCACGCGGATTACGTAAAAAACATGGTTACAGGTGCTGCTCAAATGGATGGTGCTATTCTAGTTGTAGCTGCAACTGATGGACCAATGCCACAAACACGTGAGCACATCCTTTTAGGTCGCCAAGTAGGTATTCCTAGAATCGTTGTATTCATGAACAAAGTGGATATGGTTGATGATGCTGAGCTTTTAGAGCTAGTTGAAATGGAAATCAGAGACTTATTGTCTTTCTACGAATATGATGGTGATAATGGTCCAGTTATCCAAGGATCTGCTTTAGGTGGATTGAACGGAGATGCTACATGGGTACCAAAAATTCTTGAATTGATGGAAGCTGTTGATGCATGGATCGAAGAGCCAGTGCGTGATACTGCAAAACCTTTCTTGATGCCAGTAGAAGATGTATTTACAATTACAGGACGTGGAACTGTTGCTACAGGTCGTATCGAAACTGGTATTGCTAATACAGGAGATGCTGTTGAAATCATTGGAATGGGAGCTGACAAATTAACTTCTACTATTACTGGAGTTGAGATGTTCCGTAAAATCCTTGATAGAGGTGAAGCTGGAGATAACGTAGGTCTACTTTTGAGAGGTGTTGATAAAGAATCAATCAAAAGAGGAATGGTAATCGTTAAGCCAGGATCTGTAAAACCACACGCTAACTTTAAAGCAGAGGTTTATATCTTGAAAAAAGAAGAAGGTGGTCGTCACACACCATTTCATAATAACTACCGTCCACAGTTTTACGTACGTACAACTGACGTAACAGGAGTTATCACTTTGCCAGAAGGTGTAGAGATGGTAATGCCAGGAGACAACTTAACAATTAATGTTTCTTTGTTAAGCCCTATCGCTATGAGTCTTGGATTGCGTTTCGCTATCCGTGAAGGTGGTAGAACTGTAGGTGCAGGTCAGGTAACTGAGATTCTTTCTTAAGAATATCAAATAATTAATAAAACTGGCAGTTTGTTCTGCAAACTGCCAGTTTATTCTACGGGCGTAGTTCAAGGGTAGAATAGCGGTCTCCAAAACCGTTGATGGGGGTTCGAATCCCTCCGCCCGTGCAATTAAAAAATAGTTTCTAATGAATGTTTTCAATTATATATCAGAAGCCTACGTTGAGCTAAGAACTCAAACAACATGGCCTGAGTGGGCAGAAGTGCAGCGATTGACAATTATCGTGGCAGTGTTTTCGATAATTTTTGCACTTGCTACATGGGGTGTGGATGAAGTTTTTTCTACGGCTTTAGCAGGTTTCTTTAATTGGATCAAAGCCTAAATATTTGTGATGTCAGACAATAATGTAAAGAAGTGGTATGTTGTAAGAGCGGTAAGCGGTCAAGAGAACAAAGTAAAAGCTTACATCGAGACTGAAATCAACAGATTGGGCATGGGCGATTTTGTTTCGCAAGTGCTTGTACCTACAGAAAAAGTAGTTACAGTAAAAGAAGGAAAAAAAATCGTTAAAGATAAAGTATACTTCCCTGGCTACGTAATGATCGAAGCCAATCTAGCGGGAGAAATTCCTCATATAATTAAATCAATAACTAGTGTAATTGGTTTTCTTGGCGAGGTAAAAGGTGGTGATCCTGTGCCATTAAGAATTTCAGAGGTTAACCGAATGTTAGGTAAAGTTGATGAACTTGCTGTTACAGGCGATTCTAGAGCTGTTGCCTTCATGCTAGGTGAAACAATCAAAGTGATCGATGGGCCATTTAATGGGTTTAACGGTACGGTTGAAAAAATCAATGAAGAGAAACGTAAAGTGGAGGTAATGGTGAAAATTTTCGGAAGAAAAACTCCATTAGAACTTGGCTTTATGCAGGTTGAAAAAGTATAATATTTGTTACATTAATAAACCATACTTATTGCTTCCAATAATAGGTGTGAAAAATTTTTAAAAAATGGCTAAAGAGATTAGTAAAGTAGTTAAACTACAAGTTAAGGGAGGTGCCGCGAATCCATCGCCACCGGTTGGACCTGCTTTAGGTGCTGCTGGTGTTAATATCATGGAGTTTTGCAAGCAATTTAATGCAAGAACACAAGATAAAGCCGGCAAAATTTGCCCAGTGCAAATTACTGTGTACAAAGACAAATCATTTGATTTTGTTGTAAAAACACCACCAGCTGCTGTCCAGTTAATGGAAGCTGCTAAGCTAAAGTCCGGTTCCGGTGAACCTAATCGTAAAAAAGTTGCCAATGTGTCATGGGATCAAATCCGCACAATTGCTGACGATAAAATGGTGGATTTAAATGCATTTACCGTAGAGAAAGCAATGAGCATGATCGCAGGTACTGCTAGGTCTATGGGTATAACTGTAACGGGAGATTCTCCTTTTTAATTAGAAACAAGACATGGCAAAATTGACAAAAAAACAAAAAGAGGCAGCTTCTAAAATTGATAGAAGCAAGCAGTATTCTTTAAAAGATGCATCAGCATTAGTTAAAGAGGTTGCTTCGGCAAAATTTGATGAATCTGTAGATATTTCGGTAAGATTGGGTGTAGATCCAAGAAAAGCGAATCAAATGGTTAGAGGTGTTGTAACACTTCCTCATGGTACTGGTAAAGATGTAAGAGTTCTTGCATTAGTTACGCCAGACAAAGAAGCAGAAGCTACTGCAGCTGGTGCTGACTATGTTGGACTTGATGAGTACCTACAAAAAATTAAAGATGGTTGGACAGATGTTGATGTAATTATCACAATGCCAGCTGTAATGGGTAAACTTGGACCATTAGGAAGAATCTTAGGACCTAGAGGTCTTATGCCTAACCCTAAAACAGGTACTGTTACTATGGATGTAGCAAAAGCTGTTCAAGAAGTTAAAGCAGGTAAAATCGACTTTAAAGTTGACAAAACTGGAATTGTTCATGCTGGAATTGGAAGAGTATCTTTCACTGCTGAACAAATCAACGAAAATGCTCAGGAAATTATTCAAACATTAATCAAACTTAAACCAACTGCGGCTAAAGGAACTTACATCAAAAGTATGCACCTTTCAAGCACTATGAGTCCAGCAATTGCTTTGGATCCTAAGGCAGTCTAATTGGTAGTTAAAAAACTTTTAGTATGACTAGAGAAGAAAAATCAATCGCGATTGAAGATTTAACTGCACAGTTAGAGAGTTCTAAAATTGTTTACTTAGCAGATATCTCAGGACTTAATGCAGAGACAACTTCAAATCTAAGAAGAGCTTGCTACAAAGCAGGAATCCAATTAGAAGTAGTAAAGAATACATTGCTTGCAAAAGCAATGGAAGCATCTTCTAATGACTATGGCGCTTTGCCAGAAACATTAAAAGGAAACACTTCAATATTTCTTTCTGAGGTAGCAAACGGTCCAGCAAAAATTATTAAAGATTTCCGTAAAAAATCGAAATTACCGGTTTTAAAAGGAGCTTTCATAAATTCTGAAATTTATATTGGTGATGAATTATTAGATTCATTAGCATCACTTAAATCTAAAGAAGAGGTTATCGGAGAAATCATTGGATTGCTTCAATCACCTGCTCAAAGAGTTATTTCAGCTCTTCTTAACCAATTCAAAGACGAAGAGGTTGAGGCTTAGTTTTCTAAACTAAGAACGTATTACGCGCACAATTAATAAATTATATTTTACAAATTCATTTTAAAACGATAGAAAAAATGGCAGATTTGAAACAATTCGCAGAACAATTAGTTAACCTTACGGTAAAAGAAGTTAACGATCTTGCAACAATATTAAAAGACGAGTACGGTATTGAGCCTGCTGCTGCTGCTGTAGTAATGTCAGGTGGTGGTGATGCTGCTGCTGCTGAAGAGCAAACAGAATTTACAGTTGTATTGAAAGAAGCTGGTGCTTCTAAACTTGCAGTTGTAAAAGCGGTTAAAGAATTAACTGGTTTAGGTTTGAAAGAAGCTAAAGATCTAGTTGATAGCGCTCCTTCTAACATTAAAGAAGGAATCACTAAAGATGAGGCTGAAGGTCTTAAAAAATCTTTAGAAGATGCTGGAGCTGTAGTTGAGCTTAAATAAGCTACATACTTAAGAAAATCTAGGTTTAGGCTTTGAACAGTGATGTTCAAAGGCCTAAACCATTTTTCGTATAATAAAACTTGGAGATTTCTTCAATGATTTTATAGCGAAAATTCTTAAATCAATACGAAGAAAGGAATTTACCAAATGATACTCGGTTTGTTTCTAAGAGGTATTGATTATAAAAGAAAGTATCAAAATATAAGTGTTTACACAAAAACTACTTTTTTTTAATCAAAATTTTCTCCATTGATGATAACAAATCAGACTGAAAGATTGAATTTTGCCTCGACTAAAAATATTCCTGCCTATCCCGATTTTCTGGACGTACAGGTTAAGTCATTTAAAGATTTTTTCCAATTGGAAACCAAATCTGATGAAAGAGGCGACGAAGGATTATACAATACCTTCATGGAAAATTTTCCAATTACTGATACACGTAATAACTTTGTATTAGAATTTTTGGATTATTTTGTAGATCCACCCCGTTACAGCATTCAAGAATGTATTGAGAGAGGTCTTACCTATAGTGTGCCATTAAAAGCACGTCTAAAACTATATTGTACAGATCCAGAGCACGAAGATTTTGAAACAATTGTACAAGATGTTTATCTAGGAACTATTCCGTATATGACCCCGAGCGGTACCTTTGTAATCAATGGTGCAGAACGTGTGGTTGTTTCCCAGTTACATAGATCTCCTGGAGTTTTCTTTGGTCAGTCATTTCACGCAAATGGAACCAAACTATATTCTGCGAGAGTTATTCCTTTTAAAGGATCTTGGATAGAATTTGCTACCGATATTAATAGCGTAATGTACGCTTATATTGATAGAAAGAAAAAATTACCTGTTACTACTTTATTCCGTGCAATTGGTTTCGAAAGAGACAAGGATATCCTTGAAATTTTTGACCTTGCCGAAGAAATTAAAGTTTCGAAAACAGGATTAAAGAAATACATTGGCCGTCGTCTAGCAGCTAGAGTTCTAAATTCTTGGCATGAAGACTTCGTAGACGAAGATACAGGTGAAGTAGTTTCTATCGAAAGAAACGAAATCATCCTTGATAGAGATACACTTATCGACAAAGATAATGTTGAAGAAATTATCGAGGCAAATGTAAAATCGATTTTGTTGCATAAGGAAGATGCTAATCAAGGAGATTATGCCATCATTCACAACACGCTTCAAAAAGATCCAACCAACTCAGAAAAAGAAGCCGTTGAGCATATCTACAGACAACTGCGTAATGCAGAACCGCCTGATGAAGAAACTGCTCGTGGTATTATTGATAAATTGTTCTTCTCAGACCAACGTTACAACTTAGGTGAAGTAGGTCGTTACAGAATGAACAAAAAATTACAGTTAGATATCCCAATGGAAAAGCAAGTGCTTACCAAAGAAGATATCATTACAATTGTAAAATATTTGATCGAACTTATCAACTCTAAAGCTGAGATTGATGATATTGATCACTTATCAAACCGTCGTGTACGTACTGTTGGAGAACAACTTTCTCAACAATTTGGAGTAGGTCTTGCTCGTATGGCTAGAACTATCCGTGAAAGAATGAACGTTAGGGATAATGAAGTATTTACTCCTATCGATTTGATTAATGCTAAAACATTATCATCTGTTATTAACTCATTCTTTGGTACAAACCAATTGTCTCAGTTCATGGACCAGACAAACCCTCTTGCAGAGATTACGCACAAGCGTAGGCTATCAGCACTAGGACCTGGTGGACTTTCTAGAGAAAGAGCTGGATTTGAGGTGCGTGACGTTCACTATACTCACTACGGACGTTTATGTCCTATTGAGACTCCAGAGGGACCAAACATTGGTCTTATCTCGTCTCTTGGTGTGTATGCTAAAGTAAACGGAATGGGCTTTATTGAAACTCCTTACCGTAAAGTAACAAATGGTGTTGTAGACCTTAAGTCTGAACCTATTTATCTAAGCGCTGAAGAAGAAGAAGGTCAGCTTATCTCGCAGGCTAACATTGAGATGGATGAAAACGGTAAGATGCTTTCAGAAAAGGTAATTGCTCGTGAGGAAGGTGACTTTCCAGTAGTAAGCCCAGAAGAAGTAAATTATGCGGACGTTGCACCAAATCAGATTGCGTCAATCTCTGCATCTTTGATTCCTTTCTTGGAGCATGATGATGCGAATAGAGCTTTGATGGGATCTAACATGATGCGTCAGGCCGTACCATTATTGCGTCCAGAAGCGCCGATTGTAGGAACAGGACTTGAACGTCAGGTTGCTTCAGATTCGCGTGTACTGATTAACGCAGAAGGCGAAGGTACTGTAGAATATGTAGATGCTAATATTATCACTATCAAATATGACCGTACCGATGAACAAAGGTTGGTGAGTTTTGAAGAAGATGAAAAAACATATAATCTAATTAAATTTAGAAAAACAAATCAAAGTACTTCTATCAACCTTAAACCTATCGTTAAGAAAGGTGAAAGAGTGAAAAAGGGTCA
Source organism: Flavobacterium ardleyense (assembly GCF_033547075.1). Lineage (NCBI taxonomy): Bacteria > Pseudomonadati > Bacteroidota > Flavobacteriia > Flavobacteriales > Flavobacteriaceae > Flavobacterium > Flavobacterium ardleyense. The sequence continues at coordinate 69,313 of NZ_CP137891.1, read as the reverse complement.
AGTGCTTTCTGAAGGGTATGCAACACAAAATGGAGAGTTGGCTCTAGGCCGAAATCTAAAAGTGGCGTTTATGCCTTGGAAGGGGTACAACTTTGAGGATGCTATCGTAATTTCAGAAAAAGTTGTTCGTGATGATATTTTTACATCTATCCACATAGACGACTATTCTCTAGAAGTTAGAGATACAAAACTTGGTAACGAAGAACTTACAAATGATATTCCTAACGTTTCTGAAGAGGCTACAAAAGACCTTGACGAAAATGGTATGATTAGAGTAGGTGCTGACGTAAAACCAGGTGATATTCTTATCGGAAAAATTACACCAAAAGGAGAGTCAGATCCTACGCCAGAAGAAAAACTACTAAGAGCAATCTTTGGAGATAAAGCTGGTGATGTAAAAGATGCTTCATTAAAGGCGTCTCCATCATTACACGGTGTAGTATTAGATAAGAAATTATTTTCAAGAGCAGTAAAAGACAAACGCAAACGTTCACAAGACAAAGATGCATTGTCTGCACTTGAATTAGAATTTGAAACTAAATTTGTTGAGCTAAAGGACAAACTTGTTGAGAAATTATTTACAATCGTAAACGGTAAAACTTCACAGGGAGTAATGAATGATTTGGGTGAAGAAGTATTGCCAAAAGGTAAGAAATATACTCAAAGAATGCTTAACGCAGTTGAAGATTTTGCACACCTTAGTAAAGGTCAGTGGGTAGCTGATGACGAGACCAATAAAATGGTAAACGAACTTATCCACAACTACAAGATCAAATTGAATGACCTTCAAGGAGCATTGCGTAGAGAGAAATTTACAATTACAGTAGGAGATGAGCTTCCAGCAGGAATCTTAAAATTAGCTAAAGTTTATATCGCTAAGAAACGTAAACTTAAAGTTGGAGATAAGATGGCAGGACGTCACGGAAATAAAGGAATCGTTGCACGTATTGTACGTCACGAGGATATGCCTTTCCTTGAAGATGGAACTCCAGTAGATATCGTATTAAACCCACTTGGTGTACCATCTCGTATGAACATCGGGCAAATTTACGAGACTGTATTAGGTTGGGCAGGTCAAAAACTAGATCGCAAATTTGCTACACCAATTTTTGATGGTGCCGAATTAGATCAAATTAATGAACTAACTGACGAAGCTGGAATACCTCGTTTTGGACATACTTATCTTTATGATGGTGGTACAGGAGAGCGTTTTCACCAACGTGCAACTGTAGGTGTAATTTATATGCTGAAACTTGGACACATGGTAGATGATAAGATGCACGCCCGTTCTATCGGACCGTACTCTCTTATTACTCAGCAGCCTCTAGGTGGTAAAGCACAATTTGGTGGTCAGCGTTTTGGAGAGATGGAAGTTTGGGCACTTGAGGCTTATGGAGCATCAAGCACTCTTAGAGAAATCTTGACTGTAAAATCTGATGACGTTATTGGTAGAGCTAAAACCTACGAAGCAATTGTTAAAGGAGAATCAATGCCAGAGCCAGGATTACCTGAATCATTCAATGTATTGATGCACGAATTAAAAGGACTTGGTCTTGATATTCGTTTAGAAGAATAGTAATAATTTATCACCACGGTAGAGACGCGAGCAATCGCGCCTCTACTTTGGTTTTTTATAGAAGTTTTTAGGATTTATACCCGTAAACCGTTCCGATTTTTTATGGAACCTTTTTGGTTTTATAACTAGCACTTCAACCGTCGTTGATGTTTAGAGAAGTAATTCGTGGTTAGGCAGTATGTACGAAAGGAAATTTCGACAACTAAAATTAAATTTTTTAATTGCACAATAAGTCAATAGTAAAAACTATGATGAATAACAGAAATAATAATAAAGACAAGAATCCTGTAAAAAGATTCAATAAGATCTCAATTGGTTTGGCATCGCCAGAATCAATTTTGGCTGAGTCTAGAGGTGAAGTTTTAAAACCCGAAACAATTAACTACAGAACGCACAAACCGGAGCGTGACGGATTATTCTGCGAAAGAATTTTCGGTCCTGTTAAGGATTTTGAATGTGCTTGTGGTAAATACAAGAGAATTCGCTACAAAGGAATCGTTTGTGACCGATGTGGTGTCGAAGTAACTGAGAAAAAAGTACGTCGTGATAGAGTAGGACACATCAATCTAGTTGTGCCTGTTGCTCATATTTGGTACTTCCGTTCACTTCCAAACAAGATCGGATATATTCTTGGACTTCCGTCGAAGAAATTAGATATGATTATCTACTACGAGAGATACGTAGTAATTCAGCCAGGTATTGCAAATAATGCCGAAGGTGAAAGTGTAAAAAGACTTGACTTCCTTACAGAAGAAGAGTATTTGAATATTCTTGACACTCTTCCGCAAGACAACCAATATTTGGACGATTTTGATCCTAATAAATTCGTTGCCAAAATGGGAGCTGAATGTATTATGGATTTGCTTGCACGTATAGATCTTGACACTTTGTCTTACGATCTTCGTCATAGCGCAAATACTGAGACTTCAAAACAAAGAAAAACTGAAGCTCTAAAAAGACTACAAGTTGTTGAATCTTTTAGAGAGTCAAACAAAAACAGAGAAAACCGTCCAGAATGGATGATCATGAAAGTGATTCCTGTTATACCACCAGAATTGCGTCCACTTGTGCCGCTTGATGGAGGTCGTTTTGCAACTTCAGATTTAAATGATTTATACCGTCGTGTAATTATACGTAACAACCGTCTTAAAAGACTTGTGGAAATTAAAGCTCCAGAAGTTATCCTAAGAAACGAGAAACGTATGTTGCAAGAATCTGTAGATTCACTATTTGATAATACTCGTAAAGCTTCTGCAGTTAAAACAGAATCAAACAGACCATTGAAATCTCTTTCTGATTCATTAAAAGGTAAACAAGGTCGTTTCCGTCAAAACTTACTTGGTAAGCGTGTGGATTATTCTGCTCGTTCGGTAATTGTTGTTGGACCAGAATTAAAATTGTTCGAATGTGGTATCCCAAAAGATATGGCTGCCGAACTTTACAAACCTTTTGTTATTCGTAAATTAATAGAAAGAGGAATTGTAAAAACTGTAAAATCTGCAAAGAAAATTATAGACAAGAAAGAACCAGTTGTATGGGATATTCTTGAAAACGTAATTAAAGGACACCCGATATTACTGAATCGTGCTCCTACATTACACCGTTTAGGTATTCAGGCTTTCCAGCCAAAACTTATTGAAGGAAAAGCAATTCAGTTGCACCCTTTAGTTTGTACTGCCTTTAATGCGGATTTTGATGGTGACCAGATGGCTGTTCACTTACCATTAGGACCAGAAGCTATTCTTGAAGCGCAACTTTTGATGCTAGCTTCTCACAATATTCTGAACCCTGCAAATGGTGCTCCAATTACGGTACCTTCTCAGGATATGGTTTTGGGTCTATATTATATGACCAAAGAGCGTATCTCAACTCCAGAAAAACAAATTTTGGGTGAAGGGCTAACTTTCTACTCTGCAGAAGAAGTAAATATTGCTTTAAACGAGGAGAGAGTTGAATTGAATGCTAGTATCAAAATCAGAGCTAAAGATTTTAATGAAGCTGGAGATTTAGTTTACCAAATTATAAAAACAACAGTTGGTCGTGTACTCTTTAATGAAGTAGTACCAGAAGCTGCAGGATTTATAAATGAAGTATTAACAAAAAAATCACTAAGAGATATTATTGGTAAGATTCTAAATGTTACTAGTGTACCGGTTACGGCTGCATTCTTAGATGATATTAAAGATATGGGTTACAAATTTGCCTTTAGAGGTGGATTGTCATTCAGTTTAGGTGATATTATCATCCCACCACGTAAAGGCGAATTAATCGCGGATGCAAGGGAGCAAGTAGAAGGAATTTCTATGAACTACAACATGGGATTAATTACCAACAACGAACGTTATAACCAAGTTATTGATGTATGGACTTCTACAAATGCGATGTTAACAGAGCTTGCAATGCGCAATATCCGTGAAGATCAGCAAGGGTTTAACTCTGTATACATGATGCTTGATTCTGGTGCAAGGGGTTCTAAGGAGCAAATTCGTCAGCTTACAGGTATGCGTGGTTTGATGGCAAAACCTAAAAAATCTACCGCTGGAGGTGGAGAGATTATTGAGAATCCAATTCTTTCTAACTTTAAGGAAGGTCTTTCAATTCTTGAATACTTTATCTCTACTCACGGTGCTCGTAAAGGACTTGCGGATACTGCCCTTAAAACGGCTGATGCTGGTTACTTAACAAGAAGACTACATGACGTTTCTCAAGATGTTATCGTAAATACTGTAGATTGTGGTACTTTGAGAGGTGTAGAGGTTTCTGCACTTAAAAAGAATGAGGAAATCGTTGAGTCATTAGGAGAAAGAGTTTTAGGTCGTGTAGTTTTACAAGACTTGATCAATCCTTTGACAAACGAAGTAATCATCGAAGAAGGTCAAGAGATTACTGAAAAGACAGTTAAGTTGATTAACGCAGCTCCTATTGAAAAAGTAGAAGTTCGTTCGCCACTTACTTGTGAAGCAACAAGAGGTATCTGTGCAAAATGTTACGGTCGTAACCTTGCAACAGGTAGAATGACTCAAAAAGGTGAAGCTGTTGGTGTAATTGCCGCACAATCTATTGGAGAGCCAGGTACACAGTTAACACTTCGTACATTCCACGTAGGTGGGGTTGCAGGTGGATTATCTGAAGAGTCTAGCATTGTAATGAAGTTTGACGGACGTCTAGAAATAGAAGATCTTAAAACTGTAAAAGGTGAAGGAAATGATGGTAAAGGTATCGACATTGTAGTTTCACGTTCTACCGAATTAAAATTGATTGACGTTACAACAGGTATCCTTTTGAGTACACATAATATTCCTTATGGATCAACCATTTTTGCAAAAGATGGTGACAAAGTGAAGAAAGGTGATGTAATCAGTAAATGGGATCCATATAATGGTGTAATTATTTCAGAATTTACTGGAAAAATTGAGTACGAAGATTTAGAACAAGGACAATCGTTCCAAGTTGAAATTGACGAACAGACAGGTTTCCAAGAAAAAGTAATTTCTGAAGGAAGAAATAAAAAATTAATCCCAACTTTATTGGTTTACAGTAAAGATGGCGAATTGATTAGATCATACAACTTACCAGTAGGTGCCCACCTTATGGTTGAGAATGGTGAGAAAATTAAGGCTGGTAAGATTTTGGTGAAAATTCCAAGACGTTCTTCTAAGTCAAGTGATATTACAGGAGGTCTTCCTAGAATTACCGAGCTTCTTGAAGCTCGTAATCCTTCAAACCCGGCAGTTGTATCAGAAATTGATGGAGTTGTGTCTTTTGGTAAAATCAAACGTGGTAACCGTGAGATTATCATCGAATCTAAGTTTGGCGAAATCAAGAAATATCTTGTAAAACTATCAAGTCAAATTCTTGTTCAAGAAAATGACTTCGTAAGAGCAGGATTGCCTCTTTCTGATGGAGCAATTACTCCAGATGATATTCTTAGAATTAAAGGGCCAGCTGCTGTTCAACAGTACTTGGTAAATGAGATTCAAGAGGTGTACAGACTACAAGGTGTTAAGATTAATGACAAACACTTTGAAGTAGTAATTCGCCAGATGATGAGAAAAGTACGTGTTCAGGATCCTGGAGACACTCTATTCCTTGAAGAACAATTGATTCATACTAAAGACTTTATCGTTGATAATGATAAGCTTTACGGAATGAAAGTTGTTGAGGACGCGGGAGATTCAGCTAACCTAAAAGCAGGTCAGATTATCTCTCCAAGAGAACTACGTGATGAGAATTCATTGCTTAAACGTACAGACAAGAATCTTGTAGTATGTCGTGATGTGGTTACTGCAACCGCAACACCAGTACTTCAAGGTATTACTAGAGCTTCGCTACAGACTAAATCATTTATCTCTGCTGCGTCGTTCCAGGAAACAACAAAAGTATTAAACGAGGCAGCAGTAGCTGGTAAGATTGATACACTTGAAGGTCTAAAAGAGAATGTAATTGTTGGACATAGAATTCCTGCCGGAACAGGTATGAGAGAATATGATAATACGATTGTAGGATCTAAAGAAGACTATAATGAGATGATGGCTAGTAAAGAAGAGTATAACTACTAAGATATGAGCGATTCTAAACAACCACAGCAGCCACAAATTAATATTGAACTTGACGAGGCAATCGCACAGGGAATTTATTCAAATTTGGCTATCATAAATCACTCATCTTCAGAATTTGTAGTAGATTTTGTATGTATTATGCCAGGAACTCCAAAAGCGAAAGTGAAATCAAGAATTGTCTTGACACCACAACACGCTAAAAGATTGCTTAAGGCAATGGCAGAAAATATAAATAGATATGAAGCAGCACACGGAGAAATTAAGGAAACAGAGCAAACTCAAATTCCTTTAAACTTTGGTCCAACAGGACAAGCTTAATCAATTTTTTATAATAGTAGAAAGCCGGAAACAATATGTTTCCGGCTTTTTTTTGTTTAGTAATCAACGCTTTAAATATTATTCAAATACAATTTTCCCTATTTTGACAATTTCCTCTGTCACAATTGTATTTAAAATAGCTAAACAATCAATATTACTAATTTTCTCTAGAGGCCTGAAACGCAATTATTAAGCTACTTACTTGCTGCAATCAACTTTACGCTCATACTTTTTTTTAAATAGTTTCTACCACGAGAAAAAAATCCCATGTTCCGCTGATAAATTTTAATATTCTATTATAAACATATTTCAAAACAATAATCTACAGAGTATGCATTTTGTACTGATAGCTACAGTTTTTAAAACGCGAAATATAGTTTTTTATAGGTAAAAAATCTAGCTGCGATTTGTCAAAGATGTAAGATTTGTACTAAGGACCCCGCGTCTCCACTGATTTTTTTATGAAATAAGGCTATTTCATCTTAATAATTTATTAATTTAGCGACAAATAACTAATCCATTAATTATGAAAAATTTTTACTCACTAGCGGCGAAGAATGCATCTTCGCTTTGCAAAACGGTCAGCACTGCTACGTCTTGGCGTAGTCGCGGTGCAGGTCTATTTATGGCAGCACTAATGTTATCAGCTTTTGGTCAAGAAGCAACTGCCCAAATTTCTGTTGGGACAGGAACCATAACCTCAAGTACCATTCCGGTAGCAACCAACTGGGGATACACCTACTCTCAACAACTTTATTTTCAATCAGAAATTAATGCTGCAGGCGGTATTACCTCAATTAGTTTCAAGCCAAAGAATACTACCATTCCAGCAAACTGGGATAAAAGTAAGGATTGGGTTGTATATGTAGGACATACTAGCAAAACCAATTTTAACTCAACTACAGATTGGATCCCGACTTCGGCAATGACGCAAGTATTTGCAGGCGAAGTTTCGTATCCTGAAGATCTTAATGGTAATGTAGTAGTAACTTTTACTACTCCATTTATGTATAATAATGTCGACAATTTAGTAATAGCTATCGACCAAAATACGGCCGATTATGGCACAGGCGTAGACTGGGCAGCGACATCTTACGGTACTAATAATTACCGTGGTTTGTACCACCGATCAGACTCTACAAACCTAAATCCGGATAGTCCAATCGCAGGAAATAGATCTATAACTATCGCTAATATAACTTTAGGTGGGATCCAAGTAAGCTGTCCTGCTCCTTCAGATATTGTTGTGTCAAATGTTACCTATACTACCGCTAGTGTCAACTGGACTGCTGCTGCGGGTGCGGCTACAGGATATGCTTACGAAGTTCGTACTTCGGGAGCTCCAGGATCAGGAGCAACTGGCTTAGCCGCTTCTGGTACTACTGCGGCGGGAGTAACTTCTGCTGCAATTACAGGACTTGTTGATAACGCATCTTATGTTGTCTATGTTAAGGCTGTATGCAGTGCTGTAGAATCAAGCTCTTGGACTTCGATTCCGGCTTTTCAAACTCCTTGTCTTGCTACAAATATTCCTTACGAACTTCCGTTGACAAGTGTAACAGCACCTGCAATTCCATCTTGTGTTATTGTAGAAAATGTAAATAACGATGATAAAACTTGGATCACCAATTCATCAATAACAGGTATGACTGGCGCTGCGATGCAGTATCCATACCATGGTTCAAATGCTGCCAATGACTGGTTTTTTACTCAAAAGTTAAATCTAACTGCCGGTGTTGGATACAAATTAATGTTCAAACATAGAGCAAGTGGATACGAAGAAAAACTAAAAGTTGCTATTGGATCTGAGCCTTCGGCGGCGACTATGACAACTCCTTTATTTAACGTCGTAATTCCATCTACACCTAATCAAACAGTTCCAGTAGAAGTTGATTTTACAGTTACTACAACTGGAGTTTATAATATTGGTTTTCAAGCATATTCTAATGCTAATATGAATAGTCTTTATGTGGGCGATATCTCGGTAGTTGCAGGGCCAACATGCTTTCCTCCAACAGCCATTATCACTACTAATCTAGATAAGAATTCTGCAACTATTGCGTGGACAGAGCCAAATATTATTCCTGCAAATGGTTATTCTTACGAAATCAGAACATCTGGTGAAGCAGGAAGTGGTGCTACTGGATTAGTGGTTTCTGGAGCTACTGCAGCTGGTGTAGTTACTGCAGATATTGCAGGATTATTACCTGGCACAGAATACTTTCTGTATGTATCTTCAAACTGTGAAGCTACTGATCAAAGCGCTTGGTCAGCTGGAGTTACATTTAGTACACTTTGTGATTACCTAGAAATTGAAGCAGTAAATGACACAACTTGTGTTGGATCAACTGCTACGCTACAAGTTACAGGTGCTACTACCGAAGTAAAATGGTACGCTACAGAGTTTAGTACAGAAGTACTAGAATCAGGACCGGTTTTTGAAACTCCAACTCTTGCTGAAACTACAAGCTATTTTGCCCATGCAAGTGTTCAAGCAGAAAATCAACAACTACAGGTTGGTGCTGGAAATGCAGTAACTACTACATACCAGAATCCTTTTTATTCTCTATGGAGCAACAATCACACACAACACATCGTTTTGGCATCAGAGCTAATAGCTGCTGGACTTAATGTTGGACCAATATCAGCAGTAGGACTTAACGTAACAAATGCAGGTACATTGCCAATGAAAGATTTTACACTTAAAATTGGTACTACCACTCAAATTTCTGTGTCAAATTTCGTAGACAATTCATCATTTGTAGTAGTAAATACTTCTGCTAGTTTGATGCCAGTTTTAGGTCTAAATATGATTCAATTTTCAACTCCGTACCAATGGGATGGAACCTCAAATATCATCTTAGAATTCTGCCACGGTAATTCAAGTAGCTCAGCAACAATGAGCAGAGTGGTTGAAGCAGATGTAACATCTTTTGATTCTACAGTAAAATCACATTTAGCATCTGCTGCTACAGGTGCAGAGAGCTGTGGAGACACTACTACTTCAAAAACATCTTACAAACTACGTCCAACATTTACTTTTGCTGGAACAACTATTTGTGAGGCACCAACTCGTACTGAAGTAATTGCTACAGTAAATGAAATTCCAGTAATTGTTGCACAAAACGTTCAAACGATTACAGTGGATGCGCTAGAAGACGCAACTTTAGCAAATCTTGATCCTCTAGGTCCTAATGTCAACTGGTTTCCTACAATGGCAGATGCAATCGCATTTACCAATGAACTTGAAATAGGAACACAGCTAAACTCTGGAACGACTTACTATGCAGTTCTTACAGAAAATGACTGTCGCTCATTGCCTTTTGCTGTACTTGTTACGGTACAATTAGGCATCGCAGATCAAACTATGAACGGATTGACTTATTATCCAAATCCAGTTCAAAATCAAGTAAACATCAATTATTCTGAAGATATTACTTCTATCTCTATCTTTAATTTGGTAGGGCAGAAGGTAATGAACGTAACGCCAAATGCTTCAAACGTAATACTAGACATGTCATCTTTGGCAGCTGGAACCTATTTGATCCATGTAAATGCGCATACAGCTTCAAAAATGATCAAATTGATTAAGAAGTAATCGTTCGCTATCATTTTGCTAGCTTTTAGATTCTAATTAAAGCCTGAAACATTTTTGTTTCAGGCTTTTTTTTTAAAAATTTTACCAAGCGATTTTAGAAAACTTAATTTGGTAGAGCACCTCTAATATTAATTTTAGTGGGCTTACGCCAAATATATTCTGACCGAGTAAAACACGACCCCGCTTGTCCGACGATTTTCTTATATCGACCAGCTGTTCTCGTTTGAAGTGATTAATTCGTGACTTCCATTGTCGAAGCTATACGTTAAATACAAATTCTATTTCTTAATAATCTATATTTTCCAGAAGGGTTTATTGCAATCTTTAAAATCCTAAATTTAAAGACTGACATCCAAATGGCTATAGCAAATAGTAAAATCCGATTTTCAAAATAATATTGTAAGTTTTCTTAAAATGTTGTAAATTAGTTTTCCCTAAATCTTACTTCATGCTAAAACTTTACCCTCAAAATAGACTTCTTCTAAGTGACTGTTTTGATCAGCAAAAGCTCATCAAAAATGGAAGAAAAAGTAACGCATTTCTTTTGCTGATATTTTTCTTCACAATACATTTTGCCGAAGCACAAATTAATGCCAATTTTAATTTTGAAAATAGCATGCAAGGGTGGACTACCACGGGATATGGAGAATTTGCCCAGACAAATACTTCCGCATGCGGTATCGGAAATTCAACAAGAGCGAACGTTTATTTTAACAGTACAAACATTCTGATATCACCGTCCTTAGGGACAACTACTGCCGCACCAATCAACATGACTTTTGACTACAAAGTCTTAGATTACGAAACTTTAGCTGCAGCTGCAGGAAATCAAGTCGATATCAAAGCGCAGTGGAGTAATAGTGCATCTGGACCTTGGACAACTTTTTTTACCGTAAATCTTCTTTCACACATTACATCCTCAAATTGCACAACAAAAACTGCGACCTTTACACCAGCAGCGGGGCCACTCTTTGTAAGATTTCAAAATAAGGCCGTAGGTGCAAATTCCGATATTTACTATTATTTTGACAATATCACCTTTACCGAAGGGAACTCTACTAGTTGCGCTCCCCCGAGTGCCATTGCAGTAGATCCAAGTACAGTCACCGCCAACGCTTTTACTTTAAGTTGGATTGCACCGAGCAACCCACCGTCATTAGGTTATGATTATGAAATTCGATCTTCAGGAGTAGCTGCCTCTGGTCCTATAGGGCTCGCTGCAAGTGGCACTGTAGAGCAAGGCGTGACTTTCGCGAATGTCACTGGTCTTACTCCCAATACAACCTACATAATTTTTGTAAGATCTAAATGTTCGTCAAACGAATTCAGTTCATGGAGTTCGTTAAATCCCATTACAACACTTTGCCTCTCTGCAACTATTCCTTATACAATACCCTTAAGCAGCGCGGTACTTCCGGATGTACCAAGCTGCGTTACTATGGAAAATGTAAATACCGATGATCGATTTTGGAAAACTGTAGCACCCATAGTAGGAATCACCGGAAAAGTTATGCAGTACACTTACAATTACGCGATGCCTGCCGATGATTGGTTTTTTACACCTTTGCTAACTTTTACCGCGGGCACATCCTATCGAATTGCTTTCAAATATAAAGTCTCTGGTTATCAAGAAAAGCTCAAAGTAGCACTTGGACAATTACCAGCAGCCGATGCAATGAGTACAACATTATTAGACCTTACTATACCATCTACTACTTTGGGCGGAACTCAGCAATATATTGATTTTACAGTTCCAAGTGATGGCGATTATAGTATCGGTTTTCAAGCGCATTCTAATGCCAATAGTAATATTTTATATCTTGGCGAAATATCTGTAAACTTCGGTCCAACTTGCATTCCACCAACTCTGCCAACGGCTTCTAACGTAAATAAAAACGCTGCAACTATTTCATGGAACGCTGCCACCATAATACCTCAAAGCGGCTACGTTTACGAAGTCAGAACATCAGGAAACCCAGGTAGTGGACCCGTTGGACTAGCAAGTACAGGCTCTGTAGCATCAGATACCACCACTTTAAATTTAGAAAATCTAGAATCTGAAACTGATTATAGAATATATATCGCTTCCCAATGTAGTGGTCAGGATAAGAGCACTTGGACAGTAGCGGTGAGAATCAAAACACTCTGTGATTATCTAGAATTACAACCCACTAACGATACAGTTTGCCAAGGACAGTCCGCCACATTGCAAATAACTGACGTTGCGCAAGACGTGAAGTGGTATTTATCGCAAGATAGTTCAGAAAGTATTTATACAGGAAATGTATTTACCACTCCCCAACTACAGGAAACTACTACATATTTTGCGCAAGCGAGTGTTGTAGAAGCAGATCAAAATGTAAAAGTTGGTAGTGGTGATCAAATCTCGCAAGGATATCAAAACCCCTTCTTTTCAATTTGGAGTAATAACCATACGCAGCATATCATTCAAGCGCAAGAATTAAAAAATCAAGATATGATCGCCGGCCCTATAAATTCTGTCGCACTAACGATTACCAATCCCGGAAGCTTGCCAATGATTGGTCTTACTATCAAGATAGGCACAACATCCACAGCGCAACTGTCACAGTTTATAGAAAACTCAAATTTCGCCACTGTATTCACGTCTCCAAGTTATATGCCAGTGCTTGGGTCAAATATTTTTCAGTTTACAACTCCTTTTGAATGGGATGGATTTTCAAATATTGTGCTCGAGTTTTGCCACGGCAATCCTAATGCATCACCCACGATGAATAGGGGAGTGCTTGCAGATGATACCGAATATATTTCGACCATCAAAGCAAACTATTTTACGGCTACAGAAACAGCTGGAGTATGCGCGAATACCACTAGTAACGTTGTAAATTATAGCAACAGACCACTATTTGTTTTTTCGGCAACTATTTCCTGCCAAAACCCACAACGTACTGAAGTTGTTGCGCTGGTAAATCCGGTACAGCCCATCATTGCCGAGCCAATTCAAACGCTCACCTCCGAAGCAATGCAAGACGCCACCCTCGCAAATCTCCAACCTGCCGGACCCGATATTCTGTGGTTCGCTACAGCCGAAGATGCATTGTCGCTGTCCAATGAATTGCCAATTACTACACAGCTGCAATCCAACACCACCTACTACGCGATCCGGTTTGAAAATGACTGTTATTCATCGCCATTTGCAGTCTTGGTAACTGTTCAGCTAGGAGTCACTGAAAATAGTTTAGAGCATTTAAAAGTGTATCCAATTCCAGCAGCCACACAGATTACAGTAGCTAACAGTCACAACATTTCGAAAATTGAAGTATCAAATTTAATTGGACAAAAATTGCTTCACTTGACACCAAATAATAGTAACGTAAATATCGATTTATCAGCACTTTCTTCGGCTACTTATCTACTTAAGATTACAACTGCCGCCGGGTCTAAAACTTTAAAAATTGTCAAGCTATAGCTATAAGAATTTTGAAATAATTATCGTCTTTTTTTGGTAGGCTTTCGCCAAATATATTCGTTGCGAGTATAACACGACCGCTACCCAGACCACCATCGCGGTAGATCGGGCAAATGTGCTTCGATACACGACTTTATTGGTCTTTCACATTTCCGAAGCCGTAAGGTTTTTGGTAATTCTATTAGCGTAGACTGCATACAATTGCATTTAGTTGCTTTCAGTTAACTTCGTTATCCATCTAAATTGAAACTTGTAGTTTATCCAGATTCTTGATATTACCAGAGAAACATATTCCCTAAGTTCTTAAATGATCCTAGTTAAAATAAATTTTTATCTCTATTTCCATTTCCACTTCCACTTAAACTTCAACATTCCACATTATACTGTCAACCGTCAACTATAAACCGTAAACCGTAAACCGTAAACCGTAAGCTAGTAACCGTAAACTGTCAACCGTCAACCGTCAACCGTCAACCGTCAACTGTAAACTGTAAACTGTAAACTGTTAACTGCAAACTATCAACTCTCAACTCTCAACTCTCAACTACTCCACCACTTATTTTATTGAATTTTCTCATAGTATTATATAATTACAATATACTCATTCACAGTGTTTTAATTTAAATAAGACCAAAAAATTTTAACATTTAGAAAAAAATGCTATTCCTGTGCAAAATAGCACTTGCGGAAGTGCTAAAAAGTAGTAGTATAACGAGTATATATGCACTTTGACGTGTAAATTATGAAGCAGCGCTTGCTGAGTTTATCTTTGTTGCTGTGATTAAATGCGCCCATTCTTAAATACAAGCCATTTTTCATACACACCAAATTAAACAAATTTTAAATTTCTCGTTATGAAAGCAAAAACTACTCTATCCATCTTTTTGAAAGAAGATTTTGCTATCAGTATAATTAATGCAGCTGTTAGCAAATATTTAATCTTCGCCTTTGCGCTATTTGTGTCATTTAGCACATTTGCGCAACCAGACAATTTATATAACGGTCGTAATATTATTAACACTCCTCCAAATGGAATAGCTACATCAACTTATTACGGTTCGTACAATTTAAGAGGTGTAGCGCCATTTAGTGATAAGTCTAAAAATGCTAGAATGCAATTCCTGTATACCGCATCAGAGCTGAAAGGTGGAACGGTTGTCAAAGCACAAGACGGTGATAAAATTACCAAAATAGCCTTTCACGTAAAACAGCATTACAACTTCGGCAGTCCTCGCTATATTTCAAATGTGACCATTCGTGTTGGTACAGAGGTGACTCCAGCAAATACCGATGTGTACAATTGGAGTCCTAGTGAGTACCAAATACCTCAATTTGGAGCTATCGATACTCCCGTATTAACTGAAGTTTTTAGCGGGCCAGTGACGATTCCTGACATGCCTTACGCAGGGGATTCTGAAGAGAGATGGATAGAATTCACCCTTAGTACTCCTTACACTGTTACAACTAGCGGTAGCTTAATTGTAGATTTTTCATATAGTTATGATTACAATCCTTCTCTAGGTCAACCAATCAAAATGTCTAGTACTTATCAAAACTACAGCACTTCTTTTATGACTCGTGGCTGTTATTCGGACGATAGTACTTTAGGGAAAAATTTATACAGTACATCTGGGGGAAATGCAATAGCAATAAATACTGGTGATAAAAAATACAGACCTGTTACAAAATTTACTTTTCAAGCTACTGCAGAGAATTCGCAAGCTGTGTATTTTGAGCCAGTTAGGTCTCCTTGTCTTGGCGAGCCTGTGGCTATTGTTGCCAAAAATCTTTATGCAACCGGTTTTACAAAATTTCGATGGGAAGTTTCAAACGCTCCCGATACAGGGTTTTTATCATATCCCTTGCCTTATGACGAAACTCAACCAGTTCTTGTAGTCAAACAACCTGCAAAAAGATCATACTACCGTTTCTATACCTACATAGGAGCAAACACAACTGGTTTAGGTACTGACGCTGGTACCGCAGATTTAAAGGGGGTAAAAACCTTTGCCCAGGATCCTATTACATTAGCTGATAAATGGATTGATGACGAAGTTCCAGGTCCAAACGAGAGTGCCTATTTTAAGGTAGCACCTACTGCGAGTAATTCAATTTGGTCTTCTAACTCCCTGAGTTATTGTTCGATTGCTATTGCAGAAGGTGTGACTTTTAAAGTTCCTGCAAATAAAACTTTAATCTTAAATAACCCAATAGTCGAAGCAGATATTGAGGATACAGGAAAATTAGTTTTTGAAAATAATTCGGCCCTTTTGCAAAATACTGAGGAACTGAATACTAATTTAAACGTTGAATACAAAAGAACTACGCCATTATTGAATAGGTATGATTTTACTTACTATTCGTCTCCAGTTGCAGATGCTACCTTATATGATGTGTCTCCTGCTACTTTATGGGATAAATATTTTAGCTATGCTAATGACAATTGGGTACTTGAATCGCCGAGTAACGTAATGACTGCTGGAAAAGGGTATATAATTCGCGCTCCACAGACTTACGAAATATCAGGTAATCCACTACCATTTGCTGCCAACTTTAATGGACGACCAAATAATGGACCTATCGCCATCACTGTAAGTCCAACCGTTGGACACTTCAACCTAATTGGTAATCCATACCCATCAGAAGTTGATGCAGTCAAATTCGTCCAAGCAAATACCGCGTTAGATGGAACTATCTATCTATGGAGACATATTAGTGCTCCGTCACTTATTGAAGGTACTCATTACTACGGATATAATAATACTGATTATTTAGCAGTAAATGGTTTAGGTTCAACCGATGGACCGGCAGTATATAAGGTTGCAGCTGGTCAGAGTTTTATGATTAAGACTATTAACGAGGCAGGTTCATCCGTGGGATGGAATAATCAAATGAGAATGGCTACAGGTAGTACTCCAGCACCATTTTATAAGATGCAGAATACAGATCCTGCAAAAGAAGTGAAAGAGGTTCTACCAAGTGCTGGCCGATTTTGGTTAGAACTCAAAGCAAATTCTGGAGCACTGCAAAGGATACTAGTTGGATACGTAGCCGGAGCCACAGAAAATTATGACAGAATGTACGATGCCGAGCAGATTAACTCTGGGGATGTAGCGTTTTATAGCATTGCAAATGATCAGCAACAATTGGCAATTATGGCCAAAGGTCTACCATTTAATCGCGAAGACGTTATTCCGCTTGGTTTTACGGCGGCTACTGCGGGAAATCATACGATTTCAAAATTTATGGAAGATGGCTTTATGTCTGAATATGCGGTATATATAAATGACAAATTAACTAATACCGTTCATAATTTATCCCAATCGGACTATACTTTTGCTACTGCAGCAGGAGCATTTAATGACCGATTTGTTATTGCTTTCAAGTTAAAAAATACTAACTTAGTTGACGCTATGGCAAAGCCAAATCAAGTTGTAATTTTTGATAAAGCCGAAGCAGTGCAGCTGCATTCTGGTCAGGAATTGATCAATACAATAGTAATCTATGATTTGTCTGGTAGAGTTTTAACTAGAAAATTAAACTGCAACTCAGCCGAGGTAGCATTATCAAGTCTCCCTCGAAAAAATCAACTCCTAGTAGTTGAAATTCACTTAGAAAATGGAACTGTCGAAACGCAGAAATTCAGATTTTAAGTAATAAAAAGTAACCTATATTAATTTTTAAATATTTAATTATGAATAAATTTTACCCCCAAAATCGATTCGCAAACATTTGCCACTCATTTAAAAGTTCGATTGTTAAAACGGCTGTAGTTGGTGCAATGATGTTTCTAACTCCTACTGTAGCTAATGCCCAACAGGTTTTTACAATTCTTGATGGAACAAGTCAGGTTAATATTCAGGCTATTTCACCTTTTTCTACCAACGATAAAGTTCAGAGAAGTCAATATATGTATACAGGTGATTTGTTACAAAATCAATCAGCTCCTGTTGGATATATTACTACCGTTGCCTTTAAAATTTCGCAACTAGCATTGCCTTCAAATTTGAAACCGGAGAATGTGCAAATTAAGATGGGTCTTACTACTGAAAATGTTTTATCTTCAACGTTAATACCCAACCTTCCTGTATACTATTCTTCTGCAGTAGAAAATATAACCTCAATTGGATGGCATACTATTACACTTGACACTCCAATGTATTGGGATGGGTCTAGTAATATTGTCATTGAAGTCTGTAGAAGTAATCAAACTACTGGAAGTAGTTTTGAAGTTAAAGCGCACTTAGGTTTAGTTGGTGAATATCTAACAACAGGTTTGGCTAGCAATAACCCAAATGCTAATGGTTGTACTCTTGAAGGAACAACAGCAATAACCCTTCCAAATCGTAGATACTTACCGTCAATGCAAATAACGATGACAGATCCTTGTGAGGCAAATCCATTTCCTGGGAGCATGGTTGTGAGTCAAAGCAGTAATTATTGTGGAGAGTCATTTACATTGTCAGCAATTGATGATACTGTTGCATCTGGATTATCATACCAATGGCAATATAGCTATTCCGATGTCGGTACTTTTATTAACATCCCAGGCGCAACTGCTCCAACTCTTACCACTACGCAAGAATTTGCAACATACTATAGACGAGGTGTAATGTGCGACGAATTGGGTCTTATGATTTTTCCAGCAGCTATTTTGGTGACAAGTCCAGAATGCTACTGCCAACCAACCGTAAGTACACAAGATGAAGCGGGAATTACAAATGTAACTTTTGACGATATCAATTCGACTTCTAGCAGTAGTGCAACCTATACTAATTATTACGACCAAGGTCCCGCGACTGTTAGTAGAACTGGATCATATCCACTTTCTGCAAGAGTTACTGCAACAAGTACCGCAATGACTACCAAAGCATGGATCGATTGGAATCATGATGGAACTTTTTCTGCTTCAGAATCTTATAATTTAGGTACAATTGCATCAGGTGTTGATGTATCTTCAGGAATGGTTGCCAATGTTGTAGTGCCAGCAAATGCTGTTTTAGGCGAAACCTTTATGAGAGTTCGCACTGCAACTGTAGCAGACTTTGACGCCTTAGAGCCTTGCGAAAATACTGTTAATGGAGAAACTGAAGATTATAAAATTATGGTGGACGACGCTCTAGGATTGACAAATAATGAAGTTCTTAAAAATTCCATTATTGTATTTGGAACGAATAAAAGCGTAAATGTAAGATCGACTATCGAAGCAATTGACACTATTAAAATTTATGACATAAGTGGACGTCTTTTGTATAATAAGTCTGGCATCAACTCTTCAGAGACTTCTATTTCTTTACCAAATCTTGCTTCTCAAATTCTAATTGTGGAGGTGAAGACGACTAACGGTTTCATTTTGAATAAGAAAACAAACCTTAGATAATTAATTAAAACATAATCTATGTTTCTTATTTGAGAAGCATAGATTATATTTGCTTTACAAACTTTAAATATTAAACTATGAACAATATTACTTTCTTAAGTAAAATAGGCAGCATCTGTCTGTTTTTTCTATTGTCAATCGGGAGCGGATGGGCTCAACAATGCGATCATCCCACCGAAATAACCGTGGCAAGTGTAAACCAGGTAAGTGCTACCTTAACATGGACGTTGTCAGATTCTCCTACATTGGAAGATTACCAAACTGAACTTCGTACTTCTGGAGCACCTGGTAGTGGGGCAACTGGATTAGTTCTTGTGAGTGCACCTGCTGCTCAAAATGGTTCTATAACATATAATCAATTAACTCCTCTTCAAACTTACTTCTTTTACATTAGATCTAGGTGTGCAGGAAATGTTAGCAGTGCTTGGAGCGCTGCAGTACAATTTACTACTACTGGTATAAATGCTCCAGTAGCTATAGCTGCTACAGATATTTCAAACGCATCTTTCGTAGCTAGATGGCAAGCTTCCTTGGGAGCTACTTCATACGAAGTGCAATATACATTGGCCTCAAATACCAATTGGACAAATCCTGGCGTAGCAACAACAGCAGGTGCTTTAAATAAATTAATTCCCGATCTTGCTCAATTAACTGCGTACAAGTACAGAGTAAGAGCGCGAGTTGGCGAGGGACCTTATACTGGTTGGAGTAATGAAATTGGTGTAACTACAACCGATGATCCAGTGACAATTGCGAGATATACTCTTGAAGGATGGCTGGCTCAACCTACAGAAGAAGTTGAAGTTCATATAGAAGCTAATTATAATAGTGGGGCTGATGATTATGGCTCTGCGTTATTGGCAAATTCTCTAACTGTTTTTCCAAATGTTACTTTTACCCTTGCGGCTGGGACATTTGCTATGATTACAGAAAACATTATTAATAATGGAGGTTCTGCAGCAAATTTTGTGGTAGAATCTAATGCAAATTTATTTCAGATTGGTACAACTCCTAATGTTGGAGACATAACCGTTCACCGAGAAAGCTACCCGATCTATAGGCTAGATTACACAATGTGGTCATCTCCAGTATTGCAACAAAATTTACTTGCTTTCTCTCCGGCAACTAATACAACTAGATTTTATAGTTACAATAGTGCAGATAATAATTTTAATACTATTGATAATCCAGGAAGTAAAGTTTTTGTACCTGGAGAAGGATATCTTATACGTGCCCCTAATACTTGGGTCCCTTACATGCAAGGTGTACCTGGTCAAAAATGGCTTGGTGAATTCAAAGGTAGGCCAAATGCGGCCGATGTAACCGTGGATTTAGAGCCAGGATACAACATGGTCGGAAATCCATATCCGACGGATATTGGTGTTTTTGCTTTAATAAATGAAAATCCTAGTATAGGTAAAGATGTTTATTTTTGGAGAAGAAGAAATAATGCGAATACTACTGATCCATATACAGCTTACTATTCTGCATTTGGTCTTAATGGACCTGTTGGAGTAATCGTGCCAGGAGAAGCAGAGGTAGAATCAACAAGATCAAACGGTATTATTAAAGTAGGTCAAGGTTTTATAGTTAAAAGATCAGATGATGTTGCTACAACATTAACGTTCTCGAATCTCGTTAAAAGAAATGATGATTTTCAAAATATATTCTTAAAAAATGGGTCAAACTCGGATGATGATGGCGTAGAACGTCATAAATTTTATCTGCACTTAAATAGTGGTTCAGGTTTTGGATCTGAAATTTTACTTGCCTATACTGCAGGTCAAGAGGCTTCTGATGGTATAGATGTGGGAGACACTCCTACTCTTGGGAATCCAAATGTTGGATTAAGCTACTTGATCGAAGATCAATCTTTCGTAATCCAAGGAAAACCACTACCATTTGAGCAAACTGATGAAATTGCCTTAAGATTGCAAACTATCGTTGCTGCAACTTATACTATTTCACTTAATGATGTAACAGGTATGTTTACAGAAGCTGTTGATCCAATTTTGATTGATATGCTTACAAACACTGAAACGAACCTAAGAAATGGATCTTATACATTTGCAACAGAAGCAGGAACTTTCGACGCTCGTTTTAAAATTGTTTTTGTTGAGAATTATTTATCAAACAATGACGTAGCTGCTAATGCAAATGCAGTAATTGTAATTTCAAAAGATAATGTACTTTCTGTAAATGCAGGAACATACACAATTAATAATATTGATATTTTTGATATTCAAGGTCGTAAGATTTACAGCAAAGAAAATGTAGACGCTAGCTCAACTAGCATCTCAGATTTGAGAGCCAAAAATCAAATTATCTTGGTTCAAATAGCAACAGATCATGGGGTTGTAACTAAGAAAGTTCAATTCTAAGTCACCGCTATCATTCATAGTAATGAAGCCTCCTTGCAAAAGGAGGCTTTTTTTGTTTAATAGTTTTTGACATTAGGCGCTTAGATAATTAGCCCGCAAAATGTTTTTAAATCTTATAATAGAATTATACGATGGTTTAAAACTATTTTCCGTGGTCGAGTAACTAATTATCTTTAAATGAAATGGAGTTTTTCAATACCATTTTAGCGAAATAACTAGAAGTTGTTATAATAGCGATTGAGTAGTTATAAATATATATATTTTAACGATTATTTTAAAACCAAAAATTTTCGGTTTTCTAATTTATCTCTGCATCGTTTAAACACATCCGTAATTAAGTTTGAAGCTCATTAGCGCTAATCTCTGCTTTTTTATAATAAGTAGACTGCGATTTGTACATGTAAATTTATAAGTGATCACTGATTGCTGTATAGCTGTAAATTTGATAGTTTAAGACTAATCTTGTCAATTTGGCTAATTAAATTTTAGTGCTTCTCCAATTCAAATCAATTAGGTTTAACGACACTTCCGATACAATAACTGATTACCAGTTATAAAAAAAGCGACACCATAGTGCCGCTTTGAAATTTATATTTGTATAAGCTATTTTGTAACTGCTGCCTGATCTTCTTTGCGCATTTCTATATAGTCACCAAGCATTTTGCCGTATTTACTACTGCTAACTTTTGGTGTAAGGGACTTACTGATGGTATCAAGATATTTGACATTGGCATCACTAATTTCCGATAGCGCGATAAAAGGCGCAATCTCATATTCTTTATGATTGACCGCAAAATTAATTGCTGCTAAATATTTTCTCTTTAATACCAAGTTTCTTTTTTCGGTAATTTCAGCTGTATTTGTGCTTTTTCCAGCTTTAAAATTATCCATATCGAGTTGCAGCAAGTCATGTAGTTGATCATTAAATTTGCTGTTCATTTTTCTATAGTTTTCATACAGTTCGTGATTTTTAGAGCCAGTTACTTTTGCATTGGCATAAAAATGCTTTAAATCTGTTTGTACATCAATCTTTCCAGGCTCAGCAAATACTAGCAAACTATTATCAATGGTACTGGTAACCCCACGATCCAATACAATATAGAGCATCTCTGGCTCGGCAAGATCCAGTTGACTTTCAAATGACGAATTGCCATCAATCTTTATACTATCGAGAACCACTAAACTTGTGTCTTGATATTTCTGAATATAAACTGTACCAGTCTTTAGTCCTTTGATTGTACCAGTAAGCGTTAAATCTTTAGCTTGATCTTTATTTGAACAACTGGCCAAAACGAGCAATGTTGCGATGGCAAGACATACTTTTTTCATAGAAATTATTTTTGGCAAAATAAAACAAAAAATTTGAGTTTAATACGATTTTCTCGTGATATATGGTCTTCTTCCAATGAGATTAATGGCTTGATCATCTTCTGCCCAAAAAAATGATTTACTTACAAAGACTTAAAAAAAAACTCCTGCGAATGCAGGAGTTTAAATTTAATCAATTTTATTTTTCATATAATACTTACCGTCCAAATCTTCGTCAAAATCGTCTATTACCATCGGTTTAGGCTTGGGTTTGGTCGCGTTGGCTTTCGTTCGCCACAGTTCAAACTTCTCCTTCGGAAGACGTTTTTTCATGATTTCTAAAACCTCCTTCTCAGCAACACCAAATTCCTCCTTGATGGCCTCAAATGGCTTTCTTTCTTCAAGGGCCATTGTTATAAGACGTTCTGTTTGTTCGAAATTGAGTTCCAAACGGTTACTTTTTTTCATTAAATGCTAATTATTACTTTTTTAAAATTGGTTCGTTATTAGTAGTTCAATATTAGTAAAATTCTCGATCTTTTGAAACAAAAAGATTCCTTTTTTTGAAGGAAATGTTTGAATTACTTTAGACATTTTTACTTTACTGCAATGATAAGCATTGCAATACAAACTTTCTTGCTTTTCAACTATTAAATAAAGTTAGTGTAGTAATAAGCCCAAAGTATTAATATGAATTGAAAGGGAATTCTGAGCATAAGAAGCCATTTTGGCAATCCGAAAGAGGCTTTTTTATTTAATAACATATAGAAGTTTGCGGGGAAAATAGCTATCAGTAAAAGTATAATACCAATAGCAGCATAATGTGTCAGCATCGGAATGCACAATCCAATCGCTAATATAATTTCACTCGCACCACTTATCTTATTAAGTAAACTAGGATTTGAAAAGAATTTTGGAATGATTTTAATGTACATTTTTGGATTTCGGAAATGATTTAGTCCCGCCAAAAAATACATAGCTGCCATCAAGTATAAGTGCCACGGTAAAATAGTCATAGGAAAAGGTTTTTGGCGTAAAGCTAAGATATCAAAAAAGCAGTAAATTATTTGATATTATTTTTTTCTAAAATTAATTAAATCCATATTCATAATTACTATGGCAGCCAAAATCATAGTGATTCCTACCCATTGAAGTGCAATCACCGATTCATTCAAAATAAAATACGCCATCAGTACAGATACTGGCAATTCTAATGATGAGACAATGCTACCGAGTCCAATTCCAGTTTTTGGAAACCCTGCAGTAAGTAGTAAAGGAGGAATAATAGTTCCGAAAAGTGACAATATAATTCCCCACTTGACAAAAATTTCAAAATTGAATGGTCGGTCTTGGGTGATCAGGGCAAATATAGCCACCATCATCGCGCCGCCTATAAGCATATATAAACTTCTTTGTGCTGATGAAATATGCAGTGCGATACTATTGGCGGTATACATTGTCGCCGTAAATGAGACTGCAGCTAGTAATCCCGACCCTAAACCTAGGATGCTTAGATTTGAATCCGCATTAATTAGATTAGTAGCCAGAACTGTTCCGACTAGAACAATAATTACCGATACTATCTTTCGTTTTGAAGGCAATGTTTTAGTTAAAATCATTTCCAATAGCACGCCCATCCAGACGGTTTGCATCAATAAGACAATGCATATTGAAACTGGAATATCCAACTTAACCGCCATATAATAAAAGATTCCAGTAAAACCTGTGGATGTACCAGCAAGCAATAACTGTTTAATATCTTTTGAATTTGCTTTGATAACGGTGGTTTTCTTTTGCGTCTTCTGCCAAAAATTGATGAGAATTAAACCAAGCAGGCCTAAAGTAAATTGAGAAGTCAGCACTTCGGCGGTGGTGTAATTTTCCATATACGCCAGCTTAACAAATGTTGCTAGCATACCGTAGCTCGTTGCTCCCAAAGCAACTAGGAATACTCCCTTTAAAATATTATTTTTTGATATAGTCTCGCTCACTGCTATAGAAATTTGTTTGAAAATTTTGAATTTAGGGCAAAAAAAACACCTTGCTAAAAGGTGTTTTTTTTTAAGACAATAATTACGTCCTATCTGCATTTGTAACCGAAATGATACGCAAAGACCTAACTCCTGCCGGCATTTCCCAATCTACTTCGTCTCCTTCTTTAAATCCGATTAGTGCAATACTTAATGGTGCTAAAACAGAAACTTTTTGCACTTTAATATCAGACTGACTTGGAAGAACAATTTGAATTTTCATTTTGCGTTTTGCTACAATATCCTCAATTTCTACATGAGATTGTATGCGAACTATATTTGCGTCAATTTTGTCCTCTTTATTTACAATTGCACGGTCCAACTCTTTCGAAAGTTGTGCAACTTCTTTGACAGTTTTGGCGTCCGGTGGACTTTTTGTCAAATCTCTTAATATTGTATAGTCTGACAAGGTCAAGGTTGGAATCGGTTTGTCTTTCATAATAGTCATAATTAAATTATTCAATTCTGTTGATTTTATATTTTTTTTGAAAAAAGGATGTAATTTGAAACTAAGCAATAACGATTGCTTAAAGAAATTTGTAATAAAAAGTATTTTGTGATGGGCTTTCGCCAAATCCCGTTGAGAAGTAATCGTTAGGGAATTGAAATTTGCAATGCCTTTATTTCAGGGTATAGCAAAGCAGTCAATAATCGCGTGCTTGTTGCGATTACGATAGGCGGCTGCTTTTCATAGAAATTAAATGGCATAAGTTGAGCTTTTTGCTTAAACACAAATTTAAGATAAAGATTTCAAATTACATCAAAAAGAATTGAAATTATGAACAATTTAAGCAGCATTTGACATATTACGACATTGTCTTGCACATTCACTACAAGCTTCGGCACATTCTTGACAGTGTTTGTGATCGTGCTGTCCACATTCCGCCGCACAAGCTTCACAAAATTCAGCACAAAGCGCACAAGCTTCAGCTGCTTTTGGACTTCCCAAACTCATTAATTGCGCTGCTGCATAACACATTGCCGCACATTCCATATCTAACTGTATACATCGTGCCATCATTTTTACGTTTTCTTCTTGCAGACAAGAATTTGCACAATGATTGCAAAGTGCCGCACAGTTGAGACAAGCGTCGATACAAACTTTATAAGTGTGATAATTTTTCATGTTAGAATATTTTCAAAATTAATAACTGAAATTTACCATTTTACTTGTAAAAATTATTTATAAAATACAAAGTTCTAATTATACTATATCCACAAAAAAAAAAGCCCACAATCTATGATTGCAGGCATTTTAATCTAATTTAACTTAACCTTATTTTATAAGTTCAAAACTTCTTTTCACGAAAGCTGTAAGGTCTTCACCTTTCAGAAGGTTTTGAGAAAGTTTAGCAAGATCAAGTGCTTGTTTTACCAAATGCTCTTGCTGAGTCTTGTCTTCTGTATTTAAAATACCACTGGCCAATTCAGAATTTGTATTAATCACCAGATTATACATTTCGGGCATATTACCCATTCCAAACATTCCGCCGCCACCACTCTGACTCATTTCTTTCATTCTACGCATAAATTCTGGCTGCGTGATGATAAATGGCGAGGCGTTGCTGTCCAATGCTTCCAATTGCACGCTGTAAGTAGTCTTTGGAACCAAATGTTCTACCACTTCTTTTAATTTTGTTTGCTCGTCATCTGATAATTTTGAAAGAGTAGTATCATCTTTCTTAATTAAATTTTCGATGTGGTCTGAATCGACACGTACAAATGCAAGATTTTCATTATCCGATTCTAATTTTTGCATTAAATGCGAAATAATTGGCGAATCTAATAAAAGTACTTTATAACCTTTGTCTTGTGCAGCGGCAATATAACTGTGCTGCGCATCTTTATTACCAGCATAAAGGAGTGTCAGTTTTCCGTCTTTATCGGTGTGAGTATCTTTTAGATTTTCTTTAAGTTCGTCCAGCGTAAAATATTCTCCGTCAACTGTCGGATATAAAGTAAATGCTCCCGCTTTCTCATAAAATTTAGGCTCAGATAGCATTCCATACTCAAGAACAATTTTGATGTCGTTCCATTTTTTCTCAAAGTCTTCACGGTTTTCTGTGAATAATGACTTCAATTTATCCGCAACTTTACGAGTAATATAATTTGAAATTTTCTTTACTGCTCCGTCGGCTTGAAGGTATGAACGAGAAACATTTAATGGGATATCTGGAGAATCAATCACTCCTTTTAGCATCGTTAAAAACTCTGGAACAATCCCCTCAACATTATCAGTTACATAAACTTGATTTTGATACAATTGAATTTTATCTTTCTGAATTTGTAAATCAGCCCCTAGTTTAGGGAAGTACAAAATTCCAGTAAGATTAAAAGGATAATCTACATTTAAGTGAATGTGAAATAATGGATCTTCAAATTGCATTGGATACAATTCTCTATAGAAACTTTTATAGTCTTCGTCAGAAAGTTCTGTTGGTTGCTTTGTCCAAGCTGGTGAAGGATTGTTGATGATATTATCAACTTCTACAGTTTTAAATTCTTCATCTTTATCTTCAGCTGAAACTTCTTCGCCCTTTTTCTGTTCAATCTTCTCTGTGCGAGTTCCAAATTTAATTGGTACTGGCATAAATTTATTGTACTTATTAAGGAGTTCGCTAATTCTATTTTCTTCAAGGAATTCTAAAGAATCTTCTGCTATATGCAAAATAATTTCAGATCCTCTCGATGTTTTATCTGATGGTTCCAATGTAAATTCGGGACTACCGTCGCATGTCCAATGAGCAGCAGGCTCATCTTTGTAGGATTTTGTGATAATTTCAACTTTTTCTGCAACCATAAATGCAGAATAAAAACCTAAGCCAAAATGTCCGATTATACCTGAATCTTTGGCTGAATCCTTATATTTGTCAAGGAATTCTTCGGCTCCTGAGAATGCGACTTGGTTGATATATTTTTCAACTTCGTCAGCAGTCATCCCTAAACCTTGATCGATAATATGAAGTTTTTTTCCTTCTTTGTCAATTTTTACTTCAATAATGGGATTCCCATACTCTGTTTTAGCTTCACCAATACTAGTAAGGTGTTTAAGCTTTAATGTTGCATCAGTAGCATTGGAGACCAACTCTCTTAAAAAGATTTCGTGGTCGCTATATAAGAATTTCTTGATAAGGGGAAATATGTTTTCTACCGAAACATTAATTTTTCCAGTCGTCATAATTGATTAGTTTTAAAAGGTTCACAGCATTTCTTTCAAATTAAAGACCAATCTTTATTATTCTGACAAAATGACGTGTATAGTTAATTTTGTTTTAATTACGTTACCAATTTTAACATAATTGGCGCGGCATTTGTATATTTGCTTTTACTAATTCTAAAAAAACCAACAATGAAAAAATTAATTATGTTATGCGTATTTACAGTATTGCTGTATTCTTGCAAGTCACAATCTGTGACAAATAGTAAAGTAGACAACAAAGTGGAGAGAATGATGAAAGGAAACTGGACAATATCTTCAGTTGATTTCACAGGATCTGATGTAATGACTGTAAACTCTTTTGAAATAGCGGATTCAAAATGTTTCGAAGGAAGTACATGGAAATTTGTTTCTAATAATAATAAGGGAGAGATGATGCTTAATAATGTATCAGCTTCTTGTCCATCTTTTAGTTCTCCAATTGCATGGTTTGTAAATAAAGAAGGGCAATTTGTACTTAAAGTTCTAGATGCAGGAATGAAAGCTAAAAAAGTTCGTGACGGATATGTTCTTGATATGGGCGCAATGACTGAAACGTCATTCCAATTAATTGATAGAGTTATGATCGGTGGTAAATCTACACAAGTGGTTTATAACTTTCAGAAAAATTAAATATACCAAACAAAAATTAAATAACTAAAAAATTATTATTATGAAAAAAATGTCAGTTTATTCGCTTGCTATTATGTTCTTTTTCGGAATGCTATTAACAAGTTGTGAAGCAATAAAAAATACAAATCAAACTCAAAGAGGTGCAGCAGCTGGTGCAGCTGGTGGTGCAATACTTGGTGGAGTTTTGGGTAACAACGTAGGTAAAGGTGGAAAAGGTGCTCTAGGAGCAGTTCTTGGAGGAGTTATCGGCGGTGTTGCTGGTGGTGTTATTGGAAACAAAATGGACAAGCAAGCAAGAGAGATTGATAACGCAGTTCCTGGTGCAGAAGTTGAAAGACTTGGTGAAGGAATTAAATTGACGCTTAAAGAAAATGCTGTTCGTTTTGATACTAACAAATCATCTTTAACTCCAACTGCAAAAGCAAATCTTGATAAGTTAATTCCAGTTTTCAAAGAGTATGCAGATACTGATATCGTTATTTACGGATATACTGATAATACAGGTAAACCAGAGTATAACTTGAAACTTTCTGGCGAAAGAGCTTCAGCAGTGAGAACATATCTAGTTTCTAAAGGTATTTCTTCTTCTAGATTTACTACAGATGGAATGGGAATTGCTGATCCAATTGCATCAAATGATACAGAGGCAGGAAGAAGTGAAAACCGTCGCGTTGAATTTGCAATTACTGCAAACCAAAAAATGAAAGAAGACGCAGAAAAAGAAGCAAATAACTAATTCTGCTTTATTTCTTTACAATAATTTAAAAGCTGTTCCTTATTGGAGCAGCTTTTTTTTATTATACGCTGTTTTATTTTATCAAAAATATAGTAACTTGTACTTCGATACTAATATAATTTAGACACTTTATGTACAATTCAAAAATAGCGGGATTAGGGTTTTATGTTCCGGATAATATCGTCACGAACGATGATTTATCAAAAGTAATGGACACAAATGATGCGTGGATTCAAGAAAGGACAGGAATTAAAGAACGCAGATTTATAAAAAAGGGCGAAGATACTACCACAAGTATGGGCGTTAAAGCCGCTAAGATTGCAATGGACCGAGCGAAGATAGCCGCTGAGGATATTGATTTTGTAGTTTTTGCAACTCTAAGTCCAGATTATTATTTTCCTGGGCCAGGAGTTTTGGTTCAGAGAGATTTAGGATTACGCACTGTAGGAGCACTAGACGTGCGCAATCAATGCTCGGGTTTTATCTATGCAATTTCTGTAGCAGATCAGTATATAAAGACCGGAATGTATAAAAACATTTTGGTAATTGGATCTGAAGTTCATTCTTCCGGACTGGATATGACTTCGCGTGGTAGAGGTGTTTCGGTAATTTTTGGAGATGGAGCAGGGGCAGCCGTACTTTCTAGAGAAGAAGATTTAACAAAAGGAATCCTCTCTACACATTTGCATTCAGAAGGAGTGCATGCCGAAGAGTTAGTTTTAAAAGCGCCTGGGATGGGTGGTCGTTGGGTTTCAGATATCCTCAAAGACAATGATCCTAACGATGAATCCTATTTCCCATATATGAATGGACAGTTCGTTTTTAAAAATGCGGTAGTGCGATTTTCGGAAGTTATTATGGAAGGGTTGCATAAAAATAATCTAGAAATTTCCGATATCGACATGTTAATTCCACATCAAGCAAACCTTAGAATTTCGCAATTTATACAGCAGAAATTTAAGTTAAAAGATGATCAGGTTTTTAGCAATATTCAGAAATATGGTAATACCACGGCAGCATCTATTCCAATAGCATTGACTGAAGCTTGGCAAGCGGGACAAATTAAATCTGGTGATACTGTCGTTTTAGCAGCCTTTGGAAGTGGATTTACTTGGGGAAGTGTTATAATTAAGTGGTAATTTTAATTAAGTCTTTAATTAATATCACAGTCATCCACTAAATTGATCAAGAGTCGTAAAACCTTGCTTTTCATTTATTTGATAAATAAAATTTTAGCAAAACAGAGCATTAAGTGTATGAGATTAATAAACCTTTAGTAATACTAACGAGAAAGTGTACGTTAATACGTTTTCGGGAATTATTGCAAAAATAGATATCTAGAAAAATTACTTGTAAAGCTACAAAACAAAAAATCCCGATAAACTTAATTATCGGGATTTTTCTGTGTCTACCAAGAATGCACTAGAACATTCCCCCTTGATTTTCTTTTACATTATTCTCGCGACGTTTGCGCTCTAGCGACTTGTTTTTTCCAGATCCAAAACGGTAATTCATTCCAATATAAACAGTTCTACTTTCCCATTTAAATTGTCCCGACTGTGGATATGGATTATCAGATTCAAAAGCATATTTCATTGTGTCAAACATATCATTAAATCGGACGCTGATTGACGCTTTATTATCCAAAAATGAATAGCTCACTCCCGAATCTATCTTGTACATTTCCTTGCTATTAAATTGAATACCATCAACTGCACCTCTATAAAATCCAAATAATAAAAATCGCAGATTCTTTGAAGCTTTAAAGTTGCTATTCAACCTCGCATTAAAGGCACTCACATCCACATTTCTCTCTACAAATTCAAATTCTGAAGAATTAGGATTAAGTATCGAAACTAATCCTCTTTGTGAAATACTAGAGAAATCAATTGCTGGCTGAACGTCCCACCATTTAGTTATTTTATAATTTGCCGAAATTTCAAATCCGTAAGCAGTATTGTCTGCAAAATTATCGTAGGTCATGATTTGCATATCCACATTTTCTGGATCAGGATAGATGATTCTATTGATTTCATCGTTGATGTCACGAATAAAAACTCCTGCCGTGAGCGTTCCTTTTTTTAATGTACGAGTATAATTCACCTCAATCGAATTTGTAAACTGCGGATCCAACAATGGATTTCCTATACTGGTTACTTTTGGAGTGCTAAACTCTCTAATTGGTTTTGTCTGATTTATAGAAGGACGATCAACACGACGACTGTAGCTCAACTGAAATTGGTCTTTTTCAGATAATGCGTAGGTCATAGATGCCGATGGGTACAAAGTAATATAGTCATTTTTGTGCGCTGTTTCGCCATTAAGGGTCGATTCTACATCATACATTTCAACTCGAGCACCCAACTGATAACTAATTTTCTTGAAGCGCTGACCAAAAGTTGCATAAGCCGAATAGATGTTTAGGTCGTACAAATAATTTGCATCAGCAATTGAAGTAGTTGTAGATCTGTACTCATTATCGGTGCGCAAAACTCTAGCTTCAGCACCTAGTTCCAGCTTTGTTTTGTCGTTAAGAGGCCTTTGATAATCTAGATTTGCGGTAAAACTTTTGTTATCATCGGCTTTATCTTCAGTATAGCCACTATTGTCAATGGCTGGATTTGCGTATATAGTATTATAGAAAGAGTCGCTATCCGATGTTGATTTATTATAATTCATTTCAAAATCCAGAACCTCTCCTTCTCTTTTAGTAAGATGTTTAAATGCTAAATTATAGCTTGCATCCTGAGTTTCTGCTTTATAAATTGAGGTTTGATTCAAATTTTTAAGAGCATCAGGATAAGTTAAAGCAACATCAAAATTCCCGTCTCCAGTCCCGAAGTTTTGATTGGTATAAACCGAAATCGTATTTAGATCATTAATATAATAATCCATTCCAACTTTTACGAGCTGAGATTTATTGTCATTAATTATATCAAATAGTTGCAATGAATTCTCATCCAATCTATTTGTCCGACCTTCATTTAATCGTTTCCCGAAATTGCTGCCGAGTGTCGAAAAGAAATTAACCTTTCCCGTACGGTAATTCATATTAATCGAATTGCTAAATTTAGGCTCGTCAGCGAGCG
Organism: Flavobacterium ardleyense; assembly: GCF_033547075.1. Classification (NCBI taxonomy): domain Bacteria; kingdom Pseudomonadati; phylum Bacteroidota; class Flavobacteriia; order Flavobacteriales; family Flavobacteriaceae; genus Flavobacterium; species Flavobacterium ardleyense. The sequence goes on along the minus strand of NZ_CP137891.1, from coordinate 37,061 downwards.
TAATTCCAGCGTTTACCGACGCATTAAATCCGTTATTTGAGTTCTTGTGCAAAATTACATTGATAATTCCCGACATTCCCTCCGGATTGTATTTAGCACTTGGATTTGTAATAAGTTCGATACTTTTTATAGAAGTCGATGGAATTTGCTTTAGTAGTTGAGAAGTCTCAATTGTAGTAGGTCTTCCGTCCACCAATATTCGAACATTTTCATTACCACGAAGCGAAATTTTACCGTCTTGATCCACGTTTACAGACGGGATATTCGACATAATTTCAGAAGCCGTTGCCCCCGCAGTGGTTAAATCGCGACCTACATTTATAACTTTTCTATCAATTTTTTGTTCGGTAGTAGAATATTCTGCTACAACCGTTACGCCCTCAAGTTGTACCGAATCATCTTCCAGTTTGAAAGTCCCCAAAGACACATTTGCAGAAGTTGCTCCAATAGTCAAGGGGCGATTAATCGTTTTGTAGCCCATAAATTGCAATTCCAGTGTGTAGGTTCCAAAGGGGATATTCTTAATGTCAAAAAGTCCTTTTTCGTCAGTAATTCCACCTGTTACTACCTTTTCCAGAGCTTTCACCGTAACCGTAACGTACGGTACTGCAAGGTTCTGATTTTTGTCAACGACTTTTCCATTTGCCGATCCGTTTTGAGCCGAAGCAGAGAACATAATTCCAAGCAAAAACAGTAATGCTAGTTTAAAATTCATAATTTGTAAGATTTTATAATTTGCTGCATCGCGTTAATCCGATTGCAATTGCTTAATTAGACAATCAAAGCTGATAATTGTTACAATTTATTTTTAATTTATTTTCAGAATGTATTTTCCAAGTCTACTACAGTTGCAGATACTAGGAAAGATATTTTTTTTTTGGCAGCTATTCCTGCTATACTCTCCAATCCGGCCTGGGCATTTGCCGTAGCAGTCGTCGGGCAAGGAGCTTCCGTTGGTCGCTCTTTCCCGCCGCTGCTACCAAAAGGCAAATCCCCACGCCGGGATTTGCTTCGCCAGTTCGCTTCGCTCGGGTCCGTTCCTATCGGGGCTGAAACAATCGTCTAACAACAACATTAAGTTTTCAAATTTAACCACACGATTATAACAGCCGTAGAGCAATTGCATATTTTTTCGCTTGCACCGGTACCAAGACAGTTTGTAGTGCAAAATTATCTCCTATATATAAGGACTAGAATTACCATATTAAAATTTCACAGCCATATTCACTCCTCAGTCTCATCGAGACGACTGATCTCATAGCCCGGGGTTTCAACCTTGGGAATCGGAATGTCATTATTGTAGTCCATGATTTAAATCCCGGGAATCGGGATGGCAATATTGTATCATAGGGTTTCAACCGTGGGTATAGTGAAGATTTTATAAAACGGATTATTTGCCACGCCGCTAAATTCAAGATGATTTTTCTTTCCTATATATAAGGACTATAATTACTATTAAAATTCCATATCCATATCTATATTCATTCCTCAGTCCCAGAGGGACGGCTTTATTGTAGCCCAGGGTTTCAACCCTGGGTTGATAATAAATGAAAAGTTCAAGCAAGTCCCATCGGGACGAATTTATGATCCACAGGTTTTGTAGGATCGCGACAATTTATATGATTTTTGTTTCCTATATATAAGGACTAGAATTATCGCCTCTAAAATCCCACAACCACATTCACTCCTCAGTCCCAGAGGGACGGCATTATTGTAGCCCAGGGTTTCAACCCTGGGTTTAATAATAGATGAAAAGACATCCAAGTCCCATCGGGACGAATTTATGATCCACAAGTTTTGTAGGATCGCGACAATTTATATGATTTTTGTTTCCTATATATAAGAAGTAGAATTACCACCTTAAAATCTCACAGCCACATTCACTCCTCAGTCCCAGAGGGACGGCTTTATTGTAGCCCAGGGTTTCAACCCTGGGTTTAAAAAAAATTAAATGCCATCCAAGTCCCATCGGGACGATTTTATAAACCACAAGTTTTGCCACATCCCAACGATTCAGAAGATTTTCAAACCAATTCCCGAAGGTTTGTAAATTTCACCAGCCGTACTTTGTATGATTCCAAGTCTGAAAGTCCGCAAATTCGCTTCATTTAGCTCTTTTCGACTTTTCAATCTTTAAATTTTTAAATCTTTGAATCTTTAAATCAAGGTCTTACAAAATAATTGCATTTTATTACAAAATTCTGCTTGTTTATCTAGAAAGAAGTGGTAGTTTTGCACCCGCAATCAGCGGTAAGTTATTTGAAATATTAGAAGATTATCCTTTATATGACTAGAGAAATTTAGTAAAAATAAAGTTGTGAGATTCTAAATTTCGATTTACATTTGCCACCCCGAAAGGGCGCAAGTTCTTTGAGACATTTTGAGTGAGTTATGAGGTTTAAAAAGCGTTGAAAATTTATTTTCAAATTATTTTCACCAAACACTTGCGAGAGACGAAAAGAGGTTGTACTTTTGCACCCCGCTAAGCGCGCAAGCGACAAGCGGAAAAACAAGAAGACACGTTCATAGACATATTGAATTGACAGCAACATTTTGAGAAGCAATTTTCAGAGTGATTTAAGAGAGAGTAAGAAGAGAATACGTTAGAATATAAGAACGAGCTTTGAGTCTTTATTGTACAAGTTATTAAAATTATACGATGAAGAGTTTGATCCTGGCTCAGGATGAACGCTAGCGGCAGGCTTAACACATGCAAGTCGAGGGGTAGAAGAAGCTTGCTTTTTTGAGACCGGCGCACGGGTGCGTAACGCGTATGCAATCTACCTTTTACAAAGGGATAGCCCAGAGAAATTTGGATTAATACCTTATAGTATTAAGTTTTGGCATCAAGATTTAATTAAAGATTTATCGGTAAAAGATGAGCATGCGTCCCATTAGTTAGTTGGTAAGGTAACGGCTTACCAAGACTTCGATGGGTAGGGGTCCTGAGAGGGAGATCCCCCACACTGGTACTGAGACACGGACCAGACTCCTACGGGAGGCAGCAGTGAGGAATATTGGTCAATGGACGCAAGTCTGAACCAGCCATGCCGCGTGCAGGATGACGGTCCTATGGATTGTAAACTGCTTTTATACGGGAAGAAACCCTGGCTCGTGAGCCAGACTGACGGTACCGTAAGAATAAGGATCGGCTAACTCCGTGCCAGCAGCCGCGGTAATACGGAGGATCCAAGCGTTATCCGGAATCATTGGGTTTAAAGGGTCCGTAGGCGGCCCTGTAAGTCAGCGGTGAAATCTCCCGGCTCAACCGGGAAATGGCCGTTGATACTGCAGGGCTTGAATTAGTAGGAAGTAACTAGAATATGTAGTGTAGCGGTGAAATGCTTAGAGATTACATGGAATACCAATTGCGAAGGCAGGTTACTACTACTATATTGACGCTGAGGGACGAAAGCGTGGGTAGCGAACAGGATTAGATACCCTGGTAGTCCACGCCGTAAACGATGGATACTAGCTGTTGGGTTGCAAGACTCAGTGGCTAAGCGAAAGTGATAAGTATCCCACCTGGGGAGTACGAACGCAAGTTTGAAACTCAAAGGAATTGACGGGGGCCCGCACAAGCGGTGGAGCATGTGGTTTAATTCGATGATACGCGAGGAACCTTACCAAGGCTTAAATGTAGATTGACCGGTTTGGAAACAGACTTTTCGCAAGACAATTTACAAGGTGCTGCATGGTTGTCGTCAGCTCGTGCCGTGAGGTGTCAGGTTAAGTCCTATAACGAGCGCAACCCCTGTTGTTAGTTGCCAGCGAGTCATGTCGGGAACTCTAACAAGACTGCCAGTGCAAACTGTGAGGAAGGTGGGGATGACGTCAAATCATCACGGCCCTTACGCCTTGGGCTACACACGTGCTACAATGGCCGGTACAGAGAGCAGCCACTGGGCGACCAGGAGCGAATCTACAAAACCGGTCACAGTTCGGATCGGAGTCTGCAACTCGACTCCGTGAAGCTGGAATCGCTAGTAATCGGATATCAGCCATGATCCGGTGAATACGTTCCCGGGCCTTGTACACACCGCCCGTCAAGCCATGGAAGCTGGGGGTGCCTGAAGTCGGTGACCGCAAGGAGCTGCCTAGGGTAAAACTGGTAACTAGGGCTAAGTCGTAACAAGGTAGCCGTACCGGAAGGTGCGGCTGGAACACCTCCTTTCTAGAGAATACAAAAAGACACAAAGTCTTATATATCGAAGTGTTTAATCACTTACTCTCGCTGTTGGTTCATATTATTACATTTTTTAAGCAAAAATAAAACAGAGTCTCGTAGCTCAGCTGGTTAGAGTACAACACTGATAATGTTGGGGTCGGCAGTTCGAGTCTGCCCGGGACTACTTTTTCAAAAGCAAGCGCGATTGAAGATACTGTTACGCTTAAAGAAAAAAAAGGAAATTTTAGAGGTTAAGCTAACCGTTTTTAGAGACTGTTAACTGTAAACTGTTAACTAAAATACTAAAAAAGGGGAATTAGCTCAGCTGGCTAGAGCGCCTGCCTTGCACGCAGGAGGTCAACGGTTCGACTCCGTTATTCTCCACAAGATAGTATCAAGATGGTAGTATCAAGTATTAAGACGTAAGTCTTGCTACTTAATACAGACATCTTCATACGGATCAAAGTTCATTGACATATTGGGATAAGAAATACAAAATAAGTAGAAAGAAAAATATACTACAAGTTAATTGTAGTTATTTGTACACAAGATTTATCTTGATGTACATTATACAAGCAAAATAAGGGCGTATGGGGGATGCCTTGGCTCTCAGAGGCGATGAAAGGCGTGATAAGCTGCGAAAAGTTACGGGGACGAGCACACATCGATTGATCCGTAAATACCTGAATGGGGCAACCCGGCATGTTGAAGACATGTCACTCCGAATGGAGAGCAAACCCGCTGAACTGAAACATCTAAGTAGGCGGAGGAGAAGAAAACAAAAGTGATTCCGTAAGTAGTGGCGAGCGAACGCGGATTAGCCCAAACCAATGTTGTTACGGCAATATTGGGGTTGTAGGACCACGACATTTTATGCATGCAGAACCGGAAGTTACTGGAAAGTGACACCATAGAGGGTGATAGTCCCGTATGGGTAATAAATGTAATGAATAGTGGTATCCTGAGTAGGGCGGGGCACGTGAAACCCTGTCTGAATTTGGCGGGACCATCCGCTAAGGCTAAATACTCCTGAGAGACCGATAGTGAACCAGTACCGTGAGGGAAAGGTGAAAAGAACCGTGAATAACGGAGTGAAATAGATCCTGAAACCATACGCCTACAAGCGGTCGGAGCCCTTTCGTGGGGTGACGGCGTGCCTTTTGCATAATGAGCCTACGAGTTAACGTTGCTGGCAAGGATAAGTGGTTAAGCCACGGATCCGTAGCGAAAGCGAGTCTGAATAGGGCGCTTTAGTCAGTAGTGTTAGACGCGAAACCGTGTGATCTACCCATGGACAGGTTGAAGTTTAGGTAACACTAAATGGAGGACCGAACCCGTTGACGTTGAAAAGTCTTGGGATGATCTGTGGGTAGGGGTGAAAGGCCAATCAAACTCGGAAATAGCTCGTACTCCCCGAAATGCATTTAGGTGCAGCGTTAGTTATAAAGTTATATAGAGGTAGAGCTACTGATTGGATGCGGGGGCTTCACCGCCTACCAATTCCTGACAAACTCCGAATGCTATATAATGTTCACTAACAGTGAGGGCTTGGGTGCTAAGGTCCAAGTCCGAGAGGGAAAGAACCCAGACCATCAGCTAAGGTCCCCAAATATATACTAAGTTGAAAGAACGCGGTTTGTCTGCCCAGACAGCTAGGATGTTGGCTTGGAAGCAGCCATTCATTTAAAGAGTGCGTAACAGCTCACTAGTCGAGCGGACGAGCATGGATAATAATCGGGCATAAGTATATTACCGAAGCTATGGATTTAGAGTTTACTCTAAGTGGTAGGGGAGCATTCTAACAGGGTTGAAGGTGTGTCTTGAGACATGCTGGACCGGTTAGAAAAGAAAATGTAGGCATAAGTAACGATAAAGGGGGCGAGAAACCCCCTCACCGAAAGACTAAGGTTTCCACAGCTATGCTAATCAGCTGTGGGTTAGTCGGGACCTAAGGCGAACCCGAAAGGGACAGTCGATGGCCAACGGGTTAATATTCCCGTACTACTGATAACTGTGATGGGGTGACGGAGTGATGAAAGCGCCGCGAACTGACGGAATAGTTCGTTGAAGTACCTACCTATAAGCTGCGCAGGCAAATCCACGCGGCTTGGGGAAATACGATAGTACTCAGAGTCTTCGGACAACGAGATAGTGCGCCTAAGGGCTTCCAAGAAAAACCTCTAAACTTCAGGTTATTAGTACCCGTACCGTAAACCGACACAGGTAGTCGAGGAGAGAATCCTAAGGTGCTCGAGAGATTCATGGCTAAGGAATTAGGCAAAATAGACCTGTAACTTCGGGAGAAAGGTCGCCAGCAGCAATGCTGGCCGCAGTGAAGAGGTCCAGGCGACTGTTTATCAAAAACACAGGGCTCTGCAAAATCGTAAGATGAAGTATAGGGCCTGACACCTGCCCGGTGCTGGAAGGTTAAGAGGAGATGTCATGGGGTAACTCAGAAGCATTGAATTGAAGCCCCAGTAAACGGCGGCCGTAACTATAACGGTCCTAAGGTAGCGAAATTCCTTGTCGGGTAAGTTCCGACCTGCACGAATGGTGTAACGATCTGGACACTGTCTCAGCCATGAGCTCGGTGAAATTGTAGTAACGGTGAAGATGCCGTTTACCCGCAGTGGGACGAAAAGACCCTGTGCACCTTTACTATAGCTTAGTATTGGTCTTGGATAAGTGATGTGTAGGATAGGTGGGAGACTTCGATCCAGCGTCGCTAGGCGTTGGTTAGTCATTGTTGAAATACCACCCTTTGCTTATCTAGGATCTAACCCCGGAATCCGGGGGACATTGCTTGGTGGGTAGTTTGACTGGGGTGGTCGCCTCCAAAAGAGTAACGGAGGCTTCTAAAGGTTCCCTCAGTACGCTTGGTAACCGTGCGTAGAGTGCAATGGCATAAGGGAGCTTGACTGAGAGACATACAGGTCGATCAGGTACGAAAGTAGAGCATAGTGATCCGGTGGTTCCGCATGGAAGGGCCATCGCTCAAAGGATAAAAGGTACGCCGGGGATAACAGGCTGATCTCCCCCAAGAGCTCATATCGACGGGGGGGTTTGGCACCTCGATGTCGGCTCGTCACATCCTGGGGCTGGAGAAGGTCCCAAGGGTTGGGCTGTTCGCCCATTAAAGTGGCACGCGAGCTGGGTTCAGAACGTCGTGAGACAGTTCGGTCTCTATCTACTGCGGGCGCAAGAAATTTGAGTGGATCTGACTCTAGTACGAGAGGACCGAGTTGGACAAACCGCTGGTGTATCTGTTGTCCCGCCAGGGGCACCGCAGAGTAGCTACGTTTGGCAGGGATAAGCGCTGAAAGCATATAAGCGCGAAACCCACCACAAGATGAGATTTCTTTTAAGGGTCGTGGGAGATGACCACGTTGATAGGCTATAGATGTAAAGGCAGTAATGTCATAGTCGAGTAGTACTAATAACCCGTAAGCTTGTATACTCCTCCTTGCCGGTCTTCGGATAGGCAAGGGGCGACTTTCTTCTATAAAATAGTATATTTCTTTATCCCAGTGTGTTAATAATATTAGTTTACAGCTATCAGTCCACAGTTGACTGTTATATGTAAGCAAGTTGTCCAAAGCAACTAACGACTTAAGGTGGTTATTGCGGCGGGGCTCACCTCTTCCCATCCCGAACAGAGTAGTTAAGCCCGCCTGCGCAGATGGTACTGCAGTTATGTGGGAGAGTATGTCGTCGCCTTTCTTTTGAAAAACCCCGTTCTAACGAACGGGGTTTTTTGTTTTTAATCTATTTTTTATAAAAAATAGTGATGGTGGGTTGAGACAAGGCATGCCTTGTCTGTACCGTTGGGTCTATTTAAAAAGTTTCCCGTAGGATTGCACCTCCTTTTAGAAATCTTTAGTTTGGGAATTGTTATATCCGTCCATTTAGCTATGAAATAACTGTTTAGTTTTATCCTAGACGATTTGATTGTGGACCGTAGTTTAAACTGCGGGGTACTGAGATATGAGAAATAGAAGTCTCATCGGGACGACCATATAAAACGAAACATTTGGAATACGACGTTAATTAAAAATCGTATGGCATACAATCGACCTCGCAAGTAATTTTTGGAATAGAGTACTATTGTGACATTGAATATAAACCAATCAACTTTGTGGCAAGAGATTCACCTATATAACATCGTCCATACTAAGCTCTATGCTTATGGGAAATCTTAATTACCCATCATTGATGCAGCAAACTGTAGTAATACCATCTAAATGACAATCTGTTGTTATGAAAAAAATATTTTATTCTGCTGCAGTGGAAGTAAGCATAGTACTATCAACTATATTAATCTGCTTCAACGAAGTCATTTGCGAGAGGGATAGCAGTGGAAATCCTTTCTTGTAGCGTTGCGTAGCAAAAGCTACAAGAAAGATTGGGAACGAATAGCCCGACCTGAGCCAAATAAAAATTTCAATGTTACCGAGGATGTTCTGGCGAAAGGTCTCGCCCAAATGATTATGACAGTGAAATAAATCTGATACTGTACTAAAATGTAGAAAGTACAGAATATATAATTATAAATTACGAATCTAAACCTAGAGAATTATAATGGTTACTAAGATGTCTGAAATACCGTAAATCATCTATTTGAAGGCGCGATATTATGGCAGAGCGAGGTAAGGTTCGTAAGAGGAAGAGGAGTTGAAAGTGCTAAATTAATAGCATCACATGAATGACGGTAGTAAGTAATTCATCTTTGGTTTTGATAAACGGTATCAAACTGTCCTTATAAATATTTAAAAATACAGTACGGAATTCCTCTCACGTATTTGCTTTTAGAAAAAATGACTGTTTCTGATGTGCAGCTTATAGTAGCTGTTACAAATAATCAAAGATTATTAAAATAGTACAATGTATTATTCAGAACAAAGGCTTTTCTACAATAACCATATAACAACAAGTAAAGTCCGGCAAATTGCCAGACTTTTATGTATAATTTAAAAATTTCTTATTTAGAAATTTCTACTGTTCGTGTGTTTTTATAAGTGTAATAGGCGAAGGCTATTCCAACCAATGCTAACCAAATTAACTTCCCATTGATCGGCGCAACTGGATCTTCACCTTCTAAGCCACCACTTTGGTCGTCAGTACCGGGATTCTGTGCAAATGCAACAAAGTCTAAAAATAGAAAGGTAAAAAGTAAAAATGATTGTAGTATTGTTTTTTTCATGGTTTTTGAGGCGTTTCAATTAATGTAAAACAAAGGTATTCATTAAGTTAATATAATAAGGCTAGTTTTGAAGATTTTAGATTAAAAGTATTATTTTCTCGACAATCTACATTATAAATTGATTCAATTTTCATTTTTACAAATATACAAGTTTTTCAAATATGAACTAATTTTTAATACTATTTATCTATATAATTGAATATTCTATTCAATATATTTAAGTATCGTTATAGAAACGCGAGAAATTAGCTATTCTAAAAGATTTGGGAGGGTATGTTGGAAGTTTTTTAAGTCCTTGCAGTTTTTTACTACATATTGTTCATTGATGATCTTAAAGGTGTATACTGTCATCAACTATGTAGTCGATAAAGTCGTTGCCTCAATCTATATCTTCAAAAAAAAGCCTCCCTTTTTCTGCAAAGGAGGCTTGAGGCGTCAAATATTTGTTGTAAAATTTTATCAGAAATAATTAAATTTTAGCTTATGGATGAGTAGTTATGAGCTTTTTTATAATGGATGAAAAGTGTATAATATAAGGAGACCCAACAGCCGAGATGCACATTATTATGTTCTTGTTTATTTTATATTTAATTCCATATACGAACTAAAATTCCGAGGTAAAAAATAACTTCACATTTGGATATTTACTTTGGGTCATTTGGATTGTAAAGTCTGAGTCGGCAAGGAAAACCAATTGTCCGTATTTGTCCTTTGCAATATATTTTTGCTTAATTCGTAAAAACTCTTTGAATTCAGCGCTTTTTGGATCTTTTGGTTGCACCCAACAAGCTTTGTGAACCGGGAAATTCTCGTAGCTACACTTGGCACCATATTCATGTTCCAATCTATACTGAATTACCTCATACTGTAGTGCTCCAACGGTACCGATTATCTTACGATTGTTAAGTTCTAATGTAAATAATTGAGCAACTCCTTCGTCCATTAACTGATCGATCCCTTTTTCGAGCTGTTTAGACTTCATAGGATCGGCATTATTAATATACCTAAAATGCTCTGGTGAGAAACTTGGAATTCCCTTGAAGCTCATCTGTTCGCCTTCAGTTAGGGTATCGCCAATTTTAAAATTTCCGGTATCATGTAATCCTACAATATCACCAGGATAAGAAATATCAACTATTTCTTTTTTCTCGGCAAAAAATGCGTTTGGACTGGAGAATTTTAGATTCTTCTTTTGTCTAACGTGGTAATATGGTTTATTACGCTCAAAAGTTCCCGAAACAATTTTGATAAAAGCCAATCTATCTCTATGTTTAGGATCCATATTGGCGTGAATTTTGAAAACGAATCCCGTCATCTTCTCCTCGTAAGGATCTACTAATCTCGTTTCACTTTCTTTTGGTCTTGGCGAAGGTGCGATTGTAATAAAACAGTCTAACAACTCGCGAACTCCAAAATTGTTTAAAGCTGAACCAAAAAACACTGGTTGTAACTCTCCGTCAAGATATTCTTGTCGGTCAAAAACAGGATACACTTCATCGATTAATTCAAGTTCTTCTCTCAGTGTGTTTGCCGCTTTTTCGCCAACTAATTTGTCTAATTCTTCGCTTTGAATATCGTCAAGTGCAACGGTGCCTTCTATGTTTTTGCGACTGTCACCACTAAAGAGATTAACATTCTTTTCCCAAAGATTGTAGATACCCTTGAAGTCATAACCCATTCCGATTGGAAAACTTAAAGGCGTTACGCGAAGCCCCAATTTTTGCTCCACTTCATCCATCAAGTCAAAAGCATCTTTTCCTTCACGGTCAAGTTTATTGATAAAAACGATAATCGGAATTTTTCGCATTCGGCATACTTCGACTAATTTTTCTGTTTGCTCTTCAACACCTTTAGCAACATCAATAACCACGATTACACTGTCAACAGCGGTAAGTGTTCTAAATGTGTCTTCGGCAAAATCCTTGTGTCCCGGAGTGTCGAGGATATTTATTTTTTTGTCTTTATAAATAAACGCTAGTACAGAAGTTGCTACAGAAATTCCACGCTGACGTTCGATTTCCATAAAATCACTCGTAGCACCTTTCTTTATTTTATTATTTTTTACAGCCCCGGCCTCCTGAATCGCTCCTCCAAAAAGTAGTAACTTTTCTGTAAGTGTTGTCTTTCCCGCATCGGGGTGCGAAATAATTCCAAAAGTTCGGCGTCTATTGATTTCTTCTATAAAGCTCATAAGTGTTTTGTAAAATAGGCTGCAAAAATACTATTTATTATCAAACTTATGGAGGTGAAATTTTAATTGCTGCATAACTCGTAGTCGTATCGTATATATTAAGGTGAGAATTGCTTAGACAAAAAGTTTATTACATAATTCAATAATGTTGAAATGTTGATTTCACATAGCTTTATAATGAGTAAATTATCAGGAAAAAATTATCAATGTTTTGTTAATAATATTGTGTTAATAGTAAGTCGCATAGTTGTACAATGCAAGGTAATTGTTATTTTTGCTGACGACATTTTTAATTTTACAGATTTTATAACCTAGAAGTTTTTTAATGATGAAAGTAAGACACTTGTTATTTGGATTTTTGATTGCAGCTAATCTTACAGCCGTAGCGCAAAACAAACCTAAAGAAGTACTATTTACAGTTGATAACAAGCCATTTTATTCTGACGAATTTGCCAGAGTTTATAAAAAGAATCTGGATCTTGTAAAAGACGAATCTCAGAAAGATCTTAACAACTACCTAGATCTGTACACTATCTACAAGATGAAGATTGTCAAAGCAAACCAACTTGGGTTGCAAGATGGGAAACAGTATCAAGAGGAACTTAAAAATTATAGGTCGCAACTTGCTAAAAACTACACCACAGATTCTAAGGTTACCCAAGAGCTGGTAAACGAAGCGTACAAACGTATGCAAAAGGAAGTAAAGGCATCGCATATTTTACTTTTGGTGAAAGAGGACGCTAGTCCTGCAGATACTTTAAAAGTATATAAGCGGGCAATGGATGTCTATATTCTCGCTAACAAAGGGAAAGATTTTGGAGATCTTGCCATTCAATATTCCGAAGATCCATCGGCAAAAGAAAATAAGGGAAGTTTAGGGTATTTCACTGCGTTTAGAATGGTATATCCGTTTGAAACTGCAGCCTACGAAACTGCAAAGGGAAGTGTTTCGAAGCCTGTTCGTTCTCAGTTTGGTTATCATATCATCAAAGTTGACGATATCCGTGATAATCGTGGCGAAGTGTCTGTAGCTCATATCATGACGGCGAAACCTTCTGATGGAAACGTCGAACTTTTAGCGAAAGCGAAAAATACAATTGACGAATTATACAAAAAACTACAGCAAGGAGAAGAATTTGAAACGCTTGCTAAACAATTTTCAGAAGACAAAGCATCTTCTTCAAAGGGAGGATTGCTCAATACTTTTTCAGCGGGGCAATTGAGTTCAGAATTTTTTGAAGAAGTTGCTTTCGGACTTAAAAATGAGGGTGATTATTCAAAACCATTTGAAACTGATTTCGGATACCATATCGTGAAACTTTACAAAAAGATTCCGATGAAGAGTTTTGAAGAATTAAGGCCTGAAATTGAAAATAGAATTGGAAAAGATGATCGATCTAGATTGATTGTACAATCGATGAATGATTACCTACGATCAAAATTTCCAGTTAAAAGAAATGACAAATTGTATGCTTTGGTAAAAAAAGCAGTAACAGATAAAGTATATGATGCAGATTACAAACTTCCTGAGAATTTAAAACCTTTTGAAGGTACACTTTTTACTATCAAAGATAAAAATGTTAGCGGGGTTGAGTTTCTAAACTTTATTAAAAATGAGCAAAGACGCGCCAAGGAAATCAAACCAGTTGGAAAGTTGGTTGACACCGAATACGAAAATTTTGTAAATACGCAATTAGCAAATTATAATGATGCTCAGCTAGAAACAGAATTTCCGGAATTTGCGGCGATAATGAGTGAATATCGCGACGGACTTCTTCTCTTTGATTTAATGGAAAAAGAAATTTGGGAAAAATCTAAAACGGATACAGTTGGTTTGGAAAAATTTTATAATGAGCATAAAAATAATTATAAATGGGCAGAAAGATACGATGCAGTTGTGTATTCGTCTACGAGTAAGGATGCCATTGCGAAAGCTAGAAAATTCTTGAAGAAAAATAAAACTACAGAATTTATCAAAGATCAATTAAACACCAAAGAGGTGGTGAATATAATGTCAAAAACAGGCGTTTTTGAAAAAGGAAGCGATGTGTTGCCAACATCTCTGAGAGCAAAAAAAGGAATTTCAGATGTATTGCAGGAAGGGAAGTATTATTATGTTGTAAAGGTCAACGAGGTAAAGCCTGCGGGACTTAAAACTTTAGAAGAAAGCAAAGGACGAGTGATTAACGATTATCAGCAATTTCTTGAAGAAAAATGGGCAGATGATTTGAGAAAGGAATTTACTTTAAAAGTAAATCAAGACATTTTTGCAAAAGTAAAATCTGAACTGAAATAATTGTAGATGAGAAATTTTCTACTGACAAGTGTTCTAATTCTTCTCGCAACTTCTTGCAACTATTTTACAAAAGAGATAAAGACAGAGGCAATAGCACGGGTTGGTGACGAGTATTTATTTGTTGAAGATATCATCAACTTGGTGCCGGCAGGAAGTAGCAAAGCTGACAGTATCCAAATTGTTGAAAGTTTTATAAACCGTTGGGCATCGCAAAAATTAATGATTGCGAAGGCCGAACTTAATTTGAGAGATTCCGATAAAATGGAATTTGATAATTTGGTTGAACAATATAAAGTGGATCTTTATACAAAAGCTTATATTGAAGAATTAGTTAAGCAGACTATTGATACATCTGTAAGTGTGGAGGAATTGAAAGAGTATTATACTTCTAATAAAGATAATTTTCGCACGAGCGAAGCACTTCTAAAACTTAGATATATTCATCTTCAAAATGATAATCCTAAATACGAGATTATTAAGCAAAAGTTTTTTGATTATAATAAAAAGGATAGGCAGTTTTGGGAGACTTATAAATTGCAGTTCAAAGATTTTGCTTTAAATGATTCAGTTTGGGTAGAGATGAATCAGGTTTATAAAAAACTTCCCTTTGTAACTCCAGAAAATAGAGATACATATATTGCCGCAGGAAAATCCATTCAATACCGCGATTCATTAGATATGTATCTCGTAAAAATTGTGAATGTTACCAATAAAAATCAGGTGAGTCCGTTCGAGTACTTGCAGCCTACATTGAAGCAGGTGATTGTAAATAAAAGAAAAGTAGAATTAATAAAGAAAATTGAAAAAGAAATCACCGATGACGCGATTAAAGACAAGGAATATGAAGTTTATAAATAATGCACGTACATTTTTCGGTGCGCTGTTCCTATTGTTAGGAATTTCTATGAATGCCCAAGAGATCATTCCGATTTCTGAGACAGTTATGGATACCGTACGACCTCAATTTAGCAAAAGACAGAAAGTAGACGGAATTGTAGCAACTGTGGGTGACTATATGATTCTAGACTCTGATATAGACAAGGCTTACCTTGAAATTTCAGGACAAGGAAATTCTGTCAAAGATATTACAAGATGCCAACTTCTAGGAAAGTTAATGGAAGATAAATTGTATGCGCACCACGCAATTCAGGATAGTATCGTCGTTACAGATGAGCAAGTAAAAGACAGAATGGGCCGTCAGATTGATTATATGGTGCAGCAATTGGGAACGATGGACAAAGTGGTTCATTATTTTAAAAAGGATAGTGAAGACGAATTGAGATCGGATCTTTTTGAAGTTATTAAAATCAATGCATTAACCGAGGAAATGCAGCGTAAGATAGTCGATGAAGTAGAAATTACTCCAGAGGAAGTTCGTACTTTCTTTAGAAGTATCCCAACAGACGAACTGCCAATTTTTGGTGCTGAAGTTGAAGTTGCACAGATTGTGATTAAACCTAAAGTCTCTGAAGAAGAAAAGCAGAAAGTTATTGTTCAGTTAAATCAAATACGTGATGAAGTACTAGCAGGGTCTAGTTTTTACACCAAAGCGGTTTTGTATTCGCAAGATCCAGGTTCAAGATCAAGTGGTGGTTTTTATAAAATGACTCGAAAAACACCATTTATCAAAGAATTTAAAGATGTTGCATTTACACTTGGTGAAGGGGAAATTTCAATGCCTTTTGAAACTGATTTTGGGTATCACATTATTTTAGTCGAAAAAATTAGAGGTCAAGAGGTAGATTTAAGACATATTTTAATTTCGCCTAAAGTGACCTCAGAAGCTTTGGCAGAGGCTAGAACAAAGATTCAATTAATTAAGACGCGAATCGAAGCCGGCGAATTAACTTTTGCAGAAGCAGCACGTACATTGTCTGACGAGAAAGAAACAAAGGCTAATGGAGGAATATTAATCAATCCGAATACTCAAGACACTCGCTTTGAACTGACGAAGATGGATCCAGAATTATATTCGCAAATTTCTTCTCTTAAAGAGAATGAAATCTCATATCCAATTTTGGAGGAAGACCGTTCACAGCGTAAATCGTACAAAATAATTAAAGTTACAAACCGAACCGAAGAGCATAAAGTTGACTACGCAAAAGATTATGTGAAGATTAAAAATCTTGCTCTAAAAGAAAAGCAGATTAAAGTAATTGGTACTTGGTCTGAAGCAAAGATTAAAGAAACCTATATCAAAATTAATGGTTCTTATAAAAACTGTGACTTTACTAATAATTGGGAAAAAAAATAGTACTATCTTTCAAAATCAGATCTTTTAAAAGTAGCAATAATGTCAGACGTAGCAGCAATTCAGAATCTAGTTGAGAAGCGGAAACGCTTAAAAGAGGAAGTTTCCAAAATTATTATTGGTCAAGATATTGTTGTCGATCAGATAATCCTAAGCATATTTTCGGGAGGCCACGCACTTCTTGTCGGAGTACCGGGATTGGCCAAAACCTTGATGGTAAATACCATTGCGCAAGCTTTAGGATTGGATTTTAAAAGAATTCAATTTACCCCAGATTTGATGCCTTCGGATATATTGGGAAGTGAGATTTTAGACGAAAACAGGCAGTTTAAATTTATAAAAGGCCCTTTATTTTCAAACATTATTCTTGCCGATGAGATTAACAGAACGCCACCAAAAACGCAAGCTGCATTGCTTGAGGCGATGCAAGAACGCTCGGTGACCATTTCTGGACATACCTATAAATTAGATCTGCCATACTTTGTTTTAGCAACTCAAAATCCAATTGAGCAAGAAGGAACATACCCTTTGCCTGAAGCACAATTAGACCGTTTTATGTTTTCGATATTACTTCAATATCCATCTTTTTCCGAAGAAGTGGAAGTAGTAAAAAGCACTACGAGTGATCACACCAAAACAATCAACGCGTTATTTACAGCACAAGAAATTATTGATTTTCAGCATTTAATTCGCCGTATTCCGGTTGCAGATAATGTCATAGAATATGCAGTTACGGTGGTGAGCAAAACTCGCCCAGACAACGCGATGTCTAGTGATTATATAAAAAACTATCTTGATTGGGGAGCAGGACCTAGAGCTTCTCAGAATTTAATTTTGGCGGCCAAAGCGCACGCTGCTTTCAATGGAAAATTCTCACCGGATATTGAAGATGTCAAGGCAGTAGCGCCGGGAATTTTGAGGCACCGTATCATTAAGAATTATAAAGCCGATGCCGAAGGAATCACAGAAGAAACAATTATCAATACATTATTATAAGATATTTAAAACCTGAAATTCGTTTCAGGTTTTTTCGTTTTATAGCATAATATTAATTTTTTGGAGCAGAAATAATGTTTTCTTTCATATTCTGTCCCGCTGTCCTCTATATCTTTTTCTTTTTTCGCATTTGCCAGAACGAGTATGCGAAAAAAGAAAAAGGATGCCGTTCCCATCGGGGCTATTATTCAAGAGTAAGGTTTCTCACAACACTTAGTTGGAGTGCGATCCCATGAAAGATGTTTAAGTGGTATCTTCAAAATCTGTGATCCAATTAATTTTGTGAACACTCACAATAAGTGATTTTATAACTTTCATCTCCACAAAACTAAGTAGAAATCTACGTCTAACGATACGATGCAACCCTAATTTTCTCTAAATCTGATACTGTCATTTGCTCTTCAAACCTTAATTTAGAAACGTTCTTTATTCTTTTGGCGAAAGCCTATTTCACTTTTCATAAAATTTAACCTTAAAATTGACTATTTAGCAATTAATTTCTGTAAAATTATTAATTGCTATTATAAACGCACTAAAATATAGTATTTGATAAATTTAATGACGTAAAAGCCCTCTTTGACCTCAAATCTTTTAATTTCGGACTAAATTCCTTAAATTTGCATCACAACAATTTAAAGATACTATTATGGCTTTTGATATCGAGATGATAAAAAAGGTGTATGAGACAATGCCAGAGCGTGTAGATAGAGCACGCGAGCTTGTTGGACATCCACTTACACTTACTGAAAAGATTTTATACGCACACCTTTGGGAAAAGACTCCAAACAAAATCCTTAACCGCGGTAAAGACTATGTAGACTTCGCTCCAGATAGAGTTGCTTGTCAAGATGCGACTGCGCAAATGGCGCTGTTGCAATTTATGCATGCCAAGAAACCAAAAGTAGCAGTTCCTACAACAGTTCATTGTGATCACTTGATTCAGGCAAAAGTTGGAGCAGAAAAAGATTTGAAAAATGCAAAATCTCAAAGTAATGAGGTTTTTGATTTCCTATCTTCTGTTTCTGATAAGTACGGAATCGGTTTCTGGAAACCAGGAGCTGGAATTATCCACCAAGTAGTTCTTGAAAATTATGCATTTCCAGGAGGTATGATGATTGGTACAGATTCTCACACAGTAAATGCTGGAGGATTGGGTATGATTGCAATCGGAGTGGGTGGTGCAGATGCTGTAGATGTTATGTCAGGAATGGCTTGGGAGCTTAAATTCCCACGTCTTATTGGTGTGAAATTAACTGGAAAACTTTCAGGATGGACTGCGCCAAAAGATGTAATTCTTAAAGTTGCAGGTATTCTTACTGTAAAAGGTGGTACTGGAGCAGTTATCGAATATTTTGGAGAAGGTGCAACTGCAATGTCTTGTACTGGAAAAGGAACAATCTGTAATATGGGTGCAGAAGTAGGGGCTACCACTTCTACTTTTGGATATGATGATTCAATGTCTAGATACCTTCGCGCTACGGGCAGAACGGATGTGGCCGAAGCAGCAGATAAAGTTGCTGAGTATCTTACAGCAGATAAAGAAGTGTACGCAAATCCTGAAAAATATTTCGATCAAGTAATCGAAATAGATCTTTCTTCACTTGAGCCACATCTTAATGGACCTTTTACGCCCGATTTAGCAACTCCAATTTCTAAAATGAAAGAGGAAGCAGCTAAAAATGACTGGCCTTTAAAAATAGAATATGGACTAATTGGATCTTGTACCAACTCTTCTTACGAAGATATTTCGCGTGCAGCTTCGTTGGCAAAACAAGTTCATGACAAAAAATTAAAAGCTAAATCTAATATTGCAATCAATCCAGGCTCGGAGCAAATTAGATACACTATAGAAAGAGACGGATTTGTAGATATTTTTGAAAAAGTAGGTGCTACAATCTTCGCAAATGCTTGCGGACCGTGTATAGGAATGTGGGATAGAGCAGATGCCGAATTGCAACTACGCAACACAATCGTTCACTCTTTCAACAGAAACTTCTCAAAACGAGCAGATGGAAACCCAAATACGCTTGCATTTGTAGGTTCTCCTGAACTAGTTACAGCCCTTGCTATCGCTGGAGATTTGTCTTTTAACCCATTAACTGACACACTTATTAATGAAGATGGTGAAGAAGTAATGCTTGATGAGCCAACAGGTCACGAACTTCCTCCAAACGGATTTGATGTAGAAGATGCAGGTTTTCAAGCGCCTTCTGAAGATGGATCTGGAGTGCAAGTTGTTGTAAGTCCAACCTCAGAAAGACTGCAATTATTGGAACCTTTTACGCCATGGAATAACGAAAATCTTCTTAATGTAAAATTACTGATCAAAGCACAAGGAAAATGTACTACTGACCACATTTCTATGGCTGGACCATGGTTGCGTTTTAGAGGACACCTTGACAATATTTCAAACAATATGTTGATTGGTGCGGTAAACGAATTTAACGGAAAAACGAATTCTGTAAAGAATCAAATTACTGGAGAGTACGACACTGTTCCTGGAGTTCAGAGAGCATATAAAGCGGCTAATATTCCTACAATTGTAGTGGGTGATCATAATTACGGTGAAGGTTCTTCAAGAGAGCACGCTGCGATGGAGCCTCGTTTCTTAGGTGTAAAAGTGGTGTTGGTTAAGTCGTTCGCACGTATTCACGAGACAAACCTTAAAAAGCAAGGTATGTTGGGGCTTACTTTTGCCAATGAGGAAGATTACAACTTAATTCAAGAGGATGATACTTTCAATTTTATAGATCTGGCACAATTTGCAGAAGGAAAACAAATCACAATTGAGCTAGTTCACAAAGACGGTTCAAAAGATACAATTATGGCGAATCATACTTACAATGCTGGTCAAATTGGGTGGTATGTTGCAGGTTCGGCACTGAATTTGATCGCTGCAGAATCATAATAAAATTATATTTTAAATTACAATTAAGGAGTTTCTGCAAAGAAGCTCCTTTTTTTATATAGCTCTTTTTTTTGACATTTATCTTTAGCAGTTTTCGAATTCCCGATATTTTCGTTCTAAAAGAGGCTTTACTTCGCCCCGCCTTTATCTGTTGCTTAAATTTAAATGCACTCCTGGGAAGTTTTTAGCTTAGTTTTAAAGGAGATTTTATGGAATTAAATTTGAATTATAAAAAATTATTAGAGAAAATTTCAATTGTATGATAAATATCAACTGCAACTTTTTTATATTCCGTACCTTAACATAGATTTCAGAATATAGCTATAATCACAAATTAACACTTATTCCATTATGAAGAATATTTTACTCACAATACTTATATTGATTTTCGCTGTCGAAGGCAGTGCTCAAGAAATCGTAGGACAATGGAATGGCTTTTTAAAGTTGCCGGGCAATGAACTTCAGGTTGTTTTTAATGTTGTAAAAGATGCTCAAGGTGGTTATTCTTCTACTATGGATAGTCCCGATCAAGGTGTAAACGGAATTCCAGTTACCAAAACTTCTTTTATCGATAATGTGATAATTTTCGAAATTAACGCAATGTCCTTAAAATATACAGGTACGTTAGAGGGAAAAGAAATCTTTGGAACATTCAGTCAGGGAGGACAAGAATTTTCGCTGAATTTAGATCGCACTAAAGTTAAAAAAGCTGAACTTCACAGGCCACAAGAACCCAAAGCACCATTTCCATACAGTAGCGAAGATGTGAAATTTACAAATTCCAAAGATAAAGTAACGCTTGCAGGAACGCTCACCCTTCCAGAAGGGAAAGGCAAGTTTCCAGTCGTAGTTTTAATTACAGGAAGTGGCCCTCAAAACCGTGATGAGGAAATAATGGGTCACAAACCATTCTGGGTTATTGCCGATTACCTCACCCGCAACGGAATTGCAGTATTACGCTACGACGATCGTGGAATAGGCCAATCCACTGGAAATTTTGATGAAGCAAACTCTGCCGATTTTTCTAATGATGTAGAAGCAGCTGTCGAATATCTAAAGACTAGAAAAGACATTCACCGATCTCAAATTGGGCTTATTGGACATAGCGAAGGTGGAATGATTGCACCAATGGTGTCAATTCGTAATAAAGATGTAGCTTTTATGGTGCTTCTTGCCGGAACGGGAGTTAAAGGTTCTGAAATCTTGCTTTCGCAACAACGTACAATTTTTAAAGCCTCAGGTTTAAATGATGATGAAATTAAAAAAAGAACCTCTACAACAGCAGCGCTTTTTGATATCATTTCAACTTCTGAGTCCAATCATCTTGACAGGGATTTGAGCGATTACATAGAAAAATTAGTGGCACTTCAAGGTGGTGAGGCACAGGATATGAGCACAAGAGAATATATCGAAATGCAACTTCAGGAAATCTCAACGCCGTGGATGTGTTATTTTATCAAGCATGACCCGGCAGAAGTTTTAAGCAAAGTAAAAATTCCGGTCTTGGCTCTTAATGGAGGAAAGGATATTCAAGTCCAAGCAGATTTGAATCTTCCAGCAATCCAGAAGGCCTTGGCATCTGCCGGAAATAAGAAGGTAGCTATTAAAGAATATCCAAATCTTAACCACTTATTTCAAGAATCAAAAACTGGTTTCCCTGACGAATATTTCAAGATAGAACAAACTATCTCTCCTGAAGTTCTTCAAGACATGACTACTTGGATTAAACTTCAAGTGAAATAACTGTTTTCTTCGGCTTTACTATTTTTATACACATAAACCCTAATCCTATGATTGGGGTTTTTCGTATGATAAACATCGAATATTCTATTTGGAGAAGTGTTGACAATTAATCATTTTATTCTACTTTTTTACTTTATCTAATCACAAATTACCTAATCTGAGCCATCAGTTATGAACTAAATTTCCCAATACATGTCGAGCTCCACCTTAAAAAAATTGTACATTTAGAAAATATTATAATCCCTGATTAGTGTAATAATGGCTATAGAAAATATTCCCGAAATTTATTTTAAAGACGTAAAAGGCCCAAAAGAAATTTTTGTGTATGACTTTAAGATGACAAGCGATGTGGTGAAAAGCAAGGTCAATTTGAGTATGAATATGTTTAGTTTTCTGCAAGTAGGAAAAAAACAGGTTCACTTTGCAAATACTTCGATGGCAGTCAATAGTCAGCAATCACTATTATTAAAGAAGGGTAATTGGTTGTGGACAGAATTATTGGACACCGAAGCCATATATTATTGCAAATTATTCTTTTTTTCTGAGAAGAAATTGACAGAATTTCTGGCAAAATATACCAATAATGTCAAACCATTGAAAGAAGAAATTCCATATTTCGTAATTGAAAACGATCTTTATCTCGCCTCCTTTATTGATTCGCTATCCACAAATACCTACACAAATCATAGTTATAGTGATGCTTTACTGTTTTTAAAATTTGAGGAAATTATGCTATACCTCCTTAATAAGTATGGAAATGACTTTGAATATTATTTACAATCTTTAATTTCAAAAGAAGTTTCACCTTTTAAAAATGTTGTTGAAAGCAATACGTATTCTAATTTGAAACTAGAGGAAATAGCTTTCTTATGCAATATGAGTTTGTCAACGTTTAAACGAAATTTCACTGCAGAATATAATGAAGCTCCAGGTAAGTGGCTTCAGGATAAGAGACTACAAAAGGCAAAGGAAATTTTACAATATGGTGAGTTAAAAGCATCTGATATCTATCTTGATATGGGTTATAATAACTTATCTAACTTCAGTATTGCATTTAAAAACAAATTTGGTTTTAGTCCATCGGATCTCAGCGCATTTAAATAAATGCGTTAAGCGCTTGTTTTACAAGGTTTTAGATACTCTGTTTTATGATATAAAATTCTAAATCTGAACATTGAACTTTTTTCATAAGTTATTGAACTGAATCAATAACAGGATAAGAGAACCGCTGCCGTAAATTTGCAGTGTAGTTAAGAGGAAGCAATTCTTTGAGATTACATCTAAATAATTTAAAAAATAAACTAAATAATTATGGCAAATGTAACTAAACCTGTATTCAAAGAAAGATACGGGAATTTTATTGGCGGTAAATTCGTAGCTCCTGTAAAAGGTCAGTATTTCGATAACGTATCTCCAGTTGATGGAAAAGTATTTACTCAAGCAGCTCGTTCTACACAAGAAGATATTGATCTTGCTTTAGACGCAGCACACGAAGCATTCCCATCTTGGAGTACTTCATCTGCAACTGAGAGAAGTAATGCTTTATTAAAAATAGCTCAAGTAATGGAAGACAACTTCGAATACTTAGCAACACTAGAAACTATTGATAACGGTAAACCAATCCGTGAATCTCGTGCAGCTGATATCCCTTACTGTATTGATCACTTCCGTTATTTTGCTGGAGTTATCCGTGCAGACGAAGGAAGTATCTCTGAGCATGACAAAAACACAGTAAGTATCGTATTGCACGAACCAATTGGAGTAGTTGGAGAAATCATTCCTTGGAACTTCCCAATGTTAATGCTAGCTTGGAAAATTGCTCCAGCTTTAGCAGCAGGTTGTACTGCAGTTGTAAAACCAGCAGAACAAACACCAACAAGTGTTATCGCGTTAATGGAACTTATAGGTGATATTCTACCTCCAGGTGTATTAAATATCGTAACTGGTTTTGGTGCAGAAGCAGGTGCAGCTTTAGCAACATCTAAGCGTATTGCTAAACTTTCATTCACTGGTTCAACAGAAACAGGACGTAAAGTATTACACAATGCAGCTGAAAACATTATTCCAGTAACAATGGAATTAGGTGGAAAATCTCCAAACATTTTCTTCCCATCTGTAGCAGATCAAGACGATGATTTCTATAGCAAAGCTATTGAAGGAGCGTTAATGTTTGCACTTAATCAAGGAGAAATTTGTACAGCTCCATCTCGTATATTAGTTCACGAAGATATTGCTGATGATTTTATCGCAAGAATGCAAGAACGTTTAGGAGCAATCAAAACAGGTAATCCATTAGATCCTGAAACAATGATTGGTTCACAAGTTTCTAAACCACAGTACGAAAAAATTCTTAACTATATCAAAATTGGTAAAGAAGAAGGTGCTCTAGTATTAGCTGGTGGAGACGCTGGTAACTACGAAGGAGATATTTCTGAAGGATATTACATCCAACCAACAGTTTTAAAAGGAACAAACAACATGCGTGTTTTCCAAGAAGAAATTTTTGGACCAGTAGTAGCCTTAACTACATTTAGTTCTACTGAAGAAGCTATCGCTATCGCTAACGATACTCCTTACGGATTAGGAGCTGGTGTTTGGTCACGTGACGCTCACGAATTATTCCAAGTTCCACGTGCTATCCAAGCTGGTAGAGTTTGGGTAAATCAATATCATACATATCCTGCACACGCTCCGTTTGGTGGTGTTAAAGAATCAGGATTTGGTCGTGAAAACCATAAAATGGCATTAGATCATTACCGTGTTGTAAAAAACATGTTGATCTCTTACGACAAAAAACCAATGGGATTCTTTTAATTGAAACCAGTATATAAATAGAAAACCTCGGCATTGCCGAGGTTTTCTTGTTTTAATGCCGCTTGGAGTTATAAATGGAAACTTTGCGATAATAGATTTAGCAAATGTATACATTCGCCACTCTACATAACGTTTTGCAATAAAAACATCTCAGCTTTTCTGGATGTATTTATACAACCATTTTGTCTTTGGTAATTCTGTCAACTACCAAAGCGATTGCGCCGTCTCCAGTAACATTACACGCAGTTCCAAAACTGTCCATTGCAATGTATAAGGCAATCATTAATCCAATCATTTCTTCGCTAAAACCTAGCATCGACTGCAAAATCCCTACGGCTGCCATGATTGCGCCTCCCGGAACTCCCGGAGCGGCAATCATTGCTATTCCTAACATAAAGATGAATCCCGCAAATAGTGTGATGTCAAAAGGCATTCCTTCCAGAATCATTAAAGCCATGGCACAGGCGGTAATTTTCATTATACTTCCAGATAAGTGAATTGTAGCGCAAAGCGGAATTACGAATCCAGCGATCTTTTCTGATACGCCATTTTTTAGCGACTGTTCCAAAGTTACCGGAATCGTTGCCGCCGAAGACTGAGTGCCCAAAGCAGTGAAATAAGCAGGCATCATATTGGCTAGAAGTCGAAGTGGATTTTGTTTGGTTAAAATTCCAGCAATAGTATATTGAAGCAGCAATAGTATAATATGAAGGGCAAAAATTACTCCGATAATGCTAATAAAAACTTCCAAAATAGAAAAGACTTCTCCACTGTAAGCCATACTAATAAAAATTCCCATAATAAATAAAGGAAGTAGCGGAACGATTATATTTTCGATTACTTGCATAATAATTTTCTGAAAGTCATTGACAACAAGTTTTAAAGTCGAATTTTCCTGATACGAAAGTCCTAAACCGATCACAAATGCTAAGACTAATGAAGTCATAACATCGAGTGCGGGCGGAATTATGATACTAAAATAGGGCGATAATGTCGCGGTCGAATCACCAATTTGCGCGACATCATTAAGATTTGAAGCAAGCAGCTTAGGAAAGATTCCCGAAGTTGCAAAATAGGTCAAAAAGCCAGAAAAAAGAGTTGAGCCGTAAGCAATGGCTGCAGTAATTAGCAGCAATTTTCCAGCACCTTTGCCTAGATCGGCAATGGCAGGCATAATCAATCCTAGAATAATTAATGGAATTGCGAAATTTAGAAACTGTCCGAAAAACGCATTGAAAGTCGCAAAGATTCGGTTGATGGATTCTGGCAAATAAAGTCCGAAGAGGATTCCGAAGACAATGGCAAGAAATACTTTAAATAACAGATTTGATGTTATGCGTTTGATCATAGTTGGCAAATTGAAAAGAGAATTTGGTAGGTCTCGGGGGTAATTATTTTAAGTTTGCTAAGATACTACCTCTGTGTGAAAGCTGTTTAATTTTTGTGGTTTTAACGCGGTATTTTTATATTTTAAGAATAGTATTGTTGTGAATGACGATGCCCTAGCCCTGATTGCCGTGAAAATCCTGCAACTTGCAAACGACATTGCTCACTGGGCTGCAAGAGCGACCAACGGAAGCTCCTTGCGGCACATTGTGAGCAAGTCATTTTGCTGTTGCAGATTGCAGCAGAAAGCAGGAAATAGCTTTAAAAAAAAATCCGCCTCATAAAATATGAAGCGGATTTGTATTAAATTAGAGTTCAAAAACTACTAGTAGTATGTGAATCTTCTTACTTTAGAAATATATTTTGCAAGACGAATTACTTGGTGACTGTAGCCATATTCGTTGTCATACCATACATAAAGCACGATATTTTTCCCATCTGCAGATACGATTGTCGCGTGACTATCAAAAATTGCTGGCGCCGAAGTTCCAACAATATCCGAAGACACAAGTTCATTATTCAGTGAATATTTAATTTGCTCAACAAGATCTCCCTCAAGAGCGCTCGTTTTCATAATCTCGTTCACTTCTTCGATAGAAGTCGCTTTATTAACCTCAAGATTTAGCACCACAAGAGATCCGTTAGGCACAGGAACGCGAATTGCATTTGAGGTCAATTTGCCTGCAAGAGACGGCAAAGCCTTTGCTACAGCAGTACCAGCACCAGTTTCTGTGATAACCATATTCAAAGCAGCAGCACGACCACGACGGTATTTCTTGTGCATATTGTCTACAAGATTTTGGTCATTCGTGTATGCGTGAATCGTTTCTAGGTGGCCTTTTACAACTCCTAATTTGTCTTCAACAACCTTCAAGATTGGGGTAATTGCATTTGTAGTGCAAGATGCCGCAGAGAAAATATGCACATCATCTGGATTATACTCATTATGATTTACTCCGTGAACGATGTTTGGAACTCCTTTTCCTGGCGCAGTAAGCAAAACTTTGTCTGCTCCAATTGAACTTAGGTGGCGATTTAACGCTTCCTCAGTTGTGAAAGCTCCTGTATTGTCAATTACCAAAGCGTTGTCGATTTGGTATTTTGTGTAATCTATTTCTTCTGGACTTCCCGCGCTAATCATATGCACAGTTGTTCCGTTGATGATAAGTGCTTGGTTTTCTAAATCTGCAACCACAGATCCGTTAAAATCTCCGTGGATTGAATCGTAACGTAAAAGTGACGCTCTTTTTTCAAGACTTACTGCATCATTTTTATCACGTGTAACAATTGCGCGAAGTCTTAGCTGGCTTCCACGACCAGTTTTTGACATCAATTCACGAGCTAGTAAACGACCAATACGTCCAAAACCGTAAAGAACGACGTCTTTTGGTTGAATTTCTTGAGTGTTTTTTGCAAGTTTAAGTTTGTTGATTACGAACGCTTTTGCATTGGTATGCTCTTCGTTTTCAAGGTGAAATTCGTAAGTTAATTTACCGATATCCAATTTAGAAGGTGGTAAATCAAGAGATAATATTGCTTTTGCAATTTCTACAGAATCAAATACAGAGATTGGTTTAGATGCAAATTCGCCTGCATATTCGTGCAAGTTGATGATTTCGCTAACGTTGCAGTCGATTAATTGGTTGCGGAAAAGGACCATTTCGATCGCTTTGTCATACCATAAATCGCTGATAATCTTGATAAGTTCAACTCCCGCACGCCTTCTGTTGGCTTGCAATGAAAGTTCTTTGTCGTATAAATGTGTGCTGCTCATTTGCAAAAAAATAATTAGTTAGTGTTGTTATATTTTTGTTTTGCAAAAGTATTGATTTCAAACGTCTTCCTAAAACTTTCTATCAAAGTTTATGGTAAAAAAAAACCGACTTGGTAAGTCGGTTGATTTTTTTGATTTTTAGATTATCAATTAGATAATAATTCGCAAGATTTGTCCTGATTTGTTGATCATTTCCAGGCGAATACTTTGGTTTTCAGCTTTGTTTTGCAAAATGCTTGAAACTGTTTCTACATCTGTTGCTTTCTGATTGTCAACTTTTAAAATGACATTCCCTTTTAGTTCGTCATAATAAGGAGCGAGATTTGGATTGTTGATATCGCTAATTTTAACTCCAAAAGGAGTGTTAAAACGTTTCTTATCAGTAGCATCGAGATTTTCCAGTGAAATTCCTTTAAAAGCCGCCGTCATAGCTTCGGTTTTAGAGAGAATGACAGAAACTGCATATTGCTTATTACCTCTAATATATCCAACTTTTACAGGATCATTAGGACGTTTGGTATTGATAACTCTTGCCATATCTGCGTAAGAATCAATTTTTTGGTTATCAATATTGGTGATGACGTCTCCTTTTTGCAGTCCTGCTTTTTCGGCACCAGTATTTTTATTTACTTTATTTATATAAAATCCTGAGCTTTGTGCAATTCCTAATTCTTGGGAGGCTTTAAGATTTAATTCTCCACCTTCGACACCTAGAATTGCTCGCTGCACATTTCCATACTCCATAATATCTTCGATGATTTTTCGACAAATATTTGATGGAACTGCAAAAGAATATCCTACATACGATCCTGTCTGCGAACTAATCATAGTGTTAATTCCGATTAATTCTCCATTAGTATTGACAAGTGCGCCACCACTATTACCTGGATTTACGGCAGCATCGGTCTGAATAAAGGATTGAATACTATTATTGTCAAGGTTTCTAGCTTTCGCTGAAATAATTCCTGCGGTTACCGTTGAGTTTAGGTTGTACGGGTTACCCACTGCCAAAACCCATTCGCCAACTTTAATTTGATCTGAATCGGCAAAAACCGAGTACGAAAGTTTTTCGTCTGCATCGATTTTTAATAGCGCGACGTCCATTTTTGAGTCGGTACCGATTAATTTTGCTTTATAAACTTTGTTATTGTTGAGAGTGATTTCAATGTCAGAAGCATCTTTAATTACGTGATTATTAGTTACGATATAACCATCTTCAGAGATAATCACTCCCGAACCGGTACCAACCTGAGTTTGACGTTGCTCACTTTTATATCCGTAAAAATATTGGAGCACGGGATCATTTACAGTTCGATACGTGACATTTTTTACGTGTACTACAGAATGTACTGTCTTTTCGGCAGCTTCGGTGAAATCTAGTACGGAGGACGAAAGTCCCACAGGACGGCTGTAGGAAGAGTCAGATGCGGTAGTAATTAAGGTTTTAGTATCGTTTAATATGGTAGTATCCGGATCTACAAACAGTTTGTAAGCTCCAAGTGTAGTCGCGCCACTTAGTAGAGACACGATAAAAAGACTAGAAAAGTTTTTCATATTTAGAGATTATTGTGTTTTTTATGACAACTATCAAATTTAATGCAATATCGCTACCTTTAAAATTAGTTTAACGAGCAGTTAACAAGGATTAACTATTCATTAATAGTTGTACTTTTGACAAACAAATTATTTACAGATGACTATTGACTTTTTTAAGTATCAGGGAGCGGGAAACGACTTCGTACTATTAGATAATCGCGGTAGCGAATACAGCAATCTCACTTCCGAAATTATCGAGCAACTCTGCGACCGTCGTTTTGGAATAGGTGCCGATGGGTTAATACTTTTGGAAGATGCCGAAGGATACGATTTTAGGATGGTCTACTATAACGCTGATGGTCGAGAGAGTTCAATGTGTGGCAACGGTGGTAGGTGTATTGTGGCTTTCGCCAAAAGATTAAAGATTATTACAACCGAAGCGTCATTTATTGCTACCGATGGACCACATAAAGCATCAATTTCTGCCGATGAATCTGTTGTACTTCAGATGACCGATGTTGATGAAATTGAAGTTACTGAGGATTATTCTTTCTTGAATACAGGCTCACCGCATCATATTCAATTAGTGAATACTATTAAGGATGTTGATGTTAAAACTTTAGGAAGTAAAATTAGATACAGTGATTTGTACGGCGCCGAAGGAAGTAATATTAATTTTGTTCAACAAAATTCGGCTGATTCTTTTTCAATTAGAACTTACGAGCGTGGAGTAGAAGATGAAACTCTTGCATGTGGCACTGGCGCTACTGCAGTAGCAATTGCAATGCATAATAGTGGAAAAACTAAAAATACCCAACTCACAATCGAAGTTGAAGGTGGAACTCTAACGGTCCGCTTCGACCGAGACGGAGACAAGTATCAAAACATCTACTTAGGAGGTCCCGCGGAGTTTGTATTTAGCGGAAGCATAAAAATTAATAATATCTAATGATTACTCTTACAGGAAAAGCGATATATTTAAGAGCTTTAGAGCCGGAAGATATAGATTTTATTCATGGAGTCGAAAATGACGAGCGCATCTGGGAGGTTAGCAATACGCAGACTCCTTATAGCAAATATCTAATTAAGCAATATTTGGCAAATGCGCATCAAGATATTTATGAAGCGAAGCAATTGCGACTTGTCATCTGCGAACTCAATAGTACAAAATCAGTTGGGTTGATAGATTTGTTTGAATTTGATCCTCGCAATCACCGTGCTGGAATCGGAATTCTGATTAAGAATACCGAAGATCGAAATAAAGGTATCGGGAAAGAAGCTTTGGAGCTTTTGATTAAATATTCATTTCAGAAATTAAACCTTCATCAAATTTATGCAAACATAGATACAAAAAATGAAGCAAGCTTACGTCTTTTTGCTACTTTTGGTTTCGAGAAAATCGGAATTAAAAAGGACTGGAATATAGTTCGAGGTCAGTATAGAGACGAAATCATGATGCAACTTATCAATCACTAATATAAAATAACTGTGAATACAAAAAAATTATTTGGAATTATCTCCATCGTCATTGTAACAATTTTAATTGTTTATGGTTACGTGATGTATCGAGAAATTTTCGCAAAAAACACCAAATTTGCTGAAAAGGAAGTGTTTGTATACATTCCCACAAATTCAAACTTTAACGATGCAAAGGAAGCTTTGAGTCCTTTTATAGAGAGTATGAGCCGCTTGGAGAAAGTTGCTGAAAAGAAATCCTATGCCGAAAATGTAAAGGCTGGTAGATTCTTGCTTAAGAAGGGGATGAATAGCAATGAGATAATCAATGCGATGCGTCAGAATATTCCAGTAAAACTGGCATTTAATAATCAAGAACGTTTAGAGGATTTGGCGGGTCGAATAGGGTCGCAGATAGAAGCCGATAGTAGCAAGTTAATGGCATCTTTTACCAATAAGAAGTTTCTAGCTGATAATGGTTTTACCGAAGAAAATGTTTTGGCACTATTTATTCCAAATTCTTATGAATTTTATTGGAATACAAGCGCAAATAAATTTCGTGAAAAGATGGCTAAGGAATATCGTAAATTTTGGACAGAAGAACGAATTGCCAAAGCCAAAGCTCAGAATCTAACTCCAATTGAGGTTTCGACACTTGCAGCGATTGTGCACAAAGAGACAGTGAAACAAGATGAACGTCCAAGAGTAGCGGGAGTCTATTTGAATCGTCTTAGAAAAGGCATGAAATTAGAAGCAGATCCGACCGTGATTTTTGCGGTTAAGAAATCGACAAATAATTTTGACACTATTATAAAGCGTGTTTTATATAAAGATTTGGAAACGGTCTCTCCATATAATACTTATATGTATGCAACACTTCCTCCAGGACCGATTGCAATGCCTGATATCTCGGCAATTGATGCCGTTTTAAACCCAGAAACTCATAACTATATTTATTTTTGCGCTAGTGTAACAAATTTCGGATACCACGAGTTTGCGGTAACAGGCGCACAGCACGAGGTTAATCGTCAAAAATATGTAAAGTGGATTAACGCGCAAGGAATAAAACGATAATCTGTTGAGTAAATTTGTTTGCAATATTCTCCTTATACTATTTTATAGTAGCTGTTTTGCGCAAAGCAGTATCGAAAAATTCTTAACACCTTCAGACACTTTAAGTACTCCAAGATTAAAAGCTGTTACAATCGCATCGTCTGCGGTGGTAACGGCTTCTTTTATTGGATTAGGAGCTACTTGGTACTCGGATTATGATAAATCTTCTTTTCATTTCATAAATGACAATTCACATTGGCTTCAAATGGACAAGGTGGGACATTTGTATTCAGGATATCACTTGACGAGGGTAGGCACAGAAATATTGCGCTGGAGCGGAATGGAATCTGATAGAAGCGCGGTAATTGGCGCGGTTTCCGGTTTTGTAGTTTTAAGTGCAGTTGAGGTTTTTGATGGTTTTTCGGCAGAATGGGGTGCTTCCACGGGAGATATAATTGCAAATGGAAGTGGTGCTGGACTATATGTTGCGCAGGAATTGCTTTGGCATGAGCAGCGAATTATTCCCAAATATTCTTTTCATAAAACTAAATATGCTGACGTTAGACCGAATCTTTTGGGTAATAATCTGCAGGAGCAATTCTTGAAAGATTATAATGGACAGACCTATTGGTTGTCGGTAAATATTTATTCGTTTATCAAATCTGAGTCAATTCCAAAATTTATCAATTTAGCTTTTGGTTACGGTGCAAATGGAATGACCTCGGCACTACAACCTGAAGTTATACTAGATGCAAATAACTTCTACAGACAACGACAGTTTTACCTCAGTTTAGACCTCGACCTGACGAAAATCGAAACAAAAAGCCACTTTTTGAAAACAGTTTTCAGTGTTTTTAATACC
This sequence comes from Flavobacterium ardleyense, assembly GCF_033547075.1. Taxonomy (NCBI): domain Bacteria; kingdom Pseudomonadati; phylum Bacteroidota; class Flavobacteriia; order Flavobacteriales; family Flavobacteriaceae; genus Flavobacterium; species Flavobacterium ardleyense. Next base: position 4,428 of record NZ_CP137891.1, on the reverse strand, counting down.
ATAAAAATTCCCGCGCCTACTTTCGAACTCTCTGATAATGGAAGAGTTAAAGGCTATATTTTCTACTTTTAGTAAAGTTTAACGTATTGATTATCAGTAATTATATTTTTTACTTATCTTTGCAGACTAGAAATTTCTTGTTGGGACAGCGATAAGAGAAATTATTTTTATGATTAAGAAATGGATTTATTACACGTCATTAGCTGGAATTGTAACTTTTATAACACTTAGTTTCAAACCGCTTCAGACCGAAAAAGAAGGTTGGTTTCACACAGAGGACAATAACAAAATGTTATTTCATTTCCCTTCAATCAATCAAGATGATTATGTAAGTAACAATATTCCGTTCACCGGAAAATTCTTTATTGCTTACAAAGAGGCTCTAGCTTTTAAGGAATCTCAAGGTAAATACAAGAAAGTAAATACACTTGGGTATATGGGTAAATACCAGTTTGGAAAATCTACGCTTCAATCAATTGGGGTTTACGATCACCACGCTTTTATGAACAATCCGAAAATGCAGGAGCGAGCTTTCATTGCACTTCTTGCCAAAAATAAATACGAGCTTAGAGATGTTATCAAGAAGTATGATGGCAAAGTAGTAGGAGGAATTCTTATTACTGAATCAGGTATACTTGCCGCGGCTCATTTAGGAGGAGTAGGATCAGTTAAAAAATATTTCCGCTCTAATGGCCGAACTGCTAAGAAAGATAGCTACGGGACGTCAATTGAAAGTTATATGAAGAAATTTGCAGGTTATGAAACATCAAGTGTTGCGGCCGATAAAAATGCAAAAGTTTCTATGAGAAGCTAAGAAGGAAGTAATTTGCCAAGTAAGGTACAAAAGAGAGAAGCTGCAATTGAGAAATTGCAGCTTTTTTTATTAGATGAGGCTGCTGATTTTGTTTTGGTAGTGGTAAGGCAATTTGTGATGAGGTTAATGGGCAGAGAAAAATATTGGAAAATGGGCTAAAATCCAAGTCAATTGATGTAGGTGGATGTCGTTTGTGAATTATAGAAATTTTCTGAAGAAAATTAGTAATATATTTTTGGGCTAAAGCCTGAAAATATTGGATGATCAATATTTAAAAATACTCTCCTATTATTCTATTTAAAAAGTGCTGCAATCTGTTTTCTTTCTGAAATGTTTTTTCAATGTAATGTAATATGTAGATAGTGGGAACGAGCGAGGACCCTCGCACTAGCGAGCATATCGTGATGACTTTGAAGAAGTTTAGGAGTAATAAGCAGTATTGTCCTATCGGTTTCTAACCATCTTGAAATTCTTAGAAGCAATTTGTTTTGATTACGGGAACAACTGAAAACGGTCGCAGTAGCGAATTTAGTGCGATATATCGGAAGTGATTTATCTTTGAAGGATTTATGAAAATCAATGACAAGTTCTTAATAATTCAAATCCCAATAGCCCAGATGGTAATGGAAATCCTTTTTTAGGCAGACGACAGTTTTTTGCTGCTGCAAAATAGCGACCGAAGGAAGCTCATTTTGTGGCTTGCAAAAACGGAGTCTGGCAAAAAAGATTGAAGTGAACAGCTGGAAAAAGCTCCAAAAAGTAAATATTGCACTCAATAAAAATGATGTGTTAGCAGAAATCAACTTTTATGAATCTAGAGTACCCTAATTTTAAAATCGTAAAAAGTGGTTGAAATTAATTCAATTATTTCTTGTGAATAATGAAAATCGCAGGACGATTGTGCAAGTCGACTTTGACCTTTTTCCACTCAGAAACTTTGTAGGTTTTGATGTATTCTGTAGGTAAAGTAATGTCGCAAGCAACGCAGAGATGGGTGCTTGGCTGAAGCATTGCCAGCAAATCTTCGAAGATTTTATTGTTTCGGTAAGGAGTTTCTATAAAAAGTTGCGACTGATCTTTATCAAAAGAAAGCTTCTCAAGATTTTTGATCGCAGTCTTTTTTTCGGCTTTATCAATCGGCAAATAACCGTTAAATGCAAAACTTTGTCCATTCATTCCCGAGCCCATAATAGCGAGTAAAATCGAAGAAGGACCGACAAGAGGCACGACTTGAATCCCTTTCTGATGTGCGATTTCTACAATTGCAGCACCAGGATCTGCCACACCTGGACAGCCGGCTTCAGACAGAAGTCCTACAGAAATTCCTTGCAAACATGGAGCAAGCATTTCGGCGTGCTCGCTGGCTTCGGTATGCTTGTTCAGTAATCGGAGTTTTAAGGTGGATTGCTGCTTTTCTGGATCAACGATTTTAATTGATTTCCGCGCAGTTTTTTCGTTCTCTACAATATAATGATCTAAAAGTTCGATGATGCGCTTCACTTTTTGAGGCAAAACATCTGTGGGGTCGCTTTCTCCCAAAGTTGTTGGAATTAAATATAATTTGCCCAAATTCGTTGTCGTGCTCATCTTTATATTGTAGTTTATTTTTTGAGAAGTTTTTCAGCAATAACGTCACAAGCTTGATCGATCATATCATAAACCGACTCAAATCCATTTTGCAGGCCAAAATAAGGATCAGGAACGTCAACATTTTCGCCAGGAAAAAGTTCGTTTAGTAATAGTTTGACCTTACTTTTCTGTTGCTCATTCTTTGCTAGGCGCATAACATCTTTATAATTACTGCCATCCATAACATAGATATAATCGAAATTTTCGAAATCCTGTTGCGAAAATTGTCGGCCTTTTTGACCAGCAATGTTTAGTCCCTTTTTACTTGCAATATCTATCGATCTCGAATCAGGTTGTTTGCCAACATGCCATTCGCCAGTTCCTGCGGAATCTACTATAAATTTGTCTTTGGGCAATTTTGACTGTAAAATGCCTTCTGCGAGCGGTGAGCGGCATATATTACCCAAACAAACCATCAGAATTTTCTGTGACATTTTAAAATAGCTTTTAGAGATTATTAGACAGACAGTTTTTTCTGTATATCGTCAACGTATTTTTTAAATTGCTTATCAGTAGCTACAAGATTATCTACAGTTTTGCAAGCGTGCAATACTGTCGCGTGGTCTCTATCTCCAATTTGCGAACCGATGTTTGCCAAAGAAGCTTTCGTATATTTCTTTGCAAAAAACATAGCTAGCTGTCTTGCCTGAACAATGTGACGCTTTCTTGTTTTGGATTGTAAAATATCTAAATCTACTTGGAAATATTCTGAAACAACTTTCTGAATATAATCGATAGAAATTTCGCGTTTTACATTCTTTACAAACTTTTCGACAACGTGTTTCGCAAGCTCAAGATTGATTTCTTTCTTATTAAAAGACGATTGTGCAATCAATGAAATGATCGCGCCTTCAAGTTCGCGAACATTTGATTTGATATTTTTCGCAATATACTCTACGATTTCATCGGGCATTTGCACTCCATCTCTATACAGAATATTATTTACAATCGCTACTCTAGTTTCGTAATCAGGTTGCTGCAATTCAGCCGAAAGTCCCCATTTAAAACGAGAAAGCAAGCGTTGCTCTATGTCTTGCATATCAACCGGAGCCTTGTCAGAAGACAAGATTACTTGTTTTCCGTTTTGGTGTAAGTAATTAAAAATGTGGAAAAACACATCTTGAGTAGCCGATTTTCCTGAGAAAAACTGAACATCATCAATAATTAAAACATCAATCAGTTGGTAGAAATGAATAAAATCATTTCGGTTATTTTTACGTACAGATTCTATATACTGCTGCGTAAATATTTCGGCAGAGATATAAAGCACGGTTTTTTCTGGATATTTATCTTTTATTTCCACACCGATTGCGTGAGCAAGGTGCGTTTTACCTAATCCAACACCACCAAAAATAAGCAGTGGGTTAAAAGAAGTTCCACCAGGTTTATTGGCAACCGCCATTCCTGCAGATCTTGCCAGACGATTTGAATCTCCTTCGAGGAAATTGTCAAAACTATAGTTGGCATTAAGTTGAGATTCTATTTTTAGGTTCCTGATCCCTGGAATTACAAAAGGGTTGCGGAGTTCTGGATTAAGATTCTTAAATGGTGCGTCAACCTCTTGGGTTTTCATTGGTCCACGTTGCGCAGATGGAAGTTGTTCTGTAAAGGGTTGTTTAGTGCCATAAGTATTCTCCATTTTAATTTTATAGAGTAACTTTGCATTTTTCCCAAGCTCTTTTGTAAGAGCTACTTTAAGTAGCTTGACATAATGCTCCTCAAGCCATTCGTAAAAGAATTTACTTGGCACTTGAATGTACAAAGCATTATCCGTTAGTTCTACTGACTTAATCGGTTCAAACCAGGTTTTATAGGCCTGATCCTGGATGTTGTCCTTGATAAATGCAAGACAATTTTCCCATACTGATTGAGCAGTTTTGTTCATAAAGCAGTTTAAATTTTATATATTGTTAGCGGATTTCATACTTTTACGAAGAGTAAAAATTGTATGTTTTCGGGAGAACAAATATGTGAACAATTATCGT